>JAJEJC010000006.1 GCA_022828105.1 Dehalococcoidia bacterium | reverse complement strand
CCCACGGTGACCGGGCGGATGGAGGCGCGGCGGGTCAGTTCCGGTCGAGTCGAGGTCGCCTTCCGGCCGCAAGGCGGCGCCCGCATCCTGCCCTCTGGCCGGTTCTACACGCCCGACGTCAGCAAGCTCAACCGCTGGGCCGCAAGCAGCAACGTCTACGGACCGGCGGGCAGCGAGACGAACCGACTGCTGGGCCAGATCACGGTCAAGCACGTCCTCTCGGGCGGCCAGTACTACGTCGACGTCTGCTTCCGCCCGGCCGGCGCGAGCACCCGCCTCTGCCCCACGCCGAACAACTTCTACTACGCCGGCGCGACCGAAGACCGCTGGCACAACACGGGTACGTTCACGTTCACGCCGCTGCGCGCGGCCGACGGCGTGCGCGGCGACGGCGCCCAGTCGGGCACCGCGCAAGAGGAACTCCTGCAACCTCCCGCGCCGGGCGAGGGCGACGCCGCCGGCAGCGAGGGCGGCCTGATGTCGAACCAGGAGTGAGGCTGGCGCCATCGGCAACGGGCGCCAGCCCGATCAACGCCGTCACACCTGGTACCAGAAACAGTCGCCGCACTGCAGGGCGACCTGCCTTGTTCCACCGTTCGCGAGCGGCGGCGAATCCCGCCTGCTGCTCGCGCTCGCTCGCCGCCCTCGATCCTGTCTCTGGCTCCGAGTCAGGCAGGCGCGCGACGTACTCTGAGGGCGGCATTGGCGCCGTGCTCAATGCGGCCACGAAACCGCAGACACGGCAGCGACGCCGAGGCTGAGTCCGCCGAAGCGTTCAGGCTCCAGCCGCCTCCAGCCTGGCGATCTCACTCGCATGATTCCGCCGCAGCACTGTGCACTCGATCGCGGCGCGTTCCGGTTGGCAGTACTCGACCATTAGCGGAATGCAGTCAGAGCGCACGAACTCGGTGCTGTCGGGATGGAACTCCGGCAGGCACTGCTCGATCGTGACCTCGAGCAGCGGAGGCGCTGGGCCCGGCCGGTCCGCGTCCACAAGGCCGTCGGCGTGCTCCATCGTCGAGTCGCCGCCCATCAACTGCTCCGTGCCGTAATGGATCGTGAACTCCAGCGCCGACGAGTATATCCAGCGCTGGTGAGCGATCTTGCCCGGGAAGAAGCGCCGCTCGGGCAAGAGCAACTCGCTGAAGTCGTCCGCCATGCCCCGCTCGTAGGGGATCTGGTGCGCCAGACCGAACTCCACCTGCTGCCTCTCGGGATGGATCCGCGCCCGAATCTGCACCTTGGCTGAGCGAATCGAGGCGACCTCGGCCGGCTCGGTCGCGCCTTCGCGTTGGTCGATGGTGAGGGCCGGACAGACGACCTCACCGCCGGTGAGCCAGCGCTCGTGGTCGACCGATAGGGGAAAGAAGCGGGCCTCGGCGAGGAACAGCGACACCGGGTGGTCGTGCTGGTCCAGCTGCTGCAGGCCGAACTCGATGCGCTGATCGTCTGCGAGGCGGGCGGCGATGCGCACTCGGTAGGTCTCGCTTGCACCGGACTCGGCGGCGGCCGCCGCGTGCGGGACGGCCAGGCTGGCGAGCAGCGAAGCCAACATCAGCGCCACGAGCCATCGAGCGCGTCCGCCGGTGCGCAACGTAGCGTCAAGCATCGAGCGTCTCCTCCGCTAGTCGATGGCTGTAAGGTAGACGGTTCCAAGAAACGGGTTCGTGCGGACGATCGATCAGCCTGCGGGTCGGTACATCCATGGCCACAGAAAGAGGTGACTCGCACACGAGTTAGGACAGGCCGTGGGAACGGGCAGCGACCTGTTCGTGCTCTTTGCTCACCAACACCAGCTAGCCCTGACCGCCGTTCGCGCCCGATCGCCCAGCCAAGCAGCGAGCCCGTAGTAGCGGCTCGCCTCCGGCCGCCGTCTGAACTGGTTCAACGCCAGGCGAGTTGCATCTCGCTTGCAGGTGTGACCTTTGCATTCGAAATCCAAGTATGGCGAAACAGCGCCATGGTGCGCAGTGATACTGCCTAGAATCAAGGCAGGAGTGCTGCCACGAGACTCCGCAGGAGATGACCATGTCGGCCAGTCCCGAAGAAGTCAAGCGCCAGCTCAGATTGGGAGAGGACAGCCGTTGGGAATTCAAAAGGGTGGAGTTCAACGACGACCGGCCCATGGGCCCAAGGCGCGACGACTTAGGCGATGAGATCGCAGCATTCGCCAACGCCAGTGGCGGCAATCTGCTCTGCGGGGTAGATGATTCCGGTCAGGTGCAAGGACTATCTCGGCCGCAACTCGACAGTCTCGAGCGCCTGATCGTCGAGGTGTGTAGTGACTCCATCAAGCCTCCCATTCGACCGGATGTGTTTCGCAGCGAGATAGACGGGAAGGCATTTCTGCTGGTTGCCGTGCCGGTCGGATATGCCCAACACGACAGCCCCGGGGGTAGCTATCTGCGGGTCGGCAGCGCCAAACGTCCGATGACGCCCGATGAGCGGACTAGGCTCAGTCAGCGCAGAGGCATGTCCCGCTTCAAGGGAGTGGATGAGCAGACGGTCGCTGAGACTGGCATGGCGACACTCGACGAGCCATTGTGGCGGCCACTGCTGAGCGGTGTAGGATCAGCCGAACCGGAAGTAGCCTTGCTCAAACTCGGGCTCTTGGCAGAGGACGAGTACGGCGCAACAAGAGCAACCATCGCCGGGGTGTTGCTGTGCACGCGGCAGCCTGAGCAGTTCGTTTCCAACGCGTCGATCAGCGCCGTTCAATACCGCGGAACTGATCGAGCCTCTCCGCAAGTCGATGCCCAGGAAATCACTGGCCCCCTGGACCAGCAGATCGCCCAAGCATTGACGTTCGTAGTCCGCAACATGCGGGTGGGGGCCCGAAAGGATCCAGACCGCGAAGACCTACCGGAGTACAGCCAACGAGCAGTCTTTGAGGCAGTCGTCAATGCCGTGGTCCATCGCGACTACTCCATGCGAGGCAGCCGTATCCGGCTCTCGATGTTCTCTGACCGAATTGAGCTTTGCTCGCCGGGCGGGTTGCCAAACAGCCTCACCGTGGAGAGTATGGCCGAGCGACAGTCCACCAGGAACGAGGTGCTGGCTTCGGTTCTTGGAGGGATGAACTCCGCCCAGACGCGAGGCTCGGCCGGTCGCCGCTCATTCATGGAGCGACGGGGAGATGGGGTCCCCATAATTCTTCGAGAAACTCGTGAACTCACTGGACGTGAGCCGAAGTTTCGTGTGATCGACGACGCGGAGCTTTGCCTGTCGATTCCGGCGGCTGAACCGGCCTCCGAACCGGTCACCGCCGTGGTCACCGTCCGTTGCCAGGGGTCACCGGTTCAAGGGGCGGATGTGCTCGCTCTGTTTCCGAACAATACCTGGAGGATGGCTGTGACTGACGAACATGGGCAGGCGCACCTCGATCTCCACTCTATGCACCTTCCCATGACCGTGTATGTGGCTGCGCAATCCTGCGCGGCTCATGTAGAACGAGGTTGGGTTCCATCCGACCGTGCCTTGGCGTTCGACCTGCCATCATTGGAATCAGGCGGTTCCGTCATTTTTCCGGAGGCGACGGGTAGGATTCCCGGGCTTGATGGTCGACTCAACCCACAGCTAGATCCCTTAGAGCGAACTTACATTTACGCCGATAACGTCGCCATCAATGGAGGCAAGCAACAACCCGTGCCGTTTACGCCCGGTCAGGAAGAGCTCCATCTTGTGGATTCGTATGGTCGTGTGGCCCATGTGCGAATTGTGGCGATCGAAGGGCGGTCTTCTCTCCTCGAGTACCAACTCGTCCCGCTCTAGGGCCTGTACACCCTAATCCATCATGCAGTGGATGCAAGCGGGGAGGATCTGGTTGGGATCGCTGCGAGCGAGTCTGTGGTATCTGCGAGCGATTCCGAGCATGCGCTTGAGCCGCCCGAGGTAGCGCTCGGTCGCGTTGCGGGCGCGGTAGGCCTCGCGATCCAGGGGCCAGGGCTGTAGCCGGCTCGGACCCGGCGGCGCGACCAGCTCCCAGCCGTGTCGGGCCGCCAAGGCGCATATCTAATCGCCGTCGTAGGCGCGGTCCGCGAGCAACTGCCGACGGCCGGGTTGGAGTCCGAGCTACTCCGGCTGCCAGCGTCCCCAGGACGCGTCGCCCCAGAGACCCGGCGCCTAAGTCAGGATCAGCGGGATCCGGTCGTCGAGCACTAGCGCATGCAGCTTGGTCGCTAATCCCCCGCGCGAGCGGCCGACCGGCTGGCACCTCTGTCGTTCGCCAGGGTCTTTAGGCCAGTGATAGCCAGAGTCATTGGGCCAGGCTGGTGGCCGGTAGACGGTTGGATATCAGTCCGAGGTTGGCGGGTCAAGCACCTCCTTCCGTTCGAGCAAGGCTAGGTGGGGCGAGAGCCGTCGGCGGCAGCTCTCGCGCTCGATCACGATCTGGAAGATGGCCTTGGCGAGCCGGTCGGGGGTGCCTTAGCGGCTATCTGGAGCGGGTGTCTGGCCAGCAGACCGCACAGCAAGGGTTGATCTCGGCCACCGGCCTCGCCGCGTCCGGGTCATGGGACCATGACACCCCAGCAGCAGGACATCTCGCCCACCAGCCTGCTCGCTCCCGCCATTCGCAGAAGCGCCCACTATTGCCAACACGTGATGCCCAAGTTTTTCGGGTTGTTGAAAGAGCCTTTGCCGTCACGCTCCATGCACCAGTAGCGGTAGGAGTCGGAGAGGCTGTCGCTGTAGGGCTGGGGCTGGAGACCGGGGTTCGCCGTCCGGTGCTCGTTGACGGCGGTGTTCGCTTCACGCCAGGCGTCGCGCGCGGCCTGCATCTCCGTGAGATTGCCACCCTGTACGCCGGCCGCGTTCTCGCAGAGGGACACGTAGGTTTGCCCGGCTTGGCTGCGCTCGCTCCTCAGCCTGTCGTACTCGGTCACGACGGCGCGCTGCTGGCAGTCGGCCAGGTCGCGGTTGGTGATATCGAGCTGGAACTGGAGGTGCCCGCCGGTGGGGGCGTTCCGCAACTCCGTCAGCCGATCGGCGCGGTCCTGTTCGCTCTGGCAGGAGTTGGCCTGTGCGACGGCACCCGAGAGCAGAGCCGCCAGTAATGTCAGGGTCAGCTGCCGGCGCAGCCGGCGGATCCGATGCCGGATGAGTGAGACGATCATTCGCCGCACGGGTAGACCGCTGCGCCGTCGTACTCCTCCCAAAACTGCCGACCATTGGAACCTTCCCGTCGCACGACTCTCGTCACGACCGCCCTAGGACCGCTTCGTCCTCCGTCGGTGACGAACATCTCCTGGTGCATGAACAGCAGTTGACGGCGATTGAACCACTTGTACCCATAGTCCTCATAGCTCTCGCCGCGGCCGGCAAGGAACTCCAAGAGGTCGGCTGGAGGCTCGGCCCCGCGATCAAGGCCGGTATCGATCCGCTGCGAGTCGCTGTCGTACGCCGCCTCGGCCTCTTCCCAGCAGAACCCTTCGGCAGACCGGAGCGAGGGGTACATGCGCCGCAAGAGTCCGGTGGGCGAGATCGTCCCAGCCGCTGCTGGAGGCTCGACCAGCTCGACCGTGATCTCCGGCGCTTCGATCTCCTCCGCGTTGGCAGCGGCGGTCCCCGCTTCTCGCGCGACACGCTGGGGTGACGCGTCGGGACCGCCGAACACGCCGCGCAGCACCCAAAATCCCGCGATGAGCGCGATGGCGGCGACCAACCAGATCCTGCCGCCGCGCACTATTCGACTCGGCTCACTGAACCGTTCGTAAGGTTCGGTCGCTGCAGCACAAATGCAGTATGCCCCACTCCTCGATCACCGGGCGCGTGGCTCAGCCACGCGCGTCTGACCGCTGGAGACATCTCGCGGCGCCGGAACGCAGCCATCTACCGGCCGCACACCTGCTCAAATGTCCGTGGCGATGAGTGGTCAAAAGACCCTGGCGATCGACAGTGAGCCTCAGCGCTCCGCCGGACCGTCGTCCCGGCCTTGCCAACCCCGCCTGCCCCAGAGGCCCAGGGTCAACACGCACAGCAGCCCGTGTAGGCACCAGGTTAGCGGCAGCTGCCAGCGCAGCCGACGCAGCGCCCGTCGCCGCCAGTCCAGTTCCTGGGCACGCCGTCGTTCGCGCCAGGGCGTGTCGGCCGGGGGCGGGATCAGCCCGAACACCCCGATCAAGCGCAGCTCCAACTCCAGCCGTCTGCGTTCGGCCAGCAGCCAGGCCAGGGTGTGGCGCGCCTACTTGCGTGCCGCCAAGGCCCCGCGCCACTGGACGACAAGTTTCGCCCCGGTGCCGTAGACATGCTCCCTACCAGAATCCGCCTTCTCGTCAATCTGGTAGAGAGACCTGGCGCCGAAGGTGTCGGCTCGAACACGGGTCCCGTCAGAACTGTCTTGGCTCTCGGAGATATCGCGACGAGTGGCAGGTATTCTCGACACAGATGGAGGTGTTCCATGAGAGCGTCCTGGCTCCGGCGCACAAGTGTGCTGAAAGACAGAGCTGTCGTGATCTCGTTCTTTCTTGCCGCACTCGCCTTCCTCACTGTGCTCGGCTTGGCATTGGCCGCAGAGGTAGGCGACGATGGGTTCCGGAACGTCGCTCTCGCGATAGGTGCGATCGCGGCATTCCCAGTCTTGGTCTGGCGTACCACCATTGGCGTCCAGGAAGCTAACTCGGCGGACGACAGGCTGCGGAACGAGCGCTTTCAAACGGCTGCGCAAATGTTAGGGAACTCCGTCTTGGCGGTCCGCATTGGAGGTGTCCAAGCGTTGAGCGAGCTTGCTGGAGATGCACCGGGGCAGTACCACGTTCAGATCATGCGGCTGCTGTGCGCATTTGTTCGTACACCGCCGGCGGACGAGGACATTCCGGCTTTCCGCGATGATCGAAGTCAACGACTTCGTGGGGATTCGCAGGCCGCAATGCAGGCCATCGGAGCCCGAAGAGAATGCCATGAGATTGAAAAGCACGCTCCATATGAGCCGAATCTGATTGACGCCGACTTGCGGGGGTCCCGTCTCTATCGGTCCGACCCCTCGCGGTTGGTGGGCATCCGAACCGACTTCACGGAGGCGATTCTCGCGGACGTGAATCTGGATGATGCAGTTCTCGAGGGCGCAAAGTTCGTGAGAACGGTACTTACCGGCGAGGGCATCGACAATCCAGACGCAAAGGGTAACGCCTCAACACTTCAGAACGCTGTACTAGCGGGAGCAGATTTTTCGGGGGCCGACTTGACCGGGGTGAAGATTTCTGGCGCGGATTTCGCCCGAATGCGCGGGCCCAAGGACGAATCTAGTGGCAATCACACCCGCGGCGAACCGAATCCGGCCATAGGGTTAACTCAGACCCAGCTGGAAACCGCTCTAGCCGACCCCACGAATCCTCCGTTGCTCGATGGTGTCAAAGATTCGATTACCGGTGAGCCGCTCGTTTGGCGTGGCAAATCGGTCTAGTGGATTCGGTGCGAGATGGCGCGGCTGCTCAGCCCGCAGGATGCGCTTGTCTCAATAGGACCTCTCGCGCTCCCTCATCGAGTTGCAGGAATGCTGCATGGTCGTCCGTTGGTCAGACGGCTCCATGCGAGCTTGTAACGCACCGCCTCGCTCGCCGCCCGAGGCTGGCGTATCTCGACGACCAGTCCTGCGGTCGCACCGCCGACCTGTTCCTCACTCGGCTCTGTCCCCTCCGTGATCGGCTCGGGGAGACCCAGCGAGCCGAGGGCCACGAACCGATCTTCTACACCCTCGCCGCCCGGCCCCTGTGAGACACGACCCTCGACCGCACCCACGCGTTGCTGCAATGACGCGACCGCCACCCGCAGTGCCCCGACCTCCTGACCCAGTCCTCGCCCATACTCCTATAGGGGTTCGCCTCGACCCCATCACCCACCAGCGTGAGGCAGCCTTCGACTGCCCCCCCTGCCGCCTCGGCCGACCGGCGTGTCACACTAGGCGGTAGTGACTCGGACCGCCGCACCTCGAGCTCATGTTGCACCTGAAGTTCCAGGCTCAAGCCACGGACCCAATGTCCGAGAGTCACGAGCCGACCGACCTAGTGCTGCCGCCCTACAGGCGCTCGCCGCGCACGTCCCGCAGTCGTCGTTGGCGCAGCTGCACCTCGTGCTCCCGGCGCACCCGGCCCCAGGGGACACTTCGGACAATCACTCCCACCCGACCAAGCGAAGCTCCAGTTCCAGCAGTCTGCGCTTCGCTCGCAGCCAGTCCAGGGGCGTAGTTCGCCGACCTGCGTTCCGTCCAGGCCTCGCGCCACTCGACGACCCATTCCGCCGCGGCACTGTAGACCTGCTCCTCGCCCGGCTGCGCTTGCTCACTGACCAGCTCGGGGAAGACGCGGCTGGAGCCGGCCACGGACCGCTGTCGCTCGGCCTCCTCGTTCTCACCCACACCCTCCACATCGACGTTGTCTTTCCCGCTTCCATGCCCGTGCATGGCTTGGCCCTCGAACACCTTCAGCGTTTCGCCAGAGAGGAACACTCTCGAGCTACGGCTCAAGCCACACGTGCTTCAGCTGATCTGGAGCCAGGTGCAGCGTTTTGGCGTAGTAGGTGTCGACGAGATTGAAGACGTTCTCGCGCCGCACCCGCACGCCGTAGGGATTGACGAGCAGGATGCGCCAGACGTGCTCTTGTTCCTTGAGCCGAATCCGTTCCAGCAGGTCGGCCCGCTCGCGCGGGTCGAGCGCCCGGCTCTGGGCGACGGCCCACTCATCGATCTCCGAGTCGTCGATCGCGGCGCGGTTGAAGCGGCCTGCCGAGTGCATGCTGCCGTAGGCCAGGTCGTCGGCGTCGGCGTTGTAGGTCTCCACATCGGCGGGATCGCGGAAAACCAGATCGACTGCCGGATCGGGATCCGGGATAAACCACAGACTGCCCTGGGCGTCAGTGAACTGGGTCCAGATTCGTTCCAGGCGACGCACCTCTACGACACCGAAGAGATACTGCTCCCACTGGTCGGCGACGAACTCGGCGATCCGATGCGCGCCCGGGTCGTAGGGCTGTCCGGCCGGATTCAGCGCCGGCGGCATGTCGATGCCGAGCTGCAGCGGCTGCTCCTCGCTGTAACCGGCTGCTCCAAGCAGCGCCAGCGCCTGGTTTGGATCGTACCGCCAGGCCTCGCCCAACTCGCTCTCCTCCCAGGGCCACTCGCGCAGGCCATCAGGCGTCCGTTCCGGGTCCGGGAAGAAGGTCCAGTTCTGGGCGGCGTCAGGCGCAGCGAAGCCCTCGTGGGCCAGCGCCTCCAGGTTGCCGCGGTGCAGCGCCATCGAGAGCGCCGTACGCACGCGCACATCGGCGAACGGGCCCTCGCTCAGCGAGCGGAAGCTGAAGCACGGTCCGCCCGAGGGACTCGGCGGGCTGACCTGCAGTTGCGCCTCGGGCTGCGTCTCCAGGGCACGACGCGCGTCGGCGACGCCGTCCAGCTCAACCGCCTGAGCCGCGCCGCTCTCCCAGGCCGTCCAGCGCGCTACTCCCGGCGTAGTCCTCGCGACCTGGTCGCGAAACCGGTAGTCCTCGCCCCGCACTTCGTCCAGGTAGGGCAGGTCCCGACCGTCGGTATCGGTCCGGCTGTAGGTCGGATTGCGGGTCAGCACCCAGAGGGAGCGCTCATTTGAGAGCTTCAGCCGAAACGGACCGTTGCCGACCGATCGCTGCGACAGATCGATTGGCTGCGCGCCACTCACGATTTCGTTCGGTAAGACGACGTGCCAGGGCGAGGTCATCTGGTTCATGAGCGGGGCGCTCGGTTCGCGTAGATGGAAGACCACCGAGCCGTCTCCGGCGCTGGGATCCGCTTCGATGCGCTCGACCGCATCGTAAATCGGCGCCTGGCGGAGGCCCGGTTGCTTGAGCGCGTCATAGGACATCGCGACATCGGCGGCGTCGAGCGGGCGGCCCTCGGTCGGTGAGCCCTCAGGCCAACGGGTCCCGGGCCGCAGGGCGAAGTTGAGCGTCGTCGCATCCAGCCATTCCCAGCCAGCGGCCAGATCGCCCTGGACCAGGGTCCGATGCGCGTCGGAGCGGTCGGAGACATCCAACTCGACCAGGCGGCGGTAGACCAGCGGCAGCAGGTGCCCCGACTGGGCGGCATCGAGCTCGGGTTCCCAGGCGGCGAACGGATCCCAACTGCTCACCGCGGCGCTCTCGATGGTGAGCGCACCGCCGATGGTCGGGGTCCGAACAGGATTGTGGAGCGCCGCTAGCTGGCGCCAGTGATAGCGTTCACGCCACTCCAGCGGGTCGACAATCCGCCCCGCCGCAGAATCAGACTGCGAGGACTGCTCCAGTCGTCCGTCCGGTTGAGCGCGGTCTGGTTGTCGCGGCTGCGCCTGGTGCTGTTCCTCGCCTTGTTCCTGGTCAAAGTCCTGCTCACTCAGAACGGCGCGGCTCTCGCGGCCGCGGGTCCTATCCGCTTGGGCTTGTGGGCCCGGTTGATCATTGACAGGTCCGCCGGAGCCGTCTTCCATGTCCTCGCCGCAGCCGACGAGGGCCATGCCCAACGCGCCGACTCCAGCAACCCAGGCGGAGCGCAGTACGCGCCGCCGGGTGAATCGGACATCGAGCGGTGAGCGGCGGATCGGACGCATGTCGATGACTCGGCCCTGGTGCCTCGTCCAGCTGGCCAACTAGTGCCAGCCGGAAGCTAAGGGATCAACAACCAAGATTGGGTGCCTACGGACAGACGATGTAGACGACGCAGTACCAACCCCAAGGGGTGAGCGTGCATTCGACGACCGTTTGACAGGGTCCACCGCTCTCGGGAGCGGAGCCTCCCAACAGTCCTCCGGTCTCGATGCCCACAGCCGTGACAGCCCCGGGTGCGTGGAAAGTCGTTGACGACGCACAAACGTCTGGATTGGCGATGGCCGCCTGCGGCGCGCCGTCAAGCTCCATCTGCCACCCTGCCGGAGCTCCCGCGGCCTGATTCGTCGAGAGGCCTCGGCAGCGCCTCCGCTCACGGCCGTCACAGCGAACGCTCCGACAAGTACAGCAATCGCAAGCATCAACTTCTGGGTAACCGTCATTTGGACTCCCTTCAAGTTCTTGTGAAAGGACAAGGCCACTCAGGGGCATCTGCCTGATCAAGCGGAGGCGCGTCTTGCTCCATGTCGTCATGACCCGAGTGAGAGGGAGATGGACTACTTGGTCCGGGACGACATTGGGCTTGCGGCAGTGGGTGGCAATATCGCAGAAGCGTCCGATGGAATTGAGCGGGCGCTCGACTCGGTGCCCGTCGCGGTTGGCGGCGCGGGCGGCGGCGAGCAAGAGCCGAGGCAACCACCACGAAGTGCAGGACTGACTCGTTGACTTTCAAGTCCGCCTGACACCAATGGCCGTATACAGAGGCCTTCTCCGCACTTGACGCTCGGCGCTGTTGTTGAGCGGCCCCACTCTTGCTCCTCGCGGTCGGCTGTGTCGACATCCGAAAACACGATGCCGACGCACGCCGAGTGATGTTCAAGTCAAGCTCAGTGCCGCTTGGCCTCTCACCTCTTGTCAACACTATCGAGGAGCAGCGATTTTGTCAGTTCAAGTGAGCCGCGACTCCGTCAGTGTCGAATCGTTCCGGTAAGGATGGTGCCGGGCGGTTTCGGCGTCCAGGAACGGGAGGGCTGCCGCTTTCGGCACGCCGAAGTATGGGCCCGCCACGTTGCGCACTTGGTTGCCGAGACTTTGACCTCAGCCACTTAGGTGCGTCACCATCGCCGCTCAGTTGGACCGACAAAGTCGCTGCTCGTTGACAGTCAAGGCTTCGTGTTTCCGTACTCAGGTGTTACCGGAGCCCGTCTACGGCCTGCTGGGATCCGAGTGCCCGCCTCTGATAGGCTCCCTCGAACAGAAAATGCGAGAGGAGTCGCGATGCGTTGGCGTGTAGGACGCTCCAGCTCGGTATCAGGTGGAGACATAGATCCAAACGATCAATGCTGCGGTTGGCTTAGCGGAAGCGGACACAACGGGGTGTGGCACGCGGCGTGGAGTCGCCAACGGTGTTGCATGGGGCTCGATATCACCGGCAGCGCGGGGGCGACAGTCTATGCGGCGGGTTCCAACGAGAGCCCAAGCGCAGTGAAGGTCTGGGCGCGACGGGCGTCTCGATGCGAGGTCCACGTGTTCGCAGGAGCAACACCTCCGAGTTCTCCCAATGCGAGTTCAGCCGTCCTGCGGTTGGTGCATCTGGACCTGGACGGCAGCGGTCGAAATCCTCGCAATCTCACGGGCGCCTGGAAGACGATCGTCAGCGTGCCCGCTTACACGGCCTTCGCCATCCTAGTCGGTTATCTCTCTGCGGTCTCAGGTGGGTCGGACGTGTGCGGGTACACGACGACCGGGCCGCATTTGCATATGGATGCGCCGACCAGCGCGACGAGGAACACCTCGCTGCGAGATGGTCAGTCGCTCAGCCCAACTTCTTGGGCTTACATCTTCTAGGAGGCGCCAGCATGACAGAGTCCGAGCATTCCCGCGTGGCAGTCCGATACCTGGGCGACGAGCCGATCGTGTTGATCCTTGCATCTGGTGAGGTCCTGGCCTTCGAGCAGACCGGCGCTGCGACGGCTGTGGCGAGTGAAGACCTGGACCTGCTGCTTGAACGCGGGGACTTTGAGATCGAGCAAGCCCCCAACGATTAAGCGTCGGCGCCGCCATTGCCTGGGGGCAGCCATGAACCACAGAGGCGCAGGAACCCGACAGGCGCTCGTTGTCATGGCATCACTTGCTCTTGCCGCGGGGCTGTTGCTGTGCGGCTGCGACGACGCCATCCCTGTCGCCGAGACGCAGCCAGCCAACCCGGTCGCTCCTGCTGATTCCATCGAACTGGGCTCGGCGCCAACCCACCGAGAAGAAGCGCTGCAGGCCGCGGTTGAAGTGTCAGTATCGGCCCGAGCGCTGTACGCAGTCCTGGGGCGGTCCGGCAACCGGGAGGCGGATGACGCGGTTCCGGCCCAGATTTCGGAGGTTCAGCGAGCGGCACTTGAACCGCTGCAGGAGGCGTTTCTTGACCGCCTCCACCATCTCCTCATCTATCTCAACCAACGAGCGCCAGGCGAGGATGACCTGTGGAGGTCGAAGCTCGAGGACCTTTCTCGGGCAGTAGGACACATAGCCGCATCGATCGAGAGACGAATCCTCACGGGCAGCACCGATCGCGTTCATCCCCTCTACGTCGATCGATTGGACCGTCTGCTCGTCGAGATGCACTGTCTGGATGAAGTGTGGTCTCCCTGCTCGGGAACGAATGTCGCACTTCAGCTCTGGCATCATTTTCTGGACCGCCTCGAAGCGGGAATCCGGCTCTCCTGCATCGAACTTCAATGCGCAGGCTACGGAGTGTTCGCCCCGCTGTCGGAGTCGGCGCGAGCCGAGCTGCTGGTGCCGACGGCGCTGGTCATGTCCATCGAGCCGGCTATGCGGTCCTGGTGGACATGGCTCGACCTCAACGAAAAAGACCGGCAGTTCGCGCTGGCCGCCAGTCAGGTTGCCTATACGGCTGCTACTCATCTAGCCCAGCACAATCTCGCGCTCGTGAGCGGGATTGACGAGTTCGCCCGCCGAGGTTACCTCGTCTTCCATCGGCCGCAGTGGCCGTCCAACTCGCTGACACTGGTTCGCCTCCTGCTGGCCCAGTACCAGAGGTCGCTCGAGACCACGAACTGACTCTGGGACCCCAGGTCGAGAAGATCGCGTCAGTCACCTTGGACCGGCAAAGGTCGATCTCGGGTGCACTTGCTCGACTGGCAACCGCGGCGGCTCGATTGATGTCGTAACGAGATGCGTGGTGCTGTGTGGCCTGGTGCGAGTGAAGCGCACATGGGAAGCCACCATCCCTCCGAGTGTGAGTACTGCGACGCGCAATTCGAGGCATTGTCGAGTGGCCTCATCGGCGAAGTGATCGAGAAGGGAATCGCCCCTTCACCGGAGGGGGGTCGGCCAATCACAGCCGATCTGGGTTTTGGTATGAAGGCGGAAAGAATGTAGATCGCCAGGAGCTATTGACCACTTCGCCAAGGTCGTGACCACTTCACCAGGGTCGTGACCAGATCGCCAGGTTCGAGACCAGGTCAGCTGCCGGCCAGAGGACGATCGCTGCATCCGAGAGGAGCGGCGATGGCCTACCGGGAGGTGACTCGCGTGGAGATCAACGAAGTCATTCGACGCTGGCAGCTGGGCTTGAGCCAGCGCCAGATCGCCCAAGGCACGGGGATATCCCGGCCGACGGTGCGGCGCTACCTGGAAGCGGCTGCGGAGCTGGGGCTGCGGCCCGACGGTCCCGAGCCGGACGAGACCCAGCTGGCCCGCCTGGCGGCGCTGAGTCTGGCCGGACCGCGGCGCAGGGATGCGCCGAGCGAGGAGCAGTTGACGCCCTGGGCAGAGCAGATCCAGGTCTGGCTGACGGCCGAGCGGCTGCAGATGACGCGGATCCACGAACTGCTCGCCGAGCGCGGCTGCGCGGTCTCGTACAACTCGCTGCGGCGCTTCATCCAGCGCCGCGGCTGGCGCCGGCGCCCGGTCACGATGCGGCTGGCCGAGAGTGCGCCGGGCGAGGTGGCGGAGCTGGACTTCGGCCGGCTCGGGCTCATCCCGGATCCGGAGACGGGCCGGCGGCGCACGGTCTGGGCGTTGATCGTGGTCCTGCGCTACTCGCGCCACTGCTTCGTCTGGCCGACCACGAGCCAGAAGCTGGCAGCCGTCCTGGAGGGCCTAGAGGCCGCCTGGGCGTTCTACGAGGGCGTGCCCCGCTACCTGGTGTTGGACAACTTCCCGGCCGCCGTGGCGGGCGCCGACCGCCTACATCCGCGCCTGAACAGGGGGTTCCTCGAGTACGCCCAGCAGCGCGGGCTGATCGCCGACCCGACGCGGACGCGCCGACCGCGCGACAAGCCGCGGGTCGAACGCAGCGTGCCCTATGTGCGCGAGCGCTTCTTCAAGGGCGCCCAGTTCCGCCATCTCACCGAGATGCGTGAGGCGGCCCGGCGCTGGTGCCTGGAGGTGGCCGGCCAGCGGATCCACGGCACCACCCGCCAGCGTCCGCTGGAGGTCTTCGAGCAGGAAGAGCGCGAGGCCCTGGCGGCTTGGGACGGCGAACCCTACGAGCCGATCGACTGGCGCACGGCCAAGGTCCACCCCGACCACCACGTGGCCTGCCAGTACGCGCTCTACTCGGTACCCGCCGCGCTCTGTCCGCCCGGCCAGCGGGTCGAGGTCCGCCTGGGCGCCAAGCTGGTCCACATCTATCAGCGCGGCCAGCTGATCAAGGTCCATCCCCGCCAGGGCCGCGGCGGCCGCTCGACCGACCCGAACGACTACCCGGCCGAACTGAGCGCCTACACGACCCGCGCGCCGGACCTGGTCCAGCGCCGCGCGGCCGATCTGGGACCGGCCGTGGCCGCGTTCGCCGCACGGCTGCTCGAGGGCCCGCTGCCCTGGGCCAAGTTGCGGCAGGGCCAGAAGCTGGTCCGGCTGGGCGAGCGCTACTCGGCCGAGCGGCTCGACGCCGCCTGCCGGCGCGCCCTCGAAGTCGACCTGATCGACGTCCGCCGGGTCGAACGCATCCTCACCGAAGCGTTGGAACAGGAGACCACCCCGGAGCAACCGCCGCCGCTGCCGCCCGGCCGCTTCGCCCGCCCCGGCCCCGTCTTCGCCCAACGCCGTCCGTCCCGCCCCGCAGACCATCCTGGAGCATGATCATGACCGTTACTCCCGCCGAACTCGCACCGCTGCTCAAGCGGCTCAAGCTGGGGCCGGTGCTCGACACCCTGCCCGAGCGCATCGCCCTGGCCCGCCGCGAGCAACTCGACTATCCCGACTTCCTGCAGATCATCCTGACCGATGAGGTCGGCCGCCGCGAACACCGCCGGCTCGAACTACGCCTGCGTCAGGCCGGCTTCGAACAGGTCTGCCGGCTGGAGGACTTCGACTGGTCGGCCGAGATCACGCTCGACCGCAGGTTGCTCGACGCCGCCTGTTCGCTGCAGTTCCTCGACCGCCGCGAGCACGTGCTGCTCGTTGGTCCGGTCGGCGTGGGCAAGAGCTTCCTCGCCCAGGCGTTCGGCTACGCCGCCGTGCGCGCCGGTCACACGGTCCGCTTCGCCCCAGCCGACCGCTACTTCCGCGAGATGGCCCAGGCCCGCGTCGACCACTCCGTCGACAAGACCTTCCGCAGCTTCCTCGCGCCCGACCTCTTGATCCTCGACGACCTCGGCCTGCACCGGCTCGACCACCAGCAGTCGATCGACCTCTACGAACTGGTCATCGCCCGCCACCGCACGGCCAGCTTCGTGATCACCTCCAACCGCGACGTCGAAGAGTGGCTCGGTCTGTTCGACGACCCGATCCTCGGCAACAGCGCCCTCGACCGGCTCGCCAACTCCAGCTACCAGATCGTGATCGACGGCGAAAGCTACCGCCAACGACTCTCGCCCCACCGCGCCTTGCTCGAACAGAGGGAGATGCTTGACGACCCAACCGCACACTGATATCCAACCATCTACCGGCCGCTCACCTGGTCAAATGACTGTGGCGATGAGTGGTCAAAAGACCCTGGCTATCGACACGCTCAGCCAGCAGCCAGGCCAGGGTATGCCGCGCCAACTTGCGTTCCGCACATGCCTCGCGCCACTCGACGACCAACTCGGCCGCCGCGCCGTAGACCAGCTCCTCATCCGGTTCCGCCTCCTCGGTGATCAGCTCGGAGCAGACGCGGCGAGGCAGGGACACCGACCGCTGTTGCTTGCCATCGTTGCCAGCACCCACACCTTCCGTATCGACGTAGTCACCCCCGCCGCCCCGCTCTTGTACGGCCTGTCCCTCGACCGCCTCCAGCCGTTCCTGAAGCGACACCACCTCTGTCCGCAGGGCATCGAACTTCCGACGCAGGTCTGCTCGGCTTCCTGTAGGCGGGATGGGCCGACGTTCGTCCCGAGGCGGTCGTTGCAGACATACTGGGCATTGCTCCACCGTGTCCTCGGTCCAACCCAGCTCGGTCACGGAGCCGAGCACGGCTCCGTTCGAGGCGCAACCGCGACCAGCCTATGGATCGAACCGAACTGTAGCCCGAGCTCTCGGCAGCAGGCGGCTCCTTCGCGCTTGGTCGCCCGCGGGGCGGCAAGCCGAGGAAAGCCTGGGTTCGAGTGCCAGCCAAGCCGGAGTCGACCGATCCCATGAGCGCCGCTCAGAACCGAGAACCGACGGCGGTAAGCAGCGCCGAGCCCTCGCCCTACGCCCTGCGCGTCTGTGTTCTTCGCGGCCGCTCCATAGCGCAGGCAGAGCGAACCGCCGGGGCCAGCCGGCGACTAACGCCCGCATCTGGCCAGGTTAGGTTGGACCGGCGTGCCGAACAGGCCGGCCAGATCGAAATGCGCGGTGTAGCGAAGGCCGGCATCGCCGCGCGCGTGCACTTCGACGGTGAACACACCGCGAGACTGGGCCGCCCAGGCCAGCTCGGCGATTAGACCGGCGGCATCCTCGGCGCCCGTCCACTTGTACTCGACGTCGCCCCAGCTGCCCCAGCCGGCGAGCCATTCCTCGCTTCGCACCGGGCCGTCCGCGATCCGGTAGCGGATGGTCCGGTCGAGGTCGTGATCGACGGCCCAGTAGAGGTCGAGTTCCAAGCGTCCCTGCTCGCATTGCAGGCTCAGCCGCGCCGCGCGCGCGGAACCGACGATCGTCGTGTCGCTAACCACGAACGTCTTGGGCGGAACTTCGTCCAGATCGACGCCCCACCAGAAGTCGCGCCCGAAGCTCCCGCGATCGACGATCAGGGCGTCGGGATCGCCCGCGGGCCGCTCGGCCCCGCAGCGCGCCAGCTGGGATTGCACCGGCGTATCGAATAGCCCCCGCAGGTCGAAGGTGGCCAGCCGCCAGCGGCCATCGTTGAATCGCACCTCCAGCGATGCAGCGTTCGCCGCCCGCCAGCTGAGCCGGTGCAGGAACGACGCGGCCTCGATCGCTTGGTGACCCGCCCACTCATCGCCGCTCCAAGTGCCGCCACTGAAGGTCCGCCATCGTTCGCGGAGCCAGGGATCGTCGCCGATTCGAACAGACAGGGTTGGTGACACCGACTGCAGGCCGCGCCACCAGACCCCTACTTCCAGCCGGTCGTCGGCATCGCAACTGATGCTCAAGCGAGCGACCGACTCGCCGTCCAGGCGCTGCCTCGACTCTCGCACGACCGTCGCTTTCGGGGCGCCTGCATCGTCGTCCAAGCGGCCGAGCCACCAGAGGTCGCCCAGACGTCCGCCGAACCGGCCGCCCGTGCTGGATTCCGGTCCGGCGTCCAACTCCCCGGCCAGGGCGCGGCAGAGACGCTCCGACCTCGCGGGCTGGACGCAGAGCAGCGTTCGCAGGGAACTCGCACCTGCAGTCCTGAACATCAGTGGCAAGGGCGAATCCGCCACGTCCAACCCGGCCGACCGCGCCGCGCCGCGCGCGGCTTCGATGTCGACGACCGGCAGATAGCGCTCCCAGAGTGCGAGCAGCAGCGCCAGGTAGCGACCGCCGTGACCGGGATCGTCGACGGACCCGCTGCGCAGCAGCGCATGCGCCGTCTCGTGCAGCACGGCGTCCAGCGTCATCGCCCAGTCGGCCAGCTGAATCCGATGCCGCGCGCCGTCATAGTGGGTCTCGTCGCCGCCGGTTCGCACCACCTGCGGCGGGTTCGGTCTGTGCGGGAAGTAGTCGCCGTAGACGGCGTCGACCACCTGCTGCGCTTCCTCCAGGTCGAGGCTGATGTCGTGAGCCCCGTGCAGGCGCAGCCGGGCGTCTTCCCACTGGTAGGCATGGTTGCGCTGCTGGTCGCACTCCGCGCCGCGGACGTTCGGGCCGCAGATCGTGGCCAGGGCCGTTGAGGCCGCACACTGCGGATCCCGGCTGTCAACCAGGATCGCGTCCTCCTCGGCGCGCAGCTCGAGCACGCCGCAGTTGCTGCGGAAGCGGCGGTCGCTAGTGTCGATTTGAAACTCACCGTCCACCACTGACACGGAAGCGGCGCGGTGCAACTGGCCGGAGACAACCGGGGGCGGCGCCGGCACAACCACGGAGAACGTGAGATACCAGCGGCCGACGCTCGGCCGCCGAGGCAGCATGGAGGCGCTCGGAACCAGCGGTTCGCTCCAGCCCTCAGCTTCACGATGCTGCACCGCGAGCTGCACGCGGCCGGCGCTGCGCCGCGCGCCGACGCGGAGATCCTGCCGACCCTGTCCCCCGGGGATCGCGAGCCGGTTCTCGGCCAGTTCTGTTTTCTCCTTGCAGGCGTCGTTGAGCGTGCCGATCCCCAGCTGGCGCTGCTCCAGCCTCAGCGCCAGGTAGCCGCAGTTGGAGCGGTAGCGCTGCCCGTCCACGCGCAGCTCGAACTCGCCCGGCCCATCCCTGGCGTCCCAGCGCGGGTGCTCGACGGCCAGCCGCACCCGTGACTGAAAGCTCGTCGCCGGGATCGGTGCGGAGAACAGCCAGCGGTCCTCGCCGGCATCGGCGGGCAGATAGCGGCGCGCCGGATGAACGCGCCGCGACCAGTTGTTATTCCACCAGTACTGGAGCGCCACTTCGGTGCGTCCGTCGTCGAGCAGCCTGGCAGCCAGGCGGACTTCCACGCCTTGCGGTTGCTCTTCAGCGGCGCCGGGGGCAGTCATCAGCCAGCCGGTCACGACCAGCAAGACGACGGCAGACACGATCCGTCGGACTCGGACGCTATTCGGCATCAGCCGAACTCTACACCGCCCCGTGACCACCAGCACTGTGGTCCGCGTTCACGATCTGGAACCTCCGCAGCCACGACTTGGCGCTGGAGCGTCCGGGACGCTGTGCCGGGAGTTGGCGGCGCGCGGCGCGGGTGGACCTGGGTCGACGCCAATCAGAATCCTACCGTGGTCGCCTGAGCCCCACTCCTCGGCGGAGTGCAGCGCCCTCGGAGTGACCGGTTGGGGAAAGCCGCGCGGGTAACTCGTCGTCGAACTGGCGTTGGGCCGCCTCACGCCACTGGCCGGGTGTGCTGGGGACCGGCTCCTTGCGGATGTCGAATGGCCGTCCTGCCGGTGTCGGCGCTGCTCGTCGACCATCGGGAGACTACGGCTCTACCAGTTCCAGCCCGAGCGCTGCGAAGCGCTCAAACACCATATCGTTGCGCACCTCCAGCGACGGCGGATCGATCAGAATGGCGCCGTAGGACATGTTCTGATCACCGGCCTTGATGCTCTGCTGGGTGGCCGGGGCGGCGTCGCCAGAACCGACTTGCGGGTCCAAAGTGACCCGCTGCGCCGAGCCGTCCGAATGGCCGACCCTCGGCCTGCTGCGGGTGGAAAAGTGGGGTTACATCCCGCGCCCGTACAGCGAGACGACGATGAACGGCTTATCAGGGTCAGTTCGCGGGACGACGCGGGCGACGGCGATCGTGACGATCCCGCCGACCGCGATCTCGACCCCATCGACCCAGCTGACCGGGCTGCGCTGTCTGAACCACTCCATCTCCACCCGCTCCGAGACCCTTGCGACCATCGGCAGCGATCGTTCACTGCTGATAGAGAGCCTTGTGCCAGCCCGTGGCCCGAGTGTGCGGGTGGTATGACCTCGGGCCCCAGCCCGACCTTGCGGCTATCTCCGTTGGAACGCCCCGACCTCCCGAAGCAACGCCACGTCTATACCCGTCATCGCGGCAGCGCCGGGTGCCGGTTGATGCCGGTTGATGCCGGTTGGCGATGCTCCAGCAGACGATGCTCACAGTCAATCGCCACCGCACCCACCCCGCGTCCGCGAGGTTCGCGAAGCGCAAGGCGAGGCCGACCCGAGTTGCACCTGCCTGGCCAGGCTTCCATGTGCACCAGGTCAGTCCGCATTTGCTGCGACGCCTCCCCCGCCCTGGCCTTCCCGAGGCTCAGTCACCGGCCGAAGCAGTTCGGCCTGGCGCGCCTCGAGTTCGCGCTGCAGTTGCTGTTCCAGCGTCGGCCCGCGGCCCCACATCCCCAGACTCAAGATGCGCCCGGTGTAGTGCAGCGGAAACACCCACAAACGCTGGCGGCGCACACGGTCAAGACTCCTCAAGCGCAAGCGCAGCTCGGTCGCCCGGCGCACGTTGTCCCAGGAGGCGTCGGCCGGCGGCAGGGTCAGCCGCCGGTCGTCGATCAACTGGACCTCGAGCCGCAGCTGGCGTTCCCGAGCATTGAGCCGGCCCAACCGGTGCGGTGCCTCGTCCACCGCATGCAGCGCCCGACGTCCGGCGGCCACCGCGGGCAGCGCAGCGCCATAGACTTCGGGGTCGCCCCCCGGCCGGTTCGAGCGCGACCAGTTGCGGATGCGCCCTCGGTTGGAGGCGGCGCTCCCACCTTGCATCCAGCCGCGAGCTCAGGGCTAGCAGTTGGCCCGCCAGCGACCTCAGCTGTTGTTCCACCAGTTCCAGGGCCTTGTCCAGGCGCCCGCTCCGGTCCTTCAGTTCGGTCTCCGGGGCGGCGACGGGTTCGCGTCGAGGCTGATTCCGCTTGGCGATGTTCCAGCAGACGGCCTGGCTCCACCACCGCGCCCTCCGTTGCCGGGTCGGCGGTGTTGCTCCGTGCGAGCCCGATCCCCGACAGCCCAGTCAGCCTCATCACCTGGAGCGGCGGCGTCAACGTTAGCTGAACCACTCCAGCTCGTAGCGTCCCGGCTCATCTTCGATCGCGCGGTAGGAGGCGAGGTTGAACGCCGGGGGCTCGCCGACGCCGGGCATCCACACGAACGGAATGGGCGCATCGGTGAGATCTCTGCGGGCGCAGGCGTGCTCCTTGAGCCACGACTCGGTGACCCACCAGGGCATCGAGCGCTCGCCGCCGGGTCCCCGATCGACGAGGTGAAACCGGCCGCATCTGCGGCAGCGCCGCACGAATCCCCCGCACGTCTCGCAGACCACGATCACGGTCTGGTCGCCCACGGCGAAGCTGAGGGCAACGGGCTCGCCCCAGGTGTGCCGGCAGGGGTCGCTCCCTTCGGGCCGTTCGGCACAGGCCGGCGGCAGGCTGCGCGCTAACACGCGTCTGGCCCGGCGCTCCGCGAGTTCGCCCGCCTCTGCGCGTTTCCGCGCTCCCCGCCGCAGCCTGGCGCGAGTCATGCCGTCTCACTTTCGTCCCTGGCGCATTGGCCCGAGCCTACGCTACCACCAGCTGCATCACCCGGTCTTCGGCCGCCGCCCCCGTTCGTGCTCGGAGTCCGGCAACCGGACCCAGGCGACGCACCGATCCACCATCGTTGTGAAGCCGCCGGGCGGCTCCGTGATCGGCGGAAGTTCTGCGCCGATCACGGCCGGCGCTGAACCTCCTCCGCATGGCGGCCTCGACAGCTCGAACCTAACCATTGTGGGCGGCCGGGATGCGCACTTGGTATTACGTTAAACGCAGAAAACAACTACACAGAGGCTGTGGGGAGGTCATCGTCGATTGGACGATGACCTCCCCCGTCGGCGCGGGCCGCTCAGCCCCCGGCGGCGGCGAATCCGGACTCCTGCTCGCGTTCCAGCGCCCAGTCGAACAGCGACGGTCCAGTCGGGCGCGAGTTGCGTCCTCGAGGCATGGTCGCTTCGGGCTGGTCCGCCAGGAACTCGGCCCAGCTGAACAGACTGGTCTGTTCCTGGGGCTCCGAGGAGTGATGCCCGCCGCAGGGCACGAGCGCGCCGGCCGCCGGCTCGGTGCCCGAGGGCAGCGCGACGATCGGCGCCGGTTGCGGCTCCAAACGTTCCCAATCGGCGTCGACCAGCAGCTGGTCGGCCTGGGCCGCGATCTCCTGCGCCTGCCGGAAGATGTCCTCGACCGGCGCATCGTCGGTCTCCCCAGCGACCAGCTTGCGGGCCAGAGCCATCATCAGGTCGTCGCCGGTGTCGCCGTAGCCGGCCAGTCCGTCCTCGGGCAGCTCGCCCTCGACGGCGAGCGAGGACTGCAGCTTCTGCGCGACGAGCTTGAGCGCGTCGGCCTGCAGCGTCGAGCGGTAGGCCATGAACACGACCTTGACCGGCCGGGTCTGACCGATCCGCCAGCTGCGGCGCGAGGCCTGGCGCATGGTGTAGACGCTGTAGTCCGTTTCATACCAACACACGGTTTCGAAGGCGATCAGGTCGAGTCCGGTCTGGACCAGCCGCGGGTGGCAGATCAGGACGTCGATGCCCTCCTCGACCCGCTGGGCGACCCAGGCCTCGCGCTGCTTCGGTTCGACCCGGTCGGCCTTCATCACGGCCGCGCGGAAGCCGTGCCGCTCCAGCATGGCCGAGAGCCGCCCGGTGATGTCGCGCGTGCCGGTGTGGGTCGCGTAGACCAGCACCCGGCGACCGGCCAGCCGCTCCTGCGCGACCAGGTCGATCAGCTGCTGCTCCTTCGGGTAGACGCGCTCCTCGTCCAGGGGCGGCAGCTGCACGATCACCTCGCCCGAGTCGGGATCGAAGACGGTCTCGCCCCGGGTGCAGCCCTCGGGATAGGCGAGGAGCGATTGCAGGTAGGTCGAGAGCAGCCGCTGCGAGCCGCGTTCCAGCGCGACCAGCAGCGCCCGCTTGAGCTGGAGCGCGAGATGCTGGTAGGCGGAGGCCTGCGAGAAGCCGTGCAGGTTGGGCTCGTCGTCCAGCCGGGCGACCTGGATCTGCTCCTCGTAGGGCGGCAGGCCCGAAGCCACGTCGGAGAGCTTGAGGAAGAGCGAGTGGCCGATAATGTGGAACAGCGCCCCCGGCGCGAGACCCGTCCGCTCCTTCGTCTGGTTGCGGTAGCTCTTGCGGCGCGAGACGGAACCGTCCTCGGTCGGCTCGTCAAGGTCGCGGTCGTGGCGCACCGACTGTTCGAGGAAGCCGTAACGCTGGACCCACTTGCTCTCCTCGGAACGGCCGAACTCGGAGCGGATCTCCGGCGAGAAGCGGTAGAGCAGGTGGAAGAGCGTACTCGCATAGCCTCCCATCAAGGTTCCACTCAGGGCCAGCGACTTGCCGCAGGCGTCGGCCAGGATGCCGGCCGAGAGGCCCTGAGCCGAGCCTCTCCCCTTGTGTTCATGCACCTCGTCCACAATCAGCAGGTCGAAGTAGCCGCGCATGTGGTTCTTGACGTAGTCGGCCAGGGGGTACTTGCGCGGCCCCTGGCCGGGAGTCCGGCGAGCCATCAGCCCCGCGTTGTAGTCGGTCTGCACGGGCTGCACGGGCTTAGCCTCGGCCGTCCAGAGGGGCGTCCCGCACTTTGGGCAGTTGTGCCTCTTGCGGTCCAACTGCTTGTGCGAAACGGGGACGCCTTCCGGGTCCACGATCTGCGCCGTGCAGTCGGGGCAGGCCGGGGTCATGACGAAATCGCCGGTCTCCGCGTCGCGCACCGGATGGCCGTCCTCGTCCTTCAGCCGCCGCATCCAGTAGGCGGGACGGAAGCGGTGGCCCAGCTTGGCCCGCGAGTGGGACATGACCACGTATTGGGGTCCGGCACCCTCCTGATGGCGCAGCGCCTCGAGGTCGGTGATGCTGTCCGCGATCGCCGTGCGGACCTGGGGCAGCGTCTCCTCGATCTCGCGCTTCCACTTGCCGACCAGGTGGGGCGGGCAGAGCACGAGCACGCGCTTGAATCCGCCCAGCTGGGCGGCGGCGATGCCGATGAACGTCTTGCCGACGCCCATCTCGCCGACCACGGTCGTGCCGCGCTGCTCGGTCAGGCTCAGCGCGGCGCCGCGGATCGCGGTCTCCTGGGCGCCCATCGGCCGGCGCTTGAGCTGCGGCATCGGGCGCTCGTCCTCGGCCGGGCGGTAGCGGGGTGGGTAGCTGTGGACGATCCGCCTGGTGATCGCCTCGCGGTAGGTATCGATGAACTCTGAGAGGTTCACGGGGTCGGTTACTCCTCGATGTGGGCCCGGGCGTCGCGGACGCACTCGGGCAAGTGCTCGTACTGGTCTCGGTTGAGACCGCAGCGGCACCACCAGCTGTAGCTGCGGCCGGCGGTCTCGTTGCCGTGTTCGTCGATGGCGACGAGTTCCTCGAAGAAGATCTCGCAGCCCTTCTCATTGCTCCATGGGTCCATGGTCAGGATCCGTTCTAGCCCGACCCGCACGGGCGGCGGGTCGGGCGGACTTGGTGGTCTAGGCGGCGAGCGCGAGCGTCAGCTGCCGCTCAGGAGCGACGGCCTCGAGATGCTCGGCGAGCAGGCGGGCGAAGTCGCGGTCGGCGCAGTCGTCGAGATGGAGCTGTTCGAGCTCGAACAGCGCGGTCAGCACCTGGCCGATCGTGACGGTGGCGTTGAAGTCCGGTAGGCCGGAGGAGGACTCAGGCACCGGGGGCCAGCCAGACCAGGTCAGTGGGCTGCCAGTCGACCAGTTCGACCCGGTCGTCGGGCCGCCAGTCGGACAGCTGGACGCGGTCGTGGGCCCGCTGGTCGAACATCGGATACTCGCGCTCGGGGCCGACGCGGGCCTCCCGCCGCGCGCAGGTCGCGCACTGGTTGAGCGGCAGGGCCTCGGCGTCCGGGGTGTAGGTCTGGTCCTCGACCTCGTAGGACTCGCGGCAGAAGCCGCACTGGGTAGTCTGAGTCATGTCAGGTTTCCTCAATCTGACTAGAGCGGCCGAGGGCTGTGAGCCCTCGCCCGCTCGCTTGGTTTCAGTCGGCGCAATCGCAGGCGTCGGGCAACTCCAGCGACTGCTCGATGGTGCCGCAGTGGCTGCATTCCCAGCGCGTGAGGCCGTGCTGGTCGACCTGGTGCCAGGTCTGCGTGCGCGTTCGGTTTGTCGCCCGGTTTGTCGCCCGGTTTGGCGGCTGCTCAGGTGAGCGGTCCTCGTCGGCGATCCGTTCCGCGTTCTGCGGCGTGTGCCGCGTCATGTAGCCGCAGCCGCCGCAGGGAGCCTGGACGACCTCGGTCTCGTGGTACTGGTAGTCGAAGTACTCGGCGGACGACCTGTGGCTGCAGTGGTCGCAGGTGTAGTGAACTCTCAGTCGGGGCATGATCCGTCTCCGTTTCAGTTGTAGGCGGTGGGTGTCGGTTGTGCGCGTCCGCCCGGCCGCGCCGGGGTCTTTGGGGTGTCTGGTTCAGGTCGGCTACGCCTCGATCCGTTCGATCCGGCCCGAGTCGAGGTCGAGCGCGACCACGCTGGTCTGGAGCTGCTCGCGGTAGACGTCGTGCGTCTCGCCCTCCTGGACCAGGACCATTTCCTTGGTGGTGCGACCCTTGACCAGCACCCGGGATTCCGGCGTCTCCAGTTCGAGGTTGTCGAGGAAGCCGGCCGCGACGAGCATCGCCAGGTGCCCCTTGCGAAGCGGCATCAAGGGGCGCGTGCTCTGGTCCGAGGGCGGCCAGAACGCGTCCGTGATCTCGTCCTGGCTCCAGAGGCCGCGCGTGCGGGCCTCGGCGACCGCCTTCGAGAAGTCGATCACGCGGGTCGTGAACATCGCCGCGCCGGGCGGCGAGTGGCGTACGTCGTAGACCGGCCTGAGGCCGGAGCGCAGCGGGGCGAGATCGTCAATGCTCGCGAGCAGTGCGTTCATCGCCCGCGCGTCGGGGCTGGGATGCTCCTTGCGCTCGCCCAGGACCACGACCTGGTCGAACAGCTCGACCTCGGGCTCGGGGAAGGCCCAGGCCTGGACCTCGCCGTAGTTGGTGGTCAGGAAGCGCGCCGATCTCGCGATCTGCGCTCTCGGGATGATGTAGACCAACACGCCACCCGGCTCCAGGTACCTGGAACAATGGGTCAAGAACGCGTGCTCCACCCGCTTGTCCTCCTGGTCGTGGTCGTAGGGCGGGTTGAGCCAGAGCAGATTGAACGTGCGGTTGGCGATTGAGCAGCGGAAGAGGTCGCTCGACAACACGTGGTCGAGTTGCTCCGCCGCCTGCTGGGCTCGCTCCGTGTGCAGTTCCACGCCGTAGGTCTCGACCGGCGCGCCGCGCCCCATCGAGTCGGCCAGCTGGCGCAGGGCGTCGCCCGGCCCGCAGCAGGGATCGAGCAGGCGGATCACGTTGCCGCGGTTGGCCCGGCCCCAGACGGGGTAGGGCGCGAGCAGCGTGCGGATGTAGTCGAGCACGCGCGGTGGGGTGGGGTAGTAGCCTCCCCTGGCTTGGCCTGCGAGTCTCATTCCGTGTCTTCCTTTCGTTGGTTGTCGGCCTCGACGAGGCCGATCAGGTGGTCTTCGAGGTCTTCCGCGATCTGGGCGATCTGCCACGAGGACTGCTGGGGTTGGAGCCACCAGCGGGCCGTCTCGTCTATGCCCAGGCGAACCGTGACGATGATCTCGTTGTCGTCCGCGGGCGAGGTCATTAGTCGTCCTCCCCGTGCTGCTCCAGCAGGTGCAGCAGGTGGTCGTGGATGTCCTCGTGGAAGCTGCCCTCGATTTCAGGTCCGTCTTCGGCCAGGTCGAAGTTGTAGATCGCGGTGATTTCCTCACCGCAGATCTCGTCCTCTCCGGCGCGGGTCTCGACCGTGACGGTCACGAATCGGTCGCTCATGCCGCCGCTCCGTTCAGCTCGCGCGGCAGCCCGAGCGCGCCGTACTTGACCGCAGCCGAGAGTTCCATCTCCAACTGGTCCGGGGCGTGGTAGCAGGACCAGGCGCTCAAGCCCGCGGACTTGAGCGGCCGGATCGCCTCGCTCTCCAGTCCCTGTTCCCAGAGCCAGTCGGCCCAGCTGCGGTGCAGCGGCAGCTCGGTGCGCTGGTTGAGGAAGCGCCAGTGCAAGGCGGGCGCCTCATCGGCGTCCGGGGTCAAGAGGAGGAAAGCGTCGCGCTCGAACGAGAGCTCGGCCATCTGGGTGAACACCATGGCGTGCCAGGCGCCGGCTTGCGGCAACCGCGCGATTTTCGTCTTCCAGGTGCCGATGCTGCCCTCGGGAATCTGGCAGCGCTCGTAGCCGCCTTCGTGCACGTCGTCGGCGGCGCCCTTGATCAGGAAGGCGGGGCTGGGCGGCGAGTTGAGCAGCGCCGCCCAGAGCGCCTTGAGCGAGGTCTGGGCGCCGACCATCGAGACGAACCACAGCTGGTTCTCTTCGGGGTCGGAGGCGAAGGCGTCGCAGGTGGCGGAGAAGCCGCCCGCGGTGATCGTGTACAAGTTGCTGGAGGTGTCGTTGTCTCCTGGAGGAGATGTGGTTGGGCTGTCGAGCATGGCTCGTTCCTTTCGTTGGATTGGGGACAGGGAGAGTTCAGGCGGCGGTTAGAAGAGACCCTGGGTCTTGAGCGAGACCCAGCCGTCCGCGCCGATCACGACGTGGTCGAGCAGCTCGATCGCGAGCAGCCGGCCCACCTCGGCCAGGTCCTTGGTCAACCTGATGTCGTCGCGGCTCGGCTCCGGGTCGCCGCTCGGGTGGCTATGCACCACCACGATCTGCGGCGCGGCCTCGACGATGGCGGGCCGGAAGACCTCGGCCGGGCGGACCAGCGCGGAGTAGGCATTGCCCTGGTAGAGCGTGCGCTGGCCGACGACCCTGTTCTTGCGGTCGAGCAGCAGCACCCGGAACTGTTCCTGGGCGAGGCGGCTCATCTCCTCGCCCAGCAGGTCGTAGACCGTCTCGGGCCGGAAGATGATGGGCATGTCCTCGGGGCGCTCGGGCCGGGTCTCGACCTCGTAGCGGATTGCGAGTTCGCTGAGGAGGCTGAGGTTGCGGCGCAGGGCGTCGAGCAGCGCCTGCCGTTCGTTGTCGTCCGTCGAGGGGATCAGTGCGAGTTGGGTTGCGGTGGTCATTTGAGGCTCCTTGTTTCGGTGAGCGGGAACGAAGGCGGGGCCGCGTCCCAAGAGGGAGCAGGGCCCCGGGGTGCGCCTCGCGGCGAGGCGTCGCTGAGCTGGAGTGGATTAGAAGGGCTGGTCGCCATCCGTCGGGCGGCTGCCGTTGCCGTTTCCGTTCGAGGAGCCCAGGAAGATCACCTCGTGGGCGTGGACCTCGGTGCGGCTGCGGCGTTCTCCGGAGTCGGTCTCCCAGGTGTGCTGATTGAGGCGACCGGCGATGTAGACCCGCTCGCCCTTCTGGACGTACTGGGCGACGGCCTCGGCCTGCTTGTCCCAGCAAACGACCGTGTGCCAGTCGGTTTGGTTCTCGCCCGACCTGTCGCGGCTGCGGCGGTCGGTGGCCAGGCGCAGCTGGACGACGGCGGTGCCGTTCTGGGTCTTGCGCAGTTCGGGGTCGGTTCCGACCCGGCCCAGCAGTTCGACTCGATTGATCGTGCGTGACATTGGTGGTGCTCCCTTCAAAGAGCGTGTAAGTGGCGCGGGTAGGCCGCGCCGGTTAAACGAAGCGGGGCCGCGTCCCGTGAGGGAGCGCGGCCCCGTTGTGCGCCCGTCGCGCGGGCGTCGGATTGCCGTGGTGGGAGTTCGGTTAGACGGGTGAGCCCTCCGTTCCGTTCTCGGAGCCGCGCCCGTTGGAAGAGCCGAGGAAGATTACCTCGGAGGCGTGGATCTCGGTCCGGCTGCGGCGCTCGCCCTGGTCGGTCTCCCACGTGTGCTGGTTGAGCCGGCCCGAGACGTAGACCCGCTCGCCCTTGTGGACGTACTGGGCCACGGCTTCTGCCTGCTTGTCCCAGCAGACGACGGTGTGCCAGTCGGTCTGCGAGTCCTCGTTCCCGTTCCGGCGGTCGGTCGCCAGGCGGAGCTGGACGACGGCGGTCCCGTTCTGGGTCTGGCGCAGCTCGGGGTCGGTTCCGACCCGGCCCAAGAGTTCGACTCGGTTGATCGTGCGTGACATCGGAAGGTGCTCCTTTCGAAGAACGTGGGTATCGGCGCGGAACGCCCGCGCCTGCTTAAACGAGGCGAGGCCGCGTCCCGTATGGGAGCGCGGCCTCGTAGTGCGCCCGTCGGGCGGGCGTCGATTCGATGGGTTGGCGGGTCAGCTGACCCTGACGTATTCGCTGACCTGCTCGGTCACGATCTCGGCCCGCTGTTCGGGGTCGAGCAGCGCGTTGAGACGTTTGTGGTCGACCGAGTAGCGGCGGTTGGCGACCATGCCGACGGTGCGGGTCTTGGCCGAACCCTCCAGCCTGGCTTTATCGACTCCCTTCTTCTGGAGCCAGTGCTGGAGGGTCTTGAGCGCCGTGCGCTTGTCCTGGTCGGACGCCTTGATTTGCGACTGGGCCTGCTCGTAGTCGAGCAGCGCCGCTCGGGCCGAATCGTCCGAGACTGGTTCGGCCTCGTCCTGGTCGTCCTCCTCGGCTTCGTTGGCCGCCTCGCCGGGCTGGCAGAGGTTGAGATAGGGGCAGCGCTGGCACTGCCAGTCCGAGGCCGTGAAGTCGCGCTCAGGCAGCGCCGCGGGATCGGGACCGCAGGCCTCGTGGTGCTCAGCCAAGGTCGACAGCCTGCGGCGGGCCGCATCCCAGGCGCGTTCGGCCCGGGCGGCCGGGATCACCTCGTAATCCCACCGCCGCGAACCGGTGTCGAGCGTTGCGATCACCACGTCGCGGCACTCGCCGTAGAGGCCCACGGAGTAGCAGGCCGCCTGGGCGACCGACTCGGGGTGGCTGCGTTCGGCTCCCAGCGTTTTCGAGCGCTTGAACGCTTCCGGTCCGCGCGTCTTGACCTCGATCACGCGTTCCTCGCCGAACAGCTCGATCGCGCCGGTCGCGTCGGGGTGGCCGCTGACGACGAGGCCCGCTCCGGCTTCGACTTCGACCCGCCAGGGGTCCTCGGGGTCGGACGGGGTGACCGTCCAGAACCGGCGCTGCATGGCCCGCACGACGACCGGTTCGAGCGCCTGCCCGGCTTCGAGCACGAGCTTGGTCTCGTCCGTCATCGGGTTGGTTGCGGCCTGCCCGGTGGCCGCGTACCAGAGCGCGCGGCGGCACTGGCCGAGCGCCGAGGCGCGGACGTCCAGGCGGTGGTCTTCCGTGAACCGCGCCGCCGGCCGGTCGTAGGCCGAGGACCGGCTGCGGGCCGGGGTCGGGTTGCTCAGGGTCATGGTGGATTCCTTTCCGGATTCCGGTAGAAGGGGTGGGTTCGGGTCAGCCCAGTTCGGCCGCACGCCGGCGTTCGAGCTTGTCGGCGGCCGAGGCGATCAGCTGGTTGAGTTCGGCCGGGCCGAGCTCGTCCAGCGGCTGTCCGGTCTTGGTCTCGACGGCGGCCCGCAACTGCTGCTCGGAGAAGCCCTGCTGGGCGCTCAACTCGATCAGCTGCCCGCGCAGGTTGCGCGCGTCGCGTTCGTGGTTCGACTCCGGCTGCGAGGCCGGCTGCACGACACGACGCTGCGCTCGCCCCTGGCTCTCGCGTTCGGGTGCAGCCTGTTGCTGCTGACGAGGAGCGGACTCGGGTTCGCGGTTGCTGCGAGAGTTGCTCGGCGGGTCTCCGTAGAGACCGTTGCCGAAGCGGTCGCCGAAGCTGCGCAGGGCGCGCTTGAGCGCGTCCGTCACGGCTCCCTTGAACGCCGTTTCGTGACCTTCGGGCGACTCCTCAGCGACCGGCTGGAAGCCGACATCGGTGCGCGAGGGAGCGCCCGGCACGGTGACCCGCACGACCGCCGAATAGGCCGGCGTGCTGGTCACTTCGCCCGTGCGTGAGTCGGTCTGCTCGATCGGGCGAAGCGTCACGTCGCCGACCAGCTCGAACCCCCAGCCGCCGAAGCCGAATATCCGGTTGGCCTGGTCGATCGCGGTGTGCCCCTCTATGTAGTCGAACATGCGCCCGCCGCGACCCTTGCGCTGCGAGATCAGCTGGGGGTCGAGCGGCTGCGACAGCGCTTCCGTGACACGGGGCGCGAGCGCGTCCCAGTGCAGCGCCTCGATCGAGGCCGGGGCGGGGTCGCGCTCAGCCGGACCGGGCGAGGACGTTCGCGGGGGGGTCCCGTTGCCTCCCGTTCGCGTCGCGCCGTTGCTCCCCGATCGAGTCGGGGGCGGGCTGTTCCGTCGAACCGCCGTGGCGGTTCCGTTACCGTTGCGATGGGTTCCGTTGCCGTTGTTCATCTCTTGCTCCTGTTCAGGTTCAGGTGGTGGGTTCGGGTGGTTGCGGTCGCCGAGTCCGGCGACCGTGAAGCCGTGCGCTGCCTACCCCGCACGCGATGCGGGGAGCACGGTCAGCGAGAGGCCATAGGCGGCCCTCCATTTCGTTGGTTTGGGTGAGTTGGATGAGGGCGGAGCGAGTCCCGCCGGAGCTGTCGTCGCTAGGGCGCGGTGCGCGCCGCTCGGTTGAGCAGGCTGAAGAAGACCGCGCGGCCGTGGGGGTCTCGGCCCAGTTCGCCGACATCAGACACGCCGCGAGGCAATGTCACGAGCGCGGTCCGGTGATGGCCGAGCAGGTCCGAGAACTGGTTCGCGGCTGCGCCTCCCGCCTCGTCGGCGTCGAAGGCGAGGAAGACGCGGGCCTGGTCCTGTAGGGAGGAAGCCAGCCGGTCCATCCCCTGGGTACCGAGCGCGGCCACGGTGGGCAGGCCCCAGCCGGCCAGTACGAGCCAGTCGAACAGGCCTTCCGCGACGACAATCCAAGGCGACGCCGCAGGCAGCCGCGAGAGGCCGAGCACGGGCTTGGCTCCCGGCAGCGCCTGGAACCGCGGCCTCGCCTGGGGATGGAGGGCTCGGCCAGCGAGCCAGTTGACGCGGCTCCCGCTCAACTCGGGGACGACGATCATGCCTTTGAACCGCTCCCGCCCTTCGGAGACCAGGCCGCTGCCGAGGACGCGCCGCCCGTCGAAGCCGGCGTCCGTGAGCCACGAGTGCAGCCCGTGACCGCTTGAGTAGCCCAGCGCCAGGCGCCGCGCGGCCTCGGCGGAGATCCCGCGCGAAGCGAGGTAGGCCTGGGCCGGCTCGCAGAGTTGCAACTGCCGCGCGTAGCAGCTCATCGCCGCCGTCAACAGGGCCGTATCGCGGACCGGCGCCGGCTCGGGCGAAACCGACCTGGGCGCCGGAGCGTCCAGCCTCGCCGGTCGCTCTGAGGAGGCCTCCAGCCGCCGGAGCGCCTCCGGCAGGTCGACGCCGTCGCTGCGCTGGATGAAGTCCAGCACGTCGCCGCCCAGGCCGCAGCCGAAACAGTACCAGCGCTGGCTGTCGGCGTAGACGGTGAAGCTGCCCTCCCGCTCCTCGTGGAAGGGACAGAGGCCCTGACGCACGCGGCCCCGGCCCCGCAGGTGGACGCCCGCCGCTTCGACCACGTCGCCCAGCTGATGTCGCCGCTTGAGCGCGGCGATGTCGACGTTGATGTGCGCGGCGGTCACGAGCCCCGCCTTCCGGTCAACGGTCGCAGTCCCCTGAGGCTGCGCCGCGAGACGAGCTTGCCCGGCCGCCAGCGCATGCTCAGCACGGCCCGGACTTCGAGCGTGCCGTCGTCGAGCGGAATGAGGACAGCGACTTGTCCCGTGCCCTGGCGGTGGAGCAGGGCGTCGTCGCCGCCGAAGCGCCGCCGGGCCAGGTCGAGGAACTCGGCTGCGGCCCAGCGCATTTCGCCCTCGGTCGCCTCACTCAGGTCGAGCTCGGCGAAGACGGCGAGCGCCCCGTCGAGCTCGCCGGCCTGCCGGAGGCGTCGCGCCTCGTGGATGGCCCGAGCGGGCGAGGTGCGGGCGGGGACGACGGGGTCGAGGTCGAAGAGGGTGTCGATCAGCCGATCGACCAGTTCCTCCAGCGTTGGGCTGGGAGGGGTCGAGATAACAGTCGCGGTGGGTGTTGCAGTCATTGGGGTCTCCTTTCGCTTGGGACGTGTGACTGCGTCTCTGCGGTGGTGGGTCGCCCGATGGCGACGAAAATGGGCCGCCCGGTGGGGGGTGGCCCTGGTGATGGTGTGACTGGGATTGCGGGTTCAGCGTTTGCGGGCCGCTCTCGCGAGCGCGACGGGCCGGTTGATGACGATGCGCCGGGTGAGCCATGCTGCCCAGCCGAGACCGAAGGCGTTGAGCGCGACGAACTGAACGTCGAGGCCCAGCGCCAGCGGCGCGGCCAAGAGCAAGAGGACGAACGGCAGCAGGAGGGTGCGCCAGTCGCGCGCTGCCGTGGCACGTGTCTCCGGCTTGGCGGGCTGAGGCGGGTCGGACCTGTCTGGGTCGGCGCCGTAGGCCGACCAGATCGGCTCGCCGGTGAGCGTCTCCAGCCGCTTGATGATCCGCTCGCGGCGGCATCCAGCGGCCTTGCAGCGGACGTCGATCCCGTCGCCGTCGGGCCGCTGGCGGAAGCCGAGCGTGTCCTGCTCGGAGTCGTGGCAGACGGCGGCGGTCCAGAACCAGCCGCGCTCGAAGCGCACTCGCTGAGTCGGCGCGATCAGCTCGGCGATCCGGGCGGCCGACGGGCCGGTGTAGCGGCTCCTTGTGCGTACGCGTGTGCTCTCTCTGACGTTGTTGACGTTGCTCATGGGAGTTTCCTTTCGGGTGTGGTGCGGTGCGTCTGTGGCTGCGTTGTGAGGTTGTCGCTGGTGACCCGTGCCGGCATCCGAAGCGCGGGTCGTCGTGGTTGGCGTTGCGATTGGTGGTGCTGGGTGATGGACGCACTCCGCCCAGGGCCGGATGCCGTGAGGCGCGCTAAACGAGGTGCGAAGGGGGGGCTGGTCGGAGGCGCGGACATGGAGCAACCGGGCTGCCCTGGGAGCGCAGTCCGGTCGGGTGAGCGTCGGCTCAGCTGTCGAGCGGGCGGTCGGTGCGCATCGTTTCTTGCACGACCGCCAGGGTCAGTTCCCGCGTTCTGGACTGATCCTCTGGAGAGCAAGGCTCGATCGCATGAGTCAGTCCGCGCAGCGGGAGCCGCGCTTGTCCCTCAGTGGCGCCGCGTCTCAGATGAGCAAGGCTCGAATGCCGAGATGCGGTTCCGGGTCGGGGACGAACCCGCCAGTTTTCTCAGGAAGAACAACTGGCAAAAGCCGGAAACCACCTCCAGTAGTACGCCTCGCAAGGGCAGATCGCAATGGCCCGACGCCATCCCGTACCACTCACAAACGCACGAATGTTCAATAGGCGACACGGAAGCCGCGGCGTCGATCGCCGCTGCCCTGGATATTTTGAACCCATGACTGGAAAGGCAACGCCCCGCGTAATCGCGAGCGAGCCAGCGGCGCAGACGGAGGCGCGCCAATGGCCCCAGCTAGCCAGCGCCAACAGTGCGGCGCCGGGCCTGGCTCGCCAAGCCGAGCGCGAACTGCGGCAGTGGGGCCACGGCGACCACGATGTCAGGCTGGAACGGGTCAGCCGGATGCCGCGTGAATCGGGCGCCGTCAGTTCCCTGTTCTGGTGCGAGAACTGCCATGTCTCTCAGCTGCTGGTGCGCCGCGAGACGGGCGTCCGATATGGGAAGAGCGGGGACCGGGCCGCGCAGACCCCGGCGTCGCATGGTGCGTGAATGGCACGCAAACGCGGCACGTTTCCGTCGGGCGAACCGCTGGCTTGCAATCAGCGCTGGGACGGCGGGGTCGAGCCGAAGGTCGTGGTCGAGGCGACGACCGGCGGAGCGGAAGCCGACACCGCCGGACTCGGTGCACCTGCTCCAGCCTGGGAAGCCTCGGAAGATTCGGAGCCCCCTGAGCTCTGAGCAGTCTCGGATGAGCGCAACCGCCAGTGGTTGCGGCCCGTGTTCTCAATCTCGCCCGTCTCCTTGAGCCGCTGCAAGCTGGACTGCACGGTCGCCATCGGCTTGGCCGAGCGGGGCACGGCGTCGTGTTGCTTCAGGTAGGCCAGGATCCCGGTCGCGTGCACCGGTTCACGCTGCTGGCCCAGGAACTCGCGGATCTTGCCCGTGGTCAGACCGCGCGGCAACCGCGGCCGTTTGGCCGCTGGCTCCGTACGGCGCGCCGCCCGCCGCGCTCGGGACTTCCCGGCCGCGGGCAGAGACGAGGCGGTGGCGGATTCCACGCTCAGCAGTTGCTCGATCAGCCGGCGCCGGCTTGCCAGCCGCGCGAGTTCGGCCTCGGTGGCATCGAGTTCGCGGCGCAGTCGATCGGCGAATGAGTCGGCTATGCGGGTGGTCCTCTCTGCTGCGGGCGAACACCATCCCGGGAACGATGAACGTGACGTCGGCGCGGGCCAAGTCTGAGTCGCCAACGAAGCTAACGTAGCATCGCCTGACTATGACCACCGGTTCCGGCCGCCGATGCGTGCGCCCGCTACTGGAGGCGAATCGGGGAACCCGCGCGGCCGTTGGCTCGTCTGGGTGAGAGGAGCGTCCGGCCCGATTCCCGATGCGCGGGGCGGGCCGGGCCGAAGTCCACATGAACCGCCAAGTCTCGACCGGCATCACGCTCAGGCTGCGACGGTTGGCGCGGCGCTACCTGCCTGATGCGATGCGCCTGCGAATCGCGCTGCAGCGCCGGGCGCTGCGCGACCACCGCTCGGGCGTCGCCTTCGCCGAAACGTCGCTGGCGGATCCGTGGCCCTACGAGCACAGCGCCTACCGCGGACCGATGATCGACTACCCGGGCCAGCGGCGACTGGCCCGCGCCAAGCGCCGCAACCAGCGCCTGCTGGCGGCTGCGCTGGATGGGGCCGTGCTGGGGCCGGGCGAGACGTTCGCCCTCTGGCGGCGGGCCGGTCCACCGACGATCGAGGCGGGCTACGCCGAGGCGGCCGCGATCCGGGCGGGTCGGCTCGTGACCGAACTGGGCGGGGCGACCTGCCTGCTCTCGACCGTGGTCTACAACGCGGCGCTGCTGGCGGGGCTAGAGATTGCAGAGCGCTGGTGTCACAGCGTCGACACCTACGGCGACAAGCGCTACTTCGAACTCGGCCGCGACGCGGCGATCGTCTACGGCTACCGAGACCTGCGCTTCCGCAATCCCTTCGCTTACGCCGTCCGGCTGGGCGTGTCGGCCGACGCGGACGGTGTGCAGGCGAGCGTGAGCGCAGCCCGGCCGCGAGAGTTCACGGTCGAGCTGCGCGTGAGTGAACCGGCACGCGAGCCGTTCAGCACCACATGGGTGACCGACCCGAACCTGGCGCCCGGCGAAGAGATCGTGGTCGAGCCCGGCTACGACGGGCTGCGGTGTCGGACGACCCGCATCGTGACCTGGGGCGACGGCAAGCGGCTCGAAGACGACCTCGGTGAGTCGCATCACCTGATGATGCCCTGCATCGTGGCGAGATCGCCTGAGCACCGCACCTAACCTCGCCGTCGTCCCCACAACCCCAGCGTCAGCAGCCGCAAGCTCCAGTGCACGAGCTGGGCCCGGCGCCGGTCGCGCCGCACCCGCGCGATGGCCTGGTCGAGCAGGCGCAGTTCGCTCTGGCGGCGGATCCCATCCCAGGGACGGTCGGCGGGGGGCAGGGTCAGGCCGTGTTCGCCGACCAACGCGAGTTCCAGCTCCAGCAGCCGCTCGTCCGCCCGCAGGCGCTCCAGGGTGGTACCCGTCGCCGTCGCCAGTTGTTCCCGCCGCAGCCGCGCCAGACGCCACTCGGTAACGACTTCCATCGCCGCGCCGTAGAACCGCTCCTCCTCCGCTCCCGCCTCGACGGTGACCAGTTCGGGGTAGTCGGGGTAGCGGCGGAGGGGTGCTGCCGTCGTCCTCGGCCGTGAACTCGTCGAGCCTGTCGATGCCGTCGACGCCATCGATGTCGCACGCGCCGAAGCCCCCACCAACCCTGCCGGACGCCCGCCATCCCCGCCCTGTTCTAGCGCAGCCACTCGCCGCTCCAGTTCTCCCACGGAAGCCTCGAGTCGCGCCAGCGCCTCGGGCACCTCGGGCAGGTTGGGCACCTCGGGCAGGTCGGGCAGGCCGTCCGAGACTGCTTGCTGCACACGTTCAAGCTGTTCCAGCTTGTCCACACGCCGCCTGAGACGCGCCAGCTCTTGCGCGGTGTCCACTGCATCCAGTGCATCCACCCCATCCACGGACTGCGCAGCGGACTCAAGCAGCCCCGCCTCGTAGCGCTCCAACGCCCGGCAGAGCTGTTCCGTGAGACGCCCCTCCGCCTCAGCCCGCTGGAGCGTGCGCTCGCTGACGCTCAGCAACTGAGCCGCCCTGAACCGCCCGCGGGAGGCGAGGAGGTCCTGTAGGAGGCCGCCCAGCCGCTCCGCCCGGGGGCCGGCCGCCAGCGCCCCGCCGTCCTGGGGCGACCGGGGTGTTGCACCCCCCGCCCCGCCCTCGGTCACCGCCTCTTGCCCCTCGATCACGACCGCACCCGCCGTTCCGACTGTCCAACGGTCACTGGAACCAGCACGCGCACAAATTGCTTGCCCGATCCCGCCCGCCGCCCGCCCTTCGTCCTGTAAAACACTGGCTCCCGCCCCCACTTGTCCAGGAGTTGTCCAGTCCATCTTCCTGTACACGGATAGGGCCTCGAACCCTGGACAAAACCCGGACAAGTCCCGGACAACTCGTATTTTCGGCCTCATCGTAGTACAAGTGTTCCTGTAGACGCAGCAGACCGGGCGAGGGCCGCCTGTGGGGCCGCGGACGCCGGGTTGGAGCAGGCGATGGCACGCGGGTTGAGTCCCGGGCAGATCGATCTGCTGCAGCAGCTGGCGGAGACGCCGCTGGTCGATCGGATCGAACTGGCGGCGCTCTCGGGCCGTTCGACCGCCGGGGTCTACCTGGGCCTGGCGGCGCTGGCCGAGCAGGGACTGGTCGAGTCGCTGCCGCACGCCGGCGAGTTCGTCTCCGGCGCCCGCCGTTTCCTTCTCAGCTCAGCCGGTCTGGAGCGGCTCGCCCGTGAGCGAGGGGCGAGCCTGAAGGAACTGCTGGCCGAGCTTCCGGTCTCGGAGGAGTGGCGCCGCAACCTCCTGGGCCGGCTGGACGGGGCGGCTGCAATCTACCAGCTCGCGTCCGCGCTGGCCGAGGCCGCCTACCCGATCCGTCTGCGCTGGTACCGCTCGTCTCCACCCGATGCTGCAGCGGCGCTAGCCGACGGGCGCACGCTGGCGCTGCTGCGACTGGGCCGGGGCGTCGAGCGGACCGCGGCCGCCCTGCGCCTGCGCCGCCTGGGCGAGGGACCGCGCTACTCGGCCGCGCTGATCCTCGTTTCGGACGGGACCCGCCTGCGCCATCTGCGCCGGATCGCGCGGGGCCTGCCCTTCAGCTGTCTGATCGCGCTTGAGCGGCACGCCGCCCGAGCCGCCGTCGACGACGCGGTCTGGGTTCCGGCCGCCGGCGGGCCGGTCCTGAGCCTGGCCGACGCCCTCGGGTTCATCCGCACGCCGGGCGAGTGGGCCCGCGAGCGCCCGCCGCTCAGGCGCTCGCCGCCGCGTCCGCTCAGCGAGCACGCCGCCCAGGGCCGGCTGCTGCCCAGCCGGCTGGGGCCGGCCGAGAAGCGGACGCTCGACCTGATCGCCGACTGGCCCTGGCTCGGGCCCGATCAGCTTGAGGGGCTCCTGGGCGTCGGCCGCCGCCGAGTCTCGCAGCTGACCCGCTCCCTGGAGGAGCTTGAACTGATCCGCGCGCCGCGCCTGGAGGGCCGCCGCCGGCTCGTGCTCACAGATCGCGCGCTGCCGATGCTCGCGCGCCGAGACCGCTCCTCGGCCGCCGACGCACGCCGGCGCTGGAGCGCGGGCCCGAACCAGGCTGGCGCCGCCGTCGACTGGCGCGACGTACCCGGCCGCCGCTCGCGCCAGCTCCTGCGCCACCTGGATCACACCGAGGCCGTGCACGGGTTCGCCGCGGCGCTGGCCGCGCAGGCTCGCGGACTGGGCCTCGAACTGAGCCAGCTCGACCCGCCCCACCGGGCCTCGCGCTACTTCCGTCATGAGGGCGGGCTGCGCTCGATCCATCCCGACGCCTTCATCCTGCTGCGCGCAAGCGGCCAACCGAGGCCGGCCTTCCTCGAGTGGGAACGCCGCGCGATCCGCCCGCGGACGATGCGCACCCGCCTCGCGCCCTACCTGCGCTACTTCGCCTCGCGCCGCCCGGTCGACGATCACGGCGCCCAGCCGCAGCTCTGGGTGGTGTTCGACGATCCGCTGGCGGCCGACCGCTTCCTCACGGTCGCCCGCTCGGAGTTGGCGCGGACGCGGGTCGAGCTGCCGCTGCTGGTCTCCGACCGCGAACGGATCGGCAGGCTCGGGCCCCTGGGCCCGGCCTGGCGCGGCCCGGGCGGTTGGGAGCAGATGGATCCGTTCGCTCGGGCCTGAACGGCGTCAGGCCCTCCGGTCCGCGCTCGCCGCTGTTGGCGAACCGGCCCGCTCTGCAAACTCGGCGACAGATTGACCGTCGCCGAGCGGCGGGATCCGTGGACCGTCGGCCTTAGACGTCATTGCAACCGTCCTCTGAATAGGGAACACTAGTTCTCTCTCATTGAGAGAACGGATGTGCTGTGCGGGATCTGAGAACGCCGCTTCGAACCAAGCCCACGCGCGGGCGCCCGTCCCCAGTGGCGCGCCGCTCGCTGAGCCTCGCCCGAGCTCGGTCCCGCCGAGCGCCGGCGCTGGGCGAGCCGGAAGAACGGAGGAGGGCAATGTGCTGAACGGTCCCCGGTCCCGAACGGGACGCCCCCACCAGATCCAATCCTGAACGGAGCACCTCGTATGTCTGAACTCGTCCAATCCATCCCCCTGTTCACCGCGCTGCTGGTCGCCCTGGCCGGGGCGTTCGGCGCCGGCTACTTCGCCTTCGGCGCCACGCTCTACGTGACCGCCGCAGGCGCGAGCGGCCAGGCCGAGAGCGGCAAGCGGGCGATGCTGACCGCGCTCCTGGCGGTCGCGATCGCCGTGGCCGCCCTCGGCTCGGCCGAACTCGTCATCGGCGCGGCCGCCCAGCCCGCCCTGCCGCTGGCGCCGCCGCCGGTCGGCCTGATCCCGTGAACCCTTACGAACGGAGTACCCACATGTATCCACGAGACCCCTACCAGCCGCACGACCCGGCCCGGCCCGGAGGCCGGGCCCTGATCTGGCTGATCGCGCCCCTCGGCCGTGCAACTCAGCCTGCCGGCGGCTCGGCACCGCGGCATGATCCGCTTCCGCCCCATCCGACGCGCTGGCGACCGAGTCTGCGCACGCGAATGCGGGGCGTCGGCCGCGATCTGCTCCTGCTCTGCCTGAGCCTGATGTTTGTGGCCGCGATGATCATCTACCCGGCCGAGACATTCAGCCCCGTCCAGGCGCTGGGAGACGCGCTGGCCCCCATGACCGCGTTCGGGGCCGTCATCACCGTCTACGGCCTCTACCGGGGCGGCGAGCAGCTGCGGCGGCGCTACCGGGAGTGGACGGGCGATCAGCTCTGCGAGTCCCTGGCCTGGATCGGCTTCGGCCTGGTGACGATCGCCGCCGCCCAGGTCCTGCGGCTGCTGAGCAGCACCGGCCAGATCCCACTCCCCTGAGCCGCCGCAGCCGGCCGGCTCCCCCTTGATGAACGGACCTTGACCATGACACCATCCATCCCCAATCCCTTCCGCCGCTTCCGTCGCGGGCCGGTCGGGCCGGTGCTGCTCGCCGTGACCCCGCCGCGCACGGGTGAGCGGACGCTGCTGGGCGTCGAGAACCTGCTCGGCTCGATCGCCGTGCCGGAGCCCTTCTCCCTGGAGCTGGCCGCCGGTCAGACCGGGGTCGGGCTGATGGTCCGCTGTCTCAGGGGCGAGACCGTGCGCGGCCAGATCGCGGCCCACTACCCGCAGGCGCGGGTGCGCCAGCTGGACGAGGCGGAGGATCCGCTCCAGCTGGCGGAGGATGAGCAGGCCTGGTCGCTGACCTTGCGCGCCTCGGGCCCCGAGCAGGTCCCCTTGCGCACCTTCCAGGACCGCGACCTCGTCGACCCCGGCTCCGACCCCCTGCTCGCCCTGGTCGGGGCGCTGGCCGAGGCCAAGCCGGACGAGCGCCTCGTGGCCCGGCTCAAGCTGCGCGCGCTGGACCCGGACTGGTCGCAACATCACCTGGCCCGGCTCTACGAGGCCGAGCGTCCGCCGCCTCCGCGGCCGGCCGGCGCGCCGGCGCTGATGAGCGGCCTCGACCCTTTCGCGATCACCGTGCTCGTACTGTTCGTGGGCGGCACGGCCCTGGGCGTCACGTGGTGGAAGGCCGGCGAGATCGGAAACGTGGTCGCACTCGTGGTGGGCGTGGTCGGCGCGCTGGCCGTGGTCACCTGGGTCAGGAGGCGCTGGAAGGGCTCCCGCAAGCGGGTCTTCGACCCGCGCCTCGTTCGCGAGAAGTGCGAGCGCTCGGCCTTCCTGGGCGAGGTCGAACTGGTCGCCGTGCTGCCCGCCAAGGCGGGCGAACCCGAGGAGCGGGGCCGGACCCGGGCGACGCAGCTGCTGGAGCGGCTCGCGGCCGCATACGCGCACTACGACCATCCCGCAGGCGCCCAGTTCAAGCGGGGCAAGGTCCGCCCGCTCCCGCCCGAGGCGATCACGCTTGAGCCGGCCGGGGCCGGTCTGTTCGGCCGCCACAGCGTGCTCGGCGTGCGCGAGGCGGCCGCGCTCTGGCATCCGCCCGGCCCCTCGGACGAGACGCACGAGCTGGAGCGCTCCCGCTCCAAGCTGCTCCTGCCGCCCCGCCAGGCGCTGAGAGAAGGCGCCGTGGTCGGCGACACGACCGCCGACCTGCCCCGCGAGATCCGCTTCCCCGACGATCTGATGCGCCGCCACCACCTCTACGTGGCCCGCACCCGGATGGGCAAATCGACCCTGATGCGCCACATCGTCGCGCACAAGCTCCAGCAGCAGGCGGCCGGCCGCGACCGCGACGCGATCGTGGTCGTCGACCCGCACGCCGACCTCGTCTCCGAGATCCTGGAGCAGGTGCCCGAGTCTCTGGCCTCCGAGGTCCGCCTGATCGACCTGGCCGACCAGCGCGGCGCGGTCGGGATCAACCTGCTCGACACCCGCATCTTCGCGGACCGCGACCGGACCGCCGACTCGGTCGTCCGCGTCGCCCGCGGGCTGTGGGAGCAGTGGGGACCCAGGATGCAGTCGATCCTCGAGCAGACGGTCAAGACCCTGCATGAGGCCAACCAGCACCCGTCCACGGACGAACATGAGCAGTACACGATTCTCGACGGGCTGCGGCTGCTCACGCACAAGGGGTTCCGCGGCGATGTGCTGAAGAAGCTGCGCGACCCCTACCTGCTCGAATGGTGGGCCCGCGACTTCGGCGGCTGGCGGACCGAGTACCAGGCCGAGGCCCTGGCCCCGGTCCAGACCCGCCTCACCTACTACGCCTCCTCGGAGCGGGCGCGGGCGATCCTGGGACAACCGCGCTCGACCGTCGACCTCAGGCAGACGATCCTCGAGGGCGGCATCCTCCTGGTCTCGACGGCGCAGGGGGTGGTCGGCCGCGACGTGGCGGCGCTGGTCGGCGCCTCGGTGCTCAACTTGGTCGACGCGACCATCCGCGAGCAGGAGCGGCTGCCCCAGGCCCAGCGGCGGGGCGCCCTGGTCGTGGTCGACGAGATGCAGACCATCCCCGGGGTCGACTTCGAGTCGATGCTCTCCGAGCTGGGCAAGTACGGCGCCTCGTTCCTGCTCGCCACCCAGAGCCTGGCCAAGCTCGACGCGCTGTCGCCCACTATGCGCCACACGCTACTGGCCAACATCGGCTGCCTGGCCGTATTCCAGGTGGCCGGCGCAGACGCGCGCGAGCTGCTCTGGGAACTGGGCCGCCAGCGGATCTCGGAGGACGACCTCGTGTTGCAGCCGCGGCACCACTGCTACGTCCGCACCTCGGTCGGCACGGATACCCTGCCGACGTTCTCGATGACGGTGCGCAAGCCGGAGCTCGGCGACCCGGAGCGGGCGGAGCACATTCGCCACGCGGCGGCGGCCTATCTGACCTCGGCCGAGGACATCGAGAAGCAGCAGGCCGAACGCCGCAAGCGGGCCAAGCAGTTCGCTGCCGAGGCCGAACAAACCCAGGAGCAGGCGGAAACGCCCGACGAGGCGCCGCCCCAGAAGAAACGCAACAAGCCGCGCACGAAGCGCCAGAAGCCGTCCGAGTGAGCAGGTCCGGTCGGACCTGCCGTCTCGCTCTCAGATCGGAAGAAAGACCCCTCTCCAGCTGTCGTCAGCTGCGGGAGGCGGGTTAGAATTCGGCAATGACGAAGAACGTTGCACGGACTGCTCAAATGGGAGTTGGGGCCATGCCGTCGGAGCGCTCTTTTGCACCCGATTCATTCACATTCCGTCTCTCTCCTCCTAAGCTTCGGAGATCGACTGAAGTCTGCCGAAGTGTCGTCACCGCGACTTCCGACGCCTGATTGAGGAGCCATGCGCACACTCCTAGAGGGCATCGGCATGTTGGCTCAGCGCCGGATCGCGGCAACGTCAGTCGAAGACCGACGGCGGCATGGACAGTTCTTCACACCGCCACCGATCGCCGAGTTCATGGCGGGGTTGACGTCGTCGCATCGATCCGATCCAGTCACCTTGATCGACGCCGGAGCCGGAGCTGGCGTACTGGGTGTAGCGGCCGCAGCGCACATCTTGCGTGAGGGGGCGGATAAGGTGCACCTCATTGCAGTTGAGTTAGAACGAGACACCCTCGAAGTGCTTCGAGAGTCTCTTGAGCTGGCTCGGAACACTCTCGGAGAGCGGTTCAGCTATGAGGTTCGCGGGGACGACTTCTTGGACTACAGTCGCCAGGATTGCGACCGGCCGGCGCCAGTGGACCTGGTTATCTCGAATCCGCCGTACGGGAAGTTGTCGCGACAAGATCCTCGGGGCGGCGGTTGGACGAACAGTTACGCCAGATTCATGGATATCGCGTCGCAACTGCTCAAACCCGGCGGTGAGCTCGTATTCATCGTCCCAAGGAGCTACGCCTCTGGGCACTACTTCAGGAGGTTCCGTCGTTCCTTTCACCGGTGTGTCGCGCTCGATCAGGTCCATATGATTGAGTCCCGCCGGGCCGCGTTCGGCGAACAGGGCGTCCTGCAGGAGACCATCATCTTGGCGGGACACCGAAGCTCGTGGCCCCACGCAGATGGCTCCGTCCAGATATCAACCTCCCTGGGCACGGACGACATCGGGCATCATCGTCCCTTGACGGTGCCACGGCGCCTCGTCGTAGACCCATGCGATGAGAACTCTTGGCTCGTCCTCCCGTCCTCAGCAAACGATCTCTCGGCACTGCGAACCGTGCGCGCTCTCGACTCCCGGATCGAGAGCTGTGGTCTGCGGGTGCTCACCGGACCAGTCGTTCCGTTCCGTGCCCAGAGTTACCTGAGGATGCGGGCAGGCAGCGGCTCCATTCCCCTGCTCTGGATGCAGCACGTCCGGAGGGGTGCGGTGAGGTGGCCGATCGGCAAGAAGTTGGGTAAACCGGAGCATCTCCGACCGGATACGCCCTCAAACCGTCTGATTGCCAATCAGCACTGCGTTCTGCTCCGGCGTTTCTCAGCCAAAGAAGATCGACATCGACTCATCTCCGCCCCGCTTGCGCGTGACACATTTCCAGGCAACTGGCTGGGCGTTGAGAACCACCTCAACGTAGTGGCGGGTGCGACGACAGAGATGGCATGGGACATGGCCGTGTCGCTCTCGGCGGTGTTGAACTCGGAGATCTACGAGCGCTATTTCCGAGTGATCAGCGGGAACACCCAAGTGAGCGCCGCCGAAGTACGCGGAACTCCGTTCCCGGCCCCAACCGCGCTCACGCAGGCCGGTGTGAGACTGCTGGCAGGGGAAGAGTCGACTTCGGTTGTGAAGGCACTGCTCAATGGCGCAGATTGACCAAGCGAAGCATGTCTTGACAGCGCTCGGTCTGCCGGAGCGACAGACTGGCGATCTAGCAGCCTTGACGATTCTGGCCTTCGCCGATCTCGGTCCAGCAGCTGCTTGGATCGACGCCCAGAAGCCCCGACTGCGCATTCACGACGTGATTCTCTTCGCGGCTCGCGAGTTTGACCGGGAGTATGCGGAGAACACGAGGGAGACGATTCGGCGGCAGGCTGTACATCAGTTCGTGCAGGCGGGGATTCTGGTGAGAAATCCCGACGCCCCTGGACTCGCCACAAACAGCCCGAACACTCACTACGCGCTAACCGAGGAGGCAGTCGGGGTGCTGCGCAGTTTTGGCACTGCTTCCTTCAGAGCGTCAGTTGCGTCTTTCAGGCCTAGCCAGTCGGGTGGACTCGCAGCGATGTACGCCAAGGAACGGGTTCTGGAACGCGTCCCTGTGCAGCTTCCCGATGGGACTTCGGTTTCTCTGTCTCCCGGGCCGCACAACGAGTTGCAGCGAGCGATTTTGGAAGACTTCGCGGGGCTATTCGTTCCAGGTGGCCTACTGCTGTATCTCGGTGACGCTGACGATAAGCACTTGGTCCACCAGGGGAGGTCTTTGGCCGAGATAGGAATCGACGCCGACGTTCACGGAAAGCTGCCCGACGTACTGATTCGCGACCCCCGCCGGGATTGGGTCTTCCTTTGCGAGGCCGTGACCTCCCATGGCCCAGTGTCGGCGAAACGCCACATTGAGCTTGAGGACGCGCTCAGAGCGTGCGAGTTGCCGCGAATCTACGTTTCCTGTTTTCTGACATTTGGCGAATACAAACGTCATGCCGACGAGATCGCTTGGGAGACAGAGGTGTGGATTGCTGAGCGCCCGACACATCTGCTCCATTACGACGGAGAGCATTTTCTTGCCCCTGAGGCATGAGCTGCTGCTGCGCTTCGACTTTGGTGTCGATAGCCAGGGTCTTTTGACTACCCATCGCCACAGTCATTTGACCAGGTGAGCGGCCGGTAGATGGTTGGGTATCAGTTTGAGGTTAGCGGGTCAAGCACCTGCTTCTGTTCGAGCGGGGCTCGGTGGGGCGAGAGCCGTTGGCGTAGCGCGCGGGTGGTCTGCTGGGCCATGATGCCCCTCCTCAGTTCTCCGCGTAGTGGCATCAGCCGACGACACGCGGCTCGATCGCTGCCTCACCAGCGCTTACGCGAGTGTTCGGACCGATTCGACATCCGGATCTTCATTCCACATTCTATGCATGTATTCGAAGAAGCCGATTATCTGTGTGGGCTGAGTGATCGAAGCCTTCTGCCTTCCCGCATGGGTCAGATGGACGTTGCCGCACGTGAGCAGTCCGTTGAAACTCACAGATAGAGTCAGTTCCAAGATCCGCCCGAAGTAGTCAGCAAGGACTTGCCTAGGGCCTGTTCACATCGCGGCGTAGTTGTGGCAGAGTGGCGTTGGTCGGCGGCGCGGCCACGGTGACCAGATGAGCGATCAGAAGAAGTTGAGCGACGCTCAGTACGCGCAGCTGGCTCCATTGCTGCCGCCGCCGAGCAATCATCTCAAGATCCCGCACCGCCAGATGCTCGACGCCTGGCTCTACGTGCTCTACCAAGGCTGCACGTGGCGCGGCCTGCCGCGCGAAGTCGGCAACTGGCACACGATCTATGTGCGCCTCAACCGCTGGGCCAAAGCTGTTTTGATCGCTCTTGATCTAGGCCACTTGATCGGTCTAAGATTAGGCCACCTGGAGGCGGACGTGGTCTCTCCCGACGTTGGTTGCTAGGCCTCACCTCCTGCCTGCTGCTGCGGCGACGAGGTTGGCTGACGCGCGTGGCGAGTCCGATAGGACTGGCCCTTGGGTGTGAGGATGTGCGCGTGGTGACCGAGACGGTCGAGCAGCGCGGTGGTCAGCTTCTCGTCGCCGAAGACCTGGACCCACTCGGAGAACGCGAGGTTGGTGGTGACGATCGTGGAGCGCCGCTCGTAGCGGTCGGCGAGCAGGTTGAAGAGCAGTTCGCCGCCGGCGCGGTCGAAGGGCACGAAGCCGAGCTCGTCGACGATCAGCAGGGCGACGCGCAGGTAGCGCTGATGCAGCCGGGAGAGCGTGCGCTCGTCGCGCGCCTCGACCAGTTCACGGACGAGATCGGCGGCGCGGATGAAGGCGACCCGCTGGCGGCGCTGGACGGCTTCGACCCCGAGCGCGATCGCGAGATGGGTCTTGCCCGTGCCGATCGGTCCGGCGATCACGACGTCCTCGCCGCGCTCCAGGTAGTCGCAGGTGGCGAGTTGGGCGAGCTGCGGCCGCTCGATCCCGCGCAGCGCGTCCCAGTCGAGTTGGTCCATGGTCTTGAGGTCGGGGAAGCGCGCGCCGCGCATGAGCCGGGCCACGGCGCCGTCGCGGCGGACCAGCACCTCGGCTTCGAGCAGTTGCAGCAGGAACTCCTCGTAGTCCCAGCCGTCGTGCGCCGCCTGGCGAACCAGTTCCGGGTACTGTCGCCTCACGGTCGGCAGCCTGAGTTCGCGGCAGTGCGCCTCGAGCACGGCCGCACGGGCGCCGGCGTTGACTGGACTGCTCATTGCAGCGCCCCCTCAAGCAGGCGGTCGTAGGCGGCCGCCGAGGCGCGCTCCACCCGGTAACCGCGCAGCTGTTCGGGGACGGTCACCTCATCCGTCTCCTGGACCGCGGCCAGTGAACGGCGGATCGCCAGCTCGTCGAAGCCGTCCCCAGCCAGCCCGGCCTCCAGGGCCTCTCGCACGCGCGCTTCGCCGTGCTCGGCGGCCGCCTGCAGCAAGCGCGCCAGGGCGCGGGCCGCCTCATGACCGCCGCGTTCGCGCTCCAGCAGCGTCCACAACTCGGCGTAGGGTCCGCCCAGTTCCTCGACCAGTTCCGGCGCGACCTGCCGCAGCGCCTGCGGCTTGCGCGAGAGCTCGCCGAGGTAGTGGCGGTAACGCACCCGGCGGCCGCCGAAGCGCTCACGGGGATGGCGGACCTGCTCCGACCCGCAGTGGAAGGCGACCTCCGAGGCCCCGACCCAGGCAGTCACCGTGAGCGCCGCCCAGCGTTCGGGCGCCGAGTACCAGGCTCCCTCGAGTCGCACCATCGCGCTGCGGTTGACCGACACCCGCTGCATCCGCCGCGGCTCGAACGCGACCTGGGGCAACGGCCGCAGCAGCGGCCCTTCGCGGGCGAAGCGCTGCAAGACCTGCTCCGGCGCCAACCGGTCGATCTCCGCCTGGATCCGCTCTGAGAGCTGCTCCAGCGAGTCGCCGCGCGGCACCGGCGTGAACACCTGCAGGCGCAGCCCCCGGCCGCGCGACTCGACGCCTCCCTTGTCGTGTCCCTGGCCGGGCCGGGCGAAGCTGGGCTCGAAGGCGTAGTGACTGGCCAGCGCGGCGAAGCGCTCGGTCAGCTGCCGCCGCGGGAACTGCACCCGCCGGACTGCCGCCGAGAGGTTGTCGTAGACCATCCGCCGGGGCACGCCGCCGAAGTGGGCGAAGGCGCGCACATGGCCGTCAAGGAAGGCGAGCTGGTCCTGGCGCTCGTAGAGCCGGACGAAGTCGCGGCCCGAGTGCATCAGCCGGAACAACAGCAGCCAGACCCGGCGCCGTTCGCCGGCCAACTCGACCGCGACCTCGAAGAAGTCGACCTGTGCGCTCTCCGCTGGCCGGTGCACCAGGGGCACATACACCTCGGCCCGCCGCCGGCGCCACTCGCGCAACTCGGCGAGCACGAGGGTCAGGCCGACTTCGTAGCCCTCCTCACGCAACTGCCGGTGCAGTCGGCGACCGCTGATCCGCTGCTTCCCGGTCGTCCGCTGCGACCACTCCTCCAGCAACTGCTCCAGCCGCGGTCGGACGTGATCCAGCACCGGACTCGATCGCCGCCGCTGTTGCCGCTCGGGCGTCGGCGTCGCCAGGTAGCGGCGCACCGTGTCCCGCGCCAGGCCCATCTCCCGGGCCACGCTGCGTTGACTCTGGCCCTCGACCAACACCTTGCGCCGCAGCGCGTAGATATCCATCACTCCGAGCATCCCTCTCTCCCGACCGGCATCGGCTCCCGCCGATTACAGGTTGGGGCCTGGCCGCCAAGTGGCCTGGTTTTAGAGCGATCACTGGCCGAGTTTTAGAGCGATCAATACAAAAGCCGGCGTGTTGGAACGGCTGGCGGCCGAACTGCAGCGCGAAGCGTTGGCCGGGGTGGACCTGGACACGCTGGCGCTGGACAGCACGATCGTCAAGTTCCACGCGCATGGGACTGGGGCCCCGAAGCAAAGGGGCGCCAGGCGATCGGACGCTCGCGCGGCGGCCTGACCTGCAAGCTGCACGTGGTCGCGGCCGGCGCTCGCACCCCGCTGGCGCTCTCGCTCTCATCTGGTCAGGCGGCAGACGGACCGGTCGGTCGCGCCCTGCTGCGCGCGCTCGGCCCGGTCTCAGGCCGCCCGGCGCTGCTGATGGACCGCGCCTACGAGGGCGACCGCACACGCCGCCTGGCCGTCGAGCTGGGCTACGAGCCCGTCGTCCCGCCCAAGTCCAACCGTCGCCGACCCTGGGCCTACGACGCTCAGCGCTACCGCCGGCGCAACGAGATCGAACGCCTCTTCGGTCGGCTCAAGCGCTTCTGCCGGATCGCCACCCGCTACGACAAACTCGACGTGATCTTCCTCAGCGGCATCTACCTGGCGCTCATCTACGACCTGCTGCCTTCGATGTGAACAGGCCCTAGGTGATGATTACGTTGATGACTTGTTTGGAGCGTGGGATGGCGCCGTATCCAAGGAATCGGATCTCGCGTGCTATTGGCATGAGTTAGCTCGTTGCAAGATCGACTCAGCATCGTCGAGGCGCGCTGGACTGTTAGCGACAAACTCCATCTCTAGTAAGTCGAACCGCGGCGTACTTGAGCGGATCAAGCAGAGTGGGGATATCTTCATGGCTTGGTCAGACGAACCATGGGTCGTCGAGGGTGCCGCGGTTCGGGTCTCCATAGTAGGTCAAGACAATGGATCCGAGATCTTGATGACCTTGAATGGAGAAGCGGTCGACTTGATCAACAGCAACCTGAGCACTGGCGTGGATCTCACAGCGGCGCTCACCTTGCGGGAGAATCATGGCATCTCGCTAATGGGTGATACGAAGGTCGGGCCATTTGATCTCTCAGGCGAAGAGGCCCGGCAGATGCTTCTACTGCCAACCAATGTCAACGGAAAGCCAAACTCTGATGTGGTGGTTCCATGGGTGAATGGAATGGATTTAACGCGCCGTTCGCGAGACATGTTCATTATCGACTTTGGCCTCGATACGCCTGAAGCTGACGCAGCCGCTTACGAGGCGCCATTTGAGTACGTGTTGGCTCATGTCTATCCACAACGCTCCAAGAACCGTCGCGAAGCATACCGGGAACGTTGGTGGTTGCACGCGGAACCGCGACCAGCATTACGAAAGCTAATCGCTTCATTATCGCGCTGCATTGTTACCCCAACTCTGTCAAAGCACCGCGTGTTCGCGTGGCTGGCTGCTCCGACGCTTCCTGATCACCAACTCATTGCAATCGCCCGCGACGACGACTACGCCTTCGGCGTCCTCCACTCGCGAGTGCACGAACTCTGGTCACTGCGCATGGGCACCAGCCTCGAAGACCGCCCCCGCTACACGCCGACCACGACCTTCGAGACCTTCCCCTTCCCCTGGCCGCTGAACACGCCCGACGAGGCGCTGACCCCGAAGCAGCGACGGCACCGCGACGCCATCGGTGGGGCCGCCCGCGAGCTCGATGAGAAGCGCCGACTCTGGCTCAACCCGCCCGAGTGGGTCCGCGAGGAGCCCGACGTGATCCTCTCGCTCCCGCCCCGTCTGCTGCCCGTCAACGAGCACGCCGAGCAGCAGCTGAACGAGCGAACCTTGAATGATCTCTACAACGAACGCCCCACCTGGCTCGACAACCTCCATGCCAACCTCGACGCCGCCGTCTGCGTCGCCTACGGCTGGCCCACCGACATCGGCGACGAAGCGATCCTGGAGCGTCTGCTTTCGCTCAATCTCAAGCGGGCGATCGATTGATTGCAGATCGGCGCGTCGGGAGCCGACGGGCCAGCACTCTGAGCGGAACAGGGAGTCTTGTTGGATGGAGGCCTGAAGAGGCGGCCAGAGCATCCACGTGCGGTCCATCGGGGCAGGCCATGCAGAAGCTTTTCGACATCGGTTCCGTGACCCACTGACGCCGAAGAGGCGCACGGAGAGTTCCTTCTCCTTGCTCAATGAATCGGCCTCGTCTTTCATCGACCGTGTTCGGGACTACAGCGAACCCCGGTTCGCTCACTTCCCGGAGCGCGCGCGGCAAGACTGGCCACGGCGCTTTAGCGGCCCCATTGCCAGTGAGCAGCTGGGCGCACACTTTGAGCTCCTATTGCATCAGCTACTGCGCCGCCTCGGTTTGCTGGTGGAGGTCCATCCCCGTCCGCCCGGGAACGACAGTCGCCCAGATTTCCTTGTTCCGGATGGCCGCTCGGCTTGCTACCTCGAACCGCTCGTCGTCCAACGCACGCTTGAGGATCGCGAGGTGACTCAACCTGAGCGCCGGTTCCTGGGCTGGATCGATGAGCTGCCGAATCCCGAGTTCGAGCTCTGCATCCAGGTGCAGGGAGTCCTCAACGAGCAGCCGACCAAGGCGCACTCGCGACCGCTGGTGGAACTAACGCACCGTCATGATCCTGGCCTGGTGGAACACCGGATCAAGGACACGGGACGAAGCGCCGCTCCGGGTCTGGAGCAAGCCGATCGCCATCGGAGGCTGGCGGCTGCAGGCATCGCTCATTCCGCTCCCAGACCACCTGCGCGGTCGAAGCCAGGCCAAGACCATCGGGTTCGGACCAGCCGGTTCGTCGTCTCGCAGGGACCGGACCAGGCCCGCGGTCGACAAGCTGCAGAAGAAGTATGCGCACGAGAGAACCACAGATCTGGAGGCGCCGCTGCGTGTGTCAGTCAAAGTGAGATCTCCCGCGTTCAGCTTCCATCAGGATGAGACTCTTACCCACTTCGACCGCCCGGCTTCGGCGCCGAGCCACGCCAAAGGATCTCCTAGTCCAGGCACGCGGCTGCAATCTGATGCGGTGTGGATGAGCCGCGATGGGCGGACTCAGCTGCACAACCTGCACGGTGCTTGGTTCTTTCATGGGCTTCCGCCCAGCACGCCGCTGCCGATCTGGCAGTCCTGCCTGGCGCTGAACCCACATGTCGATGCCGAGATCCCGGAGGCGCTGCTTCGCGTACCTCGCTTGCAGGCGGACGCAGACGGGATGGTCGAAGCATCCGTAGAGAATCTGGATGAGTAGCTCGGCGCGCAGGCGCTGCCGCAACCCGAGTGGCGTTAGCCCCCCCGCAACTGAGGCAGGCAGACTCAGCAGCGCTGGAGCGAACGTCTACCGCTCCAATGAGCAGGTTCCAGTGGTCGTTCGCCGAGCGGTGGCGGGCGACGACCAGGGCGCAGAGGTCGGACTACGGCTGCTGGTCGAACTGTTCCTGACCGAGGTCGTCGAAGAACAGCAAGTCGGGAACGAGGACGCGACGGCGGGTGTCGGCTACAAGCAATCAGAGGTAGAAGAGTGATGTCGCCGAGCTAATCGCCACGTTGACAATGTTGGGCTGATCGATGGTGCAGTTGATCCAATCGTAATGATCGCCCGAACTCGTGTTCTCCCGGTGAAGCGTATCGATGTGCACGTGCGGGAACGCACTGACCCCACATGACCCGCTGGCATACACGGTTCCAACACGAATCGATATCGAGCCATGCGCCCCCATCGTCCCGATCGCGACCCAGTTGCCTGCGCCTTCGCGAATCGCGTCCGTCGGATCGACGTGGTAGTAGCGCAGGCGTCGGGTGCCGCTCACCGACCTGATCTCGATGTCTACGCCACAGGTGTAGGACCTCGCATAGACGCCAGCGCTGACGCCGACGCCGTTCACGAGGCGGGCGTAGACCGGATCGGCGGCTCCGCTCTGGGTCGATGCCACGTCGAACCCCCGCGTGCCATATGTCGGGCTGACATGCCAGTACCTGTCTGTGCCAGCTTGGCAACGGTTGGTGCCAGAGTCCCGAACTCCGAGGTAGGCGGTGCTGTTGAACGGGCTGCGAACGGTGTACAGTGCCATGTCAGTTCCCTCCTTGGTGTCGCGAAATGTCCTTATCTAGCCGGGCTCGAAAATCCTACTACCGCGACTCGAAAGGGACACGGGCGTGAGACTCTGGTGTGTCCTGATTGGCATCGCGGCATGGGCTGCGTACGCCTGCTCTGATGCCATACCCGAGGTCCGAAATGCAGCTCCTGAGGGGACGCCGCTCGTCGAAATGGTGGGCGACGGAGCACCGCTCTATCCGTCCCCCTCCTGGCCCGAAGCTGAGTGGGATGGACCGATGATCGCCCGAGAGGATGGGATCCTTGACGCTGGTTCTCGCCGCGTTGTAGTGGCCCGGTTGCCGGGCGGCGACTGGTTGCGAGTCGCTGAAGGATGGATCGAGGCCGACCGGGTGCGCTCAATCGTAGGCACGCTGGAACAGGCGCCCCTGCTCTTGGTTCGCGGCCTCTGGTTGCTGTCTCCGGAGTCCCGAAGCGATCCGTTGCTGGTCACCAGCTATGCGCAATGGAACAGCTGGCAGTGGGACCCGGCGGGCGGCGCGCTCTGGTATCGACACTTTGAAGCCTCGCCCGCACATTCCGGATATGCGCCGGTCAGCCGGCTCGTGCTTGACCGCGGTGCCGTCTCTCGCGAGCACTCGCGCCTGTCTGGCGACCTATTGGCTGCGCCCGTGGGCGGCGCCGTCTTGATCCGCGAGCGATCTGACCGCAACGCCCCCACGGACAATGTGCACATCCTCGACTCCGGCGGCGAGGTTCATACCATCGGTGAACAATGTTCCGGTTACTTCACCGATAGCTATCGACCCTTCGGCGGCGATGCCGCATGGTCTCCGGACGGGCAGTTTGTGGCCCTAAGGGAACGGACAGGTGACCTATGCGAGGCTGGCGGCGTCACGATCTACGATCGCAACGGCGTCGTTGACCGGGATATGGCGGTTCCGAACAGTCCATATCGACAGGCGTGGTACCGAACTCCCAACTTTGCCGATCAGCTAGCGCTGGACCAAGTCTGCCACGACCGCCCGCCCGGCGTTGACCTAAGCGATTGGCGCAATCGTTGCGGGTGGTCCCCAGACCGCCGATGGTTTGCGACGATGCCCGGCGCAGATGCCAGTCCTCATCTCGGTGAACTACTGATCTATGACGCACACGGCACGCTGATCCGACGCTTCCTGATCGTCGGCTGGCCTTGCAATGCGTTTCAGTGGTCACCCGATAGCAGGTGGCTTGTCTACGGTGGACCCTCGGGTTGCGCCTAGTTTCCTGAGTCGCGATTACGGTCGAGAGATCCGGCCGAGGGTGTCGATACTCTGGTCGGCGGCCCTGGGCCAGGCGAAGGGACGCAGATTCTCGTTCCACTCGGTCATCCGACACTCGACGGCGCGGGGCAGATCAGCGACACTGCGGTCGGCACCGACCCATGGCCGCTTCGTCGTCAGTTTCGAGAACCAGCGCTCGACCAGACTCTTCCTGGAGTTGGAGGTCGGGGTGAAGTGGAAGCTGAAGCGGTGATGGCGCTGCCGCCAGCACCGGCTCTCGGAGCTGCGGCGCGTGGTGACGTCGCGCACCTTGTCGATGAACTGCGAGTCCGGCGAGAGCGGGAACTGCTCGACCAGGTGCGCTTAAGGCTGAAGGCGCGCGAGATCCTGGAGGTAGCCGTCTGCAACATGCTCATCTCGCCGGCCATCGAGCGGGTCGACCAGTAGGTCGCGTTGCACGGCTGCTCCTCGAGCGTCTGGACTATCAAGGCTGCCACTTGCCCGTCGCCGGTCGTGCGCGGCGCTCGCCGACGCGGTCCGTTGCTCGGTCCATCGAGCCGCAGCTCGCGTAGCTCCGGCGCCACTTATCGGCCGTGACCGGATGACAACCCACTTCCGCGGCCATCTCGAGATTGGTCTGCCCGCCTGCCGCGGCGAGCACGATCCAGAACCGTAGCACCAGGGCCTGCAACGCAGTCGGCTAGCGCGCCCAGCGCTCCAGCGTCTCTCGCTTCTCCTCCCTCAACACGATCGGCACCGTCAGACGGCCCACTCGGGCATTCATGAGACTCCAACGACACCCGCGGACAACCAACATCGCCCACTCTGAACACAAGACGCGCCTATTCAACGCCTTAACGCCTCAGAACGTCAGATTGACGGTACGTGACAACATCTCGTGACGCGGTTTGGGTAAGCTGTTTCGAACATTGATCTACCACTGCTTCCGTCTGTGGCCGAAGAACAGGGACACACGATGAACCAACCACGCGAATCGATTCCAGCGGCGCTGTACGCCCGCGTCTCGTCGGACCGCCAGGATGTCGACCTCTCCGTCGCCGCACAACTCCGCGCCCTGCGGGACTTTGCCGAGCGCAACGGCTACCGCGTCGTCCGCGAATACGTTGACGAGGCGGAGTCGGGACGCGTCGCCGACCGGCCCCAGTTCCGCAAGATGCTGGACGAAGCCTCGGAGACCGAATCGCCCTTCCAGGAGATCCTGGTCTGGAAATTCTCCCGCTTCACGCGCAAGCGCGAGCACGCAGTCGCCTTCAAATCGATGCTGCGCCGGCGCGGCGTCCGCGTCACCTCGATCACCGAGCACGCCGACGACACCCCGACCGGCAAGCTGATGGAGGCAATCATCGAGAGCGTCGACGAGTTCTATTCGGAGAATCTCGCCCAAGAGGTCCGCCGGGGGATGCGCGAGTCGGCCTCGCGCGGCTTCTACCTGGCCTCGCATGCGCCGCTCGGCTACCGCAAGGTCTACGTCACCGACGGCGGCAAGCAGCGCCCCCGGCTCGAACTGGACCCGCCCAGGGACGCCGTCGTGCGGCGCATCTTCGAGATGGCGCTGCGTGGACAGAGCATCCTTGAGATCGTGAAGAAGCTCAACTCAGAAGGCATTCCCTCGGCCAAGGGCAAGCGTTGGATCAAGACTGCGGTCCACAAGATCCTCTCCAACGAGGTCTACATGGGCACCCTGGTCTGGGGACTTAAGGCGACCGACGGCTCTGAGCCGGTTCGAGTCGAGCATGCGGTGCCCGCGATCGCTTCGAAGGAAGAGTTCGAACAGGTGGGGGCGATGCTCGATGCGCGGGCGCCGGCCAAGTCCAACCCGCGCCGCGCGTCCAGTCCCTACCTGCTCTCCGGGCTGGTCAGCTGCGCGCTCTGCGGCAAGCAGTTGACGGCGTCCGAGGCCAAGGGCGGCAAGTACACCTACTACGTCTGCGGCTCGTTGCTCAAGCGCGGCTCGGGCAGTTGCGAGACGCCCAGGCTCAACGCCAGGCGCTTCGAGACCCTGATCCTCGACCAACTGCGCGACCATGTGCTGACCGAGAGCAACATCCGGGAGCTGGTCAAGATGCTGGACGAGGAGATGGACGGCGCCGCGCGCGAGGAGCGCGAGCGGCTGGAGATGATCGAAGAAGAGCTACACGGGATTCGGCTGATGCTGGACTGCATCTGGCGGGTGATCGAGAAGACCGACCTGGAGATCGACGATGCCGCGCCGCGTATCCGTGAGCACATGGCGCGCAAGGAGCAGTTAGAGACGGCCGCCGAGCAGGCCAGGAAGGCGCTGGCCGAACGCCGTGTTCTGCTCGACAAGGCTGAGGTCGTCGCCGAATTCGCCGCCGACATGGCCGAGTTCCTGCGCACCAGCGACATCACCGAGTCGAAGGCGTTCCTTCGCACGTTCATCAAGCGGATCGACGTCGAGCCCGGCCGGGCCGTGATCAATTACACCATTCCGATGCCGGAAGACAGTCCGATCGGGCGCAAGGACGCCGCTGAAGTGGCGCTCGCAGAAGGAGTTCGCAATTCGGTACATGATGGTGGAGCTGGGGGGACTCGAACCCCCGGCCTTTTGACTGCCAGTCAAACGCTCTCCCAGCTGAGCTACAGCCCCACAGGTCCCGGACGGTTCCAGCCTACGGCGACGCTGGGTGATGCGCTAGCGCGGACGCGATGCAGGCGCGGAACTTGCCCGCCGCATGAAGAGCCTACGGCCGAACAGGTAGATGCGCTTTACGCTTGGCTAACTGAGATTGCGATTACGATTTGGCGGCGCGCGAGCAGTCTGCCTACATTGGCAGCAATGGCGTCGGGGTTGACCCAGAGAAACAGCGGCAATGCTGGACCGAGTGCGAGAACTGTGGACTGAACAACCGGTGCTGCTTGCCGCGGTCGGGATCGCACCGCTGGCGTTCATAGTCACCCTTGTGGTGTTGTTCCTGGTCGCCGGCGGAGAAGACTCCACTCAGTCTCAAAGTCAGGCGCTTACCACCCAGGAATCTCAAGCCAACCCGCAGAGCGAACAGTCAGACGACGCCGAGGTACAACAACACGCTGCGAGCCAGCCCGAAGTGACGGTCATCGTCCAGGGCGAGCAGCCGGCGTCGCAGGACGAGGAACCGGTACAGGCCGAAGCCCAGGCCACCGACCAGGCGGAACAGGCCGGCGAGCCGGTCCAGAGCGAATCTCAACCCGAGGAGCCACAGGAAACCGCACCGACCGTCGTCGCGGGCTATGAGGTCGTCGCGCTGAGCACCCTGCTGGAGGACGGCTACGATGTCGCCGCGTTGAAGCACGGCAGCGACGGTTCGGAGGGCGCCATCTTGCCGCTGGGCAATGGCGTGGTCCGTTCCAGCGGCGAGCCGCACCGGACGAGCTGGGAGATCATCATTCCCTCGGCCGGATTGAAGAGCGCGGTGGTCTCGCTGGGCCGCACGCCGACCGGAGCGATGGGATCGCCCGACAATCCCTACGTGGTTGGCTGGCTGGATTCGACCGCCGCTCCGGGTGAGGTCGGTAACACGCTGCTGGCTGGACACCGCGACTACGAGGACATCTCGGGCAACATCGGCACCGGCGTCTGCTGGGAGTTGAACAACACCCGCATCGGCGACCACATGCTGATTTGGGACGCCGAACTGAACGTCTACTACGTGTACACGGTGACGGAGACGGTGACGCTGGATCCGACCGAACGCGAATCGGCTCGGTACCTGCACGACACCGATGAACCGGTGGTCACGCTGATCACCTGCACGGGCTCGTTCAACACGGAGACGAACAGGTACTCGCACCGACTGGTGGTGGTGGGCGAGCTGGCAGCCGTGGCGTCGCCGGATGCGTAGAGGGGTGAGTCGTGCCGCTCGGCCGCGCCCTCGCTAGTCTCTTCGGTTGGGGCTACGATCTGCTCTGGTCCCTGACCGACCTGCGCTACTCGCAGCCGCGACTGTTCGCCGCGATGATTGCCGGACTTGCGGCACTGCTCCTGGCCGTTCCGATCCTGACGCTGACCCTGATTGGCGCTGATCGGTCGTCCGTCACTCAATGGAAGCAGCCCGAATGGAACGGATCGGATGAGACCCATCGACCGAAGTATGTGGCCTACGGCGGGCTCGCTACGTCGGGCGCTGCGGATGAGCAACTGGCCGGATCGGCGCCGATGTCGGTTGCCGAACCGCACCAGTTCGTGCACATGCTCTCCGACGTCCTCCTTGACGAACTCGACCCGAGCAAGCTGGTCCACGGCTCAGATGGGTCGGAAGGCGGCATCTTGCCGTTGGACAACGGCGTGGTGCCGTCAAGCGGGGCGAGATTCGAGACGGCCTGGGAGTTGATCCTGCCTTCGGCGGGAATCCGCGCCGCCGTGGTTCAGGTCGGTCTGACCGCCGACGGCGCGATGGGATCGCCCGACAATCCGTTCGTCGTTGGCTGGTTCAACCGCTCGGCCGTCCCCGGGGAACAGGGCAATGCGCTGCTGGGCGGACACCGCGATTACCAGGACCGGGACGGCAACATCGACATCGGGGTCTGCTGGGAACTTGATGAAACGCGAGTCGGCGACCAACTGATCATGTTCGAGCGATCCCGAGATCGCTACTTCGTGTACGACATCGTCGATAAGGTGACGATTCGGCCTGACTCCGAAGAGGCGGTCAAGTACCTCAGCCAGACGCGGGAGTCAGTGGTCACGTTGATCACGTGTTCCGGGGATTTCGACGCAGACACGCATAGCTACGCCGAACGCATCGTGGTCGTGGGGCTCCTGAGTGCCGTGGCCACGCCCGAGGCCTAGCTCTCGCGCTCACCGGTCCTGTGTGCCTACCAGAACTGGCGACGCTTGCCCTTCTTGCCTCCGGCGCCGCTGTGACGCCATTCACTCGGCTCGGCCGCTCGCTCGACGGCGACGGCGCAGACCTTGTATTCGGGGATGCGCGCGACCTCGTCGTATGCGTTGTTGGTCAGCCAATTGGCCGCCGAGTCGGCCAGCCGGACAAACGGCACAAAGATCGACCCCTCGGCGACATCATCAGTCACAAAACTCACGCCTTCCAGCCGACCGCGGCGCGAGGCGACCCAGACCGCCTCATCGTCGACGATCTCCATCCGCGCCGCGTCGTTCGGGTGGATCGCGACACGCAACTCGGGCCATGAATCGACCAGGCCGTCCACGCGGCGAGTGATCGTGCCGCCGTGCCAGTGATAGAGGACGCGGCCAGTGTTGAGGATCAGCGGGTAGCGGTCGTCGGGCGCCTCCTCCGAAGGCGGCAACTGGCGGACCGGGATGAACTTGCCCAGTCCCCGAGGGAACGACTCGTCGTAGAGCCGTGGCGTGCCTGGATGATCTTCGCTGGGACATGGCCACTGAATGCCGCCCTGCTCGTTCAGGCGGCGGTGCGAGAGTCCGGCCATAATCGGCGTCAGTGCGGCGAGCTCGTCGAAGACCGACGCGGCGGAGCCATGCTCGAAGCCGAGCGCCGACTGTCCGAGCCGCTGCGCAGTGCGGCGCGCGACATCCTGGACGATCTCCCAGTCGGCTCGGGATTGGCCGACCGGCGGAATCACCTGTCGCACCCGCTGCACCCTGCGTTCCGAGTTGGTAAAGGTGCCTTCCTTTTCGGCAAACGAGGCCGCCGGCAACACCACATCGGCCAGCTCCGCCGTCTCGTGCATGAAGATGTCCTGGACCACGAGAAAGTCGAGCTTCTCGATCGCCTCGTGCGCATGCGCCAGGTTCGGCTCGGTCAGCAAGGGGTTCTCACCCACGATGTACATGCACGCGACGCCGTCGTCGGAGAGCATGCTCTCGACCATATCGGTCGCCCGCAGCCCCTCGGCGGCGGGTAGGTCCGAGGCCCAGACGCGGTTGAACTTGTCCAGCACTTCGGGCGTGTAGCGCTGATAGCCGGGCAATGCGTCGGGCACGCAGCCGGCGTCGCCCGCGCCCTGCACGTTGTTCTGGCCGCGCAGCGGCGAAACCCCGTTGCCGATCCGCCCGACCTGGCCTGTGAGCAGAGCGAGATTGAGCAGCGCCGTCGCATTGGCCGTGCCGTTCGTGTGCTGGGTGACGCCCATCCCCCAGATCAGGCACGATCCGCCCGGATCGTCTCCAACAGGATTCGGCCGCGCATAGGTGCGCGCGGCGCGGATCAGGAGGTCGGCCTGCACGCCAGAAATCCGCTCAACCGCCTCGGGCGTGTACTCGTCGAGCTCGGCCAGCCAGTCCTCGTAGCCCTCGGTCCTCGTCTCGATGAAGTCGGTGTCGGCCAGACCTTCGTCGAGGATCACCCTGGCCATGCCGTTGAGCACCGCGACGTCGGTACCCGGATACTGCTGCAGCCAGAGATCGGTGTGATCGCAGAGTTCGATCCGCTTCGGATTGAGCACGATCAAGGCAGCGCCGCGGTCCACGGCGCTGCGCATTCTGGAGGCCGCGACCGGGTGGTTGGAGGACGGATCCGCGCCGACGACGAAGAGGCAGTCGGACGCCTCGTAGTCGCTGTAGCTGTTCGAGGTCGCGCCGGAGCCGAGTTGGGCCAGCATGGCCTCGACCGAGGGCGAGTGGCAGAGCCGCGTGCAGTGATCGATGTTGTTCGTGCCCATCACGGCGCGCACGAACTTCTGCAGCATGTAGTTGTCCTCGTTCGTCGCCTTGGCCGAGGAGAACGCGCCGAACGCGCCGCGATGTTCGGCGAACTTCTCGGCGACCAGATCGAGCGCCTCATCCCAGGAGGCCGGGCGCAGACCCTCAGGCCCGCGTATCAGCGGCGTCGTCAAGCGGTCGGGATGATTGACGAACGCCGTACCGAAGCGTCCCTTGACGCAGAGCAGGCCCTGCGATGAGCGATTCTCCGGATCGTCGTCGACGTGCGTGAGGACGCCGTTCTCGGAGGTGATCTTGATTCCGCAACCGACGCCGCAGTATGGACAGACGGTCGAGACCGTCTTCGCGCCCGAGGCGCCCCGCTTGGGCGTCAATGCTTCGGTTGGACAGGCCGCCACGCAGGAACCGCAGGAGGTGCAGGTCGACTCCCCCAGCGGCTCGTCGCCAAAAGACGCGATTCGCGCCGCCTTGCCCGCGCCGGCGATGCCGATCGCGCCGATGTGTTGGCGATCGGAACAGGCCGAGACGCAGCGTCCACAAAGAATGCAGTCAGTCGCATTGAACTTGTAGAAGTGATTCGACTCGTCCTCGTGACCATTGACTCGGCCGTTCCAGCGGCCGGCCTTCGCCTCGTGCGTCCGCGCGTGGTGACGCAGTTCGTTCTCCCCGGCGCCATTCGAATGCGCGGCGCTGTCGGTCATTGCAAGCGTGAGTTCGAGGATGCCCTTGCGGGCCGAACGCGCGGCCTCGGAGTCGGTGCGCACGACCTGTCCGTCGGCTGCCGGAGTATGGCAGGCGGCGGGCAGCCCGCGCTGCCCGTCGATCTCGACCAGGCAGGTGCGACAGGCGCCCAGGGCGGGACCATCGAGGTCCTTGCAGAGGTGGGGTAGATCGACGCCGGCGGCCAGAACGGCGTCGAGGATCGACGCGCCGGAGCTTGTCTCCACCGACTCACCGTCGACGGTGACCGTGAGGGTCTCCGCAGCCGTCCCGGTCGTCATCGCTGCACCTCTCGAGTGTTGATATCCAGATGGTACAAGCGTCGGTCGCGAGCCTTCGTCGCGATTACTCGGGCTGACGCAGGATGATGCGCGAGCCGGCCGAATCGATCACCTTGACCGCGAGCGCGATCCGATTTTGCGAGTCCAGTGCGTTCCAGTACAGGTCGGCAACGTGCTGGAACGAGCCGCTGAGCGGCAGCCAGAGCGGGTCGCCAGCGAACGGCGGCAACGGTTTGCCGTCGTGCCGATAGGTCGTGATGCCGTAGGCGAGGCCCCGCGGAGGGAACGGGAAGCGCCAGGTGACGCGATCGGTCAACTGCGAATCGGCGGCGTTGGCGCGCAGGATGGCGAAGGCGAGTTCGCCCTGACCGCGCAGATCGAGCATGGCGGCGATGCGCGGCGTGTAGTTCGGCGGATCGTCCTCACGTTCACGCACCGCGAGCGCATCCTCGAATCGCGCGGAGCGCTCGATCGCGTCCTTGATCGTGTGCGTGTGATCACCGTTGGAGACGAAGTAGACGTCGGGCGACTCCAGCATCGCGTCGTAGATGATGTTGGTCGGATCCGAGACGAGATCGGGGTCGCGCGCATTGGTTCGGAGTTCGCTCTCGTCCTCACCGCCGACCACGAAGCGGCGGTTACGGCTGTGTTCGCTGCGCCCCATGATCCAGTAGATCTGAACCCAGATGTCCTGCTCGCCGCCGGTCTCCAAGCGGCCGACGACGATGCCCCGCCCCGGATAGCTGTTGGCGGCGATGTGGCGGCCGAAGTTCTGCTCGGCGAAAACGCGGAGTTCATCTGTGGTGCTGGTCATGTCACCAGCGTATCCCTCTGCCAAGAGGGCGGGGATAGACTCAGGGCATGTCCGGCGCTGCGCGGCTGCCCATGAGTGTGCTGATTGCCAATCGAGGCGAGATTGCCTCGCGCATCATTCGCACCTGCCGCCGGCTTGGCGTACGAACGGTCGCCGTCTACTCGGACGCCGACCGCTCAGCGCCGCACGTGGATGCCGCCGACGACGCGGTCCGCATCGGCCCGGCGCCCGCGAGCGACAGCTATCTCAATATCGAGGCGATCATTGAGGCGGCAGAGTTGTCGGGCGCGGACGCGGTGCATCCCGGCTACGGCTTTCTCTCCGAACGGGCCGACTTTGCGCGCGCCGTCGGGGACGCCGGATTGATCTGGATTGGCCCGCCGCCCAACGTGATCGACGCGCTGGGCGACAAAGTCGCCGCGCGCCGGCTCGCCGCTGACGCAGGAGTTCCGGTTGCGGACGGCATCGAGGAGGATGAGGGCGACGCGGCGCTGTCCGCAGCGATCGGCGAGTTGGGATTTCCCGTGATGATCAAGGCGGCAGCCGGTGGCGGCGGACGCGGGATGCGGCTGTTGCGGTCCGAGGACGACGCTCCGGACGGCCTCGAAGCGGCCGTCGCTGGCGCCCGCCGGGAGGGGCTCGCTGCATTCGGCGACGGACGCTTGCTGGTCGAGCGCGCGCTGTCCGAAGGCCGGCACGTCGAGGTCCAGGTCATGTTCGACGCCTCAGGCAACGGCATCCACCTCGGCGAGCGCGACTGCTCGGTCCAACGCAGACGGCAGAAGGTGATCGAGGAGTCGCCGTCGCCGGCGGTGGACGAATCGCTCCGACAGGAGCTGGGCGAGGCCGCGCTGCGTGTCTGCGCTGCCGCGGGCTACGTCGGCGCGGGCACGGTCGAGTTCCTGCTGCTGCCCGACGGCTCCTACGTCTTCCTTGAAGTCAACGCCAGGATCCAGGTGGAACACCCGGTCACGGAAGCGCTGACCGGACTCGACCTGATCGAGATGCAGCTCCGCGTCGCGTCCGGCGATCGTCTGCCGATAGATCAGGACGAGGTTGAGTTTCACGGTCACGCGATTGAGACGCGGATTTATGCGGAGGATCCTTCGCGCGGATACGTGCCCTCGACTGGCCGGCTGCACTGGTTCGAGCCGCAAGACTTGCGGGCGCGGCACGATACGGGCCCGCGCAGCAATGACACCGTGACCGCCTTCTACGATCCGATGCTGGCCAAGACCATCGTCCACGCCCCGTCGCGCGGCGAGGCGCTGGCGCAGGCCGCGGAGGCGCTGGATGCGTGGGCGATTGACGGCGTGACGACCAATCTCGACCAACTCGCCTCGATCCTGGAGTCTGACGACTTCCGCCTTGGCGCGGTCGACATCGGCTGGCTGGACCGGGTTGAGTTGGGCGAGCGCGATGTACCGTGCGACGCGCTGGCGGTCGCCGCCGTGGCCGAGTCGGAGCGCGGCGCCTGGCGATCTTCGGGCGAGCTGTCCCGCGCCTACCTGCTGCACGGTCGCCGTCACGCCGTACACGTACAACGCGGTCCACACGGCTGGACTGCCGCCGTGGACGGGCAGCCGGCGCAGCGCACGCCGCGTGGACGTGAGTGGTCGGCGGACGTGTCCGGCCAGGGCGTGGTGGTGTCGCACGGCGAGCGCCGCTGGGTGTTCCTGCGCGAGCGCCGCCGTCGAACCGCCGCCGCCCGCTCCCGCGCAGCAGGCGCAAACGTCGTCCGCGCGCCGATGCCCGGCACGATGATCGAGCTGCTCGTCGAAGTCGGCGACGAGGTTGAAGCGGGACAGACCCTGGCCGTGATGGAAGCGATGAAGATGGAACACCTGCTGACCGCGCCCAATGCGGGCGTGGTGACGGCTGTGCATACGTCGGCCGGCGCATCGGTGGACGAGGACGCCGTGTTGATCGAACTGGGGGCCGCCGCATGAACCAGGCGGACGTGCTGCGGGAACGACGCAGACGGGTTGAGGCGGCATGGTCGGCTAGCGGCGCTGATCGACCCGTGCTGATCCCCGCCAGCTTGCCGATCCCGATCGACGGCACCGATCAGTTTCACGAGTTTCACGCCCATCCCGAGTTCCAGTACCTGACCGGCGTGGCCGAGCCGGGCGCGGCGCTGGCCTGGGAACCCGACGCCGGCTGGACCCTGTTCGCGCCCTCGCTCACGATTGAAGACCTGGTCTGGATGTCGGCCCCGCCCTCGGCCGAGGAACTGGCCGCAACGACCGGCGTCAGGCGCTCGCAGGACCGCTCGGAGCTGGCCGGCTGGCTGGAGTCGCAGCGCGGCCGCGATCTCGCGCTGTTGGGTTCGCGCGATATCGAAGCGCGGGCGCCGGAGTACGGCATCGACGCCTGGTCGACGCTGGAGGCGGTCGTCGACGAAGACGCGACCGACCGTCTGGGCCAGGCGCTGGCCGAGCTGCGCCGCGCCAAGGACGCGCTCGAGCTCGACCGGATGACCCGCGCCGTCGACGCCGCCGTGGCCGGACATCTCGCCGCCCAAGGGGTCGCCAGGCACGGACTGAGCGAACGCGCCCTGCAGATCGAGATGGAGGCGGAATTCTTCCGCCAGGGAGGCGCGCGGACGGCATACGGCTCGATCGTCGGCTCCGGACCCAACTCGGCCATCCTGCACGGAACTCCGGGTGAACGAGTGATGCGCGACGGCGAACTGGTCCTGATCGACGCCGGGGCGGAGATTGAAGGCTATGCCTCAGACGTGACCCGCACGTTCCCCGTCTCGGCCGAGTTCACGGGGATCCAACGAGACATCTACAACGTCGTGCTGGCCTCGCAGGAAGAGGCGCTCGCGGCCGCGGGACCGGGCGTCGAGTACAAGTCGCTGCACTTGCAGGCGTCCACGACCATTGCCCAGGGACTGGTCGATGTCGGGATTCTGAACGGCTCGACCGAGGACCTCGTCGCGGCCGACGCGCACGCGCTCTTTTTCCCCCACGGCCTGGGCCACATGCTCGGTCTCTCGACCCACGACTGCGCCGGCTATCTCGAGGGCCGCGTACCCGAGGACCGTTTCGGACTGGCCTACCTCCGCGCGGACTTGCCGCTCGCGCCCGGCTACGTCGTCACGATTGAACCTGGCATCTACTTTGTACCCGCGCTGCTGACCGATTCCGAACGTCGCGAGCGCTACGCGGAGATGGTCAACTGGGAGATGGTGGACAGGCTGCTCGACTTTGGCGGCATCCGGATCGAGGATGACGTGTTGATCACCGACGACGGCTGCGAGGTGATGAGCGCCGCGCTGCCCAAGTCGGCCAGCGAGATTGAGGCGATTCGGCGTGATGCGTTGGGTGCGTCGAGTGGCTGAGCGGCTGACAATCTCGGATGTCGCTACCTACCCGCGTCCGGGCATGGACGCGCCGGGAATGATCGGTTTCACACCCGACAGCAAGGCCGTGACCTGGTTGCATGGCGCCGACGGCGGACTGGTGCGGTCGCTCTGGCGGATCGATATCGAGACCGGCGAGCGTTCGGTGATCGCCGGGCCCGGAGCAGACGCGCCGATGTCGCGTGAGGAAGAGCTGCTGCGCGAGCGGACCCGAATGCGAGAGTTGGGCGTCAGCGCATATTCATGGGCATCCGACTCCGAGACGCCCATACTGATGATCCCCGGACCAGTCGTGCGCGTCTCCGTCGACGGCGAGCCGCTGCGAGAGCTGGACGGCACGCAGGGCGCGTTGACGCCGACGCTGAGCCCGGATGGCACGCAGCTCTCCTTCGTACGCGGCGGCGAACTGCATGTGATCGCCGTTGACGGCGATGGCACAGCGACGCAGTTCACGTCGGGCGCCGAAGACGGCCTCACCCACGGCCTGGCCGACTACATCGCCCAGGAGGAGTTCGGCCAGCTTCGCGGTCACTGGTGGTCGAAGGACGGTCGGATCGCCTACCTGCGGGTCGACGAGCGACATATCGCGCCGTATCCGATCGTGCATCAGGGCGTCGAAGACGTGGACGTCGAGACGCACCGCTACCCGTTCGCGGGAGACGCGAACGCCGAAGTCTCGCTCTGGGTCGTGCCTGTGTCGGGGGGTGAGGCGGTCAGGCAACCGTTGCCCGACGAGGACGGTTATCTCGTTCGAGTCGCCTGGTGGCCTGATGGCAACGATGGTCAACGGCTGATCGCTCAATGGATCGATCGTGAACAGAAGCGTCTGCGGCTGATTGCGGTCAGCGCCGATGCGCCTACCACGCTGATCGACGAACTGCAGGAGCCATGGGTCAACGTCGGCGACGACGCTCGCGGTCTGGACGACGGGACGTTTCTCTGGTCGTCGGAGGCAACCGGATACCGGCATCTGTCGCTGCAAGCGCCGGACGGCTCCGCCATCCGCACGCTGACCGAGGGCGAGTGGATCGTCGATGGCGTGATTGGGGTCGACCAGGAACGCGGACGGGTTGTCTTCACCTCGACCCGCGGTTCGCCGCTGGAACGCCGCGTGGAGCGGGTATCCCTGTCGGGTGGCAAGATCGAGACGCTCTCATTGCCGGGCGGCGTGCACTCGGCGTCGCTCTCGCGCGACGGCAAGTGGCTGACCATGCTCGACTCTTCGCTCAGTGAACCGCCGTCGGTGTCGTTGGTCTCGGCCGACGGCTCGGATCCGCTACTGCTCCATCAGTCCGAACTGGCGGCGCAGCCGCTCGGACTTGCGCCGCCCGAGCTGCGTACGTTCTCCGCCGCCGACGGGACGACGCTGTACGGCGCGCTCTATCGGCCCGACGACGACGGACCGCATCCGCTGCTGGTGGCGGTCTACGGCGGTCCGCACGCGCAGACCGTGCTTGACGCCTGGGGACTAACCGTTGATCTGCGCGCCCAGTACCTGGCCCAGCAGGGGTTCCTCGTGCTCAAGCTGGACAACCGCGGCATGGCCGGACGCGGCCTGGAGTTTGAGGCGCATCTGCACCGCCAGATGGGCACGATCGAAGTGGACGACCAGGCGGCGGTCGTCGAGCAACTTGCTGCCGAGGGTCTGGCAGACATCGAGCGGGTCGGCGTCTACGGCTGGTCCTATGGCGGCTACATGACCGTGATGTCGATGCTGCGCCGGCCCGACCTGTTCAAGGTCGGCGTCGCGGGCGCGCCGGTCTCCGACTGGGACGGCTACGACACCGGCTACACCGAGCGCTACATGGGCACACCGCAGAACAACGTCGAGGGCTACCGCGAGGGCTCGCTGCTGGCCCACGCCGACAAGTTGCGCGGTCAGCTGCTGCTGATTCACGGCGGCGTCGACGAGAACGTCCACTTCCGTCACACGGCGAGACTGATCACGGCGCTCGTCGAAGCCGACCGCGATTACGACCTGCTGATGTTCCCCGCCGAACGTCACATGCCCCGCGACCGGGCAGGTCTCGAGTACCAGGAGCGCCGTGTCGCCCGCCACTTCGAGCGTTACCTCTAGGCTCAGGCGAGGGAGAGAGAATGCCGATTCCGAGTACGGCGGCCGATGCTGCAGCGCTGCTGGGCGTCGGCTTGTGCGCAGACCGCGACACGATTCGCGACCGCTATCGGCGGCTCGCTCGCATCTACCACCCCGACGCCAATCCTGATGACGAGGCCGCCGGCGTCCGCATGCTGGAGCTCAACGCCGCCATCGACCTGCTTCTGGGCGCGGACACGCCAACGGTCGAGATCGAATTCGAACCGCAGAGGAACGATCGCGCCCTGAGTCCTCGCGAGCGGCGCCGCGACGCGCGGATTCGATCCGCGCTGCAGCATCTGCCCTACGGCATCTACGTGATCGGCACCGTCACTGCGGAAGGCGCAGCCAATGCGATGGTCGCCGACTGGGTGATGCAGGTGTCGTTCAAGCCGCGCATCCTCTGCGTCTCATTCGAGCGCGATGCGACTTCGCTGCGCAATCTGCGTGAGACGCGGCAGCTCACGGTCAGTCTGTTGCCCGAGTCGGGCATGGATCTCGCCGCGCGGTTCCTGCAACCCTCGGACCCCTCAAAGATCGAGGGCCGCTCGTCCGAATTCGCCGCGCCCGACAAGATGCGCGGCGTCGCCTACCAGCAGTTGGAGCATCCCTCGCTCGAGGCCGGCGCTCCGGTGCTGGAAGACTCCCTCGCCTGGGTCGCGGCCGAAGCCAACCAGTTCATTCCCATCGGCGAGCACGTCCTCGCGCTCTGCCGCGTCTTCGACGGCGATGCGCTGCCGATTGACGAGGGCCCGCTGACCTCGCTCTACACCGGATGGCACTATGGCGGTTAAGCCGCCGACCGACTCCGTCGTCGCGCGACGCGCTCGCCAGCACGACTACCGGGCGCACTCTGCCTCTCAGCAAGTTCTTTCTCCCCCCGCAACGCGGGGGGAGATGGCGCAGGGAGAGGAGGGCACTACCCCTGCCGCTCCACCGATGCGAATGTTCGGCCGGCGCGTGCGGACCTTTGAGTCGTTCCGCGACTCAGCCTTCCGCTGGTTCTTTGTCTCGACGCTGCGCCAGATGTACTCGGCCATCGGCCAGATGTTCGTCCGCACCTTCCTCGTCTATGAACTGACCGAGTCCTACGCCGCGGTTGGACTGGTCGCGCTGGTCAGCGGACTCGTACAGTTCCTGCTTGGGCCGTATGGCGGCGTCCTGGCCGACCGCTACCCCAAGAAGTCGGTGACCCAGCTCTTCCAGTTCGTCGGCTTGCTCAACGCGTTCGTAATCGGATCCCTGGCGGTCCTGGGCATCCTCGAGTTCTGGCACCTGCTGATCTCGTCCGTGTCCCAGGGCGTCCTGGTCGCCCTGATGGTGCCGGCGCGGCAGGCGATGGTCTCGGAGATCGTGCCGCCCGAGCGGATCATGAACGGCGTGGCGCTGAACACGGCGGCGATGAACATGATGCAGTTCGGCGCGCCACTGATCGGCGGCGTGCTGCTTGCGACTGCCGGCGCGGGAGTCACGTTCTACTCGATGGCCGGCTGCTACGCGCTGGCGATGGTCACGATGCTGCCGATTCCAACGGTCGCCGCGCAGGCCGGTCGCGGACGCGGCGGCGTCCGCGAGGCGTTCCGCGACATCGGCGACGGCTTCCGCTACATCGCCCGACACCGCGTGCTGCGCATGGTCCTGCTGCTTGCCTTCTTCATCTCGATGCTGGGCACGCCCTTCCAGGGGCTGTTGCCTGGATTTGTGCAGGATGCCTTTGACGCGGGTCCGGCCCTCGCTGCGCTGTTCATGACCTTCTCGGCAATCGGAGCGTTCCTCGCTGCGTTGATCATCGCCTCGCTGCGGCGCAGCGGCCGCGGCAAGCTGTTGATCCTGATGGGCGTGTTCCTCGGCGGATCGATCCTGGGCATGGCGATCTCGCCCTGGATCTGGCTGAGCCTGCCGATCATGATCCTGATGGGCATCGGCCAGTCGGGACGCATGGCGATGGCCTCGGCGCTGATCCAGGAACAGGCCGAGCCGGCCTATCGCGGCCGCGCGATGTCGGTGCTGATGATGCAGTTCGCGGTCATGCAGGGTGGAGTGTTCGTGCTCGGCATCGTCGCCGAGCTGGTCGGTATCCGCCTGGCCGTGTTCGTCGTCGCGATCATGCTGCTGGCCGCGCTCGCCCTGTTCGGCCTGTTCTCACCGACGCTCAGGCGGTTGCAATAGGCGTCGATTATCTTGGCGCCAGTCAACGGCTACGGCTTGGAGCACGCATGATTACCTATCTCGATCACGTGGGCATCGTCGCAAACACGCTGGAGGAGTCGCTGGCCGTGCTCGTTGACCAACTTGGACTCGAGCGCGACACCGATCGCACGCCCTACCCAAAGGGCGGCTACTTCGCGCCCGAGCGAACCAGAATCTTCTTCGTCAAGGTCAATCTTGGCGAGACGCGCATCGAGATTCTGCTGCCGGACGACAACCAGAGCGGGATCGGCCGATTCCTCGAGCGCAGGGGACCCGGGCTGCATCATCTGGGCTACGGCTCGACGGATGTCGTCGGCGACACCAAGCTCTTCATGCAGCGTGGACTCCAGTACATCGACTTTGGCGGGCCCATTGACGAAATCACCGCTTCGTTCTTCCATCCCAAGACGACCGACGGCATCCTGACCGAAATCGTGCCCGATCGAAGGCCGCAAGCGTAAGCATGCGCGTGCGTCCCCTATCGCTCCTCTCTGACCTACGAGAGGAATAGGGTGAGGTCCCATGCCCCTTGCGCAACAATCAGTCCCACTTGCCCGCGAACCGCGGCTTGCGCTAGTCCTCAGTGGTGGTGGCGCGTCGGGAATTGTCCAGGTGCCGTTCATCGAGGAACTGATCCGCAAGGGCGTCCGACCTGATCTGATCGTGGGCTCGTCGGTAGGCGCCGTCAACGGGGCGTTCCTGGCTCTCCACCCGAACAGCATCGACGGGCTGGCCGATCTCTGGATGGAACTGCGCAGCACGCGGCTCTGGCATCGCAACTTGCTCAGAATCGGACGCAATCTGCTGACTCGGGGGACATCGCTGTACTCCAATCGCTTCCTGCGCAATCTGTTCAGGCCGCACGTCGCGATCGATGAGATATCGGCCACGGAAATCCCCCTGTTCGTCGTGACCACCAGCCTCTCCAGCGGTCGCAAGCACGTGGTCTCCAGTGGTGAACTGCTGGCCTCCGTGATGGCTTCGATTGCTGTGCCGGGGCTGTTTCCGCCGGTGCGGCTCGAGGACGACTGGTGCGTCGACGGCGGCCTCTCCTCGGGTCTCGACCTCGAGACCGCGCTGTTCCAGGGCGCGACACAAACGCTGGCCGTTGATCTCGGCGTGCAGCCGTCGCCGTACCGACCGCGCGGGTTGGTGGATCTGCTCATGCGCTCGATGGAGATCGCCGTTCAGGAGCGGACCAAGGCGGAGATCGACCAGTTCGGCTCGGAAGTGCCCACGGTGATCTGGCGGCCCGGACTCAGGGCTGCCTCGTTCGGATCGTTTCATGACGTCGCGGATCTCTACGCGGCCGCGAAAGACATGGCGCCGGTGATGATTGAGCAGGCGCTCGGCCCGGATGGCAAATGGATGCCCGGCATCTACGAGGGCGTCGTGCCCGTGGCGAAGGTGTAGAGGGTCTCTCGCATGGCGGGAATGTCGCAACTGCGGGTGCTGGACCTGAGCGAGACGGTCGCCGGAGCCTACTGCGCGCGGCTGCTGGCGACCGCCGGCGCGCAGGTCACGCTGATCGAGCGCATCGACGGCTCGGCGCTGCGCACTCGACCGCCGTTGCTCAATGCGGAACAGCCTGCACGAAGCGCCGCCTTCGAGTGTCTCTCGGCCTGGAAGCGCGGCGTCTCGCTCGACTGGACTTCGCCCCAAGGATTCGAAGCGCTCGGCCGGCTGCTCGATGCCGCCGATGTGGTCGTCAGCTCGATGCCGGCGGACGCGGCGCTGGACTTCGACCGCCGCGTCCGTGCGACCCGTCCGAGGCTGATCCACGTTTCAGCGACGTCCTACGGTCTGACCGGTCCCTGGGCCGGCTGGCGATCCTCCGACCTGACCGACTGGGCGGCCGGCGGCTATCTCTATCTGACCGGCGATCCGCAGCGCGAGCCGCTGCAGGGCGCGGGACCGTGGGCGTCCTACGTGGCCGGAGTGACGGCCGCCGTCGGGGCGATGGCGGCCCTCTGGTCGCGTCGGACGAGCGGTCGCGGCCAGCTCGTCGATGTGGGCGCGATGGAGGCCATGGCGTCCTCGCACCAGTGGAGCCTCGTCATGTGGTCGCACCAGGGACGGATCAAGCACCGCGCCAGCAATCGACACGCCGAGGCGCATCATCCCGTCTCCCTGATGCCGGTCAGCGACGGCTGGGTCTGCATCGCCGCGCCGACGCTGGCGCAGTGGATCAATCTCTGCATCGCATTGGACCTGCCGGAGATGGCGCACGACCCTCGCTATGCGACCGCAGGGCTGCGCTTCGACGCGGCCGAGGAGATCGACGGTCGGTTCGCCCCCTTCCTGATGGCCCGTACTCGCACCGAGGTGGTCGAGCACTTGCAGTCGCATCACGTGCCGGCCAGCGCCGTGCTCGCGATGGACGAGGTGCTGGAAGACGAACAGCTCCAGGCGCGCGCCTACTGGGCATACCCGGAAGCACTTGGCGGCTCGGCCAAGATGCCCGGCGTGCCGTTTGCGTTGCCGTCGGCTCCGGAATCACTTCGAGCCGCTCCGGAACTGGGTGCGCACTCGGCAGAAATCCTGGCTGAGGCCGGATTCCTGGAGAGCGAGATTGCGAAACTGGACGAAGCGGGCGTCGTGCGCATCGTGCGCGGTGTGCGGGGTGGAGCGAACGGTGGCTGACGGCATGTTGTCGGGAATTCGCGTGCTCGAGTTCGGCTATGCCTGGGCGGGGCCGCTGGTCGGGCGGATGCTGGGCGACCTCGGCGCGGACGTGATCAAGATCGAGCAGGACAGCGCCCGCGGCGGACACCTGCCCGACGACCCGGCCCTGCGAGCGGCGCTGGACGACTGGCGGCGCGGCGAGGAGGTCGAGCCGACGCTGCGGGCATCGGTCTATCCCGAAGGGCAGCCCGGTCCCGATCCGTGGAACCGGGCGGGCATCTTCAACAAGCTCAACCGCAACAAGCGCGGACTCTGCGCCGACTTGAAGTCGGAGTCGGGCAAGCGCATCTGGCGTCGGCTGGTCGAAGCGTCGGACGTAATCGTCGACAACTTCAGCCCGCGCGGCGTGAAGAGCCTGGGCATCGACTATGAGACGGTCAGCCACTGGAACCCGCAGATCATCTCGGTCTCCTGCACCGGCTACGGTCACACGGGACCCTTCCGCCAGCGGGTGTCGTACGGGCCGGTGCTGGAAGCGCACTCTGGCGCGGCCTCGGCTACGGGATACGCCGAGGGCGGACCGATGAAGATGGGCCACGCCTTCCCCGATCCGGTCGGCGGGCTGCACGGCACGTTCGCCGTGCTGGCGGCGCTGTGGGAGCGAGAAGAGACGGGGCAGGGCTGTTTCGTCGACCTGTCCCAGCTCCAGACGTACGCCGCAATCTCGGGCGAGTTGCTGCTCGAAACCTCTGTCCAGGGACAGGCGCCGACGCGCGGCAACCTATCCCGCGACTGCGCGCCGCAGGGCGTCTACCGTTGCCGCGACGAGCGTCCTGACTCGCGCGAGTCGATGGACATGTGGATTGCGATCACGATCGAGGATGACGAGGCCTGGCGGCGTTTCCGCAGGGTTGTCGACGATCCGAGGATTGCAGACTCGCGCTTCGACACGGTTGACGGGCGGTTTGCGCATCACGACGAGCTGGATCTGCTGATCTCGGAGTGGACCCGGCCGCAGGATCGGTTCGCGCTGGCGGAGCGTCTGCAGGCGGCCGAGGTGACGGCTCTGCCGGTGCTCACGAACGGCGACCTCATGCGGTCGGCGCAGCTGCGGGAGCGGGAGTTCATCGTCGAGTGGGATCAGCCCGGCGTTGGCGTGTACGAGTACGGCGGCTTCCCGATCCGCTTCAGCGATCAGGAACGTCCGGAGATGCGGCCTGCGCCGAGGTTGGGCGGCGACAACCGCGCGATATGCGAGGAGCTGGGCTTCTCGGCAGCGGAGATCGCCGGCTTCATCGCCGACGGGACGCTGGCGGATGAGCCGCCGCTGGCCGGCGGGCGCTAGCCGAATCACTAGAGCGGGACGGCGCAGCCATCGGCGCGAGGATCGCTGCCGCCCCAGAGGACGCCTGAGTCAGGGTCGCGGTAGATGATCTGGCCCTTGCCGACGACGCCGGTACGGATCGCTCCGCTGGCGGGCACGACCGGATGGCCGAGCTCGGCGAGACGCGCGAGCAGCTCGACGCCGAAGGTGTCCTCGACGTAGATGCGGCCATTGGGCGGCTCCTCGTACATCGAGACGCGCGGCGCGTCGATCGCGGACTGCGCGTCCATGCCGCGGTCGATCAGATTGACCACCACCTGGGTCTGTCCCTGGGGTTGATTCCAGCCGCCCATCACGCCGTAGCTGGCGAAGAGGCTGCCGTCGGGGCGAGTGATCATCGAGGGCATGATCGTGTGATAGGGCCGCTTGCCGCCGGCGAGCGCGTTGGGATGGTCCGGATCGTCGACGACGAATCCGGCGCCGCGATTCTGCAGGCTGAAGCCGCAATCTCGCGGGACGATGCAGCTACCAAAACCCTCGTAGTTGGAATTGATGAAGGAGCAGGCGTTGCCATCGCCGTCGGCGGCGGAGAGATAGACCGTGTCGGACTTGCCCGGCAGCAGACCGGGCGCGGCCAGCTCGATTGCCGCGTCTTCGCAAATCAGCGCCCGCCGCCTGGCGGCGTAGGCCTTGCTCAGCATCTCGTCGATCGGCACATCGACCTGCGCGGGGTCGGCGACCAGCGCGCGGGCATCGGCGAAGGCGAGGCGCAGCGACTCGATGATCAGATGCAGCGCCTCGGGCGAGCGGGCGTCGAGCTGGTCGATCTCGAACCCCTCCAGGATGTTGAGCGCCATCAAGGTCGTGATGCCCTGTCCGTTGGGCGGGCACTCCCAGACTCGGTGTCGGCGGTAGGTGGTGGAGATTGGGTCGTCGAAGGTCGAGCAATGGCCGGCCAGGTCGCCGAGCGACATCACTCCGCCGTGCTCCTCGAGCGCTGCCACGATGCGTTCCGCCGGTCGTCCCCGGTAGAAGGCGTCGGGGCCGCCGTCGGCGACCTCGCGCATGACGTTCGCGATCAGCGGGTTGACCCAGACCTCGCCCGCTCGCGGCGCAGCACCGTCGAGCAGCAGGTCCTGTCCGGCCGGTCCTGTATCGGCCAGCAACTCGGCCTGGCCGGCCCAACCGCGCGCGATCGCCGGGGTCATGACAAATCCCTCTTCGGCGATCTCGATCGCCGGCCGGAGGACATCGGCGAGCGTCATCCGTCCGAAACGGGCGACCGTGTCGTGCCAGCCCATGATCGAGCCCGGCACCGTCACCGCGTGCGCTCCCTGCCGATCCCAGCCGCCGCAGCGCTCGATGACGTCGAGGTCGAGCGCCGCCGGCGCGCGTCCACTGCCATTCATGGCCGAGACCGATTGGTCGTCGGCGCGGTAGAAGAGGCAAAAGCAGTCGCCGCCGATGCCGGTCGAGGTCGGCTCGACCACGGCCAGCGCCGCGGCGGCTGCGACGGCGGCGTCGGCGGCGTTGCCGCCTTCGCGCAGGATGCGCAACCCGGCCAGCGAGGCCAGCGGTTGGCTGGTCGCGACGATCCCCTTGCGAGAAAGCACGGGCGAGCGTCGGGACTCGAAGCGGAAGGGGTGTTCGGGGAGGTTGGTCATGCCGGACAGTCTAGGCGCGGCGCACGGCCGCCTGGAGCGCGCCGGAATGGTCGCGCAATCTGGGGCATGGGAGCCCAGGGATGACCCCGCAGAGGTTGGTCTCGACGCTCCGTGAGAAAAAACGGCAGAGGCGGCGAGGCGGGCTCGCTCTTAGGGAGGTTCGTCTTCTTCAAGGTTGGATCCCTCCTCGTCTTCCGGTTCGTCGAGAGTGATGCCGAAGTGCTTCTCGGCGCGTGCGATTTCTTCTTCGGTCGGGGGCGAGCCGTTCTGAATCTCAACGAACCGTTCGTAGCCGGGGCTGATCTCCTCGGGGACTTCATTGGCGTCGTTGCGCAGGGCGGCGCGGGCGGTGTCGTAGGCGAGCCTGGCTTCGTATTGGGCCTGGGCGTAGAGGCCCTTGATGTGAGCGAGCGCCTTTGTGGCGCTGTGCTGGACGTAGGCGGGGCCGTTGGTGGCCTGGTGTCGGAGTTGGTCGATGATGGCGTCGTTGGTGAAGGGGAGGGGTGGGTTGGCGGTGTGGGACATGAGGTGAACTCCTGATCTGGGTGGCGTCAGGGGTTCGATGATATGTGAACTGGTGTTCTGTGTGGGGTTGTGATGTGTGGAGGGTTTACTGGGCGTCGGCGTGCCCCCTCTCGGCCTTCGGCATCTCCCTCCGCCGGAGGCGGGGGGAGAGATGGGAATAGAGGGAAGTGTCTATCCTGTTTGGTGTTGCGCGAGGGGGACTCATGACTACTGCGACTGCATCGACGATCACCCGGGAACAGGTTGAGTTCTATCACGAGAACGGCTACCTGCTGATGCCCAAGCTGCTGCCCGACGACGTGCTGCAGTCGCTGCGCGACGAGACCGACCGGATTGTCGCCGAGGCGGCGGGACTGACCGACCACAACGCGCAGTACGACCTCGAAGACTCGCACACGCCGGAAGAGCCTCGCGTGCGGCGGCTGAAGTCGCCGTCGTCGCATTGGCCGTTCTTCCGAGAGCTGGCCCAGCATCCGGTGCTGATGGAGGTGGTGACGGCGCTGATTGGCCCCAACGTCCGCTTGCAGAACGACAAGCTGAACATGAAGGCGGCCGAGTACGGCGCGCCGGTCGAGTGGCACCAGGACTGGCCCTTCTACCCGCACACGAACGACGACCTCGTCGCGGCGGGCATCCTGCTGGACGACTGCTTCGCGATCAATGGTCCGCTGCTGGTCGTGCCCGGATCGCACAAGCGGCAGATCTACGACCACCACCACCCCGAGGGCCGTTACTTCACCGGCGCGGTTGAGCCCGAGGAGTTCGACTGGGACATGGAACAGGACCTCGTCGCACTGGAGGGTCCGGCTGGCTCCGTCTCGTTCCATCACGTGCGAACGATGCACGGCTCAGCCCTGAACCGCTCCGAGAATCAGCGACGTTTGCTGCTCTTCGGCTACGCCGCCGCCGACGCTTGGCCGATCATGGGTCTGGGGCCGCAGACACTGGAGCAGTACTGGAGCTTCATGTGCGCCGGCGAACCGGTCGAGCAACCGCGCCAGACCGAGGTCCCCGCCTACCTGCCGCTGCCGGCGTCGCCGAAGCAGGGCTCGATCTACGAGAACCAGAAGACGGTCAAGAACCGCTTTTTCGACACGTACGAAGACAAGCAGCGGAACTGAGCTTCCCCGCCGTTGGCTTCCCACAACGCCGCCTTCGGGCGGTGTTGTGGGCAAGGCGCGCCGGATCAAAGCGGCTCGCGCTGCCTCTGTGGCAATCTCGAAATCCGTAGACTTCGCCTCACCAGCAGGCTGGAGAGGAGTCGCTCATGCCCAGCGGACGTGTTGTGGTTGTCAAGGAGTACCGGCAGCCGTTTGTGATTGAGGAGTACCCGGTTCCCGAGCCGGAGCCGGGCGGGATCGTCTTGCGGATCACGCAGGCAGGCGTCTGCGGCTCGGACCTGCATACCTGGCGCGGCGACATGGTTGAGACGCCGTTGCCGTCGAACGGGCGGGTGATGGGTCACGAGGGCACCGGCGTGGTGCATGCGCTGGGCGCGGGCGTTTCGACCGACTCGCTGGGCCGCGAAATCGCCGTCGGCGACCGGCTGATGTACTCGGCGATCACGCCTTGCGGGCGGTGCTACCAGTGCTCGCGCGGCGAACCCAACTGGTGCTCGGATCGGGCCGCCTGGTCGCGCGAGGCAGGGGTCGCGCCCTACTTCACCGGCACCTACGCCGACTACTACTACCTGCGGCCCAATCATCCCGTGTTCAAGGTCCCGGACGAGCTGCCGGACGAGGTCCTGGGCTTCGTCAACTGCGCGATGGGCACGACGACCGAGGGTCTGATGCGGGCCGGCTGCAAGGAGAACGACTTCGTCGTGATCCAGGGCGCGGGCGGGCTGGGCCTCAACGCGACCGCGATGGCCAAGGACATGGGCGCGCACAAGGTGATCGTGCTCGACCGGCTGCCGCAGCGTCTGGCGCTGGCCGAGGAGTTCGGGGCCGATCACACGATTAACATCGAGGAGTTCAACACGCCCGACACGCGCCGCCGCGCGGTCTGGGAGCTGACCGAGGGTCGCGGGGCGAACATCGTGATGGAACTTGTCGGCCGAGCGGAGCTCCTGGCCGAGGGTCTGACCTACCTGGCCAACGGCGGCACGTTCGTCGAGATTGGCGACATCGTGCGCGGTCGCACGGTCGAGATTGATCCGAGCACGATCCTGAGCGGCAAGAAGATCATGGGCTCGGTGATGTACCGGCCGCATCTGCTGCCGCTGATGATGGACATGCTGCTCAAGAATCAGCGGGACATTCCCTACGACAAGATCGTCTCGCACACCTATCCCCTGGCCGACGTCAATCAGGCATTCGAGGACAGCGAGTGGCACGAACGGGAGACGAACGTGTCGCGTTCGATGCTGGTGCCGTAAAGGTCCGTAAGGGTCAGTCGATCCAGTTGGGGGTGGCGCCCCACTTGTCTTCGGAGACGATGTCGCGCAGCGGCTTGCGATTGAGCGGACCGAAGCGGCCTCTGGGGTAGCCGAGCGGGACGCAGTAGACGATCTGCGCCTCGTCGGGGATCTCGAGCAGCGCCTTGACGCGTTCGTCGACGACCGGGTGCAGCGTCGTGATCGTGCCGCCGATGCCGAGGCCGCGGGCGGCGAGCAGCAGATTCTGGACCGACGGTATGACTGAGTTCGCGGCACCGGGCCCTTGTGCGGTGGCGCAGAGCAGGATCATGACCGGCACGTCGCCAATCTCGTCGGCGAGCCGCATGGCGGAGCGGCGGACCGGGTTCTCGAATGCGGGATGGTCGGGGCCCTCGATGCCCTCGTCTGCGCGCTTGGCCCACCAGGCCTCGTGGTAGAGCGTCCCCAGTTCGCGCTTGAGCTGCGGATTGCGCACGACGATGAAGTGCCAGGGCTGGGCGTTGCCGCCGTTGGGCGCCTGCCGCGCGGCGTCGAGGATGATCTCCAGGTCCTCGTCCGAGAGCGGATCCGGCCGCATCCGACGAATCGCCCGCATCGAGTAGATGGCTTCGTAGAGCGGCAGTCCAAGGCGTCCGTAGCGGGGCATCGTATGGTCCTTCATCGTTCAGGCGAGCGATTGCGTTCGACGCTATCGTAAGCGTCCAGCGAGTCTGACCGACCGCAGCCATGCGCAGAGGAGCATTCATGGGACTCGATCACATCCACCCCGACGGACTCGTCAACTTGCGTTCGTTCACGCAGGTCGTCTCGGCGACCGGGAGCAAGACGATCTACATCTCGGGACAGGTGGCCTGGGATGTCGACGGAGGCATCGTCGGTGAAGGCGACTTTGCGGCCCAGGCGAAGAAGGCCTACGAGAACCTGGCCGTGGCGATTGAAGCGGCCGGAGCGACCCCGGCCGACGTGGCGAAGACCAATGTCTACATCGTCAACTACGACGCGTCGATGGGCCGGGCGCTGAATGATGCCCGCAAGGCGATCTTCGGAGGCACGACCGCTCCGGCGAGCACGCTGATCGGCGTGCAGGCGCTGGCGGCGCCGGAGTTCATGATCGAGGTGGAGGCGATTGTGGTGTTGGACTAGCAAGGCGAGGGTTGAGGGGGAGCCCCCCTCTGCCTTCGGCATCTCCCCCCGCGTAGCGGGGGGAGAGAAGAGACGAGAAACATCTCCCCCCACAGAGCGGGGGGAGAAGAGAGAAAAGAAGTATCTCTTCCCGGAGAGCGGGGGGAGATTGAAGAGACGAACTCGGGCAGCGACAGGAGAGAACAATGAGCAAGATTTCGCTTGAGGATCGGTTTGCGATCATCGACCTCTGTTCGGTCTACAACTACACCGTTGACCAGGCCGACGGCGAGGGCTGGGCGGCGACCTTCACCGAGGACGGCGTGTTCGCCGGACCGGCTGGCAAGGCCGAAGGGCGCGAGGAGCTGGTTCCATTCTGCGGACAGCTCGCCGAAGCGTTCCCCGGTGGCATGCACTTCACCGACAACCATCTCTTCGAGGTTGAGGGCGACACGTGCCATCACAAGTGCTTCCTCGACTTCAAGGTGCCGTCGCCGGATGGGTCGGTGGCCTCGATCCTGCTGGGTTACGAGGATGTCGTCGTCAAAGTCGACGGCGAGTGGCTGTTCAAGCGGCGCGATGTCGTTTCGGTCACCGGCTATGGTCAGTCGCTGCCTGAGTGACGCGTACGCGTCTGCGACTCCAGGCTCCCGCTTCAGTCGAGCAGCGGTCCGAGCGTCCGGCTACCAGCCCGACAATGCCAGGAGCGGCGGCGGGCGGCTGACGATCGCGGCCAGGATCTGATCGGCGTAGAGTTGCCGGCCGACCGGGTTCAGATGCGTCCCATCCCATGAGACCTCTGACTCGCGGCCGTTTGTGATCTCATTCCAATCGACCAACGTGACCCAATCATGCTTGGCCGCTTCCTCGCGCAGCATCTTGTTCGTGTCGCGCTCGTAGCTCAGCAGCGGTTCGCGAGGCGGGAACTGGCGAGTCAGGACGATGAGGTGCCTGACGCCCTCGGCGGCGCTGAGCAACTTGCCGAAGCCTTTGGCGTCCATGTAATGCGCGCCGACGGCGTGGAAGATCACCGTGTCCCGCGGGCCGTTGCGCTCACGATCCTGCTTGAGGATCGTAAATCCCTGGTAGGCCTGGCGACCGATCTCCGCATTCACCTCGATCCCGACTTCCTCCAGTTGAGACATGGCTCCCGCCATCACGGAATCGCCGATCGCCAGCGGGGGCAATCCGTGGGTCAGCCTGAGCACGGTCGCGCCGCCGGGAGTTTCTGCAACGTGGTCGAGCAACAGGGTGAAGTCGAGTCCTTCGGATTCCGAGCCGTTCCATTCCCACTTCGGCATGGAGCTGAGCGAATGCGTTGGCATCGCACTGAGTCGCAGCGGCAGCGAGACAAGCATCGTGTCCGACTTGCAGACCGGCAGAGCGTGCGCTCGGGCATCCAGCGACAGCGCTGTTCGCAAGGTCACGCAGCCTTGGCCCTTTTGCTCCAGGCGCAGGAACGCGCAGGGCGCGGCGTCTGGACAGGGCACCTGTAACACGTCGCCGGGATGGATGATTCGCCGGATCTCCTCCCCGTTGAGTCGAGCCAGCTCGTCAATCGTCGTGTCGAACTGGCGCGAGATGCCGTTGAGATGATCTCCGGCGCGAACGGTGTACTGAGCGAAGTATTCGCCCGGCGGATACTCGACGAGCGGCGGTTGCGTCACGAGGGCCGACGGATCGTCGCCGGCTCCCAACGTGGATAGCTCTGCCGATTCGCCCAACGCAGTGCCCGGCGGCGGTTCAGTGGTTGCGTCACGCTCGATCGGTCGCATGTATGGCGGGATGTCGCCTGTGGCCGGTGTCGTCTGTTCCTCCGCAGAGGCTGCGCCGATGGTGGCCGACGCGCTGAGCCGGGTGTCTTGCGACGGGCGAATCGGTAGCGGTTGCGTCGCCTGCCCACCCGCTGCCTGGTCGTACTGTTGCTCTGCTTCGAAGCCCGATTGCTCGGCCCCGACCGTGAAGGCGAGGTCCGAGAGCGAGCGGCCGGGCAGCAGGGCGAATCCTGCAACCAGGGCTAGCAGCACGGCCGCCGCCAGCGACGCGGTCGCCAGCAGGTACGGGCGCAGCTCGCGCAGCCGTCCGCGTATCCGGGTCAGGCTCCAGAACGCGGGCCGGCGCATCGGTCGCTCGACGAGGCGGTAACTGAGCTCGGCGAGCATGAACGTCGCCAACAGGCCGACCGCAACGGTCAGGATCGTGTTGGGGACGAAGTTGAACTCCCACTGCATGGCCAGCAATACGGGCCAGTGCCAGAGGTAGATGCTGTAGCTGCGCTCGCCCATCCAGCGCAGCGGCGCCGTCTCCAGCGCGCGGCCAATCATCGATCCCGGGCGGATGACGAAGGCGACCAGCAGGATCGTCGCGAACGACGTGGCCAGCAGGCCCCAGGGGTACATCCAGTCGCTCCAGTGCCGACCCACGGCCATGATCACGCCGAGTCCGACGAGCGCTGCGAGGGCCAAGGCATCCATGAGCGCTCCGAGCGGCGGGTTCCAGGTCCGCCGCCAGGGCTTCCAGACGAAGGCGGCGGCGACGCCGATCAGGATTGTGAAGGCGCGCGCGTCGCTGCCGAAGTAGACGCGGGACGGCTCGTCGCCGGGATTGAAGAGCAGGGCCATCCAGACCACTGAGAGCGCGGCCAGCGCGACCACGATGCACCACAGCCAGCGCATCCGCAGCAGCCGCGCGAGCGCGGCGAACAGCAGCGGCCAGATGACGTAGAACTGCTCCTCGACGGCCAGCGACCAGAGGTGGCGGAGTTGCGAGGGCCGCTCGAACATCTCGAAGTAGGAGACGCCGCGCACGATCTGGTCCCAGTTGGTGATGTAGACGGCGGCGACCAGGACCTCGCGCAGATGGTCGATCAGCGTGTCCTGGAGCATCAGCGCGGCATAGGCAGTGGTCACGATCAGTACGAGCGCGAGGACCGGAAGCAGACGCCGCGCCCGGCGCAGCCAGAACTGCAGCAGATCGGTGCTTCCGTCGTGCTCGCGCTCCGAGATCAACAGCGCGGTGATCAGGAATCCGGAAACGACGAAGAACACATCGACGCCGAGGAATCCGGCCGGCAGCCAGGCGACGCCGGCGTGGTACAGCACGACGGCGAGCGCCGCGAGACCGCGAATGCCGTCGAGTCCGGCGAGCCTCGGCAGGCGGCGTTCGCCCGTCGATTCCGTCTCTTGTTGTGGATTCTGTGTTGCCATCGCGAGCTACATTCGGAATACGCCGAACTGCGACTCGGGCACGGGCGCGTTGCGAGCGGCCGCCAGACCGACGCCGAGCGCTTGCCTGGTGTCGGCCGGATCGAGGATGCCGTCATCCCAGATCCGGGCCGAGCCGTAGTAGGCCGCGCCTTCTTCTTCGTACTTGGCCAGCGTCGGGGCCATGAACTCTCGTTGCTGGTCGGCGCTCATCGTCTCGCCCTGTCGGGCGAGCGCGTCCTGACGGATCGTGAGTAACACGTTGGCAGCCTGTTCGCCGCCCATCACCGACACGCGCGCATTCGGCCAGCTCCACAGCAGCCGCGGCGAATAGGCGCGGCCGCACATGGCGTAGTTGCCCGCGCCGAACGAGCCGCCCAGCACAATTGAGAACTTGGGCACCTCGGCGCAGGCGACGGCGGTAACCATCTTCGCGCCGTGCTTGGCGATCCCTTCGTGTTCGTATCGCCGTCCGACCATGAATCCGGTGATGTTCTGCAGAAACATCAGCGGCGTGCCGCGCTTGGCGCAGAGCTGGATGAAGTGCGCGCCCTTGAGCGCCGACTCCGAGAACAGAATGCCGTTGTTCGCGACAATCCCGATCGGGTGGCCCATCACCCGCGCGAAACCGCAGACCAATGTCGAGCCGTACGACGGCTTGAACTCATGGAAGCGGGACCCATCGACGAAGCGGGCGATCACTTCGCGGACATCGAACGGCTTGCGCGTCGATTGGGGCACGATCCCGTAGATCTCGGCCGGGTCGTAGAGCGGTGATTCAACCTGCTCCGGCGGCGTCACGGGCCAGGCGGTTGCGGAGTCGCGGCCCAGGTTGGCGACCGCGGCGCGGACCAGTTCAAGCGCGTGTTCATCGTCCTCAGCGAGATGGTCGGCGACGCCGGAAACCTGCGTGTGGACGAGCCCGCCGCCGAGTTCCTCGGCCGAGATCTCTTCGCCGGTCGCCGCACGGACGAGCGGCGGGCCGCCGAGGAAGATAGTCCCCACGCCGTCGACGATGATCGCTTCGTCCGACATCGCCGGCACATACGCGCCGCCGGCGGTGCATGATCCCATCACCGCGGCGATCTGCGGGATGCCGGCTGCGGACATCGTCGCCTGGTTGTAGAAGATGCGGCCGAAGTGGTCGCGATCGGGAAAGACGTCCGCCTGCATCGGCAGGAACGCGCCGCCCGAGTCGACCAGGTAGACGCAGGGCAGGCGGTTCTGGGCGGCAATCTCCTGCGCGCGCAGGTGCTTCTTGACCGTGATCGGGTAGTAGCTGCCGCCCTTCACGGTTGCGTCGTTGGCGACTGCCATGATCTCGCGTCCCGCGACTCGACCGATGCCGGTGACGATCCCCGCGCCGGGCGCCTCGTCGTCGTACATCCCATTGGCCGCGAGCGGCGAGAGTTCGAGGAACGGGGAGTCCGGATCCAGCATCCGCTCGATCCGCTCGCGCGCGAGCAGTTTGCCGCGGGCGTGATGCCGTTCGACGCTGCGCGGACCGCCGCCGGCCCGCACCGTCGATTCGCGTTCGCGCAACTCGCCGACCAAGCCCTGCATCCAGGCCGTGTTCTCGCGGAACTCCGCGGAGTTGACATCGATGCTCGACTGGATCGGCGGGGCCGCTTCGAGTTGTTGCGACAGCTCGTCAAGTGGTCTGGCGTCAGACACGGGATCCTCTCCGCGAGGCTCGCTGCGAGCCCACTCACGACAGAGTATTGCGCGGTTAGACTCAGGCGCAGTGCGACGGCGGCGCAGTCACATAAGCGCCTTACCGCAAGGAGCATAACGATGACCGCGCGATTGTCCGACGGCAACTTCAGTTACACCGCGCTCGATCTCTGGGAGCAGCTTCCCGACGGAGTCACCCTCGTGGAATGCCCCGGAGTCGCGGTCGACGCCAATGACACGGTGTTTGTGCTGACCCGCAACGTCGATCACCCCGTCATGGTCTTCGACGCGGACGGCAAGTGGCAAGGAAGCTGGGGACAGGGCAACTTCACGGAGCGGTCCCACGGCATCTGGATCGGTCCCGAGGGCGATGTCTGGGGCGCCGACGACGGGACGCACACGATCACTCGCTGGTCGCCCGAGGGCGAGTTGCTGCAGACGCTGGGCGACCCCTACAACCCGGCGCCCGCATGGGGCGGCAAGCCGTTCAATCGGCCCACACACGCCGCGGTCAGCCCGAAGAGCGGCGACATCTTCGTCACCGACGGCTACGGCAACAGTTGCGTCCACCGCTTCGACGCGGACGGCAACCACCAGCAGACCTGGGGCACGCCGGGCATCGACGCCGGGCAGTTCATCCGTCCGCACAATATCGCGATCGACGAGGACGGGTTGCTCTACATCGCCGACCGCGAGGCGCACCGCGTGCAGGTCTTCTCGGAGTCGGGCCAGTTCGTGACGATGTGGAACAACATCCACCGTCCCGACGGGCTCACGCTCGCGCCGGACGGCAACATCTACATCGGCGAGCTGAACGAGATGGGCGGCATGCAGGGCGCGCCGGGCCTGGGCCACCGGGTCAGCATCTACGACCGCTCGGGCAACCGCCTGGCCCTACTCGGTCACCCCGACGAGGGAGATGAAGCGGGCAAGTTCATCGCCCCGCACGGAATCGCCGTTGACTCAACGGGCGCCGTCTACGTCGGAGAGGTCTGCAACACGATCCGAGGCAAGGCGTTGGGCGTCGAACTGCACTCGCTGAGCAAGCTGGTGCGCGAAAGTTAGTCAGAGACGCGTTCGACTCGATACCGCAGGAGGATCTCGCCGGTCGCCGCAGGGGTTGCGTGCACCAGGTTGAGTTGGCGGATACCTGACATCGTTGGCTTGCCGGGCCATTGGACGGCGGGGTGGGCGGTGTCGCCGCCGGTGATTCTCGGGGTGAGCGTGAGGAAGTACTCGTCCACGAGGCCTCGTCGGATGAGTTCGCCGTTGAGGGTTGCGCCGCCTTCGACGAGGGCGCGGGTCGCCCCGAGTTCTTGTCTCATGTGGTCAAGCGCGGCGGGAGCTTCGGCGCCCTCGGGCACGACAACGACCGGGCGGCCCCTGGACTCCAGTTCGCGGCGGACTGAGTCCGGGGCGGCGCTGGAGAGGTAGATGACGGCCTCGAATCCGTGGTCGGTGAAGAAGCGGCGCTCGGGCGGGAGGTCGCCGCTGCGGGTCAGCACGGCCGCGATCGGCGAGGGCGTCATGCCGCGCTCGACGCGCCACTGTTCCAGCTTCGGATTGTTGAGCCGCGCCGACGTGCCGGAGGCGCGGAAGGTCGCGCCGCCGTTCATGACGACATCGAAGTGGACGCGGAGTTCCCGCATCAGCCGCTGATCGAGGTCGGAGCCCAAACCCCGTTCCGTGCCGTCCACGACGGTCCGGCCGTCGGCGGACATGACCATGTTGATCGCGACGAACGGCCGTTCCGCAGGCGGGTCGGGGAAGCTTAGCCGGGTGTAGTCAAGCTCAGGCGCGTCCATGGGCTCATGCTAGGTTGCGGTCATGTCGGAGCGAGACCAGGACGCAGCCGCCGAAGAGAGTGAGGCCGAGGCCGAGGAGCCGGATCGGGACTTCCCGATCTCCTCAAATGCCCGCTTCACGATCGGCGGCAAGCCCGTGGTGCTGGACGATTTCATCGACATCACCACCGGCGACGTCGCCAACCGTCCCGCGGTCGAGCCGCAGCCGCAACCGGCGCCGATGCCCAAGGACGTGATCTGGAACTCGCGGCGTCCGGTCGAGGGCTAGTTGTCTCCGTAGTCGGCTTCCCAGGTGATCTCGATCGCGTCCTTGACGCTCTCATGGGCGGGACAGCCAGGCGCGTGGAACTTGACGGCGCGTTCGGCGGCAGCGCGCTGATCGTCGGCGATGCCCGGGATGTGGAAGACCACGTGGATCTTCGTGATCCGGATGGTCTGGTTGTCTTCGCCCTCGATCGTGCCCAGGACATCGGCCTTGTAGGTGTTGGGGTCGAACTCGACCTTGCGCACGGACAACGCCCGCGCGAGGGTGCCATACATTCAACCGCCGACCGCGGCGACGATGTGGTCGAGGGTTGCGGTCATCGGCGGGGCGTCCGCGGGCACGCCGTAGTGCTCCTTGAGCTTGCCCTGCACGCCGTAGACGACCGGCTCGGGCACATCGCCGAGGGTCGCGTGGCGGAAGCCGTCCTTGAGTTCGAGCTTGTTGCGTGAGATGTACTCGAAGCGGGGCATCTGCTCCTCCATTGCAGCGAGCGGTCCCCGCCTATGCGGGGGTCCCCGCTTGCGCGGGGACGACTTGGTTGGGTTAGCTGTTGGCCAACAGGGTACGCATTCGGTCGACGCCCTCGACGATCTCCTCCAACGAGGCGGCGTAGCTGAAGCGCAGGTAGCCCTCGCCGAGATGTCCGAAGCTGGTCCCGGCGATCACGGCCAGCCCGGCCTCATCCAGCAGGCGCTCCTGCATGGTGCGCGCGTCGATGCCGGTTGCGGAGATGTTGGGGAAGGCGTAAAACGCGCCGAGCGGGTTGACGCAACTGACGCCCGGCACATCGTTGAGTTCGCGGACGATCACCCGCCGTCGTTCGTCGAAGGCGGAAGTCATGATTTCGACCGCCTCCTGCGGGCCGTCCAGCGCCTCGACGGCGGCGTACTGGGTCGCGGCGTTGGGACAGGAATAGCTGTTGATCGCGAGACGCTCTGCGAAAGGGAAGAGGTCGGGCGGGAAGACGCCGAAGCCCAGCCGCCAGCCGGTCATTGCGTAGGTCTTGCTCCAGCCGTCGAGCACAATCAGTCGGTCACGGAGCTGCGGGTAGTTGAGCCAGGAGGTGTGCTCCAGGCCTTCGTAAAGGATGCGGGAGTAGATCTCATCGCTGAGGATGACGATATCCGGCCATTGCTCCAGTCCCTCGACCAATCGCTCGATCTGTTCGCGGGAGTAGACGCCGCCGGTCGGATTGGCGGGACTGTTGAGGATGATCAGCCGCGTGCGTTCGTTGATCTGGCTCAGCACCTGGTCAGGATCAAAGGTGAAGCCGTCGGCCTCGTGCAGCTCGATCGGCACCGGCGTCGCGCCGGAAAAGCGGATCACGGACTCGTAGATCGGGAAACCCGGGTTGGGGTACATGATTTCCGCGCCTGGCTCGCCCATCAGCAGCGCTGCAAAGAACATGACCGGCTTGGCGCCGGGCGTGATCAGGACCGAATCGGGATCGACCTCTGCGCCGTGCCGACGCTGCAGGTCGCGGGCGACCGCTTCTCGCAGCTCGGGAATGCCGGCGGCCGGCGTGTAGCCGTGCTTGCCGTCAGCGAGCGCCTGCTCGCCGGCCTGGACGATGTTGCCAGGCGTGGCGAAGTCGGGCTGTCCGATGCCAAGGTTGATGATCGAACGTCCCTCGGCGGCGAGTCGATTCGCCCTGGCCAGGACCTCGAACGCGGTTTCCGTGCCCAGATTCTGCGCGGCGCTGGTTGGAGAGACCATCTCCTGGCTCCTGTTCCTGCTGTTCTGGTTACCGTGAGCCTATCCGCCCAGCCGTCCTGGCCCAATGCGATCCGGCCGATGAAGTTCGCCCTCCGCCCCTGGCACTTGAGCATCCTGGCCGCCGCAGCAATCCTCGCGGCGGCGGGCTGCGCGACCGAGGAAGCTGTGCAGCAGGGACAGCCTGACCTGGGCGGGGCGGCACGCGTGGACTCGGGACCGCGCAACGGCGAGCAGATCTTCGCCATGACCTGCGCGTCCTGCCACGGGGCCGACGGCGAAGGCGCCGACAACTGGATGGTGCGCGGCGACGACGGCCGCCTGCCGCCGCCTCCGCTGGACGGCGACGGCCACACCTGGCATCACTCCGACAATGTGCTCTACGGCATTGTCAGTGAGGGCGGACTCGGCCTCGGCTTTGGCAGCAACATGCCCGCCTTCAAGGACGAGCTCACGCATGGGGAGATTATCGCGGTGCTGGAGTATGTGAAGACGCTCTGGGAGGGCAAGGAGGTCGACGGCATCTCGATCCTCGACACCCAACGAGAGTTCAGCCTGAACGATCCCTACCCTCCGGCGGGCAAATGAGCAGAGCGTCGGGCCGGCGCAAACCTACGCGCTGCCGATCCCGACGGCGCCCGATGCGCGCAGCGCGGCGATCTCGTCATCGTCGTAGCCGTGTTCGCGCAGAACATCGTCCGTGTCGGCGTCAAGTACGGGTGACGGACCTTGCGCCTCGACGGGCGAGTCGGACATCCGGATCGTGGGGCCGATCAGTGTCTCCGGACCGGTCAGCGGATGATCCAGCTGCAGAGGAGCGCCGATGGCTTGTACTTGCGGGTCGTCGAGGATGTCCTCCGGCGTGTTGACCTGCGAGGCCGGCGCGCCGGCGGCGTCGAGCCTGTTCAACCAGTGCTCAGTCGTGTTGCTGCGGAATCGATCGGCGATGTTGCGCTGGGCATGTTCCACCACCGACGCAGCGCCCGGATCGAGCGGATTGAATCCCGGCGCGTCGGTCGCATCATCGGCATTGGTCAGTCCGATGGCGTTGCGAACCTGCTGTCGATTCGTCGGTGTGACGCAGCCCAACATGATTGCGCCGTCGGCGGTCTGATAGCCGCCGTAGTAGAGCAGATATGCGGAGCCGGTGAGCGAGCGTATTCCGCTGCGTGCCTCGATCAACTCGCGATACGAACCTCCGCGTGCGCGCACGTCATACATCGCGTCCCGGGAGGGCTGTACGAGGATCGCATCGCTGACCGGCTGGCGCGAGGCGATGGAGGTCTGCATGGTCAAGGCCGCGCCGAGCAGCGAGGTTTCGATGAGCTGGCCGCGACCGCTGCGCTCGCGATGAAACAGCGCAGCGCAGACGGCGGCAGCTCCGGTGAAGGCTGCGCCGAAGTCGGCGGGTGTGGTGGCGGTGATCAACGTGGGGTTGCCCTGCGCGTCCACCTTGCCGTCGCCGACCATGAGTCCGGAGTAGGCCTGCGCGATGATGTCGGCGCCGGCGCGGCCGGCTGAGGGACCTTCAGGGCCGAAGGCGGTGTTGTCGAGGTAGATCAAGCGTTGGTTGTGGGCGCTCAGCGTTTCGTAGTCGATGCCCAACCGTTCGGCCACACCGGGTCGGGCGTTGATCAAGAAGACATCGAAGTCGCGGATCAGGCGGTGAATCACCGAACGTCCCTCCGAAGTCTGCAAGTTCAGCACGATGCCGCGCTTGCCTCGGTTGAAGACGTGGTAACCCTTCGACTCATTCGGCGCGAACTGCCCGATCACGCGTATGCCATCGCCCAGGGGCGACTCGATCTTGACCACGTCGGCGCCGAAGTCGGAGAGCATCACCCCGCACATCGGTCCGGCGATGATCTGGGTCAGTTCGAGGACTCGAATCCCGTCGAGCGGTCCGGGCATCGCAGGCTCCTGGGGTTCTTAGCTCTGAGCGGGCAGTCCCGCCGCGCCCGACGCCCGTAGCGACGCAATCCCTTCTGCGCTGTAGCCGTACTGGGCCAGCACCTCGTCGGTGTCTCCGTCGAGCGGCGGCGAGGATCCGCGCGCAGCGGTCGGCGTGGCCGACATGTCGAAGGGCGGACCGACCATCGTCTCGGGACCGGTGATTGGATGCTCCAGGTCGACCATGATGCCGAGCGCCCGCACCTGCGGATCGTCGACCATCTCCTCGGGCATGTTGACCTGTGCGGCGGGCGCGCCGGCCTGATCGAGCTTCGCGACCCAGTTCTCGGTTGTGTCGGCGGCGAAGCGCTCACTGATCAGCGCGCGCACCCTGGCCACGATCTCAGCGGAGTCCTCGGCCATCGCGTTGAAGTCGCCGCTATCGGTGGGATCGTCGTCGGGTCCAAGTCCAAGCGCGTTACGGACCTGGTTGCGATTCGAGGGTGTGACGCAACCCAGCATGATCGCGCCGTCGGAGGTCTGGTAGCCGCCGTAGTAGAGGAGGAACGCGCCGCCGACGAGCGCGCGGATGCCGCCCTTGGCGGCCAGCATCTCGCGATAGGAGCCGCCGCGCTCGCGCACGGCCGCGAGGCCGTCCAGGACCGGTTGCAGCATGATCGCGTCGGAGACCGGCAAGCGCGAGGCGAAGGCGTTCTGCAGCATCATCGCCCCGGCCAGCAGCGAGGTGTCGATCTTCTGGCCCTCGCCTGTCCGCTCGCGGTGGAAGAGCGCCGCGCAGACTGCGATCGAGCTGGTCATGGCGGCGGCGAAGTCGGCCGGCGTAGTCGCCGTGATCAGGTCGGGTCCGCCGTGTTCGTCGACTTTCTCGTCGCCGGCCATCAGTCCCGAGTAGGCCTGGGCGATGATGTCTGCGCCGGCACGGTGCGCCGACGGCCCGCTCGGTCCGTAGGCGGTGTTCTCCAGGTAGATCAGCGACGGATTGAGTGAACGCAGGCTGTCGTAGTCGATGCCCAACCGCTGCGGCACGCCTGGCCGCGCGTTGATCAGAAACACGTCCATCTCGGGTATCATTCGATGGACCACGGCCTGTCCGTCGGGATGCTGCAGGTTGAGGACCATGCCCCGCTTACCGCGATTGAAGACGTGGTAGCCCTTGCTCTCGTGCGGCGCGAACTGGCCGAGCAGCCGCATCCCGTCGCCGGCGGCCGACTCAATCTTGATCACGTCCGCGCCCATGTCGGAGAGCATCACTCCGCACATCGGCCCGGCGATGATCTGCGTCACCTCAAGCACCTTGATTCCATCGAGCGCACCAGGCATCGGAGTCTCCTTGCTGTAAAGCGAGTTTGAGTGAGGATAGGCAACTAGCCGCTTGCGTCGGCTCCGACAACGCCTGCGGCGCGCAAACTGCCGATTTCGTCGTCGGTGAAGCCGTGCTTCCGGAGGACGGCGTCGGTGTCTGCGTCAAGGGGCGGCGACGAGCGGTCCGAGCCGGTGGTGCTTTTCGACATCTGGACCAATGGGCCGACCTGGCGCTCGGGACCGGTGAGGGGATGCTCGATCGTGGGCATCATGTCCATCGCCACGACTTGCGGATCGTCGGCCATGTCTTCGAGCCAGTTGACGGGCGAGGCGGGAGCGCCGACGGCATCGAGTTTCGCCATCCACTCCTCGATGGTGCCGCCGGCCAGCGCGGAGCGAATCTGTTCTTCAATCCGCGACACGATGGCGTCGGCGTCCGGACCGATGGCGTTGAAGTCGTCGTCGTCGGTGGGATCGTCGACGATGCCCAGGGCGCGGCGGATCTGGTCGCGATTCTGTGGCGTGAGCGCGCCGAGGATGATCGCGCCGTCCTTGACCGGATAGCCGGCGTAGTAGATGCGGAATGCCCTGCCCTGGTTCGGGCGGCTACGGCGGGCGTCGATCAGCTCGGCATAGCTCGCGCCCGCCTCGCGCATCTCCGACATCATCCGGCGCAGCGGCTCGATCAGGATCGCGTCCGAGACCGGCACGTCGCCGGCCCAGGGGGCCTGCAGCGCGAGCCCCGCGCCCAGCAGTGTGGTGGCAATGCGCTGACCCTCGCCCGTGCGCTGGCGATGAAACAGCGCCGCACAGACACCCATCGCGCCGCCCAGCGCGGCGACGTAGTCGGACGGCGCGGATGCCGTGATCGGCTCCGGCGCGCCACGCCGATCGACTTTCATGTCGCCGGCGAGCAGGCCCGAATACGCCTGCACGACGACATCGGAGCCGGCCCGCTGCGCGCTCGGTCCGCGCGTGCCGTAGCCGGTCACTTCCAGGTAAATCAGATCGGGCCGCAAGCGGGCGAGCGTGTCGTAGTCCATCGCAATGCGCTCCGCCACGCCGGGACGGACGTTGGTGACGAAGACATCGAACTGTGGAATCAGGCGATGCGCGACGGACTGTCCGGGCGATGAGCTGAGGTCGAGCACGATCCCCCGCTTGCCGCGGTTGAGGCCGTGGAAGGCCTTGCTCTCGCCCGGAGCGAACTGACCGATGCGGCGTGAGGCGTCGCCCTGGGGCGACTCGAGCTTGACGACGTCCGCGCCCAGGTCGGCAAGCGCCGTGCCGCAGAATGGTCCGGCGATGATCTGCGCCAACTCCAGCACCTTGATCCCGTCGAGCGGTCCGGGCATATCGGCTCCTCGAAGGCGCAGCGTACGCGAGGTCTGTGCCTAGACTCTGATCAGCAAGCGAAAGCGAGATGCGCCATGCCCGATTACGAGCACATCCTCTACGAGCAGGACGGTCCGGTCGTCACGATCACCTGGAACAACCCCGAGACGCTCAACGCGATCACGCCTGCCCTGGAGCGCGAGTTCCACGACGCGCTGGATCAGGCCAACGCCGATCCGTCGGCGCGATCGATCATCTTCACCGGCGCCGGCCGCGCGTTCTCGTCCGGCTACAACATTGCTGGTTCGGGCATCGAGAGCGAGGTCGGCGGACCGACACAACCGGTTTCCGAGCACCTCGAGCGCTGGTTCCGGTTCTCGTCGCGCAATCCGGACATGATGATGCACTTGATGACGCTGGAGAAGCCGATCATCGCCGCCGTCAACGGCTGGTGCATCGGCGGCGGCTTCTGGTACTCGCTGGCGGCCGACATCACGCTCGCCTCGGACCGCGCCGTCTTCGCCCAGCCCGAAGTGCGGATGATCTCGAACAGCTCGGTGCTCTTTGCCGCGCTGGCCGGCTGGAAGACCGCTCACCGCTACGCGCTGACCGGCGACCACTTCGACGCCCAGGAAGCGCTGCGGATCGGCGTAATCAACGAGATCGTGCCCGCGGAGGATCTGATGGATCGGGCCGACGCCCTCGCGCGTCGGTTGGCGCAAGTGCCGTCGCACTCGATCCGCTACAACAAACTGATCACCTCGCGGGGACTCGAAGCGATGGGCCTGCGCAACGCGCTCAACGTGGGTTCGATGTTGTCGACGATGGTCGAGGCCTCGGCGGATGGCCCTGAAGTGGCGCATCTCGACGCGGCCCGGGAGACCGGCGGCTTCGGCGCATTCCTCCGCGCCCGCGACGAACCGTTCATCCCGGAGCCGTTCGGTCCGCGGAGTGAGCAGTAAGCGCGCACGAGTACCTAGTACTCCAGCTTCGCTTCCCAGCCGTCTGCGCCGTCCGCCAGCAGGTCGAACAGGTGCCAGGCGCCGCAGTAGAGGTCGCCCGGACCGAAGAAGTCCCGCGCGATACGGTCGATGGCGCCGTCGGCATTCTTGCGAAACGTCGACACTCCCGGCATGGCGTTGGAGTTGTATGAGACCCCGTCGGACTCGAAGCCCATGTCCCTGATGAACGAGGTGCCTTCAGCCGAGTACATCTCGAACGTCCAGCCCCGCTTCTTCCGCAGCGCCTGCTGCACGTCCACGCTGTTCGGAGACACTACCACAAACCCGGCCCGGTCCTGCAGGTGCCGTAGCACTCCCTGGAACTCGTCAGCCCACATCGTGCAATAGGGGCACTCCGATCCCATGTTGTGGATCAGGATGAGGTCCTGCTTGTCGCCGAACATCTCAGACAGCCTCACGCTGCCCTCGCGCCCCTGCAGTTCGTAGTCCTCGACCCGCTCCGGCCCAATCCGCCGCGATACCTCAACCATTCTCTGCTTGGCCTCTTGCAAGTTCGCCCACGCCTCGGCGTACTCCGCTTGCAGATCCTGTGTCGTGGTCATTGAGTGTCCTCTTTGCGGGGCTCACCGTTCATCACCGACCTCCACACGGACGCTCCTGGCCTGTCCGTTATCCTCAGTCTACCCACAGAGCGTCGAGCAGAAGTTGGAGTTGACCGATGGTCCGTGCTGAAGGGCCCTACGACATTGAGGCGGTGCGCCGCGAGTGGATCGGGCGTTCATCGCCTGTGGTGCGCGGGCGCTATCCGGTCGAGTACGACAGCATCCGACGCCACTGCCACATGGTCGAGGACACCAATCCGCTCTTCCTCGATCCCGAGTACGGCGAGCAGTCGGAGTGGGGCGCGGTGATCGCGCCGCCGGTGATGACCCGCTACTTCGCCGGGGCAGGCGTCTGGCCGCCCACGACCGACGAGGGCGTCACCCTCATGCGCCAGGTGCCCACTCGGGGCGAGCGCAACATCAACCTCAACACCGAGTGGGAGTACCTGCGGCCGGCACGGGTCGGCGACCACCTTGCAACTCAGACCGAGGTCGTCGACATCTACGAGAAGTCGATCCGACTCGACCCGCGCGCGGTCTGGATCAAGACCGAGATGCGGATCACCAACCAGGACGGCGAGCTGGTCGCGGTTGGCACCAACACGCTCTGTACGCACCGGACTCCCGATCAAGTCGAAGCAGAAGAAGGCGAGCGCCCGCTATGACGACTCAGACCACACCGAACAGCCCGAACAGCATCGCGACCGAGCAGACGTACTTCGAAGATGTCCGCGAGGGCGACCTGATCGAGGGCTACGACCTGACCCTCGACTGGACCAAGATGGTCGAGCAGGTCTCGGGATCGCAGGACTTCTACCCGGTCCACCACGACCCGGAGTTTGCGGCCGAGGCCGGCCATCCGGCGATCTTCTACAACACCGGCTGGACCCAGGCCGCGCTCTGCCGCGTGGTCACCGACTGGGCCGGACCGGCCGGCTGGATGTCGAAGTTCCGCTTTGAGATGCGGCGGATGAACATCCCCGACGACGAGGTCCACGCGCGCGGCAAAGTGGTTGGCAAGTCCGACCTTGACGACGAGCACGGCCTGGTCGAACTCGAAGTCTGGCTGGAGAACGACCGACTCGGCGTGACCACGCCGGGCTGGGCCACCGTCCGCCTGCCCAGGCGATCCCGCGCATGACCCGAATCGGCATCATCGGAGCCGGCGCCATCGGCGGTGTCGTCGGCGGGATGCTCACCCGCGCCGGCTACGACGTGACCCTGTTCGACCACTGGGTTGAGCACATCGACGCAATGAAGCGCGACGGACTCCGACTCAGCGGACCGCTGATCGGCGACATCCGCGTACCGGTCCAGGCGAAGCACCTCTACGAGGCCCAGGAACTCTCGGAACTCTTCGACATCGGCATCGTCGCGGTCAAGAGCTACGACACCGAGTGGGCCTCGGCCTTCATCTCTCCGCTGGTGAGGGATGACGGCGCGATCGTCGATTTCCAGAACGGGATCAATGACGAGCGCGTCGCCGCCGTCGTCGGGCGCGAGCGCACGCTGGGCTGCGTGATCACGATTGGCGCGGGCATGTACGACCCGGGCCACTGCATGCGCACCGACACGCGCACGCTCGGCTTCAAGGTCGGCGAGCTGGACGGCTCGGACTCCGACCGCGCCCGCGAGATCGCGGCGATCATGAATCACGTCGCCGGCTCGGAGTCGACGACCAATCTGTGGGGCGAGCGCTGGGGCAAGCTGGCCGTCAACTGCATGGCCAATCCCATCGCCGGGCTTTCGGGCTACGGCTCAGGCGAAGTCCGAAGCCGCGACGACACGCGCTGGCTCTGCACCAGAATCGCCGCCGAGGTGATCCAGGTCGGCCGCGCCTACGGCCACAACATCGAGGGCGTCTGGGGCATCGACTCGCAGAAATTCGTCGATGTCGCCAACGGAGCCGACCCAGCCGAGTTGGACGCCGAACTGATCGCCGGAGCCCAGGCCCTCGGCGCCGGTCGCCCCAGCTTCCTGCAGGACGTAATCCGAGGCCGCCGAGTCGAGATCGACGCCCTCAACGGCTGGGTCGTCGAGCAGGGCAAGGCAGTCGAGGTGCCCACGCCAATCAACGAGGCAGTGTCGGAGGTGGTGAGGTCCTTCCCGGTCGGGGAGCTGCGCTCGGATCCTGCGAACATCGGTCGGATCATGGAGCGATTGGGTTAGCTTCCACGCAGGGAAGGTACTTTGGCCGTGGAAGCACTGACGACTACTAGTGCTCTGGATGCCCTGTTGGCGAGGCTCTGCAATCGAGACCTTCTCACACAGCTCTGCTTCGCCGTCGTCCTTTTGGTCGCGAGTGCCTTACTCATACTCCTCTAGCCAATCACCGCTGTGCCCTCCTGCGGCCTCATAACTGACTTCGTCCTCACCAACGCGCCGCAGACCACGAACACCGGCAAAGATATCGCCTTGCCGGCTGTCACGCGCGCCTCGAACTCGGGCCTCCTCCAACATGATTAGGTGTGGGCTCACCGAGCTGACATCGTGCAATCGCCTTATCGCATGCGCACAATACTCCGGATTCAGATCAATTCCCATCCAACGCCTGTTCGAGGCCTTGGCGGCCAGAGTCGTAGCACCAGAGCCGTTGAACATATCAACTACAATGTCTCCTTCGAAACCGCGTTCGGGACAAGCAGCGAATGAAAACATTCGAATCAGGCGAAGCGGAAGAACGGTGGGAAACGGAGCGGGATGCCCTCCTGCGCGCTGGACGTCCTCAGGATACATGGGCCAAACCTGCATCGTCAGGTTTCGCCACTCATCCTGCGAAAGTAGGCTGGGCTGCTTTGCTATCTTCTCCAACGGCGGCGGGACACCATCCTTCACGTAAACATTTATGAACTCTATGGTATTGTCTTCATAGATGTTTGGAGGATAAGGATAGCTTCCAAACATTTTCTTTGACGTTTGCTTCTGCCAAACGAAAAGCCCATACCGATGCAGCGCTAACTCCGAACGCAGTATAGATGACTCGATATCGAACGCAATGTTCTTTAGGTGCCGTGTGTGCTGGCTTGCCATCTCGGACTTCGGAATCGGCAAGATTGGCGTGACAATGGCGAGTTTACCATTGGGTATCAAGACTCGCTCGGCCTCGCGCCACACCTCTAGCAGCTCGGCAGTGTACGCGTCGTATGAGGTCTGGCCGATTTGCCCGTCAACACCGTAATCGACCGCATTCCAATATGGCGGACTCGTTACAATAAGTGCTACGCAGGCGTCAGGCAGCTCCCGGAGGGCGCGCGTAGCATCCCCACAGACGATCTTATCGACCAAGTCGTTTGGCCACGTGGAGTGGCTTGGTATTCTGTACACTTACGCACTCTCACCTTTCACGGGGAATCCATGGGAGCAGAGCTTCAGCCACTCTTCGGCATCATCCCGCATCAGGCCGAGCCTAGAGTACCTTGCCTTGTCAGGGAACTCACTGGCTAGGAGAATGCCGCGGACGTTATCACGTCCCGAGTCGAAGTGTTCATGAATCCAGCCGATGTAGCGAAGAATCTGCCCAAAGGCGGCGTCTTCCACAGCACCCGCCTTGATTTCCACCACCACATACTTGCCGTCCGCACCCTTGCACAGCAAGTCCATTCTCCCTATTGGCGTTTCTACCTGATTGTCTTGAAACTCTAGGTCCCTCTCTAGCCCCTGCAGGAGACCGGGACGGTTGGCATAGGACAATTCGATATCCTTCTCTATCTGGAGTCGCCGGATGCTGCGCTGTTCATCAGGAGGAAGTGTCTCCTCTGCCTTGGAAGCTGCCTCTCTTGCTTCCTCCTCGGTTTTGGCGGATTGAACAGCAAAGGCCAAGTGGGAGTACCAGGAAGGGCGTTGTTGGCTGTCACCCATGTAGGCGAACCAATCATCCTTGCTTTCATACCTGGTTGCTTTAACTTGACCGATTTCTTGCTCCAACATGCGTTCTACAGTTGAAGGCGAAGTGCATCTGATCGTCTTTTCCTTACGATCGGCCAGCAGGTAGTCGGCGTAACAATAGAAGGCACGTTGATAAGGGGCGTTAAGGTGGATGCGGTTACGCCTAGTTTGTCCCATTGGCAGCCGGCCTTTCCTTGGTAGGAATGATAACTGTGTTGCGCTGTGTTTGGCCATTTCAATGCGATCAAAGTTCTCAAGCAGTTCGTTCTGTTCCTCCGGACTTAGTGTGCGCCATGAAGTTATGTACTGGACAATCCTATCAGTGTCTTCTTGATCTTGAGCGAGATTGACGAACAGTTCGAATTCATCGAAGGATATCTCATTGTCAGTCCTTCTCAGGACGTCTAGCAGGAACAGGTGAGGCACGATTCCACTGAAGCCGCGCTGGTTTCTCTTGCTTTGCAGCGGATTTGGACACTGAATCTTGGCGATCTGTGCCTGTACTACTGACCGCCTTGCTTCGATAGTCTCTGCGTTGCGTAGTGCTTCTCCAACGTCGGTGATAACGAGCCGGTGATTGTCGAATACCCAAAGTAGTCCTAGGGTCTCCAATAGAATCTTGGTGATGCGGGTTAGTGCATTTCTATCCTCTTGTGAACTGTCCTGGTCCTTGGGTTTCAAGATCCCTTCCTCTATGAGGCGATCCAGCAGGCTGCTCTGTGTCAAGTAGTTCCATGTTGCTCCGTCGTATTCGTTAGCGATAATAGTGAGTACCTTCGCGCATTCGGATATGTTCGTGTCGTTCACCGAGCGTGCTTTGGGCACGTACCAGTAAGTAGGGCAGGCGCGATATTCTCGTAAGGCGCGGGTGAATGTTTCCCTATCGGGGAAGGTCTTTCGGAGTCTCATATCGATTTACAGCCTACCACTTGCGTAAGGGGCGTTATCCGCCGATTTCGCCGAACTCTGGGAGGACCTTCTCGGAGAACTCCTCGATTGACCTCAGGATCTGGCCTCGGGTCAGGAGGCCGTTGTACTGGTACATGAAGATCCAGGAGACGGGGGTGACGTCCATCATTGCCTGGACCTGGCGCTTGACTGAGTCGAGGGTTCCAGCGAAGAGGAGGCCGTTTTCGAGCTGCTGCTCGGGGGTCATGATCTCTCCGCCCGGGGGACGCAGCGCCTCGGCGAATCCGAAGGGGGCGAACCAGGCGCCGCCGGCGAATGCGGCCGAGTGTCGCCAGAGCTCCATCGCCTCTTCGTCGGTGTCGGTAATGATCACGTCGCGCAGCACGCCCAGGCCCTCGCCCGGCTTGAGCTCCCGACCGACCGACGCCGCTTCTTCCTGGTAGACGTCGTAGAGCCGATTCTGCAGCTCGGGGTACATCGGCGGCAGGATTGCGGTGATGCCTTCGCGCGCGCACCAGCGGATCGTGCGCTCGGAGGATGCGAAGGGCTGGAAGATCGGCGGGTGCGGCTTTTGCAGCGGCTTGGGCACGACCCCGATCTCGCGCACGATGTTGTTTTCGTCGACGCCGCGGCCCCACTTGCGCGTCGCCTCGATGTCCCAGGGCGTGCCCTCGGGCGGGATCTGCCAGGCGTCGCCCTGGTACGAGATCATATCCTCGGTCCAGCACTTGCGGATGATGTTGAAGTGCTCCTCGAAGGCGGCGCGGTTGGCTGCGTCGATCGCGTCGTGATCGCCCGGCCGGGCGGCGTGCACGCCGTGGATCTGCTGGGCGAGCGTGTCGACCCAGCGGCGCTGATAGCCGCGCGCGAAGCCGGCCACTGCGCGTCCGCCAGACATGTGATCGAGCATCGCGATGTCCTCGGCGACGCGGATCGGATTCTGCGCCGGCAGCACCAGCCCGAGTTGGCCGACGCGGATGCGTTCGGTCTGCATGGCCAGGTAGAGGTCGAGCATGACCGGATTGGGCGAGACCTCGAATCCCTCGATGTGGAAGTGATGCTCGGTGAAGCCGATCGAGTCGTATCCGAGGGCGTCGCCGGCCTTCGCGAACTCGGACAGGTCGGCGAGCGTGTCCTGGTACAGCTCGGGCCGCAGACCGGCCATACCGGCTTCAATGTCCTCGCGTGTGCCGACCGATGGAAGGAAGAAGAGACTGACCTGCATGATGGCTCCAGAACTGTTGCGGGCTTCACCCCCGCCTTCGCGGGGGCGACTTAATCACTGTGCAGCGCTCAGGATGCCTCAAGGAGAGGGGAGCGCGGAGAGGAACGACGCGACCGCGTCGTTGAAGTCGGGCGGGTTGTCGATGTTGGCCGCGTGGCCGGCGCTGGGCACCACGACCTTGGTGCTGCCTGGAATCTTGTTGGCCATGTAGTCGGTGCCGGCCAGGAACGGCTCGTCGTTCTCGCCGACGAGCACCAGCGTTGGCTTGTCGATGCTCGTCAGCGACTGGATGATGCGGTTGTCGAACTGGGCCAGCATCCCTCGCGCGGCCCTGGCCAGACCCTCGGCTGAACGATGCGTCGAGACGCGGACCTCCTCCGAGCCGCCCAGCGCGGCCAGGCCGTCGCGCTCGAGCGCCTCCGCCCGGGGAATCGCCATACCGGTGTTCCAGCCCTCGCGAGCCTTGGGATTGTTGTAGCCCGGGCCGGTGTCGAAGAGCATCAACGCCCGCGTCCGCTGGGGATGCGCGACGTGGAACGCCAGCGACATGTAGCCGCCCAGCGAGAGCCCGCCGATCACGGCGTCGTTGATGCTCTCGGCGTCGAGGATCGCGGCCATGTCGGCGACCGTCTCCGCCTCGCAATAGCAGGACGGGTCCTCGGGCGAGTCGGTCAGTCCGTGCCCGCGCATGTCCCAGACGATCAGTCGATGATTCGCCGATAGCAGCTCACGCTGGCCAGCCCACATCTGCGAGGTCGCGCCGTAGCCGTGCGAGAGCAGGATCGCCGGCCCGGAGCCGCTCGCCTCGTAGTGGATGCTGACGCCGTCTCGGTCGATGCTGGACATGGTGTGGCTCCGTTGCTGGAATGGGAGTGGCGGTCTCGCTGGGTAGGATAGGGGTCGAAGATCGGCGGTCTGCGCATTGGACGGAGGCGTGTGATGAAGACTCCCATCGGTCCTGAAATCGTGTTCGAGTTGGGCGGCGTCTCGTCGCCAGCGATCTCGCCCGACGGCTCCGTGGTCGCCTACGTCCGCGGACAGGTCGAGGACGGCAAGCGGGTCTCCTGGATCGAGTGCGCGCCGTTCGCCGGCGGCGATTCGCGACGGCTGACCTCGGGCCAGTCCGACTCGAGTCCGGTCTGGTCGCCGGACGGCGCCATGCTCGCCTTCCTCCGGCCTGGCTCAGATGTGGACGGCACGACGCGGCAGATCTGGCTGCTGCCCTCCGACGGCGGCGAGGCTCGCAGACTCACCGACCTGCCCCACTCGGTTGCGGGTTTCGATTGGCTGCCGGACGGCTCGGGCATGATCGCAACGGTCGACATCGACCCGCACCGGGGCAAGCGCGACGGTTCAATGACGACGGTCGTGCGGGACACCTACTATCGCGGCGATGCGCTGGGCTATCGCGAGGACGCCTGGCACCAACTCTTCAGAATGGACGCCTCGACCGGAGCCGCGCTGCAGCTCACGACGGGCACCTACAACCACGCGCATCCCGTCGTCTCGCCCGACGGACGTTGGGTCGCCTTCACCGCCGACCGCAACGTCGACCGAGAGCAGCGGCGTCCGTTCGGTTCGGAGCTCTGCGTGATGTCCACGCAGGGCGTCGCCGGCGGCGGACACGTCGAGCGGCTGACGCCGGGCATCATGTCGGCCGGGAAGCCGTGCTGGTCACTGGACGGTTCCGCGCTGGCGGTTTCGGTCACCGACATGTCGCAGCGCCACCAGGCCTACCTGGAGCGAGTCGAGCGCTACAGCGGTCAGCGGAGCCGTCTGACCGACGACACGGTCAATCCGCAGACCGGGTTCTTCCCCATCGCGGGTCCGCCGACGATGGTCTGGTCCGGCGATGAGATCACCTTTGCCGGCGACGCCTGCGGACGCTCGGGCGTCTACCGCGTCAAGTCGGATGGCTCAGCGCCGGTCGAGGCAATCCGCGCAGAGCGAGAGCTGATCAACGGCTTCGACATCACGGCCGACGGCGGATCGATCGCCATCGTCTCCACCACTCCCGACGCGCCTGGCGAGATCGTCACATTCAATGCTCCGCCCGCGGAGCGGGGGGAGATGCCGACGGACTCCGCTCTCTCTCCCCCCGCTCCGCGGGGGGAGATGCCGAAGGCAGAGGGGGGCTCCCCGACCGTTCTGACTTCGGCGGCTGCGGACTTCGTCGACTCCCACGAAGTCGGCAATGTGGAGTTCTTCAGCGTCGAGCGGGACGGCTGGGAGATTCCCTGCGGCCTTGTCTATCCGCCCGGATTCGACCCCGAGCGGACCTACCCGCTGGTCATGGAAATCCACGGCGGGCCGAACGGGTTTTTCGGCGAGGGCTTCAATGTGCTGCACCAGGTGATCGCCGGGGCGGGCTACCTCGTGCTGTTCGTCAATCCGCGCGGCTCCTCGACCTATGGCGCGAAGTTCACCGACGCGGTCACCGTCGACTGGGGCGGCGAGGATTCGCTCGACCTGCTGCGCGCGCTCCATGCCGTCTGCGAGCGGCCTTACGTCGACGCCAACCGGCTCGGCGTGCACGGCTACTCCTACGGCGGCTACATGACGACCTGGCTGATCGGGCACGACCACCGTTTCAAAGCGGCAGTCGCAGGCGCGCCGGTGGTCAACCTCTGGTCGATGTGGGGCGTCTCCGACATCGGGCCGTCCTGGGGCTCGTATCAGTGGGGCGACGTGCCGGACAACAACTTCGACTGGTACCGCGAGCGCTCGCCGATCTCCTATGTCCAACATGTGCAGTGTCCGGTGCTGATTCTGCACGGTGAGCACGACTGGCGCGTGCCCATCTCCCAGGGTGAGGAGTACTTCGCCGGCCTGCGCTATCGGGGCAAGACGGCGGAGATGGTCCGCTTCCCCGGTTGCTCGCATCTGATGATGCGGGTCGGCGATCCCGCCCTCGTCAAGGAGTACTACGAGCGGATGGTCGCGTGGTTTGACCGGTACGTGTAGCCGTCGCAGGCGGCACTACTTCTGTGGGCGCATGACCGCGGCGACCGGCCGCAGCGATCGCCGCAGCACCTGCTGCGCGACTTGCTGGACCTGAATCGCCGGGGTCTTGATGCGCAAGTAGATCGTGCCCAGGACGAGGCTGATCGCGATCGCGCTGAGGCCCATGATGATGAACACCTCCTGTTCGCCGATCAGGTCGGCCAGCCACCCGAATCCGAGCCCGGTGAACGATTGGACGCCGAATGGCAGAAACGTCAGTGCCGTGATACGCCCGTGAAACTCGGGATGGGACTGCCGGATCACCTCCGCCGTGTTGAGCGTCTGGAACGCCGAGAATCCCGAGCCGACCAGGAAGATCACCGGCAGCATGACCAGCGCGTTCGGCGTCACTCCGAGCAGCGCCACCCCGAGCCCGAAGGCGCAGCTCATGATCAGCAGAATCGCCCCTGACCAGCGCGTGCCGACCACTCCTGCGACCGAGAGTCCAACCAGGAACGAGCCGACGCCCTGCGGCCAGGTGACCAGACCCAGGATCCTCGCTTCGATACCGAATGCGTTCTCCAGCAGGCCCGGCAGCATCACCTGAAACGGACCGGCCGTGGCCGAAACCAACAACAGCGTCGCCAGGAGCACGCGCAGTCGCGGCTCGACCACCGCATATCTCAGTCCCAACATCAGCTCGCGCAGCACCGATCCTCGCTCGACGCTGCGGGGACTGCCCGGCGGCATCATGTAGAGCGAGACGATCGTGACCGCCAGGATCCCGGCCATGATGAAGTACGCGCCCTCGGCGTCGATGAACGGCACCAGCAACATCAAGCCGCCCAGGACCGGACCGACCGACTGTGGAAACGTCAACCCGGTCTGCAGCAGCGCCACCCCGTTGCCGACCAGGCGCGGCGGCACGATGTCGCCCACGTAGGCGCGCCTCGCCGGTCCGGTGAAGGCGAAGCAGGAGCCTAGCAGCAGGGTGCTCACCGTGAGCCAGATCACTTCAATCCGGCCGACCAGGATCAGGAAGCCAATCACGGCGAAGTTGATCATGATCGCGGTCTGCGCCAGGACGATCAGTCGGCGCTTGGGCAAGCGGTCGGTGAGCGCCCCAGCGAACGGTCCGATGAAGAACCAGGCCATCCCGTTGCCGGCCATCGCAATCGCGACCGATGTGTTCGTCCCGCCCAATTCGTGCGCGACCACCGGCAGCACCGCGAAGTTCATCGAGAACGACATGAAGGCCATCACGGTGAGCAGCCAGTGCAGCCGGAACAGTCCGACTCCGAACGCCTCGAAGGTCTGGCCGATGCCCGCGCGAATCATGTCCCGTGATCGTATGCTGGACGGGCGTCTGGGTCGCGCCCCGAGCGGGTCCCCGAGCGAGTCGGGGACGGAGGATTGGCGAACATGGATGTCGACACCGCAATCAGGGGCCGCCGAACGATTGGCGTCTTCTCCGACCGGCCGGTCGCCTCGGCGATCGTCGAGGAGCTGATAGAGGCGGCCCGCTGGGCGCCGAATCACAAGCACACCGAGCCCTGGCGGTTCCACGTCGTCTCGGGCCGCGCCCGCGAGGAGATGTGCGAGGCGATCCTGGCCGCCGGAGGCGAGTTCGCCAAGGATCCGCGCGGCAAGTTGATGCGTTCACCGCTGTTCGTGGCAGTGACGCAACAGGCGGTGGTGGACGATCCGGTGCGCGACCAGGAGGACTACGCGGCGGTCTGCTGCGCGGTGCAGAACATGATGCTCGCCGCGACCGCGAGAGGTCTGGCCTCGAAGTGGAGCACCGGCGCTCTGGCCGAGAACCCCGCCGCCAAGCGCTGGCTGGGAATCGGCGAGCAGGACCGCATCGTCGCCTATCTCTACCTCGGCTATCCGCCCGAGGACATGCGCGAGATGCCGGCCGAGCGTCGCCCCGCACAAGTCGTCTGGCGCGGCTGAGCCCGGCCAGCGCATGAAGTTCCACTGGTTCCACGGGATGCCCTGGCCGCATATGCCCGACGACTTCCGCGACCGCAACCGCTCCGTCTGGGTCGACGCCGACGCATCGCTCTACGACCCGGTCGAAGGCGGACGGCTCTATCACGAGTACCTCGACCAGATGGAGTACGCCGAGCAGGTCGGCTTCGACGGGCTGGTCGTCAACGAGCATCATCAGAACGTCTTGGGACTGATGCCCTCGCCGCAACTGATGGCCGCGGCCCTGGCCCGTCGCACCTCGCGCGCTGCGATCGTGATGCTGGGCATGTCAATCGCGCTCTATCGACCCGCGACCCGCGCCGCGGAGGAAATCGCGATGCTTGACGTGCTCTCGGGAGGCCGAATCGTGGCCGGATTCCCGCTCGGCACGCCGATGGATACGAACTTCGCCTACGGCGCCAATCCGGCCGAGTTCCGACGCGTCTACCGCGAGCATCACGACCTGATTCTGCGCGCCTGGCAGGACCCCGACGTCTTCGCCTGGAACGGCGAGTCGACGAAGCTGCGCTACGTCAACATCTGGCCGCGGCCGATCCAGCAGCCGCATCCGCCGATCTGGATCCCGGCCGACGGCATCTCGTCCGAGACCTGGGATTTCTGCGCCGAGCGGGGTTACAACTACGTCTGTCTCGCCAGTCGAGGCATCGCCCCCGCGCAAGCGGCGATGGACGGCTTCTGGTCGCGGATCGACGCGCGCGGCGTTGAGCGCAATCCCTATCAGTGTGCGGTCTCGCAGACGATCGTCGTCGCGGAATCCGACGACGAGGCGCAGCAGCGCTACGAGCCTCACTTCGACTACTCGTCGCGGCACACGCTCGACGACTATCCCGGCTGGACCGAGGCGCCGGGTTGGCGCACCGAACGCGGCATCCGCGAACGGGCCAGGCAGACCAAGGAGGCGCTTGCCAATCCGGAGACGCCGCGAGTTCCGACCTGGCAGGAACGACTCGACTCGGGCTCGCTCGCGGCCGGCTCGCCCGACACGGTCACCGAGCAGTTGGAGCACCTGGTCACCACGCTCCAGGCCGGACACCTGATCGGCGTCTTCCATGTCGGAGACATGACGCACGACCTGACCTTGCGCAGCACGCGCCTCTTTGCCGAGCACGTAATCCCACGTCTGCGACACTTGTGGCAAGATCACGAGGACCACTGGTCGCCGAGACCGATTCCGATACGTCAACCACGCGCGCGCACGCGCGATATCGCAGGAGTGAACCGATGGCCGAACTGACCACGCTTGACCTGACCCCCGGCGGACAGACGGCCCACGTCTGGCAAGGCGGGGACCCCGAGTCGCCCGCGCTGCTTTTCCTCCACCCGATCACCGGCATCCCCCGCTGGGGCGACGCGCTCGACGCGCTGGCCAAGGATTTCCGCGTGATCGCGCCCTACCAGCCTGGCTGGGGTCCGGCCAAGGACGACCTGCCCGGCGTCCGCGACGGGCTTGACCTCGTGCTCTTCAACGTCGACCTGCTCAACACCCTTGGCGTTGGCACGGCGCACGTCGTCGGGGTCAGCATCGGCGGCTGGATCGGCGCTGAGATCGCCGCGATCCGGCCCGACGCCGTGCAGTCCCTGACCCTGGTCAATCCGCTTGGCCTCTGGTCCGAGAGTCACCCGGGCGAGGACCCGTTCGCGCAACACCCGGGCTTCCCCACCGCCGTGCTGTTCAGCGACCCCGATAGGCGCGCCGAGCTGCTGATGGCCGACCGCGATCCGATGGACGCTTACGTCGAGGAACTGCTCGACCTGCGCGCCTCGGCCAAGTTCCTCTGGCCGATCCCCGACACGGGCGTCGGCCGCCGGCTGATGCGGATCGACACGCGCACGCTGATCGCGACCTCGGAGCACGACAACGTCGTCGCCGGCGAGATGGGCGATATCTGGCGAGCCGCGATCCCCGGCGCGCAGTCGGTCCAGCTCGCCGGTTCCGGCCACATCGCCGATCTCGAGGTCCCAGAGGCATTGGCAGACCTAGTCCGAAACTTCGCCCTGGAGGGCGTCACGGCCTAGCGGCTGTGCTGTTCCCTCAGCGCGAGGGCACTCGGAACATTCGCGCCGGAAACAGCGTCTTACAGACATGAGGCGCGCGCTGATCCCGATTGTCGCGGCTGCCATTGTGGTCTTGAGCGCGACCGTCTCCGCGGACGACCCCGAGCCGCTGACGTTCTCCGCTGTCTCCAACCGCGAGACCTGCACGCTGGGCTCGGTGACCACGATCGATTACACCATCGAGGGCGGCGTCGCGCCCTACCGCTTGACGGTCGACGGCCGCGAGGTCGTTTCGGGAACCGATCCCGGCCTGATCCGTTGCCACGACTCGACGATCGGCTCGCCATTCGGATCGACGAGAGGCGCGGGTACCCGATACATCCCACTCAATGTGCGTGACAGTGCGGGCGCCTCGGTCTACAAGGTCGTCGAAGTACGGCTCGTGCCGCCCTTGCCTGCTCCGACTGACCTCAGCGTGACCAGTGAAGTGGATTGGGCATCGGATGTGAAACTGTCGGCCAGATGGAGCGTGCCATTCTTGCCGTACGAGCGACGCACCGAGGACTTTGCCATTCGTTGGCGCGTCGAGGGTGCCAGCGAGTGGATTGTCGAGCATCATCGCGGAACGCAGGGTCCCCTCTTCAGGTTTCACGATGTCTGGCAGGTCGATGCTCCAGACACCGGCGAGCGTCGAGAACTGCAGGTGGCTCAGCTTCGCGATGTCCTCGATCTGCACGCTCCGCAGTCCTTGCTGTGGTCGACTGCTTCGCAGGTGACGACGGCGGCGCACCCCTACGAGTTGCAGGCAGAGGCGACGCACGACACCATCACCATTCGTTGGGGTCCGCATCCGGGTGGTCTCACGTATCGAGCCGACTTATGGGTCGTCGACGGCGGGAGGTACAGAACAAAGAGGATTGTCGTCGCTGATGGTCCGCCGTACGTGTCCCGCTTCGTCGACTTGCTTCCAGACACCTTGTACGGTCTGAACGTGTGCTTGATTCCGACGAACCAAGCCTACTGTTGGCCTACCAGACAGAATGAGTTTGAGCTGCGCACGGACGAGGCGCCCAAGGGATGGTCGCCTCCGACGCGAGTCGCGACCGATATCCAGGCCGCCTACGTCGACAGGGAGATCGAGGTCACCTGGATGCCGCCTGAGACTGGTTCGCGATACGAGAGTGAAGTTTGTGTTCGCCCGAGCACACAAGATGGTTACGGCAGTAGTTGCGAGGTTGTGTCGCCTGGTCAATCACACGCGCTCTTGCCATTCCGGTACTACTGGTCCAGTGGACAGTACGTCATCTCGGTCAATACGCGCACGCTTCCTGTCGGCTCCGCTGAGGCCGTAGTGCTGTTGCGCACCTATCCACCTGACCTTCCGATTGAGGGTGATCCTCCTGCGCCGCCAAGCTTCACTGAGTGGAGTTGGTGGCAGGATCAGAGAGGGAGCACAGCCGTTTGGGCATTCGAGTGGGACGAACAAGGATCCGACCTATCGGAATTGTCGTGGTACTACAACGACTTGAGGTATGTTGGCGAGGAGCGATACGGAAGAACGAGCCTGACTTCGCTGCACGGCCAGGCGCCGGAAGCGCTGAGAGTTCGGCTCTTGCGCGACGGTGCTTGGACACCCTGGTCGGAACCTGCCGATGTCCCAAACGTAACTCGCCCGGCACGGATTTCCCAAGTTGACGAGGGGCGGACTCACATTGTGGTGCATTGGCATCCGCCTGAGCACGGTGGCGATGTGGTCGGTTACCGGCTCTACGTCAGCCGAGACGACAAGCGAGAAGAGGGTATAGACGTGGGATTGCAGACCAGTGCGAAGATTCCGATCATGGAGAACGATAGACGATATCAAGTGCGAGTCGCTCCACTGACCGAGGAGGGACTTGAGGTCGGGAGCAGCTATCCGGATTGGTACGTGCGCGGCCCACTCGAGCTAGAACTCTCGGTGTCACACAATGATTCTTCTTGCCTGACCGGAGCAGCGACTGATTTGGAGTTGGTATGGTCGATTTATCGTGGCGCGCCACCGTTCACTTTGTCAATCAGTGACAGGTTGGGCTTCGAAACTGATAGGCGCTTCGGTTCAAGCAAGGTGGACTGCCGAATCAGTACGGATGGCAGACTGTATGAGATTCAGGCGTCGATTATGGATGCAAATGGACAAACCGCAGCGAATACTCTCGCTACCAACAATCTCCGGGTTCCTAGAGCTGACCCGGATGTTGGCGAACGGCCTGTCCGTCTGGGTTTGCGTAGCGTTCATCGCGATCACGTGCAGTTGAGCTGGGATTGCCGATACCGGCCATACACGGCTGTGCTGCGCTGGCGTTTCGCTGAACATGTCGAATGGAACTACGTCGAAGACTTCTCTCCGGTGCGTGACCACGACTGGCGCTGCCGGGGAACTTGGGGCGGGTTGCAGCCGACAACGCGGTATGAGTACCAACTGGCTCGCGTTGATCCGCATGAAGAGTCCCGGAGACTCGAAGACTTGCAATGGTCGAAGACGCAGACTGTGACGACGCTTGGCGAGCCTCAACGACTGGAGCTGGAACGCATCGGCGAGACTGTGACCGTGAGCTGGGAGCGCCAGCCCGATGCCTGGGCCTACGTCGTTGGTCTTCGGGCGGAGGGGCGTTCATGGTGGAAGCGTTATGAGCCCAGTGGCGACTTGAGAGAAACGGTCCCCTTCTCCAACATTCCAGAGGGTCTGGAACTCAGCGTCGAACTAGTCAGCCCGCCCCTCGATCGGGGCGAGGAGGCACGCCCTCACGGCTATGACTACGTCGAGCTCGGTCATTAGGGGCGACCGCGACACCCAGTTAGCCTGACTCCCAGGAACGGAGGCGGGCTATGACTGACTTTGGGCTGACGCTGACCAACCGTGGGGTGGTGACTGGGGATTCTTCGCTGGAGGAGATGTATGAGCTGACGGCTCGGGTTGATGCGGACGAGCGGTGGACGTCGGTGTGGGTGGGGGACTCGATTGCGGCCAAGCCTCGGCTGGATGCGCTGTCGCTGATGAGTGCGCTGGCGGCACGGACCGAGCGGGTGCGGATTGGGCCTGGGTGCTTCGCGACGACGCCGGTGCGGCCGCCAATCCTGCTGGCCTACCAGCTCGCCGCGATCGACGTGATTTCCAACGGCCGGCTGACCTTCGCCGCCTGCATGGGCGCGCCGGACGCGTCGGAGTTCGAGCACTTCTGCGTGCCGCCGGTCACTCGCTCGGGGCGGATGGAAGAGGCGATCGAGATCATCCGCCTGCTGACGTCGGAAGACCACGCCTCGTACCACGGCACGTACCACGACTTCGACGATCTGACGATCGAACCGCGTTCGGTGCAGCGGCCGATTCCGATCCTGGTCGTCTCCAATCCCAATCCCAACGACGCGCGCAACCGTGAGCGCGGGCTGAGCCGCGTGGCACGGCTCGGCGACGGCTGGATGTCAACCCGGCTGACGCCGGAGTTGCTGCGCGAGTACCTCGCCGACATCCGACGTTATGCGGACGAAGCGGGCCGCGAGCTGCCGGACGACTTCGACGTGATCGCGTTCCACTCGGTCATGATCGACGACGACCGCGACGCCGCCTACGCCGAAGCCAAGCGGTTCCTCGACGACTACTACATGCTCGACCACTCCGAACCCGCCGTGCGCCGCTGGTGCTCTTACGGTCCGGCCGAGCGAGCGGTCGAGGACATCCAGCAGTACATCGATGCGGGCGCGACGACGGTCCTGCTGCGCATCTGCTCAGGCGACCAGACCACGCAGTTCCAGCGAATCTCGGAGGACGTGCTGCCGGCGTTTGCTTGAGCCTTTGCGGATCAGGCTGGATTGCTCTTCGCAGGTTGCGGTCGGCCCCCTCTGCCTTCGGCATCTCCTCTCGCCGAGCGCGGGGAGAGGAGAGTAGCCTGCCTCCGCAAGAGGAGGCATCTCATGGTCAACTTTGGACTGACACTCTCGAATCGCGGCGTGGTGACGGGGGCGTCGACGCTGGAGGACATGATTGCGCTGGCGCAGCGGGCGGACTCGGATGAGCGCTGGGACAGCATCTGGGTCGGCGACTCGATCCTGGCGAAGCCGCGGCTGGACGCGCTGAATTTGATGTCGGCGCTGGCGGTGGTCACCGAGCGGGTACGGATTGGTCCGGCCTGCTTCGCCTCGACGCCGCTGCGCGACGCGCTGCTGCTCGCCTACCAGTACGCGTCGCTGGACTTCATGTCCAACGGCCGCTCGATCTTCGCCGCCTGCATGGGTCAGGCCGCGCCGGGCGGCGGCGACATGCTGCACGAGTTCGACGCCTTCTGTGTCGCGCCCGAGTCGCGGATGAAGCGGATGGAAGAGGCGATCGAGGTAATGCGGCTGCTGACCTCGGAGGAGAACGTCTCCTATCACGGCGAGTTCAACGACTTCGACAACGTGACCATCGAACCGCGATCGGTCCAGCGGCCGATCCCGATCTGGGTGACGTCGAATCCGCGCCCGGACCTGAAGCGCAACCGCGAGGCGGGGCTGCGTCGGACGGCTCGCCTGGGCGACGGCTGGATGACGACCTTCCAGCCGCCTTCCATCGTCGAGGCGTACATGGCCGATATCCGCCGCTACGCCGGCGAGGAGGGCCGTGAGCTGCCGGACGACTTTGAGGTCTGCGTCTACTACAACATCAACGTCAACGAGGACCGGCAGGCGGCCCTGGACGAGTCGCGGCGCTACCTCGAGGCCTACTACAACACCGAGTACTCGGACGAGATGCTGGGCCTCTGGGTCGCGATGGGGTCTCCTGAGCAGTGCGTCGCCGACATCCAGTCCTACGTTGACGCCGGAGCGACCACGATCACGCTTCGGCTGGTCGGCTACGACCAACAGTCGATGTACGACCGCGTCGTGAACGAGGTGCTGTCGGCGTTCGACTGAGAGTCCTGGTTCCATGGGGTCAGGCCACCCGACACCCAGCATGACTCTGACGGCCTGACTGACTTGCGGCGGCGGGCGAGATTACCGCGTCGGAGCGCGGGAATGACGGAGGGGGCGCGTTACGACGACAGCGGATCCAGCTTGGCCACGAGCTGTTCCACTGCGGCCATGTATCTCGCGACCGTTTCTTCGTTGAGCCATTCTTCGTAGTAGTTGGTGTGCAGTTCACCTGCGAGACCGAACTGCTCTCGCATCTCGTTGTCCTGGGTTTCATCTTCCAGACGCCCGAGCGCCTGCCACAGGCGCCGATGACTTTGGTGCTGCCAGCCACGTGACTCCGCAGCCGCTTTGACCAGCACTGCCGTCGCGCCCCACGCTTTCTCGGAGGCTTGCTTGAGATCGCCTTCGGCGAGGAGCGTGCGGGCGTGACTCAGGTACTCGGCGCTGACATCTCGGTAGTGAACGACCTGCTCGGTTGTCATGGGGCCAGTGTAGGCGACGTCCTACCCCGCTAGCCTGCGCGGGTGAGTGATTGGAGGCGCGTATGGAGACCCAGCGTATTGATTCCAACGGGATCCGGATTAGCGTCACGACCGACGGGCCGTCGGACGGGACGCCGGTGCTGCTGATCCATGGATTTCCCGAGACCTCGTACGAATGGCGGCACCAGGTGCCGGCGCTGGTTGATGCGGGATACCGCGTGATCGTGCCCGACACGCGCGGCTACGGCGAGTCCGACAAGCCGCCGGGTCCGGTCTCACGAGCGACGCTGGCGGCGGACATGGTCGGCGTGCTCGATCACTTCGATGTTGACGAGGCGGTGCTGGTCGGACACGACTGGGGCGGGATCATCGGCTTCAAGGTGGTGATCGACTACCAGGATCGAATCTCGCGGACGGCGCTGATGGACACGCTCTGCACAGTCTGGACGCCTGCCGCGATTCACGGGTTCTGGTTCAAGGCGCGGCCCCTGCCCGAGCACTTCTTCGCCGAGTATCACCAGCAGTTCATCGAGACGATCTTCACCGGCGCGTCGGACCCCGAGCTGCCCGACTGGCCCGCTTCGCCCTGGAACGTCAGCGGCCGGCGGCTGACCCAGAATCGCTGGGCGACGGACGAGGATGTCGAGGTCTACAAGCGGGCGTTCTCGGACCCCGACTCGCACGCGGCGGCGATCTCGTACTACCGCCACGCGCTGCCCTTCCACCGGATGCACGCCGACGAGCACGTCGCCGGCGGGTACCGTTGCGAGCGTCTGACCAGCAGCCTGGTCGGCGAGGTCTGGCGCCGGGGCTTGAACGACCATCCGTGGGGCCGGGAGTTCATGGAGTACGGTCCCGAGGACCGGCACAAGCGCTTCGACAAGCCGGCGCTGTGGATGTACGGGAACTCTCGACTGACGACGGGAGATGCGGCGTCGACCGCCGTGCCGTCGGGCAATCCATTCTTCGACCAGTTCTCGATGTACTTCCCCGACTTGACCGCGGTCGGCGTGCCCGGCGCGGGTCACTTCTTCCCGGAGGAAGCGCCCGACTTCACGAATCGGACGCTGCTTGAGTTTCTGGCGCGGTGAGTGGAAGGAGACAAGGATGCCGACGAATGAATCGACCGAGCTGGCGCTGCGCCTGCTGCGGCAGCTGACTGAGACGATTGAGCAGCTCTCGGGGCTCTCGGACGAGGACCTGGGCTTCCCGACCGAGCACGGTTGCGCCATGAACGGCGGCGTGCGGCGGCTGCTGGTGCACAACGCCGAGCACGACCGGATGCACGCCGGCGCGGTCTCGACCGCCCGCTACACAGCCAAGCAGATGCAGGAGTCGCCGCTCTCGCACCTGACCCGAGACTTGATCTTCCAACGCGCCGAACTGGTCGGACAACTGCTGCACATGGACGACGCCTTGCTCGACGCCAGAGCGCCCAACGACGAGTGGTCAATCCGGGAGCATGTCGAGCACGTGCTCTACTGGGAGCACAATTCGATGTCGCAGGTGGCGTCGGAAATGAAGTCGCAGGCGGGATCGGCGGCGGGAGGTTCAGGATGACGTCTTCACGAGATCGATATGACGTAGCCGTCGTCGGGCTGGGAGCGATGGGATCCGCTGCAGCCTGGCATCTGGCTCGGCGTGGACAGCGAGTGATTGGCTTTGACCGCTTCCGGCCGCCGCACGTGTTTGGCTCGACCCACGGCGACAGCCGAGGCATCCGCGAGGCGTACACCGAGGGGCCGTCCTACGTGCCCTTTGTGCGGCGGGCGTACGAGCTGTGGGACGAACTGTCTGACGCGGTTGGCGAGCCGATCTTCAGGCAGACCGGCGCGCTCTCTCTGGGTCCCGAGGGCAATGACATGGTGCGCGGCGTGATCGCCAGCGCCCGCGAGCACGACATCGCGGTTGAGCAGATGGACGCCGCGGAGATTCGCCGGCGCTATCCCGGCATCCACGTCACAGACGACCTGGTCGGCGTGCTCGAGCAGCGGGCGGGGATGCTGGACATCGACACGGCGCTCAACGGTCAGCTCGAACAGGCCGCCGCGCACGGAGCCGACCTGCACTTTGATGAGCCGGTCGACCGCTGGCTGCCGATCGACATGGACGACGTCGAGTCGCCGATCACGATTCAGACTGCGCGCGGCACGTATGAGGCCGAGCGCATGGTCGTCACCTCGGGCGCGTGGAACGCGGGTCTGCTGGGCAAGCTCAACCTGCCGCTCAACGTCACCCGACAAGTGATGTACTGGTTCGAGCCGCGCGCCAATCGCGAGCACTTCCAGGAGGGCGCGATCCCGTTCTGGATGTGGGAGCGCAGCGAGACCGAGACGGCCTACGGCTTCCCCGACATCGGCAGGGGTTTCAAGCTGGGACTGCATCAGCCGCTGGAGACGGTCGATCCGTCAGGTTACGACCGTGAGATCACGGAGCTCGACAAGCGCCGCGTGAATGACTTCCTCGCCAACACCTTCCCCGACGTGGCCGGGACGCTGCTGCGCGCCGAGACGTGTCTGTACACGCACACGCCGGACCACCACTTCCTGATCGACATCCACCCCAAGCGGCCTAACATCGTCGTCGCCAGCCCCTGCTCGGGCCACGGCTTCAAGTTCGCGCCGGCGATCGGCGAGGCGTTGGCGGACCTCAGCATGGAGCGCCGGACCGTGCACAACCTCGATCTGTTCCGCGTCGACCGCTTCGTCGCCCCGCTGACGGCCGCCGGAGACTGACCGCATGCAGCGCCAACGAGTCGCCGTGGTCGGCGCGGGCGCCGTGGGCGGATACTTCGGCATGCGCCTGGCCGAGATCGGCCACGACGTCCGATTCCTGATGCGCCGCGACTACGAGGCGGTCAAGGCGGGCGGGCTGCACCTGTCCAGCCACCTCGGCGACCTGTCGTTGGATTCGCCGACGGTCGAGCGCACGCCCGAGGCGCTGGCCTCGCACGGTCCGGTCGACTGGGTGCTGGTTGGGCTCAAGGCGACTGCGATTCCCGCGATCCCCGAACTAGTCGGGCCGCTGCTCTCGGAGGACACGCGCGTGCTCGCGATCATGAATGGACTCAGCGTTGACGAGGAGATCGCGACGCAGTTGCCGGTGGGCACGTCGCTGTTCGGCGGGCTCGGGTTCATCGGCGTGATTCGCGGTGAGCCGGGCCAGATCCTGCACCAGGAGTTCGGCGCGATCAACCTCGGCCACCATGGCGACGATCCCGACGAGCTGCAGAGCGGCGTTGACCTGTTCGCGGGCAGCAAGGTCGAGATCCGGCCCGAGTCCAGCTTGCTCAAGGCGCGCTGGGAGAAGTTGTGCTGGAACATCCCCTTCAACGGCCTCTGCGTGATCGCGGGCGGCGTCCCTGTCGACCAGGTGATCGAGGACCCGCCGCTCTACGACGCCGCGCACGAGATCATCCGCGAGGTCGTCGCCGCCGGCAATGCCGACCTCGAGGCGCGCGGTGAGACGGCGCGGATCGACGGCCCGCGTATTGCCCGCCTCTTCCTCACCCAGACGCTCGGCATGGGGGCGTATCGGCCCAGCACCGTGATCGACTACATCGAGGGCCGCCCGCTGGAGCTCGACGCAATCTTCAGCCAGCCGGTCCAGCGAGCGAGTGAGCTGAGCGTGGGGGTACCGATGATGTCGATGGTGGCGTCGCTGGTGGGGAAGCTGGGTGGTGCGCAGTGAGTGGGTCGATTGTCAATCCGAGTGCAACCCGCCGACTTCGCCGTCACCACCGCGTGGAGCTACTTCGGAGTCAACCACGCCGTCATGCCCGCACCCAAACATCCAACGTCATACCCGCGCTTGCCCCCGTATCAAGTGCGGGGCAGGCCGCAGGTATCTCGCCGGGGCGAACTCAGCCGTCGGTGCTGAGCACAGCGTCATTGCCGCGGCAGAGCGCGGCAATGACGGACTTGGGGAAAATGGAACTCCGCGGCCTATTCACCAACGGTATCTAGACCCTGCGACAGCGCGTTACGCCACTCTGTCAACGCCGCTGACCTCGACAACTCGGTGTTCCAGTGGAGGGGGCGGGGGCTGGTGCTGGGGAGGGGGATTGGGTCTGCTTCGAGATTGGGGAAGGCTCGGCGGAATTCTCGGAGGCGGCGGCCGTTGAGGAGGATGGGGAACGGGGACTTCGACTCCAGCAACTCGCCGATTGGATTGGGGACGGCGTCTCGGATCTTGTCGTCTCCGGATCCTTCGCGGCGGACTTGTTGGTAGAGGTCCCAGATGGCGATCTGGTGGGATTGGACCTGCCGGACCCGGTCGTCATAGGGCGCGAGGGCGTCGCCCACGATGCCGCAGTGCTGGAGGACTCGCCAGAACCAATTCTGGGGGTGGGCGTAGTACTGCTGGTGCTCCAGCGATTGCACGCTGGGGAAGGAGCCGAGGATCAGGGCTCGGATGGGGCCGTCGGGGATGATTGGCGGGAGGCCGTTGAGGCGGTCGTCGGGAGGCATTGCGGGAAGCCCCCTCTGCCTTCGGCATCTCCCCCCGCGGAGCGGGGGGAGATGGGAGCGGGGACTACTTGGCGGGGAAGACGGGTTCGCCGCCGATGATGCCGGCCGCTTCCATCTCCTGGAGGTCTCCGGCCGAGAGGCCGAGGTCGTCGGAGAGGACCTGGGCGGTGTGCTCGCCGAGCAGCGGGGCGCGCTCGATGGGGACGTCGCTCTTGGACATCCTGGGCGCCCAGCCGAGCAGTCGGATGTTGCCGTGGGCCGGGTGTTCGAGGTCGTGGACGAAGCCGCGCTCCTCGAAGTGCGGGTTGTGGAAGAGGTCGTAGGTGTCGAGCACGGCCGAGCAGGGCACGCCCGCCTCGCCGAGGAACTCCATCACTTCCCACTTGGTCTTGGTCCGGGTCCACTTGGCGATCTCGGCGTAGAGCTCCTTGCCGTTTTCGTTGCGCTTCCACATGTCCTCGAAGCGCGGGTCAACGAGCAGCTCGGGCCGGTCGATGGCGGCGCACAGCGTGTCCCACATGCGGCTGGTCACGACCATGATGTAAACCCAGTCGTTGTTGCCGCCGCGGGCTTCGCTGTCGGGCGTCGATTTGCAGGGGTAAAGGTCGGTCGGCGCGCCGGCGGCGTTGCCGCGACGCGGTGCGACCTTTTCGCCCCACTCGGCGTAGGCGATGCGGGTGCGCATGAAGTAGGTCATCGCCTCCTGCATCGTGATCTCGATGAACTGGCCCTCGCCGGTGCGCTGCCGCTGCACGTAGGCGGCGGTGATCGAGAGGGCCAGCTCGACGCCGGTGCCGGAGTCGCCGACGGTCGAACCGGGCAGCATCGGCGGGCCGTCGGCCTCGCCGGTGACGGAGAACGCGCCGGCGGCGGCCTGGGCGATCATGTCGAAGCACTTGTAGTCGGAGAAGGGGCCGGAGAGTCCGAAGCCCTTGAGCCGGGCGTAGATGATCGAGGGGTTGACCTCTTGCATCACGTCGTAGGTGAGGTTGAGCCGCTCCATCACGCCGGGGCCGTAGTTCTCGACGAAGACGTCGTAGTGCGGCAGCATTTCGAGCAGCAGTTCGCGGCCCTTGGGGTCCTGCAGGTTGATCGTGACGGAGCGCTTGTTGGAGTTCCAGTTGATGAAGTAGGGCGAGTTGAGCGTGCCGGTGCGCACGCCGCGACCGGGATCGCCGACGCCGGGCTGCTCGACCTTGACCACGTCAGCGCCCAGCCAAGCCAGCGCCTGCGTGCAGGACGTGCCCGCCTCGTACTGGGTCATGTCCAGGATGCGCATTCCATCGAGAGCCGGCATGGTCAGGTCCTCCTGCAGGCGCGGCGCCTGGCAGACGCCGTTACGGGGTCGAATCCCCATCATCATAGGGAACCGCCACTAACAGCCGCCGAACGGAACCGGCGGCTGCGGTGAGACCTAATCGACGTCTTCGTCGTCGGCAGCGGCCTCGGCGACGTAGCGCAGGAGCGTTTGCACGATCATCCGCGTCCGTTCCACGTCGGTTTGCGCCCTGGAAGCGTTGAGCGCGAACGGCGTGGCCAGCCAGAGTTGCGGGCTGCCGACCAGTTCGGGCGGCGTGTGACGGTTGTGGACAAACTGCATGGCGCTGAGGACGAGGAAGCCCTGCGACTCCACGCTGTCGTTGAAGAGCGACGCCATGTGGCGCTGCCTGGCGGCGAGGTCCGTCAGCCTGAGATCGACGTGCGATCCGATCGGCAGGATTCGGATCGTGCGATCGTTGTCCGCGGCGTAGATTTGGTCGAAGGCGTCCAGCGCATTGAACAGCGTGTTCGCGTTGAGCGTCATCGCCATCTCAACATCGGACCATTCGGGATCGGTCAGCTTGGCGATCAGTTCTTCGACGACCTGCTCGTCCGTCGCACCCTCGGTCAGGTGCAGCCGACGCACGCTCGCGCCCTGGTAGGACGCTTCCAGTCCCTCGCAGCGCTCCTCCAGTCCGACGTTGCCCTGCTCATGCATGACGCAAGCGATCGGACCCGTGACGCCGAGCTGGCTGATCCGCTGGGCGGCTCTGACGCCCGCCTCGCGGTCGTCCAGCGCGACGTGAATCTCAGAACCGGCGGCCTCGGCGAAGCTCGCGCCGGAGTTGAAGGTGACGATCCTCGCGCCTGCCGCCTTTGCGGCCAGGAGCGAATCGGTCACCGCCTCGGGATCGGCGAGGGTGGAGGCGATCACGGCGGCGCCGTCGGCGCTGCACCGGTCGATCGCGGCCGCCTGGTCTGCGCCGTCGAGATGGGACTCGTAGCGGTAGTTAGTGTCGGCAAGGTGGGCGGAGATGTGCATGTAGGCGCGGGCGACTTGCCAGTAGCGGTCCTGCTTGGAGCCGTGCGCCACCACGCAGAAGAGCGGCTCCTCTGCTGCATCGGCGCTGGGAAGTGCAACCTCGGAGCTCAGCAGCCAGACGCCGCTCGGCGCGTCGGCCGCGACGACACGGCGCTGAGGCAACTGCGGTTCGCTCCAACTGCCGTCGGCTTGCAGAGTCTGGACTGCAAAGACGATCGAGCCGTCGGCACGCCTGAGCGCGGAGACTCGGACCTTGACGCCGTCGTGCTGGGTATCGATCGCGTTGGACTGTTCGATCAGCCGTTCGAGCGAAGCGGAGGCGGCAGTGGCGGCGTTGCCTCCCGTGGCGTCCTGGCCAACCAGCGCAGGATCGGCCAGCCAGAGCTGCGGTTGATTGATGTAGACCGCGTGGTGCAGGTTGTAGGCGAGCTGCATTGCGCTGGCGACGAAGAATCCCTGGGTCTCGACGCTGTCGCTGATCAACACGTCCAGGTGTTGCTCAAGCAGCGCGTCGGGGAAGTCTGCCAGGTCTTCGCGGGAAGCGCCGACCGAAGCAAGGCGCAGATCGCCGGCTCCGCCGTCGAGACGCTGAATGGCTGTGAGTGCGAACTGCATGGAGTCCGCGCTGAGCGTGAGCACGGCGTCGTATCGCGGCCCCTGCTCGTCGCTCAATCTGTCGCCAAGCATGGCGATGAATTCGTCGTGAGCGCGCTGCTGATGCGAGGCGACTTCATCGAGCCGGATGCGCGTCACGCCCGCGCCTGCGTAAATTGCCTCGAGCCCGTCGCAGCGATGCTCGAGGCTGAGGTTGTCCTGCTCGTGGATCAGGCAGCCGACCTGACCGGTAATGCCGCTCTCATTGAATTGGCGTCCGGCCAGTTCTCCGGCGGCGCGGTCGTTGAGCGCGATGTGGACCTGCGAGCGGACCCCTTCGGCGTGCTCGACACCGGCGTTGAAGGTGACGACTCGCACCTCCGCCTCGCGGGCCTGTAGCAGCGTCTCGCGTACGGCGTCGGGACTGGCCAGGGTCGAGGCGACGACGGCGGCGCCGTCGGCGAGGCAGCGCTCGAGCGCGGCGGCCTGATCGGCGCCGTCCAGGTACGTCTCAAAGCGCAGGTTGGTGTCGGTCAAGGATGCGGACTGGTACAGGTACGCGCGGAATTTGACCCAGAATCGGTCGTCGGGCGCGCCATGGGCAACCACGCAGAACAGCGGGGCCGGGTCGCCGCCGCTGCCGATGTCGACCTGTGAACTGCGCAGCCAGGTATCGACCGGCGAATCAGTCGGGACTACTCGCCTGGTCGGCAGCATCCGCTCGCCCCACTCGCCGTCGGCTCCGAGCGTCTGCACGCTGACCCGCACCGTCCCGTCGTCGCTCTTGAGCGCGGCGACGCGGACCGATGGGTCTTCGGATCCCGGGTGCGCGCTGGCATTGCTGGAGGCCAGCACGCTGATCAGAGCGGTCACAGCCACGGCCAGCGCGAGCGCGGCGACCGTCATTGACTGCGGGGGGGGGGGGATACGGAAGGACGGGCGCATTGGATTTCCTCACATGCTGCAGACACCACAGATCGTTCGAACCGTTCAAAGGTCAGTGACGCGCAGCATACCTGCGGTCCTCGCAAGCGCAGTCCGACTCTTGGTCCAGTTAGCGGCCGTTTCGTGCGCTGACGATGCCTTCGGCTTCGAGCCGGGCGAACTCTTCGCCTGCGATGCCGAGGTCGTCGCACAACACTTCCTGCGTGTGCTCGCCCAGCAGCGGGGCGGCTTTCATCGGGACTTCGCTCTTCTCCATGATCGGCGCCCAGCCGAGCAGCCGGATTGGGCCGTGCTGGGGGTGCTCGATGTCCTGGATGAAGCCGCGCTCCTCGAAGTGCGGGTTGTGGAACAGGTCGTAGGTGTCATGGGTGGCCGAGCAGGGCACGCCGGCGCTGCCGAGGATGTCCATCGCCTCCCACTTGGTGTGCTGCATCGTCCAGGCGCGGATTTCGGCCTTGAGTTCGTCGTTGTGCTCGATGCGCGCCTGCTCGTCGGCGAATCGCGGGTCGACGACCATGTCGGGGCGGCCCATGGCGGCGCAGAAGGTGTCCCACATGCGCGAGGTGAGGGCGATGACGTAGACGTAGTCGTTTGCGCCGTTGGAGCCGGGCATGGGCTTGCAGGGGTAGAGGTCGGTGGGGCCGTACCAGCCGTTGCCGCGCCGCTCGGCGGCGACCTCACCCCAACTCTGGGTTCCGGCGAGCGGGGTGCGGACGTAGTAGGTCATCGCCTCCTGCATCGAGATCTCGATGTGCTGTCCCTCGCCGGTGCGCAGCTTCTGGACGTAGGCGGAGGTGATGGCGAAGGCGAGCTGCATGCCGGTGCCGCTGTCGCCGACGCAAGCGCCGGGACGCATGGGCGGACCGTCGTGCTCGCCGGTGACGGAGAATGCGCCGGCGGCGTTCTGGGCGACCGGGTCGAAGCTCTTGTAGTTGGAGAAGGGTCCGGAGAGTCCGAAGCCCTTGAGTCGGGCGTAGATGATGCTGGGCTGGACTTCCTTGAGCGCCTCGTAGGTCAGGCCCAGCTTCTCCATCACGCCGGGGCCGTAGTTCTCGACGAAGACGTCGTAATGGGGCAGCATCTCGAAGAGCAACGCCTTGCCGCGCTCGTCGCGCAGGTTGATGGTCACGGAGCGCTTGTTGGAGTTCCACTGGATGAAGTAGTTGGAGTCGGCTTCGCTGCCGTCGCCGACGCCACGGCCGGGGTCGCCGACGCCGGGCTGCTCGATCTTGACCACGTCGGCCCCGGCCCAGGCGAGAGCCTGAGTGCAGGAGGTCCCCGCCTCGTATTGGGTCATGTCGAGGACTCGGAGTCCGTCGAGTGCAGGCATGGTGAGTTCCTTCCGGTTCGAACGCAGGCAATGTCTGCACGATAGCCAACGGAGGGAACAGCCCATAGCCAGGCGGCTCGCAGGGGGACGCGTGGCCGTACCATGCCTTCAATCCAGAGCGCACGATCACATGATCCTGATGGAGCTGAACCATGACCACCGCACCCGCAGTTGGAGTCGCCGCCGATGCCCCGCCCGAGCCGGACAGCTACGACTGGCCCGCGATTGTCGCCGGATTACAGCGATATCTGCGCCTGACCGCGACGCCGGTTGGGATGAAGATGTTCGAGACGGTCGACGAGATGCTGGCCGTGGAGCGCGTGCGGCGTCCGCAGACCAAGTACGCGCTCGATCAGCTTGTGGCGCAGGCGCGTTGGCTCAACTTCACGCTGGGTGTGACGATGGACGACCTGATCGGGGCGCAGTGCGGCGCGCCGGTGGGTCTGCATCCCAATGAGGACGACGGCGAGTGGCGGTTGCGCACGACGATGACCAATGTCTGGTTCGAGACCGACGAGGACTCGATCCTGCATCAGCAGGCGATGGACGTGCTGCCGCACGGCCGCTACGCCGCGCTGGCGCTCTCGCCGATCGCGACCGGCAGGTTGGATCCGCCCGACGTGGTGCTGCTCTACGGCACGCCGGGACAGATGATCATCCTGATCAACGGGCTGCAGTTCTCGGGCTTCAAGAAGTTCGAGTTCGCCTCGGTCGGCGAGTCTGCTTGCGCCGATAGCTGGGGCCGGGCGCTGCGCACGGGCGAGCCGTCGCTGAGCATTCCCTGCTACGCGGAGCGCCGTTTCGGCGGCGTCCAGGACGACGAACTGCTGATGGCGATTCCTCCGAGGTATCTGCCCAAGCTGCTCGACGGTCTGGACAAGCTGTCGAGAAACGGTTTGCGGTATCCGATTCCGCCGCTGGGCATCCAGGCGGATCCGTCAGAGTCGTTGGCGAGGTCGTACCAGGACCGGTTCTAGCGGGTGGTCAGTCGGGATCTTCGGGATCCTCGACCAGCGGCCCGGGCTGTGTAAAGCGCTTGTTGACATCGGCTGAGCGGGCTGGCTAAGATTGCTTCTTGCACCCTGCTTTCCAGTGTCCCCGCAATGCGTCGGGGCGACCGACGGCGGGATGCGCCTTCACAAGGGACATAGTGATGAGATGCGTCCACAGCATCCCCTCTGGAACGGGTCGCCAAGGCCCGGTCCAAGACATCAAGGGGGGCTGCGGGAAACTCTCGCGGCGGACGGTTGCTTGCGCAGCCGGAAGCGCGCGGGAGGTACGTGTGTGGTTCTGACGACATGCAGAGATGACTGCGTTGGTCTCCGCCTTGCGCGGGGGCCGGTCCCCGACTTTGCCTCGGGGACTTGAAGAGCGCGGCGCGCGGCGCGACGGGGAGCCCTGGGGTGTGCAACTTACCCTGGGGACTGGCTCCCGGTCAGCAGTGCATGCGCGTGGCGTAGCGCAGGTCAAGTGACTACGGCGCACGGTGGATGCCTTGGCACTTCGAGCCGACGAAGGACGCGGTATGACTGCGATAAGCCAGGAGGAGCCGTCAAGCAGGCTGATCCCTGGATTTCCGAATGGGGCAACCCGATGGCGGTCATGCGCCATCACCCCAGGCTGAACACATAGGCCTGGAGGAGGTAAGCGGGGGAAATGAAACATCTAAGTACCCCGAGGAGAAGAAACAATTCCGGTAGTAGCGGCGAGCGAACCCGGAGCAGCCCAAACCGATTGAGCCTAATGGAGCCCTCTCCTCTGCTCATTCGGTGTTGTAGGGCGTTGCAATCGCACCGAGGGTGGTGCGACAGCAGTTACAAACTGCGCGGGTAGGCGAAGGCCCCTGGAACGGGCCGCCAAAGACGGTGAGAGCCCGGTAGCCGACACCCGACGCAGCTGCTGGCAGCGTGCCTGAGTACCACGCGACACGGTGAAAGCGCGTGGGAAGCTGGGGAGCCCACTTCCCAAGGCTAAATACTCGAAGTGACCGATAGCGGACCAGTACCGTGAGGGAAAGGTGAAAAGAACCCCGGGAGGGGAGTGAAACAGTTCCTGAAACCGTGTGCTTTCAAGCAGTGAGAGGCCCGTCACTGGGCTGATCGCGTGCCTATTGAAGAATGAACCGGTGAGTTACGTTTTGTGGCGAGGTTAAGGCACTCTGTGCCGCAGCCGCAGCGAAAGCGAGTCTGAACAGGGCGAAGCGAGTCGCAAGACGTAGACCCGAAACCAGGTGAGCTACCCATGGGCAGGGTGAAGCGGGAGTAAAGCCCCGTGGAGGCCCGAACCTTCTTCAGTTGCAAATGGATTGGATGACCTGTGGGTAGAGGTGAAATGCCAAGCGAACCTGGCGATAGCTGGTTCTCCCCGAAATGCCTTTAGGGGCAGCGTTGTCGGAAACGACCGTGGAGGTAGGGCTCTGACTGGGTACGGGGGCGGAAAGCCTACCAACCCCTATCAAACCGCGAATGCCACGGCCGAACCGACGGCAGTGAGACTGTGGGGGATAAGCTTCATGGTCAAAAGGGAAACAGCCCAGACCGCCGGCTAAGGTCCCGAAATTTCCGCTTAGTGGTAAAGGAAGTCCAGTCGCGCAGACAACCAGGAGGTTGGCTTAGAAGCAGCCATCCTTGAAAGAGTGCGTAATAGCTCACTGGTCGAGTGATTGGGCGCCGACAATTCAACGGGGCTCAAGCGGAGTACCGAAGCCGCGGATCTGGCTCACAGTTCGCTGTGGGTCAGGTGGTAGGGGAGCGTTCCGTTCAGCAGTGAAGGCGGACCCGTGAGGGCCGCTGGAGCGGACGGAAGTGAGAATGCCGGTATGAGTAGCGAAAGGCGTGTGAGAACCACGCCCACCGAATACCTCAGGGTTCCTACGGCAGGGCAATCCGCGTAGGGTTAGGCGGGCCTAAGCCGAGGCCGAAAGGCGTAGGCGATGGACAGACGGTTCATATTCCGTCCCCGCTGAGTGTGTGCCTGAGCGACAGGGGCGACCCGGGAAGATAGCGCGAGCGGGCCTAATGGACATGGTCCGTCGCGCCGCGTACGCGTCGAGCGGGGTTCAAAGACCGCTCGGTTAAGCAGAGGCGGCGCGGAAGCGGCGACGTCAGTCAAAGCGACTTGTGTGACACCCTCGGCAAGAAAACCCTCGGTCGCGAATACATTCAGCGCCCGTACCGCACACCGACACAGGTAGGTGAGGGTAAGTACCTCCAGGTGGACGAGTGATTCCTCGCTAAGGAACTCGGCAAAATAGTTCCGTAACTTCGGGAGAAGGAACGCCTCGCGGCTGGTCCCCGACACGCTCGGGCGAACGGCCGGAGGCCGCAGTGAGCAGGCCCAGGCGACTGTTTAACAAAAACACAGGTCTCTGCGAACGCGAAAGCGGACGTATAGGGGCTGACGCCTGCCCAGTGCTGGAAGGTTAAGGGGAGGGCTTCACGGCTCGAACCGAAGCCCCAGTGAACGGCGGCCGTAACTATAACGGTCCTAAGGTAGCGAAATTCCTTGTCGGGTAAGTTCCGACCCGCACGAATGGCGTAACGATCTGGGCACTGTCTCGGCGAGGAGCTCGGCGAAATTGAAGTGGCCGTGAAGATGCGGCCTCCCCGCAGATGGACAAAAAGACCCCGTGGAGCTTTACTACAGCTTGACATTGAAGGTCGCCTTATGATGCGTAGGATAGGTGGGAGCCGGCGAACCCAGGCTTGCGGGCCTGGGGGAGGCAACCTTGGAATACCACCCTTCGTATGGTGTCCTTCTAACGCGTGAGCAAGCACGCGGACCGTGTCTGGTGGGTAGTTTGACTGGGGCGGTCGCCTCCCAAACAGTAACGGAGGCGCGCAACGGTTCCCTTAGGGTGGATGGAAATCACCTGTCACGTGTATTGGCATAAGGGAGCTTGACTGCGAGACTGACACGTCGAGCAGGGACGAAAGTCGGCCAAAGTGATCCTACGGTTCCGAGTGGTAGGGCCGTGGCTTATCGGATATAAGTTACCCCGGGGATAACAGGCTTATCTTGCCCGAGAGTTCACATCGCCGGCAAGGTTTGGCACCTCGATGTCGGCTCGTCGCATCCTGGGGCTGGAGTCGGTCCCAAGGGTTGGGCTGTTCGCCCATTAAAGCGGCACGCGAGCTGGGTTCAGAACGTCGTGAGACAGTTCGGTCTCTATCCTCTGTGGGCGTTGGAGCGTTGCGGGGAACTGCCCCTAGTACGAGAGGACCGGGGTGGACGGACCGCTGGTGTGCCAGTTGGAGGGCCGACCTCCACCGCTGGGTAGCCATGTCCGGACAGGAGAAGCGCTGAAAGCATCTAAGCGCGAAACCAACCTCAAGATGAGCGCTCCCTCCGCCATTGAGCGGATAAGGCCACGGGAAGACGACCCGTTTGATAGGCGACAGGTGGAAGCCCGGTAACGGGTGCAGCTGAGTCGTACTAATGGCCGAATGGCTTGACCTGCCCTACGCCACGCGCAGCATGCTGTCGCAATCTTGCGCAGCCGCGACCGCCAGGCGTCAGGCAGCTCTTTGCAGCGTCAGACAACACGCGTACGCATCTCCTCACTATCTCCCGCGTTGCGGGATAGAGCAGCGGTAGCTCGTCAGGCTCATAACCTGGAGGTCGTGGGTTCGAATCCCACTCCCGCTACCACGCGCACACACACGGCCGATGCCCAGCATCGGCCGTGTTCGCGTCCTGTGGGGAAGTGCTAGCCCCGACCGTCCAGCGGGCGACCCAGCTCTTCGTCCCGTGCAGAGAAGACAAACCGGTCGCCGACAAGCACCTGCTCCGACATGACCGGATTGAGCAGCACTTCGTCGCCGCGGACGATCGCGAACAGTCTCCGCTCTCCGGCGCGTTCGAGCGCCCACTCCACGGTTTGGCCGACCCAGGTCGCCGGGATCGGAAACACGCCGATGCCGTAGGTCGCCGTAAGAGGCAGGAAGTCGGTCGCCAGCGCGACCTGGATGATGTGGGCGAAGCGCTCGGCGCCGTCTCGCTCGGGGCGGATCACCCGGTGCGCGCCGAGCAGGCGCAGGATGCGTTCGTGTCGGTCTGTGGAGGCCTTTGCGTAGACCATCCGCACCTCGAGCTGCTGCAGGTTCATCATCGCGAGCACCGAGGCCTCGAGGTCCGCGGTGGCGACGACCGCTACTTCGATGTCGGCCAGTGCCAGCGCGCGCAGCGCGTCGATGTCGGTGATGTCGGCGATCCGCGCGTCAGCGACCTTGGCCGCCATGTCGTGGACGTTGCCCTCATCCAGATCGATGGCCAGCACGTCGTGGCCCAGGTCGTCCAGCGTCTCGGCCAGGTGCGACCCAAAGCGTCCCAGTCCCAGCACCGCCACCTGCATGTCGGCTCCTAACCGATTCGCACCGCTTCGCTGGGGAAGCGGTAGCGTTCGCGCGGGCGATCGGGAATCAGGCTGGTGATCACCAGCGGCCCGAGCCGGCCCACGAACATCATCAGGATCAGGATATTCGCTCCCGCCTGCGTCGCGGATTGCGACGCTCCCTGTGTCCAGCCGCAGTTGGCCAGCGCCGACATCACGTCGAACGCCGCCGGCAGCACCGCAATGTGGGGATCGACGGCGATGAAGAACAGCAAACCGAACACGTAGCCTCCCAGCGCGATTAGCACCAGGGCGTTGGCCCGCAGCAGGACTGATCCGGGAATCTCGCGGCCGAAGGCGACCACGCGCGCTGATCCGGTCAGCGCCGAGATCACCCCGAACGTCACGACCATGAACGATCCGATCTTGATGCCTGAGGCCGTCGACGTCGACGCGCCGCCGATGAACATCAGGATGATCATCACCAGTGACGTGTCGTCGCTCGCCTGTTCCAGCGGCACGGTCGTCATGCCGGTTGTGCGGTTCACGGAGAGGAAGAACGAGTTGATGACCCTGGAACCGGCGCTCTGGTCGGCGAACAAGCGTGACCAATCGGCGATCAGGAAGAACGCCATTCCCACAATCAGCAGGAGACCCATGCCGGTGACCACGAGCCGGGTGTCGAGGCTCCAGCGCCGCCTCGGCAGGCGCAGGTTGAACACCGTCAGGAACGACAGCGAACCGAGGAACGCGGAGACTCCCATCACCAGCACCGGCCAGGCCTGATTCGCCTGTCCGACAAAGCTGTTGCTCCCGCCCATCAGATCGAAGCCCGCGTTGTTGAAGGCCGAAATCGCGTGATAAATCGAAAACCACACCGCTCGCTCGTGAGAGATATCGCCCGGCCGCTCGATCAGGAACCAGGGCAAGAGCAACAGGAGGGTGACGAGCTCAATGACGGCCGTGTAGACCATCACCCTGCGCAGCAGCACCGACGCGCCGGAGCCGTCGACGCCGGTGGTCATCAGTTCGATGCCGAAGAACTGCCGACCGCGCATGCCCAGCCGCTGTCCGGCGAGCATGATCAAGACCCCGGCGTACATCGTCACGCCCAGGCCGCCCAACTGGAACAGCGCCAGCGTCACGAACTCGCCGAAGTGCGAGAACGTCTCCTCGGTGTCGAATCGGGTCAATCCGGTCACGCTGACCGCCGAGACCGAGGTGTACAGCGCGTCGAGGAAGGGAATCGACTCGCCCGAAGCGGAAGCGCTCGGCAGGTGCAGCAGCGCCCCGCCGAGCAGCATCACGAGGCCGAATAGCACCACCACCATCCAGGAGCGCGGAGTCAGGCGCAGACGGCGTCGAGGCGCCCCGCTGACTCGCTCCGGCTGCAGGCGTACCCGCCGCAGCACGACATCGCCCGGACGTCGGCGATATCCGCGTTGTTCGCTCATCCACCACCCTCCCAAGTCGGAGTGTATGCCTCTGGTGAGCGCCGGAATTCGGCGAGTCATAAGCGATCGCGTAGTCAATCTGCCAGGGGAGCCCCCCTCTGCCTTCGGCATCTCCCCCCCCGCTCGAAGCGGGGGGAGAGAGGGAGGAGCGCGGCATTTCGTCGGGCGGAGCGATGGGAGAGATATGGGGCGTAGGAGCGAATCTGACCGAATAGGCTTCAGATCATGTCAGATCCTCCGTTTCGCATACTCGTGATCTGCACCGGGAACCGGGCCCGCTCGCAAATGGCGCACGGCTGGTTACGACACCTGGGCGGAGGCCGCGTTGAGTTGGCCAGCGCTGGGACCGAGCCCAAGGGCGTGCATCCGCTGGCGATCCGGGTGATGACAGAAGCGGGGATCGACATCTCCGAGCACACGTCGGATCACGTCGACCGCTACCTGGAGGACGAGTTCGACCTGGTGCTGACGGTCTGCGACGCGGCCCGCGAGTCCTGTCCCGTCTTTCCCGGCGCGCGCCGCACGCTGCACCACTCGTTCGAGGACCCGGACTATCCGGAGTTGAGCGAGTCGGAGTTGACGGCCGTGTTCCGAAGAATTCGCGACGAAATCGCCGACTTCTCGCGCGGCTTGCTCGAACGGGAGCTACGGTAGCCTGCTCACAGCGTCCAACATCGGCATGACGTGACATGATGTGAGAGGTGGAGCGAGCATGGTGATCGCGGCCGAGGTTCAGCGGGGGATGGAAGACAGCTCCTGGATCCGGCGGATGTTCGAGCTGGGGATTGAGTTGCGCCAGGAGCGCGGCGCCGAGAACGTCTTCGACCTCTCGCTCGGCAATCCGATCACCGAGCCGCCGCCGGAGTTCTTCGACGAGTTGCGCCGCATCGCCGCCAGCGACGCGCCGGGATCGCACCGCTACATGCCCAACGCCGGCTACGTCAAGACCCGTCAGGCCGTCGCCGATGCGCTCATTGAGGAGACCGGATTGGCCTACGGAGCCAACGCCATCGTGATGACGGTTGGAGCGGCGGCGGGACTCAACGTGATCATCCACTCGCTGTGCGATCGCGGCGACGAGGTGGTCATCCTCGCCCCGTACTTTGGCGAGTACTTCTTCTACGCGACCAATCACGGCGCCACTCCGGTCGTCGTTGGCTGCGACGACGACTTCATCCCCAATCTCGCCGAGTTGGAGTCCCGCCTTTCTGCTCGCACCAGGGTCGTGATCGTCAACTCGCCGAACAACCCGTCCGGCGTGATGTATCCGGCCTCGTTCATCGAGAGTCTGGCGCGGTTGCTCGACGCCAAGTCGGCGGAGTTCAGTACCGAGATTTTCCTGGTCAGCGACGAGCCGTATCGCAAGATCCTGTTCGATGAGCAGGTCTATCCGTTCCCGCAGCTCGCCTACGAGCGCACGCTCACGGTCACCTCGCACGCCAAGGACCTGGCGCTGCCCGGCGAGCGGATTGGCTACATCGCGGTGCATCCCGAGTATGCAGCTACGGACCACGGGAAGACATTGCTGGACGCGCTGATCTTTTGCAACCGCGTGCTGGGATTCGTCAACGCGCCGGCGATCATGCAGCACGTGGTGCGTCAGCTGCAACGCGTGACGATCGACACATCGGACTATCGGCGCAAGCGGGACTACCTGTACGGCGTGCTGAGTGCGGCGGGCTACCAGGTGCGCAAGCCGGAGGGCGCGTTCTACATGTTCCCCAGGTCGCCGGTGCCGGACGAGCTTGAGTTGGTCGCCGCACTGCAGCGGCACGGGGTGCTCGTCGTGCCCGGTCGCGGCTTCGGCATGGAGGGCTACTTCCGCATCTCATACTGCGTCGAACAACGGGAGCTTGAAGGCGCCGCGCCGGGCTTCGCGGCGGCGATGTCGGAGTTGACAGGACGCTAGCCGGTCGGCGGCAGCGCGATGGTCGCGGTGTAAGCTGAGAGTCGGTCGGCCCTATCGTCTAGAGGCCTAGGACGCCAGCCTTTCAAGCTGGTAGCACGGGTTCGAATCCCGTTGGGGCCACCAATCTTCCCAAAAGCAAGAACCGTTGAGTCGACCTCTCCGTTCGACGTACGTTGAGCGGTGGCGAGCCGGGTCTGCGAGACTCGGAGCCGGTTGGAGGGCGTCATGGACGTTGGCATCTTCACCTGGACGAATGCGGCGATTGACCCGGCCGTGTTGGCCAAGCGGGCCGAGGAACTCGGGTTCGAGTCGTTCTGGGTGCCGGAGCTTCCGATCATCCCGGTCGAGGCGGACCGCGACTTCCCCACAGACACGATCAGCGGGATAGACTCCAGCGCGGTTACGGACCCGTTCGTGGCCTTGTCCCGGGCGTCGGCCGTCACCACCCGGATCAAGATCGGTACCGGCGTCTGCCTGGTACCCGAACACAACCCGTTCCACCTGGCCAAGAAGGTAGCCAGCCTGGATCAGTTCTCGCGCGGACGATTCATCTTCGGCATCGGCGCCGGCGGACTCCGAGAACAGCAGGAGATCATGGGCGCCGATTTCGACCACCGCTGGACCCAGACGCGTGACGCGATGCTGGCGATGAAGCAGCTCTGGACCCAGGACGAGGCGGAGTACCACGGAACCTACTACGACTTCCCACCGGTCAAGCTGTTCCCCAAGCCGGCTCAGAAGCCCTATCCGCCGGTGTTTCTCGGCGGGACCGCCAAGAACGTGCTCAAGCGGGTTGTGGAATACGGCGACGGCTGGATGCCCGCTCGCGCCGCCACCATCGTGTCCACGAACCATGCAAACTTCGTTGGCCGCGAGGAGATCGAACGAGGCCGCAGGGAACTCAACGACCTGGCCGAGGCCGCCGGCCGCGACCCCGCATCGATCCAGGTCCTGGCCTTCGGCGGTCCCCGCCAGTACCGCACGCGCGAAGCCGTCGACGCCCTCGCCGAAGCGGGAGCCGACCGCGCGACGATCTGGCTGCGAAGCAACAGCGAGGGCGGCGCACTCGAGGAGCTGGCCCAGCTCGCCGACGAGCTGCTGGACTAGCGCCCGGCGGAGAGGGGATCGCCCCGCGCATTTCACTCCCGCCCGCCTGACGGCGGGGTGAGATGCGATCGCGAATTCCCATCTCCCCCCGCCTGACGGCGGGGGGAGATGCCGAAGGCAGAGGGGGGGCTGCTCGCGCGACGTGGGGCGTGCCCCCCTCTGTCACTACGTGACATCTCCCCCCGCTCGCGCGGGGGGAGAGGGGAACCGAGCGGGTTCCTGCGTGAAGCAGGAACTGGGGTCCCAGCCCCTGGTTCACTCAGGGGCCTGCTCGGGCGCGGGGGACGAAGAACTGCCCGATCCTCCCCCAGAGGATCGGGCAGTTCGGGACTACCGGGCGTCAGGCAGACCGGACGGTCTCCCGTCCGTGATCACGTCGCGGCTGGGCCGCCGCTCGCGCCTGAACTCTCCGCCCTGACCTGATCGAGTCCCGCCTGCCCAGGTTTGTATCCTGACCCTGAGCCGCAGACTGTCGTGCAACGCGTCCAGCGACTGCATGATGGTGCGACAAGGGGGAACCGATGGCCAAGCAAGGGGTCGAGCCGGACGCACTCAGTCAGCCCTTCTGGGACGCCGCCAACGAACGGCGGTTGGTGATCCAGAACTGCGTCGACTGCGATCGACTGCAACATCCGCCGTCCAACACCTGCCGCGATTGCGACGACGGCGGGGAACTCGAATGGAAGCAGGTCAGCGGCCGCGGCAGGATCTACAACTACGGCGTCGTGCACGATTGTCCGGTGCGGCTATTGCAGCAGGATCAGCCGTTCAACCTCGCCGTGATCACGTTGGACGACGACCCGGGCATCCAGATGTACTCGCACCTGCCCGGCGTGCCGGTCGACGAAGTGCCGGTCGGCGCGGCCGTCGAGGTGATCTTCGAACCTTCGGCCAACGGCCAGCTCGTGCCCGAGTGGCGAGTGATCGCCGACTGATTCCGATCCACAGACTGGCCTGTCCGGCAGGGAGTAGACGCCATGACCACACCAACCGCACCCGATGCGATCTACCGCCACGACGAAGGACTCGGCGTCTGGGAACACCGCGGCAAGGTCGCCGCGGTCGGGGTCGGCCACGCGCCGACCTCCCGCCGCTGGGACGGACGCCCCGAAACCTGCGTCGGCGCGATCACGATCGACGCGCTGCGCAAGGCGATCACCGACGCCGGCGTCGCGCCGGATCAGATCGACGGCCTGGTCGTCGTCCCGGTCACCACGACCGGCGCATTCTGGGAGGCGGGCAAGCCGCTGCCGATGGACGTGATCGAGAGCTTCAACCAGACGGACGACCCGCTCGACGGCATCGCCAAGCTCAGCGCCGAGTGGCTGCTGGCCAACATGCCCGAGTTGACCAACGTCCAATTCACGATGTACGGCCCCGGCTGCATGTCGAACGCGCTCAACGTGACTGCCCAGGCCGTCGGCGACGGGCTGGCTCATACCTGTTTGGTCGTCAAAAGCTGGCACAACTTCGAGGGTCGCTACTACCAGGGCGGCGCGAACGCCGGCGACGCCATTCCCGGCACTCCGGCGATCACGCAGCTCTGGGGCGGTCCCGCCTCGTACAGCACGGCCTTGCAGTTCGCGGAGTATTGCCGCAAGTACGGCAAGTCGCACGAGATGATGGCGCCGTTCATGGAGAACTCGCGCCGCAACGGTCTGATGTTCCCCGAGGGCTACTGGGCGCAGCATCGGCCCGAGGAACTGCTGCCGGAGGACTATCTCGCCTCGCGCTGGATCGCCAAGCCGGCCAATCTGTTCGACAACGACATTCCGATCATGATGTCGGGCGCATACCTCTTCTCGACCGCCGAACGCGCGCAGGATATGAAGCAGAACCCGGTCTACATCCTCAATCACGCCTCCAGCAACACCCGACCGCGCAGCCTGGTGCCGACGCTCGACGAAGTCGAAGCCGACACGGCGCGCACCGGCCGCAAGATCTATGAGGGCGCTGGAATCAGCGCCGACGATCTCTCCTTCCAGAACATGTACGACGGGTTCTCGCTCTTCCATCAGTTCCACCTGGAGGGCCTGGGCTACCGCGGGATCAAGTTCGGCGAGGCGCTGGACTTCTACCAGACCGACATCAGCATCGAAGGGCCGAACCCGGTCTCGCCCAGCGGCGGCAACGTCGGCAGCGGCCGCAGCCGGGTCTGGATGCATACCGACTGCATCCAACAGCTGCAGGGCCGCGCCGGAGCGAGGCAGGTCACCGGCGTCAAGCCGGAGGTCGCCGTGTCCGGCGGCCCGATGCCGCTCGGAGGCAACTTCACCGTCTGGAGCGCGAGCCCCGACTAGGCTGCGGAAGGCTGAAGGGGGGCATCGTGACGGTTTTGATCAGCTTCGACATCGACGGCACGCTGGAGGTCGGGGATCCACCCGGACCCTTGACGATGGACATGGTCCGCCTCGTTCGCGACAAGGATTTCCTGATCGGCAGTTGTTCCGATCGCACGTTGAGCGGCCAACGAGCGATCTGGGCGGCGCACGACATCGAGGTCGATTTCGTCGTCGGCAAGCACATGCTGCCCGACGTGAAAGCACAGTTCGAGGCCGACGTGTACCTGCACATCGGCGACCGCGAAGACCTCGATCGGCAGTACGCGCTCAAGGCCGGCTTCGACTTCCTCTGGCCCGACGAGGCCGTGGCGCATCCGCACTTTCAGCCCGATTCCTGAACACCCTCAGCTACGTCGGCTATGTCTTGGCCCGGATCGGCTCGTCCCAGTCGATTCCGCATTGCGAGCACCAGCGCATCAGCCAGACATCGCCGGCATCGTTCTCGTCCCCGCGTTCCGCGTGGATCTGTCCGCCGCACCGACACATACGCGGAAACGACCGCCAGCAGCCGCCGCAGCCGTCCTCGGCCCGATGCTGATTGAGAAATTGGGGGTGCATGGAGAAGCCCATCGACGAACGCTCCGTCGCAATCCGTCCACCAATGCGCGAGCGGCGCGCTCAGTCTAGTCCGCGCTCCGAGCCGCCAGCGGGCCCTCGGATTGCATCCCTTTTTCGCTGCGCCTAGCCTGAGCCCGCGACAGGCCGGGGGCGTCGATGCCATCTCAGTACCCGATCGATCCAAGCCGAACCGATCTCGCCCGCGAGTTCATGGCCAACCCCATGGGTCCGCACAGCGCGGCGCTGCAGCGCATCGTCACTCGCATGCGCGACACCGAGGCGGCCGGCCGCTATGTGCTTGTCACGCGCGTGCCCTATCAGGAGTGGGGTCTGGCCCAGCTCTCCGGACAGCGCGGCGTCGATCTCACTGTGCTCGAAGACCAGGTCTTCACGTCCATCGAAGACGCCGAGCGAGCCGTCTTCAGAATGCGCTGGGAACTGATCACCGGATCTCCACTCGTACTCGACTGAGCCCACGCCGAGGGAAGAAGCCATGCTCGAAAAGAAGATCGCGGGTTACAGCGACGAGATCAGCGTCGCTCCCGGCGAACGCATCCGCTTCATGGTGAGCTGCGAACCGGGCGTCGACCGCTATCAGGCCGACATCGTCCGCCTGATCTCGGGTGATCACCAGCCCGGCGGACCCGGCTACCGCGACGAACTGTTGCCAACCTCCGTCAGCGGCGAGTATCCGGGTCGCGTCCAGGAGACCTACTACGGCTCCTACGCCGTGGTCCCGCATGGACCCGCGTTTGACGGGTTGAGCAGCCTCTCCCTCCAGGCCTCGATCTTTCCCACCCTGCCCGGACTGCGCCGCGCCTGCATCATCTCCAAGATGGATATCGACGCCGGCCGCGGCTTCGCCCTCTGGACCGATCCCGCCCACGGGTTGGTCCTGCAACTCGGCGACGGCGACGGAGGCATCCGCGAGTTCGCCCTGGGCCGACCGCTCGTCGCTCGCGAGTGGTACCTGGTCAATGCCACGTACGACGCCGCCAACGGGGAAGTGCATCTGCGCCAACGACTGCTGGATTCCTACGCCCGCGACACGTCGAGCGGCGAGTCAAGCCACAGCAGCGACGGAACCGCAGCGGTCGGTTGCGGCGCGCCGCTGCTGATCGCGGCGGCCAGTCGCGAAGAGGCGCGGGGCAAGCCGGTCGGCGAGATGATCTTCAACGGCCGGATCGAGCGGCCGGTCGTCGCCTCGCGCGCTCTCGAACCGGGCGAGTTGGAAACGCTGCGATACGGCCCGGTCCCTCCCTCGCTGCGTTCCGACATCTGCGCGGCCTGGGACTTCGGCCAGGCGTTCGAGACCGACGACATCATCGATATCTCGCCCAATCGAGCCAACGGACGGCTGATCAACCTGCCGATCCGCGCCGTACGCGGATCGAACTGGAGCGGCAGCGAGTTGAGCTTCACGCACGCGCCGGACCAGTACGCCGCGATCCACTTCCTCGACGACTCGCTCTACGACTGCGAATGGGACGCCGACTTCGAGCTTGAAGTCCCCGCAGACACGCCCAGCGGACTCTACGCGGCGCGGCTCAGGTCGGGCGACCAGGAAGACCACATCACGTTCGTCGTGCGGCCGCCGCGCGAACTCAATGGGCGCGGTGATGCGGGAGATCGGCCCGGGGCGTCGCTGGCGCTGCTGATCCCGACGGCCAGCTACATGGCCTACGGCAACGCGCGAGGCGGAATGGAGACCGGCAACGAGCTGCTGTCCAACCACCTCGCCGTGATCTCTCCGGAGATGCGCTATCTCAACGACCACCCCGAGTACGGCAACTCGATGTACGACGATCACAACGACGGCACGGGCGTCTGCTACTCATCCCGGTTGCGACCGCTGATCAACATCCGCCCGACGCATCCCTGGCTCTGGCAGCTCAGCGCCGACATGCATATCGTCGAGTGGCTCGAAGCGCAGGAGATCGCCTTCGACGTGATCACGGACGAAGACATGCACCAGGACGGCGTCTCGCTGCTGGAACGCTATTCCTGCGTGATGACCTGCAGCCATCCCGAGTACTACTCCACGCCGATGTGGGACGCCGTGCACGCCTTTACCCAGCGCGGCGGACGGCTGATGTACATGGGCGGCAACGGCTTCTACTGGCGCGTCGCCTACCGCGACGACAAACCGGGCGCGATGGAGATGCGCCGGACCGAGGATGGATCGCGCTCCTGGGCCAGCGAGCCGGGCGAGTACTACATGGCCTTCACGGGCGAGTACGGCGGCCTCTGGTGGCGCGCCGGACGCACGCCGCAGTCACTGGTCGGCAACGGCTTCATCGCCCAGGGCTTCGACCACTCCTCCTACTTCCGCCGCACCGCCGACAGCCACGACCCGCGCGCCGCATTCATCTTTGCGGACATCGACGACGAGATCATCGGCGACTTTGGACTGATCGGCAACGGCGCCGCCGGCCTGGAGCTGGACTCGGCCAGCCGCGCCTATGGGACGCCGCCGCACGCGCTGGTCGTTGCGACCTCGGAGCAACACACGGATGCCTACATTCGGGTCAACGAGGACATCGGTCACATGCTGCTTTCAATCGGCGGACAGGACGATCCCCAGGTACACGCCGATGTGGTCTTCTTCGAGACGCCGCGGGGCGGGGCCGTGTTCTCAACTGGGTCGATCGGCTGGAGCTCTGCCCTGTTCCACAACGATCACGACAACAACGTCTCGCGTCTGACGCGGAACGTGCTCGACCGATTCCTGGATCCGACGCCGTTCGATTAGCGGCATGACGTCTGACGCCGAGCAGAATGGCCTACTCGTCGAATGCCTTGCGGGTGCGCGGGCGGACGGCGCCATACTTACGCAGGTCGGCGATGGTGACGATGCGGCCGGTCCAGTCGGGCCCCTGGGCGACCATCCAGAGGCAGGCGTCGGACATGATGATCGGGTCCTCGAAGTCCATCTCCTTGGCCCGCTCGCCGAGCGTGAAGGCGTAACCCTCGCTCCAGACCGAGAGTTCCAGCCGAAGGCAGTTGACGGACACGCCGGCGCCCTTGAGGTCGCTAGCGAGCGACTCGGACATCGCTTCGAGGGCGCGCTTGGTGGTGGTGTAGCTGGCGCGGCCAAAGTCGGGGCTGACCGCCGCGCCCGAGCCGATGTTAATCACCGCGCCGCCGTCGGCTTCGGCCATCTTCGGCGCGACGGCATGAGTCAGGTAGAAGGGCGCGTTGACGTTGATCTCGACGGCCAGACCCCAGAGGTGGCGGCCCGACTCGAGCGCCTTGCCGGGCGGTGCGATGGCGGCGTTGTTGATCAGCACGTCGATCCGCCCAAAGCGGTCGTAGGTCTCGGCGACCGCCTTGTCGAGGTCCTCGACGTTGGCCAGGTTTGCCCCGATCGGCAGGCACTGCTGTCCCGCGTCTTCGACCAGCTGCGCGGTCTCGTTGACCGTGCCGGGCAGCTTGGTCGGCGTGTCGGCGGTGGAGCGGGCGACGGCGGCGATGTCGTAGCCGGCGATGGCGAAGTCCTGTGCGAGTTGTTTGCCGATGCCTCGGCTGGCGCCGGTGATGAATGCGACTTTGGCCATGGTTGACGTTCCTCAAGTTGTCTGATCGATTGGCGTGAGCCTCAGCATATCCGCCATATAGACTTGCGCCGGAGGAGTGTGGCTATGCCCCATCACGTCAAGAGCAAGGCGCTTTCGCACTTGCGCATCTGCGATTTCACCGGTCAGCTTGCAGGCGCCGGCGCGACCAAGTTCATGGCCGCCTTCGGCGCAGAAGTGATCCGGATCGAGGACCCGACCAACCACGGCCGCTGGGACATCCTGCGCGGGATGCCGCCCTATGTCGACGACCGGCGCGGTCCGGAGCTGGGCGGGCCGTTCAACAACCACAACGTGGGCAAGCTGGGGATCACGCTGAACATCAAGACGGAGAAGGGCCGCGAGCTGTTCGAGCGGCTGGTGGGGATTTCGGACTGCGTGACGGAGAATTTCTCCTCGGGCGTGTTGCGATCCTGGGGCTACGACTACGACCGGCTGAAGGAGCTGAAGGATGACATCATCTACATCTCCAACTGCGGCTTCGGGCACTCGGGACCGTACGAGAAGTTCAAGACCTGGGGCCCGATCGTGCAGGCGACTAGCGGGCTGACGATGTCGTCGGCGATTCCCGATCAGCCGCCCGCCGGCTGGGGCTACTCCTACATGGACCACACCGGCGCCTACTTCATGGCGATGGCGATCATGCTGGCGATCCACCATCGCAACCGCACCGGCGAGGGTCAGTACGTGGATGTCGCAGCGACCGAAGCGGCCTTGACGCTGAACGGTCCGGTACTGCTCGACTACACGGTCAACGGGCGTCCATTGCGCCGCGAGGGATATCCCGACGCCAACCACTCGCTCCATCCGGCAATGGCGCCGCACAACATCTACGCGGCGAAGCCAGTTCCAGGATCGTTCGACGAGGCCTGGATCGCAATCGCCTGCCGCAACGACGAAGACTGGCATGCGCTGCGCGACGTGCTCGTCGCCGACGGTTGCGAGTGGGCGTCGAGCGACGATTACGGCCAGCTTGCCGGCCGGATGGCTGCGCAGGACAAGCTTGACTCGCAGATTGGCGAGTGGTGCATGCGGCGCGATCCGTTCCAGTCGGCGGAGCTGCTGCGTGAAGCAGGCGTGCCGGCCAACGCGGTGCAGACGCCGGAGCAGCGGATTGACCAGGATGTGAACTCCGCCGAGTCGAAGCTCTGGCCGACAATCCGCCAGACGGAAATGGGGCGGGTGCGCGTGGATGGGATTCCTGCGCGCTTCACCAAGACCGATTGGTCGATGACGCGCGGCGCGCCGGTGCTGGGCGAGGACAACGACTACGTCTACGGCGAGCTGCTGGGCCTGAGCGAGTCCGAAATCGCGGGATTGTACGAAGAGGGCGTGCTCTGATGACGACCAACCCGAACCCGGGCATGATGGCGCTGGACGATCTGCGCGTGCTGGAGATCGGCGACGAGCGCGGCGCATGGTGCATGAAGCTGATGGCGGACATGGGCGCCGACGTGATCAAGATCGAGCCGCCCGAAGGCGATCCATCAAGGCAATATGAGCCGTTCGTCGACGACGAACCGCACCACGAGAGATCGCTGTTCTTCTGGTACTACAACACGTCGAAACGCAGCGTGGTGATGGACTTCGACGACCGCTCCAACGCCGACGCGTTCATGAAGCTGGTCGAGTCGGCTGACGTGATTCTGGACACCGACACCTATGATCCGATCGGCCGCCTGGGCCTCGACTACCACCAGATCATGACCGACAATCCCGGCTTGATCTGGTGCACAATCACCAACTTCGGCTTCGGCTCGTCGCGAGACGACGAACCGCATACGGACCTGACGCTGGCGGCCAACGGCGGCTTCGCCTGGATGAACGGCTACGACGATCACTCACTGCCGCCGGTCCGCGGCGGTGGTCAGCAGGCGTACCACACGGGCTCCAACTACGCCTTCATGTCGATCCTGACGGCGCTGCTGCATCGCGACGCAACAAGCGTGGGACAGCACATCAACGTCAACATCAACGGGTCAGTCAACGTGACCACCGAGGCGGGTTCGTACTCCTGGCTGGTCTCGCACTCGACCGTGCAGCGTCAGACCGGGCGTCACGCGGGCGTTGCGCCGTCAATGCCGTCGCAGATCAAGTGCGCCGACGGCCGCTACGTGAACACGGGCATCCCGCCGCGGCGGCCGCGCGAGTTTGGTCTGGTCTACCAGTGGTTGGAGTCGGAGAATCTGCTGGACGAGCTGCCGGAGGCAGCGCTGCTACAGGTCGGCGCAGAGTTGGAGAGCTTCTCGTTGGCAGACGTGTTCAGCGGCAACAACGAGGAGTTGCTGGCAATCTTCGGCGCGGGCCGCGAGGCGTTCGACCTGCTCGCCTCAAAACTGACGGCCTACGAGTTCTTCACCAAGGCCCAGAACTTCGGCTTCCAGGTCGGCGTGATTCACAGCCCCGAGGAGGCGCTCGAGGATCCGCACTTCGTCGATCGGGGGATGCAGGTCAAGGTGGAGCATCCCGAGCTAGGCCGAGAGGTGATCTATCCGGGAGCGCCGTATCAACTGACAAAGGGGAGTTGGGGCATCACCCGTCGCCCGCCGCTGCTCGGGGAGCACACCGACGAGGTGCTGGGGGAGTTGGGGTAGCTGGCTCAGCTGAGCCACTTCGCAGTCGCGCGTTGAGCTTCAGGGTGGACGATCAGCCCGTGACCGACGCCGCGCAGCTGGATGAAGTCTGCGCCGCGAATCGAGGATGCCAGCGCCTGGCCGAATGCGAATGGCACGGTCGTGTCACCGTCGCCGTGGACGATGAGGACGGGGCACTGAATCCGATGCAGGTCGTCGCTGAGGTCTACGTCCCGCTGAGCGCTCATGTTGCGCAAGGCTCCCAGCGTGAGGCGGGCCAGCTCGGTGTGCGGGAGGTTGCTCAGCGCGTGCTGACGGTTGTCTCTGAATGACTGCAGCGCGGGGTCGGCTTCGGGCGGTTGGGGCGGCGAGCGCCACTCGACTTCCGAAGCGGCGAGTGCAGCCTCAATCCCGCGCTGCTCCAACAGATCGAGCAGCGCCAGGCGCCTGGCGACGGTTGCGAGGCGGTCGGCGACGAACGGGTCGTTGCGGTCTACTCCGCTTGGCGACATGGACATCAGCGCGGCGCCGGTGTTGAGGAGCGCCAACGATTCCACTCGCTCGGGATGGTCGATGGCCAGCCTGATGCCGATCGGACCTCCGGCAGAGGTGGCGACCACGGCAAACTGCTCGATGCCCATGTAGTCGAGCAGGTCGACGGCGTCGTTAGCAAGGTCTTCGAGGGTGAACGGATCCGTGTCGTAATGGGAGAGGCCTGCGCAGCGGCGGTCGTAGTTGATCAGCTTGAGGCCGTCGGTGGGGACCTGCCAACGCAGGCGGGGGCCGTTCCAGAGCGTTGACGACGGGCCGCCCCAGGCGCCATGAACGATCAGGACCGGCCGGTCGGTGGGGTCGCCGCCGACTTCGTAGGCAACGCGGCGACGATTGACAATTGCTAGTCGTATTGGGGCTGGTCCTCGATGCCGGGCATGACCCAAGTGACGAGTTCGGTCGGCGGATCGGCGAAGGTCAGGCCCTCCATGTTGGGCTGCACACCGCTGAGCGTGAGCTTGTACTCCTCGACGTACTCAGGATCCCCGTCAACCATGCGGAACGGTCGATCGTGGCCGGGATAAATGATGTCGGACATGCTCATCACGCGGGCGATGGACTCGTTGGCCTGGGACTCGCTGTAGAAGACGAGCGGGCTGCGTCCGGCCTTGCCGACGGCAGCGGTGTGCATCGCGTCGCCGGTCAGTCCGCAGGTGCCCGCTTCGGTCTCGACCAGCAGGCCGATGCTGCCCGGCGAGTGGCCGGGCAGGTGGATGACCCTGACGCCTTTGGCCAGTTCGTCGCCCTCGTCGACCTCGGTCATCGGGTGAGTCTCGATAGCGGCGCCGGTCCACTGGGGCGTGGCCCAGTCGTTGACGTGCGGCTCGGATGCGTACTTGCGCTCGTGCGGGTGGATCGCCATCGGGACGTCGGGGAAGGCGTCGAAGTTCTGCACGTGGTCCCAGTGCGCGTGGGTCATGAAGATGAGATCGATATCGGAGACGGTCAGTCCGCGCGCGGCGAGCTGTTCCTGGAGCTGCACGCGGCGGCCGACGTGGGCGGTGTCGACGAGGATGCGGCGTCCGTCGGACTCGACCAGGATGACGGCGCAAAAGGCGGGCGTGCCGGAATCGGTGCCGAACGAATAGCCCGGAAGCAGGATGTCGAGGGTAGCCATTTCTAGGAGTCTTTCGTCTCGGGTTGGGGAGCAGTTGGAGAGCGGGGAGCCCCCCTCTGCCTTCGGCATCTCCCCCCGCAGAGCGGGGGGAGAGGGAAAGGAGTATCGGCATCGCCCTCCGCACTGCGGGGAAGTTGGTGAGGAGTTTCACCATCTCTTTCCGCGGTGCGCGGGGAGAAGTGCGCTGTTAGTCGCCGGAGGCGGCGGCTGACGAGGCGGCGCGGGCCCGGGCGGTTTCGTCGTAGGCGATGCTGACCGGCGGGTTTGAGTCGAAGGGGCCGTCGAGGTCGAGTTCGGCACCCATGTCGCGCAGAGCGGGCATGACCTCGGTACCGAGCAACTCGATGCAGCGCATCGAGTCCTCGTGCGTGACTCGGCCGTCGTTGCCCCAGAGGGCGAGGATGCCTGGCCGCGTCTCTTCGAGGATCGTTCGCAGCTTGCGGATGCACTCGTCGGGGGTGCCGGCGATGATCTGCATGTTCTCGATCTGGTTGTCGAAGGATTGAGCGCGCGGCGGCGGCCGGCGGCCGTTCATCACTTCGACCAGCGCTTCGCGGTTACGCGGCGAGGCGTAGCCGGCCGGATTCGACCAGACCGGGTGCGCGAGTCCGGTGAATTCGCCCTGCATCCACATGAACTGCGAGGCGTTCTGCATTGCCTTCTCGGTCGTGTCGGCGACGTGGACGCGGAGCAGGTAGCCGCGGTTCTCGGGACCGGGGTCGTAGCCGACCTCGTGGGCTGCGTCGTCGTAGGTCTGCCAGATGCGCTTGGTCGCCTCGATGGTCGTGTTGAGCGCGATGTAGGGGTAGCGGTGCTTGGCCGCCCAGACGACGGTCTCGCGGGAGAGCACGCCGGGGATCCAGATGCGCGGGTGCGGCTGCTGCATCGGCAGGGCCCAGGGGTTGACGACGCGGTGCTGGTAGTGGCGGCCTTCCCAGCGGAACGGTCCGGGCCGGGTCCAGGCCTCAACGATCAGGTCATGGGCTTCTTCGAAGCGCTCGCGGTTGTAGGCCGGGTTGACGCCCGTGGCGAGCTGCTCGGTGCCGCCGCCGCGCACGAATCCGGAGACGAGCCGTCCGCCGGAGATCATGTCGATCATGGCCAGCTCTTCGGCGAGGCGGATCGGGTTGTCGGCCAGCGGCAGCGGGTTGCCGAGCAGGACGATCTTGACCCGCTCGGTCGCGCCGGCGAGGACGGAGGCCCAGATGTTGCACTTGGCCTGCATGCAGAACGGCGCGTTGTGGTGCTCGTTGAGCATGATCCCGTCGACGCCGACTTCCTCGGCCAGCTTGTACTCGGTCAGGCGGTCGTTGTAGAGCTGCGAGCCGGCGACGGGGTCGAAGTTGGAGTTGGAGAAGAGCAGCGCCGTCACGCCCTCCTCGGCAGCGTGCTCGTCGTAGGCGGACATCGGCTGTTCGGTGAAGTACATCAGGTGCATGGGAAGGCCCTTCTCCAGAGTCGAGGTGACGGTGCGCAGTCTAACGGTCATGTGGAGGGGCGGCTGGAGGGAGAGGGGAGCGGAGTCAGGCCGCGAAGTTGGGGACTTTTTCTGTATTGGGGTGATTTGCGGTGATTCGCTGCTCTGGGCTGGGGATCGTGAGTTTTGGGGGATCAATCTGTGTTGATTTTGGCGTGATTTCTGCAGGATTTATGCGGTGTTGCGAATCCTCGTCGTGCTGCTCAAGCTGGTTGGGCCGCTGTTGGGCAATGTCCTTCTGGGACTTGGAGCGCTGGGTGAGGTAGTGGACGCGCATGGCGCGGCGTCGGCGTCTGGGCGTGATGTGCATGGCGGTGTCCCTTTCCTAAGCCGCACAGATGTTCTTGTCACAGTACACGACTATGCGTTCGGCGTTGTGTCGTGGTCTGCGGAGGGGATCCGAGCGGGTCCCCGAGTGTATCGGGGACTGAGAGCGCGGGGGCCAAACGTGCCCTAGTCGCAGAACGATGCCGGTTCCTCGGGCAGGAGAAACTCGATGCCGGTGATGTCGGCGTCGGAGACATGCACTCGGTTGGGATCATCCAGGCTGATCGTGGGTCCTTCGCTGCCAAAGAGGATCCGACAGCCGTCGAACCAAGTTGCCAATCGATAGGAACCCTCGGACGGCACTGCGAAAGAGAATGAGCCGTCTACTGTTGTCCATGCGCCTCCGGCCCCGGCACTGCCCCAAGCGGTGACCCACTGGCCCGACCGGGGAGAGCCGTCCGCATTGAGCAACTCTCCTGATACGCGTTGCTCGCACAATCCTTCTACCAATTGGAAGTGAACACCGGTGACATCGGAGTCGGCTATCTCGACGGGGGTTGCTTGGTCTCTAGAACCAGTAGCCCCTCCACTCATGTAATTGACAAGACAGCCATCAACCCATTCATACACACGATAGGAGCCGGGATTCGACACATTGATCGAGAACGATCCATCTGCAGCTGTCCGATCAGCCACATTCCGGCCAGCATCATCCTGTGCATTGACACTTATGTTGTTGAGGCCGTTCCCGTCGGCGTCAAGCAACACGCCAGCGATCTTGTAGCACGGCTTGATCGGCAAAACAAAATCGATATTGGCAATACTCGACCTGCGGAGGCTGAGTGCACGCGCCTGACCCTCACCGCCCGACGCGCCGTTCCCGCCGTAGTAGATCACGCAGCCGTCAATCGTCACGCTGAGCTTGTACGATCCGGACACGGGGACGGTAAACGAGAATGATCCGTCGTCCGCCGGCCAGTCTCCGCCTTGCAGGGGGCCGTCCACCGCGCGAACGTAGACGCCGGACTTCGGGGTACCGTCCATATTCGACAATGACCCGGATACTCGCAGGGTGCACATGGCGTCCTGGAGCTGAAAGACGATATCGCTGACATCGTGTTCCGGGACAGAAATTGGTGTTCGCTCTTCAAAAGAACCTGTCGCGGCGCCCTCTCGATGATAGACAAGGCATCCATCAAGGAACGCATAGAGTCGATACTCGCCTGGTTCGGACAGCGTGATCTCGAACCCGCCGTTTGCATCAGTTCGGTCCCGAATGCGATCGCCGTCCGCTTTCGCGTTAACCCACACTTTCTCGATGCCATTGCTGTTCGCATCGAGCAGCCGTCCCGAGAGGATCACTCTTCTACACAGATCCGCGGGCACTGTGAACTGGATATCGGTCACATCCTGGTCCACGATCTGAATGTCGCCGGCCTGATCCGGAGCCTCGGTCGAGTGTTCCTCGCCCCAATAGAGCCGGCAGCCATCCAGGTTGGCGGAAAGTTGGTGGGTACCCGGAGCCAACGTGACAAGCTCAAATGAGCCGTCGAACTCGGTTCTCGCGGAAATCGAGCGGCCATCGCCCTGTGCCTGGACTTCAATGCCGGCCAGCGGCTCATCGTCGGGACCGGTGAGCACTCCGGCAATACGCCAACGGCATTCGTCCCCATCCACCGTAATCGTCAGGGGCGGAGGAGTGTTGTTTCCGACCTCGATCAGCTCGGCGTCTGCTTCTGACTCCGCCCGATTGTCCCCTTCGGAAGTCCACCAATACCTGCACTGGTAGTTGTCGGACAACCGCACTTCGATGCGATAGTCAGCTTGCTTGTTCACAAACAGGGTGAACTTCCCTTCGTCGTCCGCCCTAGCAAGGACATATCCATAGGGAGTTCGTTGACCGTTCTCAAACTCAATGGCACTCAACAAAACGCTCCTACGGGGCATGCCATTTGCATCGGTCACTGTGCCCTTCAGCGTTGCCTCATGCGGTTGGGCCCGTCGTGAGAAGTTCCCACGCGATTTGCGCATGTGCGCCTCAAACTCGGCGTAGAACTCTTCAACGGATATGTCGTAGGCTGCCGCGAAGGCGCCTTGCCAGGTGAGCTGAGACTTCCATTGTCCGTTGAGTCCGGTTCTTCCTGGTGCAAGTGCGCGAAAGAAGTCCAGCATCGATGGTGCTCCGGCGCGCTGCACAAGCAGGGCGACCGCACTTAATCCTAATGAGTATTGCCAGGCTTGATTGCGTTCTTCGATCTCTTCGAGTAACGGTGCGTGAGGAGCCCGGTTTCGAATGCGCAGTAACTCTTGGCTCAACGTTAGCTCCGAGCGATCGCGCTCCCTGAGGTCGGCCCGGATCCATGCAGCAGATCCTTCAATGAACCAAGTAGGCGGTTGGTCGCCGCTGCCGCGCTCTATCTGCTGCTGGACAGCGTGAAAATACTCCTCCAAGAGCACCTGGCGACCGCACGCGAATCCTCCCCCAACGTCCCCCTCCCAGAAGGGTGCTTTGATGAACATGAGTGTGGCCGAACCGAACCCACCAGCCTGCTCGTACCAGGTGCGAACAGCTTCCAGTTCCCAGTTCCAACCCAGTCGTTCCAGTTCATTGAACATCGAACGGGCGTCGCCCGGTATGAGTCCGACCAGGATGTACGGATCTGCTTGCACGCCGAACACCTCGGTTACGTACGCAAGAGTGGCGTCCAAGTCGCGCTCTGCATCACTTCGGATCCCTTGAGCGACGCTTCCTGCATAGATCAGCTGGGGTAGCACGTAGGTCGGCTGGAGCCAGTTAACGCCTCGGCTGACGGTGACCAGCAGCGCGTCGCCGCGCGACACCGTTGGCCAGTCCTCCGCCGTCTCGGGATTCGCATGTTCGTAGACGTGATCGCCCAGCCGAATCTCGGACAGAAACTTGCCGATCCCCTTGGCGACATCCGTGATCTTCCAGTCGTCTGGACCCAGCCATGCGGCCCAATTCACCCCTGTGCGCAGCTCGACCAGGCCGGCGGCTGGCACGATGGGTCGTGTCCACTCGATCGGCGAATCTCCACCGAGTCGAACGACGTAGGCTGCGCCCGGCTCCAGCGCTTGCAGTGTCCCTGCCCAGCGGCCGTTCGCCTCCAGGGTCGCCGAGACCTCGCGCTGGTCAACCGCGTCCCAAGTAGAGATCCGTTCGATTCCGGGCAGTTGGACCAGGAGCTCGTCTAGCGATAACGACTCATCAACCCATCCGACGAAGTTGTCGCCCGGATGGAGGGTAGTTGTGACCGTCTCGGGCTGATCAATGTCCTCATCCGCCGAAGTGACGGCGGAGCCGACTACCAGCAAGAGCACGACGCCTATGCCGAGCGACCACACGAAGGAAATGTGTCGAGTTATGTGATCGTCGTGTGACATGCCTGTAGGAAGATACACATAGCTGTTCCGATTGACATCCAATAGGTCAACGCGGGGACCGCCCTTGCAGCACAGCTTGACACTGCGTCGGGCGACGGCGGCAACGGCCCGCCTGAGCATCGGGCTAGCCAACGATCGCCTCGGCCAACGACTCTGCCGCATCCGACTCCAGGTGGTGGCCGCCGTTGATCTCGATCAGTTCGGCATCACCCAAGAGTTCGACGAACTGGTTGGCGACGGTAGTGGGGACGACGGAGTCTTCGCTGCCTCGGATGACTTTGGTGGGCGTGTTGACGTTGCGCAGCAGGTGGGGCAGCGTCTGGCTGTAGAGGAAGGGCTTCCAGGCGGTGCGGGCGGTCATCTCGCGGTTGGCGTCCCAGGCGACGAGTTGCTCGGTGGAGACTTCCTCGCCGTAGAGAGCGGTGAAGTTGGCGGGATCGGCGAAGCAGGACTTGACGTAGTCGGCGTGGGCCTCAAGGAACTGGTCGCGGATGTCGCCGTCCTCGGGCTGCAGACCCATGGCGTTGACGAGCACGAGGCGGTCGAGGCGAGACTGGTTGGCGGTGGCCATCTCGGCGGCGACGTAGCCGCCGAAGCCGAGTCCGACCACGGTCACGTCGGCGACGCCGAGTTCGTCGAGCAGGAGTGCGCAGACGGCGGCGATGTCGCGAACGCTGCGCATCCAGTCGCCGCGCTCCGTCCCGTCCCAGCCGGGCAGCGTGGGCAGGATGACATCGCGGCGCGCGGAGAGCGCGTTGTGGAACTCGAGCCAGCCCGGATTACCGGTCTCGTGGTGGAGGACGAGGACTGTAGGTCCGTCACCGCCGCGTCGGACCTGGATCGGGAGGCCGGCGACCTCGATGATGGATTCGCTGTAGCCGTTGGTCATGCTGGCGGGCCTCTCATGCTTCGTCGCGTGATCTGCGTCGTCGTGCGGCATGGTAAGGCAGCGGGATTCGACGTTCGGCGCTGGTAGGCTCGCAGCTATGGAGCGGGGGCGGAGCCTCCCTCTGCCTTCGGCATCTCCGCCCGCTTCGCGGGAGGAGAGAAGAGAGGCGCGGTGTCTCCTCGTTGAGCGGACGGAGAGCAGCAAGACGCAGCATCTCTCCCTGATCCCGGCGGGGGAGTTGGGAAAGAGGATTTCGATGGCGAATGGGTCGACGGCGGAGACGCTGAATGTGCTGACGGAAGTTGAGGCTCAGGAGCGGGCCGGGCAGGTCTCGGACGTGGAGTACTCGCTTTCGCTGAGTTTGACGAAGGGCGCTCCGACGTATCAGGGAACCGTTGCGGTGCGGTTCACGCTGGCCGATCCGTCGGCAGGGACGTTCCTGGATTGCACGTCCAGGTCGATTGATTCGCTGACGGTGAACGGCTCGTTGGTCGAGGTGAGGCACGAACGCAACCGGCTGTATCTGGAGGGGTCGGCGCTGGGGACCGAGAACACGGTCGAGATTGCGTACACGAACGAGTACGACCACATCGGCGCGGGGCTGCACCAGTTTGTCGATCCCGAGGACGGCGAGGAATACCTGTACACGCACTTCGAGCCGTACGACGCGCACCGGCTGCTGCCCTGTTTCGACCAGCCCGACATCAAGGCGTCGCTGGACCTGACGGTGACAGCGCCATCGGAGTGGGAAGTGGCGGCGAACTATCCGGTGATCTCGTCGTCGGACGCCGGGGACGGTCGGACGACGCATACCTTCACCGAGACGCCGCGGATTTCGACGTACCTGTTTGCGTTCATCGCGGGGCCGTACAAGCGCTACGAGGACACGTGGTCGGATGCGGCGGGCGAGACATCGCTGGGCGTGCTCTGCCGCGAGTCGATTGCGCCGTACTTCGACCCGGACGAGTTCTTCCAGGTGACGCGGAATGGGTTGACGTTCTTCTCGGAGTTCTTCGACTTCCGCTACCCGTTTGACAAGTACGACCAGGTGTTTGTGCCGGAGTTCAACATGGGGGCGATGGAGAACGTGGGTTGCATCACGTTCTCGGAGCGGATGATCTTCCGCGACCCGCCGACGGAGATTCAGCGGTTGAACCGGGCCGAGGTGGTGCTGCACGAGATGGCGCACATGTGGTTCGGCGACCTGGTGACGATGCGTTGGTGGAACGATCTGTGGCTCAACGAGTCGTTTGCGACCTACATGGCCTACCTGGCGATGGAGCACGCAACGCGCTGGTCGGAGAGCGCCTGGTCAGCGTTCCATGCGCGGATGAAGGCCTGGGCCTACGAGCAGGATCAGTTGCCGACCACGCATCCGATCGCGGGCGAGGTGCCTGACACGGACGCGACGTTCCTGAACTTCGACGGGATCACCTACGGCAAGGGCGCGGCGGTACTGAAGCAACTCGTAGCGTTCATCGGTGCGGACGGCTTCCGCGACGGGATGCGAGACTACTTCCGCACCCACGCCTGGGGCAACACGACCTTGAGCGAGTTCCTGGCGGCGCTGGAGCGCGGCTCGGGACGAGAACTGGGGCGCTGGTCGGAGTTGTGGCTGGAGTCGGCGGGAGTCAACACGATCGCGCCGCAGTGGGAGGTGGCGGAAGGGTCGGTCAACTCGTTCACGATCCAGCAGTCGGCGCCGGCCGAGCATCCGACGCTGCGTCCGCACCGCACCGAGATCGCGGTCTACGACCGCTCGGATGCGGGGCCGCAACTTCGGGATGCGCAGCCGGTAGACATCGACGGCGCATCGACCGTCATTGAGGAGTTGTCAGGCATGCCCGCGCCGGCGGCGGTCTTCCCCAATCACGACGACCACGCCTTCGCCAAGATTGCGCTGGACGAGCAGACGCTGGAGTTCGTGCGCGATGAGCTGGATCGGTTCCCGGACGGCTTCCAGCGCCTGCTGCTCTGGCACACGTTGTGGGACATGGTGCGCGACCAGCAGTTCTCTGCGGCGGATTATGCGTCGCTGGCGACCGCAAAGCTGGCCTCGGAAGGCACGCTGGAGATTGCCCAGACGGTCGCTTACAACGCGCTGCACGCAGTCGGCTCCTACCTGCCCGACGATCTGCGGCTGGTGAGCGCCGCCGGACTGTATGCCTTCGCCCGCGAACAGCTCTTCGCTACCTCTGAGACCGATTTCCGTATCATGTGGTCTCGCGTGATGCTGAGTTCGGCACAGAACGTCGATCACATCGCCGAGGCGCTGGCGCTGGTCGACCACGGCACCGGAATCGACGGCTATGAACTCGACCAGGACATGCGCTGGTCGCTGATTGCCAAGGCGACCGCGTACGACGTCGCAGGCGGATTCGAGCGGCTGGAAGCGGAGCTCGAGCGCGACGGCTCCGACCGGGGACGGCGCGCCGCCGAGCAAATTCGCACGTCGCGAGCCGACGCCGCGGTCAAGTCCGAAGCCTGGGCTCGGTACCAGGAGGACACGGACATATCGCTGCAGATGCAGACGGCGTCAATGCACGGGTTCTGGTGGAGGCCGCAGGCGGCGTTGCTCGCGCCCTACATCGACCGCTTCTTCGACGAGATCGAGGGCGTGTTCGAGAAGAAGGACAAGGAGTACGCCTCGCGCTTCTTCGGCGCGCTGTATCCGGCCCAGATGGACCCGTCGGATCAGGTGATCGAGCGCTCCGAGGCAATCCTCGGGCGTCTGGGCACAGATCAGCCGGTGCTGGCGAGACAGCTTCGCGAAGCAGTCGACGAAGCCAAACGCGCGCGCGCATGTCGGGCGTTTGCGGCGGCGCAGACGGTCTGACCCTGCCGGTTGATGCGCTATTGTCCACACCTTACACATTGCCCACTGCCACTCGATGGAAAGTGCATACTCCGCTGATCCGACTCACATGTTCGCCTATGATCTCTATGGGTGACGGGAGTCGTGAGCCATGTCTCGAATCGACAGAGCAAGAGCACAAGGGAAGGCACTACTGACAACTTGGCGCTTGCATTTGGTTGCTGCCTGCTGGTTGCCAGCGGTCGGCTTCTCGGCCTACGGGCTGAGCAAACTTGCCCCTGATGGGGAAGCAGCAGGAGGTGTGGTTCTTGCAGCGATCGCACTGGGCGCATACCGACTGTCAGGCTGGGCGCTCGACATCCTAGCCTCATTCCTAGTTGAGCGGATTGTATGGCGCTTGTTCGGCAGGTCGCTGTCGAATGGCGACCGCGGCGAGGCATTCTCCTGGATGGTACGGATGCTCTACTCCTCCGGTCGGGACCCACACTTCTTCAAGAAACATGAGCTGCAGGAAGAACTGCAGAAGACCAACAAACACCTCGATCAAGTAGCCGGACACCTCAAGAACATTGAACAGACCTACGGCGGTCGGCAAAGGGACTTTGCGAGCCTTACGCCCCGTAGACACATAAGGGTTGCCAAGATGATGGACTTATCAACTAGCACTCCACCGCTAAAGGGTGTTGGCGACAGCGATTCAGAGGAAGATCTAGCGGACACTGTCTTTGAGATGCCCGATGGGAGCTTTTGGAGAGCCGCGAGCTACATCGGAGGAGGGTCGATCCGAGTCAACGGTCTGTATGGCGACAGGGACGGTGAATACATCGAGCTGCGCCGACTTGGAGAATGAGTTCAAAGGGATTGGATACCCTGTAGATACAAGGAGCCGACATGCAGATCGCCGATTGCTACACCTACCCCGTGAAGGGGATGACGACGCACTCGATGAGGTCGCTGGAGCTGCGGCCGGGTGAGTCGGTGGTGGGGGATCGGGCGTTCATCTTTGCCTTTGGCAATGCGGAGCCTTCGGGTTCGGTTGGCTGGGTCTCCAAGCGGCATTCGGTAACAATGCTCAACACGCCGTACCTGGCCTGGATCGAGTCGGGTTGGGATCCTGAGGCGCGGGTGCTCTCGGTCACGGTCAAGGGACAGACGAAGTCCGCACACGTGGACGATGCCCCGGCGCGGCTTGAACTCGCCGAGTGGATGACCGACGTGGTGCTCGGCTTGCCCGAGAATCCGCTGCGCGGGCGTCCCGAGCGCGAGCCGCTGCGGTTGCTGGGCGACGGCGATTCGCGCTTCACCGATCGCGGCCCGACCCAGATATCGCTGGGCGGGCTGGCCTCGCTGGCGGATCTGTCCGCCAAGGCGGGCGTCGAGGTCGACATGCGGCGCTTCCGGCTCAACTTCTCGGTCGACGGTCTCGATCAATGGGGCGAGTTCGACTGGGTGGGCAAGCGACTGCGAATCGGCGAGTCGGTGGAGATCGACGTGACGGCGCCGATCCAACGCTGCAACGCAGTCAATGCCTCGCCGAGCGGTGACGGCCGCGATATGGACCTGATGAAGGTGCTGAATGCCGAGTACGGACATCTCGACTTCGGCGTTGAGGCGAACGTGGTGACCGGCGGCGAGGTGCGGGTGGGGGACAAGATCGTCATCGCGGATTGAGGTCCGGACGGACCGACTCATCGCGTACGATTGCGGCCATGGAGCGCTTTCCCGAGCAGTCGTGGGATCCGCTGGACGAGCGCGTGCCTGTATGGCTGTCCTCGTCGGCGGTGACGGATGGGGCGAGGGTGCCCTACGCCTCGAACTACGTGTTTCTGCTGGAACTCCGGCACGATGAGGCATCGACACCCGGCTACGCGATCTACAAGCCGGGCAAGGGCGAGAACCCGCTGTGGGACTTTCCACCCAACCTGTACCGGCGCGAGGTCGCGGCGTACCGACTGTCGTCGGCGCTGGGCTGGGACCTGATCCCCCCGACGGTCGAGCGCGAGCAGGGCATGGAGTACGGGATCGGTTCGCTGCAGGCGTACATCCCCACGGACTACAGCTGCACCTTCTTCGAGCTGCGCGAGGAGTACGCCGATCTCATGCGGCGATTCGCGTTGTTCGACTGGCTGTCGAACAACGCCGACCGCAAGGGCGGGCACATTCTCAAAGGCGATGGCGACCAGTTGTGGGGGATCGACAACGGGCTGTCGTTTCACCAGGACGAGAAGCTGCGCACGGTGATCTGGGACTATGCGGGGGATGCGATTGACTCGGCCTTGCTGGAGGATGTGGAACGCCTGATTCCCAGACTGGAGAGCGAGGGCGACGCGGCGGCGGCGCTGACGGGTCTGCTCAGCGAAGGCGAAATCGAGGTGCTGCGCCTGCGCGCGGCGCGGGTGCTGGAGAGCGGCCGGCTGCCGGAGCCGCCGGCGGGGCGGCGGTCGTATCCCTGGCCGCTGGTCTGAGAGGATTGCCGAAATGAGCACTGGCGCACTGGACGGATTGCTCGTCGTTGATCTGAGTTCCGGCCTGGGCGGGGCGTACTGCTCCAAGCTGCTGGCCGATCTCGGCGCTCGCGTGATTGTTTTGGAGCCGCCTGAGGGCTCCGACTTGCGGAACTGGGCAGCGGAGGGCCGCGCCTGGGGCGGGCCGTGGGCGCATCTGAGCAGCGGCAAGGAGTCAGCGGCGCCGTCCGACGCGGAATCGGCAAGGCGGTTGCTGCGGGGTCTCTCACGAACAGCGGACATCGTGATTCTGGACGAGGAATCGCATTGGCGCTCCGAGTTGCCTACCACGCTGCCGGAACGCCTGGTGCGGGTGGAGATGTCGCCCTGGGGATCGGAAGGGCCCTACGCCGGCTGGCGCGGATCGGACATCGCCACCTGGGCGATGGGCGGTTACATGAACTTCACCGGCGATCCCGAGGGCGCGCCGTTGATGCTGCCCGGCGGGCAGTCGGAGTTGCACGCCGGCGTGCATGCGGCGATGGCGGCGCTGACCGCGATTCGCGAACGGCGGCGTTCGGGTCATGGGCAGACGGTCGAGATCTCGGCGTTGGAGGCGAATTTGTCGGCGCACGCCTGGCTGGTCTCGTCCTGGATCGCGAGCGGGCTGCCGCTGAACCGGGTGCCGCACGACTTCACCAAGACGCGGGACGGCTGGTCGCTGTTCATGCGCGCGGTGCCGAACCCGAACATCTTCCTGCTCATCGGTCAGCCGGAGCGGATGGAGTCGGTCGAGATCACGAATCTCGACGAGTGGCGTGGACAGCTTGCCCAGCTCTACGCGGACGTGGAGGTCTGGGCGCAGGATCACGACTCGGTCGAGGTGGCGACGCTGGCCCAGGAGCTGCGGATCGCGTGTACGCCGGTGCTGGACGCGCAGGGTCTGGACGAGAACATCCAGCTCGCCGCGCGCGGCTGGTGGGAGCAGGGCGAAGACGCCGAGTGGGGCGACCTGCGTTTCCCCGGTCCTGCTTACCTGATGTCGTCGACACCGGCCCAGCGGCGCGGCCCGGCGCCGGCGCTAGGTGAGCACACGGAGACGCTGTCGGTGGAGTTCGCCGATACGCCCGCGCCGAGTCCGCCGCCGGCGATGGCGACGACGGATCTGCCGCTTGCCGGGATGCGGGTGGTGGAGCTGACGAGCAACTGGGCCGGGCCGATCGTGGGTCGGCACCTGGGCGACCTGGGCGCGGACGTAGTCAAGCTGGAGTGGGCGGCGCGTCCGGCGACGCGGGCGCTGTTCATGCCCGGACCGACCCAGGACCCGCAGAAGTATCCCTACGACCGAGCGATGTACTTCAATCTGCTCAATCGCAACAAGCGCGATTTGATCGTGGACCTCTCGGCGGATGAAGGCAAGCAGATCTTCATGGAGCTGATGCGCGAGGCGGACGTGTTCGTGGAGAACAACTCGGCCCGCGTGATGCCCAACCTGGGCCTGGACTACGAAACGGTGCGCGAAGCAAACGAGCGGATCGTGTACGTGTCGATGTCGGGCTTCGGGGCGACCGGACCGTGGCGCGACTGGTCGGCGTACGGATCGAACATCGAGGCGTCGTCGGGACTGGCCTCGGTGACAGGATACGAACCCAGCCAGGTGCGTCGGACGCCGCTGTTCTACGCGGACCCGGTCTCGGGCAATCACGCGACGGTGGCGATCCTGGCGGCGCTGGAGCACCGCGACGAGACCGGCGCGGGTCAGTACATCGACGTGGCGCTGAATGAGGCCGGGGCAGCGTACTTCTTCGAGTCGTTGATGGCCTACCAGACGAGCGGCGAGGTGCGGCGGCCGCAGGGCAATCGGGACGCGCGCTTCGCGCCGCAGGGCGCGTACCGGGCCGCGGGCGAGGATTCGTGGATCGCGGTGTCGGTGCAGAGCGGCGACGAGTGGGCGTCGTTATGTCAGCTTCTGGGCCGCGACGACCTGCTGGCCGACTCGGAACTTTCGACGCTTGCGGGCCGGACGGCACGGCACGATGAGTTGGACCTGGCGATCGAGGCGTGGTCGAGCGAACGGGAACAATACGAGGCTGCCTGGGAACTGCAGCGGGCGGGCGTGTCGGCCGCGCCGATCCTGGCGAACTGGCAGGTGCTTCACGATCCGCACATCCATGAGCGGGGCTTCTACCGCTGGGTCAACCACTCGGTGATCGGCGTGTATCCGTATCCGAGTTGGCCCTGGCGATTCAGCCGCACCGAGCCGTCGATTCGGCGCGCCGCGCCGCGGTTCGCCGAACACAACCACGAGGTGCTGGCCGAGTTGGGCTACGACGACGAGCAGATCGCAGAGTTGTACGCGCTGGAGATCACGTCGGATGTGCCGACGGCGCCGCTGTTGATCGCTCGGGGCGGGTTCACGTCGACGGACGACTGAGTCACGTGCGGGTCAAGCGACGGAGCCGCCGAACTGGTGGCGGGCCGAAATGATCGGGTTGGCGGCCATCTGGCCGAGTCCGCAGAGCGAGCCGGCGGTGATCAGGGGGATCAGCGCGTCGACGTCGGCCCAGTTGCCGTTGGCGAGGGCCTCAGCCATGCGGCCCGAGCCTTCGCGGCAGGGCGTGCATTTGCCGCAGGACTCATTGGCGTTATATCTGGCCCAGACCAGGAGGGCGCGCTCGATGCCGAAGGATTGCGGGATGCCGATAATCCCGCCCGCGCCCAACAGCGCGCCGTGGCCGTCCATGGCTCCCGGAGCGATCGGCGTGTCGAAGTGCTCGGGCGCGAGGAAGCCTCCTGAGGGTCCGCCCATGGTGACGCCGGCGAGCGGCTCGGTTGGCTCGGCCAGCTCGACGATCGTCGATACCGATGTGCCCAGGGGCAGTTCGATCACGCCGCGATTGCGGAAGGCGCCGCTGAGCTGGATCAGCTTGGTGCCGGGCGTCGACTCGCCGCCGACTTCGCGGAACCAGTCCGCGCCGAACTCGAAGATATCGGGCAGGTTGGCCAGGGTTTCGACGCTGTTGATCGCCGTGGGCCGGCCCCAGAGTCCGCGTTCGGTCGGATAGGGAGGCTTGAGCCGGGGCACGGCGCGGCGGCCCTCGATCGATTCGAGGATGACGGATTCCTCGCCGCAGACGTATCCGCCCGCGCCGCGCCGAATCTCGACGCTCAGGCCGTCAAGCAGGCCCTGGGCATGGGCGGTTGCAATCGCGTCCTGGGCGGCGGCGGCGGAACGGTCGGCCATGCCGTTGATGTACCAGAAGGCCTCGGTTGCCCCGAGCACATAGCAGGCGATGCGGATGCCCTCGAGGATGCGCTGCGGGTCAGACTCCATCAGCCAGCGGTCCTTGAAGGTGCCTGGCTCGCCCTCTTCGCCGTTGGCGACGAGCAGCGGCTGTCCGTTGAGCGGAGCGGCCTGAATCGCACCGCCCCACTTGATGTGGACGGGGAAGTATGCGCCGCCGCGGCCGAGCAGTCCGGCGCGCTCAACGAGCGCCAGCGCGTCGGCAGAACCGAGCTGCGCCGCAGCCTGCCAGCCTCGCCATTGCGGCGGGTCGGATGTGCGCCGGACGCTGACGCGGGACTCGCCGCCGGGCACAAGCGCGCGGGCAGCGTCGAAGACGGAGGGGTCGAACGAGGCTTCGATCCGATTGTTGCCCGCAACTGTGAGCGGGGATGTCTCTGCGGCGGCGCAGAGGAACATGCACTCGTGATCCTCGCCCGCGACATCGGCGTCGCCGGCGGCGATGCGGCAAGAGAGTCCGCGGCAGACGCGGACGGCGTCGGGAGTGAGCGGCGTCCAACGGAACTCGGTGTAACTGGTCGCCACGGCGAACAGTTCGGCGCGGGGCATGTGGATCCAGCGGGCGACCTCTTCCAGCGCTGCGGTCTCCAGGTAGCTGTAGACGTGGTCGACCGCGTGCAGCGCGGGCAGCGCCTGGGACCGGCGGCGGGGCAGGCCGGCGAGCGCCGCCCGCAGGTCCGAGAGTTGCGCTTCCGCCGTCGTCTCCGTGGTCACCGCCGACCCTGCCTTTCCTCACCCCTGGGACGCGCTGGATACCATTCTACGTACCGCCCTGGTAAGCAGCGGAGGCGCAGGCGACCGATGTCCGACCAACGCGATCTTCCCGGCTCGTACGCCGATGCGCACGGCAAACACCGGCCGCCGAACCGCTACGGGCCGGGACACACCTACCTGGGCGTGCCGCACGCGAGCCTGCGAGAGCCGGAGTCGCTGACCGGGGCACAGGCGGTGATCGTCGGCGCGCCGTTCGACGCGGGGACGAGCTATCGGCCCGGGGCGCGCTTCGGTCCGCAGGCGATTCGCGGAACCGACTATCTGCCGCACAGCGGCTACCGGCCGCACCTCGCGCTGCGAGTCGATCCGCTGGGCGAGCTGGGCGTGGTCGATGTCGGCGATGTCAACATGCCCCAGCTCGACAGCGAGGGCGGGCTGTCACGGTTGATGGAGGCTTGCCGCCAGGTGTCGGCGGCGGGCGCGATCCCGGTCGTGCTGGGTGGCGATCACACGATCACGTACGCGACGGCGCAGGGGGTTGCCAAGCACCACGGATTCGGCCGACTGGCGCTAATCCACTTCGACGCGCATGCCGACACGGGCGACTCGGAAGGCGGCCTGTGGGGTCACGGCACGCCGATGCGGCGGCTGATCATGAGCGGCGCGATCCGCGGCGATCGGTTCCTGCAAATCGGGTTGCGCGGCTACTGGCCGGATCCGCCGATCCTGGAGTGGATGGCGGACCAGCGGATGCGCTGGTACGAGATGACGGAGGTCGTCGAACGCGGGCTCGACGCGTGCCTGACGGAGGCGCTGGCACTGGCTGCCGACGATTGCGACGGCGTGTTCCTCTCGGTCGATGTGGACGTGGTCGATCCGGGCATGGCGCCGGGCACAGGAACGCCGGAGTCGGGCGGTTTGACGTCGCGGCAGTTACTCGACGCGGTGCGGCGGATCGGCATGGAGTCGAATCTGTTGGGTATGGATGTGGTCGAGGTCGCGCCTGCCTACGACCAGTCGGACGTGACGGCGCTGCTGGGCAATCGGGTGGTGCTGGAGACGCTGTCGGGTGTGACGGTGCGGCGCAAGCGGGAGGCCTGAGACGGTCGGGCATGGCGTTACTCTGTGCGCATGTCCGTCAATGGCGACCCGATGCAGTTTGGCGTCTTGCAGTTCTTCAGTTGGCCGGGACGCCGCGTGCCGCTGCCGACCGTGTATGAGCGTGCGCTCAACCGGATCGACATCATGGACGAGAGCGGCTACGACTGCGTCTGGCTGGCCGAGCACCACTTTTCCACGTACTCGGTCTGTCCCTCGGTTCACCTGATGGGCATGCATGTGGCGGGACGGACCAAGCACATCCGGATCGGCACAGCGGTGACGCTGGCCTCGTTCTATCACCCGCTGCGGATCGCGGAGGAGGTGGCGCTGCTCGACATCCTCTCCGGTGGACGCGTCAACTGGGGCGCGGGACGCGGGTTCGACCGGACGGAGTTTCGCGTCTTCGGGGTCGAGTTCAAGGAATCGTATCCGCGATTCCGCGAGTCGGTGCAGGTGGTGCTCGAGGCCTGGCGGCAGGAGCGGATCACCTGGCACGGCGACTACTTCGACTTCGACGAGATCGAGGTGCTGCCCAAGCCGCATCAGCAGCCAACGCCACCATTCTGGGTCGCCGCGGGTGGACCCGATGCGATCGACTGGTCGGCGAAGCAGGGCTACTCGATCCTGATGGACCCTCACGCCACGCATCAGGAGTTGGGCGACAAACGACGCAACTACTTCAAGGCGCTGGACAAGCATGGTCACTCGACCGACAACCGAGTCATCCCGATGGCGCGGCTGATCGCCGTCGCTGAGACCGACGAGGAAGCAGAGCAGATCGCGATCAACGGCGCTCAGTGGACGATTGGCTCCTACGCCAACGACAAGGTCAGCGGCAACTCCAGCCCGGCACGGCAGCTATCGGTCGACGACCGTATCGATCGCTATGCCAACCAGGTGGTGATCCACGGCAGCGCGTCGAAGGTGATCGACCAGATCGAGGAACTGCGCGAGACGATCGACCTCGACTACCTGATCGCCTCGCCCTTCTCGCACGATTCCTTCGTGCGCTTCACCAACGACGTGATGCCGCACTTCCAGTAACCCGACCACGACCAGAGGGAGCAATCACATGGCTTATGAGTTCATCACCGTGGAGCGCACCGGCGCTCTGGAGGGCACGATCTGGATGGAGTTCAACCGCCCGGAGAAGCTGAACGCGCTGACCTTTCCGATGCTCTCGGAGATGCTCGACGCGCTGTACAGGATCCGCATGGACCGGACGGCGCGGGTGCTGGTGATCACGGGCAAGGGCCGCGGATTCTGCGCGGGAATGGATCATGGCGGCGGCGCTCGGGGGATCGACTTCTGGGACGACAATCCCGACCCGTTGGTCGGCAACCCCGCGCCGGAGGGGTATCCCGACAACGAGGGTCAGCGGCTCAACTTCCGCTACGAGACGAAGACGTTTGCGGAGCTGCGGCGGTTGGACATTCCTGTGATTGCGGGCGTCAACGGCGCCTGCGTCGGCGCGGGATTCGACATGGCCTGCCTGGCCGACCTGCTCGTGGCGTCCAAGAACGCCCGCTACCAGGTCGCCTACGTGAAGCGCGGGCTGTACGCGGACCTGGGAGGCTTCTGGGCGATTCCCAAGATCATCGGCTGGCGCAAGGCGATGGAGTTGATGTTCACCGGCCGCTTCATGAGCGCCGAAGAGGGTCACGAGGCAGGCGTCAGCAACTACCTCGTCGAGCCGGAAGACTTCCAGGAGCAGCTCCGCGAGTTCGCCCAGGAAGTCGAAAACGGTCCGCCAATCGGTCAGAAGGTGGGCAAGCTGATGGCTTACCGGACGGCGAATCTCGACTACGAGTCGGCGCTCGAACTCTCCGGCGGCGTGCTGCCGCTGGTGCAGAACTCGTTCGACCGGATCGAAGGCGTGCAGTCCTTCGTCGAGCGGCGCGATCCCAGGTTCACCGGCTTCTAGGATTCAATGATGTGTAGATCGATCAAGCGATTGCGCTTGCCTGAGGGTCCGGCCGGCGCCGTGGAGGTGCGGGAGGCGGCGCGTCAGTACGTCCGCAAGGTCAGCGGGATGCCGCGGCCTTCGGCCAAGAATGAGGAAGCGTTTGAGCAGGCAGTGGACGAGATCGCGTTCGCGACGGCGCGGTTGCTCAACCGGTTGCCGCCCCTGCAACAGCGCGCATCGCAACCCGCCGTAAGCTCAACACATCCGGTCCGACAGATTCAGGCGAGGCGAACCCGACGATGACGACATTCCAGCTTTCCGAGGCCGACCGCATGGTCCAGCAGACGGCGCACGAATTCGCCAAGAGCGAAGTGCGGCCCGTCGCCATGGAATACGACGAGCGCGATGAGTATGCCTGGGACGTCGCCGAGAAGGCGGCCGCGATCGGGTTGACGGGCGTTCCGCTGGGCGGACTGTCGGCCGAGCCGGGCATCACCGCGATGATCACGGCGGAGGAGTTGAGCTGGGGCTGCGCCGGGATCGCGCTGGGCACGCAGGTCTCGGGATTGGCGGCGACCGCCATTTCGGTGATCGGCACGCCGGAACAGAACGAGCGCTGGATTCCCGAGTGCACCGCCGAGGACGGCAAGCTGCGGCTGGGCGCGCTGGCGCTGACCGAGCCGGACGCCGGCTCGGACGCGGCGATGATCAAGACGCGGGCCACGCGCGACGGCGACGAGTACGTGCTCAACGGGACGAAACGCTTCATCACCGGAGGCGGGATCGCCGACATCACCGTGGTCTTCGCGCGGGAATCCGACTCTGAGGGCTGGCGCGATGTGTCGGCGTTTGTGGTGCCCAAGGAGGCGGAGGGGTTCAGCCAGATCAAGAAGTGGGACAAAATGGGCATCCGCGCCTCGCACACCGCCGACCTGGCATTCGACGATGTGCGCATCCCGCTGGAGAATCGGCTCGGCGACCCGGACCCCGATTTCCGTTCGGGCGGTCGCGGCGCGCTGGGCACACTCGCGGCGACTCGCCCCTGGATTGGCGCCTTCGCGGTCGGTTTGGCCCGTGCCTCGTTCGAGTACGCGGCCGACTACGCTCGCGAGCGCAAGACGATGAGCCGTCCGCTGATCGAACACCAGGGCGTCGGCTTCATGCTGGCCGATATGGACATCGCAATTGACGCCGCGCGACTGCTCACCTGGCGAGCGGGCGAAATGGCGGCCTCGAATCAGCCGTTCGATCTGGAGGAGGCAAGCAAGGCGAAGACGTTCGCTTCGGACATGGCGATGAAGGTGACGACGGACGCGGTTCAGGTCTGCGGCGGTGTCGGCTTCATGCGGGAGCTGCCGCTGGAGAAGTGGATGCGGGACGCCAAGATCTTCCAGATCTTCGAGGGCGCCAATCAGATCCAGCGGATGGTGATCGCGCGCAACATCCAGGGTCGATACTTCGCATAGGCGCGAGGCGGCGGCGCTTAGAACGCGCCGGCCCAGGCGAGGATGGTCCAGACGACCATGGCGAGGAAACCGGCGCCAAGCAGCAGTTGGAACAGGATCAGACTCTCGGCGGGTCCTCGCTTGGGCATCGTCGGCCTCCGGGAGACAGGGTAACCGATGGTCGAGTTGGCAGTCTTCGACGACCTTGCTGAGTTGCGCGACGCGGTGCTGGTGCTGGCCGGGATCGGGGCAGCGTTGGTGGCATTCGTGTTTCTCGTGGCAATGGTCAAGTTCTCGCTGACGGCGTACCGGATCGTGCGGCGGCTTGAGCGATTTCATCAGCGCCGGATCGACGGCAATGTCGCCGTCGCCGACGCGAAGTTGGCCGCCTGGCTGGAGCAGGATCGCTGGTCGGCGCGGGGAATGCTGGAACTGGTCCAGCTCGCGGCTCAGCAGGTGCAGGAACGCCGCCAGCCGCCGGCGAAGAAGCGGCGGTTGTTTGGCTTGCTGCCGCCGGGCTAGGGACCCGCGGCTCAGGCGTGTTGTTCGCCGGATCAGGCTCGCCTAACATGGGGCGTGGCCGCGCCGGAGAGTGCGGCGATTGGAACGAAATCCCTGGGAAGGACCCAATATGAAGGCTGCCATTTTTGATCCGGCCAACCAGGAGAAGGACGGCGACCGTTCGGTGCTTGAGGTGCACGACATCAACGTGCGCGACCCGCAACCTGGCGAAGTCCTCGTGCGCACCACGACCTCGGGCGTCTGCCACAGCGACCTGCACTTTGTCGACGGCAAGTGGGCGGCGGCCTTCGGCGGCCTGCCGGCGGTGCTGGGACACGAGGCGGCCGGCGTGGTCGAGACAGTCGGCGACGACGTGACCTACGTCCAGCCCGGCGACAACGTGATCATGTCCTTCCGCCCGTACTGCGGCGACTGCTACTGGTGTCTGCGCGGGGAACCGAACCTTTGCCCCGACCCGGCCGGCGCCGCGCTCGCGCGCGACCGCCTCAACTGGGACGGACGCCCGGTCGTGCAGATGGCCTCGGTCGGCTCATTCGGCGAGTACATGCTGACGACACAGTCGGGCGTGCTGAAGATTCCCGAGGACATTCCGCCGGCCGAGGCGGCGCTGGTCGGCTGCGGCGTGATGACCGGCGTCGGCGCGGCGCTCTACACGGCCAAGGTGCCGGGCGGATCGATCGTAGCCGTGATCGGCTGCGGCGGCGTCGGCCTGAACGTGATTCAGGGCTGCAAGATCGCCGGTGCGAGCCGGATTATCGCGGTCGACATCCTCGACAACAAGCTCGACTTCGCCGAGCAATTCGGGGCGACCGACCGAATCAACGCGTCGGAAGTGGATGCGGTCGAGGCGGTCCAGGAGTTGACCCAGGGCATGGGCGTCGAGATTGCGTTCGAGGCGATCGGCAACGTGCACGCGGCGCGCCAGGCCTGGGACATGGTCCGCGCCGGCGGCACCGCCTGCATCGTCGGGATGATGCCACTGGGTTCCGAGGTCGCGCTGCCCGGACCCGAGTTCTTGCAGGAGAAGAAGGCGATCGGCTGCATGTACGGCTCGACCCGCTTCCGCGAGCACATGCCGAAGCTGCTTGATCTCTACCGCCAGGGCAAGCTCGACCTCTCGGGCCTGGTCTCGAAGCGCTTCGGGCTCGGCGAGATCAATGAGGCCTTCCGCGCCATGCAGGCCGGCGAGGTCGCGCGCGGCGTGCTCGACATTTCGCAGCCATAGCTCACTCGTTGCCCACAGCGGCGAGACGCAGACGCGCCGTCCGATTGCTCGGACGGCGCGTTTCGCGTTTCGTCGGCATAGATGATCACTGGTGATCGGAGACGCAGCGTATGAGCCCGGTGGACTTCGACCAATACCTCCCGCCCCGATCGGCGGCGCGGCCGACGCGGGACGGCTCCGCCGAGCAGGCGCTGCGGCAGATTCCCGACGGCGCTCGCGTGGTCGTGCCGCCGATGTCGGCGACGCCGGTTGGACTCATGACGGCGCTCGACGAGCTGCGCCACGGCTGGGCCGAGATCGAGATTGCCACGGGCAACCTCTTCGAGCATGTCGCGCCGCTTGATCACCCTCACGCGCCTTTTCGCTTCTCGACCTATCAGACCAGCGGACCGCTGCGCGATGTCGAGGCCGCGGGCGCGCTTGAGCACATTCCTGCGACATACGCGCAGGTGCCGGGACTCTTCCGGCCCGACGGCGCGATGCCGGCCGACGCGGTGTTGATCCAGGTGTCGGAGCCGGGGCCTGAGGGGATGTACTCGCTGGGAACGTCGGTGGGCGGGATCGTCGATGTGGTGCGGACCGCGCCGTTGGTGATTGCACAGGTCAATCGGAATCTGCCCTACACCTTCGGCGCGGCGGAACTGCGACGGGAGGATATCGACTGGCTGGTTCCGCTGGAGAGCACGGTGCTGGAGTTGCGGCGGTCGGAGCCGGGCGCGCTGGAACGCGAGATTGCCTCGACGGTCGCGGAGCTGGTCACGGACGGAGCGACGCTGCAATTCGGGATCGGCGGCGTGCCCGAAGCGATCATGGGGATGCTGGGTGATCGACGCGACCTGGGCATTCACTCCGGCTTGATCTCAGACGGAGTCATGGGCATGCTGGCCAGCGGCGCATTGACCGGCGCGCACAAGACGAGCGCGCCGGAACTGATCATCACCACCGAGGCGGCCGGCAGCGCCGAGTTCTTTCACTGGCTGGACCGCAATCCGAGCGTGTGCATGGCGCCGGCCGGGTACACGCACTCGCTCGAGGTGCTGGCTCAGCAGCACAACTTCGTCGGCATCAACTCCGCGGTGCAGGTCGCGCTGGACGGAACGATCAATGCCGAGTCGCTCGGCGCCCGGCAGATTTCCGGACCGGGAGGTCAGCCGGACTTCGCAGCCGGGGCGATGCTCAACGGCGGCATCTCGGTCGTCGCTATGCCGTCGACGGCGGCGCGAGGCAAGGTCTCGCGGATTGTCCGCCACCTGGACACGGAAGCAGTGGTGACCACACCCCGCACGTTGGCCGACCGGATCGTGACCGAGTTTGGGATGGCGGAACTGGCCGGACGGACGCTCGGCGATCGGGCGAGTGCGCTGCGCGCCATCGCACATCCCGACTTCCGCGACGGACTGAGCTAACTGGGTCGTGATGGGCCGACTGAGCGTCGCAGCATGGCCTGTGTGACGCGCCATACCCTTCGGACGAGTGCAGATTGGGCGTGATCGGGGCAGCGGACGAGGCAACCGCTATCTTGCAGAGGAAGCGCGTACGATCTGCGCCCGCACCCGGAGCGGCAGGTCACGAAGCTGGGGAGGCTCAGATGCCAACTTCGATCGAAGACATGCTCGCCAACACTTCGCTCTTCTCTCGCGTCGACCGCGACGAGTTGCACGAGATCGCCGGCTGGGTCCAGATCCAGGACTACCGGGCGGGGCAGGTGATCGATCGCGAGGGCGATCTGGGCACCACGCTGCACATCATTCGCAGCGGCTCGGTTGATGTCTATCAGGCCTACGATTCGGACGACCAGACGTTACTGGCGTCGTTCGGCGAGGGAGACTTCTTCGGCGAGATGGCGCTGCTGCTGGGACGCCCGCGTTCGGCCACGGTGGTCGCCAAGGAAGACACCGAGTGCCTGCAGATCCTGCGCAACTCGTTCGCGGACAGCGCGACCGCGACGGTGCTCTGGGCGATGCTGCAGCACGTCGCCGAGCGCCTGGCCCACGCCGACGAGACGATCGGCGAGATGCACTCGCACTAGCAGGCCGCTGAGAAACGCGACACGCGCGGCTTTCCCTCTCCCCCCGCCCTCAGGCGGGGGGAGATGCCGCAGGCAGAGGGGGGCTCCGTTCGCGCTGCGTAGGGAGTGCCCCCCTCTGTCCCTACGGGACATCTCCCCCCGCTTGGGCGGGGGGAGAGTTTATGAGCAGCCTGATACGGGGCGGGTTAGCGCGAGATGGGCTGGCCCAAGCCCGAGACGACTCTGGCCAGCGCCTGCGTGCCCTCGTCGCCGAGACCGGAGGCCTGGAGCTGGTGATAGAGCTGCTGCACCAGCGAGGTGTTGGGCAGCGGCTGCAACACGTCCGCGCCCGCTTCCAACGCCAGACGCAGGTCCTTCTGCATCAGCCGCACCATGAAGCCGGGCGCGTAGTCCTCGACGGCGATCTTTGGTCCCAGGTTCGAGAGCTGCCAGCTTCCCGCCGCGCCGGCCGAGATCGCGGCCAGCATCCGCTCCTGGTCAACGCCCGACTTCTGCGCCAGCGAAAGCGCCTCGCAGACGCCGAGCAGCGCGCCGGCGATGGCGACCTGGTTGCAGAGCTTGACCGTCTGACCTGCGCCGCTCGGTCCGCAGTGCGTGATCGTCGATCCCATCGCCTCGAGCACGGGACGGCAACGCTCGAGCACGTCCGCCTCGCCGCCGACCATGATCGAGAGCGTGCCCGCCTTCGCGCCCGTGTCGCCGCCGGAGACCGGTGCGTCGAGCATCGCCACACCGCGCGCCGACAGTTGCGCGGCGAGCTCGCGGGTGACGGCCGGGGAAATCGTCGACATGTCGATCACGACCGCGCCCTCGGCGAGCCCGTGGATCGCCGCGTCGTCGCGGCCGACCAGCACATCCTCGACATCGGGCGAGTCGGTCACGATCGTGATCAGGATGTCCGAGGCCCGGGCCGCGGCGAGCGGCGAATCGGCGGCGGATGCGCCGAGCGCGACGCAGGCGTCGATGCCGGGCTGGGAGCGGTTCCAGACGGTCGGCGCATAGCCCGCCTCGATCAGATTGCCCACCATGGGCACGCCCATGATGCCGAGCCCGATGAATCCGATCCGTTCCATGTCTGCCATGTGTGTTCCCCTCGTACCCGTGTGCTGCGATTACGATACGACCATGCCGCTCTATCTCTGCGAAGCCCAATGGGACGCCGAAATGCCGCTGGATCAGGCGCTGGACGAGCTGGACGGGCTGGTCCAACGCACAGGCGGACAGGTCTTGCAGGCGCTGCAAGTCGACCACGGCCTCTCGCTGACCATCGAGACGCCCGACGACGTGTCGCTCTTTCGAGTCGCCCGCGAGGCGCGCGCGCTCGGACTGGTCTTGAGCGCGCGGACGGCGTTGTCCCGGGCCGAGGCGGAGGCGCTGGATCGGGCGCATCGAGCAAGAGTCAAGCAGGAGTAACGACATGGCAGACGACGCACGCTGCGAAGAAATGCGCGCCGAGCGCGCCCGACTGAACAAGCTCGCCGACGACATGCCCGGCAAGCTGCCGCCGCAACCTGGCGACGGCCCGCTAGGCCGTCCCAATCCCGAACTGCGCCAGATCTACGACCGAATCAACGATCTGCGCAAGGAGCTGTTGGCAATGGGCTGCAAGCCCTGAGGGAGCCCCCCTCTGTCCCTACGTGACAACTCCCCCCTGGAGGGGGGAGAGATTTCCCCTCTCCCCCCGCCCACAGGCGTCGGAGGTGCTGCACACACTTCCCTTCTCCCCCCGCCGCGAGGCGGAGGGAGATGCCGAAGGCAGAGGGGGGCTCCGCTCGCGCGACGTGGGGGGAACCCCCTCTGTCCCTACGGGACATCTCCCCCCCGGAAGGGGGGAGAGGCAGGCGCTTCCCCTCTCCCCCCGCCGTCAGGTGGGGGGAGATGCCGCCTCTGTGTCCCTTCTCCCCCCGCCGTGAGGCGGGGGGAGATGCCGAAGGCAGAGGGGGGCTCCGCTCGCGCGACGTCGGCGTGCCCCCCTCTGTCCCTACGGGACATCTCCCCCCGCTTGCGCGGGGGGAGAGGGGAAATGGGGATTTACGTTGGGGTGATGACTTTTGGGGTGGGGGGCGGGAAGCTGGGGACGCGAAGAGACGGGGCCGTACGACCCCGCCTCTCCGTGCCGTTACTCGGCCGATGCCGGTCAGGCATCGCTTCCGCGCGAAAGGGCTTAAGCGCGGTTGCGCATCCGGCGCAGACCGAGACCAGTCACCGAAACCGCGGCCAGCGCGATCAGCAGGCCAATCAGGCCGGCCGAAACGCCGCCGTTGCCGGCGAGACCGCCGCTACCCGTTCCCGGGAAGCCGTTGTCGTCCTCGTCGAGCGAGAGCTCTTCGCCCTCACCCATGGCGTCCTCGCCCATCGAGTCCTCACCCATGGAGTCCTCGCCCATCGAGTCCTCACCCATGGAGTCCTCGGAGGCGGCGACGGTCAGCGAGACCTGGCTCGCGCCCTCGCCGGCGTCCATGAACTCGTGCGTGGCGGCGGCGCCATTGACGGTGAACGATGCGTCGTCGGGATCGACGTCGGCCTGGATTGACCAGCCGCCGTTGGCGTCTGCCGTGTCGCTTCCGACGGTCTCGCCGCCTGCGATCAGTTCGATCATGTCGCCGGCCATGGCGTCCGTGCCGTAGTAGTAGTGCGGCGGGCCGCCCTGTGCGGAGATCGAGACCAGCGTGGCTGCGGCCAGGGTCAAACCCAGCACGACCGCGATGGCCCTCGACATTCCATTCGTAAGCATTTCAGCGTCCTTTCCCAGGTGCTGTGCTCATCAGCGGTCCCCCGCTCCCTCCCGCCGGAGCGGGAGGGATGGGGACCTGCCAGCTTGCGCTAGTAGCTGATGTACAGGTTGTCGTGCTGGCGAATCTCGAAGTCGGTCGAACCCGGGAGCTCTTCGCCGTCGCGGGTCGCGTAGCGGACCCACCTCGAGCCGTTGTGCAGCCACAGCGCCGAGGCGTCGCGCGATGCCAATGCAGCGAAGATGTCGGACGCGTTCGCGCCGGTCTCGCACGTCCAGACCGAGTGACTCGAAAGTCTGCTGAGGCAGCTAATGCCGACTTCCTCGGCCTCGGCGGCGGCGGTGCCGGCGGTGCTGACGATCACGACCACGCCAGTGGCGTCGCCAGCGGTCGCGCTGACGACCGAGTTACCGGCGCCAACGACGGCGTACTTGACCGAAGCTTCACCGTTCTTGGATGCCTTGCCACTGTGACCAGTGCCGATCGCCGCAAGACCGGTGCCGGTCGAGGCGGAGAACGAAACCGTGGTGCCGTCGGAGACGGTGTTGCCGTCCTTGTCGGTCACGCTGGCGGTCACGGTGATCACGTCACCAATGGTGTCGCTGCTGGTCTGGCTGGCGGAGACCGCCACGTCGGCCGGCGGGCCGGCGACTGCAAACGTAGCGGTCGCTTCGAGCTTGCCGCTGGTAGCAATGAGAGTCCAGTTACCGGCCTTGAGCGGCGCGGTCGCTGTGCCATTACCGGTCAGCGTGATCAGGTACCTGGGACCAACCTTGGTCGGCTGGCTGCGGCCAATCACCGAGGTGCCCTGGCGCTTGCCATCGGGATCGGTGATCACGATCGACACATTGCTGGTCGGCGGAGCGGTCGTGTTGCCGCCCGCGTCCTCGGCGGTCACCACGAGCTTGATGGTGTCCTTGATGACGAAGTCTTCTTCGACAGCATCAGTCTCAGGGTTGTCGCCAAGGGTATTGACGCTGAGCAGAGATTCCGACGCATCGGCGATGCTCATTGAGGCTGCCTGACCGGCGAAGGTCAGGGTGACATCCTCGGTGCGAGCCGCGCCGCCTGGGCCACTCACAATCGCGTAGACCGTGACCGTGCCCGGCTTACTGTCAGCCTTGCTCACAGTGATGACGGTTCGCTGGCCAACGTCACCCACGTCGTCCGCGGAGGATGTGTCGGCGTCAACTTCGCTCAGTGTCGCACTCGAGCTGCCACCAGCGGTGATGTCATTGCCGCTCGTGTCGTTGGCTCCAGTGTCGTGCGTACTGGTAATCGTGCCGCCGGGAGCGATCACGATGATTTGGTTGACGGCGCTGCTGTTGGCCTTGCCGCCCAGAGAGTCGAACGCTTCAACCACGAGGTTGATGCTGCCGCCAGCGGCAGCAGCCGAGCCGGTCTCGGGCACCGCCTCGTTAGCGTCGGTGTAAGGGAGGTCTTCCGCGCTGTTACCAAGCGACAGAGTCGCCGAGGCCAAACCCATGCCCGGATCGCCAATGGTGAGCGTCAACGCTTGAGTCGCCTGCTTGGCAGCCTCAGTCGCACCATCCCTGGTGGCGAAGTTGCCGTCCTGATCAGCGGTGAAGGTGAGAGCGTAGTCTCCAGCCGGTGCGCCCGCTGTGTTCACGATGAACTCAAGGGTTTGCGTTCCAGCAGCCGTAACGGTCTTCGTCTGTGTCTGCGTCGTCGAGTCGTCCGTAGCTGCGTCAGTGGCGCCCGGGTCGTGAATCGACAGACCAGTGGTGGGAACCGTTAGTCGAACGGCCGAAGTCCCCACTGCAGAACGCAGCTTCGCAGTGACTGTAACCTGCGGACCCGCGCTGACCACGTTGTCGCTATCGCCCTTGACTGCGAGTGCAGAGATGGCGAAGCCGGCAACCGTGACCTCGTATTCGACGGTCACGTCGTCCGCGTTGTTCGCGGTGTCGTCTACTCCATTGTCCCGGAGCGTGATGGTTGCCGTACCGATTGTGACGGCAGTGATCGTCACCTGGCCGTCAGGAATGTCGTTTGTCGCATCTGCGTCCGGAGTGGCGGTAACAGTAGCTACTGCGGTGTCACTTGATTCAGCGGACTCAAACCCGTCGTGCACGACTTCACAGGTGTCACCTGTGCCTAGCACGATGTTCGGGTTTGTCACACAACCAGCCGCTGAGGCCGACTGCAAGGCGACGAACATCGCAGCGACCAGCGCGGCGAGTACTGCCAGGGCCGCCCAGTTGGTGCGCTTTCGCGCAAGGGTTCCAATCATGTCTACTCCCTTTCCACGGGAATCAGGAGAGCGTCGGCAACCCTTGCCGACCACACAGCTGACAAAGGAAAGCGTCCTATACCCCCCCCCCCCCCAGTCAAGAGGGTTTGGGGGTCGAGGCGTGAGAGATTACGTTGGGGCACCATTCGGGGCGCCCCCCGCTGTCACGACGTGACAACTCCCCCCGGGAGAGATCGGAA
>JAJEJC010000007.1 GCA_022828105.1 Dehalococcoidia bacterium | reverse complement strand
CCCACGGTGACCGGGCGGATGGAGGCGCGGCGGGTCAGTTCCGGTCGAGTCGAGGTCGCCTTCCGGCCGCAAGGCGGCGCCCGCATCCTGCCCTCTGGCCGGTTCTACACGCCCGACGTCAGCAAGCTCAACCGCTGGGCCTCGAGCACCAACGTCTACGGACCGGCGGGCAGCGAGACGAACCGACTGCTGGGCCAGATCACGGTCAAGCACGTCCTATCGGGCGGCAAGTACTACGTCGACGTCTGCTTCCGCCCAGCCGGCGCGAGCACCCGCCTCTGCCCCACGCCGAACAACTTCTACTACGCCAACGCGACCGAGGATCGCTGGCACAACACGGGCACGGTCACGTTCAGCCCGCGGCGCGCCTCCGACGGCGTGCGCGGCGACGGCGCCCAGTCGGGCACGGCGCAAGAGGATCTCCTCAAGCCTCCCGCGCCGGGTGAGGGCGACGCCGCGGGCACCGAGGGCGGCCTGATGTCCGACCAGGGGTGAACCTGGACTACATTCAGCGCGAACGGTCGCAATTGCAGATCGCGGAGGCGGGTGCGCCCTCGACCACTCGCAGTCCGGCGGGCGCGGTCCCGCCCGATGGTGGTTGCTCGGCCTCACCTCCTGCCTGCTGCGGCGGCGATCGGACTGATGCTCTCTGCTACTGGCCCTCTCCTCGCCCTCGAGCTTCTCACCGGCTCCGGGCTGGTCAGAGTCACGGCCTACGGCAACGGCGAAGTTGACAGCCTGACCGATGCAATCACGGACCCCGAGGGCTGGCAGCGCCGCACTGAGGCGGCGTCGGCCGGAGGGATCAGGGTTCATTCGCTTCGAGGTCGGCGATCTGACTCGCGTGCTCTCGGCGCAGGAACGCGCACTCGATCGCCGCGCGTTCCAGTCGGCAGTACTCAACCATCAGCGGGATGCACTCCGCGCTCACGAGCTCGGTGTTGTCGGGATGGAACTCCGGCAGGCACTGCTCGATCGTGACCTCGAACAGCGGAGGCGCTGGACCCGGCCGGCCCGCGTCCAGACCGCCGTCGGCGTGCTCCATCGTGGCGTCGCCGCCCATCAACTGCTCGCCGCCGTAGTGGATGGTGAACTCCAGCACCGACGAGTAGATCCAGCGCTGGTGAGCGATCTTGCCCGGGAAGAAGCGCCGCTCGGGCAAGAGCACCTCGCTGTAATCGTCGGCCATGCCCCGCTCGTACGGGATCTGGTGGGCCAGACCGAACTCCACCTGCTGCCTCTCGGGATGCATCCGCGCCCGAATCTGCACCTTGGCCGAGCGAATCGAGCTGATCCCGGCCGGCTCGGTCGCGCCTTCGCGTTGGTCGATGGTGAGGGCGGGACAGACGACCTCGCCGCCGGTGAGCCAGCGCTCGTGGTCGACCGATAGGGGAAAGAAGCGGGCCTCGGCCAAGAACAGCGACACCGGGTGGTGGTCCTGGTCCAGCTGCTGCAGGCCGAACTCGACGCGCTGATCATCGGTCAAGCGGGCGGCGATGCGCACGCGATAGGTCTCCCCGGCGCCGGACTCGGCCGCCACATCCAGGTGCAGAACGGTCAGGCCGGCGAGCACCACAGCCGACAGTGGTACCAGCAGCCATATTGCGAGGCCGCCGCTGCGCAAACCAGCGTCAAGCATCGGGCGTCTCCTCCGCGGGTCGATGACGGCAAGATAGGCGGTTGTCGGACTGGATTTGACCAGGATGATCAATGAGCCCACGAATCGGTGCGTCCATGGACAGGGTAAGAGGTGACTCGCGCGTGAATGGGGGCAGGTCGTCGGAGCGCGCAGGGACCTGTCTATGCTGGTCGCTCACCAACCGCAGAGAGCCCTGCCCGCCGCTCGTCCCCAGTCGAACAACGAGCCCGAAGTCGCAGTTGACCTTCGACCGCGGTACTCGGTCGGCTTGGGTTCGTTGAACGCAAACTCGGCCCTTTCGAACAGCGACTGCTGTTGGCGGCATAGCCGTCACGGTTTCCGCTCCGCGCCACGGCGACCTTAGGCTTCGCCTCGATGACCTCAATGGCGAGAGCCGCGGGCGGTTCCGCAGTCGGCTGGACGGGCCACCGGGACTTGTCGACCAGCGAGGCGTCATTGCCTGCCGCAACATGCTATGGCTCGACGAAGCGCCATCTGGAAGAAGTGACTTCCCCAGGCCAGTGTCCAGGGAGCTCGAGTAGTTCGCCACAGCTATTGCCTCGTTCAAACTGCCACTTCCCGTCTCGCAACTGGACGCTGGTGAGCCCGCGCAGTTCCTCAGGCAAGCCGGCTTGTGTGTGTGGATTGACGTACAGATGGGCGACAACGGCATGCATGTTGCTCGGGACCAGACCGCGGAAGAAGAGCACACCATGAACTGGTTGACGGCGACCCGCTGAGCCTGACCGCCAGAGCCCGTTGCGATCTCGCATCAGCGCCTCCTGTTCCTCCCAGCCATCAGTGAACACGTTGCACGTGTTGACGGCCAGCACGAGCGGATGGTCAAGTGCGCCGTAGCGCCTCGCTTTGCGCGTGAGGCTGTCTGACAGCAAGGCGCCTTCGTCTTGGAACCTGGCTTTCGTCGGCCCTCCCTGAATCAAGCGTTTGCTGGGCCGCGGCAATGGACCGAATGCCGTGAGTTCAGCCACCCAGTCGTCTCGCCGGATATGTAGACGGGGGTTCTGGTCGAAGTCATCGGGGGAGAGGCTGCTTGGGTTGATGCGGTCAAGCCAGTCCCGAACTTCACGCTGGATTGCACTCCTTCGGTGGCTTCGATACAGCCTCCCCCTGGTGCTCACGGCCAGGCCGATCCGGGTCGGTTGGCGCTCCGCCACGGCATCGATCGCATCGAGAATCTTGTTCTCGAGCGGATCCTCCGAATCCCATCGTGGCTTGTTGACGTCGTTCGCTTCGACGTAGCACCTGCTGCCGTTCACGCCAGTGACCGCGAAATCCGGTCGGCCCTTGCCGGAACCGGGTGTCGGGTGAACCTCGGGCGGCAGACCCAGCCGGACCAGTAGCTGGTGGAGATACAGCTCAAAGAACGCGGCCCGGTGGTTGTGGTTCCTCGTGCGAAAACGGGCGCGCAGATCGGCTTGTGAGCTGGCTGGGTACTCCTCAAACCATCGCTCAAGCGCTTCGCGGATGTTCACATAGGCGGGCCACGCCGACCGGTTCATGAAGTCGAACTCGGACTGCGCACGGTGCGCGGGCCGATGTTCCGTTCGCACTCCCTGATCGAACAGGCGCAGGCCTCGGTCCATGACCGTTCCAGATCGGATGGATGGAGAGATGCTTGAAGGCTACCGGCCAATCGGCCGTAGGGAACGCAGTCTCGGATCAACAATGACCATTTGCCTCGACCGACTCTAGGAACCTCGGCCCGATCCGCCTTCGTGACCAGCTAGCGTGTCCCATCACCGAGATCTGGCGACACTTCATGGTCTGCGTCACGACCGTGCTTTGGCGTTTCCGATGTGGCTCTCGGGGGTGTGTCCGCGAGTCCGGCGTGCGAAGCAGCGGACGGTCGCCTTTCCGTTTGAGGGCCCGCGTGCCCCCTGTCTCCGGTCGCCCTGCTCTCCGTATCGCGTTCGAGCCGCGCTTGACCCGTTTCGCTACATGAGCACCCAAGCGGGCCGCGAAACCCGCCGACCGCAGCCTGCAATGGCGAGTTTGATGCCCTAATCCAACGACGGCACGAGCACTCGAAGCGTCTCCTCACGGCATCCCCCCACGCGTTCACTGGTCGATAGTGCCGCGCGATTGTGCCACTCAACGAACGGGCGTGGCATGACCTCGATCGTCACATCGCTCGGTGCGTTGGAGCGCGAGATTGCGACATCCGGTAGGATCGGCAGCCAGAACTCCCGACCGATAAGGGTTCGGCCCGCCGTGAGGCCGTGACTGTCGATCACAAGGTCACCGTGCGACGGATTGACGAGGGCGATGCGCAGTCCCCGCTGAGCCAGCAACTCCGCATCCCTCTGTAGCTCGAGCGGATGCTGGCCGCTAGCGAACGTGTCCCGGTTGTTCTGTGAGAAGTCCTCGAACACACCGGCGGTAGCCGGAACTTCGACAAGCTCGTGTGTGCCCGGTATCGGTTCGCCGAGTGCGTCTGCGATGGTGCGCAGCACAGCGGCGGTCGGTGCCGAATTGTGCTCTCCGACGCCGATCCGATGTTGCGACTCTCTCGTCCGGCGGATCCCGCTCGCTGACCCGGTGGAGCGTGAGCTCGTTCACTATGGGTTGAAAGGCTAAGCCGTTCCCGGCTCCTCGAGGCGGCGCGAACAGGACGATCCGCCATTCCTCAATCCAACGAAACCTTTAGGCGGCAAAGGGGAGGCGATGCGCCTCGAGTGCGCTCAACAGCGCCACGGGCACGGTCTCGTTCAGGTTCAGTCCCTCCGGAATCCTGACGTGGTCTCGGCGCCGTCCGCCTCCATGTGTTCGACAACCACCGTTTGAGAATCATCGCACGCCGACCCAACGACACAGCGCTCCATCAGCGTTTCCACGATTTCGTACGTCTGAAGCCCGGCCACGTCCGCAGGCGGAACTCGGAGCGCAGCGAACTCAGGTGGGTCGGGCACCTCTTGTTGTTGCTGGTGTTGTTGTCCCGACGGTTGCACGACGGATTCAGCGCTTCGTTCCCGGCACGCGGCAACCGCCAACAGCACCAGGAACACCACACCCCGCGCACACCGGCCACCGGTTCCGACTATGGCCGGAGACCCACTCCTATTCGGCATCCGATTTATCGACCTCATCCAAAGCGCTTCCGAAGAGGTAAGCCACGTGGCCCTCCACCTTCGCGACCACTCCCGCTAGCACGTGAACCAGGCGCCGTTCGAATCCCGATCGCACTCTGATCTTGACTTGGTCATCGATCTTGAGGCCATGTCCTACTTCCCAGAAGATGACCTCGTGGAATCGATTCTCGTCTCTGCTGGGTGAATCGTCCGCATACCCGACTCGCGCTTGATCCCATTCGATAAACGTCTCGTCGTTCGCTACGATCCGGAACGACCGCTGCTCCCCATTCACCGTCATTTCAGCAACGGCGGTGAACAGTCTCGCCAGATAGCATCGGGCGTCGGTCTGACTCGCTGCTTTGGCGGTGACTATCACTGGTCCGCTCTGGAACGGAGTAATGTTCCAAAGCCCGTCCCACCTGCGCTCAATCTCTCCTAGCTCTGCTCCGGACGGAGCGCTGACGATACCTCGCTGGTGGACTGGGGTTCCGATCCATTCCACTGGCGGAGTAACGTCTCTCGGCTGCCTGGGCAGCACGTCCAGCCTTCCGGCGAAGTAGGACACGGCCGGATCAGAGTGTTCGAGCAACTCACGGTGGGCCTTGGCGACCAAGCCACTCGCGAACTCATCGCCGATCATGAACTGCTGCTGGACAGCGTTAGCCAGCGCGTCGCTCCAGGAGGCGAATCCCTTACGCCACTTCAAGTAGAGGTTGACTGAGCCTTCCTTGGGGCTTCCTGGCGAGTACGCCAGAACCAGGGGAGAGAACATGGCCTGTTTCACTGCCCGTTCCACCCTGGCCGAGACCGTGTCGGTCGGCGGACGTCCACGAAGCAGCTCCCGCACGGCGCGGAGGAGTTCCATGTGCAGCGCGAGTTGCAGTCGCCGGAGCAGCAATTCGTCAGGCGATTGGCGAAGCTCCCAGTAGCGTAAGTCCTGGAAGGCCTTGTCGGAGCCGACAACATCGAGGTAGGACTCGAGAGACTTGAGATGGGCTCCATTGGCTGCATTCGCGTTGAAGCGGTAGTGCCGAACAGCTGCGTCGAACGCGTGGTTCAGGAAATCTGCCGAGCTCGGTTGATGTTGAATCAACTCGCGGAGTCGGTCGCCCAGGTGATGATCCTTCTCCCATACTCCTCCCGCCCGTGTGATGAGAAACTTCAGGGCCCGCTCGATCGACAGATGCGCGATCGAGACGCGGTTCATAATCTGCACAGCCGTAATCTGGCCGACGAGATCGGGTTGAACCGGCTCGTGTTCCAGGATTCCAAGCACATCCCGAACTGAGTACTCGATGATCACCTGTTCAATCTCAACTGACATTCCCGCTCTGCCCTTTCCTCCGCCCTGAACCTCTGGATTGCCGCATTCGTGCCGATGCTGGCGGACCAAGAGACGGCGAGAGTGCCTGCACGCGATCGTACCCCGGCCCGGAGGCGCTGCGGGCCACCCAATCAGGAGTCCCAGATGCGGATTCGGCGTGCGGGGCGACCACCGATCTATCGCCGGTCTACGATGAGACCAGCAGAGGGCCCGCATCGAGTGTCGGCCATTAGCGTGCAAGCTGGCCAACGAAGCGGCTGGAGGCGAGGGCGCCGTGGCGCAGTCTTCCGCAATCACAAACCTGGGCAACCAGAAACCGGAGCAGTTCCGCCGGGATGTCGCGCGTGGCATTGACCACCTGGTCTCCAACATCCGGAGACTTGACGCAGCTGCGCAGCGCGCTTCCAACGACGGCGACGAAGCGACCGCCTCGCTGCTCGGGAATTTCGCGGATGAAGAAGCGGCCAAGGTGCTGATTCTCCTTGACGCCGTTCGGTGTCCACAGTCCGACCAGAGAGCGAGGGCACGCACCCTGAAGCGCTGGAGCAGCCACCTGTGGAAGGGAATCTATACGCGCGCTTGTCACTGGCGCCCCGCCAACCTGTCTGATGTAGCGTCCTACGTCGAGTACGAGATGCAGCCGTTTTACCTCGACGGACCGCGCGATGCCGATTGGATCTTTCGTAACGAGATCAACAGCGAACGGGAACGCAAGATCTACGTCGACCTAGTTGCAGATTTCACCAAAACAGGGAAGGACAGCCACAAGCCGTACTGGACAACACCCCAGGACTTCACCTCCTCGTTTGGCGGATACCGCTCGTCGAACTGCGTTGAGGTCGCGCTCGCCCTACACGCCCACGGGATCGCAAGTGAAAGGGGCCTCAAACACGTTGCCGCCATCTGGCACCCGATCGATCCAGAGACGATCAACCTCCCCGACCTGCTTGCCTACGTCAATGAAACGCTGTCCGCGGTTCGGCTGGATTCAGAGGCGGAGACGGCTGAGGAAACCGACTTGCCCTCGCCGAGTCCGCTGGCCAACTGGCCGTTTCCTCTGTGGTCGGTAGCTGAGCCAGCAAAGATCAAGCAGAGTGAGTTTGAGTTGCCCGATGCCTTACGGGAAGACAGAGATGCCGAGTTGAGGCGCATCCGGCAGCTGCAGGGAATGAAGGAGTCCCCGCCCGAGGTCTCCCGCGACAAGGTGCTCGAAATGGATGCCGCCTTTGCCAGGGTCGAGGACGAGTGGAACAAGCGGATAGCCGCGCACCCATCACCCCGTAGCAGGCTGCCAATCCTCAGCCGGGATGTGGATCTCGATGTCTCGGAGACGGAAGCCTGGCTGAGCCTCAGGTGTCGCTGGCGGGGCCTCAGCGAGGGAGAAAGAGTGTCGCTGGTCGCACTGGCCTGGTTCTCGAGGGGCCCGATCTCCGACTGGCCGAGGGCGGTGAGACTAGCTCAGGAGAAGACTGACATCCATAGCGCCCTAGCTGAGCATTACTACCTAGGTCTCGGGGGCGATTGGCTGAAAGGTCTGGATCGGTGGGAGTTGCCGGCGGATCATGAGCGGATGAGCGGAGGCTGGCGGTGAAGCCAAGACAGGACGTTGAGCTACGAATGCGCTCCTGCAAGACGCGCATGGTCTGATTGCTCCGGCCAAGCGTCCGATCAGCACCCTCCTCGTTGCTCCCGGGACGGATTAGCCGCGTTCGTCGCGATCTTCCTTGGTCTCGCCGTCGTCGGTGAAGACGACGCGAGACTTCTTGCCGCCGTGAATCTGCGGCTCGCGGGCGAGCTTGCGGCGAATCAGATCAATTGGCCCATCGTCAGCGACGAGCGACTCAGGCAGGCCGAGCACATTGACGAGGATTGCACGGTCGAGTTTTGCCCGCGCCGGGTCTTCGTCAATCTGGTCGAAGGGCAGAAATCGCTCGTCCTTGAGCAGCCCAAACTGCCGCTTCGCCTCAGCATGCTGAGCATCGGAGAGCGCATGCGTGTCAAGGGTCGGGATGTTGGGGATGGCTGTGACGCTACTGGTACCGCGACCTGCTTGGGTCTTGTTACTGACCCACCAGTGCAACAGCAAGCCAAGCGTGGAGTTGCACCACAAGGAAAATGTGTACTCATGACGAGAGCTAGTAAACATGACCGACGGCCAAGCACGACCGCCCAAGCACTTCTGCTGCGTCATGGCGACGATGATCGACTGAGCGTTGAACTGCAGGTCGCGGTTGTAGTGTGCGCGGGTTGCCGTTGCCCAGATTTCAGCGGCCTTCTTGTCGATCTTTGGCTGATCGGATGGCCACGATTTGATCTGTCCTTCGGAGTCTGGTTTGACGATCAACTGGCGTTCGTTGGGAGCGTCGTGTGCCCAGAGCATCGGGTAGGTCGGCTCGGGGGATTGCGCTGGCATGACGTGTTTGAACGGACCACGCGGCGAACCATCCGTCAGATCGGAGCGGATGTCCAGGTCATACGGGCCGACCCTGGCGATATCTCTCACTCGCACAATCTCCAGCGGAATGCCCGCTGTTGCAGGTTGTCCAACCTGGACGATTGCTCCATTGCTGAGTGCGAAGGCAGCCTGAGCCAAGGTCTGATCGGTGACGCCGACCATCGGCCAAGGCCCCGACTTGGGAATCGGCGCGCGCACAACGGATCCGAAGTGCTGCTCCCCCAAACCCATCGGGAGACTCTGATCAATCGAGTCCACGATCGAACCCAGTCCGCTGCTGCGTTGCGCCCGGTCCATCTGGATCGCCGCTTCAGCGCCGAGCGATGTCGATGCCGGTTGATGATTCAGAATCGCAAACGTCGCGTCGTCAGACGCCCGGTCGTCGATGGTCCTCTTGCGTGTGACGAGCAGGCATTCCGCCATGCCGGTGTCCGCAGAGAACGACCGCTCATGGGTGTCCTCGGCAGAGATTGTCACGACCGTTGTAGTGCTGCAGCGCTCTCGGATGGCCTCTCGCACCGGCTCCCAACTAAGGCCACTCATGCTGCTCAATGGCAGAACCATGGCCAGCGTTCCGCCGGGTCGGAGCTTACGGAGCGCCAAGTCAACGAAATGCGCTGCGACGCCAGCGTTGCCCGATCCGAGTCGCTCAGCACTGGAGACCCGACGCAACCGCTTCTGCATTGCATCCTGGGTCTTTCGGTCGGTCTCGAAGGCCGCGAACGCAGCGTTGCCGATACCGACTCGATCCGCTTCCTGCCCTCCTTGACGAGTGAACGGTGGGTTCATGATCACGAGGTCGAACTTGTTGTGACCAACTTGATTCACCAGGTCGCGCACGTCCTCGGGTTTGCGACCGCCGGCGGTGATAGCGGCGGCCTGGTCGATCATGTCCGGCGCGACGTGCTCCGCCAGCAGCTCCAAGGAACCGATCGAGGCCGACGCCCCGCCGTAGGGCATGGTCAGCAGACACTCACCGTCGAAGGGGACGTCGGGATGCGCTCCGGCCAGCGCCGCCGCCGTCAGATGCACCGCGATGTTGAGTACGTCGAGCCCGACCAGACCGTTGCGCATCATCGGCGCGTGCAGCGCTCGCGGATCGCCGCCGTTGAGCTCGTGCAGCAGCGAAATGCGCTGATACGCCGCCGACAGCAGCGTCCCTGTCCCGCAGGCGAAGTCGCCAATCTGCAATGCCGCAATCTGTTCCTCGTCGCCCCACTCGGCCCCGCCGGGCGCGCGGTCGGCGGGGATCGCCAGACCCGCCAAGAGCGCCGCGGCGGCCGGTCGGGTGTAGAAGGTGGCCAGGAACTTGCGGTCGGCGATTAGCCGCTGGAAGATCACCCCCGTCAGGTCGTGCGACTTGGTGATTCCGCCCTGGACCAGCTGCTCTGTCGCGTCCCAGAGCGCGTTCAGCACGTCGCTCATCGTGGGCAGCGGCAAGAGATTGAGAATCTCCTTCGCCGTGGCGAAGATCGGCCAGTAGTTGCGCTCGAGGATCAGCTCCCACTCCTGCAGCAGCTCCGACTTCCGATAGGAAAAGAGGTCAACGCGGAAGTCGGAAAGCGGCCGCACACGGCGCGTGTCGGATGAGGGCGGTGAGGTGGAGACCCGGAACTCGGCCTCGGCGAGGGCGGAGTGGAAGATCAGTGCGTTGATCAGCACGGTCATCGCCATCCGGCGCGTCTGCCCGCCCTGATCGTCGGCCTGACCGAGCAGCTCTGCGATCTGGGCGCCCAGCGAGTCGGGCGCGTGTGTTCCGTGCTGGCTCGTGAAGCGTCCAGCGGCGGCATTGATGCCGTCCTCGAGAATCTGCCCCAGCCGCTCGACCCGCGGGGCGGGCATTGAGGCTCGGTGCACCAGCATCGCCAGGTCGATCACCGACCCGCGCAGCCAGCCTGACGTCGGCAGCCGCTCGCCGCCGCCGGCGGTGGTCTGCGTCAGCAGCGCGTACTCGAATGCGTCGGTAGCGTTGATCGCGTCGCGCAAGGCAGGACCGCTGAGGGTGTGCAGCTCCGTCGGATAGACCAGCGCAATCGCCGACTCTATCCGCCGACCCGTCTCGTTGACGATTTCGCCCAGTCTGGCCACGGCATCCCGCTCGGCGCTGTCGTGGTTCGACTTCTCCGCCTCGATCACGACCGGCCACTGCGACGCTTCCTCGATCAGGATGTCCGCCCGCTTGCCCGAGCCTTGCAGCGACCGCGTCTCCTCGGCGTGGACCCGCCAGCTGTGTCGGCGGCGCTCCTGCAGCACCTCGCCCAGTGCAACATTCAGCGTGTGCTCGTGCGTTTCCGGCATGCCGGCAGTCTACGAGGGAAACCGGTCGAGCCTTGAGTGAATCGGGAACGCGTCAGGTCCGCGCGGCAATGCGCACGCGACCGCCGCGTTCGGCTTCGATATGCAGGTCGTGGCGCCCCAGCAGCGTCATGCCAATCAGCGGCGTCGTCTCGGCGGCCTCTGCGAGTCCCAACCGATTGCTTCCGTCCCAGCGCACGGCGACTTCGTAGAACTGAAACCGGATCTCGCTGCCGTCGCCTAACGTCGCTCTCCCCACGCCTTCGAACTGCAGACCCAACTCATCAATGAGCCTCGGCGGCAAGGTGAGGAATCCGCCGAAGCCCGTATCAACAACCGCGTCAATCGATCGGGGTTGCCCGCCAGGCCCTTCGATCGTGAGCGCAATGACCGCCTCCAGGCTCTCGTTGACCACGCCCTCGATCACTGTTGGTCCCTTGCGCCCCCTAACGGACGGCCGCCAAAATGGTGCAACGCCTGGTGTCCGACACGAAGCAGCCATACGTCGTTGGCCTGCGGTCGGAGCGAGCGCAGTCGATGACGCGCCTCTCGAAGGTCGGCGGCGAGTCCCCATGAGCCGCTGTCGACGTCAATGGCCACGTACTCGCCGTGATGCTCGGCCTCGACTAGCGGGCGGATCTCGCGGTCGTAGATTTCGTCGCCGAGACGGGCGACTTCATCGGCGGGTCGACGGAGCGTCATGGCAGGGCCCTTCCGTTGAGCGCCTTGGTGCTCTGAGCATATCGGCCTCCGAGCCTTAGCGAGGGTGCTAAATCCGCCACACCCGACGCGGACGCCATTGTGGACGCCGCTCTCGCTGTGCACACTCGAGCTATCGAGAGACTTGTGGAGGTTCGAGCAACTGGCAGCGACGGCAACGCGGACTCCGGAGTTGACCAAGACAGTGCGCGAGTATCTGCGGGCCTGTTCGCTGCGGCGTGGGCATCAACGGACGGCTGACAAGTTCGGCGTCTCGCGGTACACCCTGTGGCGGGTGATCTGGTCGGATCACTTTAGCCCGCGGTTGATGGCGGCTGTTACTGCTGAGCACGGCGCCTCCCCGATGCTGCTCAAGTGGCAGACGGACCGCGTCCGACGACGCCATTCTCCTGCGTCACCATCTGCCACGAGGCGAGGCTTGTCCACGGTCGAGTCAGAGACGCTGCGGTTGCTCTGCGAGGCGCCGCTGACGACGGTCGCGGAGCTGTCATCGCTGACCGACATGCCAGCGACCACGCTGCGAGAGCGCCTCGTGAGGATGGCTAAGCGTGGTCTGATAGATTCTCGTCCCCACCGACTGGCGATGCTCGGCGAACGACCGCAGCGCCGATTCTTCCCGACGGAGGCGGGCATCATCGCCTTTGCCGGTGGCGAGACCCACATCCAGCGAGTCCTGCAACGATACCCTGTCTCGAAGCACTGGTTCCGGCTCTTCGCCGAGAGTCTCGACGCCGTCGCCGTGCTGTACGCCTTCGCCGCGATGATCGGCGATTTCGAGGCCGCTGCCGGTCGCAGCCGGGTGAGAGTTGAGCACGGGCGCTCCGGGCCGTACGACATGCTGGTTCGGGTGTCCAGCGGCTGCACGATTGGAGTAGTGCGGCAAGGCCCGATGCTGACTGCCGCCAGCCTGCGCTATCGCCTCAGGACGATCGAGCGCTTGGGCGTTCGTGTGCGTCCCATGGTCACGCTGGTGCTCACCGACTCCGAGCAAGACATGCGTCGCGCCCTGCGTGCCATCGCCGACCCGCACGATCACCAGCAGACGTTCGTCGCCGTGACGGGCGAGATCATCGCTGGCAAGGGAGAGTCCGAGGTCTGGCAGCAAGGCGGTTACGGGTTCGCTGCAACACCGACAGTGATGCCCAACGTTACGCTCTCTGCGATCGTCAGCCGTGTGCATCGATCCCCGGACGCGTTTCGACGCCTCTACGTCGGTAGCGGACGGCATCCCAAGGAGGACGTTCGCGCCGGCCTGCCGGAGCCGGCCGAGCAACTTGAACAAGCGCTAGCCATAGCACTCAGCCGCGCCGAGAAGCGTGTGCTTGACCTGCTCGCCGACTGGCCGTTCTGCTCGCCCCAGCAGCTCGCCGGTCTGCTCGGAGGCGTCGGAGTGCACCGCAGCAACGAGGTGCTGCGCTCGCTGCGAGAGCTAGGGTTGGTTCAACGGGAGCCCTACGGCTACCTCCTCTCCGACCACGGCCTGACCTACCTCGCCCGCCGCGACCGCGCCGCCGTCGGGCCCATGCTCGACCGCTGGACGCCGCAGCAGGCGGAGGACGGCACCTACATCGGCATCGCGCTCCGAGTCATCGCGTCGCAATAGAAGCACCAAGCCGGGTTCACCGAATCGAAGACGTACCCGAAAACTTCCATCAAGCGGATCGACGTGGAACCCGGCCGGGCCGTGATCCGCTACACGAACCCGATGCGAGAAGACAACCTGATTGGACGCAAAGATGCCACTCAAGTGGCTCTGACTGAAGGCTTTGCAAATCAGTCTGTACTCGTGGACGCGAGATCGTGGAAGATGAGCCCCCCACGCTCCGGGTAGCTAATGATTGCGAGGTCGCCGAAGACCAACACAGAACGCGGTCCGTTCGGCGCTTCACCGAGGTACACGGAGCGTTCGACGCGGCCAGAGCGCTTGTCCAGCGTGACGAGTTCACGGTTGTTGCTATTCACTGAGAGCAGCTTGTCTCGATAGAGAGCCTGTGATAGTGGATCGACCCAAGGGAAATGCCTGTTCCTGGAGTTCGGTGCGAACCGGAATTCGCCCAGCAGCTCTCCGCCCAGTTCATCGACACGGCAGATCCCTCGCAAGGACTGGAACATGCCCACGTAGAGGCATGAGTCCGCTTCATCGAACGTCAGATCGATGGGCGTACCGTCGTCGCTTCGCCCGTTGTCTACTTCAGCCAGATAGACATTACCTACATAGCGGCGCCGTCCCAGGTCGTAGACTGCCAGGAACGAGTTCCCTCCCGGATAGGTGACGCCCTCATCCGAGCCGCCTCGTTGGAGCCCGACGTAGAGCAGGGGCTTGGACGGATGAGGACGAACTGAGAGGCTGCCGCGACCGCCCCCCGGGTAGTCGACCGCCGAATACTCGTAGGTCGCGCTGTCGATGATGAAGAGTGAAGGAACCTTGTTGCTGGCGAAGTAAACCTGACGACCATCGGGCGAAGCCACGATCGCTCCTTCGCCGCCACCGGGAATCGGGATCCTCTTGACGATCGACTGTGTGTCGATGTCAATGACGAGCACGAATTCCGATAACACCTGCCCGACGAACAGCTTGCCATCGGCGCAGGCAACGTTGCCCGGTGGATGTTGCCGTATCGTCCGTCTCCCGTCGTCCGGCCGCCGCCGCTCATACTTGTCGAGCTCGACGATGCCCTCTATCGCCCGGTCGGTCGGGTTGATGATCGCGATGTTCCCGCCTTGAGGACCGACCCAGTTGCTCACGAACAACCGCCCGTTGTGTTCGAGGACGTGATGGGGTTGGTAGCCGTTGGGGAAGACGTAGACGGGAGGGGCATCCTGTTCGGCCGATTCTTCGAGAATCAGTGGGATGCGGGACAAGTGCAGGTGCGCTGTCCTCCTGAAGTCCTCGAGTGAGTCTTGCAGGAGGATGTTCGTACTCTGAGACGCTGCGGAGGCACCGGATTGAAACCCACTCTCCGAGAATATGACTCCGCGGTCTGCGCCAACGTTCTGAACGATGCTCTGCAGGGTCTGGACCACAGACTTGTCCACTGGCCTCGCCCGGAGCTTGGTCTCAATGATCCAACGACACTCCTGTCCGAACTTCTCAAACGTCACATAGACGTCGATCTTGTGCCGACCGCGAGCGCCCGTCACGGTCTTGTCCACTTCCGCGCTGCAGCCGAGTTCCCTGAACGCAGCGGCCACGGCTTCTTGATAGTCGTGCCACGTCCCGTACTCTGAACTCACTCTGAGGTGACCCGACTGGGGGCTAACGCGGGCGCAGTCGTTCGCTCCGCCGGAGTACGGGTGAAGTCTTGAGAAGTAGAGATGTCATGCGACCCCGCCTCTGTGCGCCAGCTGCCATGCCTGCCTTTCGCAGTCGGCATTCCCCATCTTCCTCGGCAGTCCTGAGGCCTTCCCATCTACCGTCTTGGTTCGCAGGTTTTCCACGATAGCGCCTTGATGAAAGGCCGCCGCCGAGGCCCGGCGCTGTGTTGCTGGCGTGGGTGCATCCATTGTTGATTGTCGAAGAGCAGCGACTTGATCCGTTCAACTGAGCAGCGATTCCGTCAGGGTCGATTCTCTCCAGTGAGGATGACACAGGGCCGTATGTGCGTCCAGACACGCCGTTGGTGCGGACGTCGTTGCTCACGGTTGCGGGCGAGATCCTGAGTTGTCGCGCCTTCTGGATGGCTCTCCAGCGGGTGAGTTGCCGTGGCGTGGGTGCCCGCAGCGCACCGGCGTTGACTGCTCGGTGGGGCGTTGCGCCGTTGTTTGTTCCGTTGGCGGCGTCACTGGGCAACGCGCCGACGGTACCCGGGCCTGTGAAGATTCGCGCGTAGTCCGGACGGAAGGCCGGTTTGACGCGGACCGTGCATAGCCGTTCGGACAGGGTCGTCGCTCGTCGACAGTGAGGTCGATCCCCTTCCGTGCGACGTTGTCCGCCGCGCCGGGCATCGCAGACCTCCCTCGGCTATCGGTTCAACACCCCATCCACGATTCCATACGCCTCTGTTTCGCCCGCCTTCTTGCGGCTTACTCTGATTGGAGCGAGCGATGACGACCCGACTGAGCGAGAGGACCGAACGATGACGCCGGAGGAAATGTCGAAGTTGAGCGACGAGATGGCCGACCGCTACCTGAGTGCGTTCGACGGGTCGTTCGGCGACTACCTGGACAGCTACTCGGAGAAGCTAGACCAAGCCGTGTTAGGCCTAGTCGATTACTGGGAAGAGACGGACCGGGACGAGCTCCGAGGCGCAGACGACACCGAAGCGTGGCAAGCGCGCCGGGAGACGCGACGCGCGGCGGCCGCCCAACTCGTAGCCGCTGCTGCGGCCTTGGCGCACACGGAGGCGACGTTCTGGACCAACACCGCGCTCCACGAGTGGCAGCGCGACGGGGGGTAGGGCAAGCGCCCGCGCGTCACCTGAAGCGACTGATTTGGACCCCGCGGTAGGGCGGTTACGTGTACATCGCGGCTAGTCTCTGTGTCCGCTTTCGCGCGGCATCGATCGGCTTCGACAGCGGCGGATCCTGGATTCGCTCAGTAGCGTTGCAGGGGTCCGCCCGGGGCACATCGCGGTGGCAGCGCCTAAAGAGGGTCACGAGTCAGTTGGGGTGGCAGGACTCGTCGCTGCGATTCCGGTTGCAAGCGTCGGCGCTGGGATCGCACCCACTCAGGATGAAGCACGCCGACTTGCGTTCCGTCTCGGGCTCGGACACTCGGTCGGTCACTGGGCGACCCGAGGGACATGTCCAGCACCTCCGCGCGAAGATTCGTGTGGCTCTGATCCAGCTTCGAGACTCACTGAGTAAGCGTCACACAGGTCGGAGGCCGACCGCCGCCGTTCCTTTCGCCGCGGGCGAGCGTCCCACTGGGCGATCAGCCATCGCTGCCCTTCTCCGCAGCCTCGTCGTCCACCCCAGCGGGCGGTGCCGGCGGCGGCAGCAGCGAGACCTGTCGAGACCGCAGCCCTTGCCGCAACTGCCGTTCCAGGCTCGGCGCCCGGCCCCACAAGCCGACGGTCGCGATCCGCGCGAGCATGTGCAGGACCTGGGTCCAGGCGAGCTGCCGGCGCAAGTCCGCCAGTTCGCGCTGGCGCAGACGCAGTTCGTCATGCCGCCGCACCTCGTCCCAGGGGAGCTCCGTGGGAGGCAGGGTCAGACGGTGGTCGTCGAGCAGTTCGATCTCCACGACTAGCAGCCGCTCCTGCAGTCTGAGCCAGGCCAAGGTGTGGGGAACCTCGTCCAGGTCGCGCAGCGTGCGCCGCCACTCGGCGACCAGCGGCAGGGCCTCGCGGTAGACTTCGGCGTCGCCGGGCGCCGGCTCGACCGTGACCAGCTGCGGGTGGATCCTCGGGGGGAGGCGGCGGTCGGGTGTCAGGCCGCGGGTCTTGCCCCAGCTGAGCCCCAGCCGCTGCTGCACCGACCTCAACTCCATTCCCTGCGTGACCAAGTCGGCGCACAGCACATTGACCCAGTCATTGAACTCCGTCTCCAGGGCGGTCAGACGACGCTCCAGCTGTTCTCCCTGTTCCGGTTGCTCGTGTTCTTCCACCTCCAAGCCCTGCTCCGCACGCCGTCTGTCGCGTTCTCGAAGCAGCGCCTCGGTCATCCGCCGGCTCAGGTGCCGGTCCGTCAGGGTGCGCCGGATGGTCCGCTCGCTCAGGCCCAGCCGCTCAGCCGCCGCGTCCCGGCCCTCCCGCTCCACCAGGTCCTGTAGGAGGGCCCAGAGCTGCCCCTCCCCCGTCACCGGCGGGACCGTCGCCGGACCACTCACCGGGCCCGTCCCCGCCCCCCGCTCAGTCGATCCATCGCCGTTCATCCAGGCCTCCAATCCTGTCCGGCAGTCACCGCCGTTGTCCTGCCGCTGGCCAAACCCCGTGCAGCCGGCCCGCGCAGAAACTTCTTGGCCGATTGCTGTCCAGAAACCGCGTCCGCTCGGTAAAACACTGGGCGCCGCCAACTGCCGGACACTGTTCAACAGTTCCCTTTCCTTGTACACGACTCCGTTCTCGAGGCCCGGACAACTCGTGTCCGGCAGTGGCCAATGTTATCTATGAAGCATATCCGTTCGGATAAGCTGCGAGGCATCCTGAAACACACTTCCCGCCGCCGTGAAGAGGTCGATTGGGGCCCGATGGAAGGCCGGTAGATGAGGGAGATCGAGCGCGACCTGCTGCGCCTCGCGGCCGAGGCGCCGCTCGCCGACCGGATCGAGCTGGCCCGCCTCTCGCGCTGGTCCGAGCGCGCCGTCTATCAGCGCCTCGCCGGTCTCCAGCGCGCGGGCCTGGTCGAGGACCTGGCTCACGCCTCGGAGCTGATCCGTCCCACCCGCCGGTTCCTGCTCACCGCCGACGGAATCGAGCAGCTGGCCGCCAACGAGGACCGGAGCGGCGAGGCCGTCCTGCGCGACTATCCCGTCTCCGAGCAATGGCGGCAGACCTTGCTCCGGCGGATCGACGCGGTCGCCGTGATCTACCGACTCGGCTCCGCGTTGGCCGAGATCGAGGGCCCGCCGCGGCTGCGCTGGTACCGCTCGCAGCCGGCCGACGCCGCCTTCGCGCTCTCCGGGGCGCGCAGCCTGGCCGTGGTCCGCTGGGGCCCGACGCTGGACCGGACCGCGTTCACCGTGCGCATCGGCCGGCTGCGCGATGGACCGGCCTACTCGGGCGCGCTGCTGCTCGTGCCCGACGAGGTCCGCTTCCGCCAGGCCCGGCGCTTGCTGCGCAGCACGCAGATCGCGTGTTTCATCGCGCTCGAACGCGACGCCGCCCGCGAGTCCGGCGAGGCTCCGATCTGGCGGACGCCCTCGGGCGGCCGCGCGCTCAGCCTCACGGAGGCGCTCGGCTACGTCCGGCCCGAGGGTCAGTGGACGGTCGAACGGACACCCCGGCGGTCTCAGCCGCCCCGACCGCTGGCCGCCCGGACGGGGGGCAGCGAACCCGACCGCCTGCTTCCCGTCCGGCTCAAGACATCCGAGAAGCGGTCCCTCGACCTGGTCGGCGACTGGCCCTGGATCCGGCCCGACCACCTGGCCGCGCTGCTCGGCGTTGCCCGCCGCCGGGTCTCGCAACTGACGGCCGGGCTGGGGCGGCTCGACCTCGTAACGGCGCCGCGCATCGATGGCCAGCGCAGACTCGCGCTCAGCGATCGAGGGTTGGCCCTGCTCGCCCGCCGTGACCGCGCCTCGGTCGGCCAGGCGCGCAAGCGCTGGAGCGCTGCCTCGCTCGACCCTGAAGCCCCCTTCGGCTGGCGCAACCTGCGCGGCAGGAGAACCCGTCAGCTCTTGCGTCACCTCATACATACTGAGTCGGTGCACCAGTTTCTCGCAGCGCTCGCTGACCAGGTGCGCTCGCGGGGCGGTGAGCTGAGCCAGCTCGATCCGCCGCATCGGGCCTCGCGCTACTTTCGCCTCGACGGCCGGCTCTACTCGGTCCAGCCCGACGCCTTCGGCGTACTCCGCTGCGAGGGCCGCGACCAGCCGTTCTTCCTCGAATGGGAGCGTCGTGCGATCCGGCCCTCCACAATAGCCGCCAAGCTCGCTCTCTATCTGCGTTACTACCCATCCAAGCGGCCGCTGCAGGATCACGGCGCGTGGCCGCTCGTACTGTTCGCCTTCGACGACCCGTTGGCCGGCGATCACTTCTGGCGCGTGGCCCGCGCCGAGATCGAGCGCGCCGGGGTCGAGCTGCCGTTGTTGGTGTCGGACAGGGATCGGTTGCAGCAGCACGGTCCGCTGGGGCCCGCCTGGAGAGCCCCGGGCGACAGGCGAGCGGGCGCCGCATTCGGCGGCGGCGACTGAACCTCAGGCTGGCGAGAGTACTCGCTCAACCGCGGGCGCGATGAAGTTGCCGGGCCATTGATGCGAGGCGCGGCATGGAGCCCGCGGCCTCGCGGTTCGGCCCTGCATCGATGACCTGCGCTAGACGTACGGGAGCCGTCGTCCCAGCCGGCGCGGCTCACCGGCATCGGCCTCACGGCTAGGCTGGTTGCATTGCCTCGCCTGGCGCAACCGTGCGATCGGCGACTTGGGAACGAGGCTGTGTCCGTGATTGCGACGCTTTCCGCCGCCGGGTTCGCCGCCAAGTGGCGCGAAAACGCCAAGCGCGAGAAAGCCTCGTCCCAGGAACATTTCATCGATCTCTGCCGCCTGCTCGGCGTGCAGACGCCCGGCGAGGCCGATCCCGCCGGCGAGTCCTACACGTTCGAGGCCGGCGTCGAGAAGCTCGGCGGCGGCCAGGGCTGGGCCGACGTCTGGAAACGCGGACACTTCGGCTGGGAGTACAAGGGCGACCGCGCCGACCTCGCCGCCGCTTACCGGCAACTGCTCGACTACCGCGAAGACCTCGAGAACCCGCCCGCGCTTGTCGTCAGCGACATGGGCCGGATCGAGGTCCATACCAACTTCACCAACACCCGGCCGCGCGTCTACGAGATCCGCCTGGACGACCTCGCCGCCGGCGGCGACCAGACTGCCGAGGCGCTGCGCATCCTGCGCGCCGTCATGGTCGAACCGGAGGAATTGCGCCCCCGACAGACGCCGGACGAGGTCACGCAGGCGGCGGCCTCGCGCTTCGCCGACCTGGCCCGATCCATGCAGGAACGCGGCTACGAGCCCGAGTCGGTCGCGCACTTCCTCAACCGCGTCCTCTTCTGCCTGTTTGCCGAGGACGTCGGCCTGCTGCCGCGACGCCTGATGACCGACCTGATTGCATCACGCCAGGACGACCCGGACGAGTTCACCAACGGACTCGCCGATCTCTTCCGGCTGATGTCCGAGCGCGAGGCGGGGCGGTTCTTCGGCACGCAGCGGATTGAGTGGTTCAACGGCGGACTCTTCGACGACGATTCCGTGCTGGCCTTCACGCGCGACGAACTGCGGACCGTCGCCGACGCATCCAACCTCGACTGGTCTCAGGTCGAGCCGGCCATTCTCGGCACGCTCTTCGAGCGCGGACTCGACCCGGCCAAACGAGGACAACTCGGCGCGCACTACACCGACCGCGAGAAGATCCTGATGGTCGTCGAACCGGTCGTGATGACGCCGCTGCGCCGCGAGTTTGCTGCGATGCAGGATCGGGTCGCCGCGCTGATGAAGGATCGCGAGCCCAGCCCACTGACGCGCGAGGGCCTGCGTCGCGCCAACCTGCCGAAATGGGAACAGAACGCTGAAGCCGAGTGGCGCGGCTTCCTCGAGCGCCTGCGCGCCGTGCGCGTGCTCGACCCCGCCTGCGGGTCGGGCAACTTCCTCTACGTCACCCTGCGCCTGCTCAAGGACCTCGAACAGGAGGCCATCCGCTGGGGCGCCGAGCGCCTGCGCATCACCGGCGAGTTCCCCCGCGTCGACCCGCACAACGTGCTCGGCATCGAGATCAATCCCTACGCCAAGGAGCTCGCCGGCGTCGCCATCTGGATCGGACACATCCAGTGGATGCTCGACCACGGCTACGGCTTCCCTCGCGACCCCGTCCTGCAACCGCTCGACAACATCGAGCTTCGAGACGCCATTCTCGCCGAGGACGAAGAAGGCGACCCCATCCCGGCGACGTGGCCGAGGGCCGAGTTCATCGTCGGCAACCCGCCGTTTCTGGGTACCAAACTCATGCGATTGTCGCTTGGTGACAGATATGTCGATGACGTCTTCCTTGCTTGGAACGGAACAGTTGATCGCAACTCCGATCTTGCCTGTTATTGGCACGAACAAGCTCGACGTCAGATTCAGCAAGGAGTAAGTGCTCGGGCAGGGCTGCTGGCAACCAACTCCATACGAGGTGGTGCGAATCGCGCCGTCCTAGATGCGATTAAGAAGAGTGGTGAGCTATTCCTGGCATGGTCAGATGAGCCATGGGTAGTTGATGGTGCTGCCGTTCGAGTCTCAATCGTGGGTCAGGACGACGGAAGCGACTACGAGCGGATCCTTGATGGCACAGAGGTTTCCGCCATCAACACAGACTTGTCTGTCGGAATCGATTTGACCCGCGCCGACATACTGCCAGAAAACACGGGAGCCTCCTTCATGGGAGATACCAAGGGAGGATCATTTGAATGCGATGGTGAAACAGGACGCGAGATGCTGCGTAAGCCAACCAATGTCAACGGGAGACCGAATGCGGACGTAGTAGTTCCGTGGGTCAATGGGATGGACATCACTCGACGTCCGCGGGATATGTTCATTGTCGACTATGGCACGGCGATGACTGAATCGGACGCTGCCGAGTACGAAGCTCCGTTTGAGTTCGTGTCCCAACAGGCCAAAGAGACAAGGGCCCATAGCCGAACTACTCGTTCTGAATGGTGGCTGCACGAGCGCCCGCGACCAGCCATGCGAGAAGCTATCAAGCCGCTGTCCCGCTACCTCGCCACATCGATGGTTGCCAAGCACCGAGTATTCGTTTGGCTCGATCCCCTAACCAACCCTCACAACGTCGTAATCGTCATCGCGCGCGACGACGACTATGCCTTTGGTGTCCTCCACTCCCGAGTGCACGGACTCTGGTCACTGCGCATGGGCACCAGCCTCGAAGATCGCCCCCGCTACACGCCGACCACGACCCTCGAGACCTTCCCTTTCCCCTGGCCGCTGAACACGCCCGACGAGGCGCTGACCCCGAAGCAGCGACAGCATCGCGACGCCATCGGCGCGGCGGCGAAGGAGTTGGACGAGAAGCGCCGACGCTGGCTCAATCCGCCGGAGTGGGTCCGCGAGGAGCCCGATGTGATCCCCTCGCTGCCCATGCGCCTGCTGCCCGTCAACGAACACGCCGCGAAACAGTTGAAGAAGCGAACCCTGACCAATCTCTACAACGAACGTCCCACCTGGCTCGACAACCTCCACGACAACCTCGACGCCGCCGTCTGCGCTGCCTACGGTTGGCCCGCCGATATCGTCGACGAGGAAATCCTGGAGCGCCTGCTTTTGCTCAACCTGGAGCGAGCATCGCTCTAGTCACTCGTGACCCGGAATCCGGCGACTTCCCGCTCTGAATGGCTCGGGCTTCGAGTTGCGCCTGCCGCTACGAAGAGAACACGATACAGTTGGCCCGGCGAGGAGGGATGGGCGTGCGATTGCGAAGTTCAATATTCGGCAGCGGCAAAGAAACCGAGCTGTTCCACGCGATCCAATCGACTTGGGGAGACCGCTTCCTCATTTTGCCGCAGTTGCCGTGGACCGCGCTGTTCGACCTCGGCAAAAGCATGCACGCTTCGGACAGTGTCGCAGACAGCTCCGAATTCTTCCGCAAGACCAGTGTCGATTATGTGATCGCCACGCGGCAGGGTGAGCCGCTTCTGGCTATCGAGTTCGACGGCCTACTCCAGGGCTTCAGTCGACGATCCGAGTATGTACCGCGAGAACAAACGGACAATCCGCGGCGGAAGCGCAATCTCCGGCTCAAGCTTGAGTACGCCTTGCAGCATGGGCTGCCCTTCTTCGTCGTCGGTTCAGAGGAGTTCAGGGAGTGGTACTCCGACGAAGAAGACGGCCTTGAGTTGACGATCGTTGACGGACTGATCGGCTACACCCTCAGCAACCGTTTGTTCGCTCAGCGCTTCCATGCTGGCGCTGAAGACGCCCTTCGCGACGCCACAGGGCTGCCTGCTAATGAACGGACAGAGTCGCTTCAGAACTGGGCCGATGGCTTGGAAGTGGAGTCCCTATTCGAAGTGAGTCCATTCTATAGGGAAACTCAGCGCTTCGAGTCTCAGTTGAGCGAGGCCTATCAAGGGTCCAGCTACCAGGAGCGAGCGAGGTTGTCGTTCTTGCCCGAGCCATCGCATGACGATGAGCAGCCCGGGCGCGAATCTGTGCTTGTCGCCGAGAGCGTCCGTTGCCGGTGCAGCATTCGGCACTCCGAGCTGGGCGAGCGAAGCGCCACCGTGGCGGTGCGAAACATCGGCCAACCGGGCACCGCCGAGGACATATCGACGCAGATCGCCGAGCTCTTGGTCTGGCGCAAGCTCTGGCGTGCTCACAAGAAGGCTCGAGGCTTGGGCTGAAGTTGTAGACGCCTAGATCCACATCGGTCGAGGGAAGTGACGAACTTGCCAGACGAATCGGCAACGCTTCAAAGTGAATCTGCTTCGAAGTCGCCCTTTGGCGTTCGAGAGGGGGAGGATCACGCGTTTCCTGGTTGTGCGGTTCCTTTTGGTGCGTCTGAACCAAGTACGGTTGCCGACTTGGGTGAGACGAAGGCTTGGGATGGCTGAGAGGCTCACGCGTTCAGCAGTTGATCAAGCCGTCACGCCGCTGCCCTCGGCGAGGCCGGCCCGTTGAGAGCGAGGCTATCGGGCGAGGCAGTCTCGAATGCAATGCTCTGACTTTGAGCTGCTTCCATCCGGTCAGCTACCACTCGTGCTGTTCGTCTTCGAGACCGAAGCGGCTGAAGCGACCCTCCTCGATGTCGCCAACCAGGTCGGCCCCGCGCCCTTCCTGAGCAGCAACGTCGAGGTGCTGCAGCACAACGGCTGGCGTCCTTCACTCGCGGGTGCACGAATTGTGGTCGCTGCGGATGGGGACTTGGATCGGCGTCGGCAACGACCCCCGCCACACACCGACCATGACCTTCGAGACCCTCCCTTTCCACTGGCCGCTCAACACCCCCGACGACGCCCTGACTCCAGAGCAGCTTCAGCACCGCGATGCCATCGGCGAGGCCGCTCGCGACCGTGACGAGAAGCGCCGACTCTGGCTCAACCCGCCCGAGTGGGTCCGCAAGGTCCTCGACGTGATCCCCTCGCTCCCGCCCCGCCTGCTGCCCATCGATGAACACGCTGAGCAGCAGTTGAAGAGGCGAACCCTGACCAATCTCTACAACGAGCGCCCGACTTGGCTGGTCAACTTGCACGACAAGCTCGCCGCTGCCGACTTCGCCGCCTACGGCTGCGACGACGCTCCCTCAGCTGAGCGGATTCTGGAACGCCTGCTGGCGCTCAATCTCGAACGCGCGTCGCTCCAGCTGCCTGTGTCGCATGTGACCTTGTTCGCCCGGAACGGCGCTAAAGGGTCCCGGGACGCTTGCCCGGCGGCTGCACGCGCTCCATGTGGGATGCTGGCGGACGCTGAGTGGGTTGGAACATAGAAGATCGAGGCGGACGGTGTCCGAGCCATTGGCGCTGTCTGCGGCGCTCTGGCGCGGTAGGAACTCCGGATGTCAACATTCGCCGCCCGAAGTCGGAATGCGATCAATCTGTCCGGGCTGGCATCCAGTCGTCCGGCAAGAGTACGCCGAGCGCGCCCGCTGCATCTTCCACGGGCAGATAGAGCCCAAGCAAGACGCAGACACAGACTGCCAAAGACCTCGCGGTCGGCGAACCGCGGCGACGTGCCGTCGCCTTGGCCATCGGCAAATCCAAGTAGATGCTGAGGTGCCGACCCCTCACCGCTACCGGTCTTCTCTGCGGGAGAGAGGCAGGCCCAACCACAGGCGGAGTGCCTCATCGACCTCCACGCGGCGGCTCTCGTCTCCACACACGTGTTCCAGCACGGAACCCCTGTGCCTTCGGTACAGTTGCCGCAGATCGGTGACGACTGTCCCCGCTGGAGGTATCGCACGGATCGAGCTCTCGCGAGCCGCGAGCCAGAGGTAAGCCAGGAGCGGGTAGCGGTTTGATTTTGAGAACGAAGCTTCGCTTTGGTTCATGTCGGCCTTCAACCACCGTTCCCAACTCTCATCAAGTATCGCGAGCGCTGGGGTCCAGTTCAGCAAAGCCATATCGGATGTCACTTGCTCTGCGGGAAAAGCCGGAGGCGCGCCATAGTCCATCTCGTTCACCCACAGATCGAGCACAGCGTCGTTGCCGTGTTGCAGCGCTCGGCCCGCGATCGCAGCCACCGCCAAGCGAAGGTGAGAGATCAGACACGGTCGACGGCGATGCATCATTGCGCCGAATCTATGCGCCTCTGTGTCCTCCCACGACATGACAGCCAAGTAGTTGCCTGCCTGGTCGAGCCACTCGGCCAGTAGATCGAGCTCGACTCGATTGAGCAGATCTCCCGCCCAGTCTTGGAGGAGCCCAATGAGGTCGATGGAGAGTTGGTAGCGAGCGGCATCGCTGACCTCTGGTTCCTCGTCGTCCGCCACTTCAATCAGATGCTCAAACACCACCCCTATCAATCGGTTGGTGCTCCATTCCAGACTCAGGTTGGCCGATCCAGAGAACCGCTGTGTGAGTCGGTACTCGTCCCGCAGCAGCGCGATGGCCAGATCGACGAGCAACAGATGCTGTTTGACGGTCCCGATGCTCAACCACTCCCGGCTCTGTACATGAATCAGGTTGGCGTAATCCGGGCGGCCCTCCGCGAGCGCCATGGTACGGAGCCGGTAGAGGCCGTGCGACAACGGGCGCCGGATCGGCCAGTCGCTGAAATGAGCCTTGGTCACGAACGGCGAGAGCCGCTCCAGATCCGGAGCCCCCTCTTCGATTGCCACGCTGACGCAATCGCGGAGCAGGTCTATCGAATCGCGAAAGTCCACGAATCGTCCGTCGCGGATCGTACGCTCGGCGTCGTCGACGATCCGTTCAAGCGCACGATCTGCTGCGCGGCCTTCACTCCGGGCCCAAATGGTATGCCGCAGGTCCGGAGACTCTGAGCGAATGACCTCCCTGGAGTATCTGGCGGAGGCGCGTTGGACTTGGTCGATCGTGACTACTCGCTTGTACTCGCGATAGCGACTGGGCTGTAACGTCCGCAGCGCCCAGAGTGCGAATCCGACGGTCGAGAAGATGGACGCTCCGATCGAGCCGCCCGCGAACAAGAGTAGATTCGGATTCGGCTGGCCGATGCCGAGGTCGGCCAGGAAGAAGGCAGCCCCCGTCCCGAGCAAGGACCATGCGCTCAGGGCGAAGACAGGACGAATCCGGGCCCTGTCGAGGAACCACTCGTAGAGCGGATCGTCCACGTCGCGCCGTCGCTGAACGCCCCCGACGATGAAGGCCATCACCGCCAACGAGATGGCCATCATGGCAGCTTGCGCTTGTAGAACCACGCCGGCTACCCGAGTGATGACCGCAGGATCCGAGGGCAAGGCCGCCAGCGGCGGCAAGAGTACGGCGAGAGACAGCCCGATTCCGACCGCAAGGCCGACGCCGATCATCCATCGCGTGGCGTCGCCCAGGTAGAAGTTCGCCGGCCAAGCGACGCGACCCTTCACACGCTCCCGGCCGTTGGCGAGGCGAGCGGTCAAGTTCATGGGTTCAGGTTATCCAAGCGAGGCGAACAGGCCCAACGCGATTGTCGCAACTGGTGAGCGAGGTCACGTTCAAGTACATCCGCTGGATGGGTCGGGGTAAGATGTTTCGAACAAGAACTGCACAGTTCACGGAGGGTGAGAGATCGCCCGCCGGCGGAGAGGACACTACCATGAGACTCGAATCGGACCGCATCCCCGCCGCGCTGTATGCGCGAGTTTCGTCGGACCGCCAGGACGTTGACCTCTCGGTCGCCGCCCAACTCCGCGCCCTGCGCGACTTCGCCGAGCGGAACGGCTACCGTGTCGTCCGCGAGTACGTCGACGAGGCCGAGTCGGGCCGCGTAGCCGACCGACCCCAGTTCCGCAAGATGCTGGACGAAGCCTCGGAGACCGAGTCGCCCTTCCAGGAAATCCTGGTCTGGAAGTTCTCCCGCTTCACCCGCAAGCGCGAACACGCCGTCGCCTTCAAATCGATGCTCAGGCGGCGTGGCATCCGCGTCACCTCGATCACTGAACACGCCGACGACACGCCGACCGGCAAGCTGATGGAGGCCATCATCGAGAGCGTGGATGAGTTCTACTCGGAGAACCTCGCCCAGGAGGTCCGCCGGGGGATGCGCGAGTCGGCCTCACGCGGCTTCTACCTGGCGTCGCACGCACCGCTCGGCTATCGCAAGGTCTACGTCACGGACGGCGGCAAGCAGCGCCCTCGGCTCGAGCTTGACCCGCCCAGGGACGCCGTCGTGCGGCGCATCTTCGAGATGGCGCTGCGCGGACAGAGCATCCTCGAGATCGTGAAGACGCTCAACTCAGAGGGCATTCCCTCGGCCAAGGGCAAGCGTTGGCTCAAGACGGCGGTCCACAAGATCCTCTCGAACGAGGTCTACATGGGCACCCTGGTCTGGGGACTCAAGGCGACCGACGGCTCGGAGCCGGTCCGAGTCGAGCATGCGGTGCCCGCGATCGTCTCCAAGGAAGAGTTCGAACAGGTCGGGGCCATGCTCGAAGCGCGGGCGCCGGCCAAATCCAACCCGCGCCGTGCGTCCAGTCCCTACCTGCTCTCCGGCCTGGTCGCTTGCGCGCTTTGCGGCAAGCAGTTGACGGCGTCCGAGGCCAAGGGCGGGCGCTATTCCTACTACGTCTGCGGCTCGTTGCTCAAGCGTGGCTCGGGCAGCTGTGAGACGCCCAGGCTCAACGCCAAGCGGTTCGAGACCCTGGTCCTCGACCAGCTGCGCGACCACGTGCTGACCGAGAGCAACATCCGCGAGTTGGTCAAGATGTTGGACGAGGAGATGGACGGCGCCGCACGCGAGGAGCGCGAGCGTCTGGAGATGATCGAGGAAGAGCTACGCGAGATTCAGCAGATGCTGGACCGCATCTGGCGGGTGATCGAGAAGACCGATCTCGAAATCGACGACGCCGCACCGCGCATCCGCGAGCACATGGCGCGCAAGGAGCAGTTAGAGACGGCCGCCGAGCAAGCAAGGAAGGCTCTGGCCGAACGGCGCGTGCTGCTGGACAAGGCCGAGGTCGTCGCCGAGTTCGCCGCCGACATGGCCGACTTCTTGCGCACCAGCGACATCACCGAGTCGAAGGCGTTCCTGCGCACCTTCATCAAGCGCATCGACGTCGAGCCCGGCCGGGCCGTGATCAACTACACGATCCCGATGCCAGAAGACAGTCCGATTGGCCGCACAGATGCCGCAGAAGTGGCGCTCGCAGAAGGAGTTCGCAATTCGGTACATGATGGTGGACCACGGTTGCGGCTACGGGTTGTAGAGGTTGACCAGTTGGTCGAGGGCGTTGAGTTCTGCGAGGGCGTCGCCACTGGCCTGGGCGGCCTGTTGTTCCCTCGTGAGGCGAAGGGCTTCGGCCTTAGCGCTGCGGGGCAGCGCCGGTGTCGGTTTCAGGTTTTCAGCAGGTATTTTTTCTGAGGTTGCTGGAGCGACGTTCGCCTGTGTTTCCTGGGGAATTGGGAGCGGAATCGTTTCTGGTTCTTTCAGGTTTTTTCGGTCGGTTTCGTGGTCGGCGAACTCGTCGTCGGGGTGGTCGGGGGAGCGCATGCTGCCGATGATGTGGCGATTGTGGAGTTGTTTGAGGAGCATGCGGAACTCGCGCTCGGTTTGGACGAGGCGTCGCTCGTGGCGGTCCTCGATCTGCGTGATCTGGTCAATCGTGAGGTGGGTGTCGGGGCCGAGGGCGCGGCGGGCGTGATCGACGGGGTCGAGGCGGCTGAGGCGCTCGAGGCGTTGGTCGAGGCGGGCGATTTGCTGGACCAGGAGATCATCGTGGATGTCCTGGGTGAGCAGGAGCCAGTGCGCCTCGAGCAGGCGCAGGTCGGCGTGGACGGTGGCGATGGAGACGTTGACCTGGTCGGCGATCTGTTCGAGGGTCTGGCCGGCTTGCCGGAGTGCGTGCTCGTGGAAGATGCGTCGGCGTCGACGGGGTGAAATGTTCATCTCCGCACTCCTGTTCTATGTTGAACGGTAGCGCGGTTGGGAGAGGGTGGGGTGTGTCGGGGATTGCGGAGGGGGCAAGTGGGGCTAGATGGCGTTGGGCGAGAGAGGCGAACGATGGCACTGACGCGGGACTTCAAGGAGACGGTGCGGGCGCGGGCTCGGCGTGACTCGGCGTTTCGTCGGGCGTTGCTGTGGGAGGGCGTCCTGGTGCGTGGCTTGAGCGAATTCGTCCCAGTTGGTCTCGATCAGGCGCAAGTCGGCGTAGGCGGTGGCGACGGAGACCTTGAGCTTGTCGGCGATGTGCTCGAGGGAGTTGCCGTTCCGGCAGGGCTTGTGCTCACGCTGCATGCGACGGCGTCAGCGGGGTGGAATGCTCTTAGGCGGGCTCGCGTTCGCCTTAGTACGTTAGAGCGATTTGAATGGGTTTGGTGTGTTTGATTCTGCCGAGCGGAGTTGGGACTGGATCGAACCTATGACCGATCGCCGGTCCGAGCTAACAGGAGGATGTCAGATGGATGTGGTAGATTCCGGCCGTTTCGGATGGATATAGGCTCACTCAGCCCTTTCGCTGCATGCGGCAAGTGGGACCAAGCTCCGTGAGCTATACTCGGTGAGCTTCGCAGATTTTGCATTCGCATGCAGGGCGCGTGAAGTGCCTGACTCCGACCGCTGTTTGTCCGACTCGATCCGCGCGACGGAAGACAAGGTTGAACAACTCCGACTCAGAATTTTCCAGATATCTCCTCAAGGCGTACCCACATAGATCAGCCAATTGAATCATTCCTGTCAACTCACTGTCCACGAACATCGGCGTTTCAATCACGTGGCGAACATCGGTCCAAAGGGTTCCCTTTCGTAGGAATGATCGCATGAGGTTGGTGTGCCTCTTGGCAACTGTCTGATTGTTGTCGTGAATGAGGAGTCCTAGGTCCTGTCCAAGATTTTGCAGATATCGCTCAAAGCGCGATACAACTTGTTCCAATGCCTGTTCGTCCACCGACTTGCCGGCGATTTCTGGAACAAAATGGTTCTTGTCTACACATTCTGCGAACATTCTCACCATGCCCCATCCTGAAATGAGCATAGCGAGTTCACGTACTAGTTGACGCCTTTCGTCGAGTGTCAAGTGTGCGTAGGCGTCCGTCTTCCTAAGATTCTTCTTTTGCTGGCGAAACTTCCTTGAATCGGCAGCCTTTAGTCGAGATAGCGATGCTTGTCGATGCTCGAGCGCAGCTTTTCGTCGGTCATCGAAACTCATAGAACCAAAGCTTCGAATGGCCGTTTCTTCTGGATATCGCCTCATCATCCAAGCTACGTGAATCTCCCTGTCCTCTAAGCCGTAACGCCTTTTGACGTGTTCAATGTCGTCAAAGTAGCGCCTCCACTTATCTGCAGGGATTGATAGGCCAACCAGCACATAGTGGGAAGTCGGTCCGGGGATCTCTGGGGTTCCTGACTCGTCAATGTAACATAGGCGCATTGGGCTTCTCTCACCAGAAAGCGCCTAGGGTCGGAGGTCGAACTCCGACTAGAGTCGCGTCGCGACTCTCCCAGGCGCTGTGCCAATGTAACACAGCCTCAGGCTTTGTCAAGTGGTTCTTCCGAGTGACGAGATTATGTGGACTTCCTCGCGTCAGGTGAAGATACGGATGAGGGGCCGCGACTCTCGCAGGCTTAGCAAGCGCGGGTAGCCAAACAAGGTACGCTCTCATGGTTCCCGCGCCTTGCCGCGTTCGAGGACGGCGGGGGTGTTGTCTGCTCGGCCGCGGGGACTAGAAGCCCCACGTGTGGAACGCCCAGCGGCTGCTAGGCACCAAGTGCGTGGCGGGCCACTCGGCATCTCCCCCCGTGAAGCGGGGGGAGAGAGTGGGTACAGAGCGCCCCTCTCCCCGCCGGGGGAGAGGGGCTGCTTGCGCAAGGTGCGGCAGGGTCTACTGCGCGTAGACGCCGGCGCCGGGGCCTTCGGCGGTGGCCCAGAACTTTTCGCTGATCTGGTCGATGAGGTCGATGAGTTCCTGGCCCTTGGCCACGTCGTTGGTCTTCTTGGCTTCGCCGGCGACCTTGGTCGCGTTCCACATCAGCTCGTGGATTGAGGCGTCGGCCTCGAGGTGGTGGGGCTTGAAGAAGTCGGTCCAGAGCACCCAGAGGTGGTGCTTGACTTCCTCGGCGCGCTGCTCCTTGACGACCAGGCAGCGGGCCTTGAAGTCGTGGTCGTCGGAGTCGTTGTACTTCTCCATCGACTTGAGGACGGACATGGCTTCGATTTTGGCCTGGGCCGGGTCGTAGACGCCGCAGGGCAGGTCGCAGTGGGCGGAGGCGGTCTGGAAGACGGACATTCGTGGCTCCTCGGGGGATGATTGCGGATTGCGTGCAGTCTGAGGCTATCGAGTGCCGTGATGTTGGGCAACTGGAGGGGTGGTGATGGCGTGCGGGGAGCCCCCCTCTGCCTTCGGCATCTCCCCCCGCGAAGCGGGGGGAGAGGGAATCGAGTCAGTTGAGGGTGATCACGCCGCAGGCGATGCGGGCGCCCGCGCCGGGGTCTGCGCCGTAGCTGTCGGGACCCTCGTGAACGATGATCGCCGAGCCGTCGGCGTCGAACAGCGTCGCCGGTCCGCCACTGACGGTCGCGTCGCCGAGCGTCGCGTCGACCGTGTATTGGTCGGCGTTGGCGATGCCGTCGGCATGGGCGTAGATGTTGACGGTGTCGCCGGGGTGATGCCCGTCAGGATGCAGCACGCCGTGGCCGATGCCGTCGGGGTTGTAGTGGCCGCCGGCGGCCGAGAAGTCGGGATCGCAGGCGCCGGTCTCGTGGATGTGGAATCCGTGCCAGCCCTCGGGCACGCCGGTCAGGCGGGCCTGGACGAGCAGGCCGCGCGGTCCCTGGATGATGGTGACGCGTCCCATCGACTCGCCGTTTGCGCCGCGCATTTCTGCGGTCGCGGTTCGGCCGACGGCTGCGGGGTCGACGCCTGCGTCGGACTCGATGCTGATCGCGGTGCTGGAGCGCCAGCGGCCGGGCTCGGAGTCGGGGCCGAGGAATCGCTGGCGGGGCAGGATGCGCTCGCCCCAGGTGTGGTCGTCGCCGCGGACTTGCAGCGCGACCTCGGCGGCGCCGGAGTCGGTCTGGCGGGCAAGGATGCGGACGTCCTGGGCGTTGGTGCGGGAATCGCTTGCGGTGACGATGGCAGTGACGACGGCCGCGGCCACGGCCAGGAGGGCGAGCGATAGTAGTGCGAACAGGTGCGGCCTTGAGTGTCGGAGTCGGTGCATGAGATCCTCTCGTGTGTTGTTGGGAAAGCGGGACGGTTAGTCGGCGCGGGTTCGGGCTCGGAGCGCGAGCGCGGCGATGGTGAGCGTAAACGCGCTGAAACCGGCGAGCGAGACGAATGCCCAGTGCAGGGCGGGCGGATCCTTGGTCTGCGGGAGTCCGTCGGAGCCGAAGACGATCTGTCCGCCCTCGGTGATCGGCCAGGCGTAGCCCTCCATAACCAGGCCGCGCATGCCTTCCATGATGTAGGTGACGGGGTTGATCGTGGCGATGATCCGCAGCCAGTCGTCGAAGACGGCGAGCGGTGCAAAGGCGGGAGCCATGAAGAGCAGGGGGAAGAAGAGCAGGAATCCGGCCTGGGCGGCCTGAGCATTGCCGGTGCGCATGGCGATGAAGATGCCGATCCCGCTGTATGCGCCGCCGAAGAGTCCGGCGATGATCAGGATCAGGATGGCCCCGCCGACGCCGGTGGCCATGCCGGAGCCGGCGACGAGCGCGGCGACGAGCATGATCGTGGCGAAGAAGATGGCGCGCACGGCGTCGGCCCAGACGCGTCCGATGATCAGCGACCAGCGCGAGGCGGGCGTGAGCAGCAGCTTGTCGAAGTAGCCGCGCTCCATGTCGAGCACGATGGCGATACCGGAAGCGGAGGACGATCCGGCGACGGCCTGGAGCACGGCGACGGGCAACTGGAAGGCGAGATAGTTGTCGACGCCGAAGCCGCGCTCGGAGAAGTTGGCGATCGCGCCGGTGGAGACGGCGAGGAAGAAGAGGGGAATGAAGATGTTGGTGATCTCGACGCCGGGCTGACGCATTGACTCGCGGATCGCGCGCATGGCGAGGTAGCGGGCGTCGGTCAGGACCCGCAGCGGTCCGGACTCGCGCGCGGATGTGGTCTCCAGGGCGGAGGGTGCTTCGAGCGTGCTCATGCAGATCCAGCCTGGGTCGGTTGGGCGGCCCCGTCGCCGGGTTCGATCCGGTGTCCGGTGGCCTTGAAGAAGACGTCGTCGAGCGTGGCCCGGGCGAGGCGCAGATTGCTGAAGGGCAGGCGTTCGTCGTCCAACGTACGGACTACGCGCGGCAGAGTGTCGTGACCGCTCTTGCTGTAGACGGCGATGCCTTCGTTGAAGTCCCAGTTGGCGTCTTCGACGTTGGGCAGCGGCAGCAAGGCGGAGACGGCGCGCTGCTGCGCCCGCTCGTCGCCCTCCACCTGGACGTAGATCACGTCGGCGGAAACGGTTGCCTTGAGCTGATCGGGCGTCCCTTGCTGAACGATCTCACCGGCGTCGAGGATGGCGATCTCGTCGCAGAGCTGGTCAGCCTCCTCCAGGTACTGCGTGGTCAGGAAGAATGTCACGCCGTCCTCGCGATTGAGCCTGACGATGTAGTCCCAGAGGTTCTGGCGGGAGATGGGATCGAGGCCGGTGGTGGGCTCGTCGAGGAAGATGATCGAGGGCGAGTGGACCAGCGCAGAGGCGAGGTCGAGGCGGCGCTGCATGCCGCCCGAGTAGCCCTCGATGCGGCGGTCGGCGTCCTCGGTCAGGTCGACGACGTCGAGCAGGTGCGCGATGCGTGATTCAATCTCGCCGCGGGGAACGTTGTAGAGCCGCGATTGGAGTCGCAACAGTTCTCGGCCGGTCTGGAGGATGTCGAGTCCGGCCTCCTGGAGCGCGACCCCGATCGCGCGGCGGACCTGGCGGTCCTGGGTCAGGACGTTGTATCCGGCCACGTTGGCCGCGCCCTCGGTCGGGCGCAGGAGAGTGGTCAACATACGGACCGTGGTGGTCTTGCCGCTGCCGTTCTGTCCGAGGAAGCCGAAAATCTGTCCGGGGGGGACGCGAAGGTCGATGCCATTGACGGCGTGGATGTCGCCGAAGTGCTTGACCAGGCCGTGGGCCTCGATTGCCTGTTGCCGATCTCCTCCATGCTGCGGCGCAGCAGCCAAGATGTCGGCGCTCCAGCGGTCGGCCAAAGTGGTCGGGCGTTGAGACATCCCCGTGAGCCTATCGACTCAGGCCACAGTCGTCGCGCAGTTCCAGGCGGCAGCCAGCCCGTGCATCAGAGAACGTGTGTACTGGATAACACTCCGATGTCAGACCGGGCGGAAGACGGGAATCGGATAGGAATCGTCGCCCGACTGCTCTTCGAACTCGACCTGGACGCGCTGGCCGATGTGGATGTCCTGAGTGGGATCGTCGACGCCGACGATGGTGCTCATCATCCGGAAGCCTTCGTCGAGATCGATGTAGGCGACGGCGTACGCGCCGAGCTCCTGGAATCCGGGCATCCGGTTCTGTCTGACGACCGAGTAGGTGTAGACCGTGCCGAGCCCCGAGGAGACGTTCCAGCTCAGCTCGCGGTCGCCGGTGACGGTCGAGTGTCCGCGCGGGTAGAAGACGACGTTGCCGTCGGGATCGGTCTGATAGCGGAGTTCGCCGGCTTTGCAGCCGTCCCAGAAGTGCTGCGTGTCCGGTTCGGGGAAGCTGGGTTGTGGTCGGTTGGCCATGATTGAGTGCCTTTCGGTGGTGCGAGTTAGTCGGCGGCGAGGATGACGGTGCCGCCGGTGTGCGTGCCGCCGAGCAGGCCGCCGTTGCCGTGCGCAACGGCGAGGCTTGCGCCGTCGACCTGGCTGGTCGACTCGCCGCGAAGCTGGCGGACGGATTCGAGCAGGAGGAAGAGTCCGCGCATGCCCGGGTGGTTGGAGGAGAGTCCGCCGCCGTCGGTGTTGAGCGTGAGACCCGGCTGGTCGAAGGCGAGATGGCCGTCTTCGATGAAGCGGCCGACCTCGCCCTTGGCGCAGAAGCCGAGGTCTTCGAGCATCACCGCGACCGTGATGCTAAACGAGTCGTAGATCATGGCGATGTCGATCTCGTCGGGCGTGACGCCGGCCTGACCGAAGGCGGCGGGCGCCGACTGTGCGCCAGCCGAGGTGGTGATGTCGCCGCCGTTCTCGCGGTACTTGGTCGCTTCGCCAGCGCCGATGATCCAGACCGGCTTCTTCTTGATGTCGCGCGCAATCTCGGGCGAAACGAAGACGGCCGCGCCGCCGCCGTCGGAGATCATGCAGCACTCAAGCAGGTGCAGCGGGTCGGCGATCACGCGCGACTCGAGCACGTCTTCAACGGTGATCTCGTCGACCTTGACGAACTGCAGGTCAGTCATCGCCTTGACCGCCTCGGGATTGCGCATCGCGTGCTTGCGGGTGGCGACCGAGATCTGGGCGAGCTGCTCGGTCGTGGTGCCGTACTCGTGCATGTGCCGGTGCGCGACCATCGCGTAGTTCGAGATCAGGGTCCCTCCGTAGGGAGATTCCATGTTCTGCTGCCAGGACGCGCCGCCTCGGCCCATGCCGCCGGTGCCGATCGGCACGCGCATCGAAGCCGCGGTCGAACCGTAGGTCGTGACGGCCACGTTGCAGCGTCCGGCGGCGATGTCGCGCAGCGCATGCGATGCGTGGAACTCGTAGGAGGAGCCGCCAACCTGCGTCGTGTCGAGCAGTCGCGGCTTGATGCCCAAGTAGGCGGCGAGTCCGAGTCCGCCGCCGCCTTCGCCGTCGAGCGCGTCGTAGAGTCCGTCCACGTCGCCCCAGTCGAGGCCGGCGTCGTCGAGCGCGCGCTTCATCGACTCGGCCTTGATCTGCATCGACGAGACGCCTGGGGCGACCCGCAACGGATACTCGTGGATGCCGGCGATTGCTGCCAGTCGTTCCTGTGCCATTTCACAACCTTTCCGCGTCGAGGCGACGCCAGTGGGTCGCCGATTCGACGTAAGCGGGAACAGGCTAGCGCCGATCTCGGCTCAGGCGTAGCCTGCCGTCATGCGCATCGGCCTGATCTCTGACACGCACCTCCCTCAACTGCTGCATTCGATGGACGAGTTGGGTCCCGAGACCGGCATGGCGCTTGCCGGCGTCGATCTGATTCTGCACGGCGGCGACATCACCGTGCCGGCCGTCCTCGACTGGTGCGAGCAGTTCGCGCCGGTGCTGGCGGTACGGGGCAACAATGACATCTTCGACGACCCGCGACTGGCCGAACACAAATTTCTCGATGTCGAGGGATTTCGGATTGGACTGGCGCACGAGTTGCGGCCCGAGTCGCGGCCGATCGGCGAAATCCTGGCGGCGTCGCTTGACGACGAGTGGGTGGACGTGTTGATCGGCGGCGACACGCACGTGGAGCGACTGGAGTATCGGGACGACGTGTTGCTGATCAATCCCGGCAGTCCGTCGTTGCCTCACCATCTGTCGACGAGGCTGGGGGCGATTGGGATGCTAACAGTCACGCCGCATCGGCTCGAGGCGGAAATCGTGGCGCTGGGGCCGAGCGACGGTCATCGCAATCCCACGCGTCCGCAGCATGTTGTGATCGAGTACGGGCATGTCGTCGAGGCGTCGCTCGACGGACACGCAATTGAGGCCGAAGAGTTCCTCAAAGCGCCGCACGAGCGCGTCGTCCCTGAATCGAGATTGAACGGAGCCTGACATGGATCTGCAACTGCAGGGCAAGCGAGCGCTGGTCACCGGCGGCAGCCGGGGAATCGGCAAGGCGATCGCGCGGGTGCTGATCGAGGAGGGTTGCGACGTTGTGATTTCGGCTCGCGATCCAGAGCGTCTGGCGGCGGCGGCCGATGAGGTCGGGGCGAAGGGGTGGTTCAGCTGCGAGATGTCGGACGATGAGTCGGTCGAAGCGATGGTCTCGAGCGCGGCGCAGGCGCTGGGCGGGCTGGACATCCTGGTCAACAACGCGGCCTCGCCGGGCAGCGTGCACGGCCCGATGAAGCTGGCTGACCTGACCGCGGAACACGCGATGGCCGACCTGCAGGTCAAAGTGCTGGGCTACCTGCGCTGCTCGCGCGCGGCCGCTCCCTACATGCAGGAGCAGGGCTGGGGCCGAATCGTCAACGTGTCGGGACTGGCGGCGCGAGGCAGCGGCAATACGGTCGGTTCGATCCGCAATGTGTCTGTGGCGGCGATGACCAAGAATCTGGCCGACGAGCTCGGTCCGGACGGAATCAACGTCACGGTGGTGCATCCGGGTCTGACACGGACTGAAGCGACGCCAGAGCGGATCGCTCAGATTGCGGAGTCGAACGGTATCTCGCTGGAGGAGGCCGAGCAACGGATGGCGTCAGGCAACTCAGTGCGGACGATCATCGACTCGGACGACATCGCCAACATCGTGGCGTTCCTGGCCTCGCCGAAGTCAATCGCGATCACGGGCGACACGATCGCCGCGGGCGGCGGCGTCGGTCGGGGGATCTACTACTAGTCGGCGGCTGCAATCATCTCGATCGCGCCGTCACGCAGATAGTCGCGTTCGAGGGTCAACAGGTACAACGTCGTGCTGTTTGCCCAGACTTCCGAACTGGTGCCCAGGGCGCGGCCAAGATCTTCGGCCAGGCTCTCATCGATCAACGCTCGCTCATGTACCACCGCCAGCAACTCGCCCACAGAGCGTCCCGTCAACTCAGCAAGCTGTTCCACGCTCGATTCTCGTGCCTCGATTTCCTCTCTGAGGAATAGGCCCGGGTGCACCGGAAATCCAGGCAGATGAGTCGGCTTGAACTCAGCCATGGTAGTCCTCCACGTCAATGATATAGATGTGACCCCGCTCAGCGCCGGGACGAAGGATCAACCGCCACCCTCCGGTCAATCGAACTGCGAACTCGCCATGGCGTCTGCCGTGCAGCGGATGCAGATTGAGCGATCTGATGTCGAACAGCCCTTCCCATGTCGGTTCTAGCGCCACCAGCGCTAAGCGTTCTATGTAGCGGCGCCCAACCGTGGGTCCCCACAATCCACCGCGCGTCGCGGATCATCAAAGGCTCTCTTCAGCCGCTGAGACCGAAACTCTAGCCGCACTTGGGGTGCCGCTAGTCCAGCGCCGCCGCTTTGACCAGGTTGCGCATCAGGCGGATGGCTTCGTCGTGTGGGACGCGGCCGACGCCGCAACTGGTGGACACGAGCAGGCGCTCGGGCGGGATGACCTCCGCGAGCTGTTCGATCTTCTCGCGTAGTTCGCTGACCGGAGCGGGTCTTGATTTCACATCGGCAATCCCGGCGATGATCTGCATGCTGTCCGGCAGTTCGGCCAGCAGAGCATGTTCTTCCCACTGCCCCGAGTAGGAGCATTCGACGTGGACGCGGTCGACGATGCCGTCGAGCCGTTGGATGAAGGGGATCAGCGCGCGCAGATTCTGCACCTCGATCGACGGCCTTCGGGCGATATCGCCGAGGCAGAAATGGATCGTCCGCGTGATGCTGGCTGCCGGCTCGAGCGGCTCCTTGACCAACGAGAACAACGAGTCTGCGGTCTGGCGCTCGGAGACGAGGTTGACCGCTTCGCCTGGTGCGTCGAGTTGGATCTCTTTGAGGCCATTGTCGACCATGTCGCCGATCTCGTCCTGGACCACCTCGATCAAGTCGTTGAGGTGTCCGGACTCGCCTGTGTCCCCGTCGCTGACGAAGCCGCCGCCGATCGTTAGTGGAGACGGTACGGAGGCCTTGTCGAGGCGCGGTTCGATCGCGCGCTCCCGGCGCCAGGCCTTGGCGTGTCCGGTGCCGCGCGGCGCAGTCACCTTGCCGATTACGCGGTAGCGTCCGACACCCTGCTGTCCCTGCGAGGTGACGCGCGGGGCAAGCGTCTGGAGTCCCGCCAGGCGCGGCGGGATGTGATGCAGGAAATCGGGCGCGAAGACCTCGCCACCCATGAACTGATCGAGCCCGCAGGCGATCTGTTCGTCCATCGCGATCCGCGCCGCGGCCGTGAGCACGCCGCTCGCTTCCTCGTCCGAGAGTTCGCCTGCGTAGTAGCGCTTCAACTCCAGGCGCTGACCGAACGGGATCGGCCAGGAGCCGACGACGGTGGTGCGGATGGCCATGAGGCGCTCCTGACTCACTCGACTCACTCGGCATCGGCGTAGATGCGGAAGCCGTAGTCGTTGTAGCGGTAGCTCGGCGAGAGGCTCGAGCGCGCGCTGACGCGGGTGAACTTGATCCGGTGACGCCAGGAGCCGCCGCGGCTGGCACGGCGCACACCCTCGGACGGTCCGGTCGGGTCGGTCTCCAGCGAGCGGGCGTAGTAGTTGCGGTCGTACCAGTCGGAGCACCACTCATGCACGTTGTCTGCCATGCAGTAGAGGCCAAAGCCGTTGCGGCAGGCGTCGAGCGGGACGTGGGGGTGCTCTGCCGCGGCGACCTCGGCGCGGGCTGGGTCGTCCGGCCACGCGTCCGTCGGCTCGGGCCAGTCGGCGCCGTCGAGCCCTCCGCGGGCGGCGTACTCCCGCTCGGCCTCGGTCGGGAGTCGGAAGTGCATGCCGATCTGCCCAGACAACCACTCGCAGTAGGCAACAGCGTCGTGCCATGAGGTGCCGACGACCGGCGCGTCGGGAATGCGGAAGTGTTCCTGAGACCAGAATGGCGGCGGCGCTGCGTCGGCTTGTTCGACGAACGCGGCGTACTGCTCGTTCGTGACCGGACGCTCGGCGGCGCGGAACGGGGGGAGGTTGACCGCGTGTGCCGGGCGCTCGTCTCGGCGTCGATCGTCGGCCCCCATGACGAACATGCCGCCCAGCAACGAGCGCATTCGCGCCACGATCAGTGTTTGAGCCGTCGCCATGGGCGCATGGTATCGCCGGGATGAGCGGCGACTAGACTGACGGCGCTGAATCCAGACGCTCAGGAAGGTGTGATCTCATGGGACTGCTCGACGGTCGGAAGGCGCTGGTCACCGGTTCCAGTCGCGGGATCGGAGCCGATATCGCGCGTGGACTGGCGGCGCACGGCGCAGCGGTGGCGGTAGCGGCGCGCTCGGATGAAGCCTCGCCCGACCCTCGCCTGCCGGGCACGATCCGTACTGTGGCCGAGGAGATTCGGCAGGACGGAGGCCACGCCGTCCCGATCCGGCTCGATGTTCGCGATCCGGAGTCGATTGTCCGCGCGATCGACACGACGGCTTCCGAGCTCGGAGGTCTCGACATCCTGATCAACAATGCGGCGGTGCTCGTGCCGGGCACGCTGGAATCGGTCCAGGACCGACACATCGACTTGATCTGGCAGCTCGATCTGCGCGGACCGGTGCTGCTGGCCAAGTGCGCCATCGAGCACATGAAGGAGTCGGGTGGCGACATCATCAACATCTCTTCGGGCGCGGCTGATTTTCCCGGTCCCGGACCCTACGACGACGTACGAGAGGGCGGGCAGTTCTACGGCATGGTCAAGGCGGGGCTGGAGCGGATCACGCAGGGGTGGGCGATGGAGCTGCAGCAGTACCAGATCGCCTGCAATGTGCTCACCTTGAGGTATCTGATCAAGACGCCGGGCCACTGGTACGCGCTGACCACGCCGGACAATCCGCAGACCGACTTCGAGTCGGCGGACTGGATGGCCAGGGCCAGCGTCTGGATCGCGAGTCAACCGGCGACGTACACCGGCAACATCGTCGACGATCGAGAGATGCGCGACATTCTCGCGGACCTGTAGGGAGCGGCTGATGGCTGACCACGAGGCGGGCAGTGGCCCGGATCTGATCTACGAGAAGTTCGACCACTACGCGATCCTGACGATGAACCGGCCGCACCGGCTGAATGCGCTGGGCGGCGATCTGCGGCGGCTGACGCGTGAAGCGGTGGCCGATATGGAGGCCGACCCGGAGATGCGGGTGGGCATCCTGACCGGCGCCGGGCGTGCGTTTTCGGCAGGGGCCGACCTCAAAGAGATGAACGAGCAGAACCAGGCGCGCGAGGGTCAGCGCGACACGATGGGCTACGACTTCAAGGAGTCGATGCCGTTTTCGCGGGCGCGCAAGCCGTTCATTGCCGCGATCAACGGGCTCTGCATCGCCGGCGGCCTCGAACGGGCATTGGACTGTGACATCCGCATCGCCTCGTCGGAGGCCTACTTCGGCCTGTTCGAAGTGCAGCGCGGGATCCTGCCCGGCTATGCGATCCACCACCTGGCGCGGATGCTGCCGATCGGCGACGCGCTGTACATCATGCTGACCGCCGACCGAGTCTCGCCGGAGGAAGCGCTGCGGATGGGTGTGATCCGGGAAATCCTGGAGCCGGAGGCGCTGCTGCCGCGGGCGGTCGAGATCGCCGAGATGATTGCGGCCAACACGCCGCTGGCCGTCGAGGGCACCAAGTTCATGGCCCAGCAGTGGCGGCAACTGCAGATCGACGAGTCCTACCGGGTCGGCCAGTGGGTCAGCCGCACGGTGCTCAACTCCGAGGACGCCAAGGAGGGCCCGCGCGCCTTCGTCGAGAAGCGTCCCCCGGAGTGGAGTGGACACTAAAGATCGCACGTGAAGCGGTGGATTGTGACTGTTTTGCAATTTAGTGATCGAAGCGTGTGCCGTCCATAACATCGTCGGGTGTGTCGTCCGACGATTCTGGTTACCGCGGCGCTGCTGGCGTCGTTTTCGGTTCTCTACCTGCTGACCGAGCTGGTGGAGACGCAGGCCGCGCTGACCGCGTCGTCGGCCGGCGTCGACGGAGACACGCTGACAATCACGCTGTCGGCGGCGGTGGACGCGTCCAGCGAGGCCGAAGAGTCGGATTTCACGGCGACTGCGGGCGAGGCGGCGCTGTCCATCGATTCGGCTAGCGTCGACGGAACCACAATCACGTTGTCGCTTGCGGAAGCGGTTGGGGACCCGGACTGCGATTCCACGCCAATCACGGTGAGCTACGAGCGGGCCGAATCGACGATCACTGCTGCGGGGACCGAACTCCAGGACTTCGCCAACCTCGCGGTGACCAACCGGACAGACAACGCGCCCCAGATCGAGTCGATCGAGACCGACACCACCGGCCGGTTCGTCTACGTGACCTTCTGCGAAGCCGTCGCAACAGGAGAGAACGGTTGGCTGACGATCGCGGCCTATACCGCCAACATCGACGGAAGCTCAGAGCCTATCAACGATGTCTTCATCACATCCAGCAATCCCAAGCGGCTGGAGATTCAGTTCGGCAGCACACCGATCAGTGAGGGAGACAGCGTCACCGTTGCATACGACCGCAGCGATGCCGACGACGGAGATCCGCCCCAGGATGCGGATCAAGGCGAGCAGCTTGTCCAGAGTTGGACCGCTCGCGACGTGACCAACCGCGTCGACAGCCCGCCCGAACTGGACTCGGCCACTGCGCTGTGGGACGTGATCACGTTGACCTACTCGGAAGCGCTCGACGAAGACAGCGTGCCCGACAAGTCGTCCTTCACAATCAGCGACAAGCCCTACGAGTTGGCGATTAACTCGGTTGCCGTGTCGGGCAGTACGGTCTCGCTGACCGTATCGGAAGTAATCCGAGGCAACCTGGATCCTGGGTTTCAACTCTCGTACACGCCTCCCAGTGACTCGCCATTGCAGCAGGCCGACGGCGCAAAACAGGCAGCAGACTTCACTAGTCAATCAGTTGTCAGCTCGACCCCGACGACCAAACCGGTGGTCGATAGCGCGGCCGTCAATGGCAACACGCTCACGATCACGTTCGACATGCCACTCAAGAGCGTCGCCCCTGCGTCGGCATTGACCGTTGGCGGCGTGGAGGATGTAAGCGTCAGCGCAATCAGCTTCAGCGGCAGTGTGGTCACACTGACGTTGTCGGCGGCGGTGTTGCCGAGCGACTCTTTGACCGTCACATACGCGAAGCCCGAAGAGTCGCCGAGGATCGAAGCCCGCAACAATCGCGACGCCGACAGCTTCAGCAATCAGGTAGTGACCAACAACACGCCAAGCAACTTGCCCACGTTCGTCTCGGCAGCGATCAACGCGGCCGGCGACACGCTTTCGATCACGATGAGCAAGGCGCTGCTCGCGACCTCGACGGGTGTGCCTGGGGCGTCGGCGTTCACGCTTGCGGGCGGGACTGCGGCGGTGAGCGGTGTGTCGGTCAAGGGCGCGACTGTTGCGCTGACGCTGTCTCCGAAGGCAGATGTCGGCGAGACGATCACAGTCGCCTACACGCAGCCGACCGGCGCCACGGATGGCAAGTTGCAGTCCCTGAGCGGCGGGCACTTGGTCGACTCGTGGACTGCGCAGTCGGTCACCAACGGCGCAGATGGCGTGCCGCGACCGACTGGAGCGACAGTCAACGGCTCGTCCCTCGCAGTTCGCTTCGATCGGACCCTGGACAACATGTCGACGCCAGCGGCATCGGCGTTCAGCCTGACTGGCGCCACTGCGACTGTCAGTTCGGTCTCGATTGCAGGTTCAACCGTCAGCCTGGCACTCAGTGCCGCCGTCGCCCACGACGACACGATCGTCGTCAGCTACACAAAGCCCGAAATCGGCGGAATCAAGCGCTCCGGGCAGGCGCTGTTTTCCGCGTCGTTCAGCTCGCTGGAAGTGACCAATGCAACGGTCGATCCGACGCCCACGTTCGTTTCGGCAGCGATCAATGCCGCAGGCGACACGCTCACGATCACGATGAGCAAGGCGCTGCTCGCGACCTCGACGGGTGTGCCTGGGGCGTCGGCGTTCACGCACTCGGGCGGAAACGCGGCGGTGAGCGGCGTGTCCGTGAAGGGCAAGACGGTCTCGCTGGCGCTCTCTCCGAAGGCGGATGTCGGCGAGACGACCACCATCGCCTACACCCAGCCCACCGCTGCCGAAGACGGCAAGCTCCAGTCCCTGAGCGGCGGGCACCTGGTCGACTCGTGGTCCGCGCAGTCGGTGACCAACGACGCTGACGGCGTGCCGCGACCGACAGGGGCAACAGTCAACAGATCGACTCTGACGATCACCTTCGACCGGGCACTGGACACCGCTTCCACGCCGACGGCTTCGACGTTCAGCCCGACTGGCGCCACTGCGACTGTTAGCTCGGTCTCGATTGCAGGCTCAACCGTCAGCCTGGCACTCAGTGCCGCCGTCGCCCACGACGAAACGATCGTCGTCAGCTACACCAAGCCCGAAACCGGCGGAATCAAGCGCTCCGGGCAGGCACTGTTCACCGCGTCGTTCAGCTCGCTGGAAGTGACGAATGCGACGCCAGATCCGACGCCCACATTCGTCTCGGCCGCGATCAACGCCGCTGGCGACACGCTCTCGATCACGATGAGCAAGGCGCTGCTGGAGACCTCGGCGGGAGTACCCGAGTCGTCGGCGTTCACGCTCGCGGGCGGGACCGCGGCGGTGAGCGGCGTATCGGTCGACGGCTCGACGGTCGCGCTGACGCTCTCGCCGAAGGCGGATCTCGGCGAGACGATCACCGTCGCATACACACAGCCCACCGGAGCCATGGATGGCAAACTCCAGTCCCTGAGCGGCGGACACCTGGTTGACTCATGGTCGGCACAGTCGGTGACGAACGGCGCCGACGGCTTGCCGCGACCGACGGGGGCGACGGTCAATGGGTCGACGCTCGCGATCAGCTTCGACCGGGCGCTCGACACCATGTCCAAACCTTCGGCCTCGGCGTTCAGCCTGTCCGGCGCCACTGCAACTGTCAGCTCGGTCTCGATCGCTGAATCGACCGTCACGCTTGCGCTCAGCGCCGCCGTCGTCCACGACGACGCGATCACGGTCGGCTACACCAAGCCCCAAACCGACGGGATCAAGCGTTCCGGGCAGGCGCTGTTCGCCGAGTCGTTCGCGTCGCTGGGGGTGACCAACGAGACGCCGGTGCCGTTGATCCGCTCGGTTGCGGCCAATGAGCGCAAGATCGAAATCACCTTTTCACTGGAGCTGGACACCGATTCCACGCCGGATGCGTCGGCGTTTTCGCTGGGAGAGGACGGGCCGTCTATTGACTCGGTGAACGTGAGCGCGATGAGCGTGAGCCTTGGCCTCGCGATGGCGCTGTCCGAGGGTGCTGGGTACACACTGACGTACACCGCGCCAACGGAGTCGCCGCTCGCAACCTCTGATGCTGCAACGGTGGCTTCGTTCTCCGAAACAGTCACCAATCAGACCGATGTTGCGCCCCAGGTGCAGTCGGCGACCGCGAACGAGGAGACCATCTCGCTCGTCTTCGACCAGACGATCGACAGCGATTCTGCACTGGCTGCAACGGACTTTGGTGTCAGCGCTGACCCAACGGCGGGCGTGTCCGCGGTGTCATACGACGGCGACGACGGATTGACGGTGACGCTCACACGGTCGTTGGTCGAAGACGAGATGGCAACGCTCAGTTACGTCCAGCCGAGCAGCGGTGGGCTCGCTGATCCAGGTGGGAAGCGTTCGGCCTCGTTCAACCTCTCGCTGGACAACCAGACGGATACGGCGCCGGAACCCGCGGCGGGGACAGTCAAGGACGACATGATCGTGATCACCCTCGATCAGGACATCTTCGACGACACGCGCTTTAGGGACGGCTATCCGACCGACCATTTCACTGTGTCGGGGATCGACAGCAACATCAGCGTCGACTCTATTCAGGTGTCGAACGACGGCCCGGCTGGCGTCGGCAAGATCGTGATAGCGCTGTCGAAAGCGGTCGATGAGCTGGACACTGTGCTCGTCAGGTACTTTCCATCGACCGGAACGATTCGGATTCGAGAAGATGAGGACGGCGAACGACGCGCTCAGATCAACAACTACCAGCTCAAGAATCTGACCAAGACCGCCCCATCGCCGGAATCGGCGACGCTGGACGACACTTCGCTTTCGTTGGTGTTCGATCGAGCGTTGGACGAGGACGTCAGTGTCAAGGCGGCTTGGTTCACAGTTGAATCGGGCAACCTGAAGGTTGAGACCGCGAGCGTAGCGGGCTCGACGGTGACGTTGGGCGTGACGCCGTCGGCGACCGAGGACGCCGACTACGAACTCACCTACTCGGCGCCCGACGTGGGCGGTCTCGCGAGCGCTAGCGGCGTACTGGCCCTCGGTTTCACCAAGTCGGTCGGCAACGCGACTGACTACGCGCCGTTCCCCGTATCGGCCAGCGCCGATGCGTCTGGATCAGTACCGGGAGCCAATCGAGTCGTGTTGCGTTTCGACCAGCGCCTGGACCCGACCGGCTCCCTGGACTCATCGTGGTTTGCATTCACGCCTGCATTGGAGATCAAGGCAGTCACTGTCGACTCCGATCGCTCGGAAGGCGATCAGCTGCTGATTGAGTTCACGGCAGAGCATTGGATCCGCGAAGGCGCGACCGCCGAGCTGAGCTATACCCAGCCAGAATCCGGCGGTCTGCGGGATGATGACGGCGATCCGGAACAACAAGGCGACGGCAATCGCGTTGCGACATTCAGCATTGACATCACGAACAACGTTGACGTCGCGCCCCAACTGACGAGCGCGGGTGTCAACCGCGATCTGATTCTGATTGAGTTTGACCAGACGTTGGACTCGGACGACGACTACGTTCCGCCACCGAACTGTGAGTGGCTGGAAGCCAACGTCGCCGGCTTCGACTGCACCGCGGCCAACAATCCGACATGGTTCACGGTTGAACGAACACTCTCAGGTGCAGCCTCGTCAGAGGTAGCGTCGATTGCGGAAGTGGAGGTTTCGGGGAACACGGTCACGCTGCGGCTTGACGAACGGACGAGCAGAGGCGACACCGTGAAGCTGAGCTACCAGGTGCAGTCGGTTGATGGCGCCAAGTGGAATCTCAGGGACACGTCACTGCCGGAGAACGTCGTGGCTTCGTTCGCGTCGATCAGTGTGACCAACGTGACGGCTGCGGCGCCAACGGGCAAGACGTTCGACCGGGCCGAGCCTTCGAAGATCGTCGTCGCATTCGACGGGGCGTTGCGAGAGGATGCGAATCTCAGCTCCGATCCACTGCGTGTGACTACAGACCAGGAAATGGTCGCGGTCAAACAGGTACGTGCAGAGCGGCAGAGCCTGACCGTCGATCTGCAGCGCTCGGTACCTGAGTGCGCAGCCTTGGCTCTTGCCTACTCGCCGAACGAGAACGCCTGGCTCGACGATGACGACCGCCCGATCGTGGGATTCAGGTTCGCGCTGGAGAACCTGATCGACCAGACGCTTGGGTTGGTTTGCGTCGAATCTGATCACGGTGCGCTGGAACTGACACTTGTCGCAGGCACACGGCTTACCGATCAAGGGTGGTCGCTCCAGGTCAATGGCGAGTCACGAGCACTCACGGTCGATCAAGGCGCAGGCATGATTCGTCTTGTTCCGGATGCAGCGGTGTGCATCGGCGACTCACTGACGATCGCCTGGTTGCCGTCGGACGGCTCGCCGACGATTTCACTGGAGCGCGCCGTTGAACGCGCTGCTCCGTGCGCGGTGTCTGCAGTTGCAGTAACGGACCGGCTCGAGCTGACCTTTGACCAGCCGCTTGATCCGTCGCTGCCCAGCGCATCGGAGTTCGCGATTACTGCCAATGGTCGCGTGACTGAGGTGCAAGGGATCGAAGGCCGGGTGCTCACGTTGCAACTCGAGTCTCCGGGCATCGACGCCGACGCGGAGACGACCCTGACATACTCAGGAACGTCGCTGCAGGGCGGTGGCCTCACCGTTGGCAGCCTGTCCGTCCCGATTGTCAATCAGACCGAGCCGCCCAAGTTCACCACCGGGTTCGGCCTGGATGATCTGGTCATCCTCAATTTCGATCAACCGCTGCTCCAACGAACCGTTGCTGCTGCCTGGTTTTCATTGGTGGGACCCGACCTGGAAGTCGAGATCGCGTCGGTCACGATCAGCGGCTCTTCGGTGCAGTTGCAACTGAAGCACAGCCTGCCGGACGACCTGGACCTGTTCGGCGTGGTGTACATCTTGCAAGGGCGGAATGGACTGGCCGGACTCAGCGGCGTGCTCGTGACCAGCGGCGGGTTCGTGGTACAGAATTACACGGAGACTGCGCCGCTTGCGATCTCGGCCACCGTCAACGCGCGCGAGGTAGTGCTGGTACTCAATCAACAAATCGGTGCGATCGATGCGCCGGCCGCCGACTTCGTTGTCCTTGCGGGTCACCGAGAGATCGGCGTCTCTGGCCTGGAATGGGCGGATGAGACGATCACCCTGACGCTGATGGAGGCGGTGACGTCACTTGATGCCACACGATTGCGCTATTCGCCGGGAAGCGGAGGAATGGTCCGAGATCGCTCGGGCCTGCCGTTAGCGGTGTTCGACATGTCGGCGGAGAATCTCACACCATCGCCGAGAACCGACGAGCTGCTCGTCGAGCAGGCCAGGCTGCGAGCCAGCGGCGGCACGACGTCGTTTGAGCGGGAGCTATCGCGAGCATTCGCGTCGGCGGACGGCGCTCGATTCGGCGCGGCGCCGGGCGACGGCGTCCAGACTGTAATGGTCGGTGGTTTGCGATTGTCGGTTCAACTCCCCGATTCGTTGAAGGACGCAACGGGGATCTCCGTCTCTCGACTGAGCAACGCGGGGCGGCTGATGCGACTGCTCGAACAGGTTCCACCGGCTTGCGCGGACGGTTCGGCGGGCAACCAGGTCAGCGGATGGCTGTTGGAACTGCAGGATCCAAACGGCGCGCCGCGAGCGCAGGGCGTCGAGGTCTCGCTCGCCGGCCTGGAGGCGGCGCGCTTGCTGGGCGGATGTGTGCTTGACCTGATTGCGGGGTCCTGGCAACAAATGCCGACGGACGGCAAGGTTGCGGCTCCGTCGTTGATTGTGACCGGGGCGACTTCGGCCTTTACGCGCTGGGTGCGTCGGCTTCTCGGAGCGTGACTTCGCCAGCGATGAAGGAGCGCAGCTCGCCCCCGCCGCCTGCAACGACCAGCGCGCCGCTCGGCTCGACGTCGGTCGCCGTGCCGTGAAACTCCTCGCCGCTCGGCGACGTGATCGTTACCGAACGATTGAGGGTATTGAGCCGGGATCGCCAGGATTCGTGCAAGGCGTGCGGGGCAGAGGCGGCCTGGAGATAGCGAAGCTCGAACGCATTGAGCAGCGCGGCGAGCACAGGCTCACGTCGCCGGCGTTCTCCGAGTTCAATCATCAGGCTGGTGGCGGGACGATCGATCTGAGTAGCCCAGGGAGCGGGATCGAAGTTGACATTCAGGCCGATGCCGATCAGCGCGCAAGTTGGGCCGTCGGCATCCCATTCGGCTTCGATCAGGATTCCGCCCAGCTTGCGCGCCGCGATCTGGATGTCGTTGGGCCACTTGATTTCCGGTTCGAGTGGCGACGTCGCGAGCACGGCGTCCGCGGCCGCGACGGGACTGATGATGCTGAGACGCTTGAGTTGTTCGACTTCGGGACGCACGATGATCGTCGCGTGGATGCTCTGTCCCGGCGGAGAGACCCAGATGCGGCCCTTGGTGCCGCGTCCGGCGGTCTGTTCGTCGGCGACGACCACCGTGCCGTGAGGCGCGCCATCGGCGGCGAGCCGGCGGGCGTCGTCCATGGTCGAGGTGGTCTGCACGCGGTAGCGCACGGTTCGACCAATCTTGCGAGTGGCGAGCATTGACCGAACGCAGTCCAGGTCGAGTCGTTGGTGAGGCGGGAGCAGATCCTGAGCGCTCATGGAACAAGGCTAGAGCGTTAAACGACACGACCCCGAGCTGGGCGGCTCGGGGTCGTCGTGGTTCGCCCAGGTATCCGGGCGACGTTTGGTGTCAGCGGCTAGGAGGCGCCCACCTCCACTGCGCTGCGTCGTCGGTACCTGGGCGATCGTTGACTATGTCCCAAGTTGCATCACCTCCTTTCCTGCCTCGGAGAGTAGCACGGAAGGGTATGCGGCAACAAATCGGCGAGCGCTCGATCAGCGTTGGAGCTTCATACCACCGGTATGTGTCGCACGCGAGGTTTGACAACGCGGACGACTGCCGTAGGATTCTGACAGGAACAGGAGCACGCGATGTCCGCGCTGTGGTCAATGGGCGAGATGGGACCGCGCACGCGGCTGTCCGCGCTCTGCCATACGTCGGGCGGCCAGGGGGTCTGGCGAGGCGCAGACTAAGTCGTCCCGCCGACGCGGCCGCTTGCAACGCATCCCGCAGCGCACCGCGTGCATCCCAGGAGCCTGTTCCCATGCCGTCAACCGGTGAACTCACCCCTAGCCTCGACGAATTCAAGCAGTTGGCTGCCGATGCCGCTGCGTCCGGCCGAGGCAATTTCGCCGCGATCTATCGCGAAGTCCTGGCCGACCTCGAAACACCCGTCTCCGCCTTTCTCAAGGTCAAACGCGGCGCGTACTCGTTCCTGCTCGAATCGGTAGAGGGCGGCGAGCGTCCGAGTCGCTACTCCTTCATCGGCACCGAGCCGTACCGGGTGTTCCGCGCGCCGTCGGGCGGCGATGTCGATCCGCTCAACGAAGTGGAATCCGAACTCAGCCGCTTCGATCTCGTACCCAACCCCGACCTGCCGCCCTTTCATGGCGGCGCGGTCGGATACCTCGGCTACGAATCGATCCGGCACTTCGAGCCGCGAGTACAACCCGCCGGTCACGACCCGCATGGTCTGCCCGAGGCGTTGTTTCAATTCGTCGACACCGTGCTGCTCTTCGACCATCTCAAGCACGTGATCAAGGTCGTGACGCACGCGCGCCTCGACGGCGATGTCGAAGCGGCCTACCGAGCGGCCGAATTCCGGATTGACGAACTGGTCGAACGATTGCAGTCCGGCCCGCCGATTCCGCCCGGCGACGCGCCTGAGCCGGTCGGTCACACCAGCGCGATCCGCTCCAACATGGAGCGAGAGGCGTACTTCTCCGATGTCAAGCAGATCATCGACTACGTCGTCGCCGGGGACATCATCCAATGCGTCTACTCCCAGCGCTTCTCGCGCGAGACGTTTGTGCACCCGTTCAACGTCTATCGCACGCTGCGCACGGTCAATCCCTCGCCCTATACGTACTATCTGGAGATGGACGACCACCAGATCGTCGGGACATCTCCCGAACTGTTGGTGATTGTCGAGGACGGCAAGGTGTCAACGCACCCGATCGCCGGCACTCGCCGACGGGGCCTGGACGACGATGAAGATCGCGCGCTGGAAGCCGAACTGCGAAGCGACGAAAAGGAGATTGCCGAGCACGTGATGTTGCTCGACCTGGGCCGCAACGACATCGGCCGCGTCGCCAAGCCGGGCACGGTTCGGGTCACCCAGGAGCTCGATGTTGAGCGCTACAGCCACGTCATGCACCTGGTCTCCCACGTCGAGGCCGACCTCGCCGAGGGCGCCAGTTCGTTTGACGCCGTTCGGGCCACGTTTCCGGCCGGCACCGTCTCGGGCGCGCCCAAGATCCGCGCGATGGAAATCATCTCCGAGTTGGAGGAGGATCAGCGCGGCCCATATGCCGGAGCGCTTGGCTACTTCGGCTTCGGCGGCAACATGGAGACGGCGATCACGATTCGCACGATCATCATGCAGGACGGCGTCGCCTCGGTGCAGGCCGGCGGCGGCATCGTCTTCGACTCGACGCCCACGTTCGAGTTCGACGAGACGGTGAACAAGGCGATGGGCATGTTTACCGCGCTCGACCTGGCGGAAGAGCGCTCGCGCGCCGGGTCCGGGGCTCGAGGAGTCCGAGGCTATTGATGTCGGAGTCGCTGATCATCGGTTACGGCGTCTCGCTCGACAGCGAGGGACGCGTCCTGCTGCTGCGCCGCCGCAGCCAGGAGACGCTCTGGCCCGGGCGCTGGTGGCTGCCCGGAGACGTCACGCCGCTGAGTGAGGAACCGGACGACACCGTGCCGCGATTGTTCGCCCACCTCCTGCGTCAGCGCGTCGCCGCCGCCTATGCCTGCACGGTCTACGGCCGCGAACCGACGAGCGGGAGGCATGCGATTCACAATGCCTACCTGGTCACCGTCAAAGAGACGCTTGACGCCACGCCGGACGACGAGTCGAATCCGTTCGACGGGATGGAATGGTGGGACGCAGCATCGGCGCTCGCCGAGCTTCCCGAACAACAGGCCGAGCTGCTCGCGACGGTGATCGAACGCCTCGGCTCGGGTTGGGACTTTGAGGCGGACACCTCGCTGGACGAGTTGTTCGCCGAGAGCGACTCCCTGTCAGTGTTCCCGCAACCGGATTCCGACTCCCTGGCAGAGCGCGATATCGCATTGACCCGGCTGGCGGCACGCGTCGCGGCAAGTAGCGCGCTGGGACGCGACCTCGACTGGGAGACCGAAGTTCGGTCTGCCCTGAGGCTCGGCTGGACGCAGGCGGAGTTGGAGCAGGTTGGCGTTGTGGCCGCCGAGCTGGGCCGCGCCGCGAGCCTAGAATGCGCGCCAACGAACGAGCCGGAGAACTGAGGCATTGCAATGACTACACACACCGAACGGCGCAAGGCGGGCAGCGAGTTGTTGGCTGAAATGACCGGCCAACCGGCCGGCTTTGCCTCCGCCGCTGAGCAGCGCACGGGCGCGTTCGGCAGCTACGTGGTGGACTACATCTTCGGCCAGGTCTGGCAGGGCGACGAGCTCTCGCGCCGCGACCGCACGATTGTCGCGTTGGCGATGCTGGGCGCGCTGGAACGACTGCAGGCCGTGCGGTTCCACGCCTCGTTCGGCCCGGCCAACGGCGTCTCGCGCGAGGAAATCACTGAGATCGCGCTGCAAATCGCCGGGTACTCCGGGTTTCCCGCCGGTAACGAGATGATCAACGTGTTGGTCGAGATGTGGAGCGAACAGGACGGCAAGCCGTACCGGATCCCGCCCGCCGACTACAAGGACGACGACCAGCGTCACCGCGACGCGGTCGACGTGATGCGCACGCTCAACGGACGAGACGAGGCGCAGGATCCGGCCGAAGCGCTGGCCGGAATGGAACGGATCGGGCCGGTCGGCAAGCTCGCCTTCGAGTTTGCCTTCGGCGACCTCTGGTCTCGCACGCAGCTCTCTCGCCGCGACCGCTCGCTGGTGGTGGTGTCGATCCTGGTCGCGCTGACCAAACCCGACGAGCTGCAGTTCCACATCCCCGGCGCGCTCAACCATGGCGTGACCGAACAAGAACTTGAAGGCGTGATGGCGACGGCCGCTCCCTACTGCGGGTTCCCCCGCGCGGTCGAGGGTTTCCGCACGTTGCGCCGCATACTCCGAGAACGGGAGGCTGCCTCCAATGGCGGTTGATACGTTACTGATCGACAACTACGACTCGTTCACCTACAACCTCTACCAATACCTCTGCGAGCTGGGGGCCGATGTCGTCGTGCACCGCAACGACCAGATCACCGTGGACGAGATTGAGGCGTTGGCGCCTCGCAGGATCGTCATCTCGCCCGGTCCGAAGACGCCGAAAGAGGCCGGGGTCAGCGTGCCGGTGCTGCAGCGCTTGGGCCCCACCACGCCAACCCTTGGCGTTTGCCTGGGACACCAGGCGATCGGCGAAGCGTTCGGGGCGACGATCGGTCCGGCCGGCGAGATTCGGCACGGCAAGGTCTCCTCAATCGAACACGACGGCACCGGCGTGTTTGCCGGGCTGCCCAATCCGATCGAGGCGACTCGCTATCACTCGCTGATCGTGGAACCGGATTCCTTGCCCGAGCAGATCACTCCGACGGCGTGGTGCGAGCGGGTCGACGGCACCGGCCGGATCATGATGGGCATGAGGCACACCGAGTATCCGATCGAGGGCGTGCAGTTTCACCCCGAATCGATTCGCACCAAAACCGGTCACGCGATCCTCAAGAACTTCCTCGACCAGTCAGAGGCCTACAGCCGTGACTGACGCCGATCTGGGTGCGGCGCTGGCAGCGGTGATCGACGAGGGCCGAGATCTCTCCGATCGCGAAGCGTCGGCCGCAATGGACGCGTTGATGTCGGGCCAGGCCGACGAAGTGCAGGCGGCGGCCCTGCTGACCGGTCTGCGCATGAAGGGCGAGTCTGCCGACGAGATTGTCGGCCTCGCCCGAGCCATGCGTGATCACGCGCTGCGAGTCGACCTCTCAGACCTGCCGCGCCTCGCCGACACCGCCGGCACCGGTGGTTCGGGCACGCACGCGTTCAACTCCTCGACCGCCGCCGCGTTCGTCATGGCCGGCTGCGGCGTCCCGGTCGCCAAGCACGGCAACCGGGCCATGTCCTCCAGCGTCGGCAGCGCCGACGTGCTCGAGGCGCTCGGCGGACGGATCAGCGTCAATCCCGAACTGGCCGCACGACTCGTCCGCGAAGTCGGATTCGGATTCCTGTTCGCCCAGGCGTTTCATCCGGCCATGCGCCACGTGGCCCCGATCCGACAACGGATCGGCGTCCGCACTGTCTTTAACATCCTCGGACCGCTTACAAATCCGGCCCGGGCCACGCACCAGCTGATCGGCGTACCGCAACCTGACCTGGGTCCGCTGATGGCGACGGTGCTGGGTCGGCTCGGCGTTCGCCGCGGTCTGGTCGTGCACGGTCACGAAGGACTGGACGAAGTCTCGCCGCAAGGAGAGACAAGCTGCTGGCAGGTCGAAGGCGGGCAAGTCACCGAGTTCACCGTCTCGCCGCAAGACTTCCAGATTCGGTCGGTGCCGCTGAGCGCGGTGCGCGGCGGCGGGTCCGCCGAGGAGTCGGCAGAGATGATGCGCGACGTGCTGGGTGGAACGACCTCGGCGCTGACCGGCTTCGTCACGCTCAACGCCGCCGCCGGACTGCTCGCGGCGGAAGAGGTGCCGACGTTCGCCGAGGGCGTCAGCCGCGCCGCCGAGTGCATCGACGATCAGCGCGCGCTGCGTAAGCTGGAGTTGTGGGTCGAGCGATCGCAGGCGATCGCCGCCGAAACCGAAGCGACAGAGGCGACATAATGGCGTCCGTGCTTGAGCGTATCGTTGACGACACGCGCAGAGAGGTCGCCGCACGCAAGCTGGCCGCTCCGATTGCCGAACTCCGTGAACGGGCAACGTCGCACGTAGATCGCAACGACTTCATCGCCGCGTTGCAGTCGCCGGGCGTTGGCCTGATCGCCGAAGTCAAGCGCGGATCGCCCTCCAAGGGCCTGTTCGCGCCCGACCTCGCGCCCGCCGAACTGGCCCGAACGTACTGCGAGATTGGAGCGATTGCCGTCTCGGTGCTGACTTCGCCCGCGTTCTTCGCCACAGACTCCGATCTCTGCGAGGCGGCCGAAGTGCTGCGAGGCAGCGGGCTGCCGGTACTGCGCAAGGAGTTCCACGTCGATCCGTACCAGGTCGCCGAAGCGGCGGCCTTAGGCGCAGACGCCTACTTGCTGATCGCCAAGACACTCGACGCCGACGCGCTTGAGACCCTCAGCCGGGCCGGCGACGAATTCGGCCTGACTGCGTTCGTCGAGGTCACCGACGAAGCCGAGACCGAGATGGCGCTGGCAGCGGGAGCCACCGCAATCGGGATCAACAACCGCAATCTGCACACTTTCGAAGAGGATCTGAGTACGACGGAGAGATTGAGAGACCGGATTCCGCCGTCCGTGCCCGTCGTCGCCGCGAGCGGCGTACGCACGCGCGAGGACATGCAGCGGATGGAAGCCTGCGGCGTCAACGCTGTACTGATCGGTGAGGCGCTGTCCTCCGCCGACGACCCTCACGCCAAGGCAAGGGAATTGCTGGGCCGATGACATTCGTCAAGGTGTGCTCCGTGCGCGAGGTCGAACACGCCGTCTGGGCGCGAGAAGCGGGCGCCGATGAGATCGGAATGATCTTCGCCGACGCGCCGAGGCGAATCGATCTCAAGGTCGCCCGCGCCGTCCGCCGCGAGCTCGGACCAAGGGTGGAGATTGCCGAATCGACGACCGAAACGGTCGAGCGTGAGCGCCGTGCGGCCGGTCAACCGCTGCTGGTTGGCGTCTTTGCGGGACAGTCGGTCGACGAGATTGAACGCGTGCTCGATCAGGTCGATCTCGATCTGGTACAGCTCAGCGGCAGCGAACACCCGGCGCTGGCGAGACGAATCCGCCGCGCCGTCGTGCGCGTCGTTCACGTGGCCGATGGGATGAACGCAGGATCGGTGCTGCGGGAGATCGATCGCGCGCCGAATACGATTGCCATGCTCGACGCCATGTCGAAGCAGGGCGGCGGCATGGGACAGCGCATCGACTGGTCAATCGCCGCAGAGGTCGCATTGAGCCGCCCGCTGGTGTTGGCCGGCGGGCTCAACCCGGACAACGTGGCGGAGGCGGTGCGGGCTGTGCAGCCATGGGCCGTCGATGCCTCCTCGGGACTCGAGACCGACGGCAGCAAAGACCAAGAGAAAATCCGTGCGTTCATCGCGGCGGCGAAAGCGGAGGATGTGTCGTGACCCGAGAGAGTGGAGCTTTTGGTCCCTTCGGGGGACAATTCGCGCCCGAGACATTGATGCCCGCGTTGGCGGAGCTGGAAGACGCATGGGCCGATGCGCAGGCCGACCCGGACTTTCGCGCCGAGCTCGATGGGTTGCTGCGCGACTACGTTGGCCGAGAAACGCCGTTGACTCACGCGCCGCGTCTGTCGGAACAGCTCGGCGGCGCGCAGATCTGGCTCAAGCGCGAGGATCTCGCGCACACCGGCGCGCACAAGATCAACAACGCGCTCGGTCAGGTGCTGCTGGCGCGGCGAATGGGCAAGCCCCGAATCATCGCAGAAACCGGCGCCGGTCAGCACGGCGTCGCGACCGCGACGGCGTGCGCCCGCTTCGGCATCGAGTGCATTGTCTACATGGGCGAGGAAGATGTCCGTCGTCAGGCGCTCAATGTCTTCCGCATGAACCTCCTGGGCACGGAGGTTGTGCCGGTCAAGTCGGGCGCCCGCACGCTCAAGGACGCGATCAACGAGGCGATCCGCGACTGGGTCACCAACGTTCGCAACACCCACTACCTGATCGGCAGCGCGATCGGCCCGCACCCGTATCCCCTGATCGTGCGTGAGTTGCAGTCCTGCATCGGTAACGAAGCGAAGCGACAATTGGAGGAGAAGATCGGCAAGCTGCCCGATGTCGCCATCGCCTGCGTCGGCGGAGGCAGCAACGCGATCGGCCTCTTCCATCCGCTGATCGACGATCACGTGCGGCTGATCGGCGTCGAAGCCGCCGGCGAGGGACTCAATGCCCGCCACGCGGCGACGCTCTCAGCGGGAGCTCCGGGTGTGCTGCACGGCACCCGGACCTACGTGCTGCAGGATGAGCACGGGCAGATCACCGAAGCCCACTCGATCTCGGCCGGGCTCGACTATCCCGGCGTCGGACCGGAGCACGCCTGGCTGATGCTGACCGAGCGGGCCGAGTACGTCTCGGTCACCGATGACGAAGCGCTCGACGGGCTGAAGCTGCTCTCCGAGACCGAGGGCATCATTCCCGCGCTCGAGACCGCGCACGCGATTGCGTACGCCTCCAGGATCGCCCCGACAATGAGCCCCGACGAGACAATCCTGATCGGGCTCTCCGGTCGCGGCGATAAGGACGTGGAAATCGTCCGCGACGCGTTGGCGTCGCGTGAGCGCTAATCGTGGCGCCCCTGCCGAGCGCTGAGTCCCGCGAGCCGCGCGACCAGCCCAGAGACCGCGGAATGGCCGGTTTCCGACTCATTGGTTGGGGACTACTCTGCACGTTCGTCTGGCTGCTGGTGATCGTGTTGACCACGGCCATCGTCACCGAGATGGACGGCGGCGAGGCGACCAGCGAGACAGGACTGCTGATCTTTGTGATCGGGCAGGGATTGGCCGGTCTGCTCGGTTGGCTCGTCCTGCCCATCCTGATCATGCGGCGTCGCGGACAATCCGGCGTGGTGGTCTGGCGTCGGCCGAAGACGAGCGATCTGTCCTCGGCGGTTGGCGGTGTGCTGGCTATCTATGCCGTGCTGTTCGCCTACTCCGGCATCGTGATCGCGTTGGGGGCCGAGTCGTTGGAGCCGCAGTCGACGATCGACGACGACCGCCTCTTTGTGCATACGTCGGTGATGGTCGCCCTGGGCATCCTGGTCGTCCTTTGCGCGCCAATCTACGAGGAGGCGTTTGCCCGCGGGTTCGTCCTGGGTGGTCTCAAGCCGTACTGGGGCATGATTCCCGCATTTCTGATTTCGTCGGCCGTGTTCTCGGCCCTGCACGCCGACCTCGGCAGCCTGATTCCGTTCGCGATTGCCGGCGTGATCCTCGGCGTCGTCTATCTGCGCACTGGCTCACTGACCGCCGCGTCGATGGCGCACTTCGGCTTCAACGTAATCGGATTCTCGGCGACGCTGGTACAGCAACTCGGTTGAGGAGGCCGGAATGCCCGAACTCGGACAGCGATACCGCACGGCGTTCGCCGCTTCCGCCGAACGCGGTGACGGTCCGCTCCTGTTTCCCTTCCTGACCGCCGGATTTCCCACGCCTGCCGAGACGCCCGATCTGGTGCGTGCGGCGCTGCGCGGCGGCGCCGCGGGATTTGAGATCGGCGTGCCGTTCTCCGACCCGCTCGCCGATGGACCGGTGCACCAGGATGCCTACAACGTGGCGCTGTCGGCCGGCGCGACGCTGGAGACCGCGCTCGAGGCGGTGCGCGTGGCCCGTGAGGCGTCGCCTGACGCCCCGCTCACGCTGATGGGCTACCTCAACCCGTTCCTTGCCTGCGGATCCGCGTCCGACGACGCGGTCCAGGCCCCGGGAGCCGCCGTCGGCGAACCTCTGGAAGCGCTCGCACGTCGCGCCGCGGAGGCCGGCGTGGATGGCGTCATCATTGTCGATCTCCCGGTCGACGAGTCGGACGCCGCGCGCGAGGTGTTGGCCCGTCACGGCATCTGCCTGGTCTATCTGCTTGCCCCGACGTCGACCCAGGAGCGGATCGACGCCGTGGCGCAGCGAGCTTCGGGGTTCATCTATCTCGTCTCTCTGACCGGCGTGACCGGAGCGCGGGAGCAGGTTGCGCAGGATTTCGCTGCCTTCGTCCGCCGCGTACAGGCCAGGACAGACACGCCGTTGGCAGTCGGATTCGGGATCAGCAGACGTGAACACGTCCTCGAAGTTGGAAAACTGGTGCCTGCTGCTATCATCGGCTCAGCGCTGACCGCGACAATTGGATCAGCGCCGCCGGACGGCCGCGCAGCGGCCGTGGAGCGATACCTCGAGGTGGCCACCGGCCGCCGGAGTGAAGAGACGGACGAATGAACCACTGTGCAGCACTGCATCAGCGCTCGTTCTTCGACTGCGTCTATATCTCCGCGGCCGGCGTCTTTGCCGCCGGTCGCTAGATCGCGTGCCGACGCCTGGCGTCGAATCGCAGATCGCACCGTTTGAGCAACCCCCTCCGTTTTCCACAGTCCAAAACGCACCGAGCACTTAACGATGCCGAGTCCTGACCCCGAACCTGTCTGGCGCTTGCGAGGCGTTCGCGGCGCGACAACGGTCGAAGGCAATACGCGCGAGGAGATTATCGAAGCGACTGAAGAGTTGCTCGGCGAAATGATCCTGCGCAACGACATCGATTCGAGCGAAGTGGCTTCGGCCTGGTTCACCACCACTCCGGATCTCAATGCGGAGTTTCCGGCAGTCGCGGCGAGGCTCACGTACAAGTGGAGCCACGCGGCGCTCATGTGCGGTCACGATATGCAGGTCCCCGGTTCGTTGCCGTCCTGCCTGCGAATCCTGTTGCACGTCAACACGCCGCTGCGCCAGAACCAGATCCAGCACGTCTACCTGCGCGGTGCGAGAGTGCTGAGAACGGACTTAACGGTTAACACAGAATCTTCGACTTCGGTCCGAGATTTCCTGAGAAGCTTAAAGGGAAGTCCGGAACCGTACAGCGAGTGAGCGAAAAGGTGACGACATGCTGATTGTGATGAGAATGGGCGCGACCGACGAGCAGGTTCGCGGCGTGCTCGCGCGACTCAAGGAGTTCAACCTCGAGGGACACCTCTCTCCGGGCGAGGAACGCGTCGTGATCGGCGCGGTGGGCGTGATTGGCGATCCGGACATTCGCACCCAGATGTCCCGGATGAGCGGCGTTGACGAGGTAATCGCGATTTCGCGTCCGTACAAGCTGACGGGTCGCGAGTTCCAGCCCGAGGACACCGTGATCGATGTCGGCGGAGTCAGGATCGGCGACGGCTCCATGGTCGTGATGGCCGGGCCCTGTTCGATCGAGAACGAAGAGCACATGGTCAAGACCGCGCGGGCGGTGGCCGCCGCGGGAGCGCAGGTCTTGCGCGGCGGCGCATTCAAGCCTCGCACGTCGCCCTACGCGTTCCGCGGTCTGGGCGAAGAGGGCCTGCAACACCTTGCCACGGCTCGCGAGGAGACCGGCCTTCCGGTGATCACCGAGGTGATGGAGACTCGCGACGTCGAGTTGGTCGCGCGCTACGCCGACATCCTCCAAATCGGTACCCGCAACATGCAGAACTTCATGCTGCTCGACGAGGTTGGTCTGGCGCACAAGCCGGTCATGCTCAAGCGCGGCCTCTCGGCCACGATCGACGAGTGGCTGCTGGCCGCCGAGTACATCATGGCCAAGGGCAACCGTGATGTCATCCTCTGCGAGCGCGGCATCCGGACCTTCGAGACCTCGACGCGCAACACGCTGGACCTGTCGGCCATCCCGGTGGTCAAGCGGTTGAGCCACCTGCCGATCGTGAGCGACCCTGCCCACGGCACCGGCCATTGGTACCTGGTCGAGCCGATGGCTCGCGCCTCGATGGCGGTCGGCGCGGACGGCCTGATGGTCGAGGTGCACCCGAATCCCGACCACGCGCTGTCGGACGGTCCACAGTCGTTGACCTTCGAGAACTTCGATACGCTGATGCGCTCGCTCGAACGCGTTGGCGAAGCGGTCGGGCACCCGCTGGCGGCCCAGCCGCAACTCGCGGCGGTCGCAGACTAGGTCCGGATGATCGCTGATTCAGCGGAGTGTCGGCTGACTCGTCCGCTACAGCTCACTCGTGAGCGCGCGTCGGGCAGCCTGGTCTCGTTGGTCCAGCGATTCTGACTGTTCGCTCTGCTCCACCTTGTATTCGAGTTGCTCCACGGCCCCGCTGACCGAAGTCTGCATGGTGCGCAGTTGGTCGTTCAGGCGACGCAGCATCTCCAGCGAATAGCGATCGGCTTCCAGCGCCTGGGAGACGGCCTCGGTGGTCGCCTGTCCGCGCACCGCGGCCGCCTCCTGGTTGGCCCGCGTGATGGTCTCGGTGGCGGTCAGGTGCGCCTGGTCGACTATGCTCTGCGCCCGCGCCTCGGCGGTCTGGACCAGTTCGTGCACGGAGACTTGTTGCTCGGCCTCCCGCCGCGCTTGCGCCGATAGCACCGCGGCTTCTTCCTGGGTCTGCTCGATCAGGCGTTCTCGTTCTTCCAGCAGCCGCTGCGCTTGCTCGGACGATGCCGGCGCAGCCATGCGCAGGCGGTCGATCAGGTCAAGGAGCTGCTCGCGATCCACGGTCCAACCCGAACCGAAGCGGCTGCGGCGACCGTCCAGGATCGCCTGTTCAATCTGTTCGATCAGTTCAAGCAGGTCGATGATGAGCTCCTGCCAAGAGCCCCGCGCCGTTCGCCTGGATTCGACTCTAGCGCAGAAACCGCGATCAACGACGCTCAGACGGATCGCGGGAGCGGCGGTCCGTACTTCTGTGTCAGCGCCTCGGCGACATTGGGCGGGACCAGGTCGTCAACGGGATGCCTGAGCGACGCCAGTTCACGAATGCGGCTCGCCGAGATGAAGAGATGCTCGTGGCCCGACATGAGGAAGACGGACTCGATATGCGGCGCCATTTTCTTGTTCATCAGCGCCATGTCAAACTCGGCCTCGAAGCCGGTCACGGCACGGATCCCACGGACCAGCACGCTTGCGCCGACCTCATCGGCAAAGTTGACCACCAGACCGGTGAATTTGGCCGCGCGGACGTTGTGACAGTGCCTGGTCGCGCCCTCGATCATCGCGAGCCGCTCGTCGACGTCGAACGTCTCGCTCGATCGGGGATAGATCGCCATGACCACTTCGTCGAACATTGCCGCTGCGCGCTGCACGATGTCGAGATGGCCGTTTGTGATCGGGTCGAATCCGCCTGGGTAGAGCGCGATCGTCATGTCGGTGCCTCCGCGCGATATGTGTCGATAGCGCCGTCACCATAGCGCCGCTGATCGATCCGCACTAGGTCGCCAATCCGAACCGGCGGCGGAGCGACTCCGCCCGAGGTGGAGGTCTGTCGCCGCCAGACCGCAATTGAACCCTCAGGCAGCGAAGCCCGCGCCACGAATGCCTCGATCACCGCAAGCGCGTCAACGCGGTAGGGCGGATCGATGAAGATCAAATCAGGATCGAGAGGGATCCTCGAAAAGCAGCGCTCGACGGGCAGTCGGTGCACGCGCGCGCGATTGGACAGTCCCAGCTCGTCGATATTGCGCCGGATCACCGCGCAGGCCGATCCGTTGCGCTCGACGAAGTCGACCGACTCAGCCCCGCGACTGAGCGCCTCGATGCCGAGATAGCCGGCTCCCGCATAGAAGTCGACTACTTTCGCCCCGTCGACCACCGCGCCGATATCCGGGCGGTCGAAGATGGCCGAGCGAACGATCGCGGTGGCTGGCCGCGTCCCGCTGGCCGGCGTGCGCAGCCGTCTGCCGGAGAGCGCGCCGCCGGATACGCGCGGCTGAGCGCGGGACATCACTCTTCTCCTTCGGCGCGGACCGGCACCGTGATCACGTGGCCGACGCGCACATCGCCGTCGGAGACGACGAGCTGGGCACGATAGTCGCCTGATTCCGGCGGAAGGTCCCAGAACTGCCAGCCGCCCCCGCTCGCTCCCGAGAGCTGTCCTGCCTCGACGCTAAAGATCGGGTCGAAGAGGATGGCATTGGGCAGGCGCAGATCCGGCAGTCCCGACTCGAAGAATGCCGCCACCGCGGGCCAGAGATTCGCATTGCCAGGATCCGCCGAGGCGTTGCTGATGTAGATGCCGCCCAGCTCATAATCCGAGACAACCTGGAGCTGGAACGCGGCGCTGAAGCGGTTGTGGATCCAGACAGTCACGGCCGATCCGGTCTGGTCTGGATAGGTGAAGGTCACAATGCGATTGACGCTGTCCCAGCGCAGTCCGCCGGCCAGGTTGTCCAACAGGATTGAGTTGCCCTGCAACGTCACCCGCATGCCGGGACGGTACGGTCCCGGCTCGCGGATGCTGATCAGCGAGGCGATGTCGAGCGCATCACGCTGCGTGATCTGCCGAAATCCAGCCGCGTCTCGCACGACGGCGTTGGAAGGCAGGGCCAGCAGCACCTTGCTGGACTCAATGCGCTCGAGCACGGTCGGAAGTGAAGCGGCGATCGCCGCGTCGAACAGGGTCGGGTCCAGCGGCGGTTGCATCACGATGAAGTCGGCCGCCGCGCCGAGCTGAGAGAGGTCGTAGCCGCCCTCGCCCACTCCGCCCGAGGCGGTGATCGGTATGTGCACCGATATGCCGCGGTCCTCGCGGTGCAGGCGGCCGGCCAACTCGCTGATGAACGACGTGAACTGTGACTGCAGCGCCGGAGAGACATTGAGATAGTGAATGTCGACGCCGTCGTGCAGGCTGCTCTTGATCGCATGCTGGATATTGGCGATGTGTTGGCGGCGCAGATTGTCCGAAGCGAGAATGTCGTTGACCAGGTCGGCCTGGTCCACAGAGGCATAGACGGTTGGCCAACGGTTTTGGGGAATCGACGCGTTGACGAGATCGACGCCGCCGAGCAGCGAGCCGTCTTCACTCGGGTGCCAGCCGTCGGGGTGAATCAAGGTCAGCGAGCCGGCCAGGATCGCCTGCGGCTCCTCTCCGCGCGGCACGCGTCCGGCGATCACGTCACGGAACTGCAGGCGGCGCAGGATGACCAGGTTGGCCGGAGCGTCGGTCAGTTCGATCCGTGCGCTGGCGCCGTCGCTGCTCAGGTTCGCGTCGCCGAGCCGGGTCCACTCATCGCCGTTCCAGGTGTATGCGCCCAGGTTGCGCGGATCCTGCGTGGGGTTGGTGAGTTCGGCCTCGAACACGAACGGCCCGAGCCGCTGCTCGGGAACGCGAAACTCGTACACGGGCGAGACCGCGCCAAGGATCTCCGGAATCGCAGGCGGCCGCTCCGCCAGGCGCGCTTCGAACAGGGCGGTCGGGATGCCCTCGCCGGTGGTGCCGGAGAGTTCGTCATCGGCGTCGGTGTTGAAGTTGGCGTCGATCAGTCCCGGCTCAAAGAAGAGCACGATCACGACGCCCACCAACAAGGCAGCGATGATCAGCACAATCAGCACGCCGCCGCCGCGCGACGGCGGGGCCTGGCGGTTGAAGGAACCCCGGCCGCTCCCCGGTCTGGTGACCGAACCCGTCTCGGAGGGAGGCGGAAACTCGGGCGGCGGCTCGGCCGGGTCCGGGTCGAACGGCGCGGGATCGGGCGGACGCCTGGCGCGGATCTCACGCTCCCGCGGCGGTTCAGGCTGCTCGCCCAAACGCCGCACGGGACGCGGCTGCCACCCGCCGCCTTCGCTGCTGCTCACGGCGCACGCAGATCAGGCGCGACGCTGAGACGGTACTCCTCGCCGGCGCGGTGGATATGCACGAGCACCGGCACCTGCGGCTCCAGGCGGGCAAGCGCGTTGAGATAGGGCGTCTCGGCATTGATCGCCACGCCGTTCAGATTGAGCAGCACGTCACCGGGGCGGATGCCCGCGCGGGCGAACGCGCCGCGCCGTTCGATCTCGATCAGGAATGCGCCTTCGCTCACGTCCAGGTCCAGTTGCACGGCTGCCGTCGGAGTCAGCAGGCGTTCCTGCACGACACCGAAGCTGGGGCGCGGATAGAAGCCGTCGGCGGCAATACCGCGAGCGACCTCCAGCACGGCATCAATCTGCACCGCGAAGCCGACCCCGTCGACAAAGCCGCCGTCCACGGTCTCCCGCGCAATCACTGCCGTCATGCCCACGATGCTGCCGTCGAGGTCGACAAGAATGCCTCCCGAGTTCCCGTGATTCAGCGCAGCGTCCGTCTGGATCAGGTCTTCCTGCTCGTAACGCTCGCGAAAGAACGTCGTGTCGGGATTGCTCACCACACCAACGGTGAGTGCGATTTCCCGTCCCAAGAGCGTATTGCCAATCGCAATCACGGTCTCACCCACCGCTACCGAGTCGCTCGCTCCAAACACCGGCACGTCGGGCACAAATGTCTCATCGTCCGGCTCGACCCTCAGCACCGCGACATCGGAAAACGGACGGTCGTCGCCGACGCGGAAGGCCGAGACTCGCCGATCGCCGTGGAAGATCACGGTGAATCTCGTCATGCCCTCAAGCACGTGGGCAGCCGTGACCACGTGACCTTCGTCGTCGAGCACGAATCCGGTCGCCAGGGCGGCCGGGACCACCGTCACTCCTGCATCGTTGACGCGCTCGGGACCTTCGGCGTCGATCACGACGACCGAGCGGACCACGCGCGCGAAGATCTCACCGATGCGGCGCTCGCGTTCGTCGATGGAGTCCACGACCTGTTCGGCGATCCGAGCGCTGGACTGGTTGGCTGCCTGCTCGACCGCGTCGCTCACCGCCGTGGTAATCGCGGCCGCAATCGTGGGGTCGAGGTCCTCGTCGCCGGAGTCATCGTTGCCGACGAACGCCACGATCAGGGCGCCGCACAAGGCCCCAATCAGAGCGGACAGGATGGAGATTGTGAAAGTGTGACGCACGTTACACGATCGCCCGGATCCGCTGGGAAACTGCCCGTGCCATGCCTGCTATCGTAGCCTGCCATAACGCAATACGGCGTGACGAACTATTGATCGGTCAGGCAGATCACGTGGTGCTTCGACGTTCGGTGCCAATCACTGCTGACGGCCTGCAACGTCTGCGCGCGGAACTGCTCACACTCAAGGAGCGCCGCCGCCAGGCGGCCGAACTGATCCAACAGGTTCGGGAAGATTCGCCCGGCGCCCGCGACGAAGGCGACGGCGGCGAGACCAAGAACGAACAGGCCTTTATCGAGGGTCGGATTCGCGAGATTGAAGCTGTGATCTCGGCCGCCGAGGTGATCGATGAGCAGGAGATTCGCGGGTCGGAAGTGGTGCGTCTCGGTTCGACCGTGACCGTGCGGCCGATGCCCAAGCGAACCGATGTCAACTACCGAATCGTGGGGCCGGCGGAGGTCGATCCCAAGAACGGCTTGCTCTCCGACGAGTCTCCCGTGGGCAAGGCGCTGCTCGGCGCGAGGGTCGGCGACACGGTCGAAGTCTCCACGCCGACCGGTGTGCGCAAGTTCAAGGTCAAGGCCATTTCCTAGTCACGTTCGGTCTCCGGCTACGCGGCAGGGGGCCGCAGCCTGAGAGACACACTGAGATGACTCAATCCTCGACGACTGGTTCAGAAACGCCCTACTTGCGTGAGATCATCGCCGAGCGTCAGGCCAAGGCGGAAGCCTTGCGGGCCCAGGGCGTCGAGCCGTATCCGCCGCGCACCGCCAGAACGCACGACATCGCGGCTGGCCGCCGAATGTTCGAAGATCATGAAGCGCGCACTCCCGACTCCGACGGTCCCGTGGTCACGCTTGCCGGCCGGATCACAGCGCTGCGCAACATGGGCAGGATCGCGTTTGTAGATATCGAGGACGACTCGGCGGCAATCCAGATACTGGCCAGCGAGCGCGCGCTTGGTGACGCATGGTCGCTGCTTGATGCGTTCGATCTCGGCGATTTCATTGAAGCTTCGGGACCGCTGATCCGCTCCCGGCGCGGCGAGATCTCCGTTCAGGCCGAGCGCCTCGCCATGCTGACCAAGTCGCTGCGTCCACCGCCGGAGAAGTACCACGGGCTGCAGGACATCGAGACCCGTTATCGACAGCGATACCTCGATCTGATCGCCAATCACGATGCCAAGGAGGTCCTGCGCCGCCGCTCGGAGGTGATCTCTGCCATGCGTCGGTTCATGGACGCTCGTGGATTCCTCGAAGTGGAAACGCCGGTCCTGCAGACCGAGGCGGGCGGCGCGGCGGCGAGACCGTTCCTGACGCACCTCAACGCGCTCGACGAGCCCCGGCAATTGCGGATTGCGCTGGAGCTGCACTTGAAGCGACTGATTGTCGGCGGGTTCGACAAGGTCTACGAGATAGGCAGGCTGTTCCGCAACGAGGGCATCGGAAATCGCTGGAACCCCGAGTTCACGATGATGGAGAGCTACGAGGCCTACACCGACTATCACGGCGTGGCAGAGATGGTCGAGCAGAGTCTTGCCTACATCAGTGCCGAGGTCGCCGGATCGACGCGCGTCCCCTGGGCAGACGGTGAGATCGACTTCACCCCGCCGTTCCGCCGCGTCACAATGGTCGACGCCGTGCAGGAACACGTCGGAGTCGACTTCCGCGACTATCCGACTGTCGAAGCCATGGAAGACTTGCTGCGCGAGCAGGGCATCGGCATTCCACCCAACGCAGGCTGGGGCAAGCTGTTCGATGAGCTGGTCTCGGAGAGAGTCGAGCCGAATCTGCGCCAACCGACCTTCCTGCTCGACTATCCGCTTGCGATCTCACCGCTGGCCAAGCGAACCGAATATGACGAGACGCTGGTCGAGCGGTTCGAGCTGTTCGTCGCCGGTTGGGAACTGGCGAACGCCTACACCGAGCTAAACGACCCTGTCGATCAACGCGCGCGATTCGAAGAGCAGCTCCGCCTCAAGTCGGAAGGCGACGAGGAGGCTGAGCAGATGGACGAGGACTTTCTCGTTGCCCTGGAACACGGCATGCCTCCGACCGGCGGTCTGGGCATGGGCATGGATCGCCTCGCCATGTTGTTGACCAACTCGCAGTCCATTCGCGACGTGATCCTCTTCCCGCAGATGCGCAAGCTGTCAGATTGAGTGTCGCGTGACGCCCGATTCGACGAACCCGTCAATGTCCGGGCCATCGAACCCCAACTCGCCCAGGATGTCCCGCGTTTCGCTGGCGAACGGGCGGGTTGCCCCGGGCTGACGGAAGCCCGATTCGTCCAACGCGACCGGCGGCGCGAGCATCCTGATCGTGCCGACCCTCGGATGTTCAAGGTCGTACAGCATTTCGTTCGCCGCCGTCTGCGGGTCGTCGAGGATCTCGAACGGCATCAGCACTCGCGAGACCGGGACGCCGGCCTCGGACAACACGCCTTCCCAGTGCGATGTCGACTCGGCCGCCATGATCGCTTCCGCCTGTTCACGTAGCCCCTCGTAGTGCTCGGGATGGTGATTCGGATCGTCGCCCGTGTACTCGTCCTCCAGGCCGATCGCCAGGCTGAACGCGGCCCGCAGACGCGTGCTGCCGCAGGCCACGGCAAGCCAGCCGTCCGACGTGGTGTAGGTGCGAAAGTAGATGTCGGCCATGATCCGCGCTCGCGCCGATGGCTGCGCCATACGTTGCTCGTCGTAGGGCGCGCCGCGCTGCCGCATCTCGGCCAGCATCCGCTTCGACTCGTCGTGGACGGGACCGTCGACCGACTCGACGCGCAGCATCTGGTTGTTGTTCAGTGTCATCGCCGCTTGCATCAGCGACGCATGCACTTCGCCGCCCTTGCCGGTCACGGTGCGGCGCAGCAGTGCCGAGGCGATCCCAAACGCGAGCGACATCGCCGCCATGTAGTCGGCGCTGACCGGGTCGCCGCTCAGCGGTCTGCCGTCTCCCGACCGCCCGTTGGCGACCATCAGACCGCTGCGCGCCTGTACGACGATGTCCATGCCCGCGAGACCCGCATCGGGGCCGTAGCGGCCGAACGGCGTCACGGTCGCAATCACCAGGCGCGGAAAGCGTTGCTTCAGGGACGCGGCATCCAGACCAAACTGCTCGGCCAGTCCTGGGCGAAAGTTCATCAGGGCCACGTCGGCGCGAACCAATAGCGCCTCAATGATCTGTTGCGCCCGTTCGTGCCGCAAGTGCAGCGGTAGCGATCGCTTGCCGCGGTTGCGGGATAGGTAGATGCGCGACTCCATCGGCGCGATCTGCGCAAGCCTGCGGGTAGGGTCGCCCTCCAACGACTCAATCTTGATGACTTCGGCGCCGCCTTCCGCCAGCAACTGCGCGGCGAACGGCACGGCGACGAACTGTCCGAACTCGACGACCCGAATACCATCGAACGGCTGGGCATCGGCGCCCTGATCGGTCCGATCACTGGACATCTGACGCTCCCATTCATCAACCTTCAAGTCACACACGTTGTCCGAGTGCGACGCTAACACCTGCTCCAGTACAGGACTCCGCGAATGATCGAACGATACGCCGAAGTCGCCGTCCTGAGCGGAAGCCCTCAGCCCGGCGCCTTCACCTACGCGGCCCGACCGGACATGGAGCTGCGGCGCGGAATGTCGGTGGTCGTCCCCTGGCGTTCACAATGGGCGATTGGCATCGTGCTCGCGGTCACGTCCGAGAGCGAAGTGGCGGACCCGCGCACAATCGAGCGGGTGCTCGACCCCGGCCCGCTGCTGTCATCCGAGCAGCTCGATCTCGCCGGCTGGATGTCGGATCGCTACCTCGCTCCGATCGCGTCCTGCGTTCAGCTCTTCCTTCCGCCCGGTACGCCGACGCGGCCGCGACGGTCGGTGGAGTCTTTCCGTCCACTCGTGCCGGTGAAGCCGACGATTCCGAAGCGGCTTGTACTTTCCATAACGGGAGCGCAGCTTCGGGAAGTGATCGCTGCCTGGCCGCAGGGCAAGCGGTCGAGGCCGGGCGACCTATTGGCCGCCCTCAGCGATCGTCCGGATGGTCTGTCGGACGACGACGCGGCGCGGATGCTGGGCGGGCGCAAGCAGTTGGAATCATGGCTCGATGGGAGCTCGCTCGCCGTTCGTCAGGGCGGCGTAATCAAGCTCGCCATCGACCGGCAGCAGGCGCGGTCTATCGCGGCGTCGCTGCGCCGCACGGCTTCGGAGCGGCGGCAGCTTGAGCTGCTGCGCCTCTTGGCGGACGGACCGCTTGACGAGCAGGTAGCCAGACGGCGCAGCACGGCCACGCGTGCAGACATGGACGACCTCGAACAGGCCGGTTACCTCTCGCGACAGGACGTAGGCGCGCCGATCGACCGCCTCGATCCGATCCCAGCGCCGGAGTTGACGCGGGAACAGCGGTCAGCCGTCGATGCAATCACGCAGTCCATGGACTCTGAAGACGGTCAGGTCTTCATGCTTCACGGCGTGACCGGCAGCGGCAAGACCGAGGTGTACCTGGCGGCGACCGAGCGCGCGCTCGCATCGGGCGGCGGCGTGATGGTCCTGGTTCCCGAGATCGCGCTCGCACCGCAGACCATCGCCCGGTTCGAGGCCCGATTTCCGGGTCAGGTTGCCGTACGGCACTCAGGACTCGCCCGCGCCGAAGCGCGCGAGCAGTGGCGGCAGGTGTACGCGGGGGAGAAACGCATCCTGATAGGCGCCCGTTCCGCGCTCTTCGGTCCGATCAAGCGTGTCGCGCTGGTGATCGTCGACGAGGAGCACGAGTGGACATACAAGCAGACCGATCCGCAGCCGCGCTATCACGCCGTAGCGGTCGCTCGAGAGATGGCGGCTCGCAGTCGGCTGGGCACACTGCTCGGTTCGGGAACGCCAAGCGTGGTCTCGATGGCCAGGGCCCGCGCCGGACAGAGTCGACTGCTGCGATTGACCCAGCGGATTCAGTCGGGGGGCAATGGACCGCGGGTTATTCCGCAACCCGTGGTCGACATCGTCGATCTGCGCGAGGAGCTCGCCGCCGGCGTCCGATCGGTGTTCAGCCGCGAACTGGACTCGGCAATCTCACAGGCGCTCTCGCGTGACGAGCAGATACTGTTGTTTCTCAACCGGAGGGGAGTGTCGGCGCTGGTCTGTCGCGCCTGCGGAGAGGCGGTCGGATGTACGCGTTGCTCAATCGCGCTCACCCTGCATCGCCCCGGCCCATATCTCCTCTGCCACGAGTGCGGCGAGCGACGACCGCCGCCGACGCGCTGCCCGGCGTGCGCCGACGAGCGGATCAGAGCGATGAGCTTTGGAACCGCCCAACTCGAGGCAGAGGTGCGGCGCCGTTGGGGCGAAATCCCGATTACGCGCTGGGATCGCGACACGGCATCATCTGCTGGTTCGCACGAGGCGCTGCTCGCCGAGTTCGCGGATCGACGCTCCCGAGTGCTGATCGGAACGCAGATGATCGCCAAGGGCCTCGATCTACCCAGCGTCACCGTGGCCGGGGTCGTGAACGCCGATCTCTCGCTGCGGGAGTCCGACTACACCGCAGCCGAGCGCGCGTTTCAGTTGCTGTCCCAGGTCGCCGGACGCGCCGGTCGCGGAGCGCTCGGTGGACGCGTGATCATCCAGACCTACTCGCCCGATCACTACGCCGTCGCCGCGGCGGCGGCGCATGACTACGAGGCGTTCTACCAGGCTGAAATGGATGCGCGCCGGCAACTCGACTATCCGCCCTTTGGCAGACTGGCGAGACTCACCGTGAGCAGATCCTCGCCGGAGGAAGCCGACGCCGAGGCGGGTCGCGTGGTTCGTGAATTGAGCGTGCTGAGAAGCCGGACCCCCGGCGCGGTAGCCCGGATCATCGGTCCGGCGCCTGCGTATCCCGCCCGCCGCCGCAAGCAGTGGCGTCGGCAGGTGCTGCTCAAGGGCGACGCGCCGCTGTCGCTGTTGGCACAGCTCGACTTCGGCCGCGGCTGGTCGGTCGATGTCGATCCGGTCGGCTAGTCGGACTAGAAGGCCTCGAAGGCGACCCGCACCGCCACCGCGATCATGCCCAGCGCGAGCAGCCGCGAGAGCATCGACTCGCGAATCCGGGCGGCGACGCGCAGGCCGATCGGGTTGGCGATCAACGCGCCGATCAGCAGCGGCGGCACGTCGTTGAGCGGATCGCCGAAGTGCTGCGTCGCAGTGTGAAAGATGACCACGGCGATCGCGATGCCGGTCACGATGCTGTGCGACGCGGGCACGCCCAGCCAGGCCGGCATGCGCATGACGCGAATCGTGATCGTGGCGAAGAAGAGTCCGCCGCCGATGCCGGCCAGGGAAGTCAGTAGCGAGGTCACCGCAACCGCGCCGAGCGAGCGGCGGACGGGAATCCAGTAGAGGTACAGCTCTCCGCGTCCATCGCGGATCATGCGCCGCCAGCCGCGCCGGCCGACCTGGCCCGCGTCTCCCGTCGGTCTCCAGATCAGGTACATGCCCAGCGTCGCAAGCAGCACGGTGAATCCGCCGGCAAAGACGTCTCGGGGTAGCTGCGCCGTCCCGGTCGCGCCGATCACGCCGGCCGGTACGGCAATGGCCGCCGCCATGCCGACGACGCGGTAGTCGATCCGTCCTTCGCGGGCTAGCCGCGCGGCCGCCAGACCGGATGTTGCCAGCACCAGGCACATCGACGCCATCGCGACCTCGGCCGGACTCGACTCGGCATGGCGGGTGAGCAATACCGGCGCAAACAGGAAGCCGCCGCCGGCTCCAACGGCCGTCGCGTACACGCCGACCAGCAGGCCGACCCCGATCAGGGCGACGAACTCAAGCCAGTCCATGCCAGCAGGCTACGACGGCGTGAGCCGGTATCCGCCGGTTTCAACCGGACGCTATGACTGTTTGGGAATCTTGGGCAGCAGCCAGCTCAGGAACGCATCCTGACTGCGCGTCTGCATGTAGAAGCGGCCCGGACCTTCCAGCTTGCAGACCAGTCCCTCGCCCGAGAGCAGCGTGGTCTTCCAGCCTCCGGAGCGACCCACGCTGTACTTGACCGTGTCGTCGAAGGCGACCATGTGCCCGGTATCGACGGTGTACTGCTCGCCGGCATTGAGCTCTTTCAGGTGAATCGCGCCGTAACTGGACAGGAACAACAAGCCGTGTCCCGAGCAGCGCAGCAGGATCAGCCCTTCGCCGGAGAAGAAGCTCTTCGCTCCGCCCCAGGACGTGTCGACCTCGATGTCGTTTGTCGCTGCGAGGAACGATCCCGACTGCACGAGGACGGACCCACCGCTCATCTCGATCACCTGGATGTCGCCCGGCAGCCCGGGCGCAATCGTGACTTCGCCCGACTGCTCTGCGGTGAAGGTGTTGATGAAGAAGCTCTCGCCGCCTAGCACGGAGCGCTTCAGACCGCCCAGCAGCCCGCCTCGCATCCCCGTCTCGATCGAGATACTGGCCGACATCGAGACCATCGCCCCGGCCTCAGCCTGTAGCTGCTCGCCCGACGCCAATTCGATCCGCCCGAGAGCATACGACGGTCGGTGAAGAATCTCGTACTGCATGGGTGATGTTCCTTTGTTTAGCCGGTCTCGCGGAGAAACTGGCGGATTGAGTCGAGCGTAGCCGGAAGCTTCTCCGGCGAGCGGGCGTCGACGTCGAGGCAGCGGGCATTGGGTGCCTCGTTGCAGATGCGATGCCCGATCCCGGTCGGGTGGAACGGGTCCGCGCCGGGGATGACCAGCATCGGCGAATAGGTGCGCTGCACCGCGACCTCGTTGACGGCGAAGTAGGGTTCGACCGGCGGCCACATCCCGTCGCGGAACTCGACGACCAGGGCGATGTAGCCCTCGCGTCGGATGTTGCGCACCGCCTCGGCGAACAGCGGTTCGTCGTGAATGCGCTGCGCGAACGGACCGGCCTCGTCGTTCTGCATGAAAACCGGATCGCGCTGAGCGGCCTCAATCACTGCTTCCAGGCCCTCCGCGCGGCAGAGCCGAATCGTCGGATTGAACATTTCGTAGAAGGTCTCGGGCGAGTTCGTCTCGTCCAGCCCGACCGGATCCTGCATCACGACCCCGGCGACGCGTGCAGGAGCCTGGTCGGCGAGTCGCAAGGCGTACGCGCAGCCGATGCATCCGCCCATCACGTGCGCGCGCGCGACGCCGAGGTCGTTGAGCACTGCTATCTGGTCCTTCATCGCCTCGTCGTAGCTGAACGCCGTGAGCCCGGTCTTGGACTGACCGCAGTGACGCTGATCCATGCCGATCACCGTGAACTCGTCCGAGAAGGCCTCAATCGGATTGATGATCGAGCGCTGCCAGAACTCGATCTGCGAGTTGACTCCGCCCGGCGCGAACAGCAACAGAGGAATCTCGCTGTTGCCCTCGCCGTAGACCTCGTAGTGAATGATCGTGCCGTCCGGTCGCATCACTTCTGCCATCGGGCCTCTCCTGCTTCTGTTGGGCGTCGCGCAAAGTCTAAAGTGACGGCGCTAGTCTGTCTCTGAACAGACGGAGTCCATCCCATCTGTGATGGGACGTTGGAGGAGACACATGGTCATCGCCGAAGCGCCCGCACTGACGGTCGACACCGTCGACATCACCGACTCCGACCGCTACCGCGACATCGGCTATCCCTGGGCCGAGTGGGATCTGCTTCGCCAGGAAGCGCCGGTCTACTGGTACCAGCGGCCCGGCTATGAGCCCTTCTGGGCGATCACCAAGCACGCCGACATTCGCTACATCTCGTCGCACCCGGAGCTGTTCTCCAACTCGCAGATGCTTCGGCTGAACCGCGCGTCGAAGCTTGGCACTGCCTCGCGCCAGCGCGAGGCCGGCACCAACCGTACCGGCGGTCACCCGGACGACCCGCCCGACTTCATCTACCTCGACCCGCCCGAACACCGTCAGCACCGCGGGCTTGTCGCGCGGCATTTCACGCCGCGGATGATGAAGATGCTCGAAGACCACTTCGCGGAGATGGCGGAGAACTACGTTTCCGACTTCGCCGAGAAGGTCGTCGCCGACTTTGCCGAGAAGGGCTCGCGATCGGCCGTCGACCTTGTCCACGAGCTCTCGGCCAAGCTGCCGGTCGCCGCGATCTGCGCGATGGGCGGCGTCCCAGAGGAGGACTGGGACCAGATCTTCGAGTGGACGGAAGTGCTCGTCGGCGCCGATGATCCTGAGTTCCGCCTGCCTGGCGAGTCGCCGAGCCAGGCGACTGATCGCATCGGCGTTGAATGGTTTCGCTACAACAACGAACTGATTGAGCAGCGCCGGCGCGAGGGTCTGGGCGACGACCTGCTCAGCGACCTGCTGCGTGCCGAGATTGACGGGCGCCATCTCTCGCCGGCCGAGATTCACGGCTACTTCGTCCTCCTGCTGGCGGCCGGAAACGAGACGACCCGCAACTCGATCAGCGGCGGCGTCAAGGCGCTGCTCGACCATCCCAATCAGATGCAAATGCTGATCGACGATGAATCGCTGGTTCCGTCGGCCGTTGAGGAGATTCTGCGCTGGACCTCGATCGTGATCCAGTTCCAGCGCACCGCCGTCGAGGACGTCGAGTTGCGCGGCAAGACGATCCGCAAGGGTGAGTCGGTGGTGCTCTGGTACCCGTCGGCGAATCGCGACGAGGATGTCTTCGAAGACCCCTACCGCTTCGACATCAAGCGAGACCCGAACGATCACTTCGCGTTCGGCGGCTACGGCGAGCACTTCTGCCTCGGCGCGAACCTCGCACGCTGGGAGATGCGGGCGATTTTCCACGCCCTACGGCCAATCCTGCCCAACCTGGAGCTCGTCGCTCCGCCCGAGAACGTGATCGCGTTCCTCCACGTCGGAGGGATCAAGCGCCAGATGGTCCGCCACCGGCCGGCGTGACGTTCAAATCGAGCGCGGAACCGAGTATCTTCATGGTGATCCCGATAGCCCGGGATGACCATGGAGGTCTCGAATGGTTACCGCTGAACGACCCGCACTGACGCTTGACAACCTGAACATCACCGACACGTCGCTATACGTCGATCACGGATACCCCTGGGAGGCCTGGGACATCCTGCGCCGGGAGGCGCCGGTCTACTGGTACCAGCGGCCCAACTTCGAGCCGTTCTGGGCGATCACCAAGCACGCCGACATCCGCTACATCTCTTCCCATCCCGACCTGTTCTCGAACACGCAAATCCTGCGTATGAACGACACCGAGTCGATCGGCATCGGCGAGCGCGGACGCGAGATCAACGCCAACCGTTACGGCGGGCATCCGTCCGATCCGCCAGACTTCATCTTCATGGACCCGCCCGAGCACCGGCAGCATCGCAGCCTCGTCGCTCACCATTTCACTCCGAGGATGATGAAGCGGCTGGAAGACCACTTCGCCGAGATGGCAGACAACTACGTCTCCAGCTTCGCCGATTCGATCGTCAACGATTTCGCCGAGCGCGGCGCGACTTCGGCGGTCGATGTCGTCCACGAGCTATCGGCAAAGCTGCCCGTCGCCGCTATCTGCGACATGGGCGGCGTGCCGGAAGAAGACTGGGACAAGGTCTTCCACTGGACCGAAACCTCGGCCGGCGCCGCTGACCCCGAGTTCCGCCTGCCAGGCGAGGATCGCGAACAGACGATTCGCCGGGTCAACCTGGAGTTCAACCTCTACAACGAGGGACTCGTTCGCGATCGACAGACCAACGGCCTCGGCGACGATCTGCTCAGCGACCTGCTGCGCGCCGACATCGACGGCTACAAGCTCACCCCGCGTGAGATTTCGTCCTACTTCCGGCTGCTGATCGGCGCGGGCAACGAGACGACCCGAAACTCGATTTCCGGCGGTGTCAAGGCGCTGCTTGACCACCCCGACCAGCTTGACGACCTCGTCGCTCACCCCGAGCTGGTGCCCTCCGCGGTCGAGGAAATCCTGCGCTGGACCTCGGTCGTGATTCAGTTCCAGCGGACGGTCACCGAGGACCTCGAGCTGCGCGGCAAGACGCTGCGCAAGGGCGACTCGATCGTGATGTGGTATCCGTCGGCCAACCGCGACGAAGAGGTCTTCCCCGACCCCTACAAGTTCGACATTCGCCGCGACCCGAACGACCACTTCGCCTTCGGCGGTTATGGCGAACACTTCTGCCTCGGCGCGAACCTGGCCCGCTGGGAAATGCGCTCCATCTTCCATGCGCTGCTGCCGATCCTGCCGAACCTGGAACTGGCTGGCGAGCCGCAGATGGTGCCAAGCTCTTTGCACGTCGGCGGGATCAAGCGGCAGCTCGTTCGCTACCGCGCGCAGTAGTCACTGCCTGGATTACGCCGAGCACGCGTACCATTGGCGGTGATGAGACCGCCGAGCCAGCGCCGCCCGCACCGTACGAAGACGCTCGTTGCCGCCGCAGGCTTCGCCTGCCTGGCGGTTGCGGCCATTGTCGCAATCCTCGCTGGCCGGGTTGGACTGGCGCAGCCTCCGGAGTCGATTGAAGCCCGCTACGACTTCAGCGCGCAGATTGTCACGAGGTCTGCCGGAGACGGCGCGATCGAGCTCTGTCTGCGAACCGACGACGGACAATCCATCTGCCCGTCGGCGCGGTTCCTCAATCTTCGGCAAGCCTCACGCGACCGATGGGTGACCAGCAGCGAAGTCTCCTGGTCCGCGCCGATCGATCACGAGGCGATCCGATACGTGTCCGAGGTCGCCGTTGGGGCAGAGCCCGCTGGTTCATGTACGCCCAACTTTGAGCGGATGCTCGCGGCGACCTGGAAAGTGGAGACCTCGGGGACCTTTGGGACGGCGTTCCACATCGGCGACGGCCGCTTCGTCACGGCCTATCACGTCATCAGAGGCCGTCCGCCGTTTGTCTCCCTGATCCACGGCCGGCGGACGATCGGCGCCGCTGTGCTCGGAACGGACCCCGACCTTGATCTGGCTCTGCTGGAGGTAGACGCGCCGGGACTGGTGCAGGAGGTGCCTGCGCTGAGGTTGCGCGCCCCGAGCGTGGACGACGTCGGTGAATCGGTCTACCTAATCGGCTATCCCGGCGGCGAGGCGCTCACCATCTCCGGCGGCGGCGTGGTGAGTCAGGTTTGGGAGGACAACATCCAGACCTCGGCGGTGGTTCGGGGCGGCAACAGCGGCGGACCGATGTTCGACGCCTGTGGCGAAGTGATCGGCGTCACCTGGGCCGGCGGCTCAAGCTGGTCCTACACCCACTCCGGCGGAACACTCATGCGTTCGCTGCGGCAGATCAGCGATGCCTGGCGGCGCTGGCCGGCAATGCCGTCCTCCGTGCCTCCCGCGCTACGAGCGGCAGGACGCCTGATCTGGCACTACGGACCGGAACCGCCGCAGGATGTGGACTGCTCGGAGCTGGATGCCGATTGGTGGATCGCCGTCTCGGCTGTCGCCGATGAGTCCGAGGTCCGCGCCGACCTGGAGCGAGCCGGTTGGACGCAGATTGGTGTCTGCGGAGCGTCCGGCCCCGACGACCTCGACAACGGATTCACCTATGTGGCGGCGCTCGCCGCAGTCGCAGCCGATCCACCGTTGGCGGATGACTGTTCCAACACTGGCGCTCCGCGCGTGCTGCACGGGTCAAGTCGGCCGTTCGGCTCGCTGCGGATCACGGTGCGGGACCCGGCACCCGAGTGCCCCAACGTAAGCGAGTACTCGATGCGGGTCGACTTTGCGATCCCGCAGCCGCCCGGCACTGATCTCGGCGCGACGCTGATCGGCGCAGACGGGTCGTTGCTGGTGGGCGCGTGGTCGAGAAAGTCGTACTCAGGCATCACGGCAGCGGCGGACTCCCCGGTCGCCACCTTCTGGCAGGATTGGTCGGCCGACGCCACATTCACACCGGTCGCCGTCCGGATCGCCGCCGGCGTCGAGCGCTGGATCGTACCGCTGGAGGTCGACCGGGAACCCGACGCGCTCCAGGAGTTTGGAACCGTCGAGGTCTCAGTTGAGATTGCCGCTCGGATCGACTCCGAGTCCAATACAGTTCGCGTGTGTCTGTTCGCCGAGGGCATGATTCACTGCGGCTCGGATGGCGGTTGGCTCAGCCCCGCCGTCGAGTCGGGCCGTTGGCGGGAAACTGCGCCGATCTCGTGGTCTGTGAGTCTGCCTGCGGGCTCAACGGCGATCAGCGCGCATACGCCGACGTCTGCTCTGACCTGTCGGTATCGAGACCCGCAGGAACTCTATGCCTGGCAGTTCAACTCCCTGGCCGGGACGGGGACCGCCGTACACGTTGGCAATCGACAGTTCCTGGTCAACCTTGCGCGGGTCCCCGATGGAGCGCCGTGGGGCGTGGTCTCACGCGGCGAACAGACCCTGCCGGTCGTGCGCGTCGCGAGTGATCCGCGCAACGACCTGGCCCTGGTCGAGTTGTTCGATCCCGAGGAGCAGGCAGAGCTCGGCGCGACGGCCGTCTTCGGTTCCACCGGCGACGAGCTGATCGATCGCAACGTTCACCTGCTGACCTATCCCGCAGGCGACGCGGCACGCTACCTGGTCACCGTGCTCAACGTGTCCGATCTGAGCGAACGGGTGCTGCGCGTCGAGCCGACCGGCAACGGGCGGCACGGGTCGCCGCTGATCGACCTCTGCGACCAGTCACTGCTGGGCATCTCGCTGGGCGGCGACGACCTGTTGCGGGCGGAGACGGTGGAGGCGTCCTGGATGGCGATGCGGTCGCGGGCGGAACGCCCCCGACACCAGAACGACGGTCCGCCCGCGCACGGCTCCGCTTCCGCTTTCACGCAGCCGCTCTACGACGGACCGATTCAGCCGCAGTTCTCTGGCCGGATCTGCAATGTCCACCCCTCTGAGCGCTACCACGGGCGCTATGCCGTGTACGCGTCGACCGTCGACAACCCGGATGTCTGGCGCGTCTACGAGCGCGACGGCGCGCGGCCCGACACCTGTGACTTCGGCGACAAGATATTCATCGTCGAGTACCGCGAGGACCAAACGCCGGAGGCGATCTGCATCGAGCCGCGCCGCCCGCTCTCACCCGAGTCGACGCAGGAGTGGGAGCTCGACGCGCCCGACGGAGTCGAGCTGCTGCTGGTCATCGACTTCGTGCGCGACGACTGCCCCGGACTCTCGACGCTGGAGCAGACGCGCTGGTTCTCGACCCATTACTTCAAGCTGAGGAACACCGGCGAGCACGACTTCGAGGACTTCACCGTCCGCGTCCTGACCGACGAGGACAAGCGCCTGATCCCACGCCGCGACATCTACAGCTTCGCCGACTCCGACGTCTGGGCCTGGCGAGTCAACGTCACAGAAGGTGAGCCAGTCAAGGTGATCGTGATGGTGCGGTAGCGGGATGGAGCGGGATGCCTCGGCTAGGACCTGTTCACAAAGACATTCGACGGTGAGATACCAACGTCATTACCGCGCTTGCCGCGGCAATCTCGCCGTATTGGGCACTGGTGTCGGCGCAGTGTGCGGCGAGATACCCGCGACAAGCGCGGGAATGACGGAGATTCTTCGGGGATTTGCCTCCATGTGAACAGGCCTTAGGGCTCCACGCCAATCAGGACGAGGGGGACAGCGGGGACTCCGCGGCCCTGGCGGACTACGTTCATCAGGTCTCGTTCGTAGTAAGCGACGCCGGATGACATCTGCACTTCAAGGGACTTCATTGGCAAGATCTCGATGCCGACATCGATGATGTCGGACACATAGAAGCTGAGGTGCTTAACGAACAGATCGTGGGCAACGAAGGCGTACTTGCCGAACTGGACTTCAACGGCGACCCGGTCCTTGACGAAGTCCGTCTGGTTGTATGAACCGATGGCCTTGCGGCCTTGCGCCTCGATGGCGGCCTTTTGTTGGTCGGCAGACATTCCGAGAACACCCCGCAGGATCTGCTCGTCGTCCGTCACCCAGAACTGATTCCGCCGTTCCTTCCAGCCGCAGGACTCAAGGCCGCTCTTGAACGCGGCGTTCATCTCCTTCGGGGCGAAGAGTCGACGGCCCAGAGTTCTCTGTTCCCGGGAGACTTTCGTCCGGCAAGACTCAGCATCGACCTCGGCAATGACGCTCTCGACCTCACGGAGCAGTTGAGGATGGTGGACCAGCAGATACTCCTCGCCGTTGAGGTGTGAGTATCTGGCGCCAATGTGCATTAGTGGCCCCCACGCGGCAGACGTGGATCGTAGATGGGCTTCCCCATGGGGCGAGTCTTCAGTGTGCCGGCTTCCAGTTCGGCGACGCGCTGTGTTGCGATCTCGACGTACTCTTCGACGATGTCGCAGCCTGCGGCGTCTCGACCGTGTTTGAGTGCCGCGATCAGGGCGGAGCCGACGCCCATGTAGGGGTCAAAGACGGCGTCGCCTTCGTTAGTCATCGACAGAACCAAGCGTTCGACGAGTTCGACCGGAAACTGACAAGGGTGGATGGTCTTCTCGACGTGGTTGCTCTTCACGTTCGGGAATTCCCACACATCGCTCGGATTCTTGCCCATTGGGTTGCCCGACAGCTTGCCGATGTTGGGACCCTTGAAGTGGCGCTTGTCCGGATACTTCGAGGGAACGCGGATGGGGTCCAGATTCCAGGTGTAGTCGTCGCCGGCCGTCCACCAGTTGATGGTCTCGTAGCGTCCCGAAAGACGGTTGGTGCAATGCAGACCGTGGCCGAAATGCCAGACGATGCGGTTGCGCAACTTGAGCCCGCGCCCTCGAAAGAGCGGATAGAGGAGCGTGTCGAGCGGCACAATTTCGCCGTTGTCGATGAAGTTGCCGACTTGCCAACAGATCGAACCTTGCGGATGCAATAGCCGGATGCACTCCTCGATCACCTGATCCTGTTGTTCGAGATAGGCGTCGAGCTCGGCCCTTCGCTCGTACGGCTTACCGAGGTTGTAGGGCGGGGATGTGACAATCAGCTTGAAGCTGCCGTCGGGAATGCCACGCATGAACTCAAGATTGTCCTGGCAAGCCAAGTTGGCGTGCACTGGTCGAACAACAGCTTGCTCTTCTTGATTCGGCGGCTCTCCCTGCCCTTGCGTGTGTTCGACCTCGTCTGGCAAAAGGGACAATTGCTGTCGCGAAGTTCTGGTGGTGTCGTCGGTCACCAGGGTCACTCTCTCCTGTGACTCTGCGCTTTCCCACTAGCGCATCTGTTCAGAGAATAGGTCCATCTGCGGTGTATGTCGAGTGTTGTCGAGCAGCGAACATGGCCGCGAGTCATCACAAAGGAGCTCAGTCCTCCACCGAGATTGCGGCTCGCGGGCAGGTTCGGACGGCTCGGGTGACGTTGGCTTCCTCTTCGGGGGGGACAGTGTCGACGAGGACGTGGGAGAGGTCGTCGTCGCGGACTTCGAAGACGACTTCGGTGGCTTCCATGCACTTGGCGTGGCCCTCGCAGAGGCTGGTGTCGATCTTGACTTTCATCTCTCGCCCTCCCTCGTCCTGTCGGGTCTGATGCCGGTTCTGAGCCAGTCTATCGAAACCTGGGAATGACCTCGCGAGCGAAGAGCTCGATGCTGCGGCGCGCGAGGTCGCGCGATGCGCCGGGCGGGACGGGCGAGGTGATGATGTGGTCGGCGGGAATCCAGTCGAGCGTGCGCTTGATCGCGGCGGCGACATCGTCGGGCGTGCCGGCGACGAAGCGGGCGCGCAGGTCCTCGTCGGTCTGGTGGAGGAACTGGCCGAGCGGGTCCTGCTCGCCCAGGTCGGAGGCGTCGTTGTACCACTTGCCGTAGGTGTCGCGCAGGTAGCGCTGATGCGGCTTAAGCTCTTCCCAAAGCGCGTCGGGATCGTCGCTGACGTAGCCCCCGGCAGAGAGCAGGACCTCGAAGTCGTCGGGGTCGTCGCCCTGTTCGCGCAAAGCGTCGGCCCAGGCGTCGTAGACGGGACGGTCGGCGACGATCATCAAGTTGGCGCGGAAGCGCGCGGCGCGTCGTGCGGCGGCCTCGGAGCGCGCGCCGACCCAGAGCGGGAAGGGCTGCTGGATCGGCGGCGGCGTGACCTGGACGTCCTTGACCTGGTAGTGGCGGCCGTCGAGCGTGACCGACTCGCCTGCCAGGGTGCGGGTGATGATCTCCAGCGACTCGTCCATGATCCCGGCGCGGTGGCGGCGGTCGACGCCGAAGCCCTCGAACTCTTCGACCTTGTAGCCGAGTCCGACGCCGAGATCGAGGCGGCCGTTGGAAAGGATGTCGACGGTGGCGGCGTCTTCGGCGACGCGGATCGCATTGTGCAGCGGCAGCAGCAGGACCCAGGTGCCGATCCGGACGCGAGTAGTCAGGCGTGCGATGGCGGCGGCGATGGGCAGCACGGAGGGCGTGTACCCGTCGTCGATGAAATGGTGCTCGGTGATCCAGATGTGGTCGTAGCCGAGCTGCTCGGCGTAGACGATCTCGTCGAGAATCTCGTCGTAGAACTCGGCCCAGGGCTTGCGCCACTGGGGCGGATTGCGGAAGTCGTAGATCAGGCCGAACTTCGGTTGTCCTGTTGGCATCAGTAGAGACCAATCCGTCCGCCGAGCGGGATGTCGAGCAGCTCGGAGCGCGGGGCGACGTGGTTGAGCTCGTTCTTGACCGGGGCGAGCGAGTCGGGGCCGGTCATGTCGTGGGTCATCGGCGGCATCCAGTCGTCGTGGTGTCCGAGAACGATGCGCGGGGCGCGGAGCATGTCGGACATGCGCCCGACGAACTGCGCCAGCGAGCCCTGGATCGGCTCGCCGTCGATGTTGGGCCGTCCGGCCATGGCGACGATGGCGACGTCGGGGCGCATGTTCTGGACGACGCCGGTCCAGCAGCCGGAGGTGTCGTGGTAGAAGATCGAGCCGTAGGGCGTGTCGATCAGATAGGCGAGCGCGCCGCCGGTGTCGTTGGAGCCAAGGCAAGAGGTCATGTGGTTGATCATCTGGGTCTGAGCCTCAGGGCCGAGATCCTGCGAGCGTTCGCCCAGCGATCCGCCGATGTCAATCGACCCGCGCTGACCCCAGCGCTCCTCCTCGGTGAGTCCGTACTGGCCGAGGACGACTTTGCCGGGGTCCCATGAGCCGGTCGTCCAGATGCAGGAATGCAGGCTAGGGAAGACCTCGATGGTGATGTCCTTGGAGATGCGGTGGCGCTCGCCGCCCTGCGAACGGAGCAGCAGGTCTTCGGAGATGCCGGCTTCGAGCAGGACGCGGGCGGACTCGTTGGAGCCGATCACGGGCGCGCCGGTGTTGGCGGCGATCACTTCGGCGCCGGCGATGTGGTCGAAGTGGGAATGTCCGACAAGGACGGCGTCGGCGCGGGAGATATCGGCGGCGGTCAGGCCGACATCGGGCGCCGCGGGTACCCGGTCGATGTAGGCGTCGAGCATGATCACGGTGTCGTCGACCTGGAGTCGAAAGGTCGCGCAGCCAAGCCAGTCGAGGGTGACGGTCATGTGGGCCTCCGATGGTTGTGGTCGGAGGGTAGTGGGTGGGTGATTTTCTACAGTCCTATCAGTCGCCTCAAGAGTCCCCTCTTCTTTTCTCGTTTGGGTAGGGGTTGCTCCTCCATCTCCATTCTCTCTGCAAGGCTGTATCGCTTGTGTCTGAAGAAGTTCACATCTTCTGGGTCGAGCCGCTCCTCATCATCTTCTTCTAGGAAGTGATCGCACACCGTGCACCACAGTTTCTCTGACCAGACATCAAACTCAGCCCTGGGCAGTTCTCCAAAGTCGTTCCGCTCGCATCTGCAAGGCTCATCTGCTCCAATGGCTATCTCTCGATAGCCGCAGTGGTACTCCACGAGCCGCTCAAACGCAACGAGAGCGTCGCTGTCTCGATGAGCTTCATCCTTCCTCATCCGCTCCAACTCCAGATCGGCCGCCTCAAAGACCCAGTAGTACCGTCTGCCCATCAAGACCAGCTGGTTGCTGGAGTAGGCTGCCAGTTGCCTAAGTGCGTCGCCCGTTCCGTGTCCGCGCCTCCTTCGGCCTTCTCGATGTTCGATCTCGTCAGCCAGCCGCTTGAGGTGCTTCCGGGCGACACCTAGTTTCATCTCAGCCATCTGACATCCTCGATTCCGGCTTCGTGGCCACAAGCTGGGAGCGTTTGGCGGAAGCACCCGCATGCATTGGTTGTGGTCGGAGGCTAGCGGGTGGAGGAGGCTACAGCGGTAGGGGCTCCAGAGAGACGAAACGCCGCCTCTCGGGATCTGGTGCTAGTGCGAGTCCAATGAGGGTGTACTCGCCAAGCAGCAACGGATCACTGTCATCACCGAACGCGACGATGGTGTAGTCGAACCTGCCGTCGATTCTCAATCGAGCATGTCCGATGTCCATCTCACGTAACGTGCCGTCGGTCATTCGAAAGCGTCGCGTTCCGATCGGCTCGATGCCGAGCCCTTGCAGGAGCGATGACGGTGCGATCGTGAAGAACACGCCGGAGTTGACGACCGCTTCGACTCTTTGTATTCGTTGCAGATCGAGGTCTGCGACTTCGATTGGGTAGGTGAACGTAGTCATGAGGGCAGGCTAATGGCCAACTGAGAGGGAAGCCGAGCGGGTCCCCGCTCGGAGGCGGGGACGGGAATCCACTTAGGTCGCGACGATCCGGTACCACTTCCGACGACCGACTCGCAGTACCGCGCCGTTGGAGATTTCGGCGCTCTGCGACTTGACAACTTCGTCGTCGATGCGGACGGCGCCCTGGGAGACGAGGCGCTTGGCTTCGGCCCGGCTGGCGGCAGCGCCGATGTCGTGGAGCAGGACGGGCAGCGACACCTCGACGGCATCTGCATCGCCAAAGTCGATGGCTGCGTCGGGAATGTCGTCGGGGATGTTGCGCTGGGAGACGGTGCGGGTCCAATGGTCCTCGGCGGCCTGGGCGGCATCGTCGCCGTGCCACTCGCTGACGACGGCGCGGGCGAGGCGGCGCTTGGCGTCCATCGGCTTGAGCGCGCCTGAGTCCAGATCGGCTTCGATCCGATCGACCTCCTCGTCGGAGACGTTGGTGCCGTAGTCGAAGAAGCGGACGATCACGTTGTCCGGGATCGACATCGCCTTGCCGTATTGATCGTTGGGCGGTTCGTCGATGCCAATGTAGTTGCCGGTGCTCTTGGACATCCGCTGCTTGCCGTCGGTGCCGACCAGGATCGGGGTGAGCACAGCGATCTGGGGCGGCTGTTCCTCACGTTCCTGGAGGGTGCGACCGCACATGATGTTGAAGGTCTGGTCGGTGCCGCCGAGCTGGACATCGGCCTCCAGCGCGACCGCGTCGTAGCCCTGCATCAGGCCGTACATGAACTCGTGCACGTAGACGGGCTGGCCGGCGTCGATGCGGTTCTTGAACGTGTCCCGCGCCGTGAACTGCTGCACGGTAAAGTTGGAGGCCAGGTGAATCACGTCGCTGAACGACATCCGGCCGAGCCATTCGCTGTTGCGACGGACCTCGGTGCGTTCGGGATCGAGCAGCTTGAAGGCCTGATCGCGGTAAGTGGCGGCGTTGTGTTCGAGGATTTCGGCCGCCTGCATCGGTCGCAGCGAGTCCTTGTCGGACGGGTCGCCGACCAGACCGGTGAAGTCGCCGATCAGCAGGATCGACTGGTGACCGAGTTGCTGGAACAGGGCCAGCTTGCGCAGTGTGACGCAGTGGCCGATGTGCAAGTCGGGCGAAGTGGGGTCGACGCCGAGATAGACGCGCAACGGCCGGTCTTCCGTCAGCGATTCGGTCAGCCGCGCACGGAGTTCTCGATCCATGGCCCGGCGCGTGCCTTCGTCGCCGTAGGCGGTGCCGCGCATGATCAGCGCGTGTTGGCGCTCGACTTCGGCAGCGATCTCATCCGGGATTTGCTGACTCGTGCTCACTTATGCCTGCGTTCCAATCGACATGCCGGCGAGCAACTCGCGGGCCGTGTCGCGATCCTTACCGATCTGCTCAACCAGCGCGTCGATGCCGTCGAACTTGCGCTCGCCGCGTAGTCGTTGGACGAACTCGACCCGCAGATCGGTCCCGTAGATGTCTTCGTCGAAGTCGATGATGTGGCACTCGATCGAGAGTCCGCCGCCGTCGTCGAAGGTCGGGCGCATGCCGATGTTCGTCACCGACGGAGCGGGACCGGAATCGAGATGGGCGATGGTGGCGTAGACGCCGGGCGCCGGGATCGAGCGGTCGTTGCCGATTGCGACGTTGGCGGTGGCGAATCCGATCGAACGGCCCCGCTCGAATCCGACGACGACGGGGCCGTGCAGCGAGTAGCGGCGTCCGAGCAGGTCGCCGACCCGCTCGACCGCGCCCTGTGAGAGAGCGTCGCGAATCTCGGTGGACGACACCTTGTCCGTTGAGTGGTCGGTCAGCAGTTCGATCACTTCGACGTCGAAGCCGAGCTCACGGCCCAGCGCCTTGAGCGTCTCCGGATCGCCGCCGCGCTGGCGGCCGAGGGCGAAGTCCTCGCCGATGATCAGGCGGGCGAGCTGGAACTCGTCGACCAGCATCCGCACGAAGTCGCCGGCGTCGGTCAGCGAGAAATCGGAGGTGAAGGAGACGGTCGCGACCGTGTCGAGCCCGGTCTCCATGATCAGCGAGAGCCGGTCCTCGAGCGAGGTGACGTACTCGGTCGGCAGGTCCGGTCTCAATACCTGCCTGGGATGGGGATGAAACGTGATCGCGGCCGAGCCAAGACTGTGGGCTCGAGCGCTGTCGACGACGTGTCGGAGCACGGCCTGGTGACCGCGGTGGACGCCGTCGAAGACGCCGATCGTGAGCGCGGTCGGCCGGCCCAGCGCCGCTCGGCGCAGCTCCCAGCGAGCCAACTCAGTGACCACGAAGCTCGGCCCTTCACCATTGCCAGCGCAGACGAGGCGGACTTGCAGCGTACCAGCAGCCGCGGGTCACTCCTGATCTTCCTCGTCGCCCGCGGCCGAGCCGGCTGCCGCCCAGGCGGACTGCGGGGCGTCCGGCAGTTCGGTGATCAGGATGTCCTCGAAGTCTCCATCCTGTTCGATCTCGATCGCCAACGACTTGTGCAGTTCGAGCACGGCCATGAAGGAGACGACCAGTTCGAGTCGCGACTCCGCGTCGGCGATCCATTGGCGGAATGAAACCGTGTGTCCGCTCAACAGCCGCGCGCGCAGGTCGGCGGCGCGGTGGCGCACGGTGATTCGCTGGCGCTCGATCGCGGCATCGTGGGCGATCGCATTCTGCGCCTCGCGCTCCGCCGCACGTTCGAGCACTTGCCTGGCGATCCGCGCAAGCGCGTCCAGCGTGACATTGTCCGACATCCCGAGCGGCAACGGCCTGTCGATCGGTGGGGCCGCGATCGGCGGATACGACCGCAGTTGTTCGCGGTCCCGTTGTCCAAGTTGCGCGATGCCGTCTCGATACCGCTTGTAGGCCTGCGCCATCTCGACGAGCTCGCGCGCTTCCTCGGCGGCCTCGTCGTCAGCCGCCGATTCGTCGGCGGCAGGCAGAAGCTGGCGAGCCTTAATCAGGACCAGCCGTCCGCCAATGCTGATGAAGGCGGCCAGGGCATCGGCCTGCGACTGACTGAGTTCGCCCTGCTGCGGTGTCATGGCCGCGACCTGGGCGAGGTACTGGTCGGCGACCTGCGCCAGGGAGAGTTCGGAGATGTCGAGCCTGTGCGATTCGATTAGTTCGAGCAGCAGGTCCAGGGGGCCTTCGTATGCCGGCAGTCGGAGTTGGACCATGCGCCACCCTCGATCGGCGGAGAGGTCAGTTGGCGACGAAGTTGAGCAGCTTGTCCGGCACCCAGATCACGCGACGCAGGGTCTTGCCGTCGAGCTGGTCGGCGACTCGTGACGAAGCACGCGCCGCGGACTCGGCGTCCTCCTGCGAGGCTCCCGGCGCGAGCGCCAGCTTGTCGCGCAGCTTGCCATTGACCTGGACGACGACCGTGATCGTCGTGGCCTGAGTCAACGACTCGTCGTACTCGGGCCAGCGTTGTTCGTGAATCGAACCGCCGCCGCGGCCAGTTCGTTGCCAGAGCTCTTCGGCAATGTGCGGGGCCGACGGCGCAAGGCAGAGCAGGAGCGCGTCAATCGCCTCCCGCCAGGCGTCGGGGTCGACCGGACCCTGATCGCGAATGCCCTGCAATTCGTTCGTGAACTCCATCATCGCGGCGATCATCGTGTTGAAGCGGAAGCGCTGAATGTCGTCCGTGACCTTGCCGATCATCGCGTGCGTGGCGCGGCGGATCGCGTCGGTCTGGCCGCCTCCGACATCGACATCGCCCAGAACCAGGTTCCAGACCCGGTTGAGCCAGCGCCACTGACCAGAAATCCCGCTGTCATCCCAGTCGCCGCCGGCCTCCCAGGGACCGAGGAACATCAGGTAGAGTCGAACGGTGTCGGTGCCGTAGCGCTCGACCCATTCGTCCGGATTGACCACGTTGCCCCGCGACTTGGACATCTTCTGCCCGCCCTTGATGATCGTGCCCTGGTTGAACAGCCGGGCGAACGGCTCGTCGATCTCCAGGATGCCCATGTCGCGGGCGGCCTTGGCGAAGAATCGGGCGTAGAAGAGGTGCATGACGGCGTGCTCGGCGCCGCCCGTGTAGGTATCGACGGGCAGCCACTGGCGAGCGAGTTCGGAGTCGATCGGCGCGTAGTGATTGTGCGGATCGATGTAGCGGTACATGTACCAGTTGGAGCACATGAACGTGTCCATCGTGTCGGTCTCGCGCCTGGCCGCCTCGCTGCACTCCGGGCAGTCGGCGTTGACGAAGCCCTCGTGCCGCTCCAGCGGCGATGCGCCGGTGGGCAGGAACTCGGCGTCGTCGGGCAGCAGCACCGGAAGGTCGGATTCGGGCACGGGGACGACGCCGCAGGATTCGCAGTAGACCATTGGAATCGGCGCGCCCCAGTAGCGCTGGCGCGAGATGAGCCAGTCCCGCAGCCGATACGAGACCGTGCGGCCGCCGAGGCCCACCTCATTGAGCGCATCGGCGACGGCGAGCTTGCCCGCCTCCCAGTCGGTGCCGTCGAAGCGACCGGAGTTGACCATGATGCCGGGGCCGGTGTAGGCCTCGTCAAAGTCGCTGCCGTCCCAGTCGGGCGGTGCGATCACCATCGGGATCGGGATGCCTCGCTCGGAAGCGAAGGCGAAGTCGCGCTCGTCGTGCGCCGGCACGCCCATCACCGCGCCCGTTCCATAGCTGAGCAGGACGTAGTCGGCGATCCAGATCTGGATGTCGTCCCCGCTAAAGGGATGTTTGGCGTAGGCGCCGGTGAAGACCCCCGTCTTTTCGCGGGTCGTCGACTGGCGCTCGATTTCGTTCTGGCGGCGGGCCTGTTCGATGTAGGCCTCGACCTCGGTGCGCTGTTCGGTGGTCGTCAACTCGGCGACGAGCGGATGCTCCGGGGCGAGCACCATGAAGGTGCAGCCGAAAAGCGTGTCGGGACGGGTGGTAAAGACCGTGATTCGGTCCTCGCTGCTGATCTGGCGTCCAAGGGGAAAGGAGATCTCCGCGCCTTCCGAACGTCCGATCCAGTTGCGTTGCATCAACTTGATCGGCTCCGGCCAGTCGAGGCCGTCGAACTCGAGCAGCTCGTCGGCGTAGTCGGTAATACGGAACATCCACTGTTCCATCTGCTTCGCCTCGACGACCGCGTCGCAGCGCTCGCAGATGCCGATGCCCTCGTCGTTGCGCAGCACCTGCTCATTGGCCAGCACCGTGCCGCATTGCGGACAGTAGTTGCAGTCGGCAGAGGCGCGGTAGGCCAATCCGTGTTTGTACAGCTGGAGGAACCACCACTGGGTCCAGCGGTAGTACTCGGGATCGGCGGTCGAGAACTCGCGGTTCCAGTCAAACGACGCGCCCATCGTCTTGAGCTGCTGCGTCATGTTCTCGATGTTCTCGTAGGTCCACTGCTTGGGATGCGTCTCGTTGTTGATCGCGGCGTTCTCGGCCGGCAGGCCGAAGGCATCGAAGCCCAGCGGGAAGAGGACGTTCTTGCCCTGCATCCGGTGCCAGCGAGCCGCGACGTCGGACGGCGCCATCGCGTACCAGTGGCCAATGTGCAGATCGCCGCTGGTGTAGGGAAGCATCGTGAGGAAGTAGTAGGGCGGGCGCGGGTCGTCGTTGTCGACGCGGTACAAGCCGTCGATGTCCCAACGTTCGCGCCAGCGGGGCTCAAGCTCGGTCGGGTCGTAAGGAGGAATCTGCGTCGTCGTCGTCATAGTGCCAGATTACACGGGGGTATCTTGAGTTCGAAATCCGGAAGAGCCGAGCAGAAGGGAATACGTGCGCTATGGCCGACGGACCGCTGGTTGGTGTGATGATGGGTTCGCATTCGGACTGGGAGACGATCAAGAACACGGCCACGACGTTGGAGTCGCTGGGCATCTCCTGGGAGGCTCGGGTGCTCTCGGCGCACCGCACGCCCGACGAAACGGCCGAATATGCGGCAGAGGCACAGGGCCGTGGAATCAAGGTGATCATTGCCGCCGCCGGCGGCGCGGCGGCGCTGCCCGGAGCGGTTGCGGCCAAGACGCCGCTCCCCGTGATCGGCGTTCCCGTCAAGGGCTGGGCGACCGACGGCCTCGACTCGCTGCTCTCGATGTCCCAGATGCCGCGCGGCGTGCCGGTCGCCACGGTCGCGATCGGCCGCACCGGAGCGGTCAACGCCGCGTTGCTCGCCGGCCGCATGCTCGCCCTCTCGGATCCTGAGATCGCGGCCGCTGTTGATCGGGACAGGGAGCAGCGGGCCGCAGAACAGTTGAGCCAGCCGCATCCCACGCTGGATTGAGTCGACCGAGCGGCATCCCGATGGCCATCCACCGAATCACCACGCTCCCGCGAGACGCCGGCGTGCTACGCCAGCCCGCGCGGCGCGTGCGCAACTTCGACGCCTCGTTGCGAGCGCTGGTGGCCGACATGATCGATTCGATGAACGCCGCACACGGCGTCGGAATCGCCGCGCCCCAGATCGGCGTCGGCCTGCGTGTCGTCGTGATCGGCATGCCGGGCGAGCGGCCGTTCGTGATGATCAATCCCGAGGTCGTCAAGCGCAACGGTGAACGAGAGTTGATCGAGGGCTGCCTGAGCGTGCCCGGCTATCGTGGACGCGTGACCCGTTCGAGCCGGGTCCTGGCAAAGGCGCAGGATATCTCCGGCCGCGAGATTCGCGTCCGCGCCGAGGACGACCTGCTCGCCCAGTGCCTGGAGCACGAGATCGACCACATCAACGGGCGCGTCTACATCGACCACGTGCCCAGCATCGATCAACTCTGGACACTCGATGAGATGATGGCCGATGACGAAGACGACACGCACGATGACGCCTGAGGCGGCGAAGGCAATGTCCGCGCTGGATGCGGATGGAGTCTGGGTGGTCGGCGGCGCAGTGCGCGATGCGCTGGCCGGTGAGTCGCTCGACGACTTCGACATCGACCTGGCCGTCGCGGACGCCGAGGAGTGGACCCGGCGAGCGACCCAGGCGCTTGATGCGCCCGCCGTGAAACTCAGCGCCCACTTCGATGTCTGGCGAATTCCGTTGCCCGACGGCCAGATCGATGTCTGGAATCTGCCGGACGGCGATATCGAGCGCGATCTGCGCCGGAGAGATTTCACCGTCAATGCAATGGCCGTGCCGCTGGGCGAGTTTCGTCGCGGGCAACTCGCCGGTTCGCTGATCGATCCGCACGGAGGCCGCTCCGATGCCGCCGCTCGGATGCTGCGCCTGGTCTCCGGCGAGGCGTTCCTGGACGATCCCCTGCGCATGTTACGGTCGATTCGCCTGGAAGCCGAAGGCGGTTGGCGTCCCGACGCCGAGTTGCGCGCGGCGATCCGCCGCGACGCGGCATTGATCGACCGCGCAGCCGCCGAGCGCCGCTGGGACGAACTGCGGCGCATCTTCGAGTGCGACCGGCTGCCCTGGGCGCTGCGTCGTCTCGAGCAGAGCGGTCTGCTGGACCGCCTGTTCCCGGAGTTGGCCCTCGGACGCGGCGTCGATCAGAGGCCCGTGCATCGACGCGACGTGTTCTGGCATCAGATCGACGCGGTCCGCTGGCTGATCGCGTTGACGGCGCATTGCCCCCCTCGCGCGACACGGGCGGCGGCCGTTCGACGCGAACTGGAACCGCTCCTGTCGATGCCTGACGTGCGGGCCGCGCTCGATGCCTGGCGCGTGCCGCTGCGACTGGCCACGCTGCTGCACGACATTGGCAAGCCCGAGACCCGCAGCCTCGACGCAGACGGTTCGACCCACTTCTTCGGTCACTCGGAACTTGGCGCCGAGCTGGCTGCAACGAGACTTCGTTCGTTGCGCGCTCCGAACCGGATTGTCGAGCAAATCGGTCTGCTGATCGAGCAGCACTTGCGGCCGGGACAGGTGAATTCGCCGGGCAAGCCTCCCACCGATCGCGCGTTGCACCGATTTCACAGAGCCCTGGGAGAGGCGATTGTGCCGCTCTGCTGGCTCTTCCTCGCCGACTCCCTGGCCACGGCGGGCCCGAAGGCGTTGCTGCCACGATGGCCCGCGTATGCCGCGCACGTTGGCCGGATTGTGGCCTGGCAGCCGCAGGAGCGGGTGAGCAGCGGTGTCATCCTCGACGGTCACGAGATCATGGCGGTGACGGGGCTCGCGCCGGGGCCGCTCGTTGGCGAGATTCGTGCGAAGATCGACGAGGCGGCCGCGCTCGGCGAGGTCGCCAGCGTCGATCAGGCGAAGCAGCTGGCGCGCGCACTTGCCGATGCATCGAAGGACAGCGCGGTCGCCTGAGGCCGCCGTGCACCGAGGAGCATGACGCCATGACCGAAGTCATCCTGATCACATTGCTGGTCGTTGCGCTCTTCTATCTCTTCTTCATTCGGCCGACGCGCTCAGAGGAACGACGCCGCCAACGCGACCTGAACGAGCTGCAAGTTGGCGACACCGTGCTGACCAGGGGCGGGCTGATCGCGGAAGTGGAAGGCGTGGAAACACCCGAAGACGGGCCGATGATTGTGCTCCTTCGACTCTCGGAGAACGTCGTCGTACGGGCGAGAACTGCCGCGGTGGAAGAACGGATCGACTCAGCCGACTGGGACGAGGAGGTCGAAGACGATGAGAAAGACCGGTCTGACGAGTGAGCTGTCCCTGCGGCGCGTGGGACTTGGGTCGTATCACGGTTGCTGAACACAAGGGCAACGCTCCGTATGCTGATCAGACATAACCGATTCGCGCACGTGTGGACATGGTGGTCGATGCACGTGTCACGACGATCTGGCTGTTGACGGGCGGCGCGAGAGTCCATGGGCTTCATCAGACGCTTCAAGTTCCGCGATGCCTACATCTTCGCGCTGATCTTGATCCTGACCGCCTTCGCGATCGCGGCGTCGTGGCCGGGCAATCCCGATCGCTATCTACCCAGCTTCATTCCCTGGCCCGAGGGCGGCGGCGTTTCGGTCGGCGACTGGACCCGCGACGAGTTCCGGCTCGGCCTCGACCTCGCCGGCGGCGTGTCGATCACGCTCGAAGTGGCGGGCGAGGCCGCCCCGATTCGGCGCGGGGAGTCGCTGAGTCAATTCCTGAACCGCGAAGACGTGGAGCTTGACGAGATCATCGACCTCAACCCGGACCTGGCCGAGCTGGACGCCGCCGATTACGACCTGCCCTTGCCGCCCGGAATCACTGAGATCGTGCTCCCGCTCAATGTGGATGACGCATCGCTTGAGGAGGCGGTTAAAGAGTCGCGGCGCGTGATCGAGGAGCGGGTCAACGGCTTCGGCATCTCCGAGGCTGAAGTGACCGTGGTCGGCGCCGACCGGATCAACGCCCAGATTCCCGGCGTTGACGCCGACGAAGCTTCGGATCTCGTCGGATCCACGGCGCTGCTTGAATTCCGCTCGATTGATCCTGCGCAGCCGCAACCGCCGCGGGAGCTGGATCGGTTACAGATCAACGCGGCCATCGACGACGTCTGGGACGCTGCCTTGCCCTATGCCGATGCGCGCTTCGTGCGTCGGGTCGATCCGTACTTCATTCCGCCGGAGAACGAGGACGTCATCATCGCCGAGGCTCTGCGCTGGCTGCCGGCGACGGGCATCAACATCGAGGGCGCGACGGTGCAGCTCACCGGCCGCCACCTGATCGCCGACTCGATCTCCCGCACCATCGACCAGGGCGGATCGCCGGCGCTGACCTTCGAGTTCGACGACGAGGGCGCGCGGCTGATGGAGCAGATCACGCGCCGGTTATTCGAGTCGCGCGGCTTGCTCGGCATCTTCGTCGACGGACGGCTGATCTCCAGCCCGTCAGTCAACGCGGTGATCTCCGACAGCGGGATCATCAACGGTCTGTCGGAGGAAGACGCGATCACGCTGCGAAGGCAGCTTCGCGCCGGTGCGCTGCCGATCAACCTGCGCGTGCTACAAAGCACGGAGGTCGCCGCCACGCTGGGCGAGGACTCGGTGATCGACACGGTGCAGGCGGGGGTCGTGGCGTTCCTGGCAATCATCGTGTTCATGATGATCTACTACCGCGCGCCGGGCGTGGTCGCGGCGCTCGCGTTGATTGTTTACGCAGCGGGAGTGATGGCGACCTTCAAGCTGGTGCCGATCACCCTCACGCTCGCCGGTGTCGCCGGCCTCGTGCTGTCGATCGGCTTCGCGGTCGACGGCAACGTGCTGATTTTCGAGCGGCTCAAGGAGGAGCTGCGGCTGGGGCGGAGCCTGTCCGGCGCGGTAGAGACCGCCTGGGCGCGCGCCTGGCCGGCGATCCGCGATGGCAATCTCTCCACCCTGATCACCGTGATCATCCTCTGGCTGTTCGCCGATGCGCTGAATCAGAACCTGATCAAGTCCTTTGCGCTGGCGCTGCTCGTTGGTACGGGATTCAGCTTCGTCACCGTGATCTTCGTCACCCGCAACTTCATGAACATGGCGGTTAGCACCGGCTGGATTACCGGCCTGCGACCCTTCGGCGTCCGCCGCATGAGCGTGCAGCCGCGCCCGTCGCGCGGCTCTGGTGAAGGGGGCGGCGCAAGATGATTGATTTCGTCGGCCGACGCCGCGCCTATGCCGTGTTCTCCCTGCTGATGATCGTGCCCTCGCTGATCGGGCTGGCGCTCTGGCAGTTCGAGGCCGGCCTCGACTTCGCCGGCGGGCTGGAGACCGAGGTCCGGTTCCTCGGCGAAACCGACGTGTCCGATGTCGAAGCCGCCGTCGCCGATATCGCCGACGCGGACGAAACCCCGGCAGGCGTTGAGCTGTCCGTGCTTGAAGCCGAGGACGGAACAATTGCCGTAGAGGGGACGCTGGCAACGGCCTCGTTGGATGACGCGTTCGCGCTGGCAGATCAGATCGGCCAGGCCGTGGGGGCGTCGCTGCCAGCGAGCGTCAGCTTGGCGGTTGATGTCGACGAGTCCGAGATTCGGACCGAATTCTGGTTCCCCGGTGACGCTTCACAGGACGACGTGCGTTCGGCGCTGGAGACGATCGGTCTGGGTGGCGCGAGAATTCAGGCCACGGCCGACTCCGCCTTCCGGATGCGGGTCGAGCAGCCTGCCGACGGCAATCTCGAGCGTCTGCGGCAACGCATCAACGAGGCCCTCAGGAGCGAGATCGGTCCGATTGTCGTGCTGCAAAGTTCGGCCGTCTCCGGCACGCTCTCGGTTGAGATTGCGCGCGACGCCGGAATCGCGCTCGCCGTCGCGGCCGTCGCGATCCTGATCTACATCTCACTCGCCTTCCGCCGCCTGCCCAACCCGGTCCTCTATGGTTCGGCCGCCATCGTCGCGCTGTTGCACGACGTGACGATTGTCGCCGGAGCCTTCGCCATCGGCGGACAGGTGGCCGGGCTGGAAGTGAACGCGATGTTCGTGACCGCGCTGCTGGCGATCATCGGCTACAGCGTCAACGACACCATCGTGGTCTTCGACCGGATTCGCGAGAATCTGTTGCTTGATCCGCGCGAGGACTTCCGGCGCGTGGTCAACGCGGCGATCACGCAGTCGCTGGGCCGCTCGTTGAACACCTCGATCACCGTGGTACTGGCGCTGCTGGCGCTGTTGCTGATCGGCGGCGTGACGATCCGGCCGTTCGTCGTGGTGCTGTTCATTGGCACCGTGGCGGGAACCTACTCGTCGATTGCGGTGGCGAGCCAGATTGTCTACCTGTGGCAGGACGGGACGCTGCCGCGTCTGCTGCGCATGGGCGGCGAGCGGCGGGTGGTGCGCCGAGTCGAACGCAGCGCCTGACAGCGCCCTGCAGGCGTCAGCCGACTCGCAGCACGCGGGCGTCGCCGACGCGGCGGGTGACCCGGATCGTGTCGAGATGCTCCAGAAACGCCTGCGCAATCTTGCGGCTGGTACCCAATCGGTCGCGGACATCGGCGAGCGTGGCTCGTTCCTGCGATTCCAGCAGTTGGCGGGTCTCGGAGACCATCCCTTCATAGACGGCACGGTCCAGGATGACGCCGCCCTTCAGTCGCACGACGAGCCGCCGCGCTTCGAGGTACTCGATCAGTTCAGCGTCGACCGTCCCATCGGCGTCGGGTCGCACACCCTGGTCCCGCAGCCGATCGAGCAGGCGCTCGACCTGCTTCGACTGCTCGGCGCTGAGCGCTACCGTGCGACCCGGATCGTCGAGCGCCTCGCCGTTGAGCGTGAGCGCTCCTGACTCGACGAGCTGCTGCTGGACAACGGTGAACGCACGTTGAGGCAGTTTGAGCCGGCTGCGCAGATCTTCGCGCGGCAATCCGGCCCGAAGCGGAAACTCGTTGACATAATCAACCACGTGCTGCACGGCGGCTGCGCGCATCGCGCCGAGTCCGCCATCGGTCATCAGCACAGTGGAATCCGCCAGTTCGCCTTCGTCCAGCACGACGACCGCGCCGTTCTCGATCTGGCGGTGGCAGGCGTCGTGTGCGTCGTCGTCGGCAAGCTCGCTGCGTGAGCGCACGTCCTGCCAGCGCGCAGGCTCCATGCGCTGCAGTACGGTGAGCAGCGTATCGTCGGGCGATCCGTCCAACAGGCGCTGCAGCGCGTTCAGGGTCGATGCGTCGTTGCGGTGGTGCCGACGCGGGCGGCTGTCGACGATTCGCCCGCCGGCGACGGTGGCGTCGGCGGAGCGCAGGACGAAGTGATCGCCGCGCGCCGTCGCGAGCGGCCGCTCCAGGCGAAGCTGCGCCCAGGTTGACTGGCCCGGGACGAGCGAGTCGCCTTCGAGCAGGCGAACACGCGCCTGGACCTCGTCGGCGCCGACGTGCAGCGTGCGAATCGCGTTGTGGGGCAACGCGCGAGCTGAGCGATTGACAGCGCGCAGGCGCACGTCAACCGCTGAAGTCGGCTCGAGCCAGCCGGGCGAGGTAAGCACCATCCCGCGCTCGACGTCGCCGGCCGAGACGCCGCTCAGGTTGACCGCGGTGCGCGCGCCGGGCGGCGCCGTCTCCATCGACTGCTCGTGCGACTGCAAGCCGCGCACGCGGCACTCGATCCGACCCGGCTCAATCACCACGGCCTCGCCGACCGACAGCTCGCCGTCGAGCAGCGTGCCGGTGACGACGGCGCCGAAGCCGGAGATGGAGAAGGAGCGGTCGATCGGCATACGCGGGCGGCCGTGATTGGAGATCGGCGGCAGATCATTGAGCGTCGCGTCGATCAGCGCGCGCAGTTCGTCGACGCCCTGACCACTGAGCGCGGAGACTGGCGCGATCTGCGAACCGGAGAGCGTCGTGTCGTTGAGCAGTTCGGCGATCTCTTCCTCGACCAGCGCCAGCCACTCCTCGTCGACGAGGTCGATCTTGGTCAGAGCGACCAGACCGCGGTCGATGTCGAGCAGGTCGAGGATGTCGAGATGCTCGCGCGTTTGGGGCATGACGCCCTCGTCGGCGGCGATCACGAGCAGCGCCAGGTTGATGCCGCCGACGCCGGCCAACATGTTCTTGATGAAGCGCTCGTGGCCGGGGACGTCGACGATGCTGACGGCGCGTCCGGAGGGCAGTTCGCACCAGGCGAAGCCGAGGTCGATGGTCAGACCGCGCGCCTTCTCCTCAGCCCAGCGGTCGGGATCGATGCCCGAGAGCGCCTGTACCAGCGCGCTCTTGCCGTGATCGACGTGCCCCGCCGTACCGATGACATACATCTGGCTAGCTTAGTCAGGCGCGGCAGGCGGTGCGATTCCGATCTCACTGCTCCAGAGCCAGACGTCTACAGCGGATTGAGGTGAAAGGCTGCGCCACCAGGGGAGGATGCGTTTCCCATCGCTAGCGAGGAAAGAGAATTCGATCCTGCCATCGGCGAGCACTCGAGCGCTGATTCGTCCGAGCTCTTTGCCGTTGACCACAACGGCGCTGGAGTTAAACCAGCGTCCAACAGGCGCGCGCTGAGTGAGCAGACGGCGTGTGGGTAGGAATTGCTCACCTCCTGAGGAGCGGAAGCCGAACTCAACCGATCCGTCTCTCAGACGCCTGATGATGACTCTGCCGACGATCAGCGAATCCGCCGCAAGGTCCGCCGGAGGTCGCACAACGGAATCCGTGTTTCCCCAGCAGACGAGTTCAGACGTCACCCGGATGGCACAGCTATACAACGCGCCGACGTCCACAGCGCGGAACCGGCCTGCGGGAGGTGTTGCTTGCGCGAAGCTATCGTCGCCCCAGCAGGACAGTTCGCCAGACTCACGAACTGCACAGGCGTGATTCGAACCTACGCCGACCGAGCGAAACCGGCCTGAGGGTGGATCGGTCCGACCGCGCTCAAACCAACTCCAACCCCAGCAGACGATCTCGCCTGACTCGCGAACGGCGCAGGACCGCATTTCACCCACGCTGAGCGACCGGAAGCGCCCCTCCGGCGCATCGAGACGACCCAGCTCGTCCAGACCCCAGCAGCGCACGGCGCCTGACTCGGTCAGTCCACAGACGTGGTCCTTACCGGCTTCGAGAGAGCTGAACCGATCCGACGGCGGCCGGCCCTGGCCATAGATCACGTCGCCCCAGCAGATAGCGGCGCCGTCGCTGGCCAGTCCGCAGCTAAAGCCGAGGCCGGCCGTGACGTCCTTGAAACTATCAGTAGGAGGAGTCGATTCGACATCCCTGTCCCGACCCCAACAGCGCACCGTGCCAGATTCGACGATGGCGCAGCTATGGAAGACTCCAGTGCCGACCGTCTGAAACCGTCCAGGCAACGCAATTGCGAGTTGGCCCTGGCTGTTGTCACCCCAACAAGCGACGTACCCCGACTCTCGTTCCGCGCACGCGTGAAATGCATTGGCGCTCAGTGCGCGAAAGGCGCCGTCGGGCGGCGTTGTGACGCGAGTGTCGCGTTCTCTACCCCAGCACACCACGGCGGCGGACGTCCTCAGTGCACAATTGTGAGATGCTCCTGCGTCAATCGACTGAAACGTCCCGTCAGGCGCGTTCGTTTCCCCTGTGTCGTTCAATCCCCAACAGATGATTGCACCTGACTCGCGCAAGGCGCAGGTGTGAATCGATCCAGCACTGACAGATCGAAACCGGCCGTCGGGAGCATCGCTCTGACCGACGTGGTTCATACCCCAGCAGACGACCGCATGCGCCTCACCGACCGCGCACGAGTGCCAGTTTCCGCTGGTGACGGACAGATAGCGGCCGATTGGCGGCTCGCTCTGGCCGCGATGGTTTGCTCCCCAACAACGAAGCTCGCCTGAGTGCTTGACTGCACAGGAGTGGTCGTAGCCACTGCTGACGGAGCGAAATTGTCCCGGAGGCGGATTGGTTTCACCCCACTTGTCTTCGCCCCAGCAGGAGACCGCGCCTGACAGTCGAACGGCGCAGGAATGGTTCACTCCGGCGCTGACCGATTTGAACCGTCCTTGCGGGGCATCCGTTTGTTTGCTGAGCCCCCCGCCAACACAGACCAGTTCATCAAGATCGTCAATGGCGCACGTGAATCCGTTACCGGCGCTCACGGCCCGATAGCGGCCTGCAGGCAACACCTCAGGCTGCGGCGCCCTCGGGTCAATCCAACCTGTCCAGCACCGCACGGCGCCTGAAGCTGTCAAGACGCAGTTGTGCGCTCCACCTGCGCTGACGGCAACGGCGTGTCCCCCAGCGCCTTCGTCCGCTGCCGCGTCCGCAGAGAGCAACGCCAAGACGAGGACGGCGATCACGGTACCGGCAAGCACTGCGAGGGAACGACCAACGGCCAGCGATCGAATATCGATCAATTCAGTTCCAGCGCCTGTCACCCAGCCTTGAGCATAGCCGTCCGTCGGACGATGCGCCGTGTTCTCATCCGGCGATAGTCTGGTGGCCAAACTGGTATCGAGGAGGCCGTGATGAGAGCGATAGTTGTTGATGCGCCGGGCAAGACCGCCGACTCGCTGCGGCTGGCAGAGGCGCCCGATCCGCAGCCCGGCGACGAAGAGGTGCTGATCCGCGTCCATGCGACGGCGCTGAACCGGGCCGACATGATGCAGCGGATGGGCAACTACCCGGCCCAGCACGGCGCGTCCGAGATTCTGGGGCTGGAGTTGGCAGGCGAGGTGATCGAGACAGGATCGCGGGTGCGCGAGCTGTCGGTGGGAGACCGTGTCTACGGGCTCTCGGGCGGCGGCGGATACGCGGAGCTGGCGACACTGCATGAGTCGCTGGCGATGCCGATTCCGGACGAACTGACCTACCACGAGGCGGCCTCGATTCCGGAAGTGTTCTTCACAGCCAACACGGCGGTACGGACGCTGGGTGAGACGCTGCCCGGTGAGCGGATTTTGATTCATGCTGGCGGCAGCGGGGTCGGGATCGCGGCGATCCAGATTGCGCGGCTGATCGGCGCGGAGGTCTGGATCACGGCCGGCTCGGAGGAAAAGTGCGAGCGGGCGCGCGAGCTGGGCGCCGACATGACGATCAACTACCGCGAGCAGGACTTCGCGGAAGTGGTTGCAGAGCAGACCGATGGGCGGGGAGTGAACGTCATTCTCGACGTCATCGGGCGCGATTACTGGGACGCGAACCTGCGCTCGCTGGCGACGGCCGGCCGGCTAGTGCTGGTCGGACTGATGGGCGGCGCAGTCGCCGAGACGAATCTCGGCATGCTGATGCAGAAACGATTGCGCGTCCACGGCACGGTGATGCGCTCGCGGCCCCTGCTGGACCGAGCCGAGATCACGCGCGACTACCGGTTGCACCTCGAGCCGGCGATCGTCAGCGGAGAGATGAAGCCGGTGATCGACTCGGTCTTCCCGCTCAGCATGGCCGCTGAGGCCCACCAGTACATGGCCGACAACCGAAACTTCGGCAAGATACTGCTCGACTGCATCGACGTCGACGAGTTGTCGGAGGACTAGACCAGCGCGGGATCAAGGAGTCGGACGAAAATCTCGTTGGCCACGGCGTGTCCGCGTCTGGTCAGCGTGAGGCGTCCCTCGTTGCGCTCCGCGAGTCCGTGTTCCACGGCCCAATCCATGACTGATCGCACCGCTGCGTACTCCTCGCCTAACAGTCCTTCATCCACGCCCTCGATGAGTCGCAGACCCGACGTAAGCGTGTCGATCAGGTGGTCGTGTGCGCTCACTTGCTCCCAGTCGGTGATGGCGGGCGAGGGCAGCGCATCTCTCAGCGCTCGGGTCCCGGCTTGCGCGCCGAGACTGAGGACGCGGTCGATGTACAGGCGAGGACTGCGGACGACCTGGTAACGGACACCGTCGACGTAACCGTGCGCGCCGGGACCGATGGCCAGGTACTCCTGGTTGCGCCAGTAGATCAGGTTGTGCCGGCACCGCAGGCCGTCACGGGCATAGTTGCTGGTCTCGTATTGCTCAAAACCAGCCCGGGCGAGCCGCTCGGCGGTCCAGTCGGCGAGTTCGGCGACGAAGTCGGGATCGGCCTCGACGACGCGCCCTGAGGCGACTCGGGCGGCGAGCGGCGTGTCTTCCTCGACCGTCAGCGCGTAACACGAGAGATGGTCGGGCCCACCGTCCCAATGCAACACCTGCTCAACGGTCGACTTCCAGGTTTCATGCGACTGACCGGGCAGACCATAGATCAAATCCAGGTTGACGTTTTCGAATCCCGCTTCACGGACTTCGCGAAAGGCCTGCGCGGCCCGCTCGGCGCCGTGGATGCGGTCGAGAAACACCAGCTCGGCAGTGTTCAACGACTGCACGCCCATCGAGACGCGGTTGACGCCGTGCTCCCGATACGCCGCCAGGCGATCCGGCTGCACGCTCTCGGGATTGGCTTCCAGCGTGATCTCGGCGTCGGGGGCGAGTTCGAGTCGTTCGCGGATCTCGCGCAGCAAACGCCGAATCGAGTCCTCCGACAACAGACTCGGCGTGCCGCCGCCGATGAAGACGGTCGAGAACTCGCGTCCGGCCACATGCGTAGCCCAGAGCGCGAGTTCGGCGAGCGCGGCGTCGAGCCAGGCGTCCTGCAGGTCGTCGATCCCGGCATAGGAGTTGAAGTCGCAATACGAGCACTTGACCGTGCAGAACGGTACGTGAACGTAGAGTCCGATCGGTGGGTGTGTCACGATTCGAGTCTATGCCTGGACAACGCGCCGTGAGACATCGTGAGTATCTGGGCTGATTGCCCGCTGCACGACGTAATGACACACTCAAACCCGTTCAAGGCTTGGAGGCCGCGGTGCTGAAGACACATGGTTGCGGGACGCTGCGCGCCGAGCACGCCGGCGAATCGGTCAGGCTGGCCGGCTGGGTGCATCGGCGACGCGATCACGGACAGTTGATCTTCATCGATCTGCGCGACCGCGACGGACTCGTCCAGGTCGTCGTCCGCCCTGATGACTTTTCCGACGCCTACGCCGCCGCCAACGATGTGCGCGGCGAATATGTCCTGCGGATCGAGGGCGAAGTCGTCGAGCGATCCGATGCCACACGCAATCCGAACCTGGCGACCGGCGACGTTGAAGTGATCGCCAGCTCGGTCGAAGTCTTGAATCAGGCCAAGACGCCTCCGTTCTCGGTGATTGAAGACGACGACGTGAATGAGCTCGTGCGGATGCAGTACCGCTACATCGACCTGCGCCGTTCGTCGATGCTCGACGCGCTGGAACTGCGGCATCGACTCAATCAGTACATCCGCGACTTCATGACTGACAGACAGTTCCTCGAGGTCGAGACGCCGATTCTTGTCGCGGCGACGCCCGAGGGCGCGCGCGACTACGTCGTGCCCAGCCGTCTGACGCCCGGCGCCTTCTATGCGCTGCCGCAGGCGCCGCAGCAGTTCAAACAGTTGCTGATGGTCGCCGGGGTCGAGCGATACTTTCAGATTGCACGCTGTTTCCGCGACGAGGATTTGCGCGCCGACCGGCAGCCGGAGTTCGTCCAGCTCGACCTCGAATGGTCATTCTGCGAGGAAGAAGACATCCTCGATCTACTGGAAGAGCTGTTTGCCGGCGCGGCCGCGGCCCTGCGGCCCGACCTGACCGTGCCGCGTCCTTTCCCGCGGCTCTCGTGGCACGAGGCGATGGAACGTTACGGCTCGGACAAGCCCGATCTGCGATATGGACTGGAACTGTCGGACTGCTCGGACATCGCCGAGACATCGGACTTCGGCGTGTTTTCCTCGGCGGTCGCCAACGGTGGACGCGTGCGCGGCATCGTCATGCCGGGCGGCGCGTCGCTGTCGCGGCGCGAAGTCGACGCCTTCACCAACCTGGCCAAAACGATGGGCGCGCCGGGCCTGGTTTCGTTTCAGTTCAGTACCGAACCGTCCACCGCAACCGAGGACGATGTGCGTTCGCCCGTGCTGCGCCATGTCGGCATCGAAGACGCCCGACGCATCGGCGATCGGTGCGGCGCGTCAGCGGGAGACCTCGTGTTGCTCGCCGCCGGGGATTCGGGGATGGTCTCGACCGTGCTGGACGGTATCCGGCGCGAGCTTGCCCGCCGGCTCGACCTGGTCGACGACTCAATCCTGCAGTTTGGGTTCGTCACCGACTTTCCCTTGGTCGAGTGGGACGAAGAAGGCCAACGTTGGGACGCGCTGCACCACCCCTTCACCGCGCCGCAGAGCGAGGACGAGGCGCAGCTCGACAGTGACCCGGGCAACGTCCGCGCCCGGGCCTATGACGCGATATGCAACGGCTTTGAGTTGGGTTCCGGATCAATTCGCATTCACCAGCGTGAACTGCAGATGCGAGTCTTTGAACTCCTCGGTATCGACGCTGAGGAGGCGCAGCAACGTTTCGGCCATATGCTCAACGCCTTCGAGTACGGCGCGCCTCCGCATGGCGGATTTGCCTTCGGCATCGACCGCGTGGCGATGCTGCTGGCCGGTACTGAGAACATCCGCGAAGTGATCGCGTTTCCCAAGACGATGTCCGCATCCGATCCCATGACCGGCGCGCCGATGCCGATTACGGAAGAACAATTGGACGAGCTGCATCTACGCATCAACGCACCTGCCGACGGCTAGTCTCGGTGATAATCTTCGGTAGATGTAGGGCGGCTGGCAGATAGGGAAACGGAACAGGGCGGAGGGTCAGATCGTGCGAGCGAGACAGGTCTTGAACGCGCCGGGCTCGTCCTGGAGACAGGCGTTTCTGCTGGTCGCAATGGTATTGGTTGCGGCAGCGTTGCTCGCCGCCTGTGGTGGTGACGACTCGTCAGCACAACCCGACCAGCAACAGGCCGCGTCGAGGACGGAACGCGCGGAGTCCCAGGCCGACCAGCAGCAGGAATCGAGAGAAGATCGTCAGGCGACGGTTCAACAACAGCAGGCGCAGGCACAAGGACAGCCGGCAGAAGCTCGGCCGGTGTTGCCGCGCGAGGCCGGCGAGTTCCGTATCGCCCGTCGCCAGCCGATCAACCTTGACCCGGCCCAGATCACCGACGTCGACTCGGCCGTCATCGCTGTCGAGATATTCGGCGGGCTCTTGGTGCTCGACCGCAGTCTGCGGATCACGCCCGACCTCGCCGAATCGGTGCCCAGCGGACAACTCAACAGCGATGGCACGGTGACGTATCGCTTCACGATCCGGGACAACGCGCGATTCCACGACGGCAAAAGGATCACCGCCGAGGACTTCAAGTGGACCATCGAGCGCAATCTGAGCCCGGAAACTCTCTCGCCTACCGCGCCGGACTTCCTCGGCGACATCGTGGGCGCCTCTGAATTCCTGCGCAATCGCGCCGACGAAGTCGTCGGAGTGCAGGTGATCGACGAGGTCACCCTGGATATCACGATCAAGCAGCAGACGCCGGTCTTCCTCTACAAGCTCACTTACCCGACCGCTTTCGTGCTCGACCGCGATCAGGTCGAGGACGATCCGGAGCGCTGGGCGCTCGCGCCAAATGGCAGCGGGCCATTCCGTCTGACCGAGTGGCAACTCGGCGAGGGGCTGACGCTGGAGCGGTTCGACGACTATCACCTTGAGCCGGCCAAAGTGCGCAAGGTCTCCGTGCGATTTGCCGGCGGATCGGTGGAACAGTTTGAGAACGACGAGCTCGATCAGGCGTTCATCGGTCTCAACGACATCGAACGCGTCCGCGACCCCGCCTCCGAGCTGAATCCGCTCTACGTTTCGCGCTCCGAGCTCTCTGTCTTCTACCTTGCCTTCAATGTCACCCAACCGCCGTTCGACGATCCCAACGTCCGGCTGGCGCTGGCGCACGCGATCGACAAGACGTCTCTGATTGAAGATGTGCTCGACGACCTGCTGCTCGCCGCGCACCAGATCGTGCCGCCGGGATTGGTCGCGCACGACCCTGACTACCGCGGGATCGTCTTCGATCCCGAACTTGCACAGGAGTTGCTGGCCGAGTCGCGATACGCGGGAACTTCGTTCGTCGACGAGATTCGACTGACAATCCCTGGTGCAGGCGCGACGCCCGGATCGGTGTTCGAGGCGGTCCAGGACATGTGGCGGCAGCATCTTGGTCTGGAGATTGAGATACAGCAGGTCGAGTTCGCGACGTTCATCTCCGAGGTCGACCGCGGCCTGTACGGGTTCTTCTCGCTCGGTTGGAGCCTCGACTATCCCGACCCGCACAACGTGCTGGACTACAAGTTCCACAGCGCTTCGCTGGGCAACGACACGCAGCTCGACAGCGAAGAGATCGATTCGCTGCTCGAGCAGGCGCGCTACTCGCTCGACCACGAGTTGCGCACGAGCATCTACCAGGAAGTCGACCGCAGCTTGATCGAGGACGCGATCTGGATCCCGCTCTACTACTCGGTCGCGCATGAGGTGGTGAAGCCTTACGTGCAGGACTACGAGCCGACGCGCATGGTGATCCCGCATCTGCGCTTCGTCAGCATCGACGAGTAGGCGTCGCCGGTTGCGAGGCTAAGCGCCCGGACGAAGGGGGCGTCGCATGGGACACGGGGCGATCCCGATCCTGGTCCGCCGCCTGCTTCTGGTCCCGATCATGGTCTTCATCGTCGCCGCGGCGACGTATGCGTTGACCCACGTTGCGCCGGGAGATCCCGTCAAGATTATTGGCGGCGCGCGACAGGTCGAGCCGCAACAGGCTGAGTTGATCCGCGAAGAATTCGGGCTCCACGGCGGTTACGTCGAGCGATTCGGCCGCTACGTGTGGGGCGTCGTCAGCGAGGGCGATCTGGGTCCGTCGTACTACTACCGATCGCCCAAGCGCAGCGTCCAGGAGTTGCTGGGCGAGCGGATCTGGGTGTCGGCGCACATCAACCTGATGGTGCTGGCCCTGATCTTCGGGCTGGGCATCCCGATCGGCGTCTACGTCGCCGTCAATCGCGGGACCTGGAAGGACCCTGCGACGATCGGGTTCCTCAAGATCTTCGACTCGATCCCCTCGCCGATCATGATTGTGCTCGTCGTCTGGTTGATGGTGGAGTTTCTAGATCCGTTCTTCGGCTTCTTCGGCTTCAACGTGCCTGCAGCGTGGACGCCCGGCGATCCGGCTTCCTACATCGTGCCGCTGATCGCCCTCTCGATCGGCGCCTATGGAGGTATGGCTCGATTCGTACGAATCAGCATGCTGGCGACGATGGACGAGGACTACGTCCGCACGGCGCGGGCCAAGGGACTAACAGAGCGCTACATCCTTTACCGGCACGTGCTGCGCAACGGGCTGTTGCCGTTATCCACGAACTTTGGACTTGCCGTGGTCGGCGTCATTGCCGGATCGATCGTGATTGAGACCCGCTACGGCATTCCCGGAGTGGGAGCGTTCATCTTTCAGTCGATTACCCAGCGCGACTGGAACGTGATCCTCGGCTTCACGCTGCTGGTGGCGACGCTGATCATCGTCGCCAACGCGCTGATTGATGTGCTCTACATCTTCATCGACCCGCGTATCCGATTCACGGAGCGGATCGCATGAGTGCCCGAGTCGAACGCGCTGACACGTGGGTCATGCCGGACCGGCCCGAGTCGCCCTTCCGTCGAGGGCTGCGCGCGCTGCTGCGCAAACGAGTCGCGGTGATCTGCATGCTGACGATCTTCGTGCTCTACGGTGCTGGCCTCTATACATTTCTCGATGCGTTTGGCGTTGACGACGGCCTTCAAGATCCGATCCACACGAATCTGAGCGAGCGGCGGTCGACGCGAGTCGTGGACGGCGAGCCGGAGTCGCTAGGCGTCTTCGCGGAACGACTTGGTATCGATATCGCGACTGTTGGCGAACTGAATCCCGATCTGGTTACCGAATACGGCCCGTTATCGGCGGGCACGGTGCTGCCGGGGCGAACCGAGATTGTCCTGAGTGAAGACGAGACGTTACAGCCCCCTTCGACGAGGCACTGGTTCGGCACCGACAGATCAGGCAGAGACTTATTCTCGCGAGCTCTGTTTTCGCTGCGGACAACCGTGATCATCACCGTGATTAGCGTGGTGTTGGGCAACTTGTTCCTTGGCCTGGGTCTTGGCCTCTTGGCTGGTTACCGAGGCGGACGGATTGATTCCGTAATCATGCGGCTGTCGGACATTGTCCTGGCGATGCCGGGGCTCGTGTATCTGATTGTGCTAGTCGCGGTATTCCGGGATCCCATGACCGAGTGGTTTCGCGATCTCGAAGACGCAACAGGGGCGGACTGGCTGATTGCCCAAGGAGTCGACGACTATGTGCTGATCGTGACTGCTCTGTCTCTGCTGGGTTGGGCTGGAGCCGCAAGGTTCTATCGAGGTCAAGTGCTCTCGCTGCGGGAACGGGATTACATCCTGGCCGCTGAGACCGTCGGGGCCAGTACCACCCGCGTTCTGGTGCGGCACCTGTTTCCAGGCATCCTGCCCTGGTTCGTGGTCGGTTTCAGCGCATCAATGGGCGAGATCACCGGTCTGGAGGTTGTGTTGACATGGCTCGGCATTGGCATCACGGCGCCGACGCCCTCGTTTGGCACGATGGTTTCCGCCGCAGGAGGATTCACATCGCTGGCTCAATATCCGTGGATGCTGCTGGTTCCCATGCTCTTTGTGTTGCCCCTGCTGCTTGCCTGGAACTTGTTTGGTGACGCCTTCAATGATGTGCTCAATCCACGCCTCAGATAACGGGGCGCGTACGAGATGCGCTGATATTCTCGTTCGCAACTGTGCCAAGAGAGTGGTCCCATGAAAATCACTGCTGAACGCATCCCCGAAGCGCAGATGCGGCTGGAAGTCGAACTCGACGACGCGCGCGTCAAGAAGTCGCTCGACCAGGCCGCGCGACGACTGTCGCAGCGCTTCCGCATCCCCGGATTCCGCCAGGGCAAGGCGCCGCGACGCGTCGTCGAGAGCGCCCTCGGCGCCGACGCCGTCTTCGAGGAAGCCGCCGATCGCCTGATCCCGCAGGCGCTGACCGAAGCGCTTGAGCAGGAGGGCCTCGATCCTGTCGCCCCGCCGAGCGTCGAGATTACCGAGCGCGAGCCGGTCACGTTCACTGCCACCGTCCCGCTGACTCCGGTCGTCGAGCTGGGCGACTACCAGGGCATCTCGGTCGCCAAGACCGAGAGCGCATACTCGGAGGAGATGCTGGAGGAGCAGCTGCTCGAACTGCGCCGCCAGCACGCCCTGCTCGAGCCGGTCGATCGCGCGCCCGAACTCAACGACCGCGTGACCGCCGACGTGAAGGCGGAGGTTGATGGCGAGACGATCCTCGACCAGCCGGGCGCGGAGTTCCACCTGCGCGAGGGCGCGGTGATCGGCGTGCCGGGATTGAGCGAGAAACTCGTCGGCGTCGCCGTCGGCGAGCAGCACGAGATCCCCATCGACGTGGACGAGGACTGGGACGACGAGGAAGTCGCGGGCAAGACAGTGACCTTCACGGTCACGATCCACGACGTGAAGTCGGAAGAACTGCCCGAGGCGGACGACGATTTCGCGATGGAGGTCTCGGAGGAGTTTGAGACCTATGCGGCGCTGCGCGAGCGGGTTGAAACAGGTCTGCGCGAACAGACCGAGCAGCAGGCGGATCAGGAGTTCAGCCAGGCCGTGATGCAGGCCGCGGTCGAGCGCGCCACGCTGGAGTATCCACCGGCGCTGGTCGAGCACGAGGTCGAGCACATGCGCCAGGACTTCGCGCGCCAGATGGGTCAGGACCCCAATACCTTCCTGCGCGACGACAGCGAGTCGGGCGAGCAACTGATGGCCAGCTTCCGCTCGCAGGCCAACGAGCGGGTGATCAACACGCTCGTCCTGCAGCACATCAGCGAGGCCGAGCAGATCGAGGTGCTGGACGAAGAGATCAGCGCCGACATCGACAAGATGATCGAGGGCATCCCCGCAATGCCGCCCGAACAGGCCGAGGAGACGCGCAACGACGAATCGTTCCGCGCCACGGTCCAGTCCCGCCTGATCCGCGAGCGCACCGTCGAGCGGCTGCAGCAGATTGCGCTGAGCAATCACGCCTCCGGCGTCTCGGACGATGACGACGCGGACGAATCGGACGACATGGACGACTTGGACGAGTCGGAAGCGGACGACGCGGCAGACGATGTCCCCGTGTCGGAGGCCGACGCTGAGGACTCGACCGAAGCGGAAGTGAACGAGGAATAACCGCAACCGATATGCCAGCCTGTTCTGTCAGTTGTTGTCTGCTGCGCAATCGCGCGATGCCGATTCGGGCGTACACTGAATCCGCGAACCCGCAAGGAGCGCTCCATGACCCTGAGTAACCACATGAACCGCGAGCTGACCCGGCCCAGCGACATCATTCCGATGGTCGTCGAGACGACGAATCGCGGCGAACGCGCCTACGACATCTACTCCCTGCTCCTGCGCGAGCGGATCATCTTCCTCGGCACAGGGATCGATGACCAGATCGCCAACGTGATCGTCGCTCAGTTGCTCTACCTCGACCGCGAGGACCCTGACCGCGACATCCAGCTGTACATCAACTCGCCGGGAGGCGTGATCACCGCCGGACTGGCAATCTACGACACCATGAACCTAATCAAGGCCGATGTCTCGACGATTTGCGTAGGCATGTCAGCCTCGTTCGGAACCGTGCTGCTCGCAGCGGGTACGCCGGGTAAGCGGTTCGCGCTGCCGCATGCCACCATTCACATGCACCAGGCGCTCGGCGGCGCGCGGGGACAGGCCTCGGACATCGAGATTGCCGCCCGCGAAATCCTGCGTAACAACGAGACGATCCGCGGCATCCTCGCACACCACACCGGACAGCCGCTGGACCGAATCGCGGCGGACACCGATCGCGACTTCTATCTCGACGCCGAACAGGCGCAGGAGTACGGTCTGGTCGACTCGGTGCTGTCCAGCGAGGTCGCCGGGGATGCAGCCGCCGCCGCAGGCGCGTAGCATCTGACAAAGCCGGTCGTGCCGGTCGCGCCGGCGTTCCGGACCCGGCGCTTCACTTCATCAGCGGGGGCGGTCCCAGGCAGCAGAGAGGCAGTGGCCGATGAGCAGCGCGCACGGCGGGGGACGCGGCCAGTATCACTGTTCATTTTGCATGAAGGACCAGGCCCAGGTACGCCGGCTCGTCGCCGGGCCGGGCGGGGTCTACATCTGCAACGAATGCGTCGAAGCCTGCCGCGCGGTCATCCAGGATGATGCGTTGCAGTCGGCGCCGCCGGAGCACCAGACTGCCGCCAGCCCTTCCCAGACGCTGCCACCGCTCGCCATCTACGATCGCCTCTGCGGTCACGTGGTCGGCCAGGACGAGGCCAAGCGCGTGCTCGCCGTCGCCGTCTACAACCACTACAAGCGGATCAACACCATCTCCGACCCCGAGGACGACGTGGAGTTGGAGAAGAGCAACATTCTGCTGGTCGGTCCGACCGGATCCGGCAAGACGCTGCTCGCCTCGACCCTGGCTCGAATCCTCGACGTGCCGTTCTCGATCGCCGATGCCACCGCCCTGACTGAAGCCGGCTACGTCGGCGAAGACGTGGAGAACATCCTTCTGCACCTGATCCAGGCGGCCGACTTCGACATCGCCCGCGCGGAGCGGGGAATCATCTACATCGACGAGATAGACAAGATCGCCCGCAAGGCCGACAATCCGTCCATCACCCGCGACGTCTCAGGCGAGGGCGTGCAGCAAGCGCTGCTCAAGATCATCGAGGGTACGGTCGCATCGGTGCCACCACAGGGCGGCCGCAAGCATCCGCACCAGGAATTCCTGCAGATCGACACGAGCAAGATTCTGTTCATCTGCGGCGGCGCATTCGAGGGCCTGGAACAGGTCATCGACCGTCGCGTTACGACCGGCATCCGCAACATTGGCTTCGGCTCGCGATCGCGGACGGCGCAAGAGCAGGATCATCTGCTCCATCACCTGAGCCACGACGACTTGCAGAAGTACGGATTGATCCCCGAATTCGTCGGTCGCTTGCCGGTGGTCGTGACTCTCGATCAGCTCGACCAGGCGTCCCTGGTGCGGATTCTGACCGAACCGAAGAACGCGCTGATCCGACAGTACGAGCGCTTCTTCGACATGGACGGTGTTGAGCTCAGCTTTACTCCTGAAGCGCTTGAGGCGATTGCCGAGCAAGCGATCGAGGAAATGACAGGCGCACGCGGACTGCGCACGGTGGTCGAAGACCTCCTGCTCGACGTCATGTTTGAAGTGCCGGGGCGACCCGAAGTCAAGAAGTGCGTGATCAACGCGGACACCGTCAAGCGGCAGGAGCGGCCGTTGCTGCTCAACGATCAGGGCTTGGCGGTGGAGTACGAGGCGATCCGCCGACGAAGCGATGGACGATTGGCAGAGCGCCAGGAAAGCGCCTGATGTCCCGAGATCGAGTGGCCGCATCCGCCCGTCGAGCGCGGCTCGATCAACTCTTGGTGCAGCGGGGCGAAGCCCCTGACCTGACCGCCGCCAGAGCGCTGATCCTTGCCGGTCGCGTCCACGGCGCGGACCGCCGTTACACCCAGGCCGGCCAGCAGATCGCGAGCGACGCGGCCCTTACCGTCCGGCGCGCACGGCCGTACGTGTCTCGCGGCGGGCAAAAGCTCGCCGCTGCTCTGGATGCCTGGCCGGTCGACGTCTCCGGCGCGCTATGCCTGGACGTCGGCGCATCGACCGGCGGATTTACTGATGTCCTGCTTCAGCGCGGCGCCGAGTGTGTCTTCGCGGTGGATGTCGGTTACGGACAGCTCGCCGAGGCGCTGCGTCGCGATCCGAGGGTCGTACCGCTCGAACGCACGCACATCTGCCAACTCCAGAGTTTGCCCAAGTGTCCCTCGGTCACCGCGATTGACGTCTCCTTCATCGGATTGCGCCAGGTGCTTCCCTGCGTTGAGGGCCTGGCTGGCGCAGGTACCGACGTGATTGCCTTGATCAAGCCGCAGTTCGAAGCGCCGTCCGACGATGTCGACGAGCGTGGGGTCGTGCGCGATCGTATGGTGCAGGGACGCGCGGTCAGCGGCGTGCTCGCCTGGGCGATGGCGCATCAATGGCGAGTCGGCGGCGTGCTCAGGTCGCCGTTGCTCGGTCCGGCAGGCAATCGCGAGTGGTTCGTCTGGTTGCGCAGCCCGAGAGCGACATGACCGATATCCAGTGCGTCGGCGTCTACTACCACCCGCGACTTGACGAGGCGCGCGGCGCCGCCGAAGAACTCGCAGGCCGGCTGCGCACGCTGGGCTGCGAGGTGTGGATGTCGATGCCTTGGGATCCGGAGCGCTCGGTCGAGCGTCTGCCGGAGACCGACCTGCTGGTCTGTCTGGGCGGAGACGGCACTATCCTGCGCGCCGCCCGGGCGAGCGCAGAGCATGGATGCCTGATCCTCGGCGTTGATCTCGGTCGGCAGGCATTCCTTACGGAACTGGTACCCGAGCAGTTGGAGGAACACATTCCGAAACTGCTGGAGGGCGCGTTCACGGTTGAAGACCGGGCCATGCTCGAAGCGCGGCCGCTCGGCGTCGCCGACGACGCGCCGGACACGTTGCCCGCGCTGAACGACGTCATGATCGGCCGAGGCAGCCTCGGCCAGCCGGCCTACATCGCGGTCTGGGTCAACGAGGATCTCGTCGGCGTCGTCCGCGCCGACGCCGTGGTGGTTGCCTCCGCAACGGGCAGCACCGGCTACTCGCTCTCCGCAGGCGGACCGATCCTGCATCCGCGAGCCCGCAGCGTGGTGTTGACGCCGGTCGCGCCGCACCTGGCCCAGGCCGCGCCGATGGTGTTGCCCTCGGACGCACAGATCGAGTTGCGGCTCGGTCGAGAGCACCCGGGATCGCTATCGGTCGACGGTCAGCGTCCCTACGCCCTGCATCCGGGCGGAGGCGCGGTGGTTCGGCTCAGTGACTCGCTGGCTCGACTCGTGCGATTTGGCGAGCGCTCGTTCTTCGCTCAGCTCGGGCGTCGGCTCGCCTGGCTGGACGAACGCCGCATGGAAGCGGTTTCGCGCACCGGTGTCGAGGCCTTTGACGCGAGCAGGGCTGACCCTTCATAACTGGCTCTTGGCGAAGTCGGACCGTGCGGAGTCCCGAGTTGGACGCCCCTCACGTTGCGCTATTATGAACATACGCGCGAAGTGGAAGCAATGTCCGCTTCGTGGTGACGCTGTGGAAAGAGTTGAGCGGTGTTGACGGAACTGCGTCTGAGGGACTTCGCCCTCGCGGAACGGGTCGACCTCGAGCTCAGTGGTGGATTCACCGTGATCACCGGCGAGACCGGCGCCGGAAAGAGCGTGCTGATTCGAGCGCTCGCATTCGCGCTCGGCGCGTCGCCCGATCTCGACCTGATCCGTGCGCGAGCGGCGTCTGCTGAGGTTGAAGCGGCCTTCGACTTATCAGGCAGCGAGTCGCGTCACCGCGTCGCGCAGGTGCTCGATGACGCGGGCATACCGTTCGAGTCGGAGCTGATTATCCGGCGCAGCGTCAGCCGTCCTCAGCCTGGCCGGCATCGTCTCGGCGGTCGGCTGCGAGTCAATGACCGCGCCGCGACCAGCACGCTGCTGCGTGAAATCGCTCCGCTGCTCGCCGACATTCACGGCCAGCGCGATCATCTGTCGCTGCTCCGCCCGCAAGAACAGCTTGCCTTGCTGGATCGATTTGCCGGCGTTGAGCATCAGCGAGACGCGATCTCAGCGATGGCGCTCAAGCTCCGGCGGCTCGATCAGCGACTCGCGAATCTCTCGCAGCAGAGTCGGGAGCGTACCCGTCGGATCGCGCTGTTGCGGCACGAAGCGCAGCAGATCGCCGAGGCAGGGCTTGTCGCCGGAGAGGACGCGGACCTGGCGGCGCAGCACCGGCGGCTCGTCAACGCGCAGGCGCTCGTCACCGATGCTCAGGCGGCACGGGAGGCCCTGGAGAGCGAATCGCTCAGCGACGCTCTGGCCGCGGTCCGCAGGCTGGTCGCGCTTGACGAGACCGCGGCCCCGATCGCGCTTGGCGTCGAGGAGGCAGCCGAGCAGGTCGCGGAAGCGACCCGTTCACTGCGCTCGTATGCCGACGACCTGGAACTCGATCCGGCCCGGCTTGAGTCCGTCGAGGCGCGGATTGCGTTGATCAACGAGATGAAGCGTCGTTGGGGCGACTCGATCGAGGAAGTGATCGCCTATGGCGAGCGCGCCGAGGCGGAAGCGAACGGCCTCGAGCAGGACGCTGTAGATCGCGAGTCGCTCGCCGCAGAGGCGGAGCAGCTCGCAGCCGACTTCATGGACACCGCCTCCGAACTCAGCAGGCAGCGTCAAGCGGCTGCCGAGCGCCTCGAGGCAGCAGTCTCCGCCGAATGCGAGATGCTGCGCCTGCCCGACGCCCGCGTGGCGTTCGAGTTTGCATTCATCCCGCCCGCGGCTGACGGTCGGAGCTTTCTGCTCGACGGAGTTGGCATAGGATTCGATCAGACGGGTATCGATCGCGTCCAGCTGCTGGTCTCGTTCAATCCCGACACGCCGGTCCGTCTGCTGCAGCGGATCGCTTCGGGCGGCGAGACGGCCCGCTTGACGCTGGCAATCAAGGCCGTGATGGGCGAAAGTAATGTGGTCCCGCTAATGGTGTTCGACGAAGTTGATGTCGGACTCGGCGGACGCAGTGGCGGCGTCATCGGCGAGCGGCTGGCTCGCCTGGGAACGTGCAGTCAGGTCGTGTGTATCACGCATCTCCCGCAGGTCGCGGCCCACGCCGAACAGCACGTCACGGTCGCCAAGTCGTTGGGCGCAGACGGCACAGCCGTTGGGGTGCGTATGTTGTCCGAGCAGGAGCGCGTGAATGAGCTGGCCGAGATGCTCGGCGGACTGAGCGACGCCAATCGGGCCAGCGCCTCAGACCTGCTGCAGGCGGCGATCTCCTCATGACCTCCGAGACCATCGGCCCCACTGCAGCGGCGACGATCCAGCCACGCGCTTCCGAGCAACATGCTCTCGAAGAGCGGCGCAGTGAAGACGGCGCCGCCGCGACTGAGCCGCTCTGCGCAGAGAAGGCGCTGATTTACGACGCCCCCGAGATTCACCGCCTGATCCAGTACTGGTTCGACACGACCGGCGACGTTCTGCCGCGGACCGAGGGGGAAATCTATGAGACAATTCGAGACTTCGTTGTAGTCCGAGATCCCAAGGGAGCCCGATTGCTCGCCGCCGGCGCACTGCACGTCGAGTGGCGCGATCTGGCCGAGATTAAGTCGCTCGTGGTCGACCCGAGCACGCAAGGTCGCGGGCTGGGCCGAATCATCGTCGATGCCTGCCTCGACGAAGCCGTCGACCTGGGCTTGAAGACGGTGTTCGCGCTGACGACGACGCCTGCGTTCTTCGAGCGTCTCGGCTTCCGCATCTCCGGCGTTTCCGCCTTCCCGCGCAAGGTCTGGAACGAGTGCTTCCGTTGTCCCAAGTACAACGCCTGCGACGAGATTGCGGTCACGATCGACCTGCGCGACAGGCTCGACGGATGAGCGAGCCGGCCGCAGAAGCGACAGCGCCGCTCGTCGAAACCGTGCTGCAGTCCGATCGCGTCTTCGAAGGTCGGAGGATCAGCGTTCGCGTGGACGAGGTAGCGATGGCGGACGGCCGACGCGCCCGGCGCGAAGTGGTCGAGCACCCCGACGCCGTCGTCGTCCTCGCAATCCGCGACGATGGCGACATCGCCTTCGTACGTCAGTGGCGTCACCCGACGGGACGGCCGCTGCTGGAACTGCCCGCCGGTCGGATCGATCCGGGCGAGACACCCGAGCAGACCGCGAGGCGTGAGCTGCGCGAAGAAGTCGGACTCGATCCTGGATGGCTCGAGTACGCCCGAGGATTTTTTGTCGCTCCCGGCTCGCTGGACGAGTTTCTCCACGGGTTCATCGCCCGCGACTGCGTCGAGTCCCCGCTCGAAACCGACGAAGACGAGGAACTAATCGTCGAATGGAAACCGCTTGGCGAAGCGATCGATCTCGTGGAGGCGCGAGAGATCATCGACGCCAAGTCGGTGATCTTGATTCAGTACCTGGCGCTCGAAGCAGTCGGACCATTGGGCCGCAAAATCGTGCGGCACTATCGCGAGCTGGAATAGAGGCCTGTCCCGCGCACGACTACCGCGCAATGACGATTGGTGCGACACTGGGCAGGCAATCCGGAGCGGGAGACAGCACGATGTTGCAGCATGATGTACTGATTGTCGGCTCGGGACTGGCGGGTATGCGCGCCGCCCTGGAGGTCTCCAACGACCCCACGCTCGACGTGGCGATTCTCTCCAAGGTCCACCCGCTGCGCTCACATTCAGGCGCGGCCCAGGGCGGGATCGCGGCCTCGCTCGGCAACTCGGCCGAAGACTCCTGGGACCTGCACATGTTCGACACCGTCAAAGGCGGAGACTATCTCGTCGACCAGGACGCCGCCGAAGTCTTGACTCGCGAAGGCCCAGAGAACATTTTCGAACTTGAGCACATGGGCTGCGCCTTCTCGCGCGACGAAGAGGGCCACGTCGCTCAACGGCGCTTCGGCGGCCACACCGCGCCGCGCGCGTGCTACGCCGCCGACCGCACCGGACACGCAGTGCTGACCGTGCTCTTTGAGCAGCTCCTGCGGCGCGGCGTCAAGGTCTACTCCGAGTGGTATGCGCTTGACCTCGTCGTCAAGGACAACGTCTGCCAGGGTCTCGTCGCCTACGACATCCTTTCCGGCCAGATCGAGGCCATCTCGGCCAAGGCCGTGATGTTTGGCACCGGCGGCTACGGCCGCGCCTTCCGCGTCACGACCAACGCCTTCGCCTCGACCGGCGACGGCGTGGTCATGGCCTACCGCGCCGGGATTCCGCTGGAAGACATGGAGTTCGTTCAGTTCCACCCGACGGGACTGCAGGGCTCCGGCATCCTGCTCTCCGAGGCGGCGCGCGGCGAGGGCGCGCATATCGTCAACGCGGACGGTTTCCGCTTCATGGAGAACTATGCGCCGGGGCGGATGGAACTCGCGCCGCGCGACATTGTCGCTCGGGCCGAGCAATCCGAGATCGAGGCGGGGCGCGGCGTCACCGACCTGCGCGACTCGGTCTTCATGGACCTGCGACCGATCGGCGAGGAGCGGATTCGCTACGCGCTGCCGTCGGTCCTGCATCTCGCCCGCGACTTCGCCGGCATCGATCCACTGGAGGCGCCGGTGCCGATTCAGCCCACCGCCCACTATTCGATGGGCGGCATCCCCTGCGACATCAACGGCCAGGTACGGATCAAGGATCAGGACGGCGCGCCGGAGATCACCGGCTTTTTCGCCGCCGGCGAGGCCTCCTGCGTCTCGGTCCACGGCGCGAATCGGCTGGGCACCAACTCGCTGCTTGAAGCAGTGGTCATGGGCCGCCGCGCGGGACGCGGCATCCTCGATGTCGTACACGACCTCGAACCGACCAGCATCGACGAAGGCGACATGGCCAATGCGATCGGCGAAGTCGATCGGTTCCTCACCGCAACCGGCTCCGAGAAGGTTGGCCAGATCCGGGCCGAACTGCGCGACACGATGATGGACAAGTGCGGCGTTTTCCGCGACGACGCCGAGCTGCGTGAGTGCCTCGCCGAGGTCAAGGATTACCAGGAGCGCTTCAAGAACGTCGCCATCGACGATCGCGGCTCGACCTTCAACACCGACCTGCTCGACGCGATCGAGCTTGGACACATGCTCGAGTACTCCGAGGTCATCACCACCGGGGCAATCGCAAGGCAGGAGTCCCGCGGCGGACACGCGCGGCGCGACTTCCCCGACCGCGACGACGAGCACTGGCACCGCCACACGCTGGCCTATCGGCCGCAGGAGGGCGAGGACGGCCCGCGACTCGAGTACTGCGAGGTCAACATGGAGCCCAAGTTCCGCGAGCCGTTCCCCCTCCAGGAGCGAACCTACTGACGACTTCCAGCCGCGCGCAGCAGAGCAACGAATAGGCGCAGACCCATGGCCCAGCAGGAATTCACTATTCAGCGCTACAACCCCGATACGGACGAGTCCTATGAGGAGTCGTTCACCGTTGACGTGCAGCCGGGTCAAACCGTGCTTGACAGCCTCAACGCGATCAAGTGGGAACAGGACGGCACGCTCTCATTCCGCATGTCCTGCCGCCACGCGATTTGCGGATCCTGCGCGATGAAGGTCAACGGGCAGTCGATGCTCTCCTGCCAGACTCAGGTCGACGCCGCAGCGGAGCGAGGCGACCCGATCCATGTCGGACCGCAAGGCAACCAGCACGTGATCAAGGACCTGGTTGTCGACGTCGAGAAGTTCCTGCATCAGTTCGAGCGGGCCGAGACCTGGCTGGAACCGTACGAGGACCAGGAACCGCCCGAGAAGGAGTACCGCCAGAACGTCGAGGAATTCGATCACTGGTCGCACGCGTCAACCTGCATCCACTGTGGCGCCTGCTATTCGGACTGCACCGTCGCGGCGGTGGACGAGAACTTCCTCGGTCCGGCCGCCCTGGCCAAGGCTTACCGATTCGTCATGGACAGCCGCGACGCAAAGCGCGACGAGCGGCTCAAGTTCCTGGCGGAGGAAGAGGGCGGCATCTGGGACTGCACGCGCTGCTACATGTGCGTTCAGGCCTGCCCCAAGGATGTCCTGCCGATGGACGCGATCATGGAGCTGCGCACGCTCGCCATTGAGGCCGGACACACCAACAACCACGGCACGCGCCACCACAAGGGATTCACCTCAGGCGTGCGCAAGCGCGGACGCCTGGACGAGATGATGCTGCCGGTTCAGTCGGTCGGCATCGGACGCCTGTTGACCGGCAACATCGGCGCGCACAAGGAAATGATGGACTACACGCCGGGCGCGATCCGGCTGCTCAAGTCGCGCAAGCTCCTGACCATCGCTCAACGTCACGGGGCCAACGCCGAGGGACGCGAGCAGATCGAGCGCATCTTCGACGAAGTCGAGGCCGAAAAGCATCACCACAACGTCGACGCCGACGCCTTTGGCGCGGAGTTCGAGACGGCGCTGGGCGGTCACTAAGGATTCAAGTTTCAAGTCGGCAATCAGGGCACGGCAGAGCGGGGGAATCGGAACCATGAGCAAGTACGCATTCTGGCCGGGTTGCGTCGCGCGCGGCGCGGCGCCCGAGCTGTACACCTCCACGCTCGCCGTGGCCGAGCACTTGGGCATGGACCTGGTCGAACTCGAAGCTGCCGCCTGCACCGGCGCGGGGATCATCTCCGACGGCGAACCGTACCTCCAGGATGTGCTCAACGCCCGCACGATGGCGATGTCGGAGCAGATGGATCTGCCGCTGATGGACATCTGCTCGACCTGTGTCGGCGTCCACCGTCTCGCCGCCGAGAAGTTCCGCGAAGTCGACTACCGCATCCGCATCAACCATCACCTGGCGCCGGAGGGGCTTGAATATCGAGGCACCGCTGATCCGCGCCACCTGCTCTGGATCCTGCTCGAGGACGTTGGTATCGACAAGATCAACTCGCTGGTCAAGAAACCGCTTGATGAACTCAACCTCGGACCGTTCTACGGTTGCTACCTCGTGCGCCCGGAGCGCACGCTCGACTTCGACGAGAATCCGACGCGGCGCAACAGCCTCGAACAGCTCATCGAGATCCTCGGCGCCACGACCGTCACCTACGACGGCATGACCAAGTGCTGCGGCTTCCCGATCCTGACGACCAACAAGAAGAACTCGCTGACAATGGCCGGCACGCACCTCGACGAGGCGCAGTCCAAGGGCGCCGATGCGCTGGTCACGCCCTGCCCGCTCTGCCATCTCAATCTCGACGCCCAGCAGCCCGATGCGGCCAAGGTGATTGACCGCAACCTCAATCTGCCAATCCTGCACGTGCCCCAGCTCCTCGGCTTGGCCATGGGCCTCGCCCCCGAAAAGCTCGGCCTCACCCGCCACGTCGTCGACACCAACCGCCTGCTCAACAAGATCGGCGCCTAACCAAAATCTTGGCCGCACGCCTCGTCGAAAGAGGAGCGCCCCCGACCGGCGGACCGGTCGGGGGCGTCACAGGCAACTGGAGGGTGGCCAGTCGGAGAGGTTGCCGATGTCTCCCGTGCGGACATCAGCGGGCGGGCGGGGTGACAGTTCTACCGTCTGACCTCACTGACCCTCCGCCATACAAGACGACGGCAGGGCCCAAAAGGTTCCCGAGCGGTCGAGAGATGTCGAATGTAGGGTCAGGCTCCGGCGCCAGTGCCGCGCAGACGCGGGTCGAGCACGTCGCGCAAGGCGTCCCCGAGCAGGTTGAAGGCCAGCACGATCAGCGTGATTGCCGCGCCGGGCGTCAGGGCCAGCCAGGGCCAGCGGTCGAGATTGCCGCGCTGGGTCGCCTCGAACAGGATGAAGCCCCAGGTCGGATTCTCGGCCGAGTTCGCTCCCAGTCCCAGGAACGACAGCGCCGCCTCGGCGAGAATGGTGCCGCCGATCGTGACCGATGCGATCACCAGGATCGGCGCCATGATGTTGGGCAGGATGTGCCGCGTGATGATCCGGCCCGGTCCGGCGCCGATCGTGCGCGCGGCTTCGACATAGGTGTTCTCCAGCGTGGAGAACACAGTCCCGCGCACGACACGCTGAGTCCCGGGTATCAGGAAGATGACAATCACCAGGATCACCGTGGTCATGCTCGGAGTCAGCACCGTGACCAGCGTCATCATCAGCAGCAGCGGCGGCAGCGCCTGGAAGGCATCGGAGATGCGCTGCAGCAACAGGTCGGTTACGCCGCCCGCGTAAGCCGAGATCATGCCGATGATCATGCCTCCGAGGATGCCCAAGCCGGTCGCGACGATGCCGATCACGATTGCCGGTCGCGCGCCATAGATGATCCGGCTGAAGAGGTCGCGGCCGAGCGAGTCGGTGCCTGCGATGTGTTCGGGGAACGTGGGAGAGGCCAGCTTGTTGATGATGTTGGTCTCGCTGGCCGGGTGCGGCGAGAAGCCGGGAATGATCGTGCTCCCGCCGACGTTGATGTCTTGCCCGAAGATCGCGGCGACGATCAGAATGAAGATGAACACCGCCCCGATCGCGCCGAGCGGCTTGTTGCGCGCGTGGCGACGCCAGGTGACCCACCAGCGCGGGCTCTCGCCACGCAGGTCGAGTGCGATTGGATCTGCGGCTTCGGTTGCGGTTGACATCTCAGATTCGCTCCATTGACCAACAGTGACCTAGGAGTACCGGATCCGCGGATCGAGCCAGGCGTAGCTCAGGTCGACAAGGATGTTGATGAACACAACCCCGAAACCGACGACGAGCGAAATGCCCAGGACCAGCGTGAAGTCCACCTGGCGGATGGCGCGGACCGCGAGTGCGCCGATGCCGTCGATGCGGAAGATGAATTCGACGATCACGGCGCCCGAGATCAGGAAGGCGAACTGGTTGGCGAAGATCGTGATCACCGGGATCAGCGAGTTGCGGATCACGTGCCGCATGATGATCGCCCGCTCGGCCAGACCCTTGGCCCGAGCCGTGCGCACGTAATCCTCGTTGACGACTTCAAGCACCGTCGAACGCTGCATGCGCATCACGGTCGCCATCAGCGACGCGGACAACACGAGTGAGGGCGCAATCAACCCTTCGAGGTTGTGCGCAACTCCATCCCAGATGTATGGAGGATCAATGGTTGAGAGCGACACGTTGAGCCACGCCGCCGCGAACGTCACCACCAGCACGGCAAGGAAGAAGTTGGGCACGGCCAGCCCGAGGATCGCGAAGATCCGCGATATGTAATCGCCCGCTCCCCCCTGCCGGATGGCAGAAAACACTCCAATCGGTACCGCCAGCAGCGAGGAAATCAGCGTCGCCATGATCACCAGCTGGACGCTGCGCGGCAGCCGGTCCTGAATCTCGCCCCAGACGGGCAAGCTGGTGGCGAACGACTTGCCGAGGTCGCCGTTGAAGGCATCCCAGAGCCAATTGCCATAGCGCTCGAGCACCGGCTTGTCGAGACCGAGGTCGATCTCATACTGCTCGATCTGTGCAGGCGTCAGGTTGGCGCCCTGCGGGCTCTGGTTGAGCAGGCGGGTCAGCGTGTTGCCCGGCACTGCATTCACGAGCATGAACACAATGAACGACAGCATCAGGAGCACAAACAGCGCTCCGATAATCCGGCGGATGATATAGCCGGTCATCGCGTCCTCCGCGTCTTGCCCACACTCTGCCCAGCGCGAATCGTCCGCCCAGGGGCTCGCGGATGCGGTCCCTGGGCGGACGAGCGAACGAGAGACTAGACGTTCTTCCAGATCTTCTCGGTGTTGGTCGCGCCCCAGCCCGGGTTCCAGGCGTTGTACGTGTCCATCTGGTTGAACAGGTACTCGCGGCGCGCCGCCATGCGGTATGGGTTGACGCAGAAGATGCGCCACATGTTCTCGAGCTCGCGGACGCGAATCTTCTCGAGAATCTCGGAGCGCTTGACAACGTCCAGCTCCTGCCGCTGCTCGACGGCCCACTGGTCGACATCCGGGTCGTTGATCCCGTAGATGTTGCCGGGGCTCTCGGAGTGCATGCGGCCGTAGGCGAGACCGTCGGCGTCCATCTCACTGCCGACCAGCCAGGTGAACAGCGTGCCGCTGTACTCCTTGGTGAACAGCAAGGCCAGCCAGGACTCCCACTCGATTTGCTCGTGGGTGACGTTGGCGCCCAGGTTGCGGTTCCACTGGTCAACGACCAGCAGGAAGTGATCGAGGTAGAAGCCGGGCACCGTGTGGAATGCGGCGTCGAAGGTGAGCGGGTTGTCCTCGTTGTAGCCGGCAGCGTCAAGCAGGCGCTTGCCCTCGGCTGCGTTGAAGACGTGGAAGTCGCCCAGCTCTTCGAAGGTCCAGGGCCACTCGCGGAAGCCCCAGGGCGATGTCTCGTCCTTGAAGAAGGTCCAGTTCTGGCCGTAACCGCCCGCGGCGAGGCCGTAGTAGACGCCGGCCGCCTGCTCGTCGCGGTCCATGCCCAGCGACAGCGCCTGGCGCACGCGTGGGTCGTTGAACGGCTCGGCGGTCAGGTCCTTGAAGGTCATGTGCGGCTGCCAGCCGGGAGGCGGCGCCGTGACCTGGACGACCATGTCCGGGTGCTGTTCGATCGCGCGGTCGTACTCAGTGATGTCCTGCAGGCGGATCCAGTCGGTCTCGCCGGTTTCCCAGGCAGCCCACTCGGACTCGCGCTGGCCGACGAAGTCGAGACCGTGGATGTTGTCGATGTAGGGCAGTTTCAGGCCGGTGCGGGCATCCACCTTGTGGTACTCGGGGTGCCGGCTGCCGCGCCACTCCGAACCGGTGGTCGCGCTGTCAAGCTGGAAGGGGCCCGTGCCGACCGTGTTCTCGGCCAGGTCGAGCAGGCTCGGCTCCTCGACGAACTCCGGCGCCACGACGGTGTGGAACGGGTTCATCATGTTGTTGAGCAGGTATGCTGCCGGCTCCGCAAGGTTGAAGCGGACGTTGTTGCTCGCGTTGTCGTAGTCGATGCTGTTGACCGCGGTGTAGGAGGACGCCTGCACGCGGCCCTCCTCGCGCAGCGCGTCGTAGGCGATCTTGACATCCTCGGCGGTCATCGCGCGACCGTTGACCGGCGGCTTGTCCTGCCAGGTGATGCCGTCCTGGAGCTGGAAGACGACGGTCGTCGGCTCGGGGACTTCCCATCCGGCCGCCAAGTCGCCCTCGTTGAGGTAGTAGTGGGCGTTGGCGTAGTCGTCCATGGGGAATACGACGAGCTGGCTATAGAACATGGGCGCGAAGGCGGCCATGAGGCTGGCATTCGGTCCCAACACGTTCCAGTTCGCCGGGGCCGCGTGCGCCAGGCGCCAGGTGCCGCCGTGCTTGGGGCCATCGGCCTGACCGGGCAGGTTCTGCAGCTTCGACCAGTGATAGCGCAGCCGCCACTCTTGCTCGGCGGTCAGCGTCATCGCCTCTTCCTCGGCGGTCAACTGACCGGGCAGCAGCGCGACCGCCTGCTCTTCGGCGGCCTCTTGCTGCGTCGCGGCCTGCTGGGTTGCAGTCTGCTGCGCCTGTTGTTGCGCCTGCACCTGCTCCTGGTCGGGCTGTGCGGCCTGCTGCACCTGCGCGGCTGCCTGCTGATCGTCATCGTCGTCGCCACAGCCGACCAGTGCCAGACCCGCCGCGCCGACGCCGGCCCGGGCGGACGCTGAAATCAACGAGCGTCGGCTCAAGCGCTTGCGCTGCATTCGCTTCCAATAGTTGCGTTCTGACATGGTCTCGCTCCTCGCGTATGTCCCGCCCGGAAGTACACGGGCATGCCCTGATCGGGTTGTGATTCAGGTTCGCGTAATATAGCGCCTTGCGAGTGTGATTGCATAGGAGCGGTCAAGTGGACGCCGCAGAACAGATCGAATCACGGGTGCGCGGATTCCTCGCCAGCAACGGAATCGCCTACGAGACCATCGCCTGCCGGCCCGACCAGGCCGATACAGCGGTCTTTTGCGAGGTGTTCGGCATCGCAGCCGAGGCGTCGGTCAACACCATTCTGGTGGCGTCGAAGAAGGAACCCAAGCAGTTTGCCGCCTGCCTGGCCCTGGCCAACACGCGGCTCGACGTCAACCGCACCGTGCGCAAGGAAATGGGTGTGCGCAAGTGCTCCTTTGCCTCGTTCGAGGAAACCGAGGAAGTCACGGGCATGCTTTCGGGAGGCGTTACGCCGTTCGATTTGCCGCCCGAGATTCCGATTCTGATCGATGCCCGGATCACCGGCGACGAGTTGATGTGGCTGGGCGGCGGCAGCCGATCGCTCAAGATTGGCGTGCGCGCGGACGACCTCGCGCGTCTGCCCAACGCGCGCGTCGTTGACGGCCTGGCCACTTGAACGGCGACTTGAACTCCTGCTATCCGTTGCCCAGCTCACGTTCGAGCGCGACAATCTCTTCCAGCGGCACGGCCCCATCCCCCAGTCCGGCGCGAAGCGTGCGCTTGGCCATCAGTTGCAAGGCACGATTGGCCGGCGTCGGGACGCCGTGTTCCAGGCCGAGCAGGACGATCTCGCCATTGAGCCAATCGGTCTCGATGCTTGGTCGGCCGCGCCGGAACGACTGCCAGGTCGAGCTGCCGCCGCGTTCCACGCCCGGAATCTCTCCTGCGCTGAACGTCGCGGCACGGCGTTCGCCGATCTCTCGCCGAGAGGCATAGTCGATGCCAGCGGCGTCGTAGCAGGCGACTGCTTCGTCTCGCATTCGTCGCGTGAACGCGCGCACATCGTCACCGCCGGAACGCAGCGCGTCTTCGCCGCACAGCGCACCGACGGCGTTGCCCAGGTTGTCGAGTAGCTTCCCGTACTTGAGCCGCATTACGCGCGGATCCGGCTGCGCGTTGAATCCAGCCTGCTCCAGGTCGGCGCAGAGTTGAGTGACGGTCTCGTCGACGCTATCGGGGAAGCATCCACTGTCGAGCAGGCCCGGCTTTGGCTCGCCGAACAAGGCAATTTCTCCGGGGACGAGAAATGTGGCTGGCATCACGACCAACATGCCGTAGACGTTGAGGAAACGCCGCGCGGCGCTGCGCTCGTTGCCGACGCCGTTCTGTCCGCAGACCACCGGAATTTCGGGTCCGGCGCTCCGTTCCAGGTCGTCAAGCGCGCCGGAGGTGTCCTGGCCCTTCATCGTCAAGACGACGATGTCGCCTTCACGGAAGTCGATCTCATCCGGATGCGAGGCTGTCTGCACCTGCACGGTCTCGTTGCGGCCGGGCTGACGCACCAGCAGCCCGCGCTCGCGCATTGCCGTCAGGTGGTCGCCGCGGGCGATCAGGACAACCTCAGAGCCGGCGCGGGTGAGCAGGGCCCCAATGCCGCCGCCGATGCCTCCGGCCCCGTAGATGATGTAGCGCATGGCGGGATGCTCCCATAGCTCTGGGTCGGCGGGCGACCGGCACCAGTCTCAGATGCGGCGCGCGGCTGATCAAGCTGACCAGCCGCGCGCCGTGAGCTTCGTCTTCGGCCCGATTGGGCCGAGGAGAGCTATGGTCCGTCGCCTTCCGATTCCTCTGTCTGGCCGCTCAGGCGATCGGCAAAGCGGAACATCGATTGCAGTTCGGCGGCGCGATCCTGGTCGGCGAGGGTCGGTTCGATCAGAATCTTTGCGCCATTGAGGAAGACCTCGGAGTTGAGATCACTCAGTTCCAGGCTGAACGCCAACGCCATGGCCGAGACTGCCAGGTAGCCTTGGACCACCGGGTGATCCCAGACGAGGAAGAGCATCTTGCCTTCACGGACTGCAGCCGCCAGGCCGTCACTGAAGCCAAAGCTTGCCACGGCAACATCGGACTCGAGCGCCTCCACGGCAGCCAACGCCGCCATGCCCGTGTCGTGGTTCAGTGTGACGACGCCGCCGATTCCGCCGGCCGAGACTCGCTCCTCAAGCAATCCTTGCACCGCGTCGACGTCCGCAGGTCCCTGCGTGTCGACGAACATCTCCTCGACCACGCCCGCATCGCCATAGCCGGCCTTGAGACCCTCGCAGCGTTGGCGCAGGCCGACGTTGTCGGTCTCGTGAATGACGCAGAGCACCGTGCCGGTCACCCCGGCGTTGTTGAGCTCAGCGCCCGCCTGTACGCCGCCGGAATGGTCATCCAGCCCGATGTGCAGCAGCGAGTTGACGCTATCCGCGTCGTCGGCGCCGGAGTTGAAGGTGACGACCAGAATGCCGGCATCGCGTGCCTCGGCCAGCGGTGCAGCGAGAGCCTCGGCGTACGGCAGCGACGTGGCAATGGCGATCGGCTCCGAGGCAATGCAGTCTCGGAGGTCCGCAGCGTGATCATCGCTGTCGTCCGCCGCATAGAGCCGCAGGTCAACGCCGTACTGGATGCCATGTACCCGCGAGGCAGCCAGCGTCCATTGCCAGAAGCGATCGTCGGCGGGATGGGCATGTCCCAGTACGCACATCACTGGTGGACGGCGCACGATCACCACGGGCTCATCCGCAATCGTGCCGGTGACCGCGATCCCGGTGCTGTAGTGCCACTCGCCGCGCTCGGCAGTCGGCGGTAGGAAGCGACTGGCCGGCGCCTCAAGGCTGACCCAGGAACTGTCCTGCTGCTGTTGCAACCCCACCTCGACCCGGCCGTCGTCCAGCAGCCGCGCGCCGATGCGAACCTCGCTGGTCAGGCTGGTCGCCGCATGCACGATGCCGAGCGCGAGCGCGCCGAGAATTATGCCGACGACCAACGTCAGTACGTGCGATTTGGAAAGACGTCTCATCAATTGTTCCTTCCACCAGGGACGTTGATACACATTGCAGCCGATCATATCCGTTACACGGTTATGCAACATAACGCTCGATACGGTGTTTCGGCTGAGGCAACAGCCGACCCTCGAGGTCCCATACGTCGCGGGCACATCACGAACGGGCACACGCCGATCTGGGCACGGTCGGTCTACCATGCCGAAGGCGTAGCTGGACCGTCGCGAGGCGGCATGAGGGAGCGCAAACGATGGCTGATCAATCGACGTTGCATCAGATTGACGGTGAGCTCGAAGTGGAAGGGCTCGATGCGCCAATACGGATCGTCTGGGATCGCTGGGGCGTTCCCCATGCGCAGACCGGGACGGCCCGAGATGCGTTCTTCGCCCAGGGTTATTGCATGGGCCAGGAGCGCGGCTGGCAAATCGAGCTGTATCGGCACATGGCTCACGGCCGAGCGGCCGCGCTGCTCAACAGGGGTCTGCTGCGCATCGACCGGATGAATCGCACGCTCGGTTTTGGTCGCGATGCGGCCCGCGAGTGGGAAGATCAGTCCGACGATGCGCGGATGATCTTGCAGGCATACGCCGATGGCATCAACGCAGCCATCGCTGCCGGTCCGGCGCCGGTCGAATTCGGGCTCCTCGAACACGAGATGCAGCCCTGGTCTCCGGTCGACTCGCTGGCCATTCTTAAGATGGTCTCGGCCAACCTTCAGTGGTCGACCAAGATTGGCAACGCGGAAGTCGCCGCCCGGCTCGGCCTGGACGCGTTGCAGGCACTGACACCCGACGTGCCTGCCGACGGCGCATTGATCGCGCCGGCGGGCGCGTCATGGGCTAACGGCAGGCACGCCTTCGCCGAGGCGTTGGCCGACCTTGAAGCAGAGCCCGGTACTCGCCGCGGCAGCCTGGACGGATCGAACTGCTGGGTGATTGACGGCGAACACACCGCCAGCGGCAAGCCGCTGGTTGTGGGCGATCCGCATCTCGCCTTCAGCGTCCCGCCGCAGTGGTTCGTGATGCACATGCAGTGCCCGGAGTTCGTGGTCGCCGGTCCGGTCAATCCCGGCTATCCGGGACCGGTCTACTACGGACACAACACGCAAGTCGCATGGACGATGACCCATGCCCAGGGCGACCGTTGGGACGTCTACCGCGAGCGGATCGTGCTCAATGGCTCTGGTCCGGTTGCCAAGTGGTTGGACGGCGACGAGCCGCTCCAGCGGCGCGAGGAGGTAATCGAGATTCGCGGCGAGGAGCCGGTCACGCAGACCGTCTGGTCCACCAGACACGGCCCAATCGTGCAGGGCGATCCCGAAACCGACGACGAAGTGCTCAGCGCCCGCTTCGCTCTCTCCGATCCGTGTCACGATTTCGACGGCATGCTGCCGATCTTCAGGTCGGACAACATCCACGACGCGCGCAAGGGGTTCCAGCGCTACGACTCGATCTCCGGCAACTACTGTTTCGCCGATCAGCAGGGGGAGATCGGATACCAGTACACGGGCCGCGTGCCGATCCGCCAGGCCAGGCTGACGCCGGTCAATGGCTGGGACGGGTCGCACGAGTGGGACGGCGAAATCCCGGCCGACGAACTGCCACAGGATCAGAATCCCGCCACCGGCGTGATCATCACGGCCAACAACCGCACGACGACACCCGACTATCCCTACTACCTGACCTTCAGCCAGACGCCGTATCGGGCCGACCGGCTGCGGGAGTTGCTGCAGGGACGTACCGACTGGTCGCCTGAGGACATGCCGGAGATCCAGTCGGACCAGACCAGCATCCACGCCCGCTACATGGCCGGACGCGTCGCGGCGGCTGATGTGAATGGCGCGGCGACGGAACTGCAGGCAATGCTTAGCGAGTGGAATGGCCATCTGGCGATCGACTCTGCGCCCGGCCTGCTCTACCAGGAGCTCTGCCAGCAGATGATCAGCCGGACGGTGCGCCGCTTCTTCAACGCGCCGGCGCGATTGCCCGAAGGCTCCGCCGACGAGTTGCGCATCCTGCACGAGCAGCTGCGGGCGGACAGCTCGCTGACGTTGCCCGAGGGCGCGTCCTGGGACGATGTGATTGGCGAGTCGCTCGTTGCCGCCGGCGCAGCGCTCGGCGAACGACACGGCGCCGATCGCGGGATGTGGCGCTATGGCGACGCCCATTCAGTGACCTGGCGGCACAACCTGGGACGCGACCCGGAGCGGGCGGCGCGGTTCAACGTCGGCGACTTCCCCAAGGGCGGGGACGGCAACACGCCGAACAACGCGACCGGCCTCGTCAACCAGCCCGCCGATCACGGCGTGAGCTACCGGCAGATCTTCGATCTCTCGAATCTCAACGGCGCGCGGATTGTGCTGCCGCCGGGCAACTCCGGGCGACCCGACTCGCCCCACTATCAGGACCACATGCAGAAGTGGCTGAACATGGAGTACTTCCCGCTCTACATCGAGTGGGAGGACATCGAAGCCAACAGCGAGGGCGAGCTGACCCTCACGCCGGCCTGACGCTAGGGCGCGACCGCGGCGACCGATTCCCGAAGGATGGCCAGACCGCGTTCGAGATCTTCGTCGTCGATTGTGAGCGGCGGCATGAGTTTGATCACGTCCGAGGCGGCGCCGCCCGAGGTCTCCAGCAGGAGGCCGCGCTCGAATGCCGCCCGGCAGACCTGCGAGGCCAGGCCGTCGAGCGGCGAGTGCAGACCGATCAACAGCCCGCGTCCGCGAACCGTGGCTCGAGTCGACTCGTGCTCCGAGGCGATTGCTTCCAACTCTGTTCGGACGATGTCGGACTTGCGCTGCACCTCGCGGGCCAAGCGGTCGTCCTGCCAGAAGTCGAGCGCCTCGGTGGCGGTGACGAAGGCGGCGTTGTTGCCACGGAATGTGCCGTTGTGCTCGCCCGGACCCCAGATGTCGAGTTCAGGCCTGATCAACGTCAGCGCCATCGGCAGGCCGCTGCCGGAGATCGACTTGGACAGGCAGACGATGTCCGGCTCAATGCCGGCCGGTTCGAAGGAGAAGAAGCTGCCCGAGCGTCCGCAGCCGGCCTGGATGTCGTCGACCATTAGCAGCACCTCGTGGCGCCGGCAGCACTCGGACAGCCGCCTCAACCAGTCGAAGCCCGCTGCATGGAGTCCGCCCTCGCCCTGGATCGTCTCGACGATCACGGCGGCGGCGGAGATTTCTCCGCCGGTGAGCATGTCGTCGAGGACAGCAATCGTGTCGACGCTTGGTCCGAGTTCGCCGTCGAACGGGGCAGTCGCGTGGTGTTCGAGCGGCACGCCGGCCGACTCGCGCTTGACCACGTTGCCGCTCAGCGCCAGCGATCCCAGGGTCATGCCGTGAAAGGCGTTGGTGAAGGAGACGATGTCCTGTCGGCCGGTGACCTTGCGGGCCAACTTGAGCGAGGCTTCGACGGCGTTGGTGCCGGTCGGTCCGGGGAACTGCACGCGGTAGGACATCCCGCGCGGACGCAGGATGACTTTGTCGAAGCGCTCCAGGAACTCCCGCTTGGCGGTCGTCGCCATGTCGAGCGAGTGCAGCACGCCCTGTGAGCGCAGGTAGTCCACGAGGGCGTCGATCATCGACTCGTGGTTGTGACCGTAGTTGAGCCCGCCGGCGCCGGAGAAAAAGTCGAGGTACTCGCGGCCGTCCTCGTCCCAGAGCTTTGCGGCTTGAGCGCGTTCGAACACGGTCGGCCAGGAACGGATGTAGGAGCGGACGCACGACTCGAGTTGTTCGAAGGCATCGAGTCCACTCATGGCAGAGACTCCGACGACCATCTGCGACCCTCACAATCAGGCGCCCCGCCCGAGGCGTGTACGTTCACTATGCCTGATTTACGGGTCAGTGTCGCGCCTGATTCATGTCATGCTCGCAGTGATCTGGCATGGGTACGTCGAGTCCGGGATTGTGCGCAAAGAACCCCCAGGGTTTCATGCTGAATCCGGCGCGTTGCACCGGCATCACGGGCCAGTCCTCGGGCCGGACGATGTGATTCATTCCAACGGTGTACCAGAGCACGACATCCGACTGCGCCAGCGGTCGATTGGCTGCGATCCACGCCGGAATTCCCAGACCTGGATCGCTCTGGGCCGGGTAGTCGCCGCCCGGATAGCGCTCCGACGCGTCGTAGGCAGTCACCCAGAGCTGCTTGCGCGCAAACGCAGCTCGTTGGGCGATCATTGAGCGCTCGTCGGCCATCATCGAGATCGTCGCGCCGGGTGTGAGTGCGTAAGCCGGAGGCTCACCAATGGAATTCTCAAGCGCGTCGTTTGAGATCCGCCAGTGGCGTGCCGCTGATGAGTTCACCTCCCGACCACTCTGCGACTCGTCCCGAATCGGCGTCGCCTGAGCGGTGAACGTGTTGTGGTATGGGTTCTCGGGTCCGAGCGGCAGCGGCACGGTGTCGACCTCGTAGACCGTGTTCTGGGGTCCGTCGACCTCCATGTCGAGTCGGAAGCTTAGGAAGTGTTGATGGTGCACGCCGGCAAGGCGAGGCGCGATCCTGTTGCGGGTTGCTAACGGATCGTCGTCATCGATTGCCATTGTCTGGACGATCCCGGTCGCCTTGACCTCGTGTTCCCATGAACCATCCTGGTAGAAGTACCAGTAGAAGCCGTAGTCGTAGTTGTCGACGGTCGCGATCGACGAAACCACCAGGCGCCGCGAGCGTCGGAGCCAGGACTGGGTCCCGCGTTCGTCCGGATACCGGTACGTATGCTTCCATAGCAGTCCGGCATCCTCTTCGTGGATACAGATCGCGTTCTTGATCGTGCGCGCGCCGCCGCGTTCGTCGGTGACGACGCCATCCAGGTAGGCAATCTCGCCGAGGCAGTCGCAGCCCAATTCGAGCGAGTTGACCAGTCGTCCGATCCCGCACTCGCCCGAATCGAAGGCGTTCTTGAAGTAGTGCCCGACCGACGCGTCGCCGTAGGGAACGACCATCTCGGCCAGCGAGGCGCGATAGCAGATCGGCCGCAGCCGGCTGTCGTCCTCATAGCCAATCTTGTGCAGGACCAGCCCCTCGCGCGGGTGCAATGAGACCCGCATCTGCCACTTCTGCCACTTGAGCAAATGACCCTCGAGCGTGAATGACGGCCCTTCCGGTTGGACGATGTCGAGCGACTTCAGATCTTCGCGATGTGGTCCGCCGTGATCGTGATCGAATCGCAACGAGGACGCCGCGGGCGCCGGCGACGGTTCGTCAATCACTTCAAGCACGCGTTGCTCAGACAGGTCGACAACCGCGATCAGCCCCTCGACCGGCCGCCCATAGGCGTTGTCGTCGGGTTCGTCGCGCAGGTACACGATGCCCTTGAGAATCCGGTGATCCGTTTCCCACTGCGAGCCGAAGTTTCCCGTCGGCCAGAGATGAATGAACGACAGGTCGATTTGCGCTTCGCTGAGACCGCGTCCTCGCATCGCCGCTCGCCAGCCTTGGTCCGCCCGAATTGCCGCGTCGGCGCGTTCGTACTCTTCAAACAGCGCGGGAGGCTGAACGTCGGGACGCTCTACGGCGGAGCGAACCGCGGCCGCATCGAGATCGACGACAACCTCAGTCGTCAGGCCCGAATCGATGTCGATGCAGACCGCCTCTGCGCAGCGGGGACCGTCATGTGCGCCCTTCACAGGCTCCAACGCGGCCAAGAGCAGGAAACGCAACGACTCTGGCGAGCCCAGGTGCTCGCTGATGATCGCCGACGCTCGTACAATCTCATCGGCCGACAGTGGGTCGAGCGGATGCGTCTTCCTGACAGCTTCCGTGACCACCGACGCTCCTTGCTGTAGCCCGAGAGGACTTGCCTAGCTGTGGCCGTTGTGAGCCGCGTGGTTGGAGTGGTCGTGGGAGTCGTGGTCCATCTCGTGACCGCAGTGGTCGGCCTCGGGCAGGTCGAGGGCCGGGTTGTGACTGAAGAATCCGGACGGTCGCAGCTTGAAGCCGCTGCGATGCACCGGCGCGACCGGCCAGTCCTCGGGCACGACGATGTGGTTCATGCCGACTGTGTACCAGAGCACGAGGTCCTCGTCGGCAATCTCGCGATCGGCCGCGACCCAGGCGGGGATGCCCTCGCCGGGTTGACTCTGGTTGGGGTAGTCGCCTGCCGGGTAGAACTGCGAGTCGTCGTACGGCGTGACCCAGAGTTGCTTGTGGGTGAAGCCGGCGCGTCCGCGAACGGCCGCGTCGGGGCCGGCCATCAGCGAGACGGTCTCGCCGGGCACCAGCAGGTAGGCCGGCGCGTGGCCGACGTGATTGACCTTGTTGGTGTTGGCGATCCGCCAATGACGGGCAGAGGCCGAGTTGACCACGCCCTCGCCGTCGGTCTCGTTGATCAGCGGCTTGGCAACGGCGGTGAAGGCGTTGTCGTAGGGATTGTCGGGACCGGCCGGCAGCGGCACCGTGTCGACCTGGTAGACCGTGTTGGTGCCGCCGTCGACCTCCATGTCCAAGCGGAAGCAGAGGAAATGCTGGTGGATCGGCGCGGCCAGGCCGGGAGCGATCATGTGCCGCGTGATCTGCGGGTCGTCGGGGTCTGCGGCAATCGTCTGCACGATGCCGGTTGCCTTGACCTCCTGCTCCCACGAGCCGTCCGGGTAGAACATCCAATAGAAGCCGTAGTCGTAGTTGCCGACCGTCGCAATCGCCGAGACGACCAGCCGCCGGGTGCGCCGCACCTCGGAGACCGGGATGTCGTTCTCGACCCGGGTGTGCTTCCAGTTGATGCCGAAGTCTTCTTCGTGGATGCAGACCGCGTTGTTGATTGTGCGCGAACCGCCGAACTCGTTGGTCACGTGGCCGTCCATGTAAACGATCTCGCCCAGGCAGTCGCAACCCAGCTCAAGCGAGTTGGTCAGACGGCCCAGACCGCCGACTTCGCCCGAGTCGAATGCGTTCTTGAAGTACTGCGTCGGCGAGGGGTCGCCGTAGGGCACGACCATCTCGGTCATCGAGGCGCGGTAGCAAATCGGGCGCAGCTCGCCATCGTCGTTGTAGGCGATCTGATGCAGGACCAGGCCCTCGCGCGGATGCAACGAAACGCGCATCTGCCACTTCTGCCAACTGAGCAGGTGTCCGTCGAGCGTGAAGGAGACGCCGTCCGGCTGGACGATGTCGAGCGTCTTCAGGTCCTCGCGCGGCGCGATGTCGTTGTAGCGGTAGTCGAGCGACGTGTCGGGCGCCGGCGGCCCGGGCTCGTCGACGACATCAATCACTTCGTTCGCGACCAGATCGACGACGGCCATGACGTGCTCGATCGGGCGGCCGTAGCCGTTTGATTCCTCGGAGTCGCGCAGGTACGAGATTGCCTTGAGCGTGCGGTGCTCGTTTTCCCAGGCCGTGCCGAAGTTGCCGCCCGGCCAGGGGTCGACCTGGATCAACTCGATCTGCTCGTCCGAGTAGCCGCGCTTCTTCATCGCCGCCAGCCAGCGCGAGTCCGACTTGACCGCCTCGATGGCGCGGCCGAACTCTTCCATCAGCGGGAACGGCTGGTGACCGACCAGCGGCGACCAACGGACCACCGATTCGGAAGCCAGGTCGACGAGGCACTCGACGGAATCGCCGCTCGTGATGTCGTGCAACAGCACCAGCGCCCGCCGCTCGAGGGCGTCGCCGTCGGAGAATCCGCGCACGATGTCCTTGGACGGCTCGTCAAGAGCGACAAGCGGGAATCGCCAGCCGTCGCGTGGCTCGTGCGAGGCGGCAATCTGTGATGCCGCCGAGATTTCATCGGGGGTCAGTGGGTCAAGCGGATGGCTAACGCCAACGGGCGTCGCGGGTCGTGTCTCGGTGACCATGGTGATCTGCTCCTCTGGAAGTGTCCTCTTGCAGTCTACGTTTACCGAAGACCAATCGGTGCTTGGTAGTCGTAGAGACCGAAGAGGGCGGGCCGATTGGCCCGCCCTCTTGGATTGCTACGACACCTTGGCCGATTACTGGCCGCAGAACGCTGACGCGAGTTGCGGGGCGAGTTGGTTGACCAGGGCGCAGGATTGCGCTCTCCAGTCGGCCGGCAGGTTGCTGATGTAGTCCTGATTCAGCACCAGCGGCCGCATCAGCATCAAGGTCGTGCCCTGGGCCTGGCTGGCCGACAGAGCCAGCAGTGTCCGTGCTGCGGGGTTCGCGTCGACGTTCTTGATTGCCAGCGTCACATGGGTCGCTTGGACCTGGCTACCGTCGTCGATCGCGAAGAGCAAAGCGCCGTCGTCTACCAGGAACGGCGCCGCGATGGACGCGCCAATGACTCCGACCAACGCGTCGCTTTGAATCTGGGCAACGGTCCCGGTGGCAAGCGGGGCGAGGGCTCCGTTGAGCACCACAACACCTGCTGCCTCATGAGTCATGATTCCTCCTGCGATAGCCGTCCCCGTGGCTTGAGGATTGATCAGGGCATCGGCTGGAAGTTGCAGACGCTGGACCTCGCCGTTGTAGGTGCTGTCGAGTCCTACGCAGCGGTCTTCGAGGCCGATGTTGACCGGCTCGTGAAGCACGCAGAGGATCGTTCCGGTCGCGCCGGCGTTGTTGAACTCGCGGCCGGCGAGTTGTCCGGCAGCATGGTCGTCGAGGCCGTAGTGAACGGTCGAGCCGACGAGTCCCGCGACATCGGCGCCGGAGTTGAAGGTAATCAGAATTGCGCCACTCGAACGCGCACCAATGAGGGCGGCCTGCAGGCCATCAAGATCGGGAATCGTTGAGGCGATGCTGACCGCGCCGCGCTCGACGCAGTCTGCGATTGCCGCAGCCTGGTCAGCAACGATCGGCTCGCCGTGGATCTCGACATTGGCCACACCAAGTCCGGCAGCGCCGCCTTGGGCGAACCCATTGAAAGCGAGCCAGAACTGATCGACATCTGATCCGTGATGGACGATGCAGTGGAGTTCGGCGGGCGCTTCGGTCGACGTTGCGTCGCCGCTCATGCCACCGGCCGCCGCCAGGACGTTGACGGGCGATGACACGCGCCATTCGCCGGTGACCCCGGGCGGCAGGAAGCGCGCCACGGGCAGTTGCCGTTCGCCCCAGCCGCCGCTAGCGTCGCGTTGCTGGACGGCGACCTCAACGCGGCCGTCGTCGTGGCGCATGGTCGCCACTCGGATTTCGGCGTCACCGTCGGACGTGGCGTACACCGCACCTGCGACAATCGCGATTACTCCCAGCAGCGCCAGACTGACGAGTCGCCATTGGTTTCGGAACATGTCATTGCCTTCCGATGATGGTGTTCGATTGCTCACAGGCTAGGCGTACATCAATGAGATGCAAGAGGGCACGGGCGGTACGCCCGTGCCCTCTGCGTGGTTGAGGATGTCCGGGTGGTCAGTTGCCCTAGACAGCCTCGATAATCGTGCTGATGCCCATGCCCGCGCCGATGCACTGGGTGGCCAGACCGTACTGGCTGCCGGAGCGCTTGAGCTCGCGGGCGACCGTCGTGACTAGTCGGGTGCCGGTCGCGCCGAGCGGGTGACCAATGGCCAGCGAACCGCCGTTGACGTTGACCTTGTCCATCTCGATGCCAAGTTCCTTCACCGACGGGATGACCTGTGCGGCGAAGGCTTCGTTGAACTCAACGCGGTCGATCTCGGAGGCGTCGATGCCGGCGTGGGCCAGCGCCTTGCGGGTCGCCGGGATCGGGCCGAGACCCATGACCTGCGGCTTGACGCCGCCGACGCCGAAGCCGGCGATCCGAGCCAGCGGCTCGAGGCCGAGCTCGTCCGCCTTGCGCTCGCTCATCAGCAGCGCGGCGGTGAAGCCGTCGTTGGTCGGGCAGGAGTTGCCGGCGGTAATGCGGATCTCACTCTGCGTGTGCGAGACGGTGCCGCGCACGGTGCGCAGACCGCTGAGACCCTCGAAGTTCGTGCCCGGGCGGTAGCCCTCGTCGACCGAGACGACGGCGCGTTCGCCGCGCTCGTCGAGCAGCAGGTTGCCTTCCTCGTCGAAGACGGGGCGCTCGACCTCGATCGGGACAATCTCGCCCTCGTAGAAGCCGTTGGCCAGCGCTTCGCCGTACTTGCGGTGCGACTCGACCGCGAACTCGTCCAGGGTCTCGCGGGAGATGTCGTACATCTCGGCCACGTTCTGGGCGGTCTGCAGCATCGAGCAGACGGGCGAGGAGTCGAGGATCTCGTCGGGGATCGGCACGGAGAAGTCGAGGCCGTGGTCGGGCGCGAGGTTGCGCTGCGCCTCGGTCATCTGGTGGCGTTCCTGGTTGAACTCGGTGATCCGGTTCGGCTCTGCGCCGCCGCCGCCGCCGAGCTGTCGGCCCATGCGCTCGACGCCGAGCGCGATGCCGACGTCAATCGCGCCGACCATGATCTCCTGCGCGACGCGGTGCATGGTCTCCATCGAGGAGCCGCACTGTCGGTTGGAGTCGAACGTGCAAACCGACTCGGGCAGGCCGGCGAGCCGCACGATGTGGTTGGCGCCGATGCCGGCGAGTTCGGCCACGCCGCCGACGCAGCCCATGCCGACATCTTCGATATCGTGCGGGGAAAGCTGCGGGTAGCGGCTGAGGAGCTCCTGGAGCACCTGGACGCCGACGGTGTCCATCCGGGTCGCCGTGAACGCGCCGCGGCCGCCGCGCGTGAAGGCGGAACGAGCGCCGTCAACGATGACGACATTCTGCATTTCCATCGTTCGATTTCCTCTCTCTGAGGCGCGCCAAATCACAGACGCACCCTGTCTCTGTGGTTCAGTCGGCAGTGTAGCGAATGCCCAGCAAATTCGAATGTGGCGACTAGGAGCCGAAGATCGAGGCCACGGGACAGGTGAAGCCGGGCAGAACATCCAGTCCGTCGAGTTGCCCATCTTCCCTGACGACGACCACCGCTGCCCCAGACCGATGCACTTCCACGCTGCGAGTCTCGGGCTGCACGACCCAGACCAGCCGTACGCCGAAGCTCAACCACATCCGCGCCTTGTTGAAGACGTTGTCCGAGTCATCGTTGGGCGAGACGATTTCGACCACCAGGTCGGGCACGACATCCGAGTAGGCAGTAATCCGCTCGCCTAACGGCATTCGATCGGCCGAGATGAATGCAACATCCGGCTCGCGCACCGTGTCGGGCGCGCGTTCCAATCGGATGCCCGAGTCAGATCCGATTAGACGGCCGAGTCGCCGAGGAACGACGAAGTTCCCAAGATGCCGACCCAGCTCCATCACAATCTCGCCGTGCTCGACTCCCGTAGACATGGTTTCGCACAGCACTCCCTGAATGAGCTCTCCGCGTACACCCTTGCTGTGCAGCCGCAACAGGTCGTCGGCGGTGAGCAAGTTGGTCTCGGTGGTCATGGCTTCATCGCTTCTCCAAGAGGCAGAGTACATCTCACAGAGAGCCCGATTCACCCGCCCATCGCTGAACGTGAAACAAAAGTACCGCGCCGGGCTCCCGCAGGAGCCCGGCGCGGCGGTTGAGTCGTGCGATTGCCCTGGTGTCTACACCTGGAAGTTGTAGACCTTGGCGGCGTTGCGCTGGAGGACGTTGAGCAGGTCCTCCTCGGGCAGGACGCTGAGGACTTCCTCTACATGCTGCTTGGGGTTGCGGGCAATGCTGTTCGGTCCCGGCGACATCGAGGTCGGGTGCGGGAAGTCGGTCTCGAAGAGGAAGTTCTCGGAGCCGAACTGCTCGATTGCCTTGAGCACCGAGTCCTCTTCGAACCAGAAGCACCCATAGCACTGGCGGCGGAAGTACTCAGAGGGCAGCAGGTCCATCTCGGGGTGTTCTTCGCGGCAACCCGAATTGAGCCACTGCCAGTCCATCGCCTCGAGCAGATAGGGGATCCAGCCGACGCCCGACTCGACGGAGACGAACTTGAGCTCGGGGAAGCGGTGGCACATGCCCGAGAGGATGATGTCCAGAATGGCGTTGGAGTTGTCGAGGAAGAGCTTGACGGTGATCTTGGCGTAGGCCGCCTGGCGTCCGTTATCGACGTTGGCATTGCGGACCTCGGTGAGGTCGCCGGAGCCGATGTGGAAGTTGATCGACAGACCCATGTCCTGGGCCTGGTTCCAGAGCGGGTCCCAGTGCCGGTCGGTGATCCGGGGCAGACCGAAAGTGTCGGGCTGGTTGGTCATTAGCACGCCGCGGTGTCCGCGGTCGTACGCACGCTGCATCTCGTCGACGCAAGCCTGCACGTCCCAGAAGGGCATCGCCATGATCGGGATGAAGCGCGAAGGCTCGACCGACGTCCAGTCGACGAGGAAGTCGTTGTAGGCGCGGACGCAGTCGAGACGCAGCTCGTCGTCGGTCATCTGCAGGAAGTTGCCCGAACCGAAGCCACCGACGTTGGGGTAGACGACCTGGGCGTACATGCCGTACTCGTCCATCCGCTGCAGTCGTTCGCGGATCTCCCAGCTGCCGTGGTCGGCTTCCTTGAGGCTGGGCGGGTGGTCGGGCGGCGGCGATTTCCAGCCGGCCATTGCAGCGCCGGCCGTGGGCATGAATTTCTTGCCGCCCATCACCCAACGGTCCTCGTTGATTTCCGGGTCGAAGATCACGTGGGGGACGAGGTCGCCCCACTTCCTGGTCGAGATGCGGTCCGTCCACAGCGTCTCCGGTTCGGACACGTGGGTGTCGGAGTCGATCACCTTGATTCGGTCGCAGATCATCTCAGCCATCGCTGACATACCTTTCGCTGGCGAGATCGGAAGTGTTGTCAGGTTAGCACTGGCAGACGCGGGTGTGCGGCGTTGATTGACGTTGGAGGCGTGCGTAGGCTGCAGTTAGTTCGCAGGCTCGAAACATCTTGCCATGGCTGTTCAGGGTTCCCGTACCGACACCGACGTTGCTTCGCAGTCCATGCCGGACGACCAGCGGCCGCTTGGCATCGACCTGCCGGTCCGGACCAAGCGGCTGATCATCATCGGGGCGATGCTGGGCATGTTCATGGCTGCGCTCGAACAGAGCGTGGTCAGCCCGGCGATGCCGCAGATCGTCTCTGACCTGGGCGGCCTCGAGCTGTACCCCTGGTTGGTGCAGTCGTTCATCATGGCGCAGGTCGTGACGATCCCGATCGCGGGCACGCTGAGCGACACGTTCGGGCGCAAACCGGTCCTGCTGACCGGCATGACCGTCTTCCTGATCGGTTCGGCGCTGTGCGGCTTTGCGCCGGGCATCTATGAGTTGATTGCCTTCCGCGCCGTGCAGGGCGTCGGCGCGGCGATCCTGATGACGGCGACCTTCTCGGTCGTCGGCGACCTCTATGCGCCGGCTGAGCGGGGACGTTTCATCGGCCTGTTCGGCGGCGTCTTCGCGCTCAGCAGCCTGATCGGCGCGCCGCTGGGCGGGGTGCTGACCGAGGCGCTGCACTGGCGCTGGGTCTTCTGGATCATGCTGTTGCTGGGACCGCTGGTGCTGGCGGTCGTGGCCTTCAAGATGCCCTGGCTGCGGCCGCCCAGGCGCAAGTTCCGGGTCGACGCCGCCGGTGTCCTGACGCTGTCCGTCACGCTGATTCCGGCGATGATCGCCCTCAGCCTTGCCTCGCAGTGGGGCTGGTTGGCGCCGCAGACGCTGCTGTTGTTCGTCGTCTCCGCCATCGGCCTGATGGTCTTCATCCGCGTCGAGCAACGGGCCGAACAGCCGATCGTCCCCCTGCAACTGTTCCGGATTCAGACCATCGCCACGGCGGCCGTGGTCAATTTCTTCATCGGCGTGGGCATGATGGGGGTGTTCGTCTACCTGCAGTTCTACCTGCAGGTCGGGATCGGCGTGGATGCGGCGACAGCCGGGTTGGTGATGGGGCCAATGATCCTGGTCTCGGTGACAGGATCGATTGTCTCCGGACAGATCATGTCGCGCACCGGGCGCTACAAGATCCTGGCCGTTACCGGCTCGCTGATGATGTTCAGCTCGATGCTGCTGCTCTCGACGATGACGCGCGACACGACGATCCCCGGCGTGCTGGGGCGGATGTTCCTGTTCGGGATCGGCATGGGTCTAATGATGCCGGTGATGTCGATCGCGTCGCAGAACGCCGCGCCGCAGAAGTTCCTGGGCATCGTCTCGGCCTTCAGCCAATTCTTCCAACAGGTCGGCGGCGTGATCGGCATCGGCGTCGTGGGCGCGCTGTTCAATGCGCGACTGGCGAACGGATTGATGGAGCGGCTGGCTCCCGATCTGGTCGATGTGATTCAACCAGAGAAGCTGGTCGATCCGCTGTTTCGTGAGTCGCTGGTTGCAGACCTCGGCGCCGAGGTCTGGTCGGTGGCGGAGCCGCAGGTACAGACAGCCGTGGCGACGGCGATCACCGATAACTTTCTGCTCGCGGCGGCGATCGTCTTCATCTCGGTGCTCGCAATCCTGCGCATGCGGGAGATACCGCTGCGCAGCGCGGCCATGCCGACGGCCGTGGACGTCGAACGCCCCGAGCCGGCTCCGGAATCGGAGTCGTTGCAATGGGGGAACTCGAGCCAGGCACGCGTGATCGAGTTCCCGATCCTCGAGCCGAAGCCCAAGCTGCAACACAACGGCGGTCTGCGATCACTGCCGCCGGAGCGCTTCGACGATCTCCAGTTGCGCGGACAGTACGCGTCGCTGCGAGATGCGTCGTCGCACGGTGGCAGCACAGGCAACGGCTCGGACAGTGCGCCCAGCCTGAAACGCGTGATGGTCGCGAGCGCGATCCTGGGCGCCGGCGTCGGCCTGGCTATCTCGCTCGTCTCGGGCCGCAACGGCGCTCGTTAGCCGGAAAACTCCGCGGCAATGACGCCGAAGGCCTCGTTCGAGGCTTCGATCGTGTGGGCGATGTCCTCGTCGCTGATGGCGGTCGAGAGAAATCCGTTGTGCACGGGATGCAGGTAGACGCCGCGATCGGCGAGTTCGGCGGAGAATCGGTAGGCGCGGGGCACATCGCGGGTGCTGAAATCGTCGCCGTCGAAGAGCATCAACGGGATCGAAACCGGGCCGGTCTGGCGGATGCCGACGCCGTGAGCGTCGGCGGCCTGCTGCCAGCCCTCGCGGAGGGCTGTGCCGATCCGGTCGAGGCGGGCGATGCCATCGGTTTCCTGCATCGCGGTGATCGTGGCGTGCGCGGCAGCCATGGGTGCTCCCGTGAACCAGTAGGAGCCGGTGGCGAAGGTCGCAGCGACCGCCTCGGACAGGTGATCGCGACCCAACAGCGCCGAAATCGGGTGGCCGTTGCCGATCGCCTTGCAGTAGATGCTCAGGTCTGGGTCGATGCCGAGCGGGGCCCAGCTGCCGGCCATGTCGATGCGGAAGCCGCCGCGCACGTCGTCGAGGATCAACAGGATTCCGTTCGTGTCGCAAAGGTCGCGGACTCCCTGAGCGAACTCGACCGTGGGCAGCTCCTGGTCGTAGCCGACATCGTGGCGGAAGGCGGAGACGATCACGGCGGCGGCGGCGCCCTCGGCGGCGTCGAGCGCGGCGCGAACCGAAGCGAGGTCGTTGAATGTGTACTCGATCATTCCCTCGGCGGAGTCCTCGGGACCGCCCGCCATCCAGGTCGGCGAAGCGCCGTGGTAGGCGCCCCCGGCGCGCAGGATTGCATTCCTGCCGGTCGCCGTGCGGGCGAGCGAGGCGGCGTAGACGGTGGCGTCCGTGCCGTTCTTGGCGAACCAGGCCCAGTCGGCCCAGGGCGTGATGTCGACGAGCAACTCGGCCAGCTCGACCATCTTCTCGGTGGGACCGTTCATGCAGTCGCCCGCGTCCTGGACTTCGGCGGCCGCGCGGTCGACCCCGGGATGGCGGTAGCCGAGCAGGATCGGACCGTAGGCGCACATGTAGTCGATGTACCTGTTGCCGTCGGCGTCCCAGAGGTGGGCGCCGTCGGCTCGCGAGAAGAATTGGGGGAAGTTGGGCGGCAGAATCGACGCGTTCTGGTGGCCGTACATGCCGTTGGGAATCACGGCGCGGGCACGTTCGCGCAGGGCCATGTCCTTCGTACGCGGGCGCTCAGTAGTCATCTCGGACTTCCAATCGGGGAGGCATTGGTGTTACGGCGCATTCTAGGCGCGTCCCTCTAGCCTGCTTCCATGTCCGACCAGTCCGACCAGTCAAACCAGTCCGGTGCGATCCACGCCTTCAGCGTCTACGAGGAGCACCGGCTTGTACAGGCGGCGCGCGAACTGGAGCCGGCAATTCGCGACTGCGCCGACGAGATCGAGGCGAGCGGAACGATCCCGGTCCACCTGATCGAGGCGCTGACCGATCGCGGGCTGTTCCGGCTCAACATTCCCGCGCGCAGCTATGGCGAGCAAGCGCATCCGCTGGTGGTCTTTCATGTGATGGAAGCGCTGGCGCACGCCGACGCGTCGCTGGCTTGGGTCGTGATGATCTCGACCGAGGTATCGCTGCTGGCGTCATATCTTCCGAACTCGATCCTCAGCCAGATGATCGGCGGCGAGGAACCCGGCGGTCCGCGCTGTCGAATCGTGGGCTCGTCACGGGTGATGACGACGGCGCAGCCGGACACAGGCGGCTATCGGCTGAGCGGACGGTTGAACTTCGTCAGCGGAGTCGAGCACGCAACCCACATTGTGGCGACCTTTGTCGATTTCGAGGACCGAGTACGTTTCGCCTTGTTGCCGCAACGGGCGGGACGGGTGATCGAGACCTGGGACGCGATGGGTCTGCGCGGAACGGGCAGCCACGATTGGGAGCTGGACGACGCGTTTGTCCAGCACGCGCATACCTGGGCGGCACTCGATGCGGCCAACGCCGCCGGGCCGCAATGGCGCGTGCCGGACCGTTCGCTCGTCGCCTGGATCGCCAACGCCGGCCATGCGGTCGGCACGGCGCAGGGTGCGCTCGACGATCTCGCCGTCTGGGCAGGAGAATCGACGACCGGCGACACGGCCGCGTTGCGGGAGCGCGAGCCGTTCCGGCTCGAGTACGCCCGGGCGCAGGCGGGGGTGTCGGCGGCGCGGGCGTTGGTCCAGGAGGCCTGGACGCGAGCCTGGCCGCTGGTCGAGCGCGATGAGACGGAGCCGGAGTCGCTGGGCCGCTGCCGGCTGGCCAATGTCCACGCGGTCCATGCCTGTGTCGATGCCGTCGAGCGGCTATTCAAGGCGGGCGGAACCAAGGCCGCGCGACGAAGCTGGACGCTGGAACGGCGCTGGCGCGATCTCCAGACGGCGCGCCAGCACGGCGCGGCCCTGGAGTGGAACTTCGACGCCGGTGTGCGCCCGCTGCTCGACATGCAGCCGCGCCGCGTGCGCTAACGCCAGGGCGCTCAATCTGATTGCCCCAGGCATGAACCGATTCTGCGAATTCGCGGATGTGGCTTAGCATGACCGCAACCGCTTTGGGGGACGGTCGCGCGTTGGCGCCTGTTCCTGGGGAGTCGTATGGCCGGACCGTTGGAGGGCCTCGTCGTCCTGGACCTGACCACCGAGGTCGCCGGTCCGTACGCCACGAAGCTGCTGGCCGACTACGGCGCGCGTGTGATCAAAGCGGAGCCGCGCGGCGGCGATCCGTCGCGGCAGTTTGGGCCGTTTGCCGGTCACGATCAAAACATCGAAGCTTCCGGTCTGTACCTGCACCTGAACACGAGCAAGCAGTCGATCGTGCTGGATCCGCACACCGACGACGGCGCGGCCACGGTGCGGCGTCTGGCGCAGATCGTGGATGTCGTCATCGAGGACTTGCGTCCGGGCGAAGCCGAGGATGCGGGCTGGGGCTGGGAGACGCTGTACGCAATCAATCCGAAGCTGGTCATGTGCTCGATCACGCCCTACGGCCAGACGGGGCCGTACCGCCTCTACCGCGGCTCGGAGATCACGATGCAGGCGATCGGCGGTCCCTTGCACGCGACCGGCGCGGCCGACCGCGAGCCAATCAAGGTGGCCGGCCATTACGCGAGCTATCACGCCGGCGCGACGGCGGCGTTTGCCGTGCTGCTGGCGCTGAAACGTGTCGAACACGACCGGCAGGCCGGCGACTGGGTGGACATTTCGATCTACCGCTGCCAGGTCGGCTGCCGAGACCGGCGCACGATTCAACTGGTCGCGGCCGAGTACAGCGGCGTCTCGCCGGGGCGCGCGCAGCCGACCCGGCGGCTAGTCGGATTCGGCATGTATCCCTGCGCCGACGGGTTCGTCAACATCGTCGGCGCAGGCACGCGGATGCCCAGGCTGATGCGCTGGGTGGGCCGCGAGGACTTGCTGGAGGATCCGGACTACCTTGCCGGACCGAGGCCGGGCTCCGGCTTCGGCGCCCGCGTGGACGAGGCCGTCGAGGCGCACCTGGCCGGGATGGGCAAGATCGAGGCGGTGGCCTCGGCCCAGGCGGCCGGTCTGTTGGCCGGGGCGGTGATGACCGTCGCCGACGTGCTCGAAGACCCTCAGCTCGCATCGCGCGACTGGTGGCACGAGATCACGCACTGGCACGGCAAGTCGCTGCCCTATCCGGGCTTCCCCTTCCGGATGAGCGAGTCGCAGCCCGAGCGTCCGAGGCGCTCGCCGAGGCTGGGCGAACACTCGCGCGTCGTGCTCGACATGACGCCGCCCGATCCGCTGGAAGACCAGCGGCATCCCTTGCCCGAGGGTCCGAGCAGCTCATTGCATCTGCCCCTCGAAGGCATCCGTGTGGCGGCGGTCACGGTGGTCTGGGCGGGTCCCCATGTGACCCAGTTGCTCGCCGAGTGGGGCGCGGATGTGGTCAATGTCGAGCCGGTCAACCGGGTGCAGCCCTACACGCGCGGCGCGGAAAACGTGCAGACCCGCGAGGCCATGCTGCGCGGCGCGGCGATCGGCGTGCAGCCGCAGTATCCCGACGCCGAGCCGGGCGAGGAGCCCTGGAACCGCTTCGCCTCCTTCAACTCGCACGCGCGCAACAAGCGCTCGATGACCTGCGACATCATGTCGCCCGAGGGCCGCGAAGCGTTCCTCAAGCTGATCGAACAGTGCGACGTGCTGGTCGAGAACAATGTGCCGACCACGATCGACAAGGCCGGGATCGGCTGGGAGACGCTGCGGGAAGTCAACCCGCGCCTGATCATGCTGCGCATGCCCGCGTTCGGACTGGAGGGTCCCTATTCCGGCTATCGCGCGTTCGGTCTGCACGTTGAGGCGATGGTGGCGCACACCCATCTGCGCGGATACCCGGATCGCGGGCCCGAAGGGATCGGCGAGACGCTGGCCAGCGACGGGCTGTCGGGCGTGCAGGGCGCGGTCGCCGTGCTGATGGCGCTGCGGCATCGGGAGCAGACCGGCGAGGGTCAGATGATCGAGATGCCGCTCAACGAGGGCTTCATCCCGACCCTGGCCGAGTATCTGTTCGAGTACTCGATGAACGGCGTCAATCCGCCGCCGCAGGCGAACAGCCACGCGATCCACGCGCCCTACGGCGTGTATCCCTGCCGCGGCGACGACCAGTGGATTGCGATTGACGTGGGCTCCGACGCGGACTTCGTTACGCTCTGCGACGCGCTGGCGGCCGGTCCGGGCGAGGCGTCCGTGCAGTCGGAGCTGGCCCATGCGCCGATGGACGCGCGCTTTGCCAACGCCCAGGCGCGCAAGGCCAACTCGGTGCCGTTGGACGGGTTGATCGCGCGCGAGACCGTGATCTGGCACAAGGAAGACCTCTTCCACAAGTTGCAGGAGGCGGGCATCTGCGCCGCGCCGCTCAACGATCCGTTCGACGCGCTCTCCGATCGCCACTTGCGGGAAGTCGGGTTCTTCGAGCAGATGACGGTCGACGGGGTTGGGACGCATCGCTATCCGGGCCTGACCTTCACGATGGAGCGGACGCCGAATCGACTGCAGACGCCGCCGCCGAAGCTGGGTGAACACAATCGGGAGATCTACTGCGACTTGCTGGGCTACTCCGAAGCAGAGTTGGCCGAACTGGAATCCAAAGGGCTGGTGGGAACGACGTATCCCGATGAGCTGCTCCCGCCTCACGCGAGGCGGAGCGAACGAACACCGTAAAGGACGGAGGACGGATCATGCCGCGACTAAAGCCGCAGACATTTGACACGCTGGACGACGATCAACGCGTGCTGTGGGACAACATCACGACTGGTCCGCGAGGCAATCCGGAACGAGAACACGGCGGATTGGCCGGCGCCGACGGAGCGCTGATCGGCCCCTTCAACGCGCTCTTCCAGTCGCCGCTGTTGGGCGACGCAGTCCAGAAGCTGGGCGCGGCAGTGCGCTACGAGACCTCGCTGCCCAATGACCTCCTTGAGGTGGCGATCTGCACGATGGGCGGTCACTGGCGCGCCAACTTCGAGTTCTGGGCGCACGCGCGGCTGGCCAAGAATGCCCGTGTCTCGGAAGGCGCGATCGACGCGATCCGCGACGGCGAGCAACCCTTCTTCGGCGACGAGCGTCAGCAAACCGTATACCAGTTCGGCCGCGAGCTGATTGAGAGTCAACGAGTCTCGGACGCAACCTACGAGTCGCTGAAGGGCATGATTGGCGAACGAGGCGTGTTCGAGATCGCCTCGGTGATGGGCTACTACGCGCTCGTCTCGATCGGTCTGAACACCTTCAACGTCGCCATGCCGCCGGGCGTCGACGCTCCCTTCGACGACTGACCGAGGAGGATTCGATGCTCTCCGACGCCGACCGCGACTTCTTCGACCAGAACGGCTACCTCGTCGTTCGCCAACTGATCCCGCGCGAGCAAGTGGAGGCAGTAACGGACGCGATCTGGGACTTCCTCGAGTTCGATCGCGATCAACCCTCGGACTGGTACCGCGAACCGCACCGTCCCAACGGGATGGTGGAGATGTATCACCACCAGGCGCTCTGGGACGTCCGTCAGAATCCGCGCGTCTACGAGCTGTTCCGCGACCTGTTCGGTCGCGACGACCTGTGGGTCTTCATTGACCGGGCCAACCTCAAGCCGCCGCCGAACGAAGCGCATCCCGACTACGACCATCACGGCATGGTGCACTGGGACATCGATGTACGCGAGACGCCGACGCCGTTCCTTGTCCAGGGCGTGCTCTACCTCGTCGACACGCGCCAGGGCGAGGGCGGGTTCCAGTGCGTGCCGGGCGCGCATCGGCGAGCCGCCGAGATTTCGGCCGGCATCTCGGACCAGGACCTGCGCCACCAGCAGTTGCACGAGCGCTTTCCCGAGCAGATCGGCCCGCCGATCGAAGTCGAGGCCAACGCCGGCGACTTCATCATCTGGCACTCGGCGTTGCCGCACGGCAATAGCCGCAACCGCTCCGACAAACCTCGACTGGCTCAGTACGTCCGCATGTTCCCGGCCGAGCCGTCCAACGAGGAGCTGCGCGAGCAGCGGATCGCTTCCTGGCGCGATTCGGCGCATCCGGCCTTCCAGAATCCGCGCGCCTTCCCCGGCGATCTGCGCGGCAAGGAAGCAGCCACGCCGCCCGCCGAACTGACGCTGCTCGGCCGCAGACTGCTTGGTCTCGATGACTGGGGCTACGCCTGAAACTAGGCAGCCGGTGCGGGTTGGCGTCGGAGCTGGACGATGGCGCTGCCGCCGACCAGCAGGGCGACACCGACAAGCACCTCGTAACCCAGAGTCTCGCCCAGCAGCAACCAGCTAAAGAACACGCCGCAGATCGGCGCGAACAACATCGTCGCCGCGACCTGGGAGGGCAGGTAGCGCTGGATCAGCCAGAGGTTGCCGATGAAGCCCAGCCCGCCGATCACGATGCCCTGATGGATGAGCGCAATGACGAAGTCGGTGGTCCAGACCGGTCCGCTCGATTCGAGCGTCAGTCCAAGAATGCCGAAGACGATCACGGCCGCCACCGATTGGGTTAGCAGCAGTCGGGCCGGGTGAATGCTGTGCGAGAAATGGGCAAGATAGATCTGCCGCGAGGCGAGCAGCATGGCGGACGCGGCCGTCATCAGATCGCCGTGGATCGTCGCGCCGGGCGCGCTTAGCCCGCCGACGAAGACCACGACCACGCCTCCATAGGCGATCAATAGCCCGAACGTCCGCCGGATCGACATATGGTCGCCGGGAATGAAGATGTGACCGAGCACCGCCGTCCAGAGCGGGAACGAGAAAATCAGTACCGACGCATGGCCCGAACTGGTGTTGTCGCCGCCGGCGTACATCAAGTAGGTCTGGACGACGAAGAGGACTCCCAGTCCGAGCAACGGCTGTGCTTCATCGCGCGTCGGACGGATACGCGTGCGTGTCACGATGGCGTAGATCAGCACGACTGCACCGCCCAGGGCCATACGGATCGCGCTGAGCCTGAGCGGCCCCACGCCTTCTTCCAGTCCGGCCTTGATCGCGACCGGCTGCCCGCCCCAGAAGAGGACCAGCAGGAAGGCGAAGAGCCCGGCCCGCAACGTCAGCGGGCGCCGCATCTCGGGCAAGCCCTGAGCGGCGGGTCTGTCGGTTCCCTCGGTCTCGGAAGGCTGTCTGCTCACTCCCCGAAGATACGACCGACCCTGCGGCCCTCTTACTCCGGCAGCGGGAATGCGCGGACGGCGGTGATCGCGGCGAGATGCTCGCGCATCAGGCGCCAGGACTCGCCGCCGTCGGTCGAGCCGTAGAGCTCGCCGCCGCTGGAGCCGAAGTACAGGCCCAGTGGATCGCCGCCGTCCTGGCCCAGGGCGTGGCGGTAGACGGTGTGATAGAAATCGGTCTGCGGCAATCCGTTCGAGAGCCGGTCCCAGGTCGCGCCCGCGTCGCGCGTGCGATAGACCGCGAGCGAGCCCTCGTAGGGCATTCGCGCCTGGTCGGAGTCGTGCGGGACGAAGTAGCAAACATCCGGGTCCGTTGGGTCGATCGCCGAAGGGAATCCGAACACGCCGGGCAGGTCCTGACCGATCACGTGCCAGGTCTGGCCGTCGTCGTCGGAGCGGTACTGGCCGAAGTGATTCTGCTGCCAGAGTCGTCCGCGCTGCAGAGGATGGGCGTACAACGAGTGGACGCACGGCGCGCCCTGCGGGAACTCGGCAGGGAAGTGCTCGTTGAAGATGCCCTCGTTGCGCACTTCCCAGGACTCACCGCCGTCGTAGCTGACCATGATCCCGGTCGCCGACCCGCCCACGACCAGACGATCGGGATCGTCCGGATCGACGGAGATGTGGTGAATCACCAGGCCCGCCGCGCCCGGTTCCCAGTGCTCGGCGGCAGGATGCTGCGAGAGCGAATCGATCTCACGCCACGTCTCGCCGTCGTCGCGGGAGACGAACATCGCCCCGGGCATGATCCCGGCATAGAGCACGCCATCAGTGACGCCGGGCTCGACCATCCAGATCGCCTCGACCGAGCGTTCGCCGTCCGTGAAGGCGGGCGTGCCGGCTTCAGTCCAGGTGGCGCCCCAATCGGTGGTGAAGTGCAACCTCGGACCCCACTGCCAGTGGCTGGCCGAGCACCAGACCTTGCCGCTACGTGGGTCGTACATCGAGTAGTCGACCATCCAGCCGCCGCGCTGGAGGTCGGACCATTCCCAGCGGGTTCGTTGCTCGTTGCTGCGACCGAGCAGCAGCCCTTTGCGCGTGCTGACCAACAGACCGGTTTCGCTCATCTCTAGTTCCACTTCATTGGAGAGTCGGGTCGAGTAGGCGCCAGTGCGCCGCCGGAAACGGCGGGGAGAATGTACAACCGGTCGCCGTTGTCGAGGGCGTCCGAAAGGCCGTTGCGATCGACGATCAGCGCGTCGTTGATGTAGATGTTGACGTGCTGGCGCAGACGGTCGGCGTCGTCGAGCACGTACCGCTGCAACTCGGGAAAGGCGGCGATCAGCGCATCGACTGCTTCACGGGCATTGCCTCCATCAACATTGACCGTGGCGGGAACATCGACATGGACCCGCAGCCCTTTTGCCATCCGAATCTCTACGCTCATGTCGAACGCTCCAGCAGCCGACCCATCGTAGCGCGGGTGTTTGATATTGCTGCGCGCAAGTGACGTAATGAGAGGACGCGAATCATGATTCATGTGACGGCACTGGACCACATCGTGCTGCGAGTCTCCGACGTGCACAGATCGCTCGACTGGTACACCACGCGACTCGGTCTCGCGCCGGTCCGCGTCGAGGAGTGGCGAGCCGGAGAGTGTCCGTTCCCCTCGGTTCGGGTCTCGGCAGAGACGATCATCGATCTGATTCCCGGCGATGTCGATCACGCGAGGCGCAATCTCGATCACTTCTGCATGGTTGTCTCGGCGGACGACCTGGCCGAGGTCAGATCGTCGGACGAGTTCACGATCGTGCGCGATCCCGGCTTCGAGCTGTACGGCGCTCGCGGCTACGCTGACGGACTCTACATCGCCGACCCGGACGGCAACGAGATCGAACTCCGAGCCTATCCCTAGAGTTCTCTCCCCCGCGAAGCGGGGGAGATGTCCCGTAGGGACAGAGGGGGGCGACCGCCTGCGATAGCCTGACTTCCGACAACCTCTACCGAAGGAGCGTTCGATGTCTGCACATAACGCCGACGCCAAAGCGTTGGAAATGGGACTCGACCTGTCCACCAATCCGCCGCTGGCCAACTACGTGCCGGCGGTGCGGACCGGCAATCTCGTGTTTCTCTCGGGACACGGTCCGTTCCAGGACGGCGAGCTGATCCGCGGCAAGCTGGGCGACGACCTCGATGTCGACCAGGGCTACCAGGCCGCGCGTGCCGTGATGGTCCAGTTGCTCGGCTCGCTGCGGGCCGAGATTGGCTCGCTCGACCGCGTCTCGCGGATCGTCAAGCTGCTTTGCATGGTCAACTGCACCCCCGACTTCGGCAACCATCCCGGCGTCGCCAACGGCGCCTCCGACCTGCTCGTCGAGCTGTTCGGCGAGTCGGGCCGCCACGCACGCTCGGCCGTCGGCATGCAATCCCTCCCGGTCGGCATGGCAGTCGAAATCGAGATGATCGTCGAAATCGAATAGCAATCTCTCTCCCCCCGCGAAGCGGGGGGAGATGCAGAATGAACAGAAAGAGACACCACCATGCGACTGGGCATCCTGGCCGGATTCGACGCCAACTGGCGCGACACGCTCGAGAAAATCAAGATCGCCGAGGACCTCGGCTACGAAATGGTCTCCACCGGCGAAGCCTGGGGACACTCGGTGCTGCCCTGGCTGACCGTGATCGCCGCCAACACCGAGAAGATGCAGATCGGCACCGGCATCCTCAACACCTTCTCGCGCACGCCCGCCGCGATTGCGCAGGAGTTCGCCACGTTGGAGACGATCTCCGGCGGACGGATGGTCTGCGGCCTCGGCTCCTCCGGCAACCTCGTGATCGAGGGCTTCCACGGCGTCGACTTCGACCGTCCGCTGCGCCGCATCCGCGAGTACACCGAGATCATCAAGATGCTGCTTAGCGGACAGCGCCTCCAGTACGAGGGTGAGATCTACACGCTACAGCGCGGCTTCCGGCTGCTCGGCTACGAACCGGTGCGCGAAGACCTGCCCGTCTGGATCGCGGCGATCACCCCGCGCTCGATCCAGCAGACCGGCGAGATCGCGGACGGCATCTACCCGATCCACTGGCCGCGGCGCGGCTTCGAACCGCTCAAGCGGCAGCTCGCCGGCGCGTCGCGCGACGCCGGCCGTCCCGAGGACTCGGTCACCGTCGCGCCCTTTACCAACGTCTACGTCACCGGCGAAGGCGACGACGAGCAGGTCTGGCGCAACGCCCGCCAGCCGCTCTTCCACTACACCAACCGCATGGGCTCGTTCTACTGGCAAATGCTCTCGCGCTCGGGCTTCGAGTCCGAGATCAAGGACTCCCGCGCCGCCTGGGCCGACCGCGACTCCGAGGGCGCGCTGATGGCCTTCTCCGAGAGCATGGTCCGCGAAATCCAGGTGATCGGCCCGATCGAATCGGTGCCTGAGCAGCTCCAGGCCCGCTCCGACGCCGGCGCAGACCTGCAGATGATCCCGCTGCCCTCGGGCGACGCCGTCGACGTCGGCCGCCGGCTCGAGCAGTACCTGGGCGGCTAGGACTCAACCATGTCCGACAAGCAGATCGCCATCGAAGTCGTCTACTGCGCCGATTGCGGCTACTGGCCGCGCACCTCCTGGATGCTGGGCGAGCTGATGACCGACATCCAGCACCTCGTCTCGGACGTCAAGCTGGTCCCCGACACGAGGGGCCTGTTCGAGTGGAAGGTCAACGGAGACCTCGTCTTCAGCAAGGCCGCCATGGGCCGCTTCCCCGACATGGATGAGCTCCGCGAGTTGATCTACTCTCGGCTCGAATAGAGGTTGTCCGGAGCAGGAGCCGAATCATGCCCGAAACCATCGAAATTCTCAGCCCACAGGCCCACGTCGCGATTCACGAGGCGACCGCTGCGCCTCGTCCTCTCTCCCTCGACGGCCTCCGACCCGGGATCCTTGAAAACCGCAAAGCCAACGCCCGGCTGCTGATGGAGACCATGGTCGAGCGGCTGGGCGAGCGGCACGATCTTGGCGAGTTGGTGGTTGGCAGTAAGCCGGTTGGCGGTCCGCCTTCCGACTCCACGATTGACGCCTTGCGCAACGGCGCCGATTTTCTCCTGATCGGGAGCTGCGATTGAGGCAGCTGCACGACGTGGAGTGTCCACGCCTCGGTCCTCTTCGAAGAACTGGGAATCCCGACCGTCACCGTCGGCACCTCGGCCTTCACCGACCTGCTCCAACTCGAAGCCGAGCAGCGAGGCCTGCCCGAGCTCGACCGCCTGATCGTGCAGCATCCGCTCGGCGGCCTGCGCCCCGACCGCGTCCGCGCCCGAGTCGACGACGCCGTCGTCGACCGCCTGGAATCGGCCCTGCTGGGTCAGGGCTGAGCGCTGAGAGCGTGTTCAGTCGGCTGCCGGCGCGAGATCGACGCCCAACTTGCGTTGCGATACTGCGCGAACGGCATCGAGGAATACTTCGGGCGCAAGGCCAAACCGCTGTACCTCGTCGGCCACCAGTGAGAGGCGATCGAGGTCGCCGCGCAACTCGTCGTCAATCTCTTCGTCAAGCGCTAATGGAGCCGCGAATGCCAGGAACTCCGTTGCCGTCGCCGTGCCGTCGAGGCACGAAGAAATCAGGTTCGTCAACTCGCGCCGGACTTCGACGTTGCTGGGCATTGGGTCACTCCTGTGCCTGAGGCAAGGGTACAACTTCGCGATTACGAGCTGTTCGATCTCTTCTTTGCCATGGGCTTCACTGAACTGATCGACGCGGGCTGCCTCACCGAGGACGTGAGTTACCGCAGCGTCGGGCCGGCTCGATCCTGTGACGGGACCTCCTACGTGATTCGCTTGCGCGACAAGCAAGACCAGGCAGTCGTGATCATCCATACCTCACGTGCGCAACCGGCGAAACCCTGCCGTTTCCTACCGCGATCCGCGTGGGCGATGTGAGAATTTATCGTGTAGGCCATGATCCACGATCCCCGACTTCGCCTTCATATGTGCCGACTGTTCAGAGTTAGGACTCGCCCATGCCTTCACAGACAGCCCAAGGTCGTTCGGCCGAGCGGTTTTCGCTGCCCTCGGATTCGTTCGACTTCTCCCAGGAGTGCATCCGACGAGGCTGGTCCGATGGACTCCCTTTGATTCCTCCCACCCCCGGCCGCGTCAACGCGATGATTGAATCGTCGGGTCGCGATTCACTGGAAGTTCTGGGTGTGCTCGCGCCGCGTCAGGGCGAGGCGACGGTCGAGGCAATCGCGATCAACGCCGTCATGGCCGGCTGCCGGCCGCAGCAGTTTCCCATCGTGCTGGCGGCGGTCGAGGCGATCTCGCAGCCGCCCTTCAACCTCGACGGGATCAACGCAACGACGCATCCCTGCGCCGTCTTCGTGCTGGCGTCAGGTCCAGCGGCGCGCGCGGCCGGGATTCACGGCGGCTCGGGCTGCTTCGGTCCCACGTTTCCCTCCAACGCCACCATCGGCCGAGCCGTGCGCCTGGTCCAACTCAACGTCGCCGGCGCGACGCCCGGTCGCGGCGACCGCGCGACGCAGGGCACACCGGCCAAGTTCGCCTTCTGCGCGACCGAGCGCGAGGACGCCTCGCCCTGGCCGCCCTTCCAGACGACGCGCGGGCTCAACGCCGAGGACAGTTGCATCACGACCTGGGCCTGCGAGGGCCCGCACAACATCCAGGACCACGGCAGCAACACCGCCGCCGGCATCCTCCAGACCGTCGCCGGCGCGATGGGTCAGGCCGGCTCCAACAACATCCTCGGCAAGGGCGAGCCGGTGCTGGCCTTCGGACCCGAGCACGCGGAGACGGTCGCCGCCGAGGGCTGGACCCGCGAGTCGGTCCAGGAGTACCTCTGGGAGCACGCCCGCTACCCCGCGAGCAAGCTCAGCCCCGAGTTCCTCGAGTCCGTCAACATCCGCATGGCCGGCGGAGTCCTGCCCACTCACAGCGCCGACGAATGGCTGCCGATCACCGACAAGCCCGATGAAATCCACATCATCGTCGCCGGCGGCCCGGGCAAACACTCCTGCTGGATGCCCACCTTCGGCGGCATGACCCGCCCGGTGACCGTACCGATGTAACGACTCGAGCTCAGGACGCAAATCCGGCTGACCGCTCGCCGCGATCAAACTCGCTCAGCTTGCAGAACAGGTCGTGGAAGATCGGGTCGCGGTTGACATATTGAGCTTCGGCGAAGGGTGCGAGCGGGGCGTCGTCGGGCTGAGCAATCCAGCGCATGTCGGCTGAGAGCGTCGGCCGCGCGATGCTGCGTGTGGGAACCCAGTCATCGTCGATCAGATAGCCGGTCGCCGAGAGATCCCAGACTTCCTTGCTGCGGCCCGGATACTGCTCGTCGTGGTCGCGGAAGATGTCGCTCAGATACTCGCCAATTGTGCCCTGAGGTCGGACATAGGCGTCGAGCTCGGCGGTGCTGGTCAGCAGATGCGAAGCCGCGCCGTAGCAGGGGATGTGGACCAGCGGCGCGCCGCTGTCGAAGACGGCTCGCGCCGCGACAGGGTCCTGGTAGAGATTGAATTCGCGAGCGTCGACAGCGTGCTGCGCTTGCCCGCCCAGCCAGGCGATGCAGATGCGCTCGGCGATTTCTGGCGCCTGATTGAGCGCCGAGGCGACGTTGGTCAACGCGCCGATCGCCGCCACCCAGAGCCGGCCCTCGCGTGGCTCCAGGGCCCGCCGAATCAGGTCGTCGGAGGCGGCATTGGCGACGGTCGGCCGGTCATCGGCGAGGAATCGGTCGGCACCGCGCAACACGCGGCCGCCTGGTTCGACCCGCAGCCGTTCCAACAGCCGATGAATCTCAGCCTCCGACTCGGCGACGCCCTCGGCGGGCGTGTTGCCTGGGCGCGTGAACAGCGTTGGGTAGATCGCTTCCAGTTGCAGCCGGTCCTGGGAGAGCAACGCATGGACGACGGCGAACTGATCGTCGATCTCGTTGGCGGTGTCGGTGTCGAGCACCATCGGGACGGGGTTGGGCGCTGCCGGCGGCGTAAGGATGTCGTGTTGCATGGACCCAGCCTATTCGCGAACCGCGCATCGTAGGCTGTGACCGACAGCATGACCGTTTGAGAAAGGACCCCACGATGAAGTACGGCGTGATGATCTTTGCGACCGACATGGCGATGGATCCGGGGGCGTTGGCTGCGGCGGCGGAGGAGCGGGGATTCGAGTCGTTCTGGGTGCCCGAGCATGTGCACATGCCCGCCGACCGCGAGACGCCGTTTCCGCGCTCGGAGGACGGCTCGCTTCCCGAGCAGTACTACCGCCTGCACGATCCGTTCGTGGCGTTGGGCGCGGCGGCCGGTGCGACCTCGGAGATTCGGCTCGGGACCAGCATCTGCCTGGTGACCGAGCACGAGCCAATCGCGCTGGCCAAGCAGGTGGCGTCGCTCGACTTCATTTCGGGGGGGCGCTTCGAGTTCGGCATCGGCGCCGGATGGTTGGCCGAGGAGATGGAACCGCTCGGCGTGCGATTCAAGGACCGTTGGAAGGTCACCCAACAGCGGATCGAGGCGATGAAGGTGATGTGGACGGAAGAGATCGCGGAGTATCACTCGGAGTTCGTCGATATCCCGCGCACGCATGTGATTCCGAAGCCGCTGCAAGACCCGCATCCACCGATCCTGATGGGAGCGGGCAGCAAGTGGGCGCGTCAGCGCGTGGTCGACTGGTGCGACGGCTGGCTGCCGAACATTCCCGCGCCGGGATTCGTCGAGCGTGCGATGCAGGACATCAAGTCCCGAGCCGAACTGGCCGGTCGCGACTTCGACTCGATCTCAATCAACGTCTTCCCGGCAATCGAGGACGCGCTGCCCGAGTACGAGCGCATCGGCGTCGATCGCGTGGTGTTCGGTCTGCCCCACGCCGGCGCCGACGAGGTGCTGCCGGAGCTGGATCGGCTGGCGAAGCTGATCCAGTAGGTCTACGGATAGGTCTACTTGTAGCGCCGACCGCGCTCGTCTCTGGAACGGTCCCCTTTGTATTCGTAGATGGGGACTCCGTAGCCGCATGAGGTTTGGGTGCGGTCGACGCTGATCTCGATCACCTGGCGCTCGGGCGTGGGCATTTCGACGGCGCGCAGGGCTTCGGCCTGGTCGGCGAGGACGGATTCTTCCAGCGGCAGGGACTTCGCCGTGCCGTAGAGCCGGACGATGGCGGCGTCTTCGTCGAACGAGGTAACCATGACCGTGATCGGGCCGCCGGCCGCGGTGTGTCGGGCCGTCTCGTTGCCGCTGCCCGAGTAGTCGAAGTAAGCGATCGTGTGCCGGTCGACGACCTGAAGGTCGGCCGCGCCTTTTGGCGAGAGATTGACCGGACCCTCGCCATTCGGTCCGTCGCCCATCGCGGGGTCGGCGGAGGCGACGAAAAAGACTCGCGCGTTGCGAATCAAGTCGGCCTGTTCGTCCGTGATGTGATCGATCATCGGCATGGTCGCTACTGCTTTCGTTTGCGCGCTTCCTCTGAGGTCTTGCGGTAGGTGCGGCCCAGGAATCGGGCCGCGCCGCGCAGCGTGGTCTCCGCTTCCTTCGAGGCCTGTCTGATCATCTGCTGCGGATCGGGTTGGCTGGGCGCCAATTCCGCGATCAACTCGTCGAAGTGCTGCGGATCTGAGTCGGCGAGTTGTGCGAACCACTGGTTCGCGGCGCTCGGACCAGCGGTCTGCAACTCCAGGAAGACGCCGGTCAGCGCACGAATGCGCTCGTCCTTGCCGTGCAGCCGCGGCCAGAGGCGCTCATAGGCGTCGGGCTGCGATTGCCGGAACGGTCCGGACAGCCAGATCAGGAACCGGCGGCGATCTTCGTCTCGGGTCGACGGCGTAGTCAACCGCTGAGCGATCTGCGAGGCGACCTGGGGCGCGGCGGAGCCGGTGATGACGCGAGCGGCCTGTCGGAGCAGGAAGTGGGACATGAGCCCACGATAGCGAAGCGTCGCTCAAGCGCGGGCGTTCCAGGAGGTCCAGGTCGCGCGGGTCAGCTTTCGGACGTTCCCGTGTTCGAGCGAGGCCGTGACGATGTCCCAGTTGCCACCGTCGTGGAGGTGGTAGGCGACGGTGTCGATTTCCAGCGGGTGCGCCGCGGGAGCGCCCGCCGGCGATGGGTGATAGGAGATGTCGGTCATCGCGCCGTCGGGATGGATGATCATCAGTTGGGCATTGCGAATGAAGACGATGTCGCGGTCGAACTGGATGCAAGGCGACTCGTCGGCGGGATTCCGGGTTCGTTGCCTCAGACTTCCGGAGCCGGTCTCAAGCTCCCAGATGCCGCGACGGACGAACACAACCGTCCGGCCGTCCGCCGACCAGTGCGGCTGTTCGGCGTCGCGCAGCACGAGCTGCTCGCGCTCGTCCGCCTGCCGCACATACAGATCTCGGTTGCGCACAAAGGCGAGTTCGCCGCTGGGCGACCAGGTTGGGTAGCGGGCGTCGGTCGCCAGCACGATTCGCTCGCGGCCGTCCGGGCTGACCGCCTCGATCCGGTCGTTGCGCTCCACCGCGATCCAGCGCCCGTCCGGCGACCAGGCGGGATTGTCGGCGGTGACGCCGCTGGTGAGCCGTGTGGCCTCGCCCCCGCTTGCGGGCATGGTGTAGAGATCCCAGCCTTCGGCGCGGTTGCTGAGGAATGCGATCTGTTGGCCGTCGGGCGACCAGGTTGGCGACATGCCGTTGGCGGCGGAGATCAGTTCCATGTGCGATACGGTACGTGACAGTGAATTCTGGGGACGGTATCCGACACTTTACGGTGACGACGTTTGTGTCGATGGACGGCGCGACGCTGTTGCACTGGCACCGTAAAGTTGGTCTGTGGCTGCCGCCCGGCGGTCACATTGAGCCGAACGAGGATCCGATGCAGGCCGCTCGTCGGGAAGCGCTGGAGGAGACGGAGTTTGCCGTGGAGATTGTGCCCACGACTGTGCCGTTTGCCTATCCGGATCCGCCCCAGGTCTCGCCGCCGGTGACGATCATGGTCGAGCCGATTCGGGCATTCGGCGGCGAGGACGCGCATCATCACATTGACCTGATCTACTTCTCGCGCCCGAGCGCAGAGACGCGCCCGCTACCGCCGTCGGAGTCGTGGCGCTGGGTCAGCAGGCAAGAGCTTGAGGATGACGCGCCGATGACGCTCGCGGGCGTCTCGGCGCATATCTCGCAGGACGTGCGGGTGCTGGGCATGGCGGCGATTGATCACATTGCGAAACACGAGGAGCGACACGCGTGATATCTGCGCAGATGATCCGGGAGCAGGCGGATGTCATCCGTCGGTCGTTGGAGCGTCGGCGAGCCGAGGCGCCGGTGGATGACGCCATCAAGGTTGACGATCAGCGGCGAGGCGTATTGGTCGAGTTGGAGGAGCTGCGGGCATCGAGGAACTCGGCGGGCCGGGCGATCGGCAAGGCCAAGGACCACGAGGAGCGCCAACGCCTGATCGCAGCGCAGCGTGAGTCCGCAACGCGGATCGACGAACTGGAGGAGCAGCTTCGCGACGTTGAGGCGTCCCTGGACGTGCTGCTGGCGGAGATTCCAAACGTCGTCGGGGACGAGACGCCGGACGGCGACGATGAGGAAGCGAATGTTGAGGTCCGCGCGTGGGGTACGCGCCGTGTGTTTTCGTTTGAGCCGAAGCCGCACTGGGAAATCGGCGAGTCGCTCGGCATCATCGACATCGAACGGGCGGCGGCCATGTCGGGCTCGCGCATGTACGCGCTGCGCGGGGCAGGCGCTCGCTTGCAGCGGGCCCTGATCGGCTGGTTCCTCGACTGCCATCAGGCGACCGGCTACGAGGAGTGTTACGTCCCCGCGATGGTGCGCGAGGACGCGATGCGCGCCTCGGGTCAACTGCCCAAGTTTCGCGACAACCTGTATCGCGACGAAGAGGAAGACTACTACTTCGTCCCCACCGCCGAGGTGCCGCTGACCAACATGCACGCGGACGAGATTCTGTCGGAAGAGCAGTTGCCGATCCGCTACGCCGCGCACACGCCCTGCTTCCGCCGCGAGAAGACGAGCGCCGGCCGCGACGTGCGCGGGATCAAGCGGGTGCACCAGTTTGAGAAAGTCGAGATGTACCAGTTCACGACGCCGAAGAGGTCGTCGAAGGCGCTGGACGAAATGCTGGCTTCGGCGGAGTCGTTGCTGCAGGGGCTGGAGCTGGAGTACCGCGTGCTGCAAATCTGCAGCGGGGACCTGGGATTCAACGCGTCGGTCTCGTACGACCTCGAAATCTGGGCGCCGGGCGCGCAGGAGTGGCTGGAAGTCTCCAGCGTGTCCAACTGCACCGATTTCCAGGCGCGGCGGGCCAATATCCGCTACCGGCCTGAGGAAGGCAAGAGCACGCGCTTCGTACACACGCTGAACGGGTCGGGGTTGGCGCTGCCGCGCACCATCGCTGCGCTGTTGGAGAACGGTCAGCAGGCGGACGGTACGGTGATTCTGCCGGAAGTGCTGGCCGCGCGAATGGGTTCCCGTGTCATCGCTTGACCTACCGGATCGGTACCGCGAGGCCAACCGTGCCCGCTGGGATGAGTCGGTGGCGATTCACGCGGCATCGGACTTTTACCGGGTTGACGACTTTCTCAGCGGCGAGTCGACGCTCCTGCAACTCGATCTCGACGAAGTCGGAGATGTCGCGGGCAAATCGCTGCTCCACCTGCAATGCCACTTTGGACTCGACACGCTCTCCTGGACTCGGCTCGGTGCCGACGTGGTCGGCGTCGATTTCGCGCCGTCTGCGGTCGAGACGGCTCGGGACATCGCCGATCGCGCCGGCCTCTCGGCGGAGTTTGTGGAATCCGAGCTGTATGCGTCGTCTGGCGTGCTGTCCAACCGGTTGGGCTCGTTCGACATCGTCTACGTCAACCTGGGCGCGATCTGCTGGCTGCCCGACATCAGCGGATGGGCGCAGGTCTGCGCCGCGTTCCTCAAGCCCGGTGGCATGCTCTACCTGCGTGACGTGCATCCTCTGACGCAGAGCCTCGACGACGAGGCAGCGATCGGCGACCTGCGTCTGCGCTATCCGTACTTCGAGACTGACAGGCCGCTGCATTGGCGCGGCGACGGGGACTACGCCGATGCGTCCGCGAAGATGGCGAATCAGGACTCGTACGAGTGGAATCACAGCCTCGGCGAGATCGTGTCGGCGGTGATCGACGCGGGCTGCAGCATCGACTTCCTGCACGAGCAGGACTGGACGGTCTACCCGGCGCTGCCCTGGTTGGTCGAAACTGAAGGGGGCATCTGGCGCTTGCCGCAGCGGGACGGCGAGCCGGACCGTCGATTGGCCCTGATGTTCTCGCTGCGGGCCACGAAGGCGGCTACTCCACCTCGCCCATCGGCTCTTCCTTCCAGGTGAAGAAGGGACCGCCGATCTTGACGTGGACCGGCTCGGTGAACGTCGCGTGCGTCGCCAGCGTGAGCTGATGGCGCTCACGACCTCCGCGCGCGAGCTTGGCCCGGACATCGTCGGGCCCGCGCCAGGTGTCCTCGCGCGCACGGGTCGCATGCCAGTGATCGCGATCCGTGTATTGCGTGAGCAGGATCACCATGTCGCACGGTTCGGTCACGTCGTCGTTGGGATGCGCCTCCTCGGCGCGGAACATGCCCAGGATGCGCGCGCCGGCGGCCTCAATCGGCGGCCAGATTTCCTCGCGGCTGAGCCGTTCGAACTCGTCGAACGTCCCCTTCTCGATCCAGAACCTCCGCATGACGACGAGCATTGCTGTGCCTCCTAGCGAGATACCGTTGTCGCGAGTGTGATAGGCAGGCTACGTGAGCATCCTCAGACGACTGTTTGGCCGCGGTTCCGATAGCACGTCGGCCGACGAGCTGATTGAGACGCTGGCCCGGCGCCGGGTGAGCGGACGGCCGGCGGAGCATCCAGACGCGATCATGAAGGACATGCGGTTGCCGCGCGGGACGCGGGCGACAGCCGTGATTGAGCTCGATGCCGACGCCGCGCCGTTGCGCCATGTGGTGGCGTCGCGAGTCGGTGGAGACGCCGCCGGACACCTGGGCAAGATCACCGTGACCGGCATTCATGTCACCGTGGATCGGTCAGAGCTGCCCGACCAGTGGCCGGCGGATTGGGCAACGCCGATCCTGGCGCAACCGCAGGATCGCGGCTCCTTCGCCTGGCGGCCGCTCAACGCCACCACGCCCGGATGCCTTCAGGCGGTCGAACTGCTCTCGATGAGCGATCGGGTTGCGCGATTGGTCAACGTCTTGCTGAGCGAGCCGCAGACGATGCAGATCGAAGTGGCGCCATTGACGGATCGGGTGAGAGTGGCCGCGCACCACAGCGGCGGCGGATTGCCGCAACCGACGACGGTCGATGCGGTGATGACCATCGCGCGGGCGATTGCCGGCACGGACATCTGAGTCGCGCTGGCGGAGGGGGAGGGATTCGAACCCCCGAGACGCTTGCACGCCTAACGGTTTTCAAGACCGCCGCCTTCGTCCGCTCGGCCACCCCTCCGCGGGGTTCAGCGTACAGGTGAGCACTGGGCTCGAGGGAGCCCCCCACTGTCACGCTGTGACGTCTCCCCCCGCCGGACGGGGGGAGAAAAGAGAAAGGCCGCGTCTCCCCCCGCGCAGCGGGGGGAGATGGGGAGCGGGCTAGAAGCTGGTCAGGACGGTTCGGGCGACCTCTCCGGCCTTCATGGCGCGGAAGGCTTCATTGATGTCCTCCAGCGGCGCTGTTTGGGTGACCATCTCGTCGAGCATCAGTCGGCCCTGGCGGTAGTACTCCACCAGGTTGGGCATGTCGGTGCGGAAGCGGTTGCTGCCCATGCTCGAGCCCTGCAGAACCTTCTCCGAGAGCAGTTCGTGCGCGGGAATCTCCAGCGTCTGTCCGAGCGGGACCATTCCGATGATCGTGGCGACGCCGCCGCGCTTGATCGCGGCGAAGCACTGCTCGGCGACGCTCTTGAGGCCAATCGCCTCGAAGCTGAAGTCGACGCCTTCGCCCTCGGTCATGTCGCGGATCTGCGCGACGGGGTCACCGCTGGAAGCGTCGATCGAGTGCGTCGCGCCGAGTTCGCGGGCCAGGGCCAGCTTGTGCTCGTGCAGGTCGACGGCGATGATCTGCTTCGCGCCGGCGATGCGCGCGCCCTGGATCGCGGATAGTCCAACGCCGCCTGCGCCGAACACGGCGACAGTGCTGCCGTGGTGCACCTTGGCGGTGTTCATTGCGGCGCCTGCGCCGGTCATCACGCCGCAGCCGATCAGCGCGGCCTTGTCCAGCGGCATCTCGTCGTCGACGTAGACGAGCGCGTTCTCATGAACCAGCGTGAACTCGGCATAGGTCGAGAGATTGGCGAACTGGGCGACGGGGTTTCCGTTCCAGGAGAGGCGCGGGTCCTCATCGGGGCGGCGCTGGGTCTCGGGGCTGCGGCAGAGGTTGGGCCGGCCGCTGAGGCAGTAGGAGCAGTTGCCGCAGAACACGGAGAGGCACATGATCACGTGGTCGCCGGCCTTGAACTGCTGGACCAGCTCTCCGACCTCTTCGACCACACCAGCCGCCTCGTGTCCGAGGATGCCGGGGGCCTGGAAGGGATAGAGACCTTCGACGAAGTGAAGATCGGAGTGGCAGACGCCCGATGCGGCCGTCTTGACCAGCACTTCGCGCGGGCCGGGCTTGGAGACGTCAACGTCTTCGATAGTCAGATCCTGGTTGGGGCCGTGGAAGACGGCGGCTTTCATTCGAGCGTCCTTTCTGGGCGCGACGCACAGTTACGCCGCTGCGCTGGGCAGTCTAGTGCTTTGCCGAACGAGGAGGAGAGGTGGTACCGGGAGCGGGGTTCGAACCCACACGGCCCGAAGGCCAGCGGATTTTAAGTCCGCCGCGTCTGCCAGTTTCGCCATCCCGGCGAGCAGCCGCCCGAGGGGCCGCTGCACTGACGATATCGAAGCCTCAGCGCTCCGTGCTAATGCTGATGCGCTGTCCGTCGCTGCTCACGCTGATATCTCCGCGCTCGGAGGTCAGATAGGCGGTCGAGCCAACCCGCTGCAGATTGCGCAGGACGGACTCGTGTGGATGTCCGTGCGGATTGTGCTCGCCTGCGCTGAGGATGCCGATGCTGGGCCGCACCGACTCCAGGAATAGCGAAGTCGACGAGTAGCGGCTGCCCTGGTGGGCGACTTTGAGCACATCGGCGCGGAGATCGCAGGATTCTGCCGCGCCGGGACATGATTGACGGACGAGATCCAATTCCTGTTCGGCGTTCAGGTCGCCGGCGAACAGGAAGGCGGCGTCCAGATAGCGAGCGCGGACCACGATGGACGTCGAGTTCGGATCGGCGACGTAGTGTTCGGGCAGGCGGTGACGCGGCGGCCAGAGAACGTCGAGGGCAAGATCGGGCTCGCCGGCGAATGCGATGCGCTGTCCGGCGCGGATGATCTCGATATCCGTGCCCTGCCGGCGCAGCAGGTCCAGGACTTGACGTCCAAACGCCGTGGAGTCGAAGTACTGATTCACGAGCGCGCGCTCGATGTCATAGAAGTCGACAATCGCCCAGAGCGCCTCTCCGTGATCTGACTGCGGATGGGTGATAATCAGCAAGTCGATTGTGTGGGTGTTGGCGGGCAGGTGTCGGCGCAGCGAGGAGCGGATGGCGTCGGATTGGTCCCCGGCGTCGATCAAGATGCTGCGCCCTTCGGGCGTCATGATCAGCGCAGCGTCGCCCTGGCCCACATCGAGGAAGTGGACGCGCAACTGGTCCGACGGGGACGAACAGGCAGACATCCAGATCGCGGCACCTGCGGCAGCGACAATCCCGGTCCACGCCGCCCGCGACAGGTGGGTACGGAGGTCGGGTAACAGGTCGAGCCCGATCCCGTGCAGAGGGTTGGGACGAGCTCGACTGCTGGCCAACGGCACTCGATACCAGCGGCGGACGCGATTGCGGTGGGGCCTGAATGCAGCAGTCAGGATTGCGGCGTAGATCAGCAGCAAATGGACATGGCTGAAGCCGATCACCGGAACGCCGGCGCCGGGAAGCTGCGCCAGCCGCTCGGCGACAATCACGAGCCAGCGCAGCGGGAGCCAGGCCAGCGGCCAGGCGATGATCGACGCCACGGACTCGGAGATCAGTCCGACAACCGCCGTGGCGACCGAGCCGAGCAGCATCCAGGCAAAGACTGGCGCGGCGAGCAGATTTGCGGGAATGCCAATCAGTGCCGCGCGCTCGAAGTGGAGGATGATCAGCGGCATCGTGGCAAGGCTGGCGACCAATGTGACGAGCGCCGCGTCTCGAATCGATCCGACAATCCCACGTTGCCCGCTGAGGAAGTCGTGTGACAGCGACGGCATCAGGATGACAATGCCCAGGGTTCCGGCGAGCGTGAGCTGGAAGGAGATATCGAGCAGGATGTACGGCTCGAGGGCAATCATCAGTCCGGCGGTAGCGGTCACGGCATAGAGCGCGGACGCGCCACGGCCGAGCATGTGCGAAGCGGCGAAGACGATCGCCATCCACATGGCTCGTTGGACGGGCGGGTCCGGTCCGACCAGCGTGCCGTAGGCGAGCGCAGCAACGATCGCCAGCGCCGCCGCAGGACGACGCCCCACCAGCCAGGCGAACGCCGACATCAGGATCGTCGTGAGCAACGTGAGATTGCTGCCCGAGATCACAATCAGGTGGGAGAGCGAGGTGTCGTTCAGCGTCGCGCGCAGATCGGAGTCGAGGGCGTCGCGCCGTCCCGTGACCATGCCCTGCGCGATGGCGGAGAGCGGCGGTGGCAACGCGTCGCGCAAACGATCGTTGAGTGTCGCACGGGCGTCCGCGGCCACGCGCTGCCACCAAGGAAGCCGGCCAGTCGCCTGAACCGAAACGCCGCTTGGCGTCGTCAGTCCCGAGGCGGCGATGCGCCGGTTGGCGAGCCAGATGAGATAGTCGTCAGCCGCAAGTGCCGTGGGGGACAACACCGCGCGAGCGCTGATCCGATCGCCGATCGCGAGACTCAACGGTTCCGTCGCGTGGAGGAGTACTTGCTCGTCCAGCGTGCGGCGCTGGTCTCCGAGTGTGATCTGCTGCGCCGCCACCAGAAATCGGACTCCGCCAGTATTGAACTGCGGATCCTCGATGATGGTGCCGTCGATGCGCACGATCTGCCCGTTGAGGTCGGCAAGGGCGAGACTGTCAGGTTCGAACTTGGTCGATTCGGCGCGCCAGAATCCCAGGGCCAGCAGTGTCGGCGCGAACAGGATCAGCACTGCCTGGAGCGCGCGGTTGCGCGGCGTGGCGTTCCCGGCGAAGCCAACGGCGAACGAGAGCGCAGTTGCGCCCAGCACGGCCAGCGCGACAATCCACACGCCTGCCATCGAGAGCGAGAGCGAGACGCCTGCAACGAAGCTGATCGTCCAGAGCAGCAGCGGCGGGAGATAGATCGGCCGCAGCTCGGCAAATGCGGCCAGCCGTCTAGTCGGCGCGAACATAGGCCGCGATCAGCGGTGCGAGCGCTGGGAGTTCATTGGTCTTGAGCACGCCGCGATGCACGAGGTCGGCAAGCGATGCGAAGGGCCGCTGCTCGCGCAGCTCGATGATGGCCTGCGCCCGACGCTCGCCAACGCCTGGCAGCGTTGCCAGCTCAGCTGCTGTAGCCGTGTTGATGTCGATCTTCGATTCGTTGGCGGCGGTCGGCATCGCGGCCGACTGGATGACGGCCGATTGTGCAGGGTCAGACAGCGCGGACGCAAGCTGTGCCAATCCAATCACGAGACACAGCCCTGCCGCAACGATTGGCAGACTCGCGAGCGCGGCCACCCGCGGATTGGTACGCCCGAACAGCCATGAACGGCGGTGCGCCGTCGTCTGCGCCGGCGGACGGATCTGTGACCAGATGCTCATGGTGTATAGGTCGTCCCTTGCACCGGCGTGACACGCGACGAACACGCCGACATTAAACGAAGAACGTACAACACGCGGAATTGGCTGGCGCTACCGTGGAACCTGAAGGGTGCGAGAGCGATGACTCGATCGGTCTTGAGCATTGGCGACCTGTCGGCGTCGGAGATTGGCGCGGTCCTGGACCTGGCGCTTGAGTCGAAGCGTCGCAGCGGCCCGCGCGGCTCGGAGCTCGCCGGCAAGACGGCGCTGTTGATCTTCCAGAAGCCGTCGTTGCGTACCCGAGTCTCGTTCGAGCTGGCGGTCAGCAACCTGGGCGGTCGGCCGCTGTATCTCTCCCCGCCGGAAGTGGGCATCGGCGAACGCGAGTCGCCGGAAGATGTCGGTAGTGTGGCGGGACGTTACTGCGATCTGATCGTTTGCCGGACATTCGATCAGACCGTTCTTGAGCGACTCGCGGCATCGTCCGGAGTGCCGGTGATCAACGCCCTCAGCGATTGGGAACATCCCTGCCAGGCGCTTGCCGATGTGTTGACGATCCGAGAGCACGGGGGCACGAGCGGTCGCTGCCTTGCCTACGTCGGCGACGGCAACAATGTTGCCCGTTCGCTTGCGGCCGCCGCAGCCGGCGAGGGGATGCACGTTCGACTCGCGTCGCCGGCGGGGTACGAACTCGACGCGTCCAGTGTCGAGGATGCGGCACTGAGGGCGCGGGAGTCGGGCGGCAGCGTGTCGACAATGTCCGATCCGGAGGAGGCGGTCTTCGGGGCCGATGTGGTGTACACGGATACCTGGACCTCGATGGGGCAGGAACTCGAAACGAAGCAACGGCATGAAGCGTTTGTGGGCTACCAGGTCGATGTCAATCTCGTCGCCAAGGCTTCGCCTGATGCCGGAGTCATGCACTGTCTGCCCGCGCATCGCGGCGAGGAGATCAGCGACGAGGTGCTGGACGGACCGCAGTCGATCGTGCTCGATCAGGCAGAGAATCGTTTGCATGCCCAACAGGCGCTGATGGCCTGGCTGTTCGGCTGAACGGCGTCCAGATGGTCGGTCGCCTAGCATGACGACCGGCGCATTGGGGCAGCAAGCTGGCTAGGGATCCGAGGCGATTGTCGTGACTGAACTGGTCAACGACATCCAGGTGACGTTTAGCGACTTTGGCTGGACGAGCGCGCTGGAGATCACGGTCATCGCCGTGTTCTTCTACGCCGGCTTACGACTGCTGCGCGGAACGACGGCGATGTCCGTGATCCGCGGGATGGTGCTCGTCGTGCTCGCAATCCTCGTAATCGGCCGCTTGACCGAGTCGATTGTCCTCGACTGGATCGTTGAGAACGCGCTGGCGGTGTTGTTGATCGTCGTGCTGCTGGTGTTTCAGCCGGAGTTCCGGCGGGCCTTCGAGCACGTCGGCCGCGCGGGAGGTCTGAAGCACTGGGGCAGCAGGAGACAGCCGTATCGGGCGTCGATCCCGATCGTCGTGGCGGTGGTGCATCAGCTCTCGCAACAGCGGGTCGGCGGGCTGTTCGTGTTTGAGCGAGACACCGGCCTCGAAGAGCTGGCCGACGCCGGCGTCCGGCTGGGCGCGGAACCGACACTTGAGCTACTCGAGAGCATCTTCTGGCGCGGTTCGCCGCTACACGACGGCGCAGTACTGCTGCGGCCGTCGGAGGTCGTCGCTGCTGCAGTAATCATCCCGACGCCGGCAGGCGAGTACAGCGTGCGCGGCCAGGGCAACGGCCACGCGGGAGCGCATCTCGGCACGCGGCACCGCGCCGCGTTGACCGTCACTGAGGAAACGGACGCCGTGGCAGTGGTAGTCTCGGAGGAGAGTGGGCGGGTCTCGCTTGCGGTTGGCGGGGTGCTCTCGGCGCCGTTGACGGCAACCGAGTTGGAAGTGGCGCTGGCGCGACAGTTGCACTCGCGGCGCTGGGGCGATCGGTTGGGCACACGCTGGCTAGACCGAGTGTGGGGTCGACACAGCGGCACTCCGTCGACCGCCGGCGGAGATGCATCGGGGCCCTAAGTGCGACGCGCGGCGCAAGAGGCGGGCCTGCTGGTCTCGGTGGTCGTGCTGGCGTTGATCGTGTGGTTCGTGATCGCCGACACCGAGAATCGCGAGATCGAATCGCGCCTGGGCTTCAGTCTGCCGGTCGAGGTCCGCGACCTCGGCTCCGATCTCGTCGTTGCCAGCGAGCCATTGCCCGTCACCGTGTCCGTGATCGGTCGCGAGGCGGATGTTGAAGCCGCGCGTCCGGAGCACTTCCTGGCCACGGTCTCGATGCGCAATCGAGTTGCAGGACAGCACAGCCTGGCAGTCCGCGTCGACCGCCTGGAGGGCGATGTGCGCGTTCGCGCGGTTCAGCCCGAGACCGTGGTCGTAATCTTGCAGCAGAGCGTCGAACGCGAAGTGCCGGTCGTCGTGGAGCCGTCGAATCTGCCGCCGCTGGGTTTCCGCGTAGGCACACCCGAAGTCACGCCCGTGACGGCTCTGGTCTCGGGGATCGCAACCGAGGTCGAGGCGGTCGACTCGGTGGTGGCACGCCTCGACTTGGGCGGCGCGAGGGCGTCGGTGGAGCGAGATGTCACGCTCGAGGCTCGGACTGCCGCAGGTGGTTCAGTGTCACAGGTAGTCATCAATCCGAGGTTCGCCCAGGTGCGCGTGCCTATCGAGCAGGAAGTGTTCCGAAAGACGGCGTCGATCCTGCCCGACGTGATCGGCACGCCGGCCGAGGGGTATCGAATGCGCACCGTGAGCGCGACGCCGACGACGGTCGAGGTACTTGTCTCGCGCAACGTGCTCGATGATGAAGTCGAGGTCAGTACGGAACCGATTGACATCGGCGGTCGGACCACTGATCTGACGACGCGGGCGAGATTGGTCTTCGCCGACGGCGTCGCACCGGCGGGCGAGACGGAGACGGCGATTCAGGTGACGATTGCAGTTGAGCCGGTCTTGACTACCGTCGATTTACCAGTTGCGATTCGATTGGTCGGCCTTGACACTGGACTCGATGCCGCACCGCGCGATCCGCCCGCGGCCCTTGTCAAGCTGCACGGCCCGGTCGCTTTGATTTCGGAACTCGAAGGACCGCTGGGCCCTCTGGAGATTGACATGTCGCAGATCGGCGCCGGCAGGCACCTGATCGAACTCGAATGGCTGCCGCCGAGCGGAATCGAGTTGCTGAGCATCACGCCGAATCGCATCTTGATTACCGTCTCATCAGTCCAGCCAGTCGACACGGCATCGGACAGTGTCAGTGATGAAGAGTCGGCGGAGGTCGAAGATGAGTGAGGACTCCCAGAACCAACCGCCGCAGGTCGAGGTGCGCGCGCTGCCGGGCAACGCGCTGCCCACGGTCGCGATCGTGGGCCGCCCGAATGTCGGCAAGTCGACACTGTTCAATCGGATCGTGCGCCGTCGCCAGGCGATCGTGCGGGGAGAACCGGGCACGACCCGAGACCGAAACTACGCCACGACGGAGTGGCGCGGACAGCATTTCTCGGTGATTGACACCGGCGGACTGCTTGGCGAGCAGCTCACCGGACCTTTCGCGGACTCCGTGGCGGAACAGGTGCAGCAGGCGGTGTCCGAGGCTGATGCGATCGTGCTGGTCGTTGATGCGCAAGCGGGCACGCTGCCCGCCGACGAGGATGTGGCGCGTCTGCTGCGCGAAGTTTCACAGCCGGTGACCGTCTGCGCGAACAAGGCGGATAACGACTTGCTGGTCGCGGAGGCGGCGCAGTTCTTCTCGCTTGGGCTGGGCGAACCCGTGGCCATTTCCGCCCATCACGGCCGCTGGATCGACGACCTGCTCGATCGGGTCACCGAGAGCCTGGCGGTCGCCGAACCGTTGGAGACCGAGGATGTCGCCTGCCGGCTGGCGATCGTCGGGCGGCCCAACGTGGGCAAGTCCTCGTTAGTCAATGCGCTGTTGCGCGACGAGCGCATGATCGTCTCTGAGGTGCCCGGCACGACTCGGGATGCGGTGGATACGATGCTCAGCTTCGGCGGCGAACGCGTGTCTCTGGTCGATACGGCGGGAATACGCCGCCGAGGACGGGTCGCGCCCGGGATTGAGCGCGCCTCGGTGCGCAGGGCGGGCGCTGCAGTACGCCGCGCGGATGTCTCTGCCGTAGTGATCGACGCGCACGAAGGGGTGACGTCGCAGGACCTGCATGTGATCGGCATGGCGATGGATGAGGGCTCGGGCGTCGTGATCGTGATGAACAAGTCCGATCTGGTCGATGCGGAAGACGGTTTGAGGAACAGCAGGGAGCGACAGCTCGCCGGCCGGGCGAGATTTGCGAGTTGGGCGCCGATCGTCTGGATCTCGGCCCTGACCGGCGACGCGGTCGACAGCGTCGTCGCGGCGGCGCTGCATGTCGCCGAGGCTCGCCGCATGCAAGTGCCGACGCCGCGGCTCAACGCCATGCTGCGTCAGGCGCAGATGGAACGAACGCCGTCCACGCATCGAGGCAAGCGCATCCGCTTCTACTACGCCGTTCAGACCGGCTCGGATCCGCCTACGTTCACCTTCTTCGTCAACTATCCCGAAGGTGTGCACTTCTCCTACGAGCGTTACCTGATGGGCCGCATCCGCCGCACCTTCGGCTTCGAGGGCACGCCACTACGCTGCGTGCTGCGAGGCAGGGACTCCGAAGAGTCGAGCAACGGAGGCGGCGCCCGTGGTTGAGGCCTGGATTGTCGGCGGGGCGATCGGGTATCTGCTCGGGTCGATCCCGACCGGGCTCTGGATCGGCATGTGGCGGGGCGGCGAGGACATTCGCGCCTCGGGCAGCGGACGCACCGGCGCGACCAATACGTTCCGCGCGCTGGGGCTGCGCTGGTCGGTCACGGTGCTGGCGCTTGACGCGGTCAAGGGAGCCGCGCCGATCCTGATCGTCATGGCGGTCTGGGATAGCCCGACAGCAGAGGTCGTCGCGGGACTGGCGGCGGTCGTCGGTCACCAGTTGCCGCTGTTCGCGGGATTCCGCGGTGGACGAGGCGCGGCGACGGCGCTGGGCGGCGTGCTCGCAATCATGCCGATGGGCGCGCTGTTCGCCCTGGGCACCGGTATTCCGATCCTGGTGCGGGTGCGGGTGATGTCGTTGGCCTCCTTGACCGGGGCGACATCGGCGGCGATTGGGATGTCGCTGCTGGCGGTCTTTGGCGGCGCCCCTGACGTCTATGCGGTGTTCGCGGTAGGGACCTGGGCGCTGGTGCTGATCGGACATAAGGACAACATTGAGCGGATCGCCTCGGGGACCGAACGAGTGCTCTCCATGGGCAGGTCCGAGTCATGAGAGTGATGGTGGTCGGCGCCACGTCATGGGGTTGCACGCTGGCGATCTGCGCCGAGCGGGCCGGCAATGATGTTGAGGTGCTATGCCGCACCGAGGCCGAAGCGGCCGAGCTCTCGGCCGCGCGGGAGCACCGCCGACTGTTGCCCGGCATCGCGCTACCCGAAGGACTCCGCTTCAGGGCGGACGCGCAAGGGCGTCCGCCCGAGGTGATCATCTGGGCAACCCCGTCGCAGCGGCTGCGTGACAACTTGCGCCTGGTCTTGCCGGATTTGACTCCGGGCGACACCGTGCACGCGTCGGCGGCCAAGGGCCTGGAACGCGGCTCGCATCTGCGCATGACCGAGGTGTTGACCCAGGAGCTACAACTTGCGGAGCGCGAAGCGCGCGTCGGGGTGATCTCGGGGCCGAACATCGCCCGCGAGGTCGCGCGCGGACTGCCCGCCACCACGGTCGCCGCGGCGGAGCGGGAGGAATGCCGAGCGCGACTCCAGGCGGCGCTCAACTCCGCCGCATTTCGCGTGTACACGAACGAGGACGTGGTAGGCGTCGAGCTTGGCGGCGCGCTGAAGAATGTCATCGCGATCGCCGTCGGAATCGCAACTGGTCTGGACATCGGCGACAACGGCAATGCCGCGCTGATGACGCGCGGGCTCTCGGAGATGGCGCGATTGGGAGTGGCCCTGGGCGCTCAGCCGTCGACGTTTGCCGGACTTGCAGGTCTTGGCGACCTGCTGGCTACCGCCAACAGTCCCCGCTCGCGAAATCGCTCGCTGGGGGAGAAGATCGGCAACGGATTAACGCTCGCCGAGGCGATGGCGGGAAACCCGCACGTGGTGGAAGGCGTCGAGACCACGAAGGTCGTGCTCGAGGTTGCGGAGGCGCTGGACGTGCAGATGCCAATCGCGGAGGTCGTATCGCGGGTGCTGTTCGAAGAGTTGGATCCGCGCCAGGCTATCCGGGTGCTGATGGAGCGGGCGCCAACGGTGGAGGGTTGATGACGACCACAGACGGATATCAGGACGCCGCTGAGCCGCTTGATGCGCTTCGCCGCGTCGTTGCCGCCATCGCCTCCGGTCAGGTCGAGTTGGAGCCGCAAGACCTGCACGCCATCTCCAGGCTGCGAGACGACTCCGTCGATGTCGTCGGCCAGCAGCTAGGCGCGTTGGACGCCGAGGGACGGTTCGCCCTGCTCGAGCGTCTTCGCCAAGTGAGCGACGACTATGGCGGATATGACTTCACGGTGATCTTCGGCGCGATGACGGCGGACGAGGACACGTCGGTGCGGACGGTCGCGGTGACGGGCCTCGGACAATGCGAGACGGCGGGCGCGACCCGCTCGTTGCTGCAGGTTGCAGGATCGATCGAGGAAGAGGATGCGGTCCGTCGCGAAGCCGTGGCCGCGTTGGGCGAAGTGGCGATGCGGGTGGAGCTCGGTTGGGCTGCGAGCGAGGACGCCGGCGACGTCGTGCCTGCGCTGCGGGCCATCGCCGAAGATGCGACGGAGGACGAGGAGCTGCGGGCCTCGGCGTTGTCGGCAGTCGCGGTGGTGTCCGACGACTGGGTGGTCGGGATGATCGAGACGGCCTACGACAGCGATGCCGCCGCGCTGCATCTCGGCGCGATCGAGGCAATGGGACGCAATGCGGACGAATTCTGGCTGCCGGTGTTGGAGGGCTCGCTCGTAGCAGAGGATGACGATGAGCGACTGGCCGCCGTCCAGGCGATCGGCGAAATCGGCTCCGAGGAAGGTACGCCGCTGCTGCTGGAGCTGTTTGACGATCCGACCGCAACGGAGGAAGTCGTGCGCGGCGCGGTCGCCGCGCTAGGGGAGATCGGCAGCGAGGAAGCGCTGGAGGAACTGGATCAACTGCGGACCCATCCCGACCCAACCGTGCGCGAGACCGCGCAGGCAGCGCTCGAATCGGCGTCCTGGTTGGACGACCTTGAGTAGCTTCGCTCGGCCTGTAGTCAGGACTCCAGGGCCGCGTGATCTGACGTGACCCTCTGATAGATTGAGAACCGTCAAGTGAACTGACGAGGAGCAGAGGCGTGCGAAGCCGCAACGAGCGCCGTGGAACATCCGGAAGTCGAAGAACGATTCACAGCCAGAAGTCGATCAAGAAGGGCATCGCGGTCAGCGCCGGAGGCGTGGTCTGGCGAGAGGCAGGCGGAGAGGGAGAAGTCGAGATCGTTCTGGTCCAGACACCGGCCAGGCGCTGGTCGCTGCCCAAGGGCACGCCCGAGAACGGCGAGAAGCTGGTCGACACCGCACTGCGCGAGGTGTCGGAAGAAACGGGACTGTCGGTGTCATTGGACGAGAAGATCGGCGTCATGCGCTACTCGTTCCCCGGCGAAGAGGCGCGGATCGACAAGGCGGTTCACTTCTGGTTGATGCAGCCGACCGGCGGGTCGTTCGAGAATCACGACGATGAGCACATCGACGTCCGCTGGGTCGGCCTGGGAGACGCGATGCGCATGGTCAGTTACCGCAATACGGCCTCATTGCTCGAGGACGCGGCGGCGATGCTTGATCAGCGGGTCGGTCCGCCGCAGGGGTGATTGACGACGTACCCTGCGGCTGAGGCGGTCGAAGGCACTGAAGGACCGGTGAATCCAATGGTGACGAGTCCGGCGGATGTCGTGGCGGAGGGGCAACTCGTGCTGTTGCGGCGCAAACGCCTCGACGATGCCGAACTTGATTGGATCTGGCGCACCGATCCGGAGCTCGCCGAGCTCGACGCCGCGCCGATCAGTCCGCTGACCTTCGAGCAGTACCGCAATCAGTACGCCTGGCAGTTGCGATCGACGCCGGTCTACCGCTCGACGTTCGCGGTCGAGACGCAGGACGAACCGCGGCATATCGGCAATGTGATGTACTACAACACCGACTTCCAGCGTCGCGAGACGGAGTTGGGCATCCTGCTCGGCGACCGGACGACGTGGAACGGCGGCTTTGGTCGCGAAGCGGTGGGTCTGTTGCTGGACTACGTGTTCACCCACACGTCATTGACGCGGGTCTACCTGCACACGCTGGATTGGAACGTGCGCGCGCAGCGGGCGTTTGCGGCGGCGGGATTCAAGGACTGCGGGCGGGTGCGTCGAGGAAGGCACCGATTCCATCAGATGCACGCGCTGCGGGAGTGGTTCTGGGATCGGGAGTATCAGCTTCGCGGCAAGCGGGCCAGGTAGGACTCTGCAGACACGCAGGCACGCCGAAGGAGCGGCCACGATGGCCGCCCCTTCGGCGTGTGCTCGAAACCGGAGCGATTAGCTGCGGCTGGGGAGGACGACGGTGCCGGTGCCGGGGGTGCTGACCGAACCGTCGGCGCGGACGCCTTCGATGTTGAGTTCGACGAAGTTGCGCTCACCCTCGCTGTACTTGCGGGTGACGGTGCCGCGCAGCAGGAACTTGCGCTCCTGCGCCGATTCGCGACCCTGGGCGGCGGGGTCCATGCCGCGGTAGGAGCACTGGACACGCTTGACCGAGCCCTCGGGGCCGGCGAAGCGCCAGAGCAACTCACCGAGGAAGGCGTGCTTGAGCGCGCCGTGGACGATGATGTCGTCGAGGCCGGTGTCCTGCGCGTAGCTTGTGTCGTAGTGAATCTGGTAGAAGTCGCCGGAGCCGGCCGCCCACTGGACGAGCTGCTGGCTGGTCGGGTTCTTCTCGAGTTCGGGAATGCTGTCGCCGACTTCGATGTCCTCGAAGTAGATCTGGTCAGGTACCGCGTCTGACATGTGGGCTCTCCTTGCCTCTGTACTGGATTGTAGCCGCTGCGCCGTTTCGGAGTGGCTCGGTTAGCTGCCCGGCGCGGGGTAGGAGATTCCGGTGCCGCGCGAAATCGCGACGACCGCTCCGTGCTGGTTGGTGTAGGTGGTTTCCGACACCTGGATCAGCATGGGCACACCCAAGGCGCCGCTCCAGCGCTCGTTGAGCGAGGCCAGCGCGGTCGCGGACGTGAGCGTGTCGCCAGCGCAGATCTGCTCGCCGGTGTACTCGATGTCGGTGCCGCCGTTGAGCACCAGCGGGTAGGGCGAGCGGAACCCGCCCCCGCCGCGGCGACCGCCGAAGGTGGGATCGGAGTCGGCTGGGTTGTAGATCGGCGTGCCCAGGTAGCCCGGAGGCGCCGGCAGGCTGCGGAAGCCGCGCTCGCGGGCGACCGCTTCGTCGTAGAAGGCCGGATCGACGTAGCCGACCGAGCGGGCGAACATGCGCACGCTGGTCGTGGTCAGTTCACTGATCGTTTCCGGACCCTTCTTGCCGATCAGATCGCGCATTTCGTCGGTGATGACGGACTCAAACTGTTGGTCTGCCATGTGGCTCCTCCCTTGTGTGTGCGGTGTATGGGGGTGGTTGTTGCGGGACGGAATGAAGTCTAGCTGCCGCCCGCGCTCGCTCCGACGATTCTAAATTTCGGCGCCCGCGAGGGCACGGCGAACTCTTCGCCGCTGGCCATGTCGACGGCACAGAAGTTACCGGTCTTGAGTTCGCGCACCAGATCCTGCCAGGTCTCAATCGAGTCGGTCTCGAACCAGGTCGCCACCTTGCCGATGTCGTGCACGGCGTGCGAGTCGGTGCCGGCCGTGCCGTTCATCTCGGAGGCTGCGGCGAGGTCGGCCGAGAAGCGGTTCTCGCGCTCCTTGCCGCGCCCGTTGAGAATCTCCAGCGCAAGCACGTGTTCCATCGCGCTGTTACTGAGCGCGCGTTCGACGGCGATGTCCCAGTCCTCCTGGTTGTCCTTCCAGGCGATCTGCCGGCGGTAGGGGTGCGCCAGCACGAGCGCGCCGCCGCGCTCGTTGACATGCTCGGCGAGCCGCTCGACGCGGTGCATGCCGAACACGTACTTTTCCATTCCCCAGGCGAGGATGTGGCCGGGATCGGTCGAGACTTCACAGCCGGGGATGATCACGATGCCGACTTCCTCGGCGATCTGCTGCACCTCATCGTGAGGCCAGAGCGCGTCGTGCTCGGTGAACGAGATCCCGTCTAGTCCGGCTTCCTTGGCGCGGACGGCGAGATCCCGCGGGTCGAGCACTGAGTCGTGCGAGCGCGGCCACGTGTGGTTGTGAAGGTCAATCAGCATGCAGTCGTCTCACTGGTGGGTGGGGAATAGGCGCTTGACATGCTATCACCTCACCGGCCGGAACCTGCCCGGCACGTTGACCGCAGCGTCCGTTCGACCCCGCGACGGGCTTGAATCCGATCGCCGGTCGCGAGCCGTCATTGAGCGAGTTGGGGCTGGTGCATATACTCCCTCAGAGTCACCCATCGGCGTCGGTGGGGGATGAGGCGAAGCAAGGCTGGTAAGGCTGATCCAGATGGAGAACGTCCTGGAGCAGTACGCGCACCTCGGCATCTTGCTGATCTTTGCCGCGATCTTTCCCTCGCTCCCGCTGATCGCGTCATGGGCGTTCTTCAAGTTCGGTCTCCGACCCAGGATGCCCAATGCGGTGAAGTCCGACACCTACGAGTGCGGCGTGGAGACCGAAGGCCCGACCTGGGTACAGTTCAACTTCCGTTACTACCTCGTCGCGCTGATCTTCGTGCTCTTCGACGTGGAAGTGATCTTCCTTTTCCCACTGGCGGTCGCGCTCGACTCGGTCGTCGTGACCGGACTGGTTGCAGCGTTGATCTTCATCGCCGTGCTGTTCCTGGGGCTCGTCTACGAATGGCGGCGCCAGGCGCTGGAGTGGCGCTGACGTGACGATCCAATACGACGCGACGGCGGCGATGGAGATCGTCAACGCGAGCGCGCCCGGCGCGGCCTGCGTATATGACGGCGTGCTCTTCCTCGATCCGGACACGCTGGTCGAATCGATCCGTGCCCTGCGCGACGCAGAGCAGAGTGACCTGGTCTTCCTCTCCAACCTGACCGCGGTCGACCACGAACTGCATTTTGAAATGGTCTATCACCTGCAATCGTTGGACCTGAATCACCTCCTGCAGGCCAAGGCGCGCATCTTCGATCGCGAAGATCCGGCGCTGCCCTCACTCACCGGCGTCTACCACGGGGCGCACTTGCAGGAGCGCGAGGTCTATGACCTGTTCGGCATCCGCTTCGAGGGCCATCCAGACCTGCGCCGGATGTTCCTCTGGGACGGCTTCCCCGGCTATCCGCTGCGCAAGGACTTCCTCCAGATGCCGGGCCAGGTGCGCGCCGGACTGCCGGGCTTTCCGCATGAGAGCGAAGAGAACTCATGGCCGGTGCCGGGCAGCGTGCCGCAGCGACCTCTGCATCCCAACGACCCGCAGCCTGAGGGCGAAGTCGCCGTCGTCGATGAAAGCGAGGACGCCTCGTGACGATGTCCGACGACACACGCCTCGCCATGCAGGGCACGATCGAAGCGCTGACCAGCGGCGACGGTTCCGAGCCGGTCGTCGTCAATCTGGGACCGCAGCATCCGTCGACGCACGGGGTGTTCCGGCTCAAGGTCACGCTGGACGGCGAGATCGTCCAGGACGCGGAAATGCGGATCGGCTACCTGCACCGCTCGATGGAAAAGCTGGCCGAAGAACGGACCTATACGCAGAACATTCCGTTCACGGACCGGATCGACTACCTGGCCGCGATGTCCAACAACCTTGCCTACTGCCTGGCGGCCGAGGAGCTGCTGGGCGTCGAGGTGCCGCCGCGCGCGAACGCAATCCGGGTGATGTTTGCCGAGTTGCAGCGGGTCGCTTCCCATGCGATGGCGAACGGCACGTTCATCAACGACTGCGGCGCCTGGCACACGCCGTTGTTCCATATGTTTCGAGACCGCGAACGCGTGCTCGACATGTTTGAGATGACCTGCGGCGCGCGGTTGACGACGAACTACATGCGGATTGGCGGCGTCGCGTTCGATTTGCCCGATGAGTTGCTGCCGACCCTGGAGCAGTTCCTGGCCGACATGCCGGAGAACATCGCCAACTACGAGGCGCTGCTGCTGGAGAACGAGATCCTGCACGCTCGCGCTCGAGGCGTCGGCGTGATCTCTCCGGAGATGGCGATCAACTCGTCGTTGTCGGGTCCGGTGCTGCGCGCGACCGGAGTGCCCTGGGATCTGCGCAAGGCGAATCCGTACTGCGGATACGAGAGCTACGAGTTCGACGTGCCGGTCGGCGAGCAGGGCGACTGCTTCGACCGCTTCCTGGTGCGCATGGCGGAAGTCAAAGAGAGTCTCAGGATCCTTCGCCAGGTCGTCGACACCTTGCCGGACGGTCCATATCTCGCCGACCTGCCGCTGCATGCGCGGCCCGAGCCGGGCGAGTCGTATGCGCGGGTCGAGTCGCCGCGAGGCGAACTGGGCTTCTACCTGGTCTCGGACGGAGGACCCGCGCCGTATCGATTCCACTGCCGGCCGCCGTCGCTGATCAACCTCTCGGCGCTGAAGGAAATGTCGATTGGCGGTACGCTGGCGGACGCGATCGTGACGCTGGGTTCGATTGACATCGTGGTGGGGGAGATCGATCGATGACCGACCTCGCTGGCATCGGCAGCGTCCTGGGCGCGTGGTACGACTTCCGCGACCTGAACAATCTGCAACGGTTGATCACCGAGTGGATCGCCGACTGGGGTCCCGACTGGCTGGCCTCGATCATCACCGGCGTGCTCGGCGCGCTGGGCATTCTCGGCGTGATCGGTCCGACACTGCTGATCCTGATCTGGGTCGAGCGCAAGGTCATCGCCCGCTTCCAGCAGCGCTACGGACCAAACCGCGTCGGGCCCAAGGGATTGCTGCAGCCGGTCGCCGACGCGGTCAAGTTGATCCTCAAAGAACAGCTCGCGCCGCGCGCGGCGGACAAGCTGATTTTCTTCCTGCCGCCGGTGCTGGTCTTCATTCCCGGCATCTTGATCTGGGGCGTGTTGCCGTTCGGTCCCCGGATGTCGGTGGCCGATCTCAACGTCGGCGTGCTGTTCCTGCTCGCGGTCTCCGGAACGGCGGTGCTGGTGCTGTTCATGGCCGGCTGGGCCTCGAACAACAAGTACGCGCTGTTCGGCGCGATGCGCGCCGTGGCAATGTCGATCTCCTACGAAGTGCCGATGGTGCTGGCGCTGCTCACGCTGGTGGTGTTCTCAGGCACGATGTCGATCAACGGGATCGTGCAGTGGCAGCAGCAGGAAGACGTGATCTTCATCCTGCTCTTCCCGCTCTCGGCGATCGCCTTCTTCTTCGCGGCCTCGGCTGAGCTGAATCGCACACCGGCCGATATCTCAGAGGCGGAATCGGAGATCGTCGCCGGCTATCACACCGAGTACTCGGGCATGCGATTCGGGCTGTTCTATGCGGTCGAACTCGGCAACACGCTGGTGGTCTCGGCGTTCATCGCAACGTTCTTCCTTGGCGGCTGGTGGTTGTGGGGTCTGGACCAGTGGGTACCAAGCTGGGTCATCTTGCTGGCCAAGACGGGCGCGGTGTACTTCCTGCTGATCTGGACTCGGGGCACGTTGCCGCGCCTCCGGGTCGATCAGCTCATGGGTTTCTGCTGGAAGGCGCTCGTGCCGGCGACCCTGTTGTTCGTCGTCGTCGCCTTCGTCGAACGAACCCTGCTGATCTCCGAAGGCTGGGATACGACCGTGGCCTTGCCGATCATGGCCGTGTTCAACATCGCCCTGTCGCTGGGCGCAGTCATGCTCTTTGCCAGGGTTGCGCGACCGGCGCCGCTGCGGCGGCCGGCGCGGATTCGCATGGCCGGCTCTGACATCGGCGGCCTCAATGCGGCGCGCGAAGTGGCGGCGCGGCGCGAGGAGCCGCAGTTGCAGGTGGGCGGCGACTGACCATGAGCGACTTCGGATTCCACCTGGCGTTCTGGTCCCTGGCCGCGATGACGATCGGCGGCGCGTCGATGATCGTCGTCAGCCGCAACCTGATCCACGCCGTAATCTGGCTGGTTTTGTCAATGCTCGGCATTGCCGGGCTGTACCTGACCCTCTCGGCCGAGTTCATTGCGGTCGTACAGGTGCTCATCTACGTCGGCGCGATCTCGGTGTTGATGCTGTTCGCGATCATGCTGACGCCGCGCGCCGAACGCGACAACTCGCAACACATCAAGACCGCTGGTCCGGCTGGGGTGGTCGTGATCATGGTGATGATCGCGACGATGTGGGTGGCGATCGATACCGACTGGGGCGCCGTGCGCGAGGCGGCGCTGACCGAACAGGCGCGTCTGATCGGCGAGAGTTTGATCAAGCACTACATCCTGCCCTTCGAGATCGGCGCGGTGCTGCTGACCGCGGCGCTGGTCGGGGCAATCGCCCTGGCGCGGCAGGATGACGAAGACGCCGCCGTGCACGCGGCGTCGCTGCAGGCCGAACTGGACGACGATGGGTCGGTTGACCCGGTTGACGTCGTGGACCCACCCTTGCCGACTGACGGTGAGGCCAGCACATGATCATCGGACTCGAGCACTACCTCGTCCTCGGCGCGCTGCTGTTCTGCATCGGCTTCTTCATCGCCCTGTCGAAGAAGAATGCGGTTGGCGTGCTGATCGGCGTCGAGCTGATGCTCAACGCGGTCAATCTGACGCTCGTGGCCTTCTCGCGCTTCGGCACGGCCGAAGTCGCGCTCTCGACCCAGGTGTTCGTGGTCTTCATCATCGCCGTGGCGGCGGCGGAAGTTGCGGTCGGATTGGCGCTGGCGCTGGTCGTGTACCGCAACCGGCAAACCATCTCGGTCGACCGCACGACCTTGTTGAAGGGCTGACATTGACATGTGGGCCCCGCTGATGACCGTGCCGAATCGCTACGTGGCGGAAACGCTGCGCGAGTTGTTGTTTGCCGAGGGTGTGTCGGTGCGCTTCGTGGTCGAGCCGGATCGTCAGGACGAAGGCGACTTCGCGCCGGTGATGCTCTACGTGCCGGACTCCAAGACGCACGTGGCGCGGGAAATCCTGGGGAAGGTGTAGCGGCGTGCCGGAGACGATCTTCTGGGTCATTCTCTTTCTGCCGCTGACGGCGTTCGCGTTGGCCGGGATTTCGGCGCTCAATCAGAATCTGCAGCGCCAGATTCCCGAGTGGGATCCGAGCTATCCGCGCGCCTGGAAGCCGATCGCCGACCAGTTCTGCGGACCGAGGCTGGCCTCGACGCCTCTGATCATTGCACTGGCCGTTGCGTTCGTGCTGGCCGTGATCAACCTGATCGACTCAATCGGTCTGCGCGGTCTGCCGCTTGATATCGGTACGCATCTGCTGTTTAGCGCCGGCGATCTGAAGGTCAACCTCGGCGTGCGGATCGACGGGCTGACCTCGGTCATGCTCGTCGTGGTGACGGGCGTGTCGCTGCTGGTCCAGGTCTACTCGACCGGCTACATGGACGGCGACCATGGATACCGGCGTTACTTCGCGTTCATGGCGCTGTTCACGACCTCGATGCTGGGCCTGGTCCTGGCCGACAACCTGTTGATGTTGTTCGCCTTCTGGGAGTTGGTCGGCCTGACCTCGTACCTGCTGATCGGATTCTGGTTCCACCGTCCGGCTGCGGCGGCGGCAGCCAAGAAGGCCTTCCTGGTCACCCGTCTGGGCGACCTCGGAATGCTCGCCGCGATGATCCTGATCTACAGCAAGACCGGCACACTCGACATCGCCGCGATCAACGCGCTCGCCGACAGCGGGGCAGAGGCGGGGATGTTCGCGCTCAACGGCCTGATGATCGGCCAGACGGCGATGACGCTGTTCGGTCTCGGCCTGATCGCCGGCGCGGTCGGCAAGTCGGCCCAGTTCCCGCTGCACATCTGGCTGCCCGACGCGATGGAGGGTCCCACGCCGGTCTCGGCGTTGGTCCACTCGGCCACAATGGTCGCCGCCGGCGTCTACCTGCTGGCCCGCTTCTTCCCGGTTATTCACGCCTCGTCGACGGCATCGGACCTGATTGCCTGGATCGGCGCGGGCACGGCGCTGGGCGCGGCGATCCTGGCGCTGGTCCAGGTCGACATCAAGCGGGTCCTCGCCTATTCGACGATCTCGCAACTCGCCTACATGATGTTTGCGATCGGCATCGGCGGTTACGCGGCGGCGGTCTTCCACCTGATGACGCACGCCTTCTTCAAGGCGATGCTGTTCCTCGGCTCGGGCTCGGTGAACCACTCGACCAACACCTTCGACATGCGCAAGATGGGCGGTCTGCGGACGTTGATGCCGATTACGTTCATCACCTTTGCGGTAGGCACGTTGTCGCTCGCTGGCATCTTCCCGCTCTCCGGATTCTGGTCGAAAGACGAAATCCTGATTTACGCCTGGGACCACAACAAGGGCGTCTTCGTGCTCGGACTGCTGGCCGCCGGATTGACCGCCGCCTACATGGTCCGCGCGGTCTACATGACCTTCTTCGGCGAGTACAAGGGCGGCGAGGAAGTCGCGCCCGGCGAGCACGGCAACGAGGATCCCTCGCACCCGCACGAGTCTCCGCGCAGCATGACGGTTCCGCTGCTGATTCTGATGGTGATCTCGGTGGTGGCCGGGTTCCTGACGATCGGCGGCGAGTTCCAGACCTGGGTCTACGGCGCGCTACCCGATCCGCACGCAGGCAAGTTCCACTGGAGCTGGGGCATCTTCCTCGGCTCGACCGCGCTCGCGCTGACGGCGGGGTTCGCGGCGTTCGCCTTCATTCACCACCGCGACCGCATTCGCTCCTGGGGCATCGGCGGCATCTGGCCGATTCCCGAGGCGCAGAAGTTCGCAACCGAGCTGTTCTATCTCGACTCGCTGGCCGAGAACTTCCTGGCCCGCAGGGTCTTCTATCGCTGGATTGCCCAGGGCTCGGCGTGGTTCGACGAGCATGTCGTGGACGGCGTGGTCAACCGCGCCTGGCGCGAAGGTCTCACCGTCTCGTCTGCGTCCCGGTTCGTGCAGAACGGCTGGGTGCAGGCGGGCACATTGTCAATCGGACTCGGCGGCATGATCATCTGGATCGCCGTCGTGTTGTTCTAGGAGCGGGTGATGGATCCGGGCTTCCCTGTCCTGTCGCTGCTGATCTTCCTGCCCCTCCTGGGTGTGTTGCTGATCGCGCTGCTGCCCGGCAGGCACACGCCGACGCAGTGGCTGGTGCAGAACGCGCCCGGCAACCCGAGCGACTATCCCAAGTGGATCGCGCTGGGCATCTCGCTCGGCGCACTGATCATCGCCTTGGTGATGTTCATCATCTTCGACCGCTCGGTCTCCGGCTTCCAGTTCATCGACGAGTTTGACTGGATCTCGGCAGAGGCGGTCGGCTTCAACGTCAAGTACGCCTTCGGCGTCGACGGCCTGTCGACGCCGCTCGTCCTGCTGACTGCGTTCCTCTCCGTGGTGGCGGTGTTGGTCTCCTGGCGCATCGACATGCGCACCAAGGAATACTTCGCCTGGCTGCTCGTGCTCGAGACCTCGGTGCTGGGCGTGTTCACCTCGCTCGACCTGCTGTTCTTCTTCCTCTTCTGGGAGCTCGAACTGATCCCGATGTTCCTGCTGATCTCGATCTGGGGTAGCGGCAACCGCAACTACTCGGCGCTCAAGTTCGTGCTCTACACGGTCTTCGGCTCGGCCTTCATGCTGGTCGGATTCCTGGCGCTCGGCGTCGCCGCCGACACCTTCGACTTCCGTGAAATCCGCGCCGACGCAATTGCGGCGGCCTTCCTGCCCGCTCCGGTGATCTTTGCCTTCATCCTGATCGCGTTCGCAATCAAACTGCCGGTCGTGCCGCTGCATACCTGGTTGCCCGACGCGCATACCGACGCGCCGACAGCAGTCTCGGTAATCCTCGCCGGTGTGCTGCTCAAGATGGGCGGCTACGGCATCCTCAGACTGTTGTTCACGCTGATGCCCGACGTCGGCGCCGACGCCGACCTGGCGCTGGCGATCATCGGCGCGGTCTCGATCGTCTACGGCGCGATCGTGACGATGCGGCAGACCGATCTGAAGCGGCTGATTGCCTATTCCTCCGTATCGCACATGGGCTTCGTGCTGCTCGGTGTGTCCGCGCTCGGAGTCACGGGGATGAGCGGCGCGGCCATGCAGCTCGTCACACACGGCCTGATCACGGGCATGCTCTTCGTCATGGTCGGCCTGGTCTACGACCGCACGCATACGCGGCAGATTGCCGACATGCGCGGTCTGGCGCACTACATCCCGCTGCTTGCAATCGGCATGGTCTTCGCCGGATTGGCAGGGCTCGGACTGCCCGCGTTGGCTGGATTCGTGGCCGAAATCACGATCTTCCTGGGCGCGTTCGAGTCGCAGACCGCAGCGGTTTCGGTGTCGCTGCTCGGCGTGCTGCTCGCGGCGGCCTACATCCTCTGGGCGCTGCAGCGCACGTTCTTCGGACCGAAGGACGAGAAGTGGTCGCACCTGCCCGACGCCAATCACTGGAGCGAGTACACGATCATCGGCGCGCTGATGGCGCTGATCGTGCTGCTCGGCGTCTACCCGTCGATCGTGATGGACCTGCTGGAGATGGGCGTCGAGCCGATTGTGCATGAGATTGAAGCGGTGGTCTCTGCAGGGGCGGGAGGCGGCTGATGCTGAACGACGTCAATCTGCTCGGTCCCGAGCTCGTCCTGCTGGTCGTGGGCGGCTTCCTGCTGTTCGCCGATCTCTTCCTCAAGGACCGCCGCATCCTGATGGGCTTGACGCTGGCGGCGCTGTTGGGATCGATCCTCTACTCCGCGATTCTGCTGACTGAGGGTCACATTGGCTCGCAGGGATTCGGCGGCGCGCTGGTCGTCGACAAGTTCGCCGTGTTCTTCCAGATCCTGCTCGCGGGCGCGGCAATGGCCGCTGTGCTCGTCTCGACCGAGACCCTGCAACGAACGCCCTCGCGGCGCGGCGAGTACCTGGCGCTGATCCTGTTTTCGACCGCCGGACTGCAACTGCTGGCCGGTTCCCGCGATCTGATCATGGTCTTCATCGCGCTCGAGCTCACCTCGATCTCGCAGTACATCCTGGTCGGATTCCACAAGGATCGCTGGGGCTCGGAGGGCGGACTCAAGTACCTGCTCACAGGCGCAGTCGCCTCGGCGGTGCTGCTCTACGGCATGGCGATCCTGCTCGGCCTGACCGGCTCGACCAACCTCTCCGAGATCGCCTCCTACATTGCCTGGCAGGGCGCAGGCAAGGAAGAGGCGTTGATGCTGGCGGCGGTCTTCCTGATCGCCGGATTCGGTTTCAAGGCGGCGGTGGCGCCCTTCCAGATGTGGGCGCCCGACGCGTACACCGGCGCGCCGACACCGATCGCCGCATATCTCTCCGTCGCCTCCAAGGCGGCCGCGTTCGCCATTCTGATCCGCATCTTCTTCGAGGCGCTGGGCGACGACTTGCTCGCCGAGCACTGGAAGACGATCTTCGCCGCATTGGCCACGCTCTCGATGTTCGTGGGCAACTTCTTCGCCATCCGACAAAACAACATCAAGCGAATGCTGGCCTACTCCTCGGTGGCGCAGGCCGGGACGCTGATGATCGGGCTGGCCGCAATCTCCGCCGACCGAGGCGAACTGCTCGGCGCGAGCGGCATCCTCTTCTACCTCGCCGGCTACACGGTCACCAACCTGGCCGCGTTCACGGTGATCATCCTGATCGCCAACCACAACGGCGGCAGCTACGACATCCGTTCCTACGCGGGACTAGGCAAGCGCGCCCCCTGGCTCTCATTCGTGCTCGCCTTCGCCCTGATTTCGCTGATCGGTCTGCCGCCGACGGCCGTGTTCTTCGGCAAGATCTACCTGTTCGAGACGGCCGTCCAGAGCGGTCTGGCCTGGCTTGCGGTGGTCGGCGCGGTGAACACGCTGATCTCGGCTGCCTACTACCTGCGACCGGTCAAGGCGATGTTCATCGATACGGTCGAGGATGAAGACACTCAGCCCGAGGTGGCGCGGCCCTCGAACAGCGTGCTCGCGGCGATGGGCCTGGTCACCGCCGGCGTGCTCGTAATCGGCCTGCATCCGGGCCTGTTGATCAACGCCGCCGAGGCCGCCGTCGCCGCCATATTCTCCTGATGTGAGCGCCGACCGACATTTCGTCGACATCCTGGTCGATCCACCGTTTCTCCACCGGGTTGATGTGGACGCTCTTGAGCGTTGCGTGCGGGAGACGCTCGCATCGCGGAAACTGCGAGTCGCCCGCGTCGTCTCCCTGCGTGTCACCGACTCGCGCACCGTGCGGCGGCTGAATCGGCGCTTTCGTGGTGAGGACTCGGCGACCGATGTGCTCTCCTTCAACACCGATTTCTACGGCTTGCGCCGGCCCGACGGCGCGGCCGACCTGGGCGAGATTGTGATCGCCTTGCCGGTCGCGGCGCGCGGGGCGCGGCAACGGGGCGCCACACTGGCGGCCGAGCTGGCCTTGCTCACAGTCCACGGCACGCTGCATCTGCTTGGATTCGATCACGAGGAGGTAGAGGAGGATCGCCGGATGAAGGAGCTGGAGCGGATCGCGCTGGAGCGTGCCGGATTCGCCGAAGCCGCGCGCGGTTGACAGAGATAGATTGTATGTTCTACTCTGCGACCGTGGACTCGGCAGCCGACGGAGGCGCGACGTGAGCGGAACGGTGCTCTACCGCAAGTGGCGGCCGGCCGACTTCGACCAGGTCGTCGGCCAGGAGCCGGTTGTGCGGACGCTGCGCAACGCGGTGGCGCAGGACAAGATCTCGCACGCCTATCTCTTCTGCGGACCTCGGGGCACGGGCAAGACCACGACGGCTCGGATTCTGGCGCGGGCGATCAACGGCCGGACGGCCTCAACCGGCGCGACCGCATTGGGCGACAACGACGATCTCGGCTTCGACCTGGTCGAGATTGACGCCGCTTCGAACCGCGGCATCGACGACATCCGCGAGTTGCGCGAGCGGGCCAACTACCGACCCGGATCGGCGCGATTCAAGGTCTATCTGATCGACGAGGTGCATCAGCTCACCGGTCCCGCCGCCGATGCGCTGCTGAAGACGCTCGAAGAACCGCCGCCGCATGTCATATTCATCCTCGCCACGACCGATCCCGAGGCGCTCAAACCGACGATCCTCAGCCGCTGCCAGAGATTCGATTTCCGCCGCGTCAGCGTCGACGACATGGTGGCGCGGCTGCGGGCAATCGCCGAGTCCGAGGGAATCGAGATCCCCGACGAAGCGCTGCGGATCATCTCGCGCGAGGCGACCGGCTCGCTGCGCGACGGGGTGAACCTGCTCGATCAGGTCTGGGTGATGTGCGGTTCGTCGGTCACGCTGGAATCGGCGCAGGAGGCGCTCGGTCTGAGTCCCGACGCGCGGGCGATGGAACTGGCCTCGGCGGCGCTGCGCGGCGAGCTGAGCGAGGGGCTCGGTGTCCTGGCGGCGGTGCAGGAGGATGCGATCGACTTCGGACGATTCAAGAAACAGGTCGTGACGCATCTGCGCCACGTGCTGCTCTCATTGACCGGCGCGTCCGAGACGCTCTCGCTGTCCGCCCCGGACATTGAACGGCTTGAGGAGGTCAGCAAGGGTATCGAGGCGTCGGCCGCCGTGACGGCCCTGCGCGCGTTCTCTGAGGCCGACGTGCGTCGTGATCCGTACCAGCCGTTGCCGCTGGAACTGGCGCTCGCGTCGATCGTCTACGGACCGCCGGTTGTCGAGGCGCCTGCTCCGCAGCCGCAGGCAGCCCCGCAGGGCGGTCAGCAGCGCCAATCACGACCGCAGCAGCGTTCCGATGGGCAACGCCGACAGAACCAACGTCGAGATCAACAACAAACGCGCAGCCTGCCGGACCGAACATCCGCTTCCCCGGAGCCGGCGCGCGCGACCGAGCGGCAACCCCAGCAACAACAGCAACCTTCGGGTCAACGGTTGCTTGATCACTTGCTGGGAACGCTGCTGCGTCGTGACAAGGTGCTGGCCGCCGCCGTTCGGGACGGGTGCCAGGATGCCAGGACCTCGGACGAAGGACTGATCCTGGAGTTTGCTCCCAATCGCGAAGGCCACATGAAGCGCTGCCAGGACTCCTTGCCCAGTCTCTCCAAGGTCGCTGAAGAGATCCTCAAGCGTCCGGCCCAGGTCGTCTGCGTGCTGGGCCAACAGCGGGACGATCCGAAGTCAGCCGGGACCCCTGCTTCGTCTCCCGCCTCATCCCCTGCTTCATCTCCTGCCCCAACAGGCGGCAAGGACGCCGAGCCCGCCCGCAGCCGCATCAGCGAGGATGCAAGCCGGCGCTTTGGCGCGCGACCGTATCAGGCCAACTGACCGACGATCCGACCGCGTAGACTGGACAGAGCGACACCGGGTGACCGGGCGAAAGGGTTGACGATGGCCAAGCGGAAGGGTGGCATGTTCCGCCCGGCGCGCTCCAACAAGGCGCGCGGACAGGGCGTCGCCGGCGCCGGCGGCTTCTCGCCCGAGATGGTTCGTCGAGCCCAGGAGTTGCAGAACCAGCTTGCCGAGGCGCAGGACGAACTCAAGGACGCGACGGTCGAGGCGTCGGTCGGCGGCGGCGTCGTTTCGGTCACCCTGGGCGGCGACCACAAGCTGCGCGAAGTGGTGATCGACCCGGATGTCGTCGATCCCGATGACACCGAGATGTTGCAGGACCTGGTGTTGGCCGCCGTCAATGAGGCGCAGGACCGGCTGGAAGAAATGCAGCAGGAGCGGATGTCGGGTTTGACGGACGGGTTGTCGCTGCCGGGCCTGCAGTAATGCAGCGCTCGCCGGCAACCGCGCCGACCATCGCGCGTCTGATCGAGGCGTTCCACCGGCTGCCCGGGATTGGCCCCAAGAGCGCGCAGCGGCTCGCCTATCACGTGCTGCGTGCGCCTCGCGCCGAGGCCGAAGCGCTCTCCGAGGCGCTGCTCGAGGTCAAGGACTCGACCCGACTGTGCGCCGCATGCCAGAACATCACCGACGCCGACCCCTGCGCGATTTGCCTCGATTCCGACCGTTCCGCCTCGACGATCTGCGTCGTCGAGGAGCCGCTGGACGTGGCCGCGATCGAACGGTCGGGCGTGTATCGCGGCCGCTATCACGTGCTGCACGGCGCGATCTCGCCGATGGACGGAATCGGCCCCGAGGACCTCAAGGTGGGCGAATTGCTGGCCAGGCTGGGCGACGCGTCGATCGACGAGGTGATCCTGGCGATGAATCCGAATCTTGAAGGCGAGGCGACGGCCGGATACCTGTCGCGGGTGATCGGCGCGATGGGCGTGCGAGTCACGCGGATCGCGCACGGCCTGCCGGTCGGCGCCGATGTCGAGTACGCCGACGAACGCACGCTGCGCGCGGCGATGACGCACCGCGTCGAGGTTGAACAGCCGAACGGAGACGACTGATGCCGCGACGGCATCCGATTCGCACAGAGGCGATCGTGCTGAGGCAGCGACCGATCGGCGATGCCGATCGGATCTGCGTGCTGTTCTCTCCGACGCGGGGACGGATCGAGGCGGTCGCCAGGGGCGTGCGCAAGCCGTTGAGCAAGCTGGCCGGCCATGTGGAGCCGCTCAGTCGCGGCCAGTTTGGGCTCGCGCAAGGCCGATCGCTGCATGTGATCACCGACGCCCAGACGCTCGACGCGTGGCCCTCGCTGCACGACGACGTCGACCGCATGACCGAGGCGTTGGCGATGGCTGAGCTGGTCGACCGCTCGACCGACCTGGACGTCGCCTCGGGTCCGCTCTACGCATTGCTCAAGGGCTCGCTGGACGTGCTGGCGGCGACATCCGCGCCGCGCGCGGTGCGCCGATGGTTCACGCTGCGCTTTCTCGACCAGCAGGGCTATCGGCCCGAGTTGGACGAGTGCGTCCGCTGCCGCGCGGTGCTCGGTCCCGATGGCAATGGCTATGCGCCGGCCGACGGCGGAGCGGTCTGTCCGTCCTGCCATCAGGCGGGCGTCGGACAGCGGCTGTCCTCTCCGGTGTTTCGATTGTTACGCTATATGAGACGTTCGTCGTGCGAAGCGACGTCGCAGGTGCGGGTTGACGCCAACACGTCGGCGGAGCTGGACCGCCACCTGCGGCTGTCGATGGAGCAGGCGCTGGATGGACAATTGCGCTCGGGCGGCTTTCAGGAGTCGTTGGAACGCGCGGAGGCAATCGGTCGCCACGCCGCCTCCGCGGCCACCGAGCGAGAGCGAGAGGAGCAGGACCGTGCCGTTGTATGAATACCTGTGCGAATCGTGCGCGGGCATCTTCGAAGTCGTAAGGCCGATTCGCGAAGCGCCGGAGCCGCAGCCATGTCCCGAGTGCGACGACGACTGCGAGCGTGTCATGCCGTCGTCCTTCTCGGCCTTCATCATGCGCCAGGGCTATCCGCGCCGGATTCCCGACAAGGGCACCTACTGGCACCTGGGCCAGGAAGTGACGTACCTGCCCAAGCAGGCCCGCCCCTATGAGCACCCGCAGGTCACCAAGCGCCGCGAGAAGGAGCCGCTGTCGACGCAGGACTACACCGACCTGGTCGACCGCAAGATCGCCGAGCGCCGCCTGGCCAGGGAGGATCGCCGCAAGGAACGCGATCTGAAGCGGGACCGGATCGCCAACAAGGGCCGCGAATTCAAGCCCCAGCCGCAACCCCAGAAGCGGGACTAGCGCCCGCGGAGAAGCCCGCCGGAGTTGGCTCAGAAGTCCCGCTGGGTGACGAACTCGGCGATGGCGGCCACCAGGGTCAGCAGGAGCAGCGCTGCGAACAGGCAACCTGCCGGCTGTCGCCGACGCCTCGCGGCCTCGAACCGATCACGGAAAATGGATCGAACCTCAGGCGCTGCCCTCGTCAACTGAGTCTCACGAGTGAACAGGTCTTGCGGAATCGGTGGGTCGGGAATTGACCCATCAGGAGGCAGCAGGCGCCAATAGCGATCGCGAAACTCCTCGTCGGTCTGGATTCCCTTGCGCAGATTGCAGGCCGTGCAGAGCAACTGCAAGTTTGAGAGCTCGTTGCCGCCATTGCGACTCAGCGGCCATCTGTGATCGATCTCGAGATAATGGTTACTCATGCGGCGACCGCAGTAGCGGCACCGCCCGCGTTGTTCAATGAACAACCTGTTCCTCACGTGAGCAGGAAAGATGATCCGCCTCTGCGGATACCCTTCCTCAGATTCGCCGTGAGTCATGAGCTTGCCGGAGTTAGAAGTCGCGCTGGGTGACGAACTCGGCGATGGCGGTGAGTTGCTGTCGGGGGCCGCTGGACGGGGCGGCGTGGAGCGCAGCCAAGCCCCGGTCTCGCCACTCGACGACGGTGTCCATGCAACGCTCGACGATCGAGTCCTGACGTGCGGCCTCGAGCGCCTCGTGGAGGAATCCCGCGCGTCCGTCCTCGTCCTTCGCGTCGAGAAAACGGTTGATCGGATTGTCGTCGGGCGCGTCCTCCATCAGCACGATGGCTGGCAGGGTCAGCGTGCCGGCCGAGAGGTCGCCGCCGACCGGCTTGCCCAACTGCTCCTCGGTGCCGCAGAAGTCGAGGATGTCGTCGACAATCTGGAAGGCCATGCCGATCGAGCGGCCGTACTCGCGCAGCGAGTCGATCGTGTCGGAGTCGCAGGCGGACATCATCGCGCCGCCCGCGCCGGCGGTCGCAAACAGCGACGCCGTCTTGCCGTGGATGCGCCGGTAGTAGTCGCGCATCGTGCCCGAGTCGGCGTCGAAGGCGGACACATCCTGCGCCAGCTCGCCCTTGGCCATCACCATCAGCGTGTCGGCGAACAGCCGGATCACCCCGATGTGCCCGGTCCGCGCGACCAGCTCGGCGGCGTGGGCGAACATGTAGTCGCCGAGCATCACCGAGGCGGGGTTGCCGAATGTCGCATTGGCCGTGACGTGCCCGCGGCGGGTATCGGCTGAGTCGATCACATCGTCATGGACCAGGGTCGCCGTGTGCAGCAGCTCGATCGACGCGGCCAGCGGAATCTGCGTGTCGGCGTCGTAGTCCCCAAACCCGCCGCAGAGCAGCGAGATCGCGGGCCGCAGCCGCTTGCCCCCGCGCGAGAGCACTTGGTTGAGCATCGCCTCCAGCGGCAGAAAGTCCGATTGCGCCACCAGCGAGAGCGTGTCCTCGACAATCGCCAGATCGTCGGCAATCGGCTCATAGAGTCGGTCAAGGGAGGTCATCGGCACTAGCGTACTCTGGGTTGGTCAGTGGGACAGGGAAGGGAATGCGTGGCATGGCGACAGCGAAACTCGGTCAACTGGAAGAAGTCGACCTGAGAGCGATCTGGGGAGATGAATCACGGGACTTCACGCCATGGCTGGCTGAGCATTTGGACGAACTCGGTGCTGCATTGGGTCTGGATTTGAACCTCATCGAACAAGAAGCGGGTGTCGGCCCGTTTGCTGTCGACATCCTGGCCGAAGAGGATGAGGCGTTTGTAGTGATCGAGAACCAGTTGGAACGCACAGACCACGGCCATTTGGGGCAACTGCTGACGTATGCAGCGGGGCGTGATGCTCGAACGCTGATCTGGATCACTCCCAATTTCCGTGATGAGCATCGCGCAGCGTTGGACTGGTTGAATCGCTGGACGGCAGAGGAAATCAGGGTGTTCGGCGTTGCGGTGCGTGCAGTCCGAATCGGTGATTCGTTGCCGGCGCCTGAGTTCCGGGCTGTGGCATTTCCCAACAACTGGTCGCGGCGATCCGCGATCCGCTCCAATCGTTCACAGTCAGCGGCTGCCGAGCGATATCGAGAGTTCTTCCTACCCGTGGTTACAGACCTGCACGAGCGGGGTCACACAAATCGAACGGAACCGACGGGTAAGAATGCGCAGTATTTCAACTCGGGCAGGAGTCAGAGGATAGGTTCCTATTCGACCGTCCTGCGCGACGGCTCGGGTAGTGCGCGGGTGTTAGCGTGGCTGACCCCAGATAATGATCGTGCAGTGTTCGATTTGCTGCATCGTGAGCGCAGCGAGATCGAATCGGAATTGGGTGCGGAACTCGTTTGGGAGCGTTTGGCAGGTCACAAATGGTCAACGGTAAGCCTGAGGTGTCCCTTTGACTGGTCTATGTCAGACGATGACCTGGAAGAGATCCAGCAGTGGATGATCGGATGGATTCCGAAGTTCAAGCGGGTACTTGAGCCGAGACTAAATCGAATCGCCGAGGAGTTAGAGAGAGAACAGCTTGAGGGCGTTTCGAGTGGTCTCGACGGTGACAGTTCCGATTGACTCCCCCCGCACCTCAGCGATTTGCTGAGCTGTGAAGCGGATGTTGGCGGGTTCGTTTCGTTTGCCTCGGCGGGGTTGGGGGCTGAGGTAGGGACAGTCGGTTTCGATGACGATGGCCTCAATCGGCAACGACGCGGCCGCCTCTCGGAGGTCGTGGTTCTTGGGATACGTCACCGGTCCGGCGAAGGAGATCAGGAAACCGAGGTCGTGGTAGCGGTGGGCAAGGTCGGCGTCGCCGGAGAAGCAGTGGATCACGCCGATGGGGAGCCCCCCTCTGTCCTTACGGGACATCTCCCCCCGCGGAGCGGGGGGAGATGAAGAGTCGAGTCGTGACATCTCCTCCTCTGCGGCGGGGGGAGAAGGGGACTCGGCCCAATCCTTGAGGATGCCGTAGCACTCTTCGTGGGCGTCTCGGGAGTGGATGACGACGGGGAGGTTGAGCTCGTCGGCGAGGGCGAGCTGGGCTCTGAATGCGGCGTACTGGTCTTCGTGCGGCGAGAGATTGCGGTAGAAGTCAAGGCCGATCTCTCCGATGGCGACGACCTTCTCATGTTGCGCCATCTCGCGGAACTCGGACTCGATCTCTGCCGTCCAGTCCTTGGCGTCGTGGGGGTGGAGGCCGAGCGTGGCCCAGACGTCTTCGTACTGCTCGGCGACGGCGAGGGCGTTGCGGCTGTCTTCGAGCGAGCAGCCGATCGTAACGATCCGAACGACGTCGGCCTCGCGGGCGCGGGACATCACCTCGGGCAGGTCGTCGCCGATCCAGGGGTCGTGCAGGTGCGCGTGGGTGTCGAAGAGCTCAGGTGACGCGCTCACCTGCCCTCTATGTGCCAAGTCTGGCCTCTTCCTCCTCGACAATTGAGGGGTCGAGCTTCTTGAACAGCGGCGTCGGCTTCTGCAGTTGGTCGCCGGGACGGAGCGCGTGCATCTGCCAGCCGAGATCGTCGATGCTGCCCTCGGTGTTGAGCATCTCGTGCAGCCGCTGGCAACTGAAGGGCAGATACGGCGCGAGCGCGGTGCGCAGCGCGGCGATCACGTTGAGCGCCGTGTAGAGGCTGCGCGCGGCGGCCTGCTTGTCCGTCTTGACCGTCTGCCAGGGCGCGGTCTGGTCGAGGTAGCGGTTGGCCTCCTGCGCGAGCGCGAACGCCTGCTGGATACCCTGGCGCAGGTGAACGGCCTCGATCGACTGTCCGACCTGTTCGAGTCCCGACTGGGCGCGGTCAAGCATCCGCGTCGCGTCGCGGTCGAGCGGGCCGGGGTCGGGCACTTGAGCGTCGAAGTGGCGGTTGATCAGCGAGAGCACGCGGTTGACGAGGTTGCCCCAGGTGGCGACGAGTTCGTCGTTGTTGCGGCGCAGGAACTCCGACCAGGAGAAGTCGGAGTCGGCCGTCTCTGGCATCTGCGCGGCGAGCGCGTAGCGCAGCGGATCGGGGTCGTAGCGGGTCAGGTAATCGTTGACCCAGACGGCCCAGCGCTGCGAGGTACTGGCCTTGGAACCGCTCATCGTGATGTACTGGTTGGCGGGTACGTCGTAGGGCAGGCGGTAGCCGCCCGCGCCGAGCAGGATCGCGGGCCAGATGATCGTGTGAAAAGGGACGTTGTCCTTGCCGATGAAGTTGTAGATCCGCGCGTCGTCCGACTGCCAGAAGTCGCGCCAGGCCTCGGGCTCGCCGTTGGTCGCGGCCCACTCGACGGTGGCGGAGAGATAGCCGATCACGGCCTCGAACCAGACGTAGATGCGCTTGTCTTCCCAACCCTCGAGCGGGACGGGCACGCCCCAGTCGATGTCGCGGGTGATGGCGCGGTCCTGCAGGCCCTCGCGCAGCATGCCCTTGGAAAAGTTGAGCACGTGGGTGCGCCAGAAATCCTTGCCGTCGTCAAGCCACTCTGCCAGCGGCTCCTCGAAGGCGGTCAGGCGCAGGAAGTAGTGCTCGGAGCTGCGCAGCTCGGGTGTCGCGCCGGTGTTGCGCGAGCGCGGGTTGATTAGGTCAACGGCGTCGAGCTGGCGGCCGCAGGTGTCGCATTGGTCGCCGCGGGCGCGCGGCTCGTTGCAGTGCGGGCACTCGCCCTCGATGTAGCGGTCGGGCAGGAAGCGCCGCGCCTCGGGGTCGTAGAACAGGTCCTGGGTCTGCTTGAACAGATAGTCGTGCTCGAGCAGGGCGTTGAACAGGCCATGGACGACTTCCTCGTGGTTGTCGGTCATGGTCGTTGTAAACGTGTCGAACGAGATGCCCATGCCCTCCCACGTATCGAGGATCGACTGGTGGTACTCGGCCACGACCTCGCCGGGCGTACGGCCTTCGTCGTCGGCGCGGACGGTGATCGGCGTGCCGTGCGTGTCGGAGCCGGAGACCATTGCCACGCGGTTGCCGCGGATGCGGTGGTAGCGGGCGAAGATGTCGGCGGGCAGATACGCGCCGCCGAGCTGTCCGTGGTGAATCGGCCCGTTGGCGTAGGGCCAGGCCACGCAGACGAGGATGTTGTCGCTCATGGCTCTAGGTTAGGCGCTGATTCCATTTGATAGGTCCGTGGCATGTCAACGATCCTGACCGAATGGCCAGAGCGCGTAAATCTCGCGTCGCGGGCGCCCGGATTGCTGGGCGACATGGCGGGCGGCTTGCGAGCGCGACGCGCCCTGCGCGGCGGCCTCGGCCAATGCCTGGGCGATCTCGGCGTCGGTCCACGGCGTCTGTTCGCCGACGGGCGGGACGATCAGCAACGTGAACTCGCCGCGCGGCTCGGAGAACTCCTCCAGCGCCTCAGCAGGCGAGCCGGTCCAGATCTGTTCGTGCAGCTTGGTCAGTTCACGGCCGATGGTGAGCTCCGCGCCGGGCGCGATGCGGGCGAGCTGTTCGAGCGTGGCGCGCAGCCGCCGGGGCGCCTCGAATGCGATCACGGGCCGACCCTGCTCGGCGAATTCGGCGATGGTGCGGCGCACGGCGGCCGGTTTGCGCGGCAGAAATCCGTAGTGGCGAACGTCCGAACCGGCGATGCCGGCCGCGCTCCACAGGGTCGCGCCGGCCGACGCGCCGGGGATCGGCGAGACGGTCAGGCCGGCCTCGCGGGCGGCGGCGACAACGGCGTGGGCAGGGTCGCTGAGGCCGGGCGTGCCGGCGTCGGAGACGATTGCGATCGACTCGCCGCCGCGCAGGCGCTCGACCAGTTGTAGCGGTTCGGGTCCGCGGTCGTGGTAGGCAGTGACCGGCGTGTCGATCTCGAAGTGACGCAGCAACGTCAGGGCGACGGGTACGTGTTCGGCGGCGACCAGGTCGACCTCTCGCAGCACCCGCAGCGCGCGCAGGGTGATGTCCTCCAGGTTGCCGATCGGCGTCGCAACGACGTAGAGGGTGCCGGGGTCGGAGGGCATGCCAGACACTCCAGGCGCAGGTGTTCGGTCGTTTACGCAGTGATCGGAGTCGGTCGGCTATCTTATCGCTACCGGTGAAACAGGACAGGCGGCTGTCATCGTGCTTGTTCGCACGAGCCACTGGACAATACACAAATGAGCGCGGCCATGTGCCGCGCTCATGCGTTTAACGCAGTACTGCCGCCCGCCCGCAAGATCGAGCGCATGCAAGGGGGATCCAGATGACCACGCTGACGCATCACGAACCGCTGACCCCCGGGCAGGAGTTGGTGCAGGGCGCGTACGAGTCCGGACTCAGTGCCATCCATCAGCCGCGCCGCAAGTCGCTGCAGGAGGCCTACGGGTTCGACGATGTCGCCATCGTGCCGGGCGCCGTCACAATCAATCCCGAGTTGACGAATGTGTCCACCGAGCTCGCAGGTCAACACCTCGAGATCCCGATTCTGGCAGCGGCAATGGACGCTGTGGTCGATCCGCACTTTGCCATCGAGGTCGGTCGCCGCGGCGGACTCGCGGTGCTCAACCTTGAGGGACTGCAGTGCCGCTTCGACGATCCGGCTGGCGTGCTTGAGGAGGTTGCATCGAGCGACACCGAGACCGCCACGGAGATCCTGCAGCGCGCCTACACGACGCCGATTCGCGAGGAGCTGGTCGGCCGCCGAGTGCAGGAGATCAAGGACGGCGGCTCAGCCGCCGCCGTATCGGTGACGCCGCCCAACGCGAAGCGGCTTGCGCCGATCGTCAAGGAGGCCGATGCGGATGTGTTCGTCGTCCAGTCGACCGTGACCACAGCGCGGCACTACTCCCGCTCGGAGCGCGGACTGATTCTGCGGGAACTGATCGACGAGGTTCAGATTCCTACGCTGGTCGGCAACACGGTCGGATTCGAGGCGTCGATTGAGCTGATGGAAGAGGGCATCGCCGGACTCTTGGTCGGCGTGGGGCCCGGTGCAGCCTGTACGTCGCGCGAAGTGCTCGGCATCGGCGTGCCGCAGGTCTCGGCGACGATCGAATGCGCCTACGCGCGGGATGTCTACTTCGAGCGCACCGGGCGTTACGTGCCGATCATCACCGACGGCGGGATTCGCACGGGCGGCGACTTCTGCAAGTCGCTGGTCTCGGGCGCGGACGCCGTGATGATCGGCTCGCCCTTCGCCGGCGCGCTGGAAGCGCCGGGCCGCGGATTCCACTGGGGCATGGCGACGCCGCACGCCGAACTGCCGCGCGGCGTGCGCGTGCATGTCGGTCAGCACACGACGCTGGACCGGCTGCTGTTCGGTCCGACCTCGCGGACGGACGGTACGGAAAATCTGATCGGCGCACTGCGGACCTGCATGGGCAGCGTCGGCGCGCACACGATCCGCGAGTTGCAGCAAACCGCGATGGTGATCGCGCCGGCGATCAAGACCGAGGGCAAGCGCTACCAGATGATGCGGGACTAGCGCCGGAGACTCGCTACAGCGCTTCGTAGAACAGATCCAGCAGCTTTCGCGTGTGGCGGTGTTGCCAGCCGCCTCGGCCCTGGTTCATGACATAACCCCAGCCGACGCGGGCGTCGGGATCGGCGAAGGCCAGCGAGCCTCCGCCTCCGAAGTGTCCGAATGTGCGCGGGTTGGGTCCAAGCGGACGCTCGTCCATGGTCATCTGGAAGCCCGAGGCGAAGCGCGTCGGTCGGCCGAGAATGGCGTCGACGCCGTAGACCTGTTCCCGCGACATGAGCTCGATCGTGACAGGGTCGAGGATGTGGACCCCGTCGAGTTGACCATCGCGGGCGAGCGCGCCGAAGAGCCGGGCGACGCCCCGGGCTGCGCCGTGTCCGGTGGTCGAGGGGAACTCGGCCGCGCGGTACTCGCGGGTGTTTTGCGAGCCCGGTCCGCTCTGGATGTGGGGCGGATTGCGACCGCCGAGCGTCTGCAGGGCGTTGAGCGGGGCGCGGCGCAAGTCGGGCGGCTGTTGGATGGGCAGCATGTCGGCGGTGCGAGCGTCGTGTTCGGGTTTGGTGCCGAAGTGAAAGTCCAGATCGATGGGCTCGCTCAGATTCGACTGAAGGTGGTGGCCGATTGAGCGTCCGGTGATCCGGCGAATGACCTCGCCGATCAGGAAGCCCTGGGTGTTCGAGTGATAGCCGTGGGCCGTGCCGGGCGGCCACCAGGGCTCCTGCTCGGCGAGCGCCGAGGTCATCACGTTCCAGTCGAGCATGGCCCCGCGCGGCAGCGGCTTGCGAATCGCGGCGAGGCCGCTCTGGTGGGTGAGGATCCAGCGGAAGGTAATATCGGCCTTGCCGTTCTGAGCAAACTCGGGCCAGTAGTCGGCAACGCGGCGGTCGATGTCCAACTCGCCGCGTTCGGCGAGCCGCCAGGAGAGGATGGCGCAGATCGCCTTGCCGACGGAGTAGCAGCAGACGATCGTGTCCTCGGCCCAGGGTTTGGAGTGCCTGGCATCCGTCCAGCCGCCGTACAGGTCGATGACGAGCTCGCCGTCGAGCGTGACGGCGAGGGCCGCTCCGGTCTCGGAGCGGTCGACGAAGTTCTGCTGGAACTGCTCGCGGACCGCGGCGAAGCGTGGATCGCAATAGCCTTGCACGGGCGCGTCCGCGGGAGACGCCAGCGGTCGGTCGGCATCGGTCATCCGGCGATGATCCTGATGGCGCGCGGACGCTGGCTGACGTCGTCGAGCACGGCGATGTCGGCGTTGGGCAGCATCTGGTGGGCGGCGTCGGCGATGGCCGCCTCCTGGCCGGGGTCAACCTCGAGCACGGCGATGCCATTGGGATGCAGCCGGGAGGGCAGTTGGGTGATCAGTCGGAGGATCAGCTCGGTGCCCATGGTGCCGGGTGTGAGGGCGACGCGGGGTTCGTGTTCGGCGACCTCGGGCTCCAGTTCCTCCAGCCGCTCTTCGGGGATGTAGGGGAGATTGGCGACGACGCAATGGAAGGGTCCCGGCAGGGGCGTGAGCAGGTCGCCTTGGACGAAAGCTGCATTGGGCCGGCGCAGCAGACGGCGCGCGTTGTCGCGGGCAATGCGCAGGGCGTCGCGGGAGACGTCGCTGCAGATCAGATTGACGCCGCGCCGGTGTCGGGCGAGGGCGATACCGACCGCGCCGGAGCCTGCGCCAACGTCGGCGACGAGGGCGGATCGGATGCGCGCCTGGCGCATGTGGTCGAGCGCGGCGTCAACGAGCAACTCCGACTCGGGGCGGGGAATCAGTACGTCGGGCGTGACCTGGAACTCGAGCCGGTAAAACTCGCGCGTGCCAGTGATGTAGGCGAGCGGCTTGCGGGTCGTGCGCTCGGCCAGGGCGTCCTGGAAGCGGCCCTGTGCGGCAGGGTCGACCTCGTCGGTCAGCGAGGCGTAGAGCTGGGCCCGGGTCAGGCCAGTGGCGTGGCGAAGCAGGACCTCGGCCTCGAATCTGGCGTCATCAATGCCGGCGGATTCGAGCTCCGCGGCAGCGGCTAGCCAGATGTCGCGGAGGATGGCCGGAGTCGTCATCAGGAGGCTTCCGCCAGCAGTTGCGCTTCTTCGGCAGTGGCAGCGGCGTCGATCAACGGATCGAGATTGCCGTCCAACGTCCCGACCAGGTCGTGGCGGGTGAGGCCGATGCGGTGATCGGTGACTCGATTCTCAGGGAAGTTGTAGGTGCGGATCTTCTCCGAACGGTCGCCGGAGCCGACCTGCGAGCGGCGCGCGTCGGCGCGTTCCTGTTCGGCGGCCCGGCGCTGCTGCTCGTAGAGCCGGGCGCGCAACACCGACATCGCCTTGAGCTTGTTCTTGAGCTGCGAGCGCTCATCCGTGCAGGTCACCACGATGCCGCTCGGCTCGTGCGTCAACCGCACGCCGGTCTGTACCTTGTTCACGTTTTGGCCGCCTGCCCCGCCGGAGTGGAACAGGTCCAATCGGATGTCTGATTCGTCCAGATCGACATCCACCTCCTCGGCCTCGGGCATGACGGCGACGGTCGCGGTGGAGGTGTGAATGCGGCCCTGGGCCTCGGTCTCCGGCACGCGCTGCACGCGGTGAACACCTGACTCGTACTTGAGCCGCGAGAATGCGCCGTTGCCCTCGATCTGGCAGATCACTTCCTTGAAGCCGCCCTTGGCGTTCTCGGACATGCTGAGCAGGTCGTGGCGCCAACGCTGCGTTTCGGCGTAGCGGATATAGGCGCGGTAGAGATCGGCGGCCCAGAGGCCGGCTTCGTCGCCGCCGGCGCCGGCTCGAATCTCGACGATGACGTTGCGCTCGTCGTTCGGGTCCCGAGGCAGCAAGGCGCGCCGCGCGTCGGACTCAAGCTCGGCAATGCGCTCGCGCAGGTCGTTCACCTCGACCTGTGCGAGCTCCCGCATCTCGTCGTCGTCGGCCTCGTCCAGCACTTCACGCGCCTGCGCGAGTTGATCGCTGGCGAAGCGGTACGCGTTGAGCAGTCCGATTTTCTCCTGCAGCGATGAATGCTCACGCGCGAGCGCTTGCAGGCGAGACGGGTTGCTCGACGTGGCCGGATCAGACATCTCCAGCTCGATCTCGCGGAACCGCTCCGCGACATCTTCGAGCCGAGACCACATCGCCGCGCTGTCGGCGCTGTCGGAGGGTGAGTTGACCGGCATCTCGCTCCTCAGTCCTGCGGCTGAGTATATGTAACATCGGTCAGCGCGCCGACCACGTCATCCAGGCCGACGCTCCACTGCTCGGAGGACTCTAGGTTGCGAACTGTGATCTGGCCCTCGGACAGGTCGCGCGCTCCGGCGATGAGGGCGAATCGCGCGCCGCTGCGATTCGCCTGTCGTAACTGCGCCTTGAGCGAGCGGCCGCCGAACGCCAGTGTGGCTGCGATTCCGTTGCGGCGCAGCTCTCCGGCAATCCGCGAGGCGGCGACGTCGGCACCTTCGCCCAGTGCAGCGATGAGCACGTCAACCGCTGACGCATCGTCCGTGACGAGGTCTTGCTCCCGCAGTTGCTGCGCCATGCGCTCGATGCCCATGCCGAACCCGATGCCGGGCGTGGGTGGACCGCCAATCTGCTCGATCAGGCCATCGTAGCGACCGCCGGCCAGCACCGTGACCTGTGAGCCGTCGGCCTCGGCCGGGACGATCTCGAAGACGGTATGGGTGTAGTAATCGAGCCCACGAACCAGCGTGGGCCGCTCCTCGAATGGAATCCCAAGCGCTTCCAGATGCACCTTAACGGCGTCGTAGTAGGCGGCCGATTCGGGACGGAGGTGATCGGTGATGATCGGCGCGCCCTCTTGAAACGGGCGAGTGCGTTCGTCCTTGCTGTCCAGCAGACGCATCGGCGCGCGGTCCCAGCGACCGCGGTCGTCCGGCGCGATCTGTTCCAGGTGAGGTTCAAAGTGCGCCTTGAGCCGAGGCACATAGCTTCGGCGATCCTCGATGTCGCCGATGCTGTTGAGCAGGATCTTGAGGTCGCGCAGCCCGAGCGATTCCGCGAGTCGCCAGCCGAGATCGATCACTTCGGCATCAAGCGCCGGATCGCGCACGCCTATCGCCTCGACGCCGAACTGCGTGTGCTGGCGGAACCGTCCCGCCTGTGGACGCTCGTAGCGGAAAATCGGCAGGTGGTAGGCGAGCTTGACCGGCTGGCTGAGATTGGCCATGCCGTGTTGCAGGTAGGCGCGGCAGACCGAAGCCGTGCCCTCGGGCCGCAGCGCAAGGCGATCGCCGCCGCGGTCGTCGAAGATGTACATCTCCTTCTCGACAATGTCAGTGCCTTCGCCGACGCCGCGAGCGAACAGATCGGCATACTCGAATGTCGGCGGTTCAATGAAGCCAAACCCGGCCAGACGCGCCTGCTCGCGGGCATGGTCAAGGATTCGCGCATGAACCGTGTAGTCCACCGGCAGGAGGTCGCGCGTGCCTCTAGGAGTCTGGAAGCGTCGAACGGAACTATCGGCCATGAATCGTCCTCGCCGTTCATCGTACAGACAGGCGTGGATCTGAACTCGCGTCCAACCTGAGCGGACGATTGCGCGCGTTCGCTTTGTATGATCGAACCATGGCAACGCAGACGGTTGCGGCCGAAGTGCTCGACCTGAGGAAGCACCCGACGCTCGAGGTGCTGGTCGACACGTTGGAGCAGTACCTGCCGGCCGAGGATTGCAATCAGGTACTGGCGGCATACGAGTACGCGCGAGAAAAGCACGAAGGCCACCTGCGTCGCTCGGGGCATCCCTACATCGAGCATCCGCTTGCGGCCGCCGTGACATGTGCGGAGCTCCAACTCGACGTGCCGGCGGTCCAGGCAGCCCTGTTGCACGACGTGATGGAGGATTGCGGAGTCTCGCGGGCGCAACTGGTCAGCGAGTTCGGCGTTGACGTGGCCAAGCTGGTCGAAGGAGCAACCAAGCTCTCGGCCTTGCAGCTTCCTCGCGTCACCGGCGCAATCGACCGCGAGGTGCAGGCCGAGAATCTGCGCAAGATGTTCGTCGCCATGGCCGACGACGTGCGGGTTGTGATTGTCAAGCTGGCCGACCGCTTGCACAACATGCGCACGCTCGACGCCATGCGCCCCGACCAGCAGTTGCGTATCTCTCGCGAGACCATGGACATCTACGCGCCGCTCGCGGCGCGGCTGGGCATCTGGCAGATCCGCGCGCAGTTGGAAGACCTGTCCTTCAAGTACCTCGAGCCGGATGACTATCGACGCATCTCGGAGCTCGTCGCATCGCGCCGCCAGACGCGCGAGCGTTACCTGGATCAGATCCGCGTGCAGCTCGAAAATGCGCTCGCCGCGGAAGCGCTGACCGCGCAAGTCCGCGGGCGGGTCAAGCACCTCTACTCCATCCACGAAAAGATCAAGAAGTACTCCGCGCAGGGCAAATCGTTCGACGACATCTACGACCTGCTCGCGCTGCGGGTGCTGACCGATTCGACCAGCGATTGTTATGCGGTGCTTGGCGTGGTGCACGGACTCTGGCGGCCGCTGGCCGGCGAGTTCGACGACTACATTGCGAGTCCCCGACCCAGCGGCTATCAGTCGCTGCACACGACGGCGTTCTGGTCGCCGTCACACGCGGTCGAGGTGCAGATTCGCACCCATCAGATGGATCGGGAGGCCGAGTACGGCGTCGCAGTCCACTGGGCCTACAAGGAGAACCGCCACAACGCGATGAACGACCGCGAGCGGCTCTCCTGGTTGCGCCAGCTTGTGGACTGGCAGGGAGAACTCGCCGGCACGGACGACTTTCTCGAGACCCTGCGCTCCGATGTCTTCCAGGACCAGGTGTTCGTGCACACGCCCAAGGGCGAGATCATGGCGCTGCGCACCGGCGCGACCCCGTTGGACTTCGCTTTCCGCATTCACACTGATGTCGGCTATCAGTGCGTCGGCGCGAAGGTGAACGGCCGCCTGGCGCGGCTCTCGACGCCGCTGACCAACGGCGACGTCGTTGAGATTGTCACCAGCCGCACCGCTCGCGGGCCGAGCCGCGACTGGCTCAATCCTGCCCTGGGCTACGTCACTACGCAACACGCGCGGACCAAGATTCGACAGTGGTTCAACCGCCAGGCAAGAACCGAGAACATCGCACGCGGTCGCGATGAGCTGGATCGGGAGTTGCGGCGCCTCAGTCTGCGAATGCCGCAAGTTGAGTCGGAGGTGATGGAGGCGACCCGGGCCAAGACGATGGACGACGCGCTCGCGTTGATCGGCGCGGGAGACATCACCGCGCACGCGGTCGCGCTCAAGGTCGCGTCGGTCGACGACGAAGAGGCCGAGCAGGAACCGACGATTGAGGTCGTGGAGCCAGCGGCGTCACCCAGCGTTGACGCAGTCTCGGTGCTCGGTGGGACGAACATGCTGACACGGCTCGCGCCCTGTTGTTCTCCCCAGGTGGGCGAGGCCATTTCCGGATTCATAACGCGCAGCCGTGGGGTGACGATCCACCGCGAGGACTGCCCCAACATCGTCTCGCTGGCCGACGACGAGCGCATCGTGCCGGTGCGCTGGAACACGTTCCGTGGTCTGACCGAGGCCCGCCTGCGGGTGACGGGCTGGGATCGGGTCGGCCTCGCGCGCGATGTGGCCGGCGTCTGCGCCGACGAGAACGTGAACATGGTCTCGTTCGTGACCGGCGAACCGGATCGCGGCGCGGTCACGCTGACCTTCACGGTCGAAGCCAACGGTCTGCGTCAGTTGCAGCGCGTGATGTCCAAGCTCGACGGCGTGCACGGCGTGATGAGCGTTGAGCGCGACCACTAGGACCTGTTGGACTTGTGGGACTCCGGTCCGTGGTCGGCGCCGCCACCGCCGTCAGGCGCGCAGCGCGTTGGCGAGTCTGTCCATGTCGGACTCCGGCGTATAGAAGTGCGGCGAGGCGCGCAGGCGTCCGAACCGCACCGCGGTGATGATCCCGGCATCCTGCAGCCGTTCCCAGGTATCGTCGACGGTCTCGCGAGCAGCCAATTCCTCGGGCGGATCGAAGATCACGATGCCGCTGCGTTCGGATTCTCCCCGCGGCGAGTAGACGCGACAACCGGCGTCGCTCAACGCATCGCACAGGTACGCAGTCACCGACTCGAGCTGCGCCCACACGTTGTCGATCCCGATGTTGAGCAGATGCCGGATAGCTGCCCGCATCCCCAGCATGGTCGCCGTGGGCGTGGCCCCCGGTTCGAATCGCGAAGCGGTCGGCGAGAGGATCAGCTCATCGTTGCCGGCCTCCAGGCCGCCATCCATGCTGTTGGCGCCGAGCACGGGCGGGATCAGATCGCCGATCAATTCTTCCCGGACGTACAGCATTCCCGAGCCGGTCGGACCGAGCATCCACTTGTGGCCGCCGGCGGCGAGGATGTCTACGTCGTCCTCGGCCACACTGACGGGCAGTGCGCCGGCCGATTGAATTGCGTCGACGGATAGCAACCCGCCGACCGCGTGAACGGCGTCGGCGATCGGCCGCAGGTTGGAGCGGAAGCCGCTGCCCCACTGCACGTGGGAGATACCGACCAGCTTCGTCCGTTCGCTGACCGCCGAGAGGATGTCCTCGGTCGGAATGCGTCCGTCATCCTGCTGGCGCACCACGTCGAGCTCGACGCCGCGTTGATGCAGCGCGTTGTAGAAGTGCCGGTTGGACGGGTACTCGGCGTCGGTGACCAGGATGCGGTCGCCATTCTGCAGATTCAGCGCGCCCGCTGAGACGGAAACGCCGGTCGCGGTGTTGGGCACGAAGGCGATCTCGTCGGGACTGCGAGCGCCAATCAGCTCCGCCGATACCTGGCGGAAGTCCGCCATGTCGTCCATCCAGGTCGATCCGAAGTAGCCGGATCGCCCGGCCTGATCTGCGTAGTCGTGGACGGCCTGGGCGACATCGGCGGGCAAGGGCGAGACGCCCGCGTGATTGAAGAAGGCCAGGCCGCTGTCGAGGACGGGGTATGGGTTGCTGCTCATGGTTCGCTCTCCGTTCGTGAGAGTCTAGGCAGCTTTGGCGGTTGACGGCAGTGACAAAGGCTTGCACTTGAGAGAATGTCTGTTCTATGATGCGCAACCAGAGAGAACGCACGTTTCAGATAGATGTTCTCCACGATACGCAAGGGAGCCTGAGATGCATACGCGAGTCAACGGCGGAGCGGTGATCGGACTGGATGGAGCGCCAATCTGCGTTGAGGTCGATATCTCGGCGGGGATGCCGAACACGACCATCGTCGGCTTGCCCGATGCCGCGGTGGCCGAGGCGCGCGAGCGCGTGCGCTCGGCGATCCGCAACGCGGGCGCCGGCTTTCCCACGAAACGCGTAACCGTGAATCTCGCGCCCGCCCACATCCGCAAGGAGGGCGCGGGATACGACCTGCCGATCGCCGTCGGGATGCTCGTGGCGACCGGCCAGATTTGCGAGTCGGCCGTGCAGGACACGATGTTCCTGGGCGAACTCGCGCTCGACGGCGAACTGCGGCACGTACGCGGCGTACTCTCCGTCGCGGCTGCGGCGCGCGACGCCTCGGTGCGGCGGATTGTCGTGCCCAGGGTCGACGCCGAGGAGGCGTCGCTGATCGACGGGATCGAGGTGGTCGCGGTCGACTCGCTACGCGACTGGATTGAAATCGCCACCGAGGAGCGGCCGCTATCCGACGCGATCTGGCCTGCGTCGCCGCCGATCGAGGACGACCCCGGATCCGTCTTCGAGGGGCACGACTTTTCGGACGTGCGCGGCCAGGAACACGTCAAGCGGGCGCTCGAGGTCGCCGCTGCCGGCGGCCACAACCTGCTGATGTGCGGACCGCCGGGCGCCGGCAAGACGCTGTTGGCGTCTTGTCTGCCGGGCATTCTGCCCCCACTGACCAACCAGGAGGCGCTTGAGGTGACCAAGATCGCCTCGGTGGCGGGCATGACCGGCGGCAACACGTTGATCCGCGAGCGGCCCTTCCGCGCGCCGCACCACACGATCTCCAATGCCGGCCTGGTGGGCGGCGGTCAGAAGCTGCGCCCCGGCGAGGTCACGATGGCGCATCGCGGGGTGCTGTTCCTCGACGAGCTGCCCGAGTTCTCGATGCGGGCGTTGGAGACGATGCGCCAGCCGCTGGAGGACCGCCACATCACCATCTCTCGCGCGCACGGCACCGTGACCTATCCGGCCGACATCTGCCTGGTCGCGGCGATGAATCCGTGCCCCTGCGGCAACTTCGGCACCGAGCAGCACTGCACCTGCACCGACGGCGCGGTCTACCGCTACCAGCGCCGCATCTCGGGACCGGTGCTGGACCGGATCGATCTGTTTGTCGATGTGCCCCGCGTCGAGGTGCAGAAGCTGATGGAATCGTCGACGTCCGCGCCGCCGGCGAGCGCCGAGCCGTCTGCGGCCGTGCGTGAGCGTGTCGTCTCCGCCCGCAACGTCCAGCGCGAGCGATACGGCGACTGCGGTCCCAACGCCAACGCCTCGCTGTCGGCGCGGAAGGTCAACGCGCACTGCTACGACGCACTGGACGATCGGGCGCGCACGCTGGTCCAGGAGGCGGTCGACCGGCTCAGCCTGTCGGCGCGCGGGTTCCACCGCGTGCTCAAGGTGGCGCGGACGATCTCGGATCTGGCCGGCTCGGACGTGATCTCGGCGCAGCACGTCGCCGAGGCGGTGCAGTATCGACGGCGGACCAAGCTTGTCTGAGGAGGCGTGTCTCTTCGACGTTGTGGACAGGCGTTTTCCGTGCGCTAACGGGGTGTTCCGGAAAGCGTTACCCCGCGTCGTCCGGGCGTTGATCATCGAGTCGGTTCGCCTCCATAGGCTGCGCTAAGCAACTGGCGAGAGCGCCATGAACCGCCATGGAAGTGAGAGAACCAGGGATGAGCGAAGGAACACCATCGCGAGGCTTCGCGCCGCTGAACTGGGTCGCGCGTCGGGCCAGGTCGGTCTATCACTGCGAAATCTCGTGCGACGACGACTGCTTCAAGCCCGTGCCGAACCGGAGCGGGAATGAGCCGTTCGCCGCAATTCTGAATCGCCGAATCTCGCGTCGTTCGCTGGTCAAGGCGACGATAGCCGGCGCGCCCTTGCTGGCGCTCAGCACCTCGCCGCTGGGCTCGCAGATCTTTGGCTCCGCGCCCTTGACCAGTTCGGTCGGCGCCGCGTCGAGCACGGTGGGACTCGAGAGCATCCCGCACGACAACGAGGACGCGATCAAGGTGTCCGAGGGCTACGGCTTGAACGTGATCATCCGCTGGGGCGACGCCGTGCTGCCGGGCGCGCCGGCGTTCAACCTGAACGGCCAGACGGCCGAGGCCGCGGGGAAGCAGTTCGGCTTCAACTGCGACTACAACGGCTTCTTCACGATGCTGCCCGGACAGAGCAATCGCGGACTGCTGGCGGTCAATCATGAGTACACCAGCGGTGTCGACATGTTCCCCGATTACGACTCCGACGCAGTGAACGAGGAGCAGGTTGCGATTGAGATTGCGTCGCACGGCATGTCGATCGTCGAAGTCTCCCGGGCCGCTGGAGGCTCGTGGTCGTACGACCCGGCTTCGCGGCTTAATCGGCGGATCACCGGCGACACGCCGATGACCCTGACCGGCCCCGGAGCGAACAGCATCTACACCATCACCGACACTGATCCGACCGGAACGACGGTGCTGGGCATGCTCAACAACTGCTCGGGCGGGCAGACCCCCTGGGGCACGATCCTGACCGCCGAAGAGAACTTCCACCAGTACTTCGCCAACGCCGAAGGCGTGCGCGGCGCGGACCGCTACGGCGTTCCCACGGGCGCGTCGCGCCGGCACTGGGAGGACTTCGTCGACCGCTTCGACTTGAGCACGGACTCGAATGAGGTCAACCGCTTCGGCTACCTGGTCGAGATCGACCCCTACGACCCGTCGTTCACGCCGCGCAAGCACTCTGCAATGGGTCGCTTCAAGCACGAGGCGGCGACAGTCACGCTGTCCGACGACGGACGAGTTGTAGTCTACTCGGGCGACGACCAGCGATTCGACTACATCTACAAGTTCGTCAGCAGCGACCGCTACAACATCTTCAACCGCTCGGCGAATCTCGATCTGCTCTCGCACGGCACGCTCTACGTGGGCAAGTTCAACGACGATGGCAGCGGTGAGTGGCTGCCGCTGACGGCCGGCAGCGGCCCGCTGGCGACCTGGACCAATGCAGGCGTCGCGACCTTCACGCGCGAAGCGGCAGACGCCGTCGGCGCAACGCCGATGGACCGGCCGGAAGACATCGAGGTCAACCCGGTCAACCACCGCGTCTACATCGCGCTGACCAACAACACGCGGCGCACGGCTGAAGCATCGGTTGACGAGTTCGGTCGAGCGAACGGAATCAACAGCGCTAACCCGCGCGGACCGAATGCGCACGGACACATCCTCGAGCTGACCGAGAACGGTGGCGACGCAGCCTCGCGCCGCTTCACCTGGGACATCTTCATCCTATGCGGCGACCCGGCCAACGCCGAGGACAACACCTACTTCGCCGGATTCGACCAGAGCGAACTGGATTCGATCTCCTCGCCAGACAATCTGGCGATCGACGGCAACGGCAACCTCTGGATCGCGACCGACGGCCAGCCAAGCAAGCTCGAACAGGCCGACTCGGTCTACGTCGTGCCCACCTCCGGTCCCGAGCGCGGGCGCATCCGCCGCTTCATGACCGGCGTGCCCAGGGGCGAACTGGCCGGCCACGTGTTCACGCCCGACTTCGAGACGCTCTTCGTCAGCGTCCAGCATCCCGGTGAGGGCGACGGCCTGGACGAGCCCAGCAGCACCTGGCCCGACGGCGACTTCCCCCGGCCAAGCGTGATCGCCGCATTCAAGGACGGCGGCGGCGTTCTCGGTACGTAGCCAGCGCCGACCCGGCTCCCGCAACCTACGACGCCGCCCCGCAACGGGCGGCGTCTTCGCGTTGGCGCCGGCGGACGGATCGGTGGCGTCCGGTGATATCGTGTCGGTTCGAGCCCCCGTAGCTCAGGGGATAGAGCACCGGCCTCCGGAGCCGGGAGCGTAGGTTCGAATCCTACCGGGGGTACCACTCAGCGACTCGGCCATTCGGTCTCCCAGGTGATCAGCATCGCCCGCGAAGGGATGCGCCAGGTGGGGAAGTACGCGTCGTCGCGCAAGAAGAGTTCGCCGATCAGCGGTTGCAGCCGTTCGGCCACTGCGTCCCGGTCGCTTGGACTGATCTCGTTGTAGACGAACTCCAACGCCTCTTCGTCGTTGGTTGGGCGGCGCTCCGGCCAGGCGAACGGCTCGTCGTTGAGGACCAGCACATCGGGCGCGATGTCCATTTCCCACAGGACAGGCAGTAGCTCCTGGTAGCCCGGCGATGGCGCGTGCGGCTCGCCGAATGCGAGACGAAACAACTCGGCGTTGACGTTCGGCGGTGGGACGGTCCAGGTGAGGATGGCTACGCGCCGTTGCGCCGCATCGTGCATCGCACGCAGGAACGGTTCGATGTCGGAGATGAAGTAGGTCACGTCCGCGGTGACGACTAGATCGGCGCTGATCGGTTCGTTCAGCGGCCAGGTCGAGGCGATTGCTTCAGCCTGTGTGATCCCGTGTTGCCAAACTGCGAGCCGGAACTGTTCGCGCATCGCCGCCGACGGCTCGACATTGCGCAGCGACTTGCCGCGCAGCCGCAGCGGCAGGCCGACGCGGCCGGCCCCGCCGCCGACTTCGATGATCTCGTCCTCCATCTCCATCCGTCGGATCACCTCGCGAATCGGCCTTTCCGGCAGCCGTTCCGGGTCAAAGCGGTATGTATGGGCGAAGCGGTCCCAATAGCACGGGCCGAACGGCTCGGCCAGTCGCGCCTGCTGGTCCTCGGTCGCTCTGACCATCGCGTTGTATCGATCCGCCGCACTCATGTCCGTTCCGCATCCTCGTTGCGCTGTCATAACGCCGCGCGATGATAGCGTAGAACCCTGAGCGCGCCTCGGAGGGCGAGGGGCGGAGGGCTTTGCCGGGTGTCTCAACGAGGGCGCAGTGCGAGGACGCGGCCGCAGCGGCTTGCTCGGCGTCGCGCATCGATTCAGGGATTCGACCGCGGCGGCGGTCGACGATCGTGGCTACGGTCGCGCTGGGTGTTGGGCACGTTCGGGATTGTCGCGGCTGCCGCGCTAATCGCCGGACTCGTCGCAACCGGCTTGGGAGGTCCTGCTCCGGCTCCGACCGCCGACCCACCGCCTGTTCGGCGCACGGGTACCGATGTCGTCACGGGCGCGGTCGACGGCAAACCCTCTTGGGCAGCTCCGCCGGCATTCGCATTGAGCGACGGAGTCGATTACGGCGCCCAGATCACATTGGACGACGGAAGCGTGATCAGCTTCGATCTGTTCGAAGCGCAAGCGCCGCAACACGTCAACAACTTCGTCTTCCTCGCGCGAGCGGGCTTCTACGACGAGCTCACATTCCACGAGGTCCTGCCCGGCGTCAGGGTCCGGGCCGGCGATCCGATCACGGACGGGAGCGGAGGCGCCGGCTACGTACTGCCCGACGAACCAGTCAGCGCAGACAACGAGTCGGCGCTCGCCGCCGACGGCGTCGGTGTGGTTTCGATGTGGCGGGACGACACCGAGACATCGTCGTCGCAGTTCGTCATTGCGCTCTCGGAAGGGTCGATGATTGATGGCGCCACCGCCTTTGGCCAGGTCACCGGCGGGCTCGACCAGCTTTACGCGTTCTCGTCGCGCGATCCGGCGGCGATTCCGCTGCCGGTCACTGGTCCCAAGATCGCGACGGTGAGGATCACGGAGAACGGCGTGGTTACACAGGCGGTGCAGCCTCAAGAGGCGGCGCCGCTGGTCCCGGATTTGTCACTGAGCTGGCCCGAGCCCCCGGCGTTCACGCTCGAGGACGGCGTCGATTACCGAGCGACGATTGCAATGGTCAGCGGTGGAACGATTGTGATCGATCTCTACGAGGAGCTTGCCCCGCAACACGTCAACAACTTCGTCTTCCTGGCTCGCGAGGGCTTCTACGACGCGGTCACATTCCACCGCATCATCCACGGTTTCATGGCCCAGGGCGGCGATCCGAGCGGTACGGGATCGGGCGGACCCGGATACACGATTGACGCCGAGTTCAACGACACGCTGCATGTGCGCGGCGTGCTGTCGATGGCGCGCACGGCGGACCCCAACTCGGCCGGCAGCCAGTTCTTCATCGTCTTTGCCGCCGCGCCCCATCTCGATGGCGCGTACACCGCGTTTGGCGAAGTGATTTCCGGCATGGACATCGTCGACTCGTTTCCCGAGAGGGATCCGACCGACCCGAGCGAACCGCCGGGACCACAGATCGCCTCAATCACGATCAGCGAAATCGCCCCGGAGTAGTCCGCGGGCCCAGCATTGCCGCACGGCGGCGGAGGATTCCATGGCCACATACAGCAAGCGTCCGGATATGGCGCTCAAAGTCGGCGCAGCCTACAGCGCCACGATCGAGATGGAAGACGGCGGCAAGATCGAGCTGGAACTCTGGCCCGACATTGCCCCCGAGCACGTCAACTCGTTCGTCTTCCTTGCCCGTGACGGCTTCTACGACGGCGTCACCTTCCACCGCATCATCAGCGGCTTCATGGCCCAGGGCGGCGATCCGACCGGGACCGGTACGGGCGGTCCGGGCTACAACGTACCGGCCGAGTTCAATGACACCAAGCACGTGGCGGGCGTGCTCTCGATGGCCCGCGCCCAGGACCCCAACTCCGCGGGCAGCCAGTTCTTCATCTGCAATGCCGACGCGACGTTCCTCGACGGCGATTACACCGCATTCGGCAAGGTGACGTCGGGTCTGGATGTCGTACTCGCCTTCCCGGACCGCGATCCGCAGCGCGCGCGGGAGCCGGGTCCGAAGATGAAGAGCGTTACGATCACGGAGTCGTAACCGGGCAGCTTCCCTGGTTGAAGGGCGACTGGAGCGTCATGTCGTCGCAGCCTCCCCAGATCCCGCCGATTCCGCCCGCCGCGGTGGTGCTGCGCGTGGTCTCGATCCTGGGCATGGGCCTGACCTTCTCCGGCTGTGTCCTCGCCCTGGTTGCGGCTGAGTGGTGGTGGGCGCTGGGCACCGGCCTCGCCTTCGTGCCCTTCATGCTGATGATGGGCATCGTTGACCGGCTGATTCCCGACGTATCCGAGTGGGCCGCGGAGAACTCCCCGCCCCAGGATCGCGAATAGCCGAGCGGACAGAGCCTAGCCGTCGATCCGAGCTGTTGCCGAGCCCTTGACGACCTCGGCGCCGTCCTGGTTGACCGTCGACACCGCGAGATCGACCAGGCTGACGCCGTCTTCCTCGCGGATCGCCTCGACGGTCGCGGTCGCGGTCAACGAGTCGCCGGGCCAGACCTGCGCGACGAAGCGAACGCCGTACTTGGTCAGACGGCCGTCGCCGACGAAGTTGGTCAGCATCTTGCCGGTCATGCCCATGGTCAGCATGCCGTGCGCGAAGACGGTCGGGTAGCCGGCGATCTCCGTGGTGAAGATCTCGTCGGTGTGCAGCGGGTTGTAGTCGCCCGACGCGCCGGCGTACTGGATGATCTGGGTTCGGGTCAGGTTGTCGACGATCTGCTCGCTGTGCTGGTCGCCGACATTGATGTTGGACTTGCTCAGAGCCATGATGGTTGCCTGTTCCTGTTCAGGTGGCGGTGCTACTCGACGACGCGCGATGTCTGCACGCCGACCGAGCGGGCAGTCACGACCAACACGCCGTCCTGGTTGTAGTACTCGGTGACCGATTCGTTGAACTTGAGCGTTCCGCCGCGGCGGCCCTCGCGTTCCCAGGAGTTGCCGGGCTTGTCGACGGCCTTGAGCACATCGCCCGGCTGGATCGGGGCGTGGTACTCATAGTGCTGCTCGGCGTGGAAGCCGGTGCCCCCGCCGCCGCCCGACGACTCGCGCTGAATGCCGGTCGGCTCCTTGCCCGAACCGAACCAGGGCTCGCCGATCACGGGGCGCAAGTTGTAGCCCTCGGTGAACTGCGCCGACGACTGGACGAATGTCGGTGGCGGGATGATGTGACCGGGCTCGGTGTCGGCCGCGGCCTCGGCGTTGTAGTAGATCGGGTTCGCGTCGCCGACGGAACGGGCGAAGAGCATGATGTGCCCGGCCTCAATCGGGAAGTGTTCAGTAGCCACGTGGGTTCCTTCCAGTGCTGACTCAATCGTTCGGGCGATAGCTTAACGGACACCTTCGGGACGTTCGAATGAGAAGATGGTGTCGATGACCAAGCCGTTTGCCGATCTACGAGTCGTGGAGTTGGCCGGATCCCACGCCGGCGCGTTCGCGGCGAAGATGTTCGCCGACAACGGCGCTCGTGTGGTCAAGGTGGTGCCGCCCGGCGGCGATCCACTGCTGCACCACGGTGAGTTGCTGCCCGAGTATGCCCTGGGCACGGGCGAAGTCGGCTCGATCTGGGCGTTCGCCAACACGTCGAAGCTGGTCCTGAAAGGGGAGACGGAGTCGGAGGAGGTTGGACAACTGATCGCCGCCTCCGATGTCGTGATCGAGAGCTCCGCGCCCGATCCGCTCCGTTCCGCGACGACCGGGATCGACGCGCCCGCGCTCGTCCGTGTCCTGATCTCGCCCTACGGGCTGAGCGGACCCTGGGCCGAGCGGCGCTCGAACGTCTTCACCGACGATGCGGCCAGCGGCCACATGTATCTGAACGGCGAACCGGGCCGGCATCCGTTCCGACGGCACGGGCGACATACCGAGTACTCGGGTGGGATGTACGGATTCATCGGGGCGATGGCGGCGCTGATTGCGCGCGAATCGACCGGCATCGGCCAGACGGTCGAGGTGGCACACCTCGAGGCAATGGTGGCGATGCATCAGCACACGACGACGATGTGGACGCACGCCGGCCACATCCTCAAGCGGGAGGGCAATGCTCAGCCCGGCATGTGGCATCCGGCCGGCGTCTATCAGTGCGCGGACGGCTTCGTCTTCCTCAGCCACGCGACCGGGGCGAAGCTGGAGCCGTTCCTGCAGGCGGCGGGACTTGGCCACTTGCTGGAGGACCCGCGCTTCGCCACCAACGAGTCGCGGGGCAGCAACAAACGCGCACTCGACGAAGCGCTGCGGCCCTGGTTGATGTCTCACACGACCGAGGAGATCTGCGATCTGGGCGAGGCGACGTTCTCACCAATGGGTCCGGTACTGGACACGCACCAGTTCCTTGCCGATCCACACATGACTGCGCGGGAGTTCTTCGTCCCGCTGGATGCAGCGCGCGGGGACGAGCTGATTCCTCGCGGACCGTTCCGGATCGGCGACGACCTCACCGGCGCCGATCCTCGGCCGCCGAGATTGATCGAGGAGCGGGAACTGGCGGAGTGGGAATCAGCGCCGCCTGAAGGATTGGGTGAGTCCGAGTTGCCCGACGGTCCTTTGACCGAACTGCGCGTGCTCGACCTGACTCGGGTGTGGGCGGGACCGATCGCCGGTCGGCTGCTGGGCGACCTGGGCGCGGATGTGATCCACATCGAGTCGCCCTGGAATCGCGGCCCATTGGAAGCGCCCGACGACCTGGCGGAACTGACACACCTCTATCCGGACAACAAGCTGGGCGACCGACACTGGAATCGCAACGGCGGGTTCAACAAGCTGGCCCGCAACAAGCGCGGCGTGTCGATTGATCTGTCGACCGAACAAGGTCAGGAACTCTTCCGGGAGTTGCTTTCAGTCTCCGATGTAGTGCTCGAGAACTTCTCGCCGCGAGTGTTCCCGCAATGGGGGCTGGACTGGGACTCGTTGCGGCGACTTAATCCCAACATCGTCCACACCTCGATGCCGGGCTACGGCGCTCAGGGGCCGGGCGCCAATCGCGTTGCGCTCGGTCCAGTGATCGAGGCGGCAACCGGTATGACGATGATGTCGGGCTATGCCGATGGCATTCCTTACCGCTCGGGGGTGGCCTGGCCGGACCCGGTCTCGGGGATGAGCGCGGTGGCGGGCACGCTGGTCGCTCTCTGGCGACGGCTGGCCTCCGACGGCCGGGGACAGCGCGTCGAGACGGCGATGATCGAATCGATGGGCACGTTCGCAGGAGACGAGCTGCTCTCGGCGCAGGTGGTCGGGCAGCCGCCGCCAAGGCGCGGCAATCGGGAGCCCGGCGTCGCACCGCAAGGCGTCTATCGATGCCTGGGCGACGATCGCTGGCTGGCGATTTCGATCATGTCCGACGAGGAGTGGCGGGCGCTCTGCGCGATTGCAGAGTTGCCCGATTCCTGGGCGCGCTGGGAGTTGTGGGAGCGAGAGGCGCGGCATGACGAGATCGACGCGCTGCTCAACATCTGGAGCCGTGCGATCGCGCCGTCGCACGCGGCTTCGCGCTTGCAAGCGAAGGGCGTGTTGGCCGTCCCGCTCGTCGACGCGCGCGATTTGCTGGAGTCGGAGCACCTGGCGTCGAGAGAGTTCTGGGCCGAAGTGTCGAGCAGCGATGTCGGTCCGCTGCGTTATCCGGGCTGTCCGGTGCGAATGAGCAAGACACCGCCGACCTATCGGCGAGGCGCTCCCGGCCTGGGCGAGCACAATCGCGAGGTGCTAATGGAGTACCTGGGCAAGACCGATGCGCAGATCGACGCGCTGGCGGCGGATCGAGTGATCGCCGATCGGCCGCCGAGCATGGAGGAGTTACTCAAGCCGAGAATCTGAACGGCGAATCTGAACGGTCACGTCGTAGAAGGTGGTCGGGGTGGGCGGATTTGAACCGCCGGCCTCACGGCCCCAAACCGTGCGCTCTGCCAAGCTGAGCTACACCCCGCATCGATTCACTCTATGCCGTCGCGCGACTCAATCGACCTGTACCGCGCCGATCAGATCGTTGATGTCGCTCACGCCGTTCTCGGTGCAGTACTGAACCAGCTCTTCCAACACCTGAATGGGCGCGAAGGGGTCGCGGAACGACGCCGTACCGACCTGGACCGCCGTCGCGCCGGCGAGGATGAACTCGACGGCATCGCGTCCATCCATGATTCCGCCGCAGCCGATCACGGGAATCTCCACGGCATTGGCTGTTTCCCAGACCAGCCGCAATGCGAGCGGCTTGATCGCCGGTCCGGTCAGTCCGGCAACCGGCCGGTTCGTGCGTGGTCGGCGCGAGTTGACGTCGATGCTCATCCCGACGAAGGAGTTGGCCACACAGAGTGCGTCTGCGCCGGCGTCCTGGCAGGCCTGTGCGATGACCGTGATGTCCGTCACGTCGGGCGTGAGCTTGGCGATCACGGGCAGCGTCGTCGACGTGACCACCGCCTCAACGACGCGAGCAGCGGCGACGGGATCTCTGCCAAAAGCGACGCCTCCCACGTCGAGATTGGGACAGGAGATGTTGACTTCGAGCCCGGCCACGCCGGGCGCGCCGTCGAGCACCTGGGCGAGCCGCGCGAACTCGTCAACCGTGTCGCCGAGCATGTTGACGACAACAGGCACATTCCAGGTCTCCCAGACGGTCGCGACATCGCTCAGCAGCTTGCTCACACCGACGTTTTGGAAGCCGATGCTGTTCAGCATCCCTGCCGGCGTCTCGACAATCCTTGGGGTCGGATTGCCACGTCGAGGCTTGAGCGTGACGCCTTTGGACAGCACGCTGCCGAGTCGATTGATGTCGAACAGGCGCGCCAACTCCAGGCCGTTGCTTGAAGTGCCTGAGGCGGTCATTACCGGGTTGCGGAGCGTCAGTTCACGCTTCGCCCCCGGCGCCAGATCAACACTGAGGCTTGGCGTTAGCGGACGCGCGGCCGCAGCGCGAACAGCATGGAGGTCGGTCACCGATGAGGACATGCGACTCCTTGCCGCGCATGCTAGTGCGCGGACATGCAGTGAAGCGGGAGAGGAGTCGGAGACAAACGGGGCTAGTTGTCGTTCTCGACGGTGCGGCGGCGCTTGGATATACCCATGTCGTTCCAGCGCGAGCGACCCTCCTGGCGATCCCAAATCGAGTCCTCGGACGAGTTGCGGAATTCCTTGGTCTCGCCGCAACTGCAGACACCCATCGACATCGGGCCGTTCGGAGCGTCAATCGTCCAGTGGTGGATGTGAGTAGACGCTTCAGTCTTCAGTCGAGTCTTCGCTGCCATGCTTGAACCTTCCTGGGCCTGCGTAGCCGCGCTGTGGACGCAACACGCACTCTTGCAGTCCCGTGTGAGCAGGACGCTACGTATCACCTTGTCGTTGAGCAATACAACGGGAAACAATCCTGTCGCATCCCCATCGCATCGCTGTAAAGTGCGACACCCGCTCGTAACTACTTGACGATTTGATCGTCGAATCGGGTCGATTCCGCACTGCGGTCGCGCGGCGGACCCGGCGAGGAAACCGGCGCGGTTCAGTGCTTGTCGCCGTATTGGGGTACGATGAATGCAGCGCAGAGCGACGACGCTGAACATGCGAGGCTGAATCCAGGCGCATCGACTGACCTTGATCTGCATTCACACCGTATCCACCCATCGCACTTCCGCCTGCCGCAGCCATGCGGGCGGGCAACCGACCGCCCGAACATCCGACTCCATTCACAGTACCCCGATTCTGAGGGAACGGGGCTGAGCGGGTCGTGGTCTGGCGGCGGCTGACGGGTCGAGCCGAGAAAGGGGAGCGCATGGCCCTCACCGACGAGGCGGTGCGAGACGCGTTACGGACCGTCCGCGATCCGCAGCTTGGACGCGACCTGATCGCACTGCGGATGTTTGACGGCGCAGTAATCGACGGCGATTCGGTCACGCTGCACCTGATTCTGCCGATGTACGGCTACCCCTCGCAATCGGAACTGGAAGAGCGAGTCCGCTCCGCGTTGGCTCAGGCCGGAGCTGGACACGTGACGATCGAGACGCGCGTCGATGTCCCCGCCTGGCAGGGAACCGGCCAGCAGGCAGCCATCGGCGGCGTCAAGAACATCATCGCCGTGGCCTCCAACAAGGGCGGCGTCGGCAAGTCGACCATCGCCACCAACCTCGCCGTCGCGCTGGCCCAGAGCGGCGCGGCTGTCGGCCTGATCGATGCCGATGCGACCGGACCCAACCTCCCAACCATGTTCGGTCTGCCCAACGGCTATCAGATGGAGAGCGAGCGAGGCCTGCACCCGGTCAGCCGCTACGGAGTCAAAGTCGTGTCGCTGGGCTTCATGATCCCACCGGGTGCGCCCGTCGTCTGGCGCGGTCCGATGATCGGATCGGCGGTTCGGCAACTTCTCCATGACGTGGAATGGGGAGAGGTCGACTACCTGCTGATCGACCTGCCGCCGGGCACGAGCGACGCGTCGATGTCGATGGCGCAGGAGGCGCCGATCGCCGGAGCGGTCGTCGTCTCGACGCCGCAGCAAGTCGCGCTCGAGGACGCCAGCAAGGCGGTCACGATGTTCGAGAAACTCGACGTGCCGGTCTTCGGCATCGTCGAGAACATGTCCTACTTCGTCACGCCCGACACGGGACAGCGGGTGGAGATATTCGGACACGGCGGCGCCCGCGACGCGGCCGACGATCTGGAGATCGATTTCCTTGGTGAGGTTCCCCTCGCGACCGAGGTCCGCGCCGGCGGCGACGAGGGCCAACCGATTGTCGCGTTCGATGCCGAGAACGCCGCTGCGAGTGCGTTTACCGGCATCGCCGAGCGCGTCGCCGTCAAGGCTGCCGCGTCAGCCCTGATGCAACCGCTCACAGTTCCCGTCCTATGAATGGAAAGCTAGGTAATGGCAAGATTCCTGAGGCGAACTAGCACGACTGAGAAGTCCGCCGACGAACCGCAACCAGAGAACGCAGCGCCGCTGGTCACACCCGATCAGCCAGCACGAACACGATCGGCGCCACCCGCTCCGCCGGACGCCGCTCCCACCGCGCCGTCGCGGCGCGGTGGGCGTCGCCGGGGCAGCGCGAACGGATCGCCCGCATCGAAGGCGCAGAGCAGCTCCGCGCCGAAGACGTCAGGTGGCTCCGCTGTCAAGTCGAATGCGGCGGCGGCCAAGCCGACTCCGAGGCGGGCCACGCGACGTTCGACGCAAGACAAGCCGTCGGATCCGAACGATCAGATGCTCTCGCTGCTGGAGCGCCAGACCGCGCTGCTGGAGCAGCAAGGCAAGACCATCGAGCGGCTGGCCGAGTCCCAGGCAGTGCTGACCGACACGCTGCTCGGCCTGCGCGGGGAAGACCAACCGCCCGGCCGGATTGAAGTCCTGCCGCGGCTCGCCATCTTCGTCGATGTGCCCAACATCCTCTACGGCGCGGAAGCCTCCGGCGTTCGCCTGAACTGGGGCAAGGTCGCCGACTTCCTCTCGCACGGACGCACGCTCGTGCGGGCGATCGCGTACTCGCCGATCTCCGACGACCCTTCAGCCCGCACCGAGAACGAGCGCTTCGTCGTGCCGTTCCTCGATCATGGCTACCGGATCGCGACGAAGCAGTTGAAGCGTTTCAGCGGCGGGTCGGTCAAGGCCAATTTCGACGTCGAGCTGGCGATCGATGTCTTGACGATGTCCGATCGCGTGGACGTGATCGTGCTCGTCTCGGGCGACGGCGACTTCCGCCGCCTGGTTGAGATCGTCGGCGCGCGCGGCGTCCGCGTCGAGGTGATGGCCTTCGGCCAGAGCACCTCGGCCGACCTCCGCCAGGTCGCCGACCGCTACATCGACATCGCCCAGTACGCCGATCAGCTCCGCGACTGACGCATCAGCCCGCTACTCCGCAGCGAAGTAGCGGGCGCCGTTGCGGCGGGCGGCTCGGCCGAGGCCGGGGAAGCTGAAGTGGCCTGAGGCGATCAGCGCGTTCTCGGACTCGATCTGGTCGAACAGCTTGTGTCGACTGGCCGTCGAGTCGGTCGTGTTCACGTCCGCGCCCGGGCACCAATCGGTTTCGCCGAGCTGGACCATGTGGTGCGCCGCGTCGCCAATGACGTACGCCTTCTCGCCGCCGCTGGATACGGCGAACGAGACGTGACCCGGCGTGTGGCCCGGCGTCGGCACGGTGACGACCTCATCGGTCAGCGCATGTTCGCCCTCGACGAAGTCGACCAGCCCGGCATCGACGATGGGGCTGAGCACGTTGTCGTACTGCGCGCCCTCCTTGAGTTCGTCGCTGCTGGTCCAGTAGTCCCATTCGGCCTGCTGGATCACATGTCTCGCGTTGGGGAACTGAGGGACCGGCGTGCCGTCGTTGTCCCAGGTGTTCCAACCGGTGTGGTCGAAGTGCAGGTGCGAGAAGGCGACGACGTCGATGTCGTTCGGCGACACTCCGGCTTCCTGCATCACCGTGGGCATGACCGGCGGTTCCTTGAGCGGCATGAACGTCGGCCGGCCGCCGATCCCGGAGTCGACGAGGATCGTTGTGCCCCCCGAGATCACGATCCAGGCGCCGAGATTGAGCGTGATGTTGCCGTCCTCGTCGAGCAGGTCCCGGTAATTGTCCCAGTCGGAATCTTCGGTCTGGTCAAAGAACGCCGTGGGCGGCAGAGACGCCCAGGAGTCCTGAACGGCGATCAGGGTCGCGCCGCCAACCTCAACCTTGCGGAACAGTCCCATGATCGCCGCCTTTCCAGTCGTTGCTCGCGTGCGATGAGCGGGTGTACGCGACTGAGAGGCTAACTGATCGTCAGGCGTCGTCCCGATCACCGAGACGGTAGGACTCGTCCAGTAGTTCGATCGCATGGGTCGAGCGAGGCATCATCCGGCCCTGCCGGTCGTACTTCGCGATGCCTGCGTCGAGTTGGAGCATGCAACCCGGATTGGCGGTGCAGATCTGCTCGGCGGACGTTGCGAGGACATCGTCCATCTTCTCGGCCAGCACACGCTTCGAGATATCGCTCTGCACGACCGAGTAGATGCCTGCCGAACCGCAGCAGCGATCCGGCGTGCGCATCTCGCTGAGCGTCAGTCCGGGAATGCTGCGCAGCACGTCACGCGGCGGCTTGCGGATGCCCTGCGCATGGGACAGGTGGCAGGAGTCCTGGTAGGTCACGGTTCGTTCGATTCGGCCGCTTGGCTTGGCAAAGCCGATCTCGACCAGGTATTCATGCACATCGCGCACGCGAGCGGCGAACGCAGCAGCTCGTTGTGCGTACTCGGAGTCGTTGCGCAGCAGGTGCCCGTATTCCTTGAGATGCGAGCCGCAGCCGGCGGCGTTGATCAGAATGGCGTCGGGCAAGTCTTCGGACTCGGGCGTGAAGGCGTCGATGTTGCGGCGCGCCAACTCGCGCGCGGCTTCGACATCGCCGCCGTGGGCGTGCAGCGCGCCGCAGCAGACCTGCGCATCGGGCGCGCTGACGGCAACGCCGTTGCGCGCAAAGACGCGCACGGTCGCGCGGTGAGTCTCGGGATAGGCGAGCGGCATCATGCAACCGGTGACGAGCGCAGCACGGGACCGAACTGCGCCTCGCAGCGGTTCTCGCGCAGCTTCTCGGTTCGCGTAGAAGGGACGATCGGCGGAAGGGGACAGGGCGTCGATCTCCGCCAGCTTGGGAGCCACCCGACTGAGCAGGCCGCTGCGCCGCACAAGCGACTGAACTCCGCTGCGCTGGTAGAGCTTGAGACCGAATCCGGCCAATCGCATGCGCCGGGGATACGGAAAGATCCCGCGCATGACCAGCCGCCAGATCAGACGCTGACGGCGCGGCCACTTCTGCTGGGCAAAGGCCTCGGCTCGGGTCGCTTCCATCAAGCGGCCGTAGGGCACTTTCGATGGACAGGCAGTCTCGCAGGCGCGGCATTGGAGGCACTGATCGAAGTGCTGCTGGACGCGGTCCGACCACGCAATGCGGCCGTCGTCGAGGCCGCGCATCAGCGCAATCCGTCCGCGCGGCGAGTCGGTCTCGACGCCGAGGTCGTGATACGTCGGGCAGGCGTTGAGGCAGAAGCCGCAATGGACGCAGAGCCCGAGTTCTCCCGCGTCGGGACGATCCTCGGTCAACCAGAGCGGTTCGGCTTGGGGCGGCGACTCGGCGATGCTCATGAGTGCAGCTTAGATTCCGTCCACGTAGCGCCCGGGATTGAGGATGCCGTTCGGATCGAACTGTTCCTTGACCCGGTTCATCAAGCGCACTCCCGGACCCGGTGGCCCCCAAACGTCCGCAGCTCGCTTGAGTTCCAACGGCGCAGATTCGATGGTCAAGCGGCCCTGAAGCGGGCCCAGGCGATTTCGAAGCTCGCGGATGGTCTCGGCATCGACCGTTGCTGTCTCCAGGAACAGTAGTCCAGAGTCTCCGGCCGCGACCCGGGAATTGACCTCGGGAACGAGTTCGTCGACCAGCGAGCAAGCCCGCTCCAGGTTGCCCGGCGGCAAACCGATACGCAGCCGGACCTGAGCTGCAGGGGTTCCGAGTTCGAGGTCGGCGATCGCCTGCCAGGTCTCGACGATGGCTGGAGTCCGCGACTCCTCGCCTTCCAATCCTGCGCTGCGGGCCGCGGCGAGCGCCGAGGCCAACACCTCGTTGGCGGCCGACTCGAGTCCGCTGGCGCGCAGCACCAAGGCTGGTCGATCGTCGAGGATGTCTGCGCCTTGGGAGGCGGCTCGAGCGGCGGCCCGCTCGGACAGGGCGACGCAGCCATTGAGAAACGGCGCCGCGGTCGCTGCGGCGCGAGAGGCCGCGAGCGCCTGCTCGAACGAGTCGGCGTGCAGTGCGACGACCTGGTCGCTCGCCGGTTGCGGGCGCAGTTTGAAAGTCACCTCGGCGATCACGCCCAGGGTGCCCAGCGAGCCGGCGAAGAGCTTGGGCAGGTCATAGCCGCTGACGTTCTTGACGACCTTGCCGCCGCCCTTGATTGCGGTCCCGTCAGCCGTGACCATGCGCATCCCGATGAGCCAGTCGCGAGGCCCGCCCAGCGCGTTGCGCCGCAGTCCGCCGCGTCCCACCGCGCAGATGCCTCCGACAGTGGCCTGTTCGAATCGGGGATGATCGAGGGGCAGAAACTGACCGTTGCTGGCCAGCGTTCGCTGCAACGCGGCCAGGGTCATGCCTGCCTGCACGCTGATCGTGAAGTCGTTGGGCTCGTAGTCCACGACCTGGTCGAGACCGGACAAGTCCAACGCCAGGTCATATCGGCGCGGCGGCATGCCCAGACCGAGCATGGTCCGCCCGCCTGTCGCGATGACGGCGAAGTCCTGCCTCATCGCTGCCGACTGCGCGCGCTCGATGTCGCCGATTGTGTTGACCCGGAGCGCGCCTTGCGGTGTATGACCGTCAATCTCATAACGTTGCAATAGAGCGCTGTCGGTGTCGACGTGGTCGAAGTGGCTGTGAAACTCGGTGAGGTCGGCAGTCTCAGGCTCCGCCATTGCAACGTCCCGGCCTGGAGCAATGGCTCATACGAACGCCTTGGGGCCGAACTTGGCGATCTGGTGCTGGGCGTGTTGGTGACCGGCTTCTCCGCAGCCGTGGCCCTTGGGGAAGATCTTGCAGGGATTGAAGTTCTCGGTCGGCCCGAACGCGGCGCGCAGCGACTTCATCGCGTCCATGTCGGCCTCGGAGAAAATCCAGGGCAGATAGTCTCGTTTCTCCAGGCCGACGCCGTGCTCGCCGGTGATCGCGCCGCCGGCATCAACGCACAGGCGCATGATCTCTCCGCCGGCGTCCAGCACGCGCTCAGTCGCGCCCGGTTCGCGCTCATCAAAGAGCAGGCAGGGATGCAGGTTGCCGTCTCCGGCGTGGAACATGTTGGCGACGGGCAACCGGTACCGCTCGGCAATCTCATAGACGCCGTCGAGCACATCGGGAAGGCTGGTTCGCGGGACGACGCCGTCGAGCAGGTAATAGTTGGGCATGATCTGGCCCAATGCGCCGATCGCGCCCTTGCGACCGGCCCAGAGCGTCTCTCGATCCTCAGGGTCGGTCGCGGATCGCACCTCGCGCGGTTCAAAGCGATTGAGAATGCCCTCGACGCGCGCGCCTTCGGCTTCGACCTGCGACTCCGGACCATCGACTTCGACCAGCAGCACAGCCTCCGCGTCCAGCGGGAAGCCCGTGTTCAGCACCGGCTCGACGGCGGCGATCGTCATCTTGTCGATCATCTCCAGCGCCGCGGGCACGATGCCGGAGGCCACGACTGCGGAGACCGCATTCGACGCCTGCCGCACGCTGTCATAGACCGCCAACAGCGTTCTCACTGCCGTCGGTCGAGGCACCAGACGCACCAGGACCTGCGTCACAATGCCGACCGTTCCCTCGGAACCGACCACGCAGCCGACCAGGTCGTAGCCGGGTTCGTCTCGGGTTTCGTGGCCGATCCATTGGACTTCGCCGTCCGCCGTGACCAGTTCCAGCGCGAGCACGTGATTGGTGGTCGTGCCCCAGGCGAGGGTGTGCGGACCCCCCGCGTTCTCGGCCACATTGCCGCCAATCGTGCAAGCCCGTTGGGAGCTTGGGTCGGGCGCGTAGGCGAGGCCGTGGCGCTCCGCTTCGGCCCCCAGGTCGAGATTCACCACCCCGGGCTGCACCAGCGCCGTTTTGTTCTCGACATCGAGGTCAAGAATCGCGCGCATCCGGTTCATGCCGATGATCACGCCGCCCTTGGCCGCTAGCGCGCCGCCGCTGAGGCCGGTGCCGGCCCCGCGCGGCGTGACCGGCGCGTCGTAGCGGTTGGCAATCCGGATCAGAGCGATCACATCCTCAGTTGTCGCCGGCAGCGCGATGACATCGGGATTACCGCGATCAATCGTGCCGTCGTACTCGTAGACGAGCAGGTCTTCGTCGTGCCAGACGACCGCCTGCTCGCCAATGGCGTCGATCAGGTCGCGGACCATGGGTGTGGGCGTCTTCATGGTTCGATGATAGAGCCGCTACCAATGGTTCAGGAATCTCGGCGTTGCCAGCGGCGATCAAGGAAGTCCAGTACCGCGTCGTTGAAGCGCTCGGCCTGCTCCATGTAGACCGAGTGGCCGGCCTCAGGCACGACGACGAGTTCGGAGCCCTCCATTGCTCGGTGCGAGGCCTCCATCGCCTGCCAGGGCACGATCCGGTCGTGCTCCCCAACGATGTAGAGCATCGGCATGCCGAATTGCCGCAAGAGCGGCATCGATGATCCGCGCCAGGTCGCCAGCCCAGGCGTCGGCGCGAGAAAGGTCGATGGCCGGCGCGGATTCCAGCCGTTCATCCGCCGGTACAGCCAGGCAAGCTGGGGATTTCGCGCCTCGGTCGATGGCGCGAGCGCTCGCTGGCGCAGGGTCATGCCCTCCACGGTTCGATAGTGCGCTGCCTGGATCTCGCGCACCTCGTCGTTGACCGCGCCCGCGAGCGTGCCGGAGAGGATCAGCGCCTCGATCCGGCCGGGGAAGATCAAGGCGAACGGCGTCGCGGTACGCCCGCCCATCGAGTGCGCGATCATGGCGAAGCGGTCGATACCGAGGTGGTCAAGCAACGCGTGCAGGTCGTGGGGGAAGGCACGTCGGCCTGGCCCGCCGGGCACGTCGCGGCTGAGGCCAAAGGCGCGGTGATCGAACGTAATCGTGTAGTAGCGCTCGCGCAGTACCGGGACGTTGCGCCACCAGACCAGGTGGTTGCCGCCTGCGCCGTGAGCGAGGACGAGCGGCGGCGCTTGCGGGTCTCCATGCGCCTCGTAGTAGAGATCGATCTCGTTGCAGCGAAGGAAGGGCACGACTGGTTGATGAATCAGGAGTCGGCGGCTTCGAGCACGAGCTCGATGCAGCGGATTGCCGTCAGACGCTTGTTGCCCTCGCGATCGGAGTCCCAGACGCGGCGCTCGGCGTGTACGCGATCTCCGGGACCGACGCAGGCGATCCAGACCGTCCCGACGGGTCGAGATTCCGAGCCGCCGGTCGGACCGGTGATCCCGGTCTCGGCGACGCCGATATCGGCATTCAGCGTGTCACGGACTCCACGCGCCATTGCAACGGCCGCCTCTTCCGAGACCGAGCCGTGCTCCCGCAGCAGATCGCGGGAGACGCCGATCAGATCGATCTTGGGATAGTTGTGATACGGCGACGCGCCGCCAATCCAGACCCGTGAGCAGCCGGGAATGTCGGTAATCCAGTGGCCAACCAGTCCGCCGGTATCGGTCTCGGCGGTCGCAAGCGTGAGCTCGCGCGCGGAAAGCTCGTCAACGAGTGTCTGGGCGATGCCCTCGGCCATCTTCGCCGGCCCTGCCTAGTCCTCGTTGTTGGTGAACTTGTCCCAGCCGAACATCAGGATGAGCAGGAAGGTGACCAACACCAGGAATGGAGCGAGCAGGATCGAAAACTCGTACCACTCTTCACGGTCGAAGTTGTTGACGCCAGTGCCGCCCTCGTCGGGTTCTGCCTGTTGCGGCAGCGAGAGTTCGGCCTGCGCCGGCGCGCCTTCGGCGGCGTAGAGGTCGCCGCCGTCGGTGAACAGCGGTTGAATCGCGGAGATCGCGAACAGCGCCAACGCCGCGGCCAGCGACAGACGCGCCATTGGCTTGATGATTGCGGTCAAGACCTGTCGCATGCTCATCCTCTCCACCGACTGGGTGCTGTGCTTGCGTAGTTTATTCCAGCGCGCCTTCCTGCGCGAGTTCGTCGATCCGTTCCGGCCCATAGCCGAGCATCCGGCTCAGGACGTAATCCGTATCTTCGCCCAGGCGGGGCGCGGGCGAGACGACTTCGGCGGGAGTCTCGGACAGCTTCCAGGGCGGCGGCAGGACCTCGCGCAGATGTGTCTCGGGCGGACGAACGGCAACCGCGCCGCCGCGATCGCGGAAGCTCTGCGAGTGGTGGATGTCGCTGCCCCAGACGGAGGCGGCAGCCGGCACGCCGGCGGCGCGCAACGTCTCGGCCGTCTCAACCGCCGACTGCTCCGAAGTCCAGGCTTCGATCATCGGTTTGAGTTCATCGCGATGTTTCCATCGCTTGAGTCCCGTGCGGAAGCGCGGATCATCGGCAAGATGATCGAGCCCGCTGCACTCGCACAGCGCCTGCCATTCCCCATCCGATCGACAGGCGATCGCCAGCCAGCCGCTCTTCGCACCCTTGTGATCCTCGCCATAGGTCTCTGGAGCGCGCATCGACGCGCAACGGAACACATCGTGCGGCGCATAAGCGCGGTGTCCGTTGCCCAGTCGATCACCGTCGCGGCCAAGCAGGTCGACGTGCAGAAACTCCTCGGGGATGTGCATCCCGATCGCTTCCGAGGAGGATGCGTCAATGAACTGGCCGCGGCCGGTGCGCTCGCGGTAGTGCAACCCGGCGACCATCGCCAGCGCCGCGGTGGTGCCTGCGCGCAGGTCGATCGAACCGCCCATCATCACCGGCGGCTCCTCGGGTTCCCCCGACAGGTAGGACAGTCCGCTGAGCGCAGCGAAGGTCGGGGCGTAACCGGTGTAGTTGCGCTCAGGTCCCGTCGCGCCCAGGGCAGAGGCGGAGACCATTACGATCTCGGGATTGATCTGGCACAAGTCGTCGTAGCCCAGACCAAGCTTGTCCAGCGTTCCCGGACGGAAGTTGTCGATCGCTCCGTCGGCAGTGCGAGCGAGGTCGCGGATGATCTGCTTCGCGCCTTCGGTCTTGAGATTGAGCTGGATCGAGTACTTGTTGAGGTTGACCTCGTTGAACATCGGCGCCTGGTTGACCCCACCCTTGAACGAACCCATCGCCAGCGAGCGCTGGCGGGAGTGATCGATTCGTGTCGCCGACTCGACCTTGATCGTCTCCGCGCCCAGCAGCGCGACCTGCATCGCTCCGTAAGGGCCGGCCCAGGCCCAGGTGAAGTCGATAATCCGCGTGCCCGAGAGCGGGCCACGCCTTGGACCGGGACGCAACAGGCTGTGGTGACCGACATGATGCGGCAGGTGGCCGTCGGCAGAGTGATGTCCGTTCGTGGTCGTGGTCATCCAATCACTCCTGCTCGTCGAGCCTGCGCGGGTTTCCAGGGATGGAGATGCGGGCGCATGGCGTCCGCGGAGTCGGAGCCCAGCAGCGGCGCAGCGCGGCGAGTTGCGCGACGGGCTCGGTTCCAGCGGGCGGCGAACTGCGGATAGCGCGCGCTGCCCGTGAACGAATGCGGCAATACGTCAAAGAATTCGCGCACCTGCATCTGCTCGGAGTTCATCACCTCCGAAGGCCGCAGCACCGGACCTGCCGGCGCACTATTGACCTGCAGCGCGCGAAAGACCTCGTCGCGAGTCCGGGCGCCGGCCCATTGCTCGATCGCTTCAGCCGCCTCGTCGCCGAGTTGCAGACGGTCTATCAGATGGCCGTCGGCGTCGTAGGCCCAGTCTGGATCGTCCATCGCCTTGATCAGACCCGCCCATTGATGCGCCTGCGGCGTCACCGCGATCAGGTGGCCGTCGGCGCACTCGAGCCGTCCGCCGAAGGCGCTGCCGCCCTTGCGCGGCGGCATCGGCGGCGGTCCGCCGTCGTTGTGCGCGATCGAGATGTCGACCCGGTCCATGTTCATCATCGCCTCAACGGAGGAGACATCAACAATCTGTCCGTGGCCGTCGCGGTCGCGGACGAGCAGCGCCGCCCACGTGGCCAGTGCGAGCGCGGTGCCGCCGTCGGCTTCGTGCACATTGGCTCCGGCCATCAGCGGAGCGGCCGCGCTCGCGCCCAGATTGCGGCGCACGCCGGCGGCCGAGCCCGAGGCATGAGCACGAGTCAACGCTGTCGACGGCCACTCGCTGGCCTCGCCGAGCAATCCGAACGGCGTCACGGCGGCGATGATCAACTGCGGCAGCCGCTCTCGAAGATCGTGCGGATTCAGGTCGAGCGCGTCCAGTTGTGACGGTGTCCGGTCGGTCACGAACACGTCCGCCTTGGAAATCAACGCCTGCAACATCCGCCGTCCGGCCGCCGTTTGCAGGTCCAGCACGACGCTTCGTTTCGAGGTGTTGAAGGCCAGCCAGGTAGTAGAGGTTTCCCGATGCGGCGCGGGTTCGGCAAAGGGCGCCGCGCGCCGGGCGGCGTCGCCGCCGGGCGATTCCACCTTGATCGTCTCCGCGCCCGCGTCGGCCAGCAGCTTGGCGGCAAAGGGGCCGGCGATGTCCTCCGCCAGCTCCACGACTCGGACCGCGTCAAGCAGCGGCGGCCCGGTCGCTTCGGTCAGTCCCGAGGATTCCGTCGATGAAGTGGATTGCGTGATCATGCCCGCTCAGTCTAGAACGCAGTCGGGTCTGCTCATAGACTGCGGGCGATGAGCGAGCAACCGAGTGGCCGGGACCACGGCGACGATGCCGGACGCCCCTTTGACGGCGTCAGAGTGCTCGAACTCGCCGAAGGCATCTCAGGACCGTTCGCCGGCCGCTGGCTGGCCGCCCTGGGCGCCGATGTGGTCAAGGTCGAGCGGACCACCGGCGATCCGTCGCGCGCGTTCGGTCCCTGGCCCGACGACCTGCCGGACGACGAGACCAGCGGCCTGTTCCTCTACCTGAATGGCGACAAGCGCTCGATCACGCTCAATCTCGAGACCTCGGACGGACGCGAGATCCTGCGCGAACTGGCCCAGTCTGCCGAGATCGTGATCGAGTCGTTTGAGCCCGGTTTCCTGGAATCGCATGAGCTGAGCTACGCCGAGTTGTCCAGGGATCACGATGCCCTGGTCATGATCTCGATTACGCCGTTCGGCCAGACCGGTCCGAACGCCAATCTGCCGGCGACCGAGCTGACGCTCTACGCCGCCTCGGGACAGATGTGGCTGACCGGACATCCCGAGCGGCACCCGCTGAAGAACGGTGGATCGCAGCCGTCCTACCAGGCAGGGCTGAATGCACTCGCCGCGATCACGGGCGCGTACTACGGCGCGGTGATGCACGGGCAAGGGTCGTACATCGACCTGTCCGTGCAAGAGACATACGCGGGCATGGCCGAGGCGTTTCACACGCGAGCGTCGCAGCTCGGCATCGAATCGCAGCGCTCGGGCAACAACCTCAACGCGCTATGGGGCGTGTACGAAGTGGCCGACGGCCACGGCGGCATCTGCGCGCTGCCCCGCAACTATCCGGCATTCGCCCGCGCGGTCGGACTCGACGAGTTGCAGGATGAACGGTTTGCCGACCCCGGCCAACGTCTGCTCAACAACGACGAGCTGATGGCGATCATGTACGGCTGGTTTGCCGCCCAGACGCGTCAGGGGCTGCTCGAGCTCGGCATCGAGCACCGGGTTCCGTTCGGCTACGTCGCCACGTTCGAGGACTTGACCAACTCGGAGCACCTGCAGAGCCGCGACTTTTTCGCCTCGCTGGATGACGAAGACACCGGCTCGCTGACGTATCCCGGCCGGCTCTGGCTGAGCAGCGGGCACGACTGGAAGATGGGCCGCGCGCCCCGCCTGGGCGAGCACAACATGGAGATCATTCACGGTGAACTGGGCTATGAGCGCGAGGACCTGGTCCGACTGCGGGAACTGGACGCCATCTGATGTTTGATCCGGGCCGACCCCTGACCGGCGTGCGCGTCGCCGACCTAACGATGATCTGGGCTGGTCCCTACGGCGCGAAGATTCTCGCCGACCAAGGCGCTGAGGTGATCAAGATCGAATCGCCGCGCGCCTGGGACAACATCCGCACGCTGCTCCCGCCGCCGGTCGCGCCGGGCGAACACTGGTGGAACACCAACTTCTACTTCCACGAGTACAGCCGCAACAAGAAGTCGCTCTCGCTCGACCTGGCCTCCGACGAGGGCAAGGCCGTCTTCGCGAGACTGCTGGCTCATTGCGACGTGGTGATGGAGAACTACCGCACCGACGTGATGGACAACCTCGGCCTGTCCTACGAGTGGCTGTGCGAGCAGAGAGAGGACATCATCGTGGTCGGCATGGCCGGCTTCGGCAAGACCGGTCCGGAGAAGGACGCGGTCGGCTACGGGCCGATCATCGAAATGATGAGCGGCATGACCTCGACGTCCGGCTACGGCGACGACGGCGTGCCCTACAAGAGCGGCATCTCGTACGGCGACCCGATTGCGGGCATCTGCGCCGCGGCGGCCGTCGCGACGGCGTTGATTCAGCGCAAGCGGACCGGCAAAGGGCAGTACATCGATCTCGCCCAGCGCGAGGTGATGTCCACGCTGCTGGGCGAGTTCTACATGGATTGGTCGATGAATCGCCGCCTGCCCGAGCACATGGGTACCGGTCACGACTGGATGTCGCCGCACAACGTCTATCCATGCGCAGGCGACGACGACTGGATCGCGATCTGCGTGCGCACCGACGTAGAGTGGGAAGGACTAAAGCGGGCGATGGGCGCGCCGCACTGGACCGAGCGGGCCGAATTCTCGGACCAGATCCTGCGCTGGGAGCATCGCGCCGAGCTCGATGAGCTGGTCGCCGCCTGGACCCGGGGACGCGCGAAGACCGACGCCTTCGCGGCGCTTCACGCCGAGCGCGTTCCTTCATCTCCCGTCTGGAAGATGCTCGAAGTGCTGCGTGACCCGCACCTGCAGGCGCGCGGCTTCTACGAGCCGATTCGCCACCCAGAAGTCGGTATCTGGGTGGCGCACGGTTGGCTATGGCGAACCGAGGGCGGGCAGCCCTGCATTGTTGGTCCGGCGCCGGACTTCGGACAGCACAACGCAGACATCCTGGGCGGGCTGCTCGGCATTCCGCAGGCGGAACAGGCAGCCCTGGAAGCCGCGGGAGTCGTCGCCACCCGGCCGGAAGGCGTGCCTCCGGCTTCCGAGATGCCGGCTACGCCTTCGCTGATCTGACGACTTCCGCACTCGCCAGCGCTTCGGCAAACTGCGCCACGTAGTCGTCCACGCTCATACCGACGGCCTGGGTCCAACCCTCCGAGTCCGCGAAGCGGCGGCTGATCTCGGCGATGTCGTCGTGCCAGTGCCACGACTTGCCGATCGGCGCCGGCAGCGCGATGCGCATGGGCCGATCGTCCTGCGGCAACCAGAAGTGCGCGTACCACCCGTGGCGGCGGACGACGCCGGCCTGCATCAGGACGACGTGCGTCACGCGATCGTCGGGCGACGGATACTCCTCGTCGGGCGCGCAGCGGATCAGGAAGTTGAAGATCGAGAACTGACCCGCTCGGGATCCGGTGCGAAGCTGGCCGATGCGGCACAAACCGTCGGCGATGGCGAACAGCCTGGCCCCGTGATCGAGCGGCAGGTTCGCTTCCTCCAGCGTCGTCGGCTGCTCTCGCCGTTCATCCCTGTCGGTGGAAGTCATCGAGCGTCGCGCGGAGTCCGCGCTCCTTGAGCGAGCGGTTCATATCGAGCACGGGATCGGTGAAGTGCGCGATCGCGTCGATCTCGACGCCGCCCATCAGCGCCTCCCGGAATCCCTGCACTTCCTGCGTGCGATTGATCGCCTTCTTCTGTAGGACGAGGATTTCCTTTGGGGTCTTCGCGACCGATTCGACATAATCGTTGACGTACTGATCGAGCTGGTCGGCGGGCACGGCGCGATTGAAGAGTCCTATCTCTGCGGCCTCCGCGCCCGAGATCATGCTGCCGACCGGAAAAAAGAACTCCTTGGCCCGCTTTGCGCCGACTTGCCAGGCCCAGAATGACGCCACGAATCCGGCGCCCAGGGGGAGCTGGGGCGCGCCGACTCGGGCATCGTCGGCGACAAACGTCACGTCGCAGATCGTCGCCAGTTGTGTGCCGCCGGCCAGGCAATGGCCGTGGACCTTGGCAATCACCGGCAAGCGCAGGTCCCAGATCTTCAGCCAGTTGCGGAGCAGCGCTTCCAGGCCGTCGCGATCGCGCGAGATTGCGGATGCCTGCTCGGCGGCGACGCCGGATCCGCCGGCGAGATCGTAGCCGGCGCTGAACGCGCGACCTGCGCCCGACACCAGCGCCGCGTGGACTCCGTCGTCGCGTTCCGCCTCCTCAAGAGCCTCAATCAACTCCCGTTGCAGTTGTCGCGATATGGCGTTCAACTTCTCCGGTCGATTGAGCGTGATTCGCGCCACACGACCGACTCGTTCCATCGCAATCGTCTCGGCCACAAACGGACTCCTCGCTGACGGGAGGGTGACTCGACATATCGTATCGGGTTGCGCTCAGAAGCACCCATGTTCTAACATGTGTCTAGAACGCCCGTGCCAATATTACCCGAAAGGCAATCGTCATGCTCGTTCTCTCGCTGCTTGTCCTGGCCTGCGTCGCCTGGCTCGTCTGGGAATGGAAATCGGCTGCGCTCGCTGCCAACAACGGCGCGGTCCGCAACAGGCCGGAGCGCGCTGCGCGCCCTTCGCGCTCGGTCGCAACCGCGTTGCCGACAGCCGCCGCGCTGGGCATCGACGCCGATGTCGCCGTCCGCTTCGACGGCTAGACCGGCCAGTCCGATCACGTGCAGGGCGTTGACTCCTCGGCCCTGCTTGATCGTCACCGTCAGTCGGGCACAATAGCGGTCTGTGCGATAGCGCTTAGACTGCACGCGGAGATAACAGATGACTACCCGACGATCGTCTGCGAGCGATAGGACCGACGAAGCGTTGGACCTGTTGACGAACGTGGTCTTGTTCCGCAACATGCCGCGCCGCATGCTGCTCGAACTCGCGCAGAAGCTCAGGCCGGTTCAGTACCGGGCGCACACCGACATCTTCCACGAGGGTGATGAGGGCGCAACGCTCTACATCATTCTCAAGGGCGCCGTGAAGATTTTCATTCCCTCACTGGATGGACGCGAAGTGGTGCTGGCCGTGCACCGCAAGTACGACCTCCTGGGCGAGATGTCGTTGCTCGACGATGAGCCTCGTTCGGCCTCGGCGACCACGATCGAGAACACCGAGGCAGTCAGTCTCAGCCGGCACGACTTTCTCGCCGTCCTGGATCGGCACCCGGAAGCCCAACGGGCGATCATCGATGTGCTCGTCGCGCGACTGCGCGCGACCAACCAGTCGATCCAGGACGCCTACCTGCTCGACGTGCCGGGCCGCCTGGCCCGACGACTCCTGGCCATCGCCAATGAACACGGCGAAGCCACCGAAGACGGCGTCGACATCGGCCTCCGGGTCTCGCAGCAAGAACTCGCGAACATGATCGGCGCGTCGCGCGTCGCCGTGAACAAGCAACTGCAACAGTGGCGCAAGCAACGGATCGTCGACGTCAACCGGCAACGAGTGACGATCGTCAATCGCTCCGCGCTGGAGCGCGAGTATTCACTGTCGCCGTAGCTGTTGTGTCGCCGCGCGGGTTGGTTCTGCCGCGACGAGATGCCGGCGTCCGCTAGCAAAGGGTGTCCAATGACCGAATCACTCAGCGATGCGCAACTCGCGGAGCTCCGCGCCTGGCCCTCGCCGGCCATCGCCAATGCGATCGAGACCTTCGATGTCCGCAGCCGGGCGACCGGATTCATGACTCCGGACATCGTCTGTCGATTCCCGGAGATGGAGCCAATCGTCGGCTACGCCGCGACCTGTAAGATTCGCGCGTCGATTCCCCCCGGAGACGATCCGCAGACCAAGGCGGCGCCCGACTGGTGGGAGCACATCGAATCGATTCCCGAGCCGCGGATCATCGTCATTCAGGACCTCGACCAGCCGCCGATCGGCTCGTTCTGGGGCGAGGTGAACGGCAACATCCACAAGGCGTTGGGCGCGGTCGGGCTGGTCACCGACGGCGGCGTGCGCGACCTCGACGAAGTGCGCGAGCTCGGCTTTCAGTTCCTGTCCAAGGAGATCCTCGTCTCCCACGCCTACGTGCACATCGTCGAGATCGGACAGCCGGTCACGGTCGGCGGCGTGACGGTGCATCCCGGCGATCTGCTGCACGCCGATCAACACGGCGTCTGCGAGATCCCGCACGACATCGCTCCTCAGGTCGCTGCGGCCGCGCAAGCGGTCGAAGACCGCGAACGCGTGATCATCAACTTCGCCAAGTCGGACGGGTTCTCGCGCCAGGGACTGCTGAACGTCATGCAGGGGCGCGCGCCGTACGCCGACGAGGAGTAGGCCTCGATTTCGGACCGATTGCCTCAGTCAGCACCCGGCGCTGAGCGTCATGCTGCGCTGCGCCGGCGCGAAGCCGGGATGTTCTCGCCCTTCGCGTCACGCGACTACCGCGTACTCTGGCTGGCGATCTTTCTCCGCTCGGCGGCGCTCTGGTTGGACCAGGTCGCGCGACCGGTACTGGTCTACGAGCTGACCGGCTCGGCCGTGCTGCTGGGCACGGTCCTCGCCGCACGGATGGCCCCGAACCTGGTCCTGGGCCTGTTTGCCGGCGCCATCGTCGACCGCTACCCGCGGCGCACCATCCTCGTGCTCTCGCAGGCGGGCAATGTCGCCGCTGCCGGAGCGCTATTCCTGCTGCTGCTGCTCGGTGTGGCCGAGGCCTGGCAGGTCATCCTGCTTGCCGCGGCCGCCGGCGTCAACATCGCGTTCTTCCAACCTGCGCGTCAGGCCATTCTGCCGGCGATGGTGCCCGCCTCGGCGTTGCGCCCCGCAGTCGCGCTGTCACAAACGGCCAACACGGTCATGCGGATCGGCGGCGCGCTGCTGGCCGGCGTGTTGCTGGCAGTCGCCGATTTCACCTGGGTCTACGGCGCCATGACCGCGATCTACGTCGGTGCGGTGATCTGCAGCGCGCTGATCAAGACCCGAGACGCGGCCGGAGCTGCCGCCGGCCCTGCCGGCGGATCGCTGGTCCGGCAGACGATCAGCGGCGTGCGCTGGGCGTTCGAGTCGCGCTGGCCCTTGGCGGTGCTGGCGATTTCGGTTGTGATGTTCATCTTCCTCGTGCCCTATCAAAGCGTCTTCGTCCCACTGATGGTGATCGATGTGCTGGATGAACAGCGTTCGTGGGTGGGCTATCTGATCGCCGTCGGAGGGGCCGGCGCCGCGGCCGGTTCGCTGCTGCTGGCCGGCTGGCGCACGATCCCGATTCCGGGACGCCTGATGGCGACGCTGCTGGTCGTGGCCGGCATCGCGCTCGCGGTCATGTCCGGCGCGCCGCACCTGGCCGTCCTGGCGATCTGCGTGTTCGTCGCCGCAGCCTGCTCGACCAACGTGATGTCGCTGGCCAATCTGACGCTGCTCGCGCAGACAACCGAGGGCATGGCCGGACGCGCACTGAGCCTGATGAACATCGCGCGCGGCATGATTCTCGTCGGCGCGCTGGTCACCGGCGCGCTGGCCGACCTACTGGGCCCGCGATCCGGCCTGCTAACGACGGGCGTGACGTTGGCAATCGTCGCCGCGCTAATGCTGGCTACGCCGCTCGCCCGCCGCGTGTCCGCCGGGGATTCCCTGGACTGATGCCGCTAGCCGCAGCCACCCTCGGGGATTGTCGTCGGCCAGCCGCCGGCGGTTGTTTCGACAGTGAGCTCCCGCAGTCCACGCCGCACGGTGATCGTGATCTCATCGCCCGGCAACACAGATGCCATGACTTCCAGGAGCTGATCGAACGTCGCCGCCGGCTCGTCGTTGATCACCAGGATGATGTCACCGTCGCGCAGGTCGGCGCGGTCGGCAGCCGAGTCGCAGATCACGTCGCTCACTTCGAGCCGTCCGTCGCCGTGATCGAGCGACACGCCAAGATAGCTGCGCTCGACATCGTCGCCTTCCAGGAGTGTCGGCAGCGAACTCAGCAACGCGTCGGCGCTGACGGCGAAGCCGACCCCGCTTGAGACACGATCCGGGCTCTGGATCTGCGTTGGTATGCCGATGACCTGGCCGCCGGCGTTGACCAGCATCCCGCCCGAGTTGCCCGGATTGAGTGCGGCATCTGTCTGGATCATGTTGCGCAGCGGCTCGAAGGTCTGATTGCCGCTTGAGCGCTGCCGACCCAGCCCCGAGACAATGCCCACGGTTAGTGTGTTCTCCAGTTGAAATGGAGCGCCGAGCGCGCCCACGGCGTCGCCAACACGGATGTCCTCCAGTGAGCCATACGCAGGCAGCACAATCTCAACGTCGCTCGGATCGATCTTCAGTAACGCCAGGTCATTACCTACGTCTCGAGCGATGAGTTTCGCCTCGTGACGTTCGCCGTCCCACGTGATGACCTCGATCGTCTCACTCTCCGCGACGACGTGCAGGTTGGTGATGACGTGACCGTCCTGGCTGACGAAGAATCCCGAACCTGCGCCGTTATCAACTCTGATCGAGACCAGCGACGGCACCGCGACCGCGTAGATATGCGCCCAGTCGACCGGAGTCGAGATTGCTTCGAGCGTCGGCTCGAAGGGATCGATCGGCGCGGCCGGTGTGACCGTCTGGCCGATCGGGGCGGTCTCGGTCGCGAGGATTGAGTGAGACTCGTTGCTGCCAACTTCGGACACTCCCCCGCCTACCGACAGCAGGACTCCAGTCGTGACGGCCGATGCGATCACGGCGGAGGCGATGATTGCAGAGAGCGATGACCGGCGGCGCATAAGCGGTTCTCCTCGCCGTCATCCTACCCACGGTCGGCGCAAATGCATCCCGGTTAATCAGGACCTGCGAGCACTTCGATCAAGACGCTTACACGCCCTTCAGGAAGCAGGGCGAGCCGCTGGAACGCGGCCTCGGACAGATCGACGTGATTGTGCCCCAGCAGTCCGGTGTCCTGCACGATCACGTCGACGTATCGCTCGTCCCGCCAGATACGCAATCGCGTACCACAGGGCCAGGTGACCGCCGCGCCGACCGTCACGTCCTGCGGGTCGTATCGATTGTGCGGCGGACAGTACATCACGCCGCCGGCCAGCGAAGGATGGTAGTAGGTGATCTCGCCCGCTACCACTCGCGAGGCCAGGTCCGCCGGGACAATCCCGCCGGCCGGGTTCCAGCGCGCCGAAGCGACTCGCATCTTGACCCACACCGCGTTGCCGGGATGCAGCACCGCGAAGAGCTGTTGCGCCGAATCGCCGGGCACGTAGGAGTACCACTGCTGGTACTCGGTGTTCCAGCGCCAGACCTCGGCGACCGGCCCAAACGGGTCCTCGCCGAACGCCGTCCAGACCGGCTCATGCAGTCCCGACCAGCCGATGTACGACCAGCCAGCCGGCAACTCGATGGGCTCGGGCAACGGGCCGCGATAGCTCGGCTGGCGCCAGACGGCGTCGGACGCGAGCCTCATTCGTAGCGGTTGCCCGTGCCGCAGCGTGCCGATTGAGTTGATCGGTGTGTCCGGCGCATACCCGAGCCAGCGTTGTTCCGGGACGTTCCAGCCGAATGCGGCAATCAGCGGCAATGAGCCGACCGCCTCGCCGATCGGCGTGTCGGGACCGCACCAGGCGGCGCTGTTCCAGCCTGCCGCGAGCGAGATGGCGTCGGTCTCTCGAGCCGCCGCGGGCAAGGAGGCGAGCCGCGGGCCGAGCGCCGCGCCGAGCGCGCACACAGCGCCGGCACGCAGAATTGCCCGGCGGCTGAATTGGCGGCTCATGCCTGCTGCTGCCGCGCTTGCCAGCCGCGAAACGCGTACATCGCGACCGATGTCGCCACCGCCACGTTGAGACTGTCGATCTGGCCGTAGATCGGAAGGTCAACCTGCAGCGACGCAGCCTCGACCAGCGATTGCGGCAGCCCGTCACCCTCGTTGCCGGCGACGATCAGCGGCCGCTCCGGCCACTCCGCTTCCCAGATCGGCACCGCATCCGGACCTTGCTGCAGGGCGACGATCTCGAAGCCCTCGTCCGCCGCGCGGGACAGGCAGTCGGCGGCCGAATCGAGTGTCTCGACCGGCAGCCACCAATCGCTGCCTTTCGTGGAGGGGCGGTAGTAGAAGTCGCGGCCGATGATCCAGACCGCCTCCGCTCCGGCCGCCTCGGCGCTGCGCACCAGCGTGCCCAGGTTGACGCCGTAGGAGAAGTTGAAGGCCGCTACGGCAAACGACTGCGGCCGGGCAGGCGGCGCATCGCGGTAGGGCAGACCGAACGGCCGTACGTAGGAGAGATTGCGATTGCCGTTCTGGGGAGGCCGCGCGGCGATGGCGTCGAGCGCGCGTCGCGCCCGATTGCGGATCGCTCCGTCGGGATCGTCGGTCAAGCGCTCAAGCAGCTTGGTTGCCGGAGCGCCGATCGCCGCCAGTGCGACACAGGCCGCCCGCCGCGAGTTGCGCTCGCCGCCCTCCAGCACTGGACCGAGCTGGCGGCATACTTCGTCCGGGTCAAGCCGGGGCAGCAGCGTCATCGAGCGCCGCCGCATCCGCTTGTTGGCCGAGAGCAGCGCCGGCAGCAGCGCCGCGACGACCTCCTCCGCCGGCCCAAGTTGTAGCGCAATCCGAGCCTCGCCGCGCGGAAAGCCATGGTTCGTGTTCAGCGCCACCTCAACCGTGCGCTGAATCCACCCCGCACTCTGAGCCTCCGCATCAGCCCGCACCGCCAGACCCGCCTCGTAGGCGGCCTGCTCCTCCGCATTGAGAGAGGGCAAGGAATCGAACATCACCGTCTACGATATGCGGATGCAACATCCCGGAGGCTTCTCCGTGCATCTCTACTATCCATCCGGGGATGGAGCCGGTGTGTGCGTTCTGCGCAAAGACAACTGGAATGGCGGAGCACTATCGTTTCCGCGAGAACGCCTAGACGAAGCGCTCCAGCGCCAAGAACTCACTCGAAATGGCGTGTACGTCTTGTGGGGCATCGAGGGCCAGTCTGCGAAGCTGTACGTCGGTGAAGGCAAGACACCAGATCGCCTCAAGAAGCACGCACTGAAGAGGGAATTCTGGAGCCGGGCGGTCGTGTTCGTTCGGGAGGGGGTCTCGCTGGACAAAGCTGACCAACTGTACCTGGAGCGCAGACTTTTGCAGCTAGCGCGGTGCGCGAATCGCTGTGAGTTGGACAACACCAAGGACTTGCCAGAGTGTGATTCTGACTTGACCGAGATGCTCCCAGAGGCGAAGAGGGCCGCAGCGGAACTGTTCCTCTCTGAGATGCTGTTGTGTCTTCGCGCGTTGGGCATACCTGAGTTCGACTCTGAGGAAGAGCCGTCGCAAGCGCCGCCAAGTGAGGCCAGCAACATTGAACCCTGGCGAGTGCTGACGACCTCGCGCAACGGATGCCAGATCAGGGCTTTTGGTCGAAGTTTGGTTGGTGGTGGCTTCTTGGTGCAGAAAAGGTCTACTGGTCTGGTGGATAGCGTGCCCTCCTTCGAGGCCCCCGCATTCGTCAATGCCCGCCGCAAACGCCAAGAACTCCTAGAATCGCCCGACGTGAAAGTTGACGGCTCGACCTTCGAGCTGTTGCGTGACCTCAAATTCGCAAATCCCTCCATGGCCGAGAAGGTCATGGCCGGACGCAATGGGAATGGCCTTGCCTCCTGGATCCCAACAGAATCTCCGGAAGTCAACTCATGACCATCCGTGAGACCGAGATCGAGGCCGAGCCGATTGATGCCTTCGAGGCCGCGTTGGAGGTCCTGGAGCGGGCGACCACCGAGGGCGCGTTCAAGGAGCTGGTCAGCGAGTCTCCCCGGCACTATGCGATTGGTTGGTCCACGGCGCTCACGGGAGCTCGCTACGACTTCCGCTTTGAGCGAGCCGGCGGCGGCTTCACCCGCGCCGAGGCGGAGCTGGAGTTCTCCGGCGTCCTGGGCCCCCTGCTGCGCCTGATCCGCGGCGCCGGCAACGGCCCTCACCTGGAACAGATCCTCGACGACATCAGGGACCTGGCCGAGTCGGAGGAGTTTTACGAAGACGACGACGAAGTCAATGACGACGATGACACAGATCAGGAATCAAGCGACGACTAATCGGGCCGGACTCTGCGGATTAGGCGATACTTAGAACGAATAATCGCTGTAGAGAGGCCGCGATCATGAGGTTCCCGGCGCGCAACTGGTCGTCAAACGCGGCCCTCATATGGCTGACCGCCGCCTTCCATAGCCGACCGTTCTCAACCACGTTCAACCGCCCAGATGTCGCGAAACCCAGCGTTTCATGCGGCGAACGCCCCGTTTTTCCTGCCACGCCCTGGCAGAAAAAAACTCTGCCAACCACCCAACCAGCTCACCTATCATCGGCGCATATCTCGTAACGGGCTGGAGATCGACGCATGCAGTTGAGCGGACTTGAAGGCAAAGTGGCGGTTGTAACCGGAGCGGGGCGGATGCGCAGCATCGGTCGCCCGATCGCGGTCGAGCTGGCGCGCCAGGGATGCGATGTAGTCCTGACCGGTACCGGCCGCGCCCCCGAGGACTATCCCGACGACGAGAAAGCAGCCGGCTGGCGCGACATCGACTCGGTCGCCGACGAGGTCCGCGCCGAAGGCCGGCGCGCGCTGCCGCTGGTCTCGGACGTGGCTGACTACGGGGCCGTCGAGAACTTACTCGACACGACGCTGGACGAGTTCGGCCGGGTGGACTTCGTGATCAACAACGCCGGCGCCGCCCGCGGCTCGGATCGCGTCCCGGTGATTGACCTCGACCCCGATCTCTGGCGGCTGGTGCTCGACGTCAATCTCAACGGCGTCTTCTACATGTCGCAGGTGTTCGGTCGGAAGTTGATTGAGCAGGGCGACGGCGGCGCAATCATCAACATCTCGTCAATTGCGGGCAAGTTGCTGGGCCCCAACACGGCCGCCTACGCCTCGTCCAAGGCGGGACTGCAGGCGCTGACGGCCTGCATGGCCCAGGAGATCGGGCAGCACGGCGTGCGCGTCAACGCCATCTGTCCCGGCATCATCGACACCTCGCGCATGGACGACATGGGCCGCGGCGAGTTCTGGCAACGGGCGATCGACACGCGAGTTCCCATGGGTCGGGCAGGCGAAGGCGAGGACATCGCCTCGATCACCGCGTTCCTCTGCGCCCGCGAGGGCGAGTGGATCACGGGTCAGTCCTACAATGTGGACGGCGGGACGTGCGTGCAGCACTAGCCCGTCCATCCGCACGTTTCGTTCGAACAGACCAGCATCGATCAGCACCTGACAGGGGTTCGCAATGGCCGACTACGAGTTCATCAAGTACGAGCAGGACGAGAACATCGTCACGATCACGATCAACCGACCGGAGCGGATGAACTCGATCCATCCGCCGACGACCGAGGAGTTGTCGGACGCCTGGAACACTTTTGCCAACGACGACTCGGCCTGGGTCGGCATCCTGACCGGCGCCGGCGACCGCGCATTCTCGGCCGGCAACGACCTCAAGTACACGGCCGAGATGTCGCGCGTGCCCGCCAACGAGCGCCCCTCCTTCGCGCCGGTGCGCGGCGGATTCGGCGGAATCACGGCCGACTGGGAGTGCCCCAAGCCGATGATCGCCGCCGTCAACGGGTTCGCCCTGGGCGGCGGCTGCGAGATGGCGATGGCCTGCGACATCATCATCGCCGCCGACCACGCCCGTCTCGGTCTGCCCGAGCCGCGCGTCGGGCTGATGGCCGGCGCCGGCGGCGTCCACCGATTGCCCCGCCACATTCCGCTCAAGATCGCGATGGGCTACATGCTCACCGGCAACCACATCCCCGCGCCCGTCGCCCACCAGTGGGGCCTGGTCAACGAGGTCGTCCCCGCCGACGAGTTGATGGACACGGCCCGCCGCTGGGCCGGCGAGATCCTGCTCTGCGCCCCGATCTCGGTGCGAGCCTCGAAGGAGTCCGCCTACAAGGGTCTCGACTTGCCTCTGCCGGCCGCGCTCACGCACACCTTCCACCAGCAGCGGATCATGAGCCAGTCGGAAGACCTGATCGAGGGCCCGCGCGCCTTCGCCGAGAAGCGCACGCCGAACTGGAAGGGCCGCTAGGGGTTAGGGACTCAAACCGCTAGACCAGGGCGGATTGTCCGACAGCTCGGCCATCCGCCGACCTGAATCGGGCACGTCGTGGCTGAGCTTGCGGCCGTACTCTTCCGCCCAATCGGGCGGCAGGACCTGTTGCACCTCGTGCCAGCGGAGCGGTTGCGCTCGGGTATTGCGCGCCGCGTCGGTGACGTCGGCCAGCCAGATCGCCATGTCACCGCCGTCCATGTAGTTCACGACCCGACAGGTCATCCAGCCCAGCACCCCGCCCAGGATCGGCAACCCGTCGTCGTGTTCGAACCAGTCCAGGCCCTCGAACTTGTCAACCTCGGTCTGCGAGCGAAAGCCCCAGTGCTTGACCCACTCCCACTGCTCGCGAGCGATGACGTGGACGGCAAGCTTGCCAGAGGTCTCGATTAGCGAGTTGGTGTGATTGCGCTTTTGGATCTGGACGAGCACGCGAGGCTGCGCAGGAACAATCGAAGCCGCAAACGCACCGACCGCGATCTGCCCCCCGCGCGAGCCCTCGTGAGCTGACGTGACGACGGTCAGCGGCGACCACATCAGCGTGAGCAGCGAAGGCGCGTCGGAAATCGGCATGTCCCGAGGCTAGCGTTCCGTCGGCGCGGGTTGAACGTCGCGCGCGGCTCGACGCTGCCGCCACCAGACCCAGACGACCGGCAAGGCGAAGAATCCGACAACGCCTACCGCCGCGCCGATCAGCAACTCGCGATTACGCTCCAGTACCGCATCGCCGAGCACGGCGGCAAGAATCAGGATCGGCGCCGAGGCGAGCACCGAGATCACGATGTAGGTCGCGAACCGCATCTGCGTGAGTCCGGCCGCGTAGGAGACGTAGTCGACGCCGGCTACGGGGAACAGCCTCAGTACGATCAGCAGGCGGATGCCGAGCCGCTCGCCAAGCTCGTCAATCTTGTCCAGCGCTCCCTGGGACGTGAGCCGACGAAGCGTCGGACGGCCCAGCCTCCGTGACACCCAGAAACAGATCGTCGAGCCGATTGCGGTGGCCGTGATCGTGTAGAGAAACCCGAGCGCCGGACCGAACACGGCGGCCGCGACCAGGGGCATCGGCGCGGTCGGCAGCGGCGCAAAGAGCATCGATGCGGCGAACACGGCGATGTAGACCACTGGTCCCCAGAATCCAAAGCCGTCAATCCACTCCTCGATCTCCGCCTGCTCCCAGGGAAACCAGCGCTCGTAGGCGAGATAGGCGCCGATCAGCAGCGCGATCACCGCAATCCCCAGCAAGGCCAGCCAGGCCGCGCGCCCGCGGGTGATCCGCCAGTTCGTCATGCCGACACTCTAGTTTGACTCCGGGCTGCATCCGATCCCGTCGTGTGCGTTAGTGTCGAAGGCAGCAACAGCGGAGGCACAGGCAATGAGCGGCTCGACGGCGATCGATCAGGAGTTCCTGGACAAGCACGCAGAGTCGGCGCGGCGCGCGGAGGAGGCTCGGACGCTCTTTCCCGGCGGCGTCACCCACGATGCGCGTCACTTCGACCCCTTCGGCATCACCGTCGATCGCGCCGTCGGCGCACAGAAGTGGGACGCCGACGGCAATGAGTACATCGACTACGTGATGGGTCACGGCGCACTGATCTTCGGGCACAGCCATCCGTATCTCGTCGAAGCCGTGACCGAGCAGGTCGCGCGAGGCACGCACATGGGCGGTTCAAGCGACCTTGAGCGCCGCTGGGCGCTGGCGATCAAGCGGCTCGTGCCCAGCGCCGAGAGAGTGCGTTTCACCTCATCCGGCACCGAGGCGACGATGATGGCCGTGCGCTTGGCCCGCGCCGCCACCGGCCGCGACCGGCTGCTGCGGCTCAGGCATCATTTCCACGGCTGGAATGACAGCGTGTTCGCCGCAGGCCGCACGTCGGCCGGGCCGATCGCCGCCAACGGTCAACCGGAGGCGATGCAGGAGTTGATTTCGGTCTTCGACCAGACGGATGTGGCCGGTATCGCCGGGGCGTTGGAGACGCGAGCGTACGCCGCGGTCATCCTTGAGCCGACCGGCTACTCGTGGGGCACGTGCCCGCTCGACCCATCCGTGCCGCAAGAATTGCGCGAGCTGACCGAGCGCAGCGGCACGATGCTGATCTTCGACGAGGTCGTGACCGGCTTCCGCGCCAGCCAGGGCGGCGTCCAGGAGCGGATCGGCGTGACGCCCGACCTGACCACGTTGGCCAAGATCGCCGCAGGCGGATTGCCCGGCGGAGCGGTGGTCGGACGCGCAGGCCTGCTCGACCAGATCAGCTTCGACGCCGGCAACGGCCGAGTCGCCCATCCGGGCACCTTCAATGCCAACCCGCTCTCTGCGGTCGCCGGCGAACGCGCGCTTCGGGCGATTGCCGAGGAGGATCCGCTCAGCATCGCCAACGAGCGCGCCGGCCAGTTGTCGCGAGGTCTGAATCGGGCCTTGCTCGAAGCGGAGGCGCCCGGTTGCGCCTGGGCCGACGCCTCGATGGTGCACATCGTGTTGGGACAGGACATCGAGCGACCGGAAGACGGCGCGACCTGGGACTGGGACCAGCACGGCGGCCCTCAGGCGACGTTGGCGGGCACGCCGTCCGAGATCGCATGGCCGTTCCGCCGCGCCCTGATCAACCACGGCGTCGACCTGATGGGCATGGGCGCGCTCGTTTCCTGCGTCCACACCGAGGATCAGATCGACGCGACCGTGGACCGCTTCAGCGCCGCGCTCTCGGACTTGCGCCGCGCGGAGATTCTGTAGCCGCTGCGCTCGGCGGCAACGCAGCTCGCGCCTGCTGTAATCAGGTCACTAGCGTGACCACTCCGATTGTGGGAATATTCACGTAACCTCTACCACTAGCGCCCTTCGACTCATTGACTGTGTGAGTCAATGAGGCGAAAGAGATAGCCGCTGTCGATATGACCGCAGTCACACAGGCACACCGAGCGAACGATTCCGACTATCCGGGCCTCTACGACCCGAATAGCGCGCGCGATGCCTGCGGCACCGGGTTCATCGCGCGGCTGGACGGAGTGGCCACGCATCGGCTCGTTGAGCAGGCGGTCGAGGGAGTGGTCAGCCTGACCCATCGCGGCGCGGTCAACGCCGACCCCAACACCGGAGACGGCGCAGGCGTCACCATCTCGATTCCCTACGCGATTCTGCAGGATGATCTCGCTCGGCTGGGCCGCGCCGGCCTCGCCGATGACGATCTTGCCCTGGCCATGGTCTTCCTGCCCGACGAACCGGATGCGGCAGAGCGGGCCAAGGGACTGATCGACGCGTGTGTCGAACGAACCGGACTCGACGTGATCGGTTGGCGTGCCGTGCCGACCGATCCCGGCGTGCTGGGCAGTTGGGCGCTGCGAGACCTGCCCAACATCGAGCAACTGCTCTTCACCCGGCCGGCGGGCATCTCCGACGACGAGTTCTCACGCCGGACCTATCTCGCCCGCCGACGCGCGGACACCGAAATCCGGTTGCTAGGCGAAGCCGACTCCGAGGACACTGCGGACCCGGCGGCCGAGACATACATCGTCTCGATGTCGACCTCGACCGTCGTCTACAAGGGCCTGATGGTCGCGCCGCAGTTGAGCAAGTTCTATCCCGACCTGACCAATCCCGACACCGTCTCGGCCCTGGCGCTGTTCCACCAGCGCTACGCGACCAACACGCTGCCCGACTGGAAGATCGCGCAGCCGTTCCGCTACATCGCGCACAACGGTGAAATCAACACCCTGCTCGGTAATCGGCTCTGGATGCAAGCCCGCGGCCCGGCCATGGAGTCGGACGTCTGGGGCGACGCCGTATCGGAGCTGCACCCGGTGCTGGGACAGGTCGGCTCCGACTCGCAGGCGTTCGACGAAGCGTTCGAGTTGCTTGTTGCCTCGGGTCGTGGGCCCCTGCACGCGATGATGATGCTCATTCCCGAGGCCTGGGAACAACTCGAGGACATGGATCCCGAGCTTCGAGGCTTCTACGAGTACCACGCCTGCCTGTCCGAGCCCTGGGACGGTCCGGCTGCGATGGCCTTCACCGATGGCAGCGTCGTCGCGGCGGCGATGGATCGCAACGGTCTGCGCCCGGCCCGCTACCAGGTCACACGCAGCGGTCTGGTCGTCATGGGCTCCGAGGTCGGGCTGATTGAACTCGATCAGTCCGAGATCATCGAGTCGGGCCGGCTCGGACCGGGCCAGATGGTCGCCGTGGACGTCGAACGACACGAATTGCTGCGCAACGACGACATCAAGCGTCGGCTCTCCGCCCGGCGTCCGTACGCGCGCTGGGTGAACGAACACATGGGGCGGCTCGATCGCGCCGTCACGCTCAGCGCGTCCAGCATTCCGCAGCCGGACGAAGGCGAGCTGTTGACTCGCCAGATCCTGCACGGCTACAGCCGCGAAGAGATCGAGTACGTCCTTAAGCCAATGGCGAGGCAGGCCAAGGAACCGGTCGGTTCGATGGGCGACGACACGCCGCTTTCGGTCCTTCACGATCCGGCGCGCCCGCTCTACTCCTACTTCAAGCAGAAGTTCGCCCAAGTCACGAATCCGCCGATCGACTCCATTCGCGAACGCAATGTGATGTCACTCGACACCTTGCTTGGCCGCCGACACTCGTTGCTCGAAGAGTCGGCGTATGCAGCACAACTTGTCCATCTCAGGTCGCCGCTGCTGCTCAGCGACGACCTGCAGCGCCTGCTCGATCTCGCGCAGCCGGGCTTCTCGGCAACCGAAATCGAGACGTCATTTCCGGTCGAGGACGGTCCGGCCGGTCTGGAGGCGGCGCTCAATGCGCTCTGCGACCACATTGCGAACGCGATCGAGGACGGTCACACCATGATCGTGCTCAGCGACGAGCACGTCGCGACGGATCGGGTGCCGATTCCCATGCTGCTCGCCGTGTCGACCGTGCATCACTACCTGATCGCGAGCGGTCAGCGTATGTCTGCGTCGCTCGTGGCCAGTTGCGGCGACGCCCGCGACGTGCACCAGATTTCCTGCCTGATCGGCTTCGGCGCCGATGCCGTCCATCCGCACCTGGCGCTGCAAACGCTCGCCTCGCTCCAGGCCGAGGGCGAGTTCGACGACATGGAAGTCGGCGAGGTGATCGACCACTACGTCCAGGCGGTCGAATCCGGGATTCTCAAGATCATGTCGAAGATGGGCATCGCAGCCCGAGCCTCCTACCACGGCGCCCAGATCTTCGAGGCGCTGGGTATCGGCCAGGAAGTGGTCGAGCGCTCCTTCCCCGGCACGCTCTCGCGGATCGGTGGCATCGGTTACGAGGAAATCGGAGCGGATGCGATCGCGAGGCACGGCCAGGCGTACCCCGCCGACGGTCTCGAGGCCGGCGGCTGGTATCGATACCGGCGGGACGCGGACTATCACGCAAACGAGCCCCCGATCTGGCGGGCGCTGCACAAGGCGGTCCAGGGCGGCGGTGACGAGCAGTACCAGGTCTACGCCGAGCGAGCCAACAACCGGCAGCCCACCGCGCTGCGCGACATGCTCGGATTCGACTCGGACCGCGAGCCGATCCCGCTCGATCAGGTCGAGCCGCACGACGCGATCACGCCAAGGTTCAGCACCGGTGCGATGTCGCTGGGCGCGCTGAGTCCGGAGACCCATGAGGACATTGCGCGCGCGATGAACGCGCTCGGCGCCGCATCGAATACCGGCGAAGGCGGCGAAGATCCGCGACGGTTCCTGGTCTCGGGCGACAAGTCCGACGCAAACTCGCACATCAAGCAGATCGCATCCGGCCGCTTCGGCGTCACGCCCGCCTATCTGGGCAGCGCGAGCGAGATCGAGATCAAAATCGCGCAGGGTTCCAAGCCGGGCGAGGGCGGACAACTTCCGGGTCACAAGGTGACCGAGTACATCGCCATGCTGCGCCACTCGACCCCCGGCGTCGAGCTCATCTCGCCGCCGCCGCACCACGACATCTATTCGATCGAAGACCTCTCGCAGCTCATCTACGACTTGAAGATCGCCAACCCTCGCGCCCGAGTGTGCGTCAAACTGGTCGCCTGCGAAGGCGTGGGCACGATCGCCACCGGCGTGGCCAAGGCCTACGCCGACGTCGTGCATATCTCCGGCGCCGACGGCGGCACCGGCGCATCGCCGTTGTCATCGGTCAAGTACGCCGGCGCACCGTGGGAGTTGGGCGTCAAGGAGGCGCACGAGGCGCTGGTCGTGAATGGACTGCGGGGACGGATCCGGCTGCGCACCGACGGCGGGTTCCACACCGGCCGCGACGTGGTGGTCGCCGCGATGCTCGGCGCAGAAGCCTACGGCTTCGGCACCGCCGCACTCGTTGCATTGGGCTGCAAGATGGCCAGACAGTGTCACCTGAACACGTGCCCGGTGGGTGTCGCAACCCAGCGAGAAGACCTGCGGGCCAAGTACTTTGGCAAGCCCCAGATGCTGATCGACTTCCTCCTGCACGTCGCTGAGGAAGTGCGCGTCATCCTCGCAGAGCTGGGTTACGCGTCGCTCGAAGACATCATCGGTCGAACCGATCTGCTCACGCAGATTCCGCCCCGCTCCGGCGAGCGAGCCAGGACCGTGGATCTGTCGCGCCTGCTGGCGCCGATCGAGGCCGATCCGTCCTTGCCTCGCATGCGCAACCAGGAGCGGAACGATCGACAGGACGACCTCCGCTTGGATGACGAGCTGCTGCAGATGCTGGAGCCGCACATCGAGCGCTCGGAGCACATCTCAGCCAAGTTTGCGATTACGAACAGGCACCGCGCCGTCGGCGCGCGGGTTTCCGGACGCATCGCCCAACAGTACGGCGATCTCGGTATGCAACGCGGCACGATTGAGCTGCACTTCGCCGGTTCCGCGGGTCAGTCGTTCGGCGCATTCCTCGTGCGCGGCATGCGGATGTACCTGGTCGGAGAGGCCAACGATTACGTGGGCAAAGGCATGGCCGGCGGGATGATCGCCGTGTCGCCGAGGCCCGACGCCGGGTTCCGCGGCCGCGACGCCGTTCTGGTTGGCAACACCGTGCTCTACGGAGCGACGGGCGGGACGCTCTGGGTCGCCGGACGGGCCGGCGAACGATTCGCGGTGAGAAACTCAGGCGCGCGCGCCGTCGTTGAGGGCGTGGGAGATCACGGCTGCGAGTACATGACCGGAGGCACCGTCGTCGTGCTCGGCCCGGTCGGTCGCAACTTCGCAGCGGGAATGAGCGGAGGCACGGCGTACGTCTGGGACGCGGCGGGTGACCTCGAATCGCGAGTCAATCATGCCATGGTCGACCTGGAGCCGGTCCGCGACGCGAACGAAATCGCCATGCTCGCCGAGATGGTCGAAACCCACGCTGAGCGGACCGGCAGTCCCTTCGCCGACGAGGTCCTGGTCCTGGACAACTGGGATGTCGTGGTCAGCCAGATGGTCAAGGTGATACCGCGCGACTACCGTCGAGTGCTCCGCGAACAGGCCGAAGAGCGCCGCCACGCGCTCGCGACGCAGGAGTAACCGCGCGGCCGCCAGACGGCCGCGCCCGCGATCTCAGAACTCCAACAGCCTTGCCAGAATCGAGAACCTGCCCGTTCGCGGCGGCGCCGGCGTCAGCGACGGATCGATGGCGAGCGCCAGCCGGCGACGGAGGCCGGCGGAACTGGCCAACGGCGTTGACGACGAGATGTCGAGCGTCGGCAATCGACGGCCCAGGCTGATCACCACGAACACCGCAATCGACATCGCCGCGGCGGAGGCAAGAATCCGCAGCAGCTGACTGTCGACCGACGGTAGCGACGGCGAGCCGTGCAAGGACTGCTGTAGCCGCTCCCACCAGGCGTCGCGGTGGCGATCATCCTCGGGTTCAACTTCGACAACGACTTCCGGCTCGTCACGCACGGCGGTGTCGGCCTCGACGCCGTTCGTGCCGTTGGTTGCCGGTTCGGGGACAACCGGACCCCAGCCGTCCAGCGCCAGCACGGTGCTGGTGACCTGCTCGCTCGCGGCGCCAACGTCGGGTTGTTCGTGTCCGTTTGGGGTGGTCATGCTTGGTCCGCCTTATGCGCTGTCGGGTTGTCGGGACCGTTGCGTCGCCCAGGACGCAATCATCGGCGCCGATTCGTGCATTCCGTTCCCGCTTCCTCCGTTCGCCGATGTCTCGGCAAGCGGAGCTGTTTCAGGGACTGTTCCCACTCTAGAACTTGCGAACGCAGAAGGTTCCGCAGAGTCCAGGTAGGGAGAGGACGAGCGACCGTCGGACGCGCCGGGCGGCCGACCGCCGTTCGGCGATCCGGTTGGTCGATTGGCAGCGGCCGCCGCTCGAGCCTCGGCCATCATTTCTTCCTGCGTCTGGAACCGGACCCTGGGCAGGATCACGGCGATGGCGAGCACCAATGCCATGACGATTGCGCCGTACAGGAACACGTCGGTCACCGGCACCGCCAGGGCCTCGCGCGCCGCCTGAATCACGCCCTCGGCAGTCCCCGGGGCTTGTAGTTCGATTTGTTGCCGGAATCCCTGTAACGCCTCCGGGTTCAGCAGGATCTCGGGTTGCTCCTTGAGCCGCTCGTAGCCATCCGGGAACGCCTTGCTCAACTGCGAGGAGAATCCGGACACAATCATGGCCCCGAACAGGGAGATGCCCATGGCAGCGCCCATTTGACGGAAGAACTGATTCGTCGCCGTGCCGACCCCCAACAGCCTGAACGGCAGCGAGTTCTGCATCAGGAGCGAATAGAGCGGCATCAGAATGCCCATCGACGCGCCCATGATGAACATGTAGATGCGCGCCATGTTCAGGTCCGAATCGACGTTGAGCTGCGAGAGCATGAACAGCGCGAACGCGGCTCCGCCGCCGCCAAGGATTGCGAGCGGCTTGTAGCGCCCGGTTCTGGACAGGATCTGGCCGGCGACGATCGATGCGGGGACGACGCCCAGGCTCATCGGCAGGGTGACGAGTCCGGAGTTCGTGGCCGAGATGCCCTGCGCGCCCTGCAGGAAGAAGGGCAGGTTGAACATCGCGCCCATCATGGCGATGCCGATCAAGAACATCACCACCGTGCAGAACAGGTACAACCGGTTGCGGAACATCGGCAGCGGCATGATGCCGTGTTCACCCTTGCGCCGCGCCGTCCGCCACCAGGCCGCGGCTCCAACGACCGCGATGATCAGGCAGGCGACGATAGGTGAGTCGAGCCAGACGAATTGGTTGCCGCCCATCGAGAAGGCGAGCAACAGCGGCGTGACGGCGACGATCAATAGTCCTGCGCCGAGCCAGTCGGTGGGCTCGCGGTTGGGATGCTGCGGTTTCTGCCGCGGCATCAGCATGGAAATCGCCAGCAGCCCGAGGCCGCCGACGGGAATGTTGATGTAGAAGACCCAGCGCCAGGAGAGCTCGTCGGTCAGCACGCCGCCGGCAAGCGGACCGATGATGCTGGCCAGCGCGAACGTACCGGCAATGATGCCTGCCCAGCGTCCGCGCTCGGCCGGGGCGAAGTAGTCGCCCATCGTGGTGAAGGCGTTGGCCATGATGAACGCCGCGCCGAAGCCTTGCAGCAGCCGAAAGCCAATCAACTCCCACATCGACCCCGACGCGCCGCAGAGTGCCGAGGAAATCAGAAAGATGACGATCCCGGCTAGCAGATACGGTTTGCGCCCGTGCGCGTCCGAGAGTTTGCCGATGATCGGAACGATGACAGTGGAGCCGAGCAGGTACGAAGTAGCCGGCCAGGCGAAGAGATCGAGACCGCCGAGGTCGCCGACCGCCTTGGGCGCGGCGACGCTCCAGATCGTCTGGTCGAGGGCGGCCAGGAACAGCGCCAGCATGACGCAGACCATGATCAGCACCTTGCGGCGCTGCGGCAGCATCCATCCCGGCGGCACTTCGCCCATGCCGCCCATGCCCGGAGGCGGTCCACCCTGTGTCATCGGCGGCCCGCCGGGCGCGCCCGGCGACTGACCGTTGCCACCGCCGGGCGGGCCCATTGCCATTACATCACCTCTGGATCGGGCGGCCAGGGCGCGAGCACGCCCTGACGTTCTGCCTCCGAGGTTAACAGGGCAAAGGTGCGATTGATTTCCTGTAGCTCTTGCTCGCTGAAGTTGCGGAAGATCTTCCAGATCACCGCGCGATTGCGCGTGCGAATCTCGTTGATGACTTTCATGCCCTGGTCGGTCAGCCAGATGCGGACACGCCGACGATCCAGATCGTCCCGCTCGCGGCGCACGAGACCGTCACGCACGAGCCGATCGACGATCCCGGTTGCCGTCGAAGGCCGTACCTTGAGAAACGCGGCCACGGCTCCCGCCGGAGTGCCGGGACCGGCCTGCAATAGGTGGAGCACGCGGAGCTGGGACATCGTCAGTCCGAGCTCCTCCCACACTTCCAGCCGGTTCGGATCGAACACCCCCGCTGCGCGCGCGTAGTTGTTGAGGATGCTCTCAATCAGACTGTCGGTCAGAGTGTTGGTCTCTACCACTACGCTTCGCCTCCCTGTACTGGGGCCGGGAATGCGACGCCGCGTTGCTCTCCCAGCGTGATCAGCTGTTCAATCGTCTCATCGTCCAGCGGCACGCCGTGCTGGCTGCGGTCCGACCGAGCCATCTCCTCCGGGTCACCGGGGATCACGACGCGCTCCACTTCGTCCACGGGCGGCACGTCGCGGATGGCGTCGACCATCTGCTTCATGCTCGCCTTGAACTCGTCCGGATCGCAAAACAGGTCGATCCGCCAAGCGGCGAACCACTGGCCCTGGATCAGGTTCTGTCCTCGGGGAATGAACATGCCCGACCCGTCGCCTGAGAGCACGCCGGTGAGGATGTCCACCATCAGTCCGAGCCCGTAGCCCTTGTGCGAGCTGGTCGTGATCGTCGACCCCAGCGGCAACAGGCCGCCGTTCTTGCGCAGGATGAACGGGTCGTCGGTGTGTTGGCCGTCTTCGTCGAGCGCCCAACCGACGGGCAGCGGCTTACCTTGCCGGCCGGCGATCTCGAGCTTGCCGCCGGCCACTGCGGTCGTCGCGATGTCGAGGCGAAACGGCGTGTCGCCCTCGACCGGCGCCGCCATCGCAATCGGGTTCGTGCCGTAGACCCGGCGCTTGCCGCCCGATGCGAGCCCGATCGGCGGCGCGTTACACATCGCCAGACCAATCAGGTCGTGCTCAACGGCCATGTGTGCGTAGTAGCCGGCGGCGCCGAAGTGTCGCCCGTTGCGCACGGTGACCATGCCCAGACCGCTGGTTTGCGCCTTCTCGATGCAGGTCGACATCGCCTTGTGGCATACGATGGTGCCAAACCCGCCGTCGCCGTCCCAGGCGGCCGACACCGGCGTCTCCCTCAGGACCTTGATCTCCGGTGTGGGATTGACGACGCCGGACTCGAATCCCGGCGCATAGCCAATGTGCCAGGGCAGGTGAGCGATGCCGTGCGAGTCGATGCCGACCAGGTCGGCGTCGATCAAGACATCAGCGCCGATGTCTGCGTCGTCGGTGGGAACGCCGTAGGACTGCAGCACCGCCGACGTGAATCCGCGCAACTGCGCCGCGTCGAAGCGCCGCCGAGTCTCGGGCGCTTCGCGTCCGGTCCAGGCCATGGCTAATCCTGACCGTAGTTTCGAACGGTACGTAAGCCCTGGGCCGACGCCTGAGCCATGAATTGCCCGTCGCTGCCGGAGGGGATGTAGAGCCAGCCCTCTTCGGCGCGGCGCTTGGCTTCGACCGGGCCGGACGTGAAGATGCCCGGCGCGACGCGATTGTCGATCCGCTGCGAGGCAGCAAGCACCTCGGCGCAGGCGGCGACGTGGTCCGGGTGAGGGTTGTCCGGCCGGACCGGGATGCCCATCGACTTGGCCAGGTCGGCGGGGCCGATGCAGGTCGCGTCGATGCCCGGAACCGAAAGGATTTCGTCGATCCGCTCGACTGCCTCGATCGTCTCGATCTGAATGATGCAGGCAATCTCGTTGTTCGCTTCGTCGCCGTAGTCGGGGCCGCCGTAGAGGAAGCCTCGATACGCGCCGAAGCCGCGCAGACCGTCGGGCGGGTAGCGACAGGCCGAGACGGCCTGCTCCGCCTCGGCGCGGTTGTTGACCCAGGGAATCACGACGCCGTAGGCGCCGCCGTCGAGGATGCGCTTGATGATCACCGGGTCGTTCCACTGCGCTCGCGCCATGGGAATCGTGTCGGTGGTCGAGATGGCCTGGAACATCTGAATCATGGTCTGGAGGTCAACCGGCGAGTGTTCGCCGTCAACCACGAGCCAGTCCCAACCCTGATGCGCCATCGATTCGGCGGCAAGTGGCGAGCAGGTGCCGAGCCAAGCGCCAAACGCCGGCTTGCCCTCAGCCCAGAGCCGCTTCACCGTGTTCGGTCGCATTGGCAATCCTCCGTGCCCCAAGCCGTCTGAGCGTGGTCAGTCGGCCGCCCAAATGTTGTCCACATTGCAGAAAAGCGTACACGATGGATCGAAGTTCTCTGCGAGGCGAACGACCTCGTTGCGTGTCTCAACGCCGAGCGGGAATGCCGAGCGGCAGCCGGGGACAGAGCGGCCGATCCGTTGGCGGCCTAGCGCTCAGGATGCGGCGACAGCGAGACGCGGTCCAGGACGGCTCTGTTTACCACGGAACGCGGCATGTAACCCTGCAGCACATCGGCGGCGGCCTCGCCGACTCGCTGGAGCAGCAGCGGCATCGAGTTGTCGGAGTAGAAGGCCGAGTGCGGCGTGGCGATCACGTTGTCGAACTCAAGCAGCGGGTGATCCTTGTGGACCGGTTCGGGATCCCAGACATCAACGCCGGCGCCCGCAAGTTGACCGCGCTTCAGGGCGTTGTACAACGCCCGCTCGTCGACGACGCCTCCGCGGCAGGTCGTAATCAGGTAGGCCGTCGGCTTCATCAGGGCCAGTTGGTCCGCGCCGACCAACCCGCGCGTCTCCGGACTGAGCGGCGGGTGCACCGATACGTAGTCCGCCTGCATCACCTCTTCGAGGGAAGTCAGCCGCACGCCGGCGGCCTCCGCAACTGCCGGGTCTTGGAAGGGGTCGTAGGCGATCACGTCGAGACCGAAGGCCTGGGCGCGGATGGCTGCCTGCTGCGCGATGTGGCCAAAGGCGACCAGACCCAGGGTCTCGCCATACAGAGGTCCCGACGGTCCCAGCGGCACGCGCTCGCCGGCGCGGGCGGCATCGTTGTGCGCGATCAGCTTGCGGTTCAGCGCCAGCAGCAGCGAGATCGCGTGGGTCGCGACCTCGTTGATGCAGTAGTCGGTGATGTTGCAGACGACGATGTCGTAATCGACGGCGGTCTGCCAGTCGATGTTGTCGAAGCCGATGCCGTAGCGGACGACCACCTTGAGATTGGGCGCGGCATCGAAGATGTCCTTACCGACTTGCCGGTATCCGCAGATGATGCCGTCGGCGTCGGTGACGTGCGCAGGAATATTCTCCTGCTGCTCCAGGCTAAGCGGCACCAGTTCGGCATCCGCCTTGGCCAACTCCGCCGCCTCCGCCACATGAGGCTGGCGCTCGGGTCGTGAATCGACGTGGTACACCTTGAACTTCGCCATTGGGACTCCTCCAACGCGGCATGCGCCTACAACCAGGTCTGGATTCGAGATCGAGGCACGGCGGGAATGACCGCCTTGAGCCGCTGACCATCCGCAGTGAGCGTAAACGACATCTGCATTCCGGATTCCAATTCGGGATGGATGATGCGATTGATCAGGCGGAACGACTCGAAGCGAATCAACGAAAGCCGCACCTGCTGCTGATTCGCCGTCGGCCTTGAGACAAGAACGGCGTCAACAAGTTCGTCGAAGGAGGCCTGCTCAACCAGCAGCAGGTGTTGCACGATCAGTTGCTCGACGACGTCCAGCTCGATCTCGATCGGCTCGGGACGAAGTCGCCGCTTGATCGTCGATCGAATCCGCGACAGTAGAGGTCTGATCTTCACGCTACGCGCTCAGATACGCGGCGATGTCCGGCCCGCCTTCGGTCAGGACGACGCCGGACTCGGCCAGCGCATTGATCTCGGCTTCTGACATGGACAACCAGTCCTTGAGGATTGCGCACGTGTCCTGGCCAAACTGCGGGCCGTAGCCGTACACGCGCCCTGGCGTCCGTGAGAGCTTGAGCGGCGAAGCCGCCATCGTGACGTCACCGGCGACGGGATGTTGGACCGTCGTGATCATCTCGCGCGCGGCGATCTGTTCCTGGTTGACCGCCTGGCCAATCGTGTTCAACGCGCCGATCGGAATGCCGTATTGCGAGAACAGCGTGACCCAGTGGTCGGTGCTCTGCGTCCGCGTCGCTTCGAACAACAACGGCTCGAGTTCGGCGTGATTCTCCGTGCGTTTGAACGACGTGTCGAAGCGCTCGTCGCCGACGAGTTCCGGCAATCCAAGCTCGGCGCAGAAGATCTCCCACTGCGTCGCGATGCCCCATGAGAGCGCGACAACCATCCAGCCGTCGGCGGTGGGGAATGCCTGGAAGGGCGTGGCCGACGGGTGCCGCGTCCCCAGCGGCCCAGGCTCCTGGCCGGTCGCGAAGTACCGCGCGACGGCGTTCTCGAGGATCGCGATCTGGCAGTCGAGCATCGAGATGTCGACCGATTGCCCATGCCCGCTCCGATCGCGCTCGCGCAGCGCGGCAAGGATGCCGATCGCCGTGTAGAGACCGCCGCAGATGTCGCCGATCGACGTGCCCGGCCTCGCCGGCGGCTCGTCCGGATAGCCGGTGATGCTCATCACGCCGCCCATGCCCTGGACGATGATGTCGAGCGCCGGCCGGTCGCGCCACGGTCCGGTCTGTCCAAATCCCGAGGTCGAGGCAAACACCAGTCGAGGATTGCGCTCCAGCAACGCCTCGGGACCGATCCCGAGCTTGTCCATCACACCCGGCGTGAAGTTCTCCATGACCACATCGGCCTCGTCGGCGAGGCGCAGAAACAGGTCGCGCCCTTCGCTGGAGCGGAGATCGATTGAGATGCTCTTCTTGCCTCGATTGACCGATTGGAAGTACATCGACTCGTTGTTGACGAACGGCCCGGTCGTGCGCGCGACGTCGCCGTGGGGCGGTCGCTCGACCTTGACGACCTCCGCGCCGAGATCGCAGAGGATCATCGCCGCGTACGGTCCGGCGAGCACCCACGTCAGGTCGAGGACGCGAATGCCGGCGAGCGGTCCGGGGGGATGGACGTGGTCGGTCATGGCGGCTCCTAGACGTCTCCAGTGCTCGGGTTGGAAAGCTCGATGTCGGTGACGACCCACTCCAGCGGCTCTCCGGCGGCCAGGTGGGCGAGGTTGGTGAAGAAGAAGTCGGCCGTGCGCATGTAGGAGGAGTCCACATGGCAGGAGTCGTGCGGCGTGATCCGGCAGTTGGGCAAGTCCCAGAGCGGCGAGTCGGGTGTGAGCGGTTCCACAGGCGCGACATCGAGCACTGCGCCGGCAATCGCGCCATCGCGCAAGGCGTCGCTCAGCGCGTCGTGGTCGATGACTCGTCCACGGGCGACGTTGATCAGCAGGGCATGTGGTTGCATCGCCGACAGGGCGTCGGCGTCGATGAGGTTGATGGTCTCGTCGGTGAGCGGACAGCACAGGACGACATAATCGCTCTCGGCGAGAAGCCCGTGCAGCCGGTCGGGTGCGAGGTGCTGGTCGAGGATGTCGTCGTTGGGCGGACGGCGTTTGGTACCGATCGTGCGCATGCCGAATGACCGACCAAGCCGCGCGCAGGCCTCGCCGATCCCTCCGTAGCCGACGATACCGAGGGTCTGACCGGTCAGTTCGACCGAATCGAGCGGAGACCACCGGCGTTCGGCGTGATGTTCCGCGTGTTGGGGGAGTCGCTTGGCGTGACTGAGGATGTAGGCGAAGACATACTCGGCGATCGGTCCGCCGTGGACTCCGGGCGAGTTGGTGACGATTGATCCAGAGTCGATCAGGTACGCGAAGATGGCGTGATCGACCCCCGTACTGGCGGTCTGCATCCATCGAGGACGGGCCCTGTCCAGGAGTGCGATGAACGCGCCGGCGGCCTCGGGCAGATAGTAGAGATCCTCGGAGAAGAAGAAGCCGTCGAGGTGGTCTGGATTGGCGGACCAGGAGCCGTCGGGATGGAGCAGGACGACTTCGGCTTCGGGCGCGATCTCCCGCAGCCGAGCGCCGGCGCGCCCGTCGAGCTCCGTCGTCACGCCGATGCGCAGTGAACTCTCGGACATGACACCTCCGCGGCCAAGGGAGCAAGCTCCGGCGATCTGCTTCTCGCGCTAGGGTAGTGGCGTCCATGAGCCAACCGCCCAACCCGCAGCGTCACCTGGAACTGCGGCGCCGCGAACATCTGCCGCGACTGCTGTACGCCCGACCATTCCGGCGGGTGTTTGCCGGTTGGTGGATCGCCGCAGCCGCGTCGATGTCGTCGTTCGCAGCCGTCTCGTTCTTCAATCCGGTACTGGGCGCATTGACGCCCGAGTTGCAGGCTGAGTACGGCTGGAGCACGGCGTCGATTGCGCTGACGATGGTGATTGGCGGCATCGGGGGAGGAGTCCTGGCATCGTTCGTCGGCCCGATCGCGGACCGTCACGGTCCGCGCATGCTGCTGTTCGTCTCTGTCGGTCTGGTCGCCGGCGTGATGGTTGCGCTGGGATTCATCGACCGGCTCTGGCAGTTTCTACTGCTGTGGGGCGTCGGCCGCGGCGTGACGGTCGCCGTGATCGACATCGCGGTGGTCGTCGTGATCGCCAACTGGTTCATCCAGCGGCGCGGCTCGGCAATGGGTCTGACGATGATTGGCACACGCAGCGGAATGATGATCTTCCCGCTCGTGATCACGGCAGGATTCTGGCTCGGCGGCCTGCGCGAGGCATTTCTCCTGATGGCGCTGCTCGTGGCGGTCGTGGGGCTGCTGCCGCCGCTGATCATGCGCCGCCGCCCTGAAGACGTGGGGTTGCGGCCTGACGGTTTACGCCGAAGCGGCCAGCGCATGGATGCCGGCTCAACACCCTTGTCGCAGGACGATCCGGATTGGACCGTGCGCGAGGCGATCCGGACGCGCGCCTTTTGGCTGCTGCTCTTCGGCACGACGATGCTGATGGTGGTCGGCGGGTCGGTCAACTTCACGTTCGTGTCGCACATGACCGAGAACGGCATAAGCGCGGATACTGCTCGTTCGGCGCTCGCACTGTGGGCGGGCATGGGCATCATCGGCGGCGTGCTGGGTGGCGAGCTACGCCAGCGAATGGCGGTGCGCTATGCGCTGCCGTTGGTGGTCTGCGTGACGGCCAGCGCCGTCGTCTGGTTCATCCTCACCGACACGGTCTGGATGGCGTTCGTCTTTGCCGTCTGGCACGGGCTCTCGTTCGGGGCCCAGCTACCGCTCAACCGGATCTCGTTTCCCGATTACTTCGGCCGCTACTCGGTCGGCCGGATCCGGTCAGTGACGGCGCCGCCGCAGTTGATTCTCAACGCCTTCGGACCATTCGTGTCGGGTCTGGTGATCGACAACCGAGGGTCGTACGACCTGATCTACATCGTCTTTGTCGGCCTGCTGCTCTGCGCCGCGCTCAGCGTGCTGCTGGCTCGTCGGCCGGACCCGCCTCTGCGCTATGGAACGTGACCGCCCAGTCCTGAGCGAAACGGCAAGGGCGGCCGCGATGGCCGCCCCTGCGATGGTTGACCGGACATAGACATAGCGTCAGGCGTTGGCGAGGATGAGGGTGCCGGCTGAGGCGAACATGCCGCCGGGACCGTGGGCCATGCTGACGTTGACGTCGGGGACCTGCCGGTCGCCGCATTCGCCGCGCAGCTGGCGGACGGACTCGATGATGGCGAACATGCCGTACATGCCGGTGTGACAGTAGGAGAGTCCGCCGCCATTGGTGTTCATGGGGAAGTCGCCGCCAGGGCCGGACTTGTAGATCACTTCGCCGTCCGGTCCGGTCTTGGTCTCGGCGAAGAAGGGCCCGCCTTCGCCCTTGGGCACGAAGCCCAGGTCTTCGGCGGCCATCAGCGGGGTGAAGGTGAAGGCGTCGTAGAACATGCAGTGGTCGATGTCCTGCGGGCCGAGGCCAGCGCTCTTGTAGGCGGCTTCGCCGGCGATCCGGTAGCCGTCGGCCGTGGTGTGGTCGCGCATCTGCGAGACCATCCAGTGCGCGGCGGCTTCGCCCGCGCCGAGCACGTAGACCGGATCCTTGGCGTAGTCCTTGGCGCGTTCCTCGGAGACGAGCACGAGCGCGCCGCCGCCGTCGGCGACGACGCAGCAGTCGAGCAGGTTGAAGGGATAGCAGATCATCCGCGAGTTGAGCACGTCCTGCGGGGTGATCGGTCCGCCGCCGCGTTCGGGCGCGCGGCGGTGACTGCCCATCATTGCCATCGGGTTGAGGTTTGCCCAGGCGCGGGTCGCGGCGGCGATGTGGGCGAGGTGTTCCTTAGTCGTGCCGTACTCGTGGAAGTGCCGCAGCACGGGAATCGAGAAGGTGGTCGGCGCGCCGCCGATGGCGAACGGCGCCTCGTACTGGCCGCCCGGCGAGGAGGCCGAGCCGCCGCGCGGGGCGTCGACGCCGGAGCGTCCACTCTCTCCGTGGGTGACGAGTGCGACATCGCAGTAGCCGGCCATAATCGCGGCGACGGCGTGGCGGACGTGAATCATGAACGAGCAGCCGCCGACCGACGTGCCGTCGATGTAGCGGGGCTGGATGCCGAGGTACTCGGCAACCTCGTTGGGAATCGCGCCGGCGCAGAGCAGGCCGTCGACGTCACCCAGCGAGATGCCGGCGTCGTCGAGCGCGTTCTTGGCCGCCTGCGCGTGCAGCGCGAGCCGCGACATGTGCGGTAGCTGGCCCAGATCGTCGGTCTCAGCAGCGCCGACGATCGCGACCTTGTGTCGAATCTGATCCATGAGTGGTCTCCGTTTCCGCAAGGATTGTCAGAAAGCTGAAGTAATCGGCGCCTAGACAGGCTTGAACTTGGGCAGCGTGACCTCGTCGGTCACGTCGTCGAAGACGATCTCGACGTCCATGTCGACCGTGGTCTGGTAGGGGTCGTCGATGATCAGGTTGGACATCATGCGCGGGCCCTCTTCGAGTTCGATCACGGCGATCACGTAGGGCGGCGCGTTGTCCTCGGAATTGTAAGGCGGAATCGGCTGGTGGGAGATGACGAAGGTGTGCACCTTGCCCTTGCCTGAGGCCTGGGTCCACTTGATGTCCCAGTTGAAGCAATCGGGCATGGGGCAGAACGGTCGCGGGTAGAAGTGCGGACCGCAGTCGTCGCAGGTGGGCAGCATCAGCTTGTGTTCCTTGAGACCGTCCCAGTAGGGCTTCGACTCAGGCGTCGCCACGGGCAGTCTGCCGGCGTAGTCGGCCATTGTGTGCTCCTCTTCGATTTGCTCACGTTGTCAACCGCGATGCTACACGACGCCGACCCGCTCACCGGAGCGAGGATTCGCGATCGATCCAGGTTTGCTGCAGCGTCGCCTTACGTTCGGTCCAGGGCGGCGGCAGATCGCGGCGCTGGCGGGCGAGCTCGGCGAGCAGGACGGCGGCGGCGACGGAGACGTTAAGGGACTGGGCGAATCCGACCATGGGCACGATGATTGCGCCGTCGGCAAGGGCGGTCATTTCGTCGGAGCAGCCGGCGTGTTCGTTGCCGAGAACGATGGCGGCCGGTCCGGCGAAGTCGATGTCGAGGTAGTCCTGCGCGTCGTCGGTGAGTTGTGTGGCGTAGACCTTGATGCCCTCGGCATGCAGGGCGGCGACGCAGGCTTCGGCGGAGTCGAAGCGCTCGATCTGGAGCCACTTCTGGACCTGGGCAGCGACGCCGCCGGAGATCTCGGGAAAGACTTGGTCGGTGTAGACGAGGGCGATGCGGCCGACGCCGAAGGCGTCGCAGCTTCTGAGGATGGCTGAGGCGTTGTGGGGATCGTGGACGTTTTCGATGACGACGACGACATCGTCGTGGCGGTGTTCGAGGACTTCGCGCATCCGGGCAAGGCGGCGTTCGGTGATCATGCTTGGTTAGCTGCCCGAGGATTCGGCGCGAGCAGCCCCCCTCTGCCTTCGGCATCTCCCCCCGCGGAGCGGGGGGAGAGGGGAAGGGGGATTAGACCGCGCACTCGCCTTCGCCGCGCTGGAGGATGTAGATGTCTTGGCGGTCCCAGTCGATGAACATCGGCAGCGTGTCGGCCGAAAACTCGGGCGGGAGGGTGAGGTCGTTAAGGCTCTCCTGGATGGGGCTGAGACCGCTGCGGTCGATCCAGTCGCTGAAGAGTTCCTGATCGTCTTCGCGGTTGGCGTGGTAGAGGTCGATCACGCGCTCGACGGCGTCCGGGACGCGCTTGGCAGGAATGCGGACCTTGGGCACCAGGGTTCCGAGACGCATTTCCTCGGTGCGGTAGGTGCCGCCGATGAACATGTGGTAGGCGGGAATCTGGCGATTGCCGACCTTGATCGCCGCGCCGTGGAAGCCGATGTCGGCGATGTGATGCTGGCCGCAGCTGTTGGGGCAGCCGCTCATGTGGATGCGCATCTTGCGCGTGAGCGGGTCGTCAATCGCCATCGAGCGGACGCGCTCCTGGACGGCGCGGTTGAGGCCCATGGAGGAGGTGATTCCCAGCTTGCAGCTGTCGGTACCGGGGCAGGAGACGACATCCTCGATCTCCTGGGCATCGGGCGCGCCCATGCCCAGCTCGTCGAGTTCCTTCCAGACCGCGTAGACGGCCTCGTTGGGAATCCAGCGCAACACGACATTCTGCTGCGGAGTGGTGCGGGCGCGCTCGCGTCCGTACTTGCGCAGGATCTCGGCGAGGCCGCGGAACTGTTCCGGCGTCAAGTCGCCCTGGTCGATTGAAGCCTCGACGGCCGAGTAGCCATCCTGGACCTGCGGTCGGACGTTCGCCACAAGGAAGCGCTCGAAGCGGGCGGCGTCGCCGTTCGGGGACGGAAGTTCGACCGCAATGTCGCGCGCGTCGGAATCCTCGTCGTCAATGTAGAGCAGTTGCTCAAGCGGCGGCGTCTCGGCTGACCAGCCCTTCTTCAGTTCTTCGTCGACCATCTCGCGGAACGCTTCTTCGCCGACGCGGTGGACGAGGAACTTGAGGCGGGCCTTGAGGATGTTCTTACGCAGCTCGTCGGCCGCGTTGAAGATGCGGATCACGGCCTCGGAGAGGGTGAGGAACTCGGACATGGGAACGAATTCCGTCAGCGTGACCGCTTCCTTGGGCATCGTCGAGAGTCCGCCGCCGACCATGACGCGGAAGCCGCGGACCTCTTCGCCGTCGATTGTGCGGACCTGGGAGAAGAAGGCGAGGTCGTGGATCGCGGCGATGGCCGAATCGGCCTCGCGGCCGGTGAAGTAGACCTTGAACTTTCTCGGCAGCAGCTGGGTGATGGAGTTGCGCACCCAGTAGCGCACGAACGCGCCGGCGTAGGGCGTCGGGTCGAAGACTTCGTCCTCGGAGATGCCGGCCCACGGGTCGGCGGTGACGTTGCGCACGGTGTTGCCGCAGGCTTCGCGCGATGAGAGGCCGACCTTGCCCAGCACCCGAAGCATGTCGGGCATCTGGTCGAGCGGGACGAAGTGCACCTGGATGTTCTGGCGGGTAGTGATGTGGCCCTTGCCCAGTGGGGCGAAGGTCTCACAGACTTCTGCGAGTCCGTCGAGCTGATCGGATGTCACGCCGCCCATCGGCAGCTTGATCCGGTTCATATGCACGTCCGGCTGGCGCTGTCCGTAGACCCCCTGCCGCAGCCGGTAGAGCATGAACTCGACCTCTTCGCGTTGCTGTTGGCGGAAGGCGGTCGCTTCGGTTTCGAAATCGTCAAGTTCGTCGTCCCAGATCGGGATGACGACGCCGGGAGTGTCGGTTCTGGAATCGGTCATTCCGTAGTACTCCAACTACAAATGTCTGGATTTCATGTTAGCAGCGAGGGATCGATCTCCACGTGCCGGGGGCCTCGAGGGCCGGCCGCGCGAACTCGTATCCGGGCAAGGGAATCGAGACCCGCTGGCCTGCGTTGTCCCGACGACATGACGTGTTGCAAGACGGGTTCGGCGTCGGGCGGGCGATCGTCGACGCGTGTGATCAGGTCGTGGTCCGCAAGACGCCAGACCTGCTTGCGATGGCCGATGCTGGGCTTCCCCGGCGATCGCTTTGCGACGGCGCTGCCCTGGTACTCGACCATCTTGTAGGCAGAGTCCAATGTCGCAGCATCCGGCGGGGCGACGATGCTGGTGCCGCATGCGAAGATGTCGATCGGCGCATTCGAGCCGACCAGCTCGGCGATACGTTGTTCGTCCAGCCCGCCGCTGACGATGATGCGGACGTCGGACATGCCGGCGGTGTCGAGCTTGATCCGGGCCTGCCAAGACTCCTTGAGGAGGTCGCCGGAATCGATCCGGATTGCGCCAACAGAGCCGTGACCGTGCCGCTTCGCGGTCCTGATCGCGTTGGCGACGCCGTCGGCGGTCTCATAGGTATCGACCAACAGCGTCGTCGCCGGATAGCGAGTGGCGAAGGCGTCGAATGCGTCGGCTTCGCTGTCGCTGGCAAGCACGAAGCTGTGCGCCATGGTGCCGGTCGTCGGGATGCCGTAGCGGCGTCCGGCCTCGACAGAGGAGGTCGCCTCGAATCCGGCGATGTAGGCCGCGCGGGAGGCCTCGATTGCGGCCTCGGAACCGTGCGCTCGTCTGCCGCCGAACTCGATCACCGGTTTGCCCGCTGCGGCGTCGACGGCACGGGCGGCTTTGCTGGCAACAAGCGTCGGATAGGCAATCTGATTGATCATCGCCGTCTCAACGATCTGCGCCTCGGGCAAGGGGGCGACGACCTGAATCAAAGGCTCGTCGGGATAGACGACGGTTCCCTCGGGCGGCGCCCAGACGTCGCCAGTGAATCGCAGCGTGCGGAGTCGGTCGATGAAGCGTTGGTCGAACTGGGGCAGCGAGAGGAGGTACTCCAGGTCATCCTCCTCAAACCGCAGCGATTCGAGGAAGTCGAGCGCGCGCTCAAGCCCGGCCGCGATCAGGTAGTCCCAGTTGTCCGGCAGTTCGCGGACGGTGAGCTCGAAGACGGCTTCGCCCGTCATGCCGCACTCGTAGTAGAGCTGCGCCATGGTCAGTTCGTACAGGTCGACAAAGAGGGCCGAGGGGGTGTTCACTGATCGAACGCTATTCGATCAGCGCGCCGAACTCAGCCATCGCCGCCAGCGCCTCGGCGCCGTCGCCGTCTACAAGGTTCACGGCGGCGACGCCCTCGCGCGGCACCAATACCTCGAACCCGAGACGGCAGGCGTCGAGGACGGTCTCCTTGACGCAGTAGTCGGTAGCGAGTCCGACAACGACGCAGCGCTCGATGTCGGCTTCGAGCAGGATGTCTTCGAGTTCGGTCTGCTGGTGCGCGCCGCTCTGCGGATCGCGAGTGGTGAAGGCGGAGTAGCCGTCGTTGCCGTCAACTCCCTTGCGCACGGTCGGTCCTGTGGCGCGCGTCAGGTCCGCGTGAAACTCGGCGCCCCAACTGTTGCCGACGCAGTGCACCGGCCAGATGCCGCCGTCCTGCTCGAAGTGGGGGGTGTGCTCGGGATGCCAGTCTTGCGTGTAGACCAACAGCGCTCCGGCGCGGGAGGCGTCGGCGATGGCGCGGTTCGCGTAGCTGATGACGCCCGCCGCGCCGCTCACGAAGAGCGATCCGTCGGGGTGCGCGAAGTCGTTCTGGACGTCAACGACGAGTAGCGCGGTCTGCGGATCGTAGGCGGGCACAGGGCTGTGTCAGAGAGGGAAGTTGGAGGCGACGACCGGATTCGAACCGGTGATAAGGGTTTTGCAGACCCCTGCCTTACCACTTGGCCACGTCGCCGGGCTCACAGGAGAGATGTTCTGGAGCGGAAGAAGGGATTCGAACCCTCGACCTTCTCCTTGGCAAGGAGACGCGCTACCGCTGCGCCACTTCCGCTCGTCCGAACGACCTTACGCCGCTCGGTCAGGACATTGTAGCCGCCAGATGGCTGAACGGCGTCGTCCGCTGCATTGGTGCCGAGGAGAGGACTCGAACCTCCACGCCCGCAATGGGCACAGCGCCCTCAACGCTGCGTGTCTACCAGTTCCACCACCTCGGCATGGCTGCTGGGTTGCTCTGGCAGGGGTGGCAGGACTCGAACCCGCGACCTACGGTTTTGGAGACCGTTGCTCTGCCAAACTGAGCTACACCCCTTCGCGATCTCCGAGCATAGCAGGTGTTCGAGCCGCTAACGGTGGTCGATCGCCGCCTGGATGCGCTCCGGATAGTCGCCAACGACGCCGGTTGCGCCAAGCGCGATACAGCGCTCGATGTCGGAGGGCTCGTTCACTGTCCAGACAAAGGCGGCCATGTCGTGCGCACGACAGGCGGCGGCGTGCTCGGCGGTGAGACCGGATCCGTGCATCGAGATGCCGTCGAGCCGGTGTTCCGCCGCGATCTGCCAGATGTCGGACGTGGGCGAGAGGCACAGGTGCGCAATCCGGCGGCCGTGCGGGGCGCGGCGGGCGAGTTCGATCACGGTGTCGGAGTCGAAGCTCCAGAGCCAGGTCCAGGCGAGGGCGTCAACCTCGGCGAGGTCGCGAAGTACGGCGTCGCAGAGGGCGGGGACGTCGTCGCCGGTGCTGACCTTGAGCTCAACGACGCAGAGCATCTGCCCACTAACGAGGCCGAGAGCGTCGCGCAGGGTCGGAACCAGCTGGCCGCGTCCGGCATCGACCCTTGCGAGGGTGTCGAGCGAGGCGTCGGCGACGCGGCCAGATGCATCGGTAGTGCGGCTGAGATCGTCGTCGTGGATCAACACGGGCACGCCGTCGGCGCAGAGCCGCACGTCGATCTCGACGCCGTCGCAACCCATCTCCTGCGCAGTTTGGATGCCGAGCAGCGTGTTTTCGGGCGCGTGTCCCATGGTCGTACGGTGAGCGATGACCAGCGGGGTATCGTGAGACATCGGCGAACTCGTGAGCGAGTGGGTTTGATGGAGGCGGGCGTTGCGCAACGAGGATATCGCCGAGGCGTTCAACCGGAGCGGAGCCAGCTATGAATCGTCGGCGCGCGATCTGATCAACCTGGCCGCTTCCGAGCTTGTGCAACGTCTCAACCTGGAACCGAACGACACCCTCGTCGATCTCGGTTGCGGCCCCGGTTCGGTGATTGCCCACGCCGCGCCGGCCCTGACGCGCGGAAGCGCCATCGGGGTCGACCTGTCGCGAGTCCAACTGGAGCAGGCCCGAGAGCGATTCCGCCGATCCGCGCTTCAGCCGCGATTCATCCAGGAAGACGCCGCCGCGACCGGCCTGCGCAGCCGCTCGGCCGACGCAGCGTCGCTCGGGCTGGTGCTGCCGTACCCCGATCGTCCGCTGCGATTGCTCAAGGAAGCAACCCGATTGGTCAGGCTGGGCGGACGCGTCGCCGCGACGGTGATCGGCTCGCCGTTCTTCGGCTCGGCCGGCATGACGCTGCTGGGTCAGATGGAGCGTCGCGGCGTGGCGCGGCCGGAGATCGAGCTGCAGTTTGATCCGCGAGAGGCGGTGCGGCTCGCCCTGCTGAGCGAAATCGAGGACCTGCGCCTCGATGAGGTCGCCATCGAGGAGATTGAGCGCGAGTTCTGGTGGGAAGACTTTGCGGACTGGTGGGCAATGCTCGATGCATTCGGCTTTCTGCCAACTGATCGTGAGCGGTTGCTCGAGGCGATTGCCCGGGAATTGAAGGAAGATGAGCGGGTCGTCGATCCTGACGGCCAGGTCCGTTGCGCGGTCAAGATCTGGCTGCTCTCGGCAACGGTCTGCGAAGGAGATCCATGGCTATGACGAAGCACACGCGACGTATCTCGGTCAATCTTCCCTGGAATCCCGATTTCGTCGACACCTTCCTCTCCCGGGCAAGACTGGCCGATGAGATTGGGGTGGACACGATCTGCGTGATCGAGGGCTACGGCCACGATGCCTTCACCGGCATGGCGCTGCTGGCGCATCAGACGTCCCGCGTGCGGATCGCATCGGCGATTGTCAATGTGTTCTCGCGCACGCCGGCGACGCTGGCGCAGAGCTTCGGCACGGTCGATCAGCTCTCGGGCGGCCGCGTAGCGATCGGACTCGGGGCCAGCGCGCCGGGGGCCATCGAGCGCTTTCACGGAGTCAAGTTCGAGCGGCCGTTCGCACGCATCAGAGAGGCTGTGGAGCTGATCCGGCTGTACTGGTCGCGCGAGCGGTTTAGCTACGAGGGTCCGACGATTCGTGTCGAGCGGGCGCTGGTCAGCGGGATGATTCCGGCCCAGCCGACGCCGTCGATTCATCTGGCCACGCTCAATCCGACCTCGGTCAGGATGGCGGCCGAGATCGCGGACGGCTGGATGCCGACCTGGATCCCCAACGACCGAGCGGCGGAATCGGTCGCCGAGCTGCGGCGTTGGTCGGTTGAGGCCGGCAGAAGCTCAGGCGCCGTGGAAGTGCGGTCGCCCGGATCGGCGACCGTCGTACTCGATCCGGAGCGGCAGGCGGAGCTGGACCGAGGCTTCGCGCAAGGACTATCGTTCTTCGCCGTGCGCAACGGGCCCGGCTACTTCCGCCAGTTCGAGCGGCAGGGCTTCGCCGACGAGGTGGCGGCGATGCGCGATGCCTGGCAGAACGATGGTCCCGACGCGGCCGCTGAGATTGCGATGGAGATTGCCCCGCGCTTCTCTTGCCGCGGCTCGGTCGAGGATTGCGTCCGGCACATTGACGAACAGTCGGCGGCCGGTGTCGACTTGCACCAGGTCTCGGTCGACACCGACGACGATGACGAATGGGCCGATGTGCTCGCGCAGATCGTCGGGTAACGTGCAATCTGGAATCGAAGCAAAAGCAAACACCTGGTTGGAGGACTGACAATGGCAGACAACGAGTTGGCCGCCGCGCTGGCCAAGTTCACCGACCGCGTGCTGCGCTGGACCGCGCAGTCGATGGAAGACCTGTCGCAGGATGAGGTTCATTTCCGCACGTTCGAAGGCCAGAACTGCATCGGCTTCGAGGCCTGGCACATCGCCCGCACCGCCGACAATCTGATCCACTTCGCGTTCGAGCGCGAGCAGCCGATCTGGATGTCGAGGAACATGCACGAGGCGTGGGGACTGCCCAAGGTCGACCAGGGCACGGGCACGAGCTACGACGAAGTGGCGAGCTGGGTCTTCCCCGACGGCGCCACGCTGGCCGGCTACCTGACCGATGTCGCCGACGTCATCGTCCCGCGCATTGCGGACATGACGCCGGAGTACCTCAACTCGATCACGCGCATCGTGCCCCAGGGCGAGCTGCCCAAGTGGGAGATCATCGGTCAGGTGATCATCAATCACTCGAACAACCACCTGGGTCAGATCAATGTGGGCCGCTCGATGCAGGGCAAGGAAGGTCTGGGCTTCTAGCCGCCTGTTCTCTCCCCCCTCGTAGCGGGGGGAGATGCCGAAGGCAGAGGGGGGCATCGCATGACGCAACCCAAACTGGTGCAGCCGATCTCCCTCTCGAGTCAGGTCGCTGCGACCCGCTCAGGAGCGCTCTCGCTGCAGGATCTGATCTCGCAGACGCTGGAGCGGCTCGACGAGGTCAATCCGCTGGTCAGAGCCATGCTGCCCGATCCGCGGCAGCGCGAACGGCTTTCTTCGGAGGCGGCGGCGCTGATCGAGCGCTGGCCGTCACCGGACGATCGACCGCCGCTCTTCGGCGCGATGGTGGCGGTCAAGGACATCTTCAACGTCGACCGCATGCCGACTCGCGCGGGGTCGGCCGTGCCGCCCGAGTCCTTCAGCGGCCGCGAAGCCGACGTGGTCGCACTGCTCAAGGAAGCCGGCGCGCTGGTGCTGGGCAAGGCGGTGACCACCGAGTTCGCCTACTTCGCCTCGGGCGCGACGGCCAATCCGCACAACCGCGAGCACACGCCGGGCGGCTCCAGCAGCGGGTCGGCTGCGGCAGTCGCGGCCGGAATCGCGCCGTTGGCGCTGGGATCGCAGACCGTTGGCTCCGTGATTCGACCGGCGTCGTTCTGCGGCGTGGTGGGATTCAAGCCCTCATACGATCGCATCCCGACCAGCGGCACGCTGTACTTCTCGCCCTCGGTGGACACGATTGGTTACTTCGTCGACTCAGTTGCCGACGCGACGTTGGTGGCGTCGGCGCTGCTGCTGGGCTGGCGCGACGGCGAGGACTCCGATGCCGCTGCGCCGCGTGTCGGCATTCCCACTGGAGCGTATCTCGACCAGGCGGGAGCAGAGATGCGCGCCGCCCTGGACAACGCCGTGGGTCGACTGCGGGATGCGGGCATCGCCGTCGAGGAGGCGATGACACTGCACGACATCGCCGACATCAACAAACGGCACAGCAACCTGACCGTCTACGAGTTCGCCGAGACGCATCGCGAGCGCTACGCCAAGTACGGATCGATGTTCCGTCCGCAAAGCGCCCAGTTCTACGAAACGGGACTGGCCGTCTCGTCAGCCGACGCCGTGGCGGGGCGTACAAGTCGCATCGCGCTGCGACAACGTCTGCACGAGCGAATGGACCGCGCCGGCATCGATGTCTGGCTGGCCCCTTCCGCCGTCGGAGCGGCGCCGCATGGTCTCGGCGCAACCGGAGACCCGGCAATGAATCTGCCCTGGACCCACGCCGGTATGCCGGTGATCAATCTGCCCTTCGGCGACGTGGACGGCCTCCCGCTCGGTCTCTCGCTGGTCGGCCGCTTCGGCCACGACGAGGCCCTCCTGGGCCAGGCCGCAATCGTGGAGTCGACGCTGGGCAGCGACGGCTGAGTGGTCCCCCCGGGAGGATTCGAACCTCCGCGCACGGTTTAGGAAACCGCCGCTCTATCCCCTGAGCTACGGGGGGTGCGTTCGAGTGTATTCGCCGCATCTGCGATTGATCTTGCCAATGGGTCTCGTATTCTGCAGGGAGAGACCGGGCGTTTCCGCGGAGCATGCCGATGCCGATGTACGAGTACTACTGCCGTCCCTGCAACGAGAAGTTCACCAAGCTGCGACCGATGAGTCAGGCTGCCGAGCCGTACGAGTGCCACTGCGGCAGCATGGCGCAGAAGGTGCTGACGACCGCGATGGTCTCGATTGCGGGACAGTACGCGGATGTGGAAGCGGCCGAGGCGATGCCGACCGGCGGCGGCTGTGCCTGCGGCCGGGGCTCCTGCGGCTGCGGCGGCGGCATGGGCGCGCTGAACTAGGGTATTCCCGGCGGCGCCGGATCCATCAGATTCTGGATGAACCATGTCACGTTGGACTCGTGCCCTGACTGCGGGTGTCCTGCTTACCGTTGCCGTCCTTGGCCTCGTCGCGATCAGCGGCCTCGTTCGATTCGATTTCGCGGCTTCCGACGACCATCGAGGCGAAGTCGAGCTGCGCGTCCAGGCGCGGGAGACGGAGCTTGGCCGGGTCGAGGTGCGCGCGCAGAGCAGGACCGGCGGCAGTGAATGGGCGACTCACACGCCCGAGGCCCGCTTCCTCCCGGTCCCCGCGGAGCCTGGCGAGTGGTACTCCAGCAATCCGTTTGCCGTCAGCGCCGCGGCAGCGGTTCCAGATGTCTCGGATCCCGGCGCGTACACGCAGTGGTTTGTCGAACAGGCAATCGCCAGGTACGAGCGCGATGGCCTGATGGAGACCATCGCGTACTACAACTCGCCCGAGAGCGTGGACGGTCAGTGGTACGTGTTTATCATCAGCGAAGAATCCATGATCGTCGCCAATCGCGACCCCGACCTGGTCGGACTCCCGGCCGCCGATGCCAATGGTCCAGATGGATTCCAGGCTGGTCGGATGGCCGAGGCTGCTGCCACTGTCGAAGGCGCCTGGGTCGACTACCAGTTCAACAATCCGGCGCTCGGCCGGGCACAGATCAAGCACTCCTGGGTCGTGCGGCACGACGGTCTGGTCTTCGGCTCGGGCTGGTATGAGGATGGCCCGTCGAAGATCCACGCGCCGGGCGCCTACACGCAGTCGTACGTCGAGCGGGCGCTGGAGCTGTACCGCGTGCTGGGCCGCGAAGCGACCTTCGAGTACTACAACTCGCCGGAGAGCATCGACGGCGAGTGGTACCTGTTCATCCACAGCGCGGACGGCACGCGCCTTGTCAACGGCGCGCGCGCCGACCGCCCGGGCTGGCTGGGCAGCAATCTGCACGGCACTGGAGTCGACGTGACGGGATACGACTACGTTGACGACACCCTGTCGATCGATACCAACGATTGGGTCTCGTACGTGTTCCCGAACCCGGACGCGGAGCTTCAGTACCAGCGCAAGCACAGCTGGATCGTGCGGCAAGGAGACTTGCTCTTCGGCTCGGGTTGGTACGACCGCAACTACAACCTGGCCGAGCAGGATCCGGCTGGCTACGCCAGGGCGTTGGTGCAAGACGCGATTGACCGCTACGACGCCGATGGCCGCGACGCAGTAATCGAGCATCACAACTCTCCGGAGAGCGTGGATGGCGAGTGGTACGTGAGCATCTACGAACTCGACGGCACTCGGCTGGCGCACCCCTACCTGCCGCTGGGAGGAAACCTGCTCGACGGCGGGCCAGATGTGACCGGGCGCAACTTCCGAGAGGAGTTCGTCGCGATTGAGGATCAGGGGTGGGTCAGTTACGTGTTCCTCAATCCCGAAAGCGGCGAGCAGGAGCAGAAGCACACATGGGTCGTGCGGCACAATGGTTTGCTGTTCGCCGCCGGCTGGTACGAGCCCGGAGCCTACCGCGCTTCGAATGCCGCCCCGAATTCCTAGCGAGACGACAGCCTCCGTCGTTGACGCCACTCATAGAGACCGGCCAGCAATGCCGGGGTGACGACGACGACCAGCGTGACGCCGCCGATCAGCATCGTGGTGTCGAAGAAGAAGCCTTGCGGGAAAAGCTGGATCAGTCCGTCGCGCGAACTGAGCTGCCAGAGGTCGTTGGTGAAGAAGAGCAGGTGGAACTGTCGGAATGCGGCGTCGAATCCGGCGATGCCGACGATGCCCAGCACGACGACGAGCAACGCGACTACGCCGCAGGCGGACAGGATTGAGCGAGCCAGGACCGGCGCCGCGCGGCGGCGATGACGCCAGATCACCAGCGCGGCGAACGCAACGATGAAGCCCAGCGCGGCCCAGCCGGCGTCGAACGTGCGGGCCATGAGGCGCTTGACGTCGATCATGTGCAGGATCTCGCGCTCCGAGTAGAAAGGCGCGCCGTCGACGTTGACGTCCAGGCGCTCCTCGTCGTTGGTGAGGTAGTCGCGGGTTTCCTGCGCGATCCTGAGCACCTCGTCCTGCGGCAGACCGGTGCGCCGCGTGGCGTCGTACTTCTCGAATCCACGCTCCCACCATGAGGCGGATGTCGTCGCATAGCGGACCGTGAACGCGACGGGCAGGGTAAACAGCGCGAGCGCGAGCGCGACCAACGACAGCGCGGCGAGCAGGCGGGTCGGCGAAATGCGGGCGATAGTCTTCATATGTCAAGCCTGAGCGTATCGTCAGCCGGAGTGCGCCAATGTCCGTGAGCCTGTCTCAGATCATCGAAGCGGCCGGTCTCGAGAGCGAACCGACGCTGACCGTCACGAGGGCGAGCGCCGACCAACAACCGATCACGAGCGGCAGATTGGTTGTGCTGATCGATGATCGGTCGAGCGTGTCCGAGGCCCTGCGCCACTACCCGGACGAGCATCCACTGCGAGTGATCGATACGAGCTTCCGCGTCTACGAGGCCACACGTACCTCGACTTGCGAAGAACTTGCTCCCGATGCAATGGCGCTCGTACTCGAGCCGGTTCCACTGTTCGATGTGCGCCACGCGCCCGACGGCGTGCGCGGCGTGATGGATCGGCTGCGCGATCCGGTTGACGGATGTCCCTGGGACAATGCGCAAACGCATGAGAGCCTGCGGCCGCACTTGTTGGAAGAGACGTACGAGGTGCTGGAGGCGATTGCGGCAGGCGATCCGTCGGAGCTGTGCGAAGAGCTGGGCGACCTGATGATGCAGGTCGTCCTGCACGCGAAGTTGGCCGAGCAGGCGGGACAGTTCACGCTCGACGACGTGTCGGAGGGGATCCGGGCCAAGCTGGTGCGCCGGCATCCGCACGTCTTCGGCGAGGGCACGGCCGACACGCCGAAGCTGGTCGAGGGCGCGTGGGAGCGGCTCAAGGCGCGCGAGCGGCCGAATCGGGAGTCGGTGCTGGACGGCGTGCCCAGGACGCTGCCGGCGCTGGCGCGGGCGCAGTCGATTCTCGGTCGGGCGCAGCGCAACGGGTTCGAGCGCGATGCGTCCGCCAGCGCCGATCTTGGTGAGCGCTTGCTCGACCTGGTGCAAGAGGCGCGGGAGTTGGACGTGTCGGCGGAGGACGCCTTGCGGGATGCGCTGGGCGCGTTTGAGCGTGGCGTCAGAGCGCAGGAGCAAGAGCAGCGCGCTACGCCCGCGTGAGATTGGCCATCGAGGCCAGCAGCCGCTTGACGCCGGTGTCGGCGAAGCGGACCGTGACCTCGGCGTCACGGCCGATCGCGCGCAAAGCGATCACGACGCCGTCGCCGAAGATCTCGTGCGAGACCTCGTCGCCCTCCTTGAGGCCGACCGATGGCGCCGAAACAGGCTCGGGATCGAAGGAATCAAAGTCGTCCCAGCGGACGGTACGGTTGCGAGCGGGCCGCACATCCTCGCCGACCCGCGCCTGTTGGCGCAGGTGGCGCTGCAGCAATTCCTCGGGAATGTCGGCGAGAAAGCGCGACGGTGGATTGTGCCCGCTGCGGCCCTGGTATGCGCGACGGAAGGCGTAGAGCAGGTGCAGCTCGCGCATCGCGCGGGTCATCCCGACATAACAGAGGCGGCGTTCTTCCTGGAGTTGCTTGGGGTCGTCCATCGACAACTGGTGTGGCAGCAGGTACTCCTCCAGCCCGATCATGAAGACGACGGGGAACTCCAGACCCTTGGCCTGGTGCAGCGTGATCAACGTGACCGCGTCCGGCGGGCCGTCGGGCAGGTCATCGACATCGGCGACCAGGGCGACGTCCTCCAGGAAGGCGTCCAGCGCAGCGCCGGGCGCGATCCCGGAGTAGTTCTCCGTCACCGTGATCAGCTCCTGGACGTTCTCCCAACGAGTCGCCGCCTCGGTCTCCGTGTCCGATTGCCTGACCAACCACTCGCGATATTGGGTCTTGACCAGGATTGACCTGAGCACATCGCTGAGTGGTTCCCGCGAAGATTGTTCCCGCGCGTCGTCGATCAGGGTGACGAACTCTTTCAGCGACGCCGCGGCGCGCCGCGAGACAGGCGGGGGAACGAGATATCCGCCCAGCGCATCGGCGTCGATGCCGGCCGCCGCGGCCGCAGCCTGGAACGTGGATCGAGCGTTGAGATCCGACCACTCGGTGAGCGTGTCCAGTGTCTTCGCGCCGATGCCGCGGGTCGGCACATTGACCACCCGGGCGAACGCCACCGGATCGGCGGCGTTGCGCACCACTCGGAGATAGGCCAGCAGATCGCGCACCTCCCTGCGGTCGTAGAAGCGTGTCGCGCCAACCAGCCGATAGGGAATCCCGTGTTGGACCAGCGACTCTTCGATTGCGCGCGACTGCGCGTTGGTGCGATACAGCACTGCCGCGTCGCCGGGTCGCAGTGAGCCGTCGCGCAGTCCCAGTTCTACATGGTTCGAGATGTACTCCGCCTCGTCCGACTCGCTGTAGGCCTCATGAAGTCGCGGTAAGGCTCCGTCACGATTGTCGGTCACCAGGCTTCGCTTGATTCGATCGGCCGCGCGATCGATCACGGCGTTTGCCACGTCAAGAATCTGCTGCGTCGAGCGGTAGTTGTCGTTGAGTTGGACCTCGGTCGCCTCGCGGTGATCGCGCACGAAGTAGTTCAGGTTGCGGATGTCGGCCGAGCGCCAGGAATAGATCGACTGGTCGGGGTCGCCGACCACGGTCAGATTCCCGCTGCCGGCCGACCAGGCGCGTGCGAGTTGGTACTGGACCGTCGAGGTGTCCTGGAACTCGTCGACCAGCACATGGTCGAATCGTTCCTCGTATATCTGCCGCACGGTCTCCTGGTCAAAGAGATCGAGCGTCTTGAGCAGCAGATCGTCGAAGTCGAGCGCGGACGCCTCACTGAGTTGGACCGCGTAACGCTCCCAAACTCGTCCGGCGACCTCGTCGAAGTACGATCCGGTGGCTGCGAGGAAGTCCTGCTGCGATGTCCCCTCCGACTTGGCTCGCGAGATGCGGCTGAGCAGCGCTCGAGGCGAGTACTGCTTGGGGTCGAGTTGCAGTTCCTTGACCGCGCTGCGCACGACCTGCATCTGATCGTCGCTGTCGAAGATGACGAAGTTGCGGGGAACGCCGATCTCCTGGCCGTGCGCGCGCAGCATGCGTACGCAGATGCGGTGGAACGTACCAAGCCAGACGTCGCTGCCCTGCTCCTGCCCGATCAGCGATTCCAGCCGGGTCCGCATCTCCCGGGCCGCTCGGTTGGTGAAGGTCACCGCGAGGATGCGCCAGGGCGGCGTGCCTTGCTCGATCAGCCAGCCGATCCGGTGCGTGATGACCCTGGTCTTGCCGGAACCCGGGCCGGCAATGACGAGCAGGGGTCCGTGAGGATGCGTGACCGCCGCCCGCTGGGCTTGATTGAGGTGATCCAGGTCCACGGAGAGTGTGTGCGGGGCGGAGAAATCGCTCATGGCAGCGAGCATAATGCGGCAGTCGGCCTATAGTGACTTCAGCGGGGATGACAGCAGAGGAGACTCATGCTCGACGGCGTCGGCGTCTCCTGGCCCGGGGGATCACCCGAAAACACCGGCTTGATTCTCGCGCTGATCGTCGGCGCGTACTTCGTCGTGCTCTGGCTCTCGGCGGTCGTCTGGACGGCGCGAGACATCCACCAGCGCACGACTGAGCCGATGGCGCAGATCGTGTTCACGTTGATTGTGCTGATCTTCAACTTTCCGGGACTGGTCGTGTATCGCGTGCTTCGTCCGCCGCTGACGTTGCAGGAGGCGGAGGAGCACCGTCTGGAATCAACAGCGCTGACGCGAGAATTGCAGCAGAATCCGCCCTGTCCGCGCTGCGGCTATGAAATCCTTGCCGACTTCCTCGCCTGCCCGCGCTGCGCCATGCCGCTGCGCATGTCGTGTTCCGGTTGCGATCGCGTACTGGACCCAAGCTGGAAAATCTGTCCCTGGTGCGTGGCGCCGACTTCGGCCGAGGCGCCGGTATCCGCCAACGGCGGCGAACGCCCGGCGCCGATACAAGCACCGCCGGAGCAGGCAACGGCGCCGAGATCGACCGATGGCTAATCCGAGCGAGTCGCGGCTGACGATCAACGGCGTTGCCGGTCTGATCACGGAGGCGGGCGACGCCGACAGCGATGAGGCAGTCGTTTGCCTGCACTCGGTGCCGGGATCGGGCCGCGATTTCCAATTCGTGATGCCTGCAATCAGCGAGATCATGCGCGTCGTCGCGATCGATCTGCCGGGCTTCGGCCGGGCCGACAAGCCCAGGGACTTTCCTTACTCCATCGAGGGTTATCAGACCTGGTTGGCTCCCGCGCTGGACGAGCTGGGGCTGAAACGCGTGCACTTGCTGATGCACAGCTTCCATACGCAAACGGGCCTGATGTGGGCGGCGATGAACCCCGGCAAATGCGCGTCGGTCATGCTGCTCGACGGCGGCGTGCTGGAGGACTATCCGGGCAACCTGGTCGCGAACATCTGGCGCACAAAATACGCCGGCGAGGTGCTGCAGTTGATCACCACCCGACCCGCCTTCAAACTGTTCATGCGCTGGGGCAACCCGCGCGGGCTGCCTCCGCAGTGGCTGGACGAACTGATCACCGAAGACGACCGCGACACGCGCCGGGTGACGCTGGAGCTGTACCGCAACACCGACTTCGACGAAGGGCACATCTTGCGGCAAGCGCTATCGCCCCGCAGTTTGCCGGCGCTGGTGATCTACGGCAGCAACGACCCGTTCATCAGTTGGCGCTACGCCGAACGGCAACGCGAGACCTTCGCTGACGCGGAGGTCCACGTCTGGGACGACTGCGGTCACTTCCCCCACGTCCAGCATCCGGAGCGGACGGCGGAGTTGGTGACCGCATTCCTGCGTTCGCAGGTCGATTCCCGAGACTAGTCCAGCGCCCCCAGTTCGACGGCGAGGTTGGCCGTCTTCTTCATCTCCTCGAATCGGGCAGCCTGTTCCTGGGCTCGCTTCTCGGCCTCCTCGTGGTGGTACTCCTCGCTGAGACGGTTGGAGCTGGTGACCACGTCGAAGCCGTAGGGCGGGTAGACGGGAATGTCCTCGTCGGAGAGCTCGGCCATCATCTCGTTGCGTTCGGTTTTGCGCTTGAACGCTTCCTCGATATACGGCGCGAGTTCTTCCTCCTTCTTCGCGACGCGCTCGGCCTCGAACTCCTTGAATTCGGGCATCACGTCGCGGGCGAAGATCTCCAGCGACTCGCAGATGTGCTCGTGACGGTTGTTGCCGGCCTGCTGGATGAAGACCGACTGGTCAACGCCGCAGTCGGAGAAGATGCGCAGGTGCTCGCGCAGCTCGTCGGGCGTGCCGATGCCGCCCTCGCCGCCCTGTCGCGGCCAGGTGTCGCGGAGTTGCTCCCAGGCCTTCCAGATGTTGGTCCGGCCCGGCTTGTGCATGCCGGCGGCGTAGTGGTGGCCGAGGGCGAACTGGAAGAAGCGGAAGCCGTCGCCGCCGCGCCGTTCGGCCTCGTCGGCGTCGGGATGCACCGAGAACGAGGAGACCATGGCGATGTTCGCGTTCACGGTGTGGCCGATCGGCACGCATTCGGTCTTGATCGTCTCGTAGTAGTCGTTGACCCAGTGCTCGGCCTCGGCCGGATCGATGAAGGCGAACGTCAGCGCGCCGATGCCGAGTTTGGCGGCGAGGTGAATCGTGTCGCGGTTGGAGCAGGCGACCCAGAGCGGCGGGTGGGGCTTTTGCACCGGCTTGGGCACCACGTTGCGGGTCGGCATCGAGAAGTACTTGCCCTCGTAGCCGGGGTAGGGATTCATCGCCAGCATGTTGGCGACCTGCTCGACGGTCTCAAGCCACATCGAGCGGCGTTCCTCGGGGTTGACCATGTAGCCCTCAAGCTCGGCCCGCGAGGCCGACTCGCCCGTGCCGAATTCGACCCGGCCGTTGGAAACCAGATCGAGCGTCGCGATCCGCTCGGCGACGCGCGCCGGGTGGTTGTATCCCGGCGGCATCAGCACAATGCCGTGTCCGAGGCGGATGTTCTGCGTGCGCTGCGATGCGGCGGCCAGGAACACCTCGGGCGCGGAAGAGTGGGAATACTCCTCGAGGAAGTGGTGCTCGACTTCCCAGGCGTGGTCGATGCCGAGCTGGTCGGCCAGTTCTACCTGATCGAGGGCGTCCTGGAAGAGTTGCTGTTCCTGACCCTCGCTCCAGGGCTTGGGCAGTTGGTGTTCGTAGAAGATTCCGAATCTCATGTGCGGCTCCGTTCGTGTCGGTCTGTGTTGAGTCTAGGAGACCACGACGATTTCTCGTCCCTGCAGGATCACCGTGGCGGCGGCGTCGATCAACGGCGGGAACGGGTCGCCCGGTTCGTCGGACGGCGGCAGGCCTCGCGCTGCGGCGTCGGCGTCGGCGTACCAGAGCGAGGCGATGCCGTCCCACGGACCGCCCTCCGCACCCTGGTCGGCGTGCGAAGTCGTGTAGCGCAGGCAGCGGCCCTCGGCGCGGGCGATTGTGTTGGCGACGCGCGGCGAGTGGCCGTCGCTCCAGGCGGCGAACAGGTCGTCGCGGCTGACTCCGTCGCCCTTCTTCACGAACGCGACCCATTTGCAGGCGTCCGCGGGCGGATGCGAGTCGACGATGATGTTCTCGGTCGTGAACAGCGAGTCCGAGAGCGGCTCCGTGAGCTGGTTGAAGCCGTCAATCGTACGCAGCGCGCCTCGGTGGTCGCCAAGTGCGTCGTTGAAGTGATCGAAGTCGCGGAACCACAGCTCGGCCAGGCCGTCGTAGGCCATCTCGTCCGCTGCCGGCGCGCCGCCCAGCGAGGCAGCGCTCTCGAAGAACGTGACGCAGTAGCGCTCCGGTTTGGCCAGATTGGCGACGTGCGGCGCGTGGACGCAGCGCCAGAATTCGTAGAAGGCTTCGCGATCGACACCCTCCTGCTTGATAACCGGAACGACCCACTTCAGCATGGCGCGCCTCCTCTGCCGTTCTGCTGCTTAGTTCTGGGCCGAGTCTAGGCGTTCGGCGAGCTCGCGCGCTCGTCGGGCCTGCGCTCGGGCGATTTCGCCGCAGGCGCCGGTGTAACCGGCAGGATCGAGCAGATCGTCAAGTTCTCGCTCCGACAGATGCCGGCGGACTTCCTCGTCGCCGACCAGCAGGTCGCGGAACGAGACTCCCTGCACGGCGGCGTCCTGCGCGTGCTCGTAGACAATGTCGTGGGCGCGCTGTCGTCCGACCTTCTCGCCGAGTGCGAGCATGATCCGCTCGCTCATGATCAGGCCGCCGGAGAGATCGAGATTCTGTCTCATCCGATCCGGCTTCACGTCGATGCCGTCGAAGAGCACGATCATGCGGGCGAGGATGTCGCCGACCAGTTCGATCGATCCATGGACGACGCGCTCGATCATGACGCTGGTCGAGCCGTCGGCTTCGTGCTCGGTGCGCATCGCGTCGAGCGCGAGCGGAAAGAGCGTCGTGACCTGCGCCGTTGCGGCGCGGATGTCCTGCGAGAGCTTGGGATTGCGCTTCTGCGGCATGGTGCTGCTGCCGACCGTGCCGGGAGGCACGGGTTCCTCGATCTCGCCGAACTCGGGCTTCATCAGCGTGTAGGTCTCATCGGCGATCTTGCGGCAGGTGGCGGCGAGCATCGCGAGGATGGCGGCGTACTCGGCGTGGTGGTCGTGGCTGGTGCGTCCGGGAACCGGCATCGGCAGCAGATCGAGGTGGCGGGCCATGCCCTCCTGTACGGCGAGACCGGGCGCGCCGAACGATGCGAGCGTGCCGGCCGCGCCGCCGAGCATGGCCACGAAGACGCGCGGCTCGGCGTCGCGCAGCCGCTCGACATGGCGGCAGAGTTCATCGATCCATGCGCCGACCTTGTAGCCGAAGGTGGCCGGTACCGCGTGCTGACCGTGCGTGCGTCCGGCGCAGGGAACATCGGCGTGACGCTCGGCCAACGGCGCGAGCAGAGCAAGCAGCTGGCCGATCTGGCCGAGGATGATCGCGTGCGCGCGGCGCAACTGCAGGATGTCGCCGGTCTGGGTGATGTTCTGCGTCGTCGCGCCCCAGTGGACGTAGCCGCCGATCTCGTCGCCGAGGATGCGGTCCAGCTCCCAGATCAACGGCACGAGCGGGTGCGCGGTGACGACCAGGATCGCTTCGATCTTCTCCATGTCCAGCAATTCGAGCCGGCAGTGTTCGGCGATCTGCACGGCGGCGTCGGCGGGAATCATGTCCAGTTCGGCCTCGGCCCGAGCCAATGCGGCCTCGACATCGAGCCAGGACTGCCAGCGCGCTTCGCGGGTGAACAGTTCGCGGATTCCGGGATTGGGTACGCGCGAGGCGGTCGGTCGGTGTTGCATGATCGGCTCCTGTTGATTCTGGGTCGGTGTCGCGGCAAGTAGGATCGGACTGCAAGCTAACGAAGGGTCGGGCTATGGTTGCGCCGCTCGAGGGAATTCGGGTTGTCGAGGTTGCGAACTGGTTGGCGGCGCCATCGGCGGCGGCCTTGATGGCCGATCTGGGCGCCGACGTGGTCAAAATCGAGAATCCCGTGGGCGACGCCTGGCGCACCACGCTGATGCGCGGCCAGAAGTCAGACTTCGACCCTGAGACAGACGTGGATGCCGCGTTCGAGCTGGACAACCGCGGCAAGCGCGGGGTCGCGCTCTCGCTGGAGCGTCCGGGCGCGAGCGAGGTCGTCAAGCGGATGGTCGCCGGCGCCGACATCTTCATCACCAACCTGACCGCCCCGCGTATCGCCCGCTACGACCTGACCCGCGAGTCATTGCAGGATGTCAATCCGGGTCTGATCTACGTGGTGCTCACCGGCTACGGAACGCGCGGGCCCGACAACGCCAAGACAGCCTTCGACTACTCGGCGTTCTGGTCGCGATCGGGGATCATGAGTCTGATCGGCGAGCCGGGCGGTCCGCCGATGCCCTGCCGTCCTGGACAAGGCGATCATGCGACGGCGCTCAATCTGCTTTCGGGCACGCTTGCGGCGCTGCGTCTGCGCGATCTGACCGACGAGGGCCAGTACGTCGAGGTCACGCTGCAACGGACCGGCGCGTGGACGATCGGGGCGGATGTCTCGGCGGCGTTGATCACCGAGCAGCAGCCGCAACGAATCGACCGCGTGCAGCCGGGCAATCCGCTGTTCAACTCCTACGAGACCGCCGACGGTCGCTGGCTGATGTTGGTCATGCCGACCGGCGATCGTTACTGGCAACCGACCTGCAGGGCGCTGGGCCGCGAGGATCTGGCCGGAGATGAGCGTTTCTCGACCTTGCTTGGACGGGCGGAACACAGTCGCGAACTCACTTCCGAGATCGTTGCCACGTTCCGCTCGAAGCAGCTCGCCGAGTGGGTTCCGCGTCTCGACGCCGAGGCGTTGACCTGGGCGCCGGTTGCCGAGCTTCCGGAGCTGATTCACGATCCGCAGATGGAGGAGATGAACGCCTGGAGCGTGATTGACGGGCCCGAAGGTCCGTTCCGCACGTTGAACACACCGTTCGAGATCGAAGGGGCTGAGATCGGACCGCGCGGTCCGGCGCCGAAGACCGGACAGCACACCCACGACGTACTGCGCGAGACCGGCCTGTCGGACGACGAGATCGCGGCGCTGGCCGAGAGCGGCGCACTCGGGTAATAGGTTGGTGAGTGGAACGTGAACGAAGCACTCGATCTGTTCGTTCAGGCCGTCCGCCGGTTCGTCCGCAACGAGATCTGGCTGCAGGAACGCCGGCTCGAGCCGAACGCCCACCGATTGCCGGATGACGTGTTCACAGCGCTGCTCGACCGCGCCGCGAAGCTCGGCATCGACCACCTGATGGCTCCGCGCGACGCCTCGACGGATCCGCAGGTCGACCTCCCCGACGCCGACCGTCTCCGGATCGCCGAAGAGCTCTCCCAGCATCGAGCCGGCGCGCTCAATCCCGCCTACGGCCTCTTCGATCCCGACCCGCCGCAGCAGCTCTACGCCGGCAGCGACGAACAGCGTGAGCGATTCCTGGAGCCGCTGCTGCGGCGCGAAGCCGCCTGTTTTCGCGGCCTGGACGATCCTGACCTGTCGTTCCTGCCCACCGACGGCGTCCGCATTAGGGCCCGGAAGCACCCCCTCGGCTGGATGCTGGACGGGACCAAGCTGTTCGTCGCCGACGCCGTCAACGCCGACTTCGGCATCGTCTATTGCAACACGGAAACAGCGCCGGGTGAGAGAACCGGCATCTCGGCAATCGTTGTCGAGACTGATCGAGTTGGCTTCCAGCGCTGGAGGTCATGGCCGACGATCGCGGCGGGCCGCGACACGATGGAACTCAATCTCTCGGCGGTCAAGTTGCCGGAGTCAAACATGATCGGCGAGATTGACGCCGGACCGTCGTTCGCCAACAGCCTTGTGCTGCGCCGGAGGACGTTCACATCGGCCCATCTGACGGGCATCGCGTCGGCCGCCCAGGACATGTGCCGCGGCGTGGTCTGGTCGCGTCGCGAGCACGGCGCGCCGCTCGCGCAGGGTGAATGGGCCAGGCTGGCGCTCGCCGACAACGAGATTACCGTCTCCGCGTCGCGCACGCTCTATCTGTCCGCGGCGGACCGGATTGAGGAACTGGGCCTCGCATCGCTGGCCTTCGCGCTGGATGCGGCATGCTCAGTCGTGGAGCGCGCAATGGACCTGCACGGTCCAGCCGGCGGATCAGCGGACTTGCCCCTGGAGCGATGGTTGCGAGAGCTTCGTTGGATGTCGCTGAGCGGCGGCGGGGCAGTTCAGCATCGAATGGGACTTGCTCAACGCCTCACGTCAACGTTCAAGAAGTAGCTACGAGTCGAGGTCGGGCAGCGGGTCGAGGGCGTCCGCCGCGATCAGTTCCAGACCTCGCGGGGCAATCGGTGGGTTGTGGAGCGGTCCTCGTACGTCCCGGTAGAAGCGCTCCAATGGTTGCGAGCGATGCAATGACACGCCGCCAACCAGCCTCATGCAGCGGTCGACCACATCGACGGCGATATCGCCGGCATGGAGCTTCGCCGCGGCGACGCGCGGTCCGAGCCTGAAGCGCTGATCGTTCTCAAGCCGATCCCATGCCGATGCGGTCTCGTGCAGCAACGCCCGAGCCGACATCAGGCGCAGATCGATCTCGCCAACCTGGGCGCGCACTGTCGGAATGCTGCCGATCGGACCGGGCGCGCCAGAAGGTCGCCGATGACGGGCGAAATCGACGGTGTACTCGCGCGCCGCCTCTGCGACGCCCAACGAAGCCGCAGCGACGAGCAGCGCGAACCAGGCGAAGTCGCCGTGACGCTGTCCTGTCTGGGAGGGATCCTGACGAACCAGGAACTCGTCGTCCGTGACCGCGACGTTCTCGTACCAGACGTCGTGCGATCCCGTCGCCCGCAAGCCGACGACATCCCAGGTCTCCTCAATCCGCAAGCCGGGCGAGTCGCGATGTACGGCCACCCGCGCCAGCATTCCGGATCCATCTTCAATCGCGCAGTAGGTCAGGAACCAGGTCAGGGCCGGCGCGAGCGTGGTGAACGACTTGCGTCCGTTGATACGCCAGCGTCCCGGACCGTCAGGCGTGAGCGCAGTCTGCGGGCGTCCGCCGCCCTGGGGCGATCCGAGATCGGGCTCCGTGGCGACCTGGTTGCAGAGCGCGCCATCCTCGACCACCGAGCGAAAAATGCGCTCGCGCAACTGGTCCGGCCAGTTGCGATTGGAGCGCTCCGAACCGACCGACATGAGGTGCATGCCGCAGGAGAAGGCGAGCGCCATGTCGACCCTGGCCAGCGCGGTTTGCGCGGCGACGAGATCGGTCAGCGAACACTCGGCACCGCCGTACTCGAGCGGGATCGGCGCGGAGAACCAGCCGATTTCGCGCAGCAACTCGAAGGACGCAAACGGAAACGAGGCCTCGCGATCATGCGTGATCGCGAGATCCGCCAGTCTTTCCCGATGCGGAGCCAGGCGCTCGATCAGTTCCCTTCCGGCGTCACTCGTGGCGGGAAGGGGCGACATCGGCGTAGCAGTTGGTGTTGAGCTAGAGCACGTCGCGCAGGCGCTTCAGCGCTCGCACGCGAACCTTGCCGCGATCGAGGGCCGGACGGGCAGCGATCGTGATCGACTCGCCGGTGGCCGGATTGCGGCCCTGCCGCTCCGGACGCGCCGTCTGCGCGACGATGTCCACCTTGATCAGCCCGGCAACCGTCACGGAGCCCGGGCCTCCGCTTGACAGGTCCTCCAGCACGACATCGGCCAGTCCGTCCAGCACTTCGTTGACGTCGCGACTGGCGATTCCCGTCTTCTCTTCGATCGCCTTCGCGATCTGGACCTTCGTCTTCGGCTTGTCGTTGGCCATGTCTCTGCGCTCTCCTCTGAACTCGATCCGTGTCGGGTCAGTGCATTGAAGCTTTGACTAAGTTCGCAGTGTTATCGGGTTTGATCAACCGCGCAAGCGCAAGGGAAACGTTTGGCGCTTGCGATAGTGTGCGAACGATGAGCTCGATTCGTTCCATCACGGTGACCGCAGAACTCGCGGCATACATGGAGGAAGCCTCGACGCGGGAGGACGGCACCTGGCGCCGGCTTCGAGCGGAAACGTCGGTGCTGCCCGCAGGTGGGATGCAGATCGGCGCCGACCAGGCGCGCCTGCTCGGCTGGCTGGTCCGCCTGATCGGCGCGCGCAAGACCCTGGAGATCGGAACCTTCACCGGCGCATCGGCATTGGCCGTCGCGCAGGCGTTGCCCGAGGACGGCCGGGTTGTCGCCTGCGATGTCAGCGAAGAGTGGACCTCGATCGCGCGACGCTACTGGGAAGAAGCAGGAGTCTCGGCCAAGATCGAACTGCGCCTGGGCCCTGCGCTTGACACCCTTGCACTTCTCCGCCGAGCAGGCGGAAGCCCCTTCGACTTCGCCTTCATCGATGCGGACAAGGAACCAATCTGGAGCTACTTCGAAGCTGCGCTCGAACTGCTACGTCCCGGCGGAGTCATTGTCGTCGACAACACGCTCTGGGGCGGGCAGGTCGCCGATCCCGCAGCGAATGATCCGGACACGAAGGCGATCGACGAGTTCAATCGGCGCGTGACAGATGACCCGCGTGTCGATTCGGTACAGCTCACCGTCGGTGACGGGCTGACGTTGCTGCTCAAGCGCTAGAGCAGCGAGTCGACGGCCACGGCGCTGCCGACCAGCTCAATAGCGGTGTCCAGCTTGCGTTGCCCCACGAACGCCGCGCGTCCGTACAGCTCGCCGACTGCCTCAACCGCCTCCAGCGTCGTCATTGCGGTGGTAATCAGGGCGAACGACTCCCGCTCGGCGCGTTGCGCAACGTAGGGCAGCGTCGGCTCGCCGCCGGCCAGGATCAGGCAGAGCGGCTCGTAGTCGAGCGCGCCCAGGGCGATATCGATCCGATCGTGGCGGGTAATCAGCGTCTTGTCGGGATACTTGCGGAAGTAGTCCATGCCCTCGTGCGCGCTGACCGGCCCGATCACGAGGTCGCGAGAAGCCTCCTTAAACAACGCTTCGTCGCCGGAGAGCGCGCCGTCGATGGCGGGCGCGATGTCCTTGACGGTCGGCGCGGCGAGGTGGCGGTCCTGCGGCAACGCGCAGACCACGCTTCCGCCGAGGCCACTGATCCGCGCGACCGCGGCTTGGTCTCCCTGTTGCGGCACCGCATTGACGACCACCAGGTCCGGCGCGAGCGACTCCAACGCCCGGGCGACCGTGTCGTCGTCGGCCTCACCGTGTCGAACCACGAGCACGGTACGGTCACGGTCGATGCGCTCTGCGGCGTCAGCCTCAATCACCGTGTGGTCGGTGTCGAACTCGATGTCCGACGCTGCAACCGGCCGTCCGCTGCTTCGCACGCCGTTGAGTTGCGACAACTGCGCTGCGTCGGCGACGGCGGACTCCGAGTCGTCGATCCGTTCGAGCCGCACCGTGGACCCGCTCGAACGCAACGCCGAAGCGATTCCGGCCGCGACGACTGACTTGCCGTCGCCAGACAGCGTGGAAGTGACGAGAATCCTGGACACGTGAGGCTCCGCATCTCCGATTGCGCACATGGCCCGCTGGGGCTTCAGGACAGAGGGTAGAGGCAAGCGCCGCTATGCGCAGAGGCGGTTTCGTGCCTGCCATTGCGAGCCGGCGCGTGGTTAGACTGGCTGAACTGACCGCGCCTACAGCTAAGCGCGCGTCGGCGAGATGGTCAGATGGCAAATCAAGCAGACTCAGACCGCGAATTGTGGCCGCCGCCAGCGCCCGATTCACCACGTGCCAGACGCCGTCGTCCGCCACCTGAACGCCACGCCCGCTGGATTGATCCCGGCAATCGCGCCGACGAGCCGCGCGAAGAGGCGCCGAAGCTGCTCTGGTGGATCCTGGGCGCGCTGCTGCTCTTCGGCGTCTTCTCCGTGCTGATTCGCGTGTTCCTGGTCACGTAGTCACTTAACGGGGACGCTTCGGTATCTTGAACGCGATCTGTGCCAGACATCGGATGGGAGTATGAGGATGACGACTGCAGGGTCGGACACGCTGCTGGACGGCGTGCGAGTGCTCGATCTGGCGACGCCTCGAGCGGAGATGGCCGGACGAGTACTCGCCGACATGGGAGCGGAAGTAATCAAGGTCGAACCGCCGACAGGCGCCGCCGCCCGCCGGATGCCTCCGTTCAGCGACGCGGAGCCAGGCCGTTCGCTCTATTGGGCGCAGATGGGGTTGGGCAAGCGCAGCGTCGTGATCGACCTGGAATCTTCGCAGGGACGCGAGGACTTCCGCGCTCTGCTTGCGACCGCAGATGTGCTGATCGAGTCGTTCGATCCCGGCACGATGTCGCAGTGGGGACTGGGCTACGACGATGTCAAGGGCGAGTTGCCCGACCTGATCTACGTGTCGGTGACGCCATACGGCCAGGACGGACCCCATGCCGACCGACCGGCGACCGATCTGACGCTTGAGGCCGCGGGTGGCCTGGTTGGCCTGCAAGGAGACGGCGACCGACCACCGGTTCCGGTGGGATTGCCGCAGGCATCGATTCATTCCGGCGTGCAGGCCGCCGCCGATACGTCGATTGCGTTGCGTGAGCGCGAACTGTCGGGGCTGGGTCAGCACCTTGATGTTTCGATGCAGGCCGCAGTCGTCTGGACATTGATGCATGCAACCGGATTCCCGCCCAACACCGGCGGCGATCCGCCAGGTACCTGCGCGCAACGCAACGTCGGCGGCGACAATCTCGGCGGCGCCGTAATGGGCGTGCATCCTTGCCTCGACGGCTACGTCGTGTTCAGCATTGTGCCGGGTGGACTGGGACTGCGTCACTCGACGCTGGTCCTGAAATGGATCGAGGAAGAGGGCGAGCTGATCGGCGAAATGGAAGGCGCAAACATCGACGAGTGGGCGGCCGACGTCGCCCGCCTGGTCACCGAAGATCCTGCGGAAGTCGGAAGACAAGTCGCGATCGCGACCGAGAATCTGCATCACTTTGTGGCCAAGAAGACGATGGCCGAGTGCTTCGAGCGCGCGGTCCGCGACAGCTTCATGATGGCTCCGCTCTACACGATGGAAGACATCGCCAACGACACGCACCTCGCCGCCCGCGGCTTCTGGGTCGATCTCGACGGACACCGTTATCCGGGACCGTTCGCCAAGCTCTCCAGGACGCCGCTGCAACTCACGCGACCTGCGCCGACGCTGGGCCAGGACCAACATCTGCTGGCCGAAGTTGGCCGCGCGCCCAAGCGGGCGGCGCGGGCTTCGATCTCGTCCAACGGCGTGCGCGGCGAGGACGGCGGCGCGCTGTCGGGCGTCAAGATCGCCGACTTCGCATGGGTCGGCGTCGGTCCGCTGATCTCCAAGTCGATGGCCGACCATGGCGCGACCGTCGTGCACATCGAGTCGGCAACGCGGCCGGACGTGTTGCGTCTTGCTCCACCGTTCAAGGACAACGAACCGGGCATGGACCGCGCGCAGTTCATGGCCAACTTCAACTCTTCCAAGATCGGCGTGGCGCTCCGACTCGACACCGAACAAGGTCGCGACTACGCCCGTCAGCTCATCGACTGGGCTGACGTGGTGGTCGAGTCGTTCACCCCGGGCACGATGAAGCAATTCGGCTTCGACTATGCCACGCTCAGCCAAGACCGACCAGAACTGATCATGCTCAGCACCTGCCTGCGCGGCCAGTCCGGTCCGGAGTCGACCTATCCCGGTTTCGGCTTGCAGGGCGCCTGCCTGTCGGGTCTGCATCGGATCACCGGCTGGCCCGACCGTCAGCCGTCGGGCACCTGGGGCGCGTACACCGACTTCATCAATCCGCGTTTCGGTTCGGGCGTCTTGGCTGCGGCGATTCGACATCGGGACCTGACCGGCAGAGGGCAGTACATCGACCTGGCGCAGAGTGAGGCGGGAGTTCACTTCGCCGCGCCGCTGTTGCTTGACTACATCGAGAACGGCCGTATCGCGCAAGCGGTTGGCCATGGCTCGATGTATGCGGCGCCCAATGGCGTGTTCCGTGTCGGCGAGGGTGAACGCTACGTGGCGATCGCGACGGAGACCGCCGCGCAATGGCAATCCCTCCGCGATGCGGCGGGACTGGAGCGCTGGTCAAGCGCCGACTACGACGACCTGTCGGCTCGGATTGCCGCCAAGGCAGAGATTGAGACGGCGCTCGCCGAATGGTGCGCGCCGCAGACAGCGGATGCGGTCGTCGACTGTCTGACCGCGGCCGGCGTGCCGGCGTCGATGGTCGAATGGCCCTCCGACCTCTATGAAGATGCGCAGCTCACGCATCGCAACTTCTTTGTCACGCTCAATCACTCGGTGATGGGGCCGACACCGTACGACGGCCTGGTGACCAAGTTCTCGGGCGGCACCGCGAAGCTGCGCCGCGCCGCACCGGCAATCGGTGAGCACACGCACTACGTGCTGTCGGAGATTCTCTCGGCCACTGACGAGGAGATCACGGAGTCACTGGTTGCCGGCGTGCTCCAGTAACCGCCGATTTCCCGGCATCCCCTAAACTGCCAGCAACGATTTGCAGGGAAGGACTAGAGAGATGGGCAACCGCACGATGCGCGGCGAATCCGCCATTATCGGTGTCGGCGAGACGACCTACTACAAGCGCGGCCGTTCCCCGGACGCCGAGTTCAAGCTTGTGATCGAGGCGATTCTCAAGGCCAGCGCCGACGCCGGGATCGACCCGCGCGAGATCGACGGCTTCGCGTCCTACTCCAACGACCGCAACGATCCGTCGCGGATCGCGGCGGCGCTGGACATCAAGGACCTGCGCTTCTCCAACATGGAGTGGGGCGGCGGCGGCGGCGGCGGATCTGCGGCCTGCGCGCATGCGGCGGCCGCGGTGGCAACCGGTCTTGCCGATACGGTCGTGGTCTTCCGCGGTCTCGCGCAGGGGCAGTTCGGACGCTTCGGTCAGGGCGCTCGGGTCCCGCACGTGCGCGGCGACCAGGCCTACACCGCGCCGTACGGATTGATGTCGCCGGCGCAGTCCTTCGCGATGCGCGTCCACAAGCTGTTCGACGACCACGGGATCACCCAGGACGCGCTCAAGGCCTGCTCCCTTGCCTCGTATCACCACGCGCAGAACAACCCGCGTGCGGTCATGTACGGCCGACCGCTCACGCCCGAGGACTACGACGCCTCGCGCTGGATTGTCGAACCGTTCCACCTGTTCGACTGCTGCCAGGAGAACGACGGCGGCGCGGCGATGATCTTCGTCTCCGCCGAGCGGGCCAAGGATTTCGCCAAGACGCCGGTCTACTTCCTCGGCGGCGCGGTCGGCTCGGGCAACCGGGCCGGATCGGGCTCGCACAACGCGACCGATTACGCGACCTCGAACTTCAAGACCGTCGCGCCGCGCATGTACGACATGGCGCAGGTCAAGCCGGAAGAGGTCGATGTCGCGCAGGTCTACGAGAACTTCACCGGCGGCGTCGTGATGAGCATCATCGAGCACGGCCTGACCTCTTACGAAGAGGCCAACGACTTCATCACGTTCGAAAACCTGATCGCGCCGAGCGGCAAGATGCCGATCAACACCAGCGGCGGCAACCTGGCCGAGTGCTACATGCACGGCCTGGAACTGAACATCGAGGCCGTGCGCCAGGTACGCGGGGAGTCCTGCAACCAGGTTGACGACGTGAATGTATCGCTGGTTGCCTCGGGTCCGATGGTGACCCCGGTGTCCGACATGATCGTCGGTTCAGAGGCGGTGCTCTAATGGCGAATCCAGGAAGGTACTACCTGGGCGAGGGTATGCCCGCGCCTGCGCCGGCCATTGACGGGCTCGACACCGAGTACTGGGAGGGCGTCAAGCGCCACGAGTTACTCGTCCAGAACTGCCACACGTGCGACCGGCCCCAGTTCGGGCCCGAGTGGGTCTGCCACCGCTGTCACTCCTTCGACCTCGGTTGGAAGCCGGTTGAGGGCAACGGCCGAATCTACTCGTGGGAGCGCGTCTGGCATCCGGTCCATCCGGCACTGCAGGACTCGTGCCCGTATCTCGTCGTGTTGGTTGAGCTGCCCAACCACGAAAACGTGCGGATGGTCGGCAACCTCGTCGGCGACCCGATGCAGACGGTCGAGATCGGCGCGGAAGTGCGCCCCGTCTTCGAAGACCACGAGGGCAGCGACGAGACCGAGCCGTTCACCCTGGTCCATTGGGAAGTGGTTGCGTAGCGAACCCGCTAGCGGGACTAGCCGGTGTTGCGCAGGCCGGCGGCGACGCCGTTGACGCTGCGCAGGATGGCCTCCAGCGTGTCCGCGTACTCGGGATCACTCTCGGGCAGGTCGCGGATACGGCTGAGCAGGTCGACTTGCAGGAAGCTCAGCGCGTCGACATAAGGATTGCGCAGCGCGATTGAGCGTTGCAGGACGGGCGACTCGTCCAGCAGCCGGTCCTGGTCCGACAGCCGATTGACCATCCTGACCGTGCGAACGAATTCGTCGCGCAGGCGACCGAAGGTGCGCAGGTCCTGGTCGCCGTCGCCCAGCGTCCGCGCATAGTGCTCGGCAACATCGAAATCCGCCTTGGCCAGCACCATCTCGACGTTGGAGAGCAGCGTGGCGAAAAACGGCCAGCGGTCTCGCATGTCCCTGAGCAAGGCTTCGCCGGAGCTGCCGTGACGATTGAAGAACTCGTCGAGCGCGGTGCCGACGCCCATCCACCCGGTGATCACGTGCCGGGTCTGCATCCAGGCAAAGACCCAGGGAATCGCACGCAGTGATGTGAGCGAGGCGTCCGAGCCGGGACGGAAGGTCGGGCGCGAGCCGATCGCGAGATTGCCGAGCATGCCGATCGGTGTGACGCGCTGGAAGTAGGCGTGAAGATCCTGGTTCTCGACGACGTTCGACCGATAGGCGAGTTCGGCGATCTCCGAGAGTTCGTCCATCGCGGCGTGATAGCGTTCCCGCTCCGCGTCCGGTGTGTCGTCATGATCGCGATCGAAGCGCTTGACCAACGACGCGGCCAGGGTCTGCTCGAGATTCCACTTGGCCAGTCCGAGCATCCCGTAGGTGAACTGGATCATCTCGCCCTGCTCGGTGAACTTGATCCCGCCTTCGGTGGTGTGCGGCGGCAGCGCGAGAATTGCGTCGTGCGACGGCCCGCCGCCGCGGCTCACTGTGCCGCCGCGGCCGTGGAAGAACATCAACTTGACGCCCGCGTCGCGCGCCACCTCGTGCATCGCTTCCTGGGCGCGGTACAGGCCCCAGAGCGAGGGCAGCACACCGGCGTCCTTGGCCGAGTCGGAGTAGCCGACCATCACCTCTTGCAGGTCGTCATGCGCGTTGAGATGGCGACGGTAGGCGTCGTATGAGAACAGCGAGCGCAGCGCGGCCGGCGCCCGATCGAGGTCGGCGACACGCTCGAACAGGGGAGCAATGCGAATCTGCCCGCCTGGCGCGCGGTGATCGACGTCATTGAGTCCCGCCTGCCGCGCGACGAGTACCGGCGCGAGCACGTCGGCAGCGGTCTCGCTCATCGAGACGATGCAGGTCTGCATCGCTTCGGGTCCGCAGATGCGCTGGATGCGGCGTGCAGTGCGGAATCTGCGCAGTGTTTCGTCGTCATGCGTCGACATCGCGTGGCCGACTGGGAAGTAATCCCGATCCAGCTCCCTGGCCAGGAACTCCTCGCGCTGCGGCTTGGTCAGGTCGAGGTAGCTGCCCCCTGGCGGCTGAATGTCGAGTCCTTCGAGGACCGCATTGGCGGCCGCATGGAAGCTGTCCGCATGTTCGCGGATGTCGAGCGCGGCCAGGTGAAAGCCAAACGCGCGGGCGCGGTCGATCAACGGCTGGACCACGGTGTCCGCGGCGGCGTCCGCGCCATGCAGCCGCAGACTCTCCGAGATCGACTCAAGGTCGTCGACGAACTCCTGCGCCGAGTCGTAGGGCACGCCGTCGGGCTCGTCGGTGCTCAGCCGCGCGTCGTGGATGTTGGCGGCCCGTGTGTCGAGCAGTGCGTAGTCGGCCTCAAGCGTCGCCTGAAGCCTCGCCGTCATGTAGCGAGTCTTGTGCCGATACCGTTCGGCCTGGTTGCGGTGCTTGAGCCGGTCCTCAATCCTCGGCATGCGCCGCTCGTCGCGCTTGAGCGACTCTTCCAGACCGGGCGACGACGACACACGGCGTGCGGAGTGGGGCAGCATCGTGTCCATCGCCCGCACGGCCTGGACATGCAATCGCAGCACCCGCGCGCGCATGGTCAGCGCGGTCTGCCAGGTCAAGTCCGGCGTCACGTTCGGATTGCCATCGGCGTCGCCGCCCATCCACGAGCCGAGCACGACGGGCGCAGGCGATTCCGCAGCGGTGACGCCGGTCGCGCGACGGAATCGCGCGGTCACGTCAGGCACCGCGTCCCACAGCGTAGTCTCAAACGTCCTCAGCAGCAGCCTCGACTCTTCCAACACGGTCGGGCGGCGATGACGCAGGTGATCAGCCTGCCAGAGCCCCTCGATATGGGTGCGCAGCGCGGCGTCAATCTCTTCGAGCTCGGCAGGAATCGCATGTTCCCGGTCAAGCAACAACTGGTGCACGTCCTGCAGCGTGCCCAGCATGGTCAGCCGCTGAGATTCCGTCGGATGCGCGGTGAACACGGGTTGCAGGTGGATGCCGGCCGCCTGTGTGCGAATCGCCGTGTCGTCGAAGCCGCCGGACAAGAGTTGCTCGACCACCGCCGGCAGCGAACGCGGTGCGGCATGATTGTTGCTCGAACGCAAGCGTCGACGCCGAATTCGGTGAGCTTCCTCCGCAGTGTTTGTCAGCAGGAAGTAGGTCAGAAACGCGTTGCCGACCTCGGCCGCCAGCCAGAGCGGCCAGCCGTGCACCAGTTGCACAATCTCGGCGGTGAGTTGCGGCTCGGGGTCCTGGCGGACACCGCGCCGGCGTTGCGTGAGGCCGCGCAACTGTTCGACCGCATTGAACACGTCATCGCCGTCCACGCGCCGAATCGTGTTGCCGAGCATGCTGCTGAGCAGCCGCACGTCGGCCGCCAGCGGAGCGTCGACCAAGCGGCGATCATGATTGGCTTGAGCCGCCGCCTCAATCGTCGTGCGTGCGCTTGCCGGTCGCTGTGAGGCCACGTCACGTCCCTCTCGCAGGATGATTACGCAAGCCGTTCTCAAATCCTCGCCTACGATGATTGCAGGTTTCTGGAGAGATGGGGCAACGATGAGTGAACATTCGGGCAATCCAACAGTCGCGCCGTACGGCTCCTGGACGTCTCCAGTCGCGACCGAAATGCTCACCCAGGGCGCGCTGCGCTTCGACGAGCTCGATGTCGACGGCGACGATCTCTACTGGGTCGAGTCGCGGCCCGACGAGCGCGGCCGCTACGCAGCGATGCGGTACTCAGCGTCCGGTGAACTGAGCGAGGTCACCACCGCCGAATTCAGTGCCCGCACGCTCGTCCATGAGTACGGAGGAGGGTCGCTCGCGGTGTCGAATGGCGTCGCCTACTTCTCGAACTTCAGCAACCAACGCCTGTATCGACGCCCGGTCGACGGTTCGGGCGAACCGGAGCCGCTGACCCCCGAGATTGCCGTTCGCTACGCAGACGCGGCGGTCGACGACGAACGGGGCCGATTGATCTGCGTGGCCGAGGATCACCGCCGCGAGGGATTGGAGGCGAAGAATTATCTCGCCTCGATCCCGACCGACGGCAGCGCGGCGGATGGGACCGAGATTGAACGGTTGCACGAGGGCTTCGACTTTTGCTCGTCGCCCCGGCTGAGCCCCGACGGGCGCCGGCTGGCCTGGATCTGCTGGAATCATCCCAACATGCCCTGGGACGCGACCGAGCTGTGGCTGGCCGAGGTCGCGGCCAACGGTTCGCTGCTCGCGCCGCGCCGAATCGCCGGCGACGCCCGCGGCACCGTCTCGATCATTGAACCGCAATGGGGCCCTGACGGGACGCTGTACTGCGTCTCGGACGCGTCGGGCTGGTGGAACATCCAGCGCTGGACCGGCACGGAGCTTGTCCCCGTGCTGGCAATGGACGCCGAGTTCGGGCAACCCCAATGGGAGTTCTCGATGTCAAGCTACGCGGTGATGGATGAGTGCTGCATCGTCGCGCAATACGGCAATGCCGACGGTCGGCGTCTCGGCGTGATCGACGTAGAGACCGGCGATCTGAGGGAGTTGGAGACGCCCTTCAACACGTTTGGCTTCTTCACTGCTGCTGTTGGCCCGCGCGCCATCGCAGCCGCGGCGGGACCTGATGTCGGAGCGGCGATTGTGGCCATTGACGTCGACAGCGGCGAGATTGAGACATTGCGCGCGTCGCCCGCTCCCGACATCGACCCCGCCTACTTCTCGCGGGCCGAAGCAATCACTTACCCCACCGCCGACGGTCTGGTCTCGCACGCCTACTACTACGCCCCGACCAACCCCGACTTCGCCGGTCCCGACGCTGAACGGCCGCCCTTGGTGACGTTCATTCACGGCGGACCGACGAGCGCGACCAATCCCGGCTTCGCCCTCGCGATCCAGTACTGGACCACGCGCGGCTTCGCCGTGGTCGACGTCAACTACCGAGGCTCAACCGGCTACGGCACCGAGTACCGGCGGCAACTGAACGGAAACTGGGGCGTCGCCGATCGCGAAGACTGCGAAGCGGCGGCGCGCTACCTGGTCGAGCGCGGCGATGTCGACCCGAGCCGGCTGGCCATCCGAGGCGGCTCGGCGGGCGGCTATACGACGCTCTGCGCGCTCACGTTCGGCGACGTGTTCACCGCCGGCGCGTCCTACTACGGCGTTTCGGATGCGGCGGCGCTGGCCGAGGACACGCACAAGTTCGAGTCCCGCTACCTCGACTCGCTAATCGGACCGTATCCCGAGCGAGCCGAGTTGTATGAACAGCGCTCGCCGATTCACGCGGTCGATCGACTCTCATGCCCGCTCATCTTCCTCCAGGGTCTTGAGGACAAAATCGTTCCTCCCAACCAGGCCGAGCGGATGGTCGAGGCCCTGCGCGACAAGGGCCTGCCCGTCGCCTACATCGCCTTCGAGGGCGAACAGCATGGCTTCCGTCAGGCTGCCAACATTCAGCGCGCAATCGAGGCCGAGCTTGACTTCTACGGGCGCATCTTCGGATTCAGCCCGGCCGGGGAGATTGAGTCGGTCGAGATCGAGAATCTCTGATGCCCCAGATACACGAACTCTCGGCGCTGGAACTGCGCGCCGCCTACGACTCGCGCAGTCTCTCGCCGATCGAAGTCGTTGAAGCGCTCGGCGATCGCATCGACCGCCTGGAGCCGTCCCTGCACGCGTTCATCACCCAGACCCGCGACTCGGCGCTGTCGCATGCCCGAGTTGCCGCCCGCGAGTGGCGACTCCGTGAGTCGGAGGAGCCGCCGCCGCTGTTGGGCATCCCGGTCACGATCAAGGACCTGGTCGACGTGCAGGGCGCGCCAACGACGATGGGTTCGCTGGTCACCTCGCGCCGGCCGGCGGCGCGTGACGAGTTGTTCGTCGAGCGTCTGCGTGCGGCAGGCGCCGTCTTCCTGGGCAAGACCAACACTTCGGAGTTCGGTCTGGCAGCGCAGACGATGAATCGCATCGGAGCGCCAACGGCGAATCCGTGGAACCTGGAACGTACCGCCGGCGGCTCGAGCGGCGGCGCGGCTGCGGCCTGCGCGGCGGGATACGGCCCGCTGCATCACGGCACTGACGGCGGCGGTTCGGTCCGCGTGCCCGCGGCCTACTGCGGTGTGGTCGGGATTAAGCCAAGCGGCAGGCGGATACCGCGCCGAGTGCGCGGGGCAGGCATGTCGCAAATCTCCACCGACGGAGTCCTCGCCCGGACGCTACAGGACGCCGCGCTGATGTTCAGCGTGATCGCGGGTGAGGACTCGAGAGATCCGGCGGGGCACCGTTCGGGACCGGTCGATTTCACGTCGTTCGCCGTGCCAGGGTCGCTAGACGGCGTGCGCGTGGCGCGGACGACCCACCTGGGTTGGCCAACGCCGTGCGAGCCGGAGATCGCCCAGCGCGTCGCCGATGCGGCTGACGCACTGCGCGCGGCGGGAGCGACCGTCGAAGAAGCATCGCCGCCGATCAGCGACCCGAACGAGGTGTTTCCCACGCTCTCCGCCGTCGGCGCAGCGGCGAACTACGGACGAATGTGTATCGGTCGCGACGATGAGCTCAGCGACTACACGCAAGGAAGCCTGAGGCGAGGCAGCGGTCTGAGCGGCGTGAAGGTCGCGGACGCCTACGCGGCTCAGGATCGCCTGAAGCGGCAGATGGACGCCTGGTTCGACGATTTCGATGTGTTGCTTATCCCGACCAGCGCGATCGCCGCGCCTGGACACGGAGAGCGAATCGAGAAGATTGCCGGCGTGTCCGTGAGCCCCTGGACCACGTCGATCCTCTACACGCCGCTGGCCAATCTGATCCAGGCGCCGGCCATTGCGATGCCGGCTGGTCCGGGCAGCGACGGGTTGCCTCTCTCGGTGCAGATTGTGGCCCGTGAGGGCAATGACGCCATAGCGATTCGATGCGCAGCGATGCTCGAAGAGGCTGGCTTCCGCGCTAGTCCTCCAACACCAGTGTGACCGGCGCGTGGTCCGACGGCTTGTCGCCGTCGCCCTCCCTGCGCCGTTCCTCGATGTCGATCTCGACCGCCGCCGCACGCTCGACCAGCGGGGCGCTGATTAGGTGATGATCGATGCGCAGACCTTCCCCCTGCATGACGCCGCCGGTACGGTAGTCCCACCACGTGTAGACCCCCGCCGATTCATCGAACAGGCGCAGCGCGTCGGTCAGGCCCCAGTCGATCAGTGCGTTGAGCCGCTCCCGCTCGGGCGTCGAGCAGAGGTTGCGCTCGTGCCAGAACTCGGGATCGTTGACGTCTCGGTCGTCGAATGTGACGTTGAAGTCGCCAGTCAGGACGAGATTGCTTGACGGGTCCTGGCCATCCAGCCAGGCGCGCAGCCGGTCGAACCACTCCAGCTTGTAGCGGTACATCTCGTGTCCGACTTCGCGGCCATTCGGGCAATAGAGGCTGACGACGCGGACGCCATTGACTTCGGCGGCGATGCCGCGTGACTGATCGTCGTCGGGCCAGGGGACGGCTTCCTCGACCCAATCCGGGTAATCGAGCGAGAGGATGGCCACGCCGTTGTAGGACTTCTGGCCGTGCAGCACGACGTGGTAGCCCAGGTCGTCGAACCCGTCGAAGGGAAACTGCTCTTCGGTGCACTTGAGTTCCTGCAGACAGAGCACGTCGGGCTGGTTCTGGTCGAGCCAGTTGAGCACCCGATCCTCGCGCGCCCGGATCGAGTTGACGTTCCAAGTCGTAATCCTCATCAATTGCTCCTCTCGCGGGCCACGTTCCGGCCATGATGCAGGATGATGCCGGCCGCCACGTTGACGTTGAGCGAGTCCACGGCATCGGCGATGGGGACGGAGACGCGCTGATCGACCAGGGGTTGCAGTTCCGTGCTAACTCCCGATCCCTCATTGCCGAACAGCCAGACAACTCGATGGGGGACTTCGATGCCCTCCAGCGGTTCGCCCGACGCTTCTGCAGCCACGACCGATGCGCCTGCATCGCGAAGCCTTCCGAGATCCGAGCGCAAGTCGCTGGAGCGAGCGATGGGAACTCGAAACCATGCGCCCGTCGCAGCCCGCGTGACGCGTGGATGCGTCGGATCGGCGCTGTCGGGTCCCACGATCACCGCGTCGGCTTTGAATGCGGCGGCGGAGCGGATCATCCCGCCGACATTGCCCGCGTCCTGGATCGCGTTCAACGCCACGACCTGCCAGGACTCGCCCGAAGGCGTATCCAGTCCACCAACGCGATCCTCGACGACTGCGAAGTGACCCTGCGGCGTTCGCGTATCGGAGAGCCGCTCGGAGTCCGCCTGGCTGATCGTTGTCAGGGGCAATGAAACGTCGGCCCATTCCTGGGGCGAAACGCTGAGCACTTCTGTAATCGGCGCGGCCGCGTCAATGGCGTCTCGAACGAGCTTGAGGCCGTCGATCAGGAATGCGCGCTGTTCGCGCCGCCCCTTGGCGCTGCGCAGTTGCCGGAGCCGTCGCAGGCGGGCACGGGTGAGCCGCTGGTCTGGGATCTCTCCGCTCACGGGAGCCCCCTTCTGCCTGCGGCATCTCCCCCCGCCAACAGCGGGGGGAGAGGGGACGGTGCAACCTGGGACTAGCCGCCGTTGAACTCGGCCTTGACCTCCGAGTAGCGGTCGAGCAACGGAATCACCGTGCCTGATTCGGCCGGCGGCAGACCGAAGATGATCCGCTGGAAGCCCATGTCAATCAGGTCCTGGACCAGCTTCGGGTCCGGTCCGACGCCGAACACGCTGCGCTGGATCGTCTCGAAGTCGCGTTCTCCACGGTCGGCGGCGGCGCGGAGCTGCTCCATGTCGGACCGAAGGTCGCCGCGCCCGTTGATCGGCAGCCAGCCGTCGCAGTAGTCGACCACCCGGTCGAACGACCACTTTGACTGCGCTCCCAGCAGAATCGGGACATCGCCGTCGACCGGCTTGGGGTAGCTCCAAACCGGGTCGAAGTCGACGAATTCGCCGTGGAATTCAGGTTCGTCCTGCGACCACAGTTCTCGCCACGCGAGGACGATTTCACGGGTGACCTTCCAACGGTCTTTGAAATTCCAGCCGTGATTCTCCAGCTCTTCGGCATTCCAGCCCGCGCCGATGCCGAGAATCAGGCGGCCGCCGGAGATCATGTCCAACGAGGCGGCCGACTTGGCCGATACGAGCACATCGTGTTCCGGTACCAACAGGATGCCGGTGCCGACCTTGAGTGTCTCCGTCGCGGCGGCGGCTGCCATCAGCGAGACGAATGGGTCGTGCGTGTGCCAGTATTCCTGTGGCAGATCGCCGCCGCCCGGCCAGGGCGATTGGCGGGAAGTCGGAATGTGCGTGTGCTCGGGAAACCAGAGCGACTCGAAGCCGCGCGCTTCGACCTCTCGACCCAGCTCTGGCGGCTGGATCGCGTAGTCGGTTGGGAACATCGATACGCCGAAGTCGGTCATTGCTCATCCTGTCTGTACATGTCCGGTAGTTCGCGACTGAGGATATCGCCTGCCAACCGCTACTCGGTAATCAGATGGTGAGACCGCCGAGCCCGAGCAGACCTCGCGCATGTTCGACCTCGCCGACGTGTCGATAGCCGTGGAACAGCAGCATGCCGGTCAAGGCCTGCCAGACGGTCATCGGTGGCGTTGGCCGGATCACGATCTCGCCGTCCAGATCGTCCGGGCCGAGCGTGGCGACCCACTCGCGTGTCGCTACCCAGACCTGTTGCTGATACGTGAGCCAAGCGTCGACATCGTTGAGCAGCACGGCGTCGGCTTCGTCCTTGGTCATGCCCGTGCCCTGCGATGTCCGGTGCAATCCGAAATGCTCGTCCCACTTCCCATCGATCCAGACGGTCGGCCGGCGGTGGACGACCCAGTTGACGATGTTGTCCTCCGTCCGAACGTAATGCCAGAGCGAGAAGAAGGCGCTGACGCCGTCGCCGGCGGGTCGCGCGTTCCACTGCCCGGCAGTCATGTCGGGCACGGCTCGATCGAGCATCCCGTGCATACCGTCGAGGCCTTCCTGGATCACTTCGAGCTGGGTCAGGTTCATGGGGGTTGTCCTCACGTAGGGGGAATCCGGGCGCCGGGCCGATCATATCCTGCGTTCGGAGCGAGGAGTCGAACATGGCAGAGCGAGTCGGAGCCGACGAGTACCGGGAATTGCTGCGGCACGGGACGATGTCGGTGGGCCTGTACACGCCCAAGGAGATCGACAAGCAGTCGCCACACGATCAGGACGAGGTCTACATCGTCGCGTCGGGCAACGGGGTCTTCGCGCTGGGCAGCGAGCGGATGGAGATTGGACCGGGCGACGCGTTCTTCGTCGGCGCCGGCGTCAGGCATCGGTTCGAGGAGTTCAGCGACAGTCTGGCTGTTTGGGTGGTGTTCTACGGACCATCAGGCGGCGAGCACGGCGCCGGAGCCGGGTGAACGCTCGGGCTAGTACACGCCGCCGAGCTTGTTGTGGTCCCAGCTGTAGACGCGGGTGGGGTTGATGCGCACCACCGCGCGCTTCGAGGCCTGGCGCACGCGCTGTTCGTCGTCCATCGGGGTGGACGAGCGGCCCTGGGCGTTAGGGTTTCGCTTCTCGCCGGTGGCGTCCTGAACGGCCATCACGAGCTGTGGGTCGTTCTCGATCACGTCTGCCTCGCCTTCGATTACGAGACCCTTGATCTTCGAGTACTCGACGCCCGATTCCAGCATCACCGTGATCCGCGGATCGCGCTTGAGATTGAGCACCTTCTGCGCCTTGGCATAAGTGGTGAAGTGGATCTTGTCGTCGATCACGCCGTACCACATGGCGACGAGGTGGGGGAACCCGTTGTTGCCGTTCGAGGCGACCTGCAGGGTCCAGCCGGTCTCGATGAACTCTTTGGCTTCCTCGTCGGTCATGGCGATCATGTTGCGTCGGCTGGGCATCGCGGGGCTCCAATCTCGATGTGGTGACGATGGCAGTGTAGAGGCGAAGCGGAGAGCCCCCCTCTGTCCCGACGGGACATCTCCCCCCGCTCCGCGGGGGGAGAGGGGATTCTAGGGGCGGGTCATCTCTTCGGGCTTGACCCACTCGGCGAACTGCTCCTCGGTCAGCAGCCCGAGCTCGAGGCCGGCGGACAACAGGGTGCCGTTGTCGGCATGGGCCTTCTTGGCAATCGCTGCGGCGTTGTCGTAGCCGATGTGCGGGTTGAGCGCCGTGACCAGCATCAACGAGGAGCGCATCAGCTCGTCGATCCGGCCGTAGTTGGGCTCGATGCCGACGACGCAGTTGTCGGTGAAGGAGACGGCGGCGTCGCCGAGCAGCTTGATGCTCTGCAGGTTGTTGAAGGCCATCACCGGTTTGAAGACGTTGAGCTCGAAGTGTCCGTTGGAGCCGCCGACCGAGACGGCGACGGCGTTGCCCATGACCTGCGCGCAGACCATGGTCAGCGCCTCGGACTGGGTCGGGTTGACTTTGCCCGGCATGATCGACGAGCCGGGCTCGTTGGCCGGCAGGACCAGTTCGCCCAGGCCGGCGCGAGGACCGGAGCCGAGCATGCGCACGTCGTTGGCGATCTTCATCAGCGAGACGGCGATGGTGTTGAGCACGCCGGCCAGCTCGACCTGCGCGTCGTGCGCCGCCAGCGCCTCGAACTTGTTGGGCGCGGTGACGAACGGCAGGCCGGTCAAGTCAGAGATTTCCTCGGCGACCTTGACCGCGTAGTCGGGGTGCGAGTTGATGCCGGTCCCGACGGCGGTGCCGCCCAGGGCGAGTTCGTAGAGGCGCGGCAGCGTCTGCTCGGCCCGCTGGATGCCGTAGGCGACCTGCTGGACGTAGCCGCTGAACTCCTGGCCCAACGTGAGCGGGACGGCGTCCATGAAATGGGTGCGGCCAATCTTGACGATGTTGGTCCATTCCTCGGCCTTGGCCTGGAGCGCGTCGTGCAGGTAGTGCAGGCTGGGAATCAGGTGCTGGACGGTTTGCTCGGCGGTGGCGATCGCCATCGCGCCGGGGAAGACATCGTTGGACGACTGCGACATGTTGACGTGGTCGTTGGGATGGACCGGCGCCTTGGAGCCGATCTCGCCGCCGAGCAGTTCGATCGCGCGGTTCGAGATGACCTCGTTGGCGTTCATGTTGGACTGCGTGCCGGAGCCGGTCTGCCAGACGACGAGGGGGAAGTGATCGTCCAGTTCGCCGTCGATCACCTGCTGTCCGGCTGAGCGGATCGCGTCGGCCACTTCGGCGTCGAGGCGGCCCAGCTTCTGGTTGGCGCTGGCCGAGGCGTGCTTGACGATGCCCATCGCTCGCAGGATCGAGCGGGGCATGCGCTCACCGCCGATCTTGAAGTTCTCCAGCGAGCGTTGCGTCTGCGCGCCCCAGTAGCGGTCGGCGGGAACCTCGATCGTTCCCATGGTGTCGGATTCGACTCGGGTCTCGGTCATTGTTCGGTCCTTGGTTCTTGCCGGTCGTCGGCGCCCCCTCCGTCCCTGCGGGACACCTCCGCCCGCGGAGCGGGGGAAGAGGGAGATTAGCTGCTCAGTCGGGCCATGTCGTCGACGAGGCCCTGGACGGCGTCGGCGGAATGCTTGAGCTGAGCTTGTTCCTCGTTCGTGAGGTCAATCTCCAGGATCTGCTCGATGCCGTTCTTGCCCAGCACGACAGGTACGCCGATGAAGAGGCCGTCAACGCCGTACTGACCCTCGAGCAGCGCGGCGCAGGGGAGGATGCGGCGCTTGTCGAGCGAGATCGCGTCGACCATCTGCGCGACCGCCGCGGAGGGGGCGTAGAAGGCGGAACCGGTCTTGAGCAGGTCGACAATCTCCGCGCCGCCGTCGCGTGTGCGCTGGATGATGGTGTCGAGCTGGTCCTGGGGCAGCAGCTTGGTGATCGGGATGCCGGCGGCGGTGGTGTAGGAAGCGAGCGGGACCATCGTGTCGCCGTGGCCGCCGAGCACGAAGGCGTTGATGTCCTCGACCGAGATGTTGATCGCCTCGGAGAGGAAGGAGCGGTAGCGGGCCGTGTCGAGGATGCCGGCCATGCCGACGACGCGCGAGCTGGGAATGCCGGCCGCGTCGTAGGCGACGTGGCACATCGCGTCGAGCGGGTTGGAGACGACGACGATGGTCGCGTCGGGCGACTCGGCGATTGCGGCTCGAGTGACCGAATCGACGATGCCCATGTTGATCTGCAGCAGGTCGTCGCGCGACATGCCCGGCTTGCGGGCGACGCCGGAGGTGATCACGACGATGTCGGAGCCGGCGGTCGGGCCGTAGTCGGTCGCGCCGGTGATGCAGGAATCGACGCCAATCACGGGAGACGCCTCATACATGTCGAGCGCCTTGCCCTGCGGCAGGCCGTCGACGATGTCGACGAGCACGACATCGGCGTAGCCGCGCTCGGCGAGCCGCTGAGCGGTGGTCGCGCCGACGTTGCCGGCTCCAATGACGGTCACCTTCGTTCGCATGGGACTGGACCTTTCTGGGCACGGGCAGACACACCCGTGGGGGAAGTGACGGGGCTTGTCCAATTGTTATCCGATGCTCGGCCTTGAGTCTGCTACGTGCGTGGCTGACCGGCGCTCGCGCCTACTGCGAAGCGGCGATCTTGTTGAGGGCGCTGCCGGCCTGGAACCAGGTGATCTGTTCCTCGGTGAAGGTGTGGTTGACGGGGACGTCGTCGCTGGAGCCGTCCTCGTGGTCAATGCGCAGGGTGAGCGGTTGGCCGGGGGCGAACCGGTCGAGGCCGAGCACGCTAAGTCGGTCGCGCTCGCCGACCAGGTCGTAGTGGGCGGGATCGCCGAAGGTGAGCGCGAGGATGCCCTGCTTCTTGAGATTGGTCTCGGCGATGCGGGCAAAGGAACGCGCGACCACGACGTAGCCGCCGCTCCAGCGAATCTCCATCGAGGCGTGCTCGCGGCTGGAGCCCTCGCCGTAGTTCTCGTCGCCCACCGCGACCCAGCGGATGCCGGCGTCCTTGTAAGCGCACGCGACCTCGTTGATCGGCTGGCCGGCCTGTCCACTGATCTGGTTGAGGGTCGTGCCGGTGTCGTCGGTGAAGGCGTTGACCCCGCCGCTGAACAGGTTGCCGGAGATGTTCTCGAGATGACCGCGGAAGCGGAGCCAGGAGCCGGCGGGCGAGATGTGGTCGGTGGTCGTCTTGCCCTGCGTCTTGATCAGGACCGAGAGGAAGCGGTAGTCGTCGCCGTCCCAGGCCGGGAACGGCGTCAGTCGCTGGAGGCGGTTGCTCTCGGGGCTGACGATCACGTCGACGCCGCTGCCGTCGTCGGGCGGCGCGATGTAGCCCTCGTCGCCGGTATCGAAGCCGGTCGGGGGCAGCTCGTCGCCGGTGGGCGCGCTGAAGCGAAACTCACCGTCGTCCGTCGCAATGGCGTCCGAGCGCGGGTCGAAGCCCATCTCGCCGGCGAAGGCGGTGGCGACGACGAGTTCGGGCGAGCCGATGAAGGCGAGCGTGTTGCGGTTGGCGTCGTTGCGTCCGGGGAAGTTGCGGTTGAAGGAGGTGACGATCGTGTTCTGCTCGTCGCCTTCGAGGTCTTCACGCATCCACTGACCGATGCAGGGCCCGCAGGCGTTGGCCAGTACGGTTGCGCCGGCCGACTCGAAGGCCTCGATCTGTCCGTCGCGCTGGATCGTGGCGCGGATCTGCTCGGATCCGGGCGTGACCAGCAAGGGCGCGCGGAGTTCGAGACCGGCCTCCGCCGCCTGGCGCGCGATGTGCGCGGCTCGGCTCATGTCCTCGTAAGACGAGTTGGTGCAGGAGCCGATCAGTGCGTTGGTCACGTTGAGCGGGTAGTCCTCGGACTCCATGAATCCGCGCACCTCGGCGACGGTGTTGCGCAGGTCGGGTGTGTGCGGCCCGACCCATGCGGGTTCCAGATCGCTGAGATCGATCTCGATCACTCGGTCGAAGATCTCGCCTCGCGCGGCGGCGACGCCGTCGTCGGCGCGCAGGTGCTCGGCGTTGGCCTCGGCCAGTTCGGCGATGTCTGCGCGTCCGGTGCTGCGCAAGTAGTCCCCGGTGCGCTCGTCGAAGGGGAAGAGCGAGGTGGTCGCGCCGATCTCGGCGCCCATATTGGTCACGGTGCCGCGCCCGGTAGCGCTCATCGAGGCGAGTCCGGGGCCGAAGTACTCGACGATCGCGCCGGTGCCGCCCTTGACGGTGAGTTCGTCGGCGACGCGCAGGATGACATCCTTGGGCGAGGTCCAGCCGTCGAGCGCGCCGGTCAGGTGGACGCCGATCAGCCTGGGCATCGTCACGCCCCAGCCGAGACCGGCCATCACATCCACCGCGTCGGCGCCGCCGACGCCGATCGCGATCATGCCCATGCCTCCGGCGTTGGGCGTGTGCGAGTCGGTGCCGATCATCATGCCGCCGGGGAAGGCGTAGTTCTCGAAGACGACCTGGTGGATGATGCCCGAGCCGGGCTTCCAGAAGCCCGCCCCGTAGCGAGCCGCGGCGGTGCGCAGGAACTCGTAGACCTCTTCGTTCTCGGTGACCGCGACCTGGAGGTCGGTGTCCGCGCCGACGCGGGCCTGGATCAGGTGGTCGCAGTGGACAGTGGTCGGGACAACGACGCGCTGGAGTCCGGCAAGTTCGAACTGCAGCAGGGCCATCTGCGCCGTGGCGTCCTGCAGAGCGACGCGGTCAGGCTGGAGCGAGGCATGGTCCGAGCCGCGCCCGAGCGGCTGGTTGGCCGGATCGACGAAGTGCCCGAATAGGATCTTCTCGGCCAGGGTCAGCGGCCGGTCGATGCGCTGACGCGCGGCATCGATGCCGTCGCGCAGCTTGGAGTACGCGGCGTCAATCCGCTGAAGGGCGTCGGATTCGTATGCCATGGTCGGGTCCAGTTCGCTGCCGACCCGCTCCGGCTCGGTCGGCTGATGTCGGGGCGCGTCAGAGTGGGATGTTGCCGTGTTTCTTGGGCGGTGACGTGTCCACCTTGTCCGCGAGCATATCGAGCGCGCGGAAGATGGCGGTGCGGGTCTCGCGCGGGTGAATCACGTCGTCGACAAAGCCCAGCTCGGCGGCCTGGTAGGGGCGGTAGAACTCGGCTTCGTATTCGGCGATCAGCTTGGCCCGCTCGGCGACTGGGTCCTCGGCGGCGGCGATCCGGCGGCGGTGGATGATATTGACCGCCCCGTCGGAGCCGGTTACGGCGATCTGCGCCGTGGGCCAGGCGAGGTTGACGTCGGAGCGCAGGTGCTTGCTGCTCATCACGACGTATGCGCCGCCGATCGACTTGCGCAGCGTGACTGCCACTTTGGGCACAGTCGCCTCGGCGTAGGCGTAGAGCAGCTTTGCGCCGTGCGCAATGATCCCGCCGTACTCCTGCTGGGTGCCGGGCAGGAATCCGGGCACATCGACGAGCGTCACAATCGGGATGTTGAAGCAGTCGCAGAAGCGAACGAATCGCGCCGCCTTGCGCGAGGCGTCGATGTCGAGCACGCCGGCGAGCGAATCAGGGTCGTTGGCGACGATGCCGACGCCGTAGCCGCCCATATGGGCGAAGCCCACGGCGACATTGCGCGCCCACTGGGCCTGGATCTCCATGAACTGCCCGTTGTCGACGATCTCGCGGATCACGCGGCGGATGTCGTAGGGGCGGGTGGAGTCGGCCGGCACGATGTCAACGAGACTGTCGAGCTTGCGCTCGGGCGAGTCGCCCGTATCGGTCCAGCGCGGTTCCTCCATGTTGTTCTGGGGCAGGAACGTGAGCAGCTGGCGGACAGTGTTGAGGGTCGCTTCTTCGCCGGGGATGCAGAAGTGCGCGACGCCGGTCTTGGTCGCGTGGGTCATCGCGCCGCCGAGTTCTTCGTGGCTGACTTCCTCGCCGGAGACTGCGCGAATCACATCCGGTCCGGTGATGTACATCTGGCCGGTGCCCTGGACCATGAAGATGAAGTCCATGATCGCGGGCGAATACACGCCGCCGCCGGCCGCCGGTCCGGCACAGACTGCGATCTGCGGCACGACGCCTGAGGAAAGGGTGTTGCGCAGGAAGATCTCGCCGTAGCCGCGCAGCGAGGTGACGCCCTCCTGGATGCGCGCGCCGCCGCCGTCGTTGATCGCCACGATCGGCGCGCCGACTTTCATCGACAAGTCCTGGATCTTGGCGATCTTCTCAGCAGCGGCCTCGGAGACCGAACCGCCGAACAGGGTGAAGTCCTGGGCGTAGGCAAAGACCGTGCGGCCATCGACCGTGCCGTGTCCAACGACGACCGAATCGCCCTCGGGTCGGTTGTTTTCCAGCCCAAAACCGGAACCGCGATGCTTGACGAATGGGTCGATCTCGGTGAATGAACCGGCGTCGAAGAGGATGTCGAGCCGCTCGCGCGCGCTCAGTTTGCCGCGGCCGTGCTGCCGTTCGAGTGCGGCTGCGCGGGTCGATTGGGCGTTGCCGTTGAGCCTGCGCTGCGCGACCTCTTCAAGCAGAAAATCAATCCCCCGCTGCGAAGATTGCTGCGACGTTTGCTGCGCAGGTTCAGAGACCATGACACACCCGTTGCCCCTCCAGCGGCACCCACCCGGTCGCCGCTACGCAGGAAGTGAGGCTACTACAGGGGTATCGAGGGGACAATCAAACCAGAACGGCGGAGGGCAGGTTAGCCGGGCGGTTCGGAGGAGCCAGCCTGCTCCGCCTCTTGCTCGACCTCGTCCGGTTGCGGCGGGATGATCAGCGCCTGACCGATTTGCAGGTTGGCCGCCTGTGACTCGGTCAATCCGTTGTAGTTCATTAGCTCGACCCAGGTAAACCCGAACGCGAAGCCGATATCGGCCAGCGTGTCTCCGGCCTCGACGATGTAGATTTCGCCGGGCGGCCGCGTCGGCTCCTCTACGGCCGTCTCCTCCGACTGCGCGCTCTGGGGCGCAGCCGCGCCGCAGCCTCCCTCGCGAATTGGAATCCTGAGCTCATCGCCAACATCGAGCGAATCGATGTCTACGATCGTGTTGAGTCGCTGGATCTCCTCCACGGTGATGCAGAAACGACCAGCGATCGCGGCGAGGCTGTCGCCCGGTTGGACGACATAGGTCGTCTCAGTGATTGGGGCCTGTTCGACGGTGACGTCGTCCTCGATCAGGTAGGGCGCCGGCAGCGGATCGGGCAGCGCTTCGACCGGGATGTCCTCGTCAACAACGGCGGTCTGCGATGCGGCGGCAGGATCGATCGGGGTCGGCGCGGATGCCTCGCTGCCGCAGGCGACCGTGACCAGAGTGGCCAGAACGACCAGAACGAGGAGGGACATGCCAATGCGGCGCGGGGACTTCACCCTTCTAGTGTCGCACGTGGTTGCTAACTCGGATCGCCGCAATCGAACACCGGACGGATTGAGGCGCCGGAACGCTCCAGCATGCATTGCAGAACATGCTCGGCGAGTCGGGCCACTTCCTGAAAGACTGCGGCATCGAAGTTGCTCGAGTCATCGGCGATCGTGTTCATCACACCTCCGGCGGGCAACGGGAAAAACGTCTCGACCCCCGCTTGCGCAAATGGGTAGGCATCGGCCCATCCGCCCTGCTCAATGTAAGGGCCGGGTATGCCGAGTTGCTCAACCAGCCGAGCGGTCAGGAGGCGAAGGTCAGCTCCGTTGACCGAGAGGGAGAGATGCAAGGAACCGGAGCCGATGGCATCGAGGTTGAGCAAGTAGCGAACATCGGCGAGCTGTCCTGTCTCCTTCAGTCGGCGAACGTATTCTCTCGATCCGTAGATGCCAACCTCCTCAGCGCCGAAACCCACGAAACACAGATGTTCGGAGGCAGCGTGTTCGGCGTAAATCCTGGCAAACTCCATCATCAAGGCCGTCCCCGAACTGTTGTCGTTGTAGCCGGCAGTTCGGTAAACGGTGTCGTAGTGAGCTCCCACGATGACGCTGCAGATCGCGTCCGGACGAAGCGCGACGATATTCTGAGAGCGACTCACGTCTCCCGAAGATGGGGAGATAGTCACGACCTGGGGAGAACGAGACTTCAGGTTGCGTCCCAGTATGCGAGTGACGCCGAAGACGGGTATCGGGCTGCGATACTCAGCCAAGTCTCCGAGCAGCCAGAAGTTGTCGTTGTTGACGATGATGAGTGCTGCCGCACCAGCTTCCGCGGCGTGTTGCGCCTTCTCTGCGAACGTGATGAGGCCGCGGTCGACGAGCACGATCGCTCCTGCTACGTCTACCCCTTCATAGTCGGCTGGGTTGCCTTCACCTTCGATTGGCTGCAAGCGCCCTTCAACTGCGCCAAGATCCGAACCCCGGAACCGGGAAGCGGCTATGTCTTCCGCGTCGCTCAGAAAGATTTGAACGATAGGCTGCTCCACGCTGTACTCAAACGGCTCAATCCGCACCTCGTATCCATACGATTCGAGCAGGTCCGCGATGTGTGCGGCGGCCGCGACCTCTTCGGCCGTCCCGGACGGTCGCGGCCCCAACGTTTCGGCAAGCGCAATCACCGCGTTCGCCGCATGGCCGCGATCCAACGTCGGAGGCGACGCCAGGAACCGGTCAGCGTCTGCATCGGCTTCGGCGGTCGATTGGTCTGACTCCTCTACCAATTGGGGCGAAGACTGCTGTTGATGCGCGGATTCGGATTGCTCAGTGCCTTGCGACTGTTCAGCTTCAGCCCGGGCTTCACTGGTTGCCGATCTTGCTGATTGTGCCGGTTGCGTCTGTTCGGATTGCGATGTCGTCTCAACGGCCGCTGGAGACGGCGGCTTATCGCCGCCGCACGCTGCGACCAATGCCGATCCCAGAAACACGGTGAGCAGAAGTCGGATCAGCACGACGCGGTCGAACAGATCAGCGGTTTCGTCGGAACCAGCGTTTCAACGGGTTTCCTGACTGCGATTCGTAGCTGATGTACCGATCTCGCCAGTAGCCGCCCCTTGGCTGACCATTTCCTCTCCCACCGCCCCGCGACGCCCAGAACAGGCCAATCACGAACACGACAATGCCGGCCACGGCGAGCCACATCCCGCCGCCGCGCAGGACCAGGCCGACAATCAGAAACAGCGCGCCGACCAACAGGAGATGATTCGCCGTCAGTGCCGTCGCACGATTGACGATTCCGGCGCCGAACCGCTGAACGGCGAGACGGATCGGCCCGGGACGCCTGGATTGTCTCCGCCGCCAGTCGAAGTCCTCGATGTTGGAGAGCACTTCCTCGACATCGCGTTCGAGTCGGTCTGAGCCTTCCGGCATGGTCGCTCCTGCACTTCCCGTGCGTGCAATTCTAGCGTGATTCAGGCGCGCCCCATCCGCCGCCGCCGGGAGTGTCGAGGCGAATGATCTCTCCCGCGTGCACGTCGATCGTCACCTTGCCGGGCAAGGTGCGACGCGAGCGACGGCTTCCCTCGGCGGGGCGCTCCAGGCTGTTTCGGCCTTCCTTGCCAGGCAGGCCGCCATTTGCGCCCCAGGGTTGCTGCTGCCGCCGCTCGCTGATGATCGTGACCTGCGCCGGTCCGAGAAACTGCGTGCGCCGGGTAAGGCCATGACCGCCGCGATGGACGCCGCCCCCCGACGAACGAGGTCGAATGCTGTTCTCGATCACGCGCAGCGGATACGCGAGCTCGAGTGCTTCGGCGGGCGTGTTCAGCGTGTTCGTCATGTGCGAGTGCGCCGCATCAAGGCCTGCGCCCGTCGGACCCCCACCGAGTCCGCCTCCCGACGTCTCGTAGTAGGCCCACGGTTGACCGTTGCGCGGATCCACGCCGCCGGCCGTCAGATTGTTCATCGTGCCCGACGACGCCGCTGGCATCTGCTCGGGCAGGACCTTCGCAAACGCGCCCCAGACCGTGTCGACAATCCGTTGCGAGGTCTCAACGTTGCCGGCGGCGACGGCCACCGGCGACTGTGCGGCGACGACCGAGCGTTCCGGCAAGTTGAACGTGATCGGACGGAAGAGTCCCGAGTTCATCGGCGTGTCCGGCGGCAACAGACAGCAAATGACGTAGTAGCAGGCCGAGCGCGTGACCGGCGCGACGGCATTGATCGAGGCGGCCCGCTGAGGCGCGCTGCCGCTGAAGTCGAAGTGTGCTCGATCCCCCGACAGCGTCAGCGACAGCTTGATCGGCACGGGATCCGGCTCATGACCGTCGTCGTCGAGCGCGTCTTCAAAGGTCCAGGAGCCCTGCGGGAGATCCTGCAGGTACGCGCGCGTCAGGCGTTCGCCGTAGTCGAGCAAGGCGTTGGTCGTCTCTCGGTATCGGTCCGCCCCGTACTCCGCCTGCAGGTCGGCCAGGCGACGCGCGCCAAGTCGTTGCGCCGCGATCTGGGCGTTGAAGTCACCTCTCCGTTCGTCCGGGGTGCGCACGTTGCGGAGGATCAGCGACATCGCTTCCTCAACCAGTTCGCCGCCGCGATACAGCCGGATCGGCGGGATCACCAGACCTTCCTGGATCAGCTCGCGGGCGACTGGCATCGAGCCCGGAGCCATGCCGCCGATATCCGCCTGGTGCGCGCGACTCGCGACGTAGCCCATCGGCTCACTGCCCTCCGCCGCGTCGTGCGCAAACACTGGCGACACCATCGTCACATCGGGCAGGTGCGTTCCGCCCAGGAACGGATCGTTGAGAATCGCCAGGTCGCCAGGCCGCCACGGTGCGAGCCGCTCCACGGCGCGCACCGACTCCGGCATCGCGCCCAGGTGAACCGGGATGTGCGCCGCCTGGGCGAGCAACTGCCCGTCGTGATCGAACACGGCGCAGGAGAAGTCGGCGCGCTCCTTGATGTTCGGCGAGAGCGCGGTATGTCTCAGCGCAGCGCCCATCTCCTCGGCGATCGAGCTGACCAGCGAGTCGAAGATGGCGAGACGCGCCGGATCGACGCCGGTCGATGGCATTACGTGCTCCCTTGGTCGGACCGTTGCAACAACAGACTGCCGCTGTCGAGTGACTCGGCCGACCAATCGGGCGGCACGGTGACCGTCGTGTCGAGTTGCGTGAGAATTGCCGGTCCGGCAATGACGCCCGAGATCGATCCACGAGGCAGCACCGTGGTCGCACGCGTCTGATCCCAGATCACCTCCTCCGTCCTCGACGCTGTGGCGCCCAACTCGTGCGAGGCGCTGATCCCACCCTCGAATCCTGGGTGGCGAGCCTTTGCCCGCGCGATGACGACTTCAACCGCAGTCTCGGCTGATGAGAAGCCAAAGCGTTCCTCGTGCGCGGCGTGGAACGCGTCTCGGACTGATGCGGCATCCCAGGGTCCCGGCAGACGTACCGTCAGTTCGTGAGACTGGCCGCGATACCGCAAGTCGGCCGCAAATTCAGTTGTCACGCCGTCGCGATAGCCGTCGTCTGCCATTGCAGTGGCGGCTTGCCGGGCGACCGCATCGAACGCCTCGTCCAGCTGCGACACTCGGCCCGTGTCGGACGGCTCGATGGCCAGGTGCAGCCCCTGTTCGGCGTCGCGGGTGATATCCGCGATCAGCATCCCCTCTGCAGAGAGCACGCCTGGCGAAGACGGAATCAGCACGCGTGGAATCCCGACGGCCTCGGCAAGGTCGGACGCGTGGAGCGGTCCGGCTCCGCCGAATGCGACCAGACTGAAGCGCGCGGGGTCGTAGCCCCGCTCTACGGAGATCACGCGCAACGCGCGCGCCATATTGGCATTGACCACATCGATGACCGCCTGCGCGGCCGCCTCCGTGGAACCGAACGGCTCCGCGATCGTGGCGATGGCGTCGCGCGCCCGGGCGACATCTAATGAGACGGTCCCGCCGAGCTGCTGTTCCGGTCGGAGCCGGCCCAGCACCACGTGGGCGTCGGTCACGGTAGGCAAGCGGCCGCGGCCATAGGCTGCGGGACCGGGATCCGCCCCGGCCGATTGCGGTCCGATGCGCAGCGCCCCGCCGGCGTCGAACCAGGCGATTGAACCGCCGCCCGCGCCAACCGTGTGCAAGTCGACCGCCGGCGTGCGGATTGGCATGTCGTCGACGAGCAGGTCGGTGCGTTCAAGCAGCCGCCCCGGGCAAAGCGCCACGTCGGCCGAGGTGCCGCCCATATCGAACGTGATTGCGTTGGCGTATCCATCGACCTTGGCCGCAGCGAATGCGCCGGCGACGCCGCCGGCGGGTCCCGAGAGCACGGTACGGACGGCATTGCGTCCGGCTGACCCCGCCGAGAGCGACCCGCCGTTGGACTGCATGATTCGTAGCCGTACCCCTCGCGCGCAGATTTCGTCCAATCGCGATTCGAGGGCGTCGAGATACGAGGTCATCACCGGCGCGACATAGGCGTTGGCGGTGGTCGTACTCATCCGCTCGAACTCGCGATGCTGGGGCAGCACCTCGTACGACGCGGACACGGCGAAGCCGCGCGCCCTCGCGCGTTCGGCAGCGAGCGCTTCATGTTCGGGATTGATGAAGCTGAACAGGAAACAGATCGCCACGCTCTGCGCGCCGCTTCGCTCGATCCGATCCAGCACCCGATCGATCTCTTCGACCGAGATCGGCGTGACGATCGAGCCGTCTGCCGCGATTCGCTCTTCGACCTCGAAACGCCGCGCCCGAGGCGTCAGCGGCTCGCGGCGCTGCGGGTGCAGCGCATACAGATCAGGACGCGCCTGTCTACCAATCGCCAGTGTGTCGCGAAATCCCTTGGTCGTGATTAGCGCAACATCCGCGCCGGTGCGCGTGAGCAGCGTATTGGTCGCCACGGTGGAACCATGAATGACCTCATCCGGAGACCAGGCGAACTCGATCAGGGCATCGGCGATGGCGCGGCCGGGATCCGCCGGAGTGGAGGGCCGCTTGGCGATCTGGACTTGTCCGTCGCGGACGAAGACGAAGTCGGTAAACGTGCCGCCGACATCAACGCCCAACAGTTGCTCTCGTGGCTGCTCACGCGGCGCGTCCTCGGAACCCGCGGGCGACCCGCTGTCCGACGTGGCGTTCGATTCGGCGCTGGGCATGGTGGCGACAGTGTACGGCGAAACTCTGGTGAGCCCCAGCGTCCCTTGACCGTCCTGCACACGACTCATAGCGTCGGTTGATAAGCTCTCGCTGAGTTGCGACACCTACACCCTGCCGGGGTTGAGACGGATGGCTTGCAATGGCTGATGCTGCGGAACTGATCTTGCAGGTGGAGACCCGCAGCGTGTTGGGCAAGCGGGTCAAGAAACTGCGGCGAGAGGGACTGGTTCCCGGCAACCTCTACGGCCGCGGACGCGAGTCGACCTCAATCCAGACCTCCGACATAGAGGTCCGGCGCATCTTTTCGGCGGTCGATCGCAATGCCGTCGTGCCCATCTCGATTGACGGCGCGAGCGAGACGATCCCCGTGGTCTTGCGGGAAGTGCAGCGACACCCCGTCAGCCGGCGCATCCTGCATCTCGACTTCTACGAAGTGGACCTGGAGCGCAGCATCCACTCGGAAGCGAGGCTCGTCCTGATCGGCAGCTCCGAGGCGGAGGCTCAAGGCGGCACGGTCGTGCAGTCGCTTGAGCACATCATGCTGGAAGCGCTTCCCACCGAAATGCCGTCGGTCATCGAAGTGGATATCTCAGGACTTGACGACTTCGGTCAGTCCGTCTTGGTTCGCGAGCTCACCCTTCCCGAGGGCGTTGTCTCGTTGACCGACGATACCGTCGCCGTCGCCACCGTGCTGGCGCCGCGTGTCGCCGAAGAAGACGAAGTCGAGGAAGAGGAGCTGGTCGAGGGCGAAGAGGGCGAGGTCGAAGAGGAAGAGGAGACCGAGGAGTAGTCGCTCGCCCGACGAGCCCGACTCGGACTACTCAACTCGTCGCAGTCGGTCGCCGCGAAGCTGCCCGCAGGCTGCGGCGATGTCGCGGCCCTGCTCGACCCGTACGGTGGCCGGAATCCCGGACTCCTGCAAGGCCTGTTGGAATCGCAGCGTCGCTCGCCGCGACGGGCGTTCGCCTACGACGCCCGGCGACGGATTCAATGGAATCAGGTTGACGTGAGCGCGCAAGCCCTTGATCCGATCTGCCAGCCGAAGAGCCTGCGCCCGACTGTCATTGACACCTTGCAGCAGCACGTACTCAAACGTCACCCGGCCGCCGGTCTCCCGGCTGTGCTCGCGGACGGCGGACAGAATGTCATCGATCGAAGCCCCGGGTACGGGGACCAGGTCCCTGCGCAGCTTGGTGTCCGGTGCGTGCAGCGAGACCGCAAGGTTGACACGAGGATGCTCAGCAGCCAGGCGGCGAATGCCGGGCGGCACGCCCACAGTCGAGACCGTAAGCCGTCGCGGCGAGATCCCGAACCCATCCTCAGCGGTGAGCCGGGTGATTGCTTCGCTGACGTTTGCATAGTTGGCCAACGGTTCGCCCATACCCATGAAGACGACGTGGGTGAGTTCTCGCCCCTCCGCCCGAGACCAGCCGCGCGCCAGCACGGCCTGACGCACGATTTCCCCCGTCGTGAGCTGACGCCGCAAGCCTTGCAGTCCCGTCGCGCAGAACACACAGCCCATCGCACACCCAGCCTGCGACGAGAGGCAGACCGTGTCTCGCGGTGCGGAGCGAATCAGCACCGTCTCGATCAACTCGCCGTCGCCGAGTGGAATCAAAGCCTTGGTCGTCGAGCTGTCATCCGAAGTTTGTACTTCGAGCGCATCCGCCGGCGGCGGCGCTGCCTCGGCAAGTTGCTGCCGAAACTCGCTCGGCAAGTCGGACATCGCCATCGGGTCGAGTTGTCCGCGCTGGTACAGCTGCCGCCAGATCTGTCTGCTCCGGTAGGCCGGCTGTCCCAGTGACTCAACGAGTTGCCTGAGTCCCGCCGCGTCGTAATGGAGCAGGTCGCGCGTCTCAGTCATCGCCGGAGCCGAATTTCCGTCCGACCAGATCCCTGGCGCCCCTGGCAAACTCCTCTGCGCTCATCTCGCGCTTGCCCGCCCGCTGCAATCGATGAACATCGAGCCTGCCTGAGCCAGTGGCGACCACGATGGCGGGTCCAAGCTCGACGATCGTGCCCGGCGGTTCGGTGCCGGATGGCGCGCCGGCGCGCGCGGCAGTCACTCGAATCGTCTGCTGGTCCAACGCGGTGCTGGCCGCCGGCCAAGGCGTGAACGCGCGCACATGCCTGGCGATCTGCTCGGCGGACTGCGACCAGTCAATCCTGCCCTGCACCTTTTTCACCCGACGCGCGCGCGTTGCCAGGCTGTCGTCCTGCGGCTTGACCGTGATCTTGCCCTCGAGCCAGTCGGGAATCGTCTCGATCAGCAACGTCGCGCCAATCTCGGCCAGCCGCTCGCTCAGTCCGCCGGCCTGCTCGGACTCGCCAATCGGCGTCGCGCGCTGACGCACGATGCCGCCGGTGTCCTCGTGCTCGTCGACCAGCATGATCGTCACACCGGTCTCGGCGTCACCGTGCAGGATCGCGGCGGAGATCGGCGACGCGCCGCGCCAGCGCGGCAGCAGCGACGCGTGCACGTTCAGCGAACCGATTCGCGGAAGGTCGAGCAGGCTCCTGGGGATGATCTGCCCGTAGGCGGCAACGATCTGCAGATCGGGCCGCAGGCTCGTGATCTGTGCCACGGCTGCGCGCTCACGAAGCCTGGACGGCTGAATTGCCGGGATGCCGTACGCCTCGGCAAGCTCTTTGACAGGCGGCGGTCGCAGACTCTGGCCGCGTCCGGCGCGGGCGTCCGGCTGGGTCACGACCGCAACGGGCCGCCAGGGGCTGTCGATTAGCGCCTGAAGGGTCGGCACGGCGAAGTCGGGCGATCCATAGAAGAGGACTCGCGGTGCATCGGACATGGTCAGGCCGGATGTTGAACAGGCCGGGTCAGACCTGGGTAGCCGCGATGCTCAGGCCGACGAAAACCAGCATCAGCACGATCGTGCCGCGAAACAACGTGCGCTCGATGCCGCGTCGGGTGCGATAGGAATCGCCGCCCGCGCCGCCAAAGATGTTGCCCAGCCCCGCGCCCTTGGCCTGCAACACCACGGCCCCGATCACGACCAGCGCAATCAGGATCTGAAAGACGTTGAGGATGTCGGATGTGCCCACGAAACTGCCGTCTCTCCGCCTCTGTCGAATCTGCCGGTCTTCCCGCGCTGCCTCAGAGCCTACCGCCCTGCGGCGCCGACTCGCTGTGGCCTGCGCGGGCGCACGCCGGCTTCGCGTCCCTCATGGTATGCCGTCATGATGGCGTCGGCGAGCTTTGCGCTGTCGTGTCGGTAACGGTTGCCCGTGTCCACGATGTCCGCCTCGATCATCCGCAAGGAGTCGGGCAGCCGCGACGCCTCGCCGTCGCGGGCGATCCGCACCGGCTCCGACCTCCAGCCGCGTGGCAGTCGTGTCCGGCTGTTGCTGTTGGCCACGACCGCGTCGAACGGCAAGCCGCCGATGTGCTCGGCGATCGCGCGCACGTGGTCCTGGACGGAGAAGTGGTCGGTCTCGCCGTGTTGTGTCGCCACATTGGAGACGTACAGCTTCATCGCGTCCGACTCCTGGAATGCCAGCCTCAGGTCTGGCACGAGCAGATTCGGCAGGACCGAAGTGAACAACGAACCGGGACCGACCACGATCAGGTCTGCGTTGCGGATCGCGTTCAGCGTCTCGGGATACGCGGCCGGATGTTGCGGCTCCAGGTTGAGGTTCGCGATGCGCTGCCCGGCTTCGGTGATCGATGACTCCCCGCGGATTCGCTCGCCGTCGGCGGTCGTCGCGGCCAGGCGGATGTTCTCCAGCGTTGAGGGCAGAATCTTGCCTCGCACCGCGAGGACTCGTCCTGTTTCGTGGATCGCTTCCTCCATCGACCCCGCCACGTCCGACATGGCGACGATGAACAGGTTGCCAAACGAGTGCCCCTCGAGGCCGTTGCCCGAGCCCTCGGGGAAGCGGTACTGGAAAAGCCGGGTCATCAGCGGCTCGGCGTCGGCCAGGGCGGCGATGCAGTTGCGCAAGTCGCCGGGCGGAATGATCCCCATGTCGCGCCTCAGCCGCCCCGACGATCCACCGTCGTCGGCGACGCTGACCACGGCCGAGAGATTGTCGGTGTAGGCCTTCAGTCCGCGCAGCAGGACCGAAAGTCCGGTACCACCGCCGATGCAAACGATCCGAATGCCGCGTCCGGCGAATCGCTGCCGATGCAGCAGCTCGACCAGCGGCTCCTCGACTCCCGCGCGGCTGTCCGAGGATCGGGCCGCGACGACCAGTCCGGACGTCAACCTGACGATCCCGACTCCCACGCAGAGGACCGCCAGCCCGATCAGGACCGCGCCTCGAATCGCGTAGGGCAGGAACTGCAGCGTGATGTAGTAGAACGCGTCGGGCAGCGTGACCGTCAGATACAGCTCGCGGGCCAGGAACGATACGCCCAGACCGAGCAGGCCCATGCCCAGCAGCAGGAGCACGAACCAGCGCTTGACCCCGATCCCGGGCGCAAGCCACTTGCGCAGTTGCCGGTTGGGTCGCGAGCCGTCGTCGTTGGGTGCGACTGCGGGCAGATCCGATCCTCGGCTGCGTCGGAACATAACGTCACTATAGTGCCGTTCGACGAGAAGGCGGTAGCTTGATCCCTGCAGAACGACGCGAATCGGCTCACGCCGACTAGACAGGAACCCTGACGATGGAACAGCGACGATTCGGCAACAGCGACCTGGTCGCCTCGGCGGTGGGCTTCGGCACCTGGGAGATGAGCGGCAACATGTACGGTCACATCGACCGTACCGAGGCCGCCCGAGCCGTGAACATGGCCATCGATCGCGGCATCACCCTGTTCGACACAGCCGAGGTCTACGGCCCCAACCACTCCGAGGAATTGCTCGCTGAGGGGCTGGGCAGCCGCCGCAACGAGGTCGTCCTTGTCACCAAGGTCGGCTTCGACTACAACGACGTGCCCCAGGTGATCGGTCTGAACTCGAAGAGGGACCACATCATCGAGCACACCGAGGGCTGCCTGCGCCGGCTCCAGACCGACTACGTCGACCTGATGCTGATCCACTGGCCCGACCACGACACCCCGTTCGACGAGACGATGGAGGGTCTGGAAGAACTCAAGCAAGCCGGCAAGATTCGCCACTACGGCGTTTCCAACTTCAACATCGACATGATGGAGGAGTGCCAGCGCCACGGCACGATCGTCGCCAACCAGGTCGGCTACCACATGTTCGACCGGCGCATGGAATCGCGCGTGCTGCCCTGGTGCATGGCCAACGGCGTCGGCTTCATGTCCTACGGATCGCTCGCCTTCGGCCTGCTCACCGCCGCCTTCCAGCCCGATCACCAGTTCGACGAGGGCGACTGGCGCGCCAACGGCACCGCCTTCAACCTGCCCCTCTTCGAGGGCGAGCGCTTCAAGCAGGAAGTCGAGATCGCCAACCGCCTGGCCGAACTCGCCGACGGCTACGGCAAGACCTGCGCTCAGCTCGGCATCGCCTGGGTGCTCGACCACCCCGGCGTCAGTTGCGCCCTGGTCGGCATGCGCAACGAGCGCGAGCTCGAGGAGAACGTCGCGGCCACCGACTGGAAGCTGACCGAGGAAATCCGCAGCAGCGTCAACCAGATCTTCGACGACGTCGGAGTCCCGACCTACCAGAACCTCGACCAGGTCGTCCACGTCGCCCGAGCCACCGGCCGCCGGAGGTAGACGACGGCGCGACTCCGTCAACCCAAGTGGATTCCTCCCCCTAGTGGGGAGGAATGGACACTAGGAATCCGGGCCCGAATAGTGGGCGACCCTCGAACTCCGGCGGCGAGGTGATCTTGACGGTCAACTCCGCTCCGTCGGGCATGTCGTCGAACACGGCTGTCTCAACCGTTGTGCCTCCGGGTCGGTGAAGCCGCCACCAGCTCTCATGCCGTCCCTGGAGCTGGACGAGATAGAGCCACGCGTCCGGTTGAGCCGGCCAGCTCACGTTGACGCGGCCCTCTGTGCGCTGGATGCGGGCGTCCACGACGTCCTCCAGTGTGGTGAACGACGAGATCGATGACCACTCCTTCGGCTCCGAGCCATCGTCGAAGTACGGGCGGTATGCCAGTTGGAACTCGTACCTGCTCCCTGGCCTCAGATCCGGCCAGACCCATCGGCATTGGTTGCCGGATTTGTATCCCGGTGATCCCGTTTCGATCTCTCGGTACTGCCATGGACCAGAGCCGGACCAGCGCCAGCGCAGCGAAAGCGTGATGGGTGGCTTCGGACCAAAGCCGAGTACGCCCCAGATGCTACAGGGCCATCCCAGGTGAGCCTCTCGCTCATCGACGCTAAAGACCTTCACTTGAGGCACGGACAGGCCTCGGTCTTGTTCGTCGCCGTAGAGCGCCGCGTGCCGAATCGCCATGGTGAGAGTGCTTGTGCGATCACGCGCGTCGACCAGGCTGATTGTTACCAACTCCGTCAACGGTTCGTTTTCGTCAAGAGGTAACTCACAGGGCACGATTTCGATTCCCTCGCGTTCGGACGTCTCGTATGCCTCACGATTCCCGACCGCAATGAAGAAAGGCGCGACGCCTCCACGAACCTCCCATGGGATCGCCGCCGGCAATCCGCTGTAGGGATCGCACATGATGTAGTCGTTGTAGAACCGGGAGAAGTGCAGTTCGGGAGGAGCGCCCGGTGAAATGGCGACAGTCGGTGAGCGGGGTCCTGTCCCGTACTGGCGATGGTATGAGGCAACGTGAATCCTGACAGGAACACCACGGGCAGGCATCGGGATGCTCAACCTGGTCTCGGTCCCGGCGTCGAACTGAAGCTCTTGGCCGGACTCAAGGGTCAGATACACGCGATACCCGTCGACAGTCGCGAGGGAGTAGTAGACAGGATCCCACTCGATGTGCCACTGATCATCCTGTTCGTAGGCTCGGATGCTGCGGTGATCCGGTGGAACAGGAGTCGTGCTCCGATACTGCCAAGGGGTCCAATCGGTCCATTGATCCCCTACGCGGAGTCTGGAGCGGAACCTGTAGTTGCCGGGTACTGTGACTTGAATCACAATCGGAGCGGCGCCATACGAGTGCATGGTGCGCCCTCTTGTCTGCCATTGAATTTGCGCATACCGAGCAGGGAGCGCCGGCTCCCAGTTGAGCACAAAGGTGTTGGGTATCCCGGCGTCGTTTGCCGTGCCTCTCCAGTCGACAAACAACTCCGAAACGCCCGTTTCCCGGTTTGGAATGGTTCGTACGTCCTCGAATCTTGCCCGTGTCTCAACAAGCCACTCATCGCGAGTCTGATGCACATCGTCGTACGCAACTACGACGCGGTACAGCGTCCCCGGTCGCACGTAGGCGATCGACGCCTGGCGCCGGTCGGAACTGACGCTCCAAATCTTCACGCGATCGACAGGCGTCGCAAACTCATGCGCGTAGACAAGGAAATCGATGTCATCGCTGAGCGCGCGTGCGTCCCACTCTACGACCATTGCGTCCGAGCCGTCGGGTTGGTAGGTAGAGGTAATGATCGGTCCAGGGTATGGTCGCGACGCGTCTGTCCGCTTTTGTTCAGTGCGAATGTCGAACGTCGCCTCGGGCTGCACGAATCCCCAAGAGTGCTGCAGCGAGACCGAGTAGTCGTGCTCGGGCCTGAGGTTGGTGAACTCCACCCGGTATGAGTGCTGACCGCTGACCGTCTGAGTCTCGCTGTCGTGGTACCCGTCCCCATCCCAGTCGTCATCTCGAAGTGTCACTTCCCAATCAGTGTCTCTCAGATTGGCGTGCCAGGTCACGACGGCACTATCGCTCGATGTCCGAACTGTCACGTCCCTCGGCAGACCGTGGCTGATAGCCGTCATCGTCCGGGTCCAGCGCAGGGCGTTCGGAGTTGCCTGCTCGATTTGATCCCGGAGTTGACTGATCTGTACCTCGTACTTCATGCCCGCAGCATGCTCTTGCAGGCGCTGCGAGAAGTACACACTTGAGTCGGGCTCATCAAGATAGTGATAACTCCAAGGCTGGCTACCGTGCACTCGCCAGCGAAACAGATGCGGGGGCAAGGCTTGAGGGCCGGATTCATCTGGTGCAACTCCCTGTCGATCCACTCCGGCTGACAGCGAGGCGACGCGGTAATCGCTCCAGCCCTGCCAGACGCCTGCAAAGGCCCTGTGCGGCGGCGGGAGCGGCTGTGACAGCGGCAAGACGAGACTGTCGGATGCGCTCTGGTTCGCGGCGTCTGTCACCGTTGCTCGGATCGCCGTCCGATTGGGTGCGTGCAGTTGCGAGGGGTCCGCGAGACCCTCGGCCAGCACGCACAGCACCCGTTGGCTCGACACATCGGGATCGACCACTTCGCCGTTGACGACGAGTTCGTACGGTGCCGTACCGCCGGAAATGCGCCACGAAAGTTCCGTCAATGTCCCGACCGTGCATGAATCGCGCGAGCTTGAGATCGAGATCGAAAGCGGTTCTTCCGCTGTGGTCGAACTCGGCAGCAGCAACAGCACAACGAGCGCGACTAGCGGCCCGCAGATCCCGAGACAATGCCGAGTGCTCATAGTCAACAGACGACGGGCGAACGGCAGTTGTTCCCTGCCTACTCGCTCAGCGCCGAGACCAGCAAGTCCGACGCCTGGGCGGGGTTTGCCTGGCCTCGCGAGTGGCGCATGACCTGGCCGACGAGGTACTTGAGGGCGGCTTCTTTGCCGGAGCGGTAGTCGTTGACTGCGTCGGGATTGTCGCCGATCACCTGCTCGATGATCGGGGCGAGCGCGTCCTCGCCGCTGATCTGCGTCAGGCCCTTGGCCTTGACGATCGCGGCGGGGTTGTCGCCGGTTTCGTACATCGACTCGAACACGGTCCGCGCCTGGCTGCGTGAGATGTCGCCGCCCGTGATCAGACCGACCAACTCGGCGATCTGCGCCGGACGGATTGGCTGGTCCTCAAGGTCGGGATGCGATGGGTCCTTGTTGATCTGCGCGAACAGGTCGCCCGTGATCCAGTTGGCCGCCTCTCGTGCATTGGCGCGGTCCGTGAGCGCGGCGACGGTCTGGTCGAAGTAGTCCGCGCGCGAAGGCTCTTCGGTCAGCAGGTTGGCCTCGAAATCGCCCAGGCCGTAGTCCGACTGGAAGCGGGCAAGACGCTGGTCGGGCAGCTCCGGCAGCCGGCTGCGCAACGCCTCGACTTCGTCGGCGGTGATCTTGAGCGGCGGCAGATCGGGCTCGGGGAAGTAGCGGTAATCGTGCGCCTCTTCCTTCGAGCGCTGCGAGAGCGTGATCTGCCGGTCCTCGTCCCAGCCCCGCGTCTCCTGGTCGATCCGCCCGCCCGCGCGCAGCACCTCGGTCTGCCGGACGACCTCGTGCTCCAGCGCGCTGTGTACGCCGCGGAACGAGTTCATGTTCTTGATCTCGACCTTGGCGCCGAGCTCCTCCGAACCCAGCGGCCGCAGCGAGACGTTCGCATCGCAGCGGAACGATCCCTTCTCCATGTCGGCGGTCGAGACGCCCAGGTAGCGCAGAATCTGCCGGAGCTGTACCAGATAGGTGCGCGCCTCATCCGGCGAGCGCATGTCCGGCTCCGAGACGATCTCCATCAGCGGCACGCCTGAGCGGTTCACGTCGACCAGCGAGTAGCGCTCGCCCGCCTCGTTCTCGCGGTGCAGCAGCCTCGCCGTGTCTTCCTCCAGGTGGACCCGCGTAATCCCGATCCGCCGCTTGCCCAGCGCCTCCGTCTCGACATCCATCCAGCCGCCCTCCGACAGCGGCATGTCGTACTGCGAAATCTGGTAGCCCTTCATCAGGTCGGGATAGGGATAGTTCTTGCGGTCGAACTTGGACAGCTCGGGGATCGTCATGTTCAGCGCCAGCGCCGTGCGGATCGTCCACTCCACCGCCTTCTCGTTGATCACCGGCAGCGTGCCCGGCATGCCCAGGCAGAGCGGGCAGACGTAGGTGTTGGGCTCGGCCGAGGCGTAATCCGCCGCGCAGCGGCAGAACATCTTGCTGTTGGTGCGCAGTTGGCAGTGGACTTCGAGTCCGATCACGGTCTCGAATTCGGTGGCGGTTTGGGTCGTCATGAATCTCAGTGTAAGGCCGATCTGCTGCTAGTCTGCGAGCAAGATTGCGCCGTGCGGGAGCGGCGTCGGGGATGTGTGCGCCGCATGAGTACTGATGTCTATCCACCGCGAGCCGGCTTGTCGGGCGGCGTGTCGAACGCCCAGCCGGAGGTCCGCCCGCTGCGGATGCTGCACACGTCCGACGTGCATCTCGGCGCGTACACGTCTCAACCCTATCGCGAAGACCCCGACGGCTCCGAGTCGTTGGAACCGGCGCTAAACGCCTTCAAGCACGTGCTCGAGTTGGGCGTCGAAGCCGATGTCGATGTCGTCGCCATCGCCGGCGATTTCTTCGACCACGTCCGCGTCAAGCAGCCCTACGTCGAGGTCACCGGCGAACTGATGGCGGCCGTCGGGCGACCGGTCGTGGTCCTGCCCGGCAATCACGATCCGCACATGCCCGAAGGCATCTACCAGAAGTTTGCCGACGCCTTCCCCTCCAACGTGCACATCATCGCCTCGGCCGAGGGCGAGCTGGTCCTGCTCAAGGAGCACGGCGTGCAGTTCTGGGGGCAGGCGCACGAGAGCTACAACGATTTCTCGCCCGCATCGGCCAAACCGGCCTGGGCCGACGACGCCGAGCGCTACATCTGGCGCGTCGCGATGGCCCACGGCTACTACGTCGGCACGGGCGAGTCGCGCTACTCGTACCAGATTCACGCGTCGGAGATCCAGTCGCTCGCCGCTGACTATGTGGCCCTCGGCCACATCGATGTCCACGAGGGCGTCGGCGACGGCACGGTGCCGGCCTACTACCCCGGCGCCCCGCGACACTCGGGCGGCGCCACGATCGTCGACTTCAGCGCCGACGGTGTCGTCGTCCGCCACGAGCTGCACGACGGCGCGGAGTCGGATCCGCAGACGGCCAACCCAATGGAAGCCGCCCGTCTCCACTAGCTGAAATCGGAGCCCCCCTCAGCCTTCGGCAGCTCCCCCCGGAGGGGGGAGCGGGATGACATGGATAGGAGACGCTGTGGGATACAGAGCATTCGTAGTCAACAAAGACGGCGACGACTTCACGGCATCCGTGCAGACATTGGACCAGTCGGCGCTGCCGGAAGGCAACGTGACCGTCGCCGTCGAGTGGTCGGACCTGAACTACAAGGACGGCCTCGCTTGCACGCCCAACGGCCGCGTCGTGACGAAGTATCCAATGACGCTTGGGATCGATTTCGCCGGCACGGTCGTCGACTCCTCCGACTCGCGCTACGCGCCGGGCGACGCGGTCGTGGCGACCGGCTACGACCTCGGCACGGGACATCCCGGCGGATACGCCGAGCGTGTGCGCGTGCCGGCCGACTGGTTGTCGCCGCAGCCCGAGGGCATGTCGGCGGAAGAGGCGATGACGCTGGGCACGGCCGGCATCACGGCCGCAATGTCGATCGATGCGATTGAGAAGGCCGGCATCGGCCCTGATGCCGGGCCGGTGATCGTCTCCGGCGCGACCGGCGGCGTGGGCTCGACGGCAGTGGCGATGCTCGCCGCTCGCGGCTACACCGTTCACGCCAGCACCGGCAAAGCGGCGGAACACGACTTCCTGCGCGAGCTTGGAGCGTCGGAGATTCTGGACCGCGAGGAGCTCTCGGCGGAGTCGCGGCGCCCGCTCGAGTCCGAGCGCTGGGCGGCCGGAATCGATCCGGTTGGCGGTCCGACCACAGCGACGATGTTGCGCCAGACCAGGTACGGCGGCGTCGTCGCGGTCTCCGGACTGGCCGGCGGCGTGGCGATCGGCACGACCGTGATGCCGTTCATCCTTCGCGGCGTCTCGCTGGCCGGGATCGAGTCGGTCTACTGGCCGGGCGAGGATCGACCGCGGCTCTGGGCTCGAATGGCCGAGGACTTCAGCCGCAGCAATCTGCTCGACCTGGTTGAGGCGCGAATCGGGCTCGAGGATGTGCCCGAAGCTGGCGCGCGCATCCTTGCCGGCGGCGTACGCGGCCGCATCCTCGTGCAACCTTCTTAGAACAGGTATTGGAGGCGAACCATGCAAGTCGGCATCTTCATCGGCGGCGCGGGCGCCGCGCCGAGCGTCCATGACATCGTGGAGCAGGCGCAGCGCGCGGAAGCTGCGGGATTCTCGACCTTCGGCATGGCCAACATCTTCTCCCATGACGCGATGGGCGCGCTCACGCTCGCAGGGGCGCAGACCGAGTCGATCGAGCTGATGACGGCCGTCGTGCCGACCTACCCGCGACATCCCCACGCGATGGCGCAGCAGGCGCTCACCGTGCAGGCCGCGTCGGGCGGGTCGCGGTTCGTGATGGGCATCGGCCTCTCGCACAAGATCGTGATCGAGAACATGTTCGGCTACTCCTTCGACCGTCCTGCACGGCACATGAAGGAGTACCTGGATGTCCTCCTGCCGCTTCTCAACGGCGAGCCGGTCAAGACCGACGGCGAACACTACCGAGGCCAGGTCGGCCTCGATATCCCCGACGCCGCCAAGCCCGTCTCGTGCATGCTCGCTGCGATGGGTCCGGCGATGCTCCGTCTGGCCGGCGCGCGCACCGACGGCACCATTCTCTGGATGACTGCAGCCGGCGTCGTCGAGTCCTACATCGCTCCGACGATCAACGCCGCGGCCGAGGAAGCGGGCCGCTCGCTGCCGCGCATCGTGGTCGGTCTGCCGGTGATGCTCAGCAGCGATGTGGACGCGGCTCGCGCCACTGCGGCCGAGCAGTTCTCCAACTACGGCAATCTGCCCTCCTACCGCTCAATGCTGGACAAGCAGGGCGCAGCGAATCCGGAGGATGTCGCCGTGCTCGGTACCGAGGAGCAGATCGAGACGCAGCTTCGCCAGTTGCAGGATGCCGGCACGACCGACTTCGTCGGCGTCACCTTTGGCTCCGACGAAGAGCGGTCGCGGACGGAAGAGTTCCTGGGCTCACTCGCGCCGACGCTGTAATCAGTCGCCGGGCTTCAGGCGGATGACCTGGATCTCGCGCGGCCTGGCGCGCTCCGCGTACTGAATGTATGGCGGCCAGACTGCCGCGGCTGCGTTCCAGAGTCGTTCGCGGTCGTCGCCCTCGAGGAACTCGGCCTCGACCGGATGTCGCTTGCGATTGACAAAGACCCAGGCGTGGGGATTGGCTCGCAGGTTGTGCACCCATGACGGATGCTGCGGACGTCCACCGACCGAGCCGATGATCACCCAGCTCTCGCCGTCGGGGATGTAGAAGAGGACCGCGTCGCGCAGGTCGCCCGACTTCGCGCCGACCGAGCGCAGCATCAACGAATCGACATACGGGACGCCTTCGTTCCAGGTGATCATGCGTCCCAGCAGCGAGTAGCCGGTGAGCCGGACCGCCGCCTCCTCAAGCGGGCGGAGCAGGCCGTCACGGCGCAAGAGATTCGCGAGTTGCTGCCACATGGCTCGTGCCGTTCGGAGGGCGCTACTCGATGTAGTCGCGCAGGCGGGTGGCGCGGGTCGGGTGACGGAGTTGTCGCAGCGCCTTCGCCTCGATCTGGCGGATGCGCTCGCGGGTCACGTCGAAGTCGCGGCCGACTTCCTCCAGTGTCCGCGCACGTCCGTCGCCGAGGCCGAAGCGCAGCTCCAGCACCTGCCGCTCGCGCGGCGAGAGCGATCCCAGCACGGCTCCGACGGTCTCTTTCAGGAGCTGCTGACCGGCTGCCGCATCAGGCGCGACCATCTTCTCGTCCTCGACGAAGTCGCCCAGGTGGCTGTCGTCTTCTTCGCCGATCGGCGTTTCCAGCGAGACCGGCTCCTGCGAGACCTTGATGATCTCCCGCACGCGCTGGGCGTCGACGCCCATGCCCTCGCCGATCTCCTCGTACGTCGGTTCTCGGCCAAGCTCCTGGACCAAGCGGCGCGAGACGCGAACCTGCTTGTTGATCGTCTCAACCATGTGCACGGGAATGCGAATCGTGCGCGCTTGATCGGCGATGGCGCGGGTGATCGCCTGGCGAATCCACCAGGTTGCATAGGTGGAGAACTTGTATCCCTTGCGGTAGTCGAACTTCTCGACCGCCCGCACCAGCCCGATGTTGCCTTCCTGGATCAGGTCGAGCATCGACATGCCGCGGCCGATGTACTTCTTGGCGACCGAAACCACCAAGCGGAGATTGGCCTCGGTCAGCCGCTTCTCCGACAAGTATGCGTCTTCCTTCAGCACGCCGATGTGCCGTTCGCAGCGCAGCGAGATCGGCTCCAGCTTTTCGTCGAGATCCTGTGGACACGGCATGAGCAACTCAAGCCCGCCTGCCGCGCGAAGCAGATGGCGTACGTGTCGATGGTCGAAGATGTGCGTCACGACCGATACCTGGACCAGGCGTTCCTCGGCCCGTGCCTCGTCGTACTCCTCGTCGTCCGGCTGGAAGCGCGTGATTAGCGCTTCGCGGAGATCGGGGTCCATCTCCTGATCGACGCGCTCACGGAACGCCGGATCCTTGGTCAGATCGAACAGCGCGAGCTGCGGCTTCTCAATCTCTTCCGCGATCACCGCGATCTCCGGCAACAGCGACTCGAGCTGCAGAAGGAGGTAGATCGTCACTTCGATGGCGTTCGGAGAGCGGCCGTGGAGAATTCTCCACTCCTCTTCGAAGTCTCGGATCCAGTTTCCTTCCTCCATCTGGCGTGACAGGAACCGCTCGTCTTCGGCGGTGAGCAGATTGACCCGACCGATCTCGCGGAGATACATGCGGACCGGATCGTCAATGCCTTCCGCCTCCTCGTGGACGCTCTGGCGGCCTTCCTTGCGCATTTCGATGATGCGGCGCGATCCCACCTCTTTGCTGCGTCCGTACAGGTCGACGACCGGCGGCTCCGGCTTGGCCGGCTCCTTCTTGTTCTTGCCCCTGCCTCGGCCTTTGCCACCCGACCTGGTGCGTCGGCTCGTGGGCTTTGGCTCCGGCGGGCGCTTCGCTTCGAGCGGACGGTCCAGCGCGCCGAGCAGGCTGGTCAGCAACTCGACGTCTTCCGGCGACTCCTCGCCGGTCAGCATGAAGCTGGCCACCGAAGCATGGGAGACCTGTCGCTCCTCGTGCATCTTCGCCTGGTTGCGCCGCTCCGCCGCTTTCTTGGGTGTGGGCGCGGCCTTGGTGGACTTCTTGGTCGTGCGTTTCGGCTGCTCCGCCAGGTTGATCGTGCGCCTGCCGGCCGGCATCGAGAATTCGTCCACGGGAGCGGTCAGCGCGCGCACCCTGGCTTCTTCCTCCGACTGGGCCACCGCGCGCGGCTTGCGCTGTCCCGGAGCCTCAGCCGTCATCCGCCGATCGCCCAGGTGTTCCCTGACGATGTTGCGCAGCGTTCCGACGAAGTGGTTGCTCAGTTCGGCCTCGCGGGCGCGCTCGGCGAGGGCGGCGGCCGTGACCTCAGGAGCGCTGCGCTTGCGCGACGCTCGCCCCGTTCCGTTCGTGGACGCAATCGATGCCGCACTGGACGACGCTCTGGACTTCGCGCGCGTCCGCTTCTTGACTGCGCCGGCGCCCCCCTTGCCGTTGGCGCCGTTCGATGCTGCCGGTTCGGACTCCGGAGGCTCTGCGGGCGTCGCGGCGACGGGTTCAGTCGCGGCCTCGGCGGTTGCTTGTCGAGCGATCACCATGGTCGTAGTCCCTTCTCTCGGCGTGGTCCCCCAGCGCGTAGCCGGTACAAGTTGGGCATTCAGTCAGACCCGGAAAGGGTCGGCTGATGCAGACGGCGGGCGGAATCGCGAACCTCAACGAGCGAACTGGCGGCTTCGGCCAGTTCGGGGTCGCAAAGTTCGTCGTTGGCGAGTTGTGCGGCGGCGCGGGCGAGCTGGTCGGCGCCGTACTGACGCTCCTGCTCGCCGATTTCAAGGTTCTTCAGACGGAGGCCTTCTCTGCTCATGCTCTTGCGAATGCGAGCAACCGCATCGGCAACGGCCTCAACGGCCTCTGCGTCACTGTAAGGCGGCAGACGCTCAGCGTCACGCTTCAGCTCGGCGATTCGCGATGCGGAATCTGCCAGGTCGGCGTCCCAGTCCCCGTTCGGCGAGCCCAGTCTCGCAGACAGAATGGCGCGATCCTCGCTGTCCTCAATCAGGTCGAGTGTGTCGAGATCGAACGAGCGGCGAACTTCCTCGAACCTCAGGGCGAGCTGCAGTACAAACGACTGTCGGCGGTCGTGTGGTCGCCGGGCTGCCGGGCGAGCAGATTCGTCGGCGCCCGGACTGCGTCGCGTTGCAATAGACGGCTGAGCATAGCGCGTGATCAGCGACTGTGGGTCGACGCGCCCCAGCACGGCGACGCGGCGCAGGTACTCCTCGCGCACCACGGCATGTCCGATGCTGCGAATCGTGGGAAGCAGATCGTCAACGAACTTTGAACGTCCACGAGGCGAGTCGAGGTCATGCAGGCTTCGGGAGTGCTCGATCAGCCAGTCAAGGAATGTAGGCGCGGTCTCCAGGAGTTCGCGCCAGAGTTCAGGATTGGAACGGATCAACTCGTCCGGGTCTCGCTGCTCCGGCAAGGGAACAATGCGGATGTCGCTGGCGAGCTGGTTCTGCAGCGCGCCCACGTGCCGAAAGTCGGTGGAGACCTGCCGCTCGGACCCGATTGCCTCACGGGCCGTGTCGATTCCTCGACGCGCCGCTGCCTGCCCTGCCGCATCGGGGTCGAGAGCCAGCCGCACATCGGTGGTCAGCGGCTTGATCAGTCCGATCTGCGTGTCAGTCAGCGCGGTGCCCATCGATGCGACGGTGTTGCGGCTGCCATGTTCGTGCGCGCTGATGACGTCGGTGTAGCCCTCGACAATGACCACATAACCAGCACTGCGAATGTCAGTGCGCGCCAGGTCGAAGCCGTAGAGCAAGTCGCGCTTGCGAAAGAGGTCGGATTCAGGAGAGTTGATGTACTTGGCCGGTTCGTCGACCAGTGTGCGGCCGCCAAATCCGACGGTCTCGCTCCTGGCGTTGCGGATTGGGAAGATTATTCGGTTGCGGAAGCGGTCTCTTGAGCCGTGCTCGGTGTTCAGGATCAGGCCGGCAGCCTCGGCGTCGGCGGCCTGGTGGCCGCGCGCGGAGAGGTGGTGCACGAGCGCGTCATGGTCAGGACCGGCGAGGCCCAGGTTGAACCGCTGCGCCGCTTCGCTCGAGATGCCGCGTTCTCTCAGGTACGCCTGGGCGTCGCGTCCGGCAACCGGATCCTCGAGCACACTGCGCCAGTAGTGGAGCGCCGCCTCGTTGACACGGATCAGTCGCTGACGTTGTTCATCGCGGCGCGTCTGCTCCTCGGTCCTCGGGCGCAGTTGCACGCCGGCTCGCTGCGCCAGGCGTTGCAGCGCCTCGCGGAAGTCGACGTTGTGGCGCTTCATCTCCCAACTGAAGACATCGCCGCCTTCGGAGCAGGCGCCGAAGCAGTGCCAGGTCTGACGATCCGGGTTGACGATGAATGAAGGCGTTTTCTCTGCGTGAAATGGGCAGGGCGCCTTGTAGGTTGCTCCGCTCCGTTTGAGCTGGACCTCGGAGGCAATCAGATCGACGATGTTGATCTTCGCCTTGACTTCCTCGACTACGGACATGCGCAGCAGCCCGGCAAGCAAGACAGGAGGATCGGGAACGGCATACGTCGAATTTACGTTGATGCGGAACTTTTATCAATGACTACGAACAAGAAATGCCGAGATCGGCCGAGAAGATCGCAAATCTGCGCCCTGTCGCACGCTCTAGGGCACGTCGAACGTGACAACGTTGTTGCCGAGGACTGTTTCCCCGTCGGCTGAACTGGCGACGATCGTGATCACGACCGTGCCGGTGTGAGGCTGCAGGCTGGTGAGAATCTCTGCGATGTCGGGTTCAAGCGGCCGTGTGTCCGCGTCGCGCCGGGCTACGGTCTCCAGCACCGTCCCGCTGGCGTCGGCGATCGCGATTGTGAATGTGCTCGCCGGGGCATCGCCAACATTGATCACGGTCAGCAGGATGTAGCCGTCACTGGTCGCCTGCACGTCGAGCAACGACAAGTCCGGGACTGCGAGGGGCGTCGACGGTTGTTGCGCTCCGGCCTCTTGCTCGTCTTGCGCGGCTGCTTCATCTGAGGACGCATCTTGTTCGCCACCTTGCGCATTCGGCTCGGCAGGCGGCGCCGACAGGGTGATCGGGAACACGTTGTTGGCCGCGTTGGAGTCGGCGCTGGCTTCCAGGAGGACGAGGGCGTTGACCTCGCCTCCGGCCTCCAGTTCCAGATCGAGCGGAATCGTTCGCAGGTCTTCCGCATCGATATCAAGGGTCACCTCGACCGCGGCGAGCTCTGAGCCGTCGTTCGCGTCTGCGACGGTGATCAACACGGTGATCCGCTCAATGTCCACGCTGCTGGAGTTGGTGATCGACACGTTCAAGCGCCTCGGATCGTCGGCGGACTGGCGGGCGGTCACGATCGCCAGGTCCACCTCGTCGGAGAGTTCGGAGCCCGCCTCTGGCTCCGACTGTTGAGTCTCCGGTCCCGCGTCAGCGACGACGTGGAACCGGATCCGGTGGTCGTAGCGGTCGTTCTCGGGTGTGAACACCACCAACTGCAGCTCGTAGGTGCCCGAACTCGTGATCCAGCGTTCGACGTTCGCCACCCGCTCGCTGAGTTCTTCGCCGTCCCGCTCCTCGGAAGAGTGGATCAACACCGAGTTGCCCAGCGTGTTGTTTGGCGCGACGGGAGTCAGGTACAGCAGCGCGCTCGCGATCGGTCCCACGCCGTGAGCCGTGAGCAGGACATCAACGCTGAAATCGTCGTCGAGTGTGAACTGCTGGGCGTCACTCGGCGACTCGATGCTGACTTGCGCGGTTTCCCCGTCCGAAGCACGGCCTGGGTCGGTCGAGGGTTGCTCCGATTCCGGCTCGCCTGGCTCGTCGTCTTCGTCGCTGTCGGAGGAGACAATGCTGCCCTGCGGGACGATGATGACCGGGATCGTCTGCGACTCCTCGCGGCCGTCGACGTCGATCGCCGCAATGGTGACTTGCACTTCGCCGCGTCTGTTTGGCGTCCATTCGAGCGTTGCGATGTACTGGCCCGATTCGTCGAGCACCGGGGTCACGGAGATCACGCGTTCGCCGTTCACCAACATGTCGAATCGCTCGATTGGTTGGCTGCCGGTTGCCGAGATCGCCAGGCGGATGGCGGCGCCAGCCGGGAACTGCTCAAGGGGTGAGATACCAAGCACCTGAACGCGAAGCGCGGCCGCCACCCGCGCCTCGTCGTCAGTGACTTCGACCTGGATCGTTCGTCTCGACTCCACGCCCTGTTCGTCCAACGTGACTATCTGGATGTTGGCGAATCCGAGCCGCTCCGGGGTCCAGATGAACGAGCCGATCCACGCACCGCGATCGGCGGAGTAAGGCGGTATGTCCTCGGCGACCTTGACATCGTCGACAAGCAACTCGAGGGTGGCGATTGGACTGCCCGACGAGATCGTGACCGTAATGCTCTGCGGCTCGTTCAATAGAACGAGTTCGCCTTCGTCAATCGAGACGACAATGACCGGCGCGTCCGGCGCGCCCGTGTCGAGCAGGTCGAGCCGACTGATGATCACCACCACGGCGGCGACGATGCCGGCAATCACAAGGAGGATGGCGATAGAGCCAATGCGGCTGCCCATGCGGCTCCAACGATCAGATCGCGGCGAATACGCCAACCGTTGTCAGGAGGCTTGCCGTCACTCTAGATCGCGACTCGGCCGGTACGACTACTGCTCTCGCTGCGCCTCGGCGTTGGCGACCAACTGACGGGTCTGCTCGATCACGTCGGGAGTGACCGAAATCGAAGTGATTCCCCAGTCAACAAGACGCTGAGCGAGGTCTGGATGTTCCGACGGACCCTGTCCGCAGACGGAAACCGTGATTCCTCGCCTCCTGGCCGTCGTGATCACCTGCTCAATCGCGCGCAGCACCGCGGGATTACGTTCGTCAAAGGTGTCGGCGAAGCGTTCCGAATCGCGATCGATCCCAAGCGTCAACTGGGTCAGATCGTTGGAACCGATTGAGACGCCGTCGATCCCGCAATCAATGAACTCGTCCAGCAGCAGCACGTTGGACGGCACTTCGACCATCATCCATAGCTGGAAGCCGCCCTCCTGCTCCGGGTGCCGCTCAAGTCCGTAGTCATCGATCTGCTTCACCACTTGCGCCATTTCGTCCGGCGTGCGGACAAAGGGAATCATCAGGTGCAGATTGGGATGCTGTTCGCGGACCTGTTCAAGCGCGCGCAACTCCAACTCAAAGAGGTCCGGTTCGCGAATGTACCGCGCGGCGCCTCGATACCCAATCATCGGATTCTCTTCGTCGGGCTCGTAGATGTCGCCGCCGGTGAGGTTTGCGTATTCGTTGGTTTTGAAGTCCGTGGCGCGGTAGACGACGGGACGCGGGTCGAACGCCGAGGCAATCTTGCGCATCCCCTCTGAGAGACGCTGTACGTATTCGTCTTGCCGCCCGGTCTTGATGAAGCTGCGCGGATGCTCGCCCATCCGGGCAATGATGAATTCGGCGCGCAACAGACCGACGCCGTCAACATCGCGCTCGGCTACGCGGTCGGCGATCTCAGGCTCGGCCAGATTGACGTAGAGCTTGGTTTCGGTTGCGACCGGCGCGTAGAATTCTTCCTCGCGGTCGTGCCACCACTCGAGCAACTCGGTCTGGACCCCGTCGTAGACCAAACCGGAAGCGCCGTCGACGGTGACCTCGCGGCCGTTGTCGAGCAATGCGGCGCCGGCGGCGCCCACGACGCAGGGAACGCCCAGTTCCCGAGAGATGATTGCGGCGTGGCAGGTGCGCCCGCCACGCTCGGTGATGATCGCCGCCGCCCGCTTCATCGCAGGGACGAAGTCCGGCGTGGTCATCTCCGCGACCAGCACGTCGCCCTCGCCGACTGCAGCCGTCTCGTGCGCATCGACGATGACGCGCACGCGGCCGGTCGCAACCCCCGGAGAGGCCGGCGATCCGCCGAGAATCGGTTCCGCAAATGGAGTCGGCGCCGGATTCTGGCCGTTGGTCCTGGCCGCCGGCGCGACGGTCGTAATCGGACGCGTCTGTAGCAGAAAGAAGCGTCCATCGACCAATCCCCACTCGATGTCCTGTGGGCTTCCGTAGTGCGACTCGATCCGCTTGCCGATTTCGCTCAGTTCGACAATCTTGTCGTCACTCAGCTTCTGCTGCGAACCATCGGATTCGGACAATGGCTTCCAGCGGTTGTGTCCGTGCTCGGGGTCGATCGTGCCGTCGACCGAGCGAACCAACATGCGGTCCTGGTAGAAGACCTGCCGCTGGGAAATGGTCGCCGCCGCCTTGTCGACCTCGAAGTGGTCGGGCGACACGAGTCCGCCGACGACCGCCTCGCCGAGACCGAAGGCCGCCTCGATCACGACGGTATTGTGGTCGTTGGTGATCGGGTCGACGGTAAACATCACTCCGGACGATTGCGACTGGACCATCTGTTGCACGGGAACGGCGAGATCGACGTCAAGGTGTCCCCAACCTGCCTGTTCGCGGTAGAAGATGGCGCGGGGTTCGAACAGTGAGGCCCAGCAGCGCTGCACGGCCTCGACCACCTGCAGCCCGCCTTCGATGTTGAGGAAGGTCGCCTGCTGACCGGCGAAGGAGGCTTCGGCCAGGTCCTCGGCAGTGGCGGAGCTGCGCACGGCGACCGGACCCTCGCCGAGTTGGGTGTAAGCAGCGGTGATCTCCTGCTGCATCGCCGCCGGCATCTCAGCCTGTTCAATCGCACGTTGCACGGCTCGGGCCCTGGTGTTGAGCTGTTCGTCGTCATCGACATCGAGGCCGCGCAAAATGCGCCGCAACACTTGATCGAGTCCGCTGTGATCGATGAATTCGCGATACGCCCGCGTCGTCACAACGAATCCGGGAGGGACCGGAATCTGCGCCCGAGTCAGTTCGCCCAGATTCGCGCCCTTGCCGCCGACCAGGGATACCGCGTCCTTCCCGACATCGGCAAACCAGACAATGTGCTCGGAATGGAGGGTCATGGAGGATGTCCGCGAGTGTGGCTGGGACGTGGACGGCTCGCGGGGGCAGGATATCACCGCGTTAAGGAATCACGATTATCGCCTGGCTGACGGAGGCCCGCGAATCGGCGCGTCGGCGTCACTCGACCGTGACCGTCTTGGCCAGGTTCCTTGGTTGATCGATGTCCAGCCCGCGCGCCAATGCGATGTGGTAGGCGAGCAACTGGACCACGGGCGTGAGAGCAAACGGCGTGAGCAGATCGGTCGCGTGCGGCACGCCGAGGTAGTGATCGGCGAGTTCCGCGAGTTCAGTGTCGCCCTCATCGCCGATCGCGATCACCGGCGCCTGGCGAGCGCTGACTTGCTGAATCGCCGACATCATCTTGTCGAACAACGGGCCGCGAGTCGCGAGCGCAATGACGGGAAACTTCTGGTCCAACAGCGCGATCGGGCCATGCTTCATCTCACCGGCGGCGTAGCCCTCAGCGTGGACATAGGAAATTTCCTTGCACTTCAGGGCCGCTTCCATCGCTATTGGATGCTCGATGCCGCGGCCGAGGACGAGGAAGTTGGCGGCGCTGGTGTACGACTTGGCAATCTCGCTGCATTGTTCGGAGAGCTGGAGTCCGCGCTCGACCAGCGATGGCACTGTCAAGAGGTGCTCAAGCGACTCGGTGAGTTCGGTCTCGTCGAGCGCGCCGCGCGCCCGGCCGATGCGGCAGGCCAACAGGTAGAGCGCAGCGAGCGATCCCACGAATGTCTTGGTCGACGCAACACCGACCTCGGGACCGCAGCGCAACAGGATCGACGCATCCGCTTTGCGGGTCGCTTCCGATCCGTCGACGTTGGTGATCACGACCTGCGGCGCGCCCCAGCGCTCGCGCACCTGGTCCATTGCGCCGAGCGTGTCGATCGTCTCGCCGGACTGCGTCACCGAGACGACCAGGGTCGAGGATCCGATCACCGGCGCGCGAAAGCGAAACTCCGAGGCGTTGTCGAAGTCAGCCGGAATGCCCGCGATCCGTTCGAGCCACCAGCGCCCGATCATCGCCGCGTGCAGGGACGTTCCCATGCCGATCACGAGCACCCGCTCTACGGACCGCAATTGGTTGTCGGTGAGGTTGAACTCGTCTGCCAGGGCACTCGGCGGATCGAGCCTGGCGCGTCCGCGAATCGTGTCGGACAGGGCGCGCGGCTGCTCGTACATCTCTTTGAGCATGAAATGGCGGTACGGTCCCCGCGCAATCGCGACCGGATCGAGTTCAACCCGTTGCGGCTGGGGTCGGAGCGGCGGCTGGTTGGCCCGATCCACGACCGCGCCTTCGGCATCGATCGTCGCGATCTCGCCGTCTTCCAGGTGATACACCGCCGTGGTATGCGGCAGCAGGGCGGGCAGGTCGCTGGCGATGAACATCTCGCCGTCGCCATAGCCGATTACGATGCCGCCGGCCGAACCCTTGCGCGCCGCATAGATGCGTGAAGGATCGGCGCGATGGAATGCTGCGACTGCATTCGCGCCCTGCAGGCGGCCGAGCGCCGCGCGCAGCGCCTCCACGAACGAGCATCCCCGGTCGAGTTCGCGGGCGATCAGTTCGGGAATGACTTCCGTGTCGGTCTCGGACAGCCAGCCTTGCCCGCGATCGAGCAGCGAGGACTCCAGCTCGACCTTGAGGCTGCGGTAGTTCTCGACGATGCCGTTTTGCACGACGACTACATCGCCCGAGCTCGACGCGTGGGGATGCGCGTTGCGATCCGAGGGAACGCCGTGGGTCGCCCAGCGTGTATGGCCGATCCCCGCGCCTCCGGCCGGCATGACGTCAATCGCGGCCTCAAGATCGCGCAGCTTGCCCTGCCGCTTGAGCACAGCGATCGCGCCGTCGCGATCGAGGACGGCGATGCCCGAGGAGTCATAGCCGCGATACTCAAGCCGGTGTAGCCCCTCCAGCAGGATGGGTCCGGCCGACTGATGGCCGACATAACCGACGATGCCGCACATGGAGCGCTCTGCTTCTACCCCGCCTCGGGCGTGGTCCAACTTCGACCGTTGGAACGCAGGTTGGGGCGCGGTTGCCTGCCGTCGCGGCTCCCCTGCTCAACGCCGTCACTGATCGACTCTAGTAGCTCCGACATGGAATAAACAAAGGACACCGGACGGTCGATTCGATCTTCGAGCTCGGCTGGAGTGAGATCGTCGAGGAACTTGTTGCCGAAGTAGTCGAGCGAGGCGCGCGGCAGAAACACTCGCTCCGGAAGGTCAACACCCCGCAGTGCGGCGGCGAAGTCTGCCCCGGGAATTAGTCCACTGACATTGACCCGCGAACCAAAGAGCGTGTTCTCAACCGGGACGACCTCAAGGCGGCAGCCGGTCAATCGCGAAGCATCCTCGCACAGCTGCTTCAGTGTCGGGGCGATGAGCGTGCCGCACGCCAGGAGCGCTTCCGTGCGAGGCACGTTCAAGTTCCCCTTGCGCAGTCTGCGTCGAGTCTTGGTCCAATCGTCGAAGAGCGTGCGCGTCATACCGATGCCGTTTTCCCACTGCGGGAATCCGTCATAGCGGCCGCTGGAGGGTATCTGAGCGCCGGCGGTGAGATAGAACTCGTCGCTAGGGAACACCACTGACGCGCCGCGTTGGGTCCGGGCGATACTCTGCCATCGCCGGAGCTGGCGGATGACCTGCTTCGCTTCGACGCCGCTGTGCGCTCGCATGCCTGGTTCGCCGATGCGCGCATCTCCCTCCATCGAAGAGCCGACCGGCACGACCCCGATGGAGACCACGTTGTCGTGACTGAGCAGGTCGGAGACGGTCTCATCGAGCGCGGCGCCGTCATTGACGCCGGGGCAGAGCACGACCTGCGTGTGCGCCTCGATTCTCATCTCCGCAAGTCGATCGAGCTGTTCCAGGATGTCGGGCGCGGTTCGGTTGCCCAGCAACCTGCGCCGCAGTTCCAGGTTGGTCGCGTGCACGCTGATGTGCAACGGGCTCAGGCGCTGTTCCGCGAGCCGCTGCCAATCGTCGTCGCTGAGATTGGTCATGGTGACGAAGTTGCCGTGCAGAAAGGAGAGCCGATAATCGTCGTCCTTGATGTACAGCGGACGCCGCAGTCCCTTGGGCAGACCCTTGAGGAAGCAGAAGAAACACTTGTTGTTGCAGATCCGGGTCCCGTCGAACGCCTCGTCGTTGAACTCGATGCCCAGCGGTTCATCAATCGGCTTCTCAAACTCAACGAACCCAACCTGCCCCTCGTGGACGACTTCGAGTTCGACAAGTTGCTCTGTGGTCTGGAAGCGGTAATCGACCGGATCCCGAATCCGCTGTCCGTTCACGGACAGCACCTGGTCGCCGGGTTGCAGGCCGGCTTCGTTGGCCAGCGAGTCGGGGTCAATGGCGCGGATCGCACCAGCAGGGACTGTGGAACGGCGCGATCGGGGCATGGGAAACCGTACGATCCGGGTCAGACAGTCGCGGAGGCCAGTTGATCGATCTCCTCGATTCGCGCGACGACCGCGTCGATTGAGGAATCGGGTGTAGAAGCGCCGGCAGTTACCCCGACATCCTCGTGACCGTCGAACCAATGCGACTCAAGCTCGCCGGCGGTCTCGACGTGATACGTCTCGATGCCGTTGGCCCGCGAGAGTTCGGCCAGGTGACGCGTGTTAGCCGAGTTGTGTCCGCCAACCACGATCATCAGATCGACATCTTCGGTCAGGTCTCTCGTTGCCGTCTGCTGGGCTGTCGTCGCGTTGCAGAGGACGTTGACGACGCGAATCTCGGTGATCTGGTCAATGCGGGCGCGCATCAGGTTGGAAACAAATGCGGCGAACCGCTCGGGCGTATGAGTGGTCTGCGAGATGACGCCGATCTTGGCCGACAGATAGTCGGGCAACCCTTCGAGCGACTCGTCGTTGATGACGATGCCGCGGCCGCGGCACCAGCCGAGCACGCCCTTCACCTCCGGGTGGGTCGGATCGCCAAAGATGATCACTGTGAAGCCGCGTTCTGCAAGGTTTCGGGCCGCTCGCTGCGAGCGGGCAACAAACTGGCAGGTGGTATCGATTACCTGCAGGCCTCGGGCCTCAATGTCGCGTACCACGGTTTCGCCCACACCGTGAGCGGTGATGGCGACCGTCTGCGTGTCGACTCCGTCGGCGGAACGGTCCTCCTTGACCGCAATGCCCGTTGTCTCCAGCTCGGCGACCACCTGAGGGTTGTGCACCACCTGTCCCAGCGTGGTCACCCTGGTCCCATTGGCCGCCGCTTCTTTCATCATGTCGACAGCTCGACGCACCCCAAAACAGAAGCCCATGTCACTTGCTCGGTGAATCTTCATGCTCGTGCTCCTGGCTGTTGTGGCGTCGGCGTCTCCGTCGCGGTTGGAACGGCTGCGTTCGCTTGGTCGGCATTGTCGACCAAGTGCCCATACACGCCACGATACGCGGGGGGTAGCTGTTCGGCAATGGCACGCATGATGGTCGTGTGCGCCCGATCGATGTCATCGCGCGTGATCCGCCTGCCCGCAGGCTCGACGACGAAGGGATGCGAGGCGGTCATGCGCACCCGGGTACGGGCAAACAACGCCCGCCAACCGGCTCGCATCCGCTCGGAACCGGTGATTCCGACCGCGACCACCGGAGCGCGTGAACGCAGCGCGAGCAGCGCCGTGCCGGAATGGGCCTGCATCATCGCTCCCGTGTCGGAACGGTGGCCTTCGGGAAACATGCCGACCGCCGCGCCGTCGTCGAGCAGGCGCTCGGCCTCGCGGATTGCGAGCCGGTCGCCGGCGCCCCGGCGCACCGGAAACGCACCCGAGAGCGCAAAGAGGTATCCGATCACCGGTTCCTTCTGGAACAATTCGACCTTCGCCATGTAGCGGGGAGAGCGTGGATACATTGCCGAGGCCATCATCGCGGGATCCGCCGAAGAAACATGGTTGGAGGCAATGATCACGGCGCCCTTGGGGATTCGGTCGAAGTGAATCCACTCGCAGCGTACGACGCGCATGAATGCCGTGCGGGCGAGGAAGCCGGCGACCAGGAACCAGACGCGGGACGCGTTGGGCATTCCGGTCATGCCGATGTTGGCCAGCGCCTCATACTCGCCAAAGAACAGCCGCGTGAGCTGTCGCGTCGTCCAACGGTACACACGGCGTCGCATGGTTCAGCTTCCCGCCGGCGGCACGGCATCGCCGGACAGCGATAGTTCGGGGATGCGCTGCCGCACGATTTGCTCGGCCAGATCGATCGATTCGTCGAGCGTGAGCTCGGACGTGTCCAGCGTGATCGCGTCGCTCGCGACCACGAGCGGCGAGGTGCGACGACTCCGATCGCGGGCGTCGCGGCGGCGAGTGGCGACGAGGACGGATTCTTCGTCGACGCCGTCACTCTGTTCAGCCTGTTCAGCAGCTCGGCGCTGCGCTCGAACCTGTTCGCTCGCGTCGAGGAAGATTTTCACCGGCGCATGGGGCAGTACCACCGTGCCGATGTCCCGCCCCACGACGATCATGCATCCGCGCGCCGCTTCTCGTTGTTGTATCTCGACCATTAGCGCGCGAACCTCTGCGATCGCTGCCACTGTGGGAACCCCGGACTCCACTGCCGACTCTCTGAGGTGCGGCGTTGCGTCGTGGCCGTCCACATAGACATCGAGTCCGGTGGAGTTCCGGTCCGAGCAGGGCACGAGCCGAAACTCGGAAGCCCGGATCAGGTCAGCGACGGTCTCGTGTTCGTCCAGGTGCACGGCGCGGCGCTGAGCTTGCCAGGTAGCGGCCCGGTACATGATCCCGGTGTCGAACAGTCTCCAGCCGAAGCGACGGGATAGCGCTTCGCCGACCGCGGTCTTGCCCGAGGCGACCGGTCCGTCGATCGCGACCAGCAGATCTTGGCAACCGGACATGGGCGCATCGGTCATGCGGTCATGGTAATGGTGAACCAACTACGGTCCGACTTCCGTAGCGTCGCCGCCAAGTCCAGCCGCGCGACGCAGGAGGCGGATCTCGCGACGACTCAGTGGCCGTACGCCGCCGCTCTCCAGGTCTCTGAGCAGGAGCGGGCCGAACCGCACGCGGCGCAATGTGACTACCGGATAACCAATCGCCTCGCACAGGCGCCGCACTTCTCGTTTGCGGCCGGTGTGCAGCGTCAGTGTGATCCAGGACGTGACACGTCCCGACTTGAGCGTGCGCCCCGGTCGGCGTGATCGCGCGGGCTTGGCCTGAAGCTGCTCGCCTTCGGAAACGAGTCCGTCGTTGATGCGGTCGAGTTGATCGCCGCTGGGGACGCCCGTGACTTCAACGAGATACACGCGCTGCACTTCGCTTGACGGGTGAAGCAGACCACTGACCAGTGGACCGTCGTTGGTCAACAGCATCAGGCCTTCGCTGTCCAGATCCAGTCGGCCGACCGGAACGCAGCGCGGGGCGTTCCGCGGAAGCATGTCGACAACCGTGGTGCGGCCTCGGTCGTCGCGCGCGCTCGAGAGGACGCCGCGAGGCTTGTTCAGGGCGTAGTAGCGCAGCGCTTCGGACTTCGCGAGAGGCGCGCCGTCAATCGTGATCCGTTGCCGATCAGGATCGACCCGGAGGGAGAGATCCGTGGTCGGCTCGCCGTCAATGGCGACGCGGCCCTCGCGGATCAGTACCTCCGCGCCTCTGCGGGAAGCGCGACCGCTGCGCGCAATCGCAACGGCGATTCGAACTCGGTCAGCATCAGTCATCTCGGAGGAGTCTCGTCATCGGCATGGCGCCCCGGGGTGCCTTCCGGGGACTCCGGTTGACTCGCAAAGACGGCTGGCTCGGCAGCGTCATCGGCTGGTTCGGGACTCGGCTGCCAGCGGCGTAGCGAGAGAGTCAAAATGACGCCGATCAGCGCGAAACTGACGATCATCCACGCATTGACGCCTTCCTCGGGAGGAGCCTGAACGACCGGCAGCCGGCCTTCGTCGGAGACCGGCTCCTTGACGGCGGCTGCGCGAAACGCGTCGTCAAGCAGCGGTACGACATCGCTCGTCCCCGGCGACGGACTCGCCGTCACAACCCAACGCGCTGGATCGAGCGCGATCGAGAGACCGGATCCTGGTGCAGGTAAGCCGTTGCCGCCATACGTGACGCGGTCCACTTCGCGTCCAGCGGCGTCATACACGACGATCGTGTCGGCGTCGTTATTGAGTCCGTTGCCGATGCGATCGACCACCAGTGTCGATCCGTCTGAGTCGAGCGGCAACGTGGCGATCACTAAGCGGCCGCCGGCTGGCAGTATTCCGGAGAGGTCGGTGCGACCGCCGAGATCGCCGACTGACCACCCGCTCAGATCGACCGGTTGCCCGGAGGCATTCAAGAGCTCGATCCACTCCGGCTGTCCCGACAGCGGTGCAGGCAGAATCTCGGTGATTCGGACTGTTGGGGTCTCCGTTGATGCCCGCTCTTGCGCTGAAGACTCGCCGTCGCGGGCGTTGTTTACCGCCTCGGGCTGACTCTCGACCTGAGTCGCTGCAACTGACTCGTCGTCCTCTTCAGCTTCTGCGTCGAGAATGGGAATCGGGACCTCGCCCGGACTCGGAGGACCGACCGTCGGCACGGCATCGTGCTGCGATCGATGGATTGAGTGCTGTTCGTCGGGCGCCTTGACGGTGGTATGGGTTCGGTCGTTGCCCCAGCTGATTGCGTTGACGACTCGTCCGCCGGGATCAACGAGCTGCAGACGATCGCCTGCGTTGGCCAGACCGTTACCAATCCGACCGTCTTCGATACTCAGGTCCAAAGCTTGTTCGGACTCCGAGCCGGCCCCAATGACGACGGAAGAGCCGGGCGCGATCACGAGGCCGTCAAGCGGGTCGCTCGACGTGTTGTCCTGGATCATCCATCCGCTCAGGTCGATGGGCGCGTCGCTGCGGCTCGTCAGCTCGAACCACTCGTACGATGCGTCATTGCGGCCCTGGCCCGCATTGGGGTAGACCTCGCTGATCCACAGTGCCGGCTCATCTTGCTGAACGCCATCGCCGGACACGCGGTCGGGTTGCTCGAATTCAAGCTGGATCGCAATCTCGGCGTGGCAGGCGCGGCATGCTGCTCGCCCAACGGTCGAGACCTGGTAGAAGCCACTGAAGCCTGACGATTCATACCAGGGAATCCTGGGATGCTTCCGGGTCAGCGGATTGAAGCGAAGATCCTCTCCTGCTTCGGGCGCGGACTGGTCGTGGAATGTCCGGTCGTCGCCCCAACTAGCGGTGGCGAGCCAGTTCCCATCCTGATCGCGAAGCACCAGCAGCCCGCCGGCGCGGCGCAGTCCGGAACCGAGTCGTCCGGCATCCGGTCGAATGATGTGGCTGTCGCCGGGCCGAATCAACAACGAGCGCAGCCGCACCGATGATCTTCCGACCGTGAGCGTCCAGTTGACAGTCCGAAGCGGTTCATCGCCGACGTTGCGAACGGTCACGCTTTCGCCCTGGTCGCCCTGCTCGCTCACCGACGCAGCAATGATCCGCATTCGGGTGTCCGGTCTGGGATGCTCGTGACGATCCGGTTCCGCGCCGAGCGGCTCAGAAACGATCCACGGTGAAGCCGCGGCAGCGATCCGCTGTTGACCGAGAGCGTCGCGGACGATCGACTCGCCGGGATTCGGCGCCTGCATGAAGCGCGGACTTCGCACGTCACCCCAACTCACTGCGTCATGGCGGACACCCTGGGGATTGACGAGCGCGACGCGATCGCCGCTGTTGCGCAAACCGGTGCCGATCGCGGAGGAATCGAGCACGATCAGCGTCTGTGAAGCCGGCACCAACATCGTTGCCGCCCGACCGACGATGAGCACCGCGGCTCGAGGAGCAAGGTTGATGTCGGGCAAGGCAGCAACTGCCTGCGCATCTTCGATCATCCAGCCGGAAAGACTGACTCGGTGCGACTCGAGATTTTGAATCTCGACCCACTCATTCGTCTCGACCGAGGCGCCCGCAGCGAGTGCGTTTGGATAGACCTCGCTGATGATCAGCCGTGGGTTGTGTGTCGCTGCTGCGGAGCGAGCACCGTGCACCAGGGGAAACAGCATTCCGGCGATAGCGATCAAGACGAGGACGCTAAGAGAGGACCGTAACCCGACGGCGGACTGTCGTTTGTTCTTCAACAAGGATTGTCTGCTTGTGCTGCGGCGCCGGGGCGATGATCTGCCGCGCGGTATCGATCAACGCTGGTGCAGCATACCGAGCAGTGAATTCGGCGACCGCGGCGGCGGCAAGGATGCCGGCGACGCTGCGAATGGCCGGCACAAACGGCGCCAGGTCCTCGCGAATCGCCGGCAGCAGCGAGGACGGGCGCGACTCAACAAGGACCGGCGTCAGGACGGGGACATCTTCATCGGCCATGCCGCGATCATATAGTTATTGGCTTACTCACGTGCCCAGTACTGACCGAAGGGTCAAACTTGACATAACCGATCGAGATCGTCAGCCCGCCCTCAAGCTGGTCTCCACGCGATCGGTGATCTCCGACCCAGTCGTGGCCGCATCCGGCGCGGGCACGGCGACCTCGCCTTCCGAGATGGCCTGAAGCGACTGGATCACGAAGGTCGGCTCCCGGCGGACGCCCGCTTCGCGGATCGCGTGAAAGAGCGGCGTCTGCTGGCCGAGATCTGTGCCGTGCCGCTTCCAGAGCGGCGCGAAGTCGGCTCCCTGGATTGGATACTGCGCCCAGGTGACGGTCGGGCCGCGGTCCAGTTCCGTGGTCACGCGCTGCATGACCATGCCGGAACGCGAGGCGCGATCGGCGATGAGCTGGTGAATCACTTGCTGCCACGTCCCAATCGGACCGTCGGGCAAGGCGGGATGCAGGTTGAGACAGGCGATGCGGTCGCAAATGATGTCGGTGACGATCATCATGTAGCCGGCCAGCACGGCGATGTCCGGTCGATATCCGGCGATGCGCTCGTACAGGAACGCGTCGAAGTCGCGACGCCAGGAGGCAAGGCCCTGGCTGGGATCGGAGAACTCCCCGCCGACCGACTTGCGCCAGGCCCCGGAACTGCGGGCGATCAGCGGAATCTCGGCCCGTTCAACGGCGTCGAGGAATGCGTCGGTGTTGGACGACTGGCCTCGCTCCCGATTACAGACGACGCAGGCGATTTCGGCGTCCAGCCGCTGTTCGGCGATGGCGCCCAGGGCCGCGTTGAGCAGTTTGCTCGAACTCGTGCCACGCGCGGTGGCGAACCAGGCGATCCTCAGGGTCATGTCTCGGAACGCTCGCGCAACTGTTCAATCCGAAGCTCCGCCTCCGTCAAGAGCCGTTCCGCCTGCTCGCTGAGGCGCACGCCGCGCTCATAGGCGTCCAGGGCGCTGTCGAGAGGCAGGCCTCCGTCCTCCAGTTCGGTCAGCACAACCTCCAGAGACTCGACAATCTCTTCGTAGGTCTGGTCTTCGGATTCGGTCATCTGGCTATGCCTCTCCTGACCGCCGGTTGAGCGCGGTGCGGGCTGCGACCACTGCGTCAGCGAACTGGATCTCGATTGCGTCGTCCACGTCGAGTTGCGCGGCGGCCGTGACCACGTGACCTTCGGCGTTCGAGACAATGGCGTACCCGCGCTCGAGCGTGCGTCGCGGATTCAAGGCATCGAGTCGAAGCCCGGCCGAGCTCGACCGCGCCCGCAGCTCGGACACGCCGCTGTCGAGCGCCCGATCCAGGTCCTGGCGACGGCGGTTGAGTTCAATCCGCAGCGTTGGTGGATGAGGCACACCCGCATCGATTCGGTCGCGTGCGAGCACAAGCCACTGCTGTTGCTGCGAGACTCGAACCTCGATGGAGTGGTTCGTCTGCTGGCGCAGGGCGGCCAGACGAGCGGCCTCTTCGGCTCGGTCGGGCACGGCGATCTCTGCCGCAGCCGAAGGGGTCGGCGCGCGCAGATCGGCGACATGATCGGCGATGGTCACGTCGGTTTCGTGTCCTACCGCAGAGATGACCGGAATGTCGCTGGCGAAGATCGCCCGCGCGACGGGCTCTTCGTTGTAGGCCCAGAGATCTTCCGGCGAACCGCCGCCTCGTGCCACGATGATCAGATCCGGCTCGCCGGTCGTCAACAGATTCAGTTCCTCAATCGCTGCGGCGATCGAGGTTGCGGCGCCCGACCCCTGGGTCAGGCATGGAGCAAGCAACAGCGACACGAGCGGCCAACGCCGCGCGAGGACCTGCTGGATGTCATGCCAGACGGCCCCACTGGGCGATGTGACCACGCCGATGCGCTTCGGATAGCTCGGTATCGCGCGTTTGCGGTCCGGATTGAACAGGCCCTCGGCCTTCAGATTGCCAGACAGCCGCTCAAACTCGGCCTGCAAGACCCCTTCGCCAATCGGCCGCAGCGCGTCGACGATGATCTGCAGGCTGCCTCTGGGCAGATACACATCGGCACTGCCGTGAACCAGCACCTGGTCGCCTTGCTCCACGCGGATCCCGCGATTCTGATTGCGGAAGAAGGCGCAAGAGAGTGCCGCGTCGGACTCGGCGTCGGCCAGGTCGAAGTAGTAGTGCCCGGCGCCTGAACGATTGAGACTGCGGACCTCCCCTTCGATCCAGACATCGTTGAGCTCGGCGTCCGCCTTGAGTCGGCTCTTGATGTGTCGGGCGATTTCGCCGACCGGACGCGACCTGGGCGCGGCGGCGGACGGATCCGAGAGTGGTGGATCGTCCCAGTCGATGCGCTGTTGTTGGGAGCGGCGGACGTTGAAGCCGGTTGGTGGTCGCTTGGGCATCGGTGGCTCCGCCCTCACCCTAGCCGTCTCCCGGATGAAGCAGGGATCGGCTCAGGCGCGTTCGAGGTACTGTCCGCTGCGCGTGTCGACTTTGACGGTGTCTCCGGGGTTGATGAAGAGGGGGACGTTGACGGTGAGGCCGGTCTCGAGCGTGGCCGGCTTCGTCGCGCCGGTGGCCGTGTCGCCCTTGACGCCGGGGTCGGACTCGGCAACGACGAGCGGTACGGCGGCGGGCAGTTCGACCGCGACGGGATTCTCGCCCACGATCAAGACTTCCGCCTCCGCGTTCTCGGCCAGGTAGTTGACCGCCTCGCCAACGACGTCGAGCGCGAGCGGTTCCTGCTCAAATGTCTCCGTGTTCATGAAGTAGAGCAGATCGCCGTCGCGGTAGAGATACTGCATCGTCCGATGCTCGGTGCGAATGCGGCGAAACTTGGTGCCGGCCTGGAATGTGCGCTCGATCGTGTGACCGCCGCGAATGTCGCGCAACCTGAGCCGCGCCTGGGCCGAGCCGCGCCCGACCTTGATGTGCTCCCAGTCGACGATCTGGTACTCGTTGCCGTCCAGTTCGATCACGAATCCGCGCTTGAGGTCGCCGGTGGAGATCATTGTCAGCCTGTCAGTTGCGTGTGTGTACGTTCGTGCCGTTACGCGAGCATCCGGAGCTTTGGCGTGCCCGTGAACGAGTGGAAGCCCTGCTCGTCGAGCAGTCCCATGTCTTCGATTCGCACGCCGCCCCAGTCGGACAGGTAGATGCCCGGTTCAATGGTGATCACCATGCCCGGTTCCAGGGTGTCCTTCGACGTGACGCCGAGATGCGGCGTTTCGTGTATCTGCAGTCCGACTCCGTGGCCGAGGCCGTGACCGAACTGCTCGCCATAGCCGGCGTCGGTGATCACCTGGCGCGCAAGCTGGTCAGCGTCCTTGCCCGACATTCCCGGCTCGATCATCTGCGCGGCCGTCTCATGCGCGGCAAGAACGATGTCGTAGATGCGGGGAAACTGTTCGTCGTGCTCTCCCAGCACGATCGTGCGGGTCATATCGGCGCAATAGCCGCTGAAGCGGGCGCCCATATCGATCACGATCGGTTCGCCCATTTCGATGGCTTCGTCTCTCGGGCGTGCGTGCGGTCGAGCGCCCCAGGGTCCGGCGGCCACGATCGACTCAAAGGCCATCGCTTCCGCGCCATGCCCGCGCGCATACTGTTCGATTTCCCAGGAGACCCGGGACTCGGTCCAACCTGCTTCGACTGCCGACGTTGCGTGGGCGAACGCGTCATCCGTCAGCTGCGCCGCGCGGCGCAGCAGCGCCAACTCGGCGTCGTCTTTCACTGCACGGATCGACTCCACGATGTTCGCGGTCTGGACCAGCGCGGGCCGTTGGCTGGCGGGAATCTTGGCGTTGACGTCACGGAGCCGCTTGTGTGCGGACACGGTGAGGTCGGCCGACTCGAATCCCAATCGGATCCTGCCCAACGGCCTCGCCAACTCGTCCCACCACTTCTGCATCTCGCCCTTCATCTGCACGACTTCGAATTCCGGAGACTCTTGCGCGGCTTGCTCCAGGTAGCGGAAGTCGGTGGCCAGAATCGGAGCGCGCGCGTCGTCCGCCGGGATCACCAACCAACCGTTCGAGCCGCTGAACCCCGAGGCGTACCGGCGGTTGTGAAGCTCAGTGATCAACAGCGCGTCGACATTGGCCTCGGACAAGCGCGGCCTGATGCGGTCAATCCGGCTCATGGTTGAGGTCATGCGCTTGCTTCAGGTTCGACAGGCTTCGCCGAGTCATTGCGATTCAGGCGCTCCTGGAGCATCGGAACCAGCGCGTCGAGCGCGGCGAGATAGCCTCGCCAACCGAGCCCGGCAACAACGCCATCCATGATCGGCGCGGTGACGAGATGGTGTCGAAACTCTTCGCGCGAGTGGACGTTGGAGAGATGCACTTCCATCTTGCCCCCGGGAAAGGCCTCCAGGGCGTCGCGCAGTGAGTAGCCATAGTGCGAAAGCGCGCCGGGATTGATGATCAGGCCCTCGGCCGATCGTTCCTGCTGAATGAAATCGATGATCGCGCCTTCGTGGTTGGACTGGTACGGACGAATCGTGACGCCCCACTCCTTGGCCCGCTTGCCGACGAGATCCTCGATGTCGGCCAGCGTCTGCGTGCCGTAGATCTCCGGCTGGCGCTGGCCCAGGATGTTGAGGTTGGGTCCCGAGATCAGCAGTACTTTCATGGGCGTGCTACTCATCCAGATCCTGAAGCCGTCGCTCGAGAAGCAGCTCTGCAACTCCGTCGAGCGCCTTCTCGATCGTCTCGTGACGCGCGGCGTCGCTGACGTGTGTGTATACCTGGGTCGTGGACACGGAAGCGTGGCCGAGCAGCTCCTGGACCACACGGACATCGGCGCCTCCGTCGAGCATATGTGTGGCGAATGAGTGCCGCAACAGATGAGGATGCACGGCGGCCGGCAGTCCGGTTCGCTCCGCATATCTCTTGATCGATAGCTGGACGGCCCGGGTCGATAGTTGGTTGCCGAATCGGTTGAGCCAGAGCGAGTCCGTGATCGTTGCGGAAGCCAGCGCGGGCCTCGCGTCGCGCAGATACCGCTGAAGCCACAGGCGCGCGCTGCGACTCAGCAGTGCGACGCGCTGCCGATCTCCCTTGCCGCGCACGACGAACGACCGATGATCGTCGTCGTAGTCGCTAATCTCGAGTCCGACCAGCTCCGAAACTCGCAATCCGCATCCATAGAGACACTCGAGCATCGCGCGATCGCGAATGCCTGCAACGGTGGCGGTGTCCGGCGCTTCGAGCAGCGCAGTCACTTGCGTCTCGCTGAGCACGTGCGGAAGACGCGAAGTCCCCCTGGGCGTTGATGCCAACGTCAGCGGATCGCGTTGCAACTTGCCCGCCTGCTTCAAGTGGCGGGTGAATGACTTGATCGTCGAGGCGCGCCGCTTGATTGAGGCCTCGGCCATCGCGGACTCTCGCAGTGAGGCGAGATACTCGCGATAGTCGGCCCGCGTCAGTTCGGCCAGCTCCCGAGACCCTCCGTCGAGCCAGTTGAGGAAGTCGCCGATGTCGGATCGATAGTTGCGAATCGTATGCGGGGACAGGCCGCGGCCGTCTCGCAGCAGGCCGAGATACTGCTCGAGCGCAGGATGGTCGTGCGTCGCGGTCGACTGATCGCTCACGAGTCCACTGTAGGGCGGCCGAGACTGCAGGCGAGCAGCGATCGAGTAGTGGCCTAAGGGCGGCGCCGCCCGCGCCGCCCGCCGGGTCGACCTCTGCCGCGACGTTGCGCCTTGGGCTCGGCGAGCAAGGTCAGGGCGCGATCCAACTCGATTGTCTCGAGGTCGTCATCGTCCTTGAGATTGCGGCGCTCGTCGCCGGACTGCACGTAGGGGCCCCAGCGTCCCGGCCGGACCACCACTTCTTCTCCAGTCTCGGGATGCGAGCCGAGCGTCTTGGGCCAACGCAGCCACTCGATGGCGTGCTCCAGGTTGACCTCGGCCAGTTCCATGTCCTTGGGCACTGAGGCGCGCCTGGGCTTGGGCACGCCCCGCTTGGGCCGGCCGACCACCTCGCCGATCTGGACGAAGGGTCCGAATCGACCATTGAGCAGCCAGACATCGTCGTCCGCCTCCGGATGACGGCCCAGCCGCCTGGGCAACTGCAGCGTGGTGTCCAGTAAGTCGTTGGCATGCTCCAGAGTGAGATCGGCCGGCGCGATGTCGGGCGGCAGCGGAGCAGTGCGCATGCCGTCTCCGGCCCCTCGGCGCAGGAACGACTGCCCCCCGCGCACCCGAACCTGGATGTCGTCCGGCCCGATCCGGCTGTCGTCGTTGTTCGTATCCAGCGTCAGACCGTCCGCGGTCAGATTCAGCGCCCAGAACGGAATCGTGTCGATCTTCTCGGCAACCCGACCCTTGAGTCCGTTCGCCTCGTCAACGTCGCCGAAGTAGAACGCGTGCAGGTGTTCTTCGGAGCGTGCTTCGCCGCGGGCGATCTGATCGAGCTGCTCCTCCATCTCCGCCGTGAACTCGGCATTGACCAGGTCGGAGAAGTGCTGGGTCAGCAGATCGGTGACGGCGAATCCGAGAAACGTCGGGATCAGGGTGCGGCCGCGACGATTCACGTAGCTGCGATCGGTCAACGTCTTGATGATTGCTGCGTACGTGCTCGGGCGGCCCAGGCCGTCGTCCTCCAGCTTCTTGACCAGCGATGCTTCCGTGTAGCGAGCCGGCGGTTGCGACTCGCTCCTTCGCGACTCGAAACGGTCCAACTTCGCGCGCTCGCCTTCGGCAACGTCGGGAAGCAGTTGTTGACCGTCGCCGCTCGGAGGCAGGACCTCGTACCAGCCGGGGAAGATCACGACCTGGCCGTTGGCGACCATCACTGCCGGATCGTCGTTAGGTCGACCGGTCAGGCGCGCCGTGAGCTCGATACGCGTGCGTTCGACCCGCGCGTCGGCCATCTGACAGGCGACCGCGCGCCGCCAGATCAGGTCGTAGAGAGCGAAGTCGTCGCCTTCGAGCACCCTGCGCAGCGAGTCCGGCGTCCTGCCGATGTCGGTCGGCCGAATCGCCTCATGCGCCTCCTGCGCGTTGCGAGAGCGGGTGCGGTAGGTGCGGAACTGGTGATATTCCTCGCCGTAGGTGCTCTTGATGTAGTCGGAGGCCTGGGCGAGGGCCTGGTCGGAGAGCGTGACCGAGTCGGTGCGCATGTAGGTGATCAGGCCGACGCGCTCTGCGCCGAGGTCGACGCCCTGGTAGAGGCGTTGGGCAGCCGCCATCGCGCGGGCGGAGCCCATGCCCAGCCTGTTGGACGCAGCCTGCTGCAACGTCGAGGTCGTGAAGGGCGGCGCCGGACGCATCTGCGCCTGGGTCTTGGCGATGGTTGACACCGTCCACTCGGCCGCGGTCAATGCAGGCTGAATGTCGGCCAGCGACTCCTCGGTCTCCCAGCGCTTTTCGGTCGCCGAGAGCTGCCCCGTAGCCGGATCGAAATCGGAGGTCTGGCTGGCGAGTTCGCTGCCTCCCAGGGAGTGCAGGCGGGCGCTGAGCGGCGTGTCGCCGACAAGGAAGTCGGCATTCGCGCCCCAGTACTCGGCGCTGACGAAGGCCATCCGCTCGCGCTCGCGATCCACGAGGAACTTGAGCGCCACGCTCTGCACCCGACCGGCCGAGGTGCCCTGTCCCAGCTTGCGCCAGAGCACGGGACTGAGCGAGTAGCCGTAGAGGCGGTCAAGGATGCGACGGGACTCCTGCGCTTCGACGAGGTGCTCGTCGATCTGGCGGGGAGACTCGAGCGCGGCTTCGATTGCCGAGGCGGTGATCTCGTGAAAGACGATCCGCTCGTAGGGCACCTTCGGCTTGAGCACCTCGACGAGGTGCCAGCCGATCGACTCGCCTTCCCGATCTTCGTCGGTGGCGAGTAAGACCCGGTCGGCCTGCTTCAGTTCCTTGCGCAGTCGGGTGACGTGCTTCTTCGATTCGCCGGGCACGATGTAGTAGGGCTGAAACCCGTGATCGACGTCGACCGAGAAGTCGGCCCACGGCTTGCCCTTGATCTTGGCCGGTCGCTCGGCGGCGCGGCGCGGCAGGTCGCGGATGTGTCCGAAGCAGGCGGTGACGACAAAATCGTCGTCGAGGAAGCGGGAGATCGTCTCGGCCTTGGCGCCCGATTCGACGATCACCAGCGTCTTGCCGTCTTGCCTCGATGTCTGCTCAGCGTCGGGCATAGGTCATTGGTCCTACTTGCTGGATCAGTCCCTTGAGCTCAAGCGTGGCCATGGCGGCCGCGGTTTCGTGGACGGGTTGTTGGAGCAGCCGCGAGAGTTCGTCCACATGGATTGGCTCGCCGCCGATCTGCCGCAACAGCGCTGCTTCACTGGGGTCCTCGGGCAGTTGCTCCGCCAGTTCGGCCTGCCGTTCGATCGGTCCGACGTTGAGCTCGTCCAGCACATCTTGGGCGCACGAGACGAGTTTGCCCAGTCCTCGCTTGATGACATTGTTCGCGCCGGTGGACTGCTCCGAGGTGATCGGCCCCGGCACGGCAAAGACCTCGCGGCCCTGGTCGAGCGCAGAAGTCACTGTATGCCAGGTGCCCGACTTTTCCCCTGCTTCGGTGACCAGTGTGCCCAATGTCATACCGGCAATGATGCGGTTGCGGCGCGGGAAGAACCGCGCGTCGGGTCGTGTGCCGAGCGGGTACTCGCTGACCAACGCGCCGCCCGAACTGAGAATCCGCTCGGCGAGGCCCTTGTGTTCCGGGGGGTACACGCGATCCAGTCCCGAGGCGACCACCGCTACGGTGCGCGCGCCGCGTTGCAGCGCCGTCTCGTGGGCGATGCCGTCGATGCCTCGCGCGAGACCCGAGACGATCGTCAGTCCCGCGTCGGCCAGCTCCCCGGCGAGTGACCTCGTCACCTGTTGTCCGTACGCGGTCGGGCGCCTGGTTCCCACGATGGCGAGCGACCATTCGTCTCGCTCAGCCAACTGTCCCTTGACATACAGCAGCGGCGGCGGATCGGCGATTTCGCGCAGGCGGCGGGGATAGCCGTCGTCCTCGCGCGCCAGGATGTCGATGCCCGACTCAAGCATTTGGGCATGAGCAACGAACGGATCGAGGGTTGCCCTGGCCGACTCCAACTCATCGATCGCGCGCCGGTCCAGCCCCGCCTCGCGCAACGCCGTGCGATCCGCCGACCAGGCCTGGGCAAGGCTCTCGAACGCGCCTTCCAGCGCCGCAAGCCGCGCCGGACCCACTCCGGTGACGTGGGAGAAGGCAACGCGATACGGAGTATCGGGGTTCATCGATTGGTCAATGTCAGACACGAGCGCTCACGTTAGCGCGACTCCTCATTGCTGTCAGCAACTGGAGCCGCAGTGGCCATCGCTCGCATCTGGATCACGCGCCGGCCGTTCATGCGTTCAACCACGACCGACAGATTGCCCAACCGCACTTCGTCTCCGACCTCGGGAATGCGACCGAGCCGGTCGAACACGAGCCCCGCCACGGTGTCGTAGTCCGCCGCCTCAACGTGGCCGCCGATCTGTTCCAACGCGCCAAGCGGGGCGCGGCCGTCGAGCACCAGTGCGTCGTCGACCATCCGCGCGCCGTCGTCGTCGGCGCCGGCCGGATCGTATTCGTCGGCGATCTCGCCAACGATCTCCTCCAGGATGTCCTCCAGCGTGATCAGACCCGCAGTCCCGCCATATTCGTCCAGGACGATAGCCATGTGCACCCGCGACCCGCGTAGATCGTGCAGCAGATCGTCGATCAGCTTGGATTCCGGTACCAGGATCGGCGGGCGGGCGATCGTGGCGATTGATTGGTCGCCCTCCCTGAGAATCTCCGCCATCAGGTCCTTGGCGTAGACGATGCCGGTGATGTTGTCGATCGACTCTTCGAAGATGGGCACGCGCGAGAATCCGCGTTCAAGCAGGAAGTTCGCCGCCTCGGTCAGATCCGTGTCGGCCGGCAGCGCGGCGATGTCCAGCCGCGGCGTCATCGCTTCGCGCACGATTCGGTCGCCGATCGTCATGATGCCGCGGATCATCTCGCGCTCGTCCTCGGCAATCGTCTCGTGCTCCTGTTCGATCAGCACTTCAATGTCGGTCGGCTGCGGCGCGACCTCGGTGTGTCTGCGGCCGAGCCCGGTGACCAGGCGCGCGGGCGCTTCCAGGATCGCAGCGGGGATCAGGAACACTGCGTCCAACAAGTCGATGATCGGCACAAAGTTGAGCGCAAAGCCCTCGGGCCATGTCGCTGCGAGGCGGCGCGGGACGGACTGGGTCAGCGCCGCGACGACGGCCGAGACGACGCCGGTGACGCACAGCCACTCCCATTGGAACCCGGTCTCGCGGATCACGATGTAGAAGATGGCGGTGAATCCGCTCGACACCGCAACCGTGCGTCCGACGGCAAATGAACCAAGGGCGCGTTCGCGCTCGGCGGTGATCACCGTCAGTCGATTCGCACGTCGGTTGTCGGGTTGCCGGCTCGCCAGCAGCTGCGCCCGCGACCGGGAAAGGGAGATCACTCCGGCTTCGGCGATCGCTTCCAGCACCAGCAGCGTCACGGCGAGAATCAGGATGACGAGCGCAACGATTGAGCCGTCGCTCATGCGGGCCGCTCCGATCCTCGCCGCTCCCGGCGCGCCGGAGTGAGACGCGCCGGATGACCTACGGCGTTGCCGTCGTCCGGCACGTCCCTGGTCACGACCGATCCCGCCCCGGTGCGGGCGCGCGCGCCAATCGTGAGCGGAGCGACCAGCATCGTGCCGCTGCCGATGAACGCGTCCTCGCCGATGCTGGTGACGTGCTTCGATTCGCCGTCGAAGTTGCAGGTGATCGCGCCGGCGCCGTAGTTGGCGCGCGCGCCGATCTCCGCGTCGCCGAGATAGCAGTAGTGCCCGATTTGCACGTACTCGCCGACGCGGGCCTGTTTCAGCTCGGCGTGTGTGCCGATGTGCGCGTGAGACCCGATCACGCAGCCGGGCCGAATGGTCGTGTAGGGGCCGACCTCGACATCGTCGAGCAGCCGCGAACCCCGAATGGTGCATGATTCGACGACGCAGCGCTCGCCAATTGTGGAGTCCTCGATCACCGCATTCGGACCGATCCGCGAGTTCGCGCCGATGCTGCTCGCGCCGCGGATGTGGACGCCGGGCTCGATCACGGCCCGTGCGGCAATGGTCGCCTGCGCATCGATCCAGACCACGCCGCGATCGCGAATGTGGACACCCGACTCGAGGTGCGCGCCGACGATTCGCTTGCGTAACACCGCCTCTGCATCGGCGGCGTCCGCGGGCGACTCGACGTTCAATCGGCCGTCGGCCATTGAGACCTCGACGGCGCGGGCTCGGCCTCGCGCGGCCGCAGCGGGAATGGCGTCGGTTGCATACGCCTCGCCGGAGCCCGTTGCCCGGGTTACGATGCGCTCCAGCTCAGGCCAGAGATAGTCGCTGCGGAACTTGTACAGGCCCAGGTTGACCTCGCGGAGTCGACGCACCGCGTCCGACGCGTCGCGCCACTCGACGATCTCCCGCAGCGAGCCGCACTCGCCGCGCACGATGCGGCCCATGTTGGACGGATCGGCTGCCTGCGCCGTGGCAATCACGGCGTCTGCGTCCTCGGCCAACAGTACCGGGCTGATCTGGTCGGCTGTGAGGAGCGGTAGATCGCCATTGACGACGAGTACTTCGGCGCTACACGCTTCCCTCCGTGCCGTCAGCACGGCGTCCGCGGTGCCTCGCGGCTTGGGTTGCACGACGTAGGACAGCTTGATCGCCGAAGGGTCGGCATCGAGCGCATCGCGAACGGTATCCCCACGCGGACCGGCCCCGATGACCACGACGGCTCGACGGATGCCGGCGGCGCTGAGCGCGTGCAACACGTGCGCGGCCATCGCCCGTCCGCAGATTGGGTACGCAGGCTTGGGAATTTCCGAACCCAGGCGCGTACCGTCTCCGGCGGCGAGCACGACCGCAGTGACATGGGGAAACGGATCGGATTCTGGCGGATCGTCGTCGGAACTCAATCGGGGCTCCGAATCACGAGGGTTGGTGGACTCAACGCTAGGTAGCCAGGATATTGACTGTCAACCGCGTCGACGCAGCTTCGTTGCGCGCGGTGGGCGAGTCCGGACGCCTGCGTATACTCGATTCTGGCGGTGCTCCTCGGGAGCCCGCCCTCGTCGAAGCATGTCTTCGCGCCATGTCTTCGCGTATCGCAATCCACAGGCTTTCCCCAGTCTTCAAGGCGACCGACAGACCATGGACGCTCAGACCATCCGCAAGACATTCACCGATTTTTTCGTTGAGCGCGACCATCTCGCGGTCGCGTCCGCACCGCTGACCGCCCCGGGGGATTCGACGCTGCTCTTCACCAGCGCGGGCATGGTCCCGTTCAAGCCCTACTTCCTCGGCGAGGCGCAGCCTCCGCACCATCGCTTGACCTCGATCCAGAAGTGCTTCCGCACGACCGATATCGACGAGGTCGGCGACGCGTCGCACCTGACCATGTTCGAGATGCTCGGCAACTTTTCGCTGGGCGACTACTTCAAGGCCGAGGCGCAGGCCTGGGCCTGGGAGCTGGTCACCGACGTGATCGGCATCCCGCCGGAGCGGCTGGTCGCCACCGTCTTCACGGACGACGACTTCGCCTATGAGCAGTGGAAGAAGATCGGCCTGCCCGACTCGAAGATCTACCGCTACGGCGAAGACCAGGGCAACTTCTGGGCGGCCGGTCCGACGGGACCGTGCGGGCCGTGCTCGGAGTTGCACTACGACATGCGTCCCGGTTACCGCGACGACGCCGGACCCGCCGAGGCCGAGGAGAAGTGGCTGGAGATCTGGAACCTGGTCTTCATGCAATGGACGCGGTTCGACGACGGCCGCCGCGAGGACTTGCCCGCGCAGAGCATCGACACCGGCGCCGGACTCGAGCGCTGGGCGATGATGCTGCAGGACATGGACAACCTCTACGACACCGATCTGTTCGCGCCGCTGTTGGAGTACATCGGCGGTCGCTGCGATCGCGAGTACCAGAGCGCAGACGAGACCGACCGACGCGCGATGCGAGTGGTCGCCGAGCACGGCCGGGCCATGACCTTCCTGGTCGCCGATGGCGCGATTCCCGGCAATGAGGGCCGCGGCTATGTGCTGCGTCGGCTGATCAGGCGCGCGTTGTACATGGCCGACTCGCTTGGAATCAGCGACGACCTGCTCTCGGACCTGGCGGTCGAGGTACGCGACGTGATGGCGGCCTGGTATCCCGAGCTGAACGAACACGCCGCGCTGGTCGCCAATGTGCTCGACCAGGAAGAGCACCGCTTCCGCCGCACGTTGTCGACCGGGCGCTCATTGCTGGAAAGCAGGATCGCGGCGCTGGAGACCGGCGCGATCAGCGGCCGCGACGCCTTCGAGCTGTACGACACGTACGGATTGCCCTTTGAAGTCACCGCAGAAGTCGCCAGGGAGCGACACGCGCTCGGTGACGAGGCGACCCTGCGGGAGCAGTTTGACGCCGCGTTGCAGGCTCAACGCGAGCGCTCGCGGCAGCAGGCGACCTTTGCCTACGACGAAGATGCGGCGCGGTACGCGGAGCTGGAAGTCGCCACCGAATTCACCGGCTACGAGTCCATCGAGGCCGAGGCTGAAGTGGTGGCCATCGTCGCCGGCGGCGAACAAGTGGCGTTCGCGTCAACGGGCGATGAAGTCAGCCTGGTCCTGGATCGAACCTCGTTCTATCCCGAGGGTGGTGGACAGGTCGGCGACGCCGGCTGGCTGCGCGGCGACGGGCTACAGGTCGATGTGTCCGACACCAGGGCCTTCGGCGACGTGATCGCGCACATCGGCGTGGTCGCGTCGGGCGAAGTCGCTGTCGGCAGCCGCGTGTCGGCCGAAGTGAGCCGCGCTCGCCGCGCCGACGCGGCCCGCAATCACACAGCCACCCATCTCTTGCACGCGGCGCTGCGGCACGTGCTCGGAGAGCACGTACGCCAGGCCGGATCACTGGTCGCCCCCGACCATCTGCGCTTCGATTACACCCAGCCCGACGCGCCCGACCCGGTGGACCTGCGCAGGGTCCAGCAACTCGTTCAGGAACGCATTCGCGACAACATCCCCGTCGCCACAACTGAGATGTCCTACGACGACGCGCTCAAGACCGGCGCGATGGCAATCTTCGGCGAGCGGTACGAAACCGACGTGCGCGTCGTGGAAATCTGCGACCCCGACCCCCATGTCCACGATTGCTTCTCCAAGGAGCTGTGCGGCGGCACGCATGCGTCCGCGACCGGCTTCGTCGGCGCGTTTCAGATCATCTCGGAGGGCAGCGTCGGCGCCGGTGTGCGCCGGATCGAGGCGCTGACCGGCGCCGCCGCCTCCGATTGGACCGACTCGCGACTCGATGCGCTGGCGGAGATCGCCGGCTCGGTCCGTGCGACGCCGGACACCGCCGGCGAGCGCATTGCCCAGTTGCAGACGGAAGCGGCCGAGTTGCGTCGGCGGCTGCAAGCAGTCGAGGCCCAGACCGGCGCCACGGATGCCGAGCAGATCGCCGCGTCGGCGGTTGAGGTCTCATCGCTCGCGGTGGCCTCAGGGAGAGTTGCCGTCGAATCAGCCGACGCGCTGCGTCGCGCGGGCGACGAAGTCCGCCGCCGACTGATCGAGAGCGGTCGCGACGGTGTGATCGTGCTCGGCGCAGTCGCGAACGATCGCCCCCTGTTTGTCGCCATGGCGACCGATGGCGCAGTCGCCAGCGGAATCAATGCGGGCAAGCTCATCGGAGGCATCGCGCGAATCGCAGGAGGCGGCGGAGGCGGCGCGCCCGATATGGCCCAGGCCGGCGGCCGCGACGCAGGCAAACTCGATGAAGCGCTCGCCGCAGTCGCGGACGCGGTCCAGGAGCAGCTTGGATAGGACGCCGGCCATGTCACGCGGCTGCGCCGTCGCGATTGATCCGGGGGAGCGCTGGATCGGCGTCGCCCGAGCGGCGCAGGGGTCGTCGCTCGCCCTGCCTGTCGGCACACTCGACCGGCAGGCCGGGGAGCAAGCCGTGCTCGAATCGCTGCGCGACTTGCTCGGCGGCGACCCGGTCGCCCAGCTCGTGATCGGCGTGCCGCTGCGTCCGGACGGTCAAGAAGACGAACAGGCGCAACGCTTCCGCGAGTGGGGCGAAGCGCTGGCGCAGGCGCTGGGAGCCGAGTGCATTGCGCAGAACGAACGCTACTCAAGCGCAAGCCCTGATGTCAGGATGCTGTCGGCCGAACGCGAACGGGGCGGCAAGCCACGGGCTCCGGGGCGCAAGAGCACACAGCGGCGCAGGCGCGAGCGTCAACGCTCGCATGCCGAGGCGGCCGCCAGGATCCTGCAGCGATGGCTCGACGCAACGGCGGGAACAGAGGCTCGCGCACTGGCCGATCGCGCCGATCGTGAACGTAGATGAGAGCCGGCGTCACGATTGCGATGTGCGCCGTGCTGTTCGCAGCAATCGCGGCGGCTACGGTCGCGCTCTCGAAGACGCCGGACTCCTACGAGCCTGGAAGGAGACCGACGCCCACAATCGGCGCGACCGACAACACGTCCGTGACGGTGGTCGCCGGCGACACCGCGGGTTCAATCGGCCGACGCCTGGTCGCAAACCACGTCATCGACTCCCACTACCGCTTTGAAATGCTCGCGCTGTTGCTGGGCTGGGAATCGAGGCTTGAGCCGGGCGCCTACAGCTTCGAAGCCGGACTCACGACCTATGAGATTCTGCGGCGCATACACTTTGGAGAGACCTCGCCCTGGCGCGTCGTGTTGCCGGAAGGACTGAGGCTCGAACAGGTAACGGAACGTCTGGTGGAGTCAGAAGTGGTCGATGCAACGTCGTTCCTGACCGCGGCCAGAACACCGAGCTCCGATCTGGTCGCCCGCACGCTTGCCGCATCGCGTCCGTCGGGAACGTCGCTCGAGGGGTACCTGTTTCCCAGCGCCTACACATTTCCCCTGGACGGAACGGCCGAAGATGCCCTACGCCAGATGCTGCGGCGCTTCGACGACGCGCTGACCCAGGACCTGCGCGACCGGATCGCCGAATCGGGCCGAACGCTGCACGAGATCGTGACGATTGCGTCGATCATCGAGCGGGAAGTGGTCGAGGATTTTGAACGCGTGTTGGTCTCTGCGGTGATCTGGAACCGGCTTGCCGCCGGCATGCCGCTGCAGTTCGACTCCACGGTTCAGTACGCGGTTGGCGAGCCGGCTGAGTGGTGGAAACAGGAACTGACGGGCGCAGACCTGGCGACACAGTCCCCGTTCAATACGTACGTGTCCTCGGGTCTGCCGCCGTCGCCAATCGCATCGCCGGGGCTTGACTCAATCTCAGCCGCTGCCAATCCTGCCGCCGTGCCGTACCTGTTCCTCTTCGCCCGCGGCGACGGCACGCACGCCTTCGCGGTGACGTTTGAAGAGCACCAGGCCAACGTCGAGCGATATCGAGGAGCCAACCGATGAAACGTCGCGTCGGGGTGATCGGTCATCCGGTAGCGCACAGCATCTCGCCGCGCTTTCAACAAGCAGGATTCGATGCGGCCGGAATCGATGCTCGCTACCAGGCCTGGGATCTTCAACCGTCCGTGCTGGAGACGTTTATCAACGAGCTGCGAAGCGACGATGCACTGGGCGCCAACGTGACGATTCCATTCAAGGAAGCGGCGCTGCGGCACATGGACGGCCTGCATCAGACGGCGCGATTCGTGGGTGCGATCAACACGATCGTCAACAACGAGGGGCACCTGCAGGGTTACAACACCGACGTGACCGGCTTCCAACGATCACTGGCGGAGGCGGGCTTCGATCCCCGTGGCGCGCGTGCCGTGCTCTGGGGCGCAGGCGGCGCGGCCCGCGCCGTCGCCTGGGGGTTGATCTGGCGCGGGGTTGACTCGCTCATCATCGTCAACCGCACGACCGTCCGCGCGGGGCGCCTGCGTCACGACCTCGCGGCTGCATCGGCCGATGTCTCGCTGAGCTCGATGGGCCCCGACGACGAGCGCGTGCTTGACGCCCTGGGGCACGCCGACCTGGTCGTGCAATGCACGTCCGTCGGACTGAAGGGCAACGAGACGGAAGGGCAGTTGCCGTTTGAACCATCCCTGCTCGCGGCGGATGCGTTTGTGGCCGACCTGATCGCGAACCCGGTCGAGACTTCGCTGGTCAAGGCGGTGCGGGAAACGGGACGCCGCGCAATCGGCGGCCTGCCAATGCTTGTCTATCAGGGCGCAGCGTCGTTTGAACTGTGGACGGAGCGCGAGGCGCCTGTCGAGGTGATGCTGCAGTCAGCTGCAGAGGCGATGTCGGAGGCGGCGGTGTGAACGAGGGCGTCACGATTGGGTTCGCCATTATTGCCGCGGTCTTCGGCGGCATCGGTCTGCTGCTCTTCAAGGAGGCGCGAACGCACCGGTTCTGGCGTCAGCTCGTCGCCGAGAACGACATGCAGGCGATTCGTGGCATCCTCGACCAGGAGATCGAGCACTGGCGCACACAGCGACCACCCAAGGACGTCAGCGCGATGGTCTGGGCGGGCGTGCAGGGCTTGGACCTGGTCAGCGCGTCGGCCGAACACGTGCGCGTCAGCACCTCGGCCGATCCCGAGTTTGGCGTGGTCGACGGCGCTCGCGAACAGATCGCGTCCTCGCTCGACACCGCCTACGCGACGGCCATGCGGCTGGTCGAGATGATCTTCTATGACCTGCCCAACTTCCGACCCCAGTATGTGCGCGTCGATGTCTACACCACGTTCCGCGACTCCGAGGGCAAGGCGGAAGCGTTGCCGATCCTGTCAGTCCAGGCTGATCGCGCCTCGGCCATGAGCCTGGACTGGAATCAGCCGCCGGCGGTGCTCGCCCGCGAGTTCGAGACCACCGCCGATCGCGCCCCGAACGGCGAACCGCGACCGATTGAACTGCCCGACGATCCGTTCGCGGATATGGTGGACGACGAGTCGGCGGCCGCCGCGGGTTAACGCCGGTGGAGGCGGACCGCAGTGGGGCGAAAGGGATCGATCGATGGGCAGTCTGCGCTGGTTCACGGCTGGTGAATCGCACGGGCCTGGATTGACCGTCATCGTCGACGGCGTCCCGTCCGGTCTGCCGCTGTCGGAAGAGCAGATTCGCCAACAGCTTGCGCGTCGGCAACGCGGTTACGGACGCGGCGGTCGGATGAAGATCGAGACCGACTACGCCCATATCCGAGGCGGCGTGCGCCAGGGCCGAACGATGGGGAGCCCAATCGCGCTGTGGATTGAGAATCGCGACTTTGACCAGGGGCTTGGCCCGGACAAGCGGCCCTGGCGCGAGACGATGTCGCTGGATGCGGTCGATCCACCGCCGACGCAAGTCACGCGTGTGCGTCCCGGTCACGCCGACCTGACCGCCTCGCTCAAGTACGGCTACGAGGATGTCCGCGATTCGCTCGAGCGCGCATCGGCGGGGGAGAGCGCGGCGCGGGTCGCGGCCGGCGCGGTGGCGCGGCGGCTGTGCGAGGAACTGGGCTGCGAGTTCAACAGCCACGTCGTGCAGATCGGTTCGGTGTCTATTGACCCGTCGACGACGGCTGATTGGGACACCGTGGAAGCATCGCCGGTGCGCTGCACCGATCCCGATGTCGCGGCGGCGATGATCGACGCGATCAACGCGGCCAAGCAGGACGGCGACACGTTGGGCGGCACGCTGGAAGCACGAGTCAGCGGCTTGCCGTTCGGCCTCGGATCGCACGTACAGTGGGACCGCAAGCTGAGCGGTCGGATTGGCCAGGCGATCCTCTCGATGAATGCGTTCAAGGGGGTTGAGATCGGCGACGGGTTTAGCGGCGCGGCGCTGACCGGACGCAGTTTCCACGATGTCGTGCTGCCCCAGGACGCCTGGGGCGACCAGCCCTGGCGTCGGCAGACGAACCATGCCGGCGGCATTGAAGGCGGCATCTCCAACGGCGAAGACCTGGTGGTTCGCGTCGCAGTCAAGCCAATCGCGACACTGGCGCATCCGCTTCCGTCGGCCGATCTCACGACAGGCGAGCGAGTCGAAGCGCACTTCGAGCGCTCGGACGTATGCGTCGTGCCCGCCGCCGGCGTGATTGTCGAGGCGATGCTGGCCCTGGTCCTGGCCGATGCGATCCTCGAGAAGTTCGGCGGTGATGCACTGTCCGAGACGCGGCGCAATATGCAGGCGTTTCTCGGCACGGCGATACCGCGGAAGGAGTGGACGTGAGTGTTCCGCATGGTCTCAGGCGGATTGTCCTGATTGGATTCAGCGCGACCGGCAAATCGGTACTGGCTCCGTTAATCGCTCACCGGTTGGGCTGGGACTCGGTTGACCTGGATGAAGAAATCGAGCGAGCGGCCGGTCGATCAATCCCCGAGATTTTCCAGTCGGAGGGCGAGCGCGGATTCCGCGCGCGGGAACAGCAGGCGGTCCAAGAAGCAGTAGCGCGGGACCAGGTCGTGATCGCCACCGGCGGGGGCGCGTGGTTGCATGCGGAGAATCGCGCGCTGCTGGCTGAGCAGGGGTTTGTGATCACGCTGGAGGCCCGGTCCGGAACCATCGAGGCTCGCTATGCGGCCGCGGCGGAGGACAGCGCTGAGCAGCGGCCGATGCTCTCCGGCGCAGGTCGCCGCCGACGGATCGAAACGCTCAAGGCGGCGCGCCAGCCGTTTTATGCGCTCTCTGACCTCACCGTTCATACGGATGACCACGTGGATGACGCGGTCGATGTCATTGTCGAAGCGGTGCAACGGCGGGGAGGTGCCGTGCTTGATTCGGAGAACCGCTTACGCGAGATGCGCAATGGTCCGGGTGTCGATCCGCCGCCGATTCACGATTACGGGCCTGACGTCGGTTGCATCGTTGAGACCGAATCGGCTCAGTACCCGGTCTATTGCGCGTGGGGACTGTTGGAACGCTCGGGCGACGTACTTGACCGGCTTGGTCTGACAGGTCGAGTGTTCATGATTGTCGATGAGGCGGTGTTCGACACGCACGGTTCGACTGCCCTGGAATCGCTGGAGCAGGCCGGTCGGACGGTGAACTCCTATCGAGTGCCGTCCGGCGAGGCCAGCAAGTCGCTCGCCTCCCTGGAGCTCCTGTACGAATGGTTGTCGTCTCACCGCGCCGAACGCCGCGATGTCATCTTCGCGCTCGGAGGCGGCATGATCACCGACCTGGGCGGAATGGCCGCAGCCACGTACCTGCGCGGCATGCCCCTGGTCCATGCGCCGACGACCGTGCTCGGCATGGTTGACGCCGCGATCGGCGGCAAGGTGGCCATCGACCTGCCCTCGGGCAAGAACCTCGTCGGTGCGTTCTACCAGCCTCGGGCCGTGCTCGCCGACGCAGCCACCCTGGCCACGTTGCCGCCGCGCGAACTCCGCTCAGGCTTCGCTGAGGTGATCAAGCACGGCTTCATCCGCGACGAGCCCATGCTCGATCTGCTGGAAGAGACTGCCGACTCACTGCTTGACCCGTCGGCCGGTTCCTTGGATTCGTCGAGGCGGCAGTTGCTGGTCGACGTGATCACGAGAAACCAGGCGATCAAGGCCTCTGTCGTGTCTGCTGATGAACGCGAGTCCGACATCCGCGCCATTCTCAACTACGGACACACGCTTGGACACGCGATCGAGGCAGTCACCGGCTACAGCACGGTGCTGCACGGGGAAGCCGTGGCGATGGGCATGGTCGCGGTGGCGGAAATGGGCTGCGCAATGGGCTTGATCGACGAAGCGCTGGTCGCCCGGCACCGCCGCCTGATCGAGCGCTTCGGGCTGCCCACCAAGAGCCCTCCCGGTCTGGGTCGGGCGGAGATTGTCGAGGCGATGTCGCGCGACAAGAAGGTCGTGGGCGGCAAGCAGCGCTGGATCCTGCTGGAGAGCGTCGGCAATCCGATCGTCCGCGACGACGTGCCCGCTGAGGTCGTCTCCGACGCCATCGACGCGGTGGTCGGCGTCTCCTGACGTTGGGGTGATCGGTGCGCGGCGGCGTTCGTCAGCTCAGTCGGCAGCCGCCTCAACTTCGACGCCCGTGTGAGCCCGGCCGCTCGAGCGCTGGACCCGAACGTCGAGGTGGCGCAGTCCGCGTAGCACGATGTTCGGCTTGTAGACCGGCGTCCGCGAGCCGAACTGGATGTCGTCGAAGCGTTCGAGCAGCGCCTCAAATGCAATCTTGCCTTCCAACCTTGCCAGCGGCGCGCCCAGGCAGTGATGAATGCCCCGACCGAACGAGATGTTACCCGCGTCCTCGCGCGTGATGTCCAGCGTCTCCGGATCGCTAAACTCCTCGGGATCGCGGTTGGCGCCGCCGACCAACAGCGACACCGGTCGTCCCGGCTTCAGCGTGTGGCGATCCAGTTCGAACTCGTCGAGCGTGACCCGCCCGTCCAACTGCACGGGCGAGTCGTAGCGCAGCAATTCCTCGATCGCGTTGTCGATCAGTTCCGGGCGTTGGCGAAGCAGTTCAAGCTGCTCCGGGTGTTCGAGCAACGCTTTGAGTCCGTTGCCGATCAGATTCGTGGTCGTCTCGTTGCCAGCGACGAGCAAGAGCCGCAGCGTGACGATCATCTCGTCCTCGGTCAGCTTGTCGCCCTCTTCCTCCGCCTCGATCAGACGCGAAACAAGATCGTCCTGTGGATGCTCGCGGTGCTCCGCGACGATGCCCTTGAAGTACCGGTCAAAGAGCTGGGCGGTGTCGAAGACATCGCCCAGCTCGTCCTGGCTCAGATTCGGTTCGAGCACGCGGGCGAACTTGTCCGACCACTCCTTGAACTGCTGCCGATCTTCGGTCGGGACGCCGATCATCTCGGCGATCACCACGGTCGGCAGCAGCGCAGCCAGGTTCGACATCAGGTCGAATTCGTTCTGGCCGTCGACCTCGTCGAGCAGCGCGTGTGCCGTCGCGCGAATGTGGTCTTCCATCTTGGCGATCTGACGCGGAGTGAATGCGCGACTGACCAGGCCGCGCAGCCGCGTATGATCGGGCGGATCGAGAGAGAGCATCGAGGGTTGCAACTCGTTCTCGATCTGTTCCCCGATGTTGCGACGGTTGCGCGTGCCGACCGGTCCGCGTTCGTTTGAGAAGACTTTGTAGTTGCGCAGGATCGCATCTACGTCGTCGTACTTCGAGACCACCATCGCTCCGGTCAGGGGGCTGGGATGATAGGGGTCGCGCTCGCGCAGTTCCTTGTAGGTGGGATAGGGATTGGCGATGAAGTTGGGATCCAGCGGGAACCAGACGACGCCCGACTGCAGTCGCTCCTGCATCAGCCGCGCCTTGATGTACCACGGGGTCACGGCCGATCGGATGGCGGTTCGTACGGACATGTTGCTCTCGATTCGTTGCTCGCGACTTGACCGAATCAGTCGATTGGATGATCCCAGTCGACCATGATCACGTCGCACTCTTCGCCGGCATGGACGCGCTCTCGATCCTCAGGACATACGGCGTAGCCGTTTGCGAGGGCCATGGAGGTGAGGACGCCGCTGCCTTGGGGTCCGGTCAGTCGGGCGTGCCAGCGTCCTTCGGCGTCCTGGTCCACGATCGCGCGGGCGTAGACCCTGCGCCAATCGGTGTTCACGATGTCTTCGTCGGCGATGGCGCGAATGATCGGTCGCGGCTGCGGCGCGCGGCCCATCATCCGGTAGATCGCCAAGCGGCCGAACAACTCGAACGCCAGCAACGACGAAACGGGGTTGCCCGGCAAGCCGATGTGGGGAACGCGCCGACCGCCCGGCGCCGCGAACTCGCCGAATGCAAGCGGCTTGCCCGGCTTCATCTTCACCGTCCAGAAATCGATCGCTCCCTCTCGCGCGAGCACTTCCTTGACCACGTCGAAGTCGCCGCGCGATACGCCGGCGGAGGTGATCACGAGGTCGCAGGTCTCCAGCGCCTCGTTGATCTTGGCGGTCAAGGCGGGAATCGTATCCTGCGCGATGCCGAATCGCTGCGGGATGCCGCCGTGCTGCGAGACCAGGGCGCTGAGGCCGTAGGAGTTGGAGTCATAGATCTTGCCCGCTGCCGGAGGATCGCCCGGCGTCAGCAGTTCGTCGCCTGTCGAGAGAATGGCGACCCGCGGCCGACGGACGACCTCTACGTCGCCAACACCGAGCGAGGCCAGCACCGCCACCTGCGGTCCGCGAAGCACGGTGCCTGCATCGAGGACCTGTTGGCCGGCGCGCACGTCCTCTCCTCGTCGGCGGATGTTGTTGCCCGGCGCGGCTGCCTTGAGAATCCCCACGTCTTCGATGACCGCGTGTTCTTGTCCCGGAGCGCGCAATCCTTGCTCGTCCGTCTCCTCAAACGGGACAATGGTGTCCGCGCCGTTCGGCATTGGCGCGCCGGTCATGATCCTGACCGCTTCGCCGGGTCCGACGGCGCGGTCGAAGAGGTATCCGGCGGCCAGTTCGCCGATCACTCCCAGTCGGATCGGATTCGCATCCGACGCGCCGTCGGTGCTGGCCGCTTGCACGGCGTAGCCGTCCATCGCGGTGTTGTCGTGGGGAGGAATGTCGAACGGCGCTGAGATGTCGCAGGCGAGCACCTGTCCCACCGCATCAACAATCGGCTTTGTCTCGGTTGGCAGCCGTTGACAAAACGACAGAATCCGATCGGCCGCGTCTTCAACAGGCAGCATGTCGATCGGTGGTTCGGTGGAACGGTCGGGAGCCGACTTGCTCGTGGTCATCGACAATGCGTTTCTGACTCCGTGTGAGCTCAGACCTGGATCGTCAGGCAGGTTGTTGTCCGTTTGACGCCGGCGACTGTCTGGATCGAGTCGGTGATGCAGCTTCCCAGCCGTTCCAGGTTCTCCGCCTCGACCAGGCAGATCACGTCGAACGGCCCGGTCACCAGTTCAACGGATTTGATCTCTCCCTCGCTGTGAGTGAGTTCGCCCAATGACAGTGCCACCTGCTTGGCGGTTCCGACATCGGTTTCAATCAGGATGTAGCTTTTCACTGCCATCGGAGAGTCTCCAGAATCGCGCGAAGATTTGACCCGCACGGGCTGTCGGGTCGATCCAAGTCTACTATCCAGAAGCGCAGCTTCTGGTGGGGGAACACAGGCGTGTTCAGCACTGGCGAGTCGGCAGGTACGATACGAATCAGTGGTTCCGTCAGTCAGTAACGGACGTATGCCGTGGACGATCTTGAGGCGCTGGAAGCGGAAGCGCGGGCGTCGCTCGCAGAAGCGGGCGACGAGGCGGCGGTTGACGCCTGGCGAGTCGCTTGGCTCGGTCGCCGAGGTCGGCTGACGACGGTGCTGCGCGGCGTTCGCGATCTTCCGCCCGAGGTTCGCCCTCGGGTCGGCGCTGGGGCAAACCGGCTCAAGGCCGCACTGGAGGACGCCGGGGACGAGCATCGGACCCGGTTGCTTGCGTCCGCTGCTGACGCCGAGTCGATTGACGTCTCCCTGCCCGGGCGGAACCCGCCTCTTGGCTCGCTGCATCCGATCACGCTGACGCGTCGGCTGCTGGAACGCACATTTCGTGACATGGGCTTTGATGTCGTGGAGGGTCCCGACGTCGAGCTTGAGGAGTACAACTTCGACCGTCTCCGCATACCCGCCGGGCATCCGGCCCGCGACATGTGGGACACGATCTGGGTCGCCGGCGACGACGACGGACCGCGCCAGCTATTGCGCACTCATACTTCGCCGATGCAGATTCGTTACCTCGAGCGCCGCGAACCGCCGATCCGCGTCATCGTCCCCGGCGCCTGCTATCGCTACGAGGCGACCGACGCAACGCACGAGTGGATGTTGACCCAGATCGAAGGCCTGGTCATCGACGAAAATCTCTCGTTCGCGCATCTCAAGGGCACGCTCGAGGCGTTCGTCCGCCGTATGTTCGGCGCCGACATCGAGACCCGGTTCCGCTGTGACTACTTCCCCTTCGTCGAGCCTGGCGCCGAACTCGGTGTCCGCTGGCAGGGAGACTGGCTGGAAGTCCTCGGTTGCGGCATGGTCCACCCCGAGATCATTGAAGATGCCGGGCTCGACCCGGAGCGCTACACCGGATTCGCGTTCGGCATGGGCGTCGAGCGCGTGGCGATGCTGCGCTACGGCGTGCGCGATATCCGTCACTTCTACCGCAACGACGTGCGGTTCCTCCGCCAGTTCGAAGGGCGACGATGATGGATGTCCCCTTGAAGTGGTTGGCGAACTACGTCGACTGGGACTTCTCGGTGGAGGAGCTAGCGCATCGGCTGAGCATGGCCGGGGCCGAAGTCGAGGCAATCAAGCGCAGCGGCGGCGAATGGGATCAGGTCGTAATCGGACGCGTGACCGCCGTTGAGCCGCACCCGAATGCCGACCGTTTGCGACTCGCCACGGTTGACTTCGGCGCCGACGAACCGCTCCAGGTCGTATGCGGAGCGCCGAACCTGGACACGGGCCAGACGATTGCCTTTGCCCAGGTTGGCGCGCAACTGATCGATCCGAGCACTCGAGAGTTGCGCAAGCTCCGTCGCGGCAAGATTCGCGGCGTGACCTCGATGGGCATGATCTGTTCGGAGCGTGAGCTTGGACTTTCGGACGAGCATGAGGGCATTCTTGTGCTCGACACCGAGGCCGCGCTTGGAACGCCGCTCTCCGATGTATTGGCAGATGTCGTGCTCGACATCAAGCCAACGCCCAATCGCCCCGACCACTATTCAATTTTGGGAATCGCGCGCGAGGTTGCGGCCCTGAGCGGAAGCACGGTTACCGAGCCCGCCGCAACGTTCCCCGAATCAGACATACCGATCGGCGAGCGCACGAGCGTGACGATTGAGGATCCCGAAGGCTGTCCCCGGTACACCGCCATCGTGATCGACGGAGTTCGGATCGGACCTTCACCGCAGTGGATGCAAGACGCGCTGGTCTCCGCCGGGATGCGACCGATCAACAACATCGTCGACGTGACCAACTTCGTGATGCTCGAGTGGGGCCAGCCGCTGCATGCCTTCGATTACGAGCTGCTGCAGGAGAATCGAATCGTGGTGCGCCGGGCGCGTCCAAGCGAGCAACTGGAGTTGTTGGACGGATCGCAGCTCGAACTGCAGCCCGAGGACCTGGTGATCGCCGACGCCCAGCGCGCCGTCGCACTGGCGGGCATCATGGGCGGGGCCGACTCCGAGATCTCCGATACGACCACCACCGTGTTGCTGGAAACAGCGAACTTCCAGGAAGCGACGATTCGGCGCAGCCGAGCCGCACATACCGAGTCGGGCACGGAAGCGAGCCGGCGGTTCGAGAAGTCGCTCAACCCGGAGTTGGCCGAGTTGGCGGCCCGGCGAGCGGCGGCGTTGATCATCGAGACCGCCGGCGGAACTGCCTGTGCAGGGATTGCCGACGAGTTTCCCGGCAAGGCGCACGCACCGCAAGTGCTCGTCACGCAGCGCAGGATCGAGCAGATTCTCTCCATCCTGCCGAGCGTGGAAGAAGTGCGCGGCGTGCTCTCCGCGTTGGGCATCTCCAACCGTTGGCTCCCGCCCGATCGCTTTGCCGTAAGTTGCCCACCGTGGCGCTCCGACATCAACGTGGCCGACGACGTGATTGAAGAAATCGGGCGGATCATCGGCTACGACAACTTGCCTTCCGCACCGCTGCCTGGGTCGGTTCCGGATCCCGATCTCGACCCCCAGCGCGACCTCGGCGAACGGATCCGCGACCTGCTCAGCGGTATGGGTCTGCACGAGATCATCACCTACGTGACCGTCGGTCAACAGGAGTCGACGGCCACATCGTCGATCGGCAACGAAGAGATCGACTCGGTTCGTCTGCTCAATCCGATGAACGCAGAGCGGGACCGGATGCGAACCAGCTTGCGGCCCTGGGGGCTGCGCACGTTCGCTCAGAATCAGCGGGAGGCGCGGAGCGCGCTCGGAATCTTCGAAGTGGGCAAGACGTTCACGCCCAATGGGGCTGGCCAGCCGACGGAAACGCGAATGCTGTTCGCACTGCTTGGGGGAGAAACCCCCGCATCGCTTCACGGTGAACCCGCGCGCCAGTTCGATTTCTTCGACGCAAAAGGCCTGTTGGAGCAGCTAGGTACCGGTCTTGGGACGACGTTTGACCTCGTCCCCGGAGCGGGCGACGACTTCCTGATCAAGGGAAGATCGGCGAAGCTGAGCGTGGACGGATGTGAAGTCGGCTTGATCGGCCAAGTGCGGCCCGCGACTGCCGCCGCGTTTGATGTCGAAGGCGACCTCTTCGCGCTGGAACTCTCCATCGCCGCGCTGGCTCCGTTGCTGACCCGGTCCGAGACTGTCGCCGCGCCGTCCGTCTTCCCGGCCGCCGTCGAGGACCTTGCGCTGATCGTCGAAGCCTCATGTCCGGCGGGCGATCTCGCGGCGGCCATTGCAGACAATGGACTGGTCGAGAGCGTGGAGCTGTTCGACATCTACAGCGGCGATCAGATCCCTGCCGGCCGAAAGTCAGTCGCGCTCCACGTCTACTACCGCTCTCCGGATCGAACGCTGACCGATCGCGATGTCGAGAAGGCGCGCCGAGGCATCGTGCGCCGCCTGCAATCGCAGTTCAAGGCAAAGCTGCGCGACTCCTGACCTCGCACCCAACTCTGCCAACACTGCCAACACTCCGCACGTCACACTCACAGTGTGCCGTGCTTAGCACTGTCGCGCTCAGGCAATCACCCGGAGTTGGCACTCTCGCCCATAGAGTGCCAGAATTGCATCCAACAGCAGATTTCGAGGAACGGAGTCGAACATGACCTACGTGCATCCGAACCTGTCCGAGAACTATGGCAGCGCCTTCGACCTCGGTGATCTCACCCACCGGCTGAACGATGCCGGCGATCACGTCGAACTCGCGGCGGTGCTCTACGACGCAACCGCACTTCCGCCGATCGAGTTGCGCCGAGTGATGCGCGCGCTGGCTCGACGCGAAGGCGCAGCCTCGCTTGAGTACGCCCACGAGCGGTCCGTCCGACGGCTGCGGGCATTGCTCAGTCTCGAAGTCGAAGATGCGCGCGTTGCGGCTCGCGCGTTCGAGGACGCTTTCATCGACCTGCCCGACGAGTGGCGCGAGCGCAGCCGCGAGATCGAATTCAGCGCGATCAAGAACGCGCTGCACCCGCGCGAGTTCATTGCGCTGACCAGTGTCCTCCCCTGGCTGCGCGATCACGACGGCGATCAGTGGCTGCTCAATCACTTGCCCGACGGTGACGCTGCCGAGCTTGCAGCGGACTCCAGCGGCACGCCAGCCCTCGCGGCCAGCTCCTAGCCGGCTTCCCGCTCATGCGGGACAAAAGCGCTCGGCCCTTCGGACTCGACGGCGCCGGGCGCGATTGTTCCTTGCGGGTATCCCTTGGGTCGAAGATTCAGGCTGCTTGACTCGACTGCGCCTGCTCGACGACCGAGGCGAACCCACTCGGGTCATGGACGGCCATCTCCGCCAGCACCTTGCGGTCGACTTCGATACCAGCCAGCTTGAGATCGTGAATCAGGCGACTGTATGTCGTGCCATTCAGGCGCGCCGCGGCATTGATCCGTTGAATCCAGATGCGACGCATGTCGCCCTTGCGTTCGCGCCGGTGCGCGTAGGCGTAGGAGAGGGCGTGCAGGCGCGACTCGGAGGCCCGGCGGTAGAGCCGATTGCGTACGCCGTGATGGCCCTTGGTCTGCTTGAGGACTTTCTTGTGGCGACGCCGCTCGCGCGGTCCGCCCTTGACTCGAGGCATGGTGAACGTTCCTGTTCAGTGCGACTCAGGGCGAGCCGTAGGGCAGCAATCGCTTGACGCGCTTCTGATCGCCGGCACGCTTGACTTCGTGCATCCGGCCCTGTGCGCGCAGAGTACGCTTGTGCTTCTTCTGCTTGTTGTGTCCGCGGTAGCCCTTCATCCGCATCACTTTGCCGTTTCGCGTGATGCGGAATCGCTTGGCCGCGCCCTTGTGAGTCTTCATCTTCGGCATGGATCGTGATCTCCAGCGCAGTCGCGGCCTGGCGAAACCCGGCCGTCGCTTCGTATCAGCTTACGATCGATTTGGACACAGTCCAATCAGACGCAACACAGGGGCAGGATCCGGCTGGGCGCAGCAGTAGAGGTGGTACGAGCGCTAGCCCGCGGCTTCGACCGCCTCAATCGACTCGACGGCGTCGGCTGCTTCCGTGTCGGGAGCGACCTTGGCGTCGGCGATCGCTTTGGCCTTCGCCTTGTCCTCGACCACGATCACCGACATGAATCTGCCCTCGGTCGTAATCGGCTTCTCAACCACGGTCGGCACGTCGTTCTCGGCCAGCGTGTCGAGCATCTCCTGGATACGCTCCTGGCCGATTTCTCGGTGGGTGATCTCGCGTCCCCGGAACATCACCGAGATCTTGACCTTGTCGCCATTGCGCAGCAGTCGAGCCGCCGTACGTCCCTTGGCCTCCATGTCGTGTTTGCCAATGTTCGGGCGCATCTTGACCTGATGCAACGACGCGGTCTTCTGGCGCCGCCGCCCCTCGCGTTCTCGCTTTGATTGCTCGTACTTGTAGCGACCGTAGTCGAGCATCTTGGCGACCGGTGGGCGGGCATTGGGCGCGACTTCCACCAGATCCAGACCTTGAGCTTGGGCCAGGTCGAGGGCCTGACCGGTCGGCATGATGCCGAGCTGCTCGCCCTCGGATCCGATCACTCGCACCTCGTGGATCCGGATCGCTTCGTTGACGCGCTGTTCACGTTGTTCTCGTTGATCCTTGACGGCCAGAGCTAATCTCCTTCGCTGCGAATCATCGTCTGATTCGCTCTGTTGTCGCCGATACTAGGACTGTCGGTTCGCGGTTTCAATCCGTGCACCGCTAACTCTGCCAGATTCACTCCGACTCGGTATCGATCACCAGCATCAGGTCGCCCTGATCGACGGCGTCGCCCGGCGAGACGTTCACAGCGGTGATCGTTCCCGTCGCCGGAGAGCGAATCTCGTTGTTCATCTTCATTGCCACCATCACCAACAACCCGTCGCCCTCCGTAACTCTGTCGCCCTCGGCGACAAGCACTTCCGTCACCTGCCCCGTCATCGGCGCGGTCAGGCGAATCTCACCGGCAATGGCCGGTCCCGACTGACTCAACACCCCGGCGCTGCGCTCAATCTCAGCCGTGAACCGGTCTGGGCCGATGAAAACGTCCAGCGACATCCCATCTCGTCGGATCGCCAGCGGCATGCTCTGTCCGTCGATGCGAAACCGAAACAGGCTGCTGTCATCGAGTGGTACGAGTTCCAGCTCGTGCGTCTGGCCATCGAAGTCGGCCTGGTATCGGCCGTCTGCAGCCTCTTCAATGGATACTTCGCGCAGCGCCTGCTGGACGATTAGCCGGTAGTTCTTCGCCATCCCTGCTCCACAAGATTTCTACGACCGCGCGCCGTGCGCGCCCATGGCCGCCGCCGAGTCGAGGGACCGCCGCGCTCAGCGTCGGCGCGTTCGCCCTGGGTATGAAAGAACAGGGCGGCCGCCAGCGACGCTTCGTGTTCGCCCGACGGGCGTTCAGTCGGATCCAGGATCTCCTTCTCCTCGACGTACAAGGTGTGAATCTCGCCGTCGCGGAACTGCTCGTCTTCCAGCAGCGCCTGGTGAAACGGGATCGATGTGCTCACGCCGAGGATGAGATACTCCCCAAGCGCCCGCTGCATCCGCCGAATGCACTGGTCGCGAGTCTCACCCCAGGTGATCAGCTTGCTGATCAAGGAGTCGTAAAACGGACTCACACCGACCCCGCGCGCCAGCATCGAGTCCAGGCGCACGCCCGGACCGCCGGGCTCACGGAACCATGCGATCGGCCCGACCGACGGCGTGAAGTCGCGGAACGGGTCCTCGGCCGTGATTCGGCACTCCATCGCCCAGCCGCGAATGGGGCGCTCGGCCGCGGTGTAGCCAAGTGGTTGACCTCCGGCAATCTTCAACTGGTCCTGCACCAGATCGACGCCGCGGACCAGTTCCGTGACCGGGTGTTCGACCTGCAGCCGCGTATTCATCTCGAGAAAGGCGAAGTTCTTGCCGTCGGGCGCGTTGGGGTCGTCCCAGACCAGAAACTCGACGGTTCCGGTAGAGGTGTAGTCGCAAGCGCGCGCGGCGTTGGTCGCCGCCTCTTCCATGCGCGCCCGAAGCTGCGGCGTCATGCCGGGCGCGGGCGATTCTTCGACCAGCTTTTGCCGCCGCCGCTGAGCCGAGCAGTCGCGCTCGCCCAGGCACACGATGTTGCCGAACGTATCGGCCACGACCTGAATCTCAATGTGTCGCGCAGGTCGCAGCAGCTTCTCCACAAACACCGCGCCGTCGCCAAAAGCCGTGATTGCCTCTTCCTGCGCCTGCTTCACCGCGCGTTCAATCTCGCTCGCCGCTTCCACGACACGGATTCCGCGCCCGCCGCCGCCGGCGGCCGCCTTGATTACGACGGGATAGCCAATCTCGTCGGCTGTCCGGCGAGCCTCGTCGAGGTCGGTGATCGGGTCAATCGCGCCGGGAATGATCGGCACGCCGTGCTGCTGCATCGTGCGCCGCGATTCAATCTTGTCGCCCATCAGCTCAATCGCCTCGGGCGAGGGACCGACGAAGATGATCCCGTTGTCGCGGCAGGCGCGCGAAAAGGTCGTGTTCTCAGAGAGAAATCCGTAGCCGGGATGGACGGCGTCGGCGCCGGACTCCTTGGCTGCCTTGAGCACCGATTCGATCGACAGGTAGCTCTCGGAAGGCGGCGAATCGCCGATCCGCACCGACTCGTCGGCCATGCGCACGTGCCGCGCGTCGCGATCCGCGTCCGAGTACACCGCCACGGTGTGGATACCGAGATCTCTCGCGCCTCGAATCACTCGGACCGCAATCTCTCCGCGATTCGCGATCAGGAGCGTGTCAAACGGTCGTTGCAACTCGGGCATGCGCGTTGCTCTTGTCCCTGGTTCTGTTCGTCGTTGGTCGGAGTTCGCGCGTTCGGCGGGCGGCTCAACGGAGCCTCAGCGAGCATACCTGCCTGAGTGTATGAAGAGTATCGGCCCGGCGACGCGTCGTCTGCATCGCTCCCTCGTCAGGCCGGTTCGTTTGCTCGGCTTGCCTTGAGTTGGGTCAGCATTTCGCGAATCTGATCGAGTGGCATGGCGCCCAGATCCTCGCCGTTGCGGACCCGAACCGCGGCCGAGCGCGCCTCGACTTCTCGGTCGCCAATCACGAGCAAGTAGGGAATCTTGCGCCGCTGGCCGTTGCGAATCTTGGCCTGCATCCGCTCGTTGCCATCGTCCACATCGACCCGCAATCCTGCTTCGCGCAGCTCGCGCGCGACTTCGTCGGCCCATTCCTGGTGCCGGTCCGCAATCGGGATGCAGCGCGCTTGCGTTGGCGCCAGCCAGAGCGGAAACGCGCCAGCGTAGTGCTCGATCAGAATGCCCATGAATCGCTCGAACGAACCGTGAATCGCCCGATGAATGACGACGGGCGTGCGGCGTTCTCCATTGTCGGCGACATACACGCAGCCCAGCCGCGCCGGCTGAATCAGATCGAGCTGAATGGTCGAGAGTTGCCACTCCCTGCCCATGACATCGGAGACGAACAGGTCGGCCTTCGGTCCGTAGAATGCCGCCTCGCCTTGCTGTTCCACGTAGTCGATGCCGGCCTTGTCGAGCGCGTCACGCAGTGCGGTCACTGCGATTGACCAGGCCTGCGGATCGTCCACGTACTTGCCGCCCTCGCCCGGAAGCGACAGCTCGTAGCGGAAGTTGGGCATGCCGTAGGTCGTGAACAGCGTCTGCACCAGTTCCAGGACCCGCGCAACTTCATCAGTGATTTGATCGGGGGTGATGAAGATGTGGCAATCGTCCTGGGTCAGCGACCGCACCCGAGTCAGACCGGAGAGTTGCCCGGACTTCTCGTATCGATACAGGGTCGTGTACTCGGCATAGCGCAAGGGCAGCTCGCGGTAGGAATGCAGCGAGTGGTTGTAGAGCGTCATATGCAGCGGACAGTTCATCGGCTTGAGGAAGTAGGCCTCGCCGTCCTCGTCATCCTCCGAACCATTTCGGTGTTCGTCGTGTTCGCGCATGGCCGGATACATCACATCGGAATAGTTCTCCAGGTGACCGGAGCGCCGAAACAGCTCCCCCCGAGCCAGATGACCGGTCCAGACCTCGCGATAGCCGCGCGCTTCCTGCAACTCGCGGATCAGGCGTTCCATCTCCTGCCGCACGATCGCGCCGTCGGGCAGCAACAAGGGCACGCCTGCGCCGACCAACTCGTCGAACGCAAACAGGTCCAACTCGCGGCCCAAGCGTCGGTGATCCCGCCGTTGCGCCTCCTCAATCCGCTGGAAATGTGCGTCCAGCTCTTCTTTGGTGGCGAATAGCGCGCCGTAGACCCGCTGCAGCTGCGGTCGGCGTTCGTCGCCGCGCCAGTACGCGCCGGCCACGCTGGTCAAGCGAAACGGGCCGATCTGCCGTGTCGATTCCACGTGCCCGCCCCGGCACAGGTCGGTAAACGCTGCGTGCGTGCAGATTCCCAGGCGGTCTGAATCGAGCGAGAACTGGTCGATCAATTCCTGCTTGAACGGCTGATCGGCAAACCGGTCGCGTGCCTCGTCGACCGATATCTCTTCCCAGACGAAGCGATGGTTGCGGCCCATCTCCTTGCGCATCCGCTTCTGGATCTGGGAGAGATCCTCGGGTGTCAGCGGTCGCGGCAGGTCGAAGTCGTAGTAGAAGCCGGTGTCGATTGGCGGGCCGATCGCGATCTTGCCCTCAGGGAACATCTCCAGCACGACCTGGGCCAGGACGTGAGCCGCGGAGTGCCGCATTCGCTGCAGCCACTCGGCCTCGTCCACCTCGCCCGGTGCGGCGACCGCAGGGACGCCCGCCTCCAGTTCCGGTTCCAGGTCAAACGGGTCGTCGGCCATCCGTCTGTCATCAAGCTGGAGTCCGAGCGTACGCATTCGATACGCCCGGCACGGTCGCGTGGGAGAGTGGTGGGCGATACTGGACTTGAACCAGTGACCTCTGCGATGTCAACGCAGCGCTCTAGCCAACTGAGCTAACCGCCCGCACCGGGGGTGCGGATTCATCGTAGGTCGCGCCTGCACGCATGGTCAACGCGAACCGGCGGGCGGCACCGACGACCACTGTGCGCCCACCGTCTACAATCACTGTTACCTCGTTGACGTTCTGCGTCGTCTTGGCTAGCTTGCAGGCCAAGTCGATGGCAGCGGGCGCACTGGACGCCAGGGCATCGAGGGCATCGGGGAGATAGGAGCGCAACTTGAGCCAATCGGCCGCCGCGCGCGGAAGCAGTGCAGGGCGTGTAAGATTGTCTGACGCCGCGGCGCAGCCGGTGTCGTGGTCGCGCATCACGCGCGGGCCGCTAGCTCAATTGGCAGAGCAGCTGACTCTTAATCAGCAGGTTCGGGGTTCGAGTCCCTGGCGGCTCACCAATCATTCCAGCAGCCTGGGCGGTCTGCCCACGCTTCTGCGCCGTTCGCTTGAGGCTGCCGGCGCACCGGCGGCCTCGCTCGAATCGGGGGAAGTGTCGGAATTGGCAGACGAGCATGATTTAGGATCATGTGCCGCAAGGCGTAGGAGTTCGAGTCTCCTCTTCCCCACCAGTCCCGCCAGGCAATCTCGCCGTGACCACCTGACGCTCACGGCGTTGCACCAACCGGAGCCAGAGGCGTCGCTAAAGGAGTTCTCTTATGGCTGACCCGCTGTTGAGTGTCCAGAACCTCTCCACGAGTTTCTTCACGTCCGAAGGAGTCGTGAAGGCGGTCAACGACGTCTCCTACGACCTGATGCCGGGCCAGACGCTCGGTCTCGTCGGCGAGTCGGGCTCCGGCAAGAGCGTCTCCGCGCTCTCGCTGTTGCGCCTGATCCCGAACCCGCCGGGCAAGATTGTCGATGGCCAGGTCTGGTTCGACGGCGAAGAACTGATGGCCGTCGACGACTCGCGCATGCGCGAGATTCGCGGCAACGACATCGCCATGGTCTTCCAGGAGCCGATGACCTCGCTCAATCCGGTGCTCACGATTGGGCGGCAGCTCACGGAGGCGATCGAGCTGCACATGGGACTCAATCGCACCCAGGCGAATGAGCGCGCCATCGAGCTGCTCAACATGGTCGGCATCCCTGCCGCCGAGCAGCGGCTGTTCGACTTCCCCCACCAGTTCTCCGGCGGCATGCGGCAGCGCGTGATGATCGCGATGGCGCTCTCCTGCGACCCCAAGCTCCTGCTCGCGGATGAGCCGACGACCGCGCTCGACGTGACCATTCAGGCGCAGGTGCTCGAAGTCATGGCCCGCTTGAGCCGCGAGCTCGGTACCGCCGTGATCGTCATCACCCACAACCTGGGCGTGGTCGCGCGTTACGCCGACCGCGTCAACGTGATGTACGGCGGACGCATCGTCGAAAGCGGCGACGCGACCGAAATCTACGCGCGTCCCAAGCACGCGTACACGCTCGGTCTGCTGGAGTCGGTGCCTCGACTTGACGCTCGCACCGGCCGCCTGATTCCCATTGAAGGAACTCCTCCGGACCTGACCAACCTGCCGGACGGCTGCTCATTCGCGCCGCGCTGCCGCTTTGCGACGGACCAGTGCACCTCAGAACGTCCGGAACTCGTAGAGTTTGCACCCGGACACCTGGTTGCCTGTTGGGAATCCGAGGCGGTCGCCGACGAGGCCGACCGAATCCTGGCCAGCGCCCACACCGTGGAGATCCTGGAAGAGGAGACTGCCAATGTCTGAGAATGAACAGCTTCCCGAGGCCGAGGACACTCAGCCGCAAGAAGATGCGCAGTCCCAGGAAGAAGCCGCCGTCGGCACAATGACGCCTGAGCAGATGCGCGCCGCTGCGGCGGCGTCGGTCAGCCAGGCCGCTGCCGCGATGGTCGAACACGAGGGCAGCGGCCGAACCGAGCCGCACGAGAACACGCTGCTTGAGGTTCAGGACCTCAAGATGTACTTCCCGGTCACCGCGGGACTGCTTCTCAAGCGCAAGGTCGCCGACATCAAGGCGGTGGACGGCATCTCCTTCGCAGTGCGCGAGGGTGAAACGCTCGGACTGGTCGGTGAGTCCGGCTGCGGCAAGTCCACCACCGGACGCGCCATCCTGCAGCTCTACCGACCGACCGGCGGTCAGGTCTTCATGTCGCCGCCGCGCTACACCTCCCACATTGGTGTGGAGGAGAACGGCGCCGACGCTAACGGCGCGGACGAGGAAATCACACCTGAAGTCGCGGCCGGCGGTCCGGTGGATCTGACAGAACTCTCTGGTCGCAACCTGCGCGCCTACCGGCGTCAGATGCAGATGATCTTCCAGGACCCGTACGCGTCGCTGAACCCGCGCATGAGCGTCGGCAGCATCGTCTCCGAGCCGATGGTGATCCACGGCCTGCAGAAGGGGCGGCGCAAGGAGCGCGTGCGCGAGCTGCTTGAGACTGTCGGCTTGAACCCGTACTTCGCCAGCCGCTATCCGCATGAGTTCTCCGGTGGACAGCGGCAGCGCATCGGCATCGCGCGCGCGCTCGCCGTTGAGCCGGCCTTCATCGTCTGCGACGAGCCGGTCTCCGCGCTCGACGTGTCGATCCAGGCGCAGATCATCAACCTGCTCGAGGACCTGCAGGCCGACTTCGGTCTCACCTACCTCTTCATCGCCCATGACCTCTCGGTGGTGCGGCACATCTCGCACCGCATTGCCGTGATGTACCTGGGCAAGATTGTGGAACTGGCGCAGTCCGACCGGCTCTACGAGAACCCGCTGCATCCCTACACGCAGGCGCTGATCTCGGCGGTCCCGATTCCCGACCCGGCGTTGGAGCGGCGCCGTGAACGGTTGATCCTGACCGGCGATGTGCCCAATCCAATCGCCCCTCCACCGGGCTGCAACTTCCACACTCGCTGTCCAATCGCGATCGACATCTGTCGCGAGGAAGATCCCGAGTGGCGCGAAATCGTCGAGGATCACTTCGTCCGTTGCCACCGCGTCTAACCGTTGAGCGAACTGGCAGCCGAACAGAGCGGGGCCGCAAGGCCCCGCTCTCTGTATCTGTCAATATCTGTCAATCGGCGGCGGAGCGGCTGACTGATACGATCTGCCCACATGGATCCCCAACGCATCCGCAATTTCTGCATCGTCGCTCATATCGACCACGGCAAGTCGACCCTGTCCGATCGACTGATCGAAGCCACGGCGACCGTCGACCGTCGCGAGATGTCGGATCAGTTGCTCGACTCCATGGACCTCGAGCGCGAGAAGGGCATCACGATCAAGGCGCGCGCCGTGCGCATGGAGTACGACTCTCCAACCGACGGGCGTCATCGGCTGCACCTGATTGATACGCCCGGCCACGTTGACTTCTCGTATGAAGTCTCACGCAGCCTCGCCGCGGCTGAGGGCGCGTTGCTGGTCGTGGACGCGGTCGAGGGAATCCAGGCGCAGACGCTGGCCAACGTCTACCTGGCGATGGAGCAGGACCTCGCGCTGATCCCGGTGATCAACAAGATTGACCTGGATGTCGCCCGGCCCGAAGCCATCGCGGCGGAACTCGTCGACGTGATCGGTTTCAGCTATGACGAGATGCTCTATGTCTCGGCCAAAACCGGCGATGGCATCGCCGAATTACTCGAAGCAATCGTCGATCGCATCCCGCCGCCCGGAGGCAGCTCGTCGGAACCGCTGCGAGCGCTGATCTTCGACTCCGAGTACGACTCCTACAAAGGCGTGATCGCGCATGTACGAGTCAAGGACGGCGAAGCGAGAGGCCAGTCGCCGCTCCGGCTCTGCGCGACCAACCGCCGATTCGAAGCGATGGAGGTCGGCAGCTTCTTGCCGGCATTGCACCCGCTCGACTCCCTCGCCGTCGGCGATGTCGGCTACGTCGCGACCGGACTCAAGGATGTTGCCGATGTGCGCGTAGGTGACACGCTGACCGTTGGCGGGCGGACGTTTCCCGATCCGTTGCCCGGCTACCGCGAGCCGAAGGCGATGGTCTTCGCAGGTCTGTATCCGGCCAACTCGTCCGACTACCAGGAACTCTCCGACGCGCTCGACAAGCTGCGGCTGTCCGACAGCGCGATTCAGTATCAGCCCGAGTCCTCCGCGGCGCTCGGCTTTGGTTTCCGGATGGGATTCCTGGGACTGCTGCACATGGAGATCGTGCAGGAGCGTCTGGAGCGCGAGTACGGCCTGGAGCTGGTATTCACGGCGCCCTCGGTCGAATACGAAGTCGAAGGTGTCGATGGCCGCACCCGATTGATCGAGAATCCCTCCGACCTGCCGGCGCCGAATCACATCGAAGAGATTCGAGAGCCCTGGGTGCGCATCTCGGTGATCGCACCGCACGAGCACGTCGGCGCCGTGATGGAGACCGTGACCGGTCGGCGCGGGGAGTTCAAGCAGATGGAGTATCTGCAGCGCACGAGCCGGACCAACGGCTCCGACGGCACCGATGTCTCAGCACCGGCCACCAGCGAGATCCGCGTACTCCTCGAGTACGAACTGCCGCTCTCGGAGATACTGACCGATTTCTACGACGAATTGAAGTCGCGCACGCGTGGCTTTGCCAGTCTCGACTACACCCTGATCGGCTATCGGCCGGCCAAGCTGGTCAAGCTTGACCTGTTGATCAACGGCGAGCCGGTCGACGCGCTGTCGGCGATTGTGCACGCCGACGCCGCATCCTCGCAGGGACGAGAACTCGCGGATCGGCTGCGCAAGCTGATCCCGCGCCAGCTCTTCGACGTGCCGATCCAGGCTGCCGTGGGCGGGCGCATCGTGGCTCGCGAGACCGTCCGAGCAATGCGCAAGAACGTGACGGCCAAGTGCTACGGCGGCGACATCACGCGGAAGCGCAAGCTGCTCGCCCGGCAGGCCGAAGGCAAGAAGCGCCTCAAGCGGGTCGGCAATGTCGAAATCCCGCAGGAGGCCTTCCTCGCCGTCCTGCAACTCGGCAAGAACTAGTCTGCATCAGACCGATCAGACCGACTCCGACGCTCCGATTGCTGCCTCGTTGCCCTCGTCAATCGCTGCGGCTTCGTCTGCCTCGTCGGCTTCGTCCCCATCGTCGTCTTCCTCTTCTTCCAGGGCGATTTCCAGGACGCCGGCCGTTTCGGCGATTGAACGTCGAATCTCTTCAAGCAGCTCCGGTTCATCGCTTGCTTCGTCGGCAAAGGTAACCAACTCGAACAACACTTCAACTGGGATCAATGCATAGCCGTAGGTCTCACACGCATTGACCAGCGCGCGCGGGAACGGCTCCCGCCTGACTCGCGGGTCGGTGTTTCGGAGTCCATTGGCCACGATGATTCCGCGCGGGCGAGTCTTGCGGCGCAGGTACTGTTCCTCGACGCGTTGCTGCAACGTCAGATAGAGGCGATCGCTGACGGCGTTGTTGGACGACGAGATCTCAACCAGCACCGAGTCGGAACCGTCACGGATCTCGATCGCGGCTTCGCTACTGGTCACGGCGTAGCCGAGCAAACGGAAGGCGTCTTCAATCAGCTCGCGAAGCGCCGCATTCTGGCTCTGCCAGAGCATGCCCTGGAGCCTCGTCGCGTCGGCCAGGAGCGAGCGCGCTTCCTGCACCCTGCGCTGCGCCTGTTTGAGTTCCAGCTCCGCGGCACTCAGTTCGTCACGCGCCGACGCCGACGCCGGCGTGTCGTAGCGGCGCACCCAGAGCGGCGCTTCCTCGACCTCGGGTTCCTGCAGCAACCGCTCGACGCACTCGAGCAGCGCTGAGCTAAAGACTTTGCGCTGCGTGGCGGCAAGAGTGTCCGGAGGCGGAAGCACCACGATGCGTCCGGCCCCGACGCGAAACTCCGCAGCCACGGCCGCGCCGCCTACCGATCGGCCCAGAACGGTCCCGTCGTGCGAGTCGTCGAGGTCCAGGATCGCCCGATAACGCAGGCGACCGGCAAGATCGTCAAGGAACCCAGCGGCGGCGTGCTGTGGAATCACTGAGCGCACGTCCTTGCCGTCGGCCGGACGCAACGATGGCCACTTGAAAGGGTCGCCCTCGGGGCTGGGAATCAGGGAGTAGCGAGTGAGGCCGGCAAACGAGGCGACGCTGGGATGGCGCACATTCGCGTAAGCGAACACCACCAACAGGCCGCCGCGATCCAGGAGTTGGCGTAACTCAAGCTGTCGAGACTGCAGCAGCTCGCCCAATCCGAAGTGGAACGCGCCCGACTCGCCTGGTGAGATGGCCCGCCCGTCGGGCGACTTCGCGTCCAGCGTCATGGACGCGAGGCCTTCGATCTGTTCAGATACTGCCTGCGGATCGATGATGCATGCGTCGTAGTCGAACAGCGACGGCGCGTTGGCGATCGAGTGATTGTCGACGTTGGGACTGGGCACGGGGCAGCCGATCGAGATGATTCGCATGGGCCGCTCCTTGCCTGCGCCAACTGAGCGAACAGGGTCGCCTGCTCTGTCGAGTGTACCTGCGGATGTCATTGCGTCGGCTGGTGATAACGTTATGAGCGGCCGTGCTAGACGGGGAGCTAGCGGTGCCCTGTACCCGCAATCCGCTCTAGCGGGGTTGAACTCCTGAGTTGAGGCCGGCGACATGAGACCTACCGACGCCAAGCAGTGATGAAGTCTGGGTCCCGCGCGGCGGCCCGCCGTGAACCCCGTCAGGTCCGAGAGGAAGCAGCGGTAAGCGGTTGTTCGGTCGGGTGACGCGGGAGTGCCTGGACGGAGCCGGCTAGCGAAGGCAAGCTTGTGGAGTCGTTCGATTCCAGGTGCACGGCCACTCCAACTCCAACTTGCCCGCGCCCGATCGGTCGGGACGCGCCATGAGCAGACGCCGGCGGACCCGCCTCGGTCAGCACTTGCTCCAGGATCAGCGCGTCGTCGATCGCATCGTCGATGCGCTGCCGGATCATCCCGATCCAATCCTTGAGATCGGATCGGGAGACGGCGCGTTGACCGAGCGACTGGCGCAAACCGGCCGCCCGCTCGTGGCAATCGAACTTGATGAAGTCATGGCCTTCCGCACTCGACGCCGGCTCGCCGCGATCGGACTGGAACGCACGGCGGCCGTGCTGGAACAGGATGTGCTGGAGACTGAGGCGCAGGAGGCGCTGGCGGCGGTGGCCGCCAGGCCGCCGTACGGCCTGGTCGGCAATCTGCCCTACGCCATCACCGCGCCCATCTTTCGCAAGTTCCTGGAGAGCGAATCCCAACGGCCGGCGTGGATGCTGGTCATGGTCCAGCACGAGGTCGCGCAGCGAATCACCGCTCGTCCGGGAAAGCTCTCGCTGCTTGGTGTTTCGGTTCAGTTCTATGCCCAAGCCGATCTGCTCTTTGCGGTCGAGCGGGAGGCGTTTGCTCCCCCGCCTGAGGTGCGATCAGCGGTCGTGATGCTCAAGCTGCTCGATCGTCCCGCCGTCGACGTGCCCAGCGTGGAGCGATTTTTCGAGGTCGTACGCGGAGGCTTCCGCAGTCCGCGCAAACAGCTACATAACGCGCTCGCGCAGGGCGTCTGGCTTCCGCCCGAGGGTGCCGGTGAGTGGCTTGCAGCATGCGGGATTGACGCAACCAGGCGGCCGGCCACGCTCAGCCTTGACGAGTGGGCGCGGCTCGCCTGGTGGCGCGAGGAGCACATCGCCGAGTACGGGGAGCGACAGTCTTGAGCTCCTGGTTCACCCTCGCCGCGGCCAAGCTGAACCTGACTCTGGAGGTGATCGGCAAGCGCAGCGACGGGTTTCACGACCTCGCATCCGTGGTGATCGCGCTGGATCTGGCCGACGAAGTTCGGCTCGACACCGTCGCCGCAGAGCGTTCGATTGCCTATCGCGACGACCGGGGCAGGCCGGTCTCCATCGAGACGTCGGACGACATCATCCGGCGTGCGTGGTCGGTCCTTGAACGCCACTGCGAACTGCCCTCCGATGCAGCGGTTGAAGTGACCAAGCGCATACCGGTCACGAGCGGTATGGGCGGCGGCTCAACCGATGCGGCCGCATTCCTGCGGTTGGCCCGCGCCGCCTGGGACTTGGACCTGTCGGATGACGAACTGCGCGATATCGGCGCGGAAGTCGGCTCCGACGTCCCCGTCTGCTTGCTGGGCGGTCCCGCGCTGATGCAGGGGCGCGGCGAAGCACTGACGCCGCTCGATACGCAACAGGCGACATGGCATGACGTAGCGGTGCTCTTGCATCGTCCCGAACTCCCCATGCCCGCAGACAAGACGGCGTCCATGTATCGAGCCCTGCGCTCGTCGGACTTTCGCAAGGGTGAGGCCACAGCAATCCTGACCGATCGGCTGCGCGACGGCCAACGGCCCACTCAGAACGACCTCGTGAACTCCTTCGACGCGCCTGCGCGAGAGGTCATGCAGGGTCTGACCAGTGCCTGGAGAACGATGGGCGCGGCCATCGCCGACGCGACGCTGGAGTCCGACGAGCAACCAGTCGTGCCATTGCTTGCCGGAGCGGGGCCGACCCTGTTCGCGCTACTCTCCGAATCCAGCGCACGGCGCGCCGCCGCCCGGCTGCAATCCGCTCGCGGCTTTACCCGCATCGCCGCTCCACTGAGCAGGAGCGAGGCCACGACGGTACGACAACTCTGAGCATGGAAACCGTCGCCGCACTGTTTTCCGGATTCGTCGCGGGCGCAGCCGTGGGCGTCCTGGGACTGGGCATCTTCGGCCCGCTGCTGGTCAGCGTACCCACGACGAACTGGCTGCGCCGCCAGTTTCCCGATCCCTCCAACTGGGTCATGGTCAGCCTCGGCGCGGCGCTCGTGGCCCAGGCCGGTTGCGCCGTGCTCGGACTATTGCTCGGCGTCGCCTTTCTCAACGTCGCCGACGGCGGCTCCAGCGGCCTCGGCAGTCCGTCCTGGCAGTTCACGACGGGCGTGATCCTGGTCGTCGGGTTGATCGCGATCGCTGCGGCGTTCTGGCAGCCGACGCTCTGGCGCAGGTTCGCGCTGACCGCGCTGCTTGCAATCGGGTGCTACGGCTGGATGCTCCCGCACCTCGCCGTTTCCTGACGGCCCGCGCCCATGAGCGTGGCGGGCGGAGACCGACAGATCGGTGCGTATACTCAGGTGAGCAACCCACACCCGCCCCTGGAGCAGGAGCCCTGGTGGATCCACAGTCACTACCCGGAACCATCCTTGACGCCCACATTCACACCGTTCGCGGCGCCGCCGACTCGGCGCTGCAGCCCGAAGAGCTGTTGGATGAAGCGAAGCGGATTGGCCTGACCGGAGTCAACCTCACCGAGCACGACCGTGTCTGGGAACGCTACGACTGGAATCTCTACACCGAGTCGATGGGCGAGGCCGGCATCTACCTCAATCAAGGCATGGAAGTCTCCACCGATCTCGGTCACATCATCGTCTTTGGCATCGACCAGTACTACTCAGGCATTCGATCCGCCGAACGCCTGCGCGAAGTCTGCGACGAGATCGGCGCGTTCATGTCGGTCGCGCACCCCTTCCGCCACTTCTTTGATCCGGTCACGTTCCGTCGCCGCGGTGAGGAACCCTTCTCCATGACGCCGGAAGAAGCCGCCGAGAAAATGCACGTCTTCCAGGTCGTCCACGGGATCGAAGTCGGCAACGGGGGCAACACGAGGCGTGAGAATCTGTTCGCGCTCGAAGTCGCTCGCATCCTCGACAAGCCGGTCACAGGCGGGTCCGACGCTCACTCCACGTCCGGGATCGGCAGTTACACGACCGTGTTCCCCGAGAAGCTGACCGGCCGCGAGCATACCGTGCAGCTCCTCCACGACGGCGCAACGGTCTGCTACGAAGGGCTCAACGTCGCTGAGTTCCGACCGTTCGGTCCATGCGCCGACGATGAAGCGCCGTAGCCGCCTCGCTCGTAGACACCTGGTTTGGGCGTGACTGACCGCATCTACGCCGCCATCGACCTTGAGATGACCGGCCTCAAGCCCGGCCTTGACGAGATTATCGAAGTCGGCATCATTCGCTGCACGCCGGAAGAAGTGCTGGACCGCTGGCAGACCCTCGTCCGACCACTGGAAATGCCCCCGCTGCGGGTCCAGCGCATCACCGGCATCACACGGGAAACGCTTGAGACGGCGCCAGCCTGGGATCAGGTCGAAAGTCGCGTGCGCGAGTTGCTTGACGGCGCGACGCTGATCGGCCACAACATCGGCTTCGACGAGAGTTTCCTTGAAGCGGCGGGGATTGAGACCGGGTCGCCCTCCGTGGACACGCTGCCGCTGGCCCAGATACTCGATCCGGCCGCGCCCTCGCACCGACTCGGCGACCTCTGTCAGCGCTATGGGATTCCGCTCGACGACGCACACCGCGCGCTCGCCGACGCCGAAGCATGTCGGCTGCTGTTTCTCAGGCTCGGCGAGCGCTTTGCCGCGCAGTCGCCGCACGCGCGTGACGCCCTCGCAGAGATCTCCAGCACGGGATCATTCTTCTGGCCCGCCGGGCGTGTGCTCCGCGAGTGGGAGCAATCCGCGCCGCGCGTCCAGTCTCCCGCCGGGCAACGCGCAGCTGGTCGGTCGATCGCCCGCTCGCCCGAACGTGTCGAGCTGCCGCAAGGCTCGCTTGCCAACCTGACCCAGGTGGCGTTCGCCTCGCTCGATGCGGATGAGTTTGAGCATCGAGCGGAGCAACTCGAGATGGCCCGCGACGTCGCGCAGAGCCTGCAACAGGGCGGCACGCGCATCGTCGAGGCCGGTACGGGCACGGGCAAGTCCCTCGCCTACTTGGTTCCGGCGGCGCTCTGGGCGCTCAAGACAGGCAGCACGGTGATCGTCAGCACCCACACGATCAATCTGCAGCAGCAGCTGGTCTACAAGGACATTGAGTTCGCCCGACGGCTGATTGCAGGCGTCTCTCGGGAAGCGGCCGACGCTCTCCAGGCGACCGTGGTCAAGGGCCGGGATAACTATCTCTGCCAGGAGAAGCTCGACCTCGAACTGGGGCGCTGCGCCGACTGGGAGGATCCCTTGCTGCTCGCCCGCGCCGCCGTGTGGCGTACGGGCACCCAGCAAGGCGACCGGGCCGAACTGCGATTGCCCGCGCCAGTGCTCGAACAGTGGCCAAAGCTCTCCGCCGGCGACACCCGCTGTCTTTCCGACGAGACGTGCGAGTACGCCAGGAATGGGACGTGTTTCCTGCTCCAGGTGCAGCACCGGGCGGCCGCGTCGCACATCGTCATCGCCAATCATGCGCTGCTCGTTCGGGCACTCGTCAGCGGGGCCATCACGGTCCCCGAAAGCGCCGTCGTCATTGTTGATGAAGCCCACGCGCTCGAGGACATCGCAACCGATCAACTCTCCCTGGCGATGAACGAGGGCTGGATGATGGAGAGCGTGGTCAAAGTGGCGCATGGGGCCGACTCCCTGGCCGCAAAGGCGGTGCAGGTCGGCATCGACGATCAGTCCGCAGAGCTGGTTCAGTCAGTGGCTCGGACCGAAATGTCACTGGCCAACCTGTTTGAACACGTCGCCGAGTTCGTGTCCGAGTATGCCAACGATCGCATGGGTAACCAGGACCGGGTCACGCTCAGTCCCGGAGCACGCAATAGCCGCGCGTGGTCTGAACTGGAGATGGACTGGGAGGCTGCGCACGAGGATCTGCGTGGTCTCACCGCTGAGGTCAAGCAAATCGCCGACCAGGGGCGCAGCATGGCCGCCGAGCTTCGAGGCGATGAGGAGCAGCAGCTCCTCTCGTTCGCCGGGAACGCCGAGTCGCTGGTCGCAGAACTCAACGAACGAATGAGCCAGTTGAACCGCTCCGTCACGGAGCACGCTGAGGAGATCGTTGCCTGGGCAACGCGCGAGACGAGAAAATCGGAACGAGCCAGCGTCCATGCGGCGCCGTTGAGCGTCGCCGGCTACCTCCAGCCTCTCTGGGAGGAGCGGCACGCCGCCGTGCTGACCGGCGCGACGCTGGCGGCATCCTCGTCGAATGACGCCGATTTCGGATACCTGCGCGATCGACTGGGCATCAACGATGCCGAAGAGTCACAGTACGGCTCTCCCTTCGATTACGAGAACCGTTGCCGCATCTATCTGCCCACCGACGTCCTGGATGCCGACAGCCCGGAGCATCATGACTCGGTCGCCGACGCGGTGGTGACACTTGCCGCCGCTGCCGGCGGACGCACCATGGTGTTGTTCCGTTCCTACAGCGCCATGAACCAGGTGGCGAGGCGGTCGCAGGATCGCCTGGAACAGGAAGGGTTGGTGCTCCTGCGCCAGGGACGGGACGGCTCGGCCGCCGCGGTCGTCGAGGCGCTGCGACGCGATCCGCGCTCCGTACTGTTCGGGGTCAATGCGCTGTGGACCGGCGTCGACATCCCGGGCGATGCCCTGTCGCTGCTCATCGTGACCCGCCTGCCCTTCGCTCCGCCGAACGATCCCGTCCTCAAGGCCCGCGGCGAGCATTACGAGAACGAGTTCATGGGATTCACCCTTCCTGCGGCGATCTTGCAGTTCCGACAGGGCGTGGGACGGTTGATTCGCACACAATCCGACATCGGAGCGATCGCGGTCCTTGACGGCCGAATTGTCAGTCGCCGCTACGGGCAACGGTTCATTGAAGCCATGCCGCCCGCGCCCGTCAAGCAGATCCCCGTCGGAGCCGTGGCGGAAGAGCTCCGCACGTTCCTCCCGCGCCCAGACGGTGACGCGTGAGCAGAGACAGCGCATGGCCTACCACCGTGCGAGGAGATCGCACGGCCATCGTCCCGGTTGACGATTCAATCGCGACGGTCGAGTGGCTGGAAGAAGCGGCGCAGGCAATCGCCGGACGACGTGCGCCCTGCCGGATCGGAGACCGCCTGGACGACGGCGACCAGGCCTGGTGGATCATGGCCGACGACGCGCCGGTCGGCGCGCTGTGCGCCCGGCTGGGCTCGACAGGGCCGGCTGCGCGTCCCGGACCCGATGCCGTGATCTGGACGTGGCTGGCGGTCGAGGCGCGCTGGCGAGCATATGGCTACGGCGGCGCCGCCGTGCCGTTGCTCGAGGACGCGGCCCGCGCCGCCGGCGCGACCGTCGCGCTTACGCCGCTGCCGCCGGACAATGGAGTCGCGCTCTACTTCTGGCTACGCTTGGGCTACACCCCGCTCCGCTCGGTCGATGTCCACGCCGACGATTGGCCGAACGGAGTTGCCCGCGACGCGTTGTGGATGCAGCGTTCGTTGGAACCATCAGTGCAACCCGACGAATGAGGAGCCGCCGATGCCGATGATCTTGCCCGATGAAGTCAAGGACCGCGTCAATCTCGCGCTCGACGAGGGCTTTCCCCTCGCCCTGATGGCCGTCGGCGCCGATGCCGAACCGGTCGTGAGTTTTCGCGGCAGCGCCCAGACCTACGGCGACGACTCGCTCGCCATCTGGGTCCGGGGCGAGCCTTCCTCGACGTTGGAGGCCATCGCGCAGAATCCGAGCGTGGCCATGACCTACACCAACATGCCCGCGCGCAAGTTCTTCATCTTTCGCGGTCAGGCCGCGGTGACGACCGACCAGGCGCAGCGCGACGCCATCTGGGAAGGTCAGCACGACCTCGAGAAGTCGCGCGACATGGAGCGGACCGGTACCGCCGTCATCATTCGACTCGACTCGGTGCAGGGCAGTGGAGTTAATCTCACTCGCGACTAGCGCCGACGGTCCTGACGATTCTGCAGCGATCGCCGGAAGATCCGGCCTCCACCTAGTCCCGCCATCAGTACGCCAACCCAGAGTGAAATCGTCTCCGGCAGTCCACCGGCGCCTCCGAACACCACGCCCAGCCAGATGCCGACGCCCAGCGCGGTCACCACGCCGGCCGAGGGAATCCAGCGCCGGACCGGAGCCGCTTCACTCTGTGCAATCTGTGGTTCCTGGAATGAAGCGCGGTCAGCCTGTGCAACGCTTTGTCGTCGGCGTCGACGGCGAGGTCGTGGACGAGGCATATCAGCGCCGTCTCCGCGCCCGGTCGCGCGCCAGATCTCGCGCCGAAGCCCCTTCAACCGCGCGTCTGGTCCGACCGCGGGTCGATGTCGTTGGCTGATCGGGCTGGTGCGTGTCGTCGGACGCCGGCAAGGATTCGCCGCGCTGTTCGGCGAGGCAACCGTGACAGGCGAACTGCAGCGCCATCACCTCGTCGTCGATCCAGACATCGCCGCAATCGGGACCGGTTGCCGTGGTCGTGAGCCTGAGGTGGAAGTACTCGCCGCAGCGGTAGCAATCCGAGCGCGCCTCGGGAGCCGCCGGCTCACTGCACACCACGCAGAGCACCGCCTCCGACTCGATGGCCGCTTCGGTAGTCATCGCGACAATCGTACCCGCTCTGCGATAAGGGCAATAGCCGCAGGATCGCACGGGTCGAGTTCCCCGTCCCAAACCAACCCTTCAAGCTTGCGCAGCCACCTGCCCATCGACGGGCCCTGATCGACGCCCAGCTCGCTCAATCGATCGGCTGAAATCGGAGAACGGACGGACGTGCGACGCGCGAGATAGTTGGCGACGGCCTCTCCCGACGCTCCGTTCCACAGCCGGGTTGCGGCCTCGAGCGGAGCGTCCGGGACATCGGCAAGCGCGGCAGCCGCACTCGAGGGCCGCCGCATCGCGCCGATGCTTCGCCGCCGTCCCCGCAACCTGGCTCCCGCGGCCAGCGAACTCTGCTCACGGCGCGTCACTCCGACCGATCGGGGCAACCACTGCTCAATCTGCGCGGCACTACTGGTCAGGCCGACGCAGGACCAGAACGACTCTGCCCCGCGCGGCCACTCCGAGAGGCCTGATGGGAGTACCCAGCGGGAATCTCGGCTCTCGGGGAGACGCAGTCGTCTCGCCAGGACAAGACCCTCATTCGATGCAGTGTCGTCGACCAACTGTCGCCAGGCATCTCCAAAGCGGTTGACGCTGAGCGTGCCGAGCAACTCACGATCACGCCGGGCGGCTGCGACCGTGCGCGCCTCGATCCGCCCGCCGATCCGTGCGGCATATCGCGCCGCGCGGATCAGACGCGTGGGATCGTCGCGGAAAGATTCGGGGTGCAGAATGCGAATGCGGCGCGCCTCCAGGTCGGCGTTCGCTCCGAACGGGTCGAGCAAGAAACCCGTGTCGGGACCGACAATCGCCACCGCGGCGGTATGAATCGTGAAGTCTCGGCGGCCCAGGTCGGTCTCAATCGGCGCCGGCTCGACCACGGGCAACGAACCGGGCCCCGGATACCGTTCCGTCCGCGTGCGCGCCAGGTCGACGGTGGCTCCGTCCGACAGCGTGGTGCTCGCCGTGTCGAATCGGTCGTGATGCGTGGCCGCAGCGCCAGTCACAGCGGCGATGGTGTCCCGATAGGCGGCAGTGTCGGAGTCGACGGCGATGTCGAGATCGAGCGCCGGCAGCAGAGATGCCTCCACATGCGGCAGCGGAGATGCCTCGACATCCAGCAGCATGTCCCGCACCACGCCGCCAACGACGTAGAGCGAATCGCCGCGAGCGTCTGCAGTTTGACATAATGCTTCTAGCAACGTGCCCGCCGGCTCGGACCGGCCGATTACGAAATCGAACACCCGCCGCCGTGGAAACTCAATCTTCATGCATCTCACCGTACGCCTACCGAGTTCCCGCAGGTCAATGCGTGCATGTGTCTGTCAATGCCGTCAAGTCTGTCCACCAATTGATCACCTGAGTACACTGAGATGACGATGTGTGCGCGCGCCGAGGATCAGTTCGTCATGCTGCAGGATCGATTGCAGTATCGCTTTGCCGATCCCGACCTCCTGCGTCAAGCGCTCGTGCACCGATCATGGCTGAACGAGGCGGCCGGTGCGGGCCAGGTGTCCAACGAGCGCCTGGAATTCATCGGCGACGCCATTCTGGGCTCGGTCGTTGCCCGGCGGCTGTTCCAGGACTTTCCCGAGGCCGACGAAGGCTGGCTGACGGTGGCGCGCTCCCGGCTGGTGCGCAAGGAAACACTGGCTGCAGTTGCCCGAGCCGTCGAAATCGGACCCTGTCTCTTGATGGGTGCGGGCATCGCCAACGAGGGCGCGCGTGAGCGCGACTCGGTGTTGAGCCGGTCGCTGGAGGCAGTGTTCGGCGCGATCTGGATGGACGGCGGCGATGAGGCCGCTGAGACCGTCATTCTCGCGCTGCTTGCCGATGAGCTTGCCGACATCGCCGCCGCAGGTCTGGTCAAGGATGCCAAGTCTCGTTTGCAACAACTGGTCCAGTCGCAACGCGGTTCACAGCCGACGTACGCAATCATCGGCGAATGCGGACCGCAGCATGAACGGTCGTTTCGCGCGGCCGTCGAAGTGGACGGCAACGCGTTGGCCGAGGGCGTGGGACACAGCAAGCAGGCCGCCGAAATGGAGGCCGCGCGCCTCGCCTTGCAGCGCTTTGCCGAGGAGTCGACCTGATGCGGCTTCGTTCGATCGAGTTGCACGGCTACAAGTCCTTCGCGGCGCGGACGGCCCTGCAGTTCGACTCGCCGCTGACGGCCGTGGTCGGCCCCAACGGTTCGGGCAAGTCGAACGTCATGGACGGATTGCGCTGGGCGATTGGCGCCGGGACGGGACGCGCGCTGCGGGCTCGCCGGGCCGAGGATGTGGTCTTCTCCGGTGGCCGCGATCGCGCGCCTTCCGGATTCGCCGAGGTGCGCGTGAAGCTCGACAATGGCGAGCGATGGCTTGACCTCGATGCGGCTGAAGTCGAAATTGTCCGCCGTGTGCATCGCGACGGCCAGTCCGACATCCGCATCAACGGGCGCTCGGCTCGCCTTCGCGACGTCCAGGACCTGTTTCGCAATAGCGGCCTGGGCTCCGGCGGATTTGCGCTGATGAGCCAGGGACTTGTAGACGAGATGCTCAGGCTGCGGCCAGCCGAGCGCCGACAGGCAATCGAGGAAGTCAGTGGAGTACGACACCACCGTCACCAAATGGAAGAATCGCGGCGCCGACGAGAGCGCGCACAGGAACACCTCGAACGCGCGAGGCTGCTGCGTGATGAACTCTCACCCCGGCTGAAGAGCCTCGAGCGTGCGGCTCGTCGCGCGCGCCAGGTCCAGAAGCTCAGGCTGGAGCTCAGCGAGGCGCAGCGAGACTACTTTCTCGCCGCCGCAACGGAGCTCGAACACGAGCTGGCAGTCCGACGTGAGTCATCGGCGGCAGCAGCGAATGCTCGCAAGCTCGCGGAAGCGGCACGCGCTTCGGCCACCGAGGCGCTGTCCTCGGTCGAGCGCGAGGCTGCCGCCTCACGGCAGGCCGTTGAATCGGCCGCGGAGAACATCCGCGGCGCCCGCAACCGGCTGCGCACGCTTGAGCACCAGCAGGAACTGGACCAGCAGCAACACTCCTGGCTCCAGCGCGAGATCGCCGACCTGTCCGACCGCGTGCAATCCCAGCCCGAGAGCCAGTCAGCAGGAGACGTCGCCGCGGCTGAAGCGGCGCTTGCTGAAGTGAACCAGGCCCTCTCTGCAACGCGGGACCGTCGCGACCGGCTGGAACGAAACCAGGAAGCGGCGACGAGTCGCCGCATGTCGCAGGCAGAGATGGCCGAGAGCCAAGCGCAGGCAACGCAACTGGCGCGACGCTGGCGAGCTGCTGCGGTGCAAGGAGTCCTTGGCGCGTCGGAGGTGTCGAGGGCCGAGGCGGCACATCGCAAGGCGGAGTTGGCCCGGCAGCAAGCTGAAGCTCGCGTTAGTGAGGCGGAGCAGCGGGTTGCCGAGCGAACGTCGCAAGAACAAGCGCATGAGCGTCGACGCGCGGACTGCTCGTCGCGGATCGCTGAGATCGACGCCCAGATCCAGAGTCTCGACCGACGTTTCGGGGCCGCCAACACACTCAGGTCTCGGGTCTACGAGCTGACCGACGACCACGTCCGGGCAGACGCCGTCTTCGGCGAACTGATGGATGCGACGCTGCACGAGTCGCGAGAAGAAGCCATCGAATTGGTCAGGCGCATCGTCGACGGCGATGCCGGTCGGGCCGTAGCCCTGCCAGTGGATCGCGCCGACGACTTCATCCGTAACATCCTTGACTCCGTGGACTTCACCAGTTCGCTCGACGAAGCCTTGCGGTCGGCGGATTCGAACCGCACGGCTGCCACGCCGGACGGCATCGTCGTCCGACCAGACGGCGTCGTGCTCGGCGGCGGCTCATTACCTGGCGCCGCCCGATTGCGGCAACAGATCAACCAGCTTCGTGCGGAGCGGGCGGCATTGACGAGTGAAATCGAATCGCTTCCGCCCGGTGAGCGCGCCAGACAGGAATTCGCTGAGTCCGAAGCGGAGCTGGCAAGTTTCCGCGAGGAGGGAGCAGTAGCGCGAGCGGCGGCAGGCGAGGCGCGCGAGTTGCTTGAGACGCTGCAACGACAACGAGGCAATGCGCTGACAACCCACCGCGCGTTGCGGCGCGAAATCGACATGGTGCGCGGCAGGTTGGCCGCTGCTCGCACCGATTCGTTGCGGGCGGATCGCGAGCTGGCGGACACCGAACTCGGCGAAGCAACTGACATCGCGGCGCTCGAACAGCAGCGAGACGAACGCGCCGCCTTCCTGGCTGAAGCGCGAGCACAAGCCGCGTCGGCCGATCGGGCGCGTTCGGATCGTGCCCGCCTCGAATCGTTGCAGCGAGAGCTTGTCCAAGTCGAGGCCGAGATCCGGGCGCGTGAGCCGCAGCTCGAAGCGGCCGCTTCAACCGCTGAGGACACCGCCGCGCACGATCTTGCGCGCGAGCAAGTCGAAACCGTGGGGCAACGCCGAGCGCAGGCCGCTCGGCAGGTTGAGGCGACCCAGGAGTCTCGGCTTGCCGCCGAGCGCGACGCAGTTGAAGCGGACGCAGCACTGCGCGAGTCGGAGACCTCCCGCGCGCGGCTCGAAGCCGAAGCGGCCGCCGAGGGCATCGATCTCTCATTGCCGCGGCGCTCCGCGCAATCGCTGCTTGAACTCAACGGCTCCCCCCCAGGCGGCAACGGCGACGGTCGGCATGTCGTGCGGTCGCGCACTGCCGTTGCGGGCGCGGTCGCGGTCGTCGAGCCTCAAGCTCCGCCGGTCCCGCTGCTCAGGGATCGAATGCTGGGCTTGCAGGACCGATTGCAGCGCCTCGGACCAGTCGATCCCGGCGCGGCGAGTGAGTACGACGCAGAACACGAACGTTGGCGGGATATCGAAGCCCAAATCAATGACCTGGAACAGACCGAGCAATCGTTGCGCGAGGCGGAGCGAGATCTCGAACAACAGATTGAGCGTCGGTTTCGGGATGCCTGCCGACAGGTCGACGAAGCCTTTCAGCGCTACTTCCAGCTCATGTTTCGCGGCGGACGCGCCGAACTGGTGCTCACCGAGGAGGCAGCCGAGTCCGGCGAGGACGGCGAGCACGGCGACTCGGAGTCGCAGGCCCGCAGCAAACCCGGTGTGGACATTCGCGCGCAGCCGCCGGGCAAGCGCGTCTCGACGCTGGGACTGCTCTCCGGTGGAGAGCGGGCGCTGACTGCGATTGCCCTGCTCTTCGCGTTGCTGGAGGTGAGACCTGCCCCGTTCTGCATTCTCGACGAGGTTGACGCCGCGCTGGACGAGGCCAATGTCGAGCGCTTCGTCAGCGCGCTCAAGGAACGGGCCAGGCACACGCAGTTCGTGGTCATCACCCACAACCGACGCACGATTGAGCAGGCCGACAGCATCTATGGCGTCACCATGGGCGCGGCGGGCGTCAGCCGGTTGTTGTCGGTCAGGGTCGACCAGGCGGTCTCGGCCGCGTCCTAACGATCTCTTGACGAGTTGCTGACGATGCACAGACATCCAACGAGGGTCCGCCGGCAGTCGGTGCGCCGCGCTGTCGTAGTCTGAGTTGCATGGAATTCATTCACGCTGTCTGGACCCCGGCCGGCCCGGGACCACATCCAACCCTAATCGCACTGCACGGCCACGGCGCGCACTGCCAGGATCTCGCCCCGCTCGCGCCGCTCCTGGCCGATGGCCAGCTTCAGGTCATCTGTCCGCAAGCCGAATTCCGGCTCGAGGGAGCGCCCTACTCGTACGCGCCGATGTACACCTGGATGCGACGGGGCGCCAATGATCGACCGCTCGACGGTGAACTGGCCCGCGTCGCCTCGTCCCTCTCACAGTTCATCGACGCCGCATGCGAGCGCTATCACGTCGACACGCAACGGCTCGCGTTGCTGGGCTTCTCGCAGGGCGGCTCGCTCGCCTATCGGCTCGCGCTGAGCGAGCCTCGCCGCTGGCGCGGCGCGGCCATGCTCTCAACCTGGCTCTCCGACGAGGCCGCCGACGATGTGCATATCGACGCGCCCGACCTTCCGCTGCTGGTTCTGCACGGCACCAACGACCCGCTCGTCGAAATCGATCGCGGTCGCAACTCCCGCGACCGTCTGCAGGCCATGCGGATGAATCTTGACTATCGCGAGTACCCGATGCAGCACGAGATCGGACGCCAGAGTCTGCACGATCTCTCCGCCTGGCTCAGCGAGCGAATGCTCGGCGAAGGAGCCGGCGACTGATGGCCAGTCTCTTCCGACGCTTCCGCCGCAGCTGCGACGAGCCGCCGGAACAGGCCGCCGCGCAGGACGCCCAGGATTCGGCCGAGGTCCGCGAGGAATATCGGCGCAGCGTGGCTTCCACTCGCCGAGGTCAACTCGGCGCGCTACGCAGCATCTTTCGACGTTCCCGAGTCGACGACGACTTCTGGGACGAGCTGGAAGAAACGTTGATCCTGGGCGATGTCGGCGGCGCCACCTCGGCCCGTTGGGTTGAAGACCTGCAGGCAGAGTCATCGGGCAAGGATGCAGCGGCCGTCCGGGAACTGTTGCGGGAGCGGATGATCCTGGGACTCGAGCGACCCTCGGGCGGCGGCATGCTCTGGAACTCGGTCAATGGATCCGAGCCGCTCAGCACCCCCCACGTGATCCTCGTCGTCGGCGTCAACGGCGCCGGCAAGACCACCTCCATCGCCAAGCTGGCGCACGCATACCAGGAAGAGGGCAAGTCGGTCATCCTGGCCGCCGCGGACACCTTCCGCGCCGCCGCGATCGAGCAGCTCCAGACCTGGGGTGAACGAATCGACGTCCCCGTCATCGCGCATCAGCAGGGATCGGATCCCGGCGCCGTCGCATACGACGCTGTCGAGGCGGCTGTTTCCAGGGACGCCGACGTCGTTCTGATCGACACCGCCGGCAGGCTCCAGACCCAGCGCAACTTGATGTCGGAACTGGGAAAGGTGCGGCGAGTGGTCGAGTCTCGTCATCCCGGCGCGCCTCACGAAGTGCTGCTGGTGATCGACGCGACCAGCGGACAGAATGCGCTTAGCCAGGCGCGACAGTTCTCCGACGCCACCGGCGTCACGGCCGTTTGCCTGGCCAAGCTCGACGGCACCAGCAAGGGCGGCATCGTCTTCGCGATCGCCGAGGAACTCGGCATTCCCGTTCGCTTCGCAGGCACCGGCGAGCAGCTCGGCGACATCGCGCCGTTCGATGCGGCCGCCTTTGTCGATGCGTTGCTCGCGGACGACTGACCGCTACAGAACGGAGGCGAGACCAATGTTGGGCCAACTGCTGAATCTCAGCCCGCGACGGTTGATCACGCTCGCGCTCACTCTCGCCGGCGTGTTGCTGGCCGCGCTCCTGATCATCCTCTGGCAGCTCGGCGTCTTCGACAGTCCGCCGCCACCGGCGGCCTTGGAGTCGGCCGTGGAGTCGTTGAGCCAGGACGAACAACAGCAGCAATCAGCGTCCGAACAGGATTCGGAACAGCCGCAACCGCAATCAAGTCTTGTCCAGGACGAGCCGCAGCAGCAGACGGCCAAACAATCGTCCGCGTCCGACCCAGGCGCTTCCCAGCCCCAACAGGATCAGCAGGACGCAGCGTCCGCACCGTCGGAGCAGGCGGCCGTCGACCAGTATCAGGATCAGTACCAGGACGACTACGGGGCCGAGGTGCAACAGGATGCTGAACCGCAACAGGCTCAGCAGGTTCAGCAGGTCCAACAGGCGCAAGCGCAGCAGGAACAGCAAGAGTCGAGTGCGCAGCCGTCCAGTCTTGCCGACCTTGCCGGTTCCTGGACCATCTCGGAACGAGGTGAGTCGTTCGTCGGCTATCGGATCGGTGAGGAGCTGGCCAACATCGGCACCACGACCGCCGTGGGTCGGACCGGCGACGTCGAAGCGACTCTTGAATTCGACGGCGCCGCGATCACGTTGGTCGTGATCACCGCCGACCTCCGCACCCTGCGCAGCGATGAGTCGTTCCGCGACAGCGCCCTGCGCACGCGCGGCATTGAGACAGACACGTATCCCTTCGCCACCTTCACGCTGACGGAGCCGATCGCCATCGACGATCTGCCGGTCGCCGGGCAGACGCTCAGCGTGACCGTGGCCGGCACGCTCGAACTGCACGGCGTCACCAATGCCGTGGCCGTCGACCTCCAGGGCCAGTATGTGGACGGACTCGTGGTCGTCGCCGGATCGACCGAGATTGCCCTCGCCGATTACGACATCGAGAAGCCGACCGGATTCCGTGTCCTCTCGATCGAAGACATCGGGATCATGGAGTTCGAGCTTGTGTTTGAGCGCGCTGAGTGACCCTGCCGGTCAGTTATGTCGCGGGCGGCGCATCTGGCGTGTCATAACCCACATAGTGCGATCATGGTTCGCGGCCGCCTCGTTCCGGGCGCTTAACCAGGTCAAACTTGAGATTCCCGAATGAATCCTGTTCGACGTTGCGAATCTCGCCTTCCGCGTCCAGGTGCCCGAGGATTTGGAACAGATCCAGGCGGCGCAGGTCCTCGCCCGAATGCTCCATCAGCATCGTCACGGAAATGCGGTCGCGCCTGCCCAGGCGCGCCGACTCCGCCGACAGGGCGCGGCGCACCGTCTCCACATCCGCCAGCGTCGCGGCTTCCGCCTGCGTCGCGTCGCGTACCGCGTTGAGTTCGGAGAATCGACGCCGCAGACCGTCAAACAGTCCCATCGTCCGACTCCCTGTCCAGCGCCAGTCCCCGATCCAACGCCTGTTTCACGATAGCTACGCCGGTATCGTGTCCGCTGTGCAACGCATTGGTCCGCTCCTCATATGTGCCCGATAACCGCCACAGGGTCGTGAGCAGCACCGCGGCCGACTCCCAGTCCGACTCGGAGGCGGGCAGTTCGTCCAGCGGGGCGAAACCGCGCGCGAGCATCACCGCGCGCCTGCCGTCCGACACCTCTCGTTCCGCGCCGAACTCCTCGATCACTGCGTCGAACTCGTGCTCGGCATGTTCGAGCTCGTTGCGCGCCAGTCGTACCAGGCCATGGACGAGCCGTGAATCGACGTCATACGGACGCCGGTCGGCAGCCCGGTAGGACGCCTCCAGCGCAGAGTCCAGGTCACCTCGAATCAGGGCCAACCAGGACGACTCGACGTCGTTATGTTCGATGAGTCCCCGCACGACTTGCTGAATCTCCGCAACGGATCCACCGGCGCGCAGTATCCGTTCGGCTGTTTCCAGACTGCTGCGTCGTAGGTCGGACTCGGGGTCGCGCCCAATTCGGTTGCGAAGGCGGCTGAACAGACTCATCACTGGCTCCCCGTACCGGCTTCCGCGATTGATAGCGTAGTGGCGTGACCAACCGTCCCAACACTCGTCACATCATTCACGCAGACATGGACGCGTTCTTTGCCTCCGTTGAGCAGCGGGACCGGCCTGAGTTGCGCGGCAAACCTGTGCTCGTCGGCGGCTCGCCACAGGGACGCGGCGTCGTGGCGGCGGCATCGTACGAGTCCCGCGTGTTCGGCTGTCGTTCGGCGATGCCGATGCGCACCGCCGTGAGGCTCTGCCCGCAGGCAGAGATCGTGCGGCCCCGATTCTCTCGCTATCGCGAGGTCTCCGCGCAGATTATGTCGATTTTCCGCGATGTCTCGCCGCTCGTGGAACCGCTCTCGGTCGACGAAGCGTTTATCGACATCAGCCACCGCGTCGAGGCTGGCAGCCGACCGGCCGAGCTCGCCCAGTGGATACGCCAGCGGGTGCGCGAGGCCACGGAGCTGACCGTCTCTTGCGGAGTCGCGACCAGCAAGTCGGTGGCCAAGATCGCGTCCGATCAGAACAAGCCCGACGGCCTCACGGTGGTCGCCCCGGGAGACGAGGCCGCCTTCCTGGCGCCGCTTCCCATCTCCGACCTCTGGGGCGTCGGTCCAAAGACCGCCGATCGCCTTCGCAACGCCGGCATCGAGACGATTGGCGACCTCGCACAACGGCCGTTGCCCTGGCTTGTCGACCGGTTCGGATCGCGCGGCGAGTTCTTCTGGCAGCTTGCCCGCGGCATCGACGATCGGGCGCTCAGCCAGGATCGGCAGACCAAGTCGATCTCTTCGGAGACCACCTTCGCCGAAGATCTCGGCGACGAGGCCAGATTGCGGTCCATTGTCAAAGACCAGGCGTCGACCGTTGCCCGGCGCCTGGTCGAGCAGGGATTCCGCACTCGTACCGTCCAACTCAAGCTGCGCCTCTCCGATTTCACCACCTTTACACGGCAACGCACGCTCGCCAGTCCGACGCAAGCTGCGGGCGCGATTGAGCAAACGGCACTGAGCCTGCTCGAAGAGCAACTCTCCCCCTCTCGCCGGTTTCGACTGGTCGGCGTCGGTGTCGCCGGGCTCGAACACCAGGGCCTTGCGGCGCAACTCTCGCTGTTCGACGAGTCGGGACGATCCGCGCTCGCACCGCCGGAGTCGACGTCACGCAAAGCTCGTCAGCGCGTCGTCGATGAGGCGGTCAAAGAACTGAACCAGAAGTACGGCGGCGATATCGTCCACTTTGGACCGACGTCCACATCCGAGGAGGCTCGATGATCCATCCACGCGACGCGGCGGTGGTCAGCTTTGACTGTTACGGCACCCTGATCGACTGGCAATCCGGTGCGAGAGCCGCCGTCCGCGCCATCCCTGAACTGGCGCATGTGGATGTCGAGTCGCTGATCGCTCGACGCCTTGAAGTCGAGCTCGAGGTTGAGCATGAGTACTATCGGCCCTACGACCGGGTGCTCGCGATATCGATACAGCGCACCGCGGCCGAGTTCGGCGTCGACCTGAGCGATGCCTCGGCCGTCGCCTTTGCAGACTCGATCGCAGACTGGCCGCCCTTTCAGGACGCCGGCGGATTCCTCAAGCGCCTGGCGACCGTGGGCGCGCCGTTGGCGATCCTGTCCAATGTGACCCGCGCCAGTTTGGGCGTCAGCGTCCGCAAGCTCGGTTTTGGTTTCGACCAGCTAATCACGGCGGAAGACGTTTGCAGCTACAAACCCGATCACGACCATTGGCGTGAGCTCTACCGGTCGCGGGACGTCGGGGCGAGTCAGCAACTCCACATCGCCGGGTCAATCGCGCACGACATCCGTCCCGCGGCCGAGCTTGGCGCGAGAACGGTCTGGGTGCGACGCTTCCACGAACCAATCCCGGACGACGTGCAGCCTGACCTCATTGTCCAATCGCTCGCCGAACTCGGCGATTACTGGCGGCTCTACTACTCCCGATAGCATCAAGCGCAGGAGGTACGCGATGAAACTCACCCGGATGTACCTGGGCGAAGACGGCACATCTCAGTTCGAGGACATCGAGATCGGCATGACCGAGTTGGACATTGGCGCATTCACCCGCAATCTGCGCCCCCAGCACATGTCGTTCAGGATCTCACCGCCGGACCTCGTGTACGACTGGCACAACGCGACCCAGAAGACGATGATCATCGTCATTCAGGGCGCCGTGCAGACGCAAGTGTCCAGCGGCGAGACCCGCCGCTTCGGACCCGGCGAAATCTGTTACGCCGAAGATGTTGACGGACCCGGTCACCTGACCACGGACCTCGAAGGACCGCGCCTCAGCCTGATGGTATTCCTGCCCGACGACTTCGACGTCCATCACTGGGCGCGCTCATTCGGCGACTGAGTCCAGAAAGGGGAGGACAAACCATGCAGATCACTCGTGTCTACACCGGCGACGACGGCGAGTCCCACTTCGAGACCATCGACGTTGCCCAGAGCGAGAGCCGCTACGGCACGCTCTCCCGGATGTTCGATGCCGAGGGCGTCATCTTCCGCACCACGCCGGTCGGCGGCGAGCTCGACTTCCACAACGCGCCGCGCAGGCAGTTCGTCGTCACGCTGAGCGGTACGGTCGAGATCGAGGTCGGCGACGGTACAAAGCTGCAACTGCGCGGCGGAGACATCCTGCTGGCCGACGATGTCAGCGGTCGAGGTCACATCACCCGAGACCTCGAGGGTCCGCGCCGAAGCCTGTTCATTCCGTTGCCGGACGACTTCGATGTCGATTTGCTGCGCGCGTGAGCTTCAACAACTGCAACAGCTTTACCGATCCGCGACCTGACCGCTCCAACGCCAATAGTGATCGAACGCGGCAATCGTCAGCGCGTGCGTGATCAGCTTGTCGTTGACCAACCCGGGGATCTCGTCGAGCGGCACCTTCGACACTTCGATCGCTTCGCTCGACGTGCCCACGACGTGGTCGTCGTTGACGATGCGCGATACATCCTGGGCCAGGAACGACCAGCAGCGATTCTCCTGCAGCGCAGGATTCGGATGAACCCAGCCCAGCTCGACGGCGTCGGGCGCGGAGTAGCCGGACTCCTCGAACATCTCCCGCAGGCCCGCTTCCTTCGCCGACTCGCCCGGGTCGACGATGCCGCCCGGGATCTCCAGTGTCAGTTCTCGGGTGCCATGTCGAAACTGGTTGACGAACACCACCTCGCGATCCGGCGTGATCGGCATGATGTTCACCCAGTCGGGGAACTCGAAGATGAAGAATCGGTGTTCGCGGCCCGACGTGGGGTGTCGGGAGATGTCGCGCCGGAGCTTGAAGAACCTGAAGTCCTCGATGATCTCCGAACTCAACCGCCGCCAGTCGTCAATGCTGCTCATGTCGCGGCATTGATCACTTTGGCGTAGGTGTCGATCTTGAGAAACGAATCCAGTCCCGCGTCCACGAACTGCGTCTCCAGATTGTCCAGCAGCGTCCGCTTGTAGCCGTCCACATCGAGCCCCAACGCCGATACGTCAGACTTGATCCTGCGCAAGCCGAGCGCCACGGCTCCGGCAAGCAGGATCTGGCTCTGCCAGATGTACATCCGCCCGATCGCGGGCAATCGATCGATGAGCCTGGGCAGGATGGTGTGCAGGAAGTTCACGTGCCGAACTTCATCGCGCAGGATCAGGCGGAAGATCTGCTTGGCCAGCGGATCGACATCGTCCAGCTCCAGCGCCTGCTGCAGGAAGAGCGCCGCAAAATTCTCGCTGAACAACGTCGACGTCAACCAGTTCTCGACCCGGAAGAAGCCCCACGAGGCCATCCCGCCGAACCGCTCGATCAGGAACTCTTCCGGCTTTGAGATGTAGCCATGGCCGCCGACCTCGGTCAGGTAGCGGTCAAGCACGTAGACGTGCCGCGCTTCGTCCTGACACTGCGCCGCGAGGTACAGATTCAGCGCCGGGTCGCGTACCTGGTGCGTCGCCTGGCTCATCATCACCTGAATGGTGTCCAGCCCCATGACCTCAAGGCCCAGGAATACGTTCATCATTCGCAGCCAGGCGGCGCGCTTCGAATCGGGAATTTCGGAGCCTGCCGACCAGTCCACATCGCGGTCGGCGTTCCAGAGCCGATCACTCTGTTGTCGGAACAACGTACGAAACGCCTCGGCCTGCTCGACAGAGCGATGGGGGCGTACCGCGCTCGGAGATCGTCGCATGGGAGGTCGGCCTTTGCCCGATCATACCCACTGATGGCGCGCGCCATTGGGTTCCAGTGCGGTGCTGATCGTATACTGCAGCCATGCCCGACGAAGGATTCGACCTGGAAGAGACGCTGCGCGCCTTGCGCGAGGCCGATGTCGTCGTGATCGGCTTTGGCTGGCTCCAGGAACGGCTCCTGATCGACGGCCGGCGCAACGATACGGATGGACCCTACATTCGCGTCGTCGAGCCGGTCCGTTCTCCGCAGGATCGGATACGCGAACTGCGCAAACTGCGTCCCAACTTCGACGACCCCGAGTCGTTCGTGTTCTTTCCCTGGGCTGGACGGGTCGACTCGTTCGTCGAGGCCGATCTGTTCGACCGCATCCTCGACCGCTGCGCCGGCGATGCCACCGCAGAAGACGACGCCCGGGCGGCGCTGAGCCGTCTCTACGAGCTCGATCGCGAGGACATTCGCCAGGCCATCGCCGGCGGCGAGAAATACCACACGCTCTACGAACGCACCTCGTAACGCACTTGGGCGTGTTTCTGCTGACCTGGTTCTCCCTGGGCCCTCTGCTTATGTCGCCAACTATGAACGTGTTAGCTGGTTGTCATAGGCTGCGGTGGAGTGTGTTCGGGCAACGAACCGACAAGGCGGAGCACGTGGTCGAGCCTACAACCGATACTCGGCAGCCGGCCGAGGAGATTTCTTCAGATCCTGCCGGAGCGCCGACCGAGACCGTTGATTGCTCGCACGCCTGGGAGATTGATCGCCCCAACCAGCAAGTATCTCATGGTCGTTGCTCGAAGTGCGGCGCCGAGAAGGACTTCCTCAACTACGGCGAAGAACTGAGAATGCCCTTCGGTCGCCGTCGCCGCTCGTAGCCCGGGCGCTGATTCGGCCACAATCACGGCGGCGGCGCGACAACCTCTACGCGCACCGCGATGATCCGCTCGATTCCGTAGAACGCGACCAAGTCGAACGCAGCCGGACTCATCTGCAGGTCCGTGTTCGTTGCCTCCGTGCCTCGCACGACGACCAGGGCCTGCGCGCCCAGGACCTGAGACTGTTGCTCATCGGTCAACAGCGTTGCCCCCGGCAACCGGGTCAGGCGCAGTGTCGTTCCCACCGGCCAGCGCGACGTGAACACCGTTGCAGGCTCGGTCGGGTCGTACTCAACGCCATCGGCCAGGGTCCTCGGAATTCCGGATGGGATCGCCTCCGCCGTCACTCGCTCGGCGACAACCTCCGCGCCGCCGATCTGCGCGGGCACGACCGGTTCCTCGCTCACCGTCGGCACGACGGCCGAAATCGAGGGCGCGGCAGCCTCCGATTGTTCCTGCTGCGCAGCTTCGGTGTCTGCTGCGGAATCTGTTGCGGTGGCAGCAGGCTCGTCGTCCTGCGCCGGTGCTTCCTGCGCGATGTCTGTGTCCTCAAGCTCAGCGCTTTCGGTATCCGCTTCGGCGGCAGTCTGCTCTTCCGCAGCGGAATCGGCCTGAGTCTGCGATTCAGCCGACGCCGCCGCGGCGGCTGATTGTTCCGCTTCGCTTGCCTCCTGCGTCGACACAACGCCGGGCTCATCCTCAGCGAGCAACTCGGTAACCCCGAAGTACACGCCAACGCCGATCGCGGCAACGGCGGCCAGCGTGAGTAGCGCCCCGATCAGCCTGCGCAGCAGGGGGCCAAGCGGCGGACGCTCGTTTGGCAAACGCAGCCGTTGATCGCTGTACGTGCGAAAGTCGTTGGCGCCCCGAACGCGAACCTGGGGACTGGAAAAGTCCCGCGCCCCTCGAGGGTCCCGGGAGAACTGACTCATTGATGCAGGGTATGTGATCACCTCTGGATCGCGGTAGCGCCAACTCGCCCCTGAAGCGCTCTCGCTACGATGTCGGCATGGCTCCGAACGTCTCTTCCAGGCACATTCGCTGTCCCAACTGCTCGGAACGACTTGACGTTGGCGTCCCGCCTGAGAGCGGCCGGACTCGGCGCGTCGTGACGATGTGCCGGAGCTGCAACCATGACCTGGTCGTCTCTCGCGCGCAGAAGCCAGGCGAACCGTTGCGCATTCGCGCCTGCATGCGCTGGGATGTCACCTGTCCCTATTGCAAGGATGCAACAGTGGCACGCGTTCCGCCCAAAGGGCTCGTGCGGCGCAAGGAGACGACGCCCTGTGTTCACTGCCGCAAGCCGCTGATCGTGGAGCGTCGCGAAGAAGGACAGCTCGTGCTGCGTGCCCATCGCGGCATTCTTGAAGGCTCGCTCCTCTGAGCCGCACGACGCGAGTCGGCTGCAAGTAGTTCCTGCTTTGTTGCACGGGTGTAATCGCTGCTACGTATCAGGCGATCTGACTGTTCGCTGCTCGGTTCTCTAGTGACCGATTTCACTTGCGCGTTTACAGTGCAGGAATACCAATTCGCGGCTCGGTCGATCAGTCCAGAGCCTCAGAAAGAGCGAGATCATGAGCGACTACGACCAGCGCGCCATCGAGATGCATCGTCAATGGGGCGGCAAGGTCGACTACGCCTCCAAGGTCACCGTCGAGAACCACGACGATCTCTCGGTGGTCTACACGCCCGGAGTCGCCGCGCCCTGCCTGGAGATCGCCCGCGATCCCGAGCTTGCTCGCGTGATGACCGGTGTCGGCAACCTGGTCGCTGTGATCACCGACGGCTCTGCAGTGCTTGGTCTTGGCGATATCGGTCCGCAGGCGGCGCTTCCGGTGATGGAAGGCAAGTGCGTGCTGTTCCGCAGCTTCGCCGGCGTCGACGCAATCCCCATCGCGCTTTCGGTTCGCGAAGTTGACGACATCGTCGCCGCGATCGAGGCGATTGCTCCCTCACTCGGCGGCATCAACCTCGAGGACATCTCCGCGCCGCGTTGCTTCGAGATTGAACAGCGATTGCACGACTCGCTCGACATCCCGGTCATGCATGACGACCAGCACGGCACGGCAGTCGTCGCGCTGGCAGGTGTGATCAATGCTCTGCGGCTGACCAACCGCGACTTCAAGGACATCCGAACAGTGATCCTCGGCGCCGGCGCCAGCGGCATCGCCTGCGGGGCGATCCTGCGTGAGATGGGCTGCGAAGATATCGCCCTGATTGACTCGAAGGGCCTCCTCACCATTGACCGTGAGGACCTCAACCCCTGGAAGCGATCCGCCGCGGAGTGGTGCGACTTCCGCAACAACGACGACGGCAGCATCCCGCAAACCTCCCAGGTCATGCGCGGCACCGACCTCTTCCTCGGTCTCGCCGGTCCGGGCCTCGTGACCGTCTCCGATGTCGCCTCGATGAACGACAACTCCATGGTTTTCGCGATGGCTAATCCAACGCCCGAGATCATGCCCGATGAGGCGGCCGAGGCCGGCGCCGCGATCATCGCCACCGGACGCTCCGACTTCCCCAACCAGATCAACAACGCGCTCGGCTTCCCCGGCATGTTCCGCGGGCTGCTCGACGGCGGTATCCCCAAGATCGAAGACGAGCACAAGATTGCCGCCGCACAGGCAATCGCCGACTTCGTCAGCGACCCCACACCGGACCGCATCGTGCCGAGCATCTTCGAAGAAGGTCTGGCCTACAGGGTCGCCGACGCGGTCCAGGCCACCGGCTAGCTAGCCCTCAGAGTCCGGTTCCGGTGCGCGTTCGTACACGTCGAGCGCCTGAGCCAACGCGCCGCGCAGTCCGAGCAGCGGCGCGTACTCCAGGGCGACTCGCGCCCGCGAGTCGTCGATCAGATGCGGCCGCCCGGTGAGTTGCACGTACGCCTCGACGCCCTCCGGCTCGGGCAGCACCCAGGCCGACAGGCGCAACGCGTCCAGTCCTCGCGCGAACAGGTAGGGCGCGTTCCAAAATCTGCCTTCGACACCGCGTAAGCGGCAGGCCTCCGACGCCAGTTCACGCCAGGTCGTGTGCGCCGAAGCGACGTGAAACACGTGATCGACCGAGTCCTCGGCGTGCGTCAGCATCGCCCAGACCGCTCGGCCCAGGTCCGCCCCGGCGAGAATCGATAGCGGAGCCTGTCCGCCCGCGACCAGCGCGCCCCTGGGTCGCGAGACGAAGTGGCGAACCACGGTCATCAGCGAGCTCTCGCCGCTCACGATCAGCGGGGCGGGACGCAGGATCGACAGCGGCACGCGCCGCCGATAGGTCCGCGCGACCCGCTCGGCGGCCACGCGACTCTGTTGCGCGGGGCCAAGCGGCCGCGGGATCCAACTCTCCGTGACGGGCCAGGGCGGCAACTGGCTGCCGTACGACTCCGTAGTCGAAATCAGGACGACTTGCTGAAGTTCGTGTCGCCGGCAGGCGTCGAGCAGTGCGGTGGTCGCGTGGACGTTCGCCGCGGTGTACGCAGCCGGCGACAGTCCGGGTTGCGACGCGGCCGCCGCATGCACGACGTGGGTGACTCCGGCAGGCAGCGCAATCGTCCCTGACTCGGGGCCGATCTCGATCAGGTCGAGCTCCGCATCGTGACGCTCGAGTTCGCGCAGGATCGCCGCGCCCGCGGGCTGATCGGACCCGGTCAGCACAATCCGCATCGTCGACATCGGCCTGTCCTCAGGGCGCTCGGTCCGCTGCTACGCTCTGTTCTGCAAATGAAGCGTATGCCCTGAGCCGAGCCTGAGTCGGCGCAGATTCAATCGGGAGCGCACCATGCCGACCCTGGAACGTCCGAACTGCGACATCTTCTACGAGGAGACCGGCAGCGGTCCGGCGATCATCTTCGCCCACGGAGCCGGCGGCAATCATCTGTCCTGGTGGCAACAGGTGCCCGTCTTCGCCGGCTCCTACCGCTGCGTCGCCTTCGATCACCGAGGTTGGGGCCGCAGCATCCCCAGCGGAGGTCCCGGACGCGCCGCGTTCGTCGACGACCTGATCGCATTGATGGACGAGCTGCGCATCGATCGTGCGGCCCTGGTCGCGCAGTCGATGGGCGGCTGGACCTGCCTCGGGGCCGCTGTGCCGGCGCCGGAGCGCGTCGCGGCGCTGGTCATGGCCGACACGATGGGCGGGCTGATGACCGAGGAGATCGATGGCCTCTGGAAACAGACGCGGCGACTCGTCCAAGCCCAGGGACTCGGTTCGCTTGCCTACGACCAGGGTCTCAAGAAGCGCGACCCGGCGCTCGCGTTCCTCTACGACGAGATCATGGCGATGAATCCACCGCGAGAGCCCGATCTGACCGACTCCTTGAACGAGCTCGCACCAGACCCGGACGCGGTTGCCAATCTGTCGATGCCGGTGCTCTGGATCGTCGGCGGCAACGACCCGTTGACATCGCCCGCCATCATTCGCGCTGCGCATGCGCACGTGCCCGGCTCGGAGTACTACGAGATTCCCGCCACCGGGCACAGCGTCTACTTCGAGCGAGCCGAGGAGTTCAACGGTCAGCTCAGCCGCTTTCTCGCGGACGCGGGATGGGGCAACGGCCTCTAGCCGCTAGCCGGCGTTGGTCCAGACGATCCCCAGCGCCTGCTCAAGCGCGTCCTGCTCATAGCGAAGCGACGGATCCCAGAGCATGAAGCCGAAGCCGCCGGCAGCCGCCGTGGCGACGATCTGAGCGTGAACCCGTTCGGCGTCGTAGGGTATCCCGCGGCCCTGATAGTCGCGAAAGTCCTGTAGCCAGGGACGCACCAGCGCAGAACCGGGCATCTCGATTCGATCGACCGTGGCCTCGACGTTGATCCTCACGACCGGACCAGGATGCGCCGGCGGATACGCGAAGCCGAGCGAGCCGGGATGCCAGCCGCTGGGGTAAACCATCGGCGAAATGTAGTCGAGGTAGGGCGCCAATCCCTCGACCGATTGGCCGATCCCTTGATCGTTGCCGGCCGTGGAGACCACGCCGAACGTGTCGAACGAGACCGCCAGCCCGGCCAGATGCAGCGCTTCGCTTGCTTCCTGCGCAAACCGCGTAATCGCGGCTACCCGGTCTGCCTCACTCCTCCGTTGCAGCAAACCGCTCTCATATGGCAATCGGACGTAGTCGTATTGAATCTCTTCAACGTAATCAGCCGCAGCGACGCCGATCTCGATGTTGTACCTGCGCGCGCCGGAGTTGTAAGCCGATGACCATGTGCTTCCCATGCCGTCAATGAACAGACCACCGGAGAGATTGTGCAGGGCATTGTCGCTAAACCAATATGGATAGGTGCGGTCGAGGAAGGTCACGACCCGGCCAATTCGGTAGACCCCCTTCTGTTTGAGTTCCTCCAGGAAGACTCCTACCGATTCTCCGTTGACATCGGCGTTGATCTGCTTGACCGTGGGCGTCGCAGCGATCGAGAACACCCGCCCTGACTCATCTTTGAGGTCGACGACGACGGCGTTGATCAAGTCGCGGTCCACAAGGTCGTGCGCCCATGCCTGCACCTTCGGATCAGTCAGCGCGCTGAACGGGATGTAGACCGCCCGTACCACCAGGCTGCGTAACACAATCACCGTCTCGTCGTAGTAGATCGGTCGGCGCACGACGTCGTACCCGGGCTGAACTATGGAGAGCGAACCCGTGCGGTCCGCCGCTCCGAAGTGGAATCGGCCGCTGCTGTCGGTGCGCACCATCGCATTGCCGGTGGACACCTTCGCGCTCGACGCCGGTCGCAAGCGGCCCTGATCCCAGACATAGACACGGCCGCTCAGGTCTTGCGAAAACGCGGCGGCGTTGATTCCGGTAACTCCACCATTCAACGTTTGTTGCGTTGCGGGTTCGCTCGGCTCTTCGGCTCCAACTGAGCTCAGTGCCGCGCCGGCGACTGCCGCGAAGAATACGACCAGCACAAGCAAAGCCGCTCGACTGAGTCGGGCAGCCTGACATCCATCCAGAGAGACCACGTGTCGCGCCTTCCGCCGACTCAAGAGCCAGCCCTGCCGCTTCCCACACTCTACACATGTGTCGGCTGACACCATCGGGAAGTCGCCCCCAGCAGCGGCTAGGCGGGACTGTCGTCTGACTCGGCTGCGCGGCTCAGGTTCAACAAACCCTGGTGGGCCGCAGCTTCGAGTGGACGAAGCCCGCGCCCGAACAGGAACAGGTTGCTCAGCCTCCAGCGCCAACCCAGGGGCCGAATCCGATCGGACAGGCGGCAACCGTCGGCGCGTCGTTCAATGCTGTACGCGTGCTGCACGCGGAATCCAATCCCCATCCGGACCTCGATCCACAGCTCGCGAGGCGGATGCTCCCACAGGATTTCGGCCTGCCCCTCCGCTGCTCCCGCTCCCGCCTCCTCCCGCAAGAGTCTCCAGACCACTTCCGCCGGCGCCGCCGAATCGACCGGCTCAATCATCGCCCGCCACTTCCTCAATCAACCGCCGAACGGAGTCCAGGTCCTCGCAGCGGGTCACCAGTTCCGGGAACTCCAGGTCACGATTCCTGGGCCAGCTCACCAAGCCGACGCGTATGCCATTGCGCGCCAGCAGAGCGGCCGTCGCCGCGTCATCGTCGATATGCAGCGCCACACCGCGCGAGCGCAAGTAGGCCTCCTTGTACCGCGCCGACTTGAGCGAACTGCCGTTCATCACCAGCGCATCAATGAGCGAACTGAACCCATTCCGATCCAGCCATGCCTGTGTCTGGCGCCGCCCCCGCTCATGGCGACCGGTGAGGACGATTACCCTCCCGCGCGCCGCTGCCGCGCCAACCGCGTCAATCGAGCCAGCACGCGGCGGACGCAGCAGATACCGCGCGCGGTACCACGATGCCTCCAGCAGCCGGTCAACGAGCCGGTTGCCTGGATGCTGCAACGCCACATCGCTGGCGACCGGCTCGAGCGATACGTCGCGGTTGATGGCCGGATTCCAGCCGAACGGCGGCGCTGCCAGCACTCCGTCCAGGTCGAACGACCACAGCACCGGCTCGACCTCCATTTGTCAGACCCAACCTTGCGCTCGATACCACAACATCGTCTCAGTCAGTCCGGTCTGCAGGGCTGTCCGCGCTTGCCAGCCGGTGTCTCGGGTCAGCGCCGTAGCGTCGCAGAGCCAGGCGGCCTGACGCATTTCAAGCACCCGAGTCCGATCCAGCATCGGCTCCGACCGGCTCAGCTTCGCCCACCACTCCGAGCAGCGGGCAATGCCGTGAAACACGCCAGGAGCAACCGACGGGATGAGCAGCCGCCGGCCTGCAACATCCGACAGCGCGGAGAGCAGATCGTTCCAGCTATACGGCCCCAATGGGTCGCTCACGTAGTAGCAAGGTTCCGCTGGCCGTCCGACTTCCAGCAAGGCAGCGACTGCATCGGCAAGGTCCGGCCCGTAGATAGCGTCAACCAGCCGCGAGCCGTCGCCCAGTCGAACTGCGAACCCTCGCCGCGCCATCCAGAAGAAGGCCAGCAGCCCTGTGTCGCCTGGGCCGTACACGAGCGGCGGACGCAGGTGGACCACGTCAATCCGCTCCCCAAACTCCTCCAGCACCCGCTCCGCTTCGAGCTTTGATCGGCCGTATGCCGAGACAGGATGCGGCAGCGTCTCTGCCGACTCGGCGACGCCGTCATGCGACGGTCCCTGCGCCGCCAGCGACGAGATGTTCACGAACCGTTGCACTCCCGACTCTGCCGCTGCAAGCGCGAGATGCTTCGTTCCCTCTCGGTTGGCGCGCATGAACTCCCGCTTGTCCGCCGCGCGCAGGATTGCCGCCGAATGGACGACCGCATCCATGCCGCTGCAGGCCGAACGCAAGGACTCGGGCCAGCCCAGATCCCCGATCGATGACTCGAAGGTGAGATCGTCAACGAAGGACGTATCGCTGGTCGGCCGCACGAGCAGTCGCAACTCATGGCCCGACGCTGCGAGCGCGCGCGCAATGTGTCCGCCGACGAACCCGCTGCCACCGGTCAGCAGAACCCGCACCGCGGTCTACTCGATCACTCCGTGGCGACGGCCGGCCTCGGCGAAAATCTCCAGCGCCCGGTTGAGTTGCTCATCGGTGTGGGTGGCGATGTACGACGTGCGCAGGATCGCCTGACCTCGAGGCACCGCCGGCGCAATCACGGCGTTGGTGTAGACGCCGTGATCCAGCAGATCGCGCCAGAATGCCGCCGTCCGCACTTCGTCTCCGACCCGGATCGGAATGATCGGCGTGGCCGAGTTCGCCACGTCGAACCCCAGCGCCGACAGGCCCCGGCGCATTCGCTCGCCGATCTCCTGAACCCGCGACACGCGCCAGTTCTCTTCATCGATCAGGCGCAGCGCAGCCAGCGCCGCCGCCGCCGATGCCGGCGGCAGGGCCGCAGTGAACAACATGGGGCGAGAGAAGTGGCGGATGTACTCAATGACCATTCGAGGCCCGGCGCAGAATCCGCCGACCGATGCCAGCGTCTTGCTGAACGTGCCAATTGTCAGGTCGTCGGGCTCCTCAAGCCCGAAATGCGAACGCGTGCCGCGGCCCGTCGGACCCACCGTCCCGATCGCGTGCGCGTCGTCAACAAGCATTCTCGTGTCGTGTTTGGCGCAGGCCTCGCGTAGCTCAGGCAACGGGGCCAGATCTCCGCCCATCGAGTACGCGCCATCGATCAGCACGAGCCGAGGCTGCTCTGGGGGAAGATTGCCCAAGACCCGGTCGAGGTGCTCCGGATCGTTATGTTGAAAACGGGTGGACTTGCCCAGGGCGAGCCCGGCCGCGTCATAGATCGAGGCATGGACATCTCGATCGAGCACCGATACTCCGTGCCGATCCACGAGCGCCGACACCGCGCCCAGATTGGCCAGGTAGCCGGTTGAGAAGACAATCGCCATCTCCATCCCGAGGAAGTCGGCCAGCGATTCCTCGAGTTCCAGGTGAACCGGGCTGGTCCCGTTGAGCAGGCGCGAGCCGGTCATAGAAGGGCCGAATCGATCCAACGCCTCACGCGCTGCGTCGAGCACTTTCGGATGCCGCGTCAAGCCCAGGTAGTTGTTCGAACCGAGCATGATGACGCGCTTGCCGTCCACAATCGCTTCGGGACCGTCATTCACCTCGATTGGCTGGAAAAACGGATACAGCCCGGCGGCCCGAGCCTGATCGGCGAGCTGAAAGTGCGAGACCCGCTCAAAGATGTCGGCCGAGCCCGTCTCCCGCTGGTGACCGTCCATCTCTTCCATGCGCAGGCCGGCGGCCTGGGCTAAGTCACTCAGCGACGGCGTGTCCGACTGCGTTTGGGTCATCGCCGTTCACGCTCCCTTACACACATCTGTAGCAGTTCTGCCGCATTGCTCGAAGAGTCCCGAATCGCGGCGGAACTGTCGCGGTTCCCGCGAGTGTACGCGACCAGGTGCGACATCCCGCGACATCCTGTAAGTGTTGCGCTCCTGATGCAACACTCCGTGCTCGTCAACCCCGCCGTCCTGTCGGCTAGAGTAGACACGCTGGTGCGTCGGCGGCGCGGCCAATGACACAATGCGAGTGCAGCCAAAGCCCGCGGCGGCCTTTGCCGCCGCCGCCTTCTTCTTGCTTCTGCTGTTCAGTCTGACCTGGCCCGGACACGGCGCCTGGTTGTTGATCATCGGAGTTGCCCTGGTGCTGGCCGCGGCAACGATCTGGTGGCGAGACCGAATCGACGCCAGTCCGAACGCCGTCCAGAGCCGATCCGATTCTCCCTTCGCAAACGTTTCCGCCTATGGTCTGGCCGGCCCGTCATTCCGCGCCGCGCGCCGGCCTGTCTCCGGCGTACCAACCTCGGTCTTGCTCGGTCCGATCGGCGCGTTGGCGATCCTCCTCTTCATCGGCGGCGCGATTGGCTCTGAGGGGTCAGGCTCCGGCGACGCGGAGACCACACTGCGCGACAACGTCAGCGCGATCGACCGAAGCAGCGACGGAGACACCACCGTTTCCCGAATCAGCGCATCTCAGCTACAGCCTCCACAGGCGGCGCAGCCCAGTTCATTGTCGGGAAGCGCCGCCGGGACTGAGGTCAGCCCGCCGGCAAACACACAACTCACCGCATCAGGTCAGTCGTCCCAAATGAGCACAGTTGTGAGGCCCATCGTCGTCGCGGCGCCGAAACCAGCCTCCGCCGCCGCCGAAGACGCCGAAGACACCGTGGCGCTGCCGCAATCGGCCAACACATTCGAATACGTCGTGGAGGATGGAGACACGCTCTACGACATTGCCGAGCGATTCGGGACGACCGTCAACAAGCTGATGGAGTTGAACAGCCTCGACGGCTTCAGTTTCATCCATCCCGGCGACGTGTTGCTCGTGCCGCGGGACACTGACGAGGGCGAGCAATCGTAGTCGGAGTCGCCCTGGCTCAGGCGTGGAGTTCAACCTTCACGAGTTGTGCGGCGCGAGCCTGTTGGTCGGCGTGATAGGAGCTACGCACCATAGGGCCCGACTCGACGTGTCGGAAACCCAACTGCAGCGCCTCATCGCGGATTGACTCGAACTCCTCGGGCGGCGCATAGCGATGAACCGGCAGATGCTTCGGCGAGGGCCGCAGGTACTGGCCCACGGTCAACAGCTCAACGTTCACCTGCCGCAAGTCGCGCAGCAACTCCGACACCTCCTCGCGCTGTTCGCCCAGTCCGAGCATGAAGCCGGTCTTTGTTGGGATCCGCGGTGTCCATTCCGACGCACGCTGCAGCAGTTCCAGGGAACGCTGATAACGAGCCTGGAAACGCACCGTCGGATAGAGCCGTCGCACGGTCTCGACGTTGTGATTGAGCACGGTGGGTCGGGCCCGCAACACCGTCTGAAGTGCGCTGAGGTCGCCCAGGAAGTCGGGGATCAACACTTCCACTGCCGTTTGCTCCCGTCGTTGCCGGATCAGCTCGATGCACGATGCGAAGATCTGCGCGCCGCCGTCTGCTGCGTCATCGCGATTGACGGATGTAATCACCACGTAGGCGAGATCGAGTCGATCGACCGCTTCGGCAAGGCGGCGCGGCTCGGTCCAGTCCAGCGGCGCCGGCTTGCCCGACGTGACCGCGCAGAATCCACAGGCCCGGGTGCACGTATCGCCCAGGATCATGAACGTCGCCGTGCCGCGATTGAAGCACTCGCCGATGTTCGGGCAGTGCGCCTCCTCGCAGACCGTGTGCAGTGTCTCTTCCCGCAGCAGGCGTTTAATCTCGCTATATCGCGCTCCCGACGGAAACTGCGCGCGAATCCAACTTGGCTTGCGCTCGCGAATGCGTGTCATGGTTCGTCGCCCAGGCGCTCTACCGGCGACAGCCGCAACCCGAACGCTGTGGCGACCGCATTTTGAATCGCCGGTTCGCACTCAGAGGCCGTGACTGGCCTTCCAAGCTCGGCCGTCAGTGACGTCGCGGTCGCGCCCTCGATGCCGCACGCGCGAATTGCGTCGAACCAGGACAGATCCACATCGCAGTTGAGGGCCAGGCCATGCCTGCTCACGCCGGCCTGCAGCCGTACGCCGACGCTCGCCAGCTTGCGATCGCCCAGCCAGATCCCAGGCCGGCCGGGGATCCGTTCCGGGTTCAGTCCATAGGACCGCGCGACCTGCATCGCCGCGGCTTCCAGACCACGGACGTAGGCCGCGATCCCAATCCCTCGTTCCCGCAGCCGCAGGATCGGCCAGACCACCAGTTGCCCCGGACCATGGAACGTAATGTCGCCGCCGCGATCGGTGTCGACAATCGGCGCCGACAGCTCTCCGAGCACGTGCCCGCGGCCACCGCGCCGACCTTGCGTATAGACCGGCTCATGCTCCACAACGACGACGATCTCAGGCAGATCTCCGCTGGCCACCGCCTCGGCCCGCCGCCGCTGCCAGGCGAGCGCGGCCTCAATGGGCATGGGGGACAAGCGTCCACTTGGACAATGCTGGAGCGTTCAAACGCCGGCTCGAACCCTTGCCTCGCTGCACTCGCCGCCACTGCCGACATGCTGCTTCCCAACCTGTGATCCTTCGGTTAAGTCTATTGATCGCACCGTTTCGTCAACAGACGGCGGCCTCCAGATGAGTAAACTGACATGGATATGACCACCTCCGAGTCTCCCTGGCGAATGGCGCTTGGTCGCGATTTTGAGCCTTCGGGCTCCGAGGATTGGCTGGAGACCAACGACTGGATCGACTCGCTTCGCGATGTCGCCAGGCGGCGAGGACCGGACCGAGTCTCGCGACTGCTGCAAACGCTGCAGATTGAAGCGCAGCGCTCGGGCATCCGCCTGCCCGTCACCTCGCAGACGCCCTACGTCAACACGATTCCGATTGAGAAGCAGCCGCCCTATCCCGGCGATCTCGCGCTTGAGCGGCGGATCAAGTCGATCATCCGCTGGAACGCGATGGCGATGGTCGTCGAGGCCAATCAGAACAATCACGGCATCGGCGGACACATCTCGACCTACGCCTCCGCAGCCACGCTCTACGAAGTCGGATTCAACCACTTCTTCCGCGGCCAGGATCATCCCTCCGGCGGAGACCTGGTCTACTTCCAGGGCCATTCCGCGCCGGGCATCTATGCGCGGGGTTACGTCGAGGGCCGCCTCGCTCCGGATCAACTCCACAAGTTTCGTCAAGAACTCTCGGGCGGCCTGCCGTCCTATCCGCACCCCTGGCTCATGGATGACTACTGGCAGTTCCCGACCGTGTCCATGGGCCTCGGACCGATCCAGGCCATCTACCAGGCGCGCTTCATCCGCTATCTCGAGAACCGCGACCTGCTCGAACCGACCGATCGCAAGGTCTGGTGCTTCCTCGGCGACGGCGAGACCGACGAACCGGAATCGCTCGGTTCGATCGCCCTGGCCTCTCGCGAGGAACTCGACAATCTCATCTTCGTCGTCAATTGCAACTTGCAGCGCCTCGACGGACCGGTCCGCGGCAACGGCCAGATCATCCAGGAACTCGAGGCCGTCTTTCGCGGCGTCGGCTGGAATGTGATCAAGGTCATCTGGGGCTCGGAGTGGGATCAGCTGCTCGCCCGGGACGATCAGGGACTGCTCGTCCAGCGCATGGGCGAGGTCGTCGACGGCGAGTACCAGAAGTACACCGTGGCCGGCGGCGGATACATTCGCAATCAGTTCTGGGGCGTCGATCCGCGTCTGCTGCAGATGGTTGACGACGTCTCCGACGACGAACTCTGGCGGATGCGGCTCGGCGGACACGATCCGCTGAAAGTGCACGCCGCTTATCGCTCCGCCGTCGACCATCGTGGCGCGCCGACCGTGATCCTGGCTCGCACGATCAAGGGCTACGGACTCGGCGAAGCCGGCGAGGGACGTAACATCACGCATCAGCAGAAGGAACTGAACGAGCAGGAACTCATGCAGTTCCGCGATCGCTTCGCGATTCCCCTCTCCGACGACGAAGTCGTCGGCGCGCCCCTCTACCGGCCCTCGCGTGACAGCCGCGAAGCGACGTACATTGCCACACGCAAGGAATCGCTCGGCGGGCACGTTCCCGAGCGACGCTCCCCGCGATCCAGTTTGAGCGCGCCGCCCGACGAGACCTTCTCCGAGTTCCTTGAAGGCACCGGCGACCGCGAAGCGTCGACGACGATGGGCATTGTCAGAATGCTCAGCCGGCTCATGCGCGACCGTGAGCTGGGCGAACGCATCGTGCCGATCGTGCCCGACGAGTCCCGCACATTCGGCATGGAAGGCATGTTCCGCGAATTCGGTATCTACGCTTCTGCCGGTCAGCTCTACGAGCCGGTCGACTCCGATCGGCTGCTGTTCTACAAGGAATCCCGCGACGGTCAGATTCTCGAGGAGGGGATCACGGAAGCCGGGGCGATGTCTTCCTTCATTGCCGGCGGGATGTCCTATTCCTCGCTCCAAGTCCCGACGATTCCGTTCTACATTTTCTACTCGATGTTCGGGCTGCAACGATTCGGCGATCTGGCGTACGCCGCCGGCGATTCCCGCGCGCGCGGATTCTTGATCGGCGCCACAGCCGGCCGCACCACGCTCAACGGCGAAGGCCTGCAGCACCAGGACGGCCACAGCCACCTGCTCGCCTCGACGATTCCCAATCTGATCGCCTACGACCCCGCCTACGCCTACGAGATCGCAGTCATCGTCCAGGACGGCATTCGGCGCATGCACGATGAAGACGAGAGCATCTTCTACTACATCACCGTCGAGAACGAGCCGTACATTCAGCCGCCGATGCCCGAGTCGGAAGTAGTCAGGGAAGGCATCCTGCGCGGCATCTATCCGTTAGTTCCCAACGAAGCGCCGCAAGTGCGATTGCTGGGCAGCGGCCCGATTCTCAACGAGGTTCGGGTTGCGCAACAGATGCTCCGCGACGACTTCGACATCCGCGCCGATGTCTGGTCGGTCACCTCCTACACCGAACTGCGACGAGAGGCGCTCCACACCGACCGTTGGAACAGACTGCACCCGCTGGAGGAACCGCGCAGATGTTGGCTGGAGACTTCGCTGGGACACTCTGACGCGCCGTTCGTGGCGGCCAGCGACTACACCGCCTCGCTGCCCGACCTCGTCGCGCGCTGGCTGCCCGGCCCGCTCACGGCGCTCGGCACCGACGGATTCGGTCGCTCCGACACCCGCGAGGCGTTGCGCGATTTCTTCGAAGTCGATGCCAATCACGTCGTCTGGTCCGCGCTCAGCGCGCTCGGTCGGCGCGACGAGATCGACGGCGACACCCTGCTCCGGGCGCGCGAACAGCTCGGCATCGATCCCGATCGCGCCGATCCGATGATGAGTTAGACGACTGCCATGACCACTGCAGCTTCCGACCCCGGACTTGTGCTGTTGCCCGACCTCGGCGAAGACATCGAAGAGGCCGACGTGCTCCAGGTCTACGTGAAGGTGGGCGACACAATCGTCATTGAACAGCCGATCGCCGAGATCGAGACCGAGAAAGCTACGCTCGACCTGCCCTCGTCGCTTGCCGGAATCGTCAAGGAAGTGCACGTTAAGGCGGGCGACACGATTCGCCCCGGCGATCCCGTGATCAGCATCGAGCCGGGCGGCCCCGACTCGACGCCTGACCTGGTTGCGCAAGCTGCGACATCGAGCGCTGCGCCGGCTCAGCCAGAATCGACTGAAGCGGCGGGACCACCACCTCAGGCTGCTCCACCCGTTGAGAATGGCGCTGCGCCCTCTGAGAACGGCTCCGAGCAAGCAGGCAACGGGATTGAGCAGGTCGGGAGTGTCCCGACTGCGCCGACTGTGCCGAATCCGCCCACGCCGACTGCGGCTCCCGCGCCGTTGGTCGAAGGGGACCTTGAAACGACGCCCGTCTTCGCGTCGCCCTCCGTGCGCCGATTCGCGCGCGAGATCGGCGTTGACATCCGCGCCGTGCGCGGAGCAGGGCCGGGAGGCAGAATCGACCTGGAGGACGTCAAGCGGCATGCCCGGGACCTCCCCGAACCGGCGCCGGCAGGCAGTCATACCGCGACCGCTCCGGGACCGCTGCCCGACTTCTCCGAGTTCGGTGCGGTCGAGCGGCTGCCGATGAGCCGTCTGCGCCGCACGATCAAGCGCAACATGGCGACCGCCTGGCACGAAGTGCCGCACGTGACGTTGTTCCACACTGCCGACGTCACTGAACTCGAACAAGTGCGGCGCGACTACCGCGAACACGCCGAAGAGGCCGGCGGCCGCCTGACGATCACCGCCATCCTGCTCAAGATCACCGCCGCCGCGCTCAAGGAACATCCTCACGTCAACAGCTCGATCGATGCTGAACGCGACGAGCTCATTATCAAGCAGTACGTCCATCTCGGCGTCGCCGTCGACACGCCCAGGGGCCTGGTCGTGCCCGTAATCCGCGATGTCGACACCAAGAACATCATCGAGATCTCCGTGGAACTGACCGACATCTCCGAACGAGCGCGTTCCGGTTCGCTGGGTCTGCAGGACTTCCGGGGCAGCAGCTTCACGGTGACCAATCTCGGCGGGCTGGGAACCGGTCACTTCACGCCGATCATTCATCACCCCAACACGGCCATCCTCGGCATCGGCCGCGCCGAGCGACGCCCGGTCTGGTCTGATGCGCGCAACGACTGGGAGCCGCGCAGCATCCTGCCGCTCTCCTTTACCTTCGATCACCGCGTCATGGACGGCGCGGACGGCGCTCGATTCATGACCTGGATCGCCGACGTGATTCGTCAGCCGCTCGTCCTGGCGCTCGGGGGCTAGCAGTGGCGACCAGCGACGCTACCGGAACGAACGGCGGCGCGCCCCGCGTCGCCGTGCTCGGCGCGGGACCGGGCGGCTACCCGGCTGCATTCCACGCCGCCGAACGAGGACTCGATGTCACGCTGATCGATACGCGCCCCCAGCCCGGCGGCGTCTGCCTCTATGAAGGCTGCATTCCCTCCAAGGCGCTCTTACATGTCGCCAAGCTGATGCGCGAGGCGCGCCACGCGTCCGAATGGGGAATCGACTTCGGCGACCCGCAGATAGACCTGGACCAGCTTCGCGACTGGAAAGACGGCGTCGTCCGCAAGATGACCAACGGACTCGGGCTGCTGCGGCGTCAGCGCCAGGTCCAGTATCAGCAGGGATTCGGCCGCATCCGCGACGCGACCCAACTCAACATCGAGTCGAACGGAGAGGTCCTGCCGCTCGACTTCGACGCGCTGATCATCGCGACCGGTTCGACGGCGGTGATCGCCCGCCCCTTGCAGATCGACTCTGAACGCGTCATGGACGCCGCCCAGGCGCTCGAATTGCCCGAAGTGCCGGACTCGCTGCTCGTGATCGGCGGCGGCTACATCGGGCTCGAACTGGGAACCGTGTACGCCGAACTGGGTTCGTCCGTCACCGTCGTCGAGGCGCTGCCCGACATCCTCAACGGCGTGGAGCACGACCTGGTTCGCGTGCTGAAGCGCAGCCTGCGCTCGCGGTTCACCGAAACACACGTCAACACCACAGTGGTCTCGCTCACGGAGGTTGACCAGGGCATCGAAGCGGTCCTCGCCGATAACGCGGGCGTCGAGCGGTCGGAGACATTCGACCGCGTCTTGATTGCCACCGGCCGGCGACCGAACAGCGGCGGACTGGGACTGCACCGCACCAGGGCGCATGTCGACGATCACGGCTTCATCGTCACCGACATGCAGCGCCGCTCCGCCGAGCCGTCGATCTTTGCCATCGGAGATGTCGCCGGCGAACCGATGTTGGCACACAAGGCCACCGCGGAGGCGACGGTCGCGGTCGAGGCGATTCTCGGTGAGCCTGCTGCGTTCCGCCCGCTTGCCGTTCCCGCAGTGATCTTCACCGACCCTGAGATTGCCTGGTGCGGCCTCACCCAGTCCGACGCCGCAGCGCTCGATGTCGAGGCGACCACGGTCAGTTTCCCCTGGGCGGCGCTCGGTCGCGCTTCCGCTTCGGGCCGCAACGACGGACTCACACGACTGGTTGTCGAGCAGGGCTCCGAGCGGGTGCTGGGCATGCAGATTGTCGGACCGGGCGCGGGCGAACTGATCGGTGAAGGCGTGCTGGCGGTCGAGATGGGCGCCCGTGTCACCGACCTCGCCGAATCGATCCACGCGCATCCGACGCTCAACGAGTCGATCATGGAGGCCGCTCAGCTCTTCTTTGGCCGCAGTCCTCACTACATCGCCAGGCGGCGCTGAGCACTCCACGATGCTGATCGAACTTGGCGGCCAAACGCTCGACGCGACCGACCACTGCTTGGTCATGGGCATTCTCAACGTTGCGACCGACTCGCCCGTCATCGACTCAGTCGTACCCGTCGGTCAGGCGGCACGCAGGGCGGACCAGTTGCGCCGCGCAGGCGCCAGCATCATCGATGTCGGCGCACAGTCGACGCGAACCGGCGCTGCCGAAATTGCTCCCGACGAAGAGATCGCTCGGATCGGACCGGTCGTTGAGTCTCTGGTCGCAGAGGGCCATCTGGTCTCCGTCGACACCTGGACCGCATCCGTCGCTCGCGCCGCCGTCCAAGCCGGCGCTCATCTGATCAACGACATCACCGGCGCGGATCCCGAGACCGTCGAAGTAGCCGTCGAGACCGGGACGCCAATCGCGATCATGCACATGCGCGGCCGCCCCCAGCGCCATCGCGAGGTCGACCACGCATACGACGATGTCGCCGCCGAGGTGTGCCACTACCTCGAGCGGCGGGCCGGCGAAATCAGCAAGGCCGGTGCTCCCGCCGTCTGGATTGACCCCGGATTCCAGTTCGGCCGGGGACTGGAGGACAACATCCGCCTCCTGCTCGCACTTCCCGAACTCGCGAGCCTCGGATACCCCGTCCTGATATCCGCGTCTCGCAAGGGATTTCTGGCCGAACTGCTCGGCCACGGCGAGTTGCGATCACACGACGCGCAGGGACGACCCGGCATGATCGAGGCGACGATCGCCTTCAATGTGCTCGCCGCGTTTCTGGGCGCGCATGTCGTTCGTGTCCACGATGTCGAGGAAGTGGCCTGGGCGCTCAAGGTGTCAACTGCGGCCCGTTCCCTGTTGCGCTCCCTTGATTCGACACGGGCGCGATAAACTCGATTCGATCGATCAGCGGTTGAGGAGATCACACTGTGCCTGTCTACACCTATCACTGCGAAGCGTGCAGCGAGAGCTTTGAGAAGATCCGTCCCATGTCGCAGGCTTCGGAGCCGCAGGATTGCCCGTCATGCGACGCGAAGGCCGATCGCGTGATTGCCGGTATCTTCGAGAACAACTCCACCAAGAATCGCTCCGCCAACTTCCCCAAGCGCAAGCGCTACACGAACTGGTGATGAGCCGGTCTCGACGAACAGCCCGGAGGCTCGAATGACCCAGCGGCCGCCCGACCCGATTCCGTTTCCCAGCGACCGCGTCCAGCGAGGCGCGGGCTCGCCTCAGCCTGCTCAACCTACTCAACCTGGCCAGCAGCAGTCGTCAGGGCCGATCATCTACTCCGCGTCGGGACAACCGATGCGCCGCGTGCAGCCGCAAGCGGCTCCGCCGCCTGATCCCGTGCCCTTGAACCGCACGCCTGCGCCTGCCCCGCCGCCGGAATCGGCCGAATCGGCCGAGTCAGCCGCAGGCGGAAATGAGCCGGTCAGCCTGCACGGACACATCGCGGCGGTAATCGACGCGACCGACGCCAGCTTTGCCCAGGACGTCATTCAGCGCTCGCACGAGATTCCCGTGATCGTCGATTGTTGGGCGCCCTGGTGCGGTCCCTGCCGAGTGCTCGGACCAATCCTGGAGCGGCTCGCCTATGAGCGAGACGGGCAGGTCCAGCTCGTCAAGGTCAACACTGACGAAAACCCTCAGGTAGCCCAGGCGCTTCAGGTCGAGGGCATCCCCGCCGTGTTTGCCTTCGTCGGAGGCCAGCTCGTCAACCGTTTCGTCGGCGCATTGCCCGAGGAACAGGTCCGGGCCTTCTTCGATTCACTGATCCCGTCTGAGGCCGACATCAAGGCCACCGAGGGCTATCGAATGCTGCAGGAGAACCAGATCCCCATTGCCCGCCTGCACTTCGAAGCCGCGCTCGATGAGGATCCGAACCACGAGCCGGCCGGGGTCGGTCTGGCTGCCGTGCTCTCCCGGATCGGTGAGACCGATCGGGCCGTAGAGCTCGCCAGGCGCTGGCCCAATCACCCGATGAGCAAGAGCGTGCTCACCGCGATGGAACTCACGGCTGCGCTGGATGGGCTCGATCCCGATGTGGTGCGCCGCAGCGCGGCAGCCAACCCGAACGACGCGCTCGCGCGCTACCGTCACGGCTGTCTGCTGGCGGTCGAGGGTCAATGGATGGAAGCGCTGGACGAACTCCTGGAGTCGGTCAAGATCGACAAGTCCGCCGCCGACGAAGCCGCCCGCAAGACCCTGCTCGGAATCTTCGGCATGATGGGAGACGATCAGCCGGTCGTTGCCGAGTACCGCAAGCGGCTCGGCCGTCTGCTCTTCTAGAGCGTTCCCTCGCGCGAATCCATCAACGAACCGGCAGGCCCTTAGCCGCCGTCTTCTTCCATGCCCCGCGTGTACCACTCGCGAGTCCGCCACCACGGCATCGGCTCCTCATCGTCCTGGCGCTTCGCTCGATTGCGAATCGCCCAGACGAACACCAACAGCGTCGCCCCGACAAAGCAGAACGGGATGAACAACGAGGTCGCAAGCGTCTCGTCGGACACGTTCAGGCTGCCGTCATCCTCGCCGCCCGCCTCTGCGACTTGCATCGGCTCGGTCAGGGCATACTCCCCAGCCGCCGCCGCGCCCAGCGTGAGCGCGCTCAGGCCGCCAACCACCACCAACGCCAGCAGAAATCGGCGAAGCTGAGACATCGGATCACATCCTTGAACGATTCGGATTCGACTGCTCGCCATAGTGTCGCGCCAACCCGCGACACGGTCAATCGCTATCGACCCATCGGGCGGACAACGAAACGCCGCTCGGCGCTAGAATACGTCCATGCACCCTCCCACGCAGTTCTCGCTCGCGACCGCAGACGGTGAAGAGATGCAGTTCCCGCCCGACGGGCCGGTCCTGCTCGCGCTGGTCAAAGAAGACTGCGACACCTGCAACCTGACGCTGCCGCTGCTCGAGGCGGTCCACCGCGCGACCGAGGACGGCCTCGATGTCTGGGTCGCCGTGCAGAAGCGCGATGATATCGCCGTGCTTAAGGACCGCCACGATCTGACCATGCCACTGCTCGACGACGACGCGCTCGACCTCTCCTACGAGACCGACATCGACACCGTGCCCACGCTGTTCCTCTACGACGACGAGCAGAACTGCACGCTGCAGACCTTCGGCTTTGACAAGCACGAGTGGCGCGAGATCGCCGGCGAATCAATGACCCTCGCCGGACGGCCGGACGCGGACACCGCCATCGACTGGGAATCGCTGCCCGAGCAGCGCCCCGGCTGCGGCGCCCGCAACTACGAGCCGGGCGTCTACGAGCGACTCCAGGCGCTCAAGAGCGGCGACCTGCTCTCACGACTCGTCGACCTCGCCTCCAGCGACGACATCCACGACTTCATGTACGAGCAGGGCTACACCGACGGATTCCCCGTCGTCCCGCCGACTCGGGAGCGGGTCTGGAAGATGCTGCAGGGGACGACCCGCGATCCGCAGGAGGAAGTGGCCATCGTGCCGCCCAACCTCGCCCCGATCACCGTCGAGAAGATCGCCATCAACGCCGTCATGGCCGGCGCAAAGCCCGAGTACATGCCCTCGATCATCACCCTGGTCGAGATCGCCTGCACCGAGACCTTCAACGTCCACGGCGTACTCGCCACGACGATGGGCGCCACGCCGGTCGGCGTGTTCAACGGACCGATCCGCGACCGGATCGGCATGAACTACCTGCACGGCGCGCTCGGCTCCGGCAACCGCGCCAACGCGGCCATCGGCCGCGCGCTCCGCCTCTGCGTCCGCAACGTCGGCGGCAGCGTCCCCGGCGGTACCGACCGCGCCACCCAGGGCGGCCCGCACCGCATGACCATGAACTTCGCCGAGCACGAAGACGCCAGCCCCTGGGAATCGCTTGCCGTCGAGCGCGGCTTCGAAGCGACCGACGATGTCGCCACCCTGATGGCGATGTCCGGCGGCCCCGCCACCGTCGCCGACGAGCGCTCCCGCGACGGCCGCGGCCTGGCCGGCACCCTGGCCCTCTCGATGAGCTGCATGCAGGACCCCAAGTCGCCCATGGTCGACACGCTCGTCGTGCTTTCGCCCGATCACGCCGGCATCTTCGGCCGCTCCGGCTGGTCCAAGGACGATGTCCGCGAGTGCATCATGGAGCAGACCGCGATCCCGCTCAAGGACCGCCTGCGCTCCGCCGACGCCGGCTGCGGTCTGGCGCCCGGAGTCGTCGAACGCTTCGGCGGCGAGGCCGCCCTCGACCGCCCCGTGCCCAAGTTCATGGACAAGTCCAACATCATCCTCGTCGTCGCCGGTTCGCCGGCGGCTAAGTTCTCCACCATCCTCGGCGGCTGGGCCGGCGGTGCCTACTCCACCCCGACCAGCGCGAGAATCGGCGTCCAGGAACGCCGAACATGACACACTGCGTAGAGCGCGCCGCGACCCTGCAGACGGTGCGTTGATGGAGAGGTCCAATGGTCACGCAAATCCTTGACCCGACCGACGAACGAGTGCCGATCAAGCGATCACTCACGCCGCGCCCTGAGGCGCTGCATGGCACGATCGCCCTGCTCGACATCTCCAAGCCCCGCGGCGACGTATTCCTCGACCGACTCGAGGAACTGCTGCATGAGCGCGCGCCCGGCGTCGAAACCCGCCGCTTCATGAAGCCGACCGTCGCCAAGCCCGCCCCGCAGCCGATCAAAGATGCGATCCTGGAGGAATGCGACTTCGTCATCGAAGCGCTGGCTGATTGAGGATCCTGCACGACGTGCAGTGTGCACGACTCCGTTTTCTTCGAACTGCAGGGCAAGCCCTCGGTCTTCGTCGCCACCTCCGAGTTCATCAAGGCCGCCAGCCACCAGGCTGAACGCCTCGGACTCGAAGAAGTGCGCCGCGTCTTCATCCCGCATCCAATGCAGGACCGCACCGACGCCGAGATGCACGAACACGCCGAGCGCTTCATCGACGAAATCCTCGACACCCTCATGGCGCCCGTCGAGTAACCCACCGGTTCCCTCACCCCCCGCACTTGGTGCGGGGGAGAGGGCCCTCCGGTCCCACTGCCCCTCCCACCCCGCTCTGCGCGGGAGGAGGCCGCTCCACTTTCCCTCTCCCCCCACAGAGCGAGGGGAGAAGCGACTCCACTTCCCATCTCCCCCCGCGGAGCGGGGGGAGATGCCGAAGGCAGAGGGGGGCACCCACCGATAAGGCATCACCGTGTCCGACGATCCTGCAACCCAGGCGCGAATCATCGCCATCGCCGAACACGTCGACGTCTACGAGTTCATGTTCGACCAGGGCATCACCGACGGCCTGCCGGTCGTCCCGCCGACCCGCGAGCGCGTCGACCGCATGCTCGCCTGCGCGCCCGCCGACTGGAGCGATCCGCAAGCGATTGTCGCCACCCTCCCGCCCAACATGGCCCCGTTGACCGTCGAAAAGGCCGCGATCAACGCCGTCATGGCCGGCTGCAAGCCCGAGTACTTCCCCACCGTCCTCGCCTCGGTCGAGGCCGCCGCCGGCGGACGCTTCCCGCTGCACGGCTCGATCGCCACCACCGCCGGTCTCGCGCCGATGATGCTGGTCAACGGGCCGGTGCGCAAGGAGATCGGCATGAACTGGGGCCTCAACGCCCTGGGCCAGGGCAACCGCGCCAACTCGACGCTCGGACGCGCGCTGCGCCTGATGCTCCGCAACGTGGGCGGCGCAGTGCCGGGCGAGATCGAGCAGGCCATCCAGGGCGGCGGACACAAGTGGACCCTCAGCTACGCCGAGGATGAGGACACCTCGCCCTGGGAGCCCTACCACGTCGAACACGGCTACGAGCCGGACGACAGCGTGGTCTCGCTATTGCCGACCACCGGCGGTCCGCGCGTCTGCATCGACCAGACCAGCCGCGACGCCCGCGCGCTGACCGGCTCGATCTCCATGGCCTTCCAGCAAGTTGTCAAACCGCGCGGCCAAGTCTCGCCCACGATGTTTGTCGTCAGCCCCGAACACGCCGACGTCTACCGAGCCAGCGGCTGGTCCAAGGACAACATCCGCGAGGCGATCATGGAGTTCACCGCGCTGCCCCTGCGAGACCGCCTCGCCACGCCCACGATGGGCGGCGGGATCGGTGAGTTCCTGCCCGAAAAGTACGGTTGGACCGAGCAGGACCTCGACACGCCCATGTCCAAGGTCCCGGATCCCTCCTTCATCAACATCACCGTCGCCGGCAGCCACGCAGGCAAGTGGACCAGCATCTACCAGGGCATCTTCGGCGACGGCGACGTAACCCAACCCGCCCCGGTCTTCAGCCCGCCGTCCGCCAAAGTCCGTACATGACCACTTCGGCCGATCATTGCGCCGACCTCCGGGCGCAGCTTGCGACGCCGCCGACAATCGAGATCGACACCGGCTCACGCAGCATCAGCCTGCGCTCGCGCCACGGACTCTTCTCCGCCCGCGCGTTGGACGCCGGCAGCGCGCTCCTGCTCCGCGAGCTTGAGCGGCTGCCTGCCCCCGCCACAGTGCTCGACCTCGGCTGCGGCTACGGCGCGATCGGACTCACCCTCGCCGCTCGCTGGCCGAACGCTCGCGTCGCTATGGTGGACACAGACATCCGCGCCGTCGAGGCCGCCGCCGAGAACATCGCGAGCAACCAACTGAGCAACGCAGACGTGACCCTCAGCGACGGCATTCGCGCTCTCGAACGGCCCCTGCCGCAGTTTGACCTCGTGGTCTCCAACCTGCCCGCCCAGGCCGGCAACGACGCGCTCGATCAACTCCTGCTCGACGCTCACGACGCGCTCGCCGACGGCGGCGCGCTCGCGGTCGTCGCGGTCAACGGACTGCGCAAGTACCTGCAGCGCCGGTTGGTCGACATCTTCGGACCCGGCCAGGCCGCCAAGGTCCGCCAGGGCTCGCGGCACACCGTGCTCGAAGCGGCGAAACTACCGACATGAGCGTCAAGCCGCCTCCGACCCGTCCAGGCATGACCGAACCGCTGAGACTGCGCGAGTTCCGCCTGCTGCTGACCGGCTTCATCGTCGGCCAGTCGATGATGCCGCTCCAGTTCGTCGCCTCGATCGCCTGGATTCAGTTCGTCGCCGACGACAGCGTCGAGATCATCATGGTCGGCGCGATCGGCACGATTCGCGGACTCGGCATGATCGGCTTCGGACTCTTCGGCGGCGCGCTCGCCGATCGCTTCGACCGCCGCCGGCTGCTCATGGTCACGCAGGCGGTCGCCTTCATCTCCAACATCCTGATCGCGGTCGTGATGTGGACCGGCTCCGGCACGACGACCGACCTGATCATCTTCTTCGCCCTCACGGTGGTGGCCTCGTCCGCGCACGCGATCGACGGCCCGACTCGCAACGCGATCACGCCCGAAATCCTTGGTCCCCGGCTGACGCCGTCCGGGATCGCGCTCAACGCGGCCGCCATGCAACTCGCAATGCCGATTTCAATCTTCGCCTCCGGTCTGCTGATCGACCACCTCGGCCATGGCACCGTCTTTGCCATCTCCGCCTTCGGGCACCTGGGCGAGGTCTTGATCCTGGCAATGATGTCCTACCGCACGGTCTTCTCCGCCGCCCACATCGCCGCGCGACAGGGCCAGGGTGCGGGGCAGGCCGTCCGCGACATCGTCGCCGGCCTGCGCTACGCCCGTTCCAAGGCGGTCATCCTCTGGACGGTCGTCATCGTCGTCCTGATGATGTCCCTGATCATGCCGCCCACCGGCACCCTCGGTCCCCAGTGGGTGACCACGGTCGTCGGCGCGACCTGGTCGCAGTTCAGCTACATCGCCGTCTTCTGGGGCGGCGGCGCAATGGTCGCCTCACTCGTCCTGGTCCGCTTCTCCTGGATCGAGCGCAAGGGCATGCTCACCGCCCTCGGCGTGATCGTCATGGCACTCGGATTCGTCGTCTTCACCAATCCACCCACGGTCCTCAACGCGATGCTGGGCAACGCCCTGCTCGGCATCGGCATGTCGACCGCAATGGTCTCCGCCAACGCCACCCTCGCCCACGAAACGCCCAACGAGATGCGCGGGCGAATCATGGGTCTGGTCTTCCTCGGCATGGGCATCGCCCAGGCTGTCGGCCTGCCGCTCGGCGCAGTTGCCCAGTCGCTGACCATGGAAACCCTCTTCCCCCCCATGTCCTTCGTCGTCCTCGCCATCCTCGCCGCAATCATCGTGCTGCGTCCCGTCATCCTCCGCGCCCGAGTGCCTCAGCACCCCGCCGAACTTACGCTCCAGCCGGCCCAGACCACCCGAACCGTCCTAAACGGCGCCGCCACCTTCATCCTCCGAGCCGCCCCAAACAAGGCCCGCTCCTGACGTTCGCCTCTCTCCCCCCGCCCGCAGCCAATCCTCGTTAGCATTAGAACATGCGTACATCTCAGAACAGGAGCATCCCCATGCCCAACCCCTACCACTACCGAGCCCGCATCGACCGACTCTGGCGAACCGCCAACAGCGACGCCCCCGCCTACAAGCAGCTCAAAGCACTCAAGACCCTCGTCCGCGAGATGTTCCCGCCCAACCCCAACGCCAGCCGCAACCACCGGCTCTACCACACCACCGACCCCTACGACGTCGCCCGCCACCTCCTTCGAGACCTCCACGACCGAACCTCTCCCCCCGCTTCCAGCGGAGAGAAATGTCACGCTGCCCATTCCCCCTCTCCCCCCGCTTCCAGCGGAGAGAGATGTCACGCTGCCCCTTCTCCCTCTCCCCCCGCTTCCAGCGGGGGGAGATGTCTCGTAGAGACAGAGGGGGGCTCCCCGCCCGAAGACCAACCACCCGATGAAGACGACGACCCCTGGTAATCCCCCAATCTCTCCCGCGCGTTTTTTTCCTCCCGGCCGATCACCCGACCCCGGCTCCGCCGTGCCCGCCGCCCACGCTGCGGTAGCATTCAGACGAACCGATCGACACCCTGGGGAGCCGCCACATGGAGTACCGATTCAGTGACAAGGCGCTCGCCTTCGAGGCCGAGGTCAACGAGTTTCTCGATCAGGAATGGACGCCCGAGCTTCGGGCCACGATTGGCGATCCGACCACGGACACGATGGCCGAGGAGCGCGGTTTCCGCAGGCTGCTGGCCGATCGCGGCTGGCTGACCATGTCCTGGCCGGCCGAGTACGGCGGACAGGAGCGCTCGCTCGAGGAGCAGTACCTCTTCTGGGAGGCGATGAACTACGTCGGCGCGCCCCAGGCGACCGTCGCCACCCAGCAGGTCGGTCCGACCCTGATGCGCTTCGGCACCGAGGAACAGCAGGAGCGCTTCCTCCCGCCAATCGCCCGCGGAGAAGTCGAGTTCGCGCTGGGCTACACCGAACCCGACGCCGGCTCCGACCTCGCCTCCCTACAGTTGCGCGCGGTCAAGGACGGCGACGACTACATCCTCAACGGGATCAAGCGCTTCACCTCCGGCGCGCACCGCAGTGAGTACGTCTGGCTGGCGACCCGCACCAACCCCGACGCACCCAAGCACCGCGGCGTCTCGATGATGCTGGTCGATATGCAATCGGCCGGAATCACCGTCAAGCCGCTCTGGACGATGGCCGGGTACCGCACCAACGAGGTCTACTTCGAGGACGTGCGCGTACCAACCAATGTGCTCGTCGGCGAGGAAAATCAGGGCTGGTACTACGCCGCCCACGCACTCGACCGCGAGCGCATCTCGATCTTCACCGTCTCGTCGGTGCGGGCCGTCTACGACCGGTTGATGGATTGGGCCACGTCCGACACCCCGATGGGCCGCCCGATCGAAGACGCCGGAATCAAACGCACGATGGCCGACTTCAAGGTTCAGCTCGAAGTCTTGCAGCATCTCAGCTACCGCATCCTCGACATGCTCAAGCGCGAGGAATCGCCAAACTACGAAGCGAGCCAGGTGAAAATCTTCTCGACCGAGATGATGCAGCGCCTGCAGAACTTCTCGCTGCACGCGATGGGCCTCTACGGTCAACTCAACGGCAACGACGAGCGCGCCCCAATCGACGGCTCGGCGGAGAACGGCTATCTCGCCGCCGTCATGCCCACCTTCGGCGCCGGCGGCAACGAACTGCAGCGAAACATCATCGCCCAGCGAGGCTTCGGCCTGCCCAGGGCCTAGCGGGTTAGCTCAGCGCCTGCATGTGCGCTTCGTGCGCAATCAGCCAGGCCCGAGCATTCGGAGCAATCGCTTCGGGCAACTGGGGCAGGGTCTCGCGCAGCCAGCGCAGGTCGGACGGCGTGTCCAGGTCAAAGGCCCAGACATCGATCCGAGCTTCGCGGAAGGGCACGCCCATTTCGCCCCCTGCGGCCGCCGACTGCTGATGCGCCCGCGCCGAAGAAGGTCCGAACTGCGGCGCGATCACGTCGGGAGGGCGCAGGAACAGCCCGTTCGTTCCGCCGTCGTGCGCCGGCGCGACGACCACGGCCGGACCATCCGGCGCAGTCGAGACCATCAGATCGACCGCGTCGGGGGTAACCAATGGCACGTCGGCGGGCACGATCAGGATGGCGTCCGACTCGGCCAGCGCCTGCTGGGCAAACTGCACCGCTCGGTTGTATCCGAGGCGCAGATCAGTCTGGTCGAGGAATCCGACACCCAGCCGCGCAGCTTCGTCGCGGGCCGCTGAGTCGCGCGAGGCGATCACGACCTCGTCAACGCGCTCGGCTGCAACGAGCGCCGCGACCACGTCGTCCAGCATCGCCCGCACCAGCGAGTTGCGCTCTTCCAGGTCAAGCAGCGCGGCGAGGCGGCGCTTGCCCGCTGGCAATCCTCGCACGGGCACAACGGCCACTACGCCGCTGGGCTCAGCCGTCATGGAGCGCCGCCTTCAGCGTTCCCGCGGCGAGCGCCATCTTCGCCTCGACATCCGTCATCAGCGTCGGCATGATGTGCACGCGCATTCCCGTCTCCGACTCGATCGTCGAGGCGAGCGCTGCGTCGGTCTCGTCAAGCACAAACACCTCCGCCAAATCCTCGTACAATCGTGCGACACCCAACGCGGACACGTCGTGTCCCATTGACTGGAGAATGTCGGCGGCCGGTCCCTTAACGGCCTCTCCGCCGATGATTGGGCTGACCGCTGCGACCTTTGAGCGATTCGAGGCGACCAGTTCGCGCAGCCCCGGCACGCTGAGCAAGGGGTCGATGCTGAGAAATGGATTGGAGGGCGCAATCACGATTACATCGGATTCGTTCAGGGCCTCGACGACATACGGTGCCGGTCGCGCAGTTTCGGCGCCGTCGAATCTGAGCGAGTGCACGCGATCGACGGCGCGCCGCCGCACGAAGTAGTCCTGGAAGGAGAATTCACCCGCGTCGGTGTCGACCATGGTGCGTAGGCGGTCGTCGGTGACGGGTGTGATGAACAGCTCCAGGCCCGCCCGTTTCACGAGGTCGCGGGTAACGGTGGAGAGCGGATTGCCCTGTCCAAGCCAGTGCGTACGGAACAGGTGCGTGGCGAGGTCGAGGTCGCCGATCATGAACCAGTCCGGGCCGCCCAGTTCCGAGAGCCGGTCCAGGGTCCGGCGCGACTCGCCGCGCAGGCCCCAGCCGGTCTCGGGATTGACCATGTCGGCTAGCGTGTACATGACCGTGTCAAGGTCGGGCGAGATGTGCAGTCCGGCCCACTCAATGTCGTCGCCGACATTGACGATCGCGGTGACGTCAGCGGGCGGTACGACACGGACCAGTCCGTCGAGGAACCGCGCCGCGCCGACGCCGCCGGCGAGCACCGCAACGCGGGTCATGGCTTCACTCCGCGCACGGCCAGGCGCATTTCTAGGTCTCCGTCCTGGCGTGGCCGGGCCTCCACGACCATCCGCTCGGAGGTCAATCTGAACTCCAGGATCTCCCAGTTGGCCATGCCCGGGTCTCCGTCGAGAGCGACCGAATCGGCTTCGCCGCCGAGCTCGAGAGTCATGTCCGCCTCCGACAACTCGCCGTCGTGATCGATCACGATATGGAGCGCCGTGTCGCTGCCTTCGATCTCGCTGACGATTTCCAGATGCCGGCTGCCGTCGAGCTGACGCTCGTCCTGCACCACTGTGGCGATGAATGTGATCTGCCTCACGTGGCGATGGTACATCCGAGTCTGATCTGTGGTCGGTTGACCGACTCATCCGTTGCCGTGAGCCTTCAGACAGATGCTGATCGATATGCACACCCATACGTCGGTCTTCTCGACCGACAGCAACCTGCTGCCGCACGACGCCTTGGTTCGTGCCGCCGAGCGCGGACTCGATGGGGTGATGCTGACCGAGCACGATGTCCTCTGGCCGGCGGACCGCACCGCCCGGCTGGCAGAACAGATCGGTATCGTCGTCCTCCCGGCGATCGAAGTCACCACTGAACTCGGACACGTGCTGGCCTATGGACTGACCGAGCCATTTCCGCGGATTACCGACTCGAAGCGCCTGCGCGCGTACTGTGACGACCGCGACGCGCTGATGTACCTGGCCCATCCCGCGCGCGACCCCGGACTGCGGGTCTCGCGCGAGGCGATGGAACTGTTCGACGGTGTCGAGGGACTCAACGGCTGCGACGGTCCGCTGCAGAACCAGAGCGCCTCATCGCGCGGACGGACGCGTCCGTTGCCGCCGATCGGCGGCAGCGACTCGCACGCCCTGCATGAGGTCGCCACTGCGGCGACAGAGTTCGACGCAGAAATCAAGAGCCTCGAAGACCTGATGCGCGCGTTGCGCAGCGGCGAGTACCGCCCCTTCACCTTGCCCTACTAAGCTCGAACTCAGGAGCGCAGCCGATGGGCCGATTCGAACCCCTGGAGGGCACGCCGCCTCCGCCGCGCGGCCTCTTCGGCGCCATCTGCGCCGCCTGCGGCAACAACACCGATCTCGGCGTCCGCTTCTGCACGTCCTGTCAAGTGCTCCGCTCGGACGCAGAGCACGGACATTCGCCGCGATACGCCGCCAGTCGCGTGTCGCGTTTCATGGGCGCCTTGTCCGACGGCCTGGTCCCGGCGGTGATCGGCCTCGTGCTCGGACTCGCCAGTCTCGGCGATGTGCTGGCGCTGGAACTCTGGGTCGGTTCCCTGGTCTGGCTTGTCTGGTTCGCCTATCTCGCCCGAAGGGGACAGACGCCCGGCAAGCAGATCGTCTCGACCCAGGTCATTCGCGCCGACGGCGCGCCTGCCTCCCGGCGACTGATGTGGGCGCGCGAGGTCGGATATAGAGTCGCCGTCAATGCGCCGACGCTGCTGATAGCCCAGCTCTATCCGGAGTCTGCGGTAGGCAGCATCGTCATCTTCCTGATCGCGATTGTCGTGATCGCTGACGCCGTGGCTATCTTCTTCAGTCGAGACCGTCAGACGCTCCACGACCGCGTCTTCGGCACGCTGGTCATCAATGTCAGAGGCGTCAGGCAAACCAGCGCTGAACTGCGGGCGCTATGAGTGCCTCGTCCCAACGCATCTTCCTGCTTGAGTGCGAGTGACGCGTCTGGGCGCTGCCTGTCGGACGCCCCGCTAGCCTCGATGTGAAGAATCAGAAATGAGCAGCCGAAAACCCGGCGCGTTGCGCGCCGAGCACTGCCCGATCTGCGGAGAGTACCCCGGCGTCGGTGTCTTTTGCGCCAAGTGCGGCGTGCTCATGTCGCACCCGACTTCGGGCGACTTCGCGGCTCCATACTTGCGGCGGCTGGGCTGCGAGATTCTGGACCTGCTGATCTTCCTGCTTCTGCCGATCTGGCTGTACATGATGTGGTTCACATCCCGTGACGGACAGTCGCCGGCCAAGTCGCTGCTCGACCTTTACGTGATCAATGAGGCAGGACAGGAAGTCACGCCCCAGCGCATGTGGATGAGGGAGTTGGTGATCAAGCGTTTGCTGCTCGGATTCATCGGCTACGCCTTCGGACTGCTGGGACCGATCATCAACGCCGGATGGATACTCCTCAACCCTGATCGTCAATGCGTCCACGACCGCATGGTCGGCACGCTGGTCGTGATCCGGCGCGAAGCGCCGCAACCCGCAACCGAACCGACGGAGTTCGTCAGCGACGACATGCAGATGCCCCCGCCCGCGCCACCTGGGCCGAGTGTCGTGTCACCGTTCCCGGCCACACACCTAACACCCCCGACGGAGCCGGCGTCGCCCCGCAGAGTCAAGGCGCAACCCACCTCTCCCGAACTTGAAGCGCTCGAGCGGCAGCGCGAAGGCCTCTCCCAATCCGAGTACGAACGCCGGAGACGGGCGTTGCTCAACGACAAGCAGGACTCTTGAGCAGTCGCACGGGCAGACCGCTCATGGAGCGCCTCCCTCTGCCTTCGGGATCTCCCCCCGCCGTGCGGGGGGAGATCGTAGCCGTCAGGAGCAGCCGGAGGTCGCGCCACAGTTCATACAGCGGAAGCACGAGCCGGAGCGGACCATGATCGAGCCGCACTCCGCGCACGGCGGAGCATCAAGCTGATTCTGGAAGCCGATCGAGGACGACGAATCAACCAGCGGCAGGGATGCGACCGGCGGTGTGACCGGCGAGGGTCCCGCCTCTTCGTCGGCCAGTTTGACTTCTTCAGGCGCCATCGCCATCTGAGCCTGTTTCGCGATCGCGTCCGTCGGCTCGCCGGCCAGGTACTTCGTGCCCATCCAACGGAAGACGTAGTCAAGGATCGAGTCGGCGTGTGGGATGTCGCGGTTTCGAGTCCAGCCCATCGGCTCGAAGCGCATGTGGGCGAACTTCTTGACCAGCGTCGACAGCGGCACGCCGGACTGCAGCGCAACCGAGGTCAGCGTGCCGACCGCGTCCATCAGGCCGGAGACTGTCGAGCCTTCCTTCGAGATGTGGACGAACACCTCGCCGGGCCTGCCGTCCTCAAACTCACCGATCGTCATGTAGCCCTCGTGCTCGCCGATCGTGAACTTGTGCGTCAACGCCTGTCGCTCGTCCGGCAGCCGGTGCCGACGATAGGCCGGCGGCGAGAGCGCGTTCTCGAGCACAACTGGCGCGTCGCTTGGCATGGATGGTCCCGGCTCGTAGACCGGGGCGTCTTCCGCAACCGCTGACGAGCTGCGCTCACCTGTCTCCAGCGGTTGGATCCGCTTCGAGTTGTCGCGATAAATGGCGACCGCCTTGACGCCCAGCTTCCAGGCGTCCACGTAGGTCTGCATGATCTCGTCGACGCCGGTGTGCTCGGGCACATTGACCGTCTTGGAAACCGCGCCCGAGAGGAACGGCTGTACCGCGCCCAGCATTCGGATGTGGCCGAGCGGCGCGATGCTGCGCTGTCCCGCCTGCGCCTTGAACGCGCAGTCGAAGATCGCCAGGTGCTCGGTGTCGAGATCGGCCGCGCCTTCGATCGTGCCGGTCTCGTCGATGTGCGCGCCAATACGCTCGATTGCGTCCTCGGAGTAGCCCAACCGGCGCAGCGCAGCCGGCACTGTGCGATTGACGATCTTGAAGTAGCCGCCGCCCGAGAGATTCTTGTACTTGACCAGCGAGATGTCAGGCTCCACGCCGGTCGTGTCGCAGTCCATCATGAAGGCGATCGTGCCAGTCGGCGCAAGCACCGTGGCCTGCGCGTTGCGGTAACCGTGCTGTTCGCCCAGCGCAATCGCCTGACGCCAGGCGTCCTCGGCCGCTTCGCGGACGGCATCCGGGACCGAGTCCAGGCCGTCGATCCGGCCCACTGCCGCCTGGTGCTTGCGCATCACGCGCAGGAACGGGTCGCGGTTGACGGCGTAACCGGAGAAGGCCCCGATCCGCTCGGCAATCCGAGCCGACTGCAGGTAACCCTCGCCCGTCATCAACGCCGTCACGGACGCCGCCAGCGCGCGTCCCGCCACCGAGTCGTAGGGCAGTCCCCGAGCCATCAGCAGCGCACCGAGGTTGGTGTAGCCCAGACCCAGCGGACGATACTTCTCGGAGTTCTCGCCGATCAGCGTCGACGGGTATGAGGCGTTCGAGACCAGAATCTCTTGCGCCGTGATGATCACCCGACAGGCGTGACGGTACGACTCAACGTCGAACTCGTGGGTCTCCAGGTCGTAGAACTTGAGCAGGTTGAGTGACGCAAGGTTGCAGGCGGTGTCGTCCAGGAACATGTACTCCGAGCACGGGTTGGACGCGTAGATGCGGTCAGTGTTCGAGCAGGTGTGCCAATCGTTAATCACGCTGTCGAACTGCATCCCCGGGTCGCCGCACTGATGCGTGGCGGCCGAGATCGCTCGCAAGATGTCGCGGGCGGGCATCTGCTCGACCACCTCACCGCCGACCACCTCGCGGGTCGCCCACACCGCATCCGCTTCGACCGCCTGCATGAACTCGTCCGAGACGCGCACCGAGTGGTTGGCGTTCTGGAACGAGACCGAGGAGTACGCATCGCCGTTCAGCGAACCGTCGTAGCCTGCGTCAATCAACGCCCAGGCCTTGCGCTCTTCATCCGCCTTACAGTTGATGAATTCCAGGACATCGGGATGATCAGCGTCGAGGATGATCATCTTGGCCGCGCGCCGCGTCTTGCCGCCCGACTTGATCACGTTGGCGAAGGCGTCATAGCCGCGCATGAACGAAACGGGACCCGACGCCTTGCCACCGCCGGTCAGCGATTCGCGGCTCGAACGCAGCGTCGACAGGTTCGATCCGGTGCCGCTGCCCCACTTGAACAGCAGCGCCTCGCGCTTGGCGAGGTCCATGATCGACTCCATCGTGTCCTCAACGGAGTTGATGAAGCAAGCGGAGCACTGCGGCGTCTCCTCAACGCCGACGTTGAACCAGACCGGCGAGTTGAAGGCGGCGTATTGGTTGATCAGCAGGTAGCGCAACTCTTGCGAGAACGCGGATGCCGCGGCGCCGTCGTTGAAGTACCCGCCAGCCCGTCCCCAGCGGGTGATCGTCTCGACGACCCGGTCGACGAGGGTCTTCATCGACGATTCGCGCTCGTCCGTGCCAGCCTGACCCCAGAAGTACTTGGAGGCGACAATGTTGGTCGCCGTCTGCGACCAGAACGCAGGCGTCTCGATGTCAGACTGTTCGAAGATCGTCTCGCCGGAGTCGGAGGTGATTGCCGCAGTGCGGTAGGTCCACTCGATCTGGCTGTAGACATCGTCGCCGGGCTGCGTGAAATGGCGTCCAATCAGCGGCTCGCGCACGGCGCGAGCGGCAGGCGTCGCCTGCTCCTCAACCGTGGCCTCGTTGGGCAACGCGGCAGTGGTCTCATCGGCAACGTCGGACTGGTCGTCGGCGCGAGTCATGTCTTGTACCCTTCATTCGCCAGATTAGCTCTCCTGTTCCGACGAAGTCGCCGGCAGGAGTGCGAGTTCGGCCTCTGTTATGTCCGCACCGCTGAAATGCAACGGAACGCGAGAGTACTCCGTTTAGCGCAACTAATCAACCATTTGATCAAGTGCCTGAACGGTTTACCGAAATCCTGTCTGGGCAGTCTATCAATCGCCGGCGAACTCCGTTGGCCGATCGCCGGCGATCCTGAGCATCACGGCTAAGCTAAACCCAGCGACCGACCGGCTCGGCGCCCTACCCACATCTCCACAGGAGACGTTGACCAAGTGGACGCACCCATTCACCTGCCCTTGCTGCCCTGCGGCGTCGGCTCAATGCGACACACCGACCCCGCCGAAGCGGTCTCGGAAGTCCTCGAGGACTACTGGCGATTGCCCTTCTGGCCCCAGCTTCCCAAGCGCTCGGCCGAGGAGCTGATGATTCCCCAGGCAGGTCTCTCGCTGCCCGGGGCGAGCTGGGATGGTCAGCACATCACCTGGAGCGGACAGATCTCCGATTCCGACCTGGAGAACGCGGCGCTGCCCCCTCGCGATCGCGCCGAAGGGCTCTACGAGCTGCTTGACCATCTTTCGGGCGTACCCGAGGAGCGCAAGTCTCAGGTGGTCAAGGGCCAGCTCGTCGGCCCGATCACCCTGGCCCGCTGGTCCCGCAATGCGGCCGGGGCGTCACCGCTCCAGGACCTGGAGACACTGCAACGATTGGGCGCGTGGCTGGGCGCCGCCGCCGCCGAACAGGCCCGCGTCTTCCAACGCCAGGGATTCCAGGCGATCATCATGTTCGACGAGCCGGAGTTGGCCTCGGTCGGTGAACCGTCGATTCCGCTGCCCTGGCGCGAAGTGATCCCGGTCTTGCGCGCCGCCATCGAACCGTTGCAGCGGATCGGCGCGCTGGCCGGCATTCACTGCTGCGCCGCCCCGAACTGGACCCGCGTACTTGACGCGCGTCCCAACTTGATCCATTTCGACGCCCGCGAAGGTCACGTTGACGACGTGATCGAGCACCACCGCGCCGTGCGCGAGCACGTCGCTCGCGGCGGCTATCTTGGCTGGGGTCTGTGGCCCACCGACGGTCGCGGGCCGCTTCCCTTCGATTCGAAGGACATGCAGTACTTCCTCGCCAACAAGGCGCGCGATCTGTCCTTCGTCGACGCCTCGGTGGGGCTGATCTTCAAGCGCTCGATGCTCACCGGGGTCTGCGGCGGGGCGGGTCTGGACGCAAATACGGAGCGCCAGGTCGCCCGCGATCTCGAGGAGCTGTCGATGGGCATCCGGCGCCGTTACTGGATCGCTGCGACTACCGATGTCGATCCCGACTCGCCCCTCACCTGAGCATCTGCCTATCCAGCGGCGTTCCCTGCGTCGTGCCGGTACCGCTCCAGGAACTCCAACATCAGCCGGTTCACGTCCTCGGCGGCCTCTTGCTGTACCCAGTGGCCGCTGTCGGGCAAGTAGGTGAGTTCAAACGGACCGCTGAACAGCTTCTCCATGTCGTTGGTCAGTTCCTTGCCCAACGCCTTGTCGCGCTCGCCCCAGAGCAACAGGGTCGGCGCGTCGATTTTCGGATAGCTGACCGGTTTGACCCCCGATCCGCCGAAGAGGTGCTCAAAGGTCTCGCCCAGGCCGTTGAGCCGGTTGCCAAGCCGCGATCGTGTCTCCTGCGCTCCGGCGCGCACCGCCGCGCGATAGAAATGAATCGGACCGGTGAGACCGTTTCTCGCCGCCGCGCGTCGATACTCCCGCAAGACCTCAGGCGGAAACGCTTCGGGATGCGCCGCCGTATCGCGGAAGATCAGCCCGATCCGCTCGTAGTCGTTGATTGCCAGCCAACGCTCCGGCAGCCAGGGGATCTGAAACACGAACATGTACCAGGAACGGCCAATCTGGCGAACATTCGGCCGGCCGCCGAACGCCTCCGCCATTCGCTCCGGGTGCGGAGCGTTCATTATCACCAGCCGCTCGACCTGCTTCGGGTAGTCCATCGCAAACTGCCAGGCCACGGCCCCGCCCCAGTCGTGGCCCACAATCACCGCGCGTTCACGACCCGCGTGCGCAATGAGGCGCTGCACATCTTCGGTCAGGAGGGTGAGCTCGTAGTCTTCCACACGCGTGGGCGCATCCGACAGGTTGTAGCCCCGCAAGTCGGGCGCGATTACTCGGTAGCCAGCCGCCGCCAACGCCGGAAGCTGCAGCCTCCAGGACCACCAGAACTCCGGGAAACCGTGCAGCAGTATTGCCAGCGGCGCCGATTCCTGGTCCTCCTCGGGCTGTACCTCGGCATAATGCAGACGCACGCCGCCGGCGCCTTCGGCGAACCCATGGCTCCAGATGCCTCGCGGCTGTGATTCGATGGATCGCTCCTCCATCTGTGTCACGCTTCCGCTCGGTCACCGGCGAGGAAGTCCAGCATTGCCGCGGTGACCTGCTCAGGCTGTTCCTGTTGCACCCAGTGACCGGCGTTCTCGATCAGCTCCGTGCGCAGATCGTCGACCCGCTCGGCCGCCTCTTCCATGAAGGGCAGCCGCACTGCCTGATCGTCTACGCCCCAGATGAACTGTGTCGGACATGTGATCCGCGCATTCCGGTCGGCCCAGGTCAGGAACCAGTCGGGCCAGTAAATTGAGCGGTAGTACTTCATGGCCGAGGACAGCGCCTTCGGCTGTTTCAGCGCTTCGGCAAAGATGGCGATGTCCTCATCGCTGATCGCGCCCGCCCGTGCGCCTACTCCGCTAAAGACCTGGCGAGTCGTGGCATCGATGTCCGACCAGTTCCGCCGTTCGGCCAGCCCCGGCACCTGCATCAACAGCGCGTAGAGATTGTTGGGATAGTTCCGTCGGCCCCAGTACCAGGAGCGCACCAGCGGCGCATTCATCACGATCAGCTTCTCGCACGCCTGTGGATAGTCGATCGGGAATTGCAGGGCAATCACGCCGCCCCAGTCGTGACCGACAATGGTTGCCGAGCGTTCGCCCATCTCGCGGATCAAGCCGCGCACGTCTTTGGTCAGGTTCTTGATGTCGTAGCCGCCGCGGGGCTTGTCCGAGAGGTTGTAGCCGCGCAGATCCGGCGCAACGACTTGGAATCCCGCCTCCGCCAACGGTCCGATCTGGTGGCGCCATGAGTACCAGTGCTCGGGGAACCCGTGCAGCAGGACGACCAGGGGACCCTCTCCCTGGGTCACGTAGTGCAGTTGCACGCCGTTGGTCGTCGCGTAGCCATGCGTCCACTGCGACTGATCGGAGTCGGTTTGGGATGCGCTCATCTCAACCTCCACGCCGGACGGCCTCGTCCCGCAGCCCGGACTTGATTTTCCGTTGGGAGTAGCACCAGCCGCGATCCGGCTAGTTCAGCCAGGGCAGCGGATTGACCGCCTGGCCGCCAACGATGATCTCGAAATGCAAGTGGGCGCCTGAGGAGTTTCCCGTGTTGCCCACGGTGCCAATGTACGCGTTGGACTGCACCCACTCGCCTTCGCGCACCCAGATCTCATCCAGATGCGCATAGCGGGAACGGTAGCCCCCGCCGTGACTGATCTCGACCCAGTTTCCGTACGAGGGGTCCCAGGTCGCCACAGTGACCTGACCGGCCGCCGAGGCGCCGACAATCGTCCCGATCGGGGCAAGGAAATCGACCCCGGTGTGATAGCCGAATGCGTTCGCTCTCGGAGTCCCAAACGGATCGCTAATCCCGTCCGGTCCCAGCGGCCAGACGAAGGTCGGCTCCGACCAGGTCTGCGCGGCCTGCCCGCCGCCCGAACTCTCGCTCGCCGCCGACGCGCCTGAAATCGACGCCGATCCCTGAACCAGCAACAGCCTCTGTCCGACCTGGATCTGCTCGGGGCTCGTGATCCCGTTGGAAGTGAATGCAATGGTCGCCGCGAAGTCGGCCTGGTAGTTCTGCTCGAGCCGCGACAGGGAATCTCCCGGTTGCACGGTGTAGACCAGGCCGTCCACTGGCGGGAGTTGCAGACGCTGGCCGACGGTCAGGTGATTGGCGTCGTAGATGTCGAAGTTGTTGAACAGCACCGTCGCTTCTTCCAGACCGAATCGCCTGGCAATGCTCGATGCGGTGTCGCCTTCCTGCACTTCGTAGCTGAACGACACGGGGAGCTGCGCGCCCGGGTGAAGTCCCAGGTACTCGCGAATCCGCGAAGCCGCGTCTAATGACTCTCCACCCGCCGCCGCCCCGCCAGGATCCTTGGCCAACTCGTCGGCGCTCGCGGACAACGCGGCGACCTGACCGGTCGCTCCCGCGCCCGCAATCGTTGCTGCAGCCTCGGTGGCGAGGCCCGAATCCGCTGCAGCCGACGGCGTCATCGACGACGATTGGTCGGACGCAGAGACGGAATCGAGCGCCGTGGTTGTCGACGTCGCCGCCGTGGCTGTCGTCGCGCTGGCGAGCGGGTCCCGCTGTTCGATTGTTGTGCGTTGATCGGCCAGGGCATTCGGATCCGATGTCGGTGCCGAGACGACGGTCGCCGACGCTTCAGCCTGCGGTTGCGGGCCGGATCCGACGCGCAAATCAAAGACAACCGACATCATGGCGACCAGCGCGGAGGCCGCCAGTATGAGCAGTGACCAATGCTGGCCGCCGCTCGCGACGCGTCGAGGCGGGTTGTCCACTTCGGTCCAGCCGCCGAGCCGGTGACCGGGCAAGGGATTGGCCAGCCTTAGCATCGGCTGCCTTCCTCCGTGCGCGCGACGATCCGTTACGTCCGAAGTGTATCCGAGTTGGGACTGTCGCCGAACGCCGACGCAGGGATGACAATCCGTTCGGCATGCGCTACCATGACGGCGGTTGGGAAACGGAAGGAGGGCTCGATGCGCAAGCTGAACATTCACCTCCTGTATGGAGTCCTTCAAGTCGACAGTCTTGGCTCCCGCTAGGGAGCCTGATGCACACAGGATGATGCGCCCCCGCAAGGGGGCGTTCTCATATCTGAGTTCTCATGTCCGAGGATGTGGTTCATGACCCAACCCATCGAGTCCGGCGGCCTGCCGGACCAGCATCAGCAGTCGATTGAGCGCGCAGCGGCTCTGCTCGCCGAGTCCCGATACTGCATCGCGTTGACTGGCGCCGGCATCTCCGCGGAGTCCGGCATCCCGACCTTTCGTGGCAAGGACGGCCTCTGGACCAAGCACGGCGAACCGCCTCTGAACCAGTACGAAGAGTTCTCCGCCGATCCCGCCGCTTGGTGGGGTCGCGTTGCCGAGCGCCGCCGCAACCCGGACCAACTGACCGCCACCATCGCCGAGGCGCAACCCAACGACGCCCACTTCGCGATGGCCGAACTCGAGCGCATCGGCGTGCTGAAGCACATCATCACGCAAAACGTTGACGGCCTGCACCGCGCCGCCGGAGCTGAGTGCCTGACCGAGATTCACGGTTGCACGACGCTACTGCGCTGCATCGAATGCAACTCGCGCACGCCGTTCGACGAGATTCCCGAGGTCTTCCCGCCGCGCTGCGATCAGTGCGGCGGCATCGTCAAGACCGACACCGTGATGTTTGGCGAACCGATTCCGCCCGATTGCCTCCAGCGCTGTTATGTCGAGTCTTCCCAGGCCGACTGCGTCATCCTCGTCGGCACCACCGCGGTTGTCTCTCCAGCCGCAGACTTTGCCTTCGCCGTCGGTCAGCGCGGCCACCCAATGATCGAAGTCAACCTCGATCCAACCATCATCACCCAGTACTGCGCCGTTGCCATTCACGACCGAGCGGGAGAACTGATGTCGCGGATCACGGCGGAAGTCAAGCAAATCAAGACCGCGGCGGCGAACTGAATCCAGGGGAATCAATGCGAGCAATACGTATACTCGTCCAATGACCACCACACCTCAACTCGGCATCAACTGGGACGACGTGACTGCCGAAGTCACCTCGATTCTGCGGCAGTACCTCCAGGTCAATACGTCGAATCCCCCCGGCAATGAGCAGGCCGCCGCCGAGTTCCTCGCTCCGATCCTCGAAGCGGAAGGCTACGAGTGCGAGTACGTGCAGGCCGGTCCCGGCCGCGTCTCGATGCGTACTCGTCTGCCTGGAAGCGGCGATGCGCGTCCGCTGATGCTGCTCAATCACACCGATGTCGTCCCCGTCCAGGAGGAGTTTTGGGAGGTCGATCCCTTTGCCGCCGTTGAGAAGGACGGCATGATCTGGGGACGCGGCGCGCTCGACATGAAAGGCATGGGCGTACTTGAGCTGCTGGTCATGCTGCTCTTCAAGCGGTTCAACCTGACGCCCAACCGAGACATCGTCTTTCTCGCCGTCGCCGACGAGGAGGCCGGTTCGATGTTCGGCATGGAATGGCTCGACCAGAACCAGCAAGACTGGATCACCGAGCCGGAGTATGCGCTCAATGAAGGCGGTATGGGCGCGCTCAACATGCTCGGTTCCAATCGGCCCGTGTTCGCCTGCGCTCCCTCGGAGAAATCGCCGCTCTGGCTCAAGCTGCGCGCCGAAGGACAGCCCGGACACGGTTCCACGCCGCACGGCGACAATGCCGTTGAGCGCCTGATCCGCGCGTTGTACGCGATCCAGAACTGGGATCGAGCGGTGACTGTCCAACCGCACACGGCCGAGGCGCTGCAGAGAATGCAGGACGCCAACGCCTGGAGCGGCGCCGCGCCGAGCATCAGCAAGCTCTGTCGGACGTATCCGGCGTTTGCCGCCGTAACCCGTGACACGATTTCCAATACCGGCGCGACCTCGGGGATCAAGCACAACGTGATTCCCGCCGATGCCGAAGCCACGCTCGACTGCCGGCTTCTGCCCGGCGAGACCTATGAGCATTTCATTGGCGAGATGCGCAACGTGATCGACGACGCGAAGGTCGAGATCGAGGTCGTGTTCGGCAGCATGGGACCGGCCAGCAGCTTCGAGACGGAAATCGTCGACGTGATCGAGGATGTCGTACGCGAGCAGGTTGAGGGCGCGCTCGTCGTACCGTCGACCTGCGTCGGATTCACCGATTCCCGCGTGCTTCGGCGGCATGGCGTCCATTCGTACGGCTTCGTGCCCACGCTGATGGACGCGTCGCTGGCGTCCGGCGTCCACGGCCACAATGAGCGCACACCGATCGAAGGACTCAACACCGGCATCCAGATTCTCTTCGAAGTGGTCCGGCGCTTCACCAACGCGCAGCGACTCTAATCTGGATCTGATCCAGCCACCGCAGTGCCCAGCTTCAGGGAGATCAGTCTTGCGACATCCTCAACTCGACGGTCAGTGGGCCTTGATTCTCGGAGCGTCATCCGGATTTGGCGGCACTACGGCCGTCTCGCTCGCCGAGGCGGGCATGCACATTGTCGGCGTTCACCTCGATCGCCGCTCCACGATGGCCAATGTCGAGCGCATCGTCGGCGAGATTGAGTCGCACGGCCGCCAGGCCGTCTTCCACAACATGAACGCCGCCGACGCCGCCAAGCGCGGCGAAATGCTCGACAGCCTGCGCGATCAACTCGACGCCGCGGACGGTCCCGGAACGGTCCGCGTGCTGCTGCACTCGCTCGCATTTGGCACCCTGGGCCCGTACGTCGGCGAGAAAGAGGACCGGCCGATTACGCAGCGGCAGATGGAGATGACGCTCGACGTGATGGCCAACTCGGTCGTCTACTGGACGCAGGACATGGTCAGCCGGGGGCTGCTTGGTCGCGGCAGCAAGATCTACGGCATGACGTCAGGCGGCGACGTGCGCGTGATTCCCCAGTACGGCGCCGTCTCGGCGGCCAAGGCGGCGCTTGCCGCCCACCTGCGCCAGCTCGCCGTCGAGCTTGCCCCACAGGGCATCGCCGCCAATGCGATCAAGGCCGGCATCACCCACACCCCGGCCCTGGAGAAGATTCCGGCCGGGATGCAGCTGCTCGATTTCGCCCAGAATCACAATCCCTCCGGCCGCGTGACGGAACCGGACGACATCGCCCGAGCCATCATCGGCCTCAGCCTCGACGACTCCAACTGGGTCACCGGCAACACGATCAACGTCGACGGCGGCGAAGACATCACGGTGTTGTGATTCGATAGGATGAGAACGGAACGGAGACCGATCCGACATGGCACTGTCCCTATTCAGGAATGGAAAGGCACATGTCTCGGCAAAGGCCGATCGGCCTCCGGAGAAGCCGGACGCAGAGTCCTCCACTGAAGCCGACCTGCTTCGTTATGGGGACGAGTTGCTCGAGTACCTGGAGAGTCGGTATCCGCTTCCGCGCGATGAACAGGGCGTTGAGATTGGATCTCGCTTTTAGTCTGGTTGGATGGAGCCTGTCGCTACGACCCGCCTGAGAACACAATTGCCAGTGTGGCGCCGATCGAAACGACCACCGCATTCAGGGCAGTGACCTGAACAGATCGCCTGGTCCACTTCTCCTTCTCCTCGATGTAAACCGCGTCGGCGTAGTACGCGGCAACGATGTCCGATGCCGCCAGGAACCACTGATGCGCCTCCGACTGGCGGACTCGAGTCTGCACATCACGCAGATCAGGACGCTTCTCCCAGCGGCTTGACCTGAATGCCATGTAGCCGCAAAACGTACTCGCGGCGAACAGGAACAGGACAACTGCAGAAATGCCGACCAACAGCACTGGAAGATCACCCTGCGCGATGACCATTGCCGCGGCAAAGATCGCCACAATCACTGCGCTGAGACTGAACGAGGCTGCCAATCTCGTATCAAGAGTCCTGGCCCACTGAGACTGTTCGTTGCGCCTCGCCAAGGCAATCGCGTAGTACGCCCTCGCCCGATCTGGAAACGTAGTCGCCATGTCCTCGGCAGATTGGTTGGTGTCGGGATCATGAGGCATAGGAGAACGATCCTACAGGGCAATGGCGGGGCCCACTGCTAAACTGACTCCGCACTCGCGAGGAGTTTCACATGAGCGATCCGATCAGGGGACAGACCGCCATCTGCGGTCTGGGCATCACGGAAATGGGCAAGGTCTACGGACACGACGCCTCGTGGTTTGCCGGCGAGTCAATCCGGCTGGCGATTGAGGACGCGGGTCTTGAGAAAGACGACATTGACGGCCTGCTGGTCAACCCCGGGATCACGGGGATGATGGGCACCGGAATCAGCATTCCCCTGCAGGGATACCTCGGGCTGCGCAACCTGCGCCTGCTCAACCACATGAACTCTTTCGGCGCGACCGCCTCGGCGATGGTCCAGTACGCCGCCCTGGCCGTCCACCACGGCATGGCCAACTACGTCGCCTGCATCTTCGCCGACGCACCGCTCCAGCAGGGCGGTTCCGCAGGAGCCGCCTACGGCGGCGCCGGTCGCCGAGGACCGACCGGCATGGCCTCGCTCATGCCGGCCTTCGGCTTCTACGGCGCGAACACGTCGTACGCCCTGGCTGCGCGACGCTACATGGAGCGCTACGGGATCGCCAACAACGACCTCGGCCGCGTGAGCGTCGCCCAGCGGCGATATGCCGTTGACAATCCGCACGCCACCATGCGCCAGCCGCTGACGCTTGAGGACTATCACAACTCGCGCTGGATCGTGGAGCCGTTCCACCTGCTCGACTGCTGCCTCGTCTCCAACGGCGCAGTCTGCACCATCGTCACCACCGCCGAGCGGGCTCGCGACCTCAAGTCCTCGCCCGCCTACGTCTGGGGCATGGGACAGGGACACCCCGGCAACTTCCCGCACGCCGAGATCGAGGTCGGCACGACGTCCGGCGCAACCGTCTCGGGAGAGACCGCCTACCGCATGGCCGGCGTCGGCCCCGAAGATGTCGATGTCTGCGAGTTCTACGACTGCTACACCTACACCGTGCTCCGCACGATCGAGGACTACGGCCTGGCCAAGCCCGGCGAAGCCATCGGACTCTACCCGGAGGATCCCGCTGATCCCGAGGCCGAACTGCCCATGATCAACACCGGCGGCGGTCAGCTCTCGTCCTACTACATGTGGGGCATGACGCCGATCTCGGAGGGCGTGATCCAGGCCCGAGGCTCGGGCGGCGACCGCCAGGTCGAAAAGCACGACATCGTGCTCTGCTCCGGCAACGGCGGCACGCTCGATACGCACGGCACGCTGATCCTCTCGCCCAACGCCAACTAGGACATCCCGCATATGGCCTACGACAAGCCGCTTCCCAGCCCCGACGAACAGACACAGCCCTTCTTCGACGGCCTCAGGGAACACAAGCTGCTGCTCCAGTACTTTCCTTCCGCCGACCACTACCAGTACCCCTACAGCGACCGCTGCTACAAGGACTGGTCGACGGACTGGGAGTGGCGCGAGTCCTCGGGCAACGGCGAGGTCTACACCTGGGTGCGCATGCACCAGCTCTACCATCCGTCCTGGAAGGAAGAGATTCCCTACACGCTCGCTGTCGTCCAGCTTGACGAGGGGCCGAGGATGAACACCAATCTCGTCAACGTCGATGTCGACGAGATTCGCGTCGGCATGCGAGTCAAAGTCATGTTCGAAGACGTCACCGACGAGCACACCCTGCCCAAGTTCGAGCCTGCTTAGGCCGCCGCGTCGCCAATGACCGACTCCGACCCCAACACGCGACCGCCGCTCGACGGCGTCCGGGTGATCGATTTCACCTGGATCGTCGCCGGACCGACCTGCACCCGACTGCTGGGCGACCTCGGCGCCGAAGTGATCCGCGTCGAGAACGAACAGACGCTCGACTCGATCCGGTTCGGTCGCCCGCATCCCAACGGATTCCAGCCACCCGATTCCAGCGGCATGTTCAACTGGCTCGATCGCAACAAGCGCTCAGTCACGATCAATGCTCGCCATCCCGACGGCCTGGACCTGATCAAGCAATTGATCCGAGTCTCGGATGTCCTGGTCGAGAACTACTCCTCACGCATCCTCGAGAACTGGGGTCTGAGCTACGAGGAGCAGTGCGCCGAGAATCCCGAGATCATCTATGTCTCGCTCTCCGGCTTCGGCCACTCCGGACCCCAGCGCGACTACTCGACCTGGGGGCCAACCGCCCAGGCGCTGAGCGGACTGACCTCCATGTCAGGACTGCCCGAGGCGTCGGAGCCGGCCGGCTGGGGGTATTCCTACCTCGACCACATGGCAGGATTCACCGCCGCCGCCGCAATCACGGCAGCGCTCAAGCATCGCAGAGCAACCAGGCAGGGGCAGTGGATCGATCTCTCGCAGGTCGAGACCGGCATGGCCCTCACCGGATCCGCCACGCTCGATTTCACCGTCAACGGCCGCCGCTACCGCGAGACGGGCAATCCGCCCGGCAACCGCTCGGTCTGGCCCCAGGCCGCGCCGCACAACACCTACCCGACGGCCGGCGACGACAACTGGATCATGATCACCTGCACCTCGGACGCCGAGTGGGAAGTATTCTGCGAGGTCAGCGATCATCCGCATTGGCGCAGCGACGCCCGCTTCGCCACCTTGCCCGCACGCCTCAGGCATCAGGACGAGCTGGACGAGAACATCGGCTCGTGGACCGCCGGTCAGGACGGTCGGGCGCTGATGCAGCGGCTGCAAGCCGCCGATGTCCCTGCCGGTTTCGTACAGAACGGCGTCGACCTCGTGCTCAACGACCCGCAGATGAACGCGCGCGAGTGGACCGCCACTCGCGACCATCCAGTCATCGGAGCCCACCTGACCGATGGTCTCCAGATTCGGTTGTCCAGAACACCGGCGCATCGTGACCGTCCAGGTCCGGTGCTGGGCGAGGCCAACCAGTACGTGTTCGGTGAACTGCTCGGTCTGAGCGACCGGCAGATTGACGAGTTGCACGCCAACGGAGCGATGGGCTGAGCATGGGAGCGCTCGACGGTATTCGCGTTCTTGACTGCTCCGATCCGAAGGGCCACTTCGCTGGCAAACTGCTCGCCGGACTGGGCGCGGACGTGATCAAGATCGAGCCGCCGCAGGGCGACATCGGCCGTAGCTACGGTCCATTCCTCGATGATCAGCCGGGACCGGAACGCAGCCTCTACTGGTGGCACTATTCCGCCGGCAAGCGGTCCGTCGGTCTCGACATCGACAGCGCCGACGGAATTGAGCTGTTTCTCCAGCTCGCCGCCAACGCCGATGTCGTGCTGGAGACCTGCCAGCCGGGGCGCGGGCGACCGTTCGACCCGTTCGCGCTTGCCGAGCACTTCCCCGAACTGGTCGTGCTCAGCCTCACGCCCTTTGGTCAGACCGGACCCTGGCGGGATTACGCCTGGTCCGACGCCGTGGGCCTTGCGCTCGGCGGGCCGATGGGCAGTTGCGGTTACGACAACATTCCCGGCGCGCCGCCGATCCGACCCACAGAGCATCACGCAGGCCACATCGCCGGGTACTTCGCCGCTACCGGCCTCTGCGCCGCGCTCTATGAGCGTCAGCAAAGCGGACTCGGCCAGCACATCGACATCGCCATGCACGAGTGCATGGGCTTCACCATCGAGTCCTCCGCGCCCTGGGCGCTCTACGAGCAACATCCCTTGATTCGTCAGGCCGGCCGCCACGCCGGCCCGCAGCCGACCGAACCCTGGCAGTATCCGACCGCCGACGGCCGCCTGATCAACATCTTCGGCATGCCCCGCTCCGAAGCCGGATGGCTCGCCCTGGTCGACTTCATCCAGGAGCGCGGCATGGGCGGAAACCTTTCCGATCCCGAATTGCTCGACGGCCGCAAACGACAACTCGGACTCCAACAACCGACCGTCGCCATGATGCTCGCCGACATCGCCGAATTCATCGGCGCGCATGAGGCGGAAGAGATATACGCTGGCGCACAGGCCGCAAGCGCCGCCTGGAGCATCATTCGCACGCCCGATGAGTGCCTCGACGACGAACACTGGCACGCACGCGGCTTCTTTGTCGATATCGAACACGAGGAGCGAAATCGAACCGTGACCTTCCCCGGCGCTCCTTACATACTCAGCCGGACGCCCTGGACGCACGGCCGCCGCGCGCCCTTGCTGGGCGAACACACGGCCGAGTTGCTCTGCGGCGAACTCGGGCTGAGTCACGACGAGCTCGGCTCGTTGGTCGCCGCCGGAGTCGCCCAATGAGCCAGCAGCCCGCTCGTCGCCGACGCCGTAGACGACGATCCGCCAGGCCGGCAGGCCAGGACGGCCAATCTCAAGGCAGCGAGCAGTCGCAGGCAGAGCCGGCCCCGGAACGCGGCCGCGGCGGCGGTCGCCGATCCGGCAGCGCCTCCGAGCCGCAGCAGCGACCCAGGACCTTCCTCGGTATGCCGCGCATGACCGTCGTGTTGCTTGGCGGACTGCTCGTTGCCATGATCGCCGTGTTCGCCATGCAGCTCATCTTCCCGCCCGACGAAGTCCTCGACGTCGAGGGCGTCCAGGTCTTCCCTGACCAGGGCAGGCGCCACCTTGATCAGGGCGCCACGTTCGACGCCTACAACTCCTGGCCGCCAACCTCCGGTCCGCAGCCAGCCGAGGGTGCGGCGGCCGATGTCTACCTGCCTGACGACGACGACATTCCTGCTCCCGCAGCACTGCTTCCGCTGCTGGAACGAGGTGGCGTGGTTGTCTACTACGACCCCGATCACTACGACAGCGCAGACGATCCAAGCGGACTGCTCGGCGCGATGCAGAGCCTGCGTCAGTTCCGCGAGCGCCTGGCCGTCGTGCCGCTCGCGGGCCTCGGCGAGGAGCACGGCGGTGCGACCATCGTGCTCGCCGCCTGGCGCACCCTGCTCCCGATCGCCGCGTGGGATGTCGAAGGAAATGAACAGCTCACCGCGTTCCTGCAGAATGCGCCTGACGGTTACTACGACCGCTACCGGCTCGAACGCGGCGACTCTTCGATCTCTGCTGGAGCGGCGACCGAATGAACCGCTCCCTGGCTGCCTGCGCTGCGCTCTTCCTGATCGGACTGTCCGCCGTGCTGCTCGCGGCCTGCGGGGGCGGCTCCGGCGACGGCGGGCCCGCAGGCAGCATCTACGACCATCCCGCGCTGGAGCTCTACGACAACGAACACACGACCGACGCCCAATTGCACTTGCCCGTCGGAGTGGCAGCCGACTACACCGTGATTCCCCCGTACGGCGAGGAGCACTCGCCGATCCCCCAACCCTGCGGTGCGTATGAGGCGAGTCCACCGTTTGAGATGGTCGTGCATGCCATGGAGCACGGCGCGGTAGTGATCTGGTACTCGCCCGAAGAGATCAGCAACGACCAGAAGCAGCAACTCACCGAGATCACCGCCAAACACTTCGGAGACGGCGACTACGTGATCCAGGCTCCCTACGGCGGCCTGTCGAGCCCGATCATGCTCGTTGCCTGGGGCGTCCGTTTGCCGCTTGACGGCGTGGAGGAACGAATGATTGAGCAGTTCTTCGACGAGTTCCACGACGAAGCCCCGGAGCCCCTCGCAGCCGGTGGCTGTTCCACCGCGGGCTGAGGGCGGTCAGCGCGTACACTCTCAACCGTGACCGATCCTCACCCGCTCGATCCCATCTTCCATCCTCGCGGCGTCGCCGTCGTGGGCGCGTCTCGCGACAGCCGCAATCCCCGCGGTCCGGGAGACTGGATCCACTCGCTCAAGGCTGCCGGGCAGCCCAACATCTACCCCGTCAATCCCAAGGCCGACGAGATCGATGGTCTGCCCGCCTATGCACGGCTGACCGACATTCCCGGACCCGTCGACCACGTGATCAGCGCGATCCCCGCGGCGTACGTCCTCGACATGCTCGAGGATGCCTCCGCCAAGGGCGTCCGCTCCATCCATCTCTTCACCGCCGGCTTCGCCGAGACCGGCATCGAGGACCGGCTGCAGCTCCAACAACAGCTCAAGTCGCGCGCCGCCGAGCTCGGCATCCGCCTGATCGGTCCCAACTGCTTGGGACTCTATGTACCCGAAGGCAGGGTCTCGTTCGCACAACAACTGCCAACCGACGTTGGCCCCGTTGCCTTTTTCTCGCAGTCGGGCACCAACGCCAGCGACGTCACCTACAACGGCGCGGTGCGCGGTCTGAGGTTCTCCAAGGTCGTCTCCTTCGGCAACGCCATTGACGTCTCGGCCGCCGAGCTGATCGACTACGCCGCCGGCGATCCAGGCACCGAGATCATCGGCGCGTACATCGAAGGCATGAAGGACGCGCGAGACTTCTTCAGTTCGCTGCGTCGGGCCTCGAAGCGCAAGCCCGTCGCCCTGCTCAAGGGTGGATTGCTGCCCTCCGGCGGGCGCGCCACGCAGTCGCACACCGCGTCGCTCGCCGGATCCGGTGATCTCTGGGCTGCGGCCGCGCGACAGGCCAATGCCGTGCTCGTGCACAACATGCAGGAGATGATCGACGTGCTGGTCGGCTGGCGATTCGGCGCCGTGCCGGCCGGACCCAGGCTCGGGCTGATCGTGGGTGGCGGCGGGGTGTCGGTGCAAGGCGCTGACGACGTTGAGCGGGAAGGACTCGAACTGCCCGCATTGAGTGAGCACACGCTTTCACGGCTTGCTGAGGTCACGCCGGTTGCCGGAACCGGCATCCGCAACCCGGTCGACACGATGTCGCTCTGGGACGGTCAGCGAGTCCGTCCGACGCTTGATGCAGTCGCAGAGGACCCCCAGGTCGACGCCGTGATCGTGCAGGTGGGCATGAGCTGGGGCGTCGGCTTCTTCGGAGGCGAGGAGGCCGATGTTCGGCAACGGATGGTCGCCGAGATTGCCGAAGCGAGGCAGCGGCACGGCATCGCCATTGCGATGGTCGTGCCGTTCAACATGGATCATCGGCACGGAACGTCCAACGCCGCGCTCGCCCGCATGATCTCCGAGGCAGGACTGCCGGTCTACTACAGCATTCGCGATGCCGCTCGGGCCATGAAACGCCTCCACACCTGGCACACCCGCCGAATCGAAAGGTCAGCGACATGAGCAACCGAACCACCGACATCTACGAAGTCATGCAGACCCAGCGCGCGATCCGCCGCTGGACCGACGAGCCGGTCGAACTCGAGACCATCGAGCGCATCATTCAGGCCGGATGCTGGGCGCCCAGCGGCAGCAACTCGCAGCCCTGGGGATTCCTCGTCGTCACCGACGACGGCATCCGCGAACGACTGGCGGCGGCGATCCGAGAATCGTTTGCCTCGCGGTTCGGCGCGGACCGTCCGGATCCAGAGCAGATCGAAGATCCAACCCAGCGGCGCATGCTGCGCGGCGCCTTCAACCTGTTCGACAACTTCGCCGCAGCACCGGTCTGGATCATTCCCTGCCTGGTGCGTCCCGAGTCGCCTGCTCCGACCGGACTGCTGGCCGGCAGCAGCATCTATCCCAGCATCCAGAACATGATGCTCGCCGCCCGCGCGGAAGGACTCGGCACCGTCCTGACGACCCCGCAGGACGGCATCATCGACGAGCTCCGCGCCGAACTCAACCTGCCCGACAACGCGACCCCCGTCGCCGTCATCCCCATGGGCCATCCCAACGCCAACTTCGGCCCGGTCACGCGCAAACCGCTCGCCGAGTTCCTCCACTGGAACGGCTGGAACAGCTAGAACGGCTAGAACGGCTAGCAGAAACCAGAGCCTCTCCATGCCCGCAGTCCGACGCAAGTTTTCGATCCGCAAGGCCACCGCTCACCTGCGCGCGGCCGACCCGGTGCTGGCGCGCCTGATCGACGATCACGGGTCCTACCAACCCCGGCCTTCCAACGATCCCTGGTCAGCGCTGGTCCGCGCGATCCTCTTTCAGCAACTCGCAGGTGCGGCGGCTTCGGCGATCCAGCGCAAGTGGTACGGCTTCTACGGCGACGAAGAGACGACGCCGACGCCCGAGCAGGTGCTGGCGACCTCGGACGAAGACTTCCGCGCCTGCGGCATCTCGCGCCAGAAGATGTCCTACTTCCGCGACCTCGCGCTGCACACCTCCGACGGCCGGCTCAAGCTCTTCCGACTCAACCGCATGCCGGACGAGGACGTGATTGCCGCGCTGACCGCGGTCAAGGGCATCGGCGAGTGGACCGCCCACATGCACCTCATGTTCCATCTCGGACGCCCCGACATCTTGCCTGTCGGCGATCTCGGCGTGCGCAAGGGTATGCAGTTGGCCTACAAACTGCCCGAGATGCCGACTCCGAAGGAAGCGATCGGGATCGGCGCGAAGTGGGCGCCGTTCCGCTCGGTCGGCAGTTGGTACATGTGGCGCGCCGCCGACACGTTCACCCCGGAACAATCTCTCTAAGGATTCCGACATGCCAGACTCATCCCGCGACCAACTGATCGGTTTCATCGGCGTCGGCAACATCGGCAATCCGATGGCGCGCAATCTGATCGAGGCCGGCCATCAGCTCGTCATCTTCGATCTGCGCCCCGAGGTGATGGAGAACCTGCTCGAACTCGGCGCGGAATCCGCCCAGAGCTGCGCCGAGGTCGCCGCCCGCTGTTCGGTCGTCTTCAGCTCGCTGCCCGGACCGCCCGAGATCGAAGCCGCCATCACCGGCGCAGACGGCATCCTCGCCGGCGCATCGCGCGGCGACATCCACGTCGACCTGAGCAGCAACTCGATCACGACCGTCCGCCGCCTGGCCCAACTCGAAGCAGACGCCGGAGTCAGCTACATCGACGCGCCCGTCACCGGCGGCGTGCCCGGCGCTGAAGCAGGAACGCTGACCGTCCTCGGCAGCGGCAACGCCGACGCCTTCGAGCGCGTGCGGCCGTTGCTCGACCAGATCGGCGCGAACATCTTCCACCTCGGCGAGGCCGGAGCCGGCTGCCTGTTCAAGTTGCTCAACAATGTGATCATCCTCTGCGGCAATCAGATCGTGCAGGAGGCGCTGGTCCTCGGGTCCAAGGCGGGACTCGATCCCGAAGACCTGGTCGAAAAGCTGCGCCTGGGCACCGCTCGGCCTTACATGGGACTTGCGCCCTACCTGCTGGGCAAGCGTTTCGACAATCCCTCTTTCACCCTGCGCCTGGCCGAGAAGGATGTCTCGCTCGCGCTGGAGGCGGCCCGCGTCAACCAGGTCCCGATGCCCGTCGCCAATGCGGCGCATCAGACCTTCCTGCGAGCGCTCAGCGCCGGACACGGCGAGCAATCCTTCCTCGCCACCCTGCAGGCGCTCGAATCGGCCGCCGGGATCGAAGTCCCGACCGTCCAGATCGAAGGCGGCGGAGCGTCGTTGTAGTCGCAGGACCGGAGAACTGCCCATGAGCAGCAGAGACCAACTCATCGGATTCATCGGCGCCGGCAACATCGGCAATCCGATGGCGCGACAACTGATCCACGCCGGGCATCAACTCGTCGTCTTCGATCTGCGCCCCGAGGCCATCGAAAATCTGCTCGAACTCGGCGCTGAACCGGCCGACAGCGCGGCAGAGGTTGCCTCGCGCTGCGCCATCGTCTTCACCTCGCTGCCCGGACCGCCGCAGATCGAGGCGGTCACCGCCGGTCCCGACGGTATCCTCGCCGGCTGCTCGCCCGGCGACATCCACATCGATCTCAGCACCAACTCGCGACGAGGCGTGCAGCGCATCGTCGAGCTGGAGACTGAGGCGGGAGTAACCCACATCGACGCGCCGGTTACGGGCGGCGTCGTGCGTGCGGGAGAGGGGACGCTGACTGTGCTCGGCAGCGGCGACGCAGACACGTTTGAGCACGTCCGACCGCTGCTCGATCACATCGGCGAGCACGTCCTCTATCTCGGCGAGGCCGGTATGGGCTGTCTCTACAAGTTGGTCAACAACGTAATCGTGCTCTCCGGACACCTGATCGTGCAGGAGGCGCTGGTCGTCGGAGCAAAGGCCGGATTGGACCGCGAGGACCTGGTCGACAAGCTGCGCAGCGGCACCGCCCGGCCGTTCATGGGCCTCGCCGACCTGTTCCTGGCCAAGCAGTGGGAAGACCCGACCTCTACCACCTACATCGCCGAAAAAGACGTCGCTCTGGCGTTGGAGCTCGCCCGCGAGTTGCAGGTCCCGATGCCCGTCGCCAACGCCGCCCACCAGACCTATCTCGCCGCTCTGGCGGCCGGATTCGAAGAGCTGCATCACTACAGCACGCTCGACATGCTGGAAGCGGCCGCAGGCGTCGATGTGCCGCCTGTTCCCGCTACTCCCTCTACCAAGCGTCCACCGGATGCTTCTTGACCGGCGACAATGGCGCTCGCGGCGTCATTCGCAGCATTGCGATCAAGCGGGCGCGCGTCTCCTCCGGCGCGATTACGTCGTCGAAGTCATAGCGCTTGCCGGCGTTGATCGCCGAGTTTTGCTCGCGCATCTCGGCTGCCCATTCGTCGCGCAGCCGTTTCGCCTCGACCGGATCGTCCTGCTCCACCTCGCGGATGCGTTCGCGGTTAACCAGCAGCGACGCCCCTTCCAGGCCCATCCCGCCCGACTCGGCCGTCGGCCAGGCCAGCTTCAGGTCGCGGTTGGCATACGAGTTGCCCATCGCCGCCGGACCGAGTCCGTAGGCCTTGCGCAACTGGATCGTGTAGAGCGGCACAGTGCGATTCTGGTGCGCGATGATCGGCCGCGCGTGATGCCGCGCGATACCCGCCTCCTCGGCCGGGCGGCCGACCATGTAGCCGGGATTGTCGATCAGCGAGACCATCGCGATCTCGTAGGCGTCGCAGAGCTGGATGAATCGCGCAATCTTGTCCGACGCGTCGGAGTCGATGGCCCCGGCAATCACCGAGAGCGGCTGGTTGGCGATGATTCCGACCGATCGTCCGCCCAGCCTGGCCAGCGCCGTCACCAGTTGCGGCGCCCACTTCGGACGCAGCTCAAAGACGGTATCGCGATCCATGATCGCCCGGATCACCCGTCGCATGTCATAGGCCCTGCGTCGATTCGAAGGCACGATCGAGCGGATCCGCTCAGCCCACGGATCGATGTCGCCGTCGGGCAGGTCGTAGAGGAAGTAGCGCAGGTACCTGCCAGCCGCGTCGATCGCCTCCGCTTCGCTCTCCACCATCAGGTCGATCCCGCCGACCCGCTCGTGCATCTCGGCCGGGCCGATTTCATCGGGCGTCAGTTTCAAGCCCATCGCGCCCTCGACCAGGGGCGGTCCGCCCATGCCGATCGCCGAGTCGCGGGTCGCCACGATGAAGTCGGACAGTCCCGCGATCGAGGCATTGCCGGCAAACGAGCGGCCCGAGACGACCGAGACCGTCGGCACCCAGCCCGAGAGTTGCGCCATGCCGTCGAAGGTGCCCCAGCGGCCGGTCAACCCCATGCGCGAGCCGGCCAGATCGTGCGCCCGCGCGCCGCCGCCGTCGGCGAAGGTGATCATCGGCCAGCGGCGCTCGTGCGCCAGCTCGATCAGCCGGTCGAACTTGCCGTGATTGAGCGCCGTCTGCGTGCCGCCCTGGACCGTGTAGTCGTAGGACGCAATCGCCACCGGATGCCCGTCGACAGTGCCGAAGCCCTGCACCAGCCCGTCCGCCGGTCCCTGCATCGACTTGTTCGCGGGCACGGCCAGCACGCCGTACTCGACGAAGCTGTCCGCATCGAGCACCATCGCAATTCGCTCGCGAGCGGTGAATTTGTCCCTGGCGTGTACCTTGTCGGCCGCCTCGGGACGCGCGGCGTCCATCGCCCGCGAGCGGGCGTCCAACACTTCCTGGATGATGTCTTCGTCCATCGGACCGGTTCCCCTCCGCTGATACCCTCCGCATACGGTATCCGCTGATCAGAATTGCCTGATTTGCAATGGGATTTGGAGTTGATCCATGGCCTCAGACATCGATCTCGTCGGCCCGATCGTGCGAGAGATCCAGCGCCGCGCGTTGGACGAGCCCGAGACCTTCTGGTCCGAGGCCGCCGCCAGGATTCCCTGGTTTCGCGAGTGGGACGACGTCTTCGAGTGGACCCCGGGCGAGATTCCGGCCTTCCGCTGGTTCATCGGCGGCGAGACCAATCTCGCCTACGCCTGTCTCGATGCCCAGGTCGACAGCGGCAACGGCGGCCGCGCCGCGTTGATCGCGCTGGACGAGAACGGCGGGCAGCGGGTCTACACCTACGCCCAGCTCCTGCGCAACGTCGAGCGTATGGCCGCCTCGCTGCGGGCAATCGGGATTGAGCGCGGCGATCGCGTGGCGGTCTACATGCCAACCAACTACGAGGCCATCGCGCTGATGCTCGCCTGCGCACGGATCGGCGCGGTGCACCTAGTAATCTTCGCCGGCTTCGGCGCGGGCGCGATCGCCGAGCGGGTCAAGCTGGCCGAGGCAAAGGCGATCTTCTGCACCGACTCCACCTATCGGCGCGGACGCAACGTGCCGCTCGATCACTTCGTGCGCGGCGCGCTGGAGAACGAGGGCGCGGGGGAGATCGTCGAGACCGTCGTCGTCGAACGCCGGCTTGAGGACAGCCCCGACATCGGCGGTGACAAGGAATTGAGCTGGGAGGACTTCCTCGCCGCCGGTGAGGACGGCGACGGATCCGTCGCCGCCATGGAAGCCAACGACCCGGCCTACATCCTGGCCACTTCGGGCACCACCGCACGCCCCAAACTCTGCGTCCACACCCACGGCGGTTACCCGGTATGGGTCGCCAGCCAGGCCGACTGGGTCTTCGACCTGCAGCCCGAGGACGTCTGGTGGGCGACCTCGGACATCGGCTGGGTCGTGGGACACTCCTACATCGTCTACGGCCCGCTGCTGGCCGGCGCGACCACGATTGCCTTTGAAGGCGCGCTCGACTATCCCGATGTCGGCACGTTCTACAAGATCATCGAGGATCACGGCGTAACTGGCATGTTCACTTCACCGACCGCGATCCGTTTGTTGATGCGCTCCGGGACCGAGCCGGCCGAGGCCGTCGACATGTCCTCGTTGATCCGCGTCTTCTCGGCCGGCGAGGTGCTCAATCCGCCGGCCTGGGAGTGGTTCCAGCACGAGATCTTCGGCGATCAGATTCCGGTACTCGATCACATGTGGCAGACCGAGACCGGCGGACCGATCATCGGCAATCCCTACGGCGTCCAGATGCTGCCGATCAAGCCCGGTTCGGCAGGCGTGCCGCTGCCGGGTATCGAGGGCACGGTGCTCGACTCCGACGGTGCAGAACTGGCGGCGGACGAGAAGGGCATCTTCGCCATCACGCGGCCGTTCCCCGGCCTGACCGCGCGGCTCTGGGGCGAGCCGGAGCGATACCAGACCGACTACTGGGCCAAGGTGCCGGGCAAGCAGGTCTACTTCACCGGCGACGCCACCTCGGTCGACGAGGACGGCTACGTCTGGTTCTCGGGCAGGGCCGACGAGATCATCAAGATCGCCGCGCACCGGATTGGGACAATCGAGGTCGAGTCGGCCATCCTGCGTCATCCCGGCGCCGCCGAGGCCGGCGTCACCGGCCGTCCCGACGAGCTTCGCGGCGAGGTCATCTCGGCATTCGTCGTGCTCAAGGCCGGATTCGAGCCGGGCGACGAGCTCAAGACCGAGATCCTGCAGACGATTCGCGGCGAGCTGGGGCCGGTCGCGGTGATCGGCGAGCTCAACTTCGTCGACGCCTTGCCCAAGACCCGCTCGGGCAAGATCATGCGCCGCGTACTCAAGGCGGTCACGCTCGATACCGATCCGGGCGACATCTCCACCATCGAGGACGAGGGCTCGGTCGAAGACGCCCGCGACGCCTGGGAAACGATGAAGTCGAGTTTGCGGTAGCCCGACGTGAGTGCCTCTGCTGATTCTCTTGGTGTCGTGACCGGTTGGGCTGGCGCGTGGCGGCGTGGACGTTCGTCCGTCCACCTGGAGTACTGGGAACTGCGCACTCGGTGGTTGCTCCTGTCGCTGGCGATTGCCACGATTCCGCTGCTGGTGCTCGAAAACGTGATTGACCGAGCGACCTCGCCAACCGCACACTCAACGGTGTTTTGGATAGATGTCGCAATCTGGGCGACGTTCGCCGTCGATCTGGTCGTGCGGGTGTGGTTGGCCGAACGGCGATTTCAGTTCCTGCGTGAGAACTGGTTTGACGTCGTCATCGTGCTGGTGCCCTTCCTGCGCGCGCTGCGATTGGTGATGTTCGCGTTACGCGCGCGCAAGATGTTCCTGCAGCGAGGCGCGTCAAGCTCGGTGCTCCTGGTGCTGACGATCCTGTTTGGCGGAACTGAAGCCATCATGCGCGTTCAGCGGTCTGCTGACAGCGTCGGTGGCATTGGCGAGTTTGACAACTGGATCGACGGGTTCTGGTGGACCCTCAACACGATGGTGACGGGCGACGGGGTTCAGGACGAACACTCTGCCATGGTCAACATCGTGGGCGCGATTGTCACGCTACTGGGTCTTGCGCTGCTCGGAATGGTCACGGCAACGATCGCAGCATGGTTCGTCGAGCAGGGGCAGGACGTGGAGCAGGAGCAGATACTCGCCGAACTGAAGACGCTTCAGGATGAGGTCAGGCTGCTGCGCGAGGAGATCGGGAGAACCGATCGAGTGACCGACTAGAAGGGGCGGCCGATATCCTCGCCGATCTTGCGGAGACGCTCGACTCGCTGCTCGGTTGGCGGGTGGGTCGAGAAGAAGCGGCCTGCTCCGCCCGCGAGTGGATTGACGATGAACATGTGGTTGGCCGCCTCGGCCGTCTTCATTTCCTCCGCCGCGTAACGCGACTCAGGCGTCCGCACCCCTTGTTCCAGCTTCATCAGTGCGTAAGCGAGCGCCTCGGGATCGCTGCAGCGGCGTGCGCCGGTGTCGTCGGCCTTGAGTTCGCGCTGCCGGCTGACCGCCATCTGGATCATGCCCGCGATGATCGGCGCGATGATCGCGACGATTAAGGCTCCGGCCAAGTGGCCGGCCCCGCCCCCGCCGCTATCACGCCCGCCCATGCCGCCAAACATGAAGCCCATGAAGAGCGCAAACTGCGCGATCATCGCGATTGCGGAGATGACCATCGCCATCGAGGCGACGATCGTCGACCAGAGCGTGTCGCGGTTCGTGACGTGGGCCAACTCGTGGGCCATGACGCCGGCCAACTCGCGCTGGGTGAGCAAGCCCATGATGCCGGTCGTGGCCGCCACGGCGGAGTGGTTCGGATGGCGTCCGGTGGCAAAGGCGTTGGGAATCGGCGTCTCGATCACGTAGACCGAGGGGATGTGACGGGGACAGTCGCCGGGGCGGCAGTGTCCAGTGCAGCGCGCCTCCAGGTGTTCGACGGTGAACTGCGAGAGCAGCTCCTTTTTCAGTGGCATCTTTGCCTGGCAGGCGGCGCGCTCGACGATGCGGTAGAGCTCGGGCGCCTCCTGGGCCGTGACGAGCTGTCCGCCCATCATCTTCGGCACCATCGAGTGCGAGTTGTAGTAGCTGTAAAGGTTGATGCCGAGGGCGATCACGGCCATGATGATCAGCCCGATCTGACCGGCGACCGCGAGGCCGACGACCATCATCAGCCCGGCCATCAGGACCACGAGGAACATCGTGCGCAATCCGTACACGGTTCGACTCCCCCTCACCGCAATCATGTTCGCCGACTAGGTGCGGCAGTTACGCCGAGATCGTACCATCGTGAGAGGCGGATCGATCCTCTGCCACCGCCGCCGGGAGCACGCCATGCCGATTTACGAATACGCCTGCCGAGCCTGCGGCAAGGAGTGGGAGCACTTCACCCGCAAGATCGACGCGCCCGCGCCCGAGTGCGAAGACTGTGACACCAAGGGTCAGGTCGAGCGGCTAATCGCGAGATCGGCGTTCATCAAGGACGAGAACACGAAGATGCGCGAGATGCACCCGAAGTACGCAAAGATGGTTGACGCGGCCTGGGACAAGGCGTCGCGCAACGATCCGCTGAGCAAGACCCGTTTCGCGCCGCTGGTCGACTCCGGCAAGCGCGTGCAGGACATGACTTAGCGGCGCTTGCGGAACAATCGCTTACTCCGCCGGAGCGGGCGCAAACACAGAACCGACCCCAACGCTGTTGGCCGAGGCCCAGTCCGCGGCCGGTTGTCGGTCGCGGCCGACGGCGAGGGTGTCGACGCGGACCGACTCGCCGTCGCCGCAGACGACGGTCATGCCGCCGTCGTCGATAGCGGCGACTTCGCCTGCGCCGCCGCCCAAGTGATCCGAACGGGTCGAACCAAGCAGGGTCACGCGCTCGCCGTTGATCTCGCTCCATGCGCCGGGGGCGCGGTCTGAGCCGCGAATGAAGTTGTGTACTGCGTGCGCCGGTTGCGACCAGTCGATCCGCGCGATGTCGCCTTCCCAGGGACCTTCGTAGGTCATGTCGTCTTCATTCTGCACATGACGCGGGGCCTGGCCGGCCTCGACCAGCTTGACCGCTTCGGACATGGCCTCGACGCCGAGCGGGAAGAGGTACTCGCGGTAGACCTCGTTGAGCGTGGCGTCCGGTCCGATCGGGCAGGATCGCTGCAACAAGATCGGACCGGTGTCGATGCCTTCGTCGACCCAGAAGATCGTGACGCCGGTCATCGTGTCGCCCTGCAGGATGGCGTGGTTGATCGCCGATCGGCCGCGGTGCCTGGGCAGAATCGACGGATGGTACTGGATCGTCTTCTGGGCCGGGAACTCGAGCACGCGAGTCGGGATGATCTGGGTGACGAAGGCCATCACGTTGAGGTCGGGGTTGGTGGCTTCGTACTCGGCGACGACTTCCTCGTCGACCACGCCTCGGCGCTGCCAGCGCCGCGGTTGGACCAGCGTGATTGCTGCATCGCGCGCCGCCTGGGCCAGCGGATCCGGCCGGCCGCCCTCTCGCTCGGGCGGAGTAAACACGCCCACGATTTCGTGACCGTCCGAGACCAGTCGCTCAAACACGGCTGCGCCGAACGGCGCCTGTCCAATCAGGGCGATGCGCATCGGGCAGTCCTTTCAGTGTCGACAGAGGTCTGGAGCCCGAGTGCGGCGCGTCCTCAGGACGGACGCCAGACTCGCGGCTGCTTGTTCGCGATGATGTCGTTGAACGTAGTGATCGAGACTCGTTCCAGCCGAATCATGAGCAGCGCCGCGGCGCGAAGCTCGGGACCGAAAAAGTCATCCACGGTGTAGGGAAAGTGCGGCGCGGCCTGCGCGATCTGTTCGGCGTCTTCGATTACGCTCGCCGTTCCGCTGAGATTGAGATGACGGAAGTCCGAACTCCAGTGGAGCAGCTCGACTCGCTCATTCGATTGAATCTGCGTGGTCTTCGGCGATCCGGACGCGGTCAGCACGTAGGCGATCATGCCCACGTAGGCCGGCACAACCGGCCGGACATGCGGTTGCCGACCCTCGGTGGTTGCCAACAGCCCGATCGGCGCCTGCTTGACCACCTCAAGGGCCTCCGGCCAGAAATCCGGCGCGTTCGCCGCCGTCGTTTCACCAGGACTGGTATCGGTCGTCACGCGACCTCCCGGACGAATGCCGCTGGGTAGCGGTTGCACACTGATCGCAGGTTGCAGGTTAAGGCTAGTCCAAGGCCGTGGGATCCTCCGGGTCAACCTCGCGCATTCCGCCGTCCCGCATCAGGAACAGCCGACCGGCTCGTTTGGCGATCTCCAGATTGTGGGTCACCATCACGATCGTCTGTCCGGCCCGGTTCAGATCCTCGAGCACGCGCACGATCTCCAGGCCGGTCTGCGAGTCGAGATTGCCGGTCGGTTCGTCAGCCAGGATCACTTCCGGATCGTTGGCGAGCGCGCGGGCGATGGCCACGCGCTGGCGCTCGCCGCCGGAGAGTTGCAACGGCCGGTGATCCAGACGCTTGCCCAGCCCGACCGACTCGAGCAACTGGCTGGCGCGCGCTCGTCGCTTGCGACGAGGACAGCCGGCCAGCGCGAGCGCGATCTCGACGTTCTGTCGCGCGGTCAGCATGTGCAACAGGTTGAACGCCTGGAAGACGAACCCCAGCGAGTTCAGTCGAAGCGACGCCCGTTGTTCCCGGCCAAGACCTTGAGCCGCCTGGCTGCGGACTCGAACCTCTCCCGACGTGGGAGAGTCAATCAGGCCCAGCAATTGCAACAGGGTTGACTTGCCCGAGCCGGACGGTCCCGCAATGGCGATGAAGTCGCCCCGATGAATGTCCATGTTCAGCGGTTTAAGCGCGTGGATCGTCTGTCCTCCGAGGCGATAGATGCGTTCGAGATTGCGCGCCGATAACAGGGGGATCCGTTCTACGGACTCGGATTCCTGCCCGACCGAGCTTTTGCGACTCATGGCGCCGTCCTCACTCGTATCGCAGGGCGATGATCGGATCGACCTGGACGGCGCGCCAGGCGGGCATCAGCGCCGCAAGCATCGAGCAGAGGCTGAGGATTCCGGCCGCGCCATACTCGATTCTTCGCGATCGCAGGCCGGCCGCGTCCGGACCAAGGGCCTGACGGATCACGACTCGGGACATCGGTACCCCGACCATCGAGCCGGCGACGGCGAAGCCTGCCGACTCGGACAGAATCAGCGAGAGCAAGGCGCGGCGCGGCGCGCCGATGGCCCGCAGCGTGCCCAGTTCGCGGGTTCGTTCAAGGACGGAGACGAACATCACGATGGCAATCAGCAGCGCCGCCACCGAGACCGAGGTCCAGCGCACGACATTGAAGAGTTGATTGACGCGGTCGAGCAGCTTTCTCGCGTTCTCGGCGAGCTGCTTGTCCGAGATCACCATGAGCTCTTGGTGGTCGGACTCGATCACGGATTGCAGCGGCTCGATGTCCGTCGCCCGCTTGGGTGAGATCAGCATCGCTGAGACCACATCGGGCGCCTGCAGAACAGTCTGTGCGCTCTCAAGCGGCACCATGACCGCCGATCGCAACAACTGGTTCGTCTCGGGCTCGATGATGCCCTGGACTTCGAACTCGTGACCGCGGACCGAAATCGTACTACCCAGCGCAGCCAGCGCGATCGGGCCTACGGGCGATGGCACTTCCGTCGTCGCCGACGCCGCAGCGGCGAAGTGCCGCGCGGCGAGGATGCCGAGAATCGCGGGCGCGGCTGCGTCGGTTCCATTGCGCTGGGGAAAGTGAATTCGACCTGCGGCGGCCTCTGCGCCGCCGAGGAAGACGTCCTCCTTGCCCTCTTCGATGCCGACCAGCAGCGCCTCGGGCGGCGCGGTCGGATAGGGAGGCGGGGCCAGCGAGGCGAACGCGACCCTGGTCGAGCGCCTCGGATCGACGGCGGGTTGAGATAGCACCGCGCGCGCTTCGGCGTTCGAAATCGTCGAGGAAATTGGCGGCCACTCGATACCCGACATACCCGCCAGTCCGCGCGATTGGACAAAGAGCACGCCCGTGAATCGCTGGACTTGGAGATCGAGGTCGTCGGTGATGAATCGCATCACGGTCGTGACGACGATGTAGAGGTTGACGCAAACACCGAAGCCGAGCACGGTCAGGGAGCTGCGCAGTTTCTTGGTGAGGAGTTGTTGGATAGCCAAGGTGAGCATCGAAGGTAGCGTATCGCGAGCTCTTCGAGATGGGTCCTGCGCTATAACCCGATCACCTCTCTATAATCCAATCAACCACCGATAATCTGCTCAAACTGATAGAAGAGCGTCATGGACCCGATTCGCAATCCGTTCACCCCAGGCGCGGGTTCTCCGCCACCTGAGCTTGCCGGGCGCGATCAGGTGCAGGAGACGGCGAGAATCGCCCTGGCACGCCTAAGGATCGGGCGTTACAGCAAGAGCATTGTGCTCGTCGGACTTCGAGGCGTCGGCAAGACGGTTCTCCTTGACAGGATTCGGGTCGATGCCGAAGGCGAAGGAATCACCGCAGTGTCCGTTGAAGCACCAGAGGATCGATCGTTGCCCTCGCTGCTGGTGCCGGCTCTCCGCACTTCGCTAATCTCGCTTTCTCGCGTCGAGTCAGCTAAACATCTCGCCTCCGCGGCGCTAGGAGCGCTCACTAACTTTGCAGAAGCTTGGAATGTCTCCATCGGAGCTGGGGTCACGTTCAAGCTGGACTTCGCTACCGAACCCGGAGTCGCCGACAATGGCGACCTAGAACTTGACCTTCAACAGCTCTTGGAGTCGGCGGGACGGGCGGCGCAAGCTGGCAACACCTGTATTGCCATATTCGTCGACGAACTGCAGTATGTACGGGAAGCGGAGCTTGCAGCCTTGATCACTGCATTGCACCGCTCCGCGCAACGGAGCTTGCCGGTCACCTTGGTTGGCGCCGGCCTGCCTCAGATTCGAGGTCAATTGGGAGTTGCCAAGTCCTATGCCGAACGACTCTTCGATTTCGTCGAGATTGGGTCTCTGAACTTCGCAGATGCCAGTCGGGCGATTGCCAAGCCTGTTCAGGACGAAGGGCTCGAAATCGAGCAGGAGGCTCTGAACCAGATCGTTGAGCAAACTCAGGGCTATCCATACTTCCTTCAAGAATGGGGCAAACACGTTTGGAATGTCGCAACAGGGTCACCAATAGCCATCGCTGATGTCGTCAGTGGGGGAGCCAGTGCCCAGATTGACTTGGACAAGAGTTTCTTTCGTGTTCGCTTCGACCGGCTCACTCCTTCAGAACTTCGCTACGCACGTGGTATGGCGAAACTCGGCTCTGGACCATATCGAACCAGCAGTGTGGCAACGGTTCTTGGGCGAGAGATTACGTCACTTTCTCCCGTCCGCAAGAGCATGATCGACAAGGGGATGATCTGGAGCCCGGGTCACGGAGAGATTGCATTCACCGTGCCGATGTTTGACGAGTTCATGATCCGCACGATGCCGAACTTGGACGACTAGCTCCCGACGAAGATGCCGCCGTCGGGGTGCAGGATCTGGCCGGTGATGTAGCCGGCCTGGTCGCTGAGCAGGAAGAGGGCGGCCTCGGCGATGTCCGCTGGCTCCCCAAGCCGATTCAGCGGAATGCCCTCGATGCGCCGCTGACGCCGCTCTTCGTCGGTGGTCACGGCGAGTGTCATCGGCGTGTCGATCAGTCCGGGCGCAACGGTGTTGACGCGGATGTTGCTCGGCGCCAACTCGAGCGCCAAACAGCGGGTCAGCATCCAGACGCCGGCCTTGGAGACGCAGTAGTCGGCCATGCCGCGAATCGGCGCCTTGGCTGCGCCTGATGAGATGTTGACGATCGAACCGCCCTGACCCTGCTCCAGCATGACCCGAGCGACCGCGCGATTCGTCAGCATGACGCCGTTCAGATTGACCGCGAGCACCTTCTCCCAGTACTCGACCGGCTTGTGGATCACGTGGCGGTGCGAGCCGCCCAACAGCGGCTCGCCTTCGGTCACCTCGCCGGACACGTAGCCGGCGTGCGAAATGCCCGCCGCCGCGACGCACAGATCGAGTCGGCCGAAGTGATCGAGGGCCGCCTGCGCCATCGCATCGCAGTCTTCCTCTCGCGTGACGTCGACGCCGACGTAGACCGCTTGCCCGCCGACCGCCTCGACCATCGAGACCGTCTCCGCGCCGCGCTGGTCGTCGGGCAGGCCGGCCACGATCACTGAGGCGCCCTCCCGAGCGAGCCGGATCGATGATTCGCGGCCCATGCCCGATGCTCCGCCGGTGACGACGGCGACCTTGCCCTGGAAACGGTCCAACGCCTCTTCGGGTGGCAACGGCATGGTTCGACTCCTTGCAGGCAGATGGTTTGCAGTGTTCAGCCGGTGAACAGGCCGCCGTCGGGGTGGAGGATTTGACCGGTGATGTAGCCGGACTGGTCGCTGAGCAGGAAGAGGGTTGCCTCGGCGATGTCCTCTGCCTCGCCGAGGCGGCCGAGGGGAACGAGCCGCTCGAAGGCGGCGCGGCGCTCTTCGTCCTGCGAGAGGCCGAGCGCCATCGGCGTGTCGATCACGCCCGGCGCGACGGTGTTGACGCGGATGCTATGCGGAGCAAGCTCCAGGGCGAGGACGCGAGTGAGCATCCAGACGCCGGTCTTGGAGACCGAGTACTCGGCCGAGCCGGCCATCGGAATCTTGGCCGCGCCGGAGGAGATGTTGACGATCGCGCCGCCGTCGCCCTGGGCAATCATGTGTCGGGCGACGGCGCGATTGGTCAGCATCACGCCGGTCAAGTTGACGGAGAGCACCTTCTCCCAGAACTCGACCGGCTTGTTGATGATGTGTCCGGCCCGTCGGTCGGCGGCGAGATTGTCTTCCGGGACTTCGCCCGACACGTAGTGGGCATTGAGGATGCCGGCGGCGGCCATGCACAGGTCGATCCGCCCGAAGGCGTCGACGGCGGCCTGCGCGGCGGCGTCGCAGTCGGTCTCGCGCGAGACATCTGCGCCCACGTAGATCGAGTGACCCCCGGCGTCGGTGATTTGCGCGACGACATCTGTGCCGCGCGGATCGTCGGGCAGACCCACGACCGCGACGGACGCGCCCTCTCGGGCGAGGCGGATCGATGTCTCCGCGCCCATGCCCGATGCGCCTCCGGTGACGAGGGCGACCTTGCCCTGGAATCGCTGGATACCGCGCTCGGCCATCTCCGGAATCCGTTTCTAGACGCCGTTGACTTCCTGCGGATAGCGCCAGGGCGAGTCCGGCTGTTCGGCATCTTCGTCCAGGGTCCAGTGGGGGAGCGCCAGGCCATCGGCGACGTCGGCGAAGACCATTCGCATCCGCGAGCCGATGCCGACCTGCTTGACCAGGTCAGGGCCGGCAAAGTTGCCATCGGCGTCAACCAGGTTGCCCGCGACGCGCAGCGCCTCATGTTCGGTCGGAACGCCTGACTGCGTGTCGAGCTCGACCAGCAGGATCATGTAGGGCGCGCGCTCGCGGAAGGCGGGCTGGATGGCGTGGTGGACCTCGCCGTAGGAGTGCACCTCCCCTCGCGCGTCAACCGGCACCCAGTTGAACTCGCGTCCCGAGCACCAGGGGCAGGCGGTGCCCGGCGGGTAACGGATCAATCCACAGTCCGGGTCGGCGCACTGCTGGAGATGGAAGTCGTGGTCGGCGCAGTGTTGGAAGTAGGCCAGGTTTTCCTGGTCGAGGTCAAGAACGGTGAGGGTCATTCCCAGGTATTCGCCCTGCGGCATCTTCGGCTCCTGTTCGGTTTCGTCGTCGTTGCTGAGTTCCGCTCTAGCCCTTGCGCATGATTAGCGAGGAACCGGTGCCGGGCATCGCCCAGCCCAGGTTCTGCGTAATCTCGACATCGGGAACCTGGCGGCAACCGCCGCCCGCCGCCGGCTCGGCGTAGTTGAAGGTGTGCTGCTTGTTGCCGTTGCCGTCGACCGGGCAATAGTCGTCAACCTGGCCGCGAAGCTGGCGCACGTTCTCGATGATCATGTTCATCCCGTGCGTGTAGCCCTCGCAGAGGTGACCGCCGGACGTGTTGTTGGGCCGCTCGCCGCCCAAGCGCATGATCCCGGAGGAGACGTAGTCGCCGCCCTCGCCTTTCTCGCAGAAGCCGTAGTCCTCAAGTTGCAGCATCGAAGTGAAGGTGAAGGCGTCGTAGGCGCCGGTGCACTGGATGTCCTCGGGACCGACGCCCGCGTTGCGGTAGATGATGTCCTTGATGTAGTGACCGGCAACGGTCGAGATCGGACCGTGCTGGAAGTGCATGTCGATGCGCGGCTTGCAAACGCGGCCGGCCACACCGAGGATCCGAGCCGGGGTGTTGGCGTAGTCGTACGCCTTGTCGACTGAGGTGACGATCAGCGCCGTTGCGTTGTCGGTCTCGACACAGCAGTCGAGCAGGTGCAGCGGCTTGCAGATCATCCGCGAGTTGACCACGTCCTCGACCGTCACGCGCTGTTTGTAGTAGGCCTTGGGGTTGTTGGAGGCGTGCTCGGAGTGGATCACCTTGACCATCGCCACCTGTTCGGGCGTGGTGCCGTAGTCGTACATGTGGCGCATAAAGGTGGGGGAGAAGTTCTGTCCGGCCGAGAACCAGCCGTAGGCGGCCGCGTGCAGCGCGTCGCCGCCGACCGGCACCGAGGCGCGCGCGCCGGTCCCGCCGATGCGGACCTGCGAAAAGCCGTTCATCGAACGGAAGACGACGACCGTTTCGCACATGCCGGCCTCGATCGCGCCGATGGCAAGGCCGATCAGCGCCTCCGACGACGAGCCGCCACCCTGAACGTCCATGTAGAAGTTGAGCCGGATGCCGAGGTCCCCGGCGAGCATCGGCGACGCCGTTGAGTCGTTGCCCGAGTAGGACATCATCCCGTCGATCTCGGACGCCGGAATCCCCGCGTCGTCCATCGCGTTCTTGATCGCCCACGTGCCGAGGGCTCGGGTGGTCATCCCCGATCCGCGCGTGTAGGTCGTCTCGCCAACGCCGATGATGGCGTACTTGTCGCGCAGATACTTGCCAGCCGTTGCGTCAATGTCGGTCGTCACCGCTTGCTCCCTTCAAGGACATCAGGTCGGGCCTGTCGGCGCAGTCAACGCCGCCAGGACGTGCGCAGTCTAGGACAGGAACGCGGCGCGAACCGCGCTAGGCTCCGGCGGCCCTTGTCGCGGGCGCGGCGGGCTCGCGGGCGAAGACCTCGGCGTGCAACGCCTGTGCGTCGGGACCAACGAGTTTCGCCATGTTGCGATAGGCCTCGCGACGGTAGCCCCAACCAAACTCGGAGCGCTCGACCTGCTCCAGCCAGTCGAAGAGGTGGACTGTCGCCAGGTCGCGAAGCTGTTCAAGCGTGACCGCAACAGGCGGATTGCCCTCGCGATCAGCGATTGTCAGCTCCGAGACCCCGTCCAATGCGGCCACGACCGCCGCGTCGAATGTGGTGCGATCCATTATGCAGTTGAGCCAGGCAATGCGCTCGGCGCGATCGCCGATCAGGTCGCGCACTTGCTGACGCTGGTCAAGCGGCAGAGAGAAGTCCCGGAACTTCTCGGTGCCGTAGATCGAGTGGAACAATCCCGCGGCGGCTAACTCGTCCCCGGCGTCGTGCTCAACCAGCAAATCGCGGACCGCCCGCAGATGGGAGAGGAAGTCGTGGCCGGTGTGGTCAACGTCGGCCGTACCCAGCGAGTAAAGAAAGTCGACCAGCTCGTCAACGGGTCGCGGCGTGTTGTGGGTCATGCCGGCAGGGTAACCCGAAGCAGGGACGCAGCCGCGAGGCTCTTATCCTGCTGGTACGACTCAGCGAACCGAACAGTCCGATTGGATGCCACAATGCCCGACGCTCTCTCCGACGCCCAGGTGAAGCAAGCCGCAGATTTCCTCGATCAAGCGACTGCCAACGGACTACCACTGCCGCCAATCCCCGAGTCCTGCCGGCCGCAGAACGCCGACGACGGTGGCCGCATCTACTGGGAGCGTTGGTCGCGCAACCCGCGACCGGCGGTCGCCTGGAAAGCGGCGGTGATCGGCGGCGACATGGTGCTTGCGCCGTTCTTCGAGGGCATGGTGATCGACTCGCCTGCTTCGATCCCGGGCGACGAGTTCGTCACCTGCATCCTTGAGGCTGAGGTCGCGTTCCGAGTGGGTCGAGAGTACGCGCCGACCGACGGCGGACACAGCCGGGATTCGGTGCTGGACGGCGTGTCCAATGCCTACATCGTGATTGAAGCGCCGAACAACCGCTTCGGCGGCGCGCCTGAGTTCCCCAGCATGGCGGCCGACGGCGTCGGCAACCAGGCGCTGATCGTGGGTCCGGAGATCGACGACTGGCGGAACAAGGATCTCGTCAGCCTGCCCTGCTCGATTCAGATCGACGGCGAGGTCGTGGCCGAGGGTCGCGACGGACGTCCCAATCCAGTCGAAGTGCTGGTCGCGACCGTGAACGAGATCAACAATCGCGGCATGACGGTCGCGGAGGGCGAGATCATCACCACGGGAGCAGCCGCGCTGCATCCCGGCGGGCAGGCCGGCATGGAGGTGACGATCGCATTTCCGGGCATTGGCGATGTCGAGTTGAGCCTGACCTAACCGCTACTCCACGCGGCCGATTGCGTCGACCTTCCAGAAACCCTCGACTTCGACCCACTGGGTGAAGATCGTGCCGTCGCCGCCGGCGCTCTCCGGACCGCGAAACGTGATGTGCAGGAGATTGTCGCCCTGGTCGTCGATCTCGAAGCTCTCCGAGCCCTCGGCCGAGCCCGGCTGTGCCTGCAGCGCCATCGCCTGCCCGATGCCGACCGGTGTGAAGACCGGCATCAGTCCGGCGATGTTGTTCGCGATCAAGTCCTGGGCGAACTGGTCGGCGGTTTCCATCAGGCTGGCGGTTTCGGTCATGGTTGGGTCCGTTCGTTCGCGTTGGGCGATGCCACGAACGCTACGTGATCGCGGGACAGCGGCTATTCGTTGCTCTACATTTCCGCGCGCTGACCGCGATTTTCCGAGTCGATGACCCCGCGATTACGCAGGGGCGGGATAGGCTGGGTCGGAGCCGCAGCAGCAGGCGCAGCTGCGAGGCAGCGTCGTGCGATCGCACCGAGTCTCACATGGCTCGTGAGGAGTCCTCCATGACCACTCGTCCGTTGGACCTTGAAGCCGAACCCGCTCCGCAGAAGTCGGCGGCCGCCCGAGCGGCGGCCAATTCGATCATCGTCGCCCGCGACGTGCACAAGACCTATGCGGGGGCGGGACAGCCCGTTCACGCGCTGCGCGGCGCGACGCTGACCGTGGCGAAGGGCGAGATGGTGACGATCATGGGACCGTCGGGCTGCGGCAAGACGACGCTGCTCAACTGCCTGTCGGGACTGGAGACGATCGATCAGGGTGAGATCTACGTCGAGGGGCGCAGCATCCACGACATGCCCGACACGGAGCGCACCGATCATCGCGCCAGACGGATGGGGTTCATCTTCCAGTTCTACAACCTGCTGCCGGTGCTTTCATCGGTCGAGAATGTCGAATTGCCGCTGCTGCTCGGCGGCGTGGGTCAGCGAGAGTCCCGAGAACGGGCGATGCTCGCCCTGGAGCAGGTCGACCTGCGCGACTGGGCCGGTCATCGCCCGGCCCAGCTCTCGGGCGGCCAACGCCAGCGCGTGACCATTGCCCGAGCCCTGGTCAATGATCCTGCCATCGTCTGGGGCGATGAACCGACCGGCGACCTCGACTCGACCAACGCCAACCAGATCATGGACTTGCTCGAGGATCTAAATGAGCGCAATCAGCAGACGTTTGTGATCGTCACGCACGACGAGAACATCGGGCGGCGAGCGAACCGCACGATTCATATGCGTGACGGGTTGATCGAGGGCGAGACGATTCACCGGCAGCTCGGCAGCTAGCGGCGCTCAGCGGGCTGCTGCGTCGGACGATTCTCAACGCGAGGGCATCTGCGACATGGAAGAACTCTTCGGTCTGCCCACGATCCGGTTGATGTGGATCGTCGTCGCCATCGCCGGCGTGGCGGCGGCGGTGATTGCGTTCATCTTCCTCAAGCGGCCGATCCTCGTGCGTATGGGCTTACGCAACATCCCGCGCCGTCGGGCGCAGACGGTACTCGTCACGATGGGCCTCACGCTGGCCACGATCATCGTGACGATTGCGTTCTCGACAGGCGATTCGCTGGCAGTCAGCATCCGAGGGCTCGCGCTGGACAGCCTGGAGCGGATCGACCACTTCATCGAGCCCGAGGAGATTGACACAAGCGACGGCGAGCGTGTCGGCGACACGATTCCCGACCAGGTCTTGCGAGATCTGCAGTCGCACTTCGCCGGCGACGACCGGATCGACGCGATCTTTGGCTCGCGCTTTGAACTCGTCCCGATTGAACACCCCGACGCCGGCCTGATCGAGCCGCAGTTCTTCTTGGTCGGCGTGGACCCGGCGATGGTCGACCGGCTCGACGCGGTCCGCGACGAGGACGGCGACTTGCTGCGTCTGACGGGACTGGCCACGGATGAGATTGTGATCAACGAGATCGCGGCGCGCGAACTTGACGCCGAGCCCGGCGACCGAGTCCGTCTCTATGTGCTCGGTCAGCCTCGCCAGTACACGGTCGCCGCGATCGGCCGTGACGCCGTCCTGACCGGCAATCTGGAACCGGGGGCGGCCGGCGGCCTGCTGTCGATGGCTCAGTATCAGGAGCTGTTAGGTCCAGGACTGTCGCCGCCTGACAAGTGGGACACGATCCTGGTGAGCGGCGCCGGCGGCGTGGATGCGCCGCTGGAGTTTTCGGACGCGCTCGATGATGACATCAACCAGGCCCTAATCGGGCTGCAGCGAGCAAAGCCGGACCTCTACCTGAGTAACGGACTGCCGCGTTTTGCCACGGACCCGATCAAGGCCGACAGCCTGGAAGCCGCCGAGTTCATCGCCAGCGCCTTCACCACGCTCTTCCTGTTCATGGGATCGTTCTCGGTCGCTGCAGGCATCCTGTTGATCTTCCTGATCTTTGCCATGCTGGCCGAGGAGCGGAAACCGGAAATGGGTATCGCGCGGGCCGTGGGGATGCAGCGCAATGACCTGATTCAGATGTTCATCTCCGAAGGCATGATCTACAACATGGGCGCGGCCGTGATCGGCGTCGTCCTGGGGTTGCTCTTCGCGATCGGCCTGATTGCCGCGCTGAACCAGGGTTTCGAGAGCTTCGGCTTCCAATTCACCTGGACCGTGACGATCAAGAGCCTCGTGATCTCGGCCTGTATCGGCATCGTGATTACGTTCATCACCGTGGTCTTCTCCAGCTTCCGCGCCTCGCGGCTGAACATCGTCGCCGCGATCCGAGATATCCCGGAGGGACAGTACGAGGAGACCGTTCCGCTGACGCCGTGGCGCGTGCTGCGCAATGTGCTCGGCGTCTTCACCACCGCGATTGGCATCGTGTTGGTCCTGACTACGCCGCTGACGTTGATCCTGGGCGCGCCGATTGCGTTCGTCCTGCAACTGACCGGCAACCGCCGCGCCCGGCGCCTGGTTCCCTGGATCCTGCTGTTCGGCTGGCGCGTGCTGCGCTGGAATCCGCAGTGGTGGGTGCTGTTCCTGGTCGGCGGCCTGTACCTGGTCGATCTGGGATTGGGACAGGAGAGCCTGTTCCTGTACATCGCCGGGATTTCGCTCACTCCGCTGGGCATCGTGATGGGTCTGAACAAGCTCCGCGTGCGAGGACGCCGGATCAACCAGCGGCTGTTGTACACCGTTGGCGCCGGCGTCGTGATGTTCCTCTGGTTCATTCCCAACGACTGGCACGAGAGCTTCTTCAACAACAACCTCAACGGAGGGCCTGAGCTGTTCGTACTGGCCGGCACGATGCTGACCGCCGCCGGGACGCTGCTGCTGATCTTCAACCTCGACCTCATCGTGGGCGCTATCCGGGCAGTCGTCGGCGGAGTGGGTCGGCTGGCGCCGGTGATTCGGACAGCGGCTGCCTATCCGGCTGCGGCCCGCTATCGCACCGGCATGACGATTGCGATGATCGCACTGATCACGTTCGCACTGGTCAACTTCAGCACGATCAACGCCTCGTTCAGCCAGGCCTTCACCGCCGGCGACACGGCCGGCGGCTTCGAGGTGCTTGCTTTCAACACCGAGATCAACGCGACCTCCGACATTCGCGCGGGCCTCGCCGAGGCGGGCGCCGGCGGCGTGCTTGCGGACATCGAGAATGCCGGACGGATCGAGGCCGGTCCGCGGCGCGGTACGCGTGCGGTGACGGTGCTCGCCGAACGCTGGAATCCGGTGGCCGAAGAGCACATATTGGACGGCGACGGCAACATCCGTGTCGTCGAGACCGACCTGTCCACGGTTCGTCTCGAGGATCGCGACGCGGTGGTGATCGGTGGGGTCAACAGCGAGTTCATCGCCGGGCAAGAGATCAAGCTGCAGGCGACCTCGTACCGCTACGAAGACGAGCGCGAGATCTGGTCGGCGTTGGCCGGCGGAGAGATGGTCGCAGTGGTGACCGTCGATGCAATCGACGGCGCCTTTGGATTCAACGAGAGCGGGCTCGATCCCTGGTCGACACCCGACGGCGTCACTGATGAGTCGACCCGGCTGCCAAGGATCGTGGTTGAGGTGGGTCTGGGCGCCAGCGCCCGACAAGTCGAAGTGATTGCTGTGCTGGAGCGGGTCAGCGGCGCCTTCGTCGACCTCGACGGCGAGGAGGGCGGACTGCCGACGTTGCTACTGCCTGAGTCAATCGCTAACCAGGTAATCGGACAGTCCGAGACCACGCGGCACTACATCTCCACGCGAGACGGGGCGGACTCGCTCGATGTCGCGCAGGGCATCGAGCGCGAGCTGCGCATCTTCGCCGTCGATATCCAGGGCGAACTCAAACGCCAGCAGAGCACGCAGTCGTCGATCCTGGCCCTGTTCCAGGGATTCATTGGCATTGGTCTGGTCGCGGGTCTGGCGGCGCTGGGCGTGATCGCCCTGCGCGCGGTGGTTGAGCGCCGGCAACAGATCGGCGTCCTGCGGGCGATTGGCTTCCAGGCGCGGCTGGTCGGATTCGAGTTACTGCTGGAGATGGGATTCATCGCCTTGCTGGGGCTTGGATTGGGCACGGCGCTTGCGCTGGGACTCGCCTGGAGACTGTTTGCCGAAGGCACGTTCGGCGAGATCGACATGTACGTCCCGCTGGGTACGATCCTGCCGATCCTGATCGGCGCGTTCATTGCCTCGCTCGTGCTGACCTACTTCCCCGCAAGACAGGCGGCACGCACGACGATTGCCGAGGCATTGAGATATGAGTGACGACACCGACCAGTTGCGCCTGTTGCGCGAGCTTGCGTTTGGTTACGACCGCGACTTGCCGTTCGACGCGCAGACCGCGCAGGCGGGCGAGGGCGGCGGGATTACGGTCGAGCGGTTTGAGATCACGTCGCGCTACGACGAGCGGATCAGCGGATTGCTGATTCAGTCGGCCGAAGCCGAGGGTCCGCGACCCCTGGTGCTGGTCGGGCATCCGGGCACGCTGGACAAGTCCAGCGACTACGTGCTCTGGCCGGCCGAGCAGTGGGTCCAGCGCGGCGCGATCTGCGCCACGATCGATCAGGCCGGTCACGGCGAACGCGCGAGGCGGGCGGTCTCGATGGAAGATTTCCAGCGCTGGCCGATGCGGCGGTTGGACCAGTCGTTGCAGACGGTGGTCGACTGGATGCGCACGCTCGACTACCTGTCGAAGCGGCCGGAGGTTGACGCCGAGCGGGTCGGATTCGTCGGCTTCTCGATGGGCGGGATGCGCGGTGCGCCGTTCGTCGGACTGGACGAGCGGGTCAAGGCGGCTTCATTCTGCATTTCCGGGGCGAGCACGCTGTCGGGGCGCGGCGGGAGCGCCGGCGAGTTGGCGGATCTGCTGAGCGATCCCGGTGTCTACGCGGCGATGATGGCCGGCCGCGCCATCCAGGTTGTGGCCGGCGAGCGGGACGATTTGATCACGCCGGAGGCGACGCAGCGGTTCTACGAATTGCTGTCCGAGCCGAAAGAGCTGGTCTGGTTGCCCTGCGGTCACTGGGACTTCATGCCGCAGGGCATCCAGCCGGTCGGCCCGTTCCTCGAGCGCGAGTTGGGTTTCGGCGGCGGGGGCTAGGCAGAACTAAGCCAGCACGCCGGAGGCGGTGAGCTCCGCGACTTCTTGGGCCGAGTAGCCGAGGACATCGGTTGCGACTTCAAACGTGTGCTCGCCGAAGAGCGGGGCGGGCGAGGCGAGGTAGCCGGGCGTGTCGTGCAGCTTGACCGTGGGTCCGTCGTAGAGCGAGATGCCGGTTTCGGGGTGATCGAGATAGGCGTAGAAGCCGCGCTCGGCGAGGTGGTCGTCGTGCTCGCACATGTCCTCGGCGTCCTGGATCAGCGCCGCCGGGATTCCGACCGACTGCAGGTGGACGGCGAGCGATGCGGCATCGAATGACGCGGTCCAGTCCGAGATGGCTTGGTTGAGCACGGCCTCGTTCCTGCGGCGGCCGAGCAGGGTGGCGAAGCGATCGTCAGAGGCGAAGGACGAGCCCTCGGCGACGGCGCAGAGTGATTCCCACTCGGCGTCGTCGCGAATCGCGATGGCGATCCAGCGCTCGCGGCCGGAGGGATCGTCGGCGCAGCGGTAGATGCCGTGCGGGCACATCCAGGTCGAGCGATTGCCCTTGCGGTCCTGGTTGACGCCGTTGACCGTGTAGTCCATCAGCGCAGGCCCCATCGTCGCCGCGACCGACTCGATCTGTGCGAGTTCGATCCGCTGACCTCGGCCGGTTCGGCGTCGATGCCGCAGTGCGGCGAGGATCGCGACGATGGTGTGGCCGGGATTGACGGCGTAGTCGGGATAGTTGGTGCCGACCCCGACCGGGCGACGGTCGGGGTCGCCGGAGAGATGGGAGATGCCGGTGGTCGGCGTGAGCACGGCGCCGAAGCCGAGGAAATCGCGGTGCGGCCCCCACAGTCCCTGCATTGGCTGGTACGCGGCGATGATGTCGGGCTTGACTTCGCAGAGTTCCTCGTAGGTCAGGCCCCAGCGTTCGATCACACGCGGGGTGAGATTGGAGAGGAAGATGTCGGAGCGCTCGATGATGCGCAAGGCGACCTCGCGCGAGCCCTCGGCCGACATGTTGAGCAGGAAGGAGCGCTTGTCGGCGTTGAAGTTGTTGAAGTAGGCGCAGACGTTGTAGCCCGACTTTCCCGGCTTCTGCGGCTGTCCCAGGCGGAGACCGTCAACGCGGGCCTCGGACTCGATGCGGATGACGTCGGCGCCGAAGTCGGCCATCGTGCGTCCGGCAATCGGGCCGGCGCCGAACCAGGAGAAGTCGGCGACGCGAATGCCGTCGAGCGGTCGAGTCCCGTTGGTTCCGTTGAGCGATGTCTGCGAGGTCATACCGCGCCCTCTCCGGCGAATGCGATCAGGTCCTCGGCGGGAATGCCGACTTCGTCCACCCAGACTTCCTGGTTATGTTCACCGATCTTTGGGGCCGGACGGCGAATCTCGGTCGGCGTCTCCGAGAGCCGGTAGGGCGGACCGGGGAATCGGATCTGGGCGTCGTCCGCGCCCAACCTGGTCGGCTGGTCGATCTCCAGCCACCACTCGCGCGCCTTGAGGTGTTCGTCGTCGCCGATGTCGGCGGGCGAGGCGACCATGCCGATCAGCAGCCGCCTGGCCTGTCCCTGCTCGTAGGCCTCCAGCGAGGTCTTCGAGGCGTAGAAGGCGGTCAGCACTTCCTGCGCCCGATTCATGATCGGAGCGAGCTTGGCCAGCTCCTCCTGCACGCCCAGGGCGCGCATGTTGAAGTTGGCGAAGGTCTCGGCGTAGACAGGTTCGATCAGATCCTCGGCCTGACCCTCTTCGTCCATCCAGCGGATCAACTCGGACCAGGGAGAGCCGAAACCGGGGATGCCGACGGCGGAGTAGATGTAGCCGTCGCGCGTCTGGTAGGTGCCGATGCCGGGCATGCGGTGCTGCTCGCCGATGCGTTCCCGTGATGTGCCCTGGAAGTCCCACTGCAGGTGCGCAGTCTCCTGGCAGATCGAGAGCGCCTCCTGGATTGAGGTCTCAACCCGCTGTCCTGCGCCGATTGCTTCGGCCTGGAGCAGCGCGAGCAGCGCTCCCTGCGCCGCCGAGATGCCGGCCACGATGTAGGCCTGGTTGCCCGCGATGCGCATCGGGGAGCCGTCGGGGTATCCGGCCAGGGTGGCGATGCCCGAGGCGGCCTGGGCGATCAGGTCGGTGACTTGCCAGCCGGAGCGCGGGCCGTCGAGTCCGAATCCCGTGATCGAGACCCAGATCAAGTCTGGTTGGGCGTCCATACAGGCGACGGGTTCGACTCCGAGTTCCGCCAGCTCGGAGCGCTCGGGTGCGGTCCAGGACTCGATCACGATGTCGGCGGTCTTGACCAGTTCGCCGAACAGCCAGCGGCCGTCGTACTGGCCGAGATCAACCGTGACCGAGCGCTTGTTGGCGTTGAAGTACCAGAAGCGCAGGGAGGTCTCGCGTCCCGGCGCACCGTTCCAGTAGGGCGCGCGGCCGCGAGCGGGGTCGCCGCCGACCGGCTCGACCTTGATCACGTCGGCGCCGAGGTCGGCGAGCAACTTGCCCGCATACCAACCCATCTCGGAGGTGAGGTCGAGGATGCGGACGCCGTCGAGCGCTGTTTGTGTCATGTTCGGATTGTAGGAGGCGATTTGATCGGTTCAGGGTGGCTAGTTGAGACTTTTTTCCTGGCGCGGGAAAGAGAACGGCCGGCGAGGATCTCCAGTGTTTTGCTGGGTTTCGTGGGATTCGGGGTGGAAGGAAGTGGTTGGATCTGGTCGGCTGTGGTCAGGTTTCGGTGTACGGACTTGTTCGATTTTGTTCGGTTTTCGACGGATTTGTGCGGTTGTGGATGGGTGTTGGTGGTTGTCGGTCGGGCTATTCGGCGGGTGTGCGGGTGTGCTGCCGGAAGGATGGGGGGACTGATGGAACTCCCTAGAAGGGCGGTGCGAAGCCATCTCGCTCCTCGCCGAGGTTCGGCAGCGTCCCGCGGAAGACGCTGAGTGCGTCGCGATAGCGCTTCATGTACTCGCGCTCGATGACCTTAGGATGCGGGTGACAGTCCAGCAGCTCGGCCATGAGCTGTAGTGCGCCGTCGCGGGTCTGAGCGACGAACTTGCCGCCCGTGAATTTGAATGGCTGGATGATGAAGCGCTCAATGCCTGTGTCGAGCAAGCTGCTCGCGAAGGCCTGGGGATCGTCGGACCAGATCATCGGTGTAAGTGTGACACAGGCCTGAATGCCCGCCTCATGCACTTGCTGAATGGCATCGATCCGACGCTGATTCGCAGGGCAAGACGGTTCGAATCTCTTACGCACGTCTTCGTTGTCGGTCGTAACGGTCATATTGATCTGGACGCGACCGCCGTTCGCTTCGATTTGCTGGAAGAGATCGATGTCGCGGGTGACGTCGGGCGAGCGGGTCTGGACCACGAGCTTGGGCGAATGACCGCTGTCGCCGTAAGAGGCTGCCGGCGACTCGGCGAACATGCTTGACTGCACGTTCACGTCCGACTCGACCGGCGCGCCGAATGCCATGATCTCCAGGAGCTGCCGGGTGAGATTGAGCCTGCGCTCGACAGGTTGATAGGCGTCGGTGACAGAGGACATGTAGATGCGGGCGCCGTCGAGCTTGGCCTGTTGTCGCGGGCGACTCAGGAGATCGACGGCGTTCTGCTTGACATCGACCCAGTTGCCCCAGTTGTCGCGCTTTTCGGCGTCGCGGGCGAAGAAAGCCGCGTAGCAATAGGTGCAGCCGAACCCGCAGCCCGAGTAGGGGTTGAGGGTGAAGTCGTACTCGGACATGAAGCCGGTGGCCTTAGTGAGGATCTGGCTGGCATCGGCGTAAGTGGTGCTGGCCCTCTGAAGAGTGGCTGGTAGCGAACTCCTTTGTGTAGCTGGCATCTCGTCCTACTGTGGATTTCCCAGAATGTTCGCAGGAGGGAGGTTAGTCCAGTGTAGGGCGGCGGCGTCCTTAGTGACTGGAAAGGCCTGTCTCGCCATGGGGTTGTTGGGATATCGGACGAAGCCGATATTCCTGCACATCCGGTCCAACTCACTCAGCGTTCGCTGAGGCAGTCTCTCCTCTAGGCCGAGGGAGCGCCCCTCCCCCTTGAATGGCGCGATTTCGACCGCGCCCCGCTGCTTGGAGATGTGAAAGGTCATGAGACCCTCGGTAGGTGATAGACGCCAGTTGAGCTTGCTCAATGATCCTTTGAGTTCCAGCGAATGCCCAGGACCCTCGTAAATGGTGTGCATTGCGCTGAGCAAGCGGTTCCTCCCGAGCCGTTGAATCTTGGAGCGATCCTGATGAAAGGAGTGTTCCACTAGATCGAGCGCCTGAGTAAGGGCGGGGAGAGGACCGAAGCCTCGTAGGTTGGTGCTCTTTGCTCGGGAACGAAACTCCTGTCCAAAGGCAACTCCCATTGCCCGCATCGCAAGTGATGGCTCGACCGATTGCACAACGATTGAGCCGACACTGTGCCCGAGTTCGATCAGCTCCGAGATGAACAAAACGAGACCGCAATACATGGCCGACGTACCAGCTCCGAAGTCAACGACTTGGAGAGCATTGTCTTCTCGCACCAAGGCAGCAGCGCGGTCAAGCGGGTGGGCGGCAGCCAGCAAGGACCAGGCAAGGTTCACATGGGCGTAGTGATAGCGAAGGAGATAGAGCAGGGCAACGACTGCATCGTCGTAGTTTGGAGTTCCGCCAGTGGACAACAGGTCTAAAGATTCCTTGGAGTGCGCTATGCGGCGATTTAGCTCGCGGTTATCCCAACCTGTCAACCTCTGAATTGCCTCTATCTGCGACTGGGCAGCAGCGACGATGGATTCTTCCACAAGCTGTGCCAGTTGGTGGCTGTTAGTCATCTCCTGCTTCTCTTAGCGGACAAACTCATCGGCATTCTTTAGGTCGTTGACTATGGGCTTCCTCAAGCCCCAACCGAGGCCTTGACGTTCGCGGGCAACCTTGAGGTGAACACCTCGACTGCTTCTCGGACCATTTCTTCGAGAACTTCGGCGGCCGGGCGGAGTTCGTGGAGGAGGCCGGAGATTTGGCCGGCGGCGTTCATGAGGAGGTCTTCTCGCTCGCCCTGCTTGGCGGCTTCGGCGATGTCTGCGATCAGGAGACCCTGGAGGCCCATGGGCAGGGCCTGGGTGCCGGAGTCTTCCCAGGCTTCGATCAGCTCGTTGGTGATGTTGCGCATGGTCTTGCCCGAGTAGAGGCGGGTGACGCGGGTGTCCTCGTCGTTGGCGGCGAGGATGCGGCGCTTGCGGAACTCGTCGAGGTTGGCTTCCTGGGTGGGGATGAAGACGGTACCGCACCAGACGCCGACGCAGCCCATGGCGAGGGCGGCGGCGAGGCCGCGGCCGTCGCCGATGCCGCCGGCGGCGATCACCGGCTTGGGGGCGACAGCGTCGAGCACCTGCGGGAGCAGCGCCATGGTGCCGATGCGGCCGGTGTGACCGCCGGCCTCGTGGCCCTGGGCGACGACGATGTCGGCGTTGCCCTCGTTGACTCGGCGGGCGTTCTTGACATTGCCGACCAGCGAGATCACTTTGCCGTTGGCCTCGTGGACCTGGTCGACGAAGGGCGCGGGGTTACCGAGTCCGGTGGCGAGCACGGGCACCTGCATGCCGGTGATCGTGTCGACCTGGTCCTGCGGCGTAAAGCGCGGGGTACGGACATCGGCGCGCGAGGCCTGGACGTCGGGCAGGTCGAGATCGGCGCGGATGCCGCCGATCACCTGCTTGTGGTCATCCGGCAGGAGGTCGCGCGGGTCCGCGGGTCGCTGACGCCCTCTGGGACGCGCCGCGACGTTGGAGGGGACGAGGATGTCGACGCCGAAGGGCCGGTCGGTGAGGTCCTGAATGCGACGGATCTGAGCTTCGAGGCGGTCCGGCGGGAATCCGGCCGCGCCGAGCACGCCGAGTCCGCCGGCGTTGGAGATCGCGGCGACGAGTTCGGGTCCGGCGACGCCGCCCTGTCCGCCGCCGACGGTCGGTCCCATGCCGGCCAGCGCGATGGGGTATTCGATGTCCAGGAGGTCGCACATCTCGGTGTGGAGGATGGGTCGGGTCATAGTGCACCAGTCAATCGCGGGAATGCGGAGGTTGTGGACTGCATTGTTCCTGCATCCACGCACGCGGTCAATCTCTGGCGCGTCTTGCCGTCGCCGGTTGGTGTCGGGAGTAAGATGAGCGCATGCGGATACGTGCAGGACTGGACCCGGCGTCGGCGCTGGCGTCTCGGCTCTGGGCCCGAGTCCGAAAGACTGTGTTGATCCTGGCCGGAGCCGTGATCCTGCTGATGCTGTTGATCGTGGTGCTGCAGTCAGGTCTCGGCGTCGACAACGATGTGACGATCACCGACAGCCACAGACCAGAGATCGTCGGCGACTGAACGATTGGACCAAGGAGCAAGCGATCCGATGCCACGACCAAGCGAAGCGCTGATGAACGAAGCCGGGGAGTGGATCGCCGAGCAGCTATCCGAAGAAGGTCTGATGGTGACCGGCGGCTTCGTCGATCTCGTGTTGGACATGGAGTGGACGGCCATCGAGGAAGGCGTCGATCCCGACGCGCGCGGCCTCGTCGTCGACGCGGTGATGGCCAAGATGGTCGAGGAAAACGTCCAGGTCGGCCCGCCGCTCGACACGCTGTCGACCGACGGCATCGACACATCGCAGATTCGGCCGGTACCCAGAGGATTCGTCGAGCAGGTGTTGAGCTGGGAGGACGACTTTCTCGGCTTTGCCGGAGTCACGCGAGCGAACGTAGCAGGGTAAGCAGATGTTCGGAGCTCGGCACACGGTCACGATCGAACCGTCCGGTCTGACGGTCGATGTTCCCGAGGGTGAGCGGTTGATGCAGGCGGCTCGCGACGCCGGCATGTGGTGGCCCAACCAGTGCGACATGCAGTGCCGCTGCGCCGGTTGTTTTGTCACCGTGATCGCGGGAGCGGAACACCTCTCTGAGATGGGCCGCGCGGAAGAGGAAGCGCTGCTCAATCAGCGCGGCAGGAATGCGCTCAACGACCCGGTGCGCCTGGCTTGCCAGTTGGGTGTGTATGGCGAGGTAACCGTGCGCAAGACGGGAGTCCGCTCCGGCTAGCGGCCGGTGGAAGGCTGCAACATGCAGGGCATTCACGGGATCGATCTGGCCAGGCTTGAGGCCTTCGTCGAGGTCTCGGGGGCGCGATCGTTCTCGCGCGCAGCCGAACGTCTCAATCTGACCCAGCCAACGGTCTCGGCGCGGATTGCCCAGATGGAGGCGCAGCTTGGGGTCACGCTGTTCGAGCGGCTTGGTCGACGGGTGAGGCTGACGGATGCCGGCCGGGCACTGCTGCCGCACGCGCAACGCACGCTGCAGGCCGCCCGCGACGCGGCAGAAGCGATCCATGCGTTGCGCGCCGGCGGCGGCGGGAGCCTGGTAATCGGCACGGCGCCCACGGTCGGCACCTATGTCCTGCCCGGTTTGTTGCAGCGCTACGCCGCAGCGCAGCCCAACGTCGAAATCTCTATCCGCACCGGCCGTAGCCACGAGGTCTCGCAGATGGTGCTGGACGACGAGGTGCAGATCGGCTTCGAGCGCGAACTGGGACACCCGGAGATCGAGTCGGTCCCGCTCTACGAAGACGACATCGTGCTGCTTGCCGGGCAACACCACAAGCTGGCCGGACAGGGTCCGATCTCGCCTGCGGCGATCGCCGACGAAGCCGTGATCTTCTTCGACACGGGCAGCAGTTATCACGCGATTAGCCAGGCGGTGTTTCACAACTCCGGCGCCTCGCCCCGGCACTCGATCGATGTCGACAGCCTCGAGATGGCGAAGCGGCTTGTGTTGCGCGGACTGGGGTTGGCGTTCCTGCCCAAAGTGGCCGTCGAGGAAGAGCTTGAGCGCGGAGCGCTTGCGCCGATTGAGATCGAGTCGGCGATGCCGATCCGGCGCAGCATCGCCGTCATTCGGCGGCGGCGGCGTTCGATGAGCGACGCGACGCTCTCATTCTTGAGTCTGGTCGGGCACGTGTTCGGGGTCGAAGTGATGCCGGACGTACGGAGTTCCGGCCGCGGCTCGCGGCGGGCAATCTCGCCGCTCTAACCTCCAACGCTGGTTAGCCGCTCGGGGCGGGGACGTCCGGCACGTCGGCGTCGTCGCGCAGCGACTTGAGGACCTCAACGTCGGCCTTGCCTGGTCCGTTGCCCTCGTATCCGGGGACTTCCAGCAACCAGGCCGCCTTGCGAAACAGACGGTTCCGCACCATCCGCCTGAAGGCCTTGACACCGATGGTTCCCTGGCCGATGTTCTCGTGCCGATCCCTACCTGAGCCGAGTGGGGTCTTGGAATCGTTGGCATGGATCGCAGCGAGCTTGTCTGCGCCGAGCTCGCGTTGAAACTCGTCCACGGTCGCCTTGAGTCCGGCGATGGTGGCCACGTTGTAGCCGGCCGCGTGCGCGTGGCAGGTGTCGAGGCAGATGCGCACGCGGGGGTTGTCGACGGCATTCATGATTGCCGAGAGTTCCGAGAAGGTTGATCCAACGGATCGACCCGCGCCGGCGTTGTTTTCCAACAACAACAGCGCGTCGTCCGGCGTCCGATCCAGCGCCTCCCTCATGCCCGCCGCGATTCTGGGCAAGGCGTGGTCGAAGCCCGAGCCCATGTGCGAACCGACGTGGAAGATGACGCCGTCTGCGCCGATCCGAGCGGCCAGGTCCAGCTCGGCGGTCAGGGTGTCGGTCGACTTGCGCAGCAATTCGTCGTCGGGCGAGGCGAGATTGATCAGGTAGACGGCGTGGATGAAGGACGACTTGAGCCTGGCCTGTGTGAACTTCTGGCGGTAGGACTCGGTGTCTTCGTCGGGATGATGCTTGCGCTTCCACATCTGTGGGGCCGCGCCGAAGATCTGAAAGGACTCCGCGCCCAGGTCGACGGCGCGGTCGACCGCCTTGTCGATGCCTCCGGCGGAGGAGACGTGCGCGCCGAGGCTGGGCGTCCGCGCCATGACTAGAGGCCGACCGCCCGAGCGGCGCGCTCGGCGGCGCGTCGCAGCGGCTTGGCGTAGGCGGCGTCGAGCACGGCCTGTCTGAGTTCTGCCTCATCGACGGTTCCGCTCAGGCGGACGGTCGCGATGGCGCTCTCGAGGTCGCAGGAGGCCGACTCGACTCCGTCGAGGCGGCTGAGCGAATTGCTGACTCGGTTGGCGCAGACGCCGCAGAAGAGTCCGTCAATCTGCAGCGTGGCGCCCTGCTCATCGAGCGCGGTGACGCTCGAGTCGGGGGCTCTCAGCATGCGGCGCGGCTTGATCCAGGCCATATCGACTCCCTAGCGCTGCTGCCAGTCTAGGTATCGCCGCACGGCAAGTGCGCAGGCGTCAATGCTCTGGAAGCAGGCGATGCCGTGGCCGTTGAGCCGATGCTGGAGGTCGAGGCCGCGCTCGAAGCCCTCGCCGGTGCGCGCCTGGCGAATGACGACGGCGAGCGGCTTACTCAGTTTCGGCACGATCGCGGCAAGGCCCTCGGCCATCTGCCGGGCATGATCGTCCTGCCGACCGCGCGGACCGCCGCCGTCCGCGCCGGTGTGGACCATGAGCCAATCGATGCCGGGGTCGTCGGCGACCGCACGCAGGGCGGTTTCCATCTTGTCGCCCTCGAGCATGAAGCCGGCGTCGAGCGGGTTGCGAATCGAGGTGCCGGCGACGGGCGTGAACTCGCGCAGCACCTGCTGGGTCTGATCGGCGAACCAGGGCACCGGGATGTTGTTGCGATCGCAGATGTCGGCGGCCAGCACCGAAACGCCGCCACCGCCTCCGAGGACGGCGCAGCGAGGTCCGGAGACACCGGGCATCCGCTCGATGGTGACGGCCAGGTCAAGCAGCTCCTCGACGCTGTTCGCCGGCATGAAGCCGCCCTGCTTTTGCACTGCATCCCAGATCTGGGCCGAACCGGCCAATGAGCCTGTGTGCGACGCTGCCGCGCGAGAGCCCGCCTCGGTCAGGCCGCCCTTGAGCACGACCAGCGGCTTGCGTCGTTGCGACATCTCGCGGGCCACGCCGAGGAAGCGGCGGCCGTTACGGATGCCTTCGAGGTAAGCGAGCACGATATGGGAGTCGGGATCGTTGGCGAGGAATTCGAGGTAGTCGGCCTCGTTCAGATCGGAGGCGTTGCCGAAGGAGGCGACGTTGGAGAAGTCAATCCCGCGCCGCGCGCCGTGGCCGACGACTTCCGAAGCGTTCATGCCCGACTGCGAAAGCATGCCGACGTGTCCCGGTGTCGAGCCACTGTCGTCCATCCATGAGACGCCGCCGCGGGTCGAGTGAACGCCCATGCAGTTCGGGCCGATCAGGCGGATCCCGGCCTGCCGCAGCTTGCTGAGGACTTCGGATTCGAGTTCGGCTCGCTCGTCGCTGCCGGTCTCGCCGAATCCGGCGGTGAAGAGGTGGATGACCTTGACGCCCTTGGCGACGGCATCGTCGACCAGGCCGAGGATCGCCGACGCGGGTACGGCGGAGATCAGCGACTCGACCGGACCGGGGACCTCGGCGAGCGAGCGGTAGAGCGGGGTGCCGTCGTCGAGTTCGCCGCCGCGCGGATTGAGGCAGTAGACCTGCGGCACGCGATCGAGATTGCGGATGGCGCGCAGGAACATCTGCCCGCCGCCCCAGCCGGTCGTGCGCGGCGAGACGCCTGCAATGGCCACGGATTGCGGCGCGAACGCGGTCTGCAGCGCCGCCTGCGCATCGGTCTCGCGGGCGGCATCGGTCGGAACAAAGGTCATAAACGGGCCTTCCTCATGAACGCCCAAGTAGCGTATCAAGCGATATGGAATCACCCGAAGTGGTCGTCCCGTCCGCGCTGGGCCCGATCGACGCGCTCTGGCATCCGCCCGCCGAGGGCAAGGTCCGCGGCGGTCTGATCTGCGTGGGTGGATTCGACGGCGGCTTCGACGGGCCGGCCGAAGGTATCTATGCCGACCTCGCGGCGTTGATGCCTCAGGTAGGCATTGGCGTGCTGCGGCTCGACTTTCGGGTCAAGACCTCGCCGGGACCAATCGACGACGGCACAGCCGACCTGCTCGCCGGAGTCGACTGGATTGCGGAACAGGGCATCCGGCAGCTCGCGCTGATCGGCCATTCCTATGGGGGTGCGATCGTGATTCGCGCCGCAGCGCGCTCGCCGCATGTGGCAGCGACCTGCGCGCTCTCGACACAGACCATGGGCATTGAGCCGTCCGAGGTCCGGTCGCTGGCCCCGCGTCCGTTGCTGCTGATTCACGGCGGGGCCGACTGGCGCCTGCCGCCGCGACTGTCCGAATGGGTTTACTCGCTCGCCGGACAGGGGCGCGAGTTGCACACCCTGGAGGATGCCACGCACTCTCTGCGCCAGCGCCGCGACGACCTATGGCGCCTGCTAATCGACTGGCTCGATCGGGTCCTGCCAGTGAACGAGTGACGAGTCAGATCGGCGGTCGCTGCCAACCACCGAGATCGCTCTCCAGTGCTCGCGCCAGGGCGAGGGTCACGTCCTCGCGCCAGGGATGGGCGAGGATTTGCACGCCAATGGGCAGGCCGTCGCTGGACTCGCCGCAGCGCAGCGCCGTACCGGGCCATCCCGCGATGTTGTACGGCCCCGTATAGAATATGGTGCGCAGCTCGGCGCTGTAGGTCTGGCCGTGTTCGGGAGCGGGGCGCGCGGCGACCGGCGCGATCATGGCGTCGTAGGGTTGGATGAATTGCAGCATCTCGCTGCGGAACCGATCCTGGCGCTCCAGCGATTCGGTGAAGACATCGGTGGCCGTCGGCTCAATCCGGTCGAAGCCTTTCTTGAGGAATTCCGACTCTTCCGTGGTGCCCCACCGGTCGAGGATGCGCGTGACCCATGCGCGGCCGTCGCCGCCGCCGACGCGAGGCCAGAGATCCACGTACTCGGCCAGCGCCGGAGGCGTGTCGCGCTCGACCGTCGAAACCCGCTCGGCCAGCGCGGTCACGGCGTCGTCGAGCACAGCTCGAGTATCGTCATCCGGTTCGAGGTAGCCGTCGACATCCGAGTACCACGCGATGTTCAAGCTGCTCAGGTCGACATCGGCCGAGTCGCGCAACGGCACGGGATGAATGAAGGGATCGATGCCATCCGGACCGGCAATGATCGACAAGGCCAGCTCGAGATCGTCGACGTATCGGCACATCGGGCCGATCGTGGTCCAGGCCTCGAGCGCGCCCATGTCCCAGGACACGATGTGTCCTGTACGCGGCACGCGACCGGCGGTGGGCTTGATTCCGCAGAGACCGCTGAAGTGCGACGGCAAGCGGATGCTGCCGCCTGTGTCGCTGCCCAGGTCGAGCGGCGACCCACCGGCCGAGACGATGGCCGCCGCGCCGCCGCTGGAGCCGCCCGGCGTGCGATCGGGATTGAACGGATTGCGGGTCTGGCCGTAGACGAGATTGTCGGTCTCGCCGGAGAGCGTCAACTCGGGCGTGTTGGTCTTGCCCATCAGGATCGCGCCTGCGCCGCGCAGGCGCGCCGCAACGGTGGAGTCGGCCTCGGGGACGAAGTCCTTGCGTCCCAGCGTGCCGCCGGTCGTCACCACGCCCTCGGTGTCGTGCGAGTCCTTGAGCGTGATCGGCACGCCGTGCAACGGCCCGAGTTCAGTTTCTCCGGCGATCGCGGCGTCGGCGGCTGCGGCCTCAGTCCTGGCCCGATCGCGGCAGAGCGCTACGACCGCATTGAGGGTTGGATTGACCTCATCGATCCGTGCGAGATGCGCTTCCAGCATCTCGACGGCCGAGACTTCCCGCTCGCGGACTGCGCGGGCGATCTCGTTGAGGGAAGAGAATGTGTCGACCATCTGGCGTGCTCCTGCCGTTGGGCGGAGGACGCCTGCGTGGATCAACGGCCCTTGAACTCGGCGGGGCGTTTCTCGGCGAAGGCGGTCGTACCTTCGCGCGCGTCTTCCGTGATCATGATCTCAGAATAGAGTTGCGACTCCAGCGTCATGCCCTCGGCGAATCCGGACTGCAGCAGCACGCCCTCGTACGCCGCGCGCTTCGAAGCGCGCACGGCCAGCGGCGCATTGGAGGCGATCTCTTCGGCCCATTCAAGTGCGGTCGGTAGCAAGTCGTCCGGCGAGGTGACGGCATTGGCCAGGCCGATCCGGTGCGCCTCGTGGGCGTCGAGGTGGTTGGCGCGCAGCAGCAACTCCAGCGCTTTGCCAAAGGGCACGTAGCGGGCCAGCCGCTGCACCTGGCCGCCGCCGGGCAGCAGACCGCGGCGCGGCGCCATCGAGCCGATCCGCGCCGTGTCGCTCATGATTCGCAGGTCGCAGGAGAGCGCCAGGGCGAAACCGCCGGCCAGGCACCAGCCGTTGATCGCGGCGATCACGGGCTTCCAGGTCTTGTCGGGGCCCCAGCTTGATAGCCCGGCCGCGTTCGACGGATCGGCCTGGCGTCTGGTTGCAGAAGAAGCGGCGCGCTCGATCTCGTCGTTGTGAGCGTCGGGGCGGACGAGATCGCGGCCTGCGCAGAAGGCGCGGCCGGCGCCGGTGATGATCGCCACGTGCAGCGCGTCGTCGCGGTCGAACTCGGACCAGAACTCGTCGAGTTGCTGCGACATCTCCGGGTTGATGGCGTTCATCCGCTCGGGCCGGTCGAGCGTGATCGTTGCGACATTGCCGTCGGTGTCGATGCGAACGCTCATGGCGACTCAGCCGCCCGCCACGGCGGGGACGATGGACACTTCGTCGCCCTGGCTCAACGCGGTGTGCAGGCCGTCGAGGAAACGGACGTCTTCGCCGTTGACGAACAGGTTGACGAACCGCCGGATTTCGCCGTCCTCGTCAATGATGCGATCGCCGATGCCGGGGAACTGGCGCTCAAGGTCCAGCACGAGTTGCTGGAGCGTGTCTCCAGCCGCCTCCACGACGTCCTGGTCGGCAGTGAGAGAGCGCAGCGGAGTCGGAATGCGCACGGAAACACTCATCGACGCAGCTCGATTCGTTCTGCAAGGCTTGTTTGAGCTAGAGGGTAGCGCGGGATGCGGACGGCGTCTGCGCAGGCCAATGCAGTCGGTACGATCAGCCTTCATCAGTCGTCGGGCTGGTCGGGCTCCCAGAGCAGGCTGCAGGGCACGCAGACCAGCGCGGAGATCACTTCGCGCCCGCCGTCGGCTTCCGGTTCCAGGGTCTCGTATTCAATCTCCGCCTCAACCCCGCAGTCGGGACAGAGCGGTCGCAAGACGTAGTCGAAATCGCCGGAGGTCACTGAGCTGCGATGTATGAGCGTGTCGATGTCGACCCACTCGTCGAACGGCACGGAGCGCACCGCGAAACTGGCAAGGTCGGCGGACAAGTCCGCCGAGCCGCCTGCATCAGTGCCGCCGCTGCGTCTACTCATGCAAGCAGTCTAAGCCCGCAGGGTCGCTTGACGGCCTGCCGGCCCGGGGGACCACAGGAATCAGCAGGACTCAGCGGCGCGCGTACATGGCGCGCAGTTCGGACTCGGTATCGACTTCAGACCAGTTGTCCCGAGTCCCGGGCCGCCGGCTGGTGAAGATGTCGGAGTTATTGATCCGGACTTCGTCAGGAATCGAGTTGAAGAACACGCCGCGCACGTGGCAGCGACCGCAGTAGCCTTCGGACCGCGCGCCGTGAGGCGAGTCAATCAACCACTCGTGAACGCAGTCTTGAGGGGCGACGAGGCCCTGGGTTACGGAAGTAACCATTGGAGTACTCCGAGGAGTCGACTCGCCGCCAAGCGGTCACGCGCAGAGTCTACTTAACGTATTCACCTTGCGCACTGCTTATGTTCAAGGATCTTGTAATCTTTGTCAACGCTGTGCAAACGTTCCCATTATGTCATCAAACAGTACAATAGTGCTGAGCATGGTGATAACTACATGCTCAATTGTTATACTGCATACCCAGTTAACTCAAATCTCACCAGCCAAAGCGGCACAGCAGGTTTGGTCAATGCGTTGGCATCGGATCGGCCACGCCTAGCTCCCATCCGCGTCGAGCGACTGAAGAAACTCCAACGCGCCCTCTGGATGGGCATTGAAGTCGCGTTGTGCGTCGACGATGTGACGTACGACGCCTTGCTCATCAATCACGTAGGTCATGCGAGCCGAGAAGCCGCGTTCCTCGTTGAGGATGCCCCAGGCCTTGGCAGTCTTGCCCCAGGGGAAGTCGCCCAACAGTGGGAATTCAAGGCCCAGTTCGATGGCGTATGCGCCGTTGGCGAAAGGAGAGTCGACCGAGATGCCCAGCACCTGGGCGCCCGTTTCCTGGAACTCGGAGTGAAGTTCCTGGAAGCGGCTCAGTTCGTTCGTTCAACCGCCGGTGAAGGCGAGCACGTACCAGGCCACGACGACTTTCTGACCTCGGAAGTCGGAGAGCGTGTGTTCCTTGCGGTCGCCGTCCATCAAGGTGAAGTCGGGCGCCGCTTGGCCGATGTCTACTGCCACGGGAGTCCTGCTTTCGCGCGGCGCGTGGACGCGCCGGCTGCTGAGACGAAGGATTCGTTGGGTCTGATCCTAGCTCCTCGGTATACTCAGCCCATGGCCAATGGCGCGGAGCACGATCTGGGTGTGGCGGAAGTGCTTGAGGCGGAGGCGATTGGCCCGCCCGGGCAGCGGCGCTTTCGGCTGCGCGTCACGGCCGGCGACAAGACCGCATCGATCTGGTGCGAAAAGACGCAGGTCAGCGCGCTCTCTGAAGCGATCCAGCAGGTGCTCGCCCGGCACCGCGCCTCCGGCGAGGGCCGGCGTCCCGCGGCGCGTCCGCTCGAGCCGTTTCCCCATCAGCCGACGCACGAGTTTCTCGCCGGCCGGATCGCGCTTGGCTACAACGAGGATGCAGATCTGATCACGCTTTTCGCCACCGATGTGGAAGAGGGCGGCGTCAACCCGCAACCAACGCTGCGCGTCGACATCGATCGGCCGCGAGCGCGGCTGTTTGCGGCGCAGGCCGAAGAGACCGTTGCCGGCGGGCGCCCGACCTGCCCGCTGTGCAAGGAGCCGCTCGAAGGAACGGAGCATCTCTGCCCGCGCACGAATGGTCACGCCGCAGACGCACTGGCCGAAATCGGGCCGCCCGAGCTATAGGTCGGGAGGCGCTCGTTGTCGGCACGTGAACGCGCGAACCATCGAGATTGGCTGACCGCCCGGGCGGCGCCGCAGCATGCCGGGTTGCTCAGGACCGTGGCGCGGGTCGCCGCTCGGTTACCTCCGCAACGACCAAAGCTCTGGACTGCCCAGTTCTTCTTCTCACTGTTCGGCACGGCGTCATTCTTCGCCTGTTTCTTCTACCTGACGACGACGCTGCCGCGCGAGATGACCGATCTTGGCTTCAGCCTGCTCGAAGTGGGCCTGGTCGTCGGCGGATACGCGGCGATCCCAATCTTCCTGCGGCCCTTCGTCGGACGCTGGAGCGACGGCGGTCACCGGATTCGGCAGATGCGCTTTGCGTTGGTCGCGTTCGCGGCGTCGTTCATTCTGATGATCTTCACGGACAACCTCTGGGCGCTGTTCGCATTGCGTTGCGTGCAGGGAGTCGGCATGGCGGCCTATCCCACCTCGGCCGGATCGCTGGTCGCGGAGATCGTGCCGCCGGTGCGGCGCGGCGAGGGCCTGGGCTTCTTCGGGCTCTCGACCAGCTTCTCGCAGACGCTCGCGCCGCTCGGCGGCGCCGGGATCGCGGCGCTGGCCGGGTTCGAAGGGGTGCTGTTACTGGGCGCGGTGACGGCGCTGCTCTCGCTCTTGGTTACCGTCGTTCAGCGCGAGCCGCCGGCGCACCCCTCCGGTCACCCGCCGGTCTCACTGAAGTCGCTGATTCCGGCTCGCGCGGTGTTTCCGATGCTCGTCTTCCTCAGCGTGACGCTGGGATTCTCGGTCGCCGCCGCATTCCTGGAGCCACTGGCCGACCAACCACACCGCAACCTGGGCACGGTGGCCCTGTTCTTCATGTTCTCAGGAGTCGGGGCGATGATCTCGCGGCCGCTGGCCGGGCGCACCTCCGACCGCGTCGGCCGGGTGCCGGTGATCATTCCCGGACTGATCGCTACCTTCGCCGGGATGTCATTGGTCGCGATGTCGGAGACCGCGCCAATGCTCTGGCTGGCCGGCATCCTGACCGGAATTGGCATGGGCGGCGCGCACACGGGACTCCTTGCGCTGGCCGTGGATCGCGTGTCGGACACGCAGCGCGGCGGCGCGACGGCGACCTTCCAGCTCGCTTGGGACGTGGGCGGATTCGCATCCTTTCTGATCGCGATTGTGGGCGCGTTTTTCTCGGTTGAGATGATCTTCTGGGTGGCCGCACTGGGCGCGCTGGTGGCGCTCGCCGCGCTGCTGTTGGGACGGGTGATGGGATGGACCAGGTCCGGCGCGTCGGCCCTGGAGCCGATGGCGGCCGGGGCCACTGCGGGAGGCGGGTGATGCCTCGTGGCGCACTGGAATCGTCCGCCGGATCTGAGTGAACTCGAGGAGCTTGGTCGCGAGCGCCCGCGGCGGGCTGCCGGTCAGGTTCGCTGGTATCTCGGCGCATTCATGGCCGGACTAGCGCTGGTCTTCGCGCTCGGAGTCGGCAGCGACCTGTTCGACCGCGGGCCGACCGATCTCGATGTCAGCGCCGCCTACCGAGCGGGGTTCGACCAGGGGACAGCGGACGCGGAGTCGTACTGGACCGAGGCGCTGGAGGAAGCCTGGTGGGAGGGTTACTACGAGGGAAACGCCGATGGATCATCGGTCTCGCCCAACCTGAGTGCGGGCGTTCGCGAGGGATTCGACTGGGACGGCGGTTATGCAGCGGGAATGCAGTCGGAGGAGATCAACATCGCCGACCGGTATTGGGAAGGTTGGATGGCGGGGTTCAACCGTGGCTGGTCCTCGGTCTCAGGGGGGTCGACCCGCGCTTCAGCCGCGAATGAAGTGAACGGGGGAGGTGAACCTTGAAGGCTCGCTTCGCACTCACACTGGTCCTGTCGTTCGCCGGGGGCGTTTTGCTGATGGCCGGTCTGGGCGGCGCGACCGGCATCTTCGACCGTGGACCGACCGAACTCGATGTGGCCGAGTCCAGGACGCGCGGCCGGGAAGCGGCCGGCGAGGAGGTCGATCGGGGTAAGGAGGAGGCGCTGGTCTCGGAGCGTGAGCAGGGCTACCAGCGAGGCCGAGAGGCGGCCGAGTGGCTGTTCCTTGATCGGGTGCCCAATCCGGACAGTTGGTTTGCCGGAGTCCTGGCCGGCCGAGCCAGGCTGCTGGAACTGGCCGAGGAGGCGTTTCAGGCCGGCGTCGCCGACGGCGAGCGGGCCGGGCGCGACGAGGCGCTGGGCGAACGGCGGGATGTCCCGGCGGACTAGGCGTCCGGCGTGCGCTGGCCCCACTGGTTCCAGTGCACGACCTGTTCGAGCGGGACGCGCGGGGCGGGTTTGAATGTCTCGCCGGTGAAGTAGGCCATCGGAAACAGGACCGCCTGAGTCACGTCCTCGGGGATTCCGAGAAGGTCGCGCGAGAGTGGCTCGTCGCGCAGATGCAGGGTCGTCCAGGCCATGCCGATCCCGCGCGAGCGGGCGGCCAGCATGAACGACCAGGCCCCTGGCAGGATTGATCCGTAGGTGCCGGCTTGCGCCATCGGTCCGGCGTCTTCGACGCGGCCGGTGATGCACGCGATCAGCAGCGCCGGACAGCGGTGCATGTTCTCGGCCAGGTAGGTCGCCGAGCGGGTGACGCCATCGGCGGCGTCGGCGCGCGAGTCGCCAACTGGCCAGCGTGGGCCCTCGTCAGCCCGGGACCTGGCCAACTCCATGAAACTGTCTTTGTAGATGCTCGCGATCCCGGCGATCTTCTTCGGGTCGGTGATCACGAACCACTGCCACTGCTGCGAGTTGGACGCGGTCGGGGCTTGCAGCGCGATTTCCAGGCAGTCGGTGATCACTTCCGGTTCGATAGGGCGGTCGAAGTCGAGTCGCAGCCGCACCGAGCGGGTCGTGGTCAGGATGAAATCGGAGTCGTAGCTGGACATGGGCGGAAGACTCTCTCTCTTGACGGATGCCTCAGCGCAGCTGTGCGCTGCGCCGGATCTGGATGCGGTCGGGAACGGTCTTGCCGTAGCGTCGCACAAGTCCGGCCATGACGTTGCCCGGACCGAGGGTGATGAAGCGCCGCGCACCCGCACCGTAAAGCGTTTGCAGCACGGACAGCCACTCGACGGGGCGTACGTACTGCGCGCGCAGTTCGGCCCGCAAGTCTTCAGCGGTGGTGATGATCTGCCCGCTGTGATTGCCGACGATTGGAGTGAACCGGTCGGCAATCGGCAATGCGTCAATCCAGGCGCGATTGGCAAGGTCCGACGACGCGAAGAACGGAGTGTGAAACGCGCCGGCGACTCGCAACGCAACTGCTTGGCAGTCGTGGGCGGAAGCCAGGCTCGATGCCCGCTCGATCGCGGCGAAAGAGCCTCCGAGTACGGTCTGATCGGGGGCGTTGTGATTGGCCAGCGAAGCGCCCGACTCGGCGGCGATGGTCTCGGCCGATGTGCGTCCCGCGCCGACCAATGCCAGCAGCCCGCCGGGAGTGTTGGCGCAGTCGCGATCCAGATTGCGACCGCACTCCGAGGCGAATCGCAGGGTCGATTCCAGGTCCACCGCGCCCGAGATCGCGATTGCCGAGTTGAGCCCGCTTGAATGGCCGGTGACGAATCGCAGCGGACCGATGCTGTCCGCGGATTGCGCGTGTTCGGCCGCCGCCCAGGCGACGAGATAGGGCTGCAGCAGCGACGGCATGCGCAGCGCGCGTTCGTCCGCCGGGTCGGGACTCAGACCAAGTTGCCAGAGGTCACATCCGACGATTGCGGAGGCGGTTGCAAAGGCATCGCGGCCTGCGGCTGAGAGATCCTCGAACCGTTCGGCGAGGTCGGCCACGCCGCCGGCGCGCTGCGCCCCTTGTCCAGGACAGATCAGAACGGCGTCCGCTGTGGAGGTCACGGACTCAGCGTATGCGCCGGCGCCGTATCAAGCGCCTTACTTGTGGTGATCGGGACCCATGTCGGTGAGCTCGATGATGTTACCGTCCGGGTCAGTGCAGAAAGCGGCCCAGATGCCGTCGTTGTCCCGCTGGTTCGGCTCGACCATGATCGAGACGCCTTCGGTTCGCAGGCGCTCGACTTCGCTGTGGAAGTCGTCGGTCGGGATATAGAGCGCGAAGTGCGGGCCGATCCCCTCGACGTCCGACTCCAGCTTGCGTTCCATCAGGTGCAACTGCAGCGCGCCGACCTCGTACCAGGCGCCGGGGAAGCCGAAGTCGGGACGGTCGATCTCTCCCAGTCCGAGCTGTTCTCCATAGAAGCGCCGCGACGACTCGACATTCGATACGCAGATGGCGACGTGGCTGTATCCGGCGACGGCTGGCATGACGGTCTCCTTCGAACTCCCGGGACTATCGTTGATCCACGAGGCTCACTGTAATTTGGATGCGATGATACAGACAACGAACGGCGTTGACAGTATGTCCACGCCTGCGCGATGCGCGGCGCGCTGAGAGGCGGAGGCTGATGTCGGAGCTGCGATGGGATCCGCCGGCCGGCGGCGATGGTGGACAGCGGGCAGTCGTTCCGGAGCCCACGGGCAGCGGCGGCGGGCCCGGCCGAGGGTCGATCGCGCTGCTGATCTTCGTCATGATCGGGGCCGCGTTTGCGCTCGGGATCGGTGTGATGCGGGTGATCGACGCCAGCGACGATTACGGTCAGTTCCTGCGCAGTTCGCGCGACGGCTCCGGTCCAGCCGGCATTCCCGCGGCGGTCCAACCGGTCGACAGCGAAGAACAGGCCGCAGAACGGGCGGAAGCTGCGCCCGGCCGCGACTCGCGATTCGCGCTGCTCGACGAGATCATCGAGGTCCTGGACCGCGAGTTTGTCGAGCCTGCCACGTTCGAGGCGCTGGACGCCCGCGAGGCGGCGATCAACGGCATCCTTGATGCGCTTGGCGACGAGCACACGGTGTTCATTGACGCCGAACGCTATCGACTGGGCAGCGAGGACATCGGCGGGTCGTTCGAGGGCATCGGCGCGACGGTCAACATCGTCGAGGGGGCGATTGTCATCATCCGTCCCTTCAACGGATCGCCCGCCGAGCAGTCCGGGATCCGGTCGGGCGACATCATCCTCGAGGTCAACGGCGAGTCGACCGAAGGTTGGAGCCTGGAGCAGGCCGTCGCGGTCATTCGCGGACCGCGCGGCACCGACGTGGAGCTGCTGGTCCGTCACGCCGACGGCGAGGAAGAACTGATCGTCGTGACCCGCGACCGGATCGTGGTGCCCAGCGTGGAGTCACTGCCGATCACCGACCGTTCCGGCCAACCCGTCGCCGATATCGGCTACATCCTCATCTCCCAGTTCACCGAGCGGACTCGCAACGAATTGATCGATCTGCTCGACGCGGCTCGTAACGCGGGCCTGGACAGTTTGATCATCGATGTACGCGGCAACCCCGGCGGTCTGCTGCGCGCGACGGTCGAGACGACCGGCGAGTTCATGGACGAGGGCATCGTGCTGCGTCAGATCGACCGCGAGGGCGATGAGGAGATTTTCCGCGACAGCGCCGGCGGGGCGGGGCTGGAACTGCAGTTGGTGTTGCTGATCAATGAAGGCAGCGCCTCGGGCGCCGAGGTCATGGCCGCCGCGCTGCGCGATCAGGGACGCGCGGTCCTGATTGGCACGACGACCACCGGCAAGGGCACCGTCAACATTCCCCGCCAGCTCTCCGACGGCAGCGTGCTGTACGTCTCGATCGCGCGCTACCTGACGCCAGGCAGCGAGCCGGTCGAGGGAGTCGGGATCGCGCCCGACATCGAGATCGCGATCCCCGACACCGGTTTCGAGGCCGGACAGGACATCCAACTCTTCGTCGCCATCGAGTACCTGCGCGGCGAGTACGATCCCACGGCCGGCGCGGACACCGAGCCCCAGTCGGGTCCAGAGGAAGTGACGAGCGACGACGATGGCGACAGCGACGAGGATCAATCTCAAGACAGCGGGTCGGAGTAGCCTACGCGCGAACCGAACCCGATTGCAGCCACACTCAGGACACGGATCACAGGCGGGAGCAGGAACCGATGACGAGCAACGCTGACGGCTGGACGCGGCCGGAACTGATCTGCGAAACCGACTGGCTGGCGGATCACATTGACGACGACGATGTGGTCGTACTCGACTGCGACCTGCTGGACGGCTATCTGCGTCTGCACATTCCCGGCGCAGTCTGGTCGTTGTCGCGCTACTGGAAGACGGATCCGCGCGACGACTCTCAGATCTACGGAATGTCGGATCCGGCACAGTGGGCGCAACTGGTTGGCCGGTTGGGTATCACGCCCGATACCACGGTGGTCGGATACGACGGCTCGGGCTCGCTTTACGCCGCGAGGACGTGGTGGACGTTTGATCGATTCGGCCACACCAACTTCAAGATCCTGCACGGAGGCCTGGACAAGTGGTACGCCGAGGGCCGACCACTCTCGCGTCAGAACCTGCGTCCGCAGGTGGTCGAGTATCCCGTGCCCGCGGCGCCGCACGACGACTCGATTTGCCGGCTGGACGACATCCCCGCCGCGATCGAGGACGACAACCACGTCTTCTGGGACGTGCGCTCGGATGGCGAGTGGACGGGCGCGAACAAGCGCGGAACCCAGCGCGGCGGCCGCATTCCCGGCGCGGTGCATCTGGAGTGGCTCGACACGCTGGAGAATCCGGTGCGCACGCTCAAGCCGCCGGCCGAGTTGCGGGCAATGCTGGCCGATCTGGGCATCACGCCGGAGAAGACGGTCACGACCTATTGACAGGGCGGCATCCGTGCGGCGCACGGATACTGGCTGTTGCAACTGCTCGGGTACAACCAGAGCCGCAACTACGACGCCTCATGGCACGAGTACGGCAACGCGCTTGAGCACCCGATGGAGACGCCTGAAGATTAGCTATCGAGGATCGCGGCCAGCGCCGCTTCGACCTCCTCGAAGGGGGCGAAGGCCTCGAAGCGCGCGACCACGACGCCCTCGGCGTTGACCACGAACGTCCACTCGTCGGTGTGCAGTCCCCACTCCTCGAGGATCGGCGTCTCGATCGGCTCCTCGCCCAGACGCACCTGCTCGGGATTCTCGTACAGGTCGATATGAATGTAGTTGGCGGCGTCTCCGTGCCGCTCGCGGACCTCCGAGAGGACCTCGGCCTGCGGACCGCAGAAGGCGTTGGTGCAGAAACCGGGCGAGGCGAAGACCACGACGAACGGCCTGCCGTCCTGGAGCGCGTCGGAGACCGAGATCAGATAGAGACCAGGGTCAGGAGTCTCGCCGGTCGACAGGTCGGCGATGTTGGCCACGTCGAGCAGCGTGCGGCTGGCCGAGGCCGGGGCGGCGTCGCCGACGGACGGCGCGGAGGTGTCCTCGGGTACGTCGAGCGCCAGTCCGACGTAATCGAATCCCGTTTCGGCGGGAATCTGCAGAATCAGGTTCCAGCGTCCCGCGCTTGCGAAGTCGATGGTCGCGACATGGAAGCCGCGCACACCATCGGGGAAGCGGGCGAAGCGGGCCAGGACGTCCTGTGTCGCGCCGGCGTCGACATCAGGCGTCACCGTCACGCTGATCGCGGGGAACTCGACCAGTCCGGAGGGACCTTCGATCACGACGGAGACGCGGTGCGTGCCGGGAGAGACATCGGGCGTGCCGAGCGCGACGATGTAATCGCCGCTCACGTAGACCGGGTAGCCGGAGTCGCGCAGCAGTTGCAGTCGCGGACTGAGATCGTCGTAGGCCGCTTCCTGGACGATCGCGATCGCACCGCCCGGACTGGCCGCCTCGGAAGCGCCGTCGTCCTGCGCTACGGACTGCTCAGCTTCGTCAGTGTCTTGAGCTTGCTGCTGGGCCTGATCGACCTGATCACCCTCATCCGTCCGAGCAGCGGACTGCGGCTGGTGCTGCTGCTCGGTCTCCGCCGCTCCGCTGGAAGTCGATGCCCGCGCTGTTGTTTCGGCGGAGTCCTGGTCGTCGGCCTGCTGTGCCGCAGCAGCCGCCTGCGCCTGCTGCTGCTCGTCGGAGCCGGAACTACAGGCGGCGAGCGCCAACAGCGCTGCCGTCGCGAGTGATGCGAGCGCCAGCGTCCCGCGGCCGACCGCCCACTGTGGCTTGAGATGCATGGAAATCCTCGCTCGCTGGAACCCTCTGGACACCTGGCAATCGCTCAACGCTACTCACCGCCGACGTAGGAGCCGAAGGTGAAGGCGAAAATGCGGAACTGATCGGAGTTGGAGCTGAGCTTGAGCTCGCCCGCGGTGAAGTCTTCGAAGAACAGCAGGCGATACAGGTCGTTCTCGTTCACGCGAATGAACGAGCGTCCGCTGCCGTCCCACTGGATGTGCTCGCCGGCGAAGCCCGGCTGGACCCAGTCGTCGTTGAACTGGACGAACACGTCATAGGGTTGGCCGTCCTCGGCCACGGTGAGCACCACGTTGACCGTCCGCGCGCGGACGATCAGCGCCATGTAATCCTCGAGATTCTTGGTGGTGCGGGCGTGCACAATCGCTTCCGACTCGGCGCGCCAGAGCCCCTCCACGTACCAGAGGTTGTGCACGCGATCGTCGCTGTCGACATCCCGATAGAGATGCTCGACGTCGAGGCCGGCGAGGAAGTACTCCTCCTGGCCCGCGTACGGTCCGCCGCCGCCGGTGTTGCGTCGCCAGCCGGCGTAGAGTTCGCGCGTCTGGACGCCGCGTGCGACATCGGAGCGATCCGGCACTGCGACTTCGACGCCGAAAGGCACGCCGGAGAGGTCTCTGCCAATCGCTTCCAGCGCGGCCCGGATCTGATGCTCGGTCTCTTCGTAGTCGCCTTCGCCGATGTGGTCGTAGCGCACGCCCATCGGCGATCCGTCGGGTGTCGGTCCAATCAGGAACTTGCGCGGCCAGAATCCGCGGCTCCCCTGCAGCACTCGCCAGGTGCGATAGTCGTTGTCCATCGCGACCAGGTACTCGATGTCGTGCTCGGCGATCGCGTTGCTGACGTTGTCGACCTGTTCTTCGAACTTGAACTCGGGGGTGTGTACGCCGATGATCACGAGTCCGTGGTCGCGGTACTTCTCGTCCCAGGCAGTGAGGAACGGCAACGTGCGCACACAGTTGATGCAGGAGTAGGTCCAGAAGTCAACAAGGACGATGTTGCCCTTGGCCAGTTCGAGCGCGATCGTGGTCTCTTCGCCGTTCAGCCAGGCGTTCAGGCCAACGAGATCGGACACCGTGGCCTGGGCGGCAATCTCCTCGGCCCGCATCTGCAGTCGTTCGCGCTCGGACGGTCCGCTCGGTTGCTCGGCTGCCGGCTCGCCCTGCTGCTGTTGCTCCAACTCTTGCTCTTGTTGGACCGATTCGTCTGCCGACTGCGCCTGATCGCTGGCAGTGTCTTGCGCAGCCTGGTCAGCTTCTTGCGGTTGGCTCTGATCCGAGGTCTCGCTGACGGCTTGCTCTTTTTGCGGGTCCGTTTCGGGCTGCGCCTGCGACTCTGCCTGCTCATCGCTCGACTGCGTCTCGGTCTCGACAGACTTTGCTTGCGCCTGCGGTTCCTCGGTGCTGCTTGCGGCGGAAGATTGCTCGTGCTCCGCGCTCTGATTGGCCTGGGCTGCAGGAGTCGTCTGTGCCTGTTGCGGCTGCGCCGATTCTTCATCCGAGGAGCAGGCTGCGAATGCGGCGACGGAGCAGAGGGCGATCAGAATGGCAAGTGCGATGCCCGGCAGGGCGAGGCGAGAATGCTGCATAGGACCGAGCGTACATCGCAAGCCGGGTGAGGCGGGATGAACTTCGAGCGAACTCTCAGACCTGGCGCTCTGCCCAGGCCGTGATCAGCGTGTGCGCAATCGCCATCGGTCCGGGCAGCGAGAGCGCGCCCTCGGGCAATCCGGGCTGACCAAGCTGCGCCGCCGGTTGCTTCAGCGAGTGATTGATTTCATCACGGGTAAACCAACGCACGTCGTCCATCTCCCACTCGTCGTAGTTGATCTCCGAGCTGCCCGCGTCGGCGTGGCAGCCGATCATCAGCGAGGAAGGGAAGGGCCAGGGCTGGGACGAGTGGTAGCGCACATTGACCGCGTCGATGCCGGATTCCTCGGCAACCTCGCGGCGAACCGCGTCCTCGATCGATTCACCGTGATCGATGAAGCCGGCCAGCGCCGAGAACATGCCGGGCGGCCACGAGGCCTGACGGCCGAGTAAACAGCGATCTCGGTCAGGATCGATTACGACCGTGATCACGACCGGATCGGTGCGGGGAAAGTGCTCCGCCGGGCAGGTCGTGCACTTGCGATAGATGCCGCCCTGCACGTGGCGAGTCGGCTCTCCACAGACCGCGCAGAACCGGTGCCGCTGATGCCAGTCGAGGAACGAGCGGGCCTGGGCGGCGATGCCGGCGTCGTCGGCGTCGAGCAGCGGCGCGGCGGCGCGCAGGTCCATGAAGCTCGCATCGTCGGGCAGCGCGAACCGATCCGGCGCCGCGGCGGCGTCGATCGCGAAGCGGGCGACCCAACCGCTGGTACCGAGCAAGAGCGGCGGATACCGCTCGACATCGGCGTCCGCGGGCAGCGCGCACCAGGCGAGCCGCATGCCACCGTCCTGGCTGCGCATGGACCGTATTGGGAACGTCAGATCGCGCAGGGGCAGGAAGAGCGCGGCAGGATCGTCGAGCTGTTCGCTGACCCACGATTCGTCGCGGCGGCGGGCCGCCTCGCGATCGAGCGGGTTGCCGGAGAAGGTGTTGCGAAACTCTGGCATCGGTTCAGGCCGTGTGTGTGTCCGCGGTGTGGTCGAACTGGGTCGCCGCCGGTGAGCGCGGCAAGCCGGGCATCGTCATGATCTCGCCCGAGATGATCACGACAAAACCTGCTCCGGCCGAGGGGCGCACGTCGCGCACCGTGAACTCGTGATTGTCCGGCCGGCCCAGGCGGGAGGCATCGTCGGACAGGGAGTACTGCGTCTTGGCGATGCAGACCGGCCAGTCTTCCTGTCCCAGGCGTCGGGCACGGCGCAGCGTCAGTTCGGCGAGGCGCGCGAACGAGACCGATCCCGCGCCGTAGACCCGCCGCGCGACCGTCTCGATCTTCTCGCGCAGCGGCTGCTCGGGCTCATACAGGCGCGTGAACTGCGGGCGCTCCCCGGCCAGCGCGTCTCGCACCTCGGCGGCGAGATCGAGGCATGCCTCACCGCCGCCGCCGTAGGGATCGGCGACGGCCGCGCGCACGCCGCGACGGCGGCAGTGCGCCAGCACCGCGTCCAGCTCGGCCTGCGTGTCCGAGGGGAAGCGGTTGACGGCCACGATCGGGATCACGCCGTGCGTGACGACGTTGTCGATATGCGCGTCGAGGTTGGGCAGACCCGCTTCCAGCGCCTCCAGGTCTTCAACCTCAAGGTCGCGGGCGGGCCGGCCGCCGTGCCGCTTGATTGCGCGCGCGGTGGCGACGATCACGGCCGCCTGCGGCTCGAATCCGCCGATCCGCGAGACGACGTTGAAGAACTTCTCCGCGCCCAGGTCGGAGCCAAAGCCGGCTTCCGTCACGGTGATCTCGGCGGTCGCCAGCGAGGCGCGGGTCGCGGCGATCGAGTTGCAGCCCAGGGCGATGTTGGCGAACGGGCCTCCGTGCACGAACGCGGGTCCGCCCTCGCCGGTCTGAGCCAGGTTCGGTCGGATCGCGTCCTTGAGCAGCACGGTCATCGCGCCGTCCACGCCGAGCTCGCGACAGGTGACCGGCTGGATCGGCGTCGCGCCGGTGTAGCCGACAATCACGTCGCCCAATCTGCGATGCAGATTGTCGAGATCGCCCGCCACGGAGAGGATCGCCATGACCTCGGAGGCCGGCGTGATGTCGAACGACTCCTCGCGCACGATCCCATCCGTCGCGCCGCCCATGCCGATCACGGCGCCGCGCAGGGCGCGGTCGTTCATGTCCAGGCAGCGCCGCCAGGTGATCCGGCGCGCGTCGAGGCCGAGCGGATTGCCGTGAAACAACGAGTTGTCAATCGCCGCGGCCAGCAGGTTGTTGGCCGCCGTGACGGCGTGCAGGTCGCCGGTGAAATGCAGGTTGATGTCGTCGGCGGGCAACACCTGCGAGGCGCCGCCGCCGGTGCCGCCGCCCTTGATCCCGAAGACCGGACCCATCGAGGGCTCACGCAGCGCGACGGCCGCATTAGCGCCGGTCCGGCGCAGCGCCTGAGTGAGACCGATCGCGGTCGTGGTCTTGCCTTCGCCGGCCGTCGTCGGGGTCATTCCCGTGACCAGGACCAGGTCGCCCTGCGGCCGTTCGGCCAATCGCGCCAGCGCGCCTGCGGTCAGTTTCGCCTTGTGGCGTCCATACAGATCCAGATCGTCCGCCGACAGTCCGAGCTCCGCTGCCACGTCTACGATCGGCCGCATCGATCACCTCTCGGCTGGCCCCGTATCGTGCCCCGCGCGGGCACGATGCGCAGGGTAGCGCAGCCCGGTCACGGCCTCGATTGCCTGGCCGCTCAGTTCTCGACCGTCACCTTGACGTCGGTCACTTTGCGGGAGTTGACGATCAGCGCGATGTTGAAGTCCCCGTCGTCGGTCAGTTGCAGCGGAATCGCGGCAACCTTCCAGGGCGGATCCACATCGAAGCGCACGTCTCGGAGCTCGAAGAACTCCCGCGCGCCGGCGTCGTACTCGACCCGCACGAGGATGTGGTCGGCGTCGACGGGTTCGTTCATCTCCAGCCGCAGCCAGAATGGCTCGTCCAGCTTTAGCGGGCGGGTCAGAGGCGTCAGCACGGCCTTGTCTTCGGCCGCTTCGTCGATATGCAGCGCGGCCTGGCCCGAACCTCCGACGCCGGAGAAGATGCCGCCGCCGCCGCTGTTGCAGCCAATCGCGATCAGCAACACCGCTCCCAGCGACACCGCGCCCAGGGCGGCCAGGAAGACTCGCAAACGGGTGGGCGTTACGTCAAGCATGGCGTCAAGAGTAGTCTGTGCGCGAGTGCCGATCCGTGCGCATCCGGCGCCGATCGGATCGGAGAGGATTCTGCGATGACCGCTGCCGAAGGCCGGACCGCGCTCAGCATTCGCGGCCTCTACAAGGTCTTCGGCGACTCCGACCTTGAGGGTCTCGAACTCTCTCGATCCGGGCAGTCCAAGGACGAGGTGCAGGAGGCGACCGGCGCGGTGGTCGGTCTGCGCGACATCACGATCGACATTGCGCAGGGCGAACTGTTCGTCGTGATGGGGCTCTCGGGCTGCGGCAAATCGACCCTGGTGCGCTGCATCAACCGGCTGATTGAGCCGTCGGCCGGCGAGGTCTGGATCGACGACCGAGCGATCACCGGGATGGCGGACGACGAGTTGCGCGAAACCCGCCGCAAGGATCTGGCAATGGTCTTTCAGCACTTCGGCCTGATGCCGCACCGCACGGTATTGGAGAATGTGGCGCTGCCGCTGGAGATAGGCGGCGTCGCCCGCAGGGAGCGGCGCGAACGCGCTGTCAACGCGCTGGAGCTGGTCGGATTGGCCGATTGGATCGCGTCGATGCCCAACCAGCTCTCGGGCGGCATGAAGCAGCGCGTGGGCCTTGCCCGCGGGCTGGCCATGGAGACGCCGATCCTGCTGATGGACGAGCCGTTCTCCGCGCTCGACCCGGTGATCCGCCGGGATCTGCAGGACGAGTTGCTCGCGCTGCAGTCGTCGGTCCAAAAGACGATTGTGTTCATCACCCACGATCTCAACGAGGCCGTCCGCGTCGGCGACCGGATCGCGATCATGCGCGACGGCGAGATCGTGCAGCTCGGCGCGCCCAACGATGTCGTGCTCAATCCGGTTGACGCGTTCGTCCGCGAGTTCACGCAGGACGTACGCCTGCACGGGATGGTCACTGCGGCATCAATCATGGACAGCAGCGCAGAAGCGCTGGCCGGCCCGACCGAGGATCGCTACGTGGTGCGCGAGGACGCGGTGCTGGACGAACTGGTGCCGGCCGGCTTGTCGGCGACACAGCCGCTGCAGGTGGTGGATGATTCGGGCAATCTGGTAGGGGTGATCCCGCTGCAACGACTGGCCCGGGCGATGGTCTCCGACGAGGCCGCAGCGGCGATCGCGGCGGAATAGGAGCAGCGCGCATGGACCAGCAGTCAGGGAGGCGTCTGTTGCTGCCATTGGCCTGGTTGTGGAGGCTGATTGCCTCGCCGAAGGCCGGACAACCGCTCCCCGAGCATTGGTACGTGCGGCCGCTGGCAGTGTTGGGCATCATGCTCAGCTTCCTGATCGCGTACGCCGTCGGCAGCGACGAGGTGCCGATCGATGTCGGCCGCGATGTCGGCAACGCGCTCGACGATGCGGTTGACTGGTTGACGTCCAACGTCTCATGGTTCTTCCAGAGCATCAAGGACGTCATGACCTGGTTCCTGGTCAGCCTGGAAGACATGCTGCTCTGGTTTCCCTGGCCGGCGTTCATCGCCATGACGGGCTTAATCTGCCTGCTGATGGTGAGTTGGCGGATGGCCTTCGGCTCGGTCGCGGCGCTGTTGGTGTTGGCCGTCTTCGGGCTCTGGCCGGCGACGATGGAGACCGTCGCGCTGATTATCGTGACCGTCACGCTGTCGATTGCGATTGCGGTGCCGATGGGCATCTGGTCGTCGCAGAGCGATCGGCTCGACGTCTTTCTGCGGCCGATCCTCGATGCCATGCAAACGATGCCTTCGTTCGTCTACCTCGTGCCCGTCGTCGCCTTCCTCGGGCTGGGCAACGTCTCGGGCGTGTTGGCATCGCTCATCTTCGCCGTGCCGCCGGCGGTTCGTTTGACCAATCTCGGCATCCGCCAGTTGCCGGCCGAGACGCTGGAAGCCGCCGAGTCGTTCGGCGCGACGCAGCGCCAGATGCTGCTCAAGGTCAAGATTCCGCTCGCCATTCCAACCATCATGGCCGGCGTGAACCAGACCACGCTGATGGCGCTGTCGATGGTCGCCATCGCTTCATTGATCGGCGCCGGAGGACTGGGCCTCAAGGTCTATCAGGGCCTGGGCCGGATTGAACCGGGCAACGCGTTCATCGCCGGATTGGGCATCGTCTTCCTGGCGATCATCATGGATCGCGTGACGCAGGCGCTGACACGTCGGCAGCAGGAAGCCGTCAGCGGCGACTGAGCGCGACTGAGCGAGCGCAGAGAGGAACGCGCCTTGGAACGATTTATCCAGCGGGCCAGCCGACTCCGGATCCTCTCGACGGTGTTGATCGCGGTGTTTTGCTGGGTGCTCGCAGGCTTCGCGCTGGCCGACCCCGAACTGTCGCCCAATGCCTTCCTCGGCGGAGCAAAGGCGCTGTTTGTCCTCATGGCGATTTCCATGACACTGTGGGCCGCCTACCGCGTCACCCGAGCCCGTCGCACTCAAGACTGAGCCACCAGTCCCGTAGTCCCGCTCCCGATTCGAACAGGAACTGATCCGTCTCGAATTGTCGCAGTGCAAGTGCGGCGATCTGGTCTGATAGGTTGCACAGAGCACAACGGCGTCGACTTGGCGCTGAGCGAGACATCGAGGTGATGAGTGCGTTTGATGGGAACGAATCGGTTGCGCCGCGTGGGACTTGTCGGCGCGGGGCTGGTCGCTGCGGTCGCGATTCTCGGCCCCGCCTGTTCGTCGGACGACGAGCAACAGCAGGCAGTCGCAGAGCAGCCGCAACAGGAACAGCAGCAGGCCGCCGAAGCGGCCCAGCCCGAGCAGCAGCAACAGCAGGCCATGCAGGCGGAGCAGCCGCAGCAAGAGCAGCAGACCGTCGCCGCCGCCCAGCAGCAAGCTGAGCAGCAGGAGCAGGCCGCCGCGCAACAGAGCCAGCAACCACAGCAACAACAGCAGGCGATGCAGGCGGAGCCGAAGGATCCGATTGTCTTCTCGGACCTGAACTGGCTCTCGGCCGAAGTGCAGACCCGCGTGGTCTCCTACATCGTTGAGCACGGCTACGGCTACCCGACCGAGCTGGTCGCCGGTGACACCGTCTCGCTCTGGGCGGGTCTGACCAACAACGACACCCACGTCACGCTCGAGATCTGGCCGGCCCAGCAGCCCTGGATCGACGAACTCGATGAAGGCGTGATCGAACTGCTCGGCGACAGCCTGGACGAGAACTGGGAAGGCTGGGTCATCCCGCAGTACGTCAAGGATGCCAACCCCGATCTGGTCTCGGTGTTCGACCTGCCTGACTACCAGGAACTGTTCGTGACCGCCGACTCGCGCGGCAAGGCCCGCTTCGTGGGCTGCATCGCCGGCTGGGCCTGCGAACTCGTGAACCTCAACAAGGTCGCCGCCTATGGGCTCGAGGACGTCGTTGACGTGGTCGACCCGGGCAGCGGCGCGGCGCTGTTCGCCGATCTCGAAGGCGCATACGCTCGCGGCGACAACTGGCTCGGCTACATCTGGGGTCCGACCAAGCCAACCGCCACGCTCGACCTCTACCGGCTGGAAGAGCCGGAGTGGACCGAAGAGTGCTGGAACGGCGATCAGGGCTGCGCCTACCCGTCCTCCGAGGTGCGCATCGCGGTCAACACCAGCCTGCTGGATCGAGCGCCTGAGGTGATCGAATTCCTCCGCGCCTGGGACTACAGCGCCGCGGAACAGATCGACACCGAGATCTGGATGGGCGACAACGACGAGACGCCCGACGCCGGAGCCATCTGGTACCTCCAGAACCACCAGGACGCATGGATGTCGCGCGTGCCCGCCGACGTCGCCGAGCGCGTGCTCGCGGCGCTGGCCGAAGAAAGCTAGCGGCCGCGTCCCCACAGCAGCCAATAGCCGGCGGCGGTCGACAACAGTCCGACCGCCGCCAGCGGCGGCCACCAGGGCCGCAACTCGGCGAATAGCGGCGGATGCGCCAGCACCGCCGCGCCGGCCCCCAGCGCCATCAACAGACCGGCGGCCGAGCCCAGCGCCACGATCCGCAGGCCCCAGCGTTGGGCCGCGTCGATCTGCCGCTGGCGCGCTTGGCTTCCGCTCACAGTTGGCCTGAGACGCATCGGCGTCATGCTATTCCGTCCGGCATCCGTCTCTATTCCGCCTAAGCTCGTGGCATGGCCAAGAAATCGAAGTCGCGGCGCGCGGCGGGCGAGGCGAGCGGAGCGGGCGCTAACGACCGCATCGTCGCCCGCAACCGGCGAGCCCACTATCAGTACGAGATCCTGCGCGTCTACGAGGCCGGGCTCAGCCTGACCGGCTCCGAGATCAAGAGCGTTCGGCTGGGACGCATCTCGATCCAGGAGGCGTATTGCCGCCCGCGAGACGGCGAGCTGCTGCTCGTCGGCGCGCACATCGCCCGCTATGAACCGTCGGGCGCCGCCAATCACGAGCCGACTCGCGAGCGCCGGCTGCTGTTGCACCGGCGCGAGATTCGCCAGCTCGAGCAGGCCTTCGCCGAGCGCGGACTGTCCTTGGTGCCGCTGCGGGTCTACCTGAGCCGCGGGCTGGCCAAGCTGGAGATCGGGGTCGGCCGCGGCCGACGCCAGCACGAGAAGCGCGAACGGATCGCCGAGCGCGAGGCCCAGCGCCGGATCGAACAGGCGCTGCGCCGCTGACATGTCGGCTGGAGCGTCGGCTGATGTATCGGCGAACACCCGATTCCGCCTCCGACACTGACCAAGCGGCTCGGACCCGCCTGTCGCGCGCTGCGGTTGGTACGATGACGAAGCGCCGGGACCGACCGGCGCGCAAGCCCTGCGTGGGGACGAAAGGGTTCGACAGCGGTTGATGTTTCGTTGCTGCGTGCCGAGCTGGCGTTGCTCGCGAAACCGCGCCAACACTCCCTAACTGGCGAATCCAGGGAACTCGCCCTCGCCGCTTAACCGCGGTGACGCCGCTCCTCACCCGCTGCCGGGTCGGAGGGGATGCGGCGCCGACACATCCGGCTGCTCGCTGCGACTCGCGGGAGCGCAGCGCTAAGACCAGTCCCGCTCACCCGTCGGTAACGGTAGGCTCCCGCGCCGGCCGACGGGGACAACACAAGCGAGAGCTACGCGCGTAGAGGCAGCGGCGCACGGCCGTCTGGACGGGGAGTTCGATTCTCCCCCGTCTCCACCACCCACACACCAGGCCCGCCCGTCCCGTATCGAACAGCCGGAACCCGGTTCGCCTTCCCGCCCTGGGCCGGCGAACGGCGGGCGTCGGCGCGCCCGTGCGATTTGTACGAGTTTGTGAACTAACCGCCGCAATCTGCCAGTTCGCCGCGTCACCGTGTTGTACGATGCTCTGAACTGACCCGACAGTCTTCTTGTCGGGCGTAGAGTCACCGGCGGGATGGTCCCGCAATGGAGGTTCACATGAGCGAGCGAAACTATTGGCAGAGGATGCGTCGGCGCCGCATGTCGCGCCGCGCGCTCCTGGGGGCGTCGGCTCGCGCCGGCGTGGGCGCAGCCGGACTGGCCCTGGTCGGCTGCGGCGATGACGACGACGATGGGCAGACCGCAGCGCAGGTCCAGCAGCAGCAGGCCGATCAGCAGCAGGCGATGCAGCAGCAGCAGCAGCAGGCGATGCAGCAGCAGGACGCGGCGCAGCAGCAGGCCGACCAGGCCGCGCAGCAAGAGTCGGGCGCGCAGCAGCAGCAGCAACAGGCGATGCAGCAGCAGGCCGTCTCGGTCATCCCCGCTCCCGGCGAGGGCGGCTCGGGCGTCGCGCCGTACGTCGGCCTCAGCTCGGGCGACCCGCCCACGCTGGACCCGTACGAGAACCTCACCTACCGCACCCAGATCGGCTCGGCCTATCACTACGCCAAGCTGATCCGCGAGGTCGAGGGCGCACCGGGCATCTCGCCAATCAACACCGCCGAGATCTCAGAGGACGCCTCGCGACTGCCCGAGATCATCGACGCCACCACATACGTGTTCAACATCCGCGACGATGTCTACTGGCACGATGTCGAGCCGCTCAACGGCCGTCAGCTGACCATCGACGACATCATGTACACGTACGACCGCTTCCGCGAGGTGTCGCCGAACGCGGCCGGCTGGGACAAGGTCGTCTCATCCTTCGAGCCGGGCGAAGACAATGCGATCACGGTCGGACTGCACCGGCCGCACGCGCCGTTCCTGACCCTGGCTTCCTCTTCGCAGCACCTGTGGTTCATCCCGCCGGAAATCGTCGACGACGGCACGGTCGCCCAACGTCCGGTCGGCGCGGGTCCGTGGGTCTTCGAAGAGTTCGAGCCGGGCGTCGCGTTGCGCTGGAGTCGCAACCCGAACTGGCACAACGACTACGGTGACAGCGGCGCGCCCTATCAGGCCGAGATCACCAAGACGATGCAGAATGACCCGAACGTTCTGATCCAGGCGATCGCGGACGGCAACCTGGACATGTCGCTGCTCTCAGCGGCGGTCTACCAGCAGATGAACGACGCGATTCCGGCCGAGTACGACCGAGAACGCTTCTTCGTCTTCACCCCCAACACGGTGCCGGGCGGCTTCTACTTCAACTACTCGATCGCGCCCTGGAACGACATTCGCATGCGCCAGGCGCTGTCGATGTCGCTCGATCGCGACCGCGTGCTTGAGCAGACCGACGACACCGGCCGCGGCGGCTGGCAGAGCGGCATCTCGCAGTTGCCGCCGTTCTGGCTCGACCCCAAGGGCGATGACTTCGGACCGAACTCGCAGTACTTCGAGCTGAACCGCGCCGAGGCGCAGAAGCTGATGGACGCGGCCGGCTACCCGGACGGCGTGGAAGCGCTGTCGCACGACACGGCCGACTACGGCGCGGCGACCAACAACCTGTACGACGCCTGTATCGCGTCGGTCGCCCTGTCCGGCTTCCGCTTCGAGCGCTTCTCCAAGGAGTACGCCGCGTACATCGCATCGATCTTCCGCGGCAACTTCCCCGACACCTGGGACGGCGAGTCCAGCCACCTGGCGCTTGGGCCGTTCTACGGCGGCGCGACCGACCCCGAGGACCTCTTCGCGGCGGTCTACTCGCGCACTTCCGGTCGGCACAACTGGGGTTCCTCCGGTCGCTCGCCCGACAACCGCGATGCGGTGCTGGCACTCGACACCGGCGGCAACGCCGAGGGCTGGTCGCCGGTCGACGCCGACACGTTCGGCCACCCCAACGCGGCGGTCGGCGGCGGTCCGGAGCTCGACGACGAGCTGCACCAGATGTTCGACGATCAGCGCGCGCTGCTCGACCTCGAGGAACGAATCGAGGCGATCAACAACATCCAGCGCTACCTGGCCGAGAAGATGTACTACGTGCCGTACGTCGCCACACCGGGCGTCTACGCCTTCAACCCCTGGGTCAAGCAGAACGACTTCGACAACGTCCACCCCAAGACCACCTACGGCTGGGGCGGCGCCTTCGAGCCGTACGTCTGGCTCGACCAGGGGCTCAAGGACGAGCTGACCTAATCCGGAGCGCTGAGCGCTCACGAACATCCGCCGGGCCCGATGGACGGCGGATGTTCGCGCTCTCTGCAGCAACATGGGATAGAGCGGCATGAACCAGTACATCATCAGACGGCTCCTGCTGATCATCCCGACGCTGCTTGGGGTGACGATTCTGGTCTCGTTGCTGGTTGAGTTGCTGCCCGGCGACTTCGTCGACACGTTGTTGGAGGAGTACACCGGTCAAGGTGAGAGCGTGCATGAGTTCCGCGAGCGGATCGAGTCGCAACTCGGTCTCGACCGGCCCTGGCACGAGCGCTACGGAAACTGGCTCTGGAACGCGCTGCAGGGCGACCTCGGCACATCGCTGCAGGGTTCGTTCCGCACCGTGAACGAGGAATTGCAGAGCCGCATTCCCGTGACCATGGAGTTGGGCTTCCTCTCCCTGGTCGTGGGTACGCTCGTGGCGTTGCCTGTCGGAGTGATCTCGGCCGTGAGGCAGGATTCGGCCGCCGACTACTTCTTGCGCGGACTGGCGGTGCTGGCGCTCGCCTTGCCGGGCTTCTGGCTGGCCGTGATCGTGATCAGCATCATCTTCCCCTCGCTCGGCCTGCCCGCCCTGCCAGTGACATATTCCTCGCCGACCGAGGACTTAGGCGAGAACTTACGCAAGATGTACGTGCCCGCCATTCTCCTGGGCGTCGCCCTGGCCGGTCCGATGATGCGTCTGACCAGGGGCGAGATGCTTGAGGTTCTGCGCCAGGACTACGTCCGCACTGCGCGGGCCAAGGGTCTGCAAGAAAACGCCGTGATCGTCCGGCACGCGATGCGCAACGCGCTGATCCCGGTGCTGACCGTGATCGGACTACAGGCCTCGCTGCTGATCGGCGGCTCGGTGATCATGGAAAGCATCTTCAACCTGCCCGGCATGGGGCTGAAGATGATCGAAGCCCTCAAGCGCCGCGACATCCCCGTGGTCATGGGCATCATGGTCGTGATCGCGCTGTTCGTGATCATCATCAATCTCGTCGTCGATCTCGCCTATTCGCTGGTCGACCCGCGAATCAGGTACTCCTAGCCGAGGCGGCTACTGGGAAGGTGCACGATCATGTCCGAATCGACCGTGCTTGACGAGGTCGTCGTCATCCAGAGCCGTGAGAGTTTCGCCGACCGTGCCCGAAGCATGATCGAGAGTCTGATCGACCGCTCCTTGGAGAGTCCGATCGGCTTCATCAGCGCGCTCGCGGCGATGATCGTGGCCGGTTCCATCGGCTTTCTGATCGCCGTCGTGATCATGCCCTGGTGGATGTACCGCCGGCGCAAGTACCTGGGCGCGTTCGGCGGGGTGATCTTGCTGGCCTGCGTGCTGGTCGCCTTCTTTGCACCCTGGATCCAGACCACGGACACGTCCGGCCTGAGAAACGTGGTGCCCTACGCGATCGCCCCCTACGACCGGTTTATCGCCCCGACCTGGGACCACGTGCTGGGCACCGACAATCTGGGCCGCGACTACACGACTCGGATCGTCTATGGCGCAGAGGTAACGGTCCTGGTCGGGATTGGCACGGTCCTCGTGACCGCGTTCCTGGCGACCGCGATCGGACTCGTCTCCGGCTACTTCGCCGGAGCGGGGATCGGCTGGCAGATGCGGGGACCCCCGCTCCTGCTCGGTCTGCCCGGCCCATTGTGGTGGTTTGCCGCCTTGCCCTTCGCGCTTGCCTTCCTGGCCGCGCAACTCGCGCTGCGCTTAGTGAACATCGCGACGCTGGGACTACTCCAGGAGCAGATAGATCGTCTCTCCGACAGTCTGCTCGGACAGATCCCCTCGCGCCGTTCGCCGTTGCCCGATATCGACCTGGCCATTCAGCGAGTGGTCGACGTCTGGAACGCGTTCCCGGCGATCTTCCTGATCCTGGGCATCATCGCGGTCCTGGGCTCCGGCGGCGACGGGTTTTTCGGCCTCGGCCGGGGGCCCAACATCGGCCCGCAGGCCGGCTTCGGCGACGAATGGCTGTGGGAAGTCTTCCCGCGCACGACTGTCGTAATTGTCACCCTGGCGGTCGTGCTTGCCGCCGGCAATTCCCGGATCGTGCGCGGCGCCGTGCTCTCGACCCGTGCCGCCCAGTACGTCGAGGCCGCCCGCGCGCTGGGCGCGTCGAACGCGCGGATCATGGTCGCCCACATCATCCCCAACGTGATGGCCACGATCATCATCCTCTCCTCGATCAACCTCGGTGTCGCCGTGCTGGCCGAGGCGGCCATTTCCTTCCTCGGCTTCGGCATCCCGCCGCCGTTCCCCACCTGGGGCCGCGACGCCGGCGGACTCGCGCTAACCTACGGCGCGCAGTACTGGTGGATGGCGGTGGTACCCGGCGCTGCAATCGCGATTGCCGTGTTCGGCTTCAACATGATGGGCGACGCCCTGCGCGACATTCTCGATCCGCGCCTGCGCGGCACATAGCCCAACGACAACCGCGTTCACGTAGTGAAGCCGCCTCGCAGTTCGCCGGGCGGCTCGCTCGTTCTGGCCGCGCGCACCGCTCGTGAGGCGTGAGGCGCTACTTGCGGCCGAACCGGCGCAGCACGTCGTCGGCCGCGATCTCGACCAGCGTCGGACGGCCGTGGGGGCAGGTGTGCGGTTGGCGGCAGCGCTCGAGGTCGCGCAGCAGTGCGGCCATTGCGGGCGGATCGAGCACCGCGCCGCGGCGCACGGAGACGTGGCAGGCGGCCGAGGCCGCGGCCCGGTCGAAGCGCTCCGGCTCAGCCGGCTCGTCGCCGAGATCCGCAAGCACGCCGCGCAGCAGGCGCTCGGCGTCGGCGGTTTGCAGCGCCGCCGGCACGGCGCGCACGCGCAGCGTGCGCTCGCCGAACGGCTCGACTCGGAAGCCCAGCCCGTCCAGTCGCTCCCGCGCCGCCGACCAACTCGCCGCCTCGGCCGCGTCCAGGTTGATCAGCACGGGCTCGAGCAGCGGCTGCAGGGCGCGGGCGGCATCCTCGGGCGCGGCCAAGAGCCGCTCGTAGACGACCCGCTCGTGCGCGCCGTGCTGGTCGACCAGCACGAGGCCGGCCGGACCTTCGGCGATGATGAAGGTGCGGTGCAACTGGCCGACCATGCGCAAGGGCGGCAGCCGCTCGTCGCGCACGGCGCTGGACGCCTGCTCCCAACCGCCCAGTCGCGGCTCGGCCAGGACCGCCGCGCGCGGGACGGGCGTCGGCAGCGCGACGCGCGGTCCGGTCCCGTCGAAGACCGGTCTGGTCGTCGAACCCGGCTCCGCCTGGTCCGGCAGGTCCGGTTGTTCCGCCTCGTGCGATCGCGCGCCGAGCCGCGGCGGCGAGCGGTAGCTTTCGCGCGCGAGCGCCTCGCGGATCGCGCGCTGGATCAGCCCGAACGCGGCGCCCGGATCGCGCAACTTGACCTCGGTCTTGGCCGGATGGATGTTCACATCGACCGCCTCCGCCGGCACGGTCAGCCGCACCACGCAGAGCGGAAACGCGCCGGCCGCAAGCCAGCCGCGGTAGGCCTCCTGCACGGCGAAGGACAGCCGCCGGTCGTGCACCGGACGGCCGTTGACGAACAGCCTGAGGCCGTCGCGGGTCCGACGCGCGTCATCCGACGCGCCTGCCAGCCCGTCCAGGGCGACCGCGCCGTCTTCCGAGCGGCGCTCCAGCCAGGCCGCCCGCTCGGCCGCGCGGTTGTTGAAGACCGACGCCGCGGCGGCCCGCAGCTGCGACTCCGCGTCGCCCGCGGCCGGCTCGTGCGCGAGCGGGCTGCGCGCATCCAGCCGCAGCCGCAGCGAGGCCCCGGGACGCGCCAGGACCGCATCGGTCGCCGTGCGCAAAATGGCCGCTCGCTCCGCCCGCGGTCCGGCCAGAAAGGCGCGGCGGGCGGGCTGGTTGGCGAACAGATCGTCGACCTCGACCGTCGTCCCCTCGGCCCGCGCGGCCGGCCGCAGACCCAGGCTCACGCCGTCCTCGAACTCGATCCGCGCCGCCCGCGCCGCGCCGCGTGGCCGCGACGTCATCCGCACCCGTCCCGCGGCGGCGGCGATCGCCGGCAGCGCTTCGCCGCGAAAGCCGTAGCTGGCCAGCCGGGACAGGTCCGCGACCCGCTCCAGCTTCGAAGTCGCGTGGCGGCGAAAGGCGAGCGCGAGCTCATGCTCGGCGATCCCGCAGCCGTCGTCGTGCACCGCGATCCGCTCGCGCCCGGCGGCCGCGATCTCGATCTGCAGCCGCTCGGCGCCGGCGTCGGCCGCGTTCTCGATCAGCTCCTTGAGCGCCGCCGCCGGACGCTCCACCACTTCCCCCGCCGCGATCTGCGCGGCAACCGGATCTGCGAGCTCGCGAATCGGCCTCGCTGGTTGCCGTATCGGCGGCCTTGTCTGCCCGCCCGGCTCAGCGGCGTCCCGGACCGCGCGGCCCGCAGCCCGGCTCACGAGCCGGCCTCGGCGGTCAGGCTCGGCGCCGCGCTTGTGCTTGAACCTGAGCTCGACCCGCGCAACTCGGTCCGCGCCTGATCGCGCAGGGCGTAGAGCGCCGAGATCGCCTCCAGCGGCGTGAGTCCGTCCACATCCAGATCGGCGAGGTCGCTCAGGATTGGATGCAGCGGCGGCGGCATCAACATCAACTGCGGCGCGGCGCTCCGTTCCGGCCCCGCTGCGGGCTTCGCGCCCGGCGGAGCGGCCGCGCCCGAGCGGGCGCCGCGGCCCTGTTCGAAGCGCTCGAGCAACTCCGACGCGCGGCGCACGACCCGCTCCGGCAGTCCCGCCTGCCGCGCCACCTGCACCCCATAGGAACGATCGGCCGCGCCTGCCGCCACGCGGTAGGGAAACACGAGCTCGCCCGACTCCAGCTCTTCGACCTGGACCGCGGCGTTCGCGATGCGCGGAAACTCGCCGGCCAGGGACGTCAGTTCGTGGAAATGGGTCGCGAAGAGCGTGCGCGGCCCGCGCTCGGGACGCCCCGCCAACTCCTCGGCGACCGCGCGGGCGATGGCCATGCCGTCCCAGGTCGAGGTGCCGCGCCCGATTTCGTCCAGCAGCAGCAGCGAGCGCTCGCCTGCGCCGTGCAGCAGCCGCGCCGTCTCCAGCATTTCGACCATGAACGTCGAGCGTCCGCGCACGAGCTCGTCGTGCGCGCCGACCCGCGCGTAGATGCGGTCGACCAGCCCCACACGCGCGCGCGCCGCCGGCACGAACGCGCCCGCCTGGGCCAGCACCACGATCAGCGCCGCCTGGCGCAGGTAGGTCGACTTGCCGGCCATGTTCGGTCCTGTGACGAGCACGACCTGCGGTACGCGCACGCCGTCCGCGCCGAGCCGCAGATCGTTGGGCACGAAGCCGCCCTCGGGCGCGCGCGCCTCGAGGATCGGATGCCGCCCCGCCTCGATCTCCAACTCGCTCGAGTGGTCCAGCTCGGGCCGCGTCCAGGCGCGCGCGGCGGCGAGCTCGGCCAGGGCGCAGGCCGCGTCGAGCCGGGCCAGCGCGCCGGCGCGCCGGCGCACCTCCGCCGCC
>JAJEJC010000002.1 GCA_022828105.1 Dehalococcoidia bacterium | reverse complement strand
GGAGGGCGGGCGGCACAGTCCGTTCTTCCCGGGCTACCGGCCGCAGTTTTACATTCGCACGACGGACGTGACGGGCGAGATTGGCTTGCCGTCCGGGGTGGAGATGGCGATGCCCGGCGACAACGTGCAGATGGATGTGCGCTTGATATCGCCGATTGCGTTGGAGGAGGGCTTGCGCTTTGCGATACGCGAGGGCGGGCGCACGGTGGGCGCCGGCGCGGTGACCTCGATCCTCGAATAGCGCCGAGAACGCATTTCGTGCGAAGATGAAGCTATCCAGCCGCACCGGGATGCCCGGTCGGCGTCTGAGGAAGGAACCTGGCCATGGCGAAGGGTGATCGCGTGTTCATCACGCTGCGCTGCCGCGAGTGCCAGTCGCACACGTATCACACGACGAAGAATCGTCGGAACAATGCCGACCGGCTTGAGCTGACGAAGTACTGTCCCCAATGCCGCGGGCGGCGCGAGTACCGGGAGACGCGGTGACTCGTGGCGAGAACGCGAGACAACCGTCGACGGCGCGGACGCAGGAGCGGTCAACCGCGGGCGGCGGCGACGCCGCGACCGACTCGCTCGAGCGAGTCGCGCGCCGAGCCGCAGGCGGAGACTGCCGAGAGCGCAGAGAGTTTCGACGGCCCGGCCACGGAGGCGGCCTCGCTGCCGGCGCGGCCGAGGCGCGAGATCGCATCGTCGCGCCCGACGACGGCCGATGCGCCGCGCGTGCAGAGTCTGTTCTATCGGCTGACACATCCGCGCGCGATCATGGCAATCATCGATGAGTTGCGCCGCGTGGTCTGGCCTTCAAGACAGGAAACCGCGAATCTGACCGTGGTGGTGTTGGTCGTCGCGATTGCGGTCGGCATCTTCCTGGGCGTGATTGACTTTGGCTTGAATCGCGTAGTCGAGGAAACGCTGCTACCGAGATGACCACTTCACAAGACACGCCAGAGACGACAGAGGGCGCCGGATTCGAGCGGCGCGAGATGACCGCGGCCGAGCGCGAGCTGCAGGAAGTCCTCGCAGCGGCGAGAACGCTGGGGATCGAATCCGAGTCCGAATCGGACGCGCCCGACTTCGATGCGACTGCGGCGGAGGCCCTGGTCGAACTGGGCCTCGATCGCCCGGTCGAAGAGGCGCCCACGCCGATCCCGACCTTTCTGCGCGGCGATGAGGCCGAAGAGGATGAGCAAGAACCGCAACTCTCGCTTGAAGGCATCCAGGAGATGGATGCGGCCTGGTTCGCGATTAACACCTACACCGGCCACGAGAACCGGGTGATGGAAGCGCTCGACCAGCGAATCCGCAATATGGATGTCGAGGACCAGTTCGTCGAGCTGTCTCCGGAGCGCGCCGGCAAGGTGAAGAAGGGCGCGGCGGAGAAGCGCTACGTGCTGGTTCCGACCCAGCAAGAGGTGGAGATTCGGGGCGGGAAGCGCCGCGAAGTGGAGCGCAAGCTGCTGCCCGGTTACGTCCTGTTGCAGATTCGCCTGGACCAGATCACGGGCCAGCCATCGGATGAATCCTGGCACGTGGTCAACGGCACCGCCGGCGTGACGGGTTTCGTAGGCACGCGGGAAGAGTTGCGAGACCGAGCGACTCCGCTGCCGCCGGCCGAGATCGCGAAGATCATCGGCCAGACCCAGGTGGAGGAGCCGCGTGTGCGCGTCGGCTTCGCGATCGGCGACTCGGTACGGCTGACCGACGGCCCATTCCTCGACATGGTGGCCGAAGTTGAGGAAATCAATGTCGAGAAGGGCAAGGTTCGCGTGCGGATCTCAATGTTCGGACGCGAGACTCCGCTGGAGCTGGACTTCGATCAGGTAGAGAAACAGTAGGCTGACCACTTGCGCTCGGATCGAGCGCGCGGAACACAGCGAATCAGCGCCGGGCGGCACGCGTCGGCCGGCGATGTAGGGAGACGGTTGGATGGCGAAGCGAGTGCGTGCAGTGTTGACACTGCAACTGGAGGCGGGCAAGGCCAGTCCGGCCCCGCCGGTTGGTCCGGCGCTGGGTCAGCACGGCGTGGGCATCATGGAGTTCGTCAAGAGCTACAACGAGCGCACCGCGTCGAGCGCCGGCGAATTGATCCCGGCGCAGATCACGATCTACGAAGATCGGTCGTTCAGCTTCGAGCTGCGGACGCCGCCGGCCTCGAACCTGATTCGCCGAGCGGCGGGTCTGGAGAAGGGCGCCTCGGAACCGCGCCGCGAGGTGGCGGGCTCGATCACCTCGGACCAGGTGCGGACGATCGCCGAACAGAAGATGCAAGATCTGAACGCGAACGATATCGAGGCGGCGATGCAAATGGTCGCAGGCACGGCGCGTTCCATGGGCGTGGAAGTCGAGGGCTAGCAATGCCAAAGCGAGGCAAGCGCTATCGCACAGCGCTGGAGTCGTACAACAAGGAGCAGCACTACCCGCCGCCTGAGGCAGTGGCGCTGGTCAAGCAGATGGCGACGGCGAAGTTCGACGAGACGATCGAGCTGCACATTCGCACCGGACTCGATGTGCGTCACGCCGACCAGCAGTTGCGCGGCACTGCGCGGCTGCCTCATGGTCTGGGCAAAGAGGTCCGCGTCGCGGTGTTTGCCGAAGGCGACGCGGCGACCGCAGCGACGGAGGCCGGAGCCGAAGTTGTCGGCTCGGACGATTTGATTGAGCGCGTGGAAGGCGGCTTCACCGACTTCGACGTGGCCGTCGCGCAGCGCGAGCTGATGGGCAAAGTCGGTCGGCTGGGACGGGTCCTGGGTCCGCGCGGCCTGATGCCGAATCCTCGCGCAGGCACGGTGGTCAACCGTGACGACATCGCCAAGGCGGTGGGCGAGGCCAAGGCGGGTCGGGTCGAATTTCGCACCGACCGCGAAGCGTCCGTCCACGTGCCGCTGGGCAAGGCGAGCTTCGGCGAGGATCAACTGCTGGACAATCTGACGATGATGGTCTCCGAGATCGTCAAGGCCAGGCCCTCGGGTTCCAAGGGCAGCTACATTCGCTCCCTGAGCATCACCTCGACGATGGGTCCCGGCGTCAAGCTGGAGCAGCAGTCGGCGATCGCGCTGAGGGCGGACTAGCCGTCAGGGCGGTGGTTGGCGTCCGACGTTGTCCGGGCGGCAGACGCAGAGACAGGACTTGGCATAGGCTGAGAACGGAACAGGCAGACAATAGCCGCCCAAGACCGCCGGCGGACTTCTCGGGAGTCCTGAAACGACCGGCGCAGGCAGCAGCCGAAGATTGGTCCGCCCGAGCGCGGATATCCGAGTGGTTGCAGGTCTGGTGGTCGAGCGGGATGGGGCGGCGGAAGCGACAGACTTGCGGGGGCGTATGGCGACTGAACGTAAACGGGAACAGGTCGCGCTGCTGGAGGAGCGCCTGGGCCGCGCGTCGATCACTATCGGGATCGACTATCGCGGTCTGAGCGTGAAGGACATGCAGCAACTGCGGCGGGGTCTGCGCGCGGAAGCGCCGGAGACCGAGTTGCGGGTGATCAAGAACACGCTCTGGCGCCGTGCGGCCGAGGGCGCGGGCGAACCGGGCGCGGCGGAACTGGCCGCGGAGGCGACGGCGCTGCTGTTCGGCTTCGGCGACCTGACCGAAGCGCCCAGAGCGCTGCAGAAGTACACGCGCGAGGCCCGGCTGGAACTGCCAATCCACGGCGTGTACGTGGAAGGGCAGTTGCAGGACGGCTCGCAGGTCTCGGCGCTGGCCGATGTGCCGAGCCGGCCCGAGCTGATGGCCAAGGTTGCGGGCGGTCTGAACAGTCCGGTCGCCGGCCTGGCCGGTGTGCTGAGCGCGATGTTCCGCGATGTCGCGGCGATCGTCGAGGCGCGAGCGGAACAGTTGGAGTCGGCTGAGGCCGGCGCGGAATAGCAAGCATCTCACCGGCGGCGCGTCGGTGCACGAGCGAAACGAGCGGCCAACGGGCCGGGATTGACTGGAGACCAACATGTCGAAAGTAGACGAAGCGTTTGACCTGATCAGCGCGATGACGATTCTCGAAGCGCGCGACCTGGTCAAGCGAATCGAGGAGGAGTTCGGCGTCACGGCAGCCGCGCCGGTCGCGGTCGCCGCGGCGGGATCCAACGGCGCCGCCGCGGCAGCGGCGGAATCAGTCGAGGAACAGGTCGAGTTCGACGTGGTTCTGGCTGAGTTCGGCGACAAGAAGATCAACGTGATCAAGGCCGTTCGCGCGGTGACGGAACTGGGTCTTCGCGAAGCGAAGGAATTCGTCGAGTCGGCGCCGCAGACGCTCAAGGAAGCCGTGACCAAGGAAGAGGCCGACTCGATCAAGGCGGCGCTCGAAGAGGCCGGCGCGACCGTCGAAATCAAGTAGTCGGGCGGCTCGCCGCATTGGCGGTTCGGCCCGGCGGCGGGCAGGGTTCGGCGCTGCATATGCGCTATCGTTAACGCGCGTTACGGGTTGACGCGGCTCCGACGGCGTCTGCGGATCGCTGTATCATCCGTAACCGGGGGTTGCGATGGCGCTTGACAACCCGGTGTTGCCGACCGGCGTGCCAAAGATATGGCTCAGTTCGCGGTGGTTCGAACTGAGCCTGGTGGTGGCGATGACCGTGGCGGTGGTTGCCGTCGCGGCGCTCTGGGGCAACGCTTCTGAATCGGAACGGCCGCTCGCTGCGGGGCAGGCCGGGCAGACGGTTGAGCCGGCCGTGGTTGCTGCGCCTGTCGCTCCTGCTGTTGTATCGGGGAGCCAGGAGACGGCGCAGGTCAAAACGGCGGGATCCCAAGTGGTCGCGGACTCGGCAGCGTTGACCGAATCGGGCGCGAGTCCCCAAATCGAGATCCCGGAACAGACGGGCGTCGTACCAGGTCGGCCCGACCCGGTCGCGCTGACGCTGCCACGATCATTTGAGCGCTACCAGGTGCAGCGAGGGGAGTCGCTGTTCTCGATTGCCGCCGCGCGAGGGATATCGGTTGCCGAGCTGGTGAGTTGGAACTGGCAATTGGATGCCGACTCGGTGCTGATCCGCGGCGAGTGGCTCTGGATTCCTCAGTGGGACCGCTCCAGCGTTGCGGAACAGGGGACCGGCGCGACCGATAGAGGAAACAGCGGTCGTGGCGGAGGATAGGTTTCGCGACTGGCGCGGCAGTCAGGAGCCGGACGAGCAGCGAGCGCGTCGGGCACTGCTGCGCTCGATCGGGATCTGGACACCTGCGTTCGTCCTGCTGACCGTGGGCGCGGTCTACATGATGGTCGAGGCGCTGGACGGCAACAGCGGGTCCTGGTTCGGATTCTCACTGTTTGCGCTGATTGGCGTGTTGTCGGGATTCTCGGCGCTGTCTGCGTTCCGGGACTGGTTCTCCGAGCCGATCGAGACGACTGGCCGGATGGCACGCAAGTGGCGCAAGTTTGACCTGTTGATCTTCTTCCGCGCCCACTATGTGTTGGTGTCGCGGCGCGTGTATCGGGTGCCCCGTCTGATCTTCGAGGAGATGCCGGAACCCGGCGGTTGGGTATACCTGCTGCACTACCCGCACACCAACGCCTTGATCGCCTGGAGACCGTTGGGTGAGGAGGAGGCGCCGGTCGAAGATGAGGACGGCGATCAGCGAGGCGGATCGGGTGAGGACGACGCCTGGGAGCAGCGCCGCCAGGAGCGCGAGGCGGAGGCGGCGCAGGCTCGCGAGCGGGTAGAACTGCCGAGCTTCGGCGACCGCCGCGACGACTAGGGACGAACTGTCAGATGCGCGACCACGAGGCCGAGCTTAGGGCGGCGTGGGCATCGGAGGACGCCGGAGAGTCTGCCCCAGTCGCCGAGTCGCCGACAGGTCAGGGTACGTCGACTACCCATCCTCGACTGGGCGGCACGATCAAGGACATGGACCCAGCCGACCGTCCGCGAGAGCGGCTGATTCGGCTTGGCGCGGACGCGCTGGCCAATGCGGAGTTACTCGCCATCCTGCTGAGTTCCGGCCGGCAGGGAGAGAACGTGCTCGAGGTATCCCGCAATCTGCTTGCGGAACGCGGTTTGGTGGGTCTGCTGCGTTCCGACGTCAAGGAGCTGATGCGGGTGACCGGTTTGGGTGAGGCGAAGGTGACGCGGATCAAGGCGGCGGTCGAGCTGGCTGCGCGAGGTCTGGCCGACGACGAGTGGCCGGCGCGAGTGCCGTTCCAGACCTCGAAGCAGGTGTTTGACCGCTACCGAGGATTGTTGGGCGACCTGACGCACGAGGAAGTGTGGGTGCTGGTGCTGGATCAACAGCACTGCCTGATTCGCGAGGAGCGGCTGTACAAGGGCACGGTGCACGGCGTGACCGTCCGGGTCTCGGAGATGCTGCGACCGGTGATCATGCATCAGGGTCCGGCGATGATCGTGGTGCACAATCATCCTTCCGGGTCTCCCGCGCCATCCCGGGCGGATCGGAAACTGACATCGGAGCTGGTCAGCGGCGCGCAGATGATGGGCATCGATCTGCTCGATCACGTGATCGTCGCGCGTTCGCAGTTCGCCTCGATGGCCGAACTGGGACTGATGGGCCCGAGCTCGGAGAAGGAAGCAGGCGGGGAAGCGGGCACCGGATAGCACAGCCCTTGCGGCCGGAGACGGGGCGCTGAGTCCGGGCCTGTGTACAGTGGCCGAGTGACCGATTCCGCACTCTTCCTGGGCCTGAACATCATCGATCTGGTCATCATTGGCCTGGCGGCCGGGATCGGTCTGTGGGGATGGCGATTGGGCATTCTGCGGACGGCCGTGGCCCTGCTCGCCGTGGTGATTGGCGTGTTCCTGGCAGGCTTGTACCACGAACGAGTGTTTATCGATCTGGCGATCTCCGAGTCGCCGAGCGGACCGATGCGTGCGGCGAGTTTCTTCGCGATTTTGGCGCTGGTCTGCGTCGGCGGCTACGTCGCGGGCGCATTTCTGCGCGGACTGGCTTCGCTGCTCCTGCTGGGTTGGGCGGATCGAGCCGCGGGCGGACTGTTCGGAGCGGTGTTTGGCCTGCTGGTGATCCAGGCTGCGTTTGCCATCGTCGTGCTGGCCGGTCTGGACGACGCCGAGGGCGTCGTGGGTCATTCGGTGATTGGTTGGGCGATGCTGGAAAACGTGCCGGTTGTCCGGGCCCTGTTGCCGGAGGAGTTCGATACGGCGATCCAGGGCTTCGTCGCGGATGTAGATGCGTGGCGTGCCGCCGCCGAACCCGCGGTCGACCACTTCGGCGGCGGCTGACGCCCGAGCGGAGTCGTTTCGGAGGGTTGCCGATTCGCCGGTCTGCGTTCGTCGATCACGGTGGTACGATCACACAGGTGTGATGTCGGTTCTGAACAAGACGGTCTTGGTTCTGAATCAGAACTACGAGCCGTTGCACGTTTGCAACGTTCGGCGGGCCGTGGTGCTGGTCGCGCGCGGCAAGGCCGAAGTGATTGACAAGCTGGACCGGGCGAAGTCGCTCCTGCGGACCGTGAGCGGCGAGTATGATGTGCCGTCGGTGATTCGCATGGTCTACTTCATTCGCAGGCCGCGGCCGGTGATGCGGCTGTCGCGGCGCGAGGTGTTCATCCGCGATCGGTTCATGTGTCAGTACTGCGGTCGTCGCACCGCGCTGAAGGACCTGACGCTCGATCACGTGATGCCCCGCTTCCGGGGCGGCTCGCATACGTGGGAGAATCTCGTCTCGGCCTGTCGAGGCTGCAATCATCGCAAGGCGGGCCGAACTCCGCGCGAGGCTCGGATGCAGTTGAGGAACGAACCGAAGCGGCCGACCGTGAGTCCAATCAACCTGTTCGGCCAATACCTGGAGAGTCAGCCGGGCTGGGCTCCGTTTATTCCCGGAGCCGAACGGGTGCTGTCCGGCGACTAGCACCAAGATGCGACTCCGAGCGGCCGCGCGAGGGGTTCATTCCGGTTGGCAGGGGCGGCAGAACGACGTGACGCGGCGATTGGGTGAGACCTCCGAGATTCCATGACCGCAGCGGGGACAGGCTCGCCCACCCTTGCGGTGCACGCGGAGGAACTCCCGCGGTTTGCGGTCGATGCGATTGCCGATCTGCTCGGCGGCGATCGACGAAGCCCAGTTCAGCGTCTCGTGAATCGCCTCGTACAGCCTGATGCGGCGCGATTCATCAAGGCCCGAGATTTTGGCAAAGGGATGGATTCCGGCCTGGAAGAGGATTTCATCTGAGTAGGCGTTGCCGATGCCGGCGATGAATCTTGCGTTGACGAGGGTGTTCTTGACCTGCCCGCGATGACGCTTCAGGCGTTGCAGAAACGCTTCCTGGTCGAGCGCGGGGTCGAGCGCATCCGGCCCCTGTTCACCGAGCACGGGCACCTGGTCAAGCTCGTCGGCGTCGGCGAGGTAGACCTTGCCCAGGTATCGTTCGTCGATGTAGCGAATGCCGAGCGGTGGGTCAGCGTGTAGACCGGTATCGCCGTCCTCGAATCGCAACGTGAAGCACGTGCGAGCGTGCGCCTTGGGCGTCCCGTCGGGACCGTCGATCCACTGAAAACGGCCATTGAGCATCGGATTGACCGCCATCACGCTGTCGCGGTCGGTCTCGAAGAGCAGGAACTTCCCGCTGCGCCGAACTGCGCGGATGCGCGCGCCGAGCAGTCCCGCCTCGAAGTCCTCTCGCGGCAGGCGGATGACGATCGGTTCCTGAATATCGACGCCGCTGATCGCTTGGCCGGCCAGTTGAGCGGTCAAGACTTTTGCGACGTGCTGTAGTTCGGGTATCTCGGGCATGTCGAATCAGGCTTGGGGCGCCTTCGGGTAGCTGCCTACGATGCGCAGCCGGTCGACGACGACGGCGATCTGCTCCAGTGCGCCAGCAAGCGCCGGATCGGTGCGGTGGCCGTCACAGTCGATCAGGAAGAGATACGTCCCCAACCGCTCCCTTGCGGGACGCGATTCAATCCTGGTCAGGTTGATGTCGGCCTGGGCAAAGCACTGCAGCGCCTCGAGCAAGGCGCCGGGGCGATTGGCGGTGCTGAACAGGATCGTCGAGCGGTCGTCGCCTGTTGGTTCGTGGTCGCTGTTGGCGAGCACGACGAAGCGGGTGGCGTTGCGATGATCGTCTTCGATTCCCGCTTCAAGGATGACGGCGCCATGAAGGGCAGCGGCTCGACGCGGCGCGATGGCGAGGGTGAAGTCGCCGAGTTCCACGGCTCGAGCGACGGCCTGGGAGGTGGAGAGCGTCGCCTCGGTGCGCGCGCCGGGAAATCGACGTTGCAGGTACCGCTGGCATTGGCCCAACGCTTGCGGGTGGGAGTAGATCGCATCCACCCTCGATGTGTCGACATCCGGCGCCGCGATCAGACAGTGTTCGATGGGGATGACGATCTCGTCGCAGATGGCAAGCGCGTCGAGCTGGTGGATGATCAGATCGTGAGTCTCGCCGACTGCGCCGGCGAGCGAGTTCTCGAAGGGTACGACGGCCAGGTCCGCGCGTCCTGAAGCGGCGGCCTCGGCGGAAGCGGTGATGCTGGGGTATGGAGTGAGTTCGGCCGGTCGACCGGCGGGAGCGCAGAGCGAGGCGGCCTGCTCGGTGAAGGTGCCCGGAGGTCCGAGGTAGGCAATCGTGATTGGCTGTTCGGCGTTGTTGGGCATGGTTTCAGGACGCTCCCGTCAGGGCCTCGCGCAGTGAAGCTTCATACTGCGGCTGGGTGACGGCGACGACGACATCGGCGGCCTGGATCAGCGTGTTGGGACCGGGCACTTCGGGCTGGTCGTCGTCGCGGATGATTAGGGCCAGGACGGTGTGCGGCGGCAGTTCCAGATCGCGCACCGTACAGCCAACCGCAGGCGCGACCTGGGGAATGACGACCTCGGAGAGGACGAAGGCCGTTGAGCGGATCTTGGTCAAGCGGGAGAGCCCGGCCCCGACCTCCTGTTCGATCGCGCTGACGATCGCCGTCGTGGCGGAAATGGTGTAGCCAAAGCCGAGCGTGCGGAAGATGCGTTCGTTGCGCGGGTCGTTGATCCGGGCGATCACTTTGTCCACGTTGAAGCGGGTTTGGGCAGTCTGGGCGACGGCGAGGTTGGCCTGATCGCGCCCTGTACAGGCGACGACGACGTTGGCGCGGTTCATGCCGGCGGCGCGCTGTACATGGATTTCAGCGCCGTCGCCAAGCAGGGCGACCTCGCCCAGTTCGTTGTTGATCGACCAGGCCGTGTTGGCGTCGCGTTCGACGACGCAGACTTCGTGGCCCATCCCAATCAGGTCGCGCGCCGCGCCGCGACCGACCTTGCCGCCACCGACAATGATGATGTACATCAGCGCACCTCGTCGGAGTCGTCGTTGGCAACGTCGCTCTGGCCAAAGGCCGCTGCACGCACCATCTCGTCGAGAATGGTCGTGGGATTGACGACATTGATGCCGAGCTGTCGATACACGTCGGCGCGTTCCGGATCGTAGATGCGGGCGACGACGCGCGGGGCGCCGTGGATGTGCTTGGCCACCTGGACCGCCATGGCGTTGCGGTTGTCGCCGTTGGCCAGCGCGAGGAAGATGTCAGCTTCGGGCACGCCGGCTGCTTGCTGCACATCGATGTCCTCGCCGGCGCCAACCATCGTGACGCCGCGGAAGTCGTCTTCGAGCCAGTTGAAGGCGGCGGAATCGACGTCAATCACCGTCACCCGGTGCCCCTCGTGGTCGAGCTCGCGGGCGAGCGTCGATCCCAGCCGGCCACAGCCCATGATCACGACACGCATGACGGCTCGGCTCGCTTTCCCTGGACGCTAGCGTTCGCTCGGCGCCTGGTCGGCGCGAGACGCATGGCCGAGCGCAGGCTCACGGACGACCACGACTTCGCAGGGCGCATGGGAGAGGATGTAGTCGGCGGTGTGGCCGAGGTCGATGCCGGCGCCGGAGCGCCGCGCGAGCGCGGTCTGCTCGCCGCCGCTGGTATGCACTGCGTTGGCATGGGAGACCCCGAGCACGAGCAGATCGATCTGATCGGTAGCCGCGGCGTCGACGACGGCCGGCCCTGCGTTGCGGGCCTGCAGCAGGATGGCGTCGCAGGTGACTCGCGCCTGACGCGCGGCCGCTTCCGCCTCGGCGAGGCAGGCCTCGCCGTGCGCCGACTGTTGCGGCAGGTCGCTGTCGACCGGGAAGGCTCGGTCGACCTCCACGACATAAATGGGATGGACTCGCGACTTGCGCCGTTCGACCCGGGCAAGCTGCAGGGCGATGTCCAGCGCGCGGCGCGCCTCGGGCGAGCGGTCGAATGGAACAAGGACCGAGATGCCTGCCATATCCGTAGCGTATTGGCTGCGCCGCGATGGTCGTCAACTCGGGGCCGCGAGCGGCGCGTCAGTAGACGTACTTGGGCTGTTCGCGGATTAGGTGGGAGCCGTGTTCGTCGAGTTGCTCGAGCCAGGCGTGCAGACGTCCGTCTTCGATCTCGATGAAGCCGAGCGTGCCCAACCTCGTGTCGAGATTGCGCGGGTACATCGGGCTGCCCGGATTGATCAACAACACACCGCGTATGGTCTCGATCGAGGCGACGTGGGTGTCGCCGTGCACGACGACGTGTTGAGGGCCGCCGAAGTAGTGCTCCATCATCGACTCGACGGTCCGATACGGCGGCCACTCGGGCAACGCCATGTCGTGCGTCAGTCCGAAGCGGAAGCCCTCAAACTCAAGGTTCCAGGCTTCGCGCAGGCGCGGGTCCTCGGGCTGCACGGGTCGGCCGCCGGAGCCGTCGTCACCGTTGCCGCGCGCGACGTAGATCGGCGCGACCTGCTCCAGCTTGTCAATCAGGGCGATGTCGTGGATGTCGCCGCCATGCAACAGGACGTCGGCGGTCGCGATGCGGTCCCAGAGCTGCGGCCACAGCTCGGTTCCCGCCTCGGGCACGTGCGTGTCGGAGATGAGACCAATGCGCATGGTTGATAGCCTAGCGGTCAACCGCACCGGCTCGGCCGTACAAGTGTTGCAGCCCTGACGATGATCACGGCGATCAACAGTCGGTGCGGCGGGATGGGGAAGAGGCAGCGCGTTGGTACGGAGGATTGAACGACTGGCGAGTGAAGGCTGGTTGCGTTGGGCGGCGCTGGCCGGTCTGATTGCGTTGATCATGGTCGCGGCGCATGTCTGCCGGGTCGACCGGGAAACGGCGCTGCTCGCCGGCACCGGCGCGCTCCCGCAGACGGATGTCCGAGTGGCGATGATCACCCACGGGGGGATCGGCGATCCGTTCTGGGACGAAGTAGCGGCCGGTGCATTTGCGGCGCAGCGCGAGTTCGGCATCGATCTCCTCTACGACGGCGACGGCAACGTCAACGAACAGGTGCGCCTGGTCGACAACGTTGTGGCGCTCGGCTACGACTTGCTGATCGTCTCGCTGGCCGACCCGGACGCGCTGGAAGACTCTATCCGTTCGGCGGTGCGCGCAGGATTGACCGTCATGACGATCAACTCCGGCGAGGAACGCGGCAGGGAGTTTGGCGCCGTCACGCACTTCGGACAGCCTGACGGCGTGGCCGGGCTGGGCGCGGGTGAGCGATTGGTGTCGGAAGGGGTGACCAAGCTGCTTTGCCTCATCCACGAGGCCGGCAACGTCGGTCTCGAGTCGCGCTGCGCCAATGCGGGCCTGGCAATGGAAGCGGCCGGCGGATCGATGGAGCGGCTGTTCGTGACTGGGACGGCGGATCGAATCTCGACCACGGGAGAGATCGCCGCGGTGTTGCAGGCCGATGAGAGCATCGACGGCGTGCTGGCGCTCAACTCGACGATCGCCGAACTGGCGTTGGGCGCAATTGGGTCGTCGGGATCGCAGGCGAGACTTGCGACGTTCGACGTATCGCCTGCGATTTTGCAATCGATCGAAGCGGGAGACGTGCTGTTTGCGGTTGACCAACAGGCCTACTTGCAGGGATTCTTACCGATCCTGTACGCCTACATCTTCTCGCTGGAACCGACCGAGGCGACTCACGGGATTTTGAATGGCATGGAACGATGGGCCGCATCGGGAAGGTTGGTGACCGGACCCGGTTTCGTGGACAAGTCCAACGCGCGGCGATTCCCACAGTTGGGCGGTGAATAATGACGGCAGTCGTGCGAAGGGGGAGTCTGACTCGTTTGAGTGCGCTGCTTGGACTGGCCGCGGTCGTACTGATCGCTACCGCGTGCGCCGAGGCGGCCCGGGAGCGGCTGGCGCTCGGTGATTCCGTGCCGATGTCGGTGGCCATCATTGTGCACGGCGCTCCCGGCGATCCGTTCTGGGCAGAGGTTCGCGCCGGCGCAGAGGACGCGGCGCGGACGTTCGACGTGAACCTGTTCTGGCGCTCGACGCCCGACGGCAGCGAACGCGTGCGGTTGATCGACGAAGCTGTTCAGCAGGGTTTCGACGTGATTGTCGTGAGCCTGTCCGATCCGGATCCGGTAGCCGAGGTGGTGAGTGACGCGCTGCTCATCGGCATCACCGTCTACGTGATTAACGCGGGTGACGCGATCGGCGCGGAACTGGGTGTCGATTCCTACTTTGGACAAGTGGAGACGGTGGCCGGACTCGCGGTTGGCGATCGGCTCCGCGAGGCCGGCGCCACGCATCTGCTCTGCGTGAAACACGAAGAACGGAATGTCGCGCTCGACACGCGCTGTTCGAGGGCAGGCCAGCGAGTCGACGCCTTGACGGAACTCCACGTCAGTCCGGAAGAGGCTGTCGGCGACCGGATCGAGGCGGCCTTGCGGGAAGAACCGTCGATTGACGCGGTGCTGACCATGAACACATTGCTGATGAGCGAGGCCTCGCACGCGATTGATCGGATACGCGCGACCGATGCGCGATCGCTGTTCCACGCGGTGTTTGAACTTAATGACGTCGTCCTGGACGCGATTGAGAGCGGCGCGGTGCTGTTTGCAGTCGACCAGCAGCCGTATCTCCAGGGCTACCTGCCGGTCGCCTACTCCAGGTTGACCGAGTACTCACGCCGCACGCAGGGCGATGAGCTGGCGGATGCGCTCTTGCAGTGGATTGCGGGCCGCGGTGTGCTGCTGGGCCCGGGATTCGTGGACGAGGGCAATGTCGAGCGCGTACGAAGCGCCCTCCAACGCTCCGACGCGCTGAACAGTGCCGGCGGAGGCTCGACCGAGTAAATTGCGGGAATCCGCTTGAGAACAGAGGTCGCGGTGTCACTATTGCAGCTACCGGCATACGGCAATGCGCGCCCATGGGTGAGAACCGCAGTACTGCGTCCCGAGCTCGGATCGCTGGTTGCGGCAGCGTTGCTGTTCATTTTCTTCAGCATTGCCAGCTCGGGCGCAATGTTGGAAGTCCCGACGATTGCGCGGGTGTTGGACACCGCCTGGCCGTACGGGATCATTGCGGTCGCCGTCGGGCTGCTGATGATCAGCGGAGAGTTCGACCTCTCCGCCGGTGTCATGGTGGGCACGGCGGGAGCGCTGCTGGGGGTGATGGCGACCGAGTGGGGTATGAACCTCTGGGCAGCCGTCTTTCTGTCGCTGCTGGCTTGCCTGGCGCTGGGACTTTGGAATGGCGTCCTGGTCGTCTGGACCGGCCTCCCCTCGTTTGTGATTACGTTGGGAACCTTCTTCGGCCTGCGCGGAGCGAACGTGGCGCTGTCCAAGTACTTCACCGGCGATGCGCTAATCGAGAACATCGACGACGCGGGCGGATACGACTCGTTGCACACCATCGTGGCGACGGTGTTCGGTACCGCGCCATCCGACTTTCGGGTATCGCTGATCTGGTGGGCGGCGTTCATTCTGATCGCGACGTGGATCCTGTGGCGCACCAAGATTGGCAACTGGATTTTTGCGTCCGGCGGCGACCGAGACGCGGCGCGCGCGGTTGGGGTGCCGGTCAATGGCACCAAGATTGGGCTGTTCATGCTGACCGCCGGGGCAGCCTGGTTCGTCGGCGTGAGCAGCGCGATTCGCTACACGTCGGTACAGGCCGGGCAGGGAGTGGGGCAGGAGTTCTTCTACATCATTGCGGCGGTAGTCGGCGGATGCCGGATGGCCGGCGGCTACGGCTCGGCGGTCGGTCCGGCGATCGGCGCACTGATCTGGGGGATCGCATTCGTCGGGATTCCCCACGCGGGGTGGAACTCCGACTGGCGCTGGGCGTTCCTGGGCGTGTTATTGCTGGTCGCCACGCTGATCAACCACATCGTGGGCGAGCGAGTGCGTACCGCGAGGTCGGGTTAACCGACTGGAGTTGGAGCGAAGATGACGAACGAGACCACTCAGGCGCCCGACGCCGGCGACGCCGAGCCGCCGGTGCTTGAGGTGCGCGGACTGAGTAAGCGGTTTGGCTCCGTCCTGGCGCTGGACGATGTGAACGTCTCGTTGCGCGCGGGCGAGGTGAGTTGCGTAGTAGGCGACAACGGCGCAGGGAAGTCGGTCTTCATCAAGATGCTGTGCGGGCTCATTTCGCCCAGCACCGGCCAGATTCTGCTGGATGGCAAGGAGACGGAGTTCAGTTCGCCGCGCCAGGCCCGGTCTCAGGGCATTGTGGCCGTCTACCAGGATCTGGCGCTGGCGCCGTTGATGTCGCTGTGGCGGAACTTCTTCATGGGCGCCGAACCGGTCAAGGGTTGGGGCATCTTCCAGCGCTTCGACGTGGCGTACGCCAAGCAGGCCATGCAGACCGAACTGGAAAAGCTGGGCGTCGACCTCGGCGATCCCGATCGCGCGGCTCACACGCTCTCGGGCGGCGAGCGGCAGGGGTTGGCGATCGCGCGGGCGTTGTACTACGGCGCGCGGGTGTTGATCCTGGATGAGCCGACTTCGGCCCTCGGTGTGCGGCAGTCCGGCGCGGTCCTGCGGCTAATTCGCCGCGCCGCCCAGCGGGGGACTGCGGTTGTGCTGGTCACACCGAAGCCGCAGCACGCGTTCTGGGTCGGCGACCGGTTTCTGGTCTTTCAGCGCGGGCGGTTGGTGGAGGATCGACGCAGCGAGACGCTGACGCTGGAGAGCCTCGCCTATCTGATGGCGGGCGGCGCCGAGGTCGAGGAACTGGAGACCGCCATCGCCACTGCTTAGGTGGCCTGTGCGCAGCCGAACCGCATTGCGATGTGCACTGCGGTGTGTGCGGCACAATCCAGATCGGGGGGTACTTGTCCGCTCATGATCTCGCGATCCGCGCGATAGACTGATTCCAATTGCAACCACGAGAGGTGAGGCGATGGTAGTTGAAACCGCAACGCAGACCGTCAAGGCCGGGTTGGCGCAGATGCTCAAGGGCGGCGTGATCATGGATGTGGTCACGCCGGAGCACGCGCGGATCGCGGCGGAGGCGGGCGCGTGCTCGGTGATGGCGCTGGAACGCGTGCCTTCCGATATCCGTTCGTCCGGCGGGGTTGCGCGGATGTCGGATCCGTCGCTGATCCGCGGGATCATCGACGCGGTTTCGATTCCGGTCATGGCCAAGGTGCGCATCGGGCACTTCGTCGAAGCGTCGATACTCGAGGCGCTGGGCGTGGACTACATCGACGAGTCGGAGGTGCTGACGCCGGCCGATGAGTCGTTTCACATCAACAAGCACCAGTTCGCCGTGCCGTTCGTTTGCGGCTGCCGCGATCTGGGCGAGGCGCTGCGCAGGATCGCCGAGGGCGCGGCCATGATTCGCACCAAGGGCGAGGCGGGCACGGGCAACATCGTTGAGGCGGTGCGGCACATGCGGGCCGTGCAGGGAGCGATCAGCCGGCTCCAGAGCATGGGCGACGAGGAACTGGTCTCGTACTCGCGAGATATCGGCGCGCCGGTCGAGTTGGTCAGGCAGACGCGTGAAATGGGCCGCTTGCCGGTCGTCAATTTCGCCGCCGGCGGGGTCGCGACACCGGCCGACGCCGCCCTAATGATGCGGCTGGGCGCAGACGGCGTGTTTGTCGGCAGCGGCATCTTCAAGTCGGAAGAGCCGGCCCGAATGGCGAACGCAATCGTGCGCGCAGTCACGCATTATGAGGACGATGACATCCTGGCGGATGTGTCGACCGATCTGCCCAGTGCGATGCCCGGGCTCGAGATTGACAAGATTCCCGAGTCCGAGATTCTGGCCAAGCGGGGATGGTGAACGGGACCCGCAAGCGATTGGAGCTGGTGACTGCGTTGAGTACGAACAGCATGGGCGAGGCTGAGCGTTTGGGTTCGATGGTTGTCGGCGTGTTGGCCCTGCAGGGGGATTTCGCCGAGCACGCGGCGGCGGTCCGACGCGTCGGCGCCAATGTGCTTGAGGTACGAACGGCCGAGCAGTTGAGCCGCGTCGACGGTCTGATCATTCCAGGCGGGGAGAGCACCACGATTGCTCGGTTGATGATCGCCTATGGTCTGCGCGAGCCAATCGTTGAGCGCGCGCGCGCTGGTCTACCGATCTGGGGCACCTGCGCCGGGGCCATCCTGTTGGCCGAGGAGATTGTCACGCTCGATCGACCTGGTTTGCGCCTGGTGCCGATGACCGTGGAACGCAACGCCTTTGGCCGGCAGATCGACTCATTCGAGGCCGACCTCTCGCCGGGCGTGTTGGGCGGCGGTGCGCTGCACGCGATCTTCATCCGTGCGCCGCGGATTCGCTCGGTTGCGGACGGCGTGGAGGTGCTGTTGCGTCTGGGTCCGGAGATGGAACACGAGCCGGTGGCCGTGCAGTGGCGCTCCCTCATGGCGACCACCTTTCATCCGGAACTGACAGAAGACACTCGATTGCACGAGCGATTCATCGCGATGTGCGAGGCCTATGCAGCGGAAGCGTCTCGGTCCGCCTTGGCGGCCGCAGGAGGGTCCGGTTAGTGGCGACATTGACTCACCCGCCGCGAAGTGACGATTTGGACGTCTTGCTGTCGACACTGCCGGAGGGAATCCGGCAGGCGGTCTGTGCGGGCGGCGAGGCGGAGGAGTTGTTGGAGGTCGTGCTCGACCTGGGGCGGCGTCCCTACGCGCGCTACCTGGGAGGGGAAGTCGAGTTGCGCGACACGGAGGTGACGCAGATCGAGCTACAGCTTGTGGTGTCGCAGCTTGGCGACTTCGGGGCCGACAATCGGGCCGGCATTCCTCGCACGCTGCATCGGATTGCCTGCATTCGCAATCGACAACGCGAGGTCGTGGGACTGACGATGCGAGTGGGACGAGCGGTGTCGGGCTCGGTGGCGGTGATCGAGGACTTCGTCAAGGCGGGCAGCTCGATCCTGCTGCTCGGCCGGCCGGGAGTGGGCAAAACGACCATCCTTCGTGAAGCGGCGCGAGTGCTCGCGGACGGGGGGCAGCGCGTGGTGATCGTGGACACCTCGAACGAGATCGGCGGCGACGGCGACATCCCGCATGCCGGGATCGGGCGAGCGCGGCGCATGCAGGTCGAGCGTCCCGAACTGCAACACTCGGTCATGGTCGAGGCGGTGGAAAATCACATGCCGGAAGTGATCGTGATCGATGAGATCGGTACGGAGCTGGAGGCGCAGGCGGCCCGCACGATCGCTGAACGCGGCGTGCAGCTCGTTGCGACGGCACACGGCAACACGCTGGCCAACCTGATGCTGAATCCGACGTTGGTCGACCTGATCGGCGGGATCCAGACGGTGACGCTGTCGGACGAGGAGGCGCGGCGGCGCGGGACCCGCAAGTCGGTGCTGGAGCGCAAAGCGCCGCCGACTTTTGAGGTGCTGGTCGAGATTCAGTCGTTCACCCGCGTGGCGGTGCACTCCGAGATCGGCAACACTGTTGACGCGCTGCTGCGCGGAGAATCGGTCGCGGCGGAGATTCGAGAGGTCGACGACGACGGCGCGGTCCACACTTCGTCCGATGCGCTGGAGTCGAGCGTGGCGGTCGGCGTCGGATTGGGGATTGAGCCGTCCAACAATGACATCTTCAATCGCGAGTTCGGAAACGGACATGGTCGCGGCAGCGGCGCGACGTTTGGCAACGGATCAGCGCACGAAGCGCCGCTGCGTCGGCGGCGCGGTTCGCGGCCCGCGAGTGCGCCGTCCGGTCCTCATCGCAAGGTGTATCCGCTGGGCGTCTCGCTGTCGCGGCTGCGCGAAGCGATTCGTGAGACGGACGCTAACGTCTCGATTGCAGAGCGGGTTGAGGAAGCGGATGTCGTCATGACCCTGCGAGCAGGCTTTCGGCGTCGGCCGCCCGAGTTGCGGCTCGCAGAGTCGCGCCGGCTGCCGGTGGTCGTGCTGAAGCACAACACGGTGCTGCAGATGGAAAAGAGCCTGCGGGCGCTGTCCAAGGGCGACGCGCCCAACGACAGTGTGACCGCCGCATTGTCGGAGGCGGAAGAAGCGATCTCACAAATTCACGCCGGCCGGCAGTCGTCGGTCGACCTGGCCCCGCAGAACCCGTACATCCGCAAGCTGCAACACCAGTTGGCGAGCGACCAGGCGCTGGAGTCGGTCAGCCGCGGGCGCGAGCCGAACCGTCGGGTGCGGATCCATGCCGGCTGAGGACCTGCCGGGCGCGTTCATCACCGTCGAGGGTGGTGACGGCGCCGGCAAGACGACGCTGGCCCGGTCATTGACGGAGTGTCTGCGCCAGGCCGGCCGCGTTGTGCAGATGACGTTCGAGCCGGGCGGCACCGCCCTCGGCACTCGCTTGCGCTCGCTCGTGCTGGACCCCGATCTCACGATGAGCGACTGGGACGAGACCTGGCTGTTCCTGGCCGCTCGGGCGTCGCACGTGCAGGAGGTGTTGATTCCGGCGCTGACGGCGGGGGAGATCGTCTTGAGCGATCGCTATTCCGATTCGACGCTTGCCTATCAGGGCTTCGGCCGGGGTCTGGATCTGGAGCGGCTTTCGTCGCTGAACCGGGCGGCGACGCAGGGGTTGACGCCCGATCTGACCTTGTTGCTGGACATCCCCGCGGAGCTGGGCCTGGCCCGCGCGCGGGCTCGTTCGTCCCAGGCGGATCGGATCGGCGATGCGGACCTTGCATTCCATGGGCGGGTCAACGCCGGCTTTCGAATGTTGGCGGCTGAGCAACCGGAGCGTGTCTGCGTGATCGACGGCAGGCAGGATGCCGCGGCGGTGCTGGACGAGGCGTTGGAGGTTGTGAACAGATGGTTGGATGGACGTCGAGCGCGATCATAGAATGTGCTGCGATGGCAGTTGAGACTTGGCCGGAACACGTGGAAGCGACTGAGCCGCAGGGCCCGGTCACGGTTCGCGTGCCCGCCTCGACGGCGAATCTGGGTACCGGGTTTGACGCACTCGGCGTCGCATTGCAGCGCTACGCCACGATCACGGTGGCGATTGCCAGCGGGGACGAGGGCGAGCGCTCGCCGATGTCTCGGCACGTGCGCAAGGCGGTGCGGGAGGTCTACCGGGAGCTGAGGCTGGAGCGGCCCGAGGCGGAGGAGATCCAGGTATCGGTCACGGCCGATATCCCGCTGGGGCGCGGACTGGGAGCCAGCGCCGCATGCCGCGGCGCGGGGTTGGTGGCGGCCAACGCAATGCTCGGCGGCGAGATAACGCCGCACCGGATCCTGGAGATCGGGTCGGACCTTGAAGGTCACGCGGACAACATGGCACCGGCGTTGTTCGGCGGCTGCCAGGTCGTCGCGATGTCGGGCGCCGAGGTATCGCGCGTGGCGCTGCCGGTGGCGGAGGGGCTGCGATTCGTCGGATACACGCCTGACTTCAACATGTCGACCAAGAAGGGCCGGGCGCTGCTGCCCAACAAACTGAGCCGCAAGGACGCGGTGCACAATTCGTGCCGCTCAGCACTGCTGGTTGCGGCGCTGACGACGGGCTCCTGGGATGCACTACCGACCGCGGTGGATGATCGCCTGCACCAGATCCCGCGCTCACAGCTCTTTCCTGAGATGTTTGAGCTGTTCGATGCGGTCGTGGCTGCAGGCGCGTACGCAGCCTACCTGTCGGGCGGCGGATCGACGCTGATGGCGCTGTGCAGCGAGGATGGCGCGGCGCAAGTGCAGGCGGCGTTCGAGACGGCCGGGGCGGATCGCGGAATCTCGGGGCGGAGCTTCGTGACGGGAATCGATACGGGCGGGGCGCAGATTCTGTGACCGTGGTGCAGAAGTTCGGCGGGACCTCGGTCGGCTCGGTCGAGCGGTTGCGGAACGTCGCGCGCCGGGTTGCGTTGAGCGCCTCTGAAGGGGAGCAGATCGCCGTCGTGGTTTCGGCGATGGGCAAGACGACGGACGAGCTGTTGTCCCTGGCTCGGGAGATCAATCCACGGCCGCCCCGCCGCGAGACCGACCTGCTGATGGTGACCGGCGAAATGGTATCCAGCGCCCTGTTGACCATGGCGCTGGTCGATCTGGGCTGTCCGGCGGTCGCGTTGACCGGAGCGCAGGCAGGGGTGTTTACCGACGACACGTTCGGACGCGCGCGGATTCGCGGGATCGACACCTGGCGGGTGGAAGAGGAGTTCGCCCGCGGCCATGTAGTCGTCGTGGCCGGATTCCAGGGCCAGAGTCCGCAGGGGGATTACGCGACGCTCGGGCGGGGCGGATCGGATACCTCGGCGGTCGCGCTTGGCGCGGCGTTGCGGGCGTCGCGCGTGGAGATCTACACCGACGTGCAGGGGATTTACACGACCGATCCGCGAATTGAGCCGAGCGCCCGATGTCTGCGCGACATCGCGTCGGAAGAAATGCTGGAAGCGGCGCAGCAGGGCGCCGGCGTGATGCACCCTCGAGCGGTCGAACTGGGACTGCTCTACGACATTCCAATCCTGGTCGCGTCGTCGCAGGCGGAGTTCGGCTCCGGCGGCGGGACCTTGATTCGGCGGGAGGTTCAGATGGAACCCGAGAATCGAGTACGGACAATCGCCCTCGACCGCGACGTGGCGTCGGTCACGCTGCGCCATGTGCCGGACCGGCCCGGGATTGCGGCGCAGGTGTTCGGCCCGCTGGCCGATGCGGGAATCTCGGTCGACACGATCGTGCAGAACGCATCCGAGCTGCAGCTCACGGACCTGACGTTCACGGTCTCCAAGACGGACTGGGAAGAGACGCGTGAGATCAGCAAGCCCCTGGCCGACGACCTGGGCGCCGCCGATGTGCTGTTCAAGCATGACCTGGTCAAGGTGTCGCTGATTGGCACCGGCATGCAATCGGGGCCGGGATACGCGGCGACCATGTTCCGTTCGCTGTCGCAGGCGGGCATCAACATCGAGCTGATCACGACGTCGGAGATTCGAATCACCTGCCTCGTCAATGCCGATCGCGGAGAGGAAGCGGTACGCGTGCTGCACTCGGCGTTCGCGTTGGATCAAGAGGGCTAACGACGTCCACATCTCTCGGCGGTTGTTCACGAGTCGTCCACGACCATCCCACTAGCATCCCACCACGCGCCCACGAACTCACGTCTCCGCCGTTTCGCCACTTCGCCGGCGTGACCGATCATGCACGGGTCCAACCTGCAATGATCTGTGAAGGACGGCTGACCCCGATGTTCGCTCATCTGCATACGCACACCGAGTACTCGGAGTTGGACGGGTTGTCTAAGATCCCGGCGCTGGCGGCGCGTGCGCATTCGCTGGGACAGGAATCGTTGGCGATTACCGACCACGGCAATCTCTACGGAGCGGTCGAGTTCTACAAGGCCTGCGAGTCGGAGCGGATCCGGCCGGTGCTGGGCATGGAGGCGTACGTTGCTCCCGGCAGCCGGCACGACCGGTCGGACGGACGTGAAGCGGCGTCAAACTCCTACCACCTAGTGTTGCTGGCGGAGAACGAGCGCGGCTGGCGCAACCTGGTCCAACTCTCGACTCGCGGTCACCTCGAGGGGTTCTACTACCGGCCGCGGCTGGATCGGGAACTGCTGGCCGAGTACTCGGAGGGCCTGATTGTGCTCTCCGGTTGTCCGTCTTCCGAGCTGCAGCGGGCCTTGATTCGGGAGGATCATGAGGAGGCGCGCCGGGTCGTGGACTGGTACCGCAGCGTCTTCGAGGACCGCTACTACTTCGAGATCCAGCGGCACCAGGGACTGCCGCAGTTCGAGGCCCTGGTGGAGCGCACGGTCGAGATGGCTCAGGAACTGCATGTGCCGGTCGTCGCCACCCAGGATGCGCACTATTGCGAGCCGGGCGATCACGACGCGCATGATCTGCTGCTCTGCATTGGCACGAACGCATTGCGAACAGACGAGAAACGATTTCGGTTTGACGGCGAGGATTTCTATCTCACGTCCGAGGACGAGATGCTGGCAACGTTCCACGAGCTGCCCGAAGCGGTGACGAACACGCAGATGGTGGCCGAGCGTTGCGGGGTGAAGCTGGATTTCGACCGCCTGATGCTGCCGCAGCCGGACATTCCCGTAGGCATGACGGCACTCGAACACCTCACCGACATCGCCTATCGCGGACTCGAGCAGCGCTATGGGCATCCTCCCGACAGTCACCGCGACCGGCTCGCGTACGAACTGCACGTGATCGAAGAGACCGGGTTTGCCGAGTACTTCCTGATCGTGATGGACTTCGCACTGTTCGCAAAACGAAAGGGGATTGCGCGGGCCGTGCGCGGATCGGCGGCGGCGAGCCTGGTCCTGTACTGCCTCGACATCACCGACATCGACCCGATGGCGTTCAACCTGGTCTTCGAGCGATTCCTCAATCTCGAACGCCGCGAGATGCCGGATATCGACATGGACTTCGCCGACAACCGGCGCGACGAGGTCATTCGCTACGTGGCGGAGAAGTACGGGCGCGAGCGGGTGGCGCAGATCATCACGTTCGGGACGCTCGGCGCCAAGGCGGCGATTCGCGACTCTGGGCGCGCGCTCGGCGTGCCGCTGGGCGACACCGACCGGGTGGCGCGGATGGTGCCCAACCAGCTCAACATCTCCGTGGCGGAGGCGATCTCGCAATCGCAGGACCTGCAGCAGGCGCGGCGCGAGGATCCAAACCTGGCCGAGCTGCTCTCCTACGCGCAGCGCCTGAACGGCGTGGTGCGGAACACGTCGACGCACGCGGCGGGCGTGGTGATTTCGCAGGAGCCGCTGGCCGAGAACGTCCCCTTGCGACGGCCGGTGAACGAGTCGGCGGACGGGGACTGGATTCCGATGACGCAGTGGGGGATGGACGAAGTGGCGGCGGTGGGATTGTTGAAGATGGACTTTCTGGGCTTGACCAACCTGACAATTCTCGAGGAGGCCGTCGCGCTCGTGCGGGAGCACGAAGGCGAGGAGATCGACTATCTCAATCTGCCCGACGGGGATGCCACGACCTATGAGCGCCTCGCGACCGGCGACACGTTCGGCGTGTTCCAGCTCGAATCGGGCGGGATGCGGCGGGTGGTGGAAGATCTCAAGCCGACCTCGATCCCCGACCTGGCAGCCCTGCTGGCGCTCTATCGACCGGGACCGATGGAGCACATCCCGCGCTTCATCGACAGCAAGCACGGCCGGGTCGATGTCACCTACCCGCATGCCGATCTGGGCGAAATCCTGGACGATACCTACGGCGTGATCGTCTACCAGGACCAGGTTCTGCACATCGCCAGGAAGTTCGCCGGTTACACACTGGGCGAGGCGGACGTGATGCGCAAGGCGATGGGCAAGAAGATCGCCTCGGTGATGCAGGCCGAGCGGGGCAACTTCGTGAGCGGAGCGATGCGGCAGGGATACTCGGAGCGGGACGCCGAGACGATTTTCGAGCTGATCGAACCGTTTGCGGGGTACGCGTTCAACAAGGCGCACGCCGTGTCGTACGCGGCGATTGCGTACCAGACGGCCTGGTTCAAGGCGAACTATCCGGCGCCCTACATGGCGGCGGTGATGCGCGCCGCGTCGGGCAACGGCGATCGGGTGCGCGAGGCCGCGGCGGAGTGCGGGCGGATGGGCATCCCGCTGTTGCTGCCCGACGTGAACCGCTCGGACGCGACGTTCACGCTGGAGAAGATGGCAGATGGCCGCAGCGCGATTCGCTTCGGGCTGGGCACGATCAAGGGCGTCGGCCGAGCGGCGGTTGAGCCGTTGATCGAGGAACGCCGGGCGAACGGACCAATCCGGAGCGCGACCGACCTGGCGGAACGGCTGGATACGAAGTCGATGAATCGACGCGCGCTTGAGGCGCTGGCCAAGACGGGCGCCTTCGATGAGATCGAACCGCGCGGCGCGATGGTGGCGGCCGCGGAAGACATCATCAAGCGGGCGCGGCGGGCGCAGGAACTTCGAGACAGCGGGCAGACGTCGATGTTCGACCTCTTCGGTGCCGAAGTGGCGACGCCGACGCCTGCCGTGGAACTGGAAGAAGGGATGGACGCCACGCCGCACGAGCAGCTCAACTGGGAACGCGAGTTGCTGGGCGCGTATGTGTCGGAACATCCGCTGCAAGCGGCCACGCGGGCATTGCAGGGTCGGGTCGATGCGCAGTTGTCGGAGCTGACCGAAGAGATGGCCGGCAACACGCAGACCGTGGCCGGATTGGTGAACAGCATCCGTCAGCTGACCACGCGCAAGGGTGATCCGTTTGCCGCGGTGATGTTGGAGGACCTGTCGGGCACGGCCGAAGTGACCGTCTGGCCCGATCAGTGGTCGTTGACCAGGGACCTGTGGCAGCCGAACCAAATCGTCGTGACCAGGGTCAGCATCCGCGTGCGCATGGATCGGCTGACCCTGGCGGTGGAGTCGGTGGAGCCGTGGAACGAGCAGATGGCGTCGAGCGCTGCGGCCGACGCTGCTCCCGCTCCGCTCGGCGGTCCGGGCCCGGTCGTCGTTCCGCCGATCCGAGAAGCGCCGACTCCGCCCTGGATGCTGAAGCCGAAGCGGCCCCTGCCAGAACCGACGACGCCGGCGCCGGTCGTTGCGCAGTCAAGTGAACCGCCGGTCGAGACCACGCCAACGCCGATGCCTGCCCCGGTAGTGAGGCAGTCAGGATCGGCGTTGTGGATCACGATCGAGGAGTCCGGAGACGCCGCGGCGGACTTGGAGCTGATGGAACAGCTTGAAGGCGGCCTGACCTCCATGAAGCTGATGCACCAGGGCACGGATCCGGTGCTGCTGCGGATCCGCCATGGCGATCGAGTGGACGTCCTGATTTGCGCCGACGAATGGCGGTTGGATGCGAACCAGCAGGTGGTGCAGATGCTGAGCCGGACGCTGGGAGATCGCGGCAGCGCGGCGATCGCCGAGGCGGCGACGCCGGCGCTGCGCTCCGGCGACAGTGCGGCGGGGTTGTAAATCATGTACACAGGTTCTAGAGTGAACGCACGTTCTTCTGTGTCGTCATGTGTTGGGCAGTACGTCGTGGCTCGGTATGGTTGTCGGGTATCGCTGACGGATCGAGCGGAGCAATCAGATGAAGGTCGTGTTCTTCGAAGAGGTCGAGGGGACTGCGTTGGTCGGGGAGGTCAAGGAAGTCAAGAACGGGTTCGCACGCAACTACTTGCTGCCCAGAGGCCTGGCCGGCCCGACGACCCAGAACAACCTGTTCCGGGCGGAGCGTCTGGCCAAGGCAGACGCGATTCGGCAGGAAAAGCTGGACGGCGAAGCGAGCCCGGTGGCGCTGGCGATCGCCGGTCAAGAGTTGACGTTCCAGGCGCGGGTCGGCGAGCAGGGCCGGTTGTTCGGCTCGATCACGGCGCGCGACATCGCCGAGCGCCTGTCGGAGATCGCGGCAGCGAGCGTTCCGGAAGCGGTGATCGAACATCGCCAGGTGCTGCTGCCGCAGTCGCTGCGCTCCCTGGGTTCGGAAGACGTTCGAGTGCGTCTGACTCGCAACGTGTCGGCCGAGGTTCGCGTGATTGTCGAGCCGGATGCGGACAGCGCCGACCTGAGTTTCGACGAAGTGGTGGCGGAAGTGGAGGAGGCCGAGGCGATCGAACAGGAGGACGCCGAGGCCGCAGGACAGGACGAGGACGCGGAAGACGCGGAGGACGCCGAGGATTAGGGACTCGCGGCGATTGCCAGTTCAATGATCTGACGGCGTTGACCCGGACCCTTGCCCAGGGAGGCTGCTGATGGTCTCCTCTGATCCCGTCTACGACGAACAGGTCGCGGCCGGCAGAGGGAACGGGCGCGGGCGGAGCGGGCCGCGCGGCGTGCCGCAGGACCAGGCGGCGGAAGAGGCGGTGCTGGGCGCGATCCTGGTCGAGCCGGGAGTCTATGAGCGCCTGGCAGGCATGCTCGAGCCGACCGATTTCATGGATCCGCGTCATCGGGCGATCTTCGCGGCGGTTCTGGCAGTGTTCGAGCGCTATGAGGCGATCGATCAGATCACGGTCGCGGCGGAGTTGTCGAATCAGGGTCGCCTGCAAGAGGCCGGCGGGCAGGCATATCTCAACGAACTGGTCTACGAACTGCCGGCGACGGTTGGTGCGGAGCACTACGCCCGCCTGGTGCAGCGGGCGGCGACGTATCGCGACATGATCCGCGCCGCCGGTGAGATTGGCGAGCTCGCCTACCAGGCGGACCCCAATGTCGGGGAATCGCTGACCCGGGCGGTGGAGCTTATCTACGGGGTTCGCGGCGCGGATCGGCGGCAGGACTTCCGCGTGCTTGAAGACCTGTTGAGCGATGTGCTGGGTGAAGAGGGCGATGCCGAGGCCGGCGTCGACGGACCGACGCGCACGGGCTTTACGGACCTGGACAAACTGCTCAATGAGGGTATGCACGGTTCGGACCTGGTCGTGCTGGCGGCGCGACCGTCGGTCGGGAAGTCGGCGCTGGCCCTGACCGTCGCGCGCAACGCGGCGATTGGTCAGACCTTGCCCGTGGCCATCTTTTCGCTGGAGATGTCGGCGGAGCAGGTCGCGGGAAGACTGGTCTCTGCCGAATCGCGAGTCGAACAGTCGCGCCTTCGTCTGGGCCGCCATACGGAGGAGCAAGGCGGCAGGATTTCGCAGGCAATCGGGCTGCTCAGCCGCGCCGAGATCTACATCGACGACACGGCGGGACAATCGCTCGCCGAGATTCGGGCCAAGTCGCGAAACCTGCACACGCGTCTGCAGGAACGGGCACATCGTCAGGGAGAGCATCGGGCCGGATTGGGACTGATCATCGTCGACCACATCCAGCTCGTGCACGGCTGGGCGCGGGCGCAGAGCGATACCAACCGGGTTAGCGAGATTTCGTTGATCTCCCGCACGTTGAAGGAGATTGCGCGGGAACTGCAAGTGCCGATCCTGGCGCTGTCGCAGTTGTCGCGCGCGGTTGAGCGTCGACACCCGCCGGTGCCGCAGCTCTCCGACCTGCGTGAGAGCGGTTCGATCGAACAGGATGCCGACGTGGTCGTGTTCATCTACCGCGAAGACATGTACGAGCGCGAGGACTACCAGGACGACCTGGTCAGCGATGCCTCGCGGATGGGCGATCACGAGATTGCGCAACTGCTGGTGGCCAAGCATCGGCACGGCGCGGTCGGTCGGATCGATGTGCGGTTCGTCTCGACGATCGCCAAATTCGAAGACTTCTACGCGCAGCCGGAACCGGGAGTGGACGAGTTCTGATGGAGTTCGACGGCTTTGCTTCGGGCGCTCCGGTGACGCCTCTGCCGCAGGCGCTGTTGCGCGACCTGGCGCCCTGCATGACGGACCCGGCGGAGCTGATCGTGACGCTGTACGCCATGGATCTGATTGCCAGGCAGCGGAGATTTCCGCGGCGGGTCCCGGCGGCGGATCTGAGAGAACGGCGGCCATTGATCGACGCACTGGCCCGCATGTGCGTGGATCGTGAGGTCGACGAGGCGTTTGAGGATGGGTTGTCGGCCGCGTTGAGGCGCGGCTCGTTGCTGCTCGGTCGCGCGCAATCCGAGCAGCGGTGGACCGAGTGGTTGGCGCTCAATGACGCCGACGGTCGGCGCGCGCTGGAGTCGGCATCGATGCCGCCCGCGGCGAGTCGAATACACGGACGAGACGCGGCATACAGTTCGGCACCCGAGATCTGGCAGAGTGCGTTTGGGACGCCAATGCCGCCGATCCTGACGGAGGAGCTGAAAGCGGCTGAGGCCCGCTACGGAGCGGATTGGCTGCATGACGCATTCGTCGAAGCGGCGGCCAACAACGCGCGAAGCTGGCGCTACGCGCAGGCGATCCTCGAGCGCTGGGAGACGGAGGGACGCGATGGCGGAGATGCAGCGACTGGGACCGCTTCTGGCGGATTGGAGTCGTCGCGCTACCGGCACCTCTTCCGCGAGTGAAGACGAGCCCCTGGAACGCGACGAATCGCTCTGGACCGCCGAGGGGGCAGCGGACTGCGACGTCTGCGGCGGGGCCGGCTATGTGCGGCTCTCGCGGCCGGTGGGCGATCCGGAGTTTGGCCGAGTTCAGCCCTGCGAATGCAAGCGTCAGGAGCAGGAGGCGCGCGCAGCGCAACGCCTGCAGCGGTTGAGCAATCTGGGCCCGTTGTCGGAGGCTCGACTGTCGGAGGCAGAGACAGCGGTCGGGCCCGCTCTGACGGCCTGCGCCTTTGCCGACGAAGCGGACGATCAGTCCGGTTGGCTGCTGCTGACCGGGCAAGCAGGCTCGGGTCGGACGCGGTTGTGCGCGGAGATGGCGAACCGCAGGATCGCCGCCAATCGATCGGCGCTGTACTTCGTCACTGCCGATCTGTTGGACCGATTGCGTGCGGCGATGAACGCGACGAGCGGCGGCGACTTCTCATTTGCCTTGCTGTTCGAGCATGTGCGTGATGCGCCATTCCTGATCCTGGACGATCTCGATTGCATCTCGCCGACGGACTGGGCTCGGGAGAAGCTGTTCCAGTTGCTCAATCACCGCCGCAACAGCGGTCGCCGCACCGTCCTGGTGGCCGAGTCCGCCGATCTGTCCGGGATTGGTCTGCAGTCATTCCTGACGCTGGACGTGGAGCGCGTGGAGCTCGGCGGATCGACGTCGGAGGCGCGCTATCGGGAGTTCGGCGGGATGACGGAACGCGTGCTTGCGCAATACACATTTGAGAGCTTTCGCGCGCAGGGACTGGGCGGTCGGGGCGACGCGGAGAACTTGCCGGGGGCGAAGGCGATGGTCGAGGGCTGGTCGGAGCAACCGGCGGGCTGGCTGACATTGATCGGCGGCACCGGCGTCGGCAAGACGCACCTGGCTGCGGCGGCGGCCTACGCTCGTGTGGCGGCAGGTGATCGGGTCTGCTTCGCCGTCGTGCCCGAGTTGCTAGATGCGCTGCGGGCGTCGTATCGCGATGACGGGGAAGCCTCGTTCGAGGCGGTCTTCGCCTGGCTCAAGGATGTCGACCTGTTGGTGCTGGACGACTTGGGCGCGCACCAGGAGACGGAGTGGGCGAGCGAGAAGCTGTATCAGCTCTGCGCCTCGCGGTACTTGCGCCGGGCGCCGACGCTGATCACGACCAACGTCGCGCCCGAGAGCCTGGATCCGAGGCTCGCCTCGCGGTTGCTGGACAGCCAGCGGGGTACCGTGCAGTACGTCAAGGCGAAGGACTACCGCACCGATCAGGCGGCGATGGTGATCAATCGGACGCGGCGTCGATCTCCGCGGCGGGGGTGAGCGAGCCTTCGATCCACTCTTCGCCGTCGGACCAGACTTCCTTCTTCCAGATCGGGACGATGGCCTTGAGCCGGTCGATGCCGTAGTGACAGGCATCGATGCCCTCGCCTCGGTGGGCGGACGCGACGGCGACGGCGACGGATGCCTCTCCGATCTCAAGGCGTCCGATCCGGTGGTGCATGGCGATGTCGATCACATCCCAGCGCTCGCGAATCTCGTCCGCGATTCGGCGCATGACCCTGGTCGCCATGGCGGGATAGGCGTCGTACTCGAGGTAGTCGACATCGCGGCCGAGATTGTTGTTGCGGACGACGCCGAGGAAGAGTGAGACGGCTCCGGCCTGGTCGGAAAGGACGAGCCGATGCAGCTCGGTGGGATCGAGCGGATCGCGGGTGATCCTGAAGAAGCGGTCGTCCTCCGCTCCGCCGCTGACCGGCGGGATCAGGGCGACTTCGTCAGAGGCGCAGACCGGATGGTCCGCCGACACGTACTCGGCATTGACGGCGAACATAATCGAATCGCGCATCGGATCGAGGTGAGGAAAGCGTTCGACAAAGGCGTCCATGACCCGTGCGGCCGTGAGCGGCTGGGGCAGGTCGCAGAGTTCGACCTGGCGTGCCCCGCAGGTCTCGGCGAGGTTGGCGAAGAGTTGTACGGTGAGGCGCATGAGGCCAGTGTATCGGTCGTTGGCGCTGACCAAGGGCGCGCTCGAGGCGCTGATCGAGCTGACCTTGCCGGCTCACTGCGCGTCGTGCGGGGCTCCGGGTTCCTTGATCTGCGGGGACTGCAGAGCATTGATGCAGCCTGCGGCTGGACCACGCTGCCGGCATTGCTGGTTGCCGTCGGCCGTGCCGGTCTGCCGGGACTGTCTGTCGAAGCCGCTGGCCGTGCGTGAGTTGCGCTCGGGATTCGTCTACGACGGACCCGCGCGGGCGGCGGTGCTGACGCTGAAGCACGGCGGCGTCGTGCAACTGGCGGAGGAGCTGGTGGAGCTGTCGGGCGAGATTCTGGTCGCGGGGGATGTGGGGATGGTGGTACCGATCCCGATTCCGCTGCTTCGTCGACGTCGACGCGGCGGGAACCAGGCGGAGCACCTGGCCCGCTCGGTCGGCGCGCGCACGGGCTTGCCGGTTGAGCCTGGCGCGCTGCGTCGCCGCGGATGGTGGGGCCCGCGACAGGCGCAGGCGAGTTCGAGGGCCGACCGATCCCGGATCGTGCAGGGTGTGTTTGCAGCCGACTTGAACCTGGTGGCTGGACGCGGCGTGTTGCTGGTTGACGACGTGTCGACGTCGATGGCGACGTTGTCGGAGGCGGCGCGGACGCTGCTGGCGGCAGGCGCGACGGCGGTCGACGCCTGGACTGCAGCTCGGGCCGAATGAGATGACGACGCAGCGCAAATCAGAGTTCTGGTTGTGCTATCGACCGCTGGGCGACGAGTCTGCTGCGGTCGAACTGGTGGATCGCGCGAGGGCGGCAATCGTCGCGGATACGGCGCGTCGGGCATTGGCGGCCGGGTTCGAGCGCGTGAGATTGTTTTCGACCGTGGACATCGCCGGGCTGCCGAGCGCGGTGGAGACTGAGCGGACGTCGCAGCGCCAGCAGGCGGGGAGCATCGTTGCCGAAGCGGCGGGCCAGACGACGGGACCAGTCTGCTACGCCGGGTCGGGAATGCCGGCGATGACCGAGCAGGATTGGGCGGCGGTACTCGCGCGAATCACGTCGGGCAGCGCGGTGGCCAACCGGGTCTTTTCTTGCGACTGGATCGGGGTTCCGGACGGTCGGTTGTTGGGCAGGACCTCGGCAGAACAGGTGGACAACCGATTCGCGCTCCTCGTTCGCGACCAGGCCGAGGTTTCGCTGGAGTCGTATCCGCACTTGTCGAGGTCGCTGCTCGACGTCGATACGCCTGCGGATCTGGCGGTGCTCAAGGCTGCCGCGCAGGCCGGTTCGCTGGACCTTGGCGAGGCGATCCAGCAAGAGCTGGCGGGCCAGCGGGAACTCGACCTGCCCGTCCGCGTCGCAAACAGGGTCTTCGAGACGATGACGCGCTCGACCGAGCAGCTGTTTGTCAGCGGCCGGGTGAGCGGGTCGGTCTGGGCGGTGGTGGACCGGGACACGTCGTGCCGGGTTCGGGTGCTGTCGGAAGAGCGAGGCCTGCGGACTCGAGGCGTGCCCGCGCGGTCGCTGCTGGGAGCGCTGTACGAACGGTCGACGATTGAGCAGTTCATCGAGGTGCTGCGGTCAATGGGCGACGCGATGATCTGGGACACGCGGCCGTTCTTCTCGGACCTGGGCTGGAAGCTATCGCGCGCTGATCGATTCTCGGCGGACCTCGGCGCCTGGTCCGACGTGAGTCACGACGGCCTTCGCGAACTGCTGCAGGAGCTCTCGGACGTATCGATCCTGATGGGCGGGCACTCACTGGTCAGCGGAGGGCTACTGGCGGGCATCGACACGGCCTGGACTCGCCGGGATTCGGAACGCGAGTTGTCTGGTTGACTGAGCCGTCTTGACCGCGTGTAAGCTGAGGTCGATTGTGCTTCGTGTGCTGCCGGACGCTGGATTCGGCGGCGGCTCGCTTCGGGCGAGTCTCCACAACGCGAATGGGTGCGACATGGCGTTGACGTTGGCGGGGGCTGCCCTGGATGCGGCGGATGCGGAGATCGCGGCGGCGATCGAACAGGAGGCCGGGCGGCAGCGGGACGGGCTCGAGTTGATCGCTTCGGAGAACTACCCGTCCGAGCCGGTGCTGGCGGCGATGGGGTCGGTGCTGACCAACAAGTACGCAGAGGGCTATCCGGGCAAGCGCTACTACGGCGGATGCGAGTTCGTTGACGTCGTCGAGGAGCTGGCGATCGAGCGGGCCAAGGCCCTGTTCGGCGCCGAGCATGCGAACGTACAGGCGCACTCGGGGACGCAGGCCAACATCGCCGCGTACTTCGCGCTGCTCTCGCCCGGCGACACGGCGATGGGCCTGGAGCTGAATCACGGCGGTCACCTGACTCACGGTCTGCCGGTCAACATTTCCGGCCGCTGGTTCGAATTCGTTTCTTACGGGGTCGACCAGGAGACCGAGCAGATCGACTACGACGCGATGGCGAAGCTCGCTCGGGAGCACCGGCCGAAGGTGATTGTCGTCGGCGCAACGGCGTATCCGCGGATCTACGACTTTGCCCGGGCGGCGGAGATTGCGGAATCGGTGGATGCGGTCCTGATGGTCGACATGGCGCACATCGCGGGTCTGGTTGCCGGCGGCGTGCATCCCTCGCCGGTGCCCTATGCGCCGGTGGTGACGACGACCACGCACAAGACGCTGCGCGGGCCGCGCTCGGCGCTGATCCTGACCAACGATGAAATGGCGCGGCCGATTGACCGGGCGATCTTCCCGGGAACGTCGGGCGGACCGCATATGCACACGATCGCGGCGAAGGCGGTGGCGCTGAAGGAAGCGGCGACGCCCGGGTTTGCCGCCTATTCGGCGCAGATCGTGTCGAATGCGCGGACGCTGGCCGAAGGACTGCAAGCGAATGGCTGGCGGGTGGTCTCGGGAGGCACCGACAACCATCTGCTGCTTCTGGACGTCGGCGTCAAGGGTCTGACGGGGAAGGCGGCGGAAGCAGCGCTGGATGCTGCGGGGATCACCGTCAACAAGAACACGATTCCGTACGACACGCGGCGTCCGACCGTGACCTCGGGCATCCGGATCGGCACGCCGGCGCTGACGACGCGCGGGATGCGCGAGGACGAGATGTCGCAGGTGGCGAGGCTGATCAGCCGCGTACTGGACCAGATTGACGACGCAGATGGGCACCGGCAGGTAGCCGCGGACGTGCGCGATCTCGCGTCGAGTTTCCCGATTCCCGGGATTGCGAACTGAACCGAACTGAGCAACCAGAGGAGCGAGACATGGCGCAAGGTGATACCGAGTACGAGATCATGGTGGTGCTGCACCCCGATATCGTGGGTGAGCAGATCGAGGAGCGAATGGCGCATCTGCGCGGCAGGTTGACGGAGTTCGGCAATGAAGTGACCGAAGTGATCGACTGGGGTCGACGCCGCTTGGCCTACCCGATCAAGCAGTCGTACGAGGGTCACTACTTGCTGGCGCACTACGAAGGCGGCTCGGGTTCGCGCCGCGACGAGTTGGAGCAGGCGCTGTTGATCGACGAGCAGGTGCTGCGTCACCTGATCGTCCGCCGCGACCACTAGCCTGCGGACGCATGAGCGTGGGGGTGCATTGATGGCTGGACTAAACAAGGTGATGCTGATTGGCAATCTGGGAGCGGATCCCGAGTTGCGGTTCACAGCGAACGGGGCAGCCGTTGCGAATTTCCGCATCGCGTGCAGCCGCACCTACACGGATCGCGATGGTCAACGGCAGGAAGTGACCGAGTGGGTTTCGATCGTTGCGTGGCAACGTCTGGCAGAGCTGTGCGGCCAGTACTTGAGCAAGGGGCGGCCTGTCTTTGTGGAGGGTCGGTTGCAGACCCGGCAGTGGCAAGACCGAGAGGGAAACAATCGCTACACGACTGAGGTAGTAGCGAACGATGTACAGTTTCTCGGCGGCCGCGGCGGCGGAGGCGAGGACTTTGGTGGCGGCGGAGGCGGCAACTGGGAGGAAGGCCCTGGCGACTTTGGCGGCGGGCCCGATGCCGGGGACTTGCCGTTTGAGTAACTGATCCCGCGTCCGGCAACGGGCGCTTGAACCAGCACTGACGCAAACCTGTGGAGATGAGTGGATGACGACCGAATCGGAACAGCAGATTGAGACCACGCCCGCGCCCGCGGCGCCCGCTCCGGAGCCGACGCCGGTGATCCGGCCCGGACCCGATGCGGGCGAGCGGCTGCCGCAGATGATCGAGCGCACGCGGCGTCGCGGCCGGCGGCGGCGCGCGCCGGTCTTCACGCCGCAGGAAGTGGCGACGATTGACTACAAGGACGTGGATCGCCTGAAGAAGTTGATCTCCGACCGTGGACGGATCGAGCCACGTCGTAAGACCGGGCTGACGGCCAAGGATCAGCGCAAGATCTCCCGGGAAATCAAGCGGGCGCGCCAGGTCGCCTTGCTGCCGTACACGGCCGAGCACATGCGCCAGACTTCGCGTTTCCGCATGGTGACGCGGATGGCGCAGCGCGCGATGCGAGCGGAGCTGGACGACGCGCCGCCGTCGGAGCCGGTCGAAGGCGGCGCCATGCCGGAGGATGCAGCGCCTGCCGAGCCTGTCGCGCCGGAGGCGTCTGTTCCGATGGAAGACGCCGTTGCGCAAGAGGAGCCGGTCGCGGCGGAGGAATCTGCTCCGGCGGAAGACGCGGTTGCGCAAGAGGAGCCGGTCGCGGCGGAGGCGTCTGCTCCGGTGGAAGACGCCGTTGCGCAAGAGGAGCCGGTCGCGGCGGAGGCGTCCGCACCGTCAGAAGACGCGGTTGCGGAAGCGGAGCCCGTCGCGGCGGAGGCGATCGTTGACTCAGAGACACCGGTAGAAGCCGAGTCGACCGATGCGCCGGTAGAGGCTGAGTCGGCCGAAGCGCCGGAAGCCGCGGCGAACGAGGAATCCGGCGCCTGATGGGTGAGTCGTTGGGCATCGGCTTGTTGGGGCTGGGGGTCGTCGGAGGCGGCGTCCTTGACGCGCTGCGAGCCAATGCGCAGGCGTACGAATCCCGCTGTGGCCGCAGGCTGGAGCTGCGCGCGGCAGCGGTGCGCAACGTCTCGGCCCGATCGGCGCTGGCCGAAGATGGGCTGGTCCTCAGCGCTGATCCTGCGGACGTGGCGACGCGGGAAGACGTTGACATCGTGGTGGAACTGATCGGCGGAGAGTCGCCAGCCTCGGAGTGTATTGAGGCGGCGCTATCGGCAGGCAAGTCGGTGGTGACCGCCAACAAAGAAGTGATGGCCAAGCGCGGTCCGGCGATGCTGGCGCTGGCCGAGCGACGAGGGGTAGAGCTGCGCTACGAAGCGAGCGTGGGCGGCGGGATTCCGATTATCGGGGTGTTGCAGCGCGATCTGCAGGCCAACGATGTGTCTTCGGTGCGGGCGATCATCAACGGCACGACCAACTACATGATCACGGCGATGTCGCGGGATGGTCTGAGCTACGACGATGCCCTGCGCGACGCACAGCGGCTGGGCTACGCGGAGGCGGATCCGGCGAGCGACGTGGACGGGATCGATGCGGCCTACAAGCTGGCGGTCCTCGCCTCGCTGGCATTTCATGCGACGGTCGGACCGGAGGACGTGTACCGCGAGGGGATCCGGTCGCTGGCGGCGCGCGACTTTGGTCACGCGCGCAACCTGGGCTATGCGATCCGCATGTTGGCGACGGCGCGTCGGACATCCGGCGGGTTGGATCTGCGCGTGCATCCGACGCTGGTGCCGCTCGCCGATCCGATGGCGTCGGTCGAAGGCGTGCTCAACGCGGTCTCCGTATCGGGCGACCTGATCGGGACGGCGGTGCTGGAGGGCGCCGGCGCCGGCGCAGGGCCCACGTCCAGTGCGGTTGTGGCCGACATCCTTGACGTGGCCGGTCGGATGGCCTCGGGGCAGCAACCTCGCAAGCAGCGTCCGATGGACCCGTCGCCGCAGTTGGCGTCGCTCGCGGAGATCTGTGTGCCAACGTATCTGCGTTTCGAGGTACCGGACCGAGCCGGCGTGCTTGCCGAACTGGGAGCGGTGTTTGCGTCGGAAGGGGTGAGCATCGCCTCGGTGTTGCAGACGCCGCATCCGAGTCGGCAACAGTCGGCCGACCTGATTGTCACGACCCATGCCTGCCAGGATGGGGCGATTGATCGAGTCCTCCAGCGCCTCGAGGGTTCGGGCAGCGTGATCGAGCAGGGTGTGCGGCTGCGAATCGAGGACGGCTGTGACGACTGATCGCACCGAGGAAGGCGATGGACGCTGGCTCCGCTATGAGGAATCGCTGAGCGGATTGCAGACGCGAACCGCAGACCTCGCGCAGGCGCGGGTCCGCGAAGAGCGAGTAATCAGCGCGCTTGACGAACGCTTGCGCGAACTCGAGGGCAGGACGCTTTCCCTGGGCTCCGATATTGGCGTTGCGGCGCGTCAGCTCGACGAGTTGCAGAATCTCCGCGAGCGGATGAATCGATTCAGCGGGGAGCTGGCCGAGCATCGGGAATTGGTCGACACCGCGGTGCGACAGGCTCGGCAGGAGCTCGACGGCGTGCGCGAATCGGGCAACGACGCCATGCGTCGGCTGCAGGCAAACGAGAAGGCGGTGAGTGATCTGCGCGAACGGCTCGAGGTGTTCGACGAGTCGATCCGCCGGGTCAACGCGGAAGGCGGCGAGAGCGCGCACCGGATGTCGCAGATCGAGAACAGCCAGGTGGCGCTCGGCGCGCGAATCTCGGCGAATGCCGACGGTATCCGCCGGGGGGCAAGCGACGGCAGCGCGCTGGAAAGCCGTGCGGAGACGCTTGAGCGACAGTTGGCCAGCCTGACGGAGCGGGTAGAGCTGTCGTATCAGAGTTTGCGCCGGGTCCAGGAGACGGCGGAGCAGTGGGAGGATCTGAAGACGAACGTGGATGCGCTGCGCGGCCGAGTCGAAGAGTCGCTCCAGGCGCTTGACGCATCGAAGGCGGTTGTCTCGTCGGTCCAGCGCGGATTCGAAGCAATCGAGGAGCGAATTGGCAACATCGAGCGGATGGGCGAGCAGCTCCGCGCGCGCGATGCGCGTCGCGAGCGCGCGGTCAGCTCGCTCGGCGATCGGATCGACGGCGTATCCAGTCTGACCGCGCAAGAGCAGGAACGATTCGTCTCGCTGCAGGAGCAGGTCCGGCGGCGGCAGATCGAGGAGTTGGAGCAGGAGATTCGAGAGCTGAAATCCTACCTGCGAGTTCGCAGCGATGACTAGCGGCGTTGTCAGGGCAGGGCCGGGAAGCGGCGTTGGCGTGTTGGCGCGATACGCCGATTGGTTGCCGATCGATGAATCTACGCCCGCCGTCACGCTGGGCGAGGGCAGCACACCGATGGTGCGCGCTGCAAGCCTGGAGCAAGCGACGGGGGCGGACGAGGTCTGGCTGAAGCTGGAGATGTGCAATCCGACCGGTTCGTTCAAGGACCGGGGGATGGCGGTCGCGGTAGCAAAGGCGGTTGAGCAGGGCGCGACGGCGGTGCTCTGCGCATCGACCGGCAACACGAGCGCGTCGGCCGCGGCATATGCGGCGCGTTGCGGCCTGCGGGCCTTCGTCCTGGTTCCTGAAGGGCGGATCGCCAAGGGCAAGCTGGCCCAGGCGGCGGCGCACGGCGCGAGCATCCTGGCGGTGGACGGCAACTTCGACGACGCCCTGCGCTCCGCGCAGCAATTGACCGAGCGCCTGCCGGTGGCACTCGTTAACTCGCTGAATCCGTACCGAATCGAGGGTCAGAAGACGGCGGCGATGGAGATTGTGGATCAGATCGGCGATGCGCCGGACGTGCACTGCATTCCGGTCGGCAATGCGGGCAACATCACCGCCTATTGGCGCGGGTACCGCGAGTACTTCCAGGCCGAGCGGTCGTCGCGGCTGCCGAAGATGCTCGGTGTGCAGGCGTCCGGAGCGGCGCCGCTGGTGGTGGGCCTGCCGGTTGCCCAGCCGGAGACGATCGCGACCGCGATCCGAATCGGTTCGCCGGCGTCGTGGGATGGAGCTGTGGCGGCGCGAGACGAGTCGCACGGGTCGATCATCGCGGTCAGCGATGAGGACATTCTTGACGCGTACCGCACGCTGGCCAGCAAGGAGGGTGTGTTCTGCGAGCCGGCTTCGGCGGCTTCGGTGGCGGGGCTGCTGGCGCGACATGGCGACGGATCGCTCGACGGCCGGCGAGTGGTCTGCACGATCACCGGGCATGGACTCAAAGATCCGGAGCGGGCGATCGAGTCGATCCACGCCGACGTGATTGAGATCGGTCGGGAGTATGAGGAGGCGGAGGCGGCGATCAGGAGGGAACTGGCATGAGCAAGCTGGTCGATCGGGGGCGGGCGGAGGCGGCCGTGCGCGAGTTGTTGCTGGCGTTGGGCGAGGACCCGGCGCGAGAGGGTTTGTTGGAAACGCCGAGACGCGTCGTGGCGTCGTTTGAGGAGACGCTTGGCGGCCGCGACGTAGACATTCCCACGTTGCTCTCGGTGGGCTTTGAAGAGGGTCACGACGAGATGGTGATTCTCAGGGATGTGCCGTTTTTCTCGATGTGCGAACATCACCTGATGCCGTTTCACGGGGTTGCGCATGTGGGCTATGTGCCGAGCGGCCGCGTGGTCGGCCTGTCGAAGCTGGCCCGCCTGGTCGATGCGATTGCGCGCAGGCCGCAGCTTCAGGAACGATTGACGGCGCAGGTTGCAGACATGCTGATGACCACGCTGCAACCGCAAGGAGCGGGCGTCGCCGTAGAGGCCGAGCATCTGTGCATGCAGATGCGGGGGATCAAGAAGCCCGGCTCGCGCATGCTCACGTCGGCGATGCGAGGCAGTTTCCGCGAGCAGGAGGAGACGCGCGCCGAGTTCCTCTCGCTAGTTGGGACGCAGCGCCTGTGACCGTGAAGGTGGTTCGCGGAGGATTCGCCGAACTGGGCGAGCGCTGGAGCGAGTTGTGCCGCGCCGCGGACACGACGCCCTTTTCGACTCCGGAATTCGGGCAGGCGTGGTGGTCGGTTTTCGGCGCGTCGAGCGAGGCAGAGGTTGAGTTGCTCGGCCTGGAGAACGGGACCGGCGAGCTGATCGGGCTCGCGCCGTTGAAATGCTGCGGCAGGCATTGGTCGTTCGCGGGAGATCATGAGATTTCCGACTACCTGGGCCCGGCGGCGAGGCCGGGTCAAGAGGAATTGCTGGTTGGTGCGGTGTTGGATCGGCTCGAAGACGCCGGCGCGGCGCAGGCCGAGTTTCGTGGGTTGGAGCCCGACTCGCGCTGGGTCGACGCCTTCGCGGTTGCCTCGCAGCGGGGTTGGTCGATCGATGTGAGCGACGAGGCGGTCTGTCCGACCGTGGGCATTGAGGACGGTTGGGATGCGTATCTGTCGGGTTTGCGATCGCGGGATCGGCGTGAAGTGCGGCGAAAGCTGCGGCCGCTGCGCCAGTTGGGCGGAGCGGTGGCGTTTGAATCGTTGGAGACTCCGGACGATGTCGCTGCGCGACTGCCGGAGTTCATGGCGATGATGGCCGATTCGAGAGGCGACAAGGCGGTGTTTCTGACGGAGGAGATGCGGCTGTTCTTCGAACGCGTGACCGCCGCGCTGGCCGAGGCCGGCGCGTTACGGCTGTATGTGATGTCAATCTCGGGTGAGGCGGCGGCAATGGTGTTGTGCTTCGTGGCTCGAAATCAACTGCTGTTGTACAACAGTGGCTACGATCCCAGGTTCCGCGACCTGTCAGCGGGACTCGGATCGAAGGTGCTATGCATCCGCGATGCGGTCGAGCGGGGGATGTCGAGCGTGAACTTCCTGCGCGGGGATGAGCCGTACAAGTACGAACTCGGCGGCCGTGACGCGGTGGTCCAACGCATCCGTTTGACACGGGAGGGTGAATGATGATGCGGTTTCCGCGTCGCCTGGCCGTGTTGTCGACGCATACGTCGCCGCTTGCCCGAGCGGGCACCACCAAGGCCGGAGGGATGAACGTCTACGTCGCCGAGCTGTCGCGCCAGTTGGGCGCGATGGGCTGGGAGGTCGATGTTTTCACACGACGCGATCGGGCCGACGCGCCGTGCGTCGAGCGACTCGCGCCGGGAGTGCGGCTGTTCCACGTCGCGGCAGGGCCTGCTGCGCCGCTGTCTCCGATCGAGGTAGCAGGGCATGTGGCGGAGTTCACCGAGGGCGTGGCCGACGTGACGAGAGCGGACGACCGCTATGACCTGATTCACTCTCACTATTGGGTTTCCGGTCTGAGCGGCGTCGAACTTGCGAGGCAGTGGCGGGTTCCGCACGTGGCGATGTTCCATACGCTGGGCGCGGTCAAGCAAATGTTCCAGCAGCCCGAGCCGCAACTGCGAATCGCCGGTGAGCGGCGGGTGGTGGACTGTTCCGATGCCGTGATCAGCGCGACCTCGCACGAACGCGCCTTTTTGATTGGCCAGTACGGCGCGGAGGCGTCTCGGGTGCAGGTCATTCCCTGCGGGCTCGACCTGGACCGATTCCATCCGAACGGATCGGATGCAGCTCGTCGTCGCGTGGCGGAGGCATTGCCGGAGTTGGGCGCCCTTGATGGTCCCGGCATCCTGTTTGTGGGACGGTTGGAACAGCCCAAGGGCGCCGATCTGCTGGTTCAGGCGCTGCCGATGATCGAGGAGCGGAGCGACGCGAGGCTGTGGATCGTTGGTGGGGACGAACGAGACGAATCCGAACGCTCGCGGCTGAGGCAGCTCGCCAACGAGCGCGGCGTCGGCGAACGAGTACGGTTCGCCAGCGCCGTGGAGCGTGAGCGGTTGCCGGATCTGTTTCGGGCTGCGAGCGTCTGCGCGGTACCGTCCGCGTACGAGTCGTTTGGGCTCGTGGCGGTCGAGGCCATGGCTTCGGGCACGCCGCCGGTGGCCACGCGGGTCGGCGGCCTGGCCAGCACGATCAGCCATGGCAGGACGGGGATGCTGGTTGCGCAGCGTCGGCCGGACCAGTTCGCCCGGGCAATCGGACGGTTGCTCGAGGATGAGCCGCTGAGAGCGCAGATGGGCAGCGCTGCAGCAGAGGAGATGTCGGTGTTTTCCTGGCCTCGCGTCGCCGAGAGTATTCTCGACGTGTACGAGAAGCTGCTGCGCGAGCGGGACGCGTCCGACCTACAGCGCGAGGCGTGTTGCCCGGATCCGGTTGAGTCGTTGCTGGTGGCGGCGGGCTGATTGGATTGCAGGCTCGGGCGAGGAGTCGACATGACTGACGCCGAAGCGGCCGCGGAGGCGCGGCGGGCGCTGGTGGTGATGGCCCATCCCGACGACATCGAGTTCACTTGCGGCGGCACGGTGGCGCAGCTCTCGGACGATGGCTGGCATGTGACCTTCTGCCTCGTGACGAGTGGCGACAAGGGCACCAAGGACCCAATGCTGGGTCCGGCGGATCTGGGCGCGTTGCGCGAGGCGGAGCAGGAGGCGGCCGCGCGAGAGCTGGGTATTCAGCGCTGCATCTTCCTGCGGGTGCCCGACGGCCACGTAGAGGACGGGTCGGAGTTTCGCGGTCAGATGGTGCGAGTGCTGCGCGATGTGCGGCCCGAGCTGTTGATCACCTGGGACGGCTATCGGGGCTTCAACCACCGCGACCATCGCACGGTCGGCATCGCGGCCCTGGATGCCGCGTTTCCGCTGGCCCGTAACGCCAACTCTTATGCGGAGCAGGTCGCGACCGGCGTCGAGCCCGTGCGGGTCAACACGGTGTTGCTGGCGGGCAGCAATGAGCCCAACCACTTCGTGGATGTGTCGGATCAGCAAGACCGCAGGATCGACGCGCTGCTGCGTCATGCGTCGCAGGTTCAGGCGGCCAATCGCGAGGAGATGGTGCAGCGGATGCAACGCCGCGCGGAGACGGCGGCGCGCGCGGGTCGCGTGCCGTGGGCCGAGGGATTTCGACGGCTGACTTTCGGGGATGCGCAGCCTCCGCGTCGACCGGAGGCGCTGCGGGCAGAGGCGAAGATGCGGGAGTCGGAGCAGTCGAACGATGGCTGACGGCGCGCTGTTTCTGCTCTGGGCGAGTTTCGTCGCGGCCGGCTGCGCGGCCGTGTCCTACGTGCTGTACGCAGTGCAGCCGAAGCTGCAGGTGAGTTGGGTCCCGCGCCGAATTGCGGCGACGGATCCGTCGTTCGGTGTGTCGGAGCCCGCTCCGCTGCGATCGCCGACGCTGGGCGGCGTGGCGACACTGAGCCTGTGGGCGGCGGCGGTGCTGGGCATCGTCGGATTGGTGATGCGCTCGCTTGCGCTGAATCACGCGCCCTACAGCAACCTGTTCGAGTTCTCGATGTCGTTCGGCATCGCGATCGTGCTGCTCTACGGCATCTTCGAGCTGCGGTCGGGGACGAGGCTGCCGGGAGCGTTCGTGCTGCCGGTTGCCTGTGGGTTGTACGGCTCGGCGCTGGCGTTTCCCAGCGAGGGCCAGGACATCCTCGTGCCGGCGCTGCAGAGTCCGACGCTGCTGACGATACATGTGGCGTTGATGATCCTCTCATATGCCGTCCTCGCGGTGGCGTTCGGCGGCGCGGCGATGCACCTGCTGCAGGGCTTTCCCGACGCCGTGGCCAAACGGGGCGGGCGCTTTGCCTGGCTGCCGGCGGAGACTCGATGCGACGAGTTGACGTATCGCGCAGTGCTGGTCGGATTCCCGCTGTTGGGGGCCGGGATCGCGCTGGGCGCGTTCTGGGCCAACGATGCGTGGGGTCGCTACTGGGGCTGGGACCCGAAGGAGACGGCCGCACTGGTGACCTGGCTGATTTTCGCGGTCTACATCCACGGCCGCTGGTTACGCCAGTTCCGCGGCGCGCGCAAAGCTTGGATAGTCGTGCTGGGATTCTTCGCCGTGATGTTCACCTACCTGGGCGTGAACTTGTGGATCACGGGTCTGCACTCATATGCGGGCGTCTAGCCGTGATGACTCGTCTGACAGTTCGGCAACAGAGGGCGATGCTGGCGTCGCAGGCGGATTGGGCGTCTCTGTTGCGGGGCCAGTCGGAGTTGGGTTATCGTGATGTTTCACGCGCCTGCCGCCAATGCGATGGGCGTGGGGAAGGGTCGAGGCCGACCTCAGGTTGATGACCGCTGGCTCAAGCCGGCTCGATCAGCCAGCGGCTTTGACCCTGTATTCGTGCCAGCGCCGTCGTAACCGCGCTGGATCTCGGAACCACCGAGCGGAAGACGAGCAGCGACCGTGCCGACCATCAATCAGCTGGCCCGCAAGGGACGCAAGAAGACGCGCAAGAAGGCGAAGGCGCCGGCGCTTCGGTTCCGCTATAACGCGCTGACCAGCAGGACGTCGCAGGACTCCGGTTCGCCGCAGAAGCGGGGCGTCTGTACGGCGGTGCGCACGGTGACGCCGAAGAAACCAAATTCGGCGCTGCGCAAGGTCTGCCGCGTGAGGCTGACGAACGGGATCGAGGTCACGGCCTATATTCCGGGCGAGGGTCACACGCTGCAGGAGCACTCGATCGTGCTGGTGCGCGGCGGCCGCGTGCGGGATTTGCCCGGAGTTCGCTATCAGGTCGTACGCGGCGCGCTGGACGCGCTTGGCGTAGCCGATCGGAAGCGAGGGCGTTCCAAGTACGGAACTCGCAAGACGGCAGGATTGACGACTGCGGCCACCCACTGACAGGTGGTCGCTTTAGTGTTGCGTTCGGTTTGGACCACCCCTTGCCGATTCGCGTTAGAGATGGATGAGGAACCGTGCCGCGACGACGACGGCCCGACCGACACGAGATTCGCCCCGATGCGGTGTATGGATCGCAGCGGGTGCAGATGGTGATCAATCGGCTGATGCGCAACGGCAAGAAGGGCACGGCCGAGAAGATCGTCTACCAGGCGCTCGACATCCTCGAAGAACGCGTCCGGCAGGATCCGCTCGAGGTCTTCGACCAGGCCCTGAACAACATCACGCCGGAGATGGAAGTGCGACCGAGGCGCGTGGGTGGGGCGACCTACCAGGTGCCGGTGGAGATTCGGCACGACCGTCGCACCTCGTTGGGGATTCGCTGGTTGGTGACTTCGGCGCAGTCGCGCAAGGGGCGTCCCGCCCATCTGTCGCTGGCCGATGAGCTGTTGGACGCATACAGCAACTCCGGCGCCGCCGTACGGCGGCGTGAAGAGACGCACCGCATGGCGGAGGCGAACCGGGCCTTCGCTCACTACCGCTGGTAAGACGGCTGCAAGCGAGCAACGAGCAGACGAGCAACAAACGACTACGCCCCGCGCCGCCGGCGGCCACGGGCAGAGAATCAGAGAGCCGAAGCGAGGACACCCCAGATATGGCCGCTGCCCCGACCATCTCATCGCTGCGCAACATCGGTGTGATCGCGCATATTGATGCGGGTAAGACCACCGTGACCGAGCGCATCCTCTACTTCACGGGGATCACGTACAAGATCGGCGAGGTGCACGAAGGCACCGCGGTGATGGACTTCATGGACCAGGAGCGCGAGCGGGGCATCACGATCATGGCCGCGGCGACGACCTGTGAGTGGAGCGACCACACGATTAACATCATCGACACGCCGGGTCACGTCGACTTCACGGTCGAAGTGGAACGCTCGCTGCGCGTGCTTGACGGCGGTGTGGTCGTGTTTGACGCGGTGGCAGGGGTTGAGCCGCAGTCGGAGACGGTCTGGCGGCAGGCGGACAAGTACGAAGTGCCGCGCATCTGTTTCGTCAACAAGATGGATCGGATCGGGGCCGACTACTGGCGGACGATGGAGATGATCCGGGAGCGATTGGGTATGACGCCGGTTCCGGTGCAGATTCCAATCGGTTCGGAGGACAACTTCCAGGGCGTCATCGATCTGATTCGTCAACGCGCCTGGTTCTTTAGCGCCAACCGCGACGCGCCCCCCACCGAGGGGGAGATCCCGGAAGATTACAAGGCCGACGCGGGCCGCTGGCGCGAGACGATGATCGAGCGGATCGCGGACTTCGACGAACAGGTGATGATCTCCTACATCGAGGGCCATGAGCTGTCGGTGGATGAAATCGTCAAGGCGGTTCGGCGGGGAACGATCACCAATGCGTTTACGCCCGTCCTCTGCGGCTCGGCGTTGAAGAACGTCGGCGTGCAGCGATTGCTGGACGCGATCGTGGACTATCTTCCGGCGCCCGATGAGGTGCCGCCGGTGGAGGGCGTGGGACGCAACGGGCCGGACACTCGCCGCGCCGACTCGTCCGAGCCGCTCGCCGCATTGGCCTTCAAGATCGTCACCGATCCGTATGTCGGCCGTATCGCCTACGTGCGCATCTACTCGGGCAAGTTGAAGGCGGGCGAATCGGTCTACAACTCGTCGCGCGACGAGAATGAGCGCGTCGGCCGACTGCTGCGCGTGCACGCGGACTCGCGCGAGGACATCGATCAGGTGACGGCCGGCGACATCGCCGCGTTCGTGGGCCCGAAGGAAACGTTCACGGGAGACACGTTGTGCGCTCGCAACGAGCCGATCCTGCTGGACCAGATCTCGTTCCCCGAGCCGGTCGTCTCGATCGCGATCGAGGCAAAGAGTTCCGACGATCAGGATCGGCTGGGCGCATCGCTGCGCAAGCTGGCCGAGGAAGACCCGACGTTCCGGGTCGAGTACAACGACGAGACCGCGCAGACGGTGATCTCGGGGATGGGCGAGTTGCATCTTGAAGTGATCGCCGATCGGCTGCGACGCGAGTTCAAGGTGATGTGCAACGTGGGACGGCCGCAGGTGTCCTACCGCGAGACGATTCGGCGGACCTCGGAGGCGGAGGGCCGCTTTGTGCGGCAGACCGGCGGACGCGGCCAGTTCGGTCACGTGGTGCTGCGGGTCGAGCCGAATGAACCGGGTCAAGGCTTCGTGTTCGAAGACGAAACGGTCGGCGGAGCGGTGCCGCAGCAGTACATCAGCTCGGTGCGCAAGGGGATCGAAGACTCGATGCGCTCGGGCGTGGTCGGCGGCTTCCCGGTGGTGGATGTCAAGGTGGCGCTGACCGACGGCTCGTATCACCAGGTGGACTCGAGCGAGATGGCGTTTGCGACGGCGGCGTCGATTGGCTTCCGCGAGGCGCTGCGCAAGGCAGCGCCCGTGCAGCTCGAGCCGATGATGCGGGTCGAGATCTCGACGCCTCGCGATTACTTCGGCGAGGTGGCCGGAGACCTGTCCAGCCGGCGCGGATCGGTGCACGGCACCGAGGAACGCGGCACGGTGCAGATCATCCAGGCGCAGATGCCGCTGGCCAACTTGTTCGGATACACGACGGCGCTGCGTTCGATGACGCAGGGCCGGGCGACCGCGAGCATCGAGTTTGACCACTACGAGGAAGTGCCGCAGAGCGTACTGGCGGAAGCCCGCTAGGGCGTTCGCCGACCAACGAGATTACGACAGTCAACAAACGAGACGACAGGCAGGAGAGCGAACGATGGCGCGACAGGTGTATGAGCGGACGAAGCCGCACGTGAACGTGGGGACGATTGGGCACGTGGATCACGGCAAGACGACGCTGACGGCAGCGATCACGAACATACTGGCGAAGAAGGGCGGCGCGGACTTCGTGCCGTTCGACGAGATCGACAAGGCTCCGGAGGAGCGCGAGCGGGGCATCACGATCGCGACGGCTCACGTGGAGTACGAGACGGAGAACCGTCACTACGCGCACGTGGACTGTCCGGGTCACGCGGACTACGTGAAGAACATGATCACGGGCGCGGCCCAGATGGACGGTGCGATCCTGGTGGTGTCGGCGGCCGACGGTCCGATGCCTCAGACGCGGGAGCACGTGCTGCTGGCGCGTCAGGTTGGCGTGCCGTACATCGTGGTGTTCATGAACAAGTGCGACATGGTGGACGACGAGGAGTTGCTGGACCTGGTGGAGCTGGAGCTTCGCGACCTGCTGTCGTCGTTCGAGTTTCCCGGCGACGACATTCCGATCGTTCGCGGTTCGGCGTTGAAGGCGCTGGATGACGGCGACCCGGAGAGTGAGTGGGGTTCGAAGGTGGTGGAGCTTCTGGCGGAGGTGGACTCCTACGTGCCGACTCCGGAGCGCGCGGTGGACCAGGACTTCCTGATGCCGATCGAGGACATTTTCACGATTTCGGGTCGCGGCACGGTGGTGACGGGCCGGGTGGAGCGCGGCCGCGTGACGGTCGGCGACACGGTGGAGATCGTGGGCATTCGGGACACGGAGTCGACGGTGGTGACGGGCGTGGAGATGTTCCGGAAGCTGCTGGACTCCGGCGAGGCCGGGGACAACATCGGCGTTCTGCTTCGCGGCACGAAGAAGGACGAGGTGGAGCGCGGCCAGGTGCTGTCGAAGCCGAAGTCGATCACTCCTCACACGAAGTTCAGCGGTGAGGTGTACGTGTTGAACAAGGACGAGGGTGGTCGTCACACGCCGTTCTTCGACGGTTACCGTCCCCAGTTCTACTTCCGAACGACGGACGTGACGGGTGTGGCGAACCTGCCTGAGGGTACGGAGATGGTGATGCCCGGGGACAACGTGGCGTTGAACGTGGAGCTGATCGCTCCGATCGCGATGGAGAAGGGCGTTCGCTTCGCGATCCGCGAGGGCGGCCGCACGGTGGGCGCCGGCACCGTCACCGACATCGTCGAGTAATCGGTACC
>JAJEJC010000008.1 GCA_022828105.1 Dehalococcoidia bacterium | reverse complement strand
GGAGGGCGGGCGGCACAGTCCGTTCTTCCCGGGCTACCGGCCGCAGTTTTACATTCGCACGACGGACGTGACGGGCGAGATTGGCTTGCCGTCCGGGGTGGAGATGGCGATGCCCGGCGACAACGTGCAGATGGATGTGCGGCTGATTTCTCCGATTGCGTTGGAGGAGGGCTTGCGCTTTGCGATTCGCGAGGGCGGGCGCACGGTGGGCGCCGGCGCGGTGACCTCGATCCTCGAATAGCGCCGAGAGCGGAACAGGCCCAGGGCAGAGAGACGACACTATGGCTCGGCAGAAGATTCGCATTCGCCTGAAGGCATACGATCATCGCGTCCTGGATGAGTCGGCGGCCCACATCCTGGACACGGCGGAGAAGACGGGAGCCGGCGTGGCCGGCCCGATTCCGCTGCCCACCGAGATCCGCAAGTACACCGTGATTCGATCGCCCTTCGTCCACAAGGATGGTCGCGAGCAGTTCGAGATTCGGACGCACAAGCGGATCATCGACATCATTGAACCCACCGGACGAACCGTCGATTCGCTGATGCGGCTGCAGCTGTCATCGGGCGTTGACGTTGAGATCAAGCTCTAGTCATGGCGATACCCGGACTCCTCGGCAAGAAGTTGGGCATGGTCCAAGTGATCGGCGAGGACGGCGCGGTCGTCGGCTGCACCGTGCTCGAGGTCGGGCCCTGTCCCGTGACGCAGATCATGACCGAACCGCGTGACGGTTATTCGGGCGTGCAGGTGGGATTCGGCGCGGCGCCGCCGTGGCGGATCAACAGCGCTCAGCGCGGCCACACCGGGGCCAACGGTCCGCTCAAGCACCTGGCGGTGTTCCGCGCCGGCGCGGAGGAGTTGGACGAGCTGGAAGTCGGCACGGTGGTCAACGCGAGCGAGGTGTTCTCGGTGGGCGACCGCGTGGATGTCCAGGGCGTGTCCAAGGGCAAGGGGTTCGCCGGCGTGGTCAAGCGGCACGGCTTCCGCGGCGGTCCGCGCACGCACGGTCAGAGCGACCGCCATCGGGCTCCCGGGTCCGTGGGCGCCGGCACGACGCCGGGCCGTGTCCTGAAGGGCACGAGGATGGCGGGGCGCATGGGCGGCAAGACGACAACGTCGATGAACCTGGAAGTGGTGAACGTCAACGCGGATCGGCACCTGATCTACATCAAGGGATCGGTGCCGGGCGCGACGAACGGTCTGGTCCGCATTCGACAGACCAAGCGGCGAGGCGGCAAGCGATGAAACTCCCGCTGATTGACGGACAGGGCAACGCCGCCGGCGAGATCGAGGCCGACGACTCGGTCTTCGGCATCGAGCCGAACCTGGCAGTCGTGCATCAGGCGGTCACCGCGCAGCGGGCCAATGCGCGACAGGGGAACAGTTCGACTCTGAACCGCTCGGGCATCCGCCAGGCGTCGAAGAAGACGGGGCGACAGAAGGGCGGCGGCCGGGCGCGGATGGGCACGCCCTCCTCGCCGACACGGATCGGCGGCGCCGTGGCCCACGGACCGCATCCGCGTTCGTATCGTCAGCGGCTGCCGAAGCGTATGCGCCGGCTGGCGATCCGCTCATTGCTCTCGCAGCGGGCGTCGGAGGGCGGCGTGATCGTCACGAGTCCCGATGTCGAGTTCGACGCGAAGACTTCGACGATGTCGAGTCTGTGCAGCGCGCTCGGTGTTGAGCGGACGGCGTTGGTGGTCTCGGATGGGGTTGACGACGCGCTGGTCCGGGGTACGCAGAATCTGCCCAACATCCAGGCGATGCCGGCTCAGACGTTGAACAGCTACCTGATCCTCACGCACGATCAGTTGATCATGACCGAGGCGGCCGTGCGCCGCTGCGAAGCGATGTGGGCGGTGGAGTCAAGCAGTGCGGACGAGGAGGCGGGCGATGCCTAAGGACATTCATCCGTTCGCAGTGCTTCGCGAGCCGATCATCACCGAGAAGTCGACCGAGTTGGCCGAACACGGCAAGTACGTGTTCGAGGTCGATCCGCGCGCCAACAAGCTGCAGATCCGCGAGGCGATTGAGATCGCGTTCTCGGTGCAGGTGACGAAAGTCAACGTGATCAACGTGCGTGGCGACACGAAGCGGATTGGCCGAGGCCGTCCGGGTCGGGAACGCGACTGGAAAAAGGCGATCGTGACGCTGGCCGACGGCTACGAGATCCGCCTGTTCGAGGGGGTCTGACGTGCCGATTAAGAACTTCAAGCCCACTTCTCCCGGTCGACGGAATTCCTCGGGTCACACGTTTGAGGAGATTACGAAGAAGAAGCCGGAGAAGAGCCTGCTTGCTCCGCTGAAGAAGAAGTCGGGCCGCAACAACAAGGGGCGCGTGACCGTGCGCCACCGGGGCGGCGGCCACAAGCGGCGCTACAGGATCATCGACTGGAAGCGGCGCGATCGGATCGGCATCGAAGGCCGCGTGGCGGCGATCGAGTACGACCCGAATCGCACGGCGCGCATCGCGCTGATCTTCTATACGGACGGTGAGAAGCGCTACATCGTGGCGCCGAACGGACTACGTGTGGACGATCGGGTGATGTCAGGTCCAGAGGCGCCGATTCGAGTCGGCAACGCCTTGCCGATGTCGGCGATTCCCAATGGTACCCAGGTGCACAACGTGGAGCTGAGCGAAGGACGCGGCGCGCAGATGGTGCGCTCGGCCGGCGCCTCCGCGCAGATCATGGCCAAAGAGGGCGACTACGCGCTGCTGCGGCTGCCCTCGGGCGAGATGCGGCGAGTGCGATCGGCCTGCTACGCGACAATTGGCCAGGTGGGCAATGTCGAACACTCGAACATCAAGCTCGGCAAGGCCGGACGCAACCGACACCGCGGGCGGCGGCCACAGGTCCGCGGTTCGGTGATGAATCCGGTCGATCACCCGCACGGCGGCGGAGAGGGCAAGGCGCCGATTGGCTTGCCGGGTCCGAAGTCGCCGTGGGGCTGGTACACGCTGGGCCGCCGCACGCGCGGCAAGAAACAGTCCGACAAGTACATCGTGCGCCGCCGCGGACGACGGCGCTAAGGAAGACAGAGGTCTATCGCGATGTCCCGATCGACGAAGAAGGGTCCCTACGTGGACCACAAGTTGATGCAGAAGGTGCAGCGGGTTCGCGCGGCCGGCGCGCGGACCGTGATCCAGACCTGGGCGCGGGCCTCGACGATCGTGCCGGAGATGGTGGGTCTGACCATCGCGGTGCATGATGGCCGTCGGCATGTGCCGGTCTTTGTGACCGAGAACATGGTCGGTCACAAACTGGGCGAGTTTGCGCCGACGCGCACGTTTCGCGGACATATCGGTCGCTCCGACCGTGGGACGCGGGTGCGCTGATGCAGGTCCAGGCGAGCGCCAAGTTCGTACGCACATCGCCGCGTAAGGTGCGGCTGGTCATGCAGGGACTGCGCGGCATGCAGGTCGACGAAGCACGGTTGCAGCTTCGCTTTACACCCAAACCAATCGCGCGCGATGTGGCCAAGGTGTTGGACTCGGCGGTCGCGAACGCAGAGAACAACTACGGGCTTGACGCTCGAGACCTGCACATCCATTCGATCGAGGCCGGAGACGGCCGCACGTTGCGCCGCTTTCGAGCCAAGGCGCGCGGGCGGGTCGGCCGGATTCTGAAGCGAACCGCGCACATCACCGTCGTCGTGTCCGACGGCAACGACCAATAGGGACGCAGAGGACGGACACCGCCATGGGACAAAAAGTACATCCCACCAGCTTCCGCATTGGCACGATTTACGAGTGGCGCTCGCAGTGGTACTCGGACAAGCAGTACGCGGAGTTGCTGGCTGAAGATCGGAAGATTCGCGACTTCATCGACGAGCGATTGAACGAGGCGATGATCTCGCGAGTCGACATCGAGCGGAACGCGAACCAGCTCGGCGTCAAGCTGCACACGGCGAAGCCGGGGATCGTGATTGGTCGCGGCGGCCAGAACGTGGAAGAGCTGCGCAAGGATCTCGAACGGCTGATTGCGCGACCGATCCGGTTGCGGGTCGATGTCTCCGAGATTCGCGTGCCCGAGTTGGATGCGCAGTTGGTGGCGCGCAACGTGGCGGAGCAGATGGAACGCCGGATCGCGTTCCGTCGAGCGATCAAGCAGGCGGTGCAGCGCACGATGCAGCGCGGCGCGCAGGGAGCGAAGATCATCATTTCGGGCCGCCTGGGCGGAGCCGAGATGTCGCGGCGTGCGCAGGAGATGTCGGGCCGGGTGCCGCTGCACACACTGCGGGCGGACATTGACTATGGATTCGCCGAGGCAAACACGGTGTTCGGCAAGATCGGCGTCAAGGTGTGGATTTACAAGGGCGAGATTCTGCCGTTCGGGGCGGAGCCGGAGACCACTGGCGGTCCGGCCCAGGCAATTGAGCCGCCGGTCGCCGGTGGGCGGGGAGGCCGCTGATGCTACAGCCCCGACGTGTCAAGTGGCGCAAGCATCATCGCGGTCGACGCCGCGGGATGGCGCAGGCGGGCAACTCGGTCGCCTTTGGCGAGATCGGGTTGCAATCGCTGGAGGCGGCCTGGATTGACGGGCGTCAGCTTGAGGCGGCGCGTCGCGCGATCACGCACTATGTTCGCCGCGGCGGGAAGGTCTGGATCCGCGTGTTCCCCGACAAGTCGGTGACGCAGAAGCCGGCCGAAACGCGAATGGGCAAGGGCAAGGGCGCCCCTGAGAAGTGGGTTGCGGTGGTCAAGCCCGGTCGGGTGCTGTTCGAGCTCGCCGGCGTGCCGGAAGAGGATGCGCGCGAAGCGTTGCGCCGCGCGAGCCACAAGCTGCCGGTGCGCACGCGCGTGGTCGTGCGAGAGGCGGAGGTGGTGTAGCGATGCCGAATCCACTGGCCGACGAAGCGCGCGCGATGACCGACGCCGAGCTGGGCGAGGCGATCAACGAGGGCTATCGCGAAGTCTTCAACCTGCAATTCCAGAAGGGCACGCGGCAACTGCAGAATCCGATGGCGATGCGCCAGGCAAAGCGGCAGGTCGCGCGGTTGCGGACGATCCTGCGAGAACGGCAACTGGCCGAGGCGCGCGGTGAACCGATTGAGCCGCTTGCCCGGGTCGTGGAAGCCGAGCCCGAGGCGGCGGAGACCGAGAACGAAGTCGAGAACGAGGCTCAGAACGAGACTGAGAACCAGGCGGAGCCGGACGACGGTTCGCCGAGCGAGGAAGCGTAACCGATGGCTCGCAAACGACGTGTCGGATTTGCCGTTGCCGATGCGCGGCACAAGACCGTGTCGGTTCACGTGGAACGCACTGTGCGGCATCCGCTGTACAAAAAGGTGATGCGGCGGCGCAAGCGCTACCTCGCGCATGATGAGCTGAACGACTGCAAGATTGGCGATCGCGTGGTGATCGAGGAGTGCCGGCCGCTGTCGAAGCGCAAGTCGTGGCGGGTGGTCGAGATCCTGGAGCGCCGCGAGGTGGCTGAGATTCAGCCGCAGGAGATTGGCGCGCCGTCGCTGGAGGAGGCTGCCGCGCCGTCCGGTGCGGACGCCGAATCGGGGAGTGAGGATTCCGAGTGATTCAGCAGGAATCATCCCTGCGCGTGGCGGACAACTCGGGGGCCCGAGTGATCAAGTGCATCCGCGTGCTTGGCGGAACGAAACGGCGCTATGCCTCGGTCGGCGACACCATTGTGGCGACGGTCAAGCAGGCCGATCCGAACCGCGAGGTCCGCGCCGGCCAGGTGGTCCGCGCGGTGATCGTGCGTGTGGCGAAGCAATACCGGCGCGTGGACGGTTCCTACATTCGATTCGACGACAACGCGGCGGTGATCCTGGGCGCCGACGGTCAGAACCCGACCGGGACTCGGATCCTGGGACCGGTCGCGCGTGAGTTGCGGGAGCGGGACTTCATGCGCATCGTCTCGCTGGCGCCGGAGGTGGTCTAGATGCGTCGAATCCAGCGTGACGACCTGGTCGAGGTGCGGAGCGGCAAGGATCGCGGCCGCCGCGGCCAGGTGCGGCAGGTACTGCCCAAGGATCAACGCGTGATCGTGACCGGACTGAACATGGTCAAGCGGCACATGCAGGCGACGCAGCTCGGCGCGCCGGCCGGGATCATCGAGCGCGAGGCGCCGCTGCACGAGTCGAAGGTGGCGGTGGTTTGTCCGCTCTGCGATCGGCCTGCCCGGGTCGGCTTCCGCGAGCGGGCCGATGGCGTGAAGACGCGGGTCTGCCGCAAGTGCGACGGAGATATCGACTGATGACGACACAAGCAACCGAGAACGGCGTCGAGGCTCCGCGCCTGAAGCAGCGCTTCGAGACGGAAATCGCTCCGCGGTTGTTCGAGGAGAACCGCTACGAGAACGTCATGCAGGTGCCGCGAGTGGTTAAGGTGGTGGTCAACGCAGGCGTGGGCGAGGCGCTGGGCCCGGGCGGCGCGGCGATCCTGGAGAATTGCGTCGCCGACATCACCACGATCACCGGGCAGAAGCCGGTGATCAACAAGGCGAAGAAGTCGATTGCCAACTTCAAGCTGCGGGAGGGCAACAACGTGGGCGTCTCCTGCACACTGCGCGGCGCGCGGATGTGGGAGTTTCTCGATCGCACTATCAACGCGGCGCTGCCGCGTATTCGCGACTTTCAGGGAGTCTCGCGGACGGCGTTCGACGGACGCGGCAACTACTCGCTGGGCATTCGTGAGCAGATCGTGTTTCCCGAGATTGACTACGGCAATGTCGACAAGGTGCGCTCGCTGCAGGTGAACATCATTACCACGGCGCGGACTGACGCCGAGGGCCGGCGGCTGTTGGAGCTGCTCGGCTTTCCCTTCGAGCGAACGCAGTGAGCGGGACGAGAAGAGAGATGACATGGCAGAGGTCATGCAACACGCTACGTCCGGCACAGACAGGAGCGCCAAGAGCGGTGCTAGCAGGCAGGATTCGCAATGCCAGTGACTGATCCCGTCGCCGACATGCTGACGCGCATTCGCAACGCGATCCACGCGGGCCATCCGCGCGTGGAGATTCCGGCGTCGAAGATGAAGATCTCGATCGCCAGCGTGCTCGAGGAGGAGGGGTTCATCCGTTCCTACGAGGTCAGGGAGCGCGTTGGACGCGCGGGTCGAGACCTCGATCTCGAGCTGCTGTACGACGAAGAAGGCTCGTCGGTGGTGTCGGGCTTGAAGCGGGTGTCGCGACCGGGGCTGCGCGTGTATGTGCAGAAGCGAGAGATTCCGCGTCCATACGGTGGGCTCGGTGTGGCGATCTTGACGACGCCGCGGGGCGTTATGACGGGAGCGAAGGCGCGCCGCGAGAACGTGGGTGGAGAAGTGCTGTGCTTTGTATGGTGAACCGCCGAGCCAGGGGAACGGGAGCTGGACAATGAGTCGTGTAGGTCGTCAGCCCGTGGCGGTCCCTGCGGGCGTGAGCATTGAAATCGAACCGGGTCACGTCGCGGTCAAGGGTCCGCGCGGCGAGTTGCAACAGGACTTGCACCGCGACCTGCACGTGACGCTGGACGACGGTGAGATTGTTGTGACCCGGCCCAGCGACCGGCGTGAACACCGCTCCCAGCACGGGCTGGCCAGATCGTTGATTCAGAATATGGTGACCGGGGTCTCGGACGGCTGGACCAAGACGCTGGAGATTCAGGGCACCGGCTACCGGGCGGAGATGGACGGCAAGACTCTCGTGCTCCGGGTGGGATTCTCGCACCTGGTGCGAAAAGACCCGCCGGACGGAATCGAATTCGAGGTCGAAGGCCAGCTCGTGCACGTCCGTGGCGCAAACAAACAGGTCGTTGGCCAGCAAGCGGCGGAGATTCGCGCGGTGCGTCCGCCCGAGCCGTACAAGGGCAAGGGCATCCGTTACCAGGGCGAATGGGTCCGCCGCAAGCAGGGCAAGAGCGCGATTGGCTAGGCGCTTCGGCGGCCTGGCCTCCCGAGCGCGCGTGTTGAGGTGGAGCAACAGCAATGACGATACGCAGCAAGCGGCTCACTAATCATGCCGCGCGCAAACGCCGCCATTTGCGCGTGCGCAAGCGCGTGCACGGCACGGCCCAGCGGCCGCGATTGTGTGTGTTTCGCTCGGCTCGGCACATTTACGGGCAGATCATCGACGACGACCGCGGAGTCACCCTGGTCAGCGCCTCGGATCTGGGCAACGGGTCGGCCGAGGCGACGGATGACGACGGATCGGGCAAGCGGGCGAACGCGCGAGCGGTCGGGCGGCAGCTCGCGCAGGCGGCGCAGGATGCCGGCATCTCGGCCGTCGTCTTCGATCGCGCCGGGTATCAGTATCACGGACGCGTCCGCGCGTTGGCCGAAGCCGCGCGCGAGGCGGGACTCGTCTTCTAGCCGCCGGTCGAAGGCGAGGATCAGGAGCAAGACATGGTGCAACAGCGAGACGGCGGACGCGGTCGAGGCCGCAGACGCGATCGCGATGAACCGCAGGACGACACCATCGAGAAGGTGGTGGCCGTCTCGCGAGTGGCCAAAGTCGTCAAGGGTGGACGGCGTTTCTCGTTCACCTCGGTGGTCGTCGTCGGCGACGGCGCCGGACGCGTGGGCATCGGGATTGGCCGGGCGAACGAAGTGCCGGACGCAATCCGCAAGGGCTCGACCATCGCGCGGCGTGACATGGTCAGCGTGCCGATCCGCAACGGCACGATTCCGCATCCAATCACGGCGCGATTCTGCGCGTCGCAGGTGTTGCTGAAGCCGGCGGCGCCGGGAACCGGGGTGATTGCAGGCGGAGGCGTGCGGGCTGTGCTGGAAGCGGCGGGATTGCGCAACGTGCTGTCGAAGTCGCTGGGCTCGAACAATGTGGTCAACGTGGTCCAGGCGACGCTGCGCGCGCTGGAGCAGCTGCGCGATCCGGTCCAGGTGCGCCGCGAGCGCCTGCGCCTGGCCGGGCGATTGCCGACCGAGGTCGAGACTGCTGCTGAATCGGAGGCTGTTGAGCCCGAGCTGGCCGCGGCCGGAACGAGCGAGTAGCGGCGCATGTCACAACTCATGATCACGTACACGAAGTCCGCGATCGGCTATCGGGCCGACCAGGGCCACACGATCCGATCGCTGGGTCTGCGGCGGCTGGGCCAGAGCACGATCAAAGATGACACGCCGGACGTGCGCGGGATGATTCAGAAGGTCTCGCATCTCGTCACGGTGACGGAAGTCGAGGACGCCTGATGGTGCTGCGATTGAACGATCTGCGGCCGGCGCCCGGATCGCGGAAGGCGCGCAAGCGGGTCGGCCGAGGCAACGCCTCGGGCAAAGGAACGTACTCGGGACGCGGTCTGAAAGGCCAGCGTTCGCGAGCAGGCCGGGACTACAACTCGGTGTTCGAAGGCGGGGCGATGTCGATGATGCGCACCCTGCCGCGGCGCAAGGGATTCAAGGCGCCCTTCCGTGTGGAAGCGCAGCCGATCAACGTCATCGAGCTGGATCGGCGATTCGAAGATGGTGATACGGTCGATAGCGAGACGCTGGTCGCGGCCGGTCTCTTGCGCCGCGCGTCGCAGCGGTTCAAGGTGCTGGCGGGCGGCGAGATAGCTACAGCCTTGCAGGTGCGGGTGGAGCGGATTTCACCGGCAGCCGAGGCGAAGATCGTTGCCGCCGGCGGCAGCGTTGAGGTGATCAATGCAGAGAGCCCAGACAGCAGCGGGGCCGACCAGGCCTAAGCTGCTGCAGGCCCTGGTCGACGCCTGGCGTCAGCCGGACGTTCGCCAGAAAGTCGCCTTCACCCTGGCCATGCTGGTCGTGTTCCGGCTGGTCGCGCACGTCCCGATTCCCGACATCAACAAGACCCAGCTCGAGAATGCGCTGGATAACAATCCGGTGCTGGGCTTCCTCAACCTGTTCTCCGGCGGTGGTCTGGACAACCTGTCGATCGTGGCGCTGGGCGTCTATCCGTACATCACGGCATCGATCGTGATGAACCTCATGCAGCCGGTCGTGCCGCGACTCCAGGCCCTGGCGCAAGAGGGAGAGTCGGGGCGCAATCGGATCCAGCTCTATACCTATTGGTTGGCCGTACCGATGTCGCTGGTGCAGGGCTACGGTCAGCTGCTGCTGCTCGAGAACGCCCGCGCGATTACGGGCATCGGCTTCGGAGCCGAGGAGTGGCTGCCCACGATCTCCGCCCTGATGACGATGACCGCGGGCACGATGTTCCTGATCTGGCTGGGCGAACTGATCACGGAGAAGGGCGTCGGCAACGGCATATCGCTGATCATCTTCGCCGGAATCGTGGCCAGTTTCCCGACCCTGTTCAACTCGGTGCGGCTGTCCGATATCGGCTGGTCGGGCATTGCCGTGGTGATCGCGATTGCGATTGCGCTGGTCGCGCTGATCGTGTTCTTTCAGGAGGCGCAGCGGCGTATTCCCGTCCAATATGCCCGCTCCGTGTTCCGAGGGGGGAGGATGTACCGCCAGAGCGGTCAGTCCTACATACCCTTACGGGTCAATTCGGCCGGCATGATTCCGCTGATCTTCGCGTTTTCGATCATCATCTTCCCGTCGGTGCTGGCGGGTTGGGTGACCGGGGCGGCGGGCGAGGAAGCGCAGACTCAGGTGGCGGTGGAAGTGCCGTTCACGCGCGATGACGTTGAACAGCCGCTGGCCACGTTGTTGCCGGATCTGGACGACTCGGGCGAGTTCACGGTCAACGAGGGCATCATCGAGTGGGACAAGGAAGATGACACCTTCCAGTCGCTGCTAGATCGAATCAACTCGAACTCCGACGCGAATGTCCTGACCCAGGTGGAAACGACCACGATTCAGACGACGCAGGAGACGCTCCACGCGTGGCGGATTGATGCCAACGAGATATCAGAGGATCCGATCCGTCTCGCTGATCGGGACGGCAACTTCATTGCGGTCTCGGAGATCAAGACCCACGAGGATCCTCCCGACAATCCGTTGACTCCGGACATCGCGGAAGGTCAGACCCTGGGCGAACGTCCGGGCTGGATCATCCGAGTCGCAGACTGGGTGCAGTTGAATCTCTCACCCGGCCGTCCGGCCTATTGGGCGCTGTCGTTTGTGCTGGTCGTGGGATTCACGTTCTTCTACACGTTCGTCACGTTCCAGCAGCAGAATCTGGCCGAGAACCTGCAGAAGCAGGGCGGATTCATCCCCGGCATCAGGCCGGGACGGCCCACGCAGGATTACATCAACCGGGTCCTGGCCCGGATCACGTGGGCGGGAGCGTTGTTCCTGGGCTTTGTCGCGGTGGTGCCGTTCCTGGCGACGGAGTTCATTCCCGACTCAACGGCGCTGACGATCTCGTCGACCGGTCTGCTGATCGTCGTTGGGGTCGCGCTGGACACGATGCGGCAGATTGAAGCGCAACTGTTGATGCGCAACTACGAAGGGTTCATTCGCTAGCCATGTCAGACACCGAGGGTCGGACCATGTACGTCATTCTGCTGGGACCGCCTGGCGCGGGCAAAGGCACGCAAGCCGTGCAGACCGCCGAGCGGACGGGTCTGCTGCACCTCTCGACCGGCGACATGTTCCGCGAGAACCTGCGCAACGGGACCGAACTGGGCAACCTGGCCAAGACTTACATGGACGCGGGCGAGCTGGTGCCGGACGATGTCACGATTGGCATGCTGCTGGAGCGGATCGGCCGCGAAGACGCGCGCGTCGGCTGCCTCTTCGACGGGTTTCCGCGAACGGTCGAGCAGGCCAGGGCGCTGGACGAGGCGCTGACGGGTCAGGGCGAAGAGATCGCCGTCACGGTGCTGATCGACGTCTCGAACGAGGAGATCACGCGACGCCTCGGTGGACGCGTGAGTTGCTCTACGTGCGGCAGCGTGTTTCACCAGGTCTTCAATCCGCCGGATGAGTCGAAGCCCTGTTGCGATCGGGTCAACATGATTCAGCGCGACGACGACAAGCCGGAGGCGATTGCGAATCGGCTCCAGGTGTATGCGGATCAGACCGAGCCGCTGGTGGCCTACTACACGGCGGCTGGCAAACTCTCGACGGTGAACGGCGAGCAGTCGCCCGAAGCCGTGGGTCAGGACTTGCTCTCGGCGCTCGAAGCGGTAGGCAGCTAGCGAGCAGCGCCGGAAGCACTGGAATCGGAACGACTTTAGATGGCGAACGGGCAGCGACCACGACAGGTGATCCTCAAGACCGAGGATGAGATCGACCGGATGCGCCCTGCCGGGCAGATGGTCGGCGAGACGTTGAACGAGCTGTTTGAGATGGTCAAGCCGGGCCGCAAACTATCGGAGCTGGACCGCTACGTGCTGGAAAAGTTCGGACGGCTGGACGTGATCCCGACGTTCCTGGGTTACCAGGGATTCCCGCACACGATCTGCGCGTCGGTGAACGACGAAATCGTGCACGGCTTCGCAACGGATCGGGTGCTGGAGGAGGGCGACATTCTCTCCATCGACCTGGGCGCGACCATCGACGGTTGGGTCGGCGACTCGGCGCGGACGGAGGGCGTGGGGACGATCTCGCCCGAGGCGCGGCGGTTGCTGGACGTGACCTCGGAGTCGCTGGCCGCGGGCATATCGGCCGCTCGCGTGGGTGTACGTAAAGGTGATATCGGAGCGGCGATTCAGGAAGTGATAGAATCAGCAGGTTACGGAGTGGTCCGAGGATATGTGGGGCATGGCGTCGGTCGTGACATGCACGAGCCGCCGAGCATGCCCAACTATGGTCGGCACGGCTCCGGAATGACCATGCGCCGCGGGATGGTCGTTGCCCTTGAGCCGATGGCGACGATTGGCGATCCGGCGACCGCCGTGCTGGACGACGGCTGGACCGTGGTGACCGCAGACGGCAGTCTGTCGGCTCACTTTGAGCATACGGTTGTGCTTCGGCCGGACGGGCCGGCGGAGATTCTGACCCAGGCCTGAGCAGGCAAGAAACAAGCAACGGGGGTTCGGTGGCGAGAAATCGGAACACGAGATCGGGACGGCGAGATCGGCGCGCAGCGTCACCTTCGCCGCCACCGAAGCAGGACAAGATCGAAGTCGAAGGCGTCGTCAAGGAACTGTTGCCGAACGCGACATTCCGAGTCGAGCTTCCCAACGGTCACGAGGTGCTGGCGCATCTGGCGGGAAAGATGCGACAGCATCACATCCGAGTCCTGCGCGGGGATCGAGTGCTGGTTGAGCTATCGGAGTACGACCTGACCCGTGGCCGGGTCGTGTATCGATTCAAGAGCTGACCGACTGCGGACTAGGGCGAGAGGACTGGACGGATGGCGAGAATCTCGGGCGTGGACGTCCCCGACAACAAGAAGGCGCCCTACGCGCTGCGCTACATCTACGGCATCGGCGCGACGCGGGCGAAAGAGATCGTGGACAAGGCGAACATCGATCCCGAGTCTCGTATCCGCGAGCTGTCCGACGCCGACCTGGCTCGGATCCGCGAGGTGGTCGATCGCGACTACCTGGTCGAGGGCGACCTGCGGCGCGTGGTCCGCGGCAACGTCCAGCGACTGATTGACATCAACTGCTATCGCGGCCAACGGCACCGGCGCAATCTGCCGATGCACGGTCAGCGCACACGCACCAACGCGCGCACGCGACGCGGGGCCAAGAAGACGGTCGCCGGCCGGCGCCGCGCGGTCAAGCGCTAACGCCACGCGGTGAGGCGCTCGCCGCAGTCGGCGCAGCGCTGACGAGAAGGGAATGGGATGAGCACACAACGACGAGAACGGGCGCGTCGGCGGCGTGAGCGCAAGAATGTGCCGCACGGCCGCGCGTACATCCAGTCGACCTACAACAACACGATCATCACGATGACCGACCTGGCGGGGAACCCGGTTGCCTGGGCTTCGGCGGGGAGCACGTCGGCGACACGCGGCTCTCGCAAGGGCACACCGTTTGCGGCGCAACTCGCGGCTGAAGACGCGGCACAGAAGGCGATGAGTCACGGGATGCGACAGGTCGACGTGTATGTCAAAGGCCCGGGCCAGGGACGCGAATCGGCGGTCCGTGCGCTGCAGGCCCAGGGCCTGACGCTGCTCTCGATTCGCGATGTGACGCCGATTCCTCATAACGGCTGCCGGCCGCGCAAGCGGCGGCGCGTCTAACCGCGATCAGTAACCGAGCAGCACGCTCGACGCGACGGGTTTCAGAAAGAGATACGCGCATGGCTCGATATACCGGACCGGTCTGCCGCATCTGCCGACGGGCAGGCGAGAAGCTGATGCTGAAGGGCGAACGCTGCGTTGGTCCCAAGTGCGCGATCGAGCGCCGCAATCAACCGCCCGGCCAGCGGTCGCCTCGGCGCCGCAAGATCTCCGACTACGGGGAACAGGTGAAGGAAAAGCAGAAGGTTCGCAAAACCTACGGCGTGCTCGAGCGACAGTTCCGGCGCATGTTCAGTGAGGCCAATCGACGTCCGGGCGCAACGGGCGAGAATCTCCTGCAGATGCTCGAGTTGCGGTTCGACAACGTGGTCTACCGGCTGGGCATCGCAGAATCGCGGGCGCAGGCGCGCCAACTGGTGCGGCATGGTCACATCACGCTCAACGGCAAGAAGGCGGACGTGCCTTCGATTGAGACCCGGATTGGCGACAAGATCGGCTGGACCGATCGAGGGCGAAACAGCAAGTTCTACGAGATGGCGCGCACCTGGCAAGGTTCTCGCGAGGTGCCCGGCTGGTTGCGCATCGATCCGATTCAACTGGAAGGTGAGTTGACTGCCGTACCAGCCCGAGAAGACCTGGACATGCGAGTCGACGAGAACGCGATCGTCGAGTACTACTCGCGCTAACTTCGGCGCGCAGCACCCCACAGTCCCAGGGAGGGACGCAACAACGTGATCCTGGCTACCGAAACTCCCCAGCTCTCGATTGAGGAAGAACGCGGCGACTACGTTCGGATCGCGGTCGAGCCGCTCACGCGAGGGTTCGCGCACACGCAGGGCAACGCGCTCAGGCGGGTCCTGCTGAGCGGCATCCGCGGCGCGGCGATCACATCCGTACGGATCGATCAGGTCCAGCACGAGTTCTCGACGATTCCGCAAATGAAGGAAGACACGACGGAGTTCCTGCTCAACCTCCGCGAGATCCGGATTCACGCGATCGCCGACCGTCCCGCGGAGATGCACCTCAACATCAGCGGCGCGAAGGAAGTGACGGCCGGCGACATCGAGGTGCCGGGCGACTACAAGATCGTCAATCCGGATCTCTACCTGGCCACGCTGGACAGCGACGAGGGCAAGCTCGACGTGGTCATGGACGTCGAGACCGGATTCGGCTTCCGACCGTCGGAACAGAACAAGAACGGGGAGCACCTGCTGGGTCTGATTCCCCTCGATGCGGTGTTCACTCCGGTGCGCAAGGTGTCGTACGAGGTGCTGCCCGCTTCCGGCGGACGCGGCAGCGAGTACGAACAGCTCCTGATCGAGGTGTGGACCGACGGCACGATTTCGGGTGTCGACGCGGTGCAATCGGCGGCGCGGTCGTTGAGGACCGAGTTGGAACTGTTCGAGACGATGGGCCAGCCGATCACGACGCGGCAGCTTCCCGCTCACGCGCGGGTCGGACTGACCGCCGAGCAGTACGACATGCCGATCGAGGAGTTGCAACTCTCGGTCCGGGCCCACAATTGCCTGAAGCGCAGCGGGTTGATGCTGGTTGGACAGATTCTCGAGAAAAGCGACGACGAGCTGTTGACGCTGCGCAACTTCGGCGAGAAGTCGTACATCGAGCTGATCGACAAGCTGCTGGAGATGCAACTGATCGACGAGGATGACGCTCGGGTCCGGCGGGCGCGCGACGGCGTCTTTGCGCCGAGCAGCGACGAGGCGCTGACCAAGCTGCCTCCGCCGCAGGATGAGACATCGGCGCCGCCGACGCTGAGTTCGGCCGAGACCGAAGAGTCCGAGCAGGTTGGACAGAGCGAAGAGGATCCCGAGATCACCGGATCGCTCGGCGCCGCCCTGCTGGAAGCGCTGCGCGAAGCGGGCAGCGGGGTCGAAGAGTAACGGAACGCGACCGTGTTCAACCGAGTGTGGGGCAGCGCGGTCTGAGGCCGCAGTCGGTTGAACAGGAATGAAGGGTTGAACGGATGCGGCATCGAAAGAGCGGGCGCGCGCTGAGTCGCAGCCGATCTCATCGCTCGGCGCTGGTGCGCAACCAGGTCACCGATCTGCTGCGTCACGAAGCGATCGTGACGACCGAGGCAAAGGCCAAGTCGATTCGTCCGGTCGCGGAGCGAATGATCACGCTCGGCAAGCGGGGCGACCTGCACTCACGGCGGCAGGCCGGCGCGGTGCTCACCGACCGCAAGGTGTTGCGCACGCTGTTCGACGAGATCGCCCCGCGCTTTGCGGAGCGCAACGGGGGCTACACGCGAATCATCAAGCTGGGGCCGCGGCGCGGCGACGGCGCCCTGATGGCGCATATCGAACTCGTTGAGCGGGCCGCCCCGGTCGTCGTCGAGGACGACGAAGCAGGCTCGGAAGAGTAGACGCGGAACGGTCACGTGAGCCAGCGTTGGGCGCTGTTGCTGCAGTACGAGGGCACGGAGTTCGCAGGGTCGCAATGGCAACGGAATCAGCCAACCGTTCAGGGCGCGCTGCAACAGGCGCTGCAGTCATTGACCGGCGTTCCGACGCCGGTGTCGATGGCGGGACGCACCGACGCCGGCGTGCACGCCAGCGGTCAGGTGGCGTCGTGGGTATCGCGCTGGACGGAATCCGAGATGCCGGCGCAGCGCTGGGTTCGCGGTCTGAATCACTTTCTGCCCGACGCGATCGCCGTGCAGGCCGTCGCCGCAGCGCCGGACGAGTTCGATCCGCGCCGCGATGCCGTGTCACGCACATACACGTATCGAATTCGACTCTCGCGCCAGCGGCAACCGTTGTGGGAACGGCAGGCCTGGGTGCTGTCCCCGCCGTTCGACGCTGGGGCCGCGCGCGAGGTGTTGCAGGCGTTGGTCGGCGAGCACGACTTCGCTCCGTTTACGCCGCCGAACAGCGAACGTTCGACCGTGCGCAATCTGCGCGAAGCATCGCTGGAGTCGCACGGCGGGTCGGTGACGATGCGGTTCTGCGCCGACGCCTTTCTGCAGCACCAGGTGCGGCGGATGGTCGGAGCGGCCAGCGAAGTCGCCCGCGGCCGCAAGCCCGCCGAGCAGTTTCTGAGCGAGTTCGAGCGGGCCGAGCCCGGATCGATGGGTCCGACGGCGCCGGCCTGTGGGCTCGTGCTGACCAAGGTCGAGTACCGCCAGCCGCTGTTTGCCTGTGGCAACGGGGCGGAGCACGAGAATCAAGAGATCAGTGAACCAACCTGAGCAGGGCAACGCGAGGGAGGATGCAGGATGACGACCACCGTACTGGGGCCGCACCAGGTTGAGCGGCAATGGCACGTGATCGATGCCGCAGATCGGCCCCTGGGCCGAGTCGCGACGCAGGTCGCGACATTGCTGCGCGGCAAGCACAAGCCGGTCTTTCACCCGTCGCAGGACGTGGGCGACTACGTCGTCGTCGTCAACGCCGGCAAGGTCGCGGTGACCGGCAAGAAGCTTGAGCAGAAGATCTACTACCGGCACTCGGGATACCTGGGCAGCCTGAAGGAGACCTCGCTCAAGGAGATGCTGGCCAAGCGGCCGGAGCGGGTCATCGAACACGCGGTGCGCGGGATGCTGCCGAAGAACTCATTGGGTCGCACGCAGTATCGGCACTTGCGTGTCTACGCCGGGGCCGATCATCCCCACGCCGGCCAGCTTGCCGAACAGGGAGCGGAGTAAGCCATGACGACTGCAGCGGGCCAATACTACTACGGGTTGGGACGCCGCAAGACGGCGATCGCGCGGGTCAGGCTGTACCCCGGGAACGGTCAGATCACCGTCAACGGGAAACCGGCGGAGGAGTTGTTCCAACGCCCGGAACAGCGGCGTCTAATCGAGGAGCCGCTGCGCCACACGGGGATGCAGAACAGCTTCTCGGCGATGGTGCGCTGCAGCGGCGGCGGCACGAATGGCTGGGCCGGAGCAATTCGGCTGGGCATCGCGAGAGCGCTGTTGGCCAGCGATGAGACGCTGCGGCGTCCGCTGCGGCAGGCGGGAATGCTGACCCGCGATCCGCGCGCCAAGGAGCGCAAGAAGCCGGGTCTCAAGCGCGCTCGCAAAGCGCCGCAGTACACCAAGCGCTAGGCAGCGTTGCGGACACCTACGCTCTGGAGCGACCGGATTCCGTGGTCGCTCGCCGATCAGGGTCGATCAGGCAGGGGTGGGAACGACCGAATAGTCGGTGCCGGCGTCAGTCCAGGCCGGCGGCGGCGCGCAGCGTGTCGGCGTGGTGCGACTGCTCCCAGGGCAGGTCAAGCTCGGGGCGGCCGAAGTGGCCGTACGCCGCGGTCTGCTGGTAGATCGGACGCTTGAGGTCGAGGTGGTGGATGATGGCGGCCGGGCGCAGGTCGAAGTGCTCGCCGACGAGTCGGGTCAGCTCGCGGTCGGGGAGGCGTCCCGTGCCGAAGGTTTGCAGCGCGAGGCTGGTCGGTTCCGCCTTGCCGATGGCGTAGCTGAGCTGAATCTCGGCTCGGGCGGCGAGCTCGGCGGCGACGATGCTGCGGGCAACGTGGCGCGCGGCATAGGCGGCGCTGCGATCGACCTTGGACGGGTCCTTGCCCGAGAATGCGCCGCCGCCGTGACGGGCCATGCCGCCGTAGGTGTCGACAATGATCTTTCGCCCGGTCAGGCCGGCGTCGGCGAGCGGGCCTCCGAAGACGAAGTGGCCGGAAGGATTGACATAGATGTTGGTCCGCTCGTCAATCAGGTCGGTCGGGATCACCGCGTCGATGACGTGCTTGCGCACCGCCGCCGCGATGTCGTCCTGGCTGATGTCCTCGCTGTGCTGCGTGCTGACGACGATTGCGTCGATCCGACTGGGGCGGCCGTGCGCGTACTCGACCGTGACCTGGGATTTGCCGTCTGGACGCATCCAGTCGGCGTGGCCGTCGGCCCTGGTCCGGCTCAGTTGCCGGGTCAGGCGATGGGCAAGTTCGATCGGCAACGGCATCAGACTCTCGGTTTCGTCGCAGGCGAATCCAAACATCATGCCCTGGTCGCCGGCGCCCTGGCGGGCGAACGGGTCGTCGCTGCCCCTTGACGCCTCGCCCGCGAGTCCGCCCACGCCCTCGGCGATGTCGGGAGACTGCCGATTGATCGAGATCAGGACCTTGCAGGTGTCGGCGTCGATGCCCCAGGCCTTGTCGGTGTAGCCGATCTGCCGCAGGGTTGCGCGCGCAATCTGTTCGATGTCGATGGCGGCGTTGGTGGTGATTTCGCCGAAGACGACGACCAGCTCCGAAGAGACTGCGGTCTCGCAGGCCACGTGCGACTCGGGATCGCCCGCCAGGCAGGCGTCGAGGACGGCGTCGGAGATCTGATCGCAGACCTTGTCGGGATGACCTTCGGTGACCGACTCAGAGGTCCAGAGGCCGCTGATGCTCTGATGGTCTGTACCGTCCGGCCGGGAAGTGGTCATGTGCCTTCGTCCCAGGAACTGAGGTAGCGGCGCTGTTCGTCGGTCAGCGCGTCGAGTTCGACGCCCATGCTGGCCAGTTTGAGTCGTGCCACGCTGTGGTCAATCTCGCTGGGCACATCGTGGACGCCGGGCGAGAGCGATGGATCGGCGGCGAGCAGATGCTCGACCGCCAACGCCTGGTTGGCGAACGACATGTCCATCACGCTGGCAGGATGGCCCTCGGCAGCGGACAGGTTGACCAACCGGCCGTCGGCGAGCACCAGCAGTTCGCGGCCGTCCGACGTCGTGTGAGCGGTGACATACGGCTTTAGCTCGCGCTGTTGCTCAGTGATCTCAGAGAGCGCGTCGAGATTAATCTCGTGATTGAAGTGTCCGGCGTTGGCCAGGATTGCGCCCGACTTCATGCGCAGGAAATGGGGCGCGTCGATCACGTGGATGTCGCCGGTAGTGGTGATGAAGACATCGCCTTCGCCGGCGGCGTCGACCATCGGCAACACGCGGAATCCGTCCATGACCGCCTCCAGGGCGCGGAGCGGGTCCACCTCGGTGACGACGACATGAGCGCCCAGGCCGTCGGCCCTGGAGGCCACGCCGCGACCGCACCAGCCGTAGCCGGCGACGACGACCGTCTTGCCGGCGAGCAGCAGGTTGGTTGCGCGAATGATGCCGTCCAGCGCACTCTGGCCCGTGCCATAGCGGTTGTCGAAGAAGTGCTTGGTGGCGGCGTCGTTGACGGCCATGACGGGATAAGCGAGGGCGCCGTCGGCGGCCATGGCTCGCAGGCGGATCACGCCGGTGGTGGTCTCTTCGCAACCGCCCAGGACCTCACCGAGCGCGTCGCGCCGGTCGCTGTGCAGGGTGGAGACGAGGTCGGCGCCGTCGTCGATGGTGATCTGCGGCTTCGCATCGATCGTGCGGTGGATGTGGTCGTAGTAGGTCTCGTTGGACTCGCCCTTGACGGCGAAGACGCTGACGCCGACGCGCTCGACCAGGGCGGCGGCAACGTCGTCCTGGGTGGAGAGCGGATTGCTGGCGCAGAGCGTCAGATCGGCACCGCCGGCCTGCAGGGCGAGGGCGAGATTGGCGGTTTCCGAGGTGATGTGCAGGCAGCCGGCAATGCGCAGCCCGGCGAAGGGGCGTTCGCGCGCAAATCGTTCACGGATCTGGGCGATGACCGGCATTTCTCGGGCGGCCCAGTCGATGCGCTGCGCACCGAACTCGGCCAGCCGTGGATCTGCGATATCGCTCGTGGTGGTGCTCACGTGCGGACGACCTCCTGAGTTGCGCCTCGTCCGCGGCGACGCGCGGCCCATCGGCGTACGGCGGTCATCAGCGTACTGGTATGTCTGGTGGCGGACGCCTCGATGATCCAGCCGACTGTGCGAAACCCGAGTCGATCGTAGGCTTGCAGGGCGTGAACGTTGTCCGGGTTGACAGAGAGGACGACCTCGTCGACCTGCTCAAGCAGCGCCGAGGTGACGGCCGAGGTCACGGCGGTGGCGTGGCCGCGCCCGCGATAGCGAGGATGGGTAAAGACGTTGCCGAGGATTGCGATGCCATGCCTACGGCCGATTGCGTGCGTGCCGGCGACGGCCACGAGCCGCTCTTCGTCTGTCACGCCCCAGTAGCAGCCCTCGGCGATGTGTTCACGGCGGTAGTGCGTCGGATCCCCTTCGGCGTTGTAGAGGCGGTTGAGCAGGTCAACATGGGCGGCCAGCATGGGCTGCGCGGGACGATTGACGGGCCGGAAGCTGTCGCGGGTGACGAGCATGCGCAGCATGTGATTGATCTGCCGAAACGTATAGACACGCTCGAGCGCCTGGCGATGGTGCAATCCGGCGATAGCGAAGGTGGTTGGAAACCCGGGATGTAGTTGGAGAATCGCGTCTGCGCCGTCGGCCGATCCACTGAGCGTTGTGGCGAATCCCAGGCCGCCGTGGGAGTGACAGACGACAGACTCGCCGGCCCTGGTCACGCAGGTGTAGAACTCGGCCGCCGGCCAGGCGTCGTCGTCAAGCTGCGCGAGCGCATAGGCGGCGTTGTAGCGGTCCACCTGTAAGGTCCGCGCGAGATCGACACGGTTATCCGCCCGACGAATCTCAACATAATCGCGCGTGTCGTCCAGCCGGAGTGAGAGCGCCATGGGGCAACGTTAACTGGTCTCCGTGATCGGCGTCGAACCGTTCAATTCTCGGACCGTGATCGAGCCGGCGCGGCTCGAGACGTCCTGCGCGGACGCTCGAAGCAGGCCTGCGGTACCGAATTGCTCGATCGCGAACGAGGCGACGGCGCAGCCCCAGACTGCGGCTTCGATCAGGTCCGCGCCGCGCGCCAGGCTGCTGAGCAGTCCGCCGGCGAAGGAATCTCCCGCGCCGGTCGGGTCGATCGCGCGCAGATTGGGCACCGCGCCAATCAGTGTGCGGCGGTCGCCCTGAAAGACCTCCACTCCTTGAGAGGCTTTCTTGAGGATAAAGACACGGGGTCCCATGCGACGGATTTCGTTCCAGGCGGCCTCGGCCAACGCCGGATCGTCGTCGCTGCCGGGCCACTGGATCAGGTGCGCGGCTTCGAGGGTGTTGATCGTGACCAGGTCGGCGTGGCGAATCTGGGCGCGGAACTCGTCCCGGCGCTCGGCGACTTCGCGTTCAATAGTGTCTAGGGCGACGAGCTCGGGTTCGATGAATTGCTCCATGGCGCGCCGATTCTGTTCGGGATTGCCTGCGGTCAGGAGCACGTAGCGGGCGCGGCGCAGCTGGGGCGCGACGACGACCGGCACAGAGTCGTACACGCCGGCGCGGGTGTACAGCGTTTCCCGAACGTCGCCCGAGGATGAGTAGCGGCAGCCCCAGCGGAAGTTGGGGCCTTCGGCCTCGATGACGCTGTCCATGCGCACGCCGCGATCGTGCAGCGGCTGGAGCAGCCCGCGGTCCAGGTCGTCGCCGACCACCGAGATCGGCGCGCAGGTGGTCAACAATGAAGCGGCCAGGCATGCGTAGACCGCCGAGCCGCCGAGTAGCTGATCGATGTCTCCGGCGCGGCTGTGGATCTCGTCGAGCGCGATCGCGCCGACCACCGCGAGATCGGTCGCGGCCGGGTCGTCCACCGCGTTCACGGCAGGCGGCCCGAGATCAGGAGGTCGTACCGGGCGCGAGTCTGTTCGGGAATCCGTTGCGGATCGGTCATGATTGCGCCGATCAGCGAGCCCTCAGCGGTTGAGGTCCATGCGCCGGGCAGGTGCTCGGTGAGGTCGGCGATGATGCGCTGAGCCGACTGCACATTCTGGGCAACGATTTCGGCAACCGCAGCCGCGCTGACATCGGCCTCGGACTCGTGCCAGACGTCGTAGTCGGTTGCCGTGGCGAGCATTGCGTAGGCGATTTCGGCTTCGCGGGCGAGCTTGGCTTCCGGCACGGCGGTCATGCCGATGATCGACGCATCCCAGGATCGGTACAAGTGAGACTCGGCTCGGGTGCTGAACAGCGGCCCTTCCATTGCGATGTATGCGCCCCCTGCGTGAACAGGTTGTCCGACGCGTCCGGCGCTCTCGACGAGCCGGGCGCTGAGATCGGCGCAGAACGGATCGGCGAAGCCGACGTGCACGACGATGCCGTCGCCGAAGAAGGTCGTCGGCCGGGAACCGCGAGTGCGGTCGATGATCTGATCGGGGACGACCATGTGGCCAGGCACGATCTCCTTTCGCAGCGAGCCCACGGCGGAGACGGCCAGGATGCCCTGGACGCCGAGCAACTTCAGCGCCCAGATATTGGCGCGGACGGGAATCTCGTGCGGCATCAGGCGATGGCCGACGCCGTGTCGAGGCAAGAACGCGACTCGCTTTCCGTGCAAGCTGCCAATGACGATCTCATCGGATGGAGGGCCAAACGGTGTATCCGTGGTCCAGTGCTGGACATCGCTCAGACCGGGCATTCGATAGAAGCCGGAGCCGCCGATGACGGCGAGTTGTGCGGTCGGTGGTTCGCTGGACATGCAGGGCGCCTCGCAAGGACTAGTAGACGAGCATCGAATCGACGGTATGGGGACGCAGGCGTTCGCGGCCGTTCAGGGCCTGGAGTTCGATCAGGAATGCGACCCGGTCGATCGATGCGTCGGCCTGGAGGATGAGTTGGATGGCCGCTTCAGCGGTACCGCCGGTGGCCAGCAGATCGTCGACTAACGCGACTCGTTGTCCGCGGGCCAGGGCGTCGGCGTGCATTTCGATCGTGGCGGAACCGTATTCGAGATCGTATGAACGCGCGATCTTCTCGGCAGGCAGCTTCCCGGCCTTGCGGATCGGTACGAAGGGCAAAGCCAGGCGCTGCGCTAACGGCGCGCCGAGAATGAAGCCTCGGGATTCGACGCCGACCACGGCGTCCGCGCCTTCGCAAGACTCCGTGAGCCAATCGAGCACTCGGGCAAATGCGTCGGGTTCGGCCAGCAGCGGGGTGATGTCGCGGAACATGATGCCCGGCTCGGGAAAGTCGGGAACCGCGCGTATGTAGCGAGCGAGGATGTCGCTCAGGGTGGGGGTGTCGGTCATGCGGGCAGCCTACCAACTGACCTTGATATTGAACCCCGGATCGGACCTGGGATTCGCTGGTAGGCTGACGATGAGCGCAGAGGCGGACGAGCGGAGGCTACGTTGGATGATCCCCTGCTCTGGTCGCCCACCGATCAGGAGCGCGCGCTGCGCGTCATTTCCCGCTGGTATGACCTCGACTTCGGCCCGTTGACCGACGATGTAGCAATGATCCTGGAGCTCGCCGCGGGCCGCGAGCGGGTATTGGAACTCGGTGTCGGCAGCGGACGGATCGCCGTGCCCCTCGCGCGCTCGGGTCACCACGTAACGGGAGTCGATTCGTCCGAGGCGATGCTGGAAGCGGGCGCTCGGCGGATGCGGGAGTCGGGCGTGAACGTCGTGCGGGGCGACCTTCGCTGCCTGAATCTTGATCAGCAGTTCGACCTCGTGGTCTTCGGTCTCTCGACGTTTCAACATCTGCTGCGCCGCGAGGATCAAGTTGCCGCGCTTCGTTCGGCGCGGACGCACCTGGCGCACTCGGGACGCCTCGTGATCGACTGGACCGCGCCGCGATCCGACGACCTGGATCCCTCCCCGCGCCCGTTTCAGGTTGAGTGGATGCGGGAGTCAGAGGACGGCCATCAGGTGACCAAGCAGGCGACGCAGGAATTGGCGCTCGGCCGTGACTGCGGCAGCGCACTGGACCGTTCGTCGCCGGTTGCCTGGATCACCTATCAGTACGACGCGCTCGAGGAATCGGGACTGGTCCACAGGTCGCTGGCACGCTTCCCGCTGCGCGTGAATCTGAGCGCAGGCGAGATGGCCGGATTGCTCAATCAGGCGGGTCTGCAGGCTGTCGAGTGGTTCAGTTCCTGGGATTTCGATCGTCCTGGAGACGGAGACCGGTTAATCGTCATGGCCGTCGAGGCGGAGGAGTCGACGTGATCCGACGGTCGATGCCGCTCTGCATGTTGCTGTTCCTGGCGCTGACGCTGGCCGCCTGCGCCGAGAATCCCAACGAACACGTGCAATCAAACGAGTTCTTTCGGCCGGCAGCCGAAACGGGGAGCCAGGACGAGGCGGCATCCGGCAATGAGGCGGAGCAAACTCAGGCTGTGGCTCAGTCGTCGGAGCAGGACGAAGCGAGCGATGCGGGCGCACAACAGGCGGAGTCGGACGACAGCTCGCAACAGGCCGCTGAGGGGACTGCTCAGCAGGAATCGCAGGGAGCGGTTGACGAGCAAGAGGAAGATCAGTCGCAGGACGGGTCAGACGGCGTTCCGCTGCAGACGGCGGAGGATGTCATTCGTCGTTACACCAATCCGACCTACGGCTACTCGATCGAGCTGATCTGCTCGCCCTTCTGCGCACCGACATCGAACGGCATTGATCGAGTGTCGTTCGGGTCGGAGACCGGCAGGGCACTGATTGGCGTCGACGTGTTTGTGGACGAAGAGCTCGATTCCGAGCCCCTGGTTCGATCGCTGCTGGACCTGGAGCGGGTTGAGTTCTCTTCAATTGAAACCACGACGACGATTAGCGGAGAGGAAGCCGAACGCTTCAACTGGGAGGAAGACCGACGCGCCACGGGGGGATTCCAGGTGCGGTGGCATGCAGTGCTGGTTCGGGTCCACGGACTCGCAATCGTGCTTCGAGCGGGCGCCGTGCTGGAGGACTATGACGACGTGGCAGATGCCCTGGAGCGGGCCATCGGCTCGTTCTTCCTGCCGCTGGAGATTGCAGCCCGTCCGGGGCGTTACGAGCGCTTCGACTTTGTGCTTGACTACGACACGGGCGACTTTGCGCAGGAGTTCGGCCAGCCGACGGACAACCCGCCAAGCGATCAGGCCGGCATTTTCGTGCTCCAGTCGACGACGGCGCTCAAGGCCGTACTCACCTGGCAGACGCTGGGCGAAGCATTCTACGACGGAGACACCGCAATCACACAGTCGCTTCGAGATTCCCTAGGGATTGAGAACGTGAGCGGATTCGTCGATGCGGGATCGATCGATGGTCGTCCGGCGCGCAGCGGGGAGACCGAGACGCCGTTTGGCACTGGAGTGATGATGGTCCGTTCCTACGCGTGGTATTGCAATGACAGCGGACGAGAGTTTGTGCTGCACGTGCTCGATCCGGAGGAGCCGGAGACGGTTGCATTACCGTTGATCGAAGGATTCCGATGCAATGACACAGAGGACGCTGAGGAGGGCGTTCGCTAGCAGACCAGATCGGGCAGTTTTAGGACGGCCTGGCGGACACGACCAGTCGACTGGGGGCACTATGCAGCGGAGGAGTGACCAGGGGCAGCGTCCGATCACGGTGGCCGTGGATGCGATGGGCGGCGATCACGCGCCGGCGGCGATCGTCAAGGGCGCGATGAGCGCGGCGCGGGAGCTTGACGTGGACATCATCCTGGTGGGGCGGGGACGCGAGATTCGCAGTCTGATGCCGGCGGCGCAGCGTAATCTCCGCATCCAGGAGGCCTCTGAAGCGATCAGTATGGACGCGCCGCCGACAGCGGTGCGGCGAATGCGAGACTCCTCGATCATGGTTGGCCTGTGCCTGCTCGCCGACGGTGAAGCGGACGCATTTCTCTCGTTCGGCAACACGGGCGCGGTGATGGCCGGTTCGCTGTTTACTCTGGGCCGCATACCGGGCGTCGCCCGCCCGGCGCTGGGCGCGCTGTTCCGCAACGGCCGCGGCACGACCTCGCTGCTGCTGGACGTGGGCGCCAATGTCGAGGCGCGGCCGCAGCATCTCGGGCAGTTCGCGACGATGGGACGCGCCTACGTCGAGCGCGTGCTGCGGCATCGCAATCCCAGCGTGGGGCTGCTCAATGTGGGCGAAGAGGAGCTGAAGGGTACGAATCTGCACCAGGAGGCGTACCAGCTCCTGGCGCGCCAGGAGCAGAATTTCGTCGGCAACGTCGAGGCAAACCGAATGGTCGGCGGCGCGGCCGACGTGATTGTCTCGGACGGGTTCACCGGCAACGTGGCGGTCAAGTTGACGGAAGGCGTCGCCGAGCAGCTGTTTGGCGAGCTGCGCCGGAGCATCGAGGCGAATCCGCTGCACATGGCGGGGGCCTGGTTGATGCGTGGCGCGTTCCGCAGCCTGCGTTCGCACTGGGACTACGCGAAAGTCGGCTCGGCGCCGTTGTTCGGGATCGACGGTGCGGTGCTGGTCGGCCACGGTCGGGCCAATGCCGAGGCGGTGACCAGCGGCATCCGATCGGCGCGCAGCGTGGTGCAGTCGGGCGTCGTGCAAGCGATCCGCGATGCGGTCGCTGGGACCGCGCCGGTGGAAGATGACTCGGAGATGTCCGAACCGCAGCGATCCGATGGTCAGGTGAGCGACACTTGGCGCTACGAGCGGCGCTGATCATCGCTCGAATCGGCGCGCGGATACGGTACATTTGACAGGTCAGAGACCGTTTGATTACAGACTGCTTGGAGGATTCAGATGGCAAAGCCCCAGGAAGTGACGGACGCAAGCTTCCAGGCCGACGTGAAGGACAACGACCTGCCGGTGCTGGTCGATTTCTGGGCGCCGTGGTGCGGTCCCTGCCGCATGGTCGCGCCGATCGTGGACGAGCTCTCGGAGGAATACGACGGGCGTGTCGCGTTCTACAAGTTGAACACCGACGAGAATCCGGGCATTGCCACCGAGTTTGGCATTCGCAGCATCCCGACGTTGCTCGTCTTCAAGGGCGGCGAAGTGGCCGGCCAGATCGTCGGCTTCCGCCCCAAGAGCGACCTCGCGAAGCGGCTCGACGAAGTACTCGCCTAGTTCGCCCGGTCCGCCTGGATCGCATCCCATCCCCACTACGAAGCTCGCGGGCCGACGGCGCTGACGCCGTCGGCCTGTGTCGCGTATCCTGCGCGGGTTACGCGCAACATCCGGATTCGGAAACGAGGCAGGTCAGATGAAGGTCGGCGTTCACTTCAACTTCCAGAACTACACCGATTGGGATCGATTCGAGACGCACGCAGGCTCTGAGGAGATGCCAATCAGCGATCAGCAGGTTTATGAGGAAGACCTGCACCTCGGCGGGCTGGTGGAGCCGCTGGGGTTCGATTCCTACTGGTGCATTGACCACCACTTCTCGCCCTACATCATGACCTCGGGCGCGTTGCAGAACCTGACCTACTTCGCCGGTAAGACGGAGCGGATCGACTTCGGCACGATGGTGATCGTGCTGCCCTGGTACGACCCGGTAGCGATCTCGGAGCAGATCACGGTGCTGGACAACATGCTCCAGGGCCGCAAGTTGACGCTCGGATTGGGCCGAGGCGCGGCCAAGCGAGAGTTCGACGCCTTCCGCTCTCCGATGGGCGAGTCGCGCGACCGATTCATGGAGTCCCTGGACGTGGTGCGCAAGGCGCTGACCCAGGAGTACTTCTCACACGAGGGCGACTTCTACACAATTCCGGAGACGACGATCCGCCCGCGCCCGCGCAATCCACAACAGTTGCTGGACTCGATGCGGGTCGCCTGGATCTCGCCAGAGACGTTGGAGATCGCGGCCAACGCAGGTCTTGGCATGCTCTTCACCAACTCCAAGAAGTGGGAGGAGTATCAGGTCGATGTCCAGCGCTTCAATGAGATTCGTGTCAACAACGGCTGGCAGCCGCGACAGCCGACCGTCGTCGCAAACGTCGCCTGCTTCGACAGCGAAGACGAGGCTTGGGACGTGATGGTGCAGCACACCGGTGAGTTCCAGGAGAGCGTCGAGCGGCACTACAACTTCTCCGACTCCGCGCGCTTCGCGGCGACCAAGGGCTACAAGTACTACGCCGAGTTCGGCAAGACGAACGAAAAGACCACTCCCGAACAGCGCGCCCGCTACGCGGCGACGCCGCAGGCCTGGGGCACACCGGAACAGGTAATCGAGAAGCTCAAGCACATCCAGCAGATGACGGCCGCGGAAGAGCTGATCTGCAACTTCCGCGTCTCGGGCGGGATGCCAGCCGACACGGCGGAGCGCAGCATGCGCCTGTTCGCATCAGACGTGCTGCCGGCGATCCACGAGCTCGAGGCGACGCTGCCGGAGGAGCTCTCGGGTCGTCCAGCCGCAGTCCCGGCGGACTAGCTCGATGGCCGCCGTCGAACTGCACGGCCACTGCGAACCGAGCTTCGGCGCGGTTCGCGACGCCTTTGCAGCCAACTGGTCCGATCACGGTGAGCTCGGCGCGTCGCTCTGCGTGATCGTCGGCGGTGAGACCGTTGTCGATCTGTGGGGCGGATTTGCAGACGAAGCTCATTCGCGAAGCTGGGAGCGGGACACGATTGCCAACGTCTACTCGTCGACCAAGGGCATCGCCGCCGTGGCTGCGGCGATGCTGATTGACCGCGGCGAGCTTGATGTGGAGCGTCCGGTCGTCGATTACTGGCCGGAGTTCGGGCAGGCGGGCAAGTCGGAGATCAAGGTCCGACAGCTGCTGACCCATGAGGCCGGGCTCGCGGGCGTCGATGGGGAGCTGTCCGACGGCGCGGCGCTGGACTGGGAGCTGATGGTCGCGGCGCTCGAGCGTCAGGCGCCGCTCTGGTCGCCCGGTGAGGGCATGGGTTACCACGCGATCACGTACGGCTGGTTGATCGGTGAGGTGATCCGGCGGATTGATGGACGGTCATGCGGGGAGTTTGTGCGGGACGAGATTGCCAGGCCGCTGGGCATCGACTTCTACATCGGTCTGCCCGGGTCGGAGGATGCGCGCACCGCCGAGTTGATCGCTGCGCCCGGCGCGCCTCCGATTGGGGTCAGCAGCGAGGACAACCTCGCGACGAAGGCGCTGGGACTGGCCGCGCCGCGACTGGCCGGTGAGGTCAACTCGCGCGAGTGGCGGGCGGCCGAGTTTCCGGCGGCCAACGGTCACGGCAACGGACGCTCGCTGGCGACGATCTACTCGGCGCTCGCCCAGGGCGGCGGCGATCTGATTTCTTCTGAAGCGTTGGAAGTCTGCGGACCAACTGAGCATGCGGCCCGAGAGGACATGGTGCTCGGCTTCCTGGTCCGTCGCTCGCTGGGCTTCATCCTCAGCACGGCCGGCGGGCGATATGAGTGGGGCCCGAATCCACGGACGTTCGGCCACTCCGGGGCAGGCGGTTCGCTGGGCTTTGCCGATCCTGACGCGGGTATCGGATTCGGCTATGTGATGAATCAGATGTCCGGCGGCCTTGGAGCGGATCCGCGCTGGAAGCCGATGATTGACGCGGTGTACGCGAGCCTCTAGCGGCCGGGCGGTCAGGCGGCGAGCTGCCGTCCTCCCTCGTTCAGGTAGCTGCGCAATTCACGCTCGACGCGGGTGCGGCGCGCCTCTGTCCAGTCCATTTCATCAGCAATCGCGAGCGCCGGTCGGCGCGTGCCTGAAGCGAACGGGCCGGACGCCTCGTGGAACGTGTTGATGTGGACCCGCGAGACGCCGGCATCGAGGATGCGCTCGGCGAACGACCGGACGTCCGTGAGCGGCAGCAGCGGCGCGACGTTGATCCTGGTGCGGAAGCCGGCCTCGGTGAGTTCACGCAGCGCCTCGAAGCGCCGGTCGATGCTGGCGCATTGCGGCTCGAAGCGCTTGCGCACCTCGTCCGAGTCGGTAGTGATGCTCATCGTGATGTTGATCCGCTCAAAGGTCTTGAACAGGTCGATGTCGCGCGTGACCAACGGACTGCGGGAGAGCACCGCCAGATTCGTGCCTCGCGCCGCGAGGATGGGCAAGAGCGAGCGGGTCAGCTCCAGCCTTGCCTCGACGGGCTGATAGGGATCGGTGGCGCTGCTCATCAGCACGGTCTTGCCGCGCAGGTCCTGACGGGAGTTGCGCAGCTTGGCGATGGCGTTGGTCTTGACTCGGACCCACTGTCCCCAGCGTTCGCGCTGTTCCTCCTCGGGGACGAAGAAGGCGGCGTAGCAGTAGGTGCAGGCGAAGGTGCAGCCCTGGTACGGATTGATCACGAAGTCGAGGTCGGCGAGCCGGCCGGTGGGTCGGGCGAGGATGGCGGAAGCGTCGGCGTAGATGACATCGGCGACGCCCTGGGTGGCGGGGCGGTCCGGTGTGGGGTTGGGGTCGAAAAGGGAGAGTTGCAGCATGTACTAGAGAGTACATATGTTCTATGAGAAGTTCAAGCGTACGAGCGTGCCCCCCTCTGCCTTCGGCATCTCCCCCCGCTCCGCGGGGGGAGAGGGGAAAGAGTCGTCAGCGAGGCCTCCTCCGCAGAGCGGGGGAGAGAGAAGTGGGTCGTTAGCGGGCGCCGCGGATGAGTTGGCCGGGGCGGGCTCCGGTTTCTTCTCCGTGGCGGGAGATGACTTCTCCGCTGACGATGGTGGCGACGTAGCCGCGCGACTTCTGGATTAGGCGCATTGCCTCGGTCGGCAGGTCGTGAACCGCCTGCGGCGGCTCAAGCTGGAGGGCGTCGTAGTCGATCACGTTGACGTCGCCCTTCTTGCCGACTTCGAGCGTGCCGCGATCGCCCAGCCCGTAGAGCTCGGCCGTGTCGTTGGTCATGCGCTTGACGACCCACTCCAGCGGCAGCGTCTCGCCGCGGCTGCGGTCGCGCGACCAGTGGGTGAGCATGAAGGTTGGCATTGACGCGTCGCAGATCACGCCGCAGTGGGCGCCGCCGTCGGAGAGGCCCATCGCCACGCGCGGGTGCATCATCATCTCGCGGGTGGCGTCGAGGTTGTTGTGCGCGTAGTTGAAGAGCGGGGCGAAGAGGACGTTCTGGCCGTCGCCCTGGCTGAGGAAGTCGTAGGCGAACTCCAGCGGAGTCTGTCCACACGCTTCGGCCCGCGCCGCGACCGAATCGTCGGCGGTGGGTTCGTAGTTGGGCGGATCGGTCATCGGGTAGAGCTTGTGCCACATGATGAAGCCGAGCGCGGCGTCGGGCGCCTCGACCTCGCTCAGGATCTTCTCGCGACGCTGCGGATCGCGCATGGCGGCGGCGCGCTCCGCCCAGTCGAGCTCGTCCAACTCGCGGTAGCTGGGCGAGTGGATGAAGGGGTGGCGTCCACGCAGGGTGAGCAGCAGCGAGATGCCGCGCGCCGCGACCTGCGGATACAGCTCCGCGCCGTCCTCAAGCGCTTCGAGCGAGCGGTCCAGCGCGTCGCGCCAGGCTTCCGGCTCGTTGTCGAACTGGACCATGGCGAAGCTGACGGGCCGCTCGATCTCGGCCGAGAGCTTGCGCATCCAGGCGATCTCCAGCTCAGGCGCGTTGGCGTCGTCACCGGTCACGCCGGCCGGGGCAACCTCGTAGATGCCGGTGCCGAGTTCCTTGAGCGCCTGGCCGATGCCGAACAGCTCGTCCTCGGCCGCGAAGGTTCCGGGCACGGGCTCGCCGTCGATGGCGCGGTGCGCCAGCGTGCGCGAGGTGGTGAAGCCGAGCGCGCCGGCCTGCAGGCCTTCCTTGACGATCGCCGCCATTTCCTGGATGTCCTCGGGGTTGGCGTCCTCGTTGCGCGCGCCGCGGTCGCCCATCACGTAGGCGCGGACCGCGCCGTGCGGCACCTGCGTCCCGATGTCGATCGCCTTGGGCAGCGTGTCGAGGAAATCGAGGTACTCGGGGAACGATTCCCAATTCCACTGGATGCCCTCGGCGAGCGCGGAACCGGGGATGTCCTCGACGCCCTCCATCAGGCCGATCAGCCAGTCGCGGCGGTTGGGCGCGGCGGGCGCGAAGCCGACGCCGCAGTTGCCGAAGACGACCGTGGTGACACCGTGCCAGAAGGACGGCGTGAGCAGCGGGTCCCAGGTGATCTGACCGTCGAAGTGAGTGTGGATGTCGACGAAGCCGGGCGTGACCAGCAGGCCGTCGGCGTCGATTTCCTCGCGGCCGAGGTCGTTGATTTCGCCGATGGCGGCGACGACGCCGTCGTCGATGGCCAGGTCAGCCTTGCGCGCGGGCGCGCCGGTGCCGTCGACGACGAGTCCGTTGCGGATGACGAGATCGTGCATGGTGAGTTCCTTCAATCGAATCCTGATTGTGTGCGGACAGTATGCCAGACGGGGGGGCGCATTGTGGTTTGGGCGATGGAGCATGCCGCGATGCGCACGGCGGGGCCGGGGTCGGGTGATCGGCCGGGAAGAAAAAAAACGCGCGGGAGAGTTTGGGGTGGATTAAAGGGGGTCGTCTTCTTCTTCGGGTGGTTGGTCTTCGGGCGGGGAGCCCCCCTCTGTCCCTACGGGACATCTCCCCCCGCTGGAAGCGGGGGGAGAGGGGGAAGGGGCAGCGTGACATCTCGCGCCGCTGGAAGCGGGGGGAGAGACTGAGTGGAGGTCGCGGAGGAGGTGGCGGGCGACGTCGTAGGGGTCGGTGTTGTGGTAGAGCCGGTGGTTGCGGGCGGCGTTGGGGTTGGGCGGGAACATCTCGCGGACGAGGGTCTTGAGGGCTTTGAGCTGCTTGTAGGCGGGGGCGTCGCTGTTGGCTTGCCGCCAGAGCCGGTCGATGTGTGCTTGGTAGTGGTAGGGGTTGGGCATGGAGCGGCTCCTCGCCTTATGATGTACGTATGTTCTGACTATTGGCCGTTGAGCGACAGAAGTCAAGCTGGTTCCCGAGTGAAACGGGGACCGGCGGGGGCGGTTAGGGCAGGTGTTGTTTGCGCTCGGGGGCGACGGCGAGGAAGGGGAAGAGGGCGATGAAGGTGAGCAGGCTGGCGAGACCCCAGCGGACGGGGTCGCGGCCCTTGATCCGGGCCAGCCAGGCGGCGAGGGCGGCGTAGCCGATCCAGAGCACGCCCCAGGTCCAGCCGACGGTCTCGGCGAAGTCGTCGGGCTCGTCCTCTTCGACTTGTATCTCGGCGGTTGCCGGTTCCTCGTTGTTGTCGTCGACGTAGACGACGAGCACGACGATGAAGGGAATCCAGATTGCGTAAAGCAGGATCGCGATCGCGAGCCGGTCGCGGGGCCAGAGGCGGCTGCGGAGTGAGGGCATACGAGGAGCGTAGCCCCCCACTAACATCGGCATCTCCCCCCGCGGAGCGGGGGGAGAGGAGAATCCGGTTGAGCGGAGCCCCCCTCTGTCCCTACGGGACATCTCCCCCCGCGGAGCGGGGGGAGAGATGTCTGTTAGCGCTGGTGGACGAGGCGCTCGCCGGGGATGGGGGAGCGGGCGTGGACGACGTAGTCGCTGCGGATTGAGCCGATGTAGAGGTCGCACATGTCGTCGCCGCCCCAGCTGACGTTGGTCGGCGCCTGCATGATCTCTCCTTCGAGGTCCTCGATCATCGTGACGACCTCGAACTGCGGCGTGATTGCGACGACCTTGTTCGACATCGGCAGGGTGACCCAGAGGTTACCCTCCTGGTCGAAGCCGCAGCCGTCGGTGAGGCCGAGTTCGCCGCGCTGCTCGGCCGTCAGCGGACGCATGGCGGCCAGATCGGCGACGGTCTTGCCGAGTTGGGGACCGTAGACCGCCGGATCACCCAGGGAGCCATCGGCGTTGATCGGGTAGCGCAGCACGTGGCAACCGGTCGTCGAGCAGACGTAGGCGTGCTCCTCGCGCGGGTCGAGCGTGATCCCGTTGGCGAACTCGATCTCGGTGGCGAGCATCGTCAGCGAACCGTCGGTCTCGATGCGAAAGAGGAAGCCGTCGGGGTCGCCGGAGAATGCGTCGCCGCCTGAGCGCGAGGTCGAGTGGGTCACCCAGATGCGGCCCTGGGAGTCGACGTGCGGATAGTTGGATGCGACGAGCGGAATGCCGTCGATCTGATCGGCGAGGACTTCGATGTCGCCGGTGTCGACGTCGAGGCGCTGGACGGGTCCGGAGCCGGAATCGTCTGATCCCTGGCCGTCGAGTCCGCCGACGTTGGCGATGATGATCCGGCCCTCGGTGTCCATGTTGTTGCCGTTGGGCGCGCCGCCGGCGTTGCCGACGCGGTTGAGCATGCCGTCGGGCAGCGCTTCGGCGGCGGCCGAGGCCTGATCGGACATCCAGACGCGGCCGTCGCGGGAGACGACGACATCCTCGGGTCGCTGAACGCCGACGCCGACTTTGCTGAGCTGGTCCTTGCGAATCGGGGTGAGTGGCATTGGGCGGTCCTTTGGTGAGCTATTCAGTGCGCAGGGTAAGGCCCGGTTTCTGCGTTGCGCGGGAGCCGAGCGGGTCCCTGCGTGAAGCAGGGACTGGGGGAGCCGTCAGGAGATGACGGCGTCCCAGACGCTGAGCTCGGGGCCTCGCCAGTCGTGCTCGACTCGGATGTTGGGTCCGAGGACCATGAGCGGCTTGCTCTGCGTGTCCCAGATGGGCGCGTCGGCGGCGTCGGTGTGGGGATTGCCGGTGCGGGCGAAGGCGAGCCAGGTGTCCATCGTCGCCTCGGCGAACGCGTCGGCTTCAGGTCCCGCGCCGCAGAACCCGGGCGCCGCGGCGTGCGTGCCGAAGACGAAGGGCAGCTCAAGCGCGTGGCAGGAGCCGAGCGCGCCGTCCATGCCGGGCGACTTCCAGTCGAACAAGTAGGCGTAGGTGGGCGCGCGCATGGTCTGCGCGTCGGCCAGCCGCAAGCCGGGCACGCGCAGCATCACGTCGCCGATGGCGGCGACGAAGATCTCGTTGGGCGAGTCGTCCTCGCCGCGTTCGCGCCGCGCGGCGCGATAGGTTGCGTAGGCCGACTCGCCGTCGGGATGCATCATCCCGAAGACCGCGAGGGCCGCCTCCTCGGTCATCGGCTCGGCCGGACCTGCCGCGGCAAGCAGCTTCAGTTCTTCGTCGAGCGAGCCGACCAGCGTCGCGATGCCGTCGGCCGAACCCTGACGGATGTGGTCGATCGGGAGCACGGAGAGAAACGCGCCGTCGATCACCGGCTGGAACGGCATCTGCGGTGTCGGCGATGCGCCGGCGTCGGCCATTTCGGAAGCGGACTCGGCGCTGGCGATTGGGTCGACGGCGACCGAGGCGGCGAGGATGTCGGCCGGATCGGCGGCCAACAGCGCGTCCACGTCGTCCGGGTCGACGCCCAACGCCGCGCAGAACTTGAGCGCAGTGGCGTTGGTCTCCTCGACGCTGAGCGCGTTGTGTCCGGCGCCGCTCTGCGGGATTGCCTTCTGGAACAGCCCGGCCGCCTCGGGCGACGCCATCAGCGAGGCGACGCTCATGCCGCCGGCCGACTCGCCGAAGATGGTCACGTTGGCGGGGTCGCCGCCGAAGTTGGCGATGTTCGCCTGCACCCATTTGAGCGCCGCAACCTGGTCGCGCATGCCGAAGTTGGTCTCGCCCAACGCGGGCAGGTTGAGGAAGCCGAGCGCGCCGAGCCGGTAGTTGATCGTGACGATCACCACGTCGCCGCGCGCAGCGAGATTGGCGCCGTCGTAGTATTCCTCGCTGCCCGAGCCGATCGTGAACGCGCCGCCGTGAATCCAGACCATCACCGGCCGTGCGGCATCGTCCAGACCGGGCGTCCAGACGTTGAGGTAGAGGCAGTCCTCGCTCTGCGGCTGGGGTGGGTGGGAGGGCGGGAGCAGGCCCTCCAGCATCTCGTTCGGGGCTTGCAGCGAGATCGGACCGAAGACCTTGGCCTCGCGCACGCCCTCCCAGGGCTCGACGGGCAGTGGCGCTTTGAAGCGCAGGTCGCCGACCGGCGGCGCCGCGAACGGCACGCCGCGGAAGACGCAGAGACCGTTCTCTTCCGTGCCCTGGACGGCTCCGGCGGTGGTTTGTGCAATGGCGCTCATGACTCGACTCCTCATTCAGTCTTCAGACCGTGATGAGGCTACAGCTTCGGCGCCAGGCGTAGATGAAGTCATCCGCGCCGGGACAGCGATCGAGCAGCACGCATTCGCCGCACTTCGGCCGCTGTTTGTGGCAGACGCGGCGGCCATGGCGGATCAGCGTGACGTGGAAGTCGTAGTACTTGTCGGGCGGCAACTGCGCCTCCAGCATGTCGTGGGCGGGCACCGCGGCGACCTTCGAGCCGATCAGGCCGAGCCGCTGCGAGACTCGATGAACGTGCGTGTCGACCGGCAGCGCCGGCCGGCCGAGGGAGAAGAGCAGCACGCAGGCGGCGGTCTTCGGTCCGACGCCGGGCAGCTCGGTGAGCCACGTCTTCGCTTCGTCGATCGGCATGTCGACAAGCCGCGAGGCGTCCCAGTCGGGACCCAGCCGCTCGCGCAGTTGGGAGAGCAGCGCCTGCATGCGCGGGGCCTTGGTTCGGGCCAGACCGCCGGGCCGGATCGTCTCCTCCAGCTCCTCGACCGGCGCTTCAAGCACCACGTCCCAGTCGGGATAGCGCTTCAAGAGCTGCTGGAAAGCCCGCCCGGAGTTGGTGTCCGACGTGTTCTGCGAGAGCAGCGTGAGGACGAGCTCGGTCACAGGATCGTAGGTCGCGCGCCAGGGCGTCAGCGGTGCTTCGCGGATCAGGCGGTTGACGATCGCGGTGGGTCGGAGGGGATTGGGGGTCTGGCGTGGGCGAGGCATGACCTTTTAGCTCGTGGCAACGATGACACTGATGACGGTCAGGAGGGCCAAGAGTGAGGCGAACAGGAAGGCGTCTCGTTTCCGTCGTCGGGTAATCGTCATGAACGCTGCTCCGATCATCACCACCACAAGCGGGATACCCAGAAAGAGCCCAGCAAACGCAGCGAAGATTGCAATGTCAGGCGGGCCGTCCAGGACGAGTCGGGCCCAACTCCAGTTCAGGACTCCCACCTCGTCAACTCTCTCGGCGTCGCTGGCCGCACTCTGCTGGGAGGCTCACTCCCGCAGGCGGCGCAGTTCGGCTTCCAGCTCGCGGACTCGTTGCTCCGCCGCTTGGCGGGCTTCGCGTTCGGCGTTGATGGCTGTGCGCTCGGCGGCTAACTCGGCCTGGCTGCTGTCGAAGGTGGGGATGTGCTCGCCGGTAGCCGGGTCGTACCAGCCCAACTCGCCGTCCTTCCAGCGCAACCAGAGGTTCAGGGCTTCGCTTTCCCCCTGTAGGACTCCCTGCGCGATCTCCTTGATTGCGATCGGCTCATAATGGTCGCCGACCAATCGATCTCCGGCCAGACGCGTGCCATGCGACTCGCCTGTGTGATCGAAGCGCCAGTACTCCTTCACTCCGAATGCGGCGTAGTCCTCGCGCTTGTCGACCGTGTCAATCCGCGCGGTGCTCGGCGACGCCACTTCCAGGATGAAGTCGGGCGGCTTGCCCTGGTCCGCGATCACGTAACCGTTCTGCTCGGAGTACAAGTCTGGATCGACATCGAAGGCGATCAGCAGGTCGGGCACGCGCACCGACCGCGAGCGGAGTTGGGCGGTGACGAATTTTTCGGCGGTAACGAGCGTGGTCTCGGGACGGCCGAAGTGCCGCGCGAGGAAGTGCGGATTGCCAACGAGGTGGACGTAGTCGTAGGAGGTCACTTCGTCCGGATGCCGTTCAGGCGGGTCCGGCAGGCGGTAGCGGACCAGGGTCTGAGTCGAAGTGTGGGCATCGCGGTTGGACATGTCGCTCCGATTGACGGGATCATTCTACGCCGATGCTGCCAGGGATTGGACGAGCCCAGCGCCGGGCAGCACTGACAGCTCCCTGGCGTAGGTCGATTCGCCGCGCATGACTCGGAAGAAGGCGCGCCAGAGGTAGTTGACGTGCTTCGATGTCTTCAGCGCGAGCCAGGGCCAGGTGGTGACGCACCAGTAGTAGAGGCGCGAAATCGTCCGCGCGGCATCGAGTTCGGGCTGGACGAACCGGTCGATCGATGCGGTGTACGCGTCGGCGACATCACCGGAGCTGAGCACGGCCTCGGCGGCGAGGTTGGCCGAGTGGACGGCGTAGGCGATGCCCTCGGCGGTGAACTCGTCGGCCAGACCGGCGGCGTCGCCGAGCAGCAGGGCGCGGTCACGGGCGACCGGCTCGCGGACCGAGCGGCGGTAGCGGACCGGGTGGCCCTGGACGTTGAGCACGTCCGCGTCGGCGAGACCGAGGTGGGCGAGATAGCGGTCGGTCTGCTTGCGGATCGCGCGGCCCCGCCCGGGCGCGGTCACGACCCCGACCGAGAGCTTGCCCGCCTTGGGGAAGACCCAGCCGTAGCCCCATGGCCGGTAGCCGACATCGACGTTGGCGGCTCCGCGCCAGTGCTCCAGCGCGGCAGGGGGCGCGGCGACCTCGACTTCGTAGGCGGCGCTTCGGGTTGGGGCCGAGTCGATACCGAGCCAGCGCGTGGTCGGACCCGTCGCGCCGTCGGCGGCGAGCAGATGACGCGCCCGAACCGACCCGCTCGGCGTCTCGAGCTCGTAACAGCCGTCCCGCTCGACGATCGACTGCACCGGCGTCGCGTCCCGCAGGTTTGCGCCCGCTTCGACCGCAAGCTCGGTCAGGAACTGGTCGAAGCGATCGCGCATCACCATCCAGGCCAGCGGACGGTCGGATGTCTTGCGGAAGTGAGGCTGGCCATAACGGGAGATGTCGATGGTGTCGACGCAGCCCTCGCTGACCGGCGAGATGTCGAGCCCGTCCAGTAGCTCCAACGTCCGCGCCGGCACGCCGCCGCCGCAGGCCTTGTAGCGCGGCAGCGGCTGCTTCTCCAGCAGCAGCGTCGACGCGCCGGCGACGCTGAGCCGCCGTGCCGCTGTAGCTCCCGCCGGCCCCGCCCCGATCACGATGGCGTCCCACATGACCTCAGCGTAAGGCCCGCTGCCCGCTAGGTTGGGCCTATAATGTTCCCGCCTGACCGCAGGTTGCGAACGGCTGCATGAGCCCGAGGAGTCACGCATGGACTATCAATTCAACGAATCCGACAACGCCTTCCGTTCAGAGGTGGTTGACTTCATCGACAACAACTGGGTCCCGCCCGAGGGATCGAATGAACCGGGCGACGACTCCTTCTACGAGGCCGAGCGCGCGTTTGAGAAGCGGGCGGCGTCCAAGGGCTGGCTGACGATGGCCTGGCCGGAGGAGTACGGCGGCCGCGGCGCGAGTCACATCCAGCAGATGATTTACCGCGAGGAAGCGGCCTACCGAGGCGCGCCGGGTTCGGGCGGCCAGGGCATCTCGATGGTCGGTCCCTGTCTGATGCTGCACGGCACCGAGGCGCAGCGCCAGGAGCATCTGCCTCGGATCGCCAACGCCGAGTCGTACTGGGCGCAGGGCTTCTCGGAGCCGGGTAACGGCTCGGACCTGGCGGGTTTGCAGACCCGCGCCGTTCGCGACGGCGACGATTTCGTGATCAACGGGCAGAAGATCTGGACATCGGGCGCGCACCATGCGGACTGGATCCACGTGCTGACGCGCACCGACCCCGAGGCGCCCAAGCACCGCGGCATCTCCTACTTCCTGCTCGACATGAAGTCGCCCGGGATTGAGGTGCGGCCGCTGATCAACATGCTCGGCGAACACGGCTTCAACGAGGTCTACTTCACCGACGTGCGCGTGCCAGCTTCGAACATGATGGGCGAGTACAACCGCGGCTGGTACGTCGCGGCGACGTTGCTCGACTTCGAGCGTTCAGGCGTGGCCTGGTCGGCGACCTCGCGCAAGAGCGTCGAGCTGATGTCCGATTACGCCGCGGAGCGCCCCGGCCGTCGCGGCGGAGACAAGCTGATCAACGACCCGGGCGTCCGCAACGGTCTGGCCAACCTGATGATCGAGTCGGAGATCGCCAAGCTGATTTCCTACCGCGTCGTCTGGATGCAGTCGCAGGACCTGGTTCCCAACCACGAGGCGTCGATGTCGAAGATGTTCGGCTCCGAGCTCGGCCAGCGCGTCGCCCGTTTCGGCGTCAACATGATGGGTCTGCACTCACAGCGGATCGATCCGGAGGACCCGGACGCGCCGCTGGCGGCGCGGATCGGTCGCGCCTACATGTCGAGTGTGCCAAGCACGATCGCGGCTGGTACGTCGGAGATTCAGCGCAACATCATCGCGACACGGGGTCTGCAACTCCCGCGTCAGTAGGGGCGATCTCAGTCGGAGCGAGCGCCCCTGAGCAAATCGTTGATGTGTTCGCGGACGTGGCCGACGGCGACGCCTTCGAGGACGTCGAGGAGGGTGCCTTCGACGCCTCCGGCTGATCTGGTGGGCTGCTGGAGCAGGTCTTCGTCGGCGGCTCGGATGGCGTCGATTGTCTCGGCTCGGTTGCGGCGGAACTCGGTGAGCAGTTGTTCGACCGGCTGATCGTCGCGGCGGGCGACCTGCTTGGCGTTGTAAGCGTCCATGTCGAATCCGGCTCCGCCGCCCTGGGGGACGTCATCTCCGGCGGCGCGTTGCTCGGCTCGCTCGATCAGTCGGGGATAGGTCCACTCGATCGCGGCGATGTGGGCGAGCAGTTGCCGGGCGTTCCAGCCCTGTTCGTAGACGCCTCGCTCGAACGCCTCCTCAGGGAGCTGGGCAACCGCCTCCTGGAACTCCTCGCTGTCTTCCTGCAAGGCGGCGATCAGGTCTTCTCGCCTGGAATTCTTCATGATGCCGGCCACTCCGCTCCGGTGATTTCGTTGGAGCGATCCCAGAGTCGTTCGGCCGCTTGACGGTCGCTCGCCTGTGGTTGCTGGTCCGTGCGGGTATGGCGGTCGAAGTACTCGCCGGCGTCGGCGCGGCGGTCCGGCTCGGTGACCAGCTCGACGACTGGCGCCGCGCCCTGCTCGGGATTGCGCAGCAAGGGTCGCGCGAGCTTGAGGGCGGCCCGCATTGGGGCAGGGAAGTTTCGCATGAAGCTGGTCGCCACGACGCCGGGGTGGACCGAGAAGCTCGCCAATCCGAGCTGGTGCGTCCGGCGATGCAGTTCGTTGGTGAAGAGGATGTTGGCCAGCTTGGTCGCGCAATAGGGCCGGATTCCGCCCCAGTAATGCTCGAAGTTGAGGTCGTCGAGCGGCATCGCATCAACGCGCTCGTAGACGCGCGAGCTGACGTTGACGACCCGGGCGTCGTCCGACTCGAGCAGCTTGGGCAGCAGCAGCGAGGTGAGCAGGACGGGGGATAGGTGATTCGTCTGCATCATCGTCTCGAGACCGTCGTCGGTGAGCTGCCGCTGGTTGAGGGTGAGACCCGCGTTGTTGACCAGGACGTCGAGGCGCTCGGTGCGTTCCAGCAGTTCGTCCACGCCTCGCCGGACTGAGGCAAACGAGGCCAGGTCCATTTCCAGCAGTTCGACGGCGATGGAGCCACTTTCTTTCTGAATCTGGGAGACGGCGGCCTGTCCGCGCTCGGGCGAGCGCGCGGCGGCGAAGACGTGCCAGCCTCGGCGCGCCAGTTCGGTCGCGGCGGCCTGTCCGATGCCGCTGTTGGCGCCGGTGATGAGGACGGTTGGAGGTTGGGTGTGATTGTTCATTCGTTGAGTGTACGAAACGAGCGGACCGCCTCGAAAAATGTCGTTTCGAGGTCGGTTTGCGGGAGGTTGAGTTGTTCGACCGCCTTGCCTGGGTTGAACCACTGGCGATGTTTCGCGAGTCGGACGCCGGCGATTGTGGCACGTGGCCGCTGCCGCGTCAGGGCGCTGATCAGGTACTCATCCACAACGGCAGCAGCGTAGGCCAGCGACGATGGAATCGCCAGACGAGGTGGGTGCGCGCCTCCGGCTGCCGCGGCGCGCTCGATGATTTGCCGCAGCGTCAGGTTGCCTTCCTTGTGGCCCAAGATGTAGCGCTCCCCGCTCCGGCCCATGGCGGCGGCGTTGACGTGTCCTGCCGCCACGTCCCTGACGTGCACCACGTTGAGGCCGGCGGTGCGAATGTAGGCGGGCATCGAACCGTTGGCCGCATCGCGGATCAATCGGCCGGTGGGCGTGGGTTTCAGGTCCAGCGGTCCGATCGGCGCAGTGGGCAGCACGCAGACGGCCTGCAGCCCTTCCGATTCGACCAGCTCATGGACCAGCCGCTCGCTGAGGATCTTGGTCTCCTCGTACGGACCTGGTGCATCCTCGACGGTTGCCCACTGCGTTTCGTCGGCGGGACGAGCGGGGTCGCGCGGCGGTCCGACTGCGGCGACCGACGATGTGTGCACGACGCGGTCAACGTGCGCCCTGAGCGCGGCGCGCATCAGGTTGCGCGTGCCGTCGACGTTGGCTCGATAGGCGTCGGCCCGGGCGCGGCGGCTGAGGTCGTAGCGGGCGGCGACGTTGAACAGCGTGTCGACGCCGGTCAGTGCGTCGGCGAGCGACGCGGGGTGGGAGAGGTCGCCTTGCACGATTTCGATCGGCAGGCCGTTGAGGCTGCGTTGGTCGCTGGCCACGCGGACCATGGCTCGGACCTCCGCGCCGGCGTCGAGCGCGGCGCGGACGACGTGCGCGCCGATGAATCCGTTCGCGCCGGTGACGAGCGCGCGTTTCACGTTGTTCGGTTCGTGGGCTAGTCGACGTCAGCGCTGATCAGCTCGGGCGTCATTGCGGGAATGATCAGCGTCATCGCGCGTTCGAGTTCCTGGATGGCCGACTGTCGCTGGATGCCCAGAGACAGTAGCTCGGGCAGCAACCCGGGCCGCCGAATGGCGCCAACGGCGATGTCGAGCGCTGACGGCTTGCCGCGCCACTGGACCACCTCGTTGGGAATGTCGTCGTCGAGCGCGTCCATGACCACGCGGATCGACGCGAATGGAACCCCTGCGGCGGCGCACAGGTCGGCCCATTCGGCATCCTCCATCTGCACGATCTCGGCGCCGGTCTCGGCGGCTTCTCGCTTCTCCGGCCGCGTAAAGAGAATCTCGGGCGTGGTGATGCTGGTCACCGACTGCCAGAAGATGTCGGCCTGGTTCAGCAGGCGCACGATCTGCTTGCGCAACTCGTCGTCGGACTGAAACTGGGCCCCGTCGCTCTGGCGGATGATCTTGGTCGGGATCGTGATCGACGGGCGGCGCAGGTTGTTGGTCAAGCCTCCGGCGACGCCGATGCTGATGACCTGGTCGGGGCGCTGTTCCACTGCATCCTCGGCCGCCTGGCGAGCGCGCTGAGGGCCGACTCCGCTGGTAATGATGCGTACGCGGCCGCGGCCGGCAATGGCTTGACCGGCGCGGGCGGCTTTGGCTTCCCAGGGCAAGGCGGCGGTGACGGTAAGCATCTCCGTCAGTCTACGCCAGCGCGGCGGCAGCGCTGCCCGCGACGAGTAGACTGAGCCCTATCGACCGGACCGACCGAACCGAGCCGAAGGAACGCTTGATGTACGAAACCCTGCTCTATGACGATGAGGACGGAATCTGCACGATCACGTTGAATCGCCCGGAGTCGCTGAATGCGCTCAACGGGACGATGCTCAACGAGCTGCCCCTGGCCTGCGAGCAGGCTGCGGCGGACAATGACGTGCGCGTCGTGATCCTGACCGGTGCGGGGCGCTTGTTCTGCGCCGGCGGGGACCTCAAGGACACCGGACGCGGCGACATTCGCAACCTCGAGCAGAGCATCTACTCGCTGACCAACCAGGAGCGCGCCTCGGTGCTGCTGCACCAGATGCCGAAGCCGACCATCGCCGCGATCAATGGCGGCGCGGCCGGCGCGGGCTGTTCGATCACGCTGGCCTGCGACCTGCGCTACATGTCGACGACGGCGTACCTCTACACCGCGTTCCTGAGGGTCGGGTTCTCGGGCGACTTCGGCGGCACCTGGCTGCTGCCGCGGCTGGTGGGGATGGGCAAGGCTCGGGAGATGTACCTGCTGCCAGACCGCGTCAACGCGGAGGAGGCGATGTCGCTCGGACTCGCCAACGGGTCGTTCGACCCCGAGGAGTTGATGCCCAACGTCTTGCAGGTCGCCGCACAGTTGCGGGACTCGCATCCCGGCGCGATCGCGGAGATTAAGAACAACCTCAACGACGCGTTCACGATTCCGCTCTCGGAGGCCGTCCGGCGCGAGGCGGATCGGATGCGCCGCGTGGGCGAGAGCGAGGATTCGATCGAGGCGCGCAAAGCCTTCGTCGAGAAGCGACGTCCGGTCTTCACGGGCCGCTAGCGGGAGGAGTCCGAGATGCTGCGGATGCGCCAGATCTGTCTCGTCGCGCAGGACCTCGACCATGTTGAGGCGCATCTGCGCGGCGTCTTCGGACTCGAAGTCTGCCATCGCGATCCCGGCCTGGCTCGGTTCGGGTTGCACAACTTCCTGATGCCGCTGGGCAACGGATTCCTGGAGGTCGTCTCGCCCTTCCAGCCGGGTACGGCCGGCGGACGCTTCATCCAGCGTCGCGGCGGCGACGGCGGCTACATGGTGATCATGCAGTGCGACGACATCGCTGAGCGGCGCGCGCACGTCGCATCGCTCGGCATCCGACTGGTGCTGGACTCAGCGAACGAGGAAACCGACGGCATCCAGCTGCATCCCAAGGATGTGCCCGGCGCCATCGCCGAACTGCGCTGGAACCGCGACGGCGACGCGCCCGACGGCCCCTGGAACCCTGCCGGCCCGCGCGAGCACGCGCTGGAATCGCGGCGCGCGCAGTTCGTCAGCGCCATGACCGCCGCCGAGCTGCAGGGCGGCGATCCAGCCGCGATGGCGGCCCGCTGGTCGCAGGTGGTCCAGCGGCCGGTCTCGGCGGACGCCGACGGCCATCCGACGATCGATCTGGACGACGCCGTGCTGCGCTTCGTCGAGGACAGCGACGGCCGCGGCGAAGGTCTGGGCGGGTTAGATGTCGCCGTGCCCGATCGCGAGCACGTGATCACCGCCGCTCGACACCACGACCTCAGGGTGTCCGAGGACGAGTCGACGGTAATGCTCTGCGGGGTCCGCTTCCGGTTGGTGTAGACGCCGCGCGGGGGTCAGACGAGCAGGCTGATCGCGGCCTGGGCGATGCCGAGGAAGAGCAGGAAGCCGAAGACGTCGGTGAAGGTGGTGACAACGACGGCCGAGGCAACGGCGGGATCGATGCCGACGCGTCTCATGAGCAGCGGCACGCCCGCGCCGACGGTTCCGGCGATCACCATGTTGCCGAGCATGGCGAATCCCAGCACGAGCGCGAGTCCCAGGTTGTCTTGCCAGATCACGGCGATGGCAGCGACCAGCAACCCGAGCCAGATTCCGTGCAGCAGGCCGAGGATTGCCTCGCGGACCAGCAGCCGCTTGGCCCGTACGCCGACGAGTTCGCCCAGGGCGATGGCGCGGACGATCAGCGTGAGCGTTTGCGTCCCCCCGATCCCGCCCTGTCCGGCGACGACCGGGAGAAATGCGGCAAGCACGACGAGCTGTGCCAGCGTGGATTCGAAGAGGGAGATCGTGGCGGCGGCGAGGAAGGTTGTTGCCAGATTGATCGTCAACCAGGGCAGCCGAGTGCGAATCGAGGCGGCCATCGGGCCATCGGCGCGCTCTCCGGGAACGTTGGCGACCTGGAGCATCTGGCGGGTGTCCTCTTCGACGGTGACGCCGAGCAGTTCGTCGGGCAAGATCACGCCGATGAGCTGATTGCCTTCGATCACGGGTAGCTGGGTCAGGTTGTAGTGACGCCGCAGCCGGGCGCACTCCTGGGCCGGCGTGTCGACGGACACGACCGCGGTCAAGGGAGCGGCGATTGAGGAGGCGGTGTCATCGGCCGATGCCAGTGCCAGGTCGACCATGGAGATCTGGCTTTCCGGCATGCCCTCGGCGTTGAGGACATAGAGGTACGTCAGCCGGTTACGGTCCTCTTGCAGCGCCTCGAGCGCGGTCCGCAACTCGGTGATGCGCGCGTCGGCCTCAATGGCAACAAACAGATCGGTCATCAGGGCGCCGGCAGTGTTGGGGTCCTGACCAAGCAGCTCGTTGTCAACAATCGGTTGGTCCAACTGTTCGGCCACTTCCCGCGCTCGTCGAATGGGGAGTCTCTGCAGGGCCGTCAGGGCATGGCGGGGATTGACCTGGTCGAGCACGAACGACAGGGTCTGGATGCTTAGTCGAGCGCCGAGTCGGCTGGCCTCGACCGGGTTCATGTGATGCAACATCCAGGTCACCGTTTGCGGCGACATGATCTCCAACAGCGCCTCGCTGCTGGTACGCGGCAGCCCGGCAAGGATGAGCCCGACATCGGCGGGATGTAGCTGGCGCAGTCGCTGCCAGGCCGCCGCTTCGTTGCCGGCGGCGATCAGTTCCTGGACCCGGTCGGCGATCCGGCCAACTTCTTCCAGTGGAATCGCCGGGGCAAGTTGGGTCGGCGGTTGGCTCTCGATGGTCGGCGCAGGGCCTGGTTCTTGTCTTGACACCGTGAGATCTCCTTACACGACAACGCGCCGCTGCGGCCAGGGCCGCGGTCGATTGGAATTCTTGCAGAAGCGAGAGACACTCGAACTCTGTCGAGGCAGGATGCAGCCCGATGAGGTGAATGCCGCTAGCGAATCGAGCCGACGAAACTGCGCAGGCCGGCCTTGACGTTGGTCGTCGCGTCGATCACGGCCGAGGCTTCGTAGCCCGAGTGAACCATGCAGTCGACGCACTTGGGGTTGCCCGAGGCAACGCCGTAGTTCTCCCACTCGGTCTCGTCGATCAACTCTTGCCAGCTATCGGCATAGCCCTCGTCCATCAGGTAGCAGGGCCGCTGCCAGCCGAAGACGGTGTAGGTGGGGTTGCCCCACGGGGTGCAGTCGTACTCGATCTCTCCCTTGAGGAAATCGAGGAAGAGTTCGGAGTGATTGAACTTCCAGTGCCTGGGCGGGTCGTCGAGGATCTCGCGGAACAGTTCCTTGGTCTGATTGCGGGCGAGGAAGTGCTCCTGGTCGGGAGCCTTCTCGTAGGGGTAGCCGGGCGAGATCATGAGGCCGTCGACGCCGATCTCCATCAGCTTGTCGAACATCTTCCGGATGCGATCGGGCTGCGCGCCGAGGAAGAACGTGCTGTTGGTGGTGACGCGGAAGCCACGTGCCTTGGCCGCCTCGATCGCGCGGATGGCGACATCCCAGACGCCGTCGCGGCAGACGGAGTCGTCGTGGTCCTGCTCGAAGCCGTCCACGTGGACGGAGAACGTGAGATAGGGATTGGGCTCGAAATCCTGCAGCTTGCGCTCGAGCAGGATGGCGTTGGTGCAGAGGTAGACGAACTTCTTGCGATCAGTGAAGCCGTTGGCGATCTCAACGATGTCGTTGTGGATTAGCGGCTCGCCGCCGGCGATGGCGACGACCGGCGCGCCGCACTCCTCGACCGCGTCCCAGCACTGTTGCGGCGTCAGGCGCCGGCGCAGGATGTCGGTGGGGTGTTGAATCTTGCCGCAGCCGGCGCACTCCAGGTTGCATTGCAGCAGCGGTTCGAGCATCAGCACGAGCGGATAGCGTTCCGTTCGGCGCAGTTGCTGCCCGACGACGTACTTGCCGACCTGGATCGTTTGTCTGAGCGGTGTGGCCATCAGTCATCCACTCTATCCGGCGCGCCTGCCTTGGCCGTTGCGCGGTGCTGGGGGGTCAACGCGATTTCTTGCACCTGATGCAGTTTAGAGGAGCGCAATCGCGCGGCGATAGGCGTCGGGCGTATTGAGGTTGAGTGTCACAATCGGGTTGTCCATCTCCACGAAGATAGTGCGCTCGGCGTGACGCCGTCGGAGCTCCCGCAACCCCTCCTGGCGCTCCGTCACGCGCTGTAGCTCGGAGAGCAGTCGTGAGTGGAAGATGGGCGGGTGGCCGTTGCGGCTGTGGTGCAGGGGCACGGCGATCTGCGCGTCGGGCGAGCGGACCAGTGCCGACTCCAGTTTCCCCACAACCGAGGCGTCGGTTGGTTGATCGACGGAGACGACGACCACGGCGTCGACGCTCGACGGCACGGCGCGGGCGCCTGCGCGGATTGACGTGGCCCGGCCTGCACGCCAGTTGCGGTTGGTTGTGGTCTGTACGTCGGCACGGGAGGGAATTGCGGCGCGAACCTGGCGGTCGTGCGCTCCCAGCACGACAACGACCGGTCGGCAGCCCGCTTCGAGCAGTGCAGACACCTGAGCGGCGACGAGCGGTTGACCGCGCCAGTCGAGCAGTTGCTTCGGCTCTTCCATGCGGGTGGACTCACCGGCGGCGAGGAGGATGGCGGCGATCATGAGGCTGTGCTTCGTCGATCCGGTCTCGGAGGCGTCGGAACAGGCGCTTGACTGCGTCTTCCACATTGTCCACAGCGGTGGCGTTGGTGAGGTCGCCGACACCGTACGGCTGCGCCTCGCTCCGCGCGGTCTGCGCGGCGAGGTCGATCACCCGGTCGGAGAGCTGTCGTCCGCGTACGGCAGACTCGATCTGGCGTGCGCGGATCGGGTGCGGCGCGACGCCGGCCAGTACGACCGCGGCATCGCCGTTGAGCGAGAGGCGAGCGGACGCGCTGAGGTCAGGGTCGTGCTTCGTCGCGGCACTGGCCGTATGCGCCCCGCGAGGGATTCGCGGGAGGACCAGTTCCGTCGCCGCCGCTGCGCCCTCGCGTCCATCGATGTCGACGCCGCCGGTGTCGAGCAGTCGCTCGTCGAGGTGTACGGCCTTGCCGTCCACCAACTCCAACTGAGCGTCGAGCACAATCAAGGCAGCCGCCAGCCCGTGTTGTGCGGGGTCCTCGAGGCAGATGCGGATGGTCGTGACCGAGTTGGAAAAGGAGAACCAATCGTTGATCGCGTTCTCGCCCTGGCTCTGCAGGTCCAGCACGGAGCGGTTGAGCGGGAAGCGCAGCTCGTTCACGCGGACTGGCTGGCCGGAGTCTGGGAGCAGTAGTGGCTGAGCGCCTGCTTCAGCGCCGCGGCGGCCAGCACCGAACAGTGGATCTTGGCCTTGGGCAGGCCGCCGACGGCGTCGACGAAATCCTGCCGCTTGAGCTGGGCCGCGTCCTCGACGTTCATGCCTGTGAGCACGACGGTCGCCATGCTGCTGGTCGCGATGGCGGCGGGGCAGCCGCGAGTCTGGAAGCGGGCCTCGGCGATTTCGCCCGCGTTGATCCGCAGCATCAGTTTCATGTGGTCGCCGCAGACGGGATTGCGATCCTCGCCGACGGCGTTGGCGTCGTCCAGCACCCCGGCGTTGCGCGGATGCTGAAAGTGGTCGATCACGATCTCGCTGTAGGCGCGCAGGTCTTCGTCGGGCATGTGTCCAGTCTATCCAGCCTCCGACCCGGCAAGAGTGAGCAGGGTCTTGGCGATCACGCGCAGCGAGCGGCTGCGATCGGTGGGATCGAACCACTCGCGGACGCTGTGCTGGTTGTCGGAGCGGCCGCCCCAGCACATTGCGATCGCGGGTATGCCGGCCGCGATCGCCGCGTTGGCGTCGGTCGAAGCGGCGATCAGTCGGGGCTGCAGGTCCTCATCTTCGAGCGCGGCGCGGGCGGCCGCGACCAGCGCCGAGTCGGGCGGCGTCGTGCCGGCGGGTCGATCTCCAATCCGGGTGACGACCGGGTCGAGCGCGCCCGGAGCGCGGCGTCGCAGCTCCTTTTCGTGCCCGTGCCGGATGCTCTCCTGCAGATCGGCGTCGAGCAGATCGAGCTGCTCGGGTGACTCGCTGCGCAGGTCTACGTCCATCTGGGCGAGCTCGGGAATGGCGTTGACGGTTGCTCCGCCCTGGACGACGCCGACGTTGAAGGTCGTGCGGGGACTGCTTGGCGTGCGGATGTCGGCGAGGCGATCGGCTGCGGCGGCGAGGGCAAAGGCCGGGTTGTAGCGCCCGAAGTGGGCCCAGCTATGTCCGCCGCTGCTGCGGTACTGGACGTTGTAGCGGCGGGAGCCGATCCCGCTGTGGACAATGGTGCCGGGATCGGAATGGTCGATGGTGATGAATGCGCGGGCGGAACGGCCCAGCGGCGAGCTGCAGAACTGGCGCGCCCCGCGCAGATCGCCGCGTCCTTCCTCGCCAACCGTGGCCAGGTATAGCATCTGCCGCTGCGCCTCGTTGCCGCTCAGTGCGCGCGCCACGGCGAGCATCGCGGCGAGCCCGGCTGCGGCGTCGGAGATGCCGGGAGCGTGGTACTCGCTCTCGGGAACGATCTCGCCGGTTCGGTAGGGATTCGGTTGTCCGGGACGAGCGACGGCGACGGCCTGGTCGGGTCGGAAGACGGTGTCGAGGTGCGCGCTCAGCACGAGCGGGTTGGGCGCCGGATCGGGATGCCGGGCGATGACGTTGCCGACCTCGTCTTGCTGGACTGCAAGCCCGATCGCCGCCAATTGCCGCTGAACATAATCCGCGCGCGCCGTTTCCTGGTGCGTCGGCGCAGGGATTTCGCAGATTGTGATCTGCTCGTTGAGGATCGTGTCGGCATGCGCGTCGAAGGCAGCGAACACTAGATGTCCAGTCCCAGCGCCTCGAAGATGCGTTGATAGTCGTCGAGGTTGTTCGGCTGGTAGAAGGGGATTGCCAGCGTGACGATCCCCTGCGCATCGGCGACGAAGGCGGCGCGGCGAGCGCGCTTGCTGTCGACATCGTCGACGCCGAATGCCCTCGCCGCGTTGAGCTCGGGATCCGAGAGCAGCGGGAACGGGAGGCGATGCTCGCTCTTGAAGCGTTCCAGGACATCGGGCGGATCGCTGGAGACGGCGACGACCGAGGCGTTGAGCTCGAGGATCATCTCTTCGTCGTCGCGGAACGAGCAGAGTTGCTGGGTGCAAAGCGGCGTCGCCGCCTCCGTGTAGAAGAGCACCACGAGCGGACCCTCGCCGAGGTACGCGTTGAGGTTGAGGTTCGTGTCGGGGAGTTGGTCGCCTGCTTCGATCATCTCGACGTCCAGCCCGGCAATGTCGGGATCTCACCTCGCGTGTAGCCCAGCACGGCAACTCGGCCCAGGCCCGCGGGATCGGTGAGCGTCTCCGCGGCGCGGCGGGCAGCAAGATAGGCGGCCGTGCTACCGTCCGCGTCGGCGACGGCCGGGAACAGCGCTGCGCCGAGTTGGTGCAACCACTCGGACTGGGACAGCTCGGCCAATGGTGTGAGGCCCGAGGCCAGCGCGTGTTCCTCCACCTGGTCGATATCAATGTGGCAGGTGATGTCCTGTTCGCCTGGATAGGCGAGCGGATCGTCGCCTGGCACGTGCTTGCGAAACGTCATCAGCGTGCCCTGTCGCCGCCACGGCGCATAGAGACGCTCGCGTCGATAGCCGTAGTCGAACAGCAGCAGGAGGCCGGGTTCGGCGACTGCGCGTCCGAGCGCGCAGATGATTTCGCCGCGTTCGGGCGAAACCTCAGCGACCAGCCCGTCAGAGGGCTGGACGTCGCTCAGGGTCTCACGCAACGGTTCGTCGGCGACTGCTCCCGGGCGGAGCCGGAAGCCCCGGCCGGGCGAATGGTCGACGTCGCACTCCCGCCAATCGCCGTCGACGACCTGGAGCAGATGCACAGGTACGGCGTCGAGCAGTTCGTTGGCGAACACGAACTGCTGGCCCGGCTGGAGCCGGGAAATCGACGGAGCGTGACTGATGCCGCGGAAGTGCGCAAGCCGCCGGTGCTGGGCGTCGGCGGCTTGTTCGTCCGGCTCGACCAGGGTGAGTTCGATCGCGCTGAGCAGATCCGGCTCGTTCGCGCCGATCTGATTAAGCATCGACTCGGCCAGTGCGCCGGTGCCGGGACCGACTTCGGTCACGCGCATCGGGCTCGGCCGATTCATCGAGTGCCAGAGTGCGACCGCCACATGTCCCAGCGCTGCGCCGAAGAGCGGATGCACTTCGGGACTGGTCAGGAAGTCTCCCTCGCGGCCGACGGTTGGTTGACCGCGGCGGTAGTAACCCAGATCGGGGTGATAGAGGCACGCATCCATCCAGTCGCGGAAGCTCAGTGGACCATCGGTGCGGATGCGCTCGGCGAGGATGCGGGCCAGCGGCGTGTCGGGCGTCGGCCGCGTCACGGCCAGTGGGTCGAAGGTCGCCGGGCCGCCGGAGGACATGGGGTTGAGTATACGAACGACCGCCCCGGCGGATGCCGAGGCGGTCGCTGGTTGGGTCCCTGATGGGCTCCGGGTCTGCCTCGACCTACTCGCCGGGGACTCCGAGCACCGTCACACTGACTCGCCGATCGCGCGATTCGTCGAGTTCGACCAGGAAGATCGATTGGAACTCTCCGATGTGCAGATCGCCGCTGAGCACGGGAATGGTCTCGGACGTGCCCAGAATCATGTGCTGGACATGCGAGTGGCCATTCTCGGGCTCGTTCTCGTGCATGTTGACGGTTCGGATCTCGAAGTCGTTGTGCCGGTAGTAAACGCCGGGCGGAGCCCATGCGATCAACCGGTCGCGGAGGTCGTCGAGGAGCAACGGTTCGTGCTCCTGCAGGATGATGGCAGCGGTCGTGTGCTGTGAGAACACCGAGACCTGCCCGAAGCCGACCCCGGATTGATGCACAATGGCGCGCACCTCTTCGGTGATGTCACGGAACGACGGACCATCTTCGGTGCGGTATCGAAGCTCGTCGTGGATGTGACGGAAGGCGTTGGCAGGCACTTCGCTGTTCGGCACAGCCCCATTGACGCTGCGCAGGGCTGTCGCGTTGGCCATTCCCCTTTGGTTTCTCAGGCTGCGAGATGATCGGATGAAGAATGAAGACCGGACCGTCGGTTGCAGCATTCCCGACGACCGCCACGTTTGAATATAGCGGAAACGCCAGGCTGTCGCTGACGATCGACGCAGCCCCAAGGAAAGTCGCCCCCGCGCAGGCGGGGGCCCTCGACCAGATGGGCACTGCAAGGCCCCGCCTGCGCGGGGCCGACCTTGAGTGAGGCGGAGGCGCGGCCGGGAGGTGGGCGCTCTCAGGCCCCGCCTACGCGGGGCCGACTTAAGTGAGGCGTCAGGGGCTGCCTTCGGCGATGCGGACGCGGACTCGTTCGATGAACTCGGCGACGCGTTCGGCGTCGGGAGCCTCGGCGGCGTGTTCGTGGTACTGCTGCAGGTCGTCGAGGGCTTCGATGTATTGACCGGTCTGGTAGCAGAGCAGGCCGCGATCGCGCCGGTCTTCCAGCGACCAGGGCGAGAGCGCGAGGAGGAAATCGGTGGCCGAGATTGCCGCATGGTACTCGCGCTTGCGCACGGCGGCGCCCTTGAGATTGGTCAGGATGCGTTGCAGCACCTGGCGCTTGGTCACGGCGGCGAGGAACGACTCCGGCTCGGGGCCGACGCCGCGATTCATCGCGGCGAGGCGTTCGACCAGCGCGTGGCGGTCAATCTCGCGGCCGCCGCGGAACGGGTCCAGGTAGCGCTCCACGCCGGCGTCCGGGTCGCGGTACTTGACCAGGAAGTGGAACGGCGCGCCGACTCCCTCCAGTTCCAGCCCGATCCGCCGGCCCACCTCGATCATTAGCACCGCCAACGTGATCGGCATCCCCTGTCCGTGCTCCAGGGTGGCGTGCAGGCAGCAGTTGTGAGGCTCGTAGTAGGTGTCGGTGTCGCCGCGGAATCCGCGCTCCTCGAAGAGCACGCGACTGAGGCGATCGACGCGCGACGAGACGGAGGATGCGGCGTCGCCGCGCGCGGCGTCGGCCAGCTGTTCCAGGCGGGTCAGCGACTCGAACTGGTTGAAGCCGGGATCGACTATGCGGCCGATCAGGAAGCAACAGAGATCGAGCCGGATCCTGTGCGCATTGCCTCGCGCGAGCGCGCCGAACTGTCGGGCCAGGCGAAGATCGTCAGGTTTTACTAAACGTTGCGTGAGATCGTCGGGCATGATTCGAGGCTAGCAGCCGTCCAGGGCGTTCTGAGCCGTATGATGGAAGCGAGTCGCACGGTTCGGAGCGAGAGGCGTGTTGGCTGAGATGTCGGACGAGATGACCGAGTCCAGCAGTGACGAGCCGGAACCCCCGGCGCCACGAGCAGCAACAGACAAGCGGCAGCCGCCGCCAAAGCGGGCACGCAAGCAGCGCAAACAGCAATTGACGCGCGCCGGTCAACCGATTGATCGCCGTCAGCGATTGCGGATTCCGCCGCATCACGTCACCAAGCAGACGCCGCACGACCGCGTCCACAACTGGGACGAGGTGTACTTCGGCTACACCGCCGGCCCTGCCATGTTCGAGGCGCAGCGCTGCATCCAGTGTCCCGCCGCGCCATGCACCCAGGCCTGTCCGATCGACAACGACATTCCCGGCGCGCTGGCGTTTCTGGAGATAGGCAAATTGGCTGACGCCGCGGATATCTTCCGCCAGACCTCGGAGATGCCGGAGCTTTGCGGGCGGTTGTGTCCGCAGGAGGCGCTCTGCGAGGGGGTCTGCGTCATCGCCAAGAACGCCAAGCCGGTGGCGATCGGCAAACTGGAGGCGTTCCTGGGAGATTGGGACCGCAAGCAACGCGGCGGTTTCCCGGTACCGACTCCGAAGCAGGAGAGCGGGCAGCGCGTGGCCGTCGTCGGCGCGGGACCGGCAGGGTTGGCCGTAGCCGAGCAGATGCGCACGGCCGGTCATGGCGTGTCGGTGTTCGACGCCTGGCCCGCCGGGGGCGGTGTGCTGCGCTATGGCATCCCCAATTTCAAGACGGCCAAGGACATCGTGGACGAAAAAGTCGAGGCGCTGCGACAGGCATCGGTTGAGTTCCATTTCGAGACCCGCGTCGGGGTCGACATCGGTTGGGCGGAGTTGTCGCAGTACGATGCGGTGTTCCTCGGACACGGCGCCAGCGTGGGCAAGCGGCTCGGACTGGACGGTGAACGGTTGCCTCGGGTCTACAGCGCGACCGAGTTCCTGGTCCGGGCAAACCTGGACGACCGGATGTTGCCGACGGCCCTGCGGTCGACGCCAGACGTAGGCCGCAGCGTGGTCGTGGTCGGAGGCGGCGACACGTCGATGGACTGTGTCCGCTCTGCGGTTCGTCTGGGCGCCGAGCAGGTGACCTTGCTCTATCGCCGCACCGAGAACGAGATGCTTGGGCGCGAAGAGGAACGGCGTCACGCCCGTGAGGAGGGCGTGAGATTCGAGTACCTGACGACGCCGGTCGGTCTGATCGAGCGGGACGGCGCGGTCGTCGGCGTGGAGTGCGCACGAATGAGCCTGGGCGAAGCGGACGCGAGCGGACGCCGGCGACCGACGCCGGTGGCGGGCTCGGAGTTCGTGATCGACTGCGACGCATTCGTCGTCGCGGTCGGCTACGACGTGGGCCGGGAGATGTACGCCGACTCGGGGATCGACGTCGATGATTGGGGCGCGGTGATTGTCGACCAGCAGGGCCGCACCTCGCGGCCGGGGGTCTTTGCCGGCGGCGACAATGTGGTGGGCGCAGACCTGGTGGTGACCGCGTTGGCCGGCGCGCACGCAGCCGTCCCGGCGATGCTTGATTACCTGAAGGAACTGCAGGCCGAACGCTCACTGGCGATGGCGGCCGGCTGATCGGCCGGCTGCGCACTGGGTTGTCCTCTGGACTCGTTCACTGCTACTCGGCAGTGCTATTCGGCTGGCGAGCAGCCCGGAGCGCCGGGGATGTCGACCTCGGCCACGATCTCTTCGGCGGCATTGCGGCAGAGCACGACCTCGGCTTCCCTGTCCTGGCGAGGGTTGCTGAGCTGGTGAATCGATCGCGGCGGCACGTAAAGGAAATCGCCGCTCTCGCACTCGTGCACGTGCTCCAGTTGCTCGCCGTAGGTCATCGTGACCGGCCCCTGGAGGATGTAGATCGCGGTCTCGCAGTTGACGTGCCAGTGCGGCGTGGAGTACATCCCGGGGGGAATCTTCTGGCGGGTCATGAAGACCTCGCTGGAGCCGGACAGTTCGCCGGAGACGCCGAACTGGATCGACATGCCGGAACGATGGTTGGACCAGTCGGCGTCGGCGCCATTGGTCATCACGATGACTTCGTCAAGCGGGCCGTCGGCGTCGTGGTGTTGGTCGGTCATGGCGTCTGCTCCACCTGCTCAGGGTCAAGTGCGTGCGAGATACTCCGTGACGATATCAGCAGGTGGAGCGCGCAAGTGGTCGGGCAAACGTCAGCTCGGCGGGCCGATGCTGTGCGCCCAGTCGTCGACCAGCCAGCGGCCGCCGAGTTGAATCAGTTCGAAGCGCATCCAGTCGTCTTCGCTGAACTGGAGATAGACCCGGCCGCGGGCGGAGTGCAACACGTCGCCGAATGAAACGGATTGCAGGATCTCGCCGCCGAGATCGATCGACTGGATTTTCTGAACGTCGCGACCGACGTCGTCCGCATCGTCCCAGCCCCAGATCGTGAGGGCTTCGGGTCCGGCGAGGGCGAGGATGGTGAGCGAGTCGCCGCTGCGCAGCGCTTCGAGGAAGGTCAGCGCCGCGGCGGCCAGGTCGCTGGCGACGGCTTCGTTGACGGCGGTGGTCGGCAGGCCCTCCTCGACGGTGACCCGATACGCGCCGATCAGTTGGCGCTGGCCGACCTTGTTGGAGGCAGGCCAGACTTCGAGCCTCCAGAGGCCGGCAGTTTCGGCGGTGAAGTAGATCTCGGAGTCCAGGCCGTGACCGCCGTCGTCGTCGATCTGGAGCAGGTCGCCGCCGGGCTGGAACAGCTGGGCGAAGACATCGACGCCGGTGTCGCCGTCAACGAGGACGAACACCTGTTGACCCTCTTCGACCTGGAACTCGAACACGTCGACATCGCCCGGCGCGTTGAGACGGCCGTCGGCGCTGGTGCCGACCGCGATGATGGCGTTGTCGTCGTCCGCGCCGATCGTGATCGTCTGCACCTGGATGATGAAGTCGCCTCGGCTGTTGGAGTCGAACGGCTGCACACGGATGAACTGCAGGCCTTCGGTGGGCACCTGGGCGATGAGCAGGGAGTCGCGGTTGGTGGTCGAAAGATCGTCGTTGACGGCGATTTCGACACCTTCGGGGTCGAGCAAGGTGAGGACCGGGTCCATGCCGCCCTTACCGTCGACGAAGATGCGCAGCCAGGCGCTTGCGGCGGCCTCGAAGCGGAACACGCGCTCCGTGTCGTCGTCGCCGATCATCGAGGCGAAGAGTTCGCCTTCGAGCAGCGTGTCGCGGTCGGGATCGCTGACCGGTTGATCGGTCTCCTGCGCCTGGCCCTGGTCGGCGGCGTCCTGTTCGGGTGACTGGCTCTGTTGCTGCTCGGCCTGCTCCTGGGCCGGCGCCGTCTGCTGGGAAGCCTGCGACGCCGACTGCTGTTCGGCCGCGTCGATCGGCTGCGCCTGCTGTTGCTGCTGAGCGGAGGCGGCTGCCTGGTCGGCCTGCTGGCTCTGTTCGGATTGTTGAGTTTCGGCGGTGTCGGTGTTGTCACCGCCGCAGGCGACGGCGAGCGTGGAGAACAGGGCCAGGGCGAGCGTGAGGGCGAGCAGCGACCGGGGCCCACGCGAAAGAGTGCGACGCATAGTGTGTACCAATCCCGACCGCCTCACAATCACTATAGGTGCATACGAGCTGGCCGGATGAACGGTGACGCAGCCGATTGAACGCTGTTTCACCCTGTGGATATACTCGTGGCAGGATGCACCGGGAGCGTAGAGGAGCCGGTTGTGGCATACGACATCGTTGAAACCTGCATCGGCTGTACCGCCTGCACGAATCGCTGTCCGACCAATGCGATCTGGGGCGAGCGCAACGCGATCCACTACATCGATCCGGCGCTGTGCATCGACTGCGGCGCCTGCGGCGCGGTCTGTCCGGTGGAGTGCATCCTCGACGAGGATGGCGACATCTGCCGCAAGTTTGCCAAGAAGGAATGGCCCAAGGCGCAGGTCGACGCGGACAAGTGCATCGGCTCAGGCTGCGAAATCTGCATTAATGTCTGCCCGTTCGACGCGCTTGAGTTGGACTTCACCGACGCCGCCTCGGACTTCTTCGGCCAAGCGGTCGTGATCGAGAAGAACTGCACCGGCTGCCGGCTCTGCGAGCAGTCCTGCGGCTGGGACGCCGTCCACATCTTCCCGCGCCGACCGGAACTCAAGAAGCTGCACTACCCGGACGACAAGCCGACACCGGGCCAGGAGAAGTTCCTGCGCAGCCGCGCCTAGCGCGCGCAGTTGGATTTCACCGGGTCGTCGCCGCCCGCTAGCGGTGGATTGATTCCAGGAACGACCGGTCGATTGCCTGCTCGATGTCGATGTCGTTCTCGAGCGCGCCGTACTCAAGCAGCACGTCGGTCAGGGCTCGGAACTGCTGTTGGGTGAACCAGCCGACGCCGTTGGCGCGGGTCAGGTCGCTCAGCGCGTTCTCGATCTCGGTGTCGAGAATGAAGCGCTCGTGAACCAGGTCGGGCGGCGGATCTTCGGCGAGGAACGCCTCGGTCGACTCGATCGCCGCTGCCGGGTCCTCGACGGCAAACTCGAAGGCTCGGATCGTGGCGCGCAGGAAGCGTTCGAGCTTCTCGCGGTTGGTCTCGTCCTCCAGGAACTCCTCGGTCACCAGGTAGACCACGCCGAGGGTGGGCACGCCGTAGTCGGCGGCCTCGAAGACGGTGATCTCCTGGTTCAGATTGCGGGTCAGGGTGTCCGGCTCGTTGGACAGGAAGACGGGGTAAACGTCGACCTGCTGCTCAACCAGTACGACCGGATTGAACCCGACGTCTCTCATGGTCATGTCGTTGGTCGTCAGGCCATGCGCGGCGAGCATGGCGTGGAACTCGGACTGCACGATGCCCTTGAATCCGACGTTGCGGCCGGCGAAATCGGCGGGCGATTCGATGCCTGAGGAGTTGAGCACGGCGTAGCCGAAGTCGCCGCGCTGACCGAAGAGCATCACCGCGACATAGGGAGCGCCGGAATTGGCGCGGACCTGCAGCATTTCGGAGGCAGGCAATGTGGTGATGTCAATTTCGCCGGCCAGGATCAGGCTCTTGTGGCTGCCGGTGAAGCCGGCGTGTTGAATGTCGACTTCCAGACCTTCCTCGGCGAAGAAGCCTTGTTCCTCGGCGACGTAGACCGCGACGAAGGGCAGATTGGCCTGCGGCACGAAGCCGCCCATGTAGGTCATCGACAGCAGATCGTCGGAGTCGTCGCCCGAACAGGCGACGCTAAAGGCGATCGCGGCCGCAGCGGCGGCGGCAAACGCGAGGGCGAGGGGTTTGCGAATGGATACGGCGAACGTGGGCATGGGCGCTGGGCTCCTGGGCTGGGCGCTTGCCGGGCAGTTCATATGGCCGGGCCGGCTGGCCGGAGCCGCTTCCACGGGGTTGCCGCGGCGATAGCGACCGTCCTCAGCTTATGAACGGCGCGTTGATGGGGCAAGTTGGCCGCTGTGGATCGGTCAGGCGTCGGATTCCAACCGCCTCGGCTCCGAGATTACGGAGGACTTGTACCACCAGCCGTCGACGGCGTCGCGACGGAACTCGGCGATCAGTCGGTGCTCGTTGCGGACCTTGAGGTCGGTGCCCAGGTCGACATCGTCGCCTTCTAGCTCCAGCACCATGCCGTCGTTGGAGAATTTGATCACGACGGCGTCGGCTTGCCTTGCCTCTTGCTGCTGGGGCAGGCGGTAGTCGGTGTTGTCCTGGTCATCGGGTGAGGATTCGGGCGTGGTCATGGTTGCTCCAGAGACTGAGCTTATGAGGCGGTGACGGGTTGGTCGAGACGCCAGGAGAAGAGCCGTTCGGCGACGACCACGGCGGTCGACAGGGTCATGCCGATGATGGTCAGCATGAGCACCGAGGCGAAGACCTGTTCCAGTCGCAGACTGTTCTGTTCAATCCAGATCACCGCGCCCAGACCGCCCTGTCCGGAGAGGAAAAACTCGGCCACCACCGCTCCGATCAGGGAGAGGGTGACTGAGATTTTGAGCGAGGCGAAGAGGTACGGCACGGCGGCCGGCCAGCGCAGGTGTCGGAAGATCTCCCAGGTTGAGGCATTGACGGAGCGGAAGAAGTCGTGCATCCGCGGGTCGATGTCGCGGAAGCCGGCGATTGCGTTGATCAGCACGGGGAAGTACGTGATCAGCGCAGCGATGGCGATCTTTGGGTTCCAGCCGTGGCCCAGCCAGATGATGAAGAGCGGGATCAGAGCCACGACCGGGGTTACTTTGACCATGATGGCGATGGGCAGCACGGCGCGTTCGAGGATGTTGGAGTGAGCCACTCCGGCGGCCAGCAGGGTTGCGGCGGCGGTGCCGATCGCCAGACCGCCGAGCGACACGGCGAGCGTCTTCAGCCCTTCGTTGAAGTAGCGACCGAAGTCGACGAAGAAGCTTTCGATCACGGAGGTCGGACGGGGCATGAGCCAGATCGAGACGTCGCCAAGGCGCACCCAGAGTTCGACGGCCACGGCAAGCAGCACCAACGCGACCAGGGGCGGCAGGATCCAGGTCAGCGTGGGACGCAGATCGGGACGGCTGAGTCGCGGCCGTCGCGGCTCGGCTGCATCGTAGGCGTCCAGATCCGAGATCGGTTTAGAGATCATGATGACTGTCAGGCGGCATCGAGCGGTACGGCGGGCGTGGTGGGGGACCGGAGCGCCGCACGTACGATAGCGGTGTCGTTGATGAAGCGGTCGGAGTGTTCGTGTTCGGGCTGTCGGGGCCGCGGAGTCGAGATAGGGATGTCGGCGATGATCCGACCGGGTCGGGGCGACATGACGAGCACGCGGTCGGCGATTGCGACGGCTTCGGGGACTGAGTGAGTGACGAAGATGGCCGAGCGTGGAGGCTCGCTGGGATCATGCGAGATGCCCCAGAGGCGTTGGAGCTCGTAGCGCATCTGCTCACGGGTGATCTCGTCCAGGGCGGCGAACGGTTCGTCCAGCAACAGCAACGGCGGATCGATCGCCAGCGCCCGGGCCAGGGCCACGCGCTGCTGCATTCCGCCGGAGAGTTCGGAGGGTCGGTAGCGCTCGAAGCCGCGCAGTCCGACGATCTCAATCAGCTCGTCGATGTCGGTGGAGGAATGGGTCTCGCGCGGATTGAGTTGTAACCCGAGGCGAATGTTGTCTGCGACGCTGCGCCAGGCAAGCAGCGCCGGCTCCTGGAAGACGAGCCCGAGCCGCTTGTGTCGTTGGGCTACCGCCGGCGGTTGACCGAACACGGTGACGTCGCCGTCCGAGGGCGGCGTGAGGCCGGCAATGATCCGCAACAGCGAGGTCTTGCCGCAGCCTGAAGGCCCGACCAGCGCGGTCATCTCGCCGGCGCGAACGGTCAGCGTGGTCGCGTCGACGGCATCCAGCTGGTTGCCTGTCTTGGCCTCGTAGGTCAGGCGGACCTGATCGAGGCGCACCGCCGGTTCGGCGTCCGGCTCGATCGGGTGCTTGATCACAAGGTGAGCGCGGGAGGATTGGCTTGACACGGTCTGCGGGGAGTCTCAGGGGCTTGGGCGTTAGCCTTGATGTCGTGCGTGCGGCGCGAACCGCTTTCAGTTTAGGCGTAGATCAGGAGTGGGAATGGCGACGATTGGATTCATCGGAGGGACCGGACCGGAAGGCCTGGGATTGGCGATGCGGCTGGCGATGGCCGGCGAGCGAGTCTTGATTGGCTCACGCCGGATCGAACGCGCTGAGGACGCCGCCCAGACGATCCGCGACGCTGTCGCCGAGGCCGGCGGCTCGGCCGATGCCGACGGCGGCGTCAACCGCGATGTCGTCGAGCAGTCCGATGTGGTGATCGTCGTGGTGCCGTTCGACGGACACGAAGCGACGCTCAACGACCTGCGGGACGCCATCGGCGGCAAGCTGGTGATCGACGCGGCCGTGCCGCTGACGATGGAGAATCGCGTGCCTGGCATCTCAGATGTGCCGCAAGGATCGGCGACCGAGCAGGCGCAGGCGCTGCTGCCCGAGGCACGGGTCGTGGGCGCGTTCCACAACCTGAGCGCGCGCAAGCTGCAGAAGCTCTCCGATCCGATGGAGGGCGACGTCTTGATCACCGGCGACGACGCCGACGCCAAGCAACAGGTAGTCGAACTGGTCGGAAAGATGCCTGACCTGCGGCCGATCGACGCAGGGCCGCTTTCGATGTCCAAGTTTGTGGAGGATCTGACCGCGCTGATTATCGGCATGAACATGCGCTACAAGACACAGGCGGCGGTACGCATGGTGGGGATCGACTGATGGCGCCTCCCTCCGAGTACCGCGTCTTCGCCGTCGGCGGCATGCCCGAGGTCGTTGCGGGTGACGACCTGGCCGCACTGATCGATGCCGCCCTGACAGCGCAGGAGACGCCGCTTGAAGCGGGCGACGTACTGGTGGTGACGCAGAAGATCGTCTCCAAGGCGGAGGGCCGCATGATCCGCCTCGACGACGTTAGCGCCGGACAGTTCGCTCAGGAGTGGGCCGATGACTGGGAGAAGGACGCGCGCGCGGTCGAGCTGGTGCTGCAGGAGTCGAAGCGCATCGTGCGCATGACGCGCGGCTTGATCGTCTCCGAGACTCGCGAGGGCTGGGTCTGCGCCAACGCCGGCGTGGATCAGTCCAACGTCGGCGGCGGCGGCGCCGTCACACTGTTGCCGGTTGACTCCTCCGCCTCCGCTGCAGCAATCCGCCGTGGTCTCGTGGAGCGAGGCCAGATCGACGTCCCGGTGATCGTGACCGACACCTTCGGACGGCCCTGGCGCAACGGATTGACCAACGTCGCCATCGGCGTCAGCGGCATGAATCCGATCCGCTCCTACGTCGGCGAGGTCGATGCGGAGGGCTACGACCTGCGCGTGACCGAAATGGCAATCGTGGACGAGCTCGCCTCCGCCGCCGAGCCGGTGATGAACAAGCTCGACCAGGTGCCGGTCGCCGTCGTGCGCGGTCTCAACATTCCGGTTGAAGAGTTTGATCACTCCGCACTGGTGCGTCCGGCGGAGACGGACCTGTTCCGCTGAGGGGATCCCGTGGTCAGTCTGAGTACCAGCTCAAGACGATCCTGGAGTCGAACCAGGATTATGGCGCCCGATTGTCGGTGAAGGCGATCTGGAAGTCCTCAAAGAGGGCGGCCGCGTCCAGTGCTGCCTGCGTGGTCTGTTCATGCGCCAGCAGGAACGCGCTGCGGTCGTCTTCCTGCAGCGCCGCGAATTGCGCGCTGTATCCACTGTGCAGGAACGCGACCGCCCGCAGATAGCGCTGATGCCAGTCGTCGGCGTGCTCGGGTGGCGGCAGGTCGAAGAGTGCGTCACGGAAGCGCTCGCTGGTCGGTAGGCCCTGGCGCAGGTTCTCGCGGTGCAGGCGGCAATCGACATCCTGCTCCACGCAGATGGTCGCCGTCTCCGGATCGATCGCGGTCTGAATCTCGACGGTTGCCCGCGCCACCAGGTTGCAGAGCTGGTCGAAGTAGCTGCCCGGCGGATAGTCGCAGGACTCGTTGACCTGCAGTCCAGGCGGCGCCGGATCGCCTTCGAAGATGTCCAGTTCGCGCAGCAGGAAGAGCGCGGCGATGAAGCCGATGATCATGCCGATGATGGGGATCAGCAGCGAGGATCTGCCTCGCGCGCCGCGGCCGGACGGTGAGGCTGAGCCGCTAGAGGACATCGTTGAGGAAGTCCCGCACCGCTTCGGTGAACGCCTCGGGCTGGTCGCCGGCGACGGAATGGCCGGCGTCGGGAATCGTGATCAATCGCACGACGTCGACCTTGTCGGCAAACTCCTCGGCCTGTTCCCGCTTGAGTACCGGGCTGTTCTCGCCATGCAGCAGGAGCGTGGGCACCGAGAGCGCGTTGGCCGTCTCCCAGATGCCGTCGCGTCCGTCGGCAACGCCGCGAAAGTCGGCCTCGCGGAATCGTTCGTCGAACATCTTCGCCATCTTGCCCTCGGGCGTCTCGCGTAGCGAGACTTCCAGCCGCTTGCGAATCCCCTCTTTCGAGCGGAACGGGTAGTACTGGTGGGTCATGTCGACCCATGCGTCCAGCGAGTCCAGTTCGTACGGCCCCTGGACGAACTGCCGCACCTGCTGGGCGCCGTCGACGCTGACGCCCGGCCCCACGTCAATCAGTACCAGCGCGCGAAGCTGATCCGGATGTCGGGCGGCGAAGGTCATTGCGTTCATCCCGCCCATCGAGTGTCCCAGCACGACCGGCCGATCGAGTCCGAGCGCGTCAATGAACCCGCCGACATCGGCGGCCATGTGATCGCGAGAGTAGTCGGATAGCTCGGCCGCTCGGTCCGAGTGTCCGTGACCGCGCTGATCGAGGGCGTACCAATGCAGCCGGTCCGAGAGCGCGGGCGCGACTTCGTCGAAGGAGTGACAGTTGAGCGCGAAGCCGTGTAGCGCCACCGCGCCGACCGGCGCCTCGCCTCCGTGATCGAGGTAGTGCAGCTGAAGTCCGTTCACACTGGCGGTCTGACCGGATGTCATGGGATGCCTCGCTTGACTCACTTGATCGGCTGCCGATGCGACTGCTCGCCTTAGACTACGCGGGCGATGCGAGAACGGGAAACGCCCCTGCGCTACGCGGTCGACGAGCGGCCGCCCGTCGTGATTGCGGCCGGACTGGGGCTGCAGAACGCGCTGTTCGTGATCTCGGGCGCGATCTTCCTGCCGATCCTGATGCGCTCACTAGGCATCGTCAGCTTCGATCAGGCCGCCTTTCTCGTCTCGGCAACACTGCTCACGGCCGGGCTTTCCACTGCCGTGCAGGCGATCCGGCTGGGCCGCGTCGGTTCGGGATACATGCTCTTCATGGGCACCTCGGGCGCGTTCTTCGCCGCGACGATGGACGCGATCGAGCTGGCCGGAATCGGATTCGTCGCCGCGCTGGCGCTGATCGCCGCGCCCACCGAGTGGCTGATCGCGCACTTCTTCCGGGTGCTGCGGACCATCTTTACACCCACTGTAGGCGGCGTCGTGGTCATGTCGGTGGCCGTGCTCGTCGTCCCGATTGCGCTCGATCAGTGGCAGGGCGCGTTTGTCGAGGGCAAGCAAGGCTCGTCCGAGTTCCTGCTGATCGGCGCGGTCGCCGCGATTGTGATGATCTCGATGATTGTCTGGGCGCCTGCTCGCTATCGCTTATGGTCGCCGATTCTTGGTATCGCCGCCGGTTCCTTGACCGCCCTGGCTACGGGCGACTGGCACTTCACACAGACCAGCGAAGCGGCGATTGTGGGCTTTCCGATCGGCGAGTGGGAGACGCCGACCTTCCCTCTGACCGGCGAGGCGTTCGCCGTGCTGGGCGCGTTTGTGATCGCGACCCTGGCCGGCACCTTCGAGACGGTGGGCGACGCGATCGCGGTGCAGAAGGTCTCGCAGCGCAGATTCCGCAGGATTGATTACGAGTCGGTGCGCGGCGCGCTCAACGCCGACGCGGTCGGCAACGCCCTGGCCGGGATCATGTGCACCACGCCCAATACGACCTACTCGTCCCCGACGGGCATGATCCCGGTCATCGGCGTGGGCTCGCGCTGGGTCGCGCTCTACGGCGCGGGTTTGATGATCGTGATTGCGTTCTTCCCGGTGGTAACCGGCTTCGTCCTCGACCTGCCGCTGGCCGCAATCGGCGCGGTGACGTTCGTCACGATGTTGCTGCTGTTCGTGATGGGGCTGCAGCTCGCGGTGTCGGGAGGAATCAACGGGCGCACGACGCTGATCATCGGGGTCGCGTTCTGGGGGGGCTTTGCGGCTCAGAACGGCCTGTTCTTCATGGACAAGATTCCCGACGCGCTGGAACCGATCGCGGGTAACTCGATCTCCGCGTCGTCGGTGCTGGCCGTGGCGCTGACGGCGCTGTTCCGGCTTGCCCCGCGCAAGCGCTTCCGCTGGCGCGGACGCGCCGACGTCGAGGAACTCCCGGCGGTGCTTGAGTTCGCGCAGCGGTCGGCGGAGTCGATGCGGCTGCCTCTCCGCGCTGCCAACCAGTTGGAGTTGTGCCTGGAGGAAGTCTTCACCCATCTGTCGGCACAGGGCGAGCCGGACCGCACGCTGCGAATCGAGCTATCCCCTGACGACAGCACGGTCGACGTGATGATCACCGACCGCTCGGAAGCGCGCGATATCGAGATGCCCGACCTGCCGCCGGATTTGGTCGAAGCCGAGAGCGAGGATTTGCGCGACTTGGGGTTGGTGCTGCTCAACGAGATGGCGTCGCACGTGAACCACACAACGATCTCGGACTGGCAGTACATCAGCTTCGAGATCTCGAAGTCGTCGGAGCTCGCTCCTGCGCCGGCGACGGTCGATATTTGAGCGGGATCGAGCGGGGGACGTGAATTGGCTGGCGCTCTCGGACGAGGACTTGCTTGCGCAGTGTGAGTTCGAGCGCTTCCGGGTCTCCGGCCCCGGCGGACAGCACCGCAACAAGACCGACTCCGCAGTCCGCCTGACCCACGAACCGACCGGCGTGGTCGGCTACGCCTCGGAGCGCCGCTCACAGCATCAGAATCGGTCGACGGCCCTGGCTCGTCTGCGCCGCGGGATCGCCCTGGAGGTCAGGACCGAACCGGCCATGGAGGCCTATCATCCGCCGCCCGCACTGCAGCGGATACTGCCGCGCACGGTTGCCGGCGAAGTCCCGCGCAAGGAGCGAGTGGGGGCTCGGCATCGGGAGTTCTGGACAGGCGTCGGGCCGCTGCTGGACCTGTTCGCGGCGGTCGACGGCTCCGTCGCGGATTGCGCCGCGCTGCTCGGCTGCTCCTCGAACCAGTTGACCAAGCTGCTCGCCTCGGAGCCGCACCTGTGGGCGAAAACGAACGAGATGCGCGAGCGGCGCGGACTCAATCCGCTGCGACGCGCTCAGGGTCGATAATCGCCTCGGCCTCGATCTCGACCATCATCTGCGGATCGATCAGGCCGCTGACCTCGACCATCGTGGAGGTCGGCGGCGCATCGGCGAAGGCGGCGCGGAGGTGCTCCGACGTGGCCTCGTACTCGCCGATACTCGTGATGTAGATGCGGATGCGTACGACATCGGCGAGCGACGCGCCCTGTTCTTCCAGTGCGTTCTTGATGATGGCCAGACATCGGGCGGTCTGCGGGCCGACGCCGCCGGGCGTCACGCTGCCGTCCGGCTCGACGGCGGCCGTGCCGCTGACATGGATGAGGTTGCCAATCCGAATCGCTCGGCAGTAGGCGAACTGCTGCTCGAGCTGAGGATTGGAATGCACGCGTCGGCGTTCGGTCATGTCCAGGTCTCCTCTTGGTCAATCAATGACTGGGCCGCGGCGTGGCCGCTGCGCACGGCCGACTCCATCGTCGCGGGCCAGCCGGTGGCCGTCCATGCGCCGGCCAGGACGAGATTGCCGATCGGCGTGCGCGGACGCACGCGGTGCGCGTTCATGCCCGGCTTGGGTCGGAAGGTCGCCGCTTGCTCCTTGACCACGCGAGTCGCGAGCAACGCGGCCCCGTCCGTTCGGCGCAAGGCTCGCCTCACGGCGCGCTCTACTCGCTCGATGACTTCCTGCCGTGAGCGGTCAACCAGATCGTGCGCTCCGCTGAGGGAGACGGAGATCCATTGCGGAGGCGTCGGCCAGCCGTGCATCTGCGAGCGGTTGAAGATGAACTGGGCGTCGGGATCGAGCACGGCGACGAAGTCGCGACGCATGACTTTGCGGTCCCACTTCAAGTGCACGTTGACGATTGGGCTGAGCTCGTGTTGGGCGAGGCGCCAGAATGGTTCGCGCCTGCGCCAGCCGGCCGGAATCAATTCGAACGCCGAGTCGGGCGGCAGCGCGAGGACGACCGCGCCGACCTCCAACGTGCGGTCTCTGCCGTAGCGGATCGCTCTGACCTGACTCTCCTGCATGACCAGGGCTCGCACCGAGTGGCCAAGCTCAACCCGCGCGCCGCGTTCGCACAGGCGCTTCAGCGCCGTGTCGGCCATCTCTCCGAGGCCGCGCGCAAAGAGGCCGATGTTCGCGGCATCCCGATCGTGGATAAATCCGCGTTGGAAGACGAATATCGCCTGAGCCGCGGAAACGGCTTCGCTGCGGTCGTTGCAGGTCGGCAACACGATCAGATCCCAGAACCGCTCGATCGCCCGCTCCGTCTGGTGATGCGCGCGCAACCAGTCGGCGAAGGACTGCCGGTCGAGCGCCATCCGCTCGGCCTCGGTGATCCGCCGCATCGGCTGCAGGGCGAATCCGAGCCTGGATTTCTCGCCGATGCTGAGGTGCTCGTAGCCAAGCAGCGACGGAGCCAGGTGCAGCGGGGCCGGCAAGCGGTTCAATCCCAGATGCCTGAGCGCACCTGGCGGTTGCCCGGACAACACACTGACTCGCCGGCCGTTGGAGTCGGGATCGATCACGGCGACATCGAGGTGCGGTTGGTAACGAACGACATCGGCGCAGCCGATTCGCTCGATCAGGTCCTGGAATGCCGTGCAACAGGGCATCGTGATGTGCTGCCCGTTGTCGAGTACGACGTCGTGCTTAGGATCGGTGAAAGAGTAGGCCTTGCCGCCCGGGAAGGGTCGGCGTTCAACGAGGATGACATCGCGTCCGGCGTCGGCGAGGTCGAGGGCGGCCGTCAGCCCGGCAAGACCGGCGCCAATGACGGCAATGGGAGCGTTCGGCTCGGTCGGACTCACAACGCGTTTAGCGTACGCGAGCGAGGTTGGGCAGCGAACCGAGCAGCCAGAGTTCGAGCAAGCGCAGCACTCGTCCGGCGCGCGAGGGAGATACCCGCTGGCTAAACACGTCGTACTCGTGTGCGACAATCGCGTCGAGGATCATTCGGTAGACGCCTTGCAGACCGTTGCAGCAGGCGCGGCTGCGCGGTCCGCTGAGCAACGGGATCAGTTGGTCGCCCTCGTGGTACAGCGCGTAGGCCCGCTGCGCGTAGTCGGCCATGAGCTGTCGAAACGGCTCGCCATAAGCGCCGGTGAGGATGTCCTGCTCGGAGACGCCGTGCCGCGCCAGGTCTTCCTGAGCGAGGTAGATGCGGCCGCGCTCGGCATCTTCCTTGACATCGCGCATGATGTTGGTGATCTGCAGGGCCTTGCCCATGGCGATCGCTGATTGCGTCGCGAGTTGGGTCTGCGTGCGGTCGTAGCCGAAGATGCAGATGCAGATCAGGCCAATCACCGACGCCGCGCGATAGCAGTACTGCTCCAGTTCGGCGAAGGTCTCGTAACGCGTGACGGTCAGGTCGTGCTCCATGCCGAGCACGAGTTCGTCGAAGTGCTCACGGGGTATGTCGAAGCGTTTGACGGCATCGCCAAGGCCGGTCGCCAGCCAGTGCGGCTCGGCGCTGCCGCCGTCGTAGACGGCGCTCAGCAATCCTTCGGCCTGGGCCAGGGCGGCGGCGCGCTCGTCCTGCGTGCCGGCGTCGTCGACCGCATCGTCGACCGTGCCGGCGTAGGCATATGCGGCATAGATCGCGCGCCGCTTGTGAGCGGGCAGGGCGGAGAATGCGATGTAGAAGTTGGTCGCACGCCGGCGCGTGAAGGCCTGGCATTCGCGATAGGCACTGGCGATCTGAGGATCGATGCGTCGCAGCATGGTGGCGTCAGGCTAGTTTGAGTTGCACGGCGGCGCGCAGCGCCAGCCAGGCCCGGGTGACCTTGCCGACCCTCGGCCGGCGGCTGAGCGTGTCGTAGTTCTGGCGTTCGATCGCCTTGAGCACGGCGCGGCCGCCGTCGGTGAAGAGGCGCAGGTCGATCGCCAGTTCGGGCGGCACCTCGTCAAGCAGCCGCTCGCCCTTGCGGAAGTGGGCCTCGGCCCGATCGACCTGGAAGCGCATCATCTCTCGAAATCGGTCCGGGCACTGCCGGTCGCGAATGCCATCGGCGATGTCGCGCTCGGAGAGGTCGAATCCGCGCAGCTCGTCGAGCGGCAGGTAGAGCCGGTGCTGGTCGATATAGTCGCGGCGTACGTCCTGCCAGTGGTTGGCGATCTGGAGCGCGGTGCAGGTCGCGTCCGACAGTTCGACGCGGTAGCGGCCCTCGTCGGTCTCCGTGTCGATGTCCCAGAGCTGCAAGACCATCTGGCCGACCGGATTGGCGGAGAGGTCGCAGTAGGCGAGCACGTCCTGGAACGTCTCGTAGCGGTTCTTGCGCTGGTCCACGCGGTTGGCTTCGATCAGGCGGCGGAAGGGATCGGGACGAAGCGGTTTGTGTCCGGCCACGTGTTGCAGGGCGACATGGATGGGGTGTTGCGGGCGCGAACCGTCGAACGCCAACTCCAGGTCCGCCTGCCACGTGTCGAGCCGTTCGAGGCGCTCGGCTGGGGCAGCGTCGGGGTCGTCGCCGATGTTGTCGGTGAAGCGGCAGAAGGCGTAGACGGCGAACATCGGCGCGCGCAGCTCACGAGGCAGGAACCAACTGACGACCGTGAAGTTCTCGCCGTGCCGACGCGAATAGCGGCGGCACCAATCGAGAGCGTCGGAGGCGTCGCCGGCGAAGGCCGTTTCGGCGCTGGAAGTCGTCATCGGCGATGGGGACTAGTCGTCTTCGAGGTCGGCCGGGTCGAGGATGCGGAAACCGACGCCCAGCTTGACCTGGAACCAGCCGATCTCGCCGTCCTGGATCGGTCCGCGGATCTCGCGCACCTCGAACCAGTCAAGATTTTTCAGGGTTTCTCCCGCGCGTGAGATTGCGTTGCGGATGGCCTGATCGACCCCATCCGGGGACGAGCCGACCAGTTCAATGATCTTGTAGGTGTGATCTCGATGCTCCGCCATGCGGTCCTCCGATTCCCGGCTGTCGCTTATCCGGCTCCAAGTTCGAGATCGAGGATCTCGTAACAAGACCAGCACAGTTGCTTGCCCTGCAGCGGAATCAGCGTCAGCACGTACTGACCGCACTCCTTGCAGAGCAGGCGTTGCTTGGTGTCGAATCGCATTACGACGAGGTCGTGCAGTTCACCGTCGGCCGAGGCGACGTGGCGGGTCAGTACCGCGTCCTCGACGAAGCCCAGGCGCTCGAAGATCTTGCGCGCGCCGACCTGGTCCGGCGTCATCTGCGCGATGATCTTGGACACTTCGTCCGCCAGCGCGCCCTCAAAGGCCAGACCCAGCAGCACGTGTCCCAGCCCCAGACGGCGGGCGCTCACGTCGACCATCACCCGGATCTCGGCCACATGGCGGGTCCAGCGGAGACGACCGCGCTCGATTGTGGCGTAGCCGATGATCTGGTCATTCTCCTCCGCCACCACCGAACGGATCCGGCCCGCGTCGGTCTCATGAATCCAGTCGCCGATGTCGGCGACGTTGGTGATGTCTCGTTCCTGGAACAGCAGGTCCTCGCCCGGTTGCCGCCGGCCGAAGTCCAGCAAGGCGTTGCCGTCGTCGCTCGCCAGGTGGCGCAGCCGGATCGTGCGCTCGCCGCTGCGCAGGTCGCGAGGCAGCTGGTGCATCTCAATGTCAGCGCCGGAGCTCTGCGTGGTCGTCATGCTGCCCCCTCTCTGCGTGCACGCCTCTCTGGTTTGCTGCCATGGTAGCCGCTTGCGCAGCCGTTTCCTCAGCCAGGCGCAATCGCGCGCTGGTAGCGGCCCAGCGCCATCAGCGGGAAGTAGTGGCGATAGAGGTGGTAGTTGATCATGAAGTCCGACGGGAAGCCGGTACCGGTGAACTCCGGTTCGTCCCAACTGCCGTCCTCGCGCTGGCGATCGATCAGGTACTCAACGCCGCGCGAGACCGACTCGTGCTCCGGCTCGCCGGCGGCGATCAGGGCCATCAGCGCCCAGGCGGTCTGCGACGGCGTCGACGGACCCATCCCGCGCAGGGACGGATCGGCGTAGGTATCGCAGGACTCGCCCCAGCCGCCGTCCGGCAACTGGTGACGGAAGAGCCACTGGACGGCATTGCGGACTGGCGGGGCTGACATCGGCTCGCCCAACGCGGCCAGGGCGGGCAAGGCTGCGCCGAGTCCGTAGATGTAGTTGACGCCCCAGCGGCCCCACCAGGAGCCGTCCGGCTCTTGCAGGTCGTAGAGGAAGCGCAGGCCTCGGCTGGCCGGTGGATACTGGCCGCTGTACCCCAGCTGGCCGATGTACTCCAGCGCATGGGCGGTCACGTCGGCGGTTGGTGGATCGAGCAGTTCGCCGAAGTCGGCGAACGGTATCTCGGCCAGAAAGGCCTTGTCGTTGTCGACATCGAACGCGCCCCAGCCGCCGTTCGACGATTGCATCGAGAGCATCCAGTGCAGGCCGCGGTCGAGGGCGAGCTGGCGCTCGGACTCCAGTCCGGGCAAAGGAATGCGCTCGAGGGCCATCATCACGACGGCGGTGTCGTCGATGTCGGGATAGACGTCGTTGTCGAATTCGAAGGCCCAGCCTCCGGGCGGGGTATCAGGGTTCTTGACCTGCCAGTCGCCGCCGGCCAACACCTGCTCGCGCAGCATCCACTGTGCGGCGCGCTGCAGCGCCGGATGCTGGGGATCGAGCCCCGCATCGAGCAGACCGACCGCGGCCAGGCAGGTGTCCCAGACGGGCGATTGACAGCTCTCGGTCCAGATTTGTTCTCCCTGGGCGTGGTTTTGCTTCCAGGTAAAACGAGCGAAGCCGTCCAGCGCCCGTCTGAGCACCGGATGGTCGAGCGAGTATCCCATCGCGCGCAGCGCGAGGATGGCGTAGACCCAGGGCGGTTGGATGCCGCCCCAGCAGCCGTCGGCTTCCTGCCGATCGAGCAGCCAGCGTTCCGAGAAGGCGAGGGCGCGGTGCTCAAACGGTCGAATCCGGTTCCGATCCAGCAGTCGAAGCAGCGCATCGACGACATAAAGCACGCCGCTGGCCGAGAACGGACTCTTGGGCGGCGGCACCGCGAATCGGCGCCGATCCGAGGAACGCACCCATAGCTCCGGTACGCCCGCGCCGGCCGGCAACGCCGCTGTGGGGCGCAGCGTCATGATCACCGTGATTCCCACGATCGTCGCCCGCGCCCAGCTCGCGAACTCGTACAGGTTGACCGGCAGCCAGGACGGCAGCAGGTTGATCCAGGGCGGCATCGCCGGCAGCCGATCCCAGTCGAACTCGCCGAACAGCGCCAGCCAGATCTTGGTGAAGACCCGGGCCTGGACGATCCCGCCCTGGTCGAGGATCCACTCCCGGGCGCGGCTCATGTGCGGCGAGTCGGGGTCGTCGCCGGCCAGTTTGAGCGCGAAGTACGCCTCGACCGATGTAGAGACATCGCCCGGACCGTCCAGGTACTGCGCCCAGAATCCCGCGGGCCGCTGCTGCGCGCGGAGATAGCGGGCAATGCCGTCCCACTCGCTGCGGTCGCCGACGCCAAGATGGTGCGTGAGCAGCAGGTACTCGGCCGTGATCGACGGATTCGATTCCAGTTCGCCCCACCAGAACCCGGCCTCGTCCTGCTGGTCGACCAACCAGTTGGTGGCTCGCTGCAGCGCGCGTGCGAGTGTCGTGTCGGCGACCGGAGTCGGACGGTTCGACATGGCGGCTCGCTAGCGGTCGCGCTCGAGCGTGAACAGGGCCAGCGCCTCGAGGTCGGACACGGCCTGCGGTCGCGGCCGGCAGGCGCTGAGTTCGGTGCGGAACGCCTCGTACTCCTCGCGCGCGGCCTGATCCGTGGCGTCGTCGGCGCCGATCTCGTCGAGCAGATGGTGGACCCATTCGACCTGCGCGTCCGGCAGATCGTTGCCTTCGTCGTCAAGGGCGCTGCGGTAGATCTCGGTCAACTCGCGCCGCGCGTCCGCGGGCGCCTGGCTGAGCGCGAAGAGAATCGGGAACGACTTCTTGCGCCGGCGAATATCTGCGTCAGTGGGCTTGCCCAGCGCGTCCGGATCGGCCCAGATTCCCAGCCAGTCGTCGCGCATCTGGAAGCAGCGTCCCAGCCGCCGCCCGGCCCGGTCCAATGCGTCGGCCTGTTCCTGCGACGCGCCCGCCAGCGTCGCGCCGATCGCCAGCGAGACGCCCATCATCGCCCCCGTCTTGCGCTCGACCATGCCGAGATACTCGTCGACCTCGACATCGAGGCGCTGCTCGAAGGTCAGGTCCAGATATTGTCCCTCGATCATCAGCATGGTGGCATGATTCAGGCGGCGGCTCGCTTCGAGCACCGACTCGGCCGGCGCGCCGAGTGTCAGCGCCCGCCGCAGCGCGGCATCCGCGAGTTCACGCATCAGGTCGCCGGTGTTGATGGCCTGCGCGACACCGCAGATGGTCCAGACCGTCGGCCGGCCGCGGCGTTCAAGATCGCCGTCCTGGACGTCGTCATGCACGAGGGAGAAGTTGTGCACCAGCTCAACCGCCGCCGCTCCTGCCGCGGCTCGTTCTAGGGCTGCCGCATCATCGGTAATCGCCTCCGCGCCGAGCATGGTCAACGCCGCGCGGGCGCCCTTGCCGGACGCGTTGGCGGGCTCGCCATTCTCGTCCTGCCAGCCGAGGGCATAGCGCGCCATGTCGTATATCGGCAGCGAGCCGGTCGGGAAGGCCGCGCGCATCTGCGCCTGCACTGCGTCGTGGTAGCGGCTCAAGGCCGCCGGTTGGTCGGTCACGATCGATGCTCTCGGGTGTTGCAGTCCTGGCAGCGCCCGTAGACGGCCCAGTGATCGGGATGCGCTTCGAAGCCGAAGTCGCGCTGCAGTTGATCGGCGAAGTTGGCCAGCAGATCGTGGTCCAGCTCCGTCATCCGGCCGCAGGAGGTGCAGACCAGATGGTGATGCGGCCGTTCGCTGCGCCAGGCGAAGGTGCGTTCGCCGCCGCCGAGATCGGTCTGCGAGACCAAGCCCAGATCGCGGAGCTGGGTCAGCGTCCGGTAGACCGTCGATGCGTTCAGATCGGCGGCCTCGTCCCTGGCTCGCGCGTAGACGTCGGTCGCTGTGATGTGCTGATCGGCGTGGCGGAGCGCCTTGAGCACGGCCAGGCGCTGACGGGTGACGCGCAAATCGTTGTTGCGCAAGAGGCGTTCCGACTCGGTGGTGCACGCCATGAGTTGACTAGCCTGCCTCGTCAGCTAGGAACGAGGGGAAGAAGGCGATGCTACCCGCTCCGATCCGGCGCGGCGCTTCCGAGCCGTCGCTGGGGACGAGATAGCAACCATTCTGGGGTCCGAATCCGCGCCGGCCCGAACCTCCGTTGCCGAGCGCGAGCCCGGCGAAGGTGATCCAGCGTCCGCAGGGGCTGACCACCTGGTGCGAATGGGCGAATTGATCGTAGAAGTTGAGCATCGTGGCGAACTCGGCCGATGGTTGAAAGCGAGCCAAGCGCATACTGCCGGCGAACTCTCCGTTGCGGTCGAGATCGTAGCGGGTGAGACCGATCATCGTGCTCGACGGCTGGGGTTCAAAGGCGAACAGCGCGCTCCCGTCGGGCGCCCAGCAGACGCCGTTCATGGCTCGGTCGACGATCGGCACGTGTCCGCCGGTGTCGGGATCGAGGATCGACAACTGTCGCCCTTCCGTATCTCCCGGTCCCAGCGTCAGCACAGCCAGCCGGTCGTCGCTGCGGGCGGTGACAAAGGATGCCGGACCGCTCAGGTCCATCAGTTCGTCATGCTCGCCTGCGGATCCGACCTCGGCGCGTTGTACCCGGGCCAGAGTCGCGCCGCCTCCGGGCCGTGGCTTGGCGAAGTAGATCGAGGAGCCGTCGCGCGACCAGGCGGGCGAGCGGAAGCTGGGACGCGCGCGCAGGATCTGCTGCGGACCCTGCGCGCCGGCGGCGAGGTCGAAGAGGACGAGCTGCGCCGCACGGTGTACGAGAATCGCGCGGCCGTCCGGCGCCCAGGAGAAGTAGAGCGGCGCGCCGTCGACCAGGCGCTGTGCTTCTCCGGGCCGGTTTGCCGCGACGAGGTTGACGGCGAGCCCGCTGCCGACATTGCCGACCACGGCCAGCGCTCTCCCCGACGGAGCCCAGTGCACGTAGTGAGCCAGGCCGGCGGCGATGACCTGGCGTCCGTCGCGCGGATTGCGAAACATGACCTCCGGCGCTCCACCGCTGCGCGGCACGCTCCAGAGTTCCAGCCGCGGATCGTCCTGACGCTGCGACGATGCCGAGACCGTGAGCCGTTCGCCGTCCGGGGACCAGGACGGCCACATGAAGACCATGCCCTCGGTCCGCATCTCCAGCCGCGACTCGACATTGGCCTGCCAGTCAGCCCCCTCGCCTTCGATTTGCGCGATCTTGAGGGATGAGTCGTCGGAGATCATCGCGAGCGGCGTGGCGGACATGGCGTTCACTGCGCCGCCGCGTCGACGCTGGCCGTGCCGCCGGCAGCGCGAGATCGGATCGTTTCGACGCCGGCCTGTTGCTCCTCATACCGGGCGAGGTCGAACAAGACTGAGGACGCGCGGTTGAGATAGCGAATCGTGTGGTCGTTGACCGGATGGCCGTGGCCGCGCAGGCGTACGGTCTCGCGTTCGGCGCGACGGATGGTCGTTCGGGCCAGGTCGAGCGCGGCGGATCCGGGCGATCCGCCCGGCAGCACAAACTCGTTCGGCGGCGGCGCGAGCGACTCCAGCTCCGCCGCCCACGCTTCGAGCTGGTCGACGTGTTCCGCCGAGGTGGCGAAATCGTCCGGGATCGGCTTGCCGGGAGCGACGGCGAGTTCCGCCATGATCAGGTACAACCGCCGCTGGATGTCAATTGCGATTTCTCGCGTGCGCGGATCGATGGACAAGGCGCGGCCCAGGCCCAGCGCGGAAGACGCCTCGTCAATCGCGCCATATGCCTCGGGCTGCGGGTGATCCTTGGCAATGCGACCGCCGCCCCACAGGGTCGTGGAGCCATCATCTCCCGATCGCGTGTAGTGAGGCATGCCGTGATTGTATCCGCGCGCTTGTTCCGTCAGTCGGCGGCGGCAGGCTGTAGCTCGCTCCAGTCGCCGAGCAACTCGGGCGTGGTACTGATGCCGAGCACAATGCGACCCTTCGCTCGGGGACGGCGATCGTCTACAAAGCCAAGGAACTCGAACAGCGGCTGCCCCTGCGGATCGACCAGGCGCCAGGTTCGGTCGGGTGCGTCCGGATCGAGCAGGGCCGAGTCGGAGTCGTCGGGCAACGCGATGACGCGTCCCTGGTCGACGCCGCATCCCGCCGGCGCAAAGCCGGTCCATTCGGCTTCGCTCAACTCGGTCACCGTGGTCCACGCCCCGGAACCGGGCGTCAGTTGGACCTGGAGCTGACAGTGGTCGATTTGGCGGGACATGGTGGTCTCCTCGAGGCTGAGCGTGTTGAGCGGCGGGCGCTTACTGGTGCACCTGGTCGGCCGACGCGAGATTGCGAGCGACCTGGTCGAAGGCTTCAAATGCGCGCTGGTCGAAGAGGACGAATCGGACGGTGCGCACGCTGCGGTCGTCGCCCGAGTGCTCGTAGCAGACGGTCAGCATGATCTCCGCCGCCTGCGCGTAGTCGAATCCGCCGACGCCGGTGCCGAGCGCGGGAAATGCGACCGACGACAGGCCCAACTCTTCGGCGCGTCGCAGTGCGTTGTCGGTCGAAGCGCGAATCTTGTCGGCCGAGGTATGCAGATCCTGTCCCATCGCCGCGGCATGGATTACGTGTTTGCAGGACAGATTGCCGGGACCGGTGACAATGGCCTGGCCGACTTCGATCGGCCCCTGACGGATTGCTTCGTCCTCGATCTCGCGCCCGCCGGCGCGGACGATTGCGCCGGCCGTGCCTGCGCCCATCCAGAGATGGTTGTTCGCGGCGTTGACGATCGCGTCGACATCCTGCCCGGTGATGTCACCCTGGATGATCTCAATCTGCGTGTCGGTCATCAGCTACGCCTCAGTCCGTCATTCGCATACCCACCTCCCTGCTCAGCAGAGGGAGATGCGGGTCCATTCCCGTCTCCCCCCGCGGAGCGGGGGGAGATGCCGCAGGCAGAGGGGGGCTCCCCTCGGGATGCTCCAACCTAGGCTACTCCTACTTGATCGCCAGGCCGTTCGGCGGGCTGCCTGTGCCGCCGGTCACATTGAGCGGCGCGGCGGCGAAGAAGGACTCGTAGACGCCGTCCTCGGCGCAGTCGTCGGCCAGGGCGTCGAGCGTGAACATTTCGCCGATCGCCATGCCGAAGCGGCCGATGATCCAGTGGTGCAGGAAGCCGTCCGGGTCGGCGAAGTTGGGCGGCGGCCAGGATTCCAGCGCGGGATTGTCGGAACAGACCGCGGAGGGGTGGTGGTCGAAGAGGTAGGCCGCCATCTCCTCCGAGCAGCCCAGACCCGGGAACGCCAGGTTGGGCATCTGCGAGAGCGCCTGGCGGGTCATCATGTCGGTCTGCTCGTACCAGCCGATCCAGCCGATCCGGATCAGCAGCACATCGCCGTCACGCAGCTCGACACCCTGCGCCGCGCGGCAAGCCTCCAACTCGTCCGCCGTGATCGGGCGGTACTCGTCCATCGGCAGCGGATGACCCTGCGACTCGAACCAGCGGCCCACGTCGAGCAGGACGGCGCGGCCGGCGATGCCGCGCTTGGCCCAGTGCTCGATGCCGAGCTTGGGCGAGTCCCGGTGTTCGAGCAGCCACTCGCTCGTCACCCCGCCCCAGAATCCGTGCTCGAAGTCGCCGACGTGGGTCAGCGCATCCCACTGCGACGACTGCTGCGTGTAGAAGTTGTCCAGCACGTCGTCGCCGTGGTGTCCGAAGCCCGCCCGGCGCATCACGGTGTGCCGCACCGCGCCGCGGTTGTAGAGCGGCGGACTGGGCATCGACTGGTCCCAGTTCATTGGGAACATCGAGCCCTTGCGAATCAGCGACGCCGCCTGGACAATCTTGTCCGGCGTCTGCAGGTTGAACATGCCCACCTGGTCGTCGTCGCCGAACAGCCCCCACGCCGTCTTGGCCGGATTGCCCGGCTTGTAGGGAAGCTGGTCGTAGGTCGGGAGGGTCTCAGGTACGTCGGCCATCTCAAATCCAGGTTCGATTGGCAGCGAATTTGCGTCGCAGTCTAGCTGTTCAGTCCACCAGGCCCGGGTAGAGGATCTGCTTGATCTGGCCTCGGAAGTTGAAGGTGCCGGAGGGCATGAATTGGGTGAGGAACATGACGATCATGTCCTCCAGCGGGTCGATCCAGAAGATCGTGCTGGCGGCGCCGCCCCAGTAGTACTCGCCGATTGAGCCGACGTTTTGGGTGCGCGGGATGTCGACGATCATGGCGAAGCCGAGACCGAAGCCGACCCCGTCGTTGGCCGTCTCGGAGAAGCCGCCCAGGGCGCGCTGCGAGAGGTCTTCGCCGTTGGGCAGATGATTCATCGTCATCAGCTCGATTGTCTTGGGTCCGAGCAACCGTTGGCCGTCGAGTTCGCCGCCGCTGAGCAGCATCTGGCAGAAGCGGTGATAGTCCTGCGCCGTCGAGACCAGTCCGCCGCCGCCCGAGAAGAACGTCTGCGGCTCGGCGTAGTGGCTGGTCGCCGGATCGTCGAGCAGGCGCAGTTGCTTGTCGGGGCCGCGCTCGTAGTTGGCGGCGAAGCGGTTGAGTTTCTCGGCCGGCACGTCGAAGGCAGTGTCGACCATGCCCAGCGGTTCGAAGATGTGTTTCTTCAGGTATTCGTCAAGGCGTTGCCCGGAGATCGTCTGCACGAGGTAGCCGCAGACATCGGTTGATACGCCGTAGTTCCAGCGGTCACCCGGCGAGAACTTGAGCGGCAGCTCCGCCAGTCGGTCGATCATCGATTGCAGGTCGCGGCCCTTCATCGCTCCGGCCGAATAGACCCCGGCCTGGTTGTAGGCGCGTTCGAGCCCTGCGCCCATTACCTCCATGAAGCCGTAGGTCAGCCCGCTCTGGTGCGAGAGCACGTCGCGCATCGACATCGGACGCGCCGGTGGGCAAGTGTCCGTGACCGGCCCGTCGGGATCAGCCATCGCTTGCAGGTCGCGCCACTGCGGGATGAATCGGCTGACCGGATCGGTGAGCTGGAACATGCCCTGTTCGTGGAGCTGCATCAGCGCGACCGACGTGATTGGCTTGGTCATGGAGTAGAAGCGGAAGATCGTGTCCGTCGCCATCGGTTTGCCGCGTTCGCGATCCATCGAGCCCATCGCCGACAGGTGCGCGATGTCCCCTCGCCGCGAGATCAGCGTCAGGCAGCCGGCGATCTTCTCCGGCTGGATGTAGCGTTCCAGTAGGTGCCGGTCGAGCCGGGACAGCGCGTCGATGCTGATGCCTGTGTTGCCAACGGTTGCGGTCATGTCGTCCCCAACCCTTCCAGTGTGATTACCCCCTGAGCCTAATCCCCGCCGCGCCGCATTCTGCATACATTTGTAGCCAGGACAGGACCCAGCAGGGGAGGACACCATGCTCCAACTCGTTCGACGACTCTTGACCTGGCTCTGGACGACCAGGAACGGCCGCATCGCGCTGGCTGGCATGATCGCCGCCGCGATCCCGCTGCTGCTGCTCGCCGGTTGGCTGATTCGGCCGCTCTTCTTCGACACCGTCGTCGATGAGGCGTTTCCCCTCACTGCCGACGCCACGATTCCGGAGGCACTGACCGAGGACGAGGCGACGGTGATGATGTCGGCCGCCTCGAAGCTGGAGATCGTGGTGGAAGAGGCGATGCCCGAGGCGATGCAGGAGCCCGACGTGGTCGCGCTCAAGACGGGCGGCTTCGTCGACGGCGACGCCTTCCATCAGGGCGAGGGCTCGGCAACCCTCTACCAGCTCGAAGACGGCTCCCACGTCCTCCGCTTCGAGGACTTCCGCGTGACCAACGGGCCGGCCCTGTTCGTGCTCGTCAGCCCGCATCCCGATCCCCAAGGCCGCGGCGACATCGCCGATGCAGGCTACGTCGAGCTGGCTAGGCTGAAAGGCAACGTTGGCAACCAGAACTACGAGCTGCCCTCGGACCTCGATCCGGACGACATCAACTCGGTGATCATCTACTGCAAACCCTTCCGCGTCGTCTTCAGCACCGCGCCGCTCTTGAGTTCGCAGTAGCCTGCGCGGCGAGAACGCAGCAGAGCTGATTGGAGCGGCGACATGGCATCGATCATCCAGACCGAAGCTGGACGGATTCACGGATCATCGGAAGACGGGCTCAGCGTCTATCGCGGCATTCCCTTTGCCGCGCCGCCGGTGGGCGACCTGCGCTTCCGTGTCGCGCGGCCGCATCCCGGTTGGGACGACGTGTTGGATTGTGAGTCGTTCCGTCCGATGGCGCCGCAGATTCCCAATGAGGCGCTGGATGCGATGATCGGCGCCGCGCCGCAGGAGCAGTCGGAGGACTGTTTGTTCCTCAACATCTGGACGCCGGGCACCGACGACGCGGCGCGACCGGTGATGGTCTGGATTCACGGCGGCGCGTTCACGATCGGCTCCGGCAGCGAAGGCCTCTACAACGGCAAGATGCTGGCCTCGCGCGGCGATGTCGTGGTGGTCACGATCAACTACCGACTCGGCGCGCTGGGCTTCTTGCACCTGCCCGCGTTCGAGGAATCGAATTTCGGCATGCGCGACCAGGTCGCCGCGCTGCGCTGGGTGCGCGACAACATCGCCGCCTTCGGCGGCGACCCCGCCAACATCACCATCTTCGGCGAGTCCGCAGGCGGCATGTCCGTGGCCTCGCTGATGGGCTCGCCCGAGGCGGCGGGCCTGTTCCACAAGGCGATCCCGCAGTCGGGCGCAGGCCACCATGGGATCGAGGATCCGCAGGCGGTCGAGCACGGCCGCATGTTCTGCGAACTGCTGGGCGTCGACCCGGATGACGCGGCCGCCCTGCAATCCGCGTCGGTCGAAGACATCATCGCGGCGCAGGCGAAACTGGAAGAGCAGATGCTCTACGTCGCCATGGAGGCGGGCAAACAGCCGGAGATGCCGTTCCGGCCGATCGTTGACGGCGAGTTCCTGACCTCGATGCCGATCGACGCGGTGCGCGCCGGCCAGGCCTCCGGCGTCTCCGCGCTGATCGGCTGCCTCGACGAGGAGAGCAAGCTGTTCGCGGCCATGGTCCCGACCGAGCCGCCGAACGAAGAGGACGCAATTGCGGTGATGGACGGTCTGCACGGTGACGGGCGTCACCTCTACGACATCTACCGCGCCGCCCGCGAGGCGCGCGGCGAACCGGTCACGCCCTACGAGATCCAGACCGCCGCTTCGGGCGACGAACTGTTCAGGGTCCCCGCCCAGCGCCTGCTCGACGCGCAGGCGCAGCACAGCGAGCAGACCTGGAGCTACCTGTTCGACTGGAAGTCGCCGATGCTCGACGGCGCGCTCGGCTCCTGCCACGCGCTCGACATCCCGTTCGTCTTCGGCACCCACACGGTCGCCTCCGAGTTCGCCGGCGAAGGCGTCGCGGCCAACGCTCTGGCCGAGCTGACCATGGACACCTGGCTCGCCTTCGCCCGAACGGGCAATCCAGCCACTGACAATCTGCCCTGGCCCGCCTGGGACGCCCAGACCCGCCAGACCATCGTCCTGGGAGAATCCGCCCGAGTCGAAGAAGATTACCGAGGCGAAGAAGTCGCCGCCTGGGATGGCGTGCTCTAGGCGATGATGCCGCGCGATCGCAGGTCGCCCAGTTCTGATTCGCTGTAGCCCGCGCTTGCCACGATCTCATCCGTGTCACGGCCCAGCGGCGGCGACGAGCCCTGCGGCGCGGTCGGCGTGGCGCTCATCTTGAACAGCGGTCCGACCTGGCGTTGGGGACCCGACAGGTCGTGGTTCAGATCGACGACCATCCCGTTGGCCACGACCTGCGGCTCGTCGGCCAGTTCCTCGGCGAAGTTGATCGGTCCGCTGGGCACGCCGCACTCGTCGAATCGCTCGAGCCAGTGCTCGGTGCTGAACGATCGGACGTGGGCCTCGATCTCTCGGACCCGGCGTGTCGCTTCGGCAAACTGATTGGGGTCGGTCGGGTCCAACTCGGGGTCGGCGAAGCCGAGAAAGTCGGTCTCCAGCGCCTCGCGCACCTTCGCCCAGAGCGAGGCCGAGAGCGCGCCGATCGCGACCGCGCCGTCGCGCGTCTCGTAGCATCGGTAGTAGATGTTCAGCGCGCCCTGCGCGCCGCGATCCTTGTATGCCTCCTGGATTTGCGCATAGGATGCGCCCGCCTCGCGCAGCTCGCTGACCTGCGCCATCTTGGCCAGTGGGATCGCGTCGGCGGCAGGCAGTTGCATCACGCTGCTGCCCTGCATTGCCAGCGCCGTGTTGAGCAGCGTCGTCTCGATCATCTGACCCTCGCCGGTGCTCTGCCGATGGAACAGCGCCGCGCAGACGCCCAGCGCGATCACGATCCCCGTCCCGTAGTCGGCCACCGGCGACGAGACCGGAGAGGGCGCGGTCCCGTTGTCGTCCAGCTTGCCGTCCAGCGCCATCAGCCCCGAGACCGCCTGGGCGATGATGTCGTAGCCCGGCCGCTGCGCCCACGGTCCCTGCCGGCCGAAGGCGGTGTTGTCGACGTAGATCAGGTCGCTGCGGATCGCCCGAAGGGTGTCGTAGTCGATGCCCAGGCGGGCGGCGACGTCAGGCCGGTAGTTGATCACGACTACGTCGACCTCCGGGATCAGCCGGTGGCTGATCGCCTGCGCCTCGGGCTCGCGCAGCGCTAGGACGAGCGAACGCTTGCCGCGATTGAGCGACTGGAACCACTTCGACTCGTCGGGGATGAACTGCGAGAACTGGCGCCAGGCCTCGCCCTCGGGCGGCTCGACCTTGATCACTTCGGCGCCCATGTCGGCCAGATTCTGGCAGCCGAACGGTCCGGCGATGATCTGCGAGAACTCCAGCACGCGGATGCCGCTCAGCGGACCTGGATGCGGTGAGCCGTCGTGGGTTGTGGTCATTGTCGTTTACCCTTCAAGCGCGTGCGCACGAGCGAACGCTGAAGCGCGCGATTGCAATGCAGGCAGTATCCGCCATGACCGGATTACGCGTGACCCTGGTATCGGCACTGATTGCGCTTGTTGCGCTGTGGGGCGCCGCATGCAGCGATGAGATTCCTACGCAGGCGGATGGGCCCGTGGTGTCCGCGCCGACTCCCGACACCCAGTTCCGCGAATCGGCTGATGCCGCGGGCTTGAGCTATGTCCAGTTTGAGGCGCGGCCGCCCGGCGACTGTCTGTTCGACAACATCTCGCGGCCGACCGAGGAAGAGCGCCAAGGGACGCTCTGCGACGCCGAGCGGATGACCGGCGGCGCGGCGGCGGGAGACTTCGACGGCGACGGCGCGATCGACCTGATCGTGACCCGCATGGACGGCCACGACCTGCTCTTCCGCAATCGCGGCGACGGCGAGTTCGAGGAGGTCTCGGAGTCGGCCGGACTGAGCCGCTGGGAGCTGGCCAGCAACGGCGCGGCCTGGGGCGACATCGACAACGACGGCGATCTTGACCTGTTCGTCACCACGGTCGGCGACACGCGGCACTACCTCTTCGTCAATGAGGACGGCGTGTTCTCGGAAGAGGGTGTGGCGCGCGGGGCGGCGGTCGATACGGGCGACCGGCGGATAGGCTTCTCGGCGACGTTCGGCGACTACGACCTTGACGGCTACCTCGACTTGCACGTGACCGAGTGGCGCCCATCGCAACTGGTCGGCGAGGCGGTTGCGGGCGTGCGACTGCTTCGCAATCTCGGCCCGGAGCGGCCCGGCCACTTCGAGGATGTGACGGAATCGGCAGGCGTCGGCATGGATCAGGTCGTGTCACAAACCCAGAACGAGTTGACCGAGGGGACGTTTGCATTTGGCTCTACGTTTGTCGACCTCGACGACGACGGCTGGCCGGATCTGGCGGTCGCTTCGGACTTCGGCACGAGCCGCCTGTTCTGGAACAACGGCGATGGCACATTCAGCGACGGCACACTCGATGCGCGTGTCGGCACGGCGCAGAACGCGATGGGCACGACCTTCGGCGACTACGACGCTGACGGCGACCTGGACTGGTTCGTGACCTCGGTGTTCTCGTTCCGCACGGGCAGCCCGGGTTCCGGAGAGCAAGGTCTGCGCGACGGCAACCGGCTGTTCCGCAACGATGGCGATCGACGCTTCAGCGACACAACCGACGCGGCCGGCGTGCGCAATGGATCATGGGGCTGGGGCGCTGCGTTCTTCGACGCCGACAACGACGGCGATCTTGACTTGACGATGACGAACGGCATGGAGATGATGCCCGGCTTCGACGCCGACGCCACGCGCTACTGGGAGAACGATGGCTCGGGCCGGTTCCGCAGCCGCAATACGGATGTCGGATTAGACGACATTGAGGACGGCAAGGGCCTGCTCGTCTTCGACGCGGACAACGACGGCGACCTTGATGTCTTTGTCGTCAACAACGCGTCGGAGCCGCTGTTCTACCGCAACCAGTCGCGGGACGTCGGCGGCTGGCTGCGCCTGTCGCTCGAGGGAGTGACCAGCAATCGCCAGGGCCTGGGCGCGAAGGTGTCGGTGTTCGCCGACGGCCTGCCGGAACAGATCCGGCAGGCGGGTGTGTCCAGTCACTTCCTCGGCCAGAGCGAGGACGCCCTGCACTTCGGATTGGCGGGCTCGGGCACGGCGGACATCGTCATCCGCTGGCCGGCCAGCGGCCTGGTCACCACGCTCAACGACGTGCCGGCCAACTCGTGGATTCGCGTCACCGAAGGCGCGTCCGGCTTCGAGACGATCAATCCTCGGCGTTGACCTCGTTGACCAGGTGCATGAAGCGTTCGAGGTTGGCGATGCGGTCGTTGACCGTCTCACCGGCGATGCCGGCGCGGATCGTGTTGATGCCGGCGTCTCGGTAGACACGCAGCCGCTCGAGGACATCGGCGTCCGTGCCGATCATGTTGACCTTGAAGGCGAGTTCGACCGGCACGCGGTCGCGGGCCAGGTCCCGTTCGCCGGAGATCCAGAGCCGCTGGACTTCCTTGGCCACATCGTCCCAGCCCTGGCGGCAGAAGGCGTCGTTGTAGAAGTTGGTCTTGGCCGAGCCCATCGCGCCGAGCGTGAAGGCCATGCCACGGGCATGTCGTTTGCCCGCCTCTTCGGGATCGTCGGTGAACTCAATCCCCGCGGCGGCTTCGAGGTCGATGTCGTCGAGGCTGCGTCCGGCCGATTCTGCCCCCGCGCGGATGTCGTCGATGAACACATCGGCGGTCTCGGGGATGAAGGAGGTGCCGAGCCAGCCGTCGGCGACGGCGCCGCAGATCTGCAGGCTGCGGGGTCCGAGCGAGGCGAGGTAGATCGGCGGCGGCTCAACCGGCGGAGCGCCCGAGCGCAGGGCTTTGCCCTCGCCGTCCGGCAGCGGCAGCGTGTAATGCTTGCCCTCGTAGATCACGCGCTCGCCGTTGCAAACCATGCGCACGATCTCGGCGGTTTCTTTGAGTCGGGACACCGCTCCGGCGAACGGCACGCCGTGCCAGCCCTCGACGACCTGCGGTCCCGAGGTGCCCAGTCCGAGCATGAAGCGGCCGCCCGACATCGATTGCAGGCTCATCGCGGTCATGCCGACCAGCGCCGGGGATCGGGTGCCGCCCTGGATGATGCCCGTGCCGAGCTTGATCGTCTCGGTCTTGCCGGCCAGGTAGGCCAGCGGGGTGATCCCGTCGTGGCCCCAGGCCTCGGCCGACCAGAAGGAGAAGACGCCCAGCCGTTCCGCCTCGCGGGCGTAGCGGACGGCGGAGTCCCAGTCGTTGATCCCGTCGCGGTGCATCCCGATGGCGACGCGCATGACTCACTACCTTCTGGAACGCCCCCCTCTGCCTTCGGCATCTCCCCCCAAAGGGGGGAGAAAGGGGATGGTTGGCATCTCCCCCCGCAGAGCGGGGGGAGAGCCTAAGCGGGGTAGCCCTCGGTTTCCTTGATCTCGTTGACCTGGTTGACGTGGTCGAGGTCGTGAACGCGCTGGAACATGAACCAGGCGCGCGAGTGGAGCGGCCCGAAGAACGGGTGCGCGGGCCGGATCTCGTAGGACGGCGGCTCGGGCAATCCGTCGATCACGTTGCCGAACAGGCGCGAGTCTTCGATCAGCGTGTTGACCAGCTCGGGCCAGTCCAGCGCTGCGGCGCGCTGCGCCGGATCGATCGCGCCGATGCCCTGCGGCCCGAGGTTGGGCTCGCGTCCGTAGGACAGGTTGGCGATCATGTCGGCGTTGCGGCGCGAGCCGTCCAGCACGTGCTGCGCGACCTCCTCGATGCTCCAGTCGTCGGGCGTCGGCTTCCAGGCGGCCTGCTCGGCCGAAACCCGGTTGAGGGTGTTGAGGAAGTCGATCCGGGCGTCGACGACGCGCGGCCAGAGTTCGAGCCAGCGGTACTTCTCGCCCTGCGCCAGCAGGTAGCCGGAGACCCGGTCGATCTCGTTGTCGCTGATCGGTCGTTGGGGCATCGTCGTTGCCTCTCTGCGGGAATGCCCCCCTCTGTCCTGACAGGACATCTCCCCCCGCGTTGCGGGGGGAGAGGGAGCTATCGGCCCTGGAAGTTGGGGTCGCGCTTTTCCATGAAGGAGCGGACGCCTTCCTTGAAGTCCTCGGAGCCGAAGAGGGGCAGGAGCTGGAGGTAGATGTGATCAACAGCCGCCTCGAACGGTTCGTCCATGCCCAGGCGCATCATCCGTTTGGTCGCCTGGACGGAGAGCGGCGCGTTGGCGGCGATCTCCTCCGCCAGCTCCATCGTGCGCGTCATCAGCTCGTCGTGCGGGACGACCTCGTTGACCAGGCCGACCTCAAGCGATTCCTGTGCGTCGAGCACGCGGCCGCGGAAGGCGACCTCGGCGGCTCGGGCCCAGCCCAGCAGCCGCGGCAGGATCCAGGTACCGCCGGACTCGGGCAGGACGCCGCGGCGTGCGAAGACCGCGCCCATCTTGGCGCGGTCGGAGGCGACGCGGATGTCGGCCAGCAAGGCCATGTCCATGCCGTAGCCCGCCGCCGCGCCATTGAGCGCGCAGATCACCGGTTTGTCCATCTTCTGCAGCACAACCGGCGGGGCGTCGCGCAGGTCGAAGAGCGAGTAGCCGGGCCGGCCTTCGCCGGTCGACATGCGCTGCTGCTGGTCGACGAGGTCGAGTCCGGAGCAGAACCCGCGTCCGGCCCCGGTCAGGACGATGACGCGGATGTCGGGCTCGCGCTGGCAGGCGATCAGCTGGGCGGAGAGCGCTTCCAGCATTTCGTTGGAAATCGCGTTCAGGCGTTCCGGTCGGTTCAGCGTGATGATGGCGACGTGCCCGCGCTCTTCGTAGAGCAGCGTCTCCGTCATCGGCGGTGCGAGGGTAGTCATTGGACCTCCAGGAAGTGGTTGATGTCTGGAGTCTATACGCGAGCCGGGTGGATGCAGGGGCGCCCCCGCCTGCGCGGGGGCGACTTCAGGCTGTGACCGGCTCGGCCTCCACGCCCGACTCCGAGGTCTGGAAGCGGAATTCTCCTCCGTCGTAGTCCACTTCGATCGTCGCGCCCTCGGGAAACTCGCCGCCGATCAGCATCTTGCTGAGCGGGTTCTCGATCCGGCGCTGGATCAGGCGGCGCAGCGGGCGCGCGCCGAAGGCAGGGTCATACCCGTCCTCGGCGAGCCGGCGGCGGGCGGCGTCGCTGAAGCGGATATCGCGGCCCATGTCCGCGAGCCGGGCTCGCTCCTCGTTGACGATCAGATCGACGATCTCGAGTAGCTCCTCCTCCGATAGCGGGTCGAAGCAGACGATCTCGTCAATGCGGTTGAGGAACTCAGGCCGGAAGAAGTCCTTGAGCGCGCGTTCGCAATCGCGGGCGCGTTCCTCGTGCGAGCCGGCGAATCCCATCCGATTGTCCAACCGGGCAGTCGTGCCGAGGTTGCTGGTCATGATCACGATGGTGTTGCGGAAGTCGACGGTGCGGCCCTGCCCGTCGGTGATGCGGCCGTCGTCGAGGACCTGGAGCAGGAGATTGAACACGTCGGGGTGGGCCTTCTCGATCTCGTCAAGCAGGACGACGCGGAAGGGCCGTCGGCGGACCAGTTCGGTCAGGCCGCCGCCGTCGTCGTAGCCGACGTATCCCGGAGGCGCGCCGACGATCCGGCTGACCGTATGTCGCTCCTGGTACTCGGACATGTCGAGCCGGACGAGAGCGTCTTCCGAGTCGAACAGGTACTCGGCCAGCGCTTTGGCCAGTTCGGTCTTGCCGACGCCGGTCGGTCCGACGAAGATGAACGAACCAATCGGCCGGGTGGGGTCCTTGAGTCCGGCGCGGGCGCGGCGGATGGCGTCGGAGACGACGGTGACGGCTTCGGACTGTCCGATCACGCGGTGATGCAGCTCTTCTTCGATGCGCAGCAGTTTGACATCGTCGTCGGCGAGCATCCGGCTGACGGGGATGCCGGTCATTTCGCCGACGAGTTCGGCGATGTCCCGCTCGTTGACGGTGTCGCGCTGGGCGTGCTCGGCGTCCCACTCCTCGCGGTTGGCGCGTGCCTCGTCCTGGATGCCGAGCAGTTCCTGCTTGATCCGGGCGGCGGCCTCGTAGTCCTCGCGCTGGGCGGCGGCCTCCTGCTCGACCTTCAGTTCGTCGACGCGGCGCTGAAGCTCGACGACGCGCGCGGGCGGCGACTGATTGGCGATCACAATACGCGAGGCGGCCTCATCGATCAGATCGATGGCCTTGTCGGGCAGCCGTCGCTCGGGCAGGTAGCGCTGGGAGAGTCGCACGGCGGCGTCGATCGCGTCGTCGCCGATCGTGACGCCGTGGTGGGCCTCGTAGCGCGGCTTGAGCGCGGTGAGGATGGCGACGGCGTCCTCGGTCGAAGGTTCGTCGAGGTAGACGGGAGCGAAGCGGCGCTCCAGCGCGGCGTCCTTCTCGATGTGCTTGCGGTATTCGTCCAGCGTGGTCGCGCCGACCACGCGTAGCTCGCCTCGGGCGAGGGCGGGCTTGAGCATGTTGGCGGCGTCGATCGCGCCTTCGGCGGCGCCCGCGCCGACCACGGTGTGCAGCTCGTCGATGAAGAGGATGACCTGGCCCTCGGACTCGCGGACCTCGTCGATCACGGACTTGAGCCGCTCCTCGAACTCGCCGCGGAACTTGGCGCCGGCGAGCAGCATGCCCATGTCGAGGGCCATCAAGCGTCGATTGCGCAGATGGTCGGGGACGTCGTCGGCGGCCATGCGCTGGGCCAGGGCCTCGGCGATGGCGGTCTTGCCGACGCCGGCCTCGCCGATGATCACGGGGTTGTTCTTGGTCCGCCGGTTGAGGATTTGCAGGACCCGGCGGATTTCCGTGTCGCGGCCGATCACGGGGTCCAGCTTGCCCTCGGAGGCGAGACGGGTGATGTCGGTGGCGTAGCGGTTGAGCGCGTCGTAGTGAGACTCGGCGTCGGGCTGGTCCACGCGCCGCGAGCCGCGGATCTGTTGGAGCGCAGCGTAGAGCCGCTCGGTCGTGATCCGGTGCGAGCGCAGAATCTGCGCGGCCGGACCGCCGGAGTCTCCGGTGATGGCGATCAACAGGTGTTCGACGCCGACGTACTCGTCGGTCAGGCGCTCGGCCTCGACGTTGGCCCGCTCGAGCAGTTGCACCACGCGGGGCGTGACCGTGAGCTGCACGACGTCGTAGCTGAGCCTGGGCGCGGCGTCGATGGCGGTGTCGGCGGCGGCGCGGAGCCGGGCGCGGTCGACGTCGAGCGCGTTGAGCAGGTCGCTGGCGAGCCCGTCCTCGACCCGGGCGATGCTGGCCAGCAGGTGCTCGACGTCCCACTGGGCGTGCTTCTTCTCGCGCACGAGTTCTTGGGAAGCCTCGAGCAGTTGCTGGGCCTGGTTGGTGAATCGGTCTCGTCGCATCATCGTCGTCGCTCCTGTTGCTTCTGTCGCTCGAGGCGCGGAGGCCGGACCGTGGGCAGTTGCTGGTCGCGGCGGCGCTGGAGTTCGTTGCGTAGTTGCTGGTTTTCGTTTTCGAGTTCGCCGATCCGGTGTCTCAACCGGAGGATGATGTCGGCGCCGGCGAGGTTGACGCCGAGTTCGTCGATCAGGCGGCGAATGACCCGCAGTCGGGCGATGTCGTCGTCGCTGTAGAGGCGCTGGCGACCGGCGGATCGGGCGGGGGTGAGCAGACCTTCGCGCTCGTAGGTGCGCAGCGTCTGCTGGTGGACGCCGACCATCTTCGCGGCGATGCGAATGGTGTAGACGGGCTGGTCGCTCATTGGTCGGCGCCTTCCAGGTCGCGGAGGCGGCGGAAGAGTTCGGTCTGCTCCTCGCTGAGCGGGTCGGGCATGCGCAGCCGGGCCTCGGCCAGGATGTCGCCGCGGCCGTCGTGCTTGAAGCGCGGCATGCCCTGGCCAGCGAGCCGGAAGACGCGTCCGTTCTGGGTCCCGGCGGGGATGCGCAAGGCGAGCCGTCCGCTGCCGCCGAGCGAGCGGACGGCGACCTCGCCGCCGAGCGCAGCGGTCGTGATCGAGACGTCGACGGGGACGAAGAGGTCGTCGCCGCGGCGCTCGAAGACGGGATCGTCGTCGACGTTGACGATCAGGTAGAGGTCGCCGCTGCGGCCGTCGGGCAGTTCCTCGCCCTTGCCGGTGAACTTGATCCGCTGACCGTCGCGGACGCCGGGCGGGATCGTGAGTTCCAGCCGCGATCCGCCTGCGCCGCGCTGGAGGGTCCGGGTGGTGCCGTGAAAGGCTTCGCGCAGCGACACGTTGACGCTGTGCTCAAGGTCCCGACCGCGCGCGGGCCGGTGCGGCGCGCCGGCGCGCTGGCCGCCGAAGAAACTGCCGAAGATGTCGCCGAGATCCCCGGCTTCACCGAAGTCGGCGCCGCCAAACTCGACGCGGACGTTGGGGTCGCCGCCGAAAGGCTGGTTGCCGAAGCCGGCGAAGCCGAATCCGCCGCCGTTGCGGCGCTGCATCTCTTCGAGTTGCTCGGCGTGCTCCCACTGGTCGCCCCAACGGTCGTAGGCGGCGCGCCTGTCGGGGTCGGAGAGGACGTCGTTGGCGGCATTGACCTCTTTGAAGCGCTGCTCGGCGTCCTTGTCGCCGCCGGTCACATCGGGGTGGTACTGGCGGGCGAGCCGGCGGTACGCGGAGGAGATCTCCTTCTCGGAGGCATCGCGGGTGACGCCGAGGGTCTGGTAGAAGTCCTGAGCCATGCCGTGCGGTTCCAATCTTGAGTCAGATGCTATCAACTATCTCTTACCAAGACAACTCATGCGGAGGAAAGTTGAGTGGGATACAGATAAGTCTTGCAATCTTGATAGGGTCTCTGTAAGGTTTCCTTAGAGCCGATGGGCACACGAAGAAGCAAACCCAGAGCCATCGGCAGTGAGGAGCACGAGATGAGCAAGATTCTGATTCGCGACCCGTTCGCCGAGTTCGACAGCCTGTTTGGCAACGCCTTCGCGCGTCGCCCGCGGCGGGTCGCCAGGACGGCCGCCGGCAGCATGCCGACCACGTCCTGGCAGCTTCCGGTCAACGTCTACGAGAACGACGAGGGGATCGGCATCGAGGCCTGGGTGCCCGGTTTCGCCGAGGACGAGATCGCGGTGACGGTCGACGACGGTCAACTGACGATCCACGCCGAGCACGCGAGCGACGAGAGCTCGGAGAACGGTTCGGGCGAGGATCGCAAGTACCGCCGGCGCGAGGTGACTCGCACGGTGCTGAGCCGCAGCTTCCGGCTGGACCCGGCCTATGACTCCTCGAAGATCTCGGCCCACCTGGCCAACGGCGTGTTGGAGCTGTCGCTGCCCAAGGGCGAAGAGCCCGAGCCGCAGAAGATCGCGATCAACACCGGGGCCGTCAGTGAGGCGGTCGCGGAGGTCGTCGACGAGGGCGAATAGCCCCCCTTCAGTCCCTGCGGGACAGCTTCCCCGCAGGGGGAAGCAGAAGCCACGACGGCTCCCCCGAGCGGGGGAGCCGTCGTGGGTTAATCTGATCGCATGGTGCAACGGATGCTGGCTCTGGTGCCCGACGAGCAGGCGCGCGCGCAGATCGACCTGGTGCGCGCGCTGTACGACCGCGAGCAGGTCGACGCGACGCCGCCGCACATTCCCCTGACCGAGCAGTTCGACGATCACTACGGTCTGGGCGACCTGGAGCAGATGCTGGAGGTGATCCTGGGTCTGTTCCATCCGTTCATGCTGGAGTTGGGCGCGCCGCAGTCGTGGTACGACGAAGGCGAACACCTGCTGCAGATGGTCGCGGAGCAGGGCGCCGAGGACGCGCAGCGGATTTCGTCGATCGTCTATCGCGATCTCTACCCAGAGCAGGCGCCGGACGCGCTGATCCGCTCCCGCTCGCCGCTGGAACGGACCGCCTTGACGGTGGGCCGCTTTCGCCGAGAGGCGGAAGCCGTCAGCGCGGCGGAATCGCTGGCGGCGCAGCGCTACTTTCTCGTGGTCACGCACGTCGGAGTCTTCGACGCCGTGGAGCAGGCGGAGGGAGCGTCGGGCTGGTCCCTGCGTCGATCGCTGCCGCTCGGCTCGATGATGGCTGACTTCTAGCCTCCCAGCAGCTTTCAAACAGCCTTCCAACTGGTTGCACTCAGCCGGGGCCCTCGTTGGAGTACCCTGTGCGTGTCTCCAGGTCAGCCGCGGAGGTGCGCGATGGCAGTCGTGACAGTATCCAGCCAGTACGGCGCGGGCGCGCGCGACGTGTCGCGCCGGTTGAGCCGCACGCTGGGTCTGGAGTACATCGATCAGACGGTGCTGGTGGACGCCTCGCGGCAACTGGGGCGGACGGTGTCGGAAGTGGCGGAGAAGGACGAACGGACCGACTCGCTGCGGGCGCGAATGGGGCACTTCCTGCAGCGGGCGCTGGAGCGCTCGGCGGCGGGCGGAGCGATCGATCCGATGCTTGGCTCAGGCAACCTGGAACTGATGCTGTCGCAGAGCTACCAGGAGCTGTCCGACGCGGGTTCGGGAGTGGTGGACGACCGCGCGATCCTGGCGACGACGGCGCAGATTATCGAGTCGATCGCCCAGCGCGGCAACGTGGTGATCATCGGCCGCGGCAGCCAGATGATTCTCAAGGACATGCCGAACGCGACGCATGTGCAGCTGGTGGCGGAACCTGCGGTCGCGTTGGCTCGCGTGCAGGAGTGGGAGGGCGTGGACGAGGTGGCGGCGGCGCGCAGCATCGAGGAGTTCAACAAGGGCCGGGCGGCGTTCCACGAGAAGTTCTGGAAAGTGGATGTCTGGTCGCCGCTGCTCTACGACGTCGTGATCAACACGACGCACCTGACCTATGTGCAGGCGGCGGAGCTGGTCGCGTCGGTGATGGAGAAGAAGACCGGCGCCGCGGTTTAGGACCCGCCTTCAGCGCTGCGTTTAGTACCGCGTTCAGGTGACGAGGCCGCGCAGGACGTCTTCGGCGGCAATCAGTCGTGGGGCCATGCCGAACTGGCCGTGGATCTGCAGCCCCTCGGAGTCCGGGCGCTCGCGCGGCCCAATGGCGTCGCGGTAGCTGGCCATGACCGGATGATCGTCGCCGACGGCGTCGCTCAGGAGTTCCTCGGCGGCGTCCCGCCAGCGCATGAAGTCGTCGGTCGTGGGACCGATCGCTCGGATGTAGCGTGAGCGCGCGAGCAGCTGTTCGATCTGTTGATTGAGGTCCATGGCGCAAAGTGTATCGCAGGCCGGCTAGCCGGCCGGCCAGTGCTCGGCGGCGCGGCCGCCGCGATCGTCCCAGGCGAGGTCGAGGCCTCCCGGCCAGCGCTCGGCGGCGGAGCGGCCGAAGCCGGTCTCGATCGTCGACGGCGTTGGTGCGCTCATCAGGATGCCGTCCTCGCGGGGACTGGAGTAGAGGTTGCGGCGCACGGCGTCCTCGCTGAAGGCTCGGCTGCGATAGAGCCCGCGGGCGGCGGCGTTGGACTCGCGTACCTCAAGCTGGACGCTCTCGCAGCCGAGGCGCTGGGCGAGTCGGAAGACGCAGTTGAGCAGGATGGCGCCCAGTCCCAGGCCGTGCGCATCGGGGTCGACGGCGAACGTGCAGAGTTGCAGCTGATCGACGACGTGCCAGGTCCCAAAGTAGCCGAGGAGCTGCCGGTCACTGTCGGTCAGCACGTAGAAGATGCTGATCGGCGACTCGGTCAGTTCGCCGACGAAGTAGCGGCGGCTCCAGCCCGACTCGCCGAAGGCGCGGCGATCGAGGTCGGTGACCGCATCGACGTCATCGAGAGTCATGGGTCGGAGTTGGAGCGTGCGGGGCATGCGTGTGCGCTGGAGTTGGGGCGGCGTTGACTGCGTCCGAGTTAACCCGATCGGACTTGCCGCGTGTCGTGTATGCGGCGGACCACTATAATGCGCTTGAACTATGAATGAGTCTGAGCGGCGTACCGACGCCGTGGCGGTATCTGACAGCCGCCCGCTCGGGAGCCGAAATTGACCGCACTGACTGCAGACGTACAGCCTTCTCGCGGCCTGCGCGTTCCGATCTCCATCCTCGTCATCGGCCGCGTGCTGCGCTTTGCGCTTCCCTATTGGAAGGGCTTGTCGGTCACCGCAATCGCGATCCTGGCGACGGCGGCGTTCGCAATCGCGACGCCGTGGTTGCTGCGCTGGGCGATTGACACCGCGATTTCGACGGAGATCGTCAACGGCGACACGGTGATCGCGATCACCGGCTGGCTGGTCGCGGTGGCCGGCCTGGCGCTGGTCGGCGCGGCGGTGTTGCGCGGGACGTCGATGTTCGTCCAGCGCTACCTGGCCGAGTGGGTTGGGCAGACCGTCGCCTACGACCTGCGCAACGCCATCTATCAGCGCTTGCAGACGCTCTCATTCCGCTATCACGACGGCGCCGAGACGGGTCAGATCATGGTCCGCGCGACGCAGGATGTGGAAGTCGTGCGGATGTTCATCAACTTCGGCGGCGTCCAGCTCTCGTTCACGCTGGTGCTGGGCGTCGGCACGCTGGTGATCATGCTGCTGATCAACTGGCCGCTGGCCTTGATGGTCTGGGGGATCATGATCCTGATCGCCGCGCGTTCCGCGTTTGTGGCGCGGCGGCTGCGGCCGATCTGGAACGATGTGCAGGAGTCGCAGGCACAACTGGGCACGGTGCTGCAAGAGGCGCTGTCGGGAATCCGAGTGGTCAAGGCGTTCGGGCGGGCGGAGTTCGAGGGTCAGAAGTTCGGCCGCGCGGCGGGCTGGCTGCAGCAGCGGTCCTATGACGCCTCGATGGTGCAGGCGGTCAACATGCCGCTGATGACGATGCTGGGCGCGGCGGCGATCGTGCTGACGATCTGGTACGGCGGGCGGGAAGTCGTGAACGGCAACTTCACGGTCGGCGAGCTGACCATGTTCCTGATGTTCTTGACCATCCTGCAGATGCCGATTCGCGGGCTGGGCTGGATGGTGATGATGGTGCCGCGCGCGGCCACCGCCGGGATGCGCATCTTTGAAATCCTCGACCAGGAATCGGAAGTGCAGGACAACCCCGAGGCGGTCGCTCCGGAGCGTCCCCAGGGTCACATCAAGTTCGAGGGCGTCAGTTTCGCCTACGACCCGCGCTCGCCGGTGCTGGGCAACATCGACTTCGAGGCCAAGCCGGGTGAGCTGATCGCGCTGTTGGGATTGACCGGCAGCGGCAAGACCACCGTCGTCAACCTGATCCCTCGCTTCTACGACGTGAGCACCGGTCGGGTGACCTTCGACGACCAGGACGTGCGCGACTGGCCGCTGGAGGCGCTGCGCCGGCAGGTCGCGATTGTGCAGCAGGAAGTCTTCCTGTTTGCGGCGACGCTGAAGGAAAACATCGCCTATGGCCGGCCCGACGCGACCGACGAGGAGATCGAAGCGGCGGCCAAGCTGGCCCGAATCCATAACTTCATCAACCGCCTGCCGGAGCAGTACGACACCTGGGTCGGCGAGCGCGGGGCGAACTTCTCTGGTGGGCAGAAACAGCGGATCGCAATCGCCCGGGCGTTGCTGATGGACCCGCGCGTGTTGATCTTCGACGACTCGACCTCGTCGGTGGACGCGGCCACCGAGTTTGAAATCCAGCAGGCGATGGCGGCGCTGATGCGTGGCCGGACGACGTTCGTGATTGCCCACCGGCTGCGCTCGCTGCGCGAGGCCGACCAGATCCTGGTCCTCGACCAGGGCCGGATCGTCCAGCGCGGCAAGCACGACGAACTGCTGCAGCAGGGCGGGCTGTACCGCGAGATCTACGAGTTGGAGCTGCGCGATCAGGAGTCGGCCGGCGCTCACGAGGCCGAGCCGGCCGAAGCGGTCGCGGCAGCGGGCGGGAGCGGCTAGATGGGCATGATGGGCGGCGGCATGGCCGGAGGCTGGACCTCCAACCTGGGCGGCGGCGGGCATGGTCCGCGCAGCGCCTGGGCGAGTTCGGCATCGATGGCCGACGGCTGGGACAAGGAATACGGCACGCTCTACAACCCGCGGCTCGTGCGACGCTTCGGCCGCTACATCGGCCCGCACAAGAAGCGCCTGGGCGCGGCAATCGTGGCCAATGCGTTCTTCGCCGTGGCATTCAATATCCAGGTGCTGGTCGTCTACCAGGCGCTGCAAGGCGCGCTGGAGAACGGGATTCTCTCCGAACTGGACCGCATCGCGATCGCGTTCGGCGCGATCGTGATGGTGTCCTGGGGCGCCGAGTTCCTGCGTCAATGGCTGATGGCCAACGTGGGCCACCCGATCCTGAGGCGGATGCGCCAGGACGTGTTTGATCACCTGATGAAATTGGAACATCGCTTCTACGACCGCGGCGAAGTCGGGGCGATCATGTCTCGCGTGACGTCGGACGTGCAGGTGTTGCAGGAGATGCTGACTTCGGGCGTGCTGACCGTGATCGGCGACATCTTCGGTCTGGCGATCATCATGGCGGTGATGCTGTTCATTGACTGGCAACTCGCGCTCGTGGCGTTCGCCGTGCTGCCGATCCTGATCGTCTCGATGGCCTGGTGGAGCAAACGCGCGCGGATGGCGTTCCTCGAGACGCGCGTGGCGATTGCGGCGGTGAACTCGACCTTGAACGAGGACCTCAACGGCGTTCGCGTGGTGCAGAGCCTGAACCGAGAGTCGGAGAATGCCAAGCGCTTCGACCGGATCAACAACTGGAACCTGCGCGCGACGCGGCGGGCGGGACTGCTCTCGGCGGCGATCATGCCGCTGGTGGAAATCCTGATCGCGCTGGCCACGGCGCTGATCATCGTGGTCGCGGCGGTGCGTCTGAGCGGCGGAAATCTGGATGAGGCGGTCGGCGTGGCGGCGATCATCGCCTTTGCCATCGGCATCCAACGCTTCTTCGACCCGGTCCGCGACCTGGTCTTGCAGTACACGATGTTCCAGCGCGCGATGGCCGGAGCGGAGCGGGTCTTCGAAGTGCTCGACACCGAGCCCGAGATCGAGGACGCGCCCAACGCGGAGGATCTGCCGGACATCGCCGGGCACGTCCACTTCGACAACGTGTCGCTCGAATACGTCGACGGCGTGCGGGTGCTGTTCGACCTCGACCTGGAAGTGCAGCCGGGCGAGACGGTCGCGCTGGTCGGAGAGACCGGTGCGGGCAAGACCTCGATCACCTCGCTGATCACCCGCAACTACGAGGTGACCGAGGGTGAGGTGCGGATCGACGGGCACGACGTGCGCGAGGTCACGCGGGCGTCGCTGGTCCAGCGCGTGGGTGTGGTCCTGCAGGATCCGTTCCTGTTCTCGGGCACGGTGCTGGACAACATCATGTACGGCAATCTCGGCGCGACCCGCGAGCAGGCGATTGATGCAGCCCGAGTAGTGGGCGCCGACGAGTGGATCGAGCGATTGCCGCAGAGCTATGACACGCCGTTGGCGGAACGGGCGCAGAACCTCTCGATTGGGCAGCGTCAGCTCGTCGCGTTCGCCCGAGCGATCCTCAGCGATCCACGCATCCTGATCCTGGACGAGGCGACGGCGAACGTGGACTCGCAGACCGAGGCGCTGATCCAGCAGGCGATCGCGCGCGTGCTGCGCGGTCGGACGGCGTTCGTGATCGCGCACCGGCTGTCGACGATTCGCTCAGTCGACCGGATCATCGTGCTGGAGTATGGCCGGATCATGGAGCAGGGCACGCACGAGGAACTGCTCCGGATCGAGGACGGCTACTACGCCAAGCTCTACCGGATGATGTACGCGGCGCAGGAGTCGGTCGAGTTCGACGAGGATGCGGCGCTGGCGGTGCTCGACCGGATGCGGGAACGGACAAGCGCGAACGGCCGCAACGGGACGAACGGGACAGGCTCGCGCACGGATTCAAGCGAGCCGGCGCTGGCGTTGGACTAGACGGACTCGAACAAGGCTCCCTGGTCGGGGGGCGAGTTCTTTTGCGTGAGCCCCAGGTGCGTCCAGGCGGCGGGCATGGCGACCCGGCCACGAGGGGTTCGGGCGAGGAAGCCGAGCTGAATCAGGTAGGGCTCGTAGACATCCATGACGGTGTCGGCGTCCTCCGCGATTGAGGCGGCGAGGGTGTCGAGGCCGACCGGTCCTCCGTTGAAGCCCTCGATCAGGGCCCGCAGCAGGTTGCGGTCGTGCTCGTCCAAGCCGAGTTCGTCCACGCGGAGACCTCGCAGCGCTTGGTCCGCGACCTGCCGCGTGATCACGCCGTCGGCGCGGACCTCGGCGTAATCGCGCACGCGGCGCAACAGCCGGTTGGCGACCCTCGGCGTACCACGGGCTCGCTCGGCCAGCGCGCGCGCGCCGGCGGGCTGCAACTCGACCTCGAGCGCGGCGGCAGATCGAACGATGACCTGCTCGAGTTCGTCGGTGTTGTAGAAGTCGAGTCGCTGGACCATGCCGAAGCGATCGCGCAAGGGCGGCGAGATCATCGCATAGCGGGTGGTCGCGCCGATCAGCGTGAAGGGTTTGACCGAGAGCTGCACGCTGCGGGCGGCAGGACCGCTGCCGATCATCATGAAGAGCTGGAAGTCCTCCATCGCCGAGTAGAGCACCTCTTCGGCCGAGCGCGGCACGCGGTGGATCTCGTCGATGAAGAGCACGTCGTGGGTCTGCATCGTGGTCAGGATCGCGGCGATGTCGCCGGCGCGCTGGATTGCGGGCCCGCTGGTCGGACGAAGGTTGACCCCGAGCTCGCGGGCGACGATCCGCGCGAGCGTGGTCTTGCCCAGTCCGGGCGGACCGTAGAGCAACAGGTGGTCGAGCGCTTCGTCGCGGCCGCGCGCGGCGTCGACGGCGATGCGAATCGATTCGTGCACCGTCGTTTGGCCGACGAAGTCCTCAAGCCGCGCAGGACGCAGGGCGCGATCCTGGATGTCGGGTTCGGACTCGGCCCCGTCGATCACTCGTCCGACGGCCGCGCCCTCGTCGCTGGTTGCGCCGGTGTCCTCGTCTGCCGTGGTCATGTCAAGCGCCGCAGGAAGGCGTTGCGACTGGCGACGGCCAGCGGGTGCAACGTTTGGCCGCTGTTGAGCTGAACGGACAGGCGGCGCTCGAGGAAGAGCGCGGCGGCGGCATGGAGGTCCTGCTCAGCGGCAGCCGCGACGGCGGCGAGTCCGGGATCACGCTGTACTTTCCTCGGGTCGATCTTGTCGGCGAGGAACACGGCCAGGGCCTCGGCGGAGAATTCGGGATGCGCGGTGGTGTGGAAGGCAATGGCGTCGAGGATGATCTCGTGATCGACGCCGAGCACGTCCCGCGAGTAGGCGCTTGCGAGCGGGCCGTGGAGAATGATCGGAGCGTCCTCCTCGTCGCGGCCAATGGTCACTCGGTAGTGCCGTGACAGCGCGAGCAGTTCGGCGTCGCTGCAGTGGCGGAACAGGTCGTGACCGGCCGCGGCGGCGGTGCACACTTCGCGGTCGAGCTCGTGGATCGCCGCAAGCCGGCTCGCGCCGCGTTCGACTCGGTTGACGTGCTTCTGAAGTTTCCCCGGGCGGCTGGCCATCTCCACCTCGAATGCCGCTCGGATCTCCTCAGGATCCGTCAGCGTCGGGCTCATCGCTCGGCTCCGCGCTGATCACGCTCGGATCGCTCGAGTTGTACGCCGATGAAATCGGCGACGGCACTGCCCAGATCGAGAGCCTCTTGATGCGTGGGGAAGCGGCCGATTCGCATTTGCCGGCCGTCGGAGAACGCGAGGTGGGCGCTGTGCGACCCGCCGAACTGAAGCAGCATGGGACGGGCCCGCTTCTCGGTCATGGTGACGGTCTCGACGTCGTAGAGGTCGAAGTCCCAGTCGCGGTTGAATGCCCAGAGGATCGATTGGTGCACACGCGCGATGTCGTCGGACAGATCGAAGTCAATCTCAAGCACATCGCCGCCGACCACGCCGAGAATTGCCCAGATGATGCCGCCGCCGAAGTATCCGGCAGCGAGTCCAATCACTGCGGCGCCCAGCCAGTCGTCGCCGCCGAACGCCGCGATGGCGATGAGCGCGCAGGCAATTGCCGGGATCGCGCCGTATGCCCAGTTCGGCAACGGCGACCAGAAGGTGCGCAGGCGGAGCGTATCCTGATCGGGGTAGGAGAGACGGACGATGGATGATCGCGTCTTCGGCGGCGCCGGTTCGGGCGCGTCCTTGCTTCGCCTTCGTCGTCTGCGGGCCATATTGAGAGGCTATCCGATGAGTCGGATCTTCGCCCTCAGCCTGGCGCTCGCCGCCTGGCTGACAACGATTGCCCCCGCGCTTGCCGACGCGCACAGCCGCTACTCCGTGCCGCTCTGGACGTGGATTGCGGCGATCATCGTGGCGATCGGTCTGAGCCTGGTCGGTCTGTTGATCGGCTGGTGGTTCCTGCGCAAGAGGTCGCGGGTCGACGCCGAACAGTAGCCGCGCAAACCAGAAGAGGGCGACCGCAAGGGTCGCCCTCTCAGGGGTTCTTGGCCGAGCGGGTCCCTGCGTGAAGCAGGGACTGGGTGCTGGCTAGATGCCGAGCAGCTCGGCGACCTTCTCGCGGTGGTGATCGGCGTCGCCCCACATCAGTTCGGCCATCTTCTGGCGGCGGAAGTAGAGCTGGATGATGTACTCCTTGGTGAAGCCGATGCCGCCGTGGATCTGCTGACCGTGGGCCACGACACGGCGGGTGGCGTCGGAGCACCAGGCCTTGGCCATCGCGACCTGCAAGTCGGCGTCGTCCTCGTCCTCGGTCACGGCCCAGGCGGCTCGGTACATGATGAAGCGCGAACCATCGACGTCGGTGATCATGTCGGCGGCCTTGTGCTGGATCGCCTGGAATGAGCCGATCGGGCGGCCGAACTGGATGCGCTCCTTGGCGTAGTCGACCGAGATCTCGAAGTCGCGCTGGGCCAGACCGACCATGTAGGCGCAGTAGGCGACGGTGTAGTAGCGCTTGGCGATCTCGATGATCGGCCAGGCGCCGCCCTCGGGGCCGAGCAGCGCGTCTGCGCCGACGCGAACGTTGTTCAGCGTGACTTCGCACTGCTTGTCGGCGGCGATGGTCTGCAGGACGGTGGTCGAGAGGCCCTCGGCGTTGCCGGGCACGAGGAACATCGAGACGCCCTCGTCGCCTTGCGAGCCCGCGGCGCGGGCGACCACGACGATGGTGTCGCTGACGTGCGCGTCGGGGATGAACAGCTTGGTGCCGTTGAGCACATAGCCGTCGCCGTCCGGCGCGCAGGTGGCCTCGATGCCGGAGCTGTCGAAGCGGGCCGATGGCTCGGTCAGGGCGAGCGTCATCACGTGCTGACCGGCGGCAACGGCGGTGCAGTACTGCTGCTTCTGCGCGTCGCTGCCTACCGCCTCAACGAGTCCGGAGCTGAGCACGGTGTTGATGAACGGTCCCGGAACCAGTGCGCGGCCGAATTCCTCCAGCAGCACGCAGAGGTCGAGGAAGTTGAGCCCGGCGCCGCCGAGTTCCTCAGCGGTGATCAGACCCATCCAACCCTGGTTAGCCATGCCGTTCCAGAGGTCGTCGGTGTAGCCGCGCTCGTCCTCTTCCATGTCGCGGACGAGCTTTTCCGTGCACTCGTTGGTGAGGAAATCGCGGGCGAAATTCTTCAGCAGTTCCTGCTCTTCAGTCAGTCCGAGGTCCATGTCATCCTCCGTCGAGACCCGTCGTCCGCAGACGGGTCCGCTTATGCGCTGGAAATGGGCACGCGCGAACGCGCAACGGTTACGAGGCTATCGGATACCCGCCTATCGCGCCAGACGGCGAGGCAACGATTGGTTCACGGTCGGCAACTCATCGTTTCGGGGCGGCGGCGGACGTGAAGCGGTAAGTGGGTTACACGGCGTCTGAGCCTTTGTGAACTTGTGAATCGGCTCACGAATTCGCGACCGGTTCAGCCCTCTACATTCGATCTCAGAGCACCTGCTCGAGGTTGCAACTATGGAGAGGACGATGACATGGTCGATGCACAAGTCGTGAACCGGGAACGGACCTCCATCGAGGCGGGAGTCGACCGGCAGGGCGTGTTCCCCTACCTGATCTACAACGACGCGCCCGAGGCGATCGACTGGCTCGGGCGCGCCTTCGGCTTCACGCCGGACGAAGTCCTGTCCACCCCCGACGGCCGGGTCGCGCACGCCGCGCTCTCGCTGGAGGGTCAGGTCATCATGCTCTCGTCCAGGTTGACGCAGTACGTCAACCGAGCCGCCAAGCCGGGTGCGTACTCGATCTCGCGGATTCACGTCCGCGTTTCCGATGTCGACGCACACTACGATCGCGCGGTGCGCGAAGGAGTCGGAGTCATCTTCCCGCTCGATGACCAGTTCTGGGGTCTGCGTGAGTATCACGCGCTGGACCTGGAAGGCCACTGGTGGAGCTTCTTCGAGCGGGTCCGGTCGGTGCCCCAGGAGGGAGTCCGGAAGCGGCTGCAGTCCTGGTGAGAACCTGGTGAGCGCGCGTCGCGGCCCGCTTGCATTTCCGAACATATAAGCGCTAACGTGAGTCGCGATTGCGCGATTCGATGACGTTGGGTGCTGCCATGCCGGATCACAGCGACTTGGGCCATCAGCGGATCGTCCCGGCGCTCACCTACGCCGACGCGCCTGCGGCCATCGAGTGGTTGTGCCGCGTGTTTGGATTCCAGGAGATCCGGCGGATGGAAGTCGGCGATGGCCGCATCGGCAATGCCGCACTCGGCTTCAACGGCGAGCAGATCATGCTGGCGTCGCCGTTCGACGAGGCCGGCACGAAGTCGCCCCGCGAGCTGGCCGCGCTGCATCAGCAGATCACGGTCTACGTCGACGATGTCGATGCGCACCACGCGAGGGCGCGCGGCGAGGGCGCCAACATCCTGGCGGAACCGGCGGATCAATTCTGGGGCGGTCGCACCTACTGGGTCGAGGACCTGGAGGGGCACCGCTGGACGTTCCAGCAGCAGCTCAGGCAGGTGCCGGACACCGAGTCGGCGGCGGAGATGCTGAAGATCGCGAGCGACGAGGGCTGACGATGGCGGAATCGCAACGGGTGTTCCCCTACCTGGCCTACGAGGACGCCAACGCTGCGATCGAGTGGCTCTGCCGCGTGTTCGGATTCGAGCGGGTGGACGTGCAGACGATTCCCGACGGGCGCGTGGTCCATGCGTCGCTGTCGCTTGAGGGCGCGCAGGTGATGCTGGCCTCGCTGTTCGAGGGCGGCGGGTACTGCTCGCCGAAGCTGCTTGACGAGCTGCCCAGCCATGTGCTGATCCATGTCGACGATGTCGATGCGCACTTCCAGCGGGCCGAGGCGGCGGGCGCGGCGATACGCTATGGACCAGTCGACCAGCCCTGGGGCGCTCGATTGTATGAAGCCAACGACCTTGAAGGCCATCGCTGGGCCTTCATGCAGCCAACCGACGAGTCGCACGACTGACCGAACCGAGCGAGAGGACACCACGATGGTTCAGAATCCACCAGCAGGCAGCCAACGCATCCTGCCCTATCTCAACTACGCCGACGCGCCCGCCGTGATCGAGTTCCTCAAGAACGCCTTCGGCTTCGAGCAGGGGTTGCTGCTGGAGATGCCCGATGGGACCGTCGGGCACTGCGAGCTGCAGATGAACGGCGAGACGTTGATGCTCGCCAGCGCCTTCCCCGAGATGGGCCTGAACAGCCCGCAGGCGCTCGGCGGCATACACGCGCAGGTGGTGGTCTACGTCGACGACCTCGACGCCCATTGCGAACGGGCGCGCGCGGCCGGAGCCGAAATCACCCAGGAGCCCGCCGACCAGTTCTACGGCGACCGCACCTACCGCGCCGTCGATCCGGAGGGCGTCGGCTGGGACTTTCATCAGCACGTCCGTGACGTAACGCCGGAGGAGATGGCCGCAGCGATGGCCGAAATGGATTCAAGGGAGTAAGACAATGGCGGACCAAGCTGATCAACCAGACCTGAGCGCCGGGCGGCGACAGCGGATCGTCCCGGCGCTGTCCTACGACGACGCGCCGGCGATGATCGAGTTTCTCTGCCGAGCGTTTGGATTCGAGGAGCGCTTCCGGCTCGACATGCCCGACGGCAGCGTCGGCCATGCGTCACTGATCTACGACGGCGAAGAGGTGACGCTGGCTACGGCGTATCCGGAGGGTGGACTCGGCGGCCCGGGCAGGCTGCCGCACCTGCACGCGAGCGTGATGGTCTACGTCGACGATGTCGACGCGCACCACGCCCAGGCCGCGGCCGCAGGCGCGACGATCCTGCAGGAGCCGGAAGACCAGTTCTACGGCGATCGCACCTATCGCGCCGTCGATCCCGAGGGCGGCAACTGGTGGTTCCACCAGGAGATAGCGGTCGTCAGCAGCGAAGAAGCGCAGGCCGCGATCGACGCAATGGAGTGAGCCTCGGCCGACCTTCATCCGACCCGATGCGTCGTGTCCACGCGGATAACGACGCTGTTCATCTCGCCGACGTCCATCGGGAACTCGTCCAGCTTCCAGTAGAGCCGAGTCAGCTCGTTCGCCATCTGACGCCCGTCGATCGGTGTGATCACCGCGCGTCCGCGGACTTCCGTGTAGCGGTAGGGGTCGGCCTCGTCGTGGATGCTGACCGCGATCGCGGGGTTGTTGCGCAAGTGACGGGTCTTGAGCGTCTCGGCCGAGGTCCAGAACTCGATGTCGTGCTCGCCGCCGCCTTCCGAGCGCCGGTGCCAGACCACCGACGATCGCGGCTGACCGGTTGAGCTGACCGTGGCGACATGGGCGAAGTGCGGCGGCATCAGCAGGTCGGAGCCGGCGGCGGGCGTCTCGACCGAAGGCGGCTGTTCGCCGCCGTTGGGCAGCGTCACGCGGTCGATCTCGACAGTTACGTGCCAGCCGGCCGGATCATCGCCCTTGAACGGGTAGTCGCGGCCCATGTACTGGTTCGAGATGGCGTCGAGCTCGTCCCACGAGCTGCGCGGTTCGAACGACGCCCTGCCGACAATCTCCAGCATCCGGTACGGGTTGTCTGCGCCGTGAATCGAGAGCGCCACGCGCGGCTCGCGCTGCATGTTGAGCGACTTGCGGTAGCGCAGGCCGGTAACGAAGAAGATCGACTCGACCGCGCCGTCGGCCGCGATGCGGCCCGGGCGGATCCAGATCGGCGAGGACTGCGGTGAGCCGTCGCGGTTGACCGTGACGAGATGGGCAAAGTTGGGCGCGCCGACCAGGTCGGCGTGTTCAGCGGGAACGGATGCCATGACGAACTCCTGTTGGCGCTACTGCGACGGCGCCGTGCCGTCGGGTCGCCCCCCGCACAGCGGGGGGAGAGATGTCGAACTGTCTAGCGGCTGAGCGTCGCCGAGTAGCCGCCGAAGCGGGCCTGGCCGGGCATCGCGTGCTGCTCGACCTCGACGTTGACAACGGCCGGCAGACCGGATTCCATGGCGCGCTCGATCGCCGGACCAATCTCATCGGGCTCGGTCACGTGCTCGCCGTGACCGCCGAGGGCGACCGCGATGTCCTCGTAGCGCTGGCCGTAACCCAGTGGCCGGCCTGGCGTGTCGTTGGAGCCCGCCGTCCAACCGGCGTTGTTGGAGATCACAATCGTCGCCGGCAGGTTGTGCCGCACCATTGTGTCGATCTCCTGCACGTTCATCAGGAACGAGCCGTCGCCGACGAAGCCGATCACCTGGCGCTCGGGCGCGGCTGCTTTCGCGCCGAGCACGAAGGGCAGACCCACGCCCATGCAGCCGTTGGGGCCGGGATTGAGCCGGCCGCCCTCGGCGTAAGAAGGAATGTACTGGCGGGCGAAGGCGAGCGTGGCGTTGCCGTCGACGCAGACGACCGCGTCGCGGTCCATGCGCTGCACGACCTCGTCGGCCAGGCGCAGCGGATGGATCGGCACGGTCGACGATTGCGCAATCTCAAGCGATTGCTGGCGGCGGTTGTCGTCCGACTCGCGCAGTTCGGCCACCCAGTCGGTCGGCGGCGCGAGGTTGGCCTCTCTGGCCGCGGCCGTCAACGCGACCAGCGCGCGCTTGGCGTCGGCGACCATGCCGACCGCCGCTTCCTTGTTGTGTCCGATCTCGGTCGGATCGGTGTCGACGTGGATCACCTTGAGATCCGGCGCCCAGCGCGGCGGCAGGCCCGAGCCCACGACGAAGTTGAGCCGCGTGCCCACGACCAGCGCTACGTCGGCCTCCCGGAAGGCCTTGGAACGGGCCGCAATGAAGCACAGGTCGTGGTCCTCGGGCACCACACCGCGGCCCTGCGGGGTTGTGTAGAAGGGGATGCCCGTCGTCTCGACGAACTCCCGCAGCTCGGCCGAGGCGTCGGACCAGAAGATGCCGGTGCCGGTCAGGACAATCGGCCGTTCGGCCTGATCCAGCAGTTCGATCGCTTCCTTGACCTGGTCGGGGTCGGCGCCGGGACGCGAGCGAGCTGCGCCCGCGTCGGGGAACCAGACGGTCTCGTCGTCGGATTGCTGATAGAGCGTGTCGCCGGGCAGGTCGAGGTAGGTCGGCCCCGGCTTCGGACCCTGCGCCTCGCGGTAGGCGAGGTTGAAGAACTCGGGCATCCGAGCCGAGTGCGTCACGCGGCTGGCCCAGCGTGTGACCGGCACCGCCATCGCAAGCTGGTCGTATTCCTGGAAATCGTCGCGTTCGAACGACGAGAACGCCGCCGCGCCGCCGAGGGCGACCATCGGCACGCCGTCGAGATAGGCATTGGCGACGCCGGTCAAGAGATTGGTCGTCGCCGGGCCGGAGGCGGCCATGCAGACGCCCGGTGCCCGCTTGACGCGCGCGTAGCCGTGCGCGGCCATCGCGGCGCCCTGTTCGTGACGGCAATCGATCGTGCGAATGCCGTGCTCGGCGGCGAAGCCTGCCGCCTCGATGATCGGTCCGCCCATGATGTAGAAGAGGTCTTCGACGCCCTCATTCACCATCTGGCGGGCCAGCAGTTCCGAGCCCATCTGCTCAGGCATGTGGTGGTCCTTTCCAAGTATTCCAGATCCCCCTGGCAGGGGGATCTGCCGAAGGCTGAGGGGGTCCTCTGCCTGTTGCTCTCCAGTCCCGGGCTAGTCGGGAACCTCGTAGCGGTGCAGCACCGGGCGACCAGTCGTGAACTCGCGGATCCCGGCCATACCGGCCATCGCTTCGGACGTGCCGTGCGCGGTCAGGTCGTCTTCGGTGGCCCAGTTCTCGAACAGCAGATAGCGGGTGTCGTCGTCGACCGAACGGAACAGGTCGTAGTTGTTGCAACCCGCGTCTTCCGCCTTGACCTTCGCCGTGGCGCCGGCCATGAAGGCCTCGAAGGCGTCGTTCTGGCCGTCGCCGATTGTGAATTCCACGGTCAATCCGATTGCCATATCCAGCTCCGTTCGTTTCGTTGCACAGTGCGGCGAGCGCCGCATCGAGTGTGGACGTGTTCGGGCAACATGTTAGCGCCCGCTCAATCGGGGACACGGCGATCAGCGCGTAGACTGCCGACATGCTCGAATCGCTGCGCATGGACGGCAAGCGCGTCATCGTCACCGGCGCTGGTCGCGGACTGGGTCGACAGATGGCGCTGCATCTTGCCGACGCAGGCGCGGACATCGTCTGCGCGGCGCGCACGCAGTCGCAGATCGCGGGTGTCGCGGAAGAAATCGAGGCGAAGGGCCGTCGCGCCCTCGCGATCCCCACCGATGTCAGCGTTTCGGCCCAGGTCGACGCGATGGTCCAGCAGACGATTGACGCGTGGGGCGGCTTCGAGGTGATGCTCGCCAACGCGGGCGCCAGCGGTCCCGCCTCGATGAAGCACGTGACCGAGATCAGCGACGAGGACTGGCGCGAGACCGTCGACATCAACTTCTCCAGCGTCTTCTACAGCGCCCGCGCAGCGGTGCGGCACTTCCTCGCCGAGGGCAAGCCGGGCAACATCATCACCGTCTCGTCGGGCACGTCTCTGCGCGGCAGCGGCCCCGTCTACTTCGTCGACGGCGCGGCCAAGGCTGGGGTGATCAATATGACACAGTCCCTGGCCGTGCAGCTCGCGCGGGACGGTATCCGCGCCAACTGCATCGTGCCCGGATTTGTCCTGCAGAAGACCCTGGAAGACCAGGACGAGATTGAACTGGCCCGCAACCAGGGTTCGCGGATTCCGATTCGCCGCGTCGGCGAGGCCTGGGAGCTGGGCCCGCTGGCGGTCTATCTCGCCTCCGACGCCTCGTCCTACATGACCGGCGAGGCGTTCACCATCGACGGCGGCGGGCTCGCCGGGGGACTCGCGCCGACCGGCTGGGACGTGCAATCGGGAATCGGGGGCGTGGTCTCGTGAGCCTGCAGAATCCGCTCCCGCCGCCCGAGGTCAGCGACGGCGCGCTGCAGGGCTTCGACCTGGGCGGACGCCGCGTGATCGTCTATGGCGCGGAGAAGCCCGCCGCCACGGCGATCGTGCAGGGTCTGCGCGAGGCCGGCGCGTCGGTCGGCGTGACCAGCGCCAACACCGATGGCACCTCGCTCTTCCGCCTGAAAAAGGCGGCCGACGGCGGGCCGAACGAGTCCGTCGATCTGTCCAACGGGACCAACATCCAGGTTGCCACGCGCAAGATCAGCAAGGAGCTGGGCGGTCTCGACGCGGCCGTGGTCGTGCCGCAGCTCTATCACGCCGCGCCGATCCGCAAGACGCTCGACGCCGATATCCAGCGCGTCCTGATGGCCAACCTGGGCGGGACCTACGCCGCCTTCCGCAGCGCCAGCCGTGAGTTCCGCGGCAGGCCCGGTCGGCTAGTCGCCGTGCTCGATGCGTCGGCGGTGCGTGGTCTGACCAACCTCAGTATCTACAGCGCGGCGCAGTCGGGCGTGATTGGGCTCGTGCGGGCGCTGAGCCAGGAACTGGCCCCGTCAGGGACGACGGTCAATGCGATCGTCCTCGGCTGGACCGATTCGACGCCCGGTCGTGGGCCGTCGAGCGCCGACGAGAACTTGCTCTTGCGCTTCATCCCGATGCGCCGCTTCGGCGAGGCCTGGGATGCCGCGCCGCTGGCCGTCTACCTCGCGTCCGAGGTGAGTGGCTACATCACCGGCCAGACCATCCAGGTCGACGGCGGGGTGCTCAAGCACCTGTAGGGCCGCGTATCCATTGTCTGCTGTTCTGTGAACACAAAGGAACGGGGATATCCTTTGTGTTCATGGTGCCCAAAGCAAAGGATAGGTGCTAACCTTTGTCTTCAGGAAGCGGGAGACAACGGATCCATGCGCGGCGCACTTGTCCATCGAGTCTGGCAGCCCAGGACGGACAGCCTGGCGCCGCGCCGCTTTCGCCGACCGTGCGAATACGCCGCGTTCATCCCCGACGCAATCGACGATGCCGCCTTCCGACTGCCGGTGGAGCTTGCCGCCGACCTCGCCGACGCGGAAGCCGCGCTGCAGCGGCTGCAGTATCCGGACGACCGACTGCTCGAACCGCTCACCCGCTTGCTGATGCGCAGCGAGTCGGTTGCGTCCTCAAGAATCGAAGGCATCCAGCTCGATGCCCGCGCCCTCGCCCGCGCCGAGGCGAGGCGGCGGATCGGCCGCAGGGTCGGTTCGCGGGCGCGAGAAGTGATCGGCAATGTCGAGGCTATGCAGGTCGCGATCGGGCGCGCGGCGGCGGTGGAACGACTGGGTCGGCGCGAATTGCTCGACATCCACGAGGTGCTCATGCGCGGCCACCTGCAGACGGCGGGGCAACTGCGCACGGTGCAGAACTGGATCGGCGGCAACGACTACACCCCATGCGGCGCCGATTTCGTGCCTCCGCCGCCCGAGCAGGTGCCGGCGCTGATCGAGAACCTGTGCGAGTTCTGCAACTCCGACCAGACGCCGCCGCTGTTTCAGGCTGCGGTCGCGCACGCGCAGTTCGGGACCATTCACCCGTTCGACGACGGCAACGGGCGCACCGGTCGGGCGCTGATCCATATTCTCCTGCGTCGGCGCGGGCTTGCGCCTCGCGTGACGCCGCCGGTCAGCGTGGCGCTCTCGCACGCCAGGGACGCCTACATCCGAGGACTGAATGCGTATCGCGAAGACGACCTCGAAGAATGGCTCGGGACACTCGCCGTGGCTGTCCTCAGCAGCGTGGCGTTGGCCGAGCGATATCGGACCTCCGTCGCCGAACTGGCGGCTGAGTGGCGGCAGCGGTTGCGCGACCACACGAATCCCCGTTCGGACGCGGCCGCCTGGATCATCCTCGATCAGCTTCCTGCCTACCCGGTCCTGAATCGGGCCGACGCGGCGGAGTTCAGCGGTCGTTCCCTGCCGGCGGTCGATCAGGGTCTGCGCCAACTCGAGGCCGCCGGCGTCCTGGTCCCGATTCACGATCAGCCGCCCAGCCGCCGCAGTTGGGAGCCGTCGGGACTGCTCGACCTGATCATCCGGCTCGACTCGCAGCCGACGATCGGCCACCGTGTCGGACTCGTCCCTTAGACTGGCGCTGCCAACCTCTACGTTCCAGGAGATCATCCGATGACCGACTTTGAGAACATCCTCTACCGCGTTGAGGACCGCAAGGCCTATGTGACGCTGAACCGTCCGGAGAAGCTGAACGCGCTCTCGATTGCGCTGCAGGACGAGCTGTCGCAAGCGATGTGGGAGGCGGACAACGACACTGCCGTCCACTGCGTGATTCTCAGCGGCGCGGGCCGCGCCTTCTCAGCCGGCTACGACCTGACCGGCTCGACCCGCGACTCGCAGGAGACCTACGACAAGGTCTACCGCGGCCGGGTCACCTTCGACGACGACACCTGGGGCATGGAGAAGGCGCAGCGCGCGCGGATGGCGATCTTCGACATGCACAAGCCGGTGATCGGCAAGGTGCACGGCTACTGCCTCGCCGGCGGGACCGACCTGGTGCTGCTCTCCGACATTATCATTGCCGCCGAGGACGCGGTGATCGGCTTCCCGCCGGTCCGCGCGATGGGCGCGCCGCCGGCACACATGTGGCTCTACCACGGCGGTCCGCAGTTCGCCAAGCGGATGCTGCTGACCGGCGACAGCATCTCCGGCGCCGAAGCGGCGCGTCGCGGCCTGGTCTACGACGCCGTCCCCGCCGATCGACTCGACGAAGAGGTTGAGGAACTTGCCGACAAGATGGCGATGATCGACCACGAGCTGCTCTCGGCCAACAAGCGGATCGTCAACCTCGGTCTCGAGATCATGGGCGCGCGTACGCTACAGCGTCTGGCCTCCGAGAACGACGCCCGCGCGCACCTCGCGCCGGCGGTCATGGAGTTCGGCAAGATGTCCCGCGAGAAGGGCCTCAAGGCGGCGCTCGAGTGGCGCGACAACCGCTTCGGCGACGGCCGAGGCTCGGCCGCCGCCCAACAGCGCAAAGCCTCCGCAACTTAGGCTTCACTCTCCCCCCGCAGAGCGGGGGAGGAGATGTCGCGTAGCGACAGAGGGGGGCTGGCTTGGCTACTCCCGATCGATTCCGGCTCGACGGTCAGGTCGTCCTGCTCACCGGAGCGGGACGCGGGCTGGGTCGCGCCATGGCCCTGTCCTACGCCGACGCCGGTGCGAAGGTAGCCGGCGCTTCGCGCACGGTGTCGCAACTGGAGGAGACGGCCGAACTGGTCGCCGAGCGCGGCGGCGAGGCGATTTCGATCGCCACGGACGTGACCGATCCCGCCGCCGTCGAGGCGATGGTGTCGGAAGCCATCGACCGCTTCGGCCGGATCGACATCCTGATGAACAACGCCGGCGGCGGCGCCGACGGCGATGGCGCGCCGCTTGAACAGCTCACCGACGAGCAGTGGCGCTGGGGCATCGACATGAACCTGACTTCGCAGATGCTCTGCGCCCGGACGGTGCTGCCACACATGACCGAGCGCGGCTCCGGCGTGATCATCAACGTGGCCAGCGGCTTCGGCCTGCGCGGCGGACGCGACAACTGGATGTACGTCTCGGCCAAGGCCGGCGTCGTCAACCTGACCCGTTCACTGGCCGTCACCTACGGACCCGCCGGCGTGCGCACCAACTGCATCGCGCCGGGCATCTTCCCGCACACGCCGCAGGCTCTGGAGCGCTGGCGCGGCGGACGCTACATTCCCGTCGGCCGGGCCGGCGTGGCCTGGGAGATGGGACCGCTGGCGGTCTTCCTCTCGTCCGACGCCGGGGCCGGAATCAGCGGTGAGACGATCGCCCAGGACGGCGGCGGCCTGGCGGCGATCGGTCCGACCGGCTGGGCGCCGCGCGTGCGCCTGACCGAGCCGACATAAGGGAGCCGCCGTGTCCGACTTCGTCCCGACTCCCAATCCCGAAGAACCCGCGGATCCGTTCCTGCTCAAGGACCGCGCCGCGCTCGTCGTCGGCGCAGGCGATCCGCTGGGCCGCGCGTCGGCGGTGGCGCTGGCCGAGGCCGGCGCGGACGTCGCCGTGGCCAGCCTGCGCGCCGGGCCGCAGGAGCTGGTTCGGGTCAACTCGGTCGCCAACGAAATCTGGTCGCTGGGCCGCAAGAACGCGGCGATCACGCTCGACGCGACCGACCGGAACAGCGTCGACGCGGCGATCACCCGCGCCGCGTCCGAGCTGGGCCGGCTGGACATCCTGGTCAACGCGGCCGACCTGCCGGTCGCCGCGCCGATCGACGAGTTGAGCCCGTCGGACTGGCAGGCGATTCTGACCGCCAATCTGCTCGGACCGGCGATGCTGGCAACCGCCGCCGCCCGAGTGATGCGGGTCAACGGCTACGGCCGGATCATCAATGTCGTGTCCGTGCTGGCCGCCCGAGGCGTCGCCAATACGTCGGCCTATGCCGCCGCGCACGCCGGGGTGCTGGCGATCACGCGTTCGCTGTCCCAGGAATGGGCCCGCGCCGGGATCACGGTCAACGCACTGCAGGTCGGCATCTACGAGGGTCAGCACGGCTTCGGCGATGATCCCGACGCCGTCGCGCAAGTCGCGCGGATGTTGCCGGCCAAGGAACTGGTCAAGCCCGACGACGTAGGCGCCGCCGTTGTGGGTCTCGCGGCCGATTCGGGCTTCATCACCGGCGAGACAATCGCCGTTGACGGCGCGGCCACCGCCCGCGTTTGATTGCTATCCCGCGCTCAGCAATGCTCGGGTTGCCTGATCGATTCGCGCCCGCTCCGGAACGCAATCCAGCCAGCGCTGCGGGATCGACGATGCGCCGTCGCGCGCGCCCAGGACCGCGCCGGCCACCGCGCCGTTGGTGTCAGTGTCGCCGCCGGCGCTGACGATCCGGATCAACGCCTCTTCCAGGCTGTCGCCGGCATCGAGGCACCAGAGCGCGGCCTGCAGACAGAGGTAGGTGTGTCCGCTGACCCGTTCCTCTTCGATCCGGCGGCCGATGTCTTCAGGGATGGCGAGCGACCAGGTGATCATCTCGGCCGGCGCGCTGTCCTGGCTGGCGGCAAGGACGAGGTCGTCGCGGCGCGGTTCGGCCCCGCGCAGCAGCATGGCGATGGCCGCGTTGACGAGGATGCAGGACCACTGAGCGCCGGGCGCGAAGTGCGTGACGGCGCAGGTCGCGGCCGTCTGCGCGATCAGTTGCTGCGGCTGCATCGCGAATCTGAGCGCCACCGGAGCGCAGCGCATCAGCGCGCCGTTGGGCTGGGTTTCAGGACTGCCGCGCTCCTGCCAAAACGCCTTCGCCGCGCCCGGCGCGCCCAGCCCCACTTCCAGGTAGTCGATCACCGTCGCAGTCATAATCCCGATCCCGCGGCCGTTGTCCCTGCGCCAACTGACCAGTCGATCCGCGAATCCAGTCACCGGATCCGCGTCGTGCACGAGCGCTTCAGCCAGGTCAACGGCCTGCGCGAGGTCGTCGTCCATCGGACGCTGCGCTTCGCGCGAGTCGATGTCGCGGATGCCCTGAGGAAAGCGCCGTTCGATCGTGTTTCGGCCGGCGCCCTCGACCGGCAGTCCCAGCAGGTTGCCCGCCGCGAGGCCGAGCATCACGCCGCGCGCGCGTTCGGGATCGACGGGGCCGTTCCCGCAGGATTCAATCAGATTGGCAAGCTGCGGCGCATGGCGAACCAGGCCCGGGTCGTTGAAGGTGGTCATGCGGTCAGCGTAGGCGCTGGCCGCAGCGACCCCAATGATGGACGCCGATTAGTCTGACTACGCTGAACCGTGACCGCCGCGACGCGAGGAGTTCGTGATGACACTGCCCACCGATGCCTGGGGCCTGCCGCTGACGACCTCGGAGGAAGCGGCGGAGGCCTACCGCCAGGGCGTTGACCGGATGCTGTCGTACCGCCTGGGGGTCGACGAGGCGCTGGGCCGGGCGATTGAGCTGGATCCGAACTTCGCGCTGGCGCACTCGCAGCTTGGACTGTTCCACCTCTTCCGAGGCAACGGCAAGCTGGCGGCCGAACTCGCCAACAAGGCCCACGAACTGGCCGAGAAGGCGAGCCCGCGCGAGCAGCGGCACGCTGCGATTCTCGGCGCGGCGGCACGAGGCAAGGCGTCGGAGGCGCCGGCGCTGATCGACGCACACCTCAACGACACGCCGCGCGACGCGCCGATCGTCCTGCAGTGGCTGGGCGGCAACTTCTACGGCGGCGGGGTCGAGAAGCGCGAGCGCATGCTGGAGCAGTTCGACCGCCTCGCGCCGGCCTTTGGCGAGGACTGGTGGTTCCTGAGCTGGCACGCGTTCGCCAATCACGAGATGGATCAGCTCGAACGGGCCCGCCAACTTGTGCAGCGTTCGCTTGACCTGCGACGGCAGAACGGTCAGGCGGCGCACGCGATGTCGCATGTCTTCTTCGAGGAGCACGACATCGACGGCGGCGCGGGATTCCTCGGTGAATGGCTGACGGAGTTCCCTGAGCGGGCCGGCTTCTATCGTCATCTGACCTGGCACCAGGCCCTCTTCCTGCTTGCTAACGGCAAGCGCTCGGAGGCGCTGGCCTTGCACGACGACACGATCCGTCCCGGCGCAGACGAACACGGCGACGCGCTGGGCGCGGTTGCCGACGGCGCATCGCTGCTATGGCGCTGCCGACTGCACGACACCGTCGCCGGGCAGCGGGCGGACGATCACGGTTGGCGAGCGATTGCCGAGGTGGCAGATCAGGCCTTCCCGAAGGCTGGCACGGCCTGGGTGGATGTGCATCGCGCCATGGCGTTGGCGGCGCTCGGCGACGAAGTGGGGCTGGGCGCGTTGATCGACGGATTGCGCGAGGCGGCGGAGCGAGGACATCCGACCGCCGGATCGGTGGTCGCGCCCGTGGTCGAAGCGCTTTCGGCCTTCGGGCAGGGCGACTACGAGGCGGCGGCCGACGGCTTGTCGGACGTTCGCGAGCTGCTGGTCACGCTGGGCGGATCGAACGCGCAGCGCGACGTGTTCGAGGAGACCCTGGTCGAAGCCAACTTGCGCTCTGGCCGCAGCGAGGCCGCCCTCGAGCTGCTGCGCGAGCGCCTGGATCGCGGCGCGACGGCCCGCGACCTGTTCCGCTGGGGTCGGGCGCTCACGGCCAGAGACGAAATGGACGAGGCGAAACTGGCAATCCGCGAGGCCGCCGAGCGGTGGGCCGGCGCAGACACCGACGCGCCGGAACTGCGCGCCCTGCACGAGGCCGCCGCATGACCTCGCAACCCTCCGTCCCGCGACCCGATGTCGTCGTCGAGGACGATGTCGACGCCGAACGCGGCAGCGAGCTGGAGAAGCGCTATCACCTCTTTCTGCACGACTCGGACGACCACTCCTACGAGTACGTGATTGAGATGCTCGGCGCGGTGTTCGGCTACTCGAAGGAGAAGGCGTTCGCCATCGCCTCGATGATCGACGGACACGGACGCGGGATCGTCGAGACGGCCGACTACGAGACGGTCAAGAAGCACCAGGATCAGATTCACGGCTGGGGTCCGGATCCGAGAATTCCCCACTGCCGGGGTTCGCTCTCGGCAACGATCGAGGAAGCGCCTTAGCCTCGGACATTGAGCGGAAGGAGCGCGGCATGGTTCTTCTCAGTGAGTTGCATCCCGAAGAAGCGCAGCACATGCGCAACATGGGCGAGCGCTTTGCGCAGATGCCGCTCGATGACACGCCGTTCGTGACGCCGCCGCCGCTGGCCGAGGCGACGATCGCGCTGATCACCTCCGCCGGCCTGCACCGCCGCGACGACCGGCCGTTCCGCTTCGGCGACCAGGGCTATCGGATCATCCCCAACGACGTGGATCCCGCCGACCTCGTCCAGACCCAGGTCAGCGTCAACTTCGACCGTACCCACTACCAGCGCGACGTCAATGTCGTCCTGCCGCTCGATCGGATGCGCGAACTCGCCCAGGCCGGCGAGATTGGCGCGGTCTCCGAGTGGCACTACTCCGTGCTCGGCTCCAACCCCAATCCCTACCTGCTCAAGGACGCGGCCGCCGACCTGGCCCAACGCATGCGCGACTCCGGTGTCGACTGCGCAATGCTGACTCCCGTTTGACCGGCCTGCACGGGTACCGTCGGTACCCTCTCATTCCTGCTCGAGGCCGAGGGCATCGCGACCACCGGGATCAGCCTGATTCGTGAGCACAGCGAAGTCGTCAATCCGCCGCGCGCGCTCTGGGTGCCGTTCCCGCTCGGACGACCGCTCGGCGTCGCCGACGATTCCGAGTTCCAGACCGATGTCTTGCGCAGCGCCCTGCGGCTGCTGGAGACGGCGACCCAACCGACGATCGCCGACTTCCCCCGCCAAGCGCCGGACGGCAATGGCAACGGCGTCTGGGCCTGCTCGATCACGATGCCCGAGCCCGATGTCAGCGACCTCGAGTCGGCGCTGCGACGCGAAGTCGATCTGCTCATGCCCTGGTACGAGGAGACCCGCCGAAGCCGGGGCCGAACCACAATCGGCATGAGCGGCGCGACGCCCGAGCAGATCGATGCCGTCGTCTCCCTCGTCGCCGCCTGCGCCGAGGGCGAGGGATTCTCGGAGGTCCCGGCGGCCGCCTCCGAACCGAACTGGATCCACCCGATGCCGATGCTGCTGCGCTACGCCGTCGAGGACCTGCGCGCCTTCTACCAGGAGGCGGTCACCTCGCGGCCCGGCACCAGGCCGCCGTCGCAGCACGACATGCACACCTGGATCTTCGAGCAAACCGCCCTCGGTCAGGCCCTGCTGCAGATCGGCCATCGGATCGCCGAAGTGGGCGATCAACCGCTGCTGATGATGCGCGGCTTCATCATTCCCGAGGGCTTCTGGGTCGATGGCCCCACCTGGGGTCAGCAAACCCGCAATCCCGGCGGAGCCCAGGGCCTCAGCCACGCCACCGCCTACCTCGCCGGCGAGCGTCCATAGACTCGCCGTGCTCGAACACTGTTGCTACGCTCCGCTCTCTGGCCAGCCGCTGAAGCGAGACGAATAGGTTGCCGTGACCGAACCGGACCTCCTGTTGGACGCCCTGCAGTCGAACTACGGCTACGACGCCTTCCGACCGCAGCAGCGCGAGACGATTGAGCATGTGCGCGGCGGCGGCGATGCGCTGGTCCTGATGCCGACCGGCGGCGGCAAGTCGCTCTGCTACCAACTCCCGGCGATGCTTTCCGACGGTCTGACCGTGGTCGTCTCTCCGCTGATCGCGCTGATGCGCGACCAGGTCACGGCGCTCCAGCGAGCGGGCGCCAGCGCCCACTATCTGAACAGCACGCTCTCGCCGATGGAGACGGCGCAGGTCGAGCGAGCAGTCGCCAATGGAGACGTGCGCCTGCTCTACGTCGCGCCCGAGCGGGTCAACACCGATCGCTTCCGCGCGCTGCTGGAGCGCCGCAATCCCAGACTGATCGCGATCGACGAAGCGCACTGCATCTCCGAGTGGGGTCACGAGTTCCGGCCCGACTACCGCGTCCTGCGGCGGCTGACCGAGCGCTTCGTCGATGTGCCCACCGTTGCCTGCACGGCCACCGCGACGCCGCAGGTCCAGCGCGACATCGTCGACCAGCTCGACCGTCCGCGCATGCAGACCTTCCTGACCAGTTTCATGCGCGACAACCTCACCCTGCGCGTTGTGCCCAAGCGCAAGGCCCTGGATCGGTTGGCCGTGAAACTGCAGCGGCTGACCTCCGGTTCGGCCGTCGTCTATTGCCTCTCGCGCAAGAACACCGAGAAGACCGCCGCCGACCTGCGTGGCCGCGGGATCAGGGCCGAGTGCTATCACGCCGGCATGAACGGCGCGGAGCGTCACGCGGTGCAGGATCGATTCCTGAGCGGCGAGACGCCCGTGATCTGCGCCACGATCGCGTTCGGCATGGGCATCGACAAGCCCGACATCCGCCTGGTCGCCCACCTCGACATGCCCTCCTCGGTCGAGGCCTACTACCAGGAGATAGGCCGGGCCGGACGCGACGGCGAAGCGTCCGAGTGCCTGCTCTTCTACACCAAGGGCGTCTGGCATCAGCAGATGTACTTCATCAGGCAACTCAGCGACGAAGCGGAGCGTCAACAGCGGATCAACCGCCTGCGCACGATGATGAGCTTCTGCGAGCAGCAGCAGTGCCGCTGGGCGACGATCCTCAAGTACTTCGGCGAGCAGCCCCATTCGGCCCGGTGCGGCCACTGCAACAACTGCCTGAGCGAGCAAGAGGAGCCGATCGGGGAGTCGCCGCGCACCGTCAACCCCGACGACCCGCCCGATCCACCAGGTCTCGGCGAGCCCAGGCCGCTGTCGGCGGAAGAGGATCGGCTCTACGAGGCGCTGCGTGAGCGCCGCGCGGAGTTGTCCAACCGCGACGCGGTCTCCGCCTACATCGTCGCCAGCAACCGCGAACTGGCCGACATCGCCCGCCGCCGGCCGCGCACGATCGACGAGTTGATGGAGATCAAAGGCATCCGCCATCGCAAAGCCGCGCGCTTCGGTAAGGAGTTGCTCGACGTGGTCGCGCAGCACGCGCAGGAGGGAGCGACCGTGTCATCGGACAGTTCCGCTGGTGAAGGGCAGATGGCGCTCGAAGCGCCGCCCGAGGACTGGCAGCAACGATTCAACGCGCTCGCCGAATGGCGAACTGCAACCAGCGCCGACGAGCAGTGCGATCCATCCGACCTGCTCAGCTTCGCCGCCATGCGCAAGCTCGCCGAGTCGCCGCCCGCGTCCAGGCAAGCGTTGGCTGCCGTCGAGGGCGTCGGCGCAGTCGCGGTGGAACGCCACGCCGACCGCCTGCTGGAGCTGCTCGGCAACCGTCCATCGCCCGCGCCGACGCCGACCGCCCCGTCCCCTCCGAGCAGAGAGCGAGGCGAAGAAACCCCAAGCTGGCAGATCAGCGCCGACCTTTACGAGGACGGCCACACCATCCTCGCCATCGCCGAGCGGCGGATGCTGTCGCCGAGTACGGTCGTTTCGCATCTGACCACGGCGATGAGACACGGGCAGGACATCGACCTCAAGCGGTCACTCCCGCCGGTTGAGGCGGTGCAGGAGGTCCGTCGACTAATCGGAGAGGATCCTGACGCCAGCGTGGCAAAGCTGCACGAGCGCCTGGAACACCGCCTGTCGAGACCGGAAGTGGCGATAGTCCATGCCTATCTGCGGCCACCTGAACCTGTCGACGAATAGCGGCGACCGAGCGGGTCCTTGCACGGGAGCCGGGACTGTGGTTCGAGGTTAGTCCGCCGCAGCGACTCCCGGAGCCGCCTCTTCTTCAGGCACCCCATCAACCAACGTCAGCTTCGTCCCCAGCCTTGATGGCACCTTCTGACCGGGCAGCAGGATTCCGACGAGGTTGCAGGGGTCGCTGGCAGCGATCGTGACGCTCTCGTCAGTGAGGTCGCTGCGCCGAACCGCTCTGAGCTGGTCGAGCGCTTCCGGCAGGGCGAACTGTTCGCCGAGCAGTCCCTGGATGAATCGTCCGCCCCGGATTTCGCCGCGAGCTTCGAGCCGTCGCAAGGCGCGCAAGACATCGCGCCACTGGATCGTCAGGCTCTCCCGGGTTGCCAGCTCCCGAGAGACCACGCCGTAGCGCCGCAACAGGATGCTCGCGATTCGCTCGGCCAGGTCGTCGGCCTCGATCGGGTCCGCGGGCGCGTCCAAGCTCGGAGGCAGGGCGGCCCAGCGGCCGGCCGGCCCCTCGCCGATGAATACGCCGCCGCCTCCGTAGCGCGGTCGGCGCGACTTACGGTTCGGGCGGATCAGTTGGCGCAGACCCTGGAAGCCGTCGGCGTGGGCCAGACCCGAGGCGACCAATTCGCGCAGCCCGCTCTCGACGTCGGTCGCGATCCGACGTGTGCCGTCGACCAGTTCGTCGAAGAACAGCGCTCCGCGTTCCTCCAGCAGCCGCAGGATCTGGCTGGCCGCGCCGCCGTCGGCGTGCAGTTGCTCGGCGACATCCGGCGTCGGCTCCGGTACCGAGCGTCCGCGAGCGGCGGGAATCGGCGCAGGCCGACGCACGGCGGCCAACAGCGAGCGGAAGTCGCGGCGCAACGCCAGCGCAACCGGGGTCGTCTTGGTCGGCGCGCGCCGTGCCGAGCGCGTGGTCAGCCGCGCCCAGGCGATGTCGCCGGCCAGGCACAGTTCGTCGAGCCAGGCCTCGCGGTAGTCCGAGACGCGCGCCGCGATCAGGTCGCGTTCCCACGACGCTGCCGGCGCTTCGAAGCCCTGGAGCTGTTCAATCACGGCCCGGACACCGGCCTTGCCCGACAGCCGCGTGTCCGGCGTCAAGTGCTGCCAGCGCAGCAGGAAGCGCAGGTAGTGCTGCACCGTGACCGGCTCAATCTCCGCCCGCAGCCGCGCAATCGTGTAGCGGTGAATTCGGGCCAGCAGCCGCCGGTCGCAGAACTCCTCCGCGTCGTCCTCGGCCAGCGTCGGCGTGAAGTGTCCGCGCATGATCTCGCCGTAGGCCTCGAGCTGCGCCAGACCGTAGCCGCAGTCCGACGCCTGCAGCCCGCAGCGCTGGGCAAGTTGCTCCGGAGTGACCGGACCGGCAATCTCCAGGTGTCCGCGGACCAGCTTGAGCCGCGCATCCTCGCGGTCGTCTGGCAGGGCCAGCGCCGACTCCGGCACGCTGAAGCCGGGCTCGACCACGTGGTCGGGGAAGAGCTGCCTGATCGACTCCAGGTGCTCGGCCGCGAACCAGACCGCGCCGTCGGGACCCTCGGCCCGCGCAGCGCGGCCGCTCTCGCGAAGCTCGTTCAGCATCGTCGGATCGAGCGCCGGCAGCGCGCCCTCGCGCCAGGCCACGACCGAGTGGAGCAGCTCGTGCAGCTCGTCCGCGTCGCGAATTGGCGGGAACGCCTCCTCCTGGACCCGCTCGATCGCCTCGATGTCCAGTTTGCCCAGGTCGCGCTGCTCGTTGGGCAGCGTACGGCGGGTCATCACCGCCCGCGCCCGACGCTCTTCCAGCGGCGCGTCGTCGAGGAAGCCGAACGGATTGATGTTGATGATGCTCTGCGCCATCGCCGACGGCGTCACGGTGTCCCGCGCGTGCAGCCGGATCTCCCCGCGTTCGATCCGTTCCAGCACGCCGATCAGCGCGTCGATGTCGACCGCTTCGTGCAAGCAGTCGTCCATCGTCTGTGCGATCAGCGGGTGGTCGGGCACTTCGAGCGGTCCGGCCAGGTTCTCCTGGCAGCCGACCTGCGCCGGGAACACCGCTGCGAGCAGGTCGTCGGCAATCATCCGCTGCAGGTAGGGCGGGACCTCCTTCCCCGCCCGACGCCGAGGCACGGCCAGCGCCCGAGTCGCCGCCCAGCGCCAGCGCGTGTTCCAGAACGGCGCGTAGAGCACCGCCTGGCGCAGCGACTGCTCGGCGTTGTCCGCCTTCAGGTACTCAAACGCCTCCTCCAGCGGGAACGACTGCGTCGGACCCAGCGAGAGCAGGATGCCTTCCTCGTTCGCCGCCGCCTGCAACTCGAAGTCGAAGCGAACGCAGAAGCGCTTGCGCAGCGCCAGTCCCCAGGCCCGGTTGACGCCCGATCCGAATGGCGCGTGCACTGCCAATTGCTGCCCGCCGCCCTCGTCGAAGAAGCGCTCGAAGACAACATCGGTGTCGGATGGCATTACCTGCAGCGAGTCCTGCGTCTCCGACAGGTAGTCGACGATCTGCTCGGCCGCGATCGCCTGCATGTGACACTCGCGCTGCAGCGAGCGCACCGCGCCCTCGACATCGTCCGCCATCGCGCCCACGTCGCGGCGCAACTCGCCCACCGCCGCCGACAGCTCGACGCTCCGGCCGGGCGCCTCACCCAGCCAGAACGGGATCGTCGGCGGCGCGCCGTGCGCGTCCTCGACTCGCACGATGCCCTTGTTCTCGACCCGCCGGATCCTCCACGAAGTGCTGCCCAGCAGGAAGATGTCGCCCGCCGCCGTCTCGATTGCGAAGTCCTCGTTGACTGTGCCGATGAACGCGCCCTCGGGCTCCTTGATCACGCGGTAGTCGCCGGTCTCGGGAATCGTGCCGCCGTTCAGGATCGCCGTCATCCGCGCCGCGCGGCGCGGTCGGACCACGCCGTTGATCCGGTCGCGGTGAACCAGCGGCTGCGAGCGTCCGCCCGCCTCGCCGATGCCGGTCGCCAGCATCTCGATCGTCTCGTCGAACGCCGACCGCTCCAGCTCGGCGTACGGCGCCGCCCGCCGCATGAGCCGGAACAGCTCGTCTTCCCGCCACTCCTCCTCCGATGCCGCCTCCGCCACGATCTGCTGCGCCAGGATCTCGATTGGCGCTCTCGGCAGACAGATGCGATCGAGATCGCCGCGCTCGACCGCGCGCACCATCGCCGCGCACTCGACCAGTTCGTCCAGCGCCGTCGGGAACAGCGCCCCGTGCGGGACCAGTCCCAGCGCGTGACCCGAGCGCCCGACGCGCTGCAGGAACGTCGCGATCCGCCGCGGCGACCCGACCTGGCAGACCAGGTCGACCGAGCCGATGTCGATGCCCAGCTCCAGCGACGCCGTCGCCACGACCGCCTTGAGGTCGCCCGACTTGAGCCGCTGCTCCATCACGTGCCGGCGCTCCTTGGACAGCGATCCGTGGTGCCCTGAGACATGCTCCTTGCCCACGCGGATGCCCAGTTCGTGTGCCACCCTCTCGGCCAGCGAGCGCCGGTTGACGAAGATCAACGTCGTGCGGTGCTGCAGGATCAGCTCCGCCAGGCGGTCGTAGACCGCGCCCCAGTGGTCGTGCGTGGCCAGCGCCTGCAAGGGCGCGTCCGTCGTCTCGATCCACAGCTTCAGTTCGCGCCGATGGCCCAGGTCGAGGATGCGGCAGGGCAGCGGATTGCCAGCCAGGTCCAGCCCGGTCAGGAACGCGGCAATCTCCGACATCGGCTTTTGCGTCGCCGACAGCCCGATCCGCGTCGGCCGCTGCCCGGCCACATGATCCAGCCGCGCCAGCGTCAGCGACAGGTGCGAGCCGCGCTTGTCGCGCACGACCGCGTGAATCTCGTCGAGGATCACCGTGCGGACCGTGCGCAGGATCTCCCGCGACTGCTTCGCCGTCAGCATCAGGTAGAGCGACTCCGGCGTCGTGATCAGGATCTGCGGCGGCCGCTTGACAATCGCCCGCCGCTCGGCCTGCGTCGTGTCGCCGGTGCGCAGCCCCATGCGGATGCGCGGCAGCGCAACCCCGCGCTGCTCCGCCAGTTGCCAGATTTCAGTCAGCGGCTCCTCGAGGTTGCGCCGGATGTCGTTGGACAGCGCCTTGAGCGGCGAGACATACAGAATCCGCACCTCGTCCGGCAGTTCTCCGCCGTTGCCTTCGCCCTCGCGGATCAGCTCGTCGATCCCGGCCAGGAACGCCGTCAGCGTCTTGCCCGACCCGGTCGGCGCGGCAATCAGGCAGTCCTCCCCCGTCCGGATCGCCGGCCAGCCGTCCTCCTGCGCAAACGTCGGCGCGCCAAAGCGCCCCACAAACCAGTCCCGCACCAGCGGGTGGAATCCCTCAAGCACCGAGGGCTGCTTTGTGATTGTGGACTGGCTCATATGTTCCGTATCTTACGGCATGACGGCAGCGAGCGCCTGCTCACGAGATAGAATGCCTGTGCTGCTGATTGGTCGCTCGGTAACCTGATGTCACGCGCGAACCAGATGCTACTGGACTGAGACGATGAACCTCCGCAATCGGACCATCTACATTGGCGACAATCTCAGGCGCCTGCGCGGGATCGACAGCGAGTCCGTCGACCTGATCTACCTCGACCCGCCCTTCAACAGCCGGGGCGAGTATCAGTGGCCGATCGGCACCGACGAACTCGACTGGGATGACGCCGAATTGCCAGACGGAAACGGCGATCTCGACGACGAAGCCCTGGAGAATCTGATTGGCCCAAATGGAATCGACAGGTTCAAGGACGCGTTTACTCTCGATGATCTGGATGAGCGCACCCTGCAGGAACTCTTGGACAATGGCGAGCCTGCTGGATACGTGATCGCGGCCGCTGGAGCAGCCGTCGGACCCGGCACGCAAGCCTATCTCACATTCATATGGGAACGACTGGTTGAGATGCGTCGCATCCTCAAGCACACCGGCAGCATCTGGCTCCATTGCGACGACACCGAGGGGGCGTGGCTGAAAGCCCTCATGGACGCGACGTTCGGGCGCAACAACTTCCGGAACGAAGTGACTTGGCAACGCACCCGAGGTCGTTCGACATCTAGGAGATTAGGACGCATCGCCGACGTGTTGCTCTTCTATAGCCAATCCGATGATGCACATTTCGATCCATACGCCGCTGCATCGCCGCCTGACTCCGAGAATGTCGCGAGCAAGTATCGGCGAGACGACAACGAGGGTCGCGGTCCCTACCGCGACAGCGATCTGACAGGTGCCGGGACCACGACCACCGAAAGTGGACAGCCTTGGCGCGGGTACGACCCTGCTGGTATCGGCCGCCATTGGTCGGTCCCGATCGCGCGTGGTCGCGGCGAGTATGGCGACTGGATTGCAAGGAACATAATCAGCGACTACGAACGCATATCCAGCGTGCATCAGCGGCTAGACGCGCTGGAAGCACATGGGATGATCATCTGGACAAGCGGAGGCACGCCCTATTTGAAGCGTTACCTCGCCGCCCTATCCGATGAGGCTCCAGGTTCAATCTGGACCGATATCGGTTCGATCAACGCCCAAGCGGGCGAGGACACGGGCTGGGATACGCAAAAGCCGCTTGCGCTGTTGGAACGCATCATTCGGATGTCCTCGCGTACCGGCGACATGGTCCTCGATCCCTTCTGCGGCTGCGCCACCGCGTGCGTCGCCGCTGAGCGCCTCGATCGCCAGTGGGTCGGCATGGACCGATCGCCCCGAGCCGGCATCCTCGTCCGCAAGCGCCTGCGCGAGCAGGACGAAGGCATCGCGATGTGGGCCCACGATGTCAATGTCACCCGCGCTGTGCCCAAACGAACCGACATCACCGAACCGCCCATGAGCCGCGCCGAACTCAAAGCCGTCTTGTTCGCTCGACAGTCCGTCAGCGCCGATGACTACCCCATCCCCCACGCGCTTTGCGCCGGTCCTGACTGCGGTACCGCCCTCCCCATCCACCTCCTCGAAATCGACCGCATCCGCCCCGGTGCGGTTGGCGGAGAGTACGCCCTCGACAACACTCAGCTTCTCTGCGGCTGGTGCAACCGGGTCAAAGGCAACCGCGACATGGATTACCTCGCCGGCCGCATCGCGCAGCGCCGACAAGGCGAGCTAGAGGCGTAGCTATGCCAGGCGCGACAGTGACCCGATCGTCCCGAACGACACTCGTCTCCCGTCTCCTAACCCCTACCCACCTTGTCCCAACTCCGAACAGAATCGAACAAACCCGAACACTCTCGATCGACCAAAACCGACCAAATCTAGCCACTTCCAACCAGAAAAACCCAGCAAAACACTGGAGTTCCGTTTTTTCTGAGGCTCGGGAAAGATCCTGTCTGACCACCCGAACACCGATACGATCTCCCCAGAACCCAAGGAGCACCAACCCATGACCAACAACATCAACTGGCAGCCCGTGTTCGACGAGGCGCTGGAGCACTTCGTCAACTACCTGCAGATCAACACCACCAACCCGCCCGGTAACGAGAAGCCGGCTGCCCGTTGGATGGGGCAGATTCTCTCCGAGGCCGGGATGGAGGTCGAGTATGTCGAGATCCAGCCCGAGCGCGAGGCGGTCTTCGCCTGGTTGCGCGGCGACGGCTCCAAGCGGCCGATGATGCTCTGCAACCACCTCGACGTCGTCCCGGTCGAGGAGGCTTACTGGACCAAGCCGGCCTTCGAGGGCCTGATCGAGGACGGCAAGATCTACGGGCGCGGCGCGGTCGACATGAAGGGCTGCGGGATTATGCACCTGATGACGATGCTGCTGCTCCAGCGGCACGGCGCGTCGCTCAAGCGCGACCTCGTCTTTTGCGGCGTGCCCGACGAGGAGGCCGGCTCGGTCTGGGGCATGGAGTGGCTGTGCAAGCACCGGCCCGACCTCGTCGATGTCGAGTTCGAGCTCTCCGAGGGCGGCAGCGGCTCGACCCAACTGATGGGCAAGGAAGCCGACATCTTCTCCGTCGCCACCAACGAGAAGGACATCTGCTGGCTGCAGCTCACCTCGATCGGCACTCCGGGACACGGCTCGCGACCGCACTACGACAACTCCGCCGTCCACCTCGTCAACGCGCTCTCCAGGCTGGCCGCCTGGGAGCGGCCCGTCACGATCACGCCCTCGACCCGCATCTGGCTCGACCGCCTCGTCGACGAGGGCCACATCCCGGCCTTCGACAGCGAGGACGAGCTGGCCGCGCTGATCACCGAGCATCCGCACATCCACGCGATGTTCATCAACACGCTCAACGTGACGATGGTCAACAGCGGGATCAAGGCCAACGTGATCCCAGCCAAATCCGAGGCCGTGATCGACTGCCGGCTGCTGCCCGGGCAGGACCGCGAGGACTGGCGGCAGCAGGTGATCGATGTGATCGACGACGACCGGATCGAGGTCGAGTTCTCCGGTTGGGACCAGGATCAGCCGGTCGAGGTCGACTGGGACACCGAGCTGTATCACACCATCGAAGCGGTCGTCACCGAAGCGGTCGAGGACGCCACGGTCGTGCCCTCCACCTGTGTCGGCGGCACCGACAACCGCTTCCTCCGTCAGCAGGGCATTCCCGCCTACGGCTTCATCCCCGTCCTGCTCAGCCCCGAGGAGGCCTCCGGCTTCCACGGCAACGATGAGCACATGACCGTCGAGAACTTCAACATGGGCGTCGAACTGACCTACGAGATCGTCCGCCGCATGGTCACCTGAGTCCGCTCTCCCCCCGCGAAGCGGGGGGAGATGCCGAAGGCCGAGGGGGGCTCCCCGCCCCCGCTATTGCAGCTTCGAGTACGGCAGCGGATTCATGAAGTAGATCGACTCCTCCGGCGCGTGTTCGCGCAGGGGGTCGATGATCTCCCTGAGCGGGTCGCCCGCCCGGTACTCCATCATTCCGCCCGGTCCCTGAGGCATGATCCACAGGTCGGTCAACTCTCCCGAGCGGCCGATCCTCGATGCGTAGGCCGTCACGAGCTGCAGCGCGCCGGCCGAGTCCATCGTCTCGACCAGTCCGCCGATCGCCTCGATCGCCGGCAGCAGCCCGCCGGTTGCCGTCTGCAGCACGGCCAGCATGTACTGACGCGGCTGCTCGGACGACGCCTCGAGCGCGGCCTCCAGCCGCTCGGCGGTGCCGTAGGAGACGCTCTGCGTGAACTTCGTGACCTCTTCAATCTCGATCTCGCCGCGCAGCTTCTCGACTGCCGACCACAGCGCCTGGTCCTGGCCCAGCGAGGCCAGGCACTCCTCGGCGTGTGCCATGCTCTCGTAGCGCTGCAACGACATATCCCAGCCCATCTCGCCGCCGGTCAGCTTCCACGCTCCGACCAGGTCGATCCCGTGCCGTTCCATCGCGGGAACCACCGTGTCGGCGTAGAAGTCGACAAACAGGTCGAACGCGGTGTTGGTGATCGGCTTGATTCGGTGTCGCACTTCAAGAAAGACGGCCATGATGGACTCCTGGTTGAGTGTTCGGTTGGGCGCAGACTAGAGGCTCGGCGCGAGCGCGGCGACGAACTCGCGGGTTCGCTGCCGCTCCTCCGCGTTCGCGCCCTCGAAGGCGGCGTAGAAGTCGGTCACGCCGATGTCGCGCCAGCGCCGGAGTTCCAGCTCGACCTCTTCCTCGCTGCCGACGATCGAGACTCCGGCGGGATCGTCGGCCCCCGATCCCTGGATCACGCGCTGGTACGAGGGCAGCGTGTTGTACATCGCGTAGGCGCGGCCGATCCGTTCGCGCGCGCCGTCCGGGTCCGACGTGATAGAGATCGGCACACCGGCGATGATCCTCGGTTCCGGCTTGCCCGCGTCCCGCGCCGCCCCGCCCATCTCGGGGATCACGACATCTTCGATCCACTTCGGCCCGGCCAGCCAGAGCGCCGTGCCGTCGGCCAGCCGACCGGTCACGCGCAGCATCTGCGGACCCAGCGCCGCGACGATCACCGACGGCGCTTCGCAATCGGGCAGTTCCAGCTTCGAGTGGACGCGGAACTCCTCGCCTTCGAAATCGACCTGCTCGCCGCGCATCAGCGGCTGCAGGACTTCGAGGTACTCGCGCATATGCCGCACGACCTTGCTGAAATCCAGCCCCCACGAATCGCGGATCACGACCTCGTGCGAAAGGCCCAGCCCCAGCGTGAAACGGCCGCCGGCGGCGGCATTCGTCGCCAACGCCTGCTGCGCCATCGCGACCGGATGCCGCGTGTAGGTGGGAATCACGTACGTGCCGAGCTCGATCGTGCTGGTCTCGCCCGCGGCCAGCGCCAGCACCGTCATCGCGTCGTGCCCGACCGAGGGCAGATACGCGCCGTCGAAGCCGTCCGCTTCAAGCTGGCGGATCGCGTCGAGCTTGCCCGCCATCGTCGCGGCGAGCGGTGGTGAGAGGATGCGCATGGTTCGGTTCCATTCTGCAGATCGGTCGTGAATTGCAGTATCGCGCAGGCGAGTCGCTATCTTGCCTGCGCAGAGATCAACAACCAGCAACCAGCCGGAACGGAACAAGTCATGGCTTCAGCGGAACTGCAGAAAGTGCTCGACCTGATGGCGGAGCGGCCCATCGGTGGCGGCGCCACCGACATCCAGGGCATGCGCGCCGGCATGGAAGAGAGCGCATTCCCCGCCACCGACGCCGCAACCGTCACGCCGGTCGACGCCAACGGCGTGCCCGGCGAGTGGGTCACCGTCGCCGAGTCCGATCCCAATCGGCGGCTGCTCTACGTCCACGGCGGCGGCTACGTGATCGGTTCGCCGGTCACCCACCGGCGGTTGTGCGAGGACATCGCACGCGCCGGCGGCTGCGCCGTGCTCAATCTCGACTACCGTCTCGCGCCGGAGCACCCCTACCCGGCCGCTGTCGACGACGCGATCGAGGGCCTGAAGTTCGTCCAGCAGAACGGCCCCAACGGCGCGGGCGCCGCCGAGTCCGTCTTCGTCGCCGGAGACTCTGCCGGCGGCGGACTGACCCTGGCCACGCTGCTCGCCGCGCGCGAACGCGGCGTCGATCAGCCCAACGCGGCCATCGGCATCTCAGCCTGGACCGACCTCGCGATCACCGGCGAGTCGATCCAGACCCGCGCCGACGCCGACCCGCTGATCACCGACGCCTCGATGATCAGCGGCATGGCCTCTGCCTACCTCGGCTCGACCGAGGCGACCGATCCGCTCGCCTCGCCGCTCTACGCCGACTATGCCGGACTACCGCCGCTCCTGCTCCAGGTTGGCGACGCCGAGGTGCTGCTCTCCGACACCACCCGAGTCACCGAGAAGGCCCGCGCCGCCGGCGTCGATGTCGTCGAAGAGGTCTGGGACGAAATGTTCCACGTCTGGCACGCCTTCGCCCCGATGCTGCCCGAGGGTCAGGCTGCCATCGAGCGCATCGGCGAGTTCGTCAACCAACACGCGTAACCGGGTCCGCCGGTGCGGCAGTCAGGAGCGGAGTCCATGCCATCGGAGCAGTACACCCAGGTCGTCGAAGCGATGCAGGCTCAGGCCGCCAGCATGATTGGCGCGGAGCTCAGCATTGCCGAACAACGCGCAGCGATGGAGGAGGGCTTCCGTTTCCCGCTGCAGGACGACATTTCGCTCACGGCCGTTGACATCAATGGCGTGCTGGGCGAATGGACCGTGTTGCCCGGTGCTGATCCCAATCGACGCCTGCTCTATGTGCATGGCGGCGGGTACGTCCTGGGTTCAATCGGGACGCACCGGCGGCTGGTCGCCGACATCTGCCGGGCGTCGGGTTGCGTGGCGCTCAATCTGGGTTACCGCCTGGCGCCGGAACATCCCTTCCCTGCCGCCGTCGACGATGCACTTGCCGCGCTTGAGTACATCTGGGACAACGGGCCGGTCGAGCCGGGCGAGGCGGGCGCGGTGTTCGTCGGCGGCGACTCGGCCGGCGGCGGCCTCATGCTCGCCACCTTGCTTGCCACGCGTGAGCGCGGCGTGCGCATGCCCAGCGGCGGCATCGGCCTCTCCCCCTGGGCCGACCTCGCCGCCGGGCCCGAGGAACTCTCCGCGTTCGGACTCGACGATCCAACCATCCCCGACAACACCACCGCGATTACGGCCTCACAGGGCTGGGCCGCGATGTACGCCGGCGACGCCGACCGCCGCGATCCCCTGCTCTCCCCGATCTTCGCCGACTACACCGGCATATGCCCCCTGCTGTTGCAGGCCGGCAGCGTGGAGTTGATCTGTCGCGACACCGAGCGGGTCGCCGCCCGAGCCCGCGAAGCCGGCGTCGATGTCGTCGAGGAGATCTGGGACGACATGTTCCACGTCTGGCAGGGCTTCGCCCCCCTGCTCCCCGAAGGCCAGCAAGCCATCGACCGCATCGGTGAGTGGATTCGCGAGCACTCTTAGGGCACTGCTAGAGGTGAACGATTTCGACATCGCCCCAGTGCCGACGTAGATACTCCGCCGCCAGCCGCCGGTGGCACCGCTCCGGCGTGTCCTCGCTGCACAGCAACACCCCGTCCGCGACCAGCGCCGGGTCGAGCGTATTCTCGACGGCGCGTTCCTCAAGCAATGCCGTGTAGCGCTCGGCGTACTCTTCCCACTCGATCTCGCCGCCGCGGTAGCTCGTGAACAGCTCCACCGAGGGCGCCAGCGCCGGGACGTGGACGTAGCCCAACCCGCATAACCGCTCGAGCAGGAACTCCAGGTCACCGTCCGAATTCGATACCTTCGCAAACCCCGAGAGCTGAGAAGACGGCCGCAACCGGATATCCACCACCCGCCGCGCATCACTCGAGCCCAGCAATTCGTCAAAGAACGTCCGCGCCGACTTCTTCGTAAACCCGATCGTGTAGAGCTTCATCCGGCGTTCGACGGTACTACGGATAGAACAGCTTCTGAGCCGCCTTGCGTAACTCCCCGCGGAAGTCGGGGTGCGCCACCGAGATCAACTCCTCCGCCCTTGCCCGCACCGTCTTGCCCAACAACCTGGCGATCCCGTACTCGGTGACGACGGTGTCGGCGATGTCTCGCGGCACCGTCACGATCTGACCTGGATCGAATTGCGCCATGATCGTCGAGATCGTCCCGTCGCGGTTCGTCGAGGGCAGCACCGTGACCGAGCGGCCCTTGGGCGCGAGATAGGCGCCCATCGCAAAGGCCAGGTGGCCGCCGACGCCGGCGTAGACTCGCGGACCGATCGTGTGGACGCCGAGCTGACCGGTCAGGTCGGCCGTCAGCGCGCCGTTGATTGCGACGATGTTCTCGTTGCGCGCAATCTGACGCGGGTCGAGCAGGTACTCGATCGAATACGTCTCGAAGGCCGGATTGCGGTGCACCGTCGCAATCTCGTCCGGCGTGTTGCCGATTACCGTGGCGACGAACTTGTCCGGATGCGTCTTGGAGTAGCGACCCGTGATGATCCCCCGTTCGACCAGCGGGACCAGCCCCTCCGTCGTCAGTTCGGCGAAGTAGGACAGATTCTCACGCTCGTCGAACGCGCCCAGGCGCGCCAGCGCGCCCGAATGCGAGCCAACGCCGACCTGGATCGTGTCGCCGTCCTGCACGAGCTGCGACACGTAGTGAGCCAGGCCGAGGTCGACCTGGTTCGGCTCGGGATGTTCGAGGTTGACCATGACCGGCGAGTCGCCCGGAACGAAGCAATCGATCTCAGACACATGCAACCACGAGTCGCCAAAGGTCTCGACCACGTGCTCGTTGACCTCGGCGATCACCGTCTTGGCCCGCTTGGCCGATGTCACCCCGTCCCAGACCGAGCTGCCCAGCGAGACGAATCCCGCCTCGTTCGGCGGCGTTGCGCGGATCTGCAGCACGTCGATCGGCCAGGCTTCGTCCTCGCGTCCGGCGTCCCAGGCCTTGTGGATTCCGACCAGCCAGTAGGGGTGATAGTCGGCGATCCCGGCGTTGACCGCGTCGCGATCGAACAGCGTGCCGAACTGCGGCGCGACCTTGAACGCCGACATCATCTCCTCGGTGAACCAGCCTGCGTCGGGCACGACGATCCCGCGCACCTCGACGCCTTCCAGCTCGTCGCTGCGCGCGACCAGCGCCTGCAGGATCGGCAGCGACGCGTGCCCCGGAGGAATCCAGAGGTGGTCGCCCGAGTTGAACATCGCGGCAGCCATCTCCGGCGTAGCCAGGCGCTCGGCGTAGACATCGCGCCAGTTGATCGTTGGATCGAAGCGGCTGCTGCGCTGCTGGTGGTAGTGGGATGTGGTCATCTCGCTGCTGCTGCTTCCTCCTGACCTCCGGGGATGGAGGGGTGGTTACACTCCCGATAAAGGTAACGCCGAGCGGCCCCGGGGCCGGGAACCAGTTGAGGGACACGATGGCAACCGACGGACGAATGGACTTCGGCATCTTCATGGCGCCGTTTCACCGCGTGGGAGAGAATCCATCGCTGGCAATCCACCGTGACCTGGAGCTGGTCGAGTGGCTCGATCAGTTGGGCTACGACGAAGCCTGGATCGGCGAGCATCACTCCGCTGGCTGGGAGCTGATCGCATCGCCCGAGGTGTTCATCGCCGCCGCGGCCGAGCGGACCAGCAATATCCGCCTCGGCACCGGCGTCGTCTCGCTGCCCTATCACCATCCGCTGATGGTGGTCGACCGGATGATCCAGCTCGACCACATGACGCGTGGCCGCGTGATGATGGGCGTCGGCCCCGGCGCGCTCTCGTCCGACGCGCGGATGATGGGCATCGACCCGCTCTACCAGCGGCAGCGCATGGACGAATCGCTGCAGGCGATCCTGGCCCTGCTCAAGCAGGACGGGCCGGTCAACATGAAGACCGACTGGTTCGAGCTGACCGACGCCCGGCTCCAGGTCTCGCCCTACACCAAGCCGCACTTCGAGATGGCGGTCGCCTCGACGGTCTCGCCGGCCGGTCGGCAGATGGCCGGCAAGTACGGCATGGGCATGCTCAGCATCGGCGTCTACCTGCCCGGCGGACGCTCAAACCTCGAGGGTCAGTGGACCGAAGTCGAGCAGGTCGCCGAGCGCGAGGGCCAGGTCGTCGACCGCAACAAGTGGCGTCTGGTCATCCCGATGTACATCGCCGAGACCCGCGAGCAGGCCTTCAACGAGGCCCGCGAGGGCTGGCGCGCCTGGCAGATCGACTACTTCCGCGACACGCTGCAGGCCGTCCTGCCCGGCACGGCCGAGACGCCCGAGGGCGCGGTCGAGACCGGCGGCGCGATCATCGGCAACCCCGACGACGCGGTTAAGGCGATCGAGATCCTGCAGGAGAACTCGGGCGGCTTCGGCGGCCTGATGATGTTGGCTCACGAGTGGGCCAACCGCGAGGGCATCCGCAAGTCCTACGAACTCTTCGCGCGCTACGTCGCGCCGAAGTTCCAGGGACAACTCGAATCGGTGCGCGGGACGCAGCAGTGGGTCGCCTCAGGCGGCGGCGCGGTCTCCTTCAGCCGCAACGACGTTCTCGCCAAGGCGTTCACCGACGCCGGCCAGGAAGTCCCCGAGTTCCTCCAGGCCCCCGCCGAAGCCGCCTCGGACTAACGCCCGGCCGCTCAGCCGCCGTTGGCGGCCTGGTGGAACGCGCGACTGAGGCGCTCTGCGCCCTCTTCGAGCGCTTCAATCCGCGGCCAGGAGTAGGAGAGGCGCAGCGACTCGCCGTCGTCGCCCGGTTCGTTGGCTGGATAGAAGCGGTTGCCCGAGGGAAAGATCAGCCCGTCTTCGGCGGCGATGTCGCGCACCTGGTCCGCAATCAGACCCTCGCGCAGGCTCAGCCAGAGGAAGAACCCGCCGGTCGGCTCGGTCACTTCGAAGTACGGCTCGCCGTACGGCTTGAGCGCCGCTGTCAGGGTCTGCATCTTGCGTTGGTAGAGCCGCCGCATCCGATCCACGTGGTCTCGAAAGTCGCCGCGGACCATGTACTCATGCAGCATCCGATGCAGCAGCGGACTGTTGCCCATGTCGAAGCGAGACGGCACCATCGCCTGAATCCACTCCGGCCGCGCCTGGACCCAGCCGACCCGCAACCCCGTGGCGATCACCTTGGAGAACGTGCCGACGGTGAGCACGCCCCAGCCGTCGGTCAACTCCGAGAGCGTGGGCGGCGGCGGAGCGTCGAAGTAGAGCTCCGAGTAGGCGTGGTCCTCCATCAGCAGGACCTGCCGCCGCGCGGCGACCTCGATCAGGTCGAGCCGGCGCTGCAGCGTCATGGTCAGGCCGGTGGGATTGTGGAAGGTCGGCTGGGTGTAGATCAGCTTGACCGTCTTGCCCTCCGCTTCGAGCCGATCGATGGTCGCCTCGAGTTCGTCCAGCTTGAGTCCCTCGTCGTCCATGCCGACGCCGACCACCGTGGCCTGCTTGCCGCGCATCGTGCGTAGCGAGCCGGTGAACGTGGGAATCTCGGTGATGATGATGTCGCCGGGGTTGACGAAGGCGGCGCAGATCGACTCGATCGCGCCGGCCGCGCCGTTGGTCAGCAGGTACCAGTCGGCGGTCGGACTCGCCGGATGGTTGCGGGCGAAGAATCGCGCGACCTCGTGGCGCAGCGGTTCGTAGCCCAGCGGTCCGCCGTAGACCAGCGGCGCGTCGCCCGGTTCGGCGAGCACCCGCTCCATCGCCGCGAGCAGCTCGGCGCGCGGCTGGGTGTCGGCGTCGGGGATGCCGCCGCCCAGGGAGATTGGCGGGCGCTGGGTCAGCGGCGCGCGCTCGGAGAGTCCCCACGCGGTCGCGCTTCCGGGCGACAGACCCCTGCCGGTCGAGTTGGCGGTGTGCAGCGCGGGAAAACTGCCCCAGGCGTCGCGAGCCGCGTCGGCCGCGCGACTGCTGATCGGGCTGAGCGACTGGTCGGGGGCTTGGGAACCTGAGGTCATCTGGCGCTCCGGGCTGGCGTCGTGCGACGGCGGACGTGAAATCAGCTTACGCGAGCTTCGGGCTTCGGTTGTAGGCTTGCGGCATGGCGCAGGAGATCCGCCTCGGCGTGCTTGATCAGATTCCCATTCGCGACGGCGGGACGGCCGGCGATGCGATTTCCGAGACCTTCGAGCTGGCCGAGACGACCGACCGGCTGGGCTACTCGCGCTACTGGCTGGCCGAGCATCACAACGCGGGATCGCTGGCCTGTTCTTCTCCGGAAATCCTGATTCCCCAGGTCGCAGCCCGCACGTCGACGATTCGCGTGGGCTCAGGCGGCGTCATGCTGCCGCACTACAGCTCCCTCAAGGTGGCCGAGAACTTCCGCACGATCACGACGCAGTTTCCCGGCCGGATCGACCTCGGCGTGGGCCGCGCGCCGGGCTCCGACGGCCGCACGGCGCGGGCGCTGGTGCACGGACCGGGCGCGCTCGGCATCGACCACTTCCCCGAGCAGTTGCTCGACCTCTACGGCTGGCTCGCCGACGACCTGCCGCACGACCACCAGTACCGCGACGTGCGCGCGTCGCCGCCCAACGCGCCGATGCCCGAGCTGTGGCTGCTGGGCTCGTCGCACTACGGCGGACACGTCGCCGCCGAGCTTGGCTGGTCGCACTGCTTCGCCCACTTCATCTCGCCCGAGGGCGGCGAGCAGGTCGTGCGCAAGTACCGCGAGCGCTTCCAGCCCTCTCCGGTCAGCCCCGAGCCGCGTGCCTCGCTGGGCGTCTCCGTCACGGTCGCCGAAACGGACGAAGAGGCGGAGCAACTCTGCTGGAGCCGCTGGTGCTGGCGGATCAAGGGCAATCGCGGCGCGCGCGGCGGCATCCCCTCGGTCGAAGAAGCGCTGAACTTTCCCTACTCGCAGCCCGAGCTCGACTACATCGGCTACATGCAGAACCGCAGCATCCACGGCTCGCCCTCGCGGGTACGCGAGAAGCTGGAGAGTTTGGCCAAGACCTACGACGTGGACGAGTTCATCGCGCTCACGATCACCTACGACTTCGCTGCCAGGATTCGGTCCTACGAGTTGCTGGCGGACGTGTTCGATCTTCCTGCGGCGCGTCTCAGTCAAGCGGCGGTTGACTGAGCAGGGGCGAGGGATCCAGTCCCTGCGCGGTAAGGATGTCCGCGCTCAGCGCCCGGACCTGCTCGTACTCCGGATCGGTTCGCGCTTCGACCACGACCGTTAGACAGGGTGTGGTGTTCGAGGCTCGGATTATGCACCATGCGCCGGCGGCCTCGTCCGACAGGTCGATTCGCGCTCCGTCGATGTCGTTGACGCGCCAGGTTCGCCGGGCGTCGGCGACGATTCGGTCTGCGACCGCGTGTTTGCGATCGTCCGGGCAGTCAATCTTGACCTCGGGCGAGATGCGGTAGCGGGGGATCCGATCCAGCCGAGACTCCAGGTCGCCGGTCGAAGCGAGCTGCGCGATCCGGCAGGCAGTTCGGACGGCGTCGTCGGTGATGTGCGGCGGGTCGTCGATCCGGTAGTAGTAATGCGTCGACGCCTCGCCGCCGAAGGCGATGCCCTGATCCCGCATTGCGTACTTGCCAAGCGAATGGCCGACCGGCCCAACGCGCGCCCGGCCGCCCAGTTGCGCGATGTGGTCGATCACCGCCTGCGAAGTCTTGACATCGACGTGGATGTCGTCACGAGGATGCTGTTCCAGCCACTCCTCGGCCAGCAAGGCGAGCACCTGGTCGGGGCTCGCGCGACGTCCGCGGCCGTCAACCAGGCCCAGGCGGTCGCCGTCGCCGTCGAAGGCGAAGCCCAGCTCGGCGTTCGAGTCGGCGACGAACTGCGCGAGTTGGGCCACATTGTCGGCGTGCTGCGGATCGGCGGGATGGGCCGGTTCGATCTCCTCCGGGTCGTCGTTGATCGCCAGGACCTCGCAGCCGATCGCCCGCAACGCTGCCGCCGCAGTCACGGTGGCAACGCCGTTGCCGGGATCAATAGCGATACGCAGCGCACGGCGCAGCGGAAACAACGCCGCCAGGCTGCGGAGGTAGGCCGGGCGTGGGCTCCAGAGTCTGCGCTCGCCTTGCCGAACTGCAGCGGCCACTCCCGACGCCACACGGTCGGCGACCGACTGGATCTGTTCCGGCGTGAGCGGCATGGCGTCGGTGTGCAGCAGCTTGATCCCGTTGTCGTCGGGCGGGTTGTGCGAGGCGGTCACGACCAATCCGGCGGTGGGCCGCTCCTGTGTGAGCAACGCGGTCGTCCAATAGACCAGCGGCGACGGCGCCCGGCCGATGTCGACGACGTCGAGACCCGCATCGAGCAGTCCGGCGATCGCGGCTTGCTGTAGAGCCGGCGTGGAGCGCCGCAGGTCGCCGCCGACCACGACTTGCTCGGCCTGCTCGCCGGTCTGGACCAGCGCGCCGAAGGCCAATCCGACGCGCAAGGCGAGGTCCGGCGTCAGCGGCACGTCGGCCCCGACGGCGCGTCCGCGAATGTCGTAGGCGTGGAAGATCTCGCGGGGCACGGCAGCGCTCATCGCTCCCTACCCTACGCCCATGCTCCTCACCGAGATCGACCGCCAGCGCAGCCTCTACCGCTTCCTGACCAAATCCGCGCGCAAGGGCGAGCCGGCCGACATTGGCGCCGCGCTGGCGCGGTTGGGACTGTCGGACGCGTCGGAACTGGACGCCGTCGCGGACGGAATGCAGCGGCGGCTGTCCGAGACGTATCCCGACGCGCCGGACCTGCGGGTGCTGCTCGCCGGCAGTCCGAGCGCCGAACAGCTTGCCGCCTTGCAGAGCTACGACTGGGTCACGGCCGGCATCTACGCCTTCGGTCTGCCACCGACCAAGACGCGCTCGGGCACGCCGGAGAGTTCGGCGCACCGGGCGCTCAAGGAGTGGGCCGCGGCCAATGGCGCGGCGCTCGGCGCTCCCGCGGATGCCGCGGCCGTGACCGAGCGCTGGTTTCCGTCCGGCGACGAATCGGACGCCGCGTTCGTCGGCGAATCGAACGCGCTGATCGTCGAAGTCCGCCCGCGAGGCGCAGAGCCGCACGAGCTGCGGCAGGCGCTGTTCGCGCTGGTCAAGATGCGAGCGGTGCTCGAGGCGGAACAACTCCTGGGCGGCCAATCGCGAACGGTCCGCGCCATGTTGGTGCTGGAGGACGCGCCGTCCGGCGAGCTTGAGCGTCTGGCCGAACAACTCGGCGTTGACCTCTTTGTCAGGTGAGCGTCGGCGGCCCAATCGTCGGCGGTTGCCGCAACTGATCCGTGTCCTCGACCTGAGGATGCGAGCGGAGTGCGTCGTGCAGTTGTTCCGCCAGGCGTCGATAGCCGGGCTCGTCGCGGGCCTCGAAACGCAGGCTCAGCGCCGGCGCGGTGTTCGAGGCGCGCGCGTGCAGCCAGCCGTCGTCGAGCAGCACGCGAGCGCCGTCGCCGCGATCAATCTCGGCCTGCGGGTAGCGCTCCGCGAACCAGTCGCCCAGCGCGCCCGCGACCTGGGTCTTGTCCGCATCGGGGCAGGGCAGACGCAGCTCGGGCGAGATGGGACGCGGTTCGATCTCCGACATCTCTTCGGCCAGCGTTCGGCCGCAGGCCGACAGGTGCGCGAGCAGCGCGCAGGCGGCATAGACGCCGTCGTCGATCCAGGGGGCATGCTCGCCCGCTCGATACTCGGGGCCGAACATGAGGTGTCCGCTGGTCTCGCCGCCGAACGCGATTCGCTGCTCGCGCATCATGCGGCGAAAGAACGAATACCCGGTCTTCGCCGACAGTGGCTGACCGCCGCGACGACGGATATCGTCAATCGCGCTGCTGCTGGTCTTCATGTCGAGCAGCACTTCGGCGCCCGGGCGCCGCGCCAGCAGCGGACGCGCCAGCAGCGCGGTCAACCAGTCCGCTTCGTAGCGCCGGCCCAGATGGTCGAGCACGCCGATCCGGTCGCCGTCGCCGTCCCAGGCGATGCCGAGTTCTGCGCCGGTCGTCCGTACCACGCGGGCCAGCTCGCGCATCGTCTCCGGGTTCTGCGGGTCGGCGGCGATGTGCGCTGTGGGCCTGGCCGTGTTGCGGACCGCGTGGACCCTGGCGCCCGCGTTGATCAACGCCTGTGCTGCGGTCAGAGCAGTCGTGCCGTTGCCGGGATCGATGGCGACGGTGCATGCGCCGCGGTCGCCGAAACGCTGTTGCAGCATCGTCAGGTAGGGCTCGATGGCGTCGAACTCGCGGCGAGTGCCCCGGTTGACGGCCACGGCCGCGGCGTGGCGCGCGACGTGCGCAATCTCCTCAGGCAGCAGTGGTTGCGCGCCGTCGGACAGCAGCTTGAAGCCGTTGTACTCGGGCGGATTGTGGCTCGCGGTGACGACCAGCCCACCGCCGAAGCCGCTGCGGTCAACAGCCCAGCCGACGACCGGCGTCGGAGCGAGCCCGCCGGCGTACACCTCGACGCCGGCGGCGAGTGCGCCCTCGATGGCCGCTTCGTACAACTCTGGGGATGTCGCCCGCGTGTCGTGGCCGACGATCATCGCCGTCGCGCCACGATCCCGCAGCCACTGAGCGAACGCGTTGCCGACCCGGCTGGCGACCCGGGAGTCGATCTGATCGGGCGTTGTGCCGCGAAGGTCGTAGGCGCGGACGATGGCGGCTGGAATCGCGCTGGCGGGCATGGAATCACTCTAGGCTGGACGCGGATTGAATCGGGATCAGGGGAAGCGGGGCGGTAGATGGCCGGGATGCACGAGCGCGACGACTGGCGTTCGGTGCTCGATCGATGGCGCGAAGCGGGATTGCTCGATGAAGACATGGCCGCATCGATCCGCTCGTGGGAGGCTGAGCGGTCGACGCGCCGGCTGAGCGGTCGGATGGAGAGCGCGTTGTCGTACCTGGGCGTCTCGATCCTGCTTGCCGGGGTCCTGATGCTCACCTTCCTTGCCCTGGACGACGAGGGCGTGTGGTTGTTTGTCGGGGGTGTTGCGGCGCTGTTGCTGGCCCGCGTTTCAGTGCCGTTGGGCATGCGGGCGATGTCCGACGGGATGGCGGGGGCGGGTGTGATCCTGCTGGCCATCGGGGTGGCCTGGGTGCTGGACGAGTCCTTCGAGGAAGGATCGCAGGCGGCGGGCTGGGCCATCGTCAGCGTGTGGGTGCTGATGACCGGCGGCCTGATGATGCGTGTGGCGCGTTCACCGATCGCTGCGGTCCTCTCGGCGCTGGCCTTGACCACGCTGCCGTTGGCGGTCGCGGTCGAAGGCGGCGCGCTGGATACCGGCATCTATCGAGAACTGGATCTGCGTCCGCTCGCGCTCTGGGCGCAGTGGACCACGCTCGGATTGGTCGTGGGGATTGGCGCGGCGCTGCTCTGGCTGCTGGAGCGGGCTCGCCAGTGGGCGGCTGCGCCGCTGGCCGTCTGGACCAGGCTGGGCGCTTCAGTCGGCATGGGCATCGGGATTCTCGCTCTGGCGGGCGCGTCGGGCGATCCCCTGATGGACTGGCTCTCGTTGCTGGGCGGATGGCTGGTGACGGCCTGGGCGCTGCGCCGTCAACGGGTAGAGCTGCTGCCGGCGTCGGCGCTGTTGTTGCTCGGAGCGCTCGGCGGCGGCCTCTGCGACCTGGACGACGAACGTCGGATTGCGCTGGCCCTGGTGGTGATGTTCACGACCATGGAGTTAGCGGTCGTAGGGCTGTCGTCACGCCGGTGGATGGGGTCGCTTGCCGAGCACTGGCTCACGCCGATCTGGGAAGGGGCGCTGCTGCTGGGCGGCGTGGTCGCGGCGGCAATTCTGGCTGTCGATAGTGTTGAGTTGGCCGTGGTGGGACTGGTCTGGTCGTTGATGGTTGCGGCCTACGGGGTCTGGCGCGAGCATCGAGGCGCGCTGGTCTTCGGTCTATTGGGCGTGTACCTGTCCTGGCTGCTGCTGGTGATCGAGGAGTTTGAGTCGAGCACGGGCGCGATTATCGGCACGCTGGTCTTCGGCGGACTGCTGGTTCTGGGCACGATCGTGTGGCGCAGACGGCGGCGCGAACGGGCGGAGTCGGATTGACACTGATCGCGGGTGACTCATAGCCTCTGTACGTGCGCCCGCCTGTGCGGCGGGCTGACCGATGCGTGCGCGTTCCTGGAGGTATCCAGATGGAAGACAAGACCATCTCGCTCGTCAATGGACGATTCAACGTCGGCTACATGGAGGCCGGATCCGGGCCGGACCTGCTCTTCATTCACGGCGCCGGCGGATTGATCTGGGACCCGTTCCTGGAGCAGCTCTCGCAGCACCACCGGGTGATCGCGCCCAAGCTGCCGGGCACGGCCAACTCGACCGGCGTCGAGTGGCTGATGGACCATCACGACGTCTTCTACTTCTACTGGGACTTCCTCGACGCGCTGGGCGTTGAGGACGTGATCGTGGTCGGCCATTCGATGGGCGGCTGGTTTGCGGCCGAGGTGGCGGCGATGCAGCCGGGCCGCGTCTCCAAGCTGGTGCTAATCGCGCCGGCCGGTCTGTGGAACGACGACTACCCGGTCGCCGACTTCTTCGCGATGCTGCCGAACGAGCTGGTCCCGGCGTTGTTCCACGACACGAATCATCCGGGCGCGCAGATGATGACCGCGCCCCCGCCGGAGGACCCGGACGAGTTGCGCACCGTGACGGTCGAGCGGGCCAAGATGCTGCAGACGGCCGCGCGCTTCATGTGGCCGATTCCTGACAAGCGCCTCTCCGAACGAATTCACCGGGTGACGTCGCCGACGCTGATCTGCTGGGGCGCCTCCGACGGCCTGATCCCGCCGCAATACGCCGAGGATTTCAACCGCGCTATTCCGAACTCCGAGGTCGCCATGTTCTCGGCCTCGGGTCACATGCCGCAGGTCGAGGAGCCCGAGGCGCTGCTGGGCAAGATCGGCGAGTTCCTGAACGCCTGAGTCGGGGACATGTCACCGAGGAGCCAGCTCGATGCGCCTCTCGACTCAGAGAGGGTGGCGCACTACCGCGACGTGTTCCACTGCTTCGCCCGCGTCGAAGCGCCCGATCTCGCGTCGCCGCTGTACGCCGAGCTGTCGTACGGCATCTCGTTGGATCACGAGCTCCTGGAACTAGCGGCGCAGAAGCGGCAGCGGCAGCCGGCGCCCAACATGCTCTTCGCCTCGGTGCAGTGCCTGCTGCTCAGCGGCGGGGACTACGCGGAGCATCCACTGGCCTTGCATTACCCCATCGTCTCGGGAGAAGACCGTCCGATGGAGCCGGCGTTTCCGGCCTTTCGCGACTTCTGTCTCTCGCACCGCGAGATCATCCTCGATCTGATTCACAATCGGCGCACCCAGACCAACGTGGTGCGGCGCTGCACGTGCCTGCTGCCGGCGTTCTCGATGGTGCAGCAGGAGTCGGCGCAGCCATTGGCGCTGATCGACATCGGAGCGAGCGCAGGCCTCAATCTGAATGTGGACCGGTATCGCTACCGATACCTGCGAGGCGGTCAGGAGGAAGCGGTCTGGGGTCGTCCCCGGGCGAAGGTGTCGCTCGAGGCGGAACTGCGCGGCGAGAGTCCGATGCCGGCGCTGGCCGAAGAGCTGGACATCGAGTTCCGCGGCGGGATCGATCTCAACCCGATCGACCTGCGCAACGAGGATGAACTGCTCTGGCTGCGGGCATTGATCTGGCCCGAGCACGTCGAACGGCATCAACGACTGATCGACGCGGCCGCCGAACTGCGGCACTCGCCGGTCGATCTACGCGGAGGCGACGCCGTCGAGCTGCTACCCGGGATGATCGCCGATACGCCGCCCGACACGGCCCTGACGGTCTACTCCACGGTCGCGCTCTATCAAATCCCGGCCGAGGGGCGCGAGCAGATCTTCCGAACGCTCACGCAGACCAGTCGAGATCGCCCGGTCTGGCTGGTTACGTTGGAACTGCGAATGGAAGACATCGACGAGGTGCAAATGCCAAGCCTGTCGATCACCCGCTTCGCCAATGGCGCCGCCGAGCGTCAAGTCCTCGCCAGGTCGTCCCCCCACGGCTGGTGGATCGAGTGGGCGGCGTGAGGCTGCCAGCACCGAGCGGGTCCCGGCGCAGGGCCGGGACTGTGAGCTCCGTTAGCCCTTGAGGGCGTCGAGGATCTTGGCGAACTCGTTGGGGTTTTGCTCCATCACGTTGACGGAGTGGAGCAGGGCGCCGGCGGCTTGCTCCTGTTCGAGGCGCTCGACGCACTCCTCGGTCGTGCCGACGAACCCAAACTGTTCCAGCATCTCGCCGGGGATGGAATCCGCCGCTGCGCCGCCGCCGCCTTCCTTCCAGGCCAGACGGGCGGCGTTGGCCTCGTCCTCGTAGCCCTGGCGTGAGAGCTGGCGGTAGTAGAACTCGCCCATGCGGGCGCAGTAGAAGGCGAGCGTGCCGGCCTGTCCGGCGCGGGCGCGGGCCTGGTCCTCGGGCGTGTTGGCCACGGTGACGCCGCCGGGCGCGCGGACCGTGAACTCGGCGGGACTCTTGCCGGCCTCGCGGACCCAGTCGTTGACCTGGTCGATCTCTTCCTTCAGCCGCTCCATGGGAATCATGACCGGCAGCCAGCCGTCGGAGATCTCGGCGGTCATCTGGACCGACTTGGGATTGAGCGTGGCGAGGTAGATGGGCAGCTGCTTGCGGTAGGTGTCGAAGCGCAGCGTGAAGCCGCGCTGCAGCTTGAATATGTCGCCGTCGTAGTTGAGCCGCTCGCCGGAGAAGAGGATCTTCATGATCTCGACGGTCTCGCGCATGCGCTTGAAGGCGGGCTGGAAAGGCACGCCGTGGAAATGCTCGATCACCTGCGGACCGGAGTTGCCCAGTCCGACGATGACGCGGCCTTCGGACAGCTCGTCGATGGTGGCGAAGTGCTGGGCCAGGGCGGCCGGCGTGCGCGAGTAGATGTTGACGATGCTGGTCCCGACCTGGACATTGCTGGTCCGCTCGGCGAGCTGGACGAGCGTGGTGAAGGCGTCCTGTCCCCAGGCTTCGGCGACCCAGAGCGAGTCGATCCCGACCTCGTCGGCGGCCTGCGCCCGCTTCAGCGCGTCTTCGCGGTTGATCGATCCCTGCCAGTCGAAACCCATGCCAATGCGGCGGCTCATGTGTCGTTCCTCGTCAAGTAGTCGTGGTTACTCACAATCAGCCTAACGGCGACCGTGCCGGCGGTCCGCAATTAGGCTGCCTGCAGCACATGCAGGATTGATGATCAGGAGTGCCCATGTCCGTCAGCTACGAAGTCTCCGAGCGCATCGCGACGATCACGCTCGACCGCCCGAAAGCGCTCAACTCGTTCGATCGCGAGCAGTACGCGGCGTTCGCCTATGCCTGCGCGCGGTTCAAGGACGACGACGAGGCCTGGACCGCGATCATCACCGGCGCGGGCGAGCGGGCGTTTTCGGCCGGGGCCGACCTGCGCGACATGATTCCGGCGCTGATGGACGAGCCGTCGAAGGAGCGGTTTGAGCTGCCAGCCTCGATCATGCGCGGGATGTACATTGCCAAGCCGTTGATCGCGGCGATTAACGGCTACGCCTTCGGCGGCGGCCTCGAGGTCGCGTTGGCCTGCGACATCAGGATCGCGGCGAGCGGGGCTCAGATGGGCCAGCCTGAGGTCGGGCTGGGCTTGCTTCCTGGTTGGGGCGGGACGCAGCGGCTGCCGAGACTGCTGGGCGAGAGCCGGGCGATGGAGATCATCCTGACCGGCGACCCGCTGTCGGCCGAGCGAGCGTATGAGATTGGGTTGGTGCATCGGGTGGTTGAGGCGGACGAGTTGATGGACGCAGCGCGGGCGATGGCTGAGCGGATCAACCGCAACGGGCCGCTCGCGGTGCGCGCCTGCAAGTCGGCGGCGGTGCGCGGGATGCAGACCTCGCTGGATGAGGGGCTACGGATCGAGCAGCTTTACTTCGAGCGTCTGGCCTACACCGATGACATGCAAGAAGGCGTCGCGGCGTTCAACGAACGCCGCACGGCGGAGTTCACGGGCAGCTAGCAGAGACCGGCTGGTCAGAATCGCCAGCGGGTGGCGTTGCTGGGGAAGTTGGCCTCGGTCCAGGCGAGCGCTTTCTTGACCGTGAGCGTGAAGACCGGGATCGTCTCCTCCGCCCCCCAGGGCATGTCGTACTTGGCATTGAAGGCCGCCTGGATGCCGGGCGTGGAGTCGTGCAGCTCGAACCTGCCCTCGAGGATGACCACCTCGTCGCCCGACTCGAGGTTGACGACCGACTCGGGATTCTTGATCAGATTCTGAGCCGTGACCCCGCGCGGATCGGTGGCGAAGTGGAAGGCGTCATCGACCCAGACGCCCCAGACGGGCACGGAGTGGGGTCGGCCCGAGGGCCGGGTCGAGGCGACCCAATAGTTGCGCGCCGCTGTAAGTTGTTCGGTAACCCACTGCCACGACATCGGCTCGAAGGGGTAGTCCTCGATGCTGAAGCCGAAGCTGTCCGGCATATGCGGTCGTTCGGGGTCTGGCATGTTCATTAGTGTCCTACTCCGTCTGCGTCGCGAGCGGGTCGTAGGTGCCGAAGTGCCAGAAGTTGCCTTCGGGATCGCGGACCGTGAACGCGTGCGAGCCGTAGTCTGTGTCTTCGAGCGGGAATGCGATGGCGGCGCCCGCATTCTGGGCTCGCTGATACAGCTCGTCGACCTGTTCGCTCGACTCTGCGGCCAAGCTGACGGATGCCTTGCCCATTGACTCGTTGAGCGGGTCATCCTCGCCGCGGACTGATCCGAGCATGACCAGGCTGCCGCGCCACTCCAACTCGGCGTGCGCGACGCCGCCGTTGCCGTCGGGCACAATCATGCGCTCGGTGAAGTCGAACGTATGACAAAGCCACTCGATGAGCGCCTGAGCGTCGTTGGCGCGGAATGCGGGAACGATTGTCTGGTGCGGCATGGCATTATCCGTCCTGTTGGTCCTGGGTTACGAACGGGTCGTAGGTGCCCAGGTGCCAGTGATTGCCCTCGTAGTCGGCGACGGTGAAGGCGTGCGAGCCGTAGTCGGTGTCGGTCAGCGGCTGGATCACCTTCGCACCGGCGGCGACGGCGCGGGCGAAGGTTTCGTCCACCTGCTCGGCCGACTCGGCGGTCATGCTGACTGATCCGTGGCGGTGAGGCAGGCTGTGCACATCATCGGTAGCGTCGCCGAGCATGACGATCGAACCGCGCCAGGCAAGCTGCGCGTGCTCGACGCGTCCCGCCTCATTGCGGACCACGAAGTGCTCGGTGATCCCGAACGCCTCGTGCAGCCAGCGGATCGCTTCGTTGGCGTCGTCATAGCGAAGCGTTGGAACAACGGTCTGGTGGGGCATGTGGGTCTCCAATCGGTCTACGACGGTGTAGCTTATCCGTTCGGTAAGGGCTCGTCGAGAACTCGTGCCAGATCGGCGGCCGTATGGACCGGAGCCGAGCAGGCGAAGGCCTGGCAGACGTAGGCGGTCGGTCGGCCGTGTTGCATTGGCTTGTCGGAGAGCTGCGGTACGACGCTCTCTCCTTCGCGCTGCATGAGGACCATTGGCCGAGGCGCTCCGGTCCAGAGGTCTCGCCGCATTCGAGCGATCCGAGGGTCGCCGGCCGGTCCGACCAGGGCGACCGAGCGGTGATCCGTCAGCCAATCCTCGACTGAGACGAACAGGCCGAGCATGGTCGGCGCCTTGCTCAGGTAGGCGGAAAAGGACTCGCGCATCGCCTCGATCAGGTCGGCATAGCGCCCCTCGGCGGTGAGCGCGTACATTCGCGCCAGCGCGCGCGCGGCGAGCGAATTGCCGCTGGGCGTCGCGCCGTCCTGGACTGGCTTGCGCTGCGCAATGAGCTGCTCGCCGTCGCGGCCGACGGTGAAGAATCCGCCGCCTTCGTGGTCCCAGAACCGTTCGATCATCGCGTCGATCATCGAGCGTGCTTCGAGATACCAGGTGTCGTCGCCGGTGGTTTCGTAGAGCGAGATCATGCCGTCGGCAAGGGCGGCGTAGTCTTCGACGAATGCGTCGACGGAGGCGCGGCCGGCCGAGTGAATGCGCAACAGGCCGCCGTCCGGAGTGCGCATGCGGTCGAGGATGAATCGCGCGGCGCGTTCGGCGGCCTCGGTGAAGCGCGACTCTTCCAGCACTGCTCCGGCCTTGGCCAAGGCATCGATCGCCATGCCGTTCCAGGCAGCGATGATCTTGGTGTCGGCGGCCGGCGGGATTCTCGTGGCGCGATGTTCCAGCAGTCTTCGGCGGCTGCGTTCGAGCGAGACCTCAACGTCGGCGAGCGACAGATCGAGCCAGCGCGCGACATCCTCGGCGGATTGCGCGGCAGTGAGGATCGAGTTGCCCTCCCAATTGCCGCCGACATCGACGCCCCAGCCGCGGCAGGCGATCTCGGCGTCCTGCGGGTCCAACAGTTCGTGCAGTTCGTCTCGCGTCCAGACAAAGTACCTGCCCTCAACCCCTTCCGAGTCCGCGTCGGTCGAGGCGTAGAACGCGCCGTCGGGCGTCTGCAGTTCGTTGAGCAGGTAGTCGGCGGTTTCCTGGGCGATGCGCGCGAAGAGGGAGCGCCCCCCCTCTGCCTTCGGCATCTCCTCCCCAGAGGGGGGGAGATGGGATCGCGGGTTGGTCAGACGCTGTGCGTCGAGGTAGAGCGGGATCAGCAGCGCATTGTCGTAGAGCATTTTTTCGAAATGCGGAACGAGCCAGATCTGGTCGACGGCGTAGCGGTGGAAGCCGCCGGCGAGCTGGTCGTAGATGCCGCCCTCGGCCATCTTGCGCAGCGAGTGGACGAGGTGACTGCGGGCGTCGTGGCGGTTGCCGGCCGAATCGTCGAGCGCTTGCTGCACGAGCAGTTGCAGGTAGTAGGGCTGTGGAAACTTGAGCGCGCCGCCGAATCCGCCGTGGCTACGGTCGGCGGACTGAAGCAATGCGGTGGCGGCTCTGGAGCGGACTTGTGCAGGCGATTCGCTCAACTCCTCGCCGGCCAGCTCGACCCGCAGGTTGAGGTGCTGGGTGAGCTGCGTGGCCTGCTGTTCGACCTGGTCGCGCTGCTCGCGGAAGGCGCGGGCGACGCCCCGCAGCACGTCGGTCCAGCCGGGCATGCCGGTCCGGCGCTGAGGCGGGAAGTAGGTGCCGCCGAAGAAGGGACGGCCGTCGGGCGTGCAAAAGACATTGAGCGGCCAGCCGCCGTGCCCGTGCAGCATCTGCTGGGCGTCCATGTAGATCTCGTCCACGTCGGGACGTTCTTCGCGGTCGACCTTGATGCTGACGACGAGTTCGTTTTGAAGCGCGGCGATCTGTTCGTCCTCGAACGATTCGCGCTCCATCACGTGGCACCAGTGGCAGGCGGCGTAACCGACGCTGACCAGGACGGGCTTGTCCTCGGCGCGGGCGCGAGCCCAGGCTTCGTCGCCCCACGGATACCAGTCCACGGGATTGTTGGCGTGTTGCAGCAGGTAGGGAGAGGTCTCCCCGGCGAGTCGATTTGGCATGGCTCAACCTTAACAGCGCGCACACCGGAGGTTGGCGGTCGACTGTTAGCGTTTCGGTCGAATTCATGATGTCGGCAGGAGGCTTCGATCATGAGTCCGATTGAACGGGCATTGGCTCCTGTCGTCCGTGCGGCGAGTCCGCTGCTGGGACGGCTGAGGCTTGACCGCGCGAGCAACCAGGCCGGCGCCAGGCAACTGATGGCGGAGGTGCTGGGCACGTTCGGCCTGGTATTGTTCTGCGCCGGATCGGCGCACGTCAACTGGTGGTCGGGCGGATCGCTGGGCGCGCTGGGTGTGGGGCTGGTCAACGGGTTCGGCGTGGCGGTGATGATCTTCGCCTTCTGGGCGGTCTCGGGCGCGCATCTGAATCCGGCGGTCTCGCTGGGACTGTGGCTGACGGGCAAACTACCGGGACGCAAGCTCGCGCCGTACGTGGGCGCGCAGTTAGTGGGCGCGTTGATCGCGTCGTCGGTGATGCACGGGCTGTTCCGCAATCACACGGGCGAGGGCGAGTCCTGGTTGGGCGCCAACTTCAGCACCGGCCCCGTGATCCAGGCCTTCGGCACGGAGATCGTGATCACGTTTTTCCTGGTCTACGCGATCCTGATGCTGGCCGACCGGGGCCGCGGCGCGACCGTGTTCGCGATTGCTGTGGGTCTGTACGTGGCGGCGGCAGTGACGATGGCCGGCTCGGTCTCGGGCGCGTCGATGAATCCGGCCCGCGCGTTCGGTCCGGCTGCCATCGCCTGGTTCTGGGACAACCACTGGGTCTACTGGGTCGCGCCGAGTCTGGGCGCGGTGTTTGCGTCGGTGTTCTTTGCGCTGTTGCGCGATCGGGGTGCGCCCGAGGGCGGCTAGCTGTCGATACCGGATGCCCGCAGCGCGATCCTGAGCGCCCGGTAGTTGTTCCTGGTGAAGTGGTAGCCGCTCATTCCGACCGCCTGCGCGCCGAGCACATTTTCCTCCAGGTCGTCGATGAAGAAGCAGTGCTCGGGAGCGACGCCGATCGCCTCGGCCGCGTGGTGGAAGATGCCGGGATCGGGCTTGCGCATGCCGATTTCGCCCGAGACGACGATCGCGTCCCAGTCGACCTCGACCGGGAGGTTGCTGAGGAAGCGGTCGCGCAGGTCGTCGGGGGCATTGGAGAGGACGCCGATCTTGTGTCCGGCGGCCTGGAGGTCGCGGGCGAGCTCGAAGTTGGGATGGTGGTACTGCCAGGGTTGGGCGTACCAGGCGTCAAGCAGGCTCTGGACTTCGGTCGCGGCATCGCCCTGCAGGTACGGCGCGAGGCTTTGCTCGACGCCGCGTTGCCAGGTCTCCCAGTTGCCGCGGCCGGTCTCGATGGCGTGCCATTCGGGCGTGCGGTAGAAGGCGTCGACCAGCGTGCCTGGCGGCAGATTCCAGCGCTTGCCGAACTCGTCGTACCCGTCCCAGTCCATGCGGATCAGGACGCCGCCGAAGTCGAAGAGCACTGCTCGCTGCGTCATCGTGTTGCCTCCCCGGTGTGATCGCCACTGGCGAGTCTATGGGCGATTCCAATCAGCCGCTCGGCGGCAACCGAGAACGGGCGCTCGCGGCCCCAGCGCGCGGCGTGGTCGCGATGCCGCAGGATCTCGCGGGTCTCGTCGGCATGCAGCGCGCGCCTGATCGCGGCGGCGAAGCCGGCCGGCGTTGGCTCGGCGATCCAGCCGCGGCCTTCGTCGACCGTGGCGCGTGCTCCCGCGTGGGGCACGGCGATGACCGGCAGTCCGCTGGCGAGCGCCTGAGCAATGGTCAGCCCGTAGGCCTCGTAATAGCTGGGCGAGAGGAAGGCGTCGGCGGCAGCGAAGAGCCGCCACTTGTCCGGGTCCCCTACGTAGTCAGGGAAGTGCACATCGGCGCGCGTAAGCGTGGAGGCAGCGCGGCGCAGTTTGCGCTCGTATGAGCGGCCGCCCATGTATGCCGGCGCGCCGGCGACGATCAACTGAATTCTCTCGGCAGTGGACGGCGATTGGGATTCGATCAGTTTGAGCGCGTCAATGGCGAGGTGGATTCGCTTCTCCGGGGCGATGCGACTGAGTGTGAGTAGCGTGAATCGGTTCGGATCGGCGCCGATCGAGCGGAGCGTTGCTCGGCGATGCTCGCGAAGTGTCGGATCAGGAGTGCCGACCACGCCCCAGGGCACAATCTCGATGCGCTCCGAGACCGCGCTGCCGGGATAGCAAGCGGCCAGGGAACGCGCGACAGGCGCCGATGGCGCGATTGGGACGTCGACCCAGCGGACGAGGTCGGCCTCCTTTGGCCAGACAAGCCGCGCGATGTCGGGTGCGAAGCGGGTCAACCCCCGGGACTCTGCGAGTCGCCAGATGGCCGAGAGGTGCGCACCGTTAATCGACAGGCCGGTTGGCTGCGAGATGTAGCGGCGGCTGAAGAACTCGCTGACGACGACATGCAGCAACGCCATCTGGCGGAAGCCGTTGTGCTGCAGCGCCGCGAACGGCGGGCCCTCCGAGGTGTCGTTGGCGATGACGACCGCATCGGTCGGGTCGATGTCGGAGAAGTAGCGGCCCAGCGCGGACTCCCACTCCAGGGCGAAGGTCGCGTAGCTGCGGGCATTGAGGCGCAGGAGTCGTTCGGGTTCGGCCCGTGCCAGCGTCGGCACGGCCAGGGTCTGGTCAGCGCCGACTCGTTCGTCGTCGCTGCCGGGCGTGAGGATGGTGAGGTCGAATCCGGCTCGTTCCAGATGGGGAACCAGCGCTTCCAGGACGGCCACGCCTCCGCCGACGGGAGCAACGTCGGAGGTCAACGCGCCGGTCGCGCTGCAGATGAACACGCGTGGCATGTCTGGAGTGTCTGGCATGTACTGAGGCTATTGCCGCGCTGGCGCTGCGGCTCAGGTCTAGGCTGCTCCCAGGCAATCGAGCGGAGGCAGGACCATGGCGCTGGCGTACGAACGGCTTGACGGGTTGATAGCAGCGCAGGTGACGCCGTTCACGGCAGGCGGCCGCGATGTGGATGTCGACTGGATCGGCGCGCACGTCGACTGGCTGCGACGGATGGGCATCACCGGCATCTTGACGCTGGGCACGAACGGCGAAGGTCCATCGGTGGGGCTGGACGAGCGCCGGCGCGTCGTGCAGGCGGTGAAAGAAGCGTCGCGAGGGGTCGGCGGCGGTCTGGTAGTGGTCGCCGGCGCGACCTGTCCGTCGCTCGCGGACACGATTCGGGCAGCTAACGATGCGCTCGACGCCGGGGCTGACGCGGTGGCGCTGTTGCCTCCGTACTTCTTCAAGAACGTGGATTCGCGCGGGATGATCGACTGGTTCAGCGCCGTGATCGAGTCGTTGCCTGACGAGGGGCGCGTGCTGCTCTACCACATGCCGGCCCAGGCGAAGATCGGCATTGGCGAGGATGTACTGGCCGGTGTGTTGCGACGGCATCCCGATCAACTGATGGGCATTAAGGACTCCGGCGGCGATGCGGAACAGACCACGCGCTACATGGCCCAGGTCCCGGCCGACGGTCCGGGTTCGGAGTTTCGGGTCATGGCCGGCTCCGACGCGGCGCACGCGGCGCTGTACCAGGCGGGTTGCGTCGGCGGGGTCTCAGGGATGGCGAATGCGGTGCCGGCGTTGGTCAAGACCATTCAGTTTGCCCACCGCGAGGGCGGCGAGCCGCAGCGACCGCAGGCTCAGCTCAACGAGCTGCACGCGATTCTCGACCAGTTTCCCCGCGTCGGCGCGATGAAACAGCTCATCCAGATCACGAGCGGCTTACCGCTGACGCATACGCGGCCGCCATACCGCGATCTGGAACCAGCCGAGGTCAAGGCGCTGGAAGAGGCGGTCGGACACTACCTGCTGGGTGAGGCGGGTTGAGCCGGTTCGCGATCCTGGATGGCCTAGAAGTGGTTCATGCAGTGCATGGCGTACTCGGTGGCGAACAGGTGATCGGCTCTGAGCAACGCGGCCGAGTCGGCGGCCTCGATCCGGCCCAGGCGGTGGTTGTAGGTCGCCGAGAGCGCGCCGGTCGCCAGGTGCGCCAGAGTGAACACGTCCATGGTCAGTTCCGGTGACTCGTCAACCTGACGGATGTCGGCGCCCTCCGGTCCCACGCTGAGCTTCCAGGTGCCCTGGTTCCACTCGCAGAGCTCGTCAAGGACTCGGAACGTGAGCTCGGACTCGACCTGGTAGCGGCGTGTGATCAGCGCCCGGGGCAGGTCGACGATGCGCACGAGAACACCGTCCAGCGCCCCGACCCTGAGCGTGCGCGGATCGCGTGCGAAGTGCTGGATCGGATCGTCTGAGGGCGCGTCGTTGAGGTAAATCCGCCAGGTCAGATCCTGAGCGGCGGCGTACTGCCACATCGCGACGTAGGCGGCCGGCGTGAGCCAGCCGTATTCCCGGATCGTCATCCGATGATCGCGCTGATAGGCGCTGTGCTTGCTGATGCTCTGATCTTCACGGCTGGTGTAGACCATGTAGCCGAGCGCCTCGCCGTCCTCTTCGTAGAGCAGGACCCGGACCGGACCCTCCTCAATGTCGGAAGGCTCGTCGAGAACTTCGGCGGTCCAGAGGTTGATGCCGCGGTGCAGCAATCCGTTTCTCGGTTGCATGTACTTGCGATACAGGTCACGGACGACGACGGCGTTGTCGGGCAGGTCCTTCGCGTTGGACACGCTGAGCGTGCCGATCGGCGTCGGCGCCTGGACAAAGTTCAGATCGTGCGGATCGATCTCATAGCGCAGGCGGCGAGAACAGACGGCATAGCCGAATCGCTGATAGATGCCGGCCTGTGAGGCATAGAGCGCCGCCAGCGACTGGCCGCGTTCGTACTGCTCGTCCAGCGAGTGCTCCATCGCCAGGCGTAGGTAGCCGCGGCGGCGCTTGGTCGGGTCGGTGCCGACGGCGGTGACGCCGGCGACGTGTGCGCGCTCGCCGTTGAATCGCATCGAGAACGGCCATGCGCCGAACGTGGTCGACAACGCGCCGTGCTCGAACACGCAGGTTGACCACTCGGGTTGCAGGAAGGTCACCGGATCGCGCTTCGGATTGCCGTGTTCGCCGAGCGCCAGGTTGGCGATGAAGCGGAAGTCCTCCATCTCCTCGCTGTTCGCGGACCGGACTTCCACACCGGGCGGCAGTTGACGTCTGGGCATGGTTCGCTCCCTGGCAGTTTGAATGGTGCATGCGCGACTTGTGCAGCTTGTGCAAGTTGAGGCTATCAATGAGTCCTGCGAACGGCAGTGTCCGTATTCGACAGTCGACGCCTCAGTGGAGTCCAAGAATCGTCGTGCGACGTTCTATAGTGAAATCGGTTGGTGGGCAGGCTGCACGACCATGAAGATTCTCATTGCCGACGATGAGCCCCACATCCGTGAACTCGTCCGCCTGTACCTGTCCCGCGAGGGATACGAGCTCGAGTTTGCCTCCGACGGGCAGGAGGCGCTGGAGAAGGCCGTGATGCTGCGGCCCGACCTCGTGGTGCTTGACCTGATGATGCCCAAGCTCGACGGGTTCGAAGTGACCAAGGGCATCCGCCAGGACTCGGACGTACCGATTCTGATGCTGACCGTTCGTCGCGAGGACGCGGTCAAAGTTGCCGGCTTCGAATTGGGCGCCGACGATTACCTGACCAAGCCGTTCAATCCCAAAGAACTGGTCGCGCGAGTCAAAGCGATCCTGCGCCGCGCCGACGGTATTGCTCGCTCCGGCGTGGAGGTCGCGGTTGGCAGCCTGACGCTGAATCGACAGACCCGCGAGGCGATGCTGGCCGGCGAGTCGCTGAAGCTGCGGACCAAGGAGTTCGACTTGCTCTTCGCGCTGGCGCAGAATCTGCAGACGGTCATGTCGCGCGAACAACTGCTCTCGCTGGTCTGGGGTTACACCTTCAGCGGCGAGACGCGGACCGTGGACGTGCATATCAATCACCTGCGCCAGCACCTGCGCGACAGCGACCTGCAAATCGAGACCCTGCGCGGCGTCGGCTACAAGATGACGCTTCGCGACCATCCGTCCAGCCTGGCGCTGTCGTCGAACGGCGAACCGCACGAGCTCGGGTAGGTGGAGCGCCCGAGACGCAACGGCCGCAGCGGGTCCGGGTTGCTGATGTCGCCACGACTGACGAAGTCGACGAAGTGGCTGTCGGAGACCACCGCATGGTTGCGGTTGCCTGAAATGCGCTGGCCGGTTCTGCAGTTCAGCACGATCCGGTCGCGGATCTACATGACCCTGGTCGCGATCGTCGTACTGACGCTGATCGTCGTCGGGTTGACCAGCTTCCTGCTGCTCGGCGGCTACCAGGATCGCGTCGATCAATCGCAACTCAGAGAGCTGGCGACCGCCTGGGGACCGGAACTGTTCTCGGAAGAGCGCGAAGGCCGCACGCTGGAGCGCACGCTGACTAGCTTCGAGACCGAACAGCGCTTGATCGGTTCGATTGTCGATGAGTTGGATGTGGTGGTGTTGGGGCTCACGTCGGCGGGCGACGTTGTTCGGACGTATGAGCCGGGGAACCGCTTTCATGGCGAGCGCCTGGAGCTTGACTTCCAAGCCCTGGATCAGCATGAGGTCGTCGAAGGACAGACGACGACCGAAGACGGCGAACAGCTCTCGTACGTGCTGACCAGTCTGGGCGCGGAAGCGCAGCGGCAGGGATATTGCTGCATCGCCGTCGCCCTGGTCGGCGGATCACGCAGCGAGGTGGCGGCTGACCTGGCTCCGAGGCTGCTGATCGCGGGGGCGGTCGCGCTGGTCGTGGCCTCGCTGGTGGGATTCCTGGTCTCCCGCTCGATCTATCGACCAATTCAGCGCGTGGCCGCGGCGTCGCGCAGTGTCGCGCGGGGGCAGTTGCAGCAGCGCGTCGACGTCGGCGGATCGCAGGAGGCGCAAGAGTTGGCGGCGTCGTTCAATCAGATGACCGAGGAAGTCGAGCGCCAGCAGACCGCGCTGCGGGACTTCCTGGCCAACGTGTCGCACGACTTGCAGACGCCGTTGACCTCGATCAACGGGTTCTCGCAGGCCTTGATGGACGATGTGGTCAAGGACGACGAACAGCGCAATGCCTATCGAATCATCGAAGACGAGTCGCGGCGCTTGTTGCGCCTGGTCGAGGGCCTGCTGGACCTTTCACGGATTGAGGCAGGGCAGGTTCAGGTTGAGTCGAAGCCGGTCAACGTTGCCTCGCTGTTGGACCATGTGGGGGACCTGTTCGCGCTGCGCGCGCAGGAGTTGGACGTCAGGCTGACGGTGACGCCCGATCATGGAGCAGAGGTGGGAGATGTGCTGGGCGACTGGGACCGTCTGGATCAGGTCCTTGGCAACCTGTTAGACAATGCGCTGCGTCACACGCCGCCGGGCGGCGACGTAGAGTTGAGCGCAACAGTTGTGAGCCGGAGCAGCGTGTCGATTGCGGTCGCCGACACTGGGGTCGGCATTCCCGAGGAGGCCATACCGAACTTGTTCGACCGCTACTACAAGTCCGATCGGCCCGGCGCGCAAGGTGGGACGGGACTGGGACTGGCGATCGCCCGCGAGCTGGTGCGGGCGCAAGGGGGCGAGATTCGAGTGTCGAGCGAACAGGGTGTCGGCACGACCTTCCATATCGTCCTGCTCGCTGCCCAGGGCGGGGACGAACGGGGGGAGCAGGCGGACACTTCGGGCCCGGAGCTGAGCTGAGGTGTCGGGCTTGCGGCGGCTCAGCAGGCGTTTGGGCCTTCTTGGCGCACTGGTCGCCATTGCCCTGGCCGCGGACGCATGCGGGGAGCCGGAGCAGCCGGACGGCGCCGTGCCGAACGAGGGGCAGCAAGAGACCGAAGTGGAGAGCGAGCTCCAGAACGGGTCGGCAGGGGATGCGAACGGCGGATTCACGCTGGAAGTACCGATCGGTCGACACCTGGAGTCGACGGAGATCGAGGTAGGGCTGCAGTTCTGGCTGGAGGCATCCGAGGATCCGATCGTCGCCGCACTGCCGGGCCGAGCCGAAGCATCGGTCGGAGTGTTGTATCAACCCAGCCTGGACAGTCCGACCGGAGAGACATTCTGGATCCATGTGTACACGGATCGGTCGCGCGATGATGCGATCGATTGGGTACGCCACCTCGCGTCGCAGCCGCCTTCGCTGGCCCGAATCATCGTGCCCCAACACGAACTCTTCGATGCAAGCTTCCGCGAAGCGCCGATCGTCGGCGATGCGTCGGTGCTGATCGAGTTGCATCACGGTCACAGCGGCGGCTGCTGGCAATCGGCGCTCCTGGTCTTTGCGCAGAACGGAGTGATCGTGTTCATGAAACGGGTGATCGAGGTAACCCGCGAGGGAGCAGCGGGCAGCGGCGCGGCGTCGTGTGACAACAGTGAGGCGATCTTCCCCTTGACCGACGTCAATGGGATCGCCCACTCAATCTCGGAGCAGCTCGCGGCAGCGAGCTAGGACAATGCGCGTCGTGCGTGCTTGTTGTTGCGCACTGAATCCGCTGCGCGCAATTCGCTACCCTATGTGGTCAGAGCCGATAGGCTTACGAGGGCGCAGTCAGAAAGCGATGAGACGGCGAAGCGGGGGGTGATTGGGGTCGTGCAGCGAATCGTCAAGGTTCAACGCCGGCAAGTGATCGGCGCGCTCTGCTGGGCAGCATTGGCGCTGGGCATCCTGTCCGTGGTGCTGCGGCAGATGGCGTCGCTCGATCCAGTGGTCTTCGCGCCCGTTGCGGGTTGCGCCGTGCTGGCCGTGTTCGTGCTCGCTCGACGCTGGGGCGACTGGGGCATCCTGGTCGCCTACGTCGTGGCGATGGGCTTCTTCATCCAGCTGCGGGACGCAGCCGATGAGACGGGTCTGCGCACGCTGACCGGATACGTGCTCGACTGGGAACTGTGGATGTTCGCCGGGATCACGCCCTCGGCCTGGCTGCAGTCGCGGATCGGCGGGGCCGGCTCCGATCCCGGACTGGCCGCCTACTTCTCGGCGATTGTGCACTGGACCTGGTTCGTCTTCCCGCACGCGGCGGTGATCGGCGCTTGGCTATTCGTGCGCCGGATGGCCTGGCGGGTGACGCTGATCGTCGCGCTGACCTTTTACCTCGGTCTGGTGCTCTACTTCACCGTGCCTACGGCTCCGCCCTGGATGGCGGCCGGGCAGGGTCTGATCGACGATGTCGTGCGAGGCATGCACGGCGTTGGTCCGGCGATCCTGGGCGTCGACTTCTACAACTGGGCCTTCGAGGCAATGGCCGAGCCGAATCCGTCGGCGGCGATGCCCTCGCTGCACTTCGCCGCCTCGTTCGTGGTGGTTGGCGTCGGGATCATCCTGCGCTCTCGCTGGATAGCCGGCATCGCGCTGCTGTACTCGGCCGCGTTGACGTTCGCGCTCGTGTATCTGGGCGAGCACTACATCGCGGACATCATCGCCGGGGGCGCGGTCGCGGCGTTCGCGTTCGGCGCCGTTGAGGGCGGACGGTTCGTCCGCTACTGGATGCAGCGGCGCAGCGCCGAGCTTGCGGAGCGCTGGCTGAGGGTAGCGAACTGGCTGCGCGAGGCTCTGCGACTGCCGCCGATGAGGATTCCAACGGGCTAGTCTTCCCGCAACGTCCTGCGGGGAACGGTAATGACGCGACGGTTGCCGAGTTGGGTCACAGGTTCGGGTGCGAGGCTCGCGCTCGGCCTGGGCGGCAGCACCGCGTTCCTCGTGTTGTTCCTGCGCAATGCGGACTTTCACCAGGTGGGTCGCGCCTTTACCGAAGTGTCAGCCTGGTGGATCGGTCCCGCGCTGGTCGTGTACTTCGCAGGCATCGCCGCGCGGGCCTGGCGCTGGCACTGGCTGCTGCTGCACATCGAGCGGATTCCCTGGTGGCGGCTGTTTCCGATCGTTGCGATTGGCTTCGGAGTCAACAACGTGCTGCCCTTGCGGGCCGGCGAGCTCGTGCGAGCGCACGTGCTCTACCAGCGACACGGCATCTCGCGGCTGACGGGGTTGTCCAGCATCTTCATGACTCGCGTCTACGACGGACTGATGTTGACCTGCTTCCTCGTGATCGGCGTGATCGCCAGCCTGGTCGGGTTGTGGGGGATGAGCGACGCCGGAGACGAGCTGACCGGCGCAATGTCGTTCCTTGTCTTCGGGATCATTGGCGCATTCATTGTCTTCGGCGCGATCGCGCGCCGTCCCGACGACGCCGAACGGATCATCGGCTGCCTGCTAGCACGGATTCCAGGTCAGTCGCAGCGTGAGTGGAACTGGCTGTCGCCGTTGATCACCGGCATGTCGGCTCAAGCGAACCGCCGACAGGTGACGGGCGCGCTGGTCGCCAGCCTGATCGCGTGGGCGTTGGAAGCGGTGATGTACTGGATGGTCGGCCAGGCATTCAACCTGGGCGTGCCGTTCCCGGTCTACCTCCTTGTCGCGGCTGCGGCCAACCTGCTGATCACGGCGCCGTCGACGGCGGGCGGCGTCGGGCCGTTCGAGTGGGCTGCGAAAGCGACGCTCTTGATCTGGCTGCCGACACTGGGCACGGTCGGCGCGCAGGGCGCCGAGGCGACGGCGGTCGCGTTCGCCGCGATCCTGCACGGGCTCGTGATCATTCCCATCTCACTCGTCGGACTGCTGTTCCTCTGGTTCTTCCAGGTCTCGGCGCGGCGCGCCGATCTGCAGGCCGAGCCGTAGCCTGTACGCCAGTCCTCGCGAAGAGCGAACGGAGCAGGCGATGACGACGCTCGATGGCCCCCTGGACGGTGTTCGTGTGCTGGATCTGTCGGCGCTTGCACCGGGACCCTACTGTTCCATGCTGCTCGCCGACATGGGCGCGGAAGTAATCGTGATTGAGCAGGCCGGCCGGCCTCGCGGTCGACGGGATCTGTCGCGCGATCCGAACGAGGAGCGGCGGCGCTTCTCCTCATACGCGCTGGGACGGGGCAAGCGCTCGATTGGGCTGAACCTGAAGGCGGATGAAGCGCGCGAGATCCTCTATCGACTCGCGGACGACGCCGATGTCGTGTTGGAGGGATTTCGGCCTGGCGTGGTCAAGCGGTTAGGAGTGGATTGGGACACGCTCTCGGCGCGCAATCCGCAGCTGGTCTACTGCTCGCTTTCGGGATTCGGGCAAACCGGACCGTACGCCGCGCACGTCGGCCACGACATCAACTACATCGCCACCGGTGGCGCGCTGGGCATGATCGGCGACTACGCGGCCGCTGGTCGGCCGGCGATCCCGGTGAACATCATCGCCGACTTCGCGGGCGGCGGCTTGATGGCGGCATTCGCAATCGTCTGCGCGCTCCAGGCCCGCGAGCGAACGGACAAGGGACAGTACATCGATCTGGGCATGTCCGACGGTGTGATGTCGCTGATCACGTCTGCGCTCGCCGGTTACGCGGGCGCGGGCGCGGACATGTCCCCGGCGGCGCATGTGCTCAACGGCGGCGAGCCGCACTACCAGGTCTACGAAACGTCGGACGGTCGCTGGTTCTCGGTCGGCTCGATGGAGCCCTACTTCTACGCGAACCTCTGTCGCGCGCTGGGTCTGGAGCAGTACATCGAGGACCAGGGCACGACCGACATGGCTCGGCGCGAGGAGATTCGGCAGGCCTTTGCCGCGTCGTTCAAGACTCAGACCGCCGACGAGTGGCACGATCTGCTAAACGACATCGATGTCTGCGCGAAGCCGGTGCTCTCGCTGGAGGAGGCGTTGCAGGACGAACACAACATCGCGCGGGAGATGGTGGTCGAGGTGCCGACGCCCGACGGCGGCGTGATGCGTCAGGCCGGCGTCGCGCCCAAGCTCTCGGCAACCCCCGGCCGAGTCCGGGGCGGCGCGCCAACCCGCGGTCAGGACACCGCGGAACTGCTTTCGGCGCTCGGGTTCGACGAAGAGGCAGTTGCGTCACTGCGCGAGCGGGAAATCGTTGCGTGACCCAGCCGCCGACTACGGTAGCGGCGCCTGCGCGTCGCGGCGATGGGCGGCCGACCAGTTGCGCCAACAGATGAGTCCGCCAACGACCAGCAAGCCAAACGCCAGCGCGAAACCGGCGCGAAAGTCGAAGGTGTCGACCACGGCCGACGCCGAGCCGATCACCACGGTGATCATCACGGCGGAGACCAGTGCGAAGATTGACAGCACGGTGGCGCGCTGGTCGGAAGGGATGCGTCGGTTGATGTAGCCGCCCGCGAGCGGCTCAATGATTGCGGTCGACGCGGCCAGGACCGCGAGCGCCGCGACCAGACCGAGATGGTCGAACGCCAGCAACGGAACCATCGCCAACACGCCGACGCACCAGAGCGCGGGCAACGCCCGCGACTCGCCCAGTCTTGCCGCCAGCGGCGCCGCGAGGATGGAGCCGACCATGATGCCCACGAATGAGGGCAGCAGCAGGCTCGAGTAGGTAAAACTCGCATCGAGGGCATCGCTGGGATCGATCCCGTGCGAGCGAATGAATGGTTGAATGAAGAAATCAGGTAAGTCGAGGGTGGCGAACAGTACTGCGCTGAGCAGGATCGTCCAGAGCACCGGCCGGACGGTTCGCGCGATGCGCACACCCTGCGATATCTCGCGTAGCACGGTCAGGCGGCCAGGCTGGTCCGTGGCGGGATTGATCGACTCTCCGAACTCTGCCTCGCGCCGGGGCGGCTCGCGCAGCAGGAGCGCGGCGATCCCGGCGAGTCCCATGCCGACGGCGCTGCAGAGCATCGCTGCCTGGAAGCCGATCCAGGACACCAGCGGACCAGCAAACACTGTCGCCGTAAGGAGTGAGGCGGTGGCCGCCGCTCGCGAGCGGCCGGCGTGCCGCTCGTAGTCTGCGGTCTGCTTCAAACTGCGCAGGGTGTCGAACAGCAGGGCGTCGCCGGAGCCGGAGAGCAGCGTGCGAGTGAGGGCCATCAGTGCGTAGCCAACGATCAGCAGGGGATAGCCCAGGGCGGCGAAGAGCGCCACGCCTGCGGCGAATCCAAACGCGCCTGCGGCAAGCGATGCGCGCCGACCGAAGTGGTCGGCGATCGCTCCGGTTGGGACCTCGGCCAGGATCGTGGTGACGCCGAATGTCACTTCCATCAGCCCGATCTGCGTGTAGGAGAGCTGATGGTCCGACTGCAGAAACAGAAACCAGATCGGGATCCAGAAGTGAAAGCCAAACAGCAACTGAAAGAGGTAGAACAATGGAACGTTGCGGGTGTAAGAGCGTTGCAGCACCGTTGACGATCGAGGTGATTCCAGGAGCGGCGCGCCGGGTGGCCGGCTCAGCCCTGTTCGCGCGGATGGGAGACGGGAACCGAGTGCTGATCGTGGGCGCCGGCGCCGTTGCCGTGATGTCCATTGCTGGACCCGTTGAGCCCTACACCGTTGGCCTGGGGCGCGCGGCGCACGCTGATCCGGCGGACGGCCTCGGCCTGCTCGCGGCGGTGTGAGCGTCGCCACAGGCGCCAGAACAGCGTCCCAATCGTGAGCACGACTCCGACCGAGAGTCCGTAGGCGAAACGGAAGTCGATCGTGTCGGCCGAGGCGGAGATGGCCGGCACGATGACCGCCATTTGGGCAGCCATCGTCAACTCGTAGATCGAGAGCACGGTGGCCCGTTGGTTGGAGCGGATGCGGCGATTGATGTATCCGGTGGCGATCGGACGGATGGCGGCGTGAATGCCGCCGAGGATGGCGATCGGGGCGACAATGCTGAGATGGTCGAAGAGCAGCAGGGGCACAAAGAGGAACGCGCCGCCGAAGATCAGAATTGAGAGGGCGCGGCGCTCGCCGACGCGCGCGACGAACGGCGAGGCGAGCAGCGACCCGGCCGACATCGCCGCGAATCCGGGGACGATTAATGCGCTCCAGGTCGCGCCGTCGAGGATGCTGCCCTCCGGACTCAGGCCGTGTTCGCGCAGGAACGGCTGGACGAAAAAGTTTGGCATCTCGTAGGCGACGGTGACGATCCCGGCCAGAACGATGATCCACAGCACCGGCCGCTGGCGCAGGACGATGCGGAAGCCGTCGAGTATGTAGCTGACCACGCCCTGCGGAGAGTGGTTCCCGGCCGCGGCGTCGGTGGGAGAGATTGGCGCGGCGTGCAGGCCGTCCTCGCCGAATTCCGCTTCGGTGCGCGGCGGTTCGCGCAGCAGCAGCGCGATCAGGCCGGCAAACGCCATCGTGAACGCGCCGACTAGGAAGACGGTCTCCAGACCCCAGAGGCCGGCCATGGGACCGCCGAACAGCGCCGCGCCGAGCAGGGCGCCGGTCATCATCGCCTCAGAGCGGCCCATGTGCTTCTCGTACTCGCGCGTGCGGCCGAGTGTGCGCAGGGTGTCGAACAGCAGGGCGTGTCCGGAACCGGAGTAGAGCGTCATCGAGACGGCCATAATCACGTAGCTCAACGCCAGACCGGCGAAGCTCTCGAGCATGACGAACATGAACGTGCCGATGGTGAAGCAGAAGCCGCCCAGCGCGAGCGAGATGCGGCGGCCGAAGCGGTCGGCGATGGCGCCGGTCGGCACCTCGGCGATGAACATCGAGACCCAGAACACGGCCTCCATCAGGCCGACCTGGGTCAGCGAGAGGCCGCGCTCGTCTTGCAGGAAGATGATCCAGACGGGCACCCAGATCAGAAATCCAGTGGCGAACTGGAACAGGTAGTAGATCGGGATGTTGCGCGCGTAGCGTTGCGTCTGGGTCATGTGAGGACACTGTGGAGGGGCGGTCAATTGCCGCCAATGTGATAGATGCTACGCATCCGCGCGGCGACGCCGCCACCTCGCCAAACTCCATCAGTCGAGGTTCTGCACATTCGGGTACAGAATGGCGTCGTCGCCTGTTCCGTTTCGCCCGTTGGCGGCGGATTGTCCGACCTGCGGCGTCGTCAGGTTGCGAGGATGGTGCGCCTGCGGCTTGGCGATCGGCAGCGACCATTGCCGAATCCGCTCTCTCTGGTCGCGGCGATGCGCCAGCCGCCACAGCCACCACAACGCGACGCCGACCGTCGCGGCAATGGCCAGCGCGATCCCGAACGCGGCCGGGAAGGAGATCACGTCTGCGGCCGGCACGACGATCACGAGCACGACTCCCATCGCCCCGCCGCCGACCAGCGAGAAGATTGAGAGTACGGTCGCACGCTGATCCGAGGCGATGCGGCGGTTGATGTATCCGCTCGCCACCGGCCGGATCGCGGCCTGGGCGATGCTGACGAAGAATATCGCGCCGAGCAGTCCGAGGTGATTCCAGATCACGAGCGGGATCATGAAGATCGCGCCGAAGACGAGGACCGTGGGGAACGAGCGCCGCTCGCCGAATTTGGCCATCAGTTGCGCTGCCGAGAGCATCCCAATCATCGATCCCAGATAGGCCGGCACAAGCAACGCCGACCAGATGAAGCCGTCGGCCGCGCTTGCCAGCGGGTCGAGTCCATGCTGGGCGACGAACGGCTGGGTCAGGAAGCGCGGCATGTCGAACAGCGCGATCAACACCGCCGCGAAGGGCACGAGGTAGCGGACGGGTCGGATCCGCCAGACGATGCGAAATCCCTCGATCATCTCGTTGAAGATCGGCAGGCCCGCCTGCGAGTCCCCGGCGGACGTGTGCTGCACATCGGCCGGCGGCGCATGCAGCGGATCTGCGGGGAAGTCTGCGTCCCGGCGCGGCGGCTCGCGCAGCATCAACGCGAAGACGCCCGAAACCAGGAAGAAAACGGCGGAGAGCAGGATCGCGGGCGAGTATCCGATCAGATACGAGAGCGGTCCACCGACAGCGGTGGCGAGCACCATCATGCCCCAGAACAGCCCATGCGCGCGTCCGGCGTGCTGTTCGTACTCGCGGGTTCGGCCCAGGACTCGCAAGCTGTCGTAGAGCAGCGCGTCGCCGGCCCCCGAGTACAGCGTCATGGCAAGGCCGAGCGCCACATATGAGGCGAGCAAAATCGTGAACGTGTCGGCCAGGGCGAAGATCACGCAAGCGACGGCAAACAGGAACGCGCCCAGCGTGAGCGAGATGCGACGCCCGAATCGATCTGCGATCGCACCGGTCGGCACCTCGCCGACGATGATCACGATCCAGAAGACCGCCTCGAACACGCCAACCTCGGTCAACGAGAGTCCGCGGCCGTTGATCAGGTAGATGATCCAGATCGGCAGGAAGACCATGAAGCCGGTCGAGGCCATGAAGAGGTAGTAGATGCGGATATTGCGTCGAAACGGAGCGGAAGCGAACGCCGCCGGCGACGCGGGCGCGGACTGCGGGAGGGCCATGGGATCAGGGTAGAGCGAGGCCGCAAGGGACGTTCACTGGTCGATCTCGGACAGCGGCCGGCGTCGGATCTGATTCCAGGGACGCGGGTAGCTGGATGCGGTTGCCTCCGTCTTGGTCAAGACCTGGATGTCTCGCGCGCCGTCGAGCGGCGTGACCGCGGCGCCCAGCACACCGGCCGCGCGGTCGAGCCCGGCCAGCGCGTGCGCATCCATGGTCCCGGTCCAAAGCACGGCCAGACCTCCGGCCTGCAGGAGAGGGATGGCCAGCTCGATCGCCCGGTTAGGCGGCGCCGCCGCGCGGCTGAGGGCGAGCGCAAACCGGTCGCGCAGCGCGCCGCGTCCTGCGCTCTCGGCTCGCTCGTGATGGATGCTGATCCAGTCAGCGCCGATCTGCTCGACAACGAACCTGAGAAAGTCCGTGGAGCCGCGGCGCGAGTCCAGCATGGTTGCCGCGCGTTCCGGCTCACAGAGCGCGATGGGTAATCCGGGCGCGCCGTTGCCGCTGCCGATGTCGATCAGCGGACCATACGGCACGGGCAGGTCGGCCGCAATCAGGCGGTGCCGCCCGAGCAGCGGCTCGACGACATGGCGCTCGATCGCCTCTGCAGGATCGCGAACGGCGGTCAGGTTGCGCGGTGCGGCGAGCAGCAAGTTCAACCATTGGCTGAGTTGCCTGGGCAACTCAGGATTGAGTTGCTGCACATAACGGACGCCGGCGCGGTCGAGTGCTCGGCTGATCTGATCTTCGTCTGGCAAGTTGGACATTTCGGACATTGGTTGGGGAGTTAGGATAGAGGCGCGGGCGTTGCCAGGGGCTCTGGCGGGCTCGCGTGTCAATCGTGACAACGATGTCGACGATGATGGACTACCCAACGGTTGTATAGCGGGGGACGACGCATGGCAAACCTGGACGACGCGGTGGCCACCGATGCCGTGGACGAGCTATCGGACGACGCGACGGACGACGTCGTGGAGGGCGAAGCCGAGTTGCTGGACGACGAGCCTGAGGCCGAGTCAGGCGGAGGAGTCGCCGTGGCGGCTCCGCCGATGACGCTCGATGCGGCCGTGATGGAGTACTTCGCCTGGGAAGAGGAGCGCGAGGACAAGCGGGCGCGGCGCAAGGCGTCGGGCGCAGCCGCACCGAAGCGGGGCGCGTACGTCTTTGACGAGGCCGCGCGCGAGGCGGTGACGAGGTTCCTCTGGCACTTCGGACCCAGTACCGCGGTGACCGATCTGTCGCCCAAGTCGATGGAGGGCTTTCAGGAGACGATCGGCTCGAACACGATGGATCCGGCGGCCAAGTTGCAGCCGGTGAAAGAGTTTCTGCGCTTCTGCTGGAAGCAGCAGTACACGACGACGACCGGCGCCGGCGGCGCGGCGGAGGCGCAGAACCTGGGCAACTTCCTGCGGATCAAGCGGGCGACCAATGTCGTGCGGGACGCATCGGCCTTCCAGCACGAAGAGGCGAAGATCTTCGAGATGACGGCTGCGGGCCTGGAGCACCTGCACGAGGAATTGGGCCAGCTCCAGGCAGAGATGCCGGAAGCGGTGCAGGCCGTCGCCGCGGCGCGCGAGGACAAGGACATCCGCGAAAACGCGCCGCTCGAGGCCGCGCGTGAGTATCAGGAACGGCTGAAGTCGCGGATTGACGAGATTGAGTACCAGATTGCGCACGCGGTGGTTCGGGAGGAGCGCGAAACAGGCCGAGCCAAGCTGGGCAGCCGCGTCTCGGTGGTGGAGATCGACGAGAAGGACGGGATGATCGGCGACGCGAAGGAGTACACTCTGGTCGGAACCACCGAAGCGAACGCGGCGGCGCGGCGGATCTCGGTCGAGAGCCCGTTGGGCCGCGGACTGCTGGACAAAGCTGCCGGACGGCAGATCGAAATCCAGGCCCCCAGCGGGCGCAAACGGTTCCGGTTGCTTGCCGTCAACGGCTGATCGGCCTGACTGGGCCGAACACGCCGCAGGCGGAGGCGAGATTCCCTAAGAGCGAGATGAGCCGCGCCCTTCGCGCATCGGGGAGCGGTTGCTATCGGTTCTTTCTTGGTGCGCGCGGGGAAAGTGGCGACGATGTCCGACATTCCGACCATTGAATTCACGATCACGAACGACAACCTGGATACCGGCCTGCGCGGCTATCCAGTGGGCACCTGCGAGACCAGCTACGTCGATCCGCAGGAGGGCGTCTCGTACGTTGGCTACCCAATCGCGGAGCTCGCCTTTCTGCCGGCCGAGGACATCATCCACCTGCTGTTCAACAAGAAGCTGCCCACCGATGCCGAACGACAGGCCGTCGCGGACGACATCGCCGCGCGATCGGAGGTCCCGGAAGACGCGCTGGCGGCCATCTTGGCGCTGCCAACGTCCGGTCACCCAATGGACCTGTTTTGCGCGGCGATCCAGATCCTGGGCATGACCGGCAAGACGGACGACTACTACGAGGACGCGCTCAATCTGGTCGCGCGGATCCCGACCGCGCTGGCGGCCATCTTCCGCAAGCGCGAAGGCTGGGGCGACCTGATTCCGTCCGAGCCGACACGCGGCTACGTGAACAACTTCGTGCACATGCTGGGCATGCCCGGCGGCGACGAGGCGGCACTGACCCGGCTGCTCTCGGTCTACTACAACCTGCACGCCGATCACGGCGGCGGCAACCTCTCGACCTTCACCGGCCGAGCGGTCGCTTCGGGGTTGGCCGACATGTACCGCTCAATGGCATCGGGCATGAACGCGCTCGCGGGTCCGCGGCACGGCATGGCGAACCAGGACGCCTTCAAGATGGTTCGGGAAGTCGACACCGAGGATCCTGAGGAGGCCTATCAGCTGCTCAAGCAGCGTCTCGCCGACGGCGGATTGATCTTCGGCTTCGGCCACGCGGTGCTGCGTCAGGAGGATCCGCGGGCCAAGGTGCAGCTTGGCGTGGGTGAGGAACTCTGCCCGGACGATCACTGGTTCAAGGCGGTCAAGGCAGTCCGCGAGGGCGGGATTCGGGCGCTCAAGGAGAATCCCAAGGTCTCGAATCCCTATCCGAACGTCGACCTGATCTCCGGCAGCCTGGTCAATGCGCTGGGCTTCACCGACCCCGACTACTACACAACGCTGTTCGGCTGGTCGCGGATTTCGGGAATCGGCGCGCAGATCGTGGACGAACGCATGCGCGCGCGCAATGGTCGCGGCGTGGCGATTTACCGACCTCGCTACATCCCGATCAATCAACCGTCCCGGTCAATCGGCGGCTGATGGGACTACTCACCAAACTGGGTTGCCGCTATTGCCAGCGTGACTGGACGCCTCGACTGTGCAGCCAACCTGTGAATGACGGTGAGGGAGAGGGATAGCCTCTGTCTCAGGGCTGGGGTAGGATTTGAGATCGACCGCGCCACTGGTCGGCGCGTGTGCGAGCGAGAGGCGAACTGACAGTAATGCCCACGCTGGAGTCGGCGAGGCAGAAGCGGGCGAGCGTGCTTCAGCAGATCGCTGAGGTGTCGTACGCCTATCCCAACGGCGAGTTTCCCGATCGCGAATCCACGACCAACTTTCCCGAGGAGCAGTTGGGCGTACGGGTCAGGTCGGGGGGCTGGTTGTATCCCGACATCGTGGTCACCGACGAACCCGGGCACTTCATCGCCTTTGCTGCCGATCTGGCCCTCACGCACGAAGTCACTAATGACACCGCAGTGGAGCGCTGGAAGCCGCTGGCGCAGGCTGCGCCGCTGATCCTTTACGTCCCGATGGGACAGAGCGGCCGCGCGATCCGCCTCTGCCGACTGAACGGGATCAAGCTGCACAAGCTGATGATCTACCGCCAGCGCCCGGCAGGCTTCGGAATCGACCTGCAGGAGGCCTACAGCGGGCCGGATCTGCTCAAGCCGATCGCCGGACTGCTGCCGCCCGCTTTGAGGCCGATGGCTTATCGCAACGAGCGCATGCGCGTCGTGGATGGGTATCTCAACCCTGTGCCGGCCGATCGTACGGGGGCCGTTCCCGCGATCGCCGCGCCGGCGCCGCAGCCGGACGCCACGCTGGCGCTGCCGTCGGGCCTTGATGACGCACACGAGGCAGGCGAGCACGACTCGCCGGAAACCCACTTGCCACCGCCCAGCTTGGCGCCGATCCTGTTCGCCCTGGGGCTGATCGTGATGGCGGCGGGCGCCATCTTCGTCGGCGAGCTCTTGAGCGTCGGAATCACGCTGATCGTGCTGGGCGCGGTCCGGTGGTTCATGGAAGACATGGGCTACTTCGAGGCGGGCGGACCAGCCGAGTTTCGCCAGCATCCACTGAAAGTGATGCCCGACGTGGCTCCGCCGCCGGGAGTCCACCTGCCGCCGCCCAGCCTGTCGCCATTGATGTTTGCGGCCGGGCTGATCATCACGGCGGCCGGCGCGGTGTTCACCGACCAGGTGCTGGGCGCCGGTATCACGTTGATCGTCTTCGGCGGCGTGGGCTGGTTCCTGGAGGACATCCAGTACTTCGAAGAACCGGCGCATGACGATCACCACGACGAGCACGAGTCGGACGCGCCGCTGATGCACGGCGCAGACAGCGCTGAACCCAGCGCCGGCTAGCGACCACGGATAAAGCTGAAACAGGGAGCGAAGGGAGCGGGCGTGTGACGGCACTACAACGCTTGTGGCGGACGCGAAGCGGCCGGCTGACGCTGGTCATCGGCGCGGTCGCCGCGGCGCTGTTCGCCCTCTCCGGGCTGGTCAGCGCCCAGGTCGCATTGCCGGAGGCGGTCTCCGAGCAGGGCGCGGACATCCGCACGCTCTACTTCGTCATCCTGGCCGTCGGGGTGATCGTGTTCTTGATCGTCGAGGCGATGATCATCTGGGTCGTGTTCCGCTACAAGCGCAAGTCAGACGACGAGCTGCCGACGCAAGTCGGTCACAACACCACGGCCGAGATCCTCTGGACCGGGATTCCGCTGGTCATCGTGATCGTGCTGTTCTTCGCGTCGTTCTTCGTCCTCCAGGATGTGCAGGCAGGCGCCGACGCCGACGAGGAAGTCACGGTCGTGGATGTGCAGGGCCGCCAGTGGGCGTGGGCGTTCAACTATGCCGTGCCGCTGGGCACGGAGCTCGCAGAGCCAGTCTCCAACGACCCGGCCCAGACGGAGATCATGCTCGAGGATCCGTCGTTGGTCGTTCCGTTCATGACGCTCAAGATGGGCGTCGAGCACATGCGCGTCGTCGCGCGCACAGGCGACGTGGTCACGGTCGAGCGGGCCGTCAACGGCACCGTGCCGATCCGGCATGGCGCGGGAACGCCGGTCATGCGCTCGTTCAACGGCACCGAGACCGTCGCCGAGGGCCGGCTGCAGGCCGCCGACAACACTCCGATCGTGACCGTGCCCGTCGGTCAGATGATTCGCTTCAATATCGCCTCGGCCGACGTGCTGCACGCGTTCTACACTCCGCAGTTCCTGACCAAGCTCGACGCCGTGCCGGGACGTGTCCAGACGCTCTGGGTGCGGATTACCGAAACCGGTGTGTTCCAAAGCCAGTGCGCGGAGTACTGCGGACGGGATCACGCGCGGATGATCTTCTCGGTGGAGGCAATGGCCCAGGACGACTACGACGCCTGGTTCGAGAACAAGGCGGGCAGCGCGCCCGAGCCGGTCGAAGGCGACTTCGGCGGCGAGAAAGAAGTCGTGCAAGAGGACGGCGCGGTCGGCAACCCGGTCAATGGACAGAACCTGTTCTTCGCGATGGGCTGCAACGTCTGTCACGGCGACCAGGGCGAAGGTCTGGTTGGTCCGACGATTGCGATGACCGTGGTCCCTCTTGACCGCGTCATCCAGCAGTACCGCGAGCCGCTCGAGGCGATGACCGCCTTCCCGCCGGATCAGATTTCGGATGATGAGATCGCCGACGTGTACGCATGGCTACAGACCGTTGAGCGGCCGCCGGTCGCACAGGAGATTCCGAGCAAGCTTGCCGAGTTGATCGCGGCCGGCGGCTAGCCCCGCCCGAACGAGACGACGAACCGGGGACTTCGCAGAGGGAGGCGACACGATGGCGACACTGGCGGGGGCACAGACGACACCGTATGCCGGGGCAAACGCCTGGCGAGTGATCCTCGAGTGGCTGACCACGGTCGACCACAAAAAGATCGGCATCATGTACCTCTGGACGGCCGGCGCGTTCGGTTTGGTCGGCATGGCCTTCTCCCTCGTCATGCGGACCGAACTCGCGCAGACCGGCACCATCATCTCGGCCGAGACGTACAACTCGATCTTCACGATGCACGGCAGCGTGATGATCTTCCTCTTCCTGTTGCCCATAGGCGCGGCGTTTATGAACTACTCGATGCCGCTGCAAATCGGCGCGTTGGACATGGCCTTCCCGCGGATCAACGCGCTGTCCTTCTGGATCTTCCTCTTCGGCGGCGTGCTACTCACCCTGAGCTTCGCGGTCGAGGGCGGCACCGCATCGGCGGGATGGACTGCCTACCCGCCGATCACGCTCGACAGCGGCAACAATGCCGAGCCGCCCGGCGCCGGGATGGATATGTGGTTGGTCGGTGTGATCCTGCTGGGCCAGGCGTCGATCTTCGGATCGATCAACTTCCTGGTTACGATCTTCAAGATGCGGGCACCGGGGATGACGATGTGGCGGTTGCCGCTCTTCACCTGGACCACGCTCGTCACCGGACTGCTGATCCTGCTCTCGACGCCGGTGCTCGCGGCCGCGCTCGTGCTCGGCTTCATCGACCGCAACGGCGCCATGGGCGCATTCTTTGACCCATCGAACGGCGGTCAGCCCCTGCTCTGGCAGAACCTGTTCTGGTTCTATTCGCACCCGGCCGTGTACATCATGATCCTGCCCGCCATGGGCATCGTCTCCGATGTCTTCGGGGTCTTCACCAGGCGGCCCGTCTTCGGCTACCGCTCGATGGTGCTCGCGCTGGTCGCGATCGGCCTGCTCGGATTCATCGTCTGGGCGCACCACATGTTCACGACCGGCGGCGTCTTCCTGCCCTTCTTCATGGGCGCGACCTTCCTGATCGCGGTGCCCACGGGCGTCAAGATGTTCAACTGGATTGCGACCATGTGGCGCGGTTCGAACATCTTCCCCACGGCGATGCTGTTCAGCGTCGGATTCCTGATGCTCTTCCTGATCGGCGGCATCACCGGGGTATTCCACGCGGCGGTGCCGGTTGACTTCGCGCTGCACGACACCTACTTCGTGGTCGGTCACTTCCACTACACAATGTCGATTGCGGCCACATTCGGCTTCCTCGCCGGCTGCTACTACTGGTTCCCGAAGATGTTCGGCAAGTTCATGAACGAGGGGCTGGGCAAGCTCCACTTCTGGCTGTTGTTCATCGGCGTCAACCTCGTCTTCTTCACGCAGTTGCTGCTCGGCCTCGACGGCATGCCGCGGCGGATCAACGACTACGCCGACAACCCCGGCTGGGAGCTGATGAACATGCTGATTACGATCGGCGCGTTCGTCTCCGCAGCGGGCATGATGGTCTTCCTCTACAACGTCTTCTACTCGCTCAAGTGGGGCGAGCGGGCCGGCTCCGACCCCTGGGAAGGGACGACGCTGGAGTGGGCGACGACCTCGCCGCCGCCGGCGCACAACTTCGACTCGCTGCCCGAGGTTCGCTCCGAGCGCCCGCTCTTCGACCTGCGCTTCGGTGAGCGGCTGCAGGACGACCCGCACTACCACGTCAACGGCAACGGGCACGGCAATGGAAGCAGACAGGGCGCGGGCGGCGTCAAGACGCCCGCCGCCTCAGCGCGGGAGGAGGGCTAGTCATGGCAGCCGGAACTCTTCCTCAGCGGCGCGTTCACCCGGTTCGCAGCTTCCTCGTCGGTGAGGAGCCGATGACGACCGGCCTGTGGGGGATCATCTTCTTCATCTTCTCGGAGATCATGTTCTTCGCCGGGCTGATCGCGGCGATGCTGGCCCTGCACAGCGACACTCTGTTCTGGGAGCCGACCAACGGCGGGCACCGCGTCGAGGGCGATCACGTCCTGCCGATCCTGTTCACGATCCTGCTGGTCAGCACCTCGATCCCGATGCAGTTCGCGGCCTTCGCGATTCGCAAGGGCAATCGGCGGGCGATGCTGATCAATATGGCCATCGTGCTGGTCGTTGGCACGGCGTTCATCATCAACCAGTACTTCGAGTGGAGCCACGCGGACTTCGGCATCTCCGACGGACCGTACGCGGCGACGTTCTATACGCTGACCGGTTTCCACGGCGCGCACGTGATCGGCGGACTACTGTTCATCTTTGCTCAGTGGCTGCGCGGTCTGCTGGGACACTTCGACGCCAAGCGCAACACGGCGATTGAGGCCGCGACGCTCTACTGGCACTTCGTGGGCTTCGTATGGCTGCTAGTGATCTTCCCGCTCGTGTTCTTCTTGAGCTGACGCGGATACCACGGTGAGGTCGCATCCGCGAGCGCTGCTGGCGCTGGCTGCGGCGCTCGTCGCGTGCGCCTGCGCGGCGGCGCCGTCGTTGATCCTCGCGCACGACGGACGCTTCGCCGAGTCCGGGGATTTTCTCAACGCGCTGACCGTATGGAGCATCGATGCTCCCGGCCTGGTCATCCTGGTCGTGGTCGGCGGTCTCTATGGCTGGGCGTACTACCGGTTGCGGCGTGACTCGCCGCGGTTCCACTTCCCGCGCTGGCATGGGTGGTGCTTCGCCGCAGGCTGGCTGTTCATGCTGCTCGGCCTGATCTCGCCGGTCGATACCTACTCGGACGACCTGTTCTGGGTGCACATGCTGCAGCACGTGTTCATCACCATGCTGGTTGCGCCGCTGATGCTGCTCGGCGCGCCGGCGACGCTGGCGCTGCGCGCGGCATCGCCTCGGGTCCGCACGACCTATCTGATCCCGCTGCTCAACTCGCGCCTGGTCAGGGGCCTCACCTGGCCTCCGGCCGCGCTGGCCATCTATGTCGGCAGCGTCTGGAGCTGGCACTGGCCGGACGCCTACGACGCCGCGATCGCCTCGGAGGGTATCCACTTCGTCGAGCATGGCGTCTTCCTGTTCGGCGCGGTGTTGCTCTGGTGGCTGGTGATCGGCGTCGACGCGACCCGGCTGCGTCCCCACCACGTCTGGCGCTGCGTGTTGCTCGTCTTTGCGATCCTGCAGAACATCGGCCTGGGTCTGATCCTGATCAACGTCGGAGATCCGATCTACGACACCTACGCGATGGCGGCGGCGGTTCGCGAGTGGGGCCCCACGGCGCTGATGGATCAGCGCATTGGAGCGGGAATCATGTGGGTGCCCGGATCGATGATGTTCGCCCTGGCGATCATCATCACGGTCTACTACTGGGCCGAGCGCGAGGGATTCAAGGATCGCCGCAACGATGTCGTTCGCGACATGCAGATTCGAGTGCACGGCGAGATTCCCACACTGGGACCTCGGCCCGGTGAGCAATAGGCAATCAGTAAGCAGGCGTACAGCCGACCGAACGGGCGAGTATCGCCAAGACGCATGGAAGTGCGACACTGAGGGCGCATCGCTGGACTTGGCGGTCCGGTGATCAGAGCGGCTACAGATGAGTTCAATGACCAGATATCAACGTGTCGGACTCGGACTGGTGATCGGTCTGCTTGCGTTGACCGCGTTGGGCGGCATCGTCCGCGTCACCGGATCCGGGCTGGCCTGTCCCGATTGGCCGGCCTGTTACGGGGCCGTCATCCCCTCGGGCGACTTCGGCGAGTTCGCCGGCTACCAGGTCTGGCTGGAGTGGACGCACCGGCTGGTCGCGGCGATCATGGGGTTCATCATCCTCGGCTATGCCGTCGTCGCCTGGCGACAGTACCGGGACCGCACCCGGGTCTGGCTTCCCGCCGTGCTGTCGATACCGTTGCTTGCGATTCAGGTCGTGCTCGGTGGACTGACCGTGACCGAACGGCTTGAGGAAGCGATCGTCACACTGCATCTCGCGACGGCAATGCTGATCCTGATGCTCGTTGCCTTCTCGTGGTTGAGCACATTCGATTGGCGCGTGGTCACCAGCGATGACGAAGCGCCGCTGGGCTCGGACTCGCCGTCTCAGGCGCGCAACTATGCGCGAATCGCGCTGCTCACCGCGATCCTCGTCTATGCCGCGGTCGTGATTGGCTCGTACGTCACCCATGTCGGCGCGGGACCGGACGCGGGCGCGAGTGTGGGACCGGGCGGAGCAGCCTGCGGCAACAACTGGCCGTTCTGCTACGGAGGCCTGTTTCCCGACGGCGAGTACGCTCAATGGAACATGGGACACCGATTCCTGGTCCTGTTCGGCGCGATCGCCCTGTTCGCGGCGTCGATGGGCGTGGTGATGCTGCGGCCTCGCGCCCGCGGCCTCACGTTCATGGTGCACGGCGCGATGACGCTGTATGTCGCACAGATCTTCATTGGGGCGGCGATGATCTGGATCAACTTCGACGCTTGGGCGCGTGCCTTGCACCTGTCGATGGGTTCAATCACCTGGCTGCTCGTGTCCGCAGCCGCGTTGGTCGCGATCTATCGCGCCGGCGGGTTGCGCGCGGGCAGCCAAGATCAAGCCAACCTCAGCCCGGTCGGCACCGACGGCTCGAGCGCGTCGCTGGAGAGCGAGCGCAACGGATGACCGAGCGCCCGCTCACGATCGCCCGTCCCGCCTCGTTGCCCAACGCTCGCCGCGCTGTCGAGCTGGCGCGCGGCTACTGGGAGTTGACCAAGCCGGGGATCATCGGGCTGCTACTGGTCACCACCGTGCCGACCATGATCGTCGCCGCCGGCGGCTGGCCGAAAGGCAGCTTCGTCGATGGACTCGTGCTGATCATCCTCACTTTGCTCGGTGGCATCCTCACCGCGGGCGGCGCAAACACGTTCAATCAGTGGTTCGACCGCGACATCGACGCGATCATGGAGCGCACTGCGGATCGTCCGCTGCCGTCGGGTCTGATTCAGCCCGGTCACGCGCTCGCCTGGGGCGTGCTGCTGGCGGCGCTCGGCGGCGTGCAACTCGCCCTGACCGTGAACCTGCTCGCGGCGCTGCTGGCCGAGGCCGCCGTGCTGTTCTACGTCTTCGTCTACACGGTCTGGCTCAAACGCTCGACGACGCAGAACATCGTAATCGGCGGCGCGGCAGGCGCGATCCCGCCGTTGGTGGGCTGGGCGGCCGTCACGGGTGAGGTGACCTGGACGCCATTCATCCTCTTCCTCGTGATCTTCATGTGGACGCCGCCGCACTTCTGGGCACTGTCGCTCAAGTACCGCGACGACTACGCCCGCGCCGAAGTGCCGATGCTGCCGGTCGTCTCCGGCGAGCGCGAGACACGCAAGCAACTGCTCATCTACTCGGTCGGGTTGGTCGCCGTCAGCCTGCTGGGACCGCTGGGCGGCCATCTGAGCTGGTGCTACGAGACCACCTGCGCCATCTCCGGCGCCGTCTTCATCTGGATCGCCTGGCAGGTCTGGTGCGAGCAAGCCCCGCCGATGCGGCTCTTCTTCGCCTCAATCGCCTACCTGTTCATCGTCTTCGCCGCCGTCGGTCTGGATGTGCTGGTCTAGCGCTGGACGTCCTCGATCGCAGCGCTCAGCTCCGACTCCGTCACCACGATCTCGAAGCGCTCCGCGATGTTGCCGTCGGCGTCGACGATGAAGAACTGAGGCTCGGCCTCGATCACCCAGGCCTCGACTGCGGTGTCGATCAACGCCTGGAGCGCTCCCGATCGCGGGCGTCCGAACGGTTCGACGTGCAGGGCCGCGATCTCCCCTTGCTGCGAGACTGCCGCCGCCTGGTCCAGCGCGCGCGCACAGGCGCGCCGTCCGGCGCAGCGTTCGGCCGAGGACCAGACAATCAGGAACGGCTCGCCGGCCTCAAGGAGCTCGGCGGCCGATCGCTCGTACATCGGCAGGCGGGTGTCATCGACCTCGGCCATGCGCTCGAGCACACCGTCGTCGATGGTGGGAGTAAGCGCCTCAGGCGCGGGGTCGCCCGGCACAAGACCGCGCGCCGACTGGTTGACCAGGATTGGCAGCCGCGGGCTGCTCTCCGAGGAGCCGTCCGGCGACTCGACCGTGACGGCGAGGGCCCACTGGCCGGGCGAGTCGAACGGCACATCATCAGCGATGAGGTAGCGCAACCCCTCGACGATGATCGACCTCAGCTCCGCTTCGGAGTGAAACTTGATCCCGGCCTCGGTTGGGTCGAAGTAGCGGATGCGAAAGACGGTGTTGTCGCTGAACTCGGGTTGCCGGTCGCGGTCGAGCAGCGTCAGCACCAGCCGCGTCATCTGCACGTGCAGTTCGGACGACTCGATGACGGGCACGAACGCCGCCTCGGTTGGGGAGATCACGTTGCGGTCGTCGCGGCCGCAGGCGGCGGCGAACAACGCCAGCGCGAGTATGCCGATCAGGGCGATGCGCGTCGCAGTCACGGCGTCACACCGCCCGGGGCGCTCGACTGAGGCCAAGCGTAAACACGATCAGGGCGAAACCGCCAAGCACCAGGCCATCGATCAGCGGTCCGATCAATCCGTCCGGCGACGGCGCGTAGCAGGCGTAGTGGAGCAGATCGACGGCGTAGGTCAGTGGGTTAATGTAGCCGATCACCTCAAGCCAGCCGGGAACCTGGTCGAGCGGGAAGAACGCGCCGGAGAGGAAGAAGAGGGGGAAGAGCACGAGGTTGAAGATCAGGTGGAAGCCCTGCATCGTCTTGACCCGCAACGCGAGCAGCAAGGACAGCCCGGAGAGCATGAAGCTCAGCGCGAGCACCGTCGCCACAACGGTCGCGACGCCGCCGAGCCAACCGAACTGCCAGGCCAGGTCGATGCCGGGTATGACGACCGCGAGCGCGAGCACGGCGAACGCCTGCAATGAGCCGATCAGGATGGCGCTGAGCGCCTTGCCGAACAGGATGGTGCGGGCGCTGTGCGGCGAGGCGAGCATCGCGCGGAGCAGGCCGCTCTCGCGGTCGCGGTAGAAGCCCGCGCTGGAGAACGTTGACGAGAACAGGGCCGTCATCGCGATCATGCCCGGTGCGAGAAACGAGGTGTAATCGCCGTCGATGATGCGCGGAGAGTTCGGGGCCAGGCCGCTCGACACGCCGGCGCCCAGCAGGGCCATCAGCATCAGCGGAAACAGCACGGAGGAGTAGAGCTGGGACCGCGACCGCGCCACCGCGCGAAGATCGCGCTCAAGCAGCGCCAATGACGCGAGTGCGGCGCCGGTCATGGCTGCCGCACTCGCTCTCCCTCTTTACGTTCTGCAGCCAGCTGAGTCGGGAGATCATCAAGGGGCAGTCCGACGATCTGGAACCAGGCGTCGCGCAGGCTTGACTCGCGGATGCGTATCCCGCTGATGCGCGAGCCGAACTGCTGAAACAGCAAGGGCACGATCTCGGCCGAGCTGTCGACCGTGAGATGAAGCGCGCCCTCGTGACGGGCAATCGCGCCCACGCCCGGCCAGGAGCTCAGGAGTGAGAGTTCGTCGTCGCTCGGGCTGGGCCAGTCGAGTTCCAGTGCGTCGTTCTTGAGCGCGGATGTCAGGTGCTGCGGCGTGTCGTCGGCCAGAACGCGTCCGTCGCTGACGATGACCACGCGGTCGGCGTTGGACTCGGCCTCGGCGGTGTCGTTGGAGCAGACGACGACGGCGACTCCGTCGCCGGCGCGCCGGTGCAGCGACTGCCAGATGGCGGCGCTGGATTCGGGGTCCAGGGCCAGCGTGGGCTCGTCGAGCAGGAGCAGGTCGGGATGGTGCAGCAGCGCCCTGGCGATGTCCAGCCGCCGGCGCAAACCGCCCGAGAGCGTCTCGCAGCGGTCGGCGGCGCGGTCGGCAATGTCGAGGGCCTCAAGGATGTCTTCGCAGCGCCGCGCCAGTTCGCCGCGCGGCAGGCCGAACAGTCGACCGTGCAACTCGAGTGTCTCTTGTACGGTCATCAGATCGTCGGTGCTGGACTCCTGCAGCACGAGCCCGATTCTCCTGCGCGCCACCGCGCCGTGCGGCTCGCCGAAGATCGCGACGCTGCCGTGTTGCGGAGTGATCTCGCCGCTGAGCATCTTGAGGATGGTCGATTTACCGGCGCCGTTCGGACCCAGCAAGGTCACGATCTCGCCGCGCCGCACCTGGAGATCGACATCGGAGACGCCGCGTCCGCCCGGCCACTCGAACCCGGCGGCGCGGAGCTGCGCCGGCTCCTGCAGCGGCGATGGCGACTCGATCGGCGATTGGACGGACGACGGCACGAACTTGAGTGTATCTGTGGTGCGATACGCTGCATTTCATCGGCTGACGGCGGAATCAAGCTGCTCAGGAGAGATTGTGCGACGCCTGCGCGTCTCGATGGCCCAGATCAACTCAACTGTCGGCGACCTCGATGGGAACGCGGCCAAGATCATCGACTACATCGGTCGGGCAGAGTCGTTGGGTGCGGATTTGGTCGCCTTTCCCGAGCTGGCGCTGACCGGATATCCGCCGGAAGACCTCGTCCTGCGGAGGGGCTTCGTCGAGGCCAACCTGGAGCGCATGGATCGGATTCGAGAGGCGACGATCGGGCGTCATGTGACGGCGATTGTCGGATTCGTGGATTATCGGCACGACACCTTCAATGCGGCGGCGGTGCTGCACGACGGGGAACTGTTTGGGGCCTACCACAAGCAGTACCTGCCCAACTACGGAGTCTTCGACGAGGCCCGCTACTTCCGGCCAGGCGAGGGCGTGCAGCTCTTCGACATTGCGGGCGCTCGAGTTGGAGTGACGATCTGCGAGGACATCTGGTACTCCTCCGGCCCGATGCAGGATCAATGCCTGGCCGGCGCCGAGGTCGTGGTCAACATCAACGGTTCGCCGTTTCACGCCGGAAAGTCGTTGCAGCGCGAGCAGATGCTCGCGACCCGCGCGGCCGACAATGCGGTGCTGACGCTCTATTGCAACCTGGTCGGCGGGCAGGATCATCTGATCTTCGATGGCGGCTCGACGGTCTACGGGCCAGGCGGCGAGCTAATCGCGCGCGCGCCGATGTTCGAGGAAGACCTGTTGACGGTTGATCTGGACGTGGAGGAAGTGCGGCAGACGCGGCTGCATGATCCGCGCCTGCGCCGACTGCCGCAGACCGAGGCGGCACTGACGGTGGTCTCCGCCGAGTCCGGCGAGGAGTGCGGTCCGGAACTGGGCGACGCAATCGCCGAGCCGCCCGGTGAAGAGGAGCAGGTCTATGAGGCGCTGGTGCTGGGCACGCGGGACTACGTCCACAAGACCGGCTTCAGCGATGTGGTGATTGCGCTATCGGGCGGGATCGATTCCACGCTGACCGCGGTAATCGCCGTGGATGCCCTGGGACCCGAGCACGTGCGCGGGGTATCGATGCCCTCGCGGTATTCGTCGGAGGGCAGCGTGGCGGACGCCCGCGCGTTGGCCGACAATCTGGGCATCCGCATGGACGTGTTGCCGATTGAGGGGCCGTATCAGTCGTACCTCGACTCACTTGCGCCGCTGTTCGAGGGGCTGCCGCAGGATGTCACCGAGGAGAATCTCCAGGCCAGGATTCGCGGCGTGTTGATGATGGCGCTTTCGAACAAGCTGGGTTCGCTGGTCTTGACGACCTCCAACAAGAGCGAGTCGGCGACCGGCTACACGACGCTCTACGGCGACATGACGGGCGGTCTCGCGGTGATCCAGGACGTGCCCAAGCTGTTGGTCTATCGGCTCTCGGAACTGGTCAACGAACGGGCCGGGCGCGAGGTCATTCCGGTCTCCGTGTTGACCAAGCCGCCCAGCGCCGAGCTGCGGCCCGATCAACTCGACGAACAGTCATTGATGCCGTACGAGCGGCTGGACGCAATCCTCGAAGCCTTCGTCGAGGAGGATCGCTCGCTCGATGAGATTGTCGCGGCGGGGTACGAGGAGGCGGATGTCAAGCGCGTGATGTCGCTGGTCACCGGCGCCGAATACAAGCGACGCCAGGCCGCGCCCGGCTTAAAGATCACGCCGCGGGCGTTTGGGCGCGATCGCCGCTTCCCGATCGCCAATCGCTATCGCGGCTTCTGAGCCCGACCACATGCCGACATGAACGACGAATGGGCGCTGCTGGCCGAGCGAATCGGAACGAGGCATCGCAGCCGGGATTCGCTGGTGCGCGGAGTCGGCGTGGTCGGCGATTACGCCCGCAACCAGGTCTGGGACGCGTCGCTGCTGCAGATCGTGTTGTTCCGGCATCGCGACGAGGCGCTGATCGACGAGGGCGCGATCAGCGAAGAAAACGGCGTATGGGTCGTCGTCGACTCGATCACCTCCGGCGCGTTGGTCGAACTGGAAGACTTGCTGCATGTCGAGCCACTGGCCGGCAACCTTGCCGACATGCACACCCTGCGCATGGCCGATCCAACCCTGCGCGATGTGTTGACCGCGCTGCGCGATCGCTACTACTCGGCCGACGGACGGCAACAGCGAGCGAGCCGAGCGATCCAGCGAGCTCGCGTCGCGCTGGACGACTACGTGGCGACCGAGCGGCCCGTTTACGCCATTGATGCCGTGCGCACGGGCATGTTTCAGTCGCTGAGCGCGTTGGTTAGCGAGCCGGCTGATGTCCTGCGCCTGCCCCGCAGAGTGCGGGCCGGCGGTCGGTTGTTGCAGATGCTGGACCTCTGGTCGCAGTTGTCGGAGGCGCTTCGCCTGTCCGAGGACCCGCTCGTGCTGTCGGCGCGCTGGTCCGCGGTGGACGACCTCTTCTCGCTCTGCCGCGCGCACCTGGATGCGCGCATGCCGGAGGTTGGTGCGGCGCTCGTGCCTCGGCTCGAGCGCGGAGTTGCGCCGGCCAGGTTGGGCGGCGAGGCGCTGTCGGCAGCGGGCGACGTGACCGGGGCGCAATGGACGGCGCTGGCCGCAGCCGCGGAGATTGACGGGATCGTCGAGACTGCCTCGCCCGGTTGGCGGGAGCGCCAGGACTATCACGAACGTTCGCTGGCCGTCTACGGCGATCCGGACGCCGCCGTGCTGCGCAGCGTCTGCGTCGACCTGCAGCGGCGACTGGCCTAGGGCAGCATCACGAGCGGATCGACATACCAGTCGTTGTGCCGGATCTCGAGGTGCAGGTGCGGCCCTGTGCTTTGCCCGGTGTTGCCGTTGTAGCCGATGATCTCCCCCGCGCTGACCTCCTGCCCTTGCCAGACGGCGAATTCGACGAGGTGAGCGTAGACGCTGCTCCAGCCGTTTCCGTGGTCGATCTCGATGTACCAGCCGAGACCGATGTGCGCGTCACCGCCGACGAAGGTGACCAGCCCGTCGGCAACCGCGAGGATCGGCTCATAGGTGTCCAGCGCAATGTCCAAGCCCTTGTGGCGGTAGGAGCAATCCCAACTGCGGCAGAGCCCAAACGGATCCGTGATCTGTCCCTGCGCCGGCCAAACGAAGTCGGGCGTGGCGAGCGGCAGGATGATCTCCTGCCCGATCACGATCTCGTTGGGGTCTTCAACGCCGTGGGCCGGGTCGTCGAGGATTGCCTCCATGTCGACGCCGTGCCGTTGCGCGATGGCTAGCAACGTGTCGCCGCGTTGGACGGTCACGAGCAGTCCCTCGCGACGGGGCAGACGCCAGCTCGTGCCGCTGTCGATCCATTGCTCCGGATCGAGCCAGCCGTGATTCGCCAACAGCGTGTGCGGGGTCACGCCCAGCTTGGCGGCGGCGTACTGGAGCAGGTCGCCCTCCTCCAGCACTCGATCCTCGGAGACGACCGGCAGTTCGATGTGGCCGGGCAGATAGATGAGCTGCCCGATGATCAGCAGGTCGGTCGAGCGCATCGGATTCAGTTCCCGCAGCTCGGGCATCGACAGCCCATGCCGATCGGCGATGCTGCTGAAGGTGTCGCCCGCCTGCACCTGGTAGGAGCGCCGCCGCTGCTCGACCGCGGGCACGGTGCCGGGCGCCGAGCTGAGCGGATCGTGCGTCCAGGGCACAGTCAGCGTCTGGCCGACGTAAATCGTCGCGAGGTTCGCGCCGGCGTTGAGCGTGATGAGCTCAGCGTAGGTGATGCCGAAGCGCTCGGCTATCTGCGAGGCGTTGTCGCCGCTTCGCACGATGTACGTCTGCGTCAGCGCCATGTTGGCGTCGGCCGGATCGACCGCAGGCGCGAGATAGTCGGGAACCGGGATGAAGATGACGTTGCCTGGGTGGATCACCGATCCGCGCAACTGCGGATTGTGTTGGCGGAGTTGCTCCAGAGTCAGCGACGCCTCGGCCGCAATCTGGGACAGGCTGTCGCCTGCCTGAACGATGTACTCTCGCGTCTGCCAGGTCGTAGGCTGAGCGCTGCCCGAGACCACGCCGGCATTGAGCGAGGTGCGGGAACTGGTCGAACCGCTGCTGGATGAGAAGGCGGAGTTGCCCTGCGGGAGCGTGATCTGCGTGCCCACCCAGAGCCGTCGCGGATCGACCGTCGGATTGAGCGCCTCAATCGCCGCGACGGTCGTGCCGTACTTCTCGGCAATCGCGCTGAGCGTGTCGCCAGGCTGGATTGTGTGCGTGGCAGCGGCCAGCAAACTGGCCGTGCTTCCGCCGTTCAGGCCGGTCGGGGTGTTTCCGGCGGCGGTGTTGTCGGGGATGCGGATCTGCTGGCCGACAAAGATGTTGTTCGGCGACGTAATCTCCGGATTCAGCGCGCGCAGGACGGAGTACCCAATCTGCAGATCGTGAGCGATGCCCGTGAGTGTGTCGCCCGGCTGCACCACGTAGGTATCGGCTGTGGCGCGGCTCCAGCCGAACGTCCCGGAGAGCACGGAGGCCAACAGCAGAGCCGCGCTGAGTACAGCGACCCGCAGTGTCCGCCTCGACCCGATAAATCGGTGCATATGTCACTCTAGTCACGACGTTGCGGCTCGTGGACTCCCCGTCCGTCAAGCGAGTGATAACTTCGGTGAGGTGACGTAACGCGCCGTCGCCGGAGAGATTCTGCGCGCTGCGAGCAACGCCGCGCAACACCAAGCGCCAAGAGGTGAGACATGAGCTACGAACTGATCGAGGTCGAGACGCGTGGGACAGTCGGAATCATCCGCAAGAACCGACCGGAGAAGCTGAACGCGTGGAGTCGGGCGATGGCCGCTGAAGAGCAGCTGGCGATGACCGACTTCAACAACGATCCGCAGGTCGCGGCGATTGTGTTCGCCGGCAACGGCCGTGCCTACTGCGCCGGGCTGGACCTGCAACAGCAGCAGGATGACGTGTCGAGCGGCAACGCCTCGCGCCGCGCCGGCCAGGCCGACGAGCATGATGAGACCTACACCGATTTCTGTGTCCAGAGCAAGCCGATCATCGGCGCGATCCACGGCTACGCCGTGGGCGTCGGCGTGACCACGGTTCTGCCCTTCGACTTCCGCATCGCCGGCGAGAGTGCGCAGTTCGGGTTCCGCTTTGTCAAGATGGGACTCCTGCCCGAGGCGGCGTCGACCACGCTGCTGCCACGCCTGGTCGGTGTCGGCCGTGCATTGGACTGGTGCCTGACCGGCCGCTTCGTCGGCGCGCACGAGGCGCAGGAGGCAGGGCTGGTGCGTGAAGTCGTGCCCGACGACGAGCTGCTCGATCGCGCGGTCGCGCTGGGTGAAGAGCTGTCAGAGAATCCGGACTCAATCATGCGGCGGGTGAAATCGCTGTTTTCGCAAAATCAGTTGGAGTCGAACATCGGGCTGGTGCAACAACGCGAGGGCAAGGCGCTAGAGTGGGCGATGCAGACACCGGAGCATGCGGAAGCTATTGCGGCGTTTCTTGAGAAACGACCGGGGAAGTTCCGCTAAGCGACGCGCCTTCGGGCAGCCTATGCGGCGGGGCGACTCGGTTGGGAGACCGGGATGTCCCTGCAAGAAGCCGCCTCGTCGGGATCGTTTGGCCCGCGAGCGCCGCAACCTACCGATCCGCAGCGAGCCGATACGCCGTTCGATCCGCCATTGGTGGATAGCGACTCGGCGATTGCCGCGGATCGGGCCAACACGCCATTCAGCAATCCGTACGCCTTCTCCGCGGAGGCGGATGAATCGGTGATCGACGGCGGCCATGGCGAAATGAGGGCGAAGCGCCGCCGCGCCTGGACCGTCGTCAGCCTGGCCATCGTCGTGCCGGCGGCTGTTGCCGCAATCGTTGCCTGGCAACTGTTTGGCGGCGAGGAGGCGCCCGCGCCGACGGTCACACGGGTGGTGACCCCGTCGGTCGCAGCCGATACAACCGCGGCAGAAGCGACCACATCGGCCGCCGTTGCGGTGGCGCCGTCGACCGAGACCGCAGCCTCGACCAGCACCACGGTCAGCACCGTGACTCCGACGGTGTCCAGCGCCGAGGCCGCATCGAGCAGCGCCGCGAGCGCGGCCGCCGCGGTTGAAACGGCGGAGGCCGTTGACCTCTCCGGCCTCGACCCCGCCGCGCGACTGGCGGCCTGGACCGAGATCGAGACGATCGAGGTGGCGTCTGGTGAGACCCTCTGGCTGATCGCGCAGAACTACGGCACGACCATCTCGGCCATCGCGACGCTGAACAACATCGCGGATCCCGCGAGCCTGAGTGTCGGTCAACTGCTGATGGTTCCGGTCGGCTTTGCTGAAGAGATCGTGGCCCCGGCAGAAGGTGCATCCGCCGTTGCGACGACCGAGTCGGCGGGAGACGGCACTGCTGAACTGACGACCGTCGCCCTCGGCGACGGTTCGCTGCCCGCCGACCTGGCGAACTGGCATTCAATCGCTCCGGTTTCGATTGAGGCGGGCGACAGTCTCGAAGCCATCGCGATCGCCAACGACACGTCGGTGCAAGCGATCATGGCGCTCAACGGGCTCAGCGACCCGAACTTGATCTACGTTGGCGAAGTGCTGCTCGTCCCGGTTGGCTTCCAGGGCGACGTGCCCGGAATCGAACTGACCGGCACGCCGGCGACGGTCGAGACCAACGCGGGCACCGTCCAACAGGCGTCGACCACGGACGCCGACGCGACCATGGGTCAAATGGCAAGCGACGACGAAGCCGACCAGCTTGCATACCACAACTCGTTGGCCGAAGACGAAAGCCTGGCCTCCGACTCGCTCTCGGAGTAGAGGCCGGCCGTAGTCTCAAGCGATCTAAGGCACACGAAGCGCGCCTTCCGACCTCGCCTTGTAGCGGGGAATCGGAAGGCGCGTCGCGTTGCGCCGAAGGCAACAGTTAGTCGCGAGCGTCCGGGGTGACGTTGCGCTCAGTGAAGCGCCACTGTCCGTCGACCTTGGCCAGTTTGTCGTTATAGATGCCGGTGATGATGCTGCTGCCGCCGTCCTTGGACTGGACCAGGTTCAGGTAGCAGGAGTGCGTGGCGGAGTCGCCGTCGCCGTCAACGATGTGATTGTTCGTCCAATGCCGTGCGCCGGCCATCTGCTGGCCGAAACCGGCGACAAACTGGGCCAACGCGACGTGGCCGCTCACGGGCTGCGGTCCGCCGTTGAACACGCCGTCCTCGGTGAACGTGCCGGCCCACGCTTCGCCGTCGCCAAAGTCGATGGCGTGGTTGTAGCGCGCCGCGAGCTCCAGAATCTCCATCTTGTCCGCTGCGTCGAGTGCCATGTGAGTTCCTTCCAGGTTGGGTTCAGGATTCCTCACGCAGGATAGCGAGGTCCTGCGATACCTGGTCCGCCGAGCGGTGCACGCCGTGCTCGAACAGCAGCAGCGTAATCAGATTGAGCGTCGGCGGCTGTTCGTCGGCGTAATGTGCGCGAATCCAGGCCGCCTGGACTGCCGCTTCGGCGTCGCCGGGGAAGGCGTCGCGCAACGCGTCAACCCGGGTCAGCAGATGGGGCAGGCGTGCGGCTTCTTCCGCTGACAATCGAACTCGCGGCGGCATAGGGCAACGGTATCCTGCCCGCGAGGCTCACACGATTCGAACGCGAGAGGACCTGGACTGCCATGCCGGGACCGTTGCAGGGATACCGCATCCTCGACTTCACCCGCTATCAACAGGGTCCGTTCGCGACGGTGCAGCTCTCCGATCTGGGCGCGGAGATCTGGAAGGTCGAACCGCCCGGCGGCGATCCGGGCCGAGGCTCCGATCTCGCCGCCGACGGGTTCTCCCGCTACTTCGAGGCCCACGACCGCGGCAAGCGCTCGATCGAGCTCAATCTGCGCCGACCCGAAGCCGTGGAAGCTGCGCTCAGGATGGCAGAGCGCTGCGACGGCGTGATCGAGAACTACCGGCCCGGCGTCATGGACCGGCTGGGGATTGGGTACCAAGCGCTGAGTGAACGCAATCCGCGCATCGTGATGGTCTCCGCATCGGCCTTCGGCTCCAACGGGCCGCAGATCGGCGAGCCCGGCTATGACGTGATCGGCCAGGCGACCGGCGGAGTGATGTCGCTGCAAGCGCTGGGCGACGATGCCGAACCGCGCACGTTGCCGGGCGGCTTCGCCGATCAGATAGGCGCGATGCAAGCTTGCATCGCCATGCTCGCCGGTTTAATCGCAGCCAAGGACACCGGTCGCGGGCAGCACGTGGACGTGTCCCTGCTCGGCTCCCAGATCGCGTTGCAGTCGGTCTATCTCACCGGGTATCTCAAGGATGGTCAGCAGCCGCACATGCGCCGCCGACGCATGCCGACCTTCACCTTCTATCGGGCGGCGGACGGCCTCTGGCTCGTAATCGGCGTCGTCGACGCCAAGAACTGGCGAGCCCTCTGCCAGCTGCTGGAGCATCCCGAGTGGGAGCAGGACGAACGCTTCGCGAGCGCGCTTGCGCGGCTGAATCACAGCGCCGAGCTTGAGGCGCTACTCGAAGACTGCTTCGCCTCGGCGGACCGGGACGAGTGGCTGCGTCGGTTGCGCGCAGCCGACATTCCCTCGGCGCCGGTCAACAGCTACGCAGACGTCGAGGCCTCCGAGCAGGTATGGGCCAACGACTATCTGACCGAGATTGCCGACCCTCGATACGGCACGCGGCGGGTGACCGGGTTGCCCTGGACGTTCTCGCGGACGCCCGGCGCGGTCCAGGGTCGCGCGCCCGAGCTGAACGCCGATGCCGACTCGATTCTGACCGAGGTCGGCTATAGCGTGGACGACATCGCCCAACTCCGTTCTAGCGGAGCGACACCTGAGTAGTTTGCGCTCCTGCGCAGCGCTCCAGGCCTGGACAGCGGAGACACACTGTTATGAGCGACACGCCGGCCGATGTGATCGGCTTCTACGCAGGCCAACTCGGCGTTGACGAGGCCGCCGCCGAGTCGGTGCTCGCCTCCGCGCTCGGCCGCGGCGGCACGTTCGCCGAACTCTACTTTGAGCACAAGCGCTCCGGCTCGCTCAGTTACGAGGATCAACAGGTCAAATCGACCCAGGCGTCGCTCTCGCAAGGCGTCGGTATCCGCGTGGTCGAGGGCGACGCGATTGGCTACGCCTACACCGAGGACCTGTCGCTGGAGGCGATGCGGCGGGCCGCCGAGACCGCCGCCCAGATCGCCCACGGCGGAGGCGAGACCGAGGAGATCGATCTCACCGCCGCCTCCTATCCCGCCGACCGATACGCCATCGCCTCGCCCAGCACGTCGACGCCCCTGGCGGACAAGGTGGAGCTCTTGCGCCGCGCCGACGTCGCGGCGCGCGGCTGGCATCCCAGCATTGCCCGCGTGGACGCCTCGATGGTGGACGAGGAGAAACGCGTGCTGATCGTGCGCAGCGACGGCCGTCTGGTCGCTGACTATCAACCGTTGCTGCGATTCAACGTCTCCTGCCTCTCCGAACTGGACGGCGAGCGCCGCAACGCCCGCTGGGGCGGCGGGGGACGCATGGGCATGGCCTACTTCCACGATCACTCACCCGAGTCGCTGGCCGAAGAGGCGGCGCGCCAGGCTGTTCTGCAACAGGAGGCGCGCGAAGCGCCGGCCGGCACGTTCCCCGTGGTGCTTGCGGCCGGCGACTCCGGCATCCTGCTGCACGAGGCGGTCGGACACGGCCTCGAGGCCGACTTCAACCGCAAAGGCACGTCGAACTACTCCAACCGGATCGGCCAGCCGGTCGCGTCGGATCTGGTCACGGTGATCGACGACGCCACGCTCGATCGCTCGCGCGGTTCCGTCAATGTCGACGACGAGGGCGAACCCGCCGGACGCAATCTGTTAATCGAGGACGGCCAACTCGCCGCTTACATGCAGGATCGCATCTCGTCGGACCACTTCAGCGTTGCGCCGTCGGGCAACGGACGGCGCCAGTCGTTCCGCCACGCGCCGATGCCGCGCATGACGAACACGTACATGACGGCCGGACAGGATGACCCGGAAGACCTGCTGCGCCGCGTGGAGTACGGCATCTACTGCAAGGCGTTCAGCGGCGGACAGGTCAACATCACCAACGGCGACTTCGTCTTCTCGGTCACGGAGGGGTACCTGATTGAGAACGGCCAGGTGACCGCGCCGATTCGGGACGTGAACCTGATCGGCAACGGTCCGGATGTGTTGTCCAAGGTGACTGGTGTGGGCCACGACCTGGAGATGTCGGATGGTCGATGGACCTGCGGCAAGTCGGGACAGTCGGTCCCGGTCGGTGTGGGCATTCCCACGGTGCTCGTCTCGGGCATCACGGTGGGCGGCACGCAGATGCGCTCCGGCTCCGGGATGTCGGCGTAATGGCGGGCCCGACACTGTCGACGGAGCCGCTGGAACTCGCGGGCCGGATCCTGGCGATGGCCGAAGCAGCCGGAGCCGATCAGGCCGACTCGGTAGCCGTCTCGTCGACCAATGCATCGACCACCGTGCGATTGCAGAAGCTGGAGAAGGTCTCGGAATCGACGGCGCGCTCGGTCGGTCTGCGCGTGATTCTCGGCGGCCGGCAGGCCACGGTCTCGACCAGCGACGTCAGCGATGCCGCGCTGGAGGAAGCGGTGCGCACGGCAATGGAGCTGGCCCGTATCTCCGAGCCCGACCCCTACGCCGGTCTCGCAGATCCGACCACGCAGGCCCGCAGCACGCCGCAGCTGTCGCTGTACGACGAGCAGATCCCGGACGTGGACGGAAACCACCGTCTCTCACAGGCGCTGACCTGCGAGCAGTCGGCGCTCGACGCCGACGGACGCATCGTCAACAGCGGCGGAGCGACGTTCAGCACGAGCGTGAGCAGTTTTGCCCTGGCCGACACCAACGGGTTCGCCGGGGCCTACGCCGACACGTCCGCCTCGATGTGGGTTGAAGTGATGGCAGAGGAGGACGACGGCCAATTGCGCAATGCGGGCTGGTCAACCTCCGAGCGGGCGCTGCACCGGCTCGACGATGCGGCGGATGTCGGTCGCGAGGCGGCGGCACGGGCGCTGAGACAGCTCGGCGCGACCAAGGCGTCGACCTGTGAAGTGCCGGTCGTCTGGGAGCCGCGCATGGCGGCTGGACTGGCCGGTATCGTCTCTGGCGCAGCGAGCGGCGAGGCGCTCTACCGGCGCGCGACGTTCCTTGCCGAACGGGAGCAGGAGGAGATCGCCTCGCCCCTGCTAACCATCGTTGACGACGGCACCCTGAGCGGACGGCTCGGCTCGCGTCCCTTTGACGGCGAGGGCGTCGTCACCAGGCGTAACGCGCTGATCGAGTCCGGCGCCTTCCAGGGCTTCCTCTTCGACTCCTACAACGCTCGCCGTCTCGACGCGGCGAGCACCGGCTCGGCCTGGCGCAGCGTCGGCGGCCTGCCTCAGATCGGCAGCGGCAATCTCAGTTTGGAAGCGGGCCAGAGCGCGCCCGAGCACATCGTCGCCGAGGTCGAGGACGGCCTCTACCTGACCACGCTGATGGGTTTCGGCGTCAACTACACCACCGGCGACTTCTCGCGCGGTGCGGCCGGTATCTGGATTCGCAACGGCGAACTGGCCGAGCCGGTCCAGGAGATCAATGTCTCGGGCAACCTGTTGGACATGCTCGCGCGGATCGATGCCGTCGGCAGTGATGCGCAGTGGTTCGGATCGACGTCGGCGCCGACGCTTCGCATGTCACGGATGACCGTCAGCGGGGTCTGAGTCGGCGGACCCTGGGTCAGTCGGGCAGCAGAATCACAGCCGAAGAGCGCACGCTGCGGTCGCCCGACTCCTGTTCGAGCCAGAGTTCGAGGCTCACCTCGCAGCCGCCTTCGACGTTGCCGATCTTCGTCACCTGTCCGCCGATCGTGAACCGGTTGCCGTGATAGTCGGGACGCCGGAAGCCGGACTGGAGCCGCAGCACGCGCCCATCGGGCCTCGCCAGTTGGTGCAGGTAACCGAGCAGGAAGGCCGACTTGTACTCGGCCGGAATCACGGGTCCATCCAGACCGGTGTCGCGCGCGGCGGCCGGATCGAGGAAGATCGGAATCGCAAAGCCTGCGCCGCCGATGAATCGGGCGACGTCCATGATGTCCGGCGCGAGCACCCGCTCGGGCAGTGGCGTGCCTTCGCGCAATTCGCCGAGGTCGATCAGACGGGGCAACGGCACCGAGCGATCCTGCGCTAGTCGAACGCGATGCTGGCCGCGCCGCGCACCGAGCGGTCGCCCTGCGGGTTGTCGATGTGAATCTCCAGGTCGACCATTCGGCGTCCGTCGACTTCGTACGTGCGCGTCACTTCGCCGCCGAACGTCATCTCGACGTTGTGTACATCGGGTCGACGGTGGTTCAGTTGCAGCCGCGTGATCTGGTTGCGGCCGAAGTGGCGGCGCAGGTATTGGTCGAGGAATCCCTGCTTCATGTTGCCGGGAATGATCGGGCCGGGCAGTCCCATGCGTTCCTTGGCGAAGTCGGGGTCGAGGAATTGCGGCCCCTGGTTGCCGGTCGCGTTGCAAAACGCCACGACCTGCTCGGTGGTCGGCGTGCGGTGTTCGGTGGGGAGTTCGACGCCCTCGTGCAGCGCGTCGTAATCGAGTGTCATCGGCTGCCTACTCTCCGGTGTGCTGCTGCTGGAAGTGCGTCACCGTGCGGCGCACCCGGGCGACCTCGACGTCGTCCTGGTTGGTGTAGACCCACTCGTGGTGGATGAAGAGCGAGTGTCCCACGCGTCCGCCGATCCGTTCCTGGATATCGGCAACCCTGGGGACGATCGTCATCGTGTCGCCCAGGTGAATGTCGGCCTTGACCTCCCAGGCGTCGGCGGCCATCAACGCTCGCTCAGGAGCGTCGGGAATGCTGAGCTGGCGCTGCGACGTGCTGGTCGTCAACAACGCATATGTTGGGATCGGGTAACTCGCGTCGCCCGCCTCGACTGCGGCCATCAGCTCTTCATCGTCCTCGTCCAGGGCGACCATCAGGCGCTGGACCAACTCCTTGTCGATCGTGGCCTGGCGCGGCTCGCCTTCCGAGCCGACGGCAGCTTCCATCGCCGGCGTGATCAGACTCTCGTCATCGCTCATGGTTAACTCTCTGTCTTAGCCCCCGTCCGAGTGCCGGGGGGGAATGCTGCGGTCCATACCGATTGAAACAAGTATCACCCCAGCGCGGCTCACGCGCTACGGATCGGCCTGCTCGTGCTACCCGCCCAGGAAGACATCCAGATCCTCAGCGTGCTCGGCGTAGTGGTGAGTGACCACACCCTCGACCATCCGGTTGATCGTCTTGCCTTCGCCGAATCGACCCTCGTCCACCCGGCCGACCGCGCTCACGAACGCGTCGTGCGCCTCGCCGAGGGTGGATCGCGCCTGCTCGTACGTCTGCTCGCCGCGTTCGGCCACGAACTTTGGATTCCACTCCTCGGGGTCCGAGTAATCGACACCCTCCGGCGTCGGACGCTGACCGGCATTCATGCGCTCGATTGCGCCAGTCATCTCCGTCAACCAACCGTGCATGTGCTGCAGCAACTGCGCCACCGACCACTCGCCGACCGCGCCCTCCCATGACCCGTGCGCCTCGTCGATCCGGTCAAGCCTGGACTCGAGCTGCACTCTCGCGTCTTCCATTGCGATCAGCGTCGATGCTCGGTCGGTCATGGCCGGCTCCTTGTTCGTCGGAGTTCAGTTAGGCAGGATTAGCCCGCCCGGTGTGCGGCGCTCTCCGGGTTCCATCCCGCGTTGCTGGAGCGTCTGCAAGATGAACGGATTCTGCACTCGCTCGGCGCCGAGCGTGGTCTGGTCCATGTGTCCGGGCAAGACAATGGTCTCGTCCGGCAGCATCAGCAGCTTGTCGACGATGGACGACATCTCCTGCGCGAAGTCTCCGCCCGGCAAGTCGGTGCGGCCGATGCTGTTGCGGAACAGGGTGTCGCCGGAAAACAGCACTCCGTGTCCGTAGAAGCAGACCGAGCCTCGCGTATGTCCCGGCGTATGAATGACGTGCAGCGCGACCCCGTCCACCTCGACCTGTTGCTCGTCCTCGATGTAGTGGTCCGGATCGGGCGGTTGTTCGACCTGCATGCCGAATCGGGCTGCCGACTCCGCCGCGCCCTGGAGGACGTCGAGGTCCGCCTCGTGCAGCAGGAAGGAGGCGTTGTCGGCCGACTGCACGCCGCGCACGCCCAGCACGTGGTCGAGATGCGCGTGCGAGTTGGCGATCATCTTGATCGTGACACCCATCTCCGAGGCCATGTGCAGGATGTCGTCGGCCTGTTCGCCGGGATCGATGCAGATCGCCTCCGACGTGCGGCGGTTGCCGATCACCCAGCAGTTCTCCTGGAACGCGCCCACGATCAGTCCGCGCACCTCAATCTCATTGACGAACGGTTCGCCTGACCGATCTTCGGTGTGCTCGTGTCCGACATCCTGGTCGTGCGCGCCGCCTTGCTCGGACATGTTAGTTGGACTCGTCGCCGCGCAGGAGGCGGTTGACCGCTTCCATGATGTCGTCGCTGTCGAGCGGAGTTTCGGACTGCGACTCCTGCTTCATCTCTTCGTCGGCCTGTTCTTCCAGGTTGCGCACGTAGTCGCGGATGTCGGGCTTCTCCTCCAGCGCAGAGTCGATTTGCGCGCGGTAGCGTTCCTGCGCGCCGTCGAGCTTCTGCAGGTCGAGCTGCAGGCCGAAGACGCGGTCAATCTCGGTCAGCAACGCCTTGGTCGCGCCCGGATTGTGCCGCGAGGTGACGTAGTGCGGGACCGAGGCCCAGAAGCCCATGTGGGGCATCTCGCCGATGCGGCAGGCCTCGCCGATCGAACCGACGATGCCCGTCGGGCCTTCGTAGCGCGAGGTCTGGAATCCGAATTGTCGCTGGCGCTCGGGATTGGACGAGCCCCCGGAGACGCGAGTGGGCCGGGTGTGAGCGACATCGGCGAGCAGCGCGCCGAGCGTGACTACTTCCTCGACCTGGGCCTTCTCGGCGACCTGCAGGACGGCGCGGCAGTAGCGCCGCCAACGCAGGTCCGGCTCCGTGCCCAGCCCGAGCACGAGGTCGTGTTCCGCCTGCGGCCGGCGCAGGACGGTGAACTCGGTCGCCGGCCAGACGACTTCACGGCGGGCGTCGTCGCCGTCGATCCACTTGACCGTCGGGCGGTGCTCGGTGAACACGAAGAATTCGTCCGGGTCGAGCGAGGCGACCGGTGCGGAGGGTTCGATGTTGCGCAGGAACTTGATCGCGTCGGTGGCCGCTTCGGCGGCGTCGTTCCAGCCGAAGAAGGCCAGCAGCAAAATCGGGCGGCGCAGATCGTCGGGCAGGCCGTCGATCGTCAGTGCGTCCTCATTGCGTTCATCGCTCATGTTGTGAGGGTAACTGCAATTCATCGAGCGTTCCCCCCTCTGTCACTACGTGACATCTCCCCCCTGGAGGGGGGAGAGGCAGACGGATCCCTCCGCCGGAGGTGGGGGGAGAGGGGAGGTCGGTAGGAAAAAAAGCGGCGGTCGGTGTGGAGCAACCGCGAGGGCGGGCGGCGTGGAATCGTGGCGGGAATTAGGGAGGATCATCTTCCTGCTCTTCTGGGTGGTCTTCGTCATCTTCATCGGCCTGAGCCGGGTTGTCCGGCTCAAAGTGGGCGAGTTCTTCGGGAGTGGGCTGGAGGGTGCCGTTGTTGAGGCCCTCCATGCGCTCTGCGAGACCCATGCTTCCGTCGCCGGCCTGGTCGTTGCTATTGGCGGGGGTGTGTTGGATGGAGTCGCTCAGTGCGACGCGGGCCGTGTCGTAGGCGAGCCTGGCTTCGTATTGGGCCTGGGCGTAGAGGCCCTTGATGTGCGCGAGTGCTTTGGTCGCGCTGTGCTGGACGTAGGCGGGGCCGTTGGTTGCCTGGTGTCGGAGGCGGTCGATGATGGCGTCGGCGGTGAAGGGGAGGGGCGGGTTGGCGGTGGTGCTGGACACAAGTGGACTCCTATTTCGGGTTAGGTGAGGAGGTCAATTGTATGTGGACGGATGTTCTATGAAAGGTGGTGACTTGTTGCATGGTTGACGGGGCTGGGGAGTGCCCCCTGTCCCTACGGGACATCTCCCCCCTGGAGGGGGGAGAGGGGAGGTCGGGGTCAGCGTTGCTCGAGGAGCGAGTTGACCTCCTGGAGAAGGATCGGGAGGCTGAGTGTGATTGTGCTCCACACGCGTCGGTTATCGAGATCGGCGTAGCGATGGACGAGCACGATGCGCATTCCGATGATCGATTCTTGGTCAGAGATTTGCTCGACCAATGATTCGTCCGAGGAGGAGAGTTGCGTCATCGCTTCGCAAAGGATGGTGAGCTGGCGTTCGACGGCTGAACGGACAACGATGTCCGACTAGTAGTCGGCCAGTGTCATACCGTCGGTGAATTGCCTGATCAGCAGCGCGGCGTCGAGGATGTCACGCAGGTACTTCTTCGACCTAGGCGGCATAGAGCAGGGTCCGGGTTTGCTCGACGGCCTCGGCGAAGTAGGGGTTTCTGAAGGGCTGCTCGATTACGAGATCAACCGGTCGGTCAAAGAGCTCGGCCAGGGCCGCCTGCAGTTCCAGGTGTTTGCGGTACCACGGATCGGGGTCGGCGTCGGGGTGGTAGGCGACGATGAAGTCGAGGTCGCTGACGGCGGGATCAAAGTCGGCGGTGGCCGCGGAGCCGAACAGGTCGAGGCGGTCGACCTGGTACTGGCGGCAGAGGTCGGAGAGTTCGTCGAAGTGTTGGTCGATCAGCGCAATCACGGTGCTGGCCCCTGGTTCGAGTTCGACGAGTCCAGCGTAGTCGTTTCGTGATACTGCGGAGAGCCCCGGAGCCCCCCTCTGCCTTCGGCATCTCCCCCCGCCGGAGGCGGGGGGAGAGGGGGAACCGAGCGGGTCCCCGCGTAAAGCGGGGACTGGGGAGGAGCTATAGCGCTACTGCGCCGTACTTTTCGCGTAGGGCGGGAACCACCTCGGTGATGTAGGCCTCCAGGGCCGCCTCGCTCCAGGGCGCGCGCAGGGCGACGTTGACTCCCGCCGCTCCGGCGTCGCAGTACATCGAGACGCGGTCGAACGCATCCTCGGGCGTGCCCTGCAGCGCCCCTTCCGAGACGCGGTCGGCCTGCTCGCCCCACTGCTCCTGCAGTTTTTCCCGCGCGATCTGCGCCTCGGCCTCGGTCGGACTGAGGTTGAACTGGAGATTCACCGTGCGGTCAATCGTGGCCGGATCGCGGCCCTGCTCGCCGCAGCGGACATCGAGCACGCCGGACAGTCGAGCGAACTCCTCCGGGCCGATGTAGGGCACGTTCCAGCCGTCGGCGTACTGGGCGGCCATGCGCAGCGTCTTGCGCTCGCCGCGTCCGCCGATCCAGAGCGGCACGTGTTCCTGCACGGGACCGGGCTGGTTGGTGGCGTCGAGCGCGTTGTAGTGGACGCCCTCGAATGTCGTGCGTTCCTGGGAGAGCATGCCCTTGATGATCTGGGTGCCCTCTTCCAGCATCTCGAAGCGAATGCCCAGGCTCGGCCAGCCGTAGCCGAAGCCCTCGAACTCCATCTGGTGCCAGCCCGCGCCCAGGCCCGGCTCGATCCGGCCGTTGGAGATGTGATCGAGCGTCATCAGCGACTTGGCCAGGTAGGCCGGATTGCGGTAGGGCACGCAGAAGACCAGGCAGCCGATCCGCACGCGCTCGGTCTCCGCCGCAATCGTCGCCATGCAGGTCAGCGCTTCGAAGTGGGGCGACATGCCGTCGACCGGCGGCGCCTCGTAGAAGTGGTCCCAGACCGAGATCCAGTCCATGCCCTGCTCGTCGATCCAGCGCCACAAGCGGCGCAGATCGCCCATCGCCACATTCTGCTGTCCCGTGTGAACGCCAAACGATACGGCCATCAGAAACCACCCTCATTGGAAGCGGCGCGCGCCGCCGCACACGCAGTCAGTGTCAGTGGAGGATAACGCGCTGTCTCAGTCGGGCAGTTCGACCGGGATCACGTCGCGCCAGCCGGGGATGTCCATGCCGTAGTAGCGGGCCAGCAGGAGGATCGCGATCTTCTGCTTGGCCGGCCCGACGCCGGGTACGCCGCCGAGGCGCTTCATGATCGTCGTGGCGTCGGGCTGGTTGTCCCAGATGTTGTCGGCGCTGTTGTCATACTCGTCGCGGACGACGGCGCAGGCGGCCTGCACGCGTTTGCCCATCGACGCCGGGAAGCGGTGAATTGCCGGCTTCTCGCGGAAGACGGTCAGGAACTCGTCCTCGTCCATCTCGGCGATCTGCGCAGGGTCGAGATGTCCCAGCCGCTGCTTGAGGTCGCGCGGTCCTGAGAACGCCTTGTTCGTCGTGATCTGTTGGTCGAGCACGATCGCGATCAGCAGCGCGTTCGGGTCGTTGGCGAGCAGTTCGTTGGCGTCGTCGTCGTTGGTGAACTTGATCAGCGGCTCGCCCGAGGCCTTGAACTCCGGCACGAGGTCGACGTACATCTCTGGATTGCCCATGGCTCGTCTCCTCTTAGGTCAGTTTCACGATTGCGGCATTCGCGGCAATGATCAGGGCGCCAACTGCGATCATCCAGCGAACGAGACGAAGCTCCATGGCTCGAAGGTCTGTATAGGTGGGCAGATGGTTGAACTCCGAGGCGAGACCCTCTGCGACTTCGCCCTCTGTGTCGGGCTCGTTTCGGAACTTGCGCAGTAGGGCCGTCCAGGCAGGGACGTTGATTCTGTGCCCCATCGGTATGTTCGCCATCTCTGCTCCCCTCCTCACTGACTGACGTATTCATCTTAGCGCCGCCGCATTTGGCGGCTCAGGGAAACAGCCCCAGTTCGAGGTAGCTCTGGGCGACCAGCTCCAGCGAGTACAGGTAGGCGGCCGTGCGTAGATCGGGCAGGTTCCGTTCGCGCCGCAGATCGGAGATGCGCTGATAGGACTCGCCCATCGTCTTGGCTAGTGAGTTGTGCACGATGTCGATCTCGGTCGGCCCGCGTTCGAGCATCGCGCGTTCCTGCAGCGGTACGGAGCTGCCCGTGATTGCCTGCATGGTGTCCAGGATCCGCCGGTTCTGCATATCCGCTGTGCCGGTCAGCATCCGGTCGAACGACACGTGCGACAGGTTCTTGATCCACTCGAAGTAGGAGACCGTCACGCCGCCCGCGTTGAGATACAGGTCGGGAATCAGCGTGATCCCTCGCTCCCGCAGGATCCGATCCGCGTCGGGTGTGGTTGGCGCGTTCGCGGCCTCGGCGATCAGTTCGGCCTGGACGCGGTCGGCGTTGTCGACCGTGATCTGATGCTCCAATGCGGCCGGGACGAGGATGTCGCACGGCTGCTCCAGCGTCTCCAGCGAGTTGGCGAAGACCTGCCCGGCGGGGAAGCCGCCGATCCCGCCCTGATCCCAGCGATGACGCGCGATCGCCTCCAGGTCCAGCCCGTTCGGGTCGTACAGGCCCGCGTCGTGCTCGGCGATGCCGACAATCCGCGCGCCGTGATCGGACAGTTCCCTGGCTGCGTGATACCCGACGTTGCCCAGTCCCTGCACGATCACCCGTTTGCCGTCGAGCCCGGGCGAGAGGTTGTGCCCGGCCTCCGGGTCGGCCAGGCAGTTGATGATTCCGTGGAACACGCCAAGCCCGGTCGCTTCCTGCCGTCCGGGAATTCCGTGCAGCGAGAGCGGCTTGCCGGTGACGCAGGCGAAGTGGTTGATGTCGTGCGGATTCAGCGTGCGGTAAGTATCGGCAATCCAGGCCATTTCCTGAGCGCCGGTGCCGTAGTCAGGCGCAGGGACATCGACCGCCGGACCGATGAAGTTGTGCGAGTTCAACTCGACCACCAGCCGCCGCGTGACGCGCTCAACGAACTCGGGCGAGCTGCGGTAGGGATCGATGCAGACCCCGCCCTTGGCTCCGCCGAAGGGCACGTCAACGATGGCGCACTTGAACGTCATCAGCGCCGCGAGGCCCTTGACCTCCTCGGCGTCGACCATGGTCGAGTAGCGGATGCCGCCCTTGGTCGGCGTGCGATGGTGACTGTGCTGGGCGCGGAACGCCTCGATGACCTCAATCTCGCCGTCGTCGTTCTCCACCGGGAACGACATCTGGTAGACGTTGTTGCAGGTCTTGACCTGCTCCAGTAGACGCGGATCCAGATTCGAGTAACGCGCCGCCGCCTCGAAGTATTCGGAGAAGTCGTCATAGAGCGAGGCCATGCAACGGCTCCCCAGCGGCGCCCGGTCGACCGGGCGATTAAGGACTAGGCGCGGGGCAGGCCCAGGCCTCGCGTGGCGATGATGCCGCGCTGGATCTCGGACGAGCCGCCCGCGATCGTGGACGGCACCGAGGACATGTACTGCTCCGTGAACCAGCCCTTCATCTGCGCATACGGGTCGCCGCGCCGAATCTGTCCGTACGTTCCCATCGTGTTGATCCCGAAGCGCGCGAAGCGTTGCGACAGCTCGGAGGAGAACATTTTCGCCACTGACGCCTCGTGGTTCGGGGCCAGGCCGCCCTGCTGCATCGAGAGCACGCGCAGCGAGAGCATCCGCGAGACTTCGATGTTGATCGCCGTGTCGGCGACGCCCAGCTTGGCCTCGCGGCCGGTCGCCGGGCTTTCGCCGAGGTAGTCAATGAAGTCCTCGAACGTGCGCCGCAGCACCGCGCTGCCGGAGAGCGCGCTGCGTTCGAAGTCCATCGTCGCCATGCCGACGTACCAGCCGCGATTCTCCTCGCCGACGCGGTTCTCGACCGGCACGCGCACATCCTCGAAGAAGACCTCGTTGAAGCCGTGTCCGCCGAGCATGTTGATCAGCGGCCGCACCGTGATCCCGGGCGTGTCCATGTCGACCAGCAGGTAGGTGATGCCGCGATGTTTGGGCGCGTCGGGATCGGTGCGGACCAGGGCAAACATCCAGTTGGCGCGGTGCGCGTTGGAGGTCCAGATCTTCTGCCCGTTGATCACGTAGTCGTCGCCGTCGCGGACGGCGCGCGTCTGCAGCGAGGCAAGGTCGGAGCCGGAACCGGGCTCGGAGTAACCCTGACACCAGGACGCGCGGGCATTGACGATGTCGTCCAGGAACTGATGCTTCTGCGCGTCGGTCCCGTAGACCAGCAGCGTCGGTCCGACATAGCCGACCGAGATCAGATCTGGTCCAGGGACGCGGTGGTAGGCCAACTCCTCGTTGAAGATTGCCTGCTCGGCGAAGGAGAGGCCCATGCCGCCGTGCTCCTTGGGCCAGGCCGGCGCGGTCCAGCCTTTATCGGCCAGCTTGGCCCGGATGCCCGTGGAGAACTCCCAGGCCTCGTCCGCTCCCTCTTCGTCATAGGAGACGTCGAGGCCCTTCCAGTCGTCGCCGAACTCGTCGCGGATCCAGCCGCGAATCTCGTTCCGCCAGGCTTCCTGATCGGTGCTGAATTCAAAGTCCATCGTGCGTCCTCGCTATCGCTGCCGTCGTCTGCTGCAGTCTATCTGGGCCGTTCCCGATTTCACCCTATTGCCTGGGAAACTGGTAGAGGATGTCCTCCGAAGACGCGGTGCCGTCGCGGCGCTCGGCCGGATTATCGCGCGATACCGCGAAGCCGATCAGCGCGTCGTCGCGTTCGATCAGGTTGGGGTTGAGCGATACGGCGGCCCTGCCTTCGTGGTCGCCCAAGAAGCTGGGGCCCGGTTCTACCGCTCCAGACTCGCGAACCAACCAGATCTGCCAGGTCTGATCCGCCTCGATCTCGGGCAGCCCCCAGAAGATCAGCGCGAAGAGACGCGCTTCGTAGCGAGGCATCAGGACGCCGGTCGCCCCGTCTTCCGTCAGCGGCACCGCCCTGCCCGAGATCGGGTCTTCGGGGCTGAACGCGAGATAGCCGAACAATGCGGCGATGCCGACCAGGCCGACAATCAGGAACCAGCGAGCTCGGCGGCTCGCCCGATGGAAGAAGCGGTAGGAGTGCGTACGAGCGGGGCGCGCCAATCGCGCGCGCTGGACGAGCCGCTGCTCCAGTCGTCCTTCAGCCGCCTCGCGATCGGTGACCAGGACTCCGACCGTGATAGCCGCGATGGCCGTGGGCCAGGCGGCGCACCGGTTTCGCAGTGCGGCGTCGCTGCGAATGGCGCGCTCGGCCTGCTCGCGCGGTTCGTCGTCCAGCAAGCCCAGGTAGAACGAGGCAAGCGTCGGTTCTGGGTCAGTCATCGATCACCACCCGCCTCACCCGTCGACCCTGTCCAGCCGTCCGCCACTCAATGCGTCGGCAAGAGCATCGAGCGCCGAGCCCAGCACTTGTTCGTCGGCGGCCGCACCCTCGAACCAGGATTCTTCGAGCAACCGGCCCTGATCGTCGGGCAGGCGCAGCATGACTCGTTGCAACGCATCGTGGTCTGTCGCCTCGACGACATCCGGCAGTGAGGCGTCGGGCGCGATGGGAAACGGCTCCAGTTGCAGCGATGCGAGACTCGGCCGGACTCCCCTGCGGCGAACGGCAAGCGCGAGATCGCGCGTGATCCGCAACACATGCACATCGAGCGCCGCGCTCGCCCAGCGCTCAGGCTCACCCCAGATCAACAGGAAGACTTCCTCCACAATGTCGTCGGCGACGGCCGTTCCCGCTATGCGACGAGCGAGGTCACGCGCGATCACACCGTAGGCGCGATACGCGTCCCGCAGGGCGAGTTCGTCACCGTCGACGATTCGCTGAAACAGATCGTTGCGAGGCACGAGACGCTTCAATCGTTCGCGACGAGAGGCAGCTCAGCAGCGACAGCGCGGCCGTAGTCGTCGGCCAGCCGAACGATGTCCTCGGCGTCGCCCGGCAGGCGAGACGCCACTTCCAGGATGTCCGCGCCCGACGCGCCCGCGCTCAGCCGATGCAGCATGCCTGCCCGGACGTCGCGCCTGACTCCCGCAACCATCGGCTCACTGCACAGACCCATTACATCGGGTCCCAGGCTGAGCGCGGCCTGGCCGCTGAGCAGCATCAACGACTCATGCTTGTGCAGGTGATATTGCAGCGAGAGCCGGCAGTGAGGGTTGATCCGCAGCATCTTGACGACCGAATAGGCGCCGCGGTTGAGAATCAGCTCTTCGCCCCACGGCTTGGCGATGCGCTGCAAGCACGGCGCCGACTGGCGAGCCGGATCAACGCCTGCAAGTGCCGTCTCTACCGTCACGTCGCTCCCCCAGCCTGGACATCGCGTTGCTGACTACAGTGAGGGTATGGGGCGACGCGGTGTCATCCAACCGTGCGAGCAATCCGACGCGCAGGCAGTCGCGGGCTAAACGGTAAGCGGGCCATGTACCGATGGAGTAGTGATTGAGTCGCAACTGGTGGCTCCTCGTGCTGCTGCTGGCGATCACGTCCGCGGCGATCGGCGCAGCTGTGGCGCTGTTCGTCGACCAGGCAGGTGATCAGCCGACACCGCAGTCTGCAGTTCGCGCCGTGGCGGCCGGCCCTGCTGACGACGCCGGATCGCAATCCATCGCAGAGCAACGCGACACGTCAGCCGCCCAGAGCAGTGAACACCCCGTGCAAGTCTCGGAGCAGGCCAAGCCGATCGAGCGTGCGCAAGCTGCGGCGAATGAAGGCACGCAAGCAGGGCAGGAGCAAGCTGGGTCAGAACAGGAGCAGGAGTCGGTCCGAAACCGCCCGGATTCAGCGCCCTCGGCTGATGCCGCAGAACAACCGCCGGTTGAGGAACCGGCTCAGGAGCGCACCGAAGTCCAGCAGGCGCAGCCGGAGCCGAGCGTCACGCTCTGGCCGGAGTTCATCCGCCAGGGCGAGTCGTTTTCGATGACCGTCGAGGACGCAGACGCGTTCTCCGTGGTTGCCACGATTGGGACCAGGAGCTGGAATCTCCAGCGGCTGGACGACACGGTCTGGTGGGGAATCGTCGCTCTGCCCCGCGACGCAGCGGATGGTGTCGCGCAGATCGTGGTCGACCTCTACAGCGAGAGCGGCGTCTGGTTGCGTTCGGTCGCGGCCACCGTGTTGGTGCTGATCAGTCCGGCGCCATTGGAGGAGATCGTCCTTGGCGGCGTCGGTACGCCGGTCAGCGCGGAAGAGGTTCAGCGGGACCACGATGTGCGATTCGTCGAGCACGTTGCCGTCAGCGGTCCGCCCCGCTGGTCGGGCGCCTGGATGCTGCCCGTCGAGGGCGAGGTCACCGGCGTCTTCGGCTCGCGGCGCTCCTACGACGGCGTCATGTCCGACCAGTGGCACCACGGACACGACATCGCGGCTCATCATGGCGATCCGATTGTCGCGCCGGCCCCGGCAACGGTCGTGTGGACCGGCGACCTCGCGATCCACGGCATCGGCGTCATCCTGGACCACGGGGCCGGCGTGTACAGCGGCTATTGGCATATGTCCCTGATCGCCGTTCGCGTTGGCGAAGAGGTCGAGACCGGCGACTGGTTGGGCAATATCGGCACCACCGGCCTCTCTACCGGCCCGCATTTGCACTGGGAGGTGATCGTGCGCGGCGTGGATGTCGATCCAGTGCAATGGACAGGGGAGGATCGGCCCCTGACATACGCTGCGCCCTCGACAGCGGACACTTCGTAGCCGACCGATACACTCGTCCAATGTCCGATTCCGCCAGTTCCGCCAGTTCCGCTGTTGCCCCCATCGCAGAGCATGAAGCCGAATCCAGCGCGGCTCGCCCCGACCTCGCACGCTATCTATTCGCGCTCCAGGAGCACTTTCCGGAACTCTCCGATGCCGACTTTGCCATTGATGAGCGCCCGACTCGTGACATCGTTCGTGTCGACTGGGATGGCTGGCAAGCGGTGTTTGCAACAACGGAGCGGGCCGAGACTCGACTCCAGGCGATGGCGTCGGTCATGCCGCACTTGCGCGGATTTCTGAGCCCCACGGTTCCGATCTGGGAAGTTGACGTGCAGTGCGCCGACTGGAGACGCTCCTGGCGAGCGGCTCAGCAGCCGGAGGGCCGGCCGCTGACTCCGGAACTGATCGTCGACCAGAATCGCGAGCGCCTGGTCCGGGACCTGGCCGGGTTCTTCCACGAGCTGCATGGGTTCTCCGTCGAACGGGCGCGCAGCCTCGGCGTCGAGTCGTACCGCGCCTGGCGCGACGAACACGAAGCCCTCGCGCACCGATCGCAATCGATCCTCCGGCCGCTGCTCAGTTGGTCGGACATGACCTGGGCGCGTCGCTGGTGGTCGAGATTCCTGGAGGACGAGCGCGTCTGGAGCATTGAGCCGGCGCTGGCGCACGGGAGCATTGATTCCCGATGCTTGCTGGTCGATCCGCTGGTGCGTGAGCTGGCGGCGGTGACCGACTGGCAGGAGCTGCGCGTCGCCGATCCGGCGCTCGACTTCGCCGGCCTGGTTGACGCCTACGGAACCGATCTGGGCTGGCGGATCGTTGAGCACTACGGATCGCTTGGCTCCACTGCGGACGCTTCGTTGTTCCGCCGAGTGCGGCTGCAGCAGACCGTGAGACGCTTCCGCGACGTGGTCGCTGCCGCCGATCGTCATGGCCCGGAGAGCGAGCCAATGGCCGAGGCGATCAAGAGACTGCGCTGAATCGGCGTCGAACTCGGGCGTTAGTGCCGTGCGTTCTTTGCTACCTTGTGCAGACGATTATCTGGACGGATCGACGATCGGAAGGATGCAGCAATATGAGCGACGCACCAGCACGCGCGATGACCCCGGTCGGTGTCAATCATCTGGTCTTGAATGTGCGCGATATTGAGGTGGCGCACGAGTTCTGGACCGAGGTGATGGGCTTCCGCCACATCGGCTCGCTCAAGCCCCGCGACCAGCGCTCGATGACCATGCGCTTCTACAACGGACTCTCCGAGAGCCACCACGACCTCGCGCTCGCCGAGATCATGGGCGACTCCGAGGAGTCCGGCGACTGGTCGATGGCGCCGAAGCGTCCGGGACTCAACCATCTCGCCATTCACTACCCGGACCGCGACTCGTGGCTCAAGCAGATCGCTTTTCTGCAGGCAAAGGGCGTCAAGTTCAACCTTCGCATCAATCACGGCATGACCCACTCGGTCTACATCAACGACCCGGACGGCCACGGCATCGAGGTGCTCTACGAACTCCCCCGCGAGCACTGGGAAGGCGACATCGACGGCGCGCTCAACTATGCCGAGGTCTTGCCGACCGAGGGTGACGAGGCGCTCGTCGACGAGCCGACGCCAGCCTTCACCAGCGGCGACTAGGCGCATCGATCGATGGCCATGCGCGACGGCGCGGCCTACCTGGCCGGGCTGAAGGACCAACGACGTATCTGGCACAACGGCGGCCTGGTCGGCGACGTCACGACCGCGCCCGGCTTCGCCAACGCCGCGCGAACGATTGCCGCCTACTACGACTTCCAGTGCGACCCTGCCAACCTCGATCTCGTTTCCTACGAGGACGAAGACGGCCAGCGCTCACACCGCTCGTTCAAGATTCCCCGCTCGAAGCAGGACCTGCGCGATCGCGGCGCGGCCTTCGCCGCCTGGGCCGAGCACACCGGCGGGCAGCTCGGACGCGCGCCCGACTACATGAACGCGGCCATGGCCGGCGTCGCAGCGGCCGAGCATCACTGGGGCCAGGAGAACCCCGAACTCGGCGAGCACGCGGTTGCAATCCTGGAGCATTGCCGCCGCAACGACGTCTGTCTGACCCATACCTTCGTGACGCCGCAGATCGATCGCAAGACGCCGCTCGGAGAGCAGGAACCCTACCTCAACGCCGGCATCGTCAAGCGGACCTCCGACGGCGTCATCGTCCGCGGGTCGAGGGTGCTCGGCACGTTGGCGCCGTTTTCGGATGAGAACATTTCCTTCGGACTGCCGATCGTCAAGGGAGAGGCCGAGCTCAAGTACGCACTGGGCTTCTCGATTCCCGTCGATGCGCCCGGGCTGCACTGGGTCTGCCGAGACTCGTTCGATCCCGCCCGCTCGACGCACGATTACCCGGTCTCCGGCCGCTTCGAGGAGATCGACACGGTCGCGGTCTTCGATAACGTCGAGGTGCCGTGGGAACACGTCTTCGACTACGAGGATGAGCGAATCCACAACTCGGTGTTGATGGTGATGCGTTTCCAGGAGTCGCTGGGGCATCACGTGCTCGTCAAGAACGTCGCGAAGACGCGCTTCCTGCTCGGTCTCGCGCACCTGATCGCCGAGAGCGCCCAGACCAACTCGTTCATCAACGTGCAGATTCGGCTGGGCGAGATCGTCACGATGCTGCAGACGCTGGAGTCGATTACGATCGCGGCGGTCGAGGGCGCGGTCGAGAATCCCGACAACGGCGTCTGGTACTGCAACGCCAACGCCATCACCGCCGGTCTGCGGCTGTTCCCCGAGTACTACGTGCAGATCATTGACCACATCAAGCAGATCGGCGGCAGCAACTTCATGGCCGCGCCCTCCGAGGCGAACATGGAAGCGATCACCGAGGCGCTGGGTCCATCGGTCGAGCGCTACTTCAAGGGCGCCGCCGACATGAGCGAGGAGGGTATCGAGAAGGTGCCGCTTTTCCGCCTCGCCTGGGACGTCGTCGGCAGCTCGCTCGCCGGCCGCCAGGAGCTCTACGAGCGCTTCTTCTTCGGCGACCAGCAGGTCTCCAAGTCGCAGTCCTACCTCCGCTTCGACAAGACCGAAGCCGTCGACACCGTGCGCCGCCTGCTCGATCCGGCCTGGTTGGGCCGGTCTTGAGGGTCCGATTGACGCTCCTCGCACTTCGCGCCTAGCCTCCATCCGTATCTCGCGATCAGAGATGGGGGACGATATGGGACACCTCGATGGCAAGGTTGCGCTGGTCACCGGCGGGGCCGGCGGGATGGGTTCGCAGATCTGCAAGGTCTTCGCCGAGCAGGGCGCGTCCGTGGTCGCCTGCGACACCGGCTTCGATGTCGAGGGCCGCGCGGGGATGGACCCGTCCAAGGTCCAGGCCGTGGTCGACGAGATTGTCGCCAAGGGCGGGCAGGCCGTCGCTGTCGCCGGCGATATCGCCGACATGGATACTGCCGAGCGCGCCGTGCAGACCGCAATCGAAACCTACGGCGACCTCGACATTCTCTGCTGCGCGCACGGCATCCTGCGGGAGCGGATGGTGTTCAACATGACCGAGGAGGAGTGGGACGAACTGGTCCGCATTCACCTCAAGGGTTGCTTCGCGCCGACCAAGTTCGCCGCCATTCACTGGCGCGCTAACCGCGACAAGGGCAACCGCCGGATCATCTACTTCACCTCGTCCGCCGGCGTGCGCGGCGAGGCGGGACAGCCCAACTACTCGGCCGCCCATGCCGGCAAGATCGGCCTTTCGCTCTCGAACGCCGAGGCGCTCGAACGCTACGGCGTGACCTCCAACTGCATTTCGCCCGCCGCCTCGACGCGGATGACCGACCGCGGCCGCGCGGTCGATCAGGGCGGCGATGCACCCAGCCTCTCCGCTGCCGGCACGATGATGGACCCGAGCAACGTCACTCCGGTCGTCACCTATCTCGCCTCCGACGCCTCGGCCGAGATCAGCGGCCGCGTCGTCGGCACGACCGGCGGGCGGATCACCGTCTGGAAAGAGCCGGAGTGGGAGCAGACGATCTGGAATGTCGAACCATACTGGGACATCGACACCCTCTTCAACCTGATTCCGATGACATTTGAACTCCAGGGCATGGGCCCGCCTCCGCGCCAGTTCCCCTAGCTTTCTCACTCCCCCCGCTTCGCGGGGGGAGATGTCGCTGCGCGACAGCAGGGGCCGCCCCCACGCTCACAAAGGAACTTCACCATGACTACCCAGGATCCCGACAACACCCCACCATTCGTAGGCCGGAGCGGGCAGAACATGAAGCATCTCGAAGGCCGGATCTGCATCATCACCGGCGGCGCGGGCGGGATCGGCTCGAATCTCTGCCGCGTCTTCGGCGAACAGGGCGCCAAGGTTGTCGTCGCCGACACAGGATTCGACGTCGAGGGCCGCTTCGGCATGGACGCCTCCAAGGTCGAAGCGATCGTGCAGGAGGTCCGAGACGCCGGCGGCGAAGCCGTGCCCTTCGTCGGCGATGTCGCCGACATGGATACCGCTGAGCGGATGATCCAGACCGCAATCGACGAGTTCGGCGGGCTCGACGTGCTGGTCTGCGCCCACGGCATCCTGCGCGAGCGGATGATCTTCAACATGCTCGAGGACGAATGGGACGGACTCGTGCGCGCGCACCTCAAAGGCTGCTTCGCGCCGACCAAGTTCGCCTCGATTTACTGGCGCGCCAATCGCGACGGCGAGCATCGGCGGATCATCTACTTCACCTCCGACGCCGGCATTCGCGGCGCAGCGGGACAGCCCAACTACTCCGCCGCGCACGCGGCCAAGCTGGGACTGATGCGCTCCAATGTCGGCGCGCTGGGACGCTACGGCGTGACCACCAACTGCATCGCTCCAGGCGCATCGACGCGGATGACTGATCGCGGGCGCGGCGTCGAGCAGGATGGTCCCGCGCCGTCCGAATCGGCCGCCGGCACCGCGCGCGACCCGAAGAATGTGGCACCGATCGTCGCCTGGCTCGCCTCCGACCAGTCCGACGCGGCCAACGGACGCATCTTCGGCGCCAGCGGACACCGCATCTCGCTGTTCTCCGAACCGGTGCTCGAGCGCTACATGCACTTCGAGGACAACAAGATCGATATCGACACGCTCTTCGATCTCTGGCCGCACACGCTCGGCGCAGGCGGCTTCCCCCGCAACAGCATCCGGCCGGGGCTCGTCTGACCGCAAGTAGCTCCCGCTTGTTGCAACTGTTTGCAATAAGCGCCGATTCGACATAGCCTGACCTCGCGCGAGTCACGGAGGCCGGATTATGTTGCGTCTCGATGTGCGCTGGGTTCTTGCTGTGTGCGGAGCACTTCTGCTGCTCGCCGCTGCAGCGTGTTCGGATGACGGCGAGTCCGACGAGTTCCTCGTCGTCACGACGGTTGCTCCGCTGCGCAACATCGTTGAAGAGGTCGGCGGCGACCGTGTTGCCGTGATAGCCCTCGTCCCCGAGGGCACGAACAGCCACACCTTCGATCCGCCTCCGTCGGCAGTCGGCCACATTGAGCGCGCTCGATTGATCGTGATCAACGGCCTGAACCTGGAACTGCCAACGCTCGAGCTCGCCGAGGCCAATGCCTCCGACGACACGCCGATCGTGCTCCTGGGCGATCTGGCCGTCTCGCCCGATGAATACGTGTTCGACTTCTCCTTCCCTGAGGAGGGAGGCAATCCGAATCCTCACCTCTGGACCGCTCCGCATCTGGCGGTCGAGTACGCAGAGATCGTGCTGGCCGAGTTGAGCAAGGTCGATCCCCACGGCGCCGACTACTTCGCGGCGAACGCCGAGCGCTTCATTGAGCGGCTGTGGGAGCTGGATGAGGCAATCGCAGCCGCGACGCAGACCATTCCCACTGCGCATCGCAAACTGATCACCTACCACGACTCCTTCCCCTACTTCGCCCCGCGATACGGACTGGAAGTGATTGGCGCAATCCAGCCGTCGGACTTCTCCGAACCGTCGCCGCGCGAAGTCGCGGACCTGATCGCCCAGGTGCAGACGGCCGGCGTGCCCGCAATCTTCGGGTCCGAGGTGTTTCCTTCGGAAGTGCTGGATACCATCGCGGATGAAGCCGGGGCCGTGCAGGTCTCTACCCTGTCCGACGACGACTTGCCGGGAGAGCCCGGCGATGCGGAAAACACCCTGGTGGCGATGATGGTTGAGAATGTCCGCACCATGGTTACGGCGCTCGGCGGCGACGCTTCGGCGCTGAACGGGTTTGATGTAGGCAGCACGTGGCAACCATCGCAGTAAGTGAGCTCGTGCGATTGGACGGCGTGGCCCTCGGCTACGAGGGGCATGTCGCCCTGCGCGATGTCAATCTGCGGATCGAGCCGGGCGAGCTGATCGGCATTGTGGGACCGAGCGGCAGCGGCAAGACGACGCTGCTGCGGGCGTTGCTGGGCGAGACGGAGCTCTACGCCGGCGACGCGCTGGTCGCTGACAACACGCGCGTCGGCTACGTGCCCCAGGTCGAGACGGTCGACTGGAATTTTCCCATCACCGTCGAGCAGGTCGTGCTACTCGGGCGTTGGCGGACGCGGCGCTGGCTGCCCTGGGTCAGTCGCTCCGACCATGCTCGAGCGCACGAAGTGATGGAACAGCTCGGCATCTCCGAGTTCGCCCACCGGCCGATCCGCGCCCTCTCCGGCGGGCAACAGCAGCGGTCCTTCCTCGGCCGCGCACTGGTTGGATCGCCCGACCTGCTCCTGCTCGACGAGCCCACATCCGGCGTCGACATCAAGACTCGGCACGAGATTCTGCACCAGTTGGCCGGCCTCAATCATGCCGGCGTGACGGTCGTGCTGACCACGCACGACCTGAACGGCGTCGCCTCGCATCTGCCTCGGCTGATCGCGCTGGGCGAGGAGACCGTGCTGGCCGACGGCCCGCCCTCCGAGGTGCTGCAGCCGGCGGTGCTGGAACGCGCCTACGGACAGCCGATGCTGGTGGTCCGCAGTGGTCACGAGACCTACGTGCTGCCCGTGCCCGAGGAAGCGCCCGGCGCGCACGAGGGCGAAGCCGTGCCCCTGGGCGAGGTCGAGGTGATCGCCGCCCCGGACCACGACGATGCTTGAGCCGTTCGAGTTCGGATTCATGCAGCGCGCCATGATCGCCGCCTCGCTGGTTGGCGGCGTGACCGCGGCGGTCGGCGTGTTCGTGATCCTGCGCCGCCTTGCCTACATCGGACACGGACTCGCGCACAGCATCTTCGGCGGTGCCGTGGTGTCGTTCACGCTGGGCGTCAACTTCTTCCTCGGCGCAAGCATCTGGGGCGCATTTTCAGTCTTCCTGATCAATCAGGCGGCGCGTCGCCGGCAGATTGGCGGCGACGCCGCGATCGGTATCGTGACCACCGCCGCCTTCGCCATCGGCATCGCCGTGATCTCGCGGGCGCGGAGTTTCACACGCGACTTCGAAGCCGCCCTGTTCGGCGAAATCCTCGGCATCACCTCGCAAGACCTGTGGATGACCGTCGCAATGATCCTGCTGATCTCGATTGTGCTCTTTCTGTTCTGGAAGCAACTGGTCTTCATCACCTTCGACCAGGATGTCGCAACGGCGTACGGCATTCCCGTGCGTTGGGTCGAGGTGATCTTCTCGCTGATCCTCGCGGCGACCGTCGTGGCCGCGCTGCAGGTGCTGGGCGTCACGTTGATTGCCGCCGCGCTGGTGATCCCGCCGGTCGTGGCGCGGATGCTGACCGACTCCTTCCCGCGTATGTTCCTGATTGCCGTCGCGATTGGCGCGCTGACCGGATTAGTCGGCGTGTACGTATCCTGGTTTGTCGATGTCTCCTCAGGTGCGACGGTCGTACTGGTGCAGGCGGCGGTGTTCGCCCTGGCGTTGCTCTGGGGCATCGTCGAGTCGCGCCGAGGCCGCAGCGCCACCCGCCGCGCCGAGCGGCTCGCCGGCCTTGAGCGGGCGCTGAACGACTGACCGAGCCGATTCCGAAGCTCTCTAGACTTGACATATGGTCAGCGACTCCTGGTCTCTCCCAGACGACCCACTGGACGACTCGCCGCTGCAGTTCGACCTCGCCGCACTGGAGGAGGGTCAACCACCGCTCGACCCTGAGTCCCTGGCCCGAGTCAGCGCCGCGCTGGATGAACTTGAGGGACGAGCCGAGCGCGGCTGGTTGTCCGATTGGCCCGGCGAGCCGATCGACGCCCCGCCCGCTCCGCTGTCCGCCGAGCCGCCGGCGCTGCTGGAGTCGCTGTTGGAGGAGAGCGGTGAAGCGCTCCCGGTGGCGCGGCCTGTTCGCGTCGAACCGAGCGAGCCTCCCGACTTGAACGGATTGAGCCGCGCCGAAGTCGCCCAGCGCGTCGTCGACGGACGGATCAACCAGGACACGTCGAAGCAGCGCAGCGATGTCGATGTCGTCGTCTCCAACGTTTTCACCTACTTCAACCTGATCCTCTTCGGCCTGATCGGCATCCTGCTCGTGCTGGCGGTGACCGAACAGAAGACCGATCACCTCCAGGACGCGGCGTTCGTCGGCATGGTCGTCCTGGCCAATGTGCTGGTCGGCACCTTCCAAGAGCTACGCGCGACGCGCAAGCTGCGCCAGCTGGTTGCGCTGACGGCGCCGTCCGCCACCGTCGTCCGCGAGGGCGAAGAGACAGAAGTGCCGGCCACGGGCGTGGTTGAGGACGACCTCGTGGTGCTGCGCAGCGGCGATCAAGTCGTCGCCGATGGTCCCGTGGTCTGGGACGTGGCCGAGCTTGACGAGTCGATCCTGACCGGCGAGACGAGCTCCGTTCGCCGAGGGCCGGGCGACGATCTCGAGTCGGGCGCATTCTGCGTCGGCGGTTCGTGTTACTACCGCGCCGCCCGGGTCGGCGACCAGTCTCGCGCCGTGCGCGAGACTCGCGACGCACGCGAGTTGACCCGCACCGAGACTCCGTTGCAGCTCCGCTTCAAGCGCATTCTCGACGGCCTGATTGTCGGCACGGCGATTCTGGGCATGTTGATCCTGATCTCGTTCCTGATCACCGGCCGCGAGTTCGACGAGGCCGTCAAGGCGACGATCGCGACCGCCACATCGGTCGTGCCCGAGGGGCTGATGCTCGGCTTCACTGTCGCGTTTGCGGTGGGAGCGCTGCGCGTCTCGCGACTGGGCGCGATCGTGCAGGACAACACGGCCGTCGAGGCGCTCAACTACCTCGACACCATCTGCCTCGACAAGACCGGAACGATCACCGCCAATCGACTGCGGGTCGACGACATTCGCTGGGCTCCAGGCGGACGCGCGCTGGCCGGCTGGCTGGGGGCCTTCGCGGTCTCAACCTCGGCCAATAATCGCACGGCCCAGGCGCTCGCCGCGTCCTTCGCGCCCCAGACGAACAGCGCGGAATCCGTCGCCGACGAGCCCTTCAACTCCGAGCGTCGCTGGAGCGCCGCGCGTCTGCGGCTGGGCGGCGAGGATCGAGTCTTCGTGCTTGGTGCGCCGGAGCGCCTGCTGCGCACGGAGGGCGAGGACTCCGATGTCCGCGAAGAGCTGCTTGCGGAGTACGAACGCGCCGCGCAGCACGGCTTGCGCGGCGTGGTCTTCGCTGAGGCCGCGGCCATGCCCGACGCCGAGACCGATACGCTGCCGCGCTTGCGAATGGTGGCGTTGATCACCGTGGCCGACGAGCTGCGACCCGAGATCGCCAGTGCCTTCCGGATGATGAACGAGATTGAGATCGAACCGAAGATCATCAGCGGCGACAATCCGGCGACGGTCGCCGCCCTTGTGCAGCAGCTCGGCATCCGGCTCGAAGGCGGGCTGATCAGCGGGAGCGAGCTGGCGAGGCTCTCGGAGGACGAACTGGCCGACGCGGTAGAAGAGAACTCGGTCTTCGGTCGGATTGCTCCGCAGCAGAAGGAACAGATCGTGAAGGCGCTGCAGGACAACGGCCACTACGTGGCCATGGTTGGAGACGGCGCCAACGATGTGCGCGCTCTGCGCCAGGCCGATGTCGGCGTGGCGATGGAGTCGGGCGCAAACACCGCCAAGGGCGTCGCGTCAATTGTGCTGCGCAAGGACTCGTTCGAGGCGCTGGTGCAGGGCACCGAGATCGCGCAGAGCGTGCTCGGCAATGCCTCGCAGCTCTCCAAGCTATTCGTCACCAAGAGCTTCTACGCGTTCCTGATCATCTTCATCTCAAACATGATGGGGCTGGAGTTTCCATTCCTCCCGCGGCATGGTTCGCTGACCGCGCTGTTCACGCTGGGCGTCCCGGCGGTGTTCATCACCCTGACCAAACCGCCGCGCGCCGCGGGCCGCGACTTTCTCTCCTCAACCATGCGCTTTGCGATTCCCGCTTCTCTGGCGCTCGCGGTCTCGGCGGTGGGCGTCCACCTGCTGACCGAGGGCATCCTTGGTCGGCCGGTCGAGGACGCGCGCACGCTGGTTTCGACCACGATCGGCATCGTTGGATTGGCTTACATGGTCGAGGTGATCGGCTACCAGGGTGCGACGCGCGACAATCTGATGCGCCCGGCCCTGGTCACGTTCTTCGGCGTTGCGCTGCTCGGCGCGTTCATACTCACGCTCTACACGCCGCCGCTGCGCAACTTCTTCGACTTCTCGCCGCTCTCTGCCGCCGAGTGGGCGATCATCGCGTTCGCTGTCGCGGTTGCGATGGCCGGCAAGTGGGCGCTCTCGACGTACGCCGCGCAGATCATGCGACGGCTCACCGGTCAGAAGTACGAGGAACTCGCCTCGCGGGGTCGCGCAAACTAGGCGGCGACGCTCAATCTGCGTAGAGCGCGGCCAGCTCCGGATCCTTGTCGGCCAGCATCTCGGCGAGGTCGAGCAGGACGCGGCACTGCTTGTAGGTGGCGTCGTCCTGCATCTTGCCGTCCACGACGGCCACGCCGCCGGATCCGCCGGCTTCCTCCATCGCCGCGACGACCCGCCGCGCGAACGAGACCTCATCGGGATTGGGCCGGAAGACGGCCTTGGCGATCGGAATCTGATTGGGGTGCAGCGTCCAGGCGCCGACGCAGCCGAGAATGAAGGCGGCGCGGAACTGGTCCTCGCAACCGACGGGATCGGAGAAGTCTCCGAACGGTCCGTAGAACGAGTAGATCTCGTTCGCGGCGCAGGCGTCGACCATTCGGGCCAGCGTGTAGTGCCACGGGTCCTGGATGTACGACGTGCGCGGCGCGGCTTCGTCAGCGGGATCGGCGTCGGTGCGCACGACGTAGCCGGGATGCGGCCCGCCGACCCGAGTCGTCTTCATCCGTCGCGAGGCTGCGAGGTCCGACGGTCCGAGGCTCATGCCCTGCAGCCGCGGACTGGACTGCGCGATTGCCTCGACGTTGGAGACGCCCTCGGCTGTTTCCAGGATTGCGTGAATCAGGATCGGCCGGGAGAGGCCGTTGCGAGCCTCAAGCTGGGCCAACAACTGGTCGAGAAAGCGAATTTCCTGGGGCCCGTTGACCTTGGGCAGCATCACCGTGTCGAGCACGCTACCGATCTCCGCGGTCAACTCCAGCATGTCGTCCAGGAACCAGGGGCTGTCGACCGCGTTGACCCGCGTCCACAGCTTCGTTGCGCCGAGATCGAGGCTCCGGCCGACCTCGATCAAGCCGGCGCGCGCCGCCACCTTGGCGTTGGGCGGGATCGCGTCCTCGAGATTGCCGAGGAGGATGTCGAGCGTCGGCGCGAGCTGAGGCAGCCGATTGCGAATCCGCTCGTTGGAGGGATCGAAGAAGTGAATCATCCGCGAGGGATAGGTCGGAATCTCGACCGGAGGCGTCGGCGCGCCCAGCGCCAGGGGACGGAAGAACTGTCGGGGTGTGGGCATGAGTCGATCTCCTGGATACAAATCAGAGCCTATGGGGCGCTCTCGATAGCTGCCAAGACAGGGGCGTCCCGTCTCGGCGCTACTCTGCGGAACACCGACGCAAGCGTGAGAAGAGACGGACATGGCAATCGATTTGACCCTGGGCGCAGTGCTGCCGACTAACGAGATCGGCGCCGACCCGTCGGCGATCCGCGACTATGCCCAGGCGGTCGAGGGAATGGGATTCGACCACCTGTTGATCTACGACCACGTGTTGGGCGCGGATCCTGCGGTCCACCAGATGACCGGTCCCTACACCGACGAGCATCCGTTCCACGAGGTGTTCGTCACGCTGGGATTCATCGCCGCCTGCACGCGCAACCTCGGGCTGGCGACGGCCGTGTTGATTCTGCCTCAGCGCCAGACCACGCTGGTCGCAAAGCAGGCCGCCCAGTTGGCCGTACTCTCCGATAACCGCTTCCGGCTGGGCGTGGGCAGCGGCTGGAACCACGTGGAGTACGAGGCGCTCAACGAGAACTTTCGCAACCGGGGCCGGCGGCAGGAAGAACAGATCGAGCTGATGCGGCAGTTCTGGGCCAACCACCTGGTCGACTTCGACGGCGAGTTCCACAAGGTCACGGCGGCCGGGATCGAACCGCGCCCGAGTGGACCGATCGAAGTCTGGTTCGGCGGCGCGCACGACCTGCAACTGCGGCGCGCCGCGAAGATTGGCGACGGCTGGTTCCCGGTCGGGGCGCCCAACGCCGACTCGGCGGCGATGGTCGAGGCGATTCACGGCTACCTGCGGGACAACGGCCGCGACGTGGACAGCTTTGGCATCGAGCCGCAGGCGCAGATTCGCGGCGGCAATCCCGATCTGTGGGTCTCGCACGCGCAGCGCTGGTCCGACCTCGGCGCGACGGCCATCTCGGTCGCCACGATGAACGCGGGATTGGCCGACATTGACGCACACATCGAGGCAGTGCGTCAGTACCGCGAAGCGGTCACGGCCTAGGACGCGCGGCCCTGCGCCGCCACGGCTGCCGCTGCGGCGGCCGCCTCTTCCTCGCCCGCGAGGTAGCCGCGCTCGTCGACCCGCAACTCGGCGTCGAGCGCAAAGGCCAGCGGCATGCCGGTGGGGATGTTCAGATCCACGATCTCCTCGTCGGAGATCGACTCCAGGTGCTTGACGATCGCGCGGATGCTGTTGCCGTGCGCCGCGACCAGCAGTCGGCGACCGTCGCGGAGCGCCGGCGCGGCGACGGACTCCCACCAGGGCAGCACGCGCTCAAGCGTCAGCTTGAGAGACTCTGCGGCCGGCAATGCGTCCGCGGGCGTGTGTGCGTAGCGGCGGTCGAAACGTGGATGATCGGGATGGTCGCTGTCCAGCGGCGGCGGCGGGATGTCATAGGAACGACGCCAGATGTGCACCTGCTGTTCGCCGTGCTCGGCTGCGGTCTCTGCCTTGTTCAATCCTTGCAGGGCTCCGTAGTGGCGTTCGTTCAGTCGCCAGTCCCGCCCAACCGGTAGCCATGGCGCTTTGATCTCGTCGAGGATGATCCAGAGCGTGTGGATGGCGCGCTGCAGGACCGAGGTCCAGGCCGCATCGAACTCGATGCCGGCTTCGCGAATCTGCCGTCCCGCGCTATGCGCCTCGGCGATCCCTTGCGGCGTCAGGTCGACGTCGATCCAGCCGGTGAAGCGGTTCTCAAGGTTCCAGCGGCTCTGTCCGTGGCGGACCAGGACGAGGTTGGCGTCGATGGCGTGTCCGGACATGAGCACAGGCTACCCTGCGAATGCCGAGATCCAGCCCGATATCGAGACGTGTTGGCTGAGGAGAGCATTGCGTGAGTGATCCGCAGCAGTCGTCGGACACGGTGTTCGGGGCCATCGTGCGCGGGGAGATTCCCGCCGACATCGTCTACGAGGACGATGCCTGCATCGCCTTTCGCGATCTCAATCCGCAGGCGCCGGTGCACATCCTGGTCATACCCCGCGTCGCCGTCAGCGGGTTGCAGGAAGCCGATCAGGCCGATCCAGCGTTGCTCGGGCGCCTGATGCAATCAGCGCAGACCGTCGCGCGGCAGGAAGGACTGGAAGCGAGCGGTTGGCGCGTCGTGATCAACGTCGGCGAGGCGGCGGGTCAGACGGTGGCGCACCTGCATCTGCATGTGCTGGGCGGTCGGAAGCTGGGCTGGCCGCCGGGCTGATTGAGAGATCATTGAGCAATCATGGTCGCACTGCTTGAGGTTCTTGATCTGGACAAGCACTTTGGCGGCTTGCGAGCCTGCGACCAGGCTTCGTTTGCGGTTGGAGAAGGCCAGATCGCCGGCATGATCGGGCCCAACGGCGCGGGCAAAACGACGGCATTCAACTGCGTGGCTGGATTCCTCAAACCCGACGGCGGGAGCGTCCGCTTTGCAGGGGAGGACGTCACCGGATTCCCGCCGCACCGAATGTTCAACCGGGGTCTCGTCCGCACGTTTCAGATTCCACAGGAACTCGACACGATGACCGTGCTCGAAAACCTGATGCTGGCCGGAGAGCGGCAGTCCGGTGAAGCGGTCTGGCGGACCTGGCTGACGCCCTGGCGGGTGCGCGAAGAAGAGGAGCGGCTGGAGGCGCGGGCGCATGAGGTCCTGGCGCAAACCCAGCTTGGCCACCAGGCATACATCCGCGCGGGCGCATTGTCGGGCGGGCAGCGAAAGCTGCTCGAGCTCGCTCGCGCGCTGATGGCCGAGCCCCGGATGATCCTGCTGGACGAGCCCGGCGCCGGCGTCAATCCGGCCCTGGTCCGGCGGCTGGCGGAACACATCCGTGAGCTGTGCGCGGAACTGGGGCTGACGTTTCTGATCATCGAGCACAACCTCGACTTCGTGCGACAGCTCTGCGAGCCGGTGATTGTCATGGCCCAGGGCCGCGTGCTGGCGGTCGGCGCGGCCAACGACGTGCTCGCCGATCCCGAGGTGCAGGCTGCCTACCTGAGCGGACGCCGGCAATGACGAACCGGAGTCCCCTGCTGCGTGTCGAGCAGTTCAGCGGCGGCTACGTCGAGGGGATCGAGATCATCCACGATGTCGAGTTGGACCTGTTCGGGGACGAAATCCTGACCATCATCGGACCTAATGGCGCGGGCAAGTCGACGCTGCTCAAGGCGATCGTCGGCGCGCTGCCGTTCGAGCACGGTCGCCGCTACTTCCAGGGCGAGGACGTCAGCGGCTGGTCCACGCCGCGCATGATCGCCTCCGGCGTCGGCTATGTGCCCCAGGTCGACAACGTGTTCACCTCGATGTCGATTCGCGAAAACCTGGAGATGGGCGGCTACATGCGCAGGGACGGCCTGCGCGAACGAATCGGCGAGGTCCTGGCCATGTTCCCGGACCTTGAGCAACGTCCTGGAGAGCGTGCCAGCCGGCTTTCGGGAGGGCAACGACAGATGCTCGCCATGGCTCGCGCGCTGATGCTCGACCCGGTCATGCTCTGCCTTGACGAGCCGACCGCGGCGCTGGCTCCGGCCGCTCGCGGCGAGCTGCTCAGCCGCATCTACCAGATTCACATGACCGGCGTCGGCATCCTGATGGTCGAACAGAACGCGACCGAGGCGCTGGTCTGGTCCGACCGCGGGCTCGTGATGGTCGACGGCGAGAAGGCTATGGAGGGCTCCGGCCGCGAGATGCTGACCAGCCCCGAAGTCGGCCGCGCGTTTCTCGGCCAGGAAGAGGGCGAGGGGTTCACGCTGGAGGAAGGGAGCCGGCAATAGACATCGCGCAACTGGTCACGGTCGGCATCATCGTTGGATCGATCATCGCCCTTGGCGCGATGGGTCTGACGCTGGTCTACGGCGTGCTCGGCGTCGGCGATTTCGCCCACGGCGACAAGATGGGCTGGGGAATGTTCCTCGCTTTCTTCGTCGTGTCATCCGAGGGCGCGAACCTCGGCTTCGCCGGCGGACAGTTCGGCTCGCTCTCATTCGGCTGGGGACTGGTGGTCGGCGTCCTCGTGGCGATGCTCGGCGTGGCCGCGCTCTCGCTCGTGCTCGAACGGCTCGTCTTCCGCCGCTTGCGCGACGCAGGCGGCACGTTTTTCGTCTTCGCCATCGCCTCGCTGGGCATCTCAATCGGGATGCGCGCGGTCATCCAACTGATCTGGGGACCGTCCAACTTCCGCTATACCCCCGGAATCCATCCGGCGACCGAGATTCTCGGCGGGATCAAGGTCAAGCCGGACCAGTTCTTCATCGTCGGCATCACGATTCTCGCCGCCGTGCTGCTCTACTGGCTGCTCTACCGAACGCGCTTCGGCAAGGCGATGCGCGCGACCGCCGACAACCCCGGACTGGCCGAGGCCTCGGGCATCGACACGAACCGCATCCGCTACGGCACCTGGATCGTGGGCGGGATGCTGGCGGCGCTGGCCGGGGTCATGCTTGGGCTCCAGGCCGAGGTCCGCTTCGACGCGGGATTCCGGCTGCTCCTGCCGTTGTTCGCGGCGGTGATTCTGGGCGGGATCGGCAATCCCTGGGGCGCGCTGTTCGGCGGGCTGCTGGTTGGCATCGCCCAGGAGGTGTCGACGCAGTGGATCAACACCGGCCTCAAGCCGGGCATCCCATTCGTGATCGTGATTGTGGTGCTGTTGTTACGGCCTCGCGGCCTCTTTGGACAGGCGCGTTGAGATGGAACAGATCGTGGTCACCCTGGTCACGTTCGACGGGGCCGTCAACTGGACGGTCGGCTTCCTGACCACGGTGGCGATCTTCGCCATCCTGGCGCTGGCGCTCAACGTGCAATGGAGCGTCGGCATTCTCAACTTCGGCGTCGCGGCGTTCTTCATGGTCGGCGCATACGTATCGGCCGTCCTTACGCTTCCCGCGCCGGAGGGCCTCGAAGCATACGTCGCCGGCTGGGGCTTGCCGATTCCTGTCGGATGGATCTTCGCCGCCGTAGCCGGCGCAGTGCTCGCGCTATTGCTCGGCATCCCCACGCTGCGGCTGCGCGACGATTTCCTCGCCATCGCGACGATCGGCGTGGCCGCGATCCTGCGCAGCATTGCGAACTCCGTCGAAGGGCTGGTCAACCGCAGCCGCGGACTCAACGGAATCGACGGTCTGCTGGAGGACGAGGTCAGCGGCGGCGGCTACCGCTGGGTCGAACTCGCGATTGCGCTGGCCGTGTTAGTCGTCGTCTACTGGCTGGTCTCGCGGGCCTCGGCTTCGCCCTGGGGCCGCGCGCTGCGCGCGATCCGCGACAACGAAGACACGGCTCGAGCCTCGGGCAAGAACACGGTGCGGTTCCGGATGATCGCCTTCGTGCTCGGCGCCATGCTGATGGGCCTGGGCGGAGCGATTTACGCGCACCGCAGCGGGACGATCTCGCCGCTCACGTTCTCCGACCTGCTGGGCACGTTCTTCGTCTGGACGATGTTGATCGTCGGCGGCAGCGGCAATCACCGAGGCGTCGTGCTGGGTGCGTTGGTGGTTGGCTTCTTCTGGTTCGGGACGCCGTTGATCCAGGAGAGTCTGCCCGACTGGCTCGGCAGCCGCGTCTTCCAGGTCCGCCAACTGTTGATCGGAGTCCTGATTGTGGCGTTCCTGCTCTGGCGGCCGCAAGGTCTCCTGGCCGAGCGTGATCGCGTGAGCCGGTTCGTCTCGGAGGGTCCTGACCCCGGTCCCGACGATGGCCGGGCCTCGATCTGGCAGCGGGCGCGCCGCGCGGTGTCACGTTGACGCGGAGAGTTGCCCGCTACTCGCCGTAGGGGATGACGCCGGTGTCTTCGATGCCGCCCTGTGGAGTGAAGCGCCAGATGCCGACGTAGCCTCGGGCGAGGTCTCCGTTCTCGTCCCACTCGAGCGACTGGGCGGCGCCCTCGTAGTCGATGTCTTCGCCGTTGCGGGCGGCTTCAAGGCCGAGGCGGATGCTGCCGATGTCGGCCAGCACGACCTGCCCCGGCGCGCCGCCGATCCGGCGGAGCTGATCGCGGATCGCCACGCCGTCGGTCGAGCCGGCGGCCTCGGCAGCGAGCGCGAAGGCGATCGTCGCGTCGTAGGCCTGCTTGGTGTACGGGTAGGCGTACGGTCGCTCGAACTTCTCGATGAACGCGGACTCCCATAGCAGTGCCGACTCGGTGCCCGGCGCTGTGCCCGGCGCGGTACCAGGCATGTCGGCCAGGTACTCCGCACCGATCGCATCGATCAAGTCGAAATTGCGACTGGTCGGTCCGAAGACGAAACGGTCGTAGAGGTCGTTCTCAATTGACTCGCGCAGGATGATTGTGCCCTCGGGAACATAGGCCAGCATGACCAGCGCATCGGGCTCGTTCTGCAGCGACTGCTGAATTTCGCTGAGATACGTCGTCTGTTGAGGGGCGACGGCGACCTTGACGACCTGCCCGGACCACTGCTCGACAAAGGCCTCGGCGAACGAGTCGGCGATGCCCTGACCCCATGCGTCGTCGCGATAGATCACGCCGACGTTGGTGTAGCCCTGCTCGGCGACGAGTTGGGCCAGGGCAGGACCCTGGACCTTGTCGTTGAGCGTGGCTCGAAAGAGGAAATCGTTATCGGCCGCGACCGCGAGCTGCGGCGAGGACGATGCGGGCGAAATCTGCGGGATGCCGGCCGGGCCGGTGATGCTCTCGGCGACTGCCAGCGAATTGGTGCTGGAGTGCGCCCCTACGACGACGTGCGCGCCCTCGATCTCGATCATTCGGCGCGCCTCTTCGACGGCGATGGTGGGATCGGTGTTGGTGTCGCCGATCACGAACTCAACCGGCTGTCCGAAGACGCCGCCGGCGGCGTTGATGTGGTCGATGGCGAGCAGGAAGCCGTCGCGCATTTCGACGCCGATCTCGGCCAGCCCGCCGGTCAGATCGCCGAGGAACGCGATCCTCAGCGGACCCGGCGTGCCGTCCGGCTGAGCGGATGCAGCGGTCTGTCGCGCCTGAGAATGTTCGGCTTGATCCTGCGGTGCGGCGGACGCCGCCTGCCCGGACGGTTCGTCACCGCTTGAGCAGGCAGACACGACCAGCGCCATTAGTGCGGTTGCCGCGACCGCCAATACCAGGGAGAGACGCATTCGTCGACTCGCTCGGCTACTCGGTCAGATCGAACGCGGTCACGCTGATTTCAACGATGCTGCCGCTCTCGTATGCCCAGACGCCGATGTAGCCGGACGTGATGTCGCCGTGCTCGTCCCAGTCGAGCGAGGTCGCCGCGCCCTCGAGGTCGACTTGCCAGCCTTGCGCGACGGCCGCCAGGGCCGCTCCGACGCCTTCACCGCCGATTGCGTACGGATCGCCCGGAGGCCCGGCGACGATGCGCAGCGCGTCGCGGATTGCCGCGGGATCGACCGAACCCGCGGCCTGCGCCGCGATCCCGATCGCAACGGCAGCGTCGTACGCCTCAACCACGAAGGGCAGCGGCGACAACTCGCCGTATTCCGCGATGTACGACTGGTTGAAGAGCAGCAAGGCGGGCGAATCCGGACCCGGCGCCTGCGCCGTGCCTCTCATGCCTTCCAGGAACTCGCCGCCGATCGCGTCTACCAGGTCCTGGCTCTTGCTGCCGTCGACGAACAGGAATTCATCGAAGAATCCTTGCTCCAGGGCTTCGCGAATGAAGATCTCGGCCTCCTGCGGGAATGCGATCACGATCAGCGCCTCCGCGTCGTTGCTGGCGGCCTGCTGCAGTTCGGCGAGGTAGGACGCTTGCCGAGGCTCAATCGAGACGATGTTGGCGGCGCCGGTCCAGGCGGCGTTGAACGCCTCCGCCAGACCCTGACCGTAGGGATCGTTGAGGTAGAGCACGCCGACGTTGTTGTAGCCTTCGTCCGCCGCAAGCTGCGCCAGGACCGGTCCCTGCGCCGCATCGGAAACTGTGGTGCGGAAGAGGAAGTCGTCGTCCTCGGCGATGGTGAGTTGCGGCGACGTGGCCGACGGCGAAATGACGAGCACGCCCGCATCGGCCGCGACCGACTCGACCACGGCCAGGGTGATCGAGGACGCCAGCGGACCGACAATCGCGTGCACGCCTTCGACCTCGATCAGCCGGCGTGTCTCTTCGGTTGCCTGGGTCGGGTCGAGCGCCGTGTCGCCGGTCACGAGCTGGACCGGATGTCCGAGCACGCCGCCGGCGTCGTTGAGTTGCTTGATCGCCAGTTCGACTCCGCTCAGGATTGACGGACCAAACTCGGCCAGCGGGCCGGAGAAGTCGGCCAGGAATCCAATCTTGAGCGGCTCGTCCGAGACGGCCTGGGCCTGCGCCTGATCCGACTGGCTCGGCGTCACCACGAGCGGACCGCCGCTCAAGTCAAAGCCGGTCACGCTGACTTCGGCAATCGTTCCCTCGGCGTACTGCCAGACGCCGATGAAACCGGTGGCGATGTCTCCGTTGGCGTCGAAGTCGAGCGAGGTCGAGGCGCCGGCGATATCGACGTCCTCTCCGGCGCGGATCGCGGCAAGCGCCTCGGCGACGCCGTCGGCGCCTGCCTGGATCGCGCTGCCCGGCGGTCCGGCGACCGCTCGGAGGCTGTCGCGGATCGCCGTACGGTCGTCGCGGCCGGCGTGCTCGGCGGCGAGGGCGACGACCAGCGCGGCGTCGTAGGTCTGCGCGACGAACGGTTCGTCCGCGCCCTCGCCGAACTCGGCGGCGAAGTCGGCGCGGTAGTTGAGCAAGGCTTCCGTCTCCGGTCCGGAGACCGGCGCCGTGCCTTGCATGCCGTTGAGATACTCGCCGCCAATCGCGTCGATTAGATCCTGACTCTTGTTGCCGTCGGTGAAGATGAAGTGGTCGAACAGACCCTGCTCCAGCGCCTCGCGGATGAACACCTCTGACTCGGGCGGGAACGCCATCGCCACGAGCGCCTGCATCCCGCCTTCGGCGGCCTGCTGGAGTTCGGCGATGTAGGACGTGCGGCCGACCTCGATCGCGACGAAATTGGCGCTGCCGCCCCACGATGCCCCGAATGCGTCTGCCAGCCCCTGGCCCCATGCGTCGTTGCGATAGAGCACGCCGACGCGGCTGAGGCCCTGGTCCGCCGCCAACTGCGCCAAAACCGGTCCCTGCGCGGCGTCGGACGGCGAGCTGCGGAAGAGGAAGTCGTTGTCTTCGGAGATGGTGATTTGCGGCGATGTCGCCGACGGAGAGACGACGAGCACTCCGGCGTCGGCGGCGACGGACTCGACCACGGCCAGCGTGATTGAGGACGCCAACGGTCCGACGATGGCGTGCACGCGCTCAACTTCAATCAGGCGCCGCGCTTCCTCGGTCGCCTGCGTGGGATCGAGCGCGGTGTCGCCGAACACGACCTCGACCGGCTGGCCCCAGACGCCGCCGGCGGCGTTGACGTGAGAAATCGCCAGTTCAAATCCCCGCTGCATGGAGAGGCCGTACTCCGCGAGTCCGCCCGAGAAGTCGGCCAGGAAGGCGATCTTCAGCGGTCCCTGGACCGCCCCGGTCTGGGCGGGTTGATCCTGCTGATCCTGCTGCTGAGTCGCAGGGGCGGCGCGCTCCTGCTGCTGGGCCTGCTGCTGTTGCGCGGCGAGCGATTGCTGTTGCTGTTCGTCGTCGTCGCCACAGGCGGCGAAGAGTCCCAGCGCCAGTGCGACCAGCATTGTGATTGCCATCGGCCGGAAGAGACGTACGAGCATCACATCCTCCAGGGGAAGCGCAGTCCCGGCAGTGGGGACGCGCATCGGCTCCGTTTGGTACAGAGCTTACACACAGGCACGCGGCCAGGCGTCTGAGCAGGTAGCGCCTTAGTCGTCGAAGGCGGTGAGCACTTCGCTATCAAACTGCTCGAAGAGCCTGGGATTGTTGGGAATCGACTCGAACACAAACCCCTGGATTCCAACCGCCTCGTACTGCTCGAACACGCTGATCAGGTGCTCGGCCGGGCCGATCGGCAAGTGCTGCAACTCGTCTTCCGCCATGCCTTCACCGTGGATGCTTCGCAATCGGTCGATCTTGTGCTGCTCGTAGACCAGTGCGGGACGCATCACGGTGGTCAGATAGATCTCCGAGGGATCGCGGCCGGCTTCGGCGCAGTGGCGATGAATGACGTCGATCAGACGCGAGACCTCATCCGGCGTGCCGCGGATGTTGCAGATGTCGCCGTGCCGCGCCAGCGTGCGCAAGGTGCGCCGCTCACCGTTGCCGCCGATCATGATCTGCACGAATCCGCCGGGATGATCGGGGTGGGCGCGAGGCGCGAACGGCGCGTTGTTGAGCTGGTAGTGCTCGCCCCGGTAGTCGACCCGGCCCTCGGCATGGAGCAGGGCGCGGATCAGCTCGGCGGCTTCTTCGAGTCGATCCGAGCGCTCCTTGATCGATGGGAACTCCCAGCCGTAGAAGCCGTGCTCGCGGGCATGTCCGGCTGCGCCCAGTCCGAGGATGGCGCGGCCGCCCGTGTTGTGATCGAGCGTCGCGGTCATCTTGGCAACCAGGCTGGGACTGCGGTAGGTCACGGCCGAGACCAGCGTGCCCAGCATCAGATTTGATGTTGCCTCACCAAGCGCGGCCAGCGTCATCCAGCCCTCGAGCGAGTCGCCGGTCTCGTCCATGAAGTCCAGCGGCGGCACGAAGTGGTCATAGGTCCAGGCCGAGTGCCAGCGCGTCGCATCCATCGTCTGGGCGACGTCGCGCATTAGCGAGAAATCGGTCTGATTGCCCGGAATCTGAGCCCCGAACATCAATCGCATGGTCATGACCGCTCCTTGCGAGAACTCGCTAGTCGTCGAACGCGCTCAGCACCAGATCGTCGAACTGTTCGTACAGGCGCGGATTGTTGGGGATCGACTCGAAGACGAAGCCGGTGATGCCGATTGCTTCGTACTCCTCGAACAGGCTGATCAGGTGCTCGGCCGGGCCGATCGGCAGTCGGGTTCGCTGTTCGTCCGACATGCCTTCGCCGTGGACCTGGCGCAGGCGATCGATTTTGTGCTGCTCGTCGACCAGGGCGGGGCGCATGACCGTCGTCAGGGTGATCTCCGACGGGTCGCGGCCCGCGTCGCGGCAATGGCCGTGGATCACGTCGATCATCTCGGCCACCTGCTCCGGCGTTCCGCGCACGTTGCAGATGTCGCCGTAGCGACCCAGTGTGCGCAGCGTTCGTCGGGCGCCGTTGCCGCCGATCATGATTTCGATCGCGCCGCCTGGATGATCGGGATGCACGCGAGGCGCGAACGGCGCGTGATCGAGCCGGTAGTACTTGCCTTCGAACTGCACCGGTCCGTCGGAGCGGAACAGCGCTCGAATCAGCGCTGTCGCCTCTTCCAGCCGATCCGATCGCTCCCGCAGTTCGGGGAAGTCCCAGCCGTAGGCGGCATGTTCGCGTTCGTGCCAGGCCGCGCCCAGGCCGAGGATCGCCCGTCCGCCGGTGTTGTGGTCCATGGTGGCGGTCATCTTGGCCAGCAGACCGGGGTTGCGATAGGTGACGCCAGAGACCAGCGTTCCGAGCATCAGGTTGGTTGTGGCTTCGCCGAGCGCGGCCAGCGTCATCCAGCCCTCGAGCGAGTCCTGGGTCTCGTCCATGAAGACGAGCGGCGGGACGAAGTGGTCGTAGGTCCAGGCTGAGGACCATCGCGTCGCATCCATCGTTTGCGCCACATCCCGCATCAACGAGAAATCAGTGGAGTTGCCGGGAATCTGCGCTCCAAACGTCACTCGCATGGTCATTGTTGGCCTTTCCATCAATGCATCTCTCCCCCCGCGAAGCGGGAGGAGATGTCACGGAGTGACAGAGGGGGGCATCCCGCCGTCGCTCCTGTTTGAACGTCTCAGCGCAGCCTAGTTGCCCTTGTACACCGGCGGCCGCTTCTCCGCGAACGCCTTCGGGCCCTCCTTGAAGTCGTCCGTCTTGCGGATGTGCGCCGAGAGCAATTCCTCCAGGCGGATGCCCTCGTCGATCGGCAACGACAACCCGCGCACCGCCGACTCCTTGATCGCCCGCTGCGTCAGCGGCGCGCCGGCAGTCAGCTTCTCCGCCCAGGCCCGAGCCGTCGGCATGACCTCATCCGCCGGCACGACCCGATTGACCAGCCCCACCGACAGCGCCCGCTGCGCGTCGATGTGTTCGCCCATCAGCAGCAGCTCCATCGCCACCGACCAGGGCAACTGCCGGGTCAGCCGCTGCGTCGCACCCAGCGTCGGCACGATTCCGCGAATCACCTCGGGCAGACCGAACTGCGCATGCTCCGCCGCGATCCGCAGGTCGCAGGCCGAGAGCAGCGTCAACCCTGCCGCCAGGCAGTAGCCGTTGACCGCGGCGATCATCGGTTTCCAGATCTGCATCCCGCCGTCGATCGTGTTGCGCAGCGACGGCTGGAACACCGGCCAGTTCACGCCCTGTGCGCCCGGCCGCGTGGGAATCGTCTTCTTCAGGTCCGCCCCGGCGCAGAAGGCGCGGTCGCCCGCGCCGGTGACGATGCCGACCCAGATGTCGGAGTTGTCGCGGATTTCGACCCAGATATCGGCCAGCGAAGCGATCAAATCCGGGTCGAGGGCGTTCATCGCCTCGGGCCGGTTCAGGGTCACCGTCGCAATGCGGTCCGAAAGCTCAAACGTGACGGTGTCGGTGGTGAGGTCTGGCATCATGCGGGCAGGCTAACGCCGGCGCCGCCGGGTGACTGCGCGGGATCAGGCTCCCCCGGATCGGCGCTGATCAGCCTGCGCACGAACAAGATGAAGACACCGGTCAGGACGAGGTTGAGCGCCAACGAAAGCATCGCCACCGTGACGATCGGTCCGCCGATTCCGTAACTCAGGCTGAGCACGAGCACACCCGCGCCGACTTCGCCGCGCGGCCACATACCAATCGCCAGGGCCAGTCTGTGCCGCCAGGGCGCCTCGCGCCTGTAACAGAATGCCGGGAACATCTTGCCCAGATTGCTCAGAACCGTCAGTACGATCACGTGGAGCGCGATCGTTCCCCAGCCCATGCTTGGCTGACTGCTGGTCACGGTGAGTTCTTTGTCGAGTGTCTGCTCTTGACCGTCGACTGCGTCGGCCGGGGCAGCCGCGTGCAAACTGGCGGGCGCGGGCTCGATGTGTTGATCGTCGCCCTCGAAGATCTGCGGCATGCTCAGGCCAACCACCAGCATGAACACAGCCGATACCCACATCGCGGCGCGCTTCTCGCCCGGTCGTTCGAGGACCTCGTGCAAGTCGTGCTCAATCGCCACCGGATCGTTTTGGCCGTCGGGAGCAGTGAGTTTTCGTCGCCGCGCAACACAGCCGAGGACAAAGGCCGGCAGCAGGACCTCGATGTGGATCGGCACCGAGGGGTCGACCACTTTGCTGCCCGCGTAGAGCACCTCACTGACCGCCACGATTCCGCCGGCGTAGAGCAGCACGAACGGCCAGGAGACAGGCATCGTGACCCGATGCAGCCAGATCCAGGCAATGGCCAGCAGGATCACCATGACGATCACGATCGCGCCAAGCTGCCATGCCAGGCCGACGATCAGCATCTTCAGGGGGATCATCAAGAGGACGGTGTCGAGGTCGTCGAAGATGGCCAGGATGCGGGCTTTGCGGAAGAGCCATGTTGCCCCGAGTCCGGCCGCCGCGAGCATGCTGAAGAGCACACCGGCCGAAGTCGGGGCTGCAAATCGCCCGGCCAGCAGCGTCTCCTTCCAGGCGTCGAAGTCGGCCCAGAACTCGGACGGCAACATGACCAGGACGAAGTAACCCGTGACCAGAATCCAGGGAAACGAGGCCGCCGTGAAGGCGACGAAGTAGTCCCAGCCGTAGGTCCGAGGCTTTGACTTGTCGATGTGAAACTCAAACCCGACATGGATCATGATGAAGGCGAGGCCGACCATCGTGATCACCCGCACGACGGTCGCCACGCCGTCGTGCGCGTCTCCGGCCAGTGTCGGCAGCGCCTGGGAGAAGCCCAGTCCGATCAACAGCAGAATCGAATAGACCAATACTCGCCGCATAGGATCGAGCGTATATCGGCTCGGTCGCAGCGGCGCCATGCAATCGGTCGATGCAGGAGGTCGGATGAATATTGTGAGCTGGAATATTGCCGGACGAACGGCGGCGTGGGAGTCGGTCGTCGAGATGCTGGAGGCGCGGGAAGTCGACGTGGCGCTCTTGCAGGAGGCCCGGCGTCCGCGAGATACGATCGCTGACCTCGTTGACATCGATCCGGGACCATGGAACACGGCGGGAGTCGGAGTCAAGCGCGATTGGAAGGCGGCCATCGTCGTCCTGCGCGAGCGGGCGGACATGAGCGTCCGCTGGATCGATGGCAAGTCCATTCCTGAGGCGGGCTACCACGACTTCGCAGTCAGTCGGCCGGGCACGCTGGCGGCTGCAGTAGTGACTCCGGCCGAAGGCGCGCCGCTGACTGTAGTCTCGATGTACTCGGCCTCCGAAGGCTGGGCGGAAGAGTCAGGACGTCCGTCGCATAATGCCTGGGTCGGATCGGCTCATCGATTGATTTCGGACCTGTCTCGGCTGGTAGGCAAACGGACGCGGCTGGTTGCTGCCGGCGACCTCAATGCCTGGCGTCGGTCCACGTCGATCTTCACGCGTATGGACTCGCTGGACCTGCCCTGCGTCGGCCCTCACGCCCCGGAAGGCGGTCGGCAACCAACGGAGCCTCGACACCCTGAGGACGTGGCGACGTTCTACCTGCCGGCCGAACGGGAGCCGGCCCATGCATCGCAGCAGCTCGACTATGTGTTTGCCACGCGCAACATCGCGGAGCGCGTCGAGGTGCGCGCGCAGAATGGAGTCAGCCTTGAAGACTGGGGCCCATCCGACCATTGCCGCATCCTGATTGAGGTGCGATAGCCTCAGCATTGCATCTGATCGGAGTTTGCCAATGTCCTACGACCACATCCTCTACGACACCGACGGCCGCGTCGCGACCGTGACGCTGAACCGGCCCGAGAAGCTCAATGCGCTTTCCAACGAGCTGCGCGGCGAGATGTTCCACGCGCTGAAGGCGGCTGAGGCCGACTCCGGGATCGGCGTGATCATCATCAAAGGCGCCGGCCGCGCCTTTTCGGCGGGCTACGATCTCCAGCCCTCGCCCGACCTCGCCAATCCGCACACCAACGAGTGGACCGGCCTGCCCGACACCGGCACGACGCACCCCCAGCACTACGACTGGTCGCGCCATGCCGTGATGGGCAACTTCATCATCTGGGAGCTGGCCAAGCCGGTCATCGGTCAGATCCACGGCTACTGCCTGGCCGGCGCGACCGAACTCGCCTCGGCCTGCGACCTGCGGATCATCGCCGACGACTGCCAGGTCGGCTATCCGCCCGTCCGCGCGATGGGCACGATGGACGCGATGTGGGCGCCCTGGCATCTGCCTCAGGCCAAGGCGCGCGAGTTCGCTTACCTCGGTGACCCCCACTCGGGCGCGGACATGTACCGCTGGGGCTGGGCCAACTACGCGCTGCCGGCCGACGAACTGGACGAATTCACGATGGAGTTCGCGCAGCGCATGGGTCACATCGACAACCACCTGCTGATGTACTCCAAGCGCTCGGTCAACCGCGCCTACGAGATTCAGGGCTACAAGACCGCCATGATCTCGGGCACCGACGTCGAGGCGATGTCCAAGCACCGACCCGAAGCCGGCGAGTGGGGCGAGCGCGTCCGACGCGACGGCCTCAAGTCGGCGCTCGAGTGGCGCGACGGTCCGTTCCGAGACTTCCGCGGCGCGCGAACCAACGCTCCGCACGACCGGGAGTTGATGAAGGGCGCATCGGGCTCGGAGAAGCCCAGCTGGGACTAACAACTCACTTCGAGGCTCTCCCTGAGGGAGAGGAAACCAGCGGAACCGACGCCGATGGCATTGCTCTGGTTTCAGTTCGCCGCCTCGGCGGTGATCATTCTGCTGGCGGCTCACTTCCTGGCCAACTCCGCCGACGACGTCGCCGATCGTACTGGCCTGGGGCGCACGTTCATCGGCGTCGTGATGCTGGCGACGGCCACATCCCTGCCCGAGCTGGCGACGGGGATCAGCTCGATCACCCTCTTCGACGCGCCCGATCTGGCGATCGGCGACGCCTTCGGCAGCAACCTCTTCAACCTGATGATCATCGGTCTGGCCGACATCTACTGGCAGAACGGGCCCGTGCTCAATGCAGTCACGCGGACGTCGGTGATGACGGCCGGATTGGGCGCGGGGCTGATCACGCTCGCCGTCCTGGCCATCTTCATCTACTCCGAGACCGACGTCACCGCGGACTGGCCGCTGAGCCCAATGACGATCGTGCTGCTGCTTGTCTTCATCGCCGCGATGTTCCTCATCTACCGCCACTCGCAACAGATTCAGGAGGAAGAGGGCGAGCAACCTGACGAAGCGGAGGCGACCGAGGGTCCGTCGCTGACTCGCGCGCTGCTGATCTACGCCGTCTCGGCCGCGGTGATCGTCGGCGCAGCGATCTGGCTGTCCAACGTGGGCGAGCGCATTGCCGAGGACATGCATTGGGAGCAGAGCTTTGTCGGCTCGCAGTTCCTCGCGATCAGTACGTCACTGCCCGAGATTGGCACGTCATTCGCGGCGCTGCGCATCGGTGCGCCCGACCTGGCGATCAGCAACGTGCTGGGCAGCAACGTGTTCAACATGGGCATCGTGCTGTTCTTCGACGACGTGGCATTCGTCGACGGCGCCATCTGGGAGGTCGTGTCGTCGGTGCACGTGATTTCCGGGCTGATCGCGGTGCTGATGACGATGGTGGTGATCGTGGGAATCATGACCCGCCCACGGGGACGGCTCAGACTCTGGACGCCCGACGGCGTGCTGCTGGTCGGCGGATACGCCGGCGCGAGCGCACTGCTGTTCTTGCTGGCTTGAGCGGGTCCGTGGTCCGCCGAAATCAGGGTTCCTCCGATGACGGGAGTGATGTGCGCGTTCTGCGCGCCGCAAACCGTCCCGACATGGTGGTGAAGTCGAGCAGCGCCACCGCGATCGCGGTCAACGGCACCGCGACGAAGGCGCCCATGATTCCCCACAACGCGCCGCCGGTTGCGACCGCCAGGATGACGAGCATCGGGTGCAGCGAGATCGAGCGTCCGAGAATGAACGGCGCCATCACGTTGCCTTCGATCTGCTGCACCGCCAGCACCAAGCCGCCGACGATCAGCGCCGCCGTGACTCCCTCGGTCGCCAAGGCGATCAGGAACGCCGCCAGACCGGCCAGCACCGCGCCGATCACGGGGATGAACGCGCCGAAGAATGTCAGCACTGCCAGCGGCAACGCGAACGGGATGCCGATGATCACCAGGCCGACGCCAATCAGCAGTGCATCCATGAAGGCGACGATCGTGACTCCTCGAAAGTATCTCCCCAACATGTCGAACAGGCCGGATGTCAGCAGGAGAAAGTCGCGCCGCCGCCGGCGGCCAATCCGACGCGCGATGCCGCGTTGAATTGACTCCGCGTCCTTGACCAACAGGAACGTCAGCACCGCCAGCAGAATGACGCCGGCCAGCACTTCTGCCGCCAGCCGCACACCCGAGAACACGCTCCCGGCGATCGTGTCCGCATTGCCCCGCACGCTGTCCAGCACATCGTCGATCGCGTCGTCCACCTCGGCGTCCGACACGCCGGCCCAGTCGCCGATCGACTGCAGCACCTCGGTGAATCCGGCCTCGATGTCGACTTCCAGCTCGTCGAACTCCGAGGTCAGCGTGCTGACCGTGAAGTATCCGATCGCCCCCAGCGCCGCCAGTCCGGCGATAACCACGGCGATCGCCGCGACCGCGTTGGGCACGCCTCTGCGCATCAGGATGTGTTTGGCAGGCAGCAGCGCGGAGGTCAGGATCAGCGCGGCCAGCAGCGGCAGGAAGATCAGGCGCAAGCGATCCAGCGCCAGGCCCAGCAGGATCAGAAACCCTGCCACGACGATGGCGCGCAGGGCGAACTCCGAGATTGTCTGAAGCCATCGCGGCGCGAGCGAGGTCATAGCGGGCATCAGGGCGATAAACGCCGGGTCTCCGGTCGGTTGATTGGCCAGACGGCGATCACGATCATATTGCCGAACCCCCAGCGCCCTCAGCTTCCCGGCCTCCCTGTTTGGCATAACCGTCGCAGCGGCGGACGGGAATGCTCGGGTAGCGGGGGAATCTGGGGTCGCGTGAGGCGAGGCCGCAGCGCATGAACTCGGCCCCGCGTTTGGTCGGCACGATTCGCGCCCAGACGCAGGTCGCGCACAGTCCCCAGCGAGCGTCGGAGAGTGTCATAGGTGGCGTAGACCGCCGTCCGCCTGCTTGAAGCTCGGTGAAAATCGTGCGTAGCATGGATCGACCGTTGGGTTCGCGCAATCCTCGCGCATCACTCGCGGGCGGCTGCGCCGGGGCGGAGAAGTCGACTCAGCATGCGACTCACTGTTCTGGGCTCGGGGGCAGCGTGCGCCGGCGACGGCGGCAACTGTTCCGGCTACCTCGTCGAGGACGGCGGCGTGCGTATTCTGCTCGACTGCGGTCACGGCGTGGCCAGCACGCTCGTCTCGCAACTCTCGCCCGAAACCATAGATCACATCTTCATCTCGCACATGCACGCGGATCACTTCATCGATCTGCTCCCGCTGCGCTTTGCGGTGACGAAGGACCTGAGCGGTCTGTCCGAGCCCTCCGGCCACCTGCATCTGCCGCCCGGCGGGGTCAGTTCGTTGGAGCGGGTGCTCGATGCGGTCTGTTTCCCGCTCGATTTCTTCAGCACGGTCTGGAGTGTGAGCGAGTACCAGCCAGGAGATGTCAAGGAGCTGGGCGATTGCCTGAGCGCCCGCTTCGCGGTTGGGGTGCACTACGTCCCCGGATGGGCAATCCGAATCGACGGCTCCGCCAGCCTGACCTATACCGGGGACACCGCGCCTAGCGACGACATCTGCGACCTCGCCGCGGGCAGTGATCTGCTGCTCGCCGAAGCCACGCTGGACGAACCCGAAGACGGTCCCATGCGCGGCCATCTGACCCCGCGCCAGGCGTCTGAACTGGCAGCCTCGGCCGGGGTCAAGTCGCTGATGCTGACCCACTTCTGGTACGACGCCGACCGCGACGCCGCCGCCGAAACCGCGCGGCGCTGCCTGGAGACCGAGGTCCTGGTCGCAACCGACGGGGCCGTCGTCGAGCTGTAGGCCGTGAACGCGCTGCGTCGGACGCGTTCCCGTTTCCTGCCGCTCCGGGCTGCTTGATAGCGCCCAACCGCACGACACGAGTAAGCTGAACTCGTGGTATCCAGAGCAGCCGCGATTCGCGGAGACAGCCTCACCGTGCGCGTGGAAGACAAGGCGCTGATTGACGGCGTCAGTCTCAGCGTGGCCGGCGGCGAACTCGTTGGCGTGGTCGGACCGAACGGCGCGGGCAAGACGACGCTGCTCAAGGCGCTGTCCGGCGATTTGCCGCTCGACGGCGGCGAGGCCTTTATCGATGAGCGCCCGATTGCCGAGTTCACTTCGCGCGAGTTGGCGCGCCGCCGCGCGGTGATGCCGCAGAGCTCGTATCTGCCCTTCCTCTTCACCGCCCGCGAGGTCGTCAAGATGGGCCGGGCGCCCTGGGAGGGCGAGCGCGGCGAGCGGGAGCACGGCGCAAAGTTGACCGACTATGCGATGAGCCTGACCGACACCCGGGACTACGCCGTCCGCGCGTATCCCACGCTATCGGGCGGCGAACAGTCTCGCGTCACGCTGGCCCGCGTGCTGGCCCAGGAGACGCCAATCCTGCTGATCGATGAGCCGACGGCGCACCTCGATCTGCGTCATCAGCACTTGGTCCTGCAGCTCGCGAAGGAACTCGCCTCAGAGGGCGCGGCCGTCGTCGCCGTGCTGCACGACCTCAATCTCGCTTCCATGTACGCCGACACCGCGCTGGTGCTGCATCGAGGCAAGACGGTCACCTGCGGTCCCGTCGATCGTGCGCTCGACCCTGACTTGCTTGCCCCGGTGTTCGGTATGGAGTTCGTCCTGCAGCCGCACCCGGACCTTGACCGACCGCTGCTTGTCCCACTGCCGGCGTCGGTCTCCCGCGAGCGAGCCTGACAGAACGATGTTCCGGCTCGTGTCCCAGCCAACAGCAATACTCGTGGATTCTCAGATTATCTGCATATTTGCGCGGCGTTGGCGATAAACTCGGAAGAAGCACTGTCGTCCCAACGCGTCCGAACAGGTCAGCGGGGTCGAGACTGCACAGGCAGGAGATTCTCATGCGGCCACGCGAAACTCGAACCACCCTGCTGGAGCGTGTCGTCGAGCTGGGCGGCGCCACCGTGGCGCAACTGGCTCGGGAACTGGAGATCTCCGACGCCACCGTGCGCCGTCACCTCGATCGACTCGAAGCGGAGGGCCTGCTTCAGGTCGAGGCCATGCGCCGCGGACCGGGCCGACCGTCCTATCTCTATCGCGCCACCAACGACGGCGTCCGCACGGTGCGCAACCGCACCTCGGAACTGGCCGAGCGGTTGCTCACGGAGATGGAACGTCTCCAGGTCGAGCGGTCCACCATCTCCGAAGCCCTCGCCGACCAGGTCGCGGACGCGCATCGCAGTGAAGTGCCGGTCGGCTCCCTGGAGCAGAGAGTCAACGCGGTGGTCGATGCTCTGCGCCCGGAAGGCATCCTCGACCACTGGCAGCGCACCGAGAGCGAGCTGAAGCTGGTCAACAACGCCTGCCCATACATCAGCGCAGCAACCACCAGCTCATGCGTCTGCGACGCCGACCGGTTGGCCATCGAGAAACTGCTGGGCGTCGAAGTCGAACAGACCGAACGCCTGGCCAAGGGCGACGACGGCTGCGTGTACATCGTGCCGCTCGAACCGATCTCGCTCGACGCGCAGTTCAAACAGGCCGTCTAGGGGCGACCTTGCGGCGCAAGGCAGCCGCCGCGCCGGCAACAGAAAGCAACTGGTGCATGACCCCACCACTCTTTGAGATTGACGCCCTGCAAGTGGCCGTCGAGGACAAGCAGATTGTCAACGGCCTCAGCCTGACTCTGCGGCCCGGCGAGGTCCACGCGATCATGGGTCCCAACGGCTCGGGCAAGAGCACGCTGGCTAACTCGCTGATGGGCCACCCGCGCTACACGATCCACGGCGGCGACATCCGCCTCGAAGGCGAGAGCGTCGTCGAACTGGCGCCGGACGAACGCGCCCGGCTCGGACTCTTCCTCGCCTTCCAGTATCCCACCGACATCCCCGGCGTCTCGATGATCAACTTCCTGCGCCGCGCGATGAGCGCCCGGCGCGGCGAAGAGATTCCGGTCCGCGAGTTTCGCCAGGTCCTCAACGAAATCCTCGGCCGGCTGCAGATGGACGAGCAGTTCGTCCGCCGCTATGTCAACGACGGTTTCTCGGGCGGCGAGAAGAAGCGCGCCGAGATTCTCCAGCTCGGCCTGCTCGAGCCCAAGGTCGCGGTGATGGACGAAACCGACTCCGGCCTCGACATCGACGCGCTGCGGATCGTCAGCGAAGGCATCAACACCTTCCATTCCGACGACAATGCAATCCTGCTGATTACCCACTACCAGCGCATCCTGCGCTACGTCCAGCCCGACCACGTGCACGTCCTGATCGACGGCCGCATCGTCGAGTCGGGCGACGCCAGTCTCGCCGAGCGTCTCGAGCGAGACGGCTACGAACCGTTCATGGCGCCAGCCAAGGAAGAGGTGTTGACCTCATGACCACTCCCGCATCCGAAGCCCCGGTCACCCCGCGCAGCGAATACGAGTTCGGTTTCCACGACGACGTCGAGGCCCTGGTCAAGCTGCCCAAGGGCCTCTCGCATGAGGTCGTCAATACGATCTCTGACATCAAGGACGAGCCCGAGTGGATGCGCAAGCTGCGGCTCAAGGCGCTCGACCACTTCAACGCCCGGCCGATGCCTGAGTGGGGCGGCGAACTCGGGGACATCGACTTCAACGACATCCACTATTACGTCCGCGCCACCGACCGCGACGAGTCGGACTGGGAAGACGTTCCCGACTACATCAAGGACACCTACGACAAGCTGGGCATCCCCGAGGCCGAAAAGCAGGGTCTGCTGGCCGGCGTCGGCGCGCAGTACGACTCGGAAGTCGTCTATCACAACATCCGCGAAGACCTTGAAGAGAAGGGCGTGCTTTTCCTCGGCACCGACCAGGCGCTGCGCGAGTATCCCGACCTGGTGAAGGAGTACTTCACCACGGTGATCCCGCCCAACGACAACAAGTTCGCCGCGCTCAACACGGCCGTCTGGTCGGGCGGCTCGTTCATCTATGTGCCGCCGGGCGTCAACGTCGACATCCCGCTGCAGGCGTACTTCCGGATCAACTCGGAAGACATGGGCCAGTTCGAGCGCACCCTGATCATCGCCGACGAGGGCTCACAGGTGCACTACGTCGAAGGCTGCACCGCGCCGATCTACTCGTCCGACTCGCTGCACTCGGCGGTCGTCGAGATCGTCTGCAAGCCCGGCTCGAACGTCCGCTACACGACGATTCAAAACTGGTCGAACAACGTCTACAACCTGGTCACCAAGCGGGCCACTGCCTACCAGGACGCCGTGATGACCTGGGTCGACGGCAACCTCGGCTCGAAGCTGACGATGAAGTACCCGGCCGTCTACCTGATGGAGCCGGGTGCGCACGGCGAGGTGCTCTCAATCGCCTCGGCCGGCCAGGGCCAGCACCAGGACGCGGGCGCGAAGATCGTGCACGCCGCACCCAACACGACCTCGGTGATCACTTCCAAGTCGCTCTCGATGGACGGCGGACGCTCCACCTACCGCGGCCTGCTCAAGGTCTACGACGGCGCCGACGGCTGCCGCTCCAACGTCCGCTGCGACGCGCTGATGCTGGACGAGCACTCCCGCTCCGACACCTACCCGGTCATGGAGATCGACGAGAAGCGGGTCGACATCGGCCACGAGGCGACGGTCTCCAAGGTCGGCGACGAGCAACTCTTCTACCTCATGGCCCGCGGCCTGTCCGAGGCGGAGGCGACCAAGATGATCGTCAACGGTTTTGTCGAGCCGATCATCAAGTCGCTGCCGCTCGAGTACGCGGTCGAGATGAACCGTCTGATTGAACTTCAGATGGAAGGCGCAATCGGCTAGCCGATCTGCGTCCGAATCCAAACGAAAGTCACGCGATGACGACCGCAACGCTGGACGCGCCGTCGGAGTCGGAGATCAAACCGGATGACCTGCGCGCGCAGGTCGAGGCTCTAAGTCGGTCCAAGGGCGAGCCCGACTGGCTGCTCGCCTTTCGCCTGGCCAGCCTCGAACAGGCGCTAGGCATGGAGTGGTGGACCGGGCAGGAAGAGTCCTGGCGCCGCACCCCGCGGGAACGACTGCCGCGTCGCGCGCGAGTCGGGAATGTGGCCGGAGGCTCCAACGGCACCTCGATCTCCGCCCCGCCGCACGTCTTCGCTCCCGACGCACACGCCGGGATGGTGCACCAGATCGACGGCCGAGTGGCCGCTTCCGATCTCGCTGCCGATGCGCGGGCCCAGGGCGTGATCATCAAGCCTCTGGCGGTAGCAGCGCGAGAACACGCCGGCCTGATGCAGGAATGGCTGGGCGTGGTTGGCCCGCCGCTCGATCGCTACGACGCGTTCGGTCGAGCGCTCTGGACCCAGGGCGTCTTTGTCTACGCTCCTCGCGGCGCCGTGGTGGATGAGTCTCTCTTCTACCTGATCACCCAGGATGTCCGGCAAGGCGACCACTGGCACTACACGCTGGTCGTGGCCGAGCGCGAGTCCCAGATTTCGCTGATCGACGCGGCCGACGCCAACGACCGGCAGGCGAAGATCGGCGAGCCCCCGTTGATCCACGCATCGGTCGAACTGATCGCCGAAGATGGGGCCAACCTGCAATTCGCTTCTGTGCAGCGTTGGCACCGCCAGACGGCGGCAATCTCCACCACGCGCGGCCGCGTGGGCCGCGACGCTTCGATTCGCGTGACGACAGCTGCCTTCGGCGCGGATCTGGACAAACAGCGAATCGACATGGACATGTCGCAGAACGGCGGATTTGCCGAGATGCGCGGCCTGTTCGTCGGCGACGGCAAGCAGCACATCGAGCACGTCACCCGGCAGCATCACAAGGGTGTTGGCGCGACCAGCGACTTGCTGATCCGCGGCGTCCTGACCGACGAGTCGCAGGCCGTCCAATACGGCCTGATCCGGATCGAGCCGGAGGGTCAGAAGACGAACGCCCATCAGACGATGCGCAATCTGCTGCTCGACGACGGCGCAGGCGCCGACCCGATCCCGATGCTCGAGATCGAGGCCGACGACGTGAAATGTTCGCACGCTGCGGCCGTCGGGCCGGTCGATCCCGATCAGCTCTTCTACCTGCAGGCGCGCGGTATCCCGCCCAAGGTTGCCGAGCGCATGGTCGTGCGCGGCTTCCTCTCGGAGATTGCCGACGGCGTTCCGGACGAGCACATGCGCGAAGTGATCGACGAACTGGTCGAAATCCAGCTTGAACCCGCGGGGCCGGCCTCATGACCATTGAATCGGTCGGCAGCCTCGAGGAGATCCAGCCCGGTACTGCACGGGTGGTGGAAGTCAACGGCCAGAGCATCGCTCTGTGCCGCCTCGATCAGGGAGACCTGTACGCGATCGAGAATCGCTGCAGCCACGACGACGGCCCGCTCGGCGAGGGCGAACTGGAAGACGATCGGATTGAATGCCCGCGCCACGGCGCGCTCTTCGATGTCACCACCGGCCGCGCCGTCACGCTGCCGGCGATCGGCAAGGTACGCTGCTTCGCCGTCTCGGTCGCCGACGGTCAGGTCCAGATCGAAGTTGAGTGAGATGACCACCGCGACGCCATTGGACATCGCCGCGATCCGCGAACAGTTCCCGATTCTCTCGCGGGAGGTTCACGGGCGGCCCCTGGTCTACCTCGACAACGCCGCAACGACTCAGAAGCCGCAATCGGTGATCGATGCGCTGGCCGGCTACTACTCGACGATGAACGCCAACATTCACCGCGGGCTGCACACGCTCGCCGAGGAGGCGACGACGGCCTACGAGGACGTACGCAAACAGGTCGCGGCCTTCATCGGCGCGCCCAGCCATCGCGAGATCGTCTTCACGCGCAACACGACCGAGTCGCTCAACCTGCTCGCCTACACGCTCGGCGCTCGCCTGCGGCCGGGAGACGAGATCGTCCTCACCGCCGCCGAGCATCACTCCAACCTCGTGCCCTGGCAGCTCGTCACGCAACGCACCGGCGCGGTGCTGCGATTCGTCGAACTGAACGACGACCAGCAGATCGATGTCGACACTGCGCGAGCCGCGATCAATGCCAACACCCGCATCGTCTCGATTGTGCATATGTCGAATGTGCTGGGCAGCATCGCGCCGGTTGCCGAGATCGCCGAGATGGCCCGCTCGGTCGGCGCGACCATGATCGTCGACGCCGCTCAGAGCGCGCCGCACATCCCCGTCGACGTCAACGACCTGGGCGCCGACTACGTTGCCTTTTCCGCGCACAAGATGCTGGGACCGACCGGCGTCGGCGTGCTCTGGGGGCGCCGCGAGTTGCTGGCCGACCTCGATCCCTTCCTCGGCGGCGGCGAGATGATCAGCGTCGTCACTCGCGAGGAGTCGTCCTGGGCCGCGCTGCCGCACAAGTTCGAGGCCGGCACGCCCAATATCGCCGACGTGATCGCCTTCGGCGCGGCGCTCAGTTTCCTCAACGAGGTCGGCATGGACAAGGTCGCCGCGCACGACGCCGAGCTGACCCACTACGCCGTCGAGCGGCTCTCGCGCCTCGAAGGGCTCGACATCTACGGTCCTGCCGATCCCGCCGATCGCTCCGCCGTGATCGCCTTCAACTACCGCGACATCCACTCGCACGACATCGCCACCATTCTTGACCGCAGCGGCATCGCCGTTCGCGCCGGACACCACTGCGCGCAGCCGCTGATGCGCACGCTCGGCGTGCCTGCGACGGCTCGCGCGTCCTTCTACCTCTACAACGAGCGCTCGGAAGTCGACGCGCTGGTCGACGGATTGCTTGAAGCCGGCGAACGGTTCGGCTTCGAGCGGGGAGCGTAGCGATGGCCGGCAATCGAGAGGCGCAGAACCCCGTCGACCTCGATGACCTGTATCGGGACGTCATCCTCGACCACTACCGCAGCCCTCGCAATCGCGGCGCTCGCGACGACGCAAGCGTGTCGGCGGAGGGCTTCAATCCTTCCTGCGGCGACGAAATCCAGCTCTCGGTCGCAATCATCAATGGCGAACTCAGCGGTCTTGGCTTCGGCGGCAGCGGTTGTTCGATCTCGCAGAGTTCGGCCTCGATGATGACCGAGGCGATGACCGGCCGCAGCATCGAGTCGGCCCGCGAGATGTCGCAGCACATCCAGCAGATGCTGACCGACGATGAGTTCGATCTGGACTCGGTCGATCTGGGCGACCTGGAAGCGCTCTCCGGCGTGGCCAGGTTCCCCGTGCGGATCAAGTGCGGCCTGCTCGCCTGGAAAGTGCTCGACCAGGCGCTTGCCAATGCGACCGGCGAATCCGTCACCGACGACAGCGATATCCCCACCCGCGTCACCAGCGGCTGACCCGCGACGCACGCAGCATTGGAGACCAATATGGCCAGCGAACAGGAAGTCCTCGAAGCGCTCAAGACCGTCTTCGACCCGGAGATCGGCATCAACATCGTCGACCTCGGCCTCGTCTACGCGGTCGAGACGCCGACAGATGACAGCGTCAAGGTTGAGTTCACCCTCACCTCGCCCGCCTGTCCGGTCGGCCCGATGATCAAGGCCCAGATCGAGCAGGCCGCCTCGACCGTCGAAGGCGTCGACCACGTCGAGTCCGAGATCGTCTTCTCCCCGCCCTGGGACCCGCGCGAGATGTGCTCCGACGAAGCCAAGTTCGAGCTGGGCATTTTCTAGTCGGCGCCTGCAGTCCCCGATTCAATTGGGGCAGCGCTCGGCTCCGTCGTAGCCAGTCCATTCGCGGAGACCGTCCGCACGCCGTTCGCTGCCTGATGCTGAGGCTCCGCCCGAGCGACCAGGTTCGCCAGAAGCGGTCGCAGGATCCGCACCGGCGGACTCGGAATACGCGGGTTGGGTGCGTAGTGCGCGAGCGCGAAGAAGAGCATTGAGGCGATGCCGGAGCAAATGAAGATCACGAGCAAGATGTCGTAGCCCTGGGTGAGATCGAACAGCCAACCGCCGATGTATGGCGCTCCTACCTGACCGATCGTCTCGACCATGAACATCGTGCCCATGATCGCGCCGAAATGGGCGAGCCCGAACACCTTGGGCAAGATCAAGGGTTCCAGGACTGGTCCGCCTGCAGAGCCGACCATCCAACATGCGATAAAGATGCCGATACCAACCCAGGAGCCTCCCGAAAGCAGGAGTGCCAGGATTCCGCCACACATGAAGACTGCCAGGCCGACCGATGCGAGTTCGATTGATGGAATTCTCTCGGCGAAGTAGCCGAATGTCGGACGAGAAACGATCCCAGCCAACCCGGCAATCGTCATGAGCAGACTCACGGTCTCCCGAGACAGTCCGTAGGACTCGTAGACGTTCACACCGTTCACCATCCAACCAAACATGCAGAAGAAGAACGTCATGAACGCAAAGGCGATCAGCCAGAAGTTGAGAGTCCGGACCGCCTGCTTCACTGTGAGACCAGCGAGAGGCGTTGGAGCTCGCAATGTCCCGGCCGGTTGTTCTCTCGGACGAGCGCCGTCGACCTCCAGCCCTTTCTCCGCAGGACTATTCCTGACGATAACCAGCGTGATCGGCAGGAAGAGGACGGCCAGCACAAGCGCGGCGAACACAAACGACGCTTGCCACGAAATGTCATCGATGATCCACTGCATGAGGGGAACCAGCACCACACCGAGCGAGAAGCCTGTCGCCATGATTCCAACCGCGCGTCCGCGTTTCCGGTCGAACCATCTCGAAATCAGGACCTGGAACGGGATATAGAACATGAACCCGCGGAAGAAGGAATTGATGGATAGGTAAAGGAACCATTGCCACCACGTCTCCGTGGTCGCCAAGAGCAGGTAGGAGAGGCAGGTCGCGACCGTGCCGATGAAGATGACCCGGCGTGGGCCCTGGCGATCAACGATCCTGCCAGCGAGAGGGGAGGCCAATCCCGAAATGCCCAGCGAGACCGAGAGGCCGCCTAGCACGAGCGCGCGCGACCATCCAAACTCGTTTTCCAGCGGGACGACATAGAATCCCAGCGACCAGAACGACACACCGGCGGCCACAGCCATGCAAACGACGGCTGCCGCCACCAGGTACCAGCCGTAGTAGGCGTTGCGGAGTTTGGTGATCACAGCGATCTCAGACCGGTCGGAGTGCAGCCCATCGGCGCGTGTTCCACGCCCTCTCGATGGGCGAACAGGTCAAGGCTATCGCGCCGGCGAGGCTCCGCCTGTGTCCGAGTGTCAACTCGCCGTCGGCCCACTAGCCGAAGCTCAGCGGCTCGACCGCCGCCAGTGGCTCGATCGTCTGGCGCTCGACCGCCGCCACCGCCGTGATCGGATTCGACGAGCGCAACTGGATCCAGGGATTCGAGCGCGTCCCGCCCTGGTAGGTCAGGGCACTGCCGCGAGCCAGCCAGGCCAGTTGCACGTCGTGTTCGCCCGGAATCTCCGCCGCCGCGCCCGCGCCGTCCTGCGGCTGGACGACCAGCAGCGGATCCCAGCGCAGGATCGTCGCCGCGGCCGCCTCGCCGATCGGCGAGTGCAACTCAACCGTCAGTCCGTCGCCCGCATCGATCGTCGAGCGGATCGCGTCATCCGAGCGCTCGAAACCAATCTCGCCCAGGCTGGGCAGGTACTTCCAGTAAGCCGCGATCGCATCCCGCGCCGCTTCCGTGTTGACTACCGCCGAGACGACGTAGTTGGCCGGCAGCATGCCCACCCGGCAGCCGACCATCAGCACCGCCTCGCGGTAGGGACCGAGCGGGCTGTCGGCGCGATCGGTGACCAGGATGCGGCCGTAGGTCGGCGCGGAGCGGGTCACCGCGTCAGGCAGATTGCGGCGCGCATTCGGGACCGGTACTTCGAAGGTGATCTGCTGCAGGACCGCTTCGCCAATCTCCCAGGGCGGTTCCGGCGCGTCGGTCTCGGCGCTCACGACGGGCAGGTTGGCGCTCTCGATCAGACCGGACTCTGGCATGATGCTTCCTTCCCGCCGAGACTGCTGCGCCCGGCAGTTCCATCGCTCGTTGCTACGAGGGCGGCGCGTTGCAGAACCCCATCCCCCACGCGCCTGGGCCCAGCATCCCGCCGACCGTCGGTCCGAGTTCCGTGACGTGAATCTCGTCCAGGTTCAGACGGCTGGACGCCTTGTCCTGCAAGCGAGCGGCGGCGGCGGGCGCCAGCGCGTGCGTCACGACCACAATCGACGGTTCGCCGCCGAGGATGTCCGCTGCTCGGTTGAGCAACAGTTCTTCGGCCTCTTCGGCGTCGTTGGCCAGGTCGACCGCCTTGATCCGGTCGCGGGCGCGAAAGACGGGCACGCCAAAGTCGAGCGGTCCCAGCCCGCTCGACGAGGTCACCAGCGGCAACTCGCCGGCGCGTTCCAGTCCGTCGACATCGGGAGTGATCATGAAGATGTCCGCGCTGCCGGTCACGTGGTCCAGCGCGTTCTCAACGTCTTCCAGAGTGCCGTCCGCCTGTGCGACCCGGGCCAGCGCCAGCGCGATCGCTGCCTGTCCCGCCGTCGAGCGCGGCGTCTGGTGCACGCGAACGTTCAAGTCCTCGAAGTGATTCATCCGTCGGGCCGCATATTCGGCGAAGTCGAATGAGGGACTGTTGGAGCCGAACGCCTGGCAGAGGCAGACGACGCCATCCTCATGACCTTCGGCGGCCGCCTGGTAGACCGCCTCCCAGCTCTCCGAGCTGACCCCGTTGATCGTCAGCGGCTGCCCGCTCGCCAGCGCGTCGTAGAACTCATGGTGCGACTGCTCGCCCTGCAGGTAGAGGTTGGAGCCCAGGCTGTAGCCGACCGGCGCGGCGCGCAGACCGTGTTGCTCAAGGACATCCGCCGCCAGATCGACCGATGAATCACAAACGATGGCGACCGACATCCTGTCTCTCGCCTTCCACTCACGCGTACGCGCGGCAGCGCGGTCAGAATGCTAGCATCTTCGCACGCCGACGCTCCGCATCGGAAGGCGTGCAACAGGCGTGGGATTCCGCCATCCGTTCCACGCCACGAGCAGCGAGACTGACATGAAATTCGGCATCTTCTACGAGCACTCCGTGCAGCGGCCCTGGACCGAGATCTCAGAGTGGCGCGCCTACCACCAGGCGCTGGAGCAGATCTGCCTCGCCGACGAACTCGGCTTCGACCAGGTCTGGGAGGTCGAGCACCACTTCCTAGAGGAGTACAGCCACTCCTCCGCGCCCGAGGTCTTCCTCTCCGCTGCCGCGGCGATGACCGAGAACATCCACATCGGCCAGGGCATCGCGCTCTGTCTGCCCCAGGTCAACCATCCGGCCCGCGTCGCCGAGCGCGCCGCCGCGCTCGACATCATCTCCAACGGACGCCTCGAGTTCGGCACCGGCCGCGCCGCGACCTGGACCGAGTTGGGCGGCTTCCAGGTCGAACCCGACGACACCAAGGACATGTGGGATGAAGTGATCCGCGCCATTCCCCACATGTGGACCAACGAGATCGCCGGCTGGGACGGCAAGTACTTCTCGATGCCGGAGCGCGCCATTCTGCCCAAGCCCGTCCAGCAGCCGCACCCGCCGATGTGGGTCGCCGTGTCCAGCCCCGAGACCGCCATCCAGGCCGCCGAGCGGGGCATGGGCCTGCTCGGCGTCTCGATCGGCACGCCCGACCAGTACGAACAGCGGATCGCCGACTACCGCCGCGTGATCCGCAACGCCGACCCGGTGGGCAAGTTCGTCAACAACCAGGTCAACGGCGTTGGCTGGATGTACTGCGGCGACACCGACGAGGAAGCGCTCGCCCTGGGCGGCGCCGGCGCGGCCGCGTTCATGAGCGCCGCCGCGCATCTCGTCGGCGTGGGCAGCATCTACCCCTCGCCGGCCTACAGCTCGCAGGCCAGCGCGATCCAGCTTCGCAACCGGCCCGGCGACGTGATCAACCCGCTCCAGCAGGGCACGCCGATCGGCAATCCCGAAACCGTCATCGACGCGCTGCGCCAATGGGAGGCGATCGGCGTCGACCGCATGGTCTTCCTGATCAACTTCGACCAGGTCGTGCCGCACGAGAAGATTCTTGAATCGCTGCGCCGTTTCGCCGCCGAGGTCATGCCCGCCTTCGAGGAGCCGGACAAGGCTCCGCTGACCCGCCTGCCCGACTTCGGCGCGGTCGAAGAGGTCGGGTTGCTCGCCGCGGCCGGCGGCGACTAACCACTCAAACAGCTCGCAAGGATGCGAGCCGTTCAGGACGGCCAGGTGAAGGAGCGAACCATGGAACGCAGGAACTACTGGCAACGGATGCGCCGATCGAGAATGAGCCGCCGCGCCCTTCTGCGGGCCTCGGGCCGCGCCGGCGTCGGCGCGGCAGGCCTCGCACTCGTCGGCTGCGGCGACGATGACGACGACGCCCAGCAGCAACAGCAACAGGCTGCCGCCCAGGTCCAGCAGCAGCAACAGCAGGATCAACCGCAGGCTCAGCAGCAGGCCGAGCAACCGCAGCAGATGCAGCAGGCGGAACAACAGGCCGAGCAGCAGGCCCAGCAGGAAGCCACGCCCGCCGAGCAACAGGAACAGCAGCAACAGCAAGCGGTGCAGGCTGCGGCCGTGCGGCAGTACGGCGGCAACTACACGCTGAATATCGTTCCCAACTGGGATGGGTTCGACCCGCACCGCGTGCAGTTGGCGACGCCGTTCCAGGTCTTCAACGACACGCTGATGCGGCTCAACCAGATTTACAACAACCAGGGACCGGTCTACGCCGCCTCGATTGCCTCGTTGCCCGAGATTCCGGACGACGAGACCTACATCTTCCGCTTCGACCAGGGCGCGAAGTTCTGGGACCGGTATCCGACTGAGGGTGGTCGCACCTTCACCGCTAGCGACGCCGAGGCGAACATCCAACGCCAGATCGATTCCCTGGACGCCAGTGGTCAACCCGATGCGCGATTCTGGCGCGCCGCGCTGTACCAGGACACGGCCTCAATGGACGTGCCCGACGAGGACACGCTGATTTGCAAGACCAACGGGCCCAACGCGACCTATCTCGAAACCACCCACATGGGGTACTCGTTCATGACGTCGATCGAGGCGCTCGAACTCTGGGACCAGCAGTGGATCGACGAGCAGACCAATGTCGAGCTGATGTCCGGCGTCGGCCCCTTCATCCCCACCGAGTTCTCCCCCGAGAGTCACATCCACATGGTCCGCAACCCGGACTTCTGGCAGACGCTCGACGGTCAACAGCTTCCATTCCTCGACAGCCTGACCTGGCGATTCCTCGGCGATCCAACGGCGCAGGAGACCGCATACCGTACGGGAGCGCTCGACGATTTCTCGGGCAACGCGGTGGCGATTGAGGGCGTCGAAGCAGACTTCCCCGACCACATCCGCTACGACCGCGGCGTCGTGCTGCCGCTGGCGATGCGATTCAACTACAACCAGGAATGGGACGAGAACCCCTGGCTGGACCGGCGAGTGCCGTACGCCTTCCATCTGGTCATGGACCGCGACACGATCATCGACGCGGTGTATCTGGGCAAGGGCAAACCCTCGACCCAGCAACACATCAACTGGTACCACGGATGGTCGATACCCCAGGAAGAGATGCGCACGCTGCCTGGTTATCGGCCGACCAAGGACGAAGACATCGCCACCGCTCGCCAGCTCATGGACGCCGCCGGTGTTGCAGCAGGAACCAACTATCCGATGATCGTGGCCGACATCTTCGAAGGGCTCTACCCGGGCTCTTCCGAGCTTTACCGGAGCATGTACGAAGGCGCCCTGGACATTTCGGTCAACATCGAACTGCTCCCCTACGACGGAATCACTCAGCGGTTGACCGAGGGCCGCTATCCGGGCCAGTTCCCAATCTGGGTGGGCGCCGGCACCGGCGACCCAACCGGCGAGTGGAATTCGCGACTGGTGTTTGGCGCCTCCGGCAACCTCACTCACTACAACTTCAAACCGGTCGAAGACATCGTCAAGACCATGAAGGTGACCCTCGATGCCGAGGCTCGCAGGGAAATGGCGAATGAGGTGACCTACATCCTGCTCGGAGAAGACGAGCGCTACGGAGTCGAAGGCTTTGCCGACTTCGCGATCATGGGCAATGGCATCGACACCGGAATCTACTGGCCCTACGTCAACGTCCCGGAGCGCAGCCTGAATGTCTGGGAACGCGAGGGCTGGCACTGGCGCAAGGAGGTCTGGATGGACACCAGCCACCCCGACTTCCCCGGCGACCGCGCCTAGGGCGGCCCGCTGCGGGCCGAACGTAAACCACGCGATTGAGCGCTCCAGCGAATGGGGCGCTCTTTCGCTGTCTGTGACGATCCGCGTCTATATTCTGTGGCAATCAGTTCCACCGAGTTCGTGCGGAAATTCACACACTCCGACCATCCTGAGAGGCTCGCCAGCATGGCCGACTCATCCGGCGCCCAGCAGCAGATCGCCGTTCGTTACCCCCGTTCCGCTTCCCTGCGCGACGGACACCGCATCAACCTGCGTCTGATGGCGCCCGGCGACGAGGAGCTGATCCTCGACTTCGCCCGCTCGCTGCCCTCCGACGACTTGCTCTTCCTGCGCCGCGACATCACCCAGCGCGCGTCGGTGGACGAGTGGATGCGCGAAGTCGAGACGCAGCGCACCTTCACCGTGCTCGGCTTCGACGGCGACGAACTGCTCGGCGAGGGCGACCTCAACTACTCCTCCGCCGACTGGACCCGCCATCTCGGCGAGATTCGTCTGCTGCTCTCGCCCAACGCCCGCGGGCGCGGACTCGGGCGCGTGCTGGCCGAGGAAATCTACGCCATCGCGCAACTGCTCGAGTTGCAGCTCCTGACCGCGCGGATGGTGCTCGACCAGGCCGCCGCACAGTCCGTCTTCCGGCGGCTCGGCTTCCAGCGCGAGGCCGTGCTCTGGGACTACGTGATCGACGCCGACGGCAAGACCCACGACCTGCTGATCGCCACCCGGCGAATGAAGTCCCCCCGCTCGGGCTCGTAACGTCCTCTCTCCCCCCGCTTTGCGGGGGGAGATGCCGAAGGCAGAGGGGGGGGGGCTCCTACGCACTACGTCGACAGCCCGTGCAACCCATTGAACGCCGCATACCGATCGGCGCTCAGTTCCCGACCGGCCAGGCCGGAGAACTCCGGGTCGTAGCGCCAGGCGCGGAAGACCCAGTTGCAGGTGTCGCCGCGCTGCTTGACCTGGAACGGCGAGACCCATTCCCAGACCACTTGGCCGCGCCCGTCGATCTCGAACAGCCGCCCCGCCGCGCCTTCGGTGACCAGGAAGTTGCCGTTGGACAGTTGCGACACACCTGAGATGTGCGCCGAGAAGAACTGCTCTCTCGGCACGCCCTGGTAGATCACGTCCACCTGGTCGGTCTCGGGATGGACCGCCACGATCCGCGAATAGCTCAAGTCCTGCAGCCGGTGCATGCCGTTGTCGTAGATCAGGATGCGGCCGTCGTTGAGCCTGTTGGCGTGATGCTGGTGCGAGATCTCGGGCCAGCCGAACTTCCAGCGCAGCGAGGCCGGACGGTCCCCGCTCGGCGGATCGACAATCCCGACGATGCTCGTATCACGCGAGGAGAAGAGCAGGCCGCCGTCGGGCAACTGCTCAATGCTGTTGGTGTGCGTCCACTCCCAACGGTGCTCGAGCGGGCACTTGGGCGCATCCTCGGGCGTCAGCGCCTCCCAGAGATGAATCCGCGAGACCTCTTCGCCCGACGCATCGACTTCGACGAAGTCGTCGCCGATCATCGTCGGCGGCGCGGGCTGGTCGGGCAGCTGGCCGCCGCCCAGCACCGCGTCGCTCACGGCTTCGGGCATCGCGACCCACTCAAGGAAGATCGTGTGGCCGTTCTCGCAGCGGTGAAAGTCGTGGTGGATCGCCTCGTTCTCGTACTCCCAGACGACCTCGCCGTTCCAGTCCAGTTCTCGCAGTCCGACGCCGCGGCCGCCGAGGAAGTTGAAGGTGTCGGGCGGCGCGCCAGGATCGAGGCTGAACCGGGTGACGTTCTCGCCGGTCCGAGGCGGAGGCGGGGTCAGCGGCGAGACCATCGCCAGCAGGTTGCCGTTGGGCAGCAGCTCGACGTTGAACAGGCGTCGGTCGGGGAAGTGCCAGCGATGCGCGATGCGGCCCTGCATATCCAGCAGTACCGCGTCCTGCGCGCCCAGTCCGCAGACCAGCGTGTAGCCCTTGCACGAGCGCGACGGCTCGTGATGCGTCAACCCCAGCGGACGATGAATCGGCCAACCCATGCGCTATCTCCGTGCGTCGCCACTGCTGCTGAGACTTGGGGCCGGCTCGGACGCCGAGACCAGCGGGATCACGTCCCGCGCAATCCGCTCCGCTTCTTCCAGGTGCGGATAGCCGGAGAGGATGAACTCGTCGAATCCCATCCGCCGGTAGGCGGAGAGTTCGTCGGCCGCCTGCTGCGGCGTGCCGACGATCGCCGTGCCGAGGTTGACCCGCACGCGCGAGATGCCGTTCCAGAGCCGCTCGCCCAGCCGGTCGTCCTCGACCCGCCGAGCCTGAGCCGCCGCGCCGACCATCGCCGTCGACTTGACCGCCGCCGCGCGCTGGGCCAGCACGTCGGAATGCGCCTCCGAGAGCAGCTCCGCCGCGGCGTTCCAGGCCTCTGCTTCCGTGTCGCGGACGACCAGGTGGGTGCGCAGACCGAATCGCGGCGTGCGTCCTGCCAGCGCGAACGCGTCGCGGGTGCGGTCGAGCAGCGCCTGCATCGGCTCGGGCGGTTGAATCCAGCAGAGCAGCACGTCGGCGCGAGACGCGGCCAACCGCAGCGCCGAGTCCGATGCGCCGCCCAGGTACCACTCGGGCGCGGGCGGGGACGGCGTCGGCGAGACGATCGCTCCGTTGAGGCGGACCGATTCGCCCTCGAACTGCAGCGGACCGCCCGTCTCCCAGAGCTGCGCGCATGCGTCGATGAATTCGTCCGCCTGCGCGTAACGATCGTCGTGCGATCCCGAGATGCCGAGCCGTTCGTTGTCGCCCTGGATGCCGCCCGGCACGATGTTGATGTCGATCCGCCCGCCCGAAATCTCGTGCAGCGTCGCCGCCTGCTGCGCGAACAGTCCGACCGGCGTGATGCCCGGCCGGACCGCGATCAGCAGACGGATGCGCGACGAGACCGCGCAGAGCGCCGTGGCCGTGGTCCAGGTCTCGGCCAGCGGCGCGGCGTGCTCGAAGGAGCCGTTGGCGAAGCGGGTCGGGATCAGCAGCGAGTGGTAGCCCAGCCGCTCAGCGTTGAGCACGACGTCGCGCAGGTACTCGAACGTCGGAGGCCGCTGCGCGCGCAACGAGCCGATCCGGTCGCCGTCGCCGTCGATCGGGACGAACCAACTGAACTTTGGAGCGGGACGAGGCTCGGTCATGTGGCGAAGTGTACGTCTTGGGCTGCCGCCCGCTCCATCAACTCGGAGCCCCCCTCTGCCCCCCGATCGAGTCGGGGGCAGGCTTTCGGCATCTCTCCCCGCGGGGCGGGGGGAGAGAGGAACAGGCATGGTGTTTAGCCATTGAGGAAGTCGTTGACTTCGGTGAGGAAGGATTCGATCTGGTCGTGGTGGACCCAGTGGCCGGCGTCGGCGACGCCGACCTTGCGCGCGGTCGGGAATGTCTGGGTGCGTTCGTCCTGGTTCGGGTCGCCGGCCGATTCCAGGCCGCTGATCAGCAGCGTCGGCATCGTCACCCGCTCCCAGATCTCCTCGGCGTCCAACTCATTGAATGGATAGGGCGAGTGGCCGCGGGCGTAGTTGTCGAACTTCCAGACGAAGCTGCCGTCTTCGTTCTGGTGCACGGCATGGGTGGTCAGGTGCAAGGCCTGCTCGGCGGTCAGGCGCGGGTTGGCCTCCTGCATCCGCTCGACCGCGTCCTCCAGCGTTGGATAACGGCGCGGCAGGCGGCCGGCGAAGCGGTGCCGCTCGGAGATCCACTCGGTCATCCGTTGGTGCGCAGGCGCTGAGGAGTGCATGTCGGTCTCGCGGCGCGACGGTCCCAGACCTTCAATCGCGATCAGCTTCGCTACTCGCTCCGGATACACGCCCGAGTACTCGATGCAGATGCGGCCGCCCAGCGAGTGGCCCAACAGGGTCACGGGCGCGAGATGCTTCTGGCGAATCAGCTGGGCGAGGTCATAGACATAATCGATCATTGCGTAGCCGGAGCCGTTGACCCACTCGGAGTCGCCGTGACCGCGCAGGTCGGGAGCGATCACGTGATAACGATCCTTGAGCGCCAGGGCGACCCAGTCCCAGGATCGGCAGTGGTCGCGCCCGCCGTGCACGAGGATCAGCGCCGGCGCCGTCGGATTGCCCCAATCGACGTAGTGCAGCCGAAGCCGCTGCGAAAAGAAGATCTGCGATGCGGGATAGTCGGTGAGTTCTGTCATGGCTGAAGCGTATCCGCCGCTCCAGTCAGCGGCGAGAGCGGGCGGGTCGCGATTCGACGCTCAGTCGCTGACCGGCAGCAGCGCCAGGTTGTTGCGATGCACCACCGAGGAGCCGTAGTAGTAGCCCAGGGCGTCGAGGATTTCGGACGAGTTCTTGCCGCGGATCTTGGCTGCCTCGGCGGAGGAGTAGTTGCTGATGCCGACGGCGATGGGACGCTGCTCGGGGTCGTAGAGCTGGATGATGTCGCCGCGCTCGAACTCGCCGCGCACGCCGACCACGCCCGCCGGCAACAGGCTGCGGCCCTGCTCGGTCAGTGCGCGCACCGCGCCGTAGTCGAGGTCGAGCCCCTCGCCGTTGTGCAGCCCGGCCAGAAGCCAACGCTCGCGGCTGTCGCGGACGGTGGTGTCGGCGGGAATCAACGTGCCGAGCCGCTCGCCGCCGGCGACGCGGGTGATCACGTCGGGCTTGTTGCCCGAGGCGATCACGACTTCCGTTCCACCGGCCGAAGCGCGGCGCGCCGCCTCGAGCTTGGCCCGCATCCCGCCGCGGCTGCGTTCGTCGACATCGCCGGCGGCGCGGATCATCGAGATCGGGTTGTGCAGCACGTCGATCAGACCAGCGTCCGGGTTGACGCGGGGGTCGGCGTCGTAGACGCCCTCGACATCGCTGAGCAGGATCAGCAGATCGGCGTCGATCAGGTTGGCGATCAGCGCGGAGAGGGCGTCATTCTCGCCGAATGCGCCGCCGCGCAGTTCCTCGTCGGCGACGACATCGTTCTCGTTGATGATTGGCACGACGCCGTATTGCAGCAGACGGAGCAGCGTGTTGCGGACGTTGAGATAGCCGCGCCGCTCGGCCACGTCGCCGCGCGTAATCAGCGCCTGCGCCGCGGTCAGGCCGTAGCGCTGGAGCAGCGAGTCGTAGCGCTGCACGAGCTGGGCCTGGCCGATGGCGGCGAGGGCCTGTCGCGCACCGACCGAGGAGCGAGTGTTGGTCGCGCCGACGCGGGCGCGTCCAGCGGTGACGGCGCCGGAGGTGACCACGGTAACCTGTGTGCCCGCGTTGCGCAGTTCGGCGACCTGGCGGACGACCGCTTCGAGGACGCCGGGATCGAGCCGGTCGCCGCCGGCGGTGAGCAGATTGGTGCCCAGCTTGCAGATGATGCGGCGGGGTTGGGCGTCGGTCATGGGATCAAGCCGGCCCCCCTCTGCCTTCGGCATCTCCCCCCGCGAAGCAGGGGAAGAGCAGACAGGGCAGCGACATCTCGCCCGCGGAGCGGGGGAAGAGAGCAAAAGGGCGGATAATGGGGATATGCGATGGTTGCCGCGAATCGATGTCGAACCGTTGCGGCAGCGCTGGTTGCGCTGGCGGCGTTGGTTGGTGCTGCACCTGGGCTGGTGGCGCACCGACCTGGTCCTGCTGGCCAAGCGGTCGGTGTCCGAGTTCCTCGACGACCATTGTGCCCAGCTTGCGGCCTCGATGTCTTACTACGTCTTCTTCTCGCTGTTCCCACTGGCAATCCTCGTGGTCTCGATCGCCGGCGTACTGCTGACCGACGACGGACTGCGCGAGGAGGTCGTGGACGGGCTGTTCGAGTTGCTGCCGCTGCAGTCCGGGGCGGGTAAGGAGGACCTGGAGGAGCTGATCGAACCGATCGCAAGCGGGAAATCGGCGGTCGGCGTGATTTCGATCCTGGGGCTGATCTGGGCGGCGACGGGGATGATGTCGGCGCTGCGCTTCAGCCTCGATACAGCCTGGGACCTGGAATTCCGGCGGCCGTTCGTGCGCGGCAAGCTGGTTGACCTGGCGCTGGTGCTGGGCGTCGGCGGGTTGCTGACCATCTCGATTGGGGCAACGGCGGTGCTGCAAGTGGGTAGCGACGTGTCCGAGTCGGTCTCCGACTCGCTCGGTCCGTTCGGGGCCGAGGCGAGCGGATTCTTCCGCCTGGTGACGGTGCTGCTGCCGTTCATGCTGACCCTGGCGACGTTCACGATCATTTACAAGGTCGTGCCCAGCGTGACGACGCGCGTGCGCGATGTCGTCGGCGGGGCGCTGGTCGGGGCGCTGCTGTTTGAGGCGCTCAAGCACGGCTTCGCCTTCTACCTGCGCAACTTCTCCAACTATGACGCGGTCTACGGATCGCTGGGCGCGGCGATCGCGCTGCTCTTCTTCGTCTACCTGGCCGCCTGCGTGCTGCTGTTCGGAGCAGAAATTGCGGCGGAGTGGCCTCGCGTGATGTACGGCCACTACGACGAGGAAGAGGACGAGGAGGCCGAAGCGTCGACGCTGCGCGAGCGGGTGCTGAACGTCGCGGCGCGGCAACTGATCCACGACCAGCCGATCCCCAGCGCCGCGCCCGACGAAGAAGCGCGGGCGGCGCGGCTGGAGCGTCGGCAGGCGGAGCGCAGCGAGCGGCTGGGGGGCGAGTGACCGCCGGTCAGGCGCGTTCGAGCGCGAGGACGATTGCTGCGCCATCGACTTCCGCTTCGGTGTGGTGCATGCCCTGTGGCAGGTCCGCGCCGTCGACGGACACGCTGGTGGCCAGCGTCTCCGCCGCAATCAACGATTCAAACTCTGACACAGCCGACGCGAGTTCGCGATCTCCCGAGGCCATTCGCAGGGAAATGCGGTCGTCGGGATCCAGTCCCGAGTCCCGGCGCAAGCCCTGGATCCGGTTGATCACTTCGCGGGCCTTGCCCTCGGCGATCAACTCCGCGGTCATCGCCGTCGAGAGCTGGACGGCGCAACGCTCGTCCTCAGCCGAGGCGGCGCTGTCGGCAGCCTCCGTGTCTGCTTCAATCAACAGATCCGCAGGTTCCAACTCCACGCCTTCGACTTCGATCGTCTGACCGGATTCGGCGGCCTGGGCGATGTGTGAAGCCAGGTCGGGCGGCAAGTCGTTCAAGGCCGCCCGCAGGGCAGGCAGTTGCGGCCCGAGCCTCGGGCCCAGCGTTCGCAGGTTCGGCTTGATCGTGTAGCGACGCGAGTCGGACGCGGCGTCTGCGAGCGTCACCGACTTCACGTTCAACTCCTCCGCGATCGTCTCGCGCAAGCGTTCCACGGCATCGGCGTCGCGAGCGCTGCGCACTGCCACCGAGACCGCCGCCAGCGGTTGGCGCACCTTGAGACCTGCGGCGCTGCGAGCCGAGCGTCCCAGCGAGGCCACGCGCTGCACGAGCTGCATGTCCTGGTTGAGCGATTCGTCGATCAGCGACGCATCGGCAACGGGCCACTGGGCGAGATGGACCGATTCCGCCGCCTCAGCATCGAGCTCGGCGATGAGATTGCGCCAGATGTCCTCGGACAGGTACGGCGTCATCGGGGCCAGCAACCGAGCCAGCGTGGTCAGCACTTCGTAGAGCGTGCGGTAGGCGCTCTCTTTTGCGCCGAGGTCGGCCGACGCGCCGCTGCGGGCCGACGACCAGAATCGCCGCCGGCTGCGTCGCACGTACCAGTTGGAGAGCGCATCGACGAAGGCGTCGATTTCACGTGCGGCGGTGGTGGGGTCGTAGTCGTCGAGCGCCTTGGTCACCCGGCCAATCAGGCTGTGCAACTCGCTCAGGATCCAGCGGTCGAGCTCGACCGTCGGCGCGCCCTCGCGGGTCGCGGGCTGCCAGCCGTCGATGTTCGCGTAGGTGACGAAGAAGGAGTAGGTGTTCCAGAGCGTGTGCAGGAACCGCCGCTGCGCCTCGCTCACGAGTCGCGGGGAGAAGCGGCGCGGGTTGCCGGCCGGCGAGGCGACGTAGCAGTACCAGCGCAAGGCGTCGGCGCCGCTTTCGTCGAGCACTTCCCACGGGTCGACGACATTGCCCTTCGACTTGGACATCTTCTCGCCTGCCTCGTCGAGGATGTGTCCGAGCGAGATGACGTTGCGGAATGAAATCGGCTCAGGCACGGCTTCGGCGCGATGCAGCATCGCCGCTTCGGCGTGGAGGGAGTAAAACCAGCCGCGCGTCTGGTCGACCGCCTCGCAGATGAAGTCGGCGGGGAACCGCTCATCAAAGCGGTCCCGATTCTCGAACGGGTAGTGCCACTGCGCATAGGGCATCGCGCCCGAGTCGAACCAGGCGTCGGCGACCTCCGGCACACGCCGCGCCGCGCCCCCGCATGATCCGCAGCCAATCTCGATGTCGTCCACGGCCGGACGGTGCGGATCGGACAGGTCCGGCTTCGTTCCGCTGAACTCCTCCGCCCGCCGGCTCAGTTCCTCGAAGGAACCGACACAGGAGACATCGCCGCAGGCATCGCAGCGCCAGAACGGGAGAGGCGTGCCCCAGTAACGCTCGCGGCTGACGGCCCAGTCGACGTTGTTGGCCAACCAGTCGCCGTAGCGTCCCGTGCCGGTGTGTTCGGGATGCCAGTGGATCAGTTCAGTGTTGGACTGCGTCAGCAGGTCCTTGGCCTGCGAGGTGGCGATGTACCAGCTCGGCTTGGCGTAGTAGAGCAGCGGCGTGTCGCAACGCCAGCAGTAGGGGTAGGTGTGCTCGTAGATGTCCTTGCGCAGCAGCAGACCGCGCGACTCGAGATCGTCCATGATCATCGGGTCGGCGTCCTTGACCCACGTGCCGACGAAGGCCGGGGCCTCGGGCGCGTCGGGATCGCCGACGATGTGGCCGCTGAGGTCGACCGGCTGGCGGAAGAGCAGTCCGGCCTCGCGGCCGAGCAGGTAGTCGTCCTCGCCGAAGGCCGGCGCGATGTGCACGATGCCGGTGCCGCTTTCCATCTCGACGAAGTCGGCTGCGGCGACTTTGCGCGTCGGCAGGTCGCCGTCCTCCTCGCGGCACTCGACCAGCCGCGCGCCGTCGAACCGGTAGGCGGGAACGCCCCACTGATCGGGTTCGTAGAGGCCGTCGTAGGAGACGCCGACGAAGTCGCTGCCCGGCAGCGAGGCGACGATGGTGGGCGTCTCGACGATGCCCTCGAGCGAGGCGCCGACGAGCTGCTGGGCCAGGATCAGACGCTCGGTCGGAGAGATCTCGACGACCGCGTAGGTCTCGTTGCCGTTCAACGCCAATCCGGAGTTGGCCGGCAGCGTCCAGGGCGTGGTCGTCCAGGCGAGGAAATCGGTTGAGCCGTCCCAGCGCAGTTGTCGGGGCAAGGAGTCGTTGTGGGCGCGGAAGCGCACGGTGACGGCCTGATCGCGGACGCCGTCCTGCATGCCTTGGGAGAGCTCGTGGCTGGAGAGCGACGACTCGCAGCGGGGGCAATGCGGCGTGGTGCGGCGGGCCTCGTAGATCAGGCCGGCGTCCCAGAGCGTTTTGAAGATCCACCAGCATGACTCGACGTACTCGGCTGTATAGGTGCGGTAGGCGTCGGACATGTCGATCCAGAACGCGACCCGCTCGGTCATGTCCTCCCACTGCTCGACGTACTCCATCACCGACTCGCGGCAATGGCGGTTGAACTCGGCGATGCCGTACTCCTCGATCGCCGGCTTGCTGTCCAGGCCGAGCATCTTCTCGACCTCGATCTCGACGGGCAAGCCGTGCGTGTCCCAACCGCCCTTGCGCGGGACGCGCTTGCCGCGCATGGTCTGGTAGCGCGGAAACAGGTCCTTGAAGACCCGCGAGAGCACGTGATGCACGCCGGGTGTGCCATTGGCTGTCGGCGGACCCTCGTAGAACGAGTAGACGTCGTCGGCCGGACGCTCCTCGACCGAGCGGCGGAAGATGTCCCGCTCGCGCCAGAAGTCGCGGATGCGCGCTTCCAGCTCCCCGTGCGGCATCAGCGAGCCGACGGGTCGGAACGTCTGGTCGGTTGCAGAGGAAGTGGACGAGTCGTGATTGGATGTTGCGGCTTCGGCAGCAGTGTCAGCCATCGTTGGGTGAGTCCTCGGGGAATCGTTGCGCGATGTGCGCGTCGGCCATATCGGCGATGCGCTCGCGGGTCGCTTGGTCGAGCAGTTCGGCAGCTTCGTCAAGCTGCTCAGTAATCCAGCCTCGAGCCTGTCGAGCCGAGGCCGCCTGTCCGCGCACGCGCGACTGGTCAACCAGTGCCTGTGCTGCGCGTTCCGGATAGCGCGCGACCGTCTCGGCGACCTCGTCGTCGCTCGGCGGGCGGGCCGTCGGCCGACCTTGCGCACCCATCAGGCGCATCCAGCGCTGCGCCACACGCTCAACCATGTCGATGCCGTGTCGTCCTTCTGAAGCGCCGCCGCTTAGAGGCGCGTGCGTTCCAGGTCGGGCAGTTCCACCCCTGGCTTGGGCGGAATCAACCCGCGCCGCAGGTCCTGGTTGATCCCCTCGACCTGGCACGGGTGAATCCCCCAGCGCTGCTGGATCTCGTCCATCTGGTAGCCCAGCGTCATGATCCGCTTGACGGTCGTGCAGAAGACCGGGCGGTCGCCGCGCGGCAGGAACGGCACTTCGATCATGTCCCCGCACATGGCGCAGGCGGCCGGATGCATCTGACGCGGCGTGCGGCCTCCGAACGACGCGGCGCCGCCGTAGCGTACGTATCCGGCCTCAGCCTCGGGCGAGGTGCGGATCGACTTCCGCGCCGAACGGCACTCCGGGCAGCGCACCGGGTCGTTTTGCAGCCCCTTCGACTGGTAGAATTCTTGCTCGCCAGCCGTGAAGGTGAAGTCTTTTCCGCAGTCGCGGCAGACGATCAGTCGATCCTGCAGTGCCATGTTCTCTCGCAATGGTCTCGCCGACCGGACCGCTGCTGGTCGATCAGCCTGTGAACATGACCAACTCTATCAGAGCCGCCCCCGCGTTCTCGCCGCGCCGCGTCCGAGTGCGCGGGAGATTACGGTTTGCAAGCGAAGGAACAACAGCTCCGACTCTTGTTGACGAGCGATCAGGCTCAGCGCGAAGTAGATCACGGCGCCTCCGCTGGTCCCGAGCGCGAGCGTGATCCACGAATCGCGCGCGATGTCGACCTGCGCCAGGATCTCGACCAGCAGCCACACGACCTGTCCCATCACTGCCGTCGCCAGGATGGCTTTCAGCATCGCCGTGCCCATCGCGCGTGAGAGCAACTGTCGCGCCAGGGATCGGTGCAGGAGCAGCACGAGCACGGCGAACTCGGCGATCGCCGAGATGGACAGCGCCAGGGCCAGACCCTTCAGCTCCAGCGGACCGACGAGCAGCGCGCAGAGCAGGATGTTGAGCAGCATTGACGCGACCGCGAGCGCCACCGGCGTGCGTGTGTCGCCGAGCACGTAGAACCCTCGCGACACGATTTCAATCGCCGCGTGGGCGAACAACCCGATCGCGTAGAAGAACAACGCATCGCCGACGAGGTTGCTCGCCGCTTCGTCGAATGCCCCGTGCTCGAGCAGCGTCGCGACGATCGACTCGCGCAAGAGCAGCATCCCGACCGACGCCGGGATCGCCAGGAAGAGCGTGAACCGCAGCGTCTGCGAGACCATCTCACGCACTGCCGACGGCCCGCCCGTGACCGCCCGTTCGGCCAAGCTGGGGAATAACGCGGTGGCCAGTGACATCCCGAAGATGCCGACCGGGAACATGAGCAGCAACCAGGCGAAGTTGAGCGCCGAAATCGACGTATCGCCGACCAGCGATCCGAAAAAGGTGAGCACGATCAGGTTGACCTGCGCAGCCGCCAGCCCCAACGTGCGCGGCCCCATCAGGCGCAGCACCTCACGCACCTCGATGTCCCGCAGGTTGAAGTGCGGTCCCAATCCACCGCCCGATCGCGACAGCGCTGAGGACAGGGCCGGCAACTGGATCATCAGGTGCAGCCCCGAACCGGCAATCACGCCGATCACGAGCGCCTCGACGCCCAACTCCTCCGGCAACAGCAACGCGCCCAAGATGATCGCCAGGTTGTAGAGCATTGGCGAAATCGCCGGCAGCAGGAAATGCCGCCGCGCATGCAGCATCCCGGTCAACATGCCGCTGACGGCGAACAGGATCGGCGAGAGCAGCAGGACGCGGGTGAGGAACACCGCATCCGCGACGATCTGGTCTTGCGCGCCGGAGTCCTCGCCGAGACCCGGGGCGAGCGCCGGCACGATCCACTCGGCGGCGAGGAAGACGACGGCGGCGAGCACGATCGTGCCGATCAAGACCCAGTTGAGCACGATGCTGGCCAGCCGCCAGGCGGCCCGCTCGCCGCGGACCTGCAGGACTCGCGCGTAGACCGGGATGAACGCAGAGGCCAGCGTCGCGCCGGCGAGCAGTTGGAAGACCAGGTCCGGAAGCCGCATCGCGACGAAGTAGGTGTCGAGTTCGACCGAGATGCCAAACTGATCCGCGATCACGAACTCCCGAGCCACGCCGAGCAGGCGTGAGCCGAGAAAGGACAGGCCGATCAGGATCACCGCCCCGATCACGGTGCTTCGGCTGCCTGCCAGCCGGCCGCCGATCGAGGACGGAGCGTCAAGACTCATTCGTTCACTCTCGCAAACAGTACCCAACTATGCACGTTCCGCCCGGAACTCGAACAAGGCGGCCGGCGCCGGCATCGTCCGCGCGCCGGTGCGGTAGACACTCACCAAGCGGCTGATACGATGAAATCGATTCAGCAAAAGGAGTCACCGTGGCCAACAAGGCTGCCGCAATCAAATACCTGCGCCAGAGCCAGAAGCGGCGCATGCGCAACAAGCCGATTCGCACTTACGCGCGCAGTACCGTCCGCGCCGCGCTGGACGCGATCGACGACGCCGTCGACACGCAGGAATGGAACGACGCCGATACGGCCATTCAACAGGCCGTCAGCGCGCTCGACCGTGCGGCGCAGCGCGGCGTGATCCACGCCAACACCGCCGCTCGCAAGAAGTCGCGCCTCCTGCGTCAATACCACGACTCGCGCAATCCCGATGACGTGCGACGGCCGCGGATGCGCCCGCCCGCACCTGCGCAAACCCCCTAACCTGCCTTCCAGACCCTTCCGCAAGTCGCAAGAGGCGCTTGCATGCGAGCATTGATCTTCGACCGGCCCGGTGAGATACGGGTCGATGAGCTTCCGACGCCGCAACCCGGACCCGGCGAAGCCGTGATCGAGGTCGGCGCGGCCAGCGTCTGCGCCTCGGACCTGCGCGTCTACCGCGGTGAGAAGTATGCCAGACCGGGCGTCGTGCCCGGTCACGAATTCGCCGGACGAGTCGTCGCGCTGGGCGACGGCGTCACCGATCTGCGTCTGGGCGACGGCGTGGCGGTCTATCCGATCATCGCCTGCGGCGGCTGCGACTTCTGTCGTCGCGGACTGCGCAATCGCTGCACATCGCGGCAAACTCTGGGCTACGACGCCAACGGCGGCCTCGCCGAGCAGGTGCTGCTTCCCGCGCCGCTGGTTTCGCAGGGTCACGCGGTCAAGCTGGCCAACGGCGCGGACTGGGGGCGGGCTGCGCTGACCGAGCCGACGGCCTGCGTGCTTAACTCGCTCGAGTCCTGCCGCTTCCGCGCCGGCGTCAGCGTTGCCGTCCTTGGCGCGGGACCGATGGGTCTGCTGCACGTACTGCTCGCCCGAGCGCTCGGCGCAGGCGAGATCATCGTGGCCGAGCCGGTCGGCGTTCGACGCGAGGCCGCGCTGGCGATCGGGGCCAGCCGGGTTTGCGGCGGCGATCCCGAGGAGCTGAGTCATGTGGTCAACGACGCGACGGCCGGCAACGGCTGCGACATCGTGGTCGTGTCCGTAGGCCTGAACGGTCTCACCGAGACCGCGCTGCAGATCGCCGGTCGTCAGAGCAGCGTCAACCTCTTCGCCGGCTTCCCGCCCGAGTCGAGCGCGCTGGTCGACGTCAACGATCTGCACTACCGCGAGGTCTCGTTGACCGGCACCCAGAATGCGACGCCCGACCAGTTCCGCCGTACTGCGGCGCTGCTGCCCTCGCTCGACGCCGTCGACCGCATCGTCTCGCATCGATTCGAGCTCTCCGAGGCCGATCAGGCCTACACGTCGCGCAACGATGCCGCCGTGCTCAAGACCGCCGTGATGCCGGATGGCTGATCATGATGAGGAGAGACGGCGGCGAGCCGATTGGCATTGGTGAGGAGCTGCGACAGGCGAGAATTCGCCGTGGCCGCTCGATCGCCCAGGCCAACCAGGCGACTAGGATTGCTCGTCAGTACCTCGAAGCGCTGGAGGCGGAAGACTGGTCGCGGATGCCGGCCGCTCCGTTTGCGCGCGGTTTCCTGAGCTCCTACGCCCAGTATCTGGGACTGGACGACGGCCCGCTGCTCGAGCGGTTTCCGCTCGCGCCCACGACGCCCGGCGACGGATTGCAGCTCAGCGAGGAGAGCGTCGAGTCCTACCAGTCGCTGGAACGCAGCGGCAGCCCGCGCGACGAGATTCGACCGTCGGGCCTGCAACTCGGCCCTTGGCTGGTCGCTGCGTTCGTCATCCTCGTAATCATCGCCGGAGTGGTCGCGGTCGTCAGCCTGCGCGACGACGTGCAGCCGATCGAGACTTCGCGCGACGTGCCCGGCATTGATAACGTCTCGGCCGAGCTCGAATCGGCGACCACGGTGATTCCCAGCGCGACGGACTTCGACCCGCTGCCCGATCTCACCCAGTTGACGTCGCGGCAGGCCGTCAATCACGTCAAGCTGCTGAACGTGCCCTACGTGCTGATCTCGGTCTACGACGACTCGCCCGCCGGCACGGTGCTCGAACAGTCTCCGGCAGCCGGAGCGGAACCGCATGAAGATGCGGTGGTCACGCTGGTCGTGAGCCGCGGTCCCCGGCCGGGATCGGCAAGCGCCGACTCGGCCGACGCTGCGGGCGGCGGTGGCTGATGCGCTACCACATCGTGACGCTCGGCTGTCCGAAGAACACCACCGACTCGGAACGCATCGCCCGCTCGCTTGAGGCCTCAGGCCACCGCCAGACTGCGGATCGCGCCGCCGCCGAGCTGGTCATTCTCAACACCTGCGGTTTCATCGACGAGGCCCGCGAGGAGTCGAGACAGGCCGCCGAGATACTCGCCGCCGAGCGCGCTGCGGAGCAGCAGGTGATCGTCACTGGCTGCTGGTCGCAGATTGAACGCGAGCAAGTGATCGCCATCGACGGCATCGACGCCGCGTTCGGGATCGAGGCGTGGCAGGAGATCGCGGATCACGCCGGTCAGGAGACGGCCGAGCGTGACATCCCCGAGACTTCGCTCGGCGTCGGACCGTCCGCATACCTGAAGATCTCCGACGGCTGCGCGCGTCCCTGTACCTTCTGCAACATCCCGGCGATCAAGGGGCGGCAGTTTCGCAGCGCCCCACCCGACGCGCTGGTCGCCGAAGCGAGCGCGCTGGTCGAGCGAGGTGCGAAAGAAGTCGTACTCGTCGCCCAGGACAGCACCGCCTATGGCGCGGAATGGGGCGATCCCGACGGTCTGGCCCGACTGATCGAGCGGCTGGCAGCCGAGTCTGGCGCCGAGTGGCTTCGTCTGATGTACGCCTATCCCGGTTTCGTCACTCCATCCCTGGTCGAAGTCATGGCGCAGACGCCGCAGGTCTGCAACTACCTCGACATTCCCTTGCAGCACGGCTCCGTCAGCGTGCTGCGGCGGATGAAGCGACCGCACAACATGGACATGGTCCGCGGCAGCCTCGAGCGGCTGCGGGCGGCCATGCCCGACATCGCCATCCGCACCACATTCATCGTCGGCTTCCCCGGCGAGACCGAGGCCGAGTTCAGCGAGCTACTCGACTTCGCGGCCGAAGTCCAGTTCGACCGCGCCGGCGCGTTCGTCTACTCGCCGCAGCAGGGCACGCCGGCGGCCGCGATGACCGACCAGGTGCCCGACGAGGTCAAGCAGCGCCGTCTGGACGAGCTGATGTCCAACCTGGCCGAGATCTCGGCGGCATGCAACCAACGACAGATCGGACGTCGCCTGAGCATGCTGGTCGAGTCCGAGCCGGGTCAGACAACGGAAGACGGCGAGCCGATCATCGCCGGGCGTACCTATCGCGAGGCCGCGGAGGTGGATGGGCTTGTCTTCGCTCTCGGCAGCGCCAACCCCGGCGAGATGATCGACGTGCGAATCGCCGAGTCGCTCGGCCATGATCTGTGGGCCGAACTCGCGGACTAGAGGTACAGCGTTTCCGTCGAGACCACTCCGAGCTCGCAGTCCAGCCGCTCCTGCTCCAGGAAGTTCAATACGCGTTGCGATACGGAGCGCGAGATTTGCGCGTCCGACGAGACCGCGGCGAAGGCGAGCGTCGCCCGCATGCGTTCATCCTGGTCGCCGACCTCGGCGGCAGCCACGCCGAACTTGTTCCGAGTCCGCTGCAGCACGCTGCGCACGACCGACCGCTTGTCCTTCAGCGACGCCGACTCGAAGATCAGCAGTTCGACGGTCAGTACAGTGACCGAGGTCATGCCTCCTCCGTCTCCAGCGGCAACACGGACTGTTGCGCGGGAACCTCCAGGTCCTCGATCGGTGGAAGCTGGTCCAGCGCCGACAGCCCGAAGTGGTCGAGGAATCTCGGCGTCACGCTCCACAACAGCGGTTGACCGATGCTGTCCAGGCGTCCGCTCGGTGCGATCAGGTCGCGGGCCCGCAATGAGCGAATCACTCCCGAGGCGCCGACGCCTCGCACGCGCTCGATCTGTTCACGCGTCACCGGCTGGTGGTAGGCGATCACGGCAAGCGTCTCCAGGGCCGCACGCGAGAGCCTTGAAGGCGTGTCGAGGCCGAGCAGGCGCTCGACGTACGGCGCAGCCTCCGCCGCCGAGACCAGCGCCACGGTCCCCTCATAGCGGCGCAGGCGAATGCCGCGGGACGTGTCTGCATCGACGTCTGCCAACGCCGCCTCAACCTCCGACACCGCGACTCCTGTGACCTGGGCCAGCATCCGGATCGTGGGCGGTGACTCGGCAACCAGCAAGAGCGCCTCAATCGTGAGGCGCAGGTCCCTGGGCGGGGGCAACGGCACGTCTGTCGATTGATCTTCCGTGGTCATCGCAGCAGCTCGCCTACCAGTCCCGAGTCATCGCTTGCGGTGACCCGGACGCTGTGCAGATGATTGCTCAGGTCGTCATCCACGTCGACACGGCAAGGCAGATACGTGTCCGTCAGGCCTGACTGCCGCGTCTCAAACAGCACCGACTGCAGCGAGCCGACCTGGGAGCGCCATGCCTGGCGGCGGTGCTGCGCGCCCAGTTCCCGCAACGCCGCGGCCCGCGATCGCTTGACTTCGGCGGGCACGTCATCGTCCAGCAGCACAGCCGACGTGCCGGGCCGACTCGAGTAGGGAAACACGTGCACGTCGGTGAACTGCACGTGCCGCATCAGCGCCAGCGTTGCGGCGTGGTCGGCCTCCGTCTCGCCGGGGAATCCGGCGATGATGTCCGTCGTCACCGACACGCCCGGCGCCGCGCTGCGAAACGCGCTCACCGCCTCGACGAACTGCTCGGCCGTGTAGCGCCTGCGCATCTTCGCGAGTACGGAGTCCGATCCGCTCTGCAAGGCCAGGTGTACGTGCCGGCACATTCGCGCGTCGTCCCAGCAAGACAGCAACTCGGGTGTGACGTCCTGCGGTTGAATGGACGAGTAGCGGATCCTCGCCGCGTCGGTGCGGGACAGCAGGGCGTCGATCAACTTCGCGGCCGTGGACCCGTCGGTTCGATCGCGGCCGTATGCGCCGGGCTGCGTGCCTGTCAGCACGATCTCCTGGACGCCTTCCGCGACGCGCTCCCGCGCTACGGCGACGATGTCGTCAATGGGGATCGCCCGCTCCCTGCCGCGCACCCGGGGCACAATGCAAAAGGCGCAGACATCGTCGCAGCCTTCCTGGATCTTGATGAACGCGCGCGTGCGGCCGGCGGAACCCGCCTGGATTGCAGAGGTTGGACCGAGATCGGCCAGCGCCGCATGCACGGCCGCTGCGGCGTCATCCTTGCGGGCGTTAGCGACGACCTGGATCTGCGCATGCTCGGACAGCTCCGCGCCCGCGCGCTCGGCGTAGCAGCCGGTCACGATCACCGGGGCGTTGGGCGAGAGTCGGCGCGCCATGCGAATCAGGCGGCGCGCTTTGCGATCGGCGACGTGCGTGATCGTGCACGTGTTGATCAGGAACGCATCGGCCGGCATCGGACGATCCACCGTCACGCAACCGAGACGCTGCAACTCACGCGCCGCCTGCTGCGTCTCGGCCTGGTTCAGCTTGCAGCCCAAAGTCAACGTCGCGACCAGCGGCGCGTTTCTCGTTCGGTTCGATGATGCACTGCTGCTCATGCCCAACTACCATACTCACACGAGTCGACGACGGAGGCGCATCATGGTGGAAATCGGTCTGGCCATCCTGTTTGTCAGCATTCTGGTCGCCGCCGACCGCGGACGCTACGACACGCTCAACGAAAAGATGCGCGACTTCGTCGACTGGCTTGACCGGCCCGAAGACCAACCCTGACCTTCGAAAGCCCACCTGCTTCGCATGCGCTGGTTGATTTCCTCGTATGTGCGTACTACATTGTCAGTAGACAGAACGTACGTACAGGTAGGGACTATGTCCGCAGCAGCCCCGAGCCACAAGGCGCCGATTGCGCGAGGCGCGCAACTGCCTTTGATCCTGCAAGCTCGGTCCAATCCTGCATCCCGCGGTTCAGCGCCTGCGCCGCCCAGGCAGAGTCCGCCCTGTCCGTGGTGCAACGGCCCCACCGCCAGTCACGGCCGCCGAGTGGTCTGCGTCGTCTGCGGATACGGCGCGAAGCCGGCGACCTTCCGCCGCCGTCGAAGCCAGCGCCGCCGATAGCGAGTCGGCGCCGCACTGCCTGAGCGACCGGTGGGCGTACAGTAGATGTCGTGAGCAGCGTCACCCTTCTCTTCATCGTCCTGGCCGTCATCACCGCGCTCTGGCTCAAGGGCTACCTGCAATTCGCCGGAGTGCTCTCCCTGTTCCAACGCATTCGTCTCGCCGCGCTGCTCTGGGCGGCTGCGATCTTCGCCATCGCGCTGATCCGCATTCTCGGCGGCGAAGGCTTCTAGTCCGATGCGCGTCCTGATCGCGCCGCAGGAGTTCAAGGGCAGCCTGACCGCCGTCGAGGCGGCAGACGCGTTCCAGGTCGGGGTCTCGCGAGTCATGCCCGAGGCCGAGATCGACCGCGCCCCACTCGCGGACGGCGGGCCGGGCACGGTCGAGGCGATCGTCCACGCCGCGCGCGGCCGGACCTCCATCGCCCGCGTCGACGGACCGCTCGGGGCGCCGGTTGACGCCCGCTGGGGCCGCATCGACGACGGGCGCTGCGCGGTCATCGAAATGGCTGCCGCATCCGGCCTGACATTGCTGCGTCCGGAAGAATTGGACGTCGCCCGAGCGTCCACATTCGGCACCGGGCAACTGATCGCTCACGCCCTCGACTCGTGCGGCGAGCGCATCCTCGTCGGCGTGGGCGGCAGCGCGACCAACGACGGAGGCGCAGGCATGGCCGAAGCGCTCGGCGCCGTGCTGCTGGACGACCGAGGCAGGCGTTTGCCGCTGGGAGGCGCAGCCCTGGCGCGTCTCGCCAGGATCGACGTGAGCCGGCTCGATCCACGCCTGCGTGAGACGGAAATGCGCGTGCTGTGCGACGTGCAGAATCCGCTGCTCGGTCCCGAGGGGGCGAGCGCCGTCTACGGTCCGCAGAAGGGCGCGATCGGGAACGAGGTGGCCCGCCTCGATCGCGCGCTGGCCAACTTCGCGGCCATCGTCGAACGCGATCTTGGTGTTCGCATTGCTCAGATCGCCGGCGGCGGCGCTGCAGGAGGTCTGGCAGCCGGTCTGGTCGCCTTCTGCGGCGCAACGCTTCAGTCGGGATTCGACGCCGTCGGCGATGCGCTGCGCCTCGCCGAGAGGATTGCCCGGGCAGACCTGGTCATCACCGGCGAAGGACGCCTCGACGCGCAGTCCGGATACGGCAAAACCGTCGCGGGAGTCTCGGCCCTGGCACAATCCTTGCAGGTGCCCTGTCTCGTCGTCGCGGGACTGATCGATGGCAATGCGGACCTGCCCGGAATCGCCGACCGCGAAGCATCGACTCCCCAGGATGTGCCCGTGGAGGAAGCGATGTCGCGCGCCCGGGAACTCGTTCCGGCCGCCGTCGAGCGAGTGCTGCGCCGCTATCAGACTCGGGCCGACGCTATTCGAGGTACGGCAGGCGACGCTCGGTCAGGTTGATCGCCCCGCGATGGTGATGCCTCGGCGGAGGCGCGATCCCGATCTCGTCCAGGCGGTCATCGTCGATCCCAAAGTGGTGCGCGACTTCGTGCAGCACCGTTTCCCGCACCTGGGCGACCACTTCGTCCTCGCTGTGGCAGATGCTCTCAATCGGCTCTTGGTAGATCATGATCCGGTCGGGCAGCGTCTCGCCGTACCAGCCTCGACTGGTCAACGGACGCCCGACGTACAGTCCGAGCAGCGTGTCGCGCGGACTGAGGCCGACCGAGTCCATCTCCTCCTGCGTGGGTTGACCGCGCACCAGGACGACGACGTTGTCCATCCGCTGCGCGAGCTCGTCGGGAATCTCGTCCAGGGCACGCTCAACCAGGCGGCGGAATCGTGAACGTCGCATGCAGCTAGGGTACCCAGTTGTTGAGAATCGCACCTTCGAGGATGCGCCGCACGATCGGGCCGGCGTCGTCCGAGCCCGAGTACGCATTGTCCAGCACGACCGTCACGACCAGGCGAGGGTCTTCAAAGTTGGCCCAACCCGTAAACCAGACGTGATTGGTCGAGCGTTCCTGCGGCTCATCCTCCTCCTCCGTGCCGTCGCCCGACTGCGCCTGGTCCTGTTCGCTGTTCAGCCCGACCTCGATCTCTTCGTCCTCCGCCTCGGCCTCCGCCTGCTCCTCCGCCTCCGGATCGAGAATCACATCCTCCGACGTGCCCGACTTGCCTGCGACGCGCAAGACGCTGCTGCGGAAGACGTGGAATCCGGTCCCGTAGGGCTGAGAGACGGTCGTGCGCAGCGCCGCCTGGATCTGCTCAAGCGTCTCGGCTGAGACCGGCACCACGCTGATCGAGCGGCGTTCGATTACTTGCGGCGGCGCACCGCTCGGCTCAATCGACTGCACGATGATCGGCGTGCCCACGACCCCGTTGGTCGCCAGCGCGGAGTAGGCGTTGGCCATTTGCAGCACCGTCACTGAGACGAAGCCCTGGCCGATGCTCATGTTGACCGTGTCGCCGGTGTACCAGGCCTCGTTGAACTGCGATTCCTTCCAGGCGGGACCGGGAATCACGCCCGGCTCCTCGTTCAGGCCGATGATCCGCGTGCCCTGTCCGAAGCCGAACCCCTTCGCCGTGTCCGGCAGCAGATCCTCGTCGATCTGATCGAGGCTGAGTCCGATGTCATAGAACACGGTGTTGCAGGACTCGGCCAGCGCCTGCGAGATCGTGATCCGTCCCTGGTCGGTGTCTTTCCAGTTCCGCAGCGGCTGATCACCGATCTTCATCCACTCAGCCGGGCAGGAGATCCGATCGCCGATCTCATATCCGCCTCCTTCAAGCGCAGCCGCCAGCGTGATGGCCTTGAATGTCGACGCCGGGGCATAGAGTTGCTCGACGGCGCGATTGATGAACGGCTGACGCTCGTCAAAGAAGTAGTCCTCGTACTCCTCCTGCGTCACGCCGTCGACGATCGTGTTGGGGTCGATCCGCGGATACGACGCCATGGCCAGTATGTGTCCGCTGCGCGGATCGATTGCCACGATCGCACCAGACTCTTCTTCCAGCGCATTCTCGGCCAGTTGCTGCACCCGTAGATCAAGTGTCAGCCGGACATCGGCGCCCGCGATCGCCGCGCGGCTGGCGATATCACGCACCGGCCGGCCAATCGGATCGATGATCAGCAGACTGCCGCCGCGCCGGCCAGCCAGGGTGCGCTCGAAGGTCTGCTCGATCCCGTCGCGGCCGACCCAGTCGCCGGCCCGGTAGCCCTCCGTGTACAGCTCCGCGAGTTCCTCCGGATTGATCTCTTGCAAGTAGCCGATCACATGCGCCGCCAGCGCTCCGTGCGGATAGAAGCGGCGCGTCTCCCGGGCCAGCAGAATGCCCTGCGAGGCGAGTTGTGCAAACTCGTCGATCACCTCTTCCGCGGTGTCCAGCGGCAGCTCGACGACCTTGATGAACTGGTACGAAGGCAGGTCCTGGTACATGCGCGCCCGGACTTCCTCCTCGTCCGCCCCGATCCGATCGGTGAAGAAGCGGAGCACGAACTCCTCATCCTTGATGTCGTCCCAGCTAATGCCGACGCTCACGATCTCGGTCTCGCCCGCGAGCACGACGCCGTTGCGGTCGAGAATCCGTCCCCGCGCCGGCGTGTCGATCAGCGTGGCGATCAGATAGCCGGGCACGCCCAGTCCGCTGAAGATCAGGTCGGGCGTCCAGTCGACGACCCAATGCGGCTGCCGCAGCGTCCGCGCCTGCACGATCTCCTCGATCTCGCCGAAGAACGTGGTCTGATAGCGCAGCACCACCTCATGCGAGGCCGCGTTCTCGTCCTGCTGCGTGCCGACTTCCCAGCCAAAGCCGCCGATCGTCGCCTCCGCCCAGATATCGCGGTAGCGCTGCTCAAATGCCTCGAGGCTGATCCGTTCGCGCGTCTCGGCGGAAGTGCGCTCGTAGGCGAGCGCGAGTTGGCCGGTGGCGACGAGGTGAAAGAAACTCTGCACGGCGAACCGCGCCGACGGCGGCGCGACATCGAGGTTTTCGAGGTCTTCGGCCGGAGGGACGTAGCCCGCGCTGCCCGACGCCGAGTCGCCTGCGGCGGCCGTCTCTGAGGACCCGGTTGCGTCCCGCGCGCCCTGCGACTGTTCTTCGGGCGGAGGAGGAAAGTACTGCGACAGATCGCGGTCGGACTCTCCGCCGAACACGCAGGCGTTTAGCGCCAGGGCCGCCGTGAGCAGCAGGGCCGCGACCAGCGTCCCACGCCTGACACTGGCCAATCGTGGCGCGTCCGGCATGCCCGACCTGTCCTCGAACCCCCGCTGACCTCCACACTACCAGTCAAGGTGGCGTGCGGTATTGCTGAGCGCCGGGATTCAACCGCTAGACTGGATGCGATCCGTGATTCGCAGAGGGGAACTAGCAGATGGACTATCGCGAGGACCAGACGATCGTCGATTTCCGCAAGGAAGTACAGACGTTTATCTCCGACAACTTGCCCGACGACTGGGGCAACCGATCGCAGGGCGAGGGCTATGACGCCGACGTCATGCAGGTCACCCGCTCGTTTCAGACGGAGATGGCCAAGCGGCGCTGGCTGACCATGGCCTGGCCCGAGGAGCACGGCGGACTCGACGCGCCGCACTCGCAGCAGATGATCATGTCCGAAGAGATGGCCTACCACCGCGCGCCCGGCGCGGGCGGCAACATGGGCGTCCAGTGGGTCGGTCCCTCGCTGATGCTCTACGGCACGGACGAGCAGAAGCAGGAGCACCTGTCCGGCATCGCGGATGCCGAGACGTGGTGGTGCACGCTCTACTCCGAGCCCGGCTCCGGCTCCGACCTCGCCTCGCTGCAGACCCGCGCGGTCAAGGACGGCGACGACTACGTGATCAACGGCCAGAAGATCTGGACCTCCGGCGCGCACGTCTCCGACTGGGGCTGGCTCGCCGCGCGGACCGACCCCGACGCGCCCAAGCACAAGGGCATCACGATGTTCATGATGCGCATGGACACGCCCGGCGTTACCGTCCGCCCGTTGATCAATATGGCCGACGGACACGGCTTCAACGAAGTCTTCTTCGAGGATGTCCGCATCCCGCAGACCAACGTCGTGGGCGAGGTCAACCGCGGTTGGTACCACCTCGCCGTGGCGCTCGACTTCGAGCGCAGCGGCATCGGCGCCTTCGCCGGCGGACGCCGCACGGTCGAGGAGATCACCGCGTTCGCTCAGGACAACAGCCACTTGGTCGATGAGCGTCCGAACACGCGCTACGAGCTCGCGGAGCGCCACATCGAGGTCGAAATCGGCACGATGATGGCCTACCGCATCGCGTACATGCAGGAGCACGGCGTGGTCGCCAACCACGAGGCCTCGATGTCGAAGCTGTTCGGCTCCGAGCTGGGCCAGCGGATTGCCAAGACCGGCATGGACCTGCTTGGCCTCACCGGCAACATCTGGTCCGACGGCCCCTACGCCGCGCTCCAGGGCCGGCTCAGCCGCAGCTACGTCAGCAGCGTCAGCGGCACCATCGCCGCCGGCACCAGCGAGATCCAGCGAAACATCATCGCCACCCGAGGTCTCGGCCTGCCGCGCGGCTAGCCCGCAGGGAACAAACTCGCGCGGGGCTTCGTCATCCTAGAGTGAGCGACAATCGCTCTCTCTTGGAACGGAGCCGCGTGTGTCACGCTTCCCGATCTCCCGCCGACGCTGGCTGCTGCTCGCGACGCCGATCCTTGCCGTCGCGTTGATCGCGGCCAACCTGATCGTCTTCACCGGGTCCGCGCAGGCGCGGCCGCTGCGCGGTTTCGCGTCCTGCGGCGAACTCCTGACCCATTACCAGGACCAGGCGCGCCGCTCGCAGACGCAGGAGCGCTACTACGAGGAAGTCGGCGAGCCGGAGTGGGAGGCCGAGGAAGAGGCGGCCGAGGACGTAGCAGCAGGCGACTCCGCCAGTACGACGGAGGCCTCCGCGCCTGCCGACGAGGGCGAAACCTCCGAGACCGGCACCAACGTCCAGGAGCGCGGCGTCGACGAATCGGACATCGTCAAGACCGACGGCGCGTATCTCTACGTGCTGCGCCCGCAATCGCTGCTGATCGCTGAGCTTGCCGAGGATGGGCCGCCGGTGGAAGTCGGACGGCTCGAGTTCCAGGACTGGGCCCATCGCCAGGAACTGCTGATTGGCGCCGGCAAGGCGATCGTCGTCCGACAGCTCGAGGACGCCGTGTCGCGGTTCATCCCCGAAGTCGGCGACATTGCCCGGCCGTCGTGGGTCCCGGAACGGATTCGGCCGCAGTCCGAAATCCTGGAGATCGACATCGACAATGCCGCCTCGCCGCGACTGCTGCGCGAGCTGAACCTCGATGGACAGTTCGTCTCGGCGCGACTGGTCGACGGCGCGGCGCGCGTCGTGATGCGGCACCAGTCGTACCACCATTGGGTCGGACCCTGGGACTTCGGCTGGGAGCGCAACGCGGAGCGCGACGCGCAGGCGTACAACGAGGCCGTCATCGAGCACAGCCAGCTCGGACTGTGGCATCCGCAGTCCTGGTTGTTCGATTACGAGTCCAACGAGGACGAGATCGACTACGCGCTGGACTGCCGGCAGACCTTCGCGCCCGACGGCTCCGACGCGCCGCTCTGGCAACAGGGCGTCAACTACATGCTCTCCTTCGACCTGGCGGCTGGCATCGCCGAGCGCGGCAGCGTCGGCGTGATGAGCGACCAGCCGACGGTCTACGCCTCGATCGGTTCGCTCTACCTGGCCACGCCCGACGGCCGCTGGCGGAACACGCTGATTCATCGCTTCGACATCTCCGACCCGCTGCAGCCGAGCTACTTCGGCAGCGGCGCGGTGCGCGGACAGCTCCTGTCGCAGTGGTCGATGTCCGAGCACGACGGCTACCTGCGCGTCGCCACCACGATCCAGGACCGCTGGCCCACGGTCAGCAACGTCTTTGTGCTCGAGGCCGTCGGCGAAGGCGACCAGGGATCGCTAGAGCAGGTCGGCCTGGTCAGCGGACTCGGCGTGACCGAGGAGATCAAATCGGTCCGCTTCGCCGGCCCTGTCGGCTACGTCGTCACCTTCCGGCTGACGGATCCGCTCTACGTCCTCGACCTCTTCGACCCGACCAACCCGCAGACGCTCGGCGAACTGAAGATCCCGGGCTTCTCGAAGTACCTGCATCCCCTCAGCGGCGGACTGCTGCTGGGCATCGGACGCGACGCCGATCCCGAGACCGGCTGGGAGCGCGGGCTGCAGGCGTCGCTGTTCGACGTCTCCGACCCCGCTAATCCGACCCTGCTCACCGTGCTGCCGCTGGGCGACGACGCCTTCAGCCCGGTCGAAACCGACCACCGCGCATTCCGCTACCGGGACGGCGTCGCCTGGATTCCCGTCGGCCCCAACGACTGGCGGCTGCGTCAGGACCACGACGGCGCATTCTTCGGCGTGCGCGTAACCGCCGAGGGCCTGACCCACGAGTCGACGCTCAGAGTCCACGGAGAAGCGCGCCGCGCAATCCCCATCGGCGAGCAAATCCACCTGCTCAGCGACGAGGAGATTCGCACCTACGACCGCGCCGACCACACCGACCTCGGCGCCCTCAGCTTCGCTCCCGAATGGGACACCCGCTGGCTCCCGCAGCAGCCGGAGTAGGTGCGGTTCGCCCAGCCGCTTGAGGCATTCCGTGATTCTGGCCTATCCTGACGACTCCGAACGCTAGGGGGGACAACCGAAGTGCCGACGCTGGAGTTCAAAGGCAAGCAGCACATCTACGCGCACCACCTGACCGTGCCCGTCCGGTCCCTGGTGCCTGACGCTTCGAAATCTGCCCCCCCCCCCACTCTGATCGTCCGTACGACTCCCAGACACTCGACGCTGACGACAATCTGATCATCCATGGGGACAACTTGCACGCGCTCAAGGCGCTCCTGCCGCGATACGCCGGACGGGTGGATTGCATCTACATTGACCCTCCTTACAACACTGGCAATGAAGGCTGGCAATACAACGACAACGTAAACAGCCCACTGATGCAGGAATGGATGGCACAGAACAAACCGGTCGACGATGAAGACTTGGAGCGCCACGATAAGTGGCTTAGCATGATGTGGCCGCGGCTGCACCTGCTTCGGGAATTGCTGGCTGACGATGGAGTGATCTTCATCTCGATAGATGACACTGAGCTGTATCACTTACAGCAGATTATGAATGAGATATGGGGCCGCGAGCATCACATTTGCACCGTGTCGTGGAAGAAGCGCGGCGGGCCACCCCCCGATCGACGAATCGGTGATATCCACGAATACATTTTAATCTACGGGACAGAGCAGAACATACACCTGAGACCACGAACAGAGAGCGACTCCTCGTTCTCGAATCCAGACGACGATCCGAGAGGGCCGTGGCGATTGCAACAGATGCATGGTAACACGCGGGGTGGACGGTGGGTTGACTCTCTGTACTACGGAATTCGAAATCCCAAGACTGATGTTGAGCACTTCCCGCCAACCAACCGCAACTGGGTCCATAACGCAGAACGAGTCCACGAGATGATCATTAGCGGTGACATCATGTTCGGACATGATGGCAATGGTCCGCCTCAGCGGAAACGATTCCTCAAAGACATCAGACAGGGCCTCACTTGGCCGAGCATTTGGGAGACTGACAAACACGAGAAGTTCCCGCAGAACCGCGACGCCTCCGATGAATTGACCCAGATATTCGGTGGACCGGCGGACTTCGACACACCAAAGCCAACAAAACTGGTTGAACGCATGTTGCGGATGGCTGCGCACGGTGATTCTATCGTGCTTGATTCCTTCGCCGGCAGTGGTACAACCGCTCACGCTGTGCTTGCCCTCAACGCCGAGGATGGCGGCAACCGCAGGTTTATCCTCGTCGAGTGCGAGGACTACGCAGACACGATTACTGCCGAACGCGTACGTCGCGTCATTGACGGTGTGCCCGATGCCAAGGACGCCGCTCTGCGCGAAGGGCTCGGCGGTTCATTCACCTACTGCACGCTTGGTGATCCAATCGACGCCGACCAGTTGCTGAGTGGAGAGTCTCTTCCCTCCTACGCGGACCTTGCGGCCCATCTGTTGCACACCGCTGTCGGCAAGTCGGTCAGCACGCCAACGCTGCAGCCGCCCGACGGTGAGCCGTTCCATACCGACGAGGAGACCGATTACTACCTGCTCTACCGTCCCGAGGCCGACTGGCTGCGCGGAAACGACGCGATGTTCTCGGCTGAGTTGGCCAAGCGGATCTCCGAGCGCGAGCGGCCTGCGATCGTCTTTGCCGCGGGCAAGTACATGAGCCAGCGCGATTTGACGCCGCACGGGATTACGTTCTGCCAGCTTCCTTTCGAACTGCACCGGAACGGCTGAGTGGCGAATCCGATGCTGGAACTAAAGGAGTACCAGGAACAGGCCCTCGACGCGTTCACTCGCTGGCTCAATGAACTTCGTGAGGCGCGAGCGGCCGCCGACGCTGCGGAGGACATGCTTCAAGCGCTGCCGCCGGAGGCGATCGCCGCAACTCGGGATTACCCGCGTACAACCTGGAACAAACTGCACGACGCTGGCTACTTGCCACCTACCACCGGCGAGTATGTCCCACGGACGGACGGAGCCGGACGCCCGATTCCGCACATCTGCTTCAAGGTCCCGACCGGCGGTGGCAAGACGCTGCTCGGCGTCGCCGCGCTGGAGCGGCTGCATCAGCAGAACGGCCTGGTGCTCTGGTTCGTGCCGTCTAAGGCGATCTATGCGCAAACCAAGGCTGCGCTCTGGAACAAGGAGCATCCCTACCGGCAGATGCTCGAGCTGGCGAGCGGCGGCAAGGTCAAGGTGCTGGAGAAGGACGATCCCTTCACCAAGCAAGATGTCCAGCACTACTTGTGCGTCATGCTGATCTCGCTGCAAGGCGCGAACCGCAAGAAGAACAAGGAATTCTTGCGCATGTTTCGGAACTCAGGGCGCTACCCATCGTTCTTCCCGGAGGACGACAATCTGTGGCGTATGCAGCAGTTGCGCCAGGCGCATCGAGACCTCGATCCACCCGATGGCGGGGCGCTGATTCACGCAAGCCTGTCCAACGTGTTCAAACTCACGCGCCCAGTCGTGGTGCTGGACGAAGCGCATAAGGCGTACGGCAAGTCGGAGGCGGGGGAGCAGGAGTTCGTTCGCAGGATCAGCCGCTTCAATCCGAGCATGATGATCGAACTGACGGCGACACCGCATCCGGCAATCAGTAATCTGCTGGTCAACGTTGGCGGTCCAGCGCTCAAGCGCGAAGAGATGATCAAGCTGCCAATCCAGGTGCGGACAACGAGCAACGCGGACTGGCATGCAACGCTCGCTCTTGCGGTCAATGAGTTGGAGGTCCTGGAGCGAGACGCTGAGCGATTCCTTGAGAACAGCGGACGCTACATCCGCCCGATAGCCGTCGTGCGCGTGCAAAGCACAGGCAAGGAACAGCTAGGCAAAGAGAACATTCACGCAGAAGATGCCCGGGCGCAACTGGAGCAGCTCGGCGTTCCGTCGGACCAGATCGCGGTCAAATCGGCGTACGTTGATGAAATCACCGGTGTTGACCTGATGTCCCCGTACTCGCCGATCCGCTGGATCATCACCAAGGCGGCGCTGATGGAAGGCTGGGATTGCTCGTTCGCCTATCTGCTCGTCGTGCTCGACAACACGCAGTCGAAACAGGCGATCACCCAGCTTGTCGGTCGAGTAATGCGCCAACCGGAGGCGAGACGCACCGAGGTTGAGTCGCTCGACCAGTGCTACGTCTACTGCACCGAAACCTCCGTCAGCGAAGCGATGAAGCACGTGAAGAACGGCCTTGAACAGGAAGGCATGGGCGACCTGCTTGATGACGTCCACGGCGACACATCGGAGCTGACCGAGGTGGAGTTCCGTCGCCGCGACATCTTCGAAGACAAGGAGATATGTCTGCCTCGGGTTCTCCACAGCGAGGGCAATCGCTGGATTGAGCTCGACTATCGGCAGCACATTCTGCCCGAGATCAACTGGGACGGCATTCGCGTCGCGAACGTGCAGAGTTCAATGCCTCAGAAGCCCGTCGTCGAGTTCGGCACGGTGGACGTAGGCGAGGAAGGCACCGTCTACTCAGAGTCCTCTGAGGCTGAGCTACCCATTGACGTAACGCCGAGCCTGTCCTGGTATGCGCGTCGGTTGGGCGATCTGATTCCTAATCCTTGGCAGGCAGCGCGGGTCGCCTCGGAAGCCATTGACCAACCGCGAGAAGCAGATCAGAGCGACGAGCAGATCTATCGCCAACGATTGACTCTGGTTGACCTACTTCGCAGTGAGGTGCGCAGGCAGATTGAAGTCCAGTCCGAGCGCGCATTCAAACAGAAGCTGGCTGATGGCCAGATCAGTTTTTCGCTTCGAGCGAAACTGCCGTCTCACCGAGTCAGCGCCAAGCCATACTCGGTGCCGATTCCTGCGGACGCCCATGAGCTTCAACGCGGGCTTGGGAGGCAGCTGCAATTGTCGCTCTTTACTCCGGTCATTGAGGAGCACTTCGACACCGTACTGGAGAAGCGCTTCGCCCGCTATCTGGATGAACAGAAGGCGCTCTCATGGTGGCACCGCGTTGGCGTCCGGCAACGCGGCGAGTACTACTTGCGGGGTTGGAACGCGGAGCGCATCTGGCCGGACTTCATCGCCATGGCCGTGGATAGTAGCGACAGCCCGCATCTGCTGGTCTTCGAGACCAAAGGCGACCACTTGGTCGATTCCGAGGACACGAAGTACAAGGAGCGCGTGTTGCAGCTGCTCGAAGGGGCGTTCAATCAGGCGACGGACTTCAAGCAAGACGCCCCGAACTTTGGCGAGATGGTCGTGGAGAACGGGCCACTTGAAGGGACGTTCAAGCTGGTCTTTGACAAGAACACGTTCGACGTCGTTGAGCAGGCGCTGAAGAGTTCATGAAGCTCTGAACGGGAGCGGGTCCCCGCGTGAAGCGGGGACTGGGGGTGGGGTTGGCTTCGGCGCGTTGGGACGGGCGACGGGGGCGGGCTGCGGTCGGCGCATATACTCGGCTTCGTATCTGCTGCTCTTGAGGATTTCACCATGGCGCCACCGCTGACCGATACCCGCGTGCTCGACCTGTCGACCGGAGCGGTTGGCGGCGTCGCGACCATGGTCCTGGCCGACTTTGGCGCTGAGGTGGTCAAGGTCGAGCCGGCCGGCGGCGACCCCTGGCGCTCGCTGGCGGCGGCCCCGATGTGGCTGCGCGGCAAGCGCTCGCTGGAACTGGACATCGCCTCGGAGCGGTCGCGGCTGGAGGCGTTGATCCGCGAGACGGATGTCGTAGTCTCGACCGACTCACCGGCCCAGGCCAGGGTTCGGCGGCTGGAGTACGCCGACATCCGCGCGCTGAACGAAGCCGCAGTCTTCTGCTCGATCACCGGCTTCGGATCGACGGGACCGTACGCGGAGTATCCCGCCTATGAGGCGCTGGCCGCGGCCAAGTCGGGCCGGATGATGTCCTTCGCCGGTCAGCGGCTGCGCGAGGGTCCGGGCTTCGCCGCCGTGCCGGTCGGCGCGCACGGCGCGTCGCAGGGCGCAGTCCAGGGCATCCTCGCCGCACTGATCGAGCGCCAGCGCTGCGGTCGCGGTCAGATCGTCGAGACCTCGCTGCTGCAGGGTCTGATGCCGTTCGACCTGCTCCAGTTGATGCTCACGCAACTCTCCGAGCGCGACCCCGAGACGTACCCGCAGCTCTTCAACATCGGCGGCGGCATGCCGACGCTGAACTATCACCCGGTGATGACCCGCGACGGCCGTTGGATCCAGCTCGGCAACCTGCTCGAGCACCTCTTCTACGCCTTCATGGACGCCGCCGACCTGACCCTGCTGTTCGCCGAGGAGCAGTGGCAGGGCGGTCAGGCCGAGTGGACGCCCGAGGCGACCGAGGAGATGCGCGACCGCATCCTCGAGCGGATGCAGGAGAAGACCTGCGACGAGTGGATGGAGATCTTCCGCGCCCAGGGCAACGTCGCCGCCGAGCCGTTCACGCCGACCCACGACGCCGTCGACAACCTCGACATGGCCGCCAACGGCGACACGATCACGCTGGAGGACCCTGAACTGGGCCCGGTCAAGCAGGTAGGCGCCATCGCGCACCTGCGCGAAACTCCCGCCGACATCGCGCGTCCCGCTCCGTCGATTGGGGAAGCAAACGGCTTCGCCTGGACCTCGCGTAACGGCGACGCGCCGATGATGACCTCGCCGAACGGAGCCGCGCCGTCAGGCAAGCCGTTGGACGGCTTCACGGTGCTGGAGTTCGCGACGATCATCGCCACCCCGATCGGCGTCTCGATGCTGGCCGACCTCGGCGCGCGCGTGATCAAGGTCGAGCCGATCGGCGGCGATCCCTTCCGAGGCATGGGCGGTGGACCCCTGCGCGGTCTGCTCGCCTCCAAGACCAACGCCGCCAAGGAATCGATCTGCATCGACCTCAAGTCCGAGCAAGGCCAGGCGATCGTCGCCGACCTGATCGGCAAGTCCGACGCGATCGTGCACAACTACCGACCGGGCGTCCCCGACCGCCTGGGCATCGGCTACGAAACGGCCAGAGCGATCAATCCCGAGATCGTCTGGGTCTCGGCCAACGGCTACGGTCCCGACGCGCCGGGCGCGCGGCGACCCTCGGCGCACCCGATTCCCGGCGCGGTGATCGGCGGCGCGCTCTTCCAGGCCGGCTCGGCGATGCCGCCCGCCGGCTGCGAGACGATCGATGAGATCCGCGAGGCATCGCGCCAACTGATGCGCGCCAACGAGGCCAATCCCGATCCCAACACCGGCCTGCTGGTCGCCTCGGCGACGCTGCTCGGTCTCTACGCGCAGCGCCGCTACGGCGTCGGCCAGGAGATCTACGTCAACATGCTGACCGCCAACGCGTACGCCAACAGCGACGACTTCCTCCAGTACGAGGGCAAGCCGCCGCGCCGCCAGGTCGATGGCGAGCTCTACGGCACCGCGCCCTGGTATCGGCTCTACGAAGCGTCGGAGGGCTGGGTCTTCTTCGCCGCGCCGACCTGCGAGGAGTGGGAAGCCTTCTGCGCCGAAGCCGCGCCGCAGCTCTCCGACCAGAGCGCCGACGACGAAGCCGCGATGACCGAGGCCATCGCAGAGGTATTCGCCCAGTCGCCCGCCGCTGAATGGGAACAACGGCTGACGGCCGTCGGCGTCGGCTGTGTACAGGTCGACGCGGGCTCGGTCGGCGACTTCTTCGCTCACGACGAGCACGTCCTCGCCAACGGCTTCAATCCGCTGGCGAATCACCGTCGCCTCGGCGACATCCGCCGCTGGGGTCCGCTAACCACGATGGCCGGAGGCCGCGACGACTACGGCCCCGGCGTCCTCGCCGGTCAAGAGACCGACGAGATCCTCGCCGAAGTCGGCCGAGGCGGAGACATCGAGCGCCTCAGGTCGGAAGGAGTCGTCTGGTCGGAGCCGGTCGAGCTGGCGTAGCCGAACCTGGAACTTCCGTGTCGTTGGCGACGTTTTGTCGGTATGAGAATCGAGATCTCCTCGTCCTTCACCGTCAGCAAACTATGTGGACGCGGCAGTGTGAGTGCGGCTGCAATTGCGTTGTTGTTGTTCGTGACTTTGGTCGTTGGTTGTGCCGACGCGATCCCTGTCGCTCCGAAACAGCAGCAATCGCAGAGTGCGCCAGTCAACGTGGTCGCAGCTCCTGAACTTCCAGAGTCGCATTCCAAGAAAGCGCGAGCCGATGTCTTGGAAGACAAGCAGGTGGTCGCTGCCGTTCTGGAGACGGTGGCTACGCGACCGCAACCGAGCGTGCTCCACATCGTAGTTCCGAATCGCATGCCCTCGGTCAACCTGTATGCGCTCCCGAGCCAACGATCGCCGGTTCTTGCGATCCGTCATCCTGGCCAGGAAATGACCATCGTTGGTCGCGGCCCGCTGTTTCCGCATGGCGAGGGCAGCAGGTGGCTGATGGCAGAGGATCCGAACGGCGTTCGCGGCTGGGTCACGGCCAACGGGTTGCAACTGACGGAGGACGATCTCGCGGGCCTGCCTAGGCTTCAGTTGCCTGACGCGCAGCGTGTGACCACCACAGGTGGCAATGCAGCGATTCACAGATCACCCGATTTCTCCTCCGCGAATTGCGCATTGAACGAGGGCGTTCAGCTAGAGGTTGCCGGTCGTAGTCCTGATGGGCAGTGGTTGTTCGTCCGGCCAACTGGAGAGCCATGCTCCGACTCGGACGGATTCGCGATCCGGCGCGGCTGGACTCCGATCACGGATGTGGAGCATGACCCCGTCAACTACGGCGCGCCAGTCATTCACAGCTATGGATTGTGGTTGCTCCCCGTCGATCTCAGCGCACAGCCAAGGCGACTCCCCGTTGCCGTCCACGACGATTGGCAGAGCGAAACGTGGAGCTTCGACCCTGAGGATGGGAGTCTGGTGTTTCAGGACTACAGCGATCCTGACGGGCCGAAACTTAAGCGTTACAGATCCGAAACGGACGAGCTCACATCCTTGTACAAAGGGGCCGGCGGCGACATCCTGGTGGCGCCCGTCGGCGGGCGCGTACTGGTGATGGACCGGGACCGCAGCGAAGATTCAGGATTCGGGCTTGAGCCGGGATTCAGGCTCACTCTTGTTGAGCCCAATGGTAGTGCGACCGAGATTGGCCGCGCATTTCTATATTGCCAATGCGGTCGAGGGAGGTATCTGTCGGCGCAGGCGCGCTGGTCGCTCGATGGTCGGGCCATTGTCTTTCGCGACTGGGGAATCCCGGAGCAAGCAGAACCTGGCCATGAGGCTGGAGAGTTCTGGCTGTACCGCCTGGATCGGGACGAACGGATATCGCTCTTCGACGAGGAATCCGGCAGGCAGCCAATCTACGATGCCGCGGAGTTTCATCCCGATGGCCAATCAATCTATGTGTTGTCTGCCCCAGACGGTCGCCCAAGCGAGTACGTTGTGCGGCGACTGACGCTCGAAGGCGAACCGTGGCCAGGGTTCAGACCGGTCCCTGCCGACCGCTGGCTGCGGATCTCGCCGCTTGGCGACCGCATGATCGCTATGACCAACGGTGTCGGCTTGATCCTCACCGACCAGGGCGAAGTACTGGGCGCGCGTGCCGGCTGGGCCTTCGAGTGGCTTCCGGACGGCAGACAGTTTCGCTTTGCGACCCGTGAACATTGGTACATCGGGAGCATGCACTCCTATCGACCGCAAGAGATTCCGATACCAGACCTACCTGGCTATTCCCGATACTGGTCGCCTGACGGTGAACGTGTTGCCACCGTGACAAGAGCCGAAGACTGGCCCCACGATTGGTCCGATACGCATCTGGTTCGCATCTACGACACAAGTGGCCGTTTGCGTTCGACCTACCGCATCACCGGGTGCCACCGGCTGCAGTGGCTCGCCGATAGTTCTCACGTCGCGGTCTCGATTTTTCCGCACTGTTCTGCGCCGTAGCGCAGGCAAACGCGACGTACACTGCCTACGACCAGGAACAGGAGCAGATCATGGGACTCAGAGGCGAAGCAGCGATCGTCGGTATCGCCGAGTGGAAGCCCGAACGCCGACCCACCGCGCCGCCCATCTTCACCCTCGAACAGTGGGCCCAACTCACTCGCGAGGCCCTGGACGACGCCGGCATCGACCCCTCCGAGGTCGACGGCATCTGCGCCACCAATATCCGCGAGTCCGACTCCTTCGTCCCTTCCACAATCACCGAGTATCTCGGCATCCAGGTCAACTTCGCCGAGGTCGTCGACCTCGGTGGGGCCTCCTGCGCGGCGATGGTCTGGCGCGCCGCTGCCGCCATTGAGCTCGGCCTCTGCAACGTCGTCGTGATTGCCGCCCCCTCGTGGCCCTCACCGAGGCCGCCGAATCCGCCCAGCGGACCGAGCAGTTGGCGCTACGGCGCGTCGTCGGCCAACTACGGATCGCCGCAGGCCGAGTTCGACATTCCTTACGGGAACGTCGCCCAAAACTGCGGCTACGCCCAGATCGCGATGAAGTACGGCGCCGAGTACGGCTACGACCCCGAGGCGCTGGCCAAGATCGCCGTCGACCAGCGGGTCTCCGCCAACCACAACCCGCCGGCCGTCTTCCACAACGTGCCGATCACGGTCGAGGACGTGCTCAACTCGCCGATGATCGCCGATCCCATCCACATGCTCGAAATCGTGATGCCCTGCTCAGGCGGCGCGGCGATTGTCGTCGCGGGCAAGGACGTCGCCCGCCGCTCGAAGCACCGCCCCGCCTGGATCTCCGGCTTCGGCGAGCGCGTGCTGCACAAGACGCCCACCTATGCCAAGGACCTGCTCTCGACCGCGCTGATCCCGGCCGCCGACCAGGCATTCGACATGGCCGGACGCTCGCGCGACGAAGTCGACCTGATCTCGGTCTACGACTGCTACACGATCACCGTCCTGATGACGATCGAGGACGCCGGATTCTGTCCGCGCGGCGAAGGTCAGCCATTTGTCCGCGAGCACGACCTGTCGTTCCGGGGCGACTTCCCCTGCAACACGCATGGCGGACAGCTCGGCTTCGGTCAGGCCGGACTGGCCGGCGGGATGTCGCACATTACCGAGGGCGCGCGCCAGGTGATGCGCCGCGGCGGGGATCACCAGGTGCGCGACGCCGATGTCGCCTTCATCACCGGCAACGGCGGTCTGATGTCCGAGCAGGTCGCGTTGATCCTGGAGGGTGACTAATGGCAGCCGACACTCCTCAGCGTCCGGTGCCCACGCCGATCGACCGCACGCGGCCCTTCTGGGACGGCCTGCGCGAGCGCAAGGTGCGCATCCAATACTCGCCTTCGAGCGATACGTGGGTCTTCTATCCCCGCTCGCACGCGCCACTGACGCTGGCCGACGATCTCGAGTGGCGCGACATCTCGGGCGAGGGCACGCTCTACACCTACACCATCGCCCGCCGCCCAACCGCGCCCGACTTCGCCGGCGACGAGCCGCAAATCATCGCCGTGGTCGAACTCGATGAGGGTCCGCGCCTGACCTCGACCCTGGTCAACGTGGACGAAGACAAGATCAGCGTGGGCATGAGAGTCCGCCCGGTGTTCGAGGACATCCCCGGATCCGAGACCACTCTGCTCCGCTATGAACCAGCCCCATAGCGCCGCGCGCCCCGATATCCCTCCCTCCGCGAAGCGGGGGGAGGTGTCACGAAGTGACGGAGGGGGGCTCCCCGCTCTCTGCGCCCTCGTTGTTGCAGCCGCCCTGCTAGTCACCGCCGCCTGCAGCGACGATCAGCCGCCAACCCCGCCACCGAGCAACGCGGAGCGCCAACAGACGGTGGAGCAAGCACAGTCAGAGCAGCCCGTATCTGAATCTCCTGCAGCCGAAGCACAGGAGTCGCAAGTCGACGCGGCGCAGTCCGAAGCACAGGCCCAGCCGCAACAGGGCCAGGACGCTTCCACGCAGCAGCCTCAAGAGCCGGCGCAGGAGGACGATGGTTTCGGGGCGCTCGCAACAGAACCGATTCTGGGCGCCCGCCAGTTCGAGCAGCCGATCGAGATGCTGTCCATGCCCGACGGCTCCTTCCTCGTCGCCGAGCAGCGTGGATCAATCACGCGGTACGTCGAGGAGGAGGGCGAAGTCCAGCAGTTCGGCGTCCTCGATCTGACCGAAGCGGTGGTGTTCGCCGGCGAGCGCGGGCTGCTCAGCATGGCGCTCGATCCACGATTTCCCGACGATCCGTACCTCTACGTCTACTACTCGCCAAACGGGACAGACGTGTCGCGGCTGTCGCGATTCGAGATGCTCGATGGCGCAGCGCGTCCCGGCTCCGAGCTGATCATCATCGAAGTCGACCAGCCCTACGCCAATCACAACGGCGGCGCAGTCCGCTTTGGTCCCGACGGAATGCTCTACCTGGGCCTGGGCGACGGCGGCGCGGCCAACGATCCGCTTGGCCACGGTCAGAACACGGAAACCCTGCTGGGCAGCATCATCCGCATCGATGTGCGTGAGAGCACGGCCGCGAGGCCCTACCGGATCCCGACCGACAATCCCTTCCTCGGCAGAGCCGGATTCCGGCCGGAGATCTGGGTCTTCGGACTGCGCAATCCCTGGCGGATGGCGTTCGACCGCGAGACGGGCGACCTCTGGGTCGGCGACGTGGGTCAGGACCGCTTCGAGGAGATCGCTCTCGTCCGCGCGGGCGAGAACCACGGCTGGAATGTGTTCGAGGGCGACTCATGCTTCGCCTCCGAACAAGCCTGCGCCGACCTCCCGGGGTCTGTCCCGCCGGTCGCCGACTATCCGCATCCGATGGGCTGCTCGGTCACCGGAGGCGTCGTCTATCGAGGCAGCGCTATACCAGGACTGCAGGGCCGCTACATCTTCGCCGACTACTGCGCCGGAGCGATCTGGAGTATCGATGACGGCGAGGTGATCGAGACAGGATTGGACCTGGGCGCGCCAATCGCATCGTTCGCGGTCGACCGTGAGGGCGAGATCTACGTGCTGGTCTTCCGCGGCCCAATACTCAAGCTGGTCGCGTCCGGGCGCTAGTCTGCAAGGACAGGAAACGAGCTCCTCGATGACCACTTCACGAGCATTCGGACAGACCCCCGCGCCCGCCGTGCCAGCCGGGATGACCTGGCTGAACACCGGCCGCGAGATGTCCATGGATGACTTCCGGGGCCGCCTGCTGATCCTGCACTTTTGGACCTACGCTTGAATCAACTGTCTGCACGTGCTTCCGCAGTTGCGGAAGCTGGAACGACGCTACGCCGACACATTGCAGGTCGTCTCGGTCCACTCGCCCAAGTTCCCCACCGAACGAGAGACCGAGAATCTGCGCCAGGCCATCCTGCGCCTGCGGATTGAGCATCCGGTGCTCAACGACGCCGACTTCAGCTACTGGCAGACCTTCGGCGCGCGCGCCTGGCCGACGCTCTACTTCATCGACCCGCGCGGCAATGTGATCGGCATCCACGAGGGCGAGCTGACCGAGGACATGGCCGCGCCCTTGATCGACGGCTGGCTGGCCGAGTACGAGGCCGAGTCGGTCCTCACCCGCCGCGATCTCGGACTGGTCCGCGAGAACGGCCGCGACAGCGCCCTCTCGTTCCCCGGCAAGGTCGCCTGGGACGAGGCCTCCGGACGGCTGGTCGTTTCGGACAGCAACAACGATCGAATCATCGTCTCCGACCTCGAGGGCAACGTGTCGCAGGTGGTTGGCGGTTCCGAGGCGGGCTTCCGCGACGGGTCGGCGGACGTGGCGCAGTTCAACCAGCCGCAGGGCGTCGAGGTCTACGGCAATTTCGTCTTTGTCGCTGACAACGAGAATCACGCAGTGCGCCGGATCGACTTGCGCGACGGCAGCGTCGCGACGATTGCCGGGACCGGTGAGCAGGCGCGGATGATGCCCGCCGGCGAGCCGGCCACTCGAACGGCCCTCAGTTCGCCCTGGGATGTCGCGGTGCACGAGGGCGATCTCTACATCGCCATGGCCGGCATCCATCAGATCTGGCGGATGCCCCTGGGCGCCGCCGCCGGCGACGGCTCCTATGTCGGGCCCTGGGGCGGTTCGGGACGCGAAGGCATCGTCGACGGTCCGCGCATGCAGTCGGAGCTGGCCCAGGTCTCCGGTCTGTCGCCGGGTCCGAGCGGGCTGGCATTTGCCGACTCCGAGTCCAGCGGCGTACGCGAGATCAGCTGGGATCCCGACGGCCGGACGACCACCTTCATCGGCAAGACCGGCCAGGGTGGACTCTTCCATTTCGGCGACGCCGACGGCAGCCGCTCAGTGGCCAAGCTGCAGCATCCGCTCGATGTCGCACGCGTCGGCGACGAGCTCTACGTCGCCGACACCTTCAACCACAAGATCAAGCAGGTCTTCCCGCTGACGGAGAATGTCAACACGCTGGTCGGAGGCCACGGAGACGCAATCGGCAGCTTCGGCGACCTCCAACTCGACGAACCGGGCGGTCTGACTCACGGCCCAGGCAGGTCGCTGCTAGTCGCCGACACGAACAATCACCGCATTGTGCATCTCGACCTGGAGTCGCGGCAGGGTCGCGAGATTGTGCTGACGTTTCCCTAGGTCGCGTCAACGATTACGCGGCCACCCTGCATGACGAACGTCGGGCGGTCAAGGTCGCGAATATTCCCAGCAGGATCTCCGGAAAAGGCGGCAAGGTCGGCGTCGTAGCCTCTGACGAGTTTGCCGACCTGACTGCCGACGCCGATCGCGTTCGCCGTGTCGCAGGTCATGATTCGCAGCGCCTGCCACTCAGTGAGCCCAACGTCCTGGACGAAGGCCCAGGCTTCGGCCGGGGCGCGGTTGAAGTCGGCGTAGGCCATGCCCATATCGAGTCCCGACGTAAAGCGGGCGCCCCGATCGCGCATGTCGCGCAGAATCTCCAGTCCCTGCTCACGCGGCGACGGGCCCTGCAGGTTGGGATTGCGCCGCGGCGCCGCGTCGCCCCGCTCACGCGCCTCCGACGCCAGCAGCCCCAGCCCGATCGTCGGGTTGACCCAGATGCCTTCGTCGGCGATCCGCTGCGCGAGTTCAGGCTCGTAACTGAACCCCTCCTCTGGATTGGCAGACAGCCAGCGACAGTGAATCAAGTGTCTGACGCCGCCCTCAACCGCGGCGCGGATGCCCTCGGCGGCATGCGTGTGAGCGGCGACGTCGATGCCGGTGGATTTGCCGGCCTCGACGATTTCGCGGATCGTTTCAGGCGGATATTGTCGGTCACGCGGATTCGAGGTCGGGGTGAAGTTCCCGCCCGATGCCATCACCTTGAGCACGTCCGCCCCCTGGTCGACGTGGGCCTGAGCCATCGCCCGAACAGCCTCGGGCGAGTCGGCCTCGCCGCCCCAGAACCAGCAGTGATCCATCGTCCGCGTGATCGGCGCGCCCGCGGCCAGCAGCCGCGGTCCGGGAATCACGCGCGACGCAATCGCCTCGCGCACCGCGAAGACGACCTCGTTCTTCGATCCCAGGTCGCGCATCGTTGTGATCCCACTGCGCAGCGCCAGACCGACGGCGTGCGCCGCACGCATCAGCGCCGGCGCGTCGGGCTCCTGCGAGATGATGTCGAAGGCATCCACGCGGGGCGGACAGGGGATGTGCGTGTGCCCCTCGACGAGTCCGGGCAGCAGAGAGACGTCGCCGAGGTCGAACGTCTCCGCTACCGGCGCGTCGGCCGCGGGCAGCACGTCGATGATCTTGCCACCCGCGACGCCCACCGCATGGTCGGGCAGCCAGTCGTCCATCGCCGCATTGGCGACGCGAGCTGCACGGTAGAAGCGACGCTCGGCGTCCGCCATCAATGGGCGCCCCAGCTCGGCGGGCGCTTCTCGCGGAAGGCTTGCGGACCCTCCTTGGCGTCAGCCGTCTCGCGGGCGACCCGCCGCATGGTCTCGCCGAAGCGGATCGCCTGGACGAATGGCAGCTCCTGACCGCGGTGCGAGACCTCCTTGGTCGCGCGGACGGCCAGCGGCGCGCCCTTACACAGGCGCTGGGCGAGATTCTGCGCTGCCTGCATGAGGTCGTCGTGCGGAACAATCTCCCAGACCAGGCCCATCTCCTTGGCTCGCCAGGCGTCGACGCGGTCGCCGATCAGCAGCAGCTCCATCGCATAGTGCCAGGCGATCCGCTTGGGCATGCGGATCGCGCCCTGAATCGTGGGCACGCCAATCTGGACCTCGGGGAACCCGAACTGGGCGCGGTCGGAGGCGATCACGAAATCGCAGGCGGTGACGAGCGTCAGACCGAAGCCCAGCGCATAACCGTTGACGGCGGCGATCGTCGGCTTCCAGACCTCCATGCCCGACTCAAGCGAGGTCAGCGAGGGCACCTCCCAGAAGGTGTGTTCCTCAGGCGGCGCAGGCGAGCGCAGGTCGGCCCCGGCCGAGAACGCGCGGCCCGCGCCGGTGACGATCCCGACCCACGCCTCGTCGTCGTTGCGGAACTCTTCCCAGGCGGCGTTGAGGTCGGAGCGCAATTCGTGGTTGATCGCGTTCAGCGCCTCGGGCCGGTTATAGGTGATCGTGGCAATGCGCCCCGAGCGTTCGTAGGTGACGGTGTCGCCCATCGTTGTCTCCTCTGCACTTTCCGGGTCAGCTTACCGGTGAGCCTGCTACAAGGGTTCGGCTCCCTCGTTCAGGATCTCGATGTACTTGTCGTAGGAATAGAGCCTCCCTCGTCGCCTACCGGTAATCTCGCGGGCAACTCCCAGCTCAACAAGCCTCTCGACGGCCGAAGCCGCAGTCGGCCACGACAGGCCGCTCATTTCGGCAAGACCGCGGATTGAATGAATGGGACGTTGCGAGAGGGAATGGTGAACGGCTTGAACGGCTGCGTTGTAGGAAAGGATGCTCTGAATGCGGCCTCGATCATGCGCGATGAGACTTGCCAGACGTTGAGCCATGTCCACCGCGACCTCTGCCGTCGAGCGAACTCCCTCAAGGAAGAATCTCAGCCAGGCTTCCCACTCCCCTTGGTGTCTGACTTCATTCAGCAGGTAGTAGTAGGTGCTTCGATTTTGCTTCATGTAGAGGCTGAGGTAGAGCAATGGCTCAGTCAGCACTCCAGCGTTGCTGAGGATCAGGGAGATCAGGAGTCGGCCCACTCTGCCGTTTCCGTCGAGGAACGGGTGGACGGTCTCGAATTGTGCGTGAGCCATTCCGGCTCGGACGAGCGCATGCGGTCCGCCATCAGCATTGATGAACGCGCAGAGATCTTCCATGCAGCGTCTGACATTTTCGGGAGGAGGCGGTACGTATTCGGCATCTGCGGGATGGCGGCCGTTGATCCAGTTCAGCTTGTCGCGCAGTTTGCCGGGTTCTTTGTCGCTACCACGAGTTGAGTCGAGCAGAATCCCATGTGCCTGGCACAGAAGATCTGCGTCGATTTCACTGCCCCTGCGAATCGCGGCCATTGCGAAGTCAAGGGCCTCAACGTGGTTTGAGACTTCCCGAACGTCATCAATGGGGACTCCAGGGGGGGCATCCAATTCGAACAGCAGCAGGTCCGAGATCGAAGAACGCGTTCCTTCAATCTGCGACGACAGGACCGCTTCTCGCCTGACGAACGAGTAGATAAACAGGTTTGCGTCGGGCAGCAACGTAGAAACTGAATCCAGGCGACCAACTGCCAGGGCAGCGGTCACCTCAAGATCGTTGAGCTGATCCGTGTCTAGAGGAGGGACTGGTGGCAGCGGCTCGGGCAAGAATGCCTCTACAGAGATGCCCTCGAACACTGTGGGAACCAGCACTCCAGTGGCCGATCGTTTCATGAGTCCGTGTCTCCGGTTTGAACTCGACCTTGAGCTATTAAAGAATATCACCATATGCATGATAAGATGTCGGGCCAATGAAAGAGATCGGGATCTGCCTAGTCGCTATTCAAATCGACAGGTTGCTCTTTGGCACAGGTAAATCGCTATTCAAGAACTCTGAAGAAACCGCTCGACTATTCCAAATCTCAGGTAATCCTTGGATAACGCCCAGCCCTGTTTCAAGTCCGAGACTAGGCTGGGCGACTATTCCAACTTCGGCACGAAATCGAAACACAGATTAGCCCCCTCAGCCCTCCTGCAGGGCCTGCAGATGTCGGGCGGCAAACTCAGCCAGGACCGCCTCGGCGTCGGCGGCGGGATGCAGGTTGGCGATCGCGTGGTCGAAGCCTCGCGACTTGATCTCGGCCAACGTCCCTGCCGCCTCGTCGACTGTGTCCTCGGCGAGCACCGTGATCCGGTTGATCATCAGCTGGAGCTGTGAGGCGTCGCGGCCGTGGGCCTCGGCCTCCGAGCGGACCAGCGCCCAATCCTCGTCTAGCGTGTCGAGCATGGCCGGATTGGCCAGGTAGCCGTCGGCGAAACGCCCCGCGCGGCGCAACTGACGCGGATTGTTGCCGCCCAGCAGGATCGGCACCCGGCGCGGGGGCTGCGGCCGGCAATACCAGCCGGCGGTGTTGTAGAACTCGCCCTCGAACGAGCCGACCTCGTTCTCCCACAGGTCTCGCAAGACCTGGAGGTATTCGTCCATGCGCGCGCCGCGGCGGTCGAAGGGCATCGAGAGCGCCTCGAACTCTTTCTTCCACCATCCGACGCCGGCGCCGAGGATCAGCCGCCCGCCGGCGAGGTGATCGAGCGTCGCCATGACTTTGGCGTGCAGTACGGGCGCGCGCATGGGCGCGACCAGCACGGCCGTGCCCAGCTCGACCCGCTCGGTCACCGCGGCGGCATAGGTCAGCAGGGTCAGCGGTTCCAGCATCGGCGCCTCGGCCGGCACGAGGAAGCGGCCGTCCTCCGAGTAGGGGTAGTCCGAACCCTGGTCGGGCCGCAGCACGACGTGGTCCAGCGTCCAGAGCGAGTCGTATCCGTTCAACTCGACCGAACGGGCCACGCGAGCGACCTGCTCGGGACTCGCTGCGCCGCCGATCTGGGGCAGGTAGATGCCGACCTTCATGTGGACCTCCCGTTGCGCCGAACGGCGATACCCTGCGCAGATATGCGCCTCATGCGGACATGTTCGCCGAACAGTATGACTGACGAGCAAGCCGAGCGGCGGCGCTCGGCATGAGCGAGCGTCCCGCCCTCTCTCGGCCACCCCTGCGCAGTCTATTCGCGATTCGCGACTATCGCGTGCTCTGGATCGCGGCGCTCTGCATGATCATCGCCCAGCAGATCCGCTTCATCGCGATCCCCCAGTGGTTCCTCGATCAGACCGGCGCCGAGTCCTTCACCGAGGTCGCGATCATCGGCGCGGTGCAGCTGCCAATCCAGGCCCTGGCCGTCCTCTACGGCTGCGTACTGGCCGACCGCTTCGACCGCCGTTGGCTGATGGCTGTCGGCAACACGCTCGTGCTGGCGATCCTGCTGCTCGTCGCCGCCGCCGCGACGGTCGACGTGCTGGAGTTCTGGATGGCCTGGGTCGCCCTGGGCGCGCTGGGCGGGCTGGCCACGTTCGTCCAGCCGGCCCGAGCGACGATCACGCCGCGCGTCGTGCCGTCGCGCTATCTGAGCACCGCCGTGACGCTCGACACCAGTACGCAGATGAGCGGCTGGATCCTGGGCGGGCTGATCGTGACCGCGCTGGCGATCGGACTCGACGCCGTCGGCATGCTCTGGGTGGCGGCCGGCTTCTCCGCGGTCTCGGCGTTCATGCCGACTCTGATTCGGACCACGGCACGAGCGGTGACGACCCAGCAGTCGACCCTGCGCATGGTGATCGAGGGCGCCCGATACGTTGTGCGTCATCCAATCCTGCCGGGTCTGTTCATCCTCGACTGGGGTATCACCGTGATCTCCTACTACCGCGAAATCCTGCCGCTGTTGGCGACCGGCCTGTTCATGGCCGGCGTCGGCGCGGCCGGAGCATTGGGGACGGTCAACGCGGTCGGCTCGGCCTGCGGGATGCTGCTCGCCCTGTTCCTCGTCAACTACCGAGCCAAGGGGATCATGGTCCTGGCGGCCTCGGCCTTCTATGCGGCGTTGTTGTTCGCGCTGGGCGCGGCGCCCTGGCTCTGGGTCGGGATGATCGTGATCGCGATGCTCGGAGCGGCCGACGCGGTGACCGTCGCTGTCCGACAGGTCACCGTCCACCTCACTACACCCGACGAAATGCGCGGACGCGCGTTCTCGGTGATGGTGCTGATGGCGCAAACCGCCAATAACATCGGCATCATCTGGGTCGGCTTCTGGGGTGAGGAGATCGGCGTCGACAACACCTATTTTCTCGGCGGTGCGATCGGCCTCGGCGCAACCTTGCTGATCGGCCTGCTCTGGCGGTCAATCAGCCGCTACCGCGCCCCCGATCACGCGCCCGATAGCCTCGGGAGTTGAGAAGCGAATCGGAACGGGAACAGCCATGGTCTTCAGCGAGCGCATGATCGATTACCTGGTCGAGCTGGCCGGCCACAACGACCGCGAGTGGTTCAACGCGCACAAGGACGACTACGAGTCCGTGTTGCGCGAACCAGCGCTCGACTACATCCGCGCCGTCTCGGGACCGCTGGCCGACATCTCGCCGCACATGACGGCCTCCGACCGCAAACTGGGCGGCTCGCTGATGCGGATCTACCGCGATGTCCGCTTCTCGCGCGACAAGTCGCCCTACAAGACCAACGTCGGCATCCAGTTCCGCCACGAGTCGGGCAAGGACGTCCACGCGCCCGGCTACTACGTCCACATCGCCCCCGACGACTGCTTCATCGGCGTCGGCAGCTACATGCCCGACCGCGACGCCCTCGCCGCCTACCGCCGCGCGATCGACGAACATCCCCGCGACTGGCTGGAGATCAAGAAGCTGACCGAGTCCGGAGACTGGATGCTGGGCGGACACGGAGACAGCCTCAAGCGTCCGCCACGCGGCTACACCGCCGACCACCCGCTGATCGAGGACATCAAGCGCAAGCACTTCATCATCACGCACTACCTCGATGTCGAGGATGTCACCGCCCCCGACTTCGTCGAATACTCCATCCAGCGGTTCCGCGAGACCCGCGAGTGGATGGCGTTCCTGACCAAAGCCATCGGCCTGCCGTTCTGACCGGACTGCTCAACGAGGAGTGGGCCGAGGCCCCTGTCTATCCTGCGACCTGGATCAACCGCTGAGGAGGACTCGATGACCCAGCAGACGCCTGAACGGAACATGCCGCCGGTGGCTCCGGAGCTTGAGGGGGATCCGATTGCGCCGCCCGACGACTCCCGTTTCGTGGTCAAGCCGATGGCGGATGTGCCGGTCAGCGTGGGCCGCAACATCCATGCGCGGCGGATGTTCACGACGGCCGAAGGTCGCTTCGAGTCGTCGTTCCAGTTCGTGCTCTACAACGTGCTGCCGGTCGGCGAGACCAACGTGCGGCACATCCACGAGGACATCGAGAAGGTCTACTACTTCCTCAGGGGCAACGCCGAGATCGACTGCGGCCCGTGGCGGACGACGGCGACGGCGGGCGATTTCCTCTTCTTCCCGGCGGACATCGCGCACCAGATCTACAGCAAGGGTCCGGAAGACCTGGAGTTCATCGTCTGTGCCGCGCAGACCACGGGCGTGGCGCGCGGGATGTCGGACGGCGGACTGCTCGACTCCACTGGCGGGGATGCAGGCTGATGGCCGACCAGGATGCGACCGAAGTTGTCCCGCTTGAGCCGCTGCGCGTCTTCGGTCGGGCGGTCTACGAGGCCTGCGGCGTGCCCTCCGACGACGCCGCGTTCACCGTCGAGATCCAACTGACCGCCGACCTGCGCGGCGTCGATACGCACGGCTTCCAGCGGCTCGGCTGGTACGCGGGACACCTGCAGGCGGGCCGCTACAACCCGACGCCGAGTCTTGAGGTGCTCAAGGAGACGCCGATCTCGCACGTCGTCGACGGCGACGGTGGGATTGGCCAGTTGATCGTCGCCAGGACGATGGAACGCACGATCGCCAAGGCGAGGGAGACCGGTCTGGCGCTGGGCACGCTGCGCAACTCGAACGACTGGGGCATGGGCGCGTTCTATCCGATGATGGCCGCGGCCGAGGGCTTCGTCTCGTTCTGTACGACGACCAGCGTGCCCAACATCGCCCCGTTCGGCGCGAGAACCCGCATTTCGGGCAACAATCCGATGGCGTTCGCAGCGCCGCGCGCGTCGGGACCGCCGGTCGTGCTCGACATGGCGCTGACGCCGGTCGCGCTGGGCAAGGTCATGCGGGCCAGGGCGGAAGGCCGCGAGATACCCGAGGATTGGGGCTTCCTCGACATCGAGGGCCTGCCGACGACCGATCCGGAAGCGGCCATGTCGGGCATCATCCCGGCGTTGGGCGCGGTCGCGGCGTACAAGGGCGTAGGGCTGAGCATGTTCATGAACCTGCTGGCCGGCGCTCTCCCGGGCGGCTATCACTCCAGGGACGTCAACATCGGCAAACGCGGTCAGTTCCTGCTCGTGATCGATCCCGAGATCTTCGGCGACGCGGACGAGTTCGCCGAGAAGGTCGATTCGATGGTCGAGCAGGTCAAGTCGGCCGACCCGTTGCCCGACGTTGCTGAGGTGTTCGCGCCCGGCGAGATCGAGCAGAGGGCGTACGAGGAACGGATCGCGGCCGGTCACGTCGTGTATCCGTCGTCGACGCTGCAGGACTTGCGGGATCTGTCGTCGGAGATGGGGATACCGCTGGAGCTGTAGGAGCGAGGCGACAGGCGCTATTGCTCGCATACGACGCCGTCGCTGTCTCCATCGCCGGCGGAGGGAACCAGTTCGGCCGGGAATCCTCTTCCCGTTCCCTCGGAGCCTTGCTGCCGCTCGATGCCGGCCGCCTCGGCGTCTTCGCAGGAGGCGTAGCCGCCGACGGGGGTTTCTGGATCGCCTGAGTCCGGGTCGTCCTGCTGAGGCTGATCCTCGACGAAGACGACCGTGGGGCGTCGATCGGGATACTCCGGCGGGCGCTCGTAGTCGGCGGGGCAGGTCTGGAGCATGTCCCGCAGCGAGTCGACCTCGGCGCGGTCGGCGGTCAGCGACCATTTGAGTTTGACCGCGATCCAGTCGTGCGCGTACTGGCACCAGGCGGCGCGTCGGGGTGGCCGCCACTCGGCCGGATCGGCGGCGAGCTTGGTGCGATTGCTGGACCTGGATACGGCGGTCAACGCGGCGGGGAGGTCGAAGTCGTTGGCGAAGGCCCGCTTGCGTTCCGCACTCCAGCGCGCCGCGCCCGAGTAGTGCGCTTCGGCCAGCGGCACCATGTGGTCGACATCGAGCTCGGAGGGATTGCCGAACGCGTTGTCGTCGTACCAGGAGAGCCAGATGCCATCCAGCGGCCTGCAGTCCTGGTCGACCTCCGAGATCGAACTGGCCTCGGCGATCAGGACCAGTTCTCGCACATTGCAGCCGGGACGGTCTGTCAGGTTCCAGGTTGGATAGTCGTCGCGGTCGTAGCCGATACCGAAGTCGGATTCGGGCGCGATGGTCAACCGGGCGAGCAGGACTTCGTAGGGATCGGCCTCTGCCTGAGCCTGTTCCCCGTCGACCGGTTTCGACTGCGGTTGCAGTTCGGGCCGGGCGACCTCGGGCTGCGGCTGGGGATCGACCGCTTGCTCCTGGGTGCGATCCTGTGCCTGATCCTGCGTCTGGTCCTGGACGATCTGCTGTTCCGCCGGACGATTCGATTCGTCGTTGGTGACGACTCCGGCGAGGACAGCGAGCACGACCAGCGCGACGAGGCCGAGACCGATGTTGCGTCGATTCATGGGCCCTGCCACGCTCCGACACGCTCAGCCGGCTTGCCGATCAGACGCCAGCCTACTCTGCGCTCTATCCTGATCGCGACAGCGAGAGGACGTGTCCCAATGGTCAGCGAGATTGTCTATTCCTGCGATTCCCACGTGGTCGAGGGGCCCGAGGTGTTCGAGGGTCTGGTGGAGAAGTACGGCGACCGCGCGCCGCGCGTGGTGGACGGCTGGAAGGGCCGCGAGGGCGTCTACCTGGCCTGGCCCACGATCGACTTCGCCATGCTGGTCGGCCGGCTGGGCATCGCCGGAGCAAACCTCAACCTGCCCGAGACCAAGGAAAAGATGCAGCGCGGCTGGGACCTGATCAATCCGGGCGTCAAGGACCCCGTCGCGCGGCTGGCCGAACAGGACCAGGACGGCGTGGTCGGCGAGGTGATGTATCCCTCGATCAACATGCTGACCTATATGGTCGACGACACGGAGGTCGTCAACGCCGTCTTCCAGCGCCACAACGACTGGATCCGCGACTACTGCTCGCACGCGCCCGAGCGGCTGATCGGCGTCGGCTGCCTGACGCTGCGCGATGTTGAGACCGGGATTGCCGAACTCGAGCGCTGCGCGAAGATGGGCATCAAGGGTCTCGCGATTCCCTGTACCGCGCCCAAGGACAAGCCCTACTCGGACTCGTACTACGAGCCGTTCTGGACGGCGGCCGAAGAGGTCGGCCTGCCGCTGACGATGCACATTTTCTGCGGCGCCGAGCCGGGCATGGGTCTGCCCAAGGAGTGGGACGAGGTCGTCAGCTACACGCTCGCCCACGCGGCCGCCTGGAACACGATCTCCAACCTTGTCACCTCGGGCGTTTGCGAACGGCACCCGAACCTCAAGTTCGTGATGGCCGAGTGGGAGACCGGCTGGATTGCGCACACGCTCGAGCGCTGGGATCACGCCTACTACCGCGCCCGCGCCGTCGACCGCACGCCCGAGCTGGAGATGCTGCCCTCGGAGTACTTCCACCGCAATTTCAACGTCACCTTCGAGGACGACGCGATCGGCGTGCAGACGCGCGAGGGCATCGGGGTCGACAACCTGCTCTGGGGCAACGACTACCCGCACCACGACGCGATCTGGCCGAATTCGCACTCCATCCTCGACGAGATCATGGAAGGCGTCCCCCAGGAGGACGTCGACAAGATGGTCTGGGGCAACGTGCAAAAGCTCTACAACATCGACGTCAACGCGCTGCCGGTGTAGAGGTGTCGAAGTCAACGAGATTGACTTCAAACTGACACTTGACCCCCGGTTCGAGGCGGATGCCGGCCGGCGGCTTGTTATCGGAACGATAGAAACCGATAGCAAGATGATAGCTCCCGACACTGCGTGTCCCGTTGGTCTCCGGATCCCGCTACTATTGGTTTCACAGAAACCGTGAGCAAACCGGCAGTGGCAGGGCTCCGCCGCATGACGCTTCCTCAGAATGCGCCGTCGCAGGCCGCGCTTTCCGCTGAATTCATCGCGCTCAACGCCGATCAGCAGGTCGCGTTGCTCGCCAATGCCGATCCGCTTGACAGCCAGGGACGGTATCTGCCCTGGGACGAAGTGCGCTACCGACAGCCGCCGGACGGCGTCAGTGTGCGTCTGCATTGGTTCGGCATGGCAATGGCGCGACGCGCGGCGGCTCGCACGCTGCCGCTGCTGGGGCGGGGCGGGCAGCCGTTTTGGTATTGCTACGTCCCCCCGCTGCTGGGGCTGCTCAATCGGTTGGATCAAGTGCAGCGCGAGCACATCCTCGCCAACGAGACCCTGATGACCAATGCAGCGCGGCGGCGATGGCTGCAGCGCGGTCTGATGGAGGAGTCCATCCAGTCGAGTCGTCTCGAGGGCGCCAACACGAGCCGCCAACTGGCCCGCGAGATGCTCAACGACGGTCGTGCGCCGCGCGACAAGAGCGAGCGCATGATCGCCAACAACTTCGCCGCGATGCAGACCGTCGAGGAATGGGCGGCGAGCGATGAGCCGGTCGATCCGGAGCACATTCTGGGACTGCATCGGATCGTGACCGCCGGGACGATGCACAGTGAACGTGATGAAGGCCGCTTGCAGCAGCCCGGCGAGGCGCGCGTTTACGTCGTTTCTACGAGCCAAGAGGTGGTCCACCGACCGCCTCCGGCCGATGAGCTGCCCGATCGGGTGCGGCGTATCTGCGAGTTTGCCGATCCGGATGCAGGTGACGAGTTCATCCATCCGCTGGTGCGCGCGATCCTGCTGCACTTCATGATCGGATATGACCACCCCTTCGTGGATGGCAACGGTCGCACGGCGCGGGCGCTGTTTTACTGGTCGTTGCTGCGGTCCGGCTGGTGGCTTGCTCCGTACTTGCCCATCTCCCACTTCCTGCTGCAAGCGCCGGCGCAGTACTCGCGCGCCTATCAGTTTGTGACCGCGGACAACAACGACGTCACCCACTTCCTGCTGCATCAGCTCGAGATCATGCAGCAGGCCGTCAACCAGCTCGGCGAAGACCTGCAGCAGCAAGCCGCGGCGATGCGAGAACTGTTGGAGCGGTTGGGGGAGTCGGGCTTCACGGAGCGTCAGTTGGCGATTCTGCACAGCGCCCTCGATCAGCCCAACCGCATCTTCACCATTGCCCAGCAGCAGAACGAGCACCGGGTCTCGTATTGGGCCGCGCGCGCCGACCTCCAGGATCTGACTGAGCGGGGCTATCTCCAGCGCCAGCGTTCGGGCAAGAAGTTCGTCTTCCGACCCGCCCCCGACCTCCAAGATCGATTGGGCGGGTAGTCTGCGGTGGTGAAGGCGATCGTCTGATCCGGTGAACAACATGCGATCTGTTCTGGTTGATGTCCTGGTTGCTTTGCTGATCTTGATGATTGGCGGGGCGATCTTTGCGCGGATTGCGGGGGTTGAGGAAGGGGAGACGGCGCCTGCCTGGGTGCAGTTTGCTCCGTTGGTGCTGGCCATGCTCTATCTCGGCTGGCGGACGATGCGGCGCGGGCGGCAACGCCGTGAGGCGGAGCAGCGGGCGGCTGAAGACGAGCACCTGGTCGAAGGTCGTGTCGAGATTGAGGCCGATCCGAGCGATGCGCCCTTGATGAGTGAGTTCGAGTGGCGCTCGCGGGTCGACTCGGCGATCCGCAACCTGGGCGCGGACGCGTTCCAGCGCTTCACGCTTGAATTCCTGTCGGCGATGGGGCTCTCCGATGTGCAGGTGCAACGGACGTCGTTCGACGGAGCGGTCGAGTGCGTCGCCACGAGTCACGACTCCGAGGGTCCGGACGGGGTCGGCGTGTACGTCATCTTCCGCCGCTCGTTCGGGTCGCTGGGCGCGAACCAGATCCGCGACCTGCATGAACGGATGGACGAAGAGGACTACGAGGGTCTCTACGTGACCAACGGCGATTTCTCGGCCTCGGCGCGCAACGAGGCGGAGTCATCGGAGGGCGGGGCGCGGCTGATCGACGGCGACGAGTTGATCGACCTGATGCAGCGCCAGGGCCTTGGCCTGATCCTCGACGAGCTGGGCCGAGTCGCGGCGGTGGACGAGGCATGGTTCCGCTCGCTGGAGTCGAGCTACCTGACCCGGGAGGACGACTGATCATGGCCACTTCATCCGATGCGCAGGCGAGCGTGGGCGTGCTGCCCGGCGACGATGCCGCGCCCGAGGCGGTGCACGCCTCGATGACCGTGCTGCAGGCGATGGAGCTGCCGATCGCCTTTGAGGTCTTGCCCGACGGGGCCGAATTCGCGACGCAGATGTCGCGCGAAGAGGGCACGCAACTGGTGATCGACACGGCCGAACGCTGCGACACCGTGCTGTTCGGGTCGACCAACGGTCAGACGCCCGGCGTGGGCTACTTCCGCTGGGGCAAGCAGACGTTCGCCAACGTGCGCCCGATCAAGTGGCGGCCCGGTTTCCGCTCGCCGATGGCGCAGCCGGAGGGCATCGACTACATCATCGTGCGCGAGAATCTGGAAGACCTGTACGCCGGGATCGAGGGCGATCTGTCGGAGGTCGCGGCGTCGGGTCTGGCCGACCGTCCGCGCTTCGGCGGCGTTTCGCGAACGCAGGTGCCGGGCGGATTCAGCCACTTCGCCGAGGCCGAGGGCCGTTACGCGATCAAGTACTTCACGCGCGCCAACGTCGAGCGCGTCGCCCATTTCGCCTGCCGGCTGGCGCAGCAGCGCAAGGCCGAGGGTTATCCGGGCAAGCTGACCTGTTCGGCGAAGACCAACGTGCTGGCCCGCACGGACGGCTGGTTCGTCGAGATCGCCGCCGAAGTCGCCTCCGGTTACTCGGACATCGAGTTCGAGTCGTTCATCGCCGACGATTTCGCCCGCCGCCTCGTCGCCTCGCCGCACGACCTCGATGTGGTCTTGCTGCCGAACCTCTACGGCGACATTTTCTCCGACGAGGGGGCAGGCACGATCGGTGGGCTGGGGTTGGCGCCGTCGGGCTGCTTCGGTGAGGACTGGGCTTACTTCGAGTCGGTCCACGGCACCGCGCCCGACATCGCCGGGATGCACCGGATCAATCCCACCGCGACGATGCTCTCGGCGGTGATGATGCTGCATCACCTGGGCCACCACGATCAGGCGTCGAGCCTCGAAGCGGCGATCGACGCGGTCTACGAGGCGGGCGAGCGGCTCACTCCCGATCAGGGCGGCTCGGCCAGCACCGAAGAGTTTGCCCAAGCGGTAATCGACGCGTTCTAGGGCCGGCCGGATGGCGGCGGTGGTGCGATGACGGGGCCGAAGCGGTCGCTTCCCGGCGATTTTTTTCTGAGCGGGCCGATTTGTGCGGAAACCCAGTGTTTTGCGGGAGATCGTGCGATCGAGGCGATCAATTTTGCTCACTTTCGGAGTGGTCTTGGCGGTGAAATGCCAGTTTTGGGGACAATTTGGGACAGAAACGGAAGGTTCCAGGCGAGGTTTGCGTGGGGTGCAGTCGGGAGCAATCGGAGTGAAGACGGCCGGGGTGGGGATGGCGGCGCTCGATTCGCATGGCAGTCACAGATAGGACAAGTGTGCTGAGTTGCCGCGCGGGAGTCAAGGGGGAGTGAGGTCGAGTGTTGTGCAGGCGGCGAATGGCCCCGCCTGCGCGGGGCCGACTTTGGCTGGACTTGCCGGAGGTCTACAGAGGGAGCGGGTGGGACCTGCGCTCGGCGTGGGAGAACGGGTTCCTGCGTGAAGCAGGAACTGAACGCTCGGTGTATTCAGGCCTGGCGGGAGCGCATGGGAGTCGAACCCACCCGAGACGGCGCGGGCCGCCCCGCATCAGTTTTGAAGACTGTGGAGGACACCGGTCCCCTTCCGCTCCCGTGGTGGAGAGCTTAGCCGACGTAGAGATCGACTGAGGCTGGGGCGACGGTGGATTCGAGCTCCTGACGGAACTCGGCCCAGCGGTCGGCGAACCTTGAGCGGCGGAAGGTTGCGTGCAGGCTGGCGGTTCCGGCGTTTTGGGTGGTCGATGCGATCCTGAAGCCCCTGAGATTGGTCTGCAGGAAGGCGAGCACGGCGGCCTCGTGCTGGACGTAGTCGTCGGCGGGCATGGTGATGATCAGGTCTCGCGAGCCCGCGGCGAATCCGCTGAGCCCTGTGCTCGAGAAGATGCGCTGCGCGACCAGGACCGCGGCGACGATGGCGAAGAGGATGCCGACCAGTTCGTAGTTGTAGGTTGCCGCGCCGATCGATGACGCGATGATGACCAGCAGGTAGCCGATCTCGGCCGGATCCTTGATCGGCGTGCGGAAGCGGACGAAGGAGAGCGCGCCGAGCAGACCGAGCGAGAGCGGCAGCGACCACTGGATGGCGATGAACAGCAGCGTGATCGCCGGGCCGGCAAGCAGGAAGACGCGGTGGATGCCGGCGCCGCGCTGCCAGTCGCGGTAGAACAGCACGTACAGCGCATACGTCGCGACCGATGCGGCCAGCGACACGAGCATGGCAAAGAGATACTCCTCCAGCACGATCTCCGAAGTCGGGCCGAGGATGTCGGGCCATTCGATCATGACAATTGGCATCTGTGTCTCCAGGCTGATCGATCGCTAACGCGTCTTGGGCCGCTCGCCGCCGTAGAGGCGTTCGACGGCGAGGGCGTACTTGGAGTGCGCGGCGCGGCGCAGGCCGAGCCGGCCAAGCTGCGACAGTTGCGGCGGCAGTTCGCCGGCGGACTTCAACTCCAGCACTGAGCCGTCCGCGATCGGCAGCCAGATTGGAGCACCCGACGGCGTGGCGGCGCGGACATCGGTATCGAGCGCGGCTCGAACCTGACGGTCGCTCGATTGCCAGCGAATCCGGTTGTAGCGCACCAGCGCCGTCGGCTCGATCGTCGGATCGAGCGGCTCGCCGATGGTCAGGGACAGCTCGGAGAGCCAGGCCGCAAGGTCCTCGCGGCGGGGAATCACGATGCCGAGCGGATTGGCCGCGCCGGAGATCGGGTAGCGATGCCGCTGTTTGAACGAACGCAGGCCGTCGCGCGATTTGATCTCCAGCCAGACGCCGGCGTAGGGGTCGATCGGTTCGCCGTACCAGCGCAGGCGCAGTTTCCGCTTGCGCAACTCGCCGTCCGCAGACTCCTGGTAGGCGTCGAGTTGGGGCGCGTCGTAGTAGCAACTGGTGACGATGCCTGCGGGGTATTGAGGGTCGCGGGATAGTCGCGCATCGAGCCAGGCGGTCAGCAGACTCGCCCGAGCCATCGGAAGCGGGTACTTGCGTTCTTCGCGGTCGCTCGGCCGCGCGGGCTGAGTCCGGACTTCCTGGTCGAGGGCATTTGTCATGCCGCCAGACTAATCGGTCGTTAACGTTGGCCCAGATGGGAGAGGGGACACGATGCGCCGGATGATCCTGGCCGCGACGCTGGCGGGCGCCGTGATCGTTTTCGCCGTCGTGCTTGCCGTCAGCGGCGAGTCTCGCCCGCCGCGAGATCCGCCCCGCGCCGCAGCGTCCACGATCGGCGTCGACCAACAGCGCAGCGATCCACGCAACGTCGTCTTCGACATCGCGACGGTGCGGACCTTCAACATCCTGCTGGGCGAGGCAGAGGCGGCCGCGCTCAACGCCAATCCGACGGCCGAGGTCTACGTGCAGGGCGCGGTGGAGATTGACGGCGAGCGATTCGATCCAATCGGCGTGCGCTACAAGGGGTTCTTCGGCGTGCTGCGCGCGTGTTTCGTCGACGGCCGCCAGGTCTGCCCCAAGCTGTCCTGGAAGTTGAGGTTCGATGAGTACGATCCGTCGCTGCGCTACGAAGGACTGAAGCGGCTCAACTTCCACGCGATGAACGGCGACGAGGCGCAGATGCGCGAGATCCTCACGTATGAAGTGTTTCGCGACGCAGGGGTCGTCGCGCCGCGTTCCGTGTACGCGCGGCTGGAGTTGAACGGCGAGCCGCTGGGGCTGTTCACGTTGACCGAGGACATCGACGACGTGTTCATTGCCGACCGCTTCCGTGATCGCGGGCGCGGCGTGCTCTACAAGGAGATCTGGCCGGGCAACGTCGACACGCTCTGGGCGTTCCAGGAGACGCTGACCGACGCCATCGCGCGCGGACCGCTCGACCCGAGCGGGATCGAGGACTTCTCGGAGGCGGTCAACGCGGCCGCGTCGAACGAAGCGCGCTACGACATCCTGCTGGAACAGTTGCAGGAACCCGACGACATCTTCCGCTACCTGGCCGCCGATCGGCTGACCGACAACTGGGACGGCATCGTCGCCTGGTACTGCGTGCCGGAATGCCTCAATCACAACTACTTCTGGTACCAGGACGGCATTTCAGGCGGGTTCACCCTGATTCCATGGGATGTGGAGCACTCCTGGCGCGGCGTCAGTCCGATTCGTACGTTCTACCAGATGCCCGATTGGGACGAACTGCAGCGCAGTTGCCGCACGCGCAAGGTGTTCTGGGATCTGGATGCGCGCGCGCCGCATTGTGATCCCGTCCTTCAGGCCCTGGTCACGCAAGGCTGGGAGCGCTACATCGAGGCCTCTCGCAGCCTGATGCGGGAGACGATCTCGCTGGACGCGATGCACGAACGGGTGGATCGCCTGGCCGCGCTGATCGCAGAGCATGTGACCGCCGACGAACACGGCCCCGGCGAGCGAACCTGGCGGGCGGCGGTCAAGATGCTGTACGGAGAGATCGACGCTCGATGGGAGTACATTGACGCCAAGATCGAGGACTGGGACGCGAGCGGGGAGGTTCCGGGCGATGGCTGATCTGTTGCTTCGCGGGGGCGCCGTGGTCGACGGAACGGGGTCGCCCGCGATTGCCGCAGACGTGGCGATCGAGGGCGATCGGATCAGCGCGGTCGGCGATCTGTCGGGACTGTCGGCGGAGCGCGAGATCGACGCTGTGGGCCTGACGGTATCCCCCGGATTCATCGACACGCACGCACACTCCGACGGCGTCCTCTTGCGCGATCCGGTTCATGTCCACGGCCTCGCGCAGGGCGTGACGACCGAGTTCATCACCCAGGACGGACTCTCCTACGCGCTGCTCTCGGCGGAGAATCTGGAGTCCTACGGCCGCTACATCGCCGGTCTGTACGGTCCGCCGCCGAGCGGACTGGACATGTCGACGATGGCCGCCTTCCGCTGGCACTACGACGGCAAGGGCTGCAACGTCGCCGTGCAGGCCCCGCACGGTCCGGTGCGGCTGGAGAGCGTCGGCTTCGAGGATGTTCCGCTCGAAGGCGCGGGTCTGGCGAAGGCCGAGCGGATGGTCGCCGAAGCGATGGAACAGGGCGCGACCGGATTCTCGACCGGGCTGTCGTACTATCCCAACTCCTACTCGACGACCGACGAGCTGGTGGCGCTGAACAAGGTCGTCGCGCGATACGACGGCGTCTATGTGACCCACATCCGCAATCACAACGACGACCGCGCGCCGGACGGTTCGGGCATTGTCGAGGCGATGAACATCGGCAGGCGCAGCGGGGTCAAGGTGCACATCTCGCACTACCGCACGTTTCCGAGCAACGCAGGCGATATTGATTCGATCATGGCGGAGGTTGACCGGGCCAAGGCGGACGGGGTCGATGTCACGCTCGAGTGCTATCCCTACGCCGCCGCCGCGACGGTACCCGGCTACTTCCTGCGCGGCGAGTGCCATATCGGCGGGATCGACCGCCTGATCGAGCGTCTCGGCGATCCGGCCTGGCGCGACCGCCTGGTCGACTCGCTGGAGAATCTCTTTCCCGGCCGCAGCGACAGCGCGACCTGGACCTGGATCGGCGCGGAACATCTGAAGCAGCTTGAAGGCGTTTCGTTCGCCGACGCGGCCCGGATGCTCGGCATGTCGGTCTCGGAGATGACGCTCAAGGTGATGCGCGAGTCGGGGTTGCACTGCGGCTTCCGCGACGGGATGCTGGCCAGCGCGTCGGTCGTGCGGCAGCTCGAGGCGGACGTGATCGCGCTGCTCTCGCGCGACGACTACATGGTCGGCTCGGACGGGATCCCGTTCGACGAGGGCATTCCGCATCCTCGCGCCTACGGCACGTTCCCCAAGATCGTGGGCCGGCTGCGGCGGCGCAGCGGGGTCTTGCTGGAACACATCGTGCGCGGCATGACCTCGCTGCCGGCGAGCCGCTTCGGGCTGACGGATCGGGGCGTCGTGGCCGAGGGCAAGTTCGCCGACCTCGTCGTCTTCAACGCCGACACGGTGATCGACACGGCCGATTTCAACGATCCGCGCACCCCGCCGGCCGGCATTCCCTACGTACTGGTCAACGGCCAACTGGCGGTCGACGGCGGCACGCCGACCGGCGCGCTGGCGGGACGATCGCTGCCCTGAGCTATTCGACGACGCCGTCGACGATGAGCTGCTGGAACTCTTGCTCGGAGTAGCCGCAGAGTTCGCGGTAGACGTACTCGGAGTCTTCGCCCAGCAGCGGGGAGCGGCGCGGCATCGGCGGCGGGGTGTCACTGAGCCGCCATGCCGGGCTCTCGTAGGACATCTCGCCGATCACCGGGTGATCGCTGCGCCACCAGTGGTTGCGGTGGGCGAGCTGCGGGTCGTTGTGCGCGTCGCGGACGTTTGAGGCTCGGTGGGTGGGGATGCCGACGGCCTGGAGCATCTGCTCGACCTCGCCGACAGTCTGGGTCGAAGTCCAGCGGGCGACGCCTTCATCCAGGGCTTCCTGCGCGGCCAACCGGCCGGCGGCGTGGCAGAGTTCGTCGGACTCCAGCCAGTCCTGCCGGTCCACAATCAGCGCCAGGCGGCGCCACTGGTCGTCGCTCGTGATCGCAATCGCGACCCAGCGGTCGCTGCCAGTGTGGTCGTCGGCGCAGGGATAGACGCCGTGCGGGGCGTGGCGCAGGTCGCGGTTGCCCAGCGGCCGAGCGACTCGTCCCGTGTTGGCGGCGTCGATCACGCCGGCATCGAGCACGAGCGTTGAGGCTTCGAACTGCGAGAGGTCGATGTACTGTCCCTCGCCGGTGCGTCGGCGATGATCGAGCGCGGAGAGAATGCCGATGATCCCTAGGTGGGTTGCGACCCAGTCGGTGTAGGCGACGCCGGTACCGACCGGACTGCGGTCCGGCCAGCCGGTGACACCGGTCACGCCGGCCGTCGCTTGCAGGGTCAGTCCGAAGCCGCGGAACTTGGCGTGCGGGCCGGTCTGACCCTCCATCGACATCGAGCACATGATCACGTCGGATTTGATCTTGCGCACTTCCTCGTAGCTCAGGCCGATGCGCTGCATGAATCCGGGCGCGAACGACTCGGTCACAATGTCGGCCGTGGCGATCAGTCGCCTGGCGACTTCCGCGCCGCGTGGATGCGCAAGATTGATCGCCGCCGAGCGCTTGCCACGATTGAACTTGGCGAAGTAGGCCGAGGCGTCGAGGTTGTTGACCCCGGGCGGCCGCGGACCGCCGTTGCGGAAGGTGTCGGGCCGGTTGGAGGATTCGACGCGGATCACCTCCGCGCCGTGAAAGGCCATCTGCATCGTCGCGTTGGGTCCCACGCCGACCCAGGCGAAGTCGGCGATGCGGACGCCGTCAAACACATGAGCGCCGGGAACGTCGTTGCTGGTCATCGCGCGAGCTCGGCCTAGCGCTTCTGGAACTGCGGGGAGCGCTTTTCGACGAAGGAGCGGGCGCCCTCTCTGGCGTCGAGCGAGTTGCGCAGCCAGGCCTGGTTGAGTTCTTCAAGCTGGGCTTGTTGGGTGGCGTCGTTGTTCAGCGCGGCGTAGATGGCGCGCTTGGTCAACGCCATCGCCCAGGGCGCGTTCTGGGCCAGACGATCGGCGAGCGCCAGCGCTTCCGGCATGAGTTCGTCGTGGGGGATCACCCGGTTGGCGATCCCCATCTGCAGAGCCTGTTCCGCGTCGATCGGATCGGAGAGCCAGAAGGCCTCCAGCGCGCGGGAGTGGCCGGCCAGACGAGTCAGAGTCCAGGAGGCGGCCCAGTCAGGGCCAAGCCCGATCTTGAGGAAGCCCGGGTGGAATCGCGCCCGGTCGGACATCAGGCGCAGGTCGCAGGCGAGGGCGATGGCGAATCCGGCGCCGGCGGCGGCTCCGTTGACGGCGGCGATGACGGGAATCTCGAGCTGTTGCAGCTCGGCGGCGAACCCGTAGCGAAGCTCGGTCGAGGCCAGGCCGGGTTCCGCCTCGGCCGCGACCCGTTCGTCACGATTGGAGAGGTCTGCGCCGGAGCAGAACCCCCGGCCGGCGCCGGTGATCACCAGCGCGCGGACATCCGGATCGGCGCGCAGGTCGGCGACCATCTCGCGCAGGCCGTCGCGAATCCGGTTGGAGAGCGCGTTCAGCACTTCGGGCCGATTCAGCGTCGCCAGCACGACGCCGTTGCCCCTACGTTCGATCAACAGGTGGTCGTCGCTCATGGTCAGGCTCCTTGTGTGATGTCTGTTGCGGCGGCCAGGACCTGGTCCTGGTCTTGACCGGGCGTGGGAGCGGGTCGCGATTGCCAGGGAGTCGCCGACATCTTGAGCGGGGCTCCCGGCACCCGCAAGCGGCCGAGTGCGGGATCGTCCACCTCGTCGAAGAAGCCGCGTTCGGCGAGCTGGGGGCTGTCGACAATGTCTTGCATCGTATTGACCGGACAGATCATCACGCCGTGGTGTTGTCCCGATTCGTACAACGATTGCGCGCCCCGGGCAGCGAAGAACGATTCGATCTCCGACTCCAACTCGGTGACCTCATCGTCGTTCGGCAGGACGTTGCCGGCGATTGACATGCCGGCCCACTTGTCGGCGTCGAACCGTGGCTCGCCGCCCTCAGCCGCCATCCAGCGATGCAGCGCCTTCATCGAGGCAGGAATGCGCACAAACGCGACATAACCATCGGCGCAGGGATAGATGATTCGCGTCGCGCGGTCGGCGAATGCGCGCGCGCCGCCGGCGCGCTGGGTGATGATGCCATCCATCTCGTAGTACAAGCGGGCATTGCCCAGGGTGTTCGCCATCGCTGCCTGCATCGACACGTCCACGTGCTGTCCGCGTCCGGTCAGGTGTCGGGCATGCAGCGCGATCAGCGCCGCCGATCCGGCATTCAGGGCCGTGATGTTGTAAGCCTGCTCGACCGACGGTCGCAGCGGCGCGCGATCGGGCTCTCCGACCAGTGAACTCAGTCCGCCCGACACATGACCGATCAGGTCCGAGGCGGCCCACGTCGACTTCGGCCCCGTCTGTCCGAACGGCGTGATCGAGACGTAGATCAGTCGCGGCGCCCGCTCGATCAGATCGCGGTATCCGATTCCGCGAGCAGTCATCGCGCCGGGCGCGTCCGACTCAAAGAGGAAGTCGGCCGTTTCGCTCAGCGCGCGCAGGCGCTCGCGGTCGGCTTCGTCCTCCAGATCGAGCGTGACCGAGCGCTTGCCGGCGTTCTTCTGCGCCCAGTACAGGGACGAAGCCTCGTCCTCTCGCAGCATTGGTCCGCGTTTCCGCGTGGGGTGACCGCCGGGCGGTTCGACGCGGATCACGTCAACGCCGAGTCCGGCCAGCACCATCGTCGAGAGACTGCCGATCTCGGCGGTCAGATCGAGGGCGCGATATGGGCTCAACGCGGCGGGCGTTGTCGGGGACATACCCAGTAAGGTACGACAGGTGGGGGGATAGCGGATGGGTGTATATTCGGCTTCTCTTAGTGGCTCAGTGGATTGGACTCTGTCGTGAGCACCTCGGCATCCGGATCGCCGATCCGGGCAGCGATCATCAACGTGACCGGCTACGTCGGCGCCGAGCTGGCGCGTCTGCTGGCGCAGCACCCCGCCGTCGAGATCGTCTGCGTGACCGGACGTTCCGAGGTAGGCAAGCGTCTGCCCGAGGTGTTTCCCCACCTCTGGTCGGTCGATCTGCCAATCGTGGCCGAGGTCGAGGGCGAGGTCGATGTGATTTTCTCGGGTCTGCCGCACGCGGCCGCCGCCGAGCGATTGACCCCGTTCATCGAACAGGGCGTCCCGGTCATCGACGCCTCGGCCGACTTCCGCCTCTACGACGAGGAGGTCTATGAGCAGTGGTACGGCGAACACCCCGCGCCGCATCTGTTGCCGGAGTCGGTCTACGGCCTGCCCGAGCTGCATCGCGAGGCGATCGCCGAATCACGGCTGATCGCGGTGCCGGGTTGTTATCCGACGACGACAATCCTTGCCCTCGCGCCGCTCGCGGCCCGAGGATGGCTGGAAGGCCGCACGGTCGTCGACGCCAAGTCCGGAGTTTCCGGCGCGGGACGCGCGCTCAAGCTGACCTCGCATTTCTCCGAGGTCGATTCCAACTTCTCGGCCTATGGCCTGTCGGGGCATCGTCATCAGCCCGAAATGGTGCAGGAGCTTTCCACGCTGCAACAGTCGGCAGAGAGCGAGTCAGAGTTAAACGTCACGTTCGTGCCGCATCTCGTGCCGATGACGCGCGGCATCCTGGCGACCTGTTACCCGTCGATCTCGGACGGGGCGCTGCCGGAAATCCCGGAGGAACGCGCGGAAGCGCTGCGCGATGTGTATGAGTCCTACTACGCCGACGAGCCCTTCGTGCACGTCGCGCCGTCCGCGCCCTCGACCAAACAGACGCTCGGCTCCAATGCCTGCATCGTCTATCCGATGGTTGATCCGATGACCAACGAGGTCATGGTGATCAGCGCGATTGACAACCTGGTCAAGGGCACGGCCGGTGGCGCGGTCCAGTGCCTCAACCTGATGTTCGGCCTGCCCGAGGAACTAGGTCTCAGCAAGATCGGCGTGTACCCATGACCACGGCTTCAGCCACGACACACGACGCATTGAGCGCCGATCCCAGTGCGGAGGGCGCGGTCACGAGGCCGCAAGGGTTCTCGGCCTGCGGCTTTACCGCCGGAATCAAGGAATCGGGCCTGCCTGATCTGGCGCTGCTGGTCTCGGTCCGGCCCGCGACCGCGGCTGCCGTCTTTACGCAGAACCAGTCGACCGCCGCTCCGGTTCACATCAGCAAGGCGAATTGCGCGAACGGAACGCTTCGAGCGGCGGTCGTCAACTCCGGTAACGCCAACTGCGCCACGGGGGTGCAGGGCCTGGCCGACGCTCGCGAAATGACGCAGCTCGCCGCGTCCCTGCTCGGTTGCGAGGCGGAGGATGTCTTCGTCAACTCGACCGGGATCATCGGTCACTACTTGCCGATGGACCTGCTTCGCGAGGCGATCCCGCAACTTGCGCCGGCGACGGACGGCGGCGAGGACTTTGCCCGTTCAATCATGACCACCGATACGTTCCAGAAAGAGTCGGTCGCGACATTTGAGGCGAACGGGATCAGCTACACGATCGGCGGCTGCGCCAAGGGCGCCGGCATGATCCATCCCGACATGGCGACGATGCTGGCCTTCTTCACCACCGACGCTCCGGTTGCCGCAACCGACCTCGATGCGGCGTTCCGGCACGCAATGGATCGCTCGATTAACATGGTCACGGTCGACGGCGATACCTCAACCAACGACTCAGCCGTCATCCTGGCCAACGGCGCTGCGGGCGGCGAGACGCTGTCGGGAGAGTCGCTGGATGTCTTCTGCGACGCGTTGGATGCGGCGTCGATCCCGTTGGCCAAGATGATCGCCCGCGACGGCGAGGGCGCGACCAAGCGGCTCGCGATGACGGTCTCGGGCGCGAAATCGTGGGAGGACGCCCGAGATGTCGCCCGGACGGTGGTCGTTTCGCCGTTGCTCAAGGCGGCGCTGAGTAAGTACGACCCCAATTGGGGCCGGATCCTGATGGCGGCTGGTCGCGCCGGCGTCCCCTACGACCTTGACAGGGTCAAGATCTGGATCTCCGACCTCTGCGTCTTCGACGGCACGGCCACCGGCGTGCCTGAGGAAGAAGCCTCGGCCAAGACGCAGGGCGAGGAAGTCTTCCTACGCATGGACCTTGGCCAGGGCCAGTCGGAGGCGACCGCCTGGGGCTGCGATCTGACCGAGGAGTACGTCCGCTTCAACGCCGACTACGTGACGTAGCGGATCTCATATCGTGGTAACGAGGAGAGGTTGATGACGACGCGACAAGTCTGGCGGCGGCCGGGCCAGGAGCCATCGAAGCTTCCGCCGGTGCGGATTGATGACGCGTGGTATGACGCCGATACCTGTGCCGAGATTCAGCGGCTGATCGACGAGCACGACGCGCGCGACGACGGTCTTACGGACGACCGTTACTTCGTGCTTGAAAGCGGCCAGACTCCGCATGAGCTTCTTGACGCAACTGGGCTCAGCGATCAGGAGATTGTTGACCAGCTCGGCACGGATCGTGAAGAGCTGGCGGCATCGCTCGGAATGCCCAGCCAGGAGGAACTAGCCATCTTCAACCACTTGCGCGCGGCGCAACATGCCCTTCACAGTCGAGTGGACTGATCAGGCCAAGCTCGAGATGCAGGAACACAGGGGTACCATCCTGTACGTCCTGGCGCGCCAGTTGGTGGGCAGTTTTCGTCACGACCGATGGCAGAACGGTCGGCTTGTCTCCCATCCGACCGCAACAGGCGTTGACCTTCGCGAGTTGGAGAACGGTGCCATTCGGCTCAGGTACGAACTCCTGCTGGACGACGAATCGATCAGAATCACGTCGGTCAGGACAGTCTGAGCGTCGACTGACGGCTACTGCAGCGGCAGCGGCGATTGCCACCATGACGGCTTGCTGCTGACCTCGATCCTCGTCACCCACTTGACCCAGTTGTATCCGCGATGCCCGGGTGCGACCAGGCGCAGCGGATAGCCGTGACCCGCCGACAGCGGTTCGCCGGAGATGTGGGTCGCCAGCTGCAGCTTGTTGGCGTCATCGATCGAAAAACGGCGGTTGAATCCAGTCACCGATTCGATTACAACGCTCTCTGCCTCCTGATTCGGACCGACGAATTCGAGCAGGTCAGAGAGGCGCAGTCCGCTCCAGTCCTGGACAGTGAACCAGCCGCCGGTGCAGTCGAGTGTCGCCGTGGAGCGATGTCGGGCCATGGTGTCGATCTCGTCGAGTCCCAGTCGGGCGGGCTGCGCGACTTCGCCGTGGATGCTCAATCGCCACTTGTCGGCATCGATGCGCTGGCGGCTGTCGAACAGCCATTGCGTGACCGGGTGCGCGTTGCCCTGACCACTGGCCTCCTCCCGGGAGCCGGTGAATCGCGGACGCTTGCCGGCCACCGGCGCGGCGGCCGACGCGCCCTGCCAGAGCGCGAATCCGGCGAACCCGACGAGGAACAGCCGCAGCGCGGCGCGTCGGCAGGTGAAGTCTCGCCGACTGACCCGCCGGGGCCAGCGCAGCGCAGCGTGAACGATCAGCGGGATCGTGAGCGCCAGTCCCAGCGTCGTGTGGATTACCAGCAGCCGCATGTTGCCGTATCCGGGGATATCAATGCTGCCGCGGCCGAGTATCGCCCATAGTGTGCCGGTCGTGAGAACGCCGACGAAGAGCAAGGCGAGCAGGATCGAACCAACCGTTTCGGCGACGACGCCGCGTCGACGGAAGGAGCGCAGCACGATGCGGTACTTCCAGATCACGAGTCCCACCAGCGAGAATCCGGCAATGCCGTGCAGCCAGAACACCCACTCGCCGCCGGGTCGGCCAATCGTGAACGAGATCAAGCCGGACAGCAACTCGAAGCTGAGCAGGAACAGAATGGCGTGGTTGGTCGTGCGGGCGCTCATAGCGCGACGGTACCGGGTTTGCGACTCCGCACGCGTCGACGCAGCCACCGACGCAGGAACGAGATGTGGGATAGGCTGACTGCCATGAATGCGACGACCAACGAGGGCGGTCCAATCGTCGTCAAAATCGGCGGATCAACCCTGGGCGAGCACGACACGTCGCTCGCGGATTGCGCCGAGCTGCAGCGCGACGGGCGGCAGGTGGTGATTGTGCATGGCGGCGGCGCGGCCGTGACCAACTGGCAGCGGCGTCTGGGCGCTGAAGCAGCCTGGGTGGACGGATTGCGCTCGACCACGCCTGAATCGCTGGAAGTCGTGGTTGCCGTGTTGAGCGGTCTGATCAACAAGGAGCTGACACGGCAGCTGCAGCAACACGGCGCTCAGGCGGTCGGTATCAGCGGCGCTGACGGCGGGACGCTCTGTTCGCAGATCTCCGATCGACTCGGTCTGGTCGGCGAGAATCCGCACTGCAACCCGGCGACGCTGCGCAAGCTGCTCGACGCCGGCCTGCTGCCGGTGTTGGCGCCGGTCGGACTCGCCCACGATCTGTCTACGACGCTGAACATCAACGCCGACACCGCAGCCGGCGCAGTCGCTGCCGCGCTCGGCGCATCGACGCTGATCTATCTGACCGACGTCGCGCAGGTGCGAGACGGCGATGGTCGCGGCATCGATTGTCTGGATGCGGCGCGCGAGGAGCGCCTGATCGAGTCCGGCGCGATCGCCGGCGGCATGCTGCCCAAGCTGCGTTCCGGTCGATCGGCGCATCGCAGCGGCGTCAGGGTGCGAATCGTGGACGGCACGGAACCTCAAGTCGTACGACGAGTCGTTGCCGGCGCGTCCATTGGAACGGCGCTGGCATGACGTTACCGTCGCTGCAGTCCTGGACCGGATGGATTCACCGCTCGCAGGGTGGATGGCGCAACGGCGGCGACGGTCCGCAGGAGGTTCCGCCTTCGGATGAAGGCCGCTCGGGCCAGCTCGGGCCGCCGCCTCCGGTGTTCCGTGAAGGACTGGGCGGCGGATTCGGCGACGAAGAGCCGCCCCCCTACACGGCCGCGGAGGGCCAATCAGGCGGCGGCGGGCGCACCTGGCCGCGCATCGTGGTCGCCGGCGTCGCGCTGCTCGTTCTGCTGATCCTGCTCAACATTGGCATCGACATCTATGTCGATCGACTCTGGTTCGGCGGCGTCGGCTACCAGGGTGTCTTTGATCTCCGGATTGTGACCCAGCTCTGGTTGTTCGCCGCCGGCGCGGCGATTTCGCTGGTGGTGCTGGGCGGGAGTTACCTGGTCGCCTGGCGCATGCCGGTTGACGCGACCACGCCCCCGATTGACGATGCGCGGCTGGTGCGGGTGATCCACATCATCGCCGCCGTCGCCATGATCCTGCTCGCGATCATCTTCGGCTCGGTTGCCGCCGGTCAGTGGGAGTTGATCCTTCAGTATCTGAACGCGAAGCCCTTCGGCGAGACCGATCCGCAGTTCGGTCGCGACCTGGGCTTCTACATCTTCGAACTCGAGGCGCTGCAATTCATGAAGGGCTGGGCGACCGGCCTGGCGATCATGACGATGCTGACGACCGCCGCCACCTATGGCGCGCGCCTGATGATGCATCGCGGCAACGCCCGCTCGACCCTGGCCGTGCGCTTGCACATCGCGATCACGATCGCGGTGGTCATGGGTCTCTTCGTCTGGAGTTACTGGCTGGCGCGCTTTGAACTCGCGCTCAACCCGGGCGGATTCGTATTCGGCGCGACCTACACCGACGACAACATCCGCTCGCCGGTCCAGATCGTCAAAATGGTCGCGGGCGTACTGGTCATCCTTGGCGTGCTGTCCTGGCCCTTCCACGAGCGGCTGCGTTTCCCGATCGGCTCAATCACGGTGCTGATTCTCGTCTCGATCGTCGGTGCAGCGATCCTGCCCGCCGCGATTCAGCGATTCACCGTCGAACCGAACGAACTGCAACGCGAAACGCCGTACATCGAGCGAAACATCGCCGCGACCCGTTCCGCCTTCGCACTGGATCGAATTGAAGAGCGAGAGTTTCCGGCCGGCGACTTCGTCGCCGAGGCGGACCGCGAGCAGAATCCCGAAGCCCTGCGCAATGTGCGGCTCTGGGACCATCGCCCGCTCAATGACACGCTGAACACGATTCAGACGATCCGCCCGCTCTATGTCTTCCCTGATGTCGATGTCGACCGCTACAACGTGGGCGGCGAAGAACGCCAGGTCTTCCTCGCGGCGCGTGAGCTGTCGCAGGCCAATCTGCAATCGACCCAGCAGGGCTGGGTCAACCGGCGGCTGCAGTTCACCCATGGCTTCGGCGTCGTGATGACGCCGGTCGATGAGGTGTCGCCGGCCGGCGAACCCGACTTCTGGGTCTCCAACATTCCCCCGGAGATCATCGAGGAGACATCGTCCGGCCCGCTGGCTTTGCAGATCGACGAGCCGCGCATCTACTACGGCGAAGTCACCGACGCCTACATCATCGCCAACAGCGAAACCGAGGAGTTCGACTATCCGCTCAGCGGCGAGGAGTCGGACGGGGTTGCCGATCAGGCGACCACCCGCTACTCGGGCGAGGGCGGGATCGAACTGGGAGGATTCTTCCGGCGGCTTGCCTTCGCCTGGTCGTTCGGCGATGCCAACATCCTGATCTCGGGTTCGGTCGACGGCGAAAGCCGCATTCTGTTCCGCCGGCTGATCCAGGAGCGCGTCAACGAACTCGCGCCATTCCTGCGGCTCGACGCCGACCCGTACATCGTGGTCAGTGAAGACGGCAACCTCTACTGGATCCAGGATGCGTACACGGTCACGGACCGCTATCCCTACTCGCAACCACACAGCTTCGGCTACAACTACGTGCGCAATTCGGTCAAAGCGGTGATCGACGCCTACGACGGGTCGGTCGATCTGTACATCGTTGACGAGAGCGATCCGATCATCCAGGTCTGGGCCGACATCTTCCCAGAGTTGTTCAAGCCGGCGGAGGAATTCCCTGCCGACCTCCAGGATCACTGGCGCTATCCACAGGACTACTTCCAGATCCAGGCCGACCAGTACCTGACCTACCACATCGAGTCGGCTCGCGGCCTGTTCAACCGTGAAGACCTCTGGGCGATCCCGCAGGAGCTGTTGCGCCAGCAGGAGATTGCGGTCGAACCGTACTACGTCACCTTGCGTCTACCCGACCAGGCCGAGCCTGAGTTCCTGCTGATCTTGCCGTTCACGCCAAGAAACAGGCTCAATTCCATCGCCTGGATGGCCGGTCGTTCGGATGGCGAGAACTACGGCAAGCTGTTCGCGTTCCGCTTCCCGGCGAACAAGAACGTGGACGGACCCAAACAGATTGAGAACCGAATCGACCAGGATGTCGCCGTGTCCCAGCAGTTCACGCTGTTGGGACAGCAGGGCTCTGAGGTGATCCGCGGCAACCTGCTGTTTATCCCGGTCGGCGATTCCTACGTCTACGTCGAACCGATCTATCTACAGGCGGAGACCGGGCGCTATCCGCAGCTCAAGGGCGTCATCGTGGTCAATGGCGACACGATTGCGTTTGAGGACACGTTCGTGGGCGCTGTTGAGGTGGCGCTGGGCAACCGGGCCGCGCGCGGCCTGTCCTTCCTCGGCGATTCGTCCGGCCAGGTTGTGACGAATGAGCCCGCTCCCACGCCCGCTGCCGAGGAAGAAACGCAGCAGGAACTGTCGGAGCCAAGCGAGCCGCTAGAGCTGTCCGACGACGCGGCTGAACTGGCCGCGCAAGCTCAGGAGGCCTTCGAGGAAGCCCTGGCGAGTCAGCGCGAAGGCGACTGGGCCGGCTACGGCGAAGCAATCGATCGGCTCGGCGCAATTCTCGAGCGCCTGGCCGCGGCGGAGTGAATCCAGCAGTCCTCCCCCTGGGGAGGGCGGGACTGGCAAGCGCCACAGACTACATAGACGGGCGTGTACGCCTCGCGTAATCTGGATTGGACCGCCCCTGCCTGTTGGCGTTTCCGGAGATTTGACCATGCCCACAACTGCTGAGCGCGAATCCGCCGTCTTCATGATGTCGGCGGGTCGATTGCCGGTCACGCTGGTGCGCGGCGAGGGGTCCAGGGTCTGGGACGACGAAGGCAACGAATACCTCGACTTCGTCGCCGGAATCGCCGCAGACAACCTCGGTCACTGCCACCCGCGCATCGTCGAGGCGATCCGCAACCAGGCCGAGACGTTGCTGCACGTCTCGAACTACTTCTACACGATTCCCCAGCTCGACCTCGCCGACCTGATCCTCGAGCAGTCGGGCATGACCCGCATATTCTTCTGCAACAGCGGCGCCGAGGCGACGGAAGGCGCGATCAAGATCGGCCGCAAGTGGGGCCAGACTCGGCGCGGCGGAGCGAACGAGATCATCGTCATGGATGAGGCCTTCCACGGCCGCACGCTGGCCTCGGTTAACGCCTCGGGCAATCCGCGCTACCGCGAACCGTTCGGTCCGTTGGACGGATTCCGCCACGTGCCCTTCAACGACGTCGACGCCGTGCGCGCCGCTGTTGGCTCGCAGACCGCCGCGATCCTGGTCGAGCCCTTGCAGGGTGAAGGCGGCGTCAATGTCGCCGACGACGGCTACCTTGTTGCGTTGCGCGAGATCTGCGATGAGCACGACCTGCTGCTCATGTTCGACGAGGTTCAGACCGGCATCGGTCGCACCGGCAAGCTCTTCGCCTGGCAGCACGAGGATGTGCAACCCGACGTGATGGCGCTGGCCAAGGGTCTGGGCAGCGGCGTGCCGATCGGCGCGATCGTCGCCAACGAACGCGGCGACATCCTCGAGGCCGGCGACCACGGCACGACGTTCGGCGGACAGCCGTTTACCACGTCGGTCGCGCTGGAAACGCTGCGCGTGATCACCGAAGAAGACATTCCCTCGCAGGCGGCTGAGCGGGGCGACCAGCTCATGTCGGGCATTCGCGCGCTCGAGGATCGGCATCCGCTGATCGATCACGTGCGCGGCAAGGGACTGCTGGTCGCGGTCGAACTCAGCGCCGACGTTGGACCGGCGCTGGTCGCGGCGATTCGCGAACGCGGATTGCTCTGCAACGTGGTCAAGCCGAACGTGCTGCGCCTGGTGCCGCCGCTGACAATCTCGGAACAAGAGATCAACCAAGCGATCGACATCATCGACGACGCACTGGGGTCGATCGCCGAATAACCCATCCACCGCCGGATGCGAAGCAGTTGGGAGACGCGGGTGCCAAGACGAACTGAAGACAAGCGGGTGGTGTTGGCATATTCGGGCGGGCTGGATACCTCGGTCGTCACGCGTTGGCTGACCGAACGCGGCTGGGACGTAATCTGCATGACCGCCGACATGGGTTACCTCGAGGCCGACGAAGACCTCGAGTCCCGAGCCTTTGCCGCCGGCGCGGTCGGCTTCGAGATGCTCGATTTGCGCGAGGACTTCGCCGGTTCCTTCTGTTTCCCGGCCCTGATGGCGGGAGCGCTCTACGAGGGCCGCTACCCGCTCGCGACCGCGCTGGCGCGTCCGTTGATTGCCAAGGCGCTGGTCGACGTCGCCCGAGCGCACAACGCGACCGCCGTCGCGCACGGCTGCACGGGCAAGGGCAACGACCAGGTTCGCTTCGATGTGTCGGTCCAGGCGCTCGCGCCCGACCTGCGCATCCTGGCGCCGGTTCGCGAGTGGGAACTGACGACCCGCGAGTCCGAGATTGTCTATGCCAAGGCGCACGACATCCCGATCACGGTCAGCGTCGACAAGCAGTACTCGACGGACGAAAACCTCTGGGGACGCTCGATCGAGGCGGGCCCGCTCGAGGACCCCTGGACCGAGCCCCCCGACAACGTCTGGGAATGGACCGTCAACCCGGAGTCCGCGCCGAACGAGCCGACCTACATCGAAGTCGGATTCGAGCGCGGCCGACCGGTCACGCTCGACGGCGAGGCGCTCGATCCGGTCACGTTGATCAGCCGCGTGCACGATGTCGCCGGCGCCAACGGCGTCGGACGGATCGACATGGTGGAGGACCGCCTGGTCGGGATCAAGTCGCGTGAGGTCTACGAAGCGCCGGCGGCGACGACGCTGCGCATCGCTCACCAGGCGCTGGAAACGCTGACCCTGTCGAAGTCGCAGATCCGGCTCAAGCATCGGCTGATGCAGGACTACGCCGACCTGATCTACGACGGGCTCTGGTTCACCGGCGTACACCAGGACCTGGCCGCCTTCACCGCCTCGATGCAGCGGCACGTGAGCGGCACGGCGCGGCTCAAGCTGTACAAGGGCCAGTGCGTGGCCGTCGGCGTCGAGAGCCCCAACAGCCTCTACCAGTACTCGCTGGCGACCTACGACGAGGGCGATGTCTACGACCAGACCTCGGCCGTCGGCTTTATCGACATCTTCGGTCTGCCGGTTCGCGTGCAGGCCGAGAAGCAACTGCTCAAGCAACCGGGCGGCGTCCTGGACGTATCATCGGGACGAACGGGATAACGGAGAGAGTACCGGGCGCTCAGATAGGTCAGACAGGACGGCAGCGATGACGACCAACGCCGGAGACATCGAGATCGCAGTCGAGTATGAGTCGGCGGTACCGACGGCCGGCGGTCCCGACGCCGCCGACTTCGCCATCAGGCGTCCCGGCCACGCCACGCTTGAATGCGCCATGTACCTGGCGCTCGATGCCAGGCAGGCCTTCGAGTCCGCCTGCGGCCCGCTTTCCGACGGCGAGGTCCAGGCGCTGATCCGCTTCCTCGGCGACGCACGCTATCGGGCGCAGATCGGGTCGGGGATCGAACCGCCGGCGATCCAAACGATCCGCGCGCGCGACCTTTCTGCCGACGAGATCGACAGCGCCATCGGCGCGGCGGGGCTGACCAAGCTGCCCTCAGACGAATAGCAGGCGGCGGATGGTTGACGCCGAACGCTCTGAATCAGAAGATCAGCGGCTCTGGGGCGGTCGCTTCGAGGAAGCGCCCGACGCCCTGGTCCAGGCCTACACGTCCTCAATCCAGACCGACCTGCTGCTCTTCCACCACGACATCGCAGGTTCGCGCGCGCACGCGCGGATGCTCGCTGCGCAGGGCATCATCGACGTCGTCGACGCGGGGCGCATCCTCGAGGGCCTTGATCAGGTCGAGTCGGAGATCGAATCGGGCGGCTTCGAGATCAATCACGAGCTTGAGGACATCCATACCCACGTCGAGGCCCGGCTGGGGCAGATCATCGGCGCCGACGCCGCCGGCCGCCTGCATACCGCGCGTTCGCGCAACGACCAGGTCGCGCTGGACACGCGGATGTTTGTCCGCGACGCGATCGTCCAGTCGGTCGGCGCGGTCCGTGGCCTGCAGGCCTCGCTGATCGAACTGGCCGAGCGTTCGCTCGACGTCTACCTGCCCGGCTACACGCATCTGCAGCGCGCCCAGCCGGTGCTGTTCGCGCATCACCTGCTCGCCTACCTGGAGATGATGGACCGCGACGCCGAGCGGCTGGTCGATTCGTTCGCACGCGCCGACATCATGCCGCTCGGCAGCGCCGCGCTCGCCGGCGCGGCGTATCCGCTCGATCGCCAGGCCGTGGCCGACGAACTCGGCTTCGAGTCGGTCTCGCGCAACAGCATGGACGCCGTTTCCTCGCGCGATTACATCGCTGAGTATCTGGCCAATGCGGCAATCTGCATGGTCAACGTGTCGCGACTCTGCGAGGACGTGATCCTCTGGAGCTCGGCCGAGTTCGCCCTGCTGCAGTTCGCCGACGCCTTCACGACCGGTTCGTCGATCATGCCGCAGAAGCGCAATCCCGACATCGCCGAACTGGCGCGCGGACGCAGCGGCAAGGTGGTCGGACATCTGACCGGCCTCTTGACGATGCTCAAGGGACTGCCGCTCGCCTACAACCGCGACCTGCAGGAGGACAAGTCCGGCCTGTTCGACACCGCCGAGACGCTGATCGGCACGTTGCACGTGCTCGCGCGCGCGCTGTTGACGGCGGGCGTACACGGCGAGCGCGCCCGCGCGATGGTCGATGACGATCCGTTCATCCTGGCCACCGACTATGCCGACTACCTCACCCGGGCCGGCGTGCCATTCCGCGAGGCGCACGGCGTCGTGGGGCGGCTGGTCAAGCTTTGCGAGCAACGCGGCTGCGGCTTGCCCGATTTGAGCCTCGACGATCTACGCTCCGAACACCCCGCGTTCGAATCGGACGCCGTCGGAATGACCGTGCAGTTCGCACTGGAGTCGCGCGACGTGCTGGGCGGGACCTCGCCGAAGCAGGTGTCCGCCGCCCTGGAAGCGGCCAAGCAGCGTCTCCAACTCCAACCTGCCAATCCGGACGCCGCGACCGCGAAGGTCACGCCCGAGTCCACGCCGGAGACCGGCCTCAACCGCGCGCAGCGCCGCGCCGCCGCACGACAGCGGGCACGAGAATGACCCGGCCCGTCCAGCACGTCCAGATTGCGCCGTCGATTCTGAACGCCGACTGGACGCGCCTGGCGGATCAGATCGCCGAGGCGGAAGCAGCCGGCGTGGACTGGATCTCGCTCGACGTGATGGACGGCAACTTCGTCCCGCCGATCACCTTCGGCGGGCAGATGGCCTCGGCCGTCCGCGGACTCACGGCCTTGCCGATCGAGGCGCACCTGATGGTCGAGCATCCCGAAGACCAGATTGACGAGTTCATCGACGCCGGCGTTGATTGCGTGACGATCCACGTGGAGACCACGCGGCATCCGCACCGGTTGCTGCAGCGGATCAGCGAACGCGGCGTCGAGGCCGGGATCACGCTCAATCCGGGCACGCCGCTCAGCGAGATCGAGGCGGTGCTGCCGATCTGCGGCCGGGTGCAGATCATGAGCGTCAATCCCGGCTGGGGAGGCCAGCGCTTTATCCCTGAATCGCTCAGCCGAATCCGCCGGGCTCGCGAGATGCTGGATGCCTGTGGGCGCGACGACGCGCGCGTGGCGGTCGACGGCGGCGTCAATGAATCGACGATCGCAGAGATCGTCGCCGCAGGCGCCGACTGGCTCGTGGCCGGCTCGGCGGTCTACAACGACCGGGAGTCCGTGTCGGAGGCGGTGACACGCCTGCGACGAGCATTGACTCGCGACTGAGCACTGTCATCTCTCCCCCCGCAGAGCGGGGGGAGATGCCGAAGGCAGCGGGGGGCTCGCTCAGAGCGCTTTCTCGTACACGCGGTAGACCTTGTAGACCTCGGCGTCGGTCCGTCGCAGCGCGTGATTGAGCAGGTGGTTGTCTTCGAGCACCCAACCCAGTTCGGCCCAGCGATAGCCCTTGGCCGCGCCGCGCACGTGGACCTCGGCGGTGAGCATCAGGCCGAGTTGCGCGAACTCCCGCGTGCGCCACTTCTGCCGCACGCCGAGCAGCATCACCCGTCCGCTCTCGGGGCGCCTCTTCAGTCTCCAGAGCAGCTTGGCCCAGCCGAACGGGAACAGTCGCCCGTCGATGTCGCGCGCGCACTCGTTGAGATTGGGAATCGAAATCACCATGGCGGCAGGATCGCCGTCAATCTCCACGAACGCGGTCAGGCTCGGGTCGGCGAACTGAGCGAGGTCGGAGGCGAGCCGATCGGCCTCTTCCTCGGTGATCGGCACCGAGCCCCAGTTTTCGACCCAGGCCTCGTTGAAGATATCGGCCGCGATCCGTACATCGCGCTGGAAGTTGCGCCGGTCAAACGGCCGCACGTGGACTCGCGGATGCTCGTGGATGCGCTCCCAGGCACGCTGGCGGCGGTCGCCGAGCGGGGCGTCAACGGGATAGTGATAGGCCCAGAGATCCTTGGCTTTCTCGTAACCGTTGGCCTCGATCAGCTCCGGGAACCAGCGACGGCCGTGCGGCATCGCAATCATTGGCGGCGTGTCGAACCCCTCGACCAGGCAGCCGGACTCGTCGTTGATCGTGAAGCTGAACGGACCTCGGCAGAACCGAGCCCCACGCTGCCTGAGCCACTGCTCGGCGGCCTTGAACAGCGCCGCGGCCGCCTCCGGGTCGTTGGCGCAGTCGAAGTGACCGAAAAAGCCGGCCGCTTCCTGCCATTTCTCGTCGTGCAGCGGGTTGATCTGCGCGGAGATGCGGCCGACCGGTACGCCGTCGCGCTCGGCGAGAAAGAGCTGCGCCTGACCGTATCGCAGGAACGGCGTGTGCGCGGGATCGAGCCGCTCGCGTTGCACGCGGCGCAGCGTGGGGATCCAGTGCGGATCGCCGGCGTACACGCGCCACAAGACGTCGATGAACGGCGTCGCGTCACGTCCGAATCCGACGGACCGGATCCGGACGTGTGAAGTCATGACATCCGTCGCAGGAAGACCGGCGCCGGGTCGGCGGCGCAGCTAGTAGCGGCGTCCTCGGTCGGCGTAGCTGTCGCGCGAGCCGCGATCGTCGTGGCGCGGTTCGCGGTAGCCGCCACCGCCGCGTTCCTCGCGGTAGCCGCCGCCGCTGCGCTCTTCGCGATAGCCGCCGCGTTCCTCGCGGTAACCGCCGCCGCCACGGTATCCCCCGCCGCCGCCGCGCGGCCGTGCTTCGTTGACCCGCAGTTGACGACCATCCATGTCGTAGCCGTCCAGGGCGGTGATCGCCGTACGGGCCTCGTCGTCGTCCATGTCGACGAAGCCGAAGCCTCGCGATCGGCCGCTGTCGCGGTCGACGGGAATGACGCAATCGCGAACTTCGCCGTGTTCGGCGAACAGGTCGCGAAGTTCCTCGGAGTTGGTGCGGAACGGCAGGTTCCCAACGTAGATTCTCATATTCCTCGGTCTCGGTCTGGCGGCGCGTGAGCGCTCGGTTGAGTCTCGGTCAGGTAGTCAGGGGCGGACGCTTCGTCCGCTGCTCTGGCTCTCAGGCGTGCGGTCTTCCGATCTCCGTGTGGGGGATGTCAATCATGCGATGCGACAAATCAGGCGGCGAGCCGCTTCATCATCGTGCGCAAGCAAGCGGTGCACACGTTAAGCCGTTGCGTCTTCCCGTCAACCGTCACTTTGTGACGGTGAATGTTTGGCTTGAACGTACGAGATGTGCGCGGAGCCTTGCGCTTCCAACGGCCCGAGTGCTTGTGACGGATGTTCCGGCCAAACGTGGTCCGCTTGGGGCAGAGGTCGCATTTGCCGGCCATCGGAACCGTCCTCAATCCGTGATCCGCACACGCGGCGAACGCGGCGTTCGCCGGCACGTGGCAGGTATCATACCAGCACTCTGAACCAGCGCCGGTGTCAATACAACTGCAGACGCGGCGCTCTATAGGGGACACTACAGATGACCCAGGCCGCCGATTCGCTCTCCGCGCTCAGCGGCGCGCAGGTGCGCCGGATGATCCAGGGCGCCGCCGGCTGGGTCGCGTTACACCGCGAGGCGCTCAACCAGATCAACGTCTTTCCCGTGCCCGACGGCGACACCGGCGCAAACCTGGGCCGCACGCTCGCCGCCGCCAGCCAGGCGGTCGAGGAGGCCGACGCCGACGCGAGTGCGCACGAGATCGCGGCCGCGGCCGCCTCCGCCGCGCTGCTCGGCGGACGCGGCAGCTCAGGCGTGATCGGAGCGCAGTGGCTGCGCGGCTTCGCCTCCGGACTCGATAGCGACGGCGGCGCATCGCTCGCTGCGGCGTTTGCCGCTGCCGCCGCCGCCGCACGCAACGCCGTCGCCGAGCCGCGCGACGGCACCATGATCTCGGTCGCCTCCGACACTGCCAGCGCGGTCGAGTCGGCACAGGGCAATCCCGCGCAGCAGATGCAGATCGCCGTCGACGCCGCCTATGAGTCGGTCGAGTACACGCCCGAACAGAACCCGGTCCTGAAGGACGCCGGCGTCGTCGACGCCGGCGCGCGCGGGCTGGAGTTCATGCTGCGCGGCATGGCCGGGGCGCTGGCCGGAGAGCCGATTCCCGACGTGCCCGCCGAGCTGGGCGCGATTGATCCCGGCTGGCTGGCCCGCCGGCTCGACTCGGACGGCGACTTCAACGGCTTCTGCACCGAGCTCGTCGTCGCCGGCGTCGAGGACATTGACGGCTTGCGCGAGATTCTCGCCGGAGACGACGAGACCGTCATGCTCGCGCCCGACGGCGACGACCTGCGCATCCACATTCACACCGTCGAACCCGCCGACACCTATGCCGCCGCAGACCGGGCGGGCCGAATCCGCGTCTTCCGCGCCGTCGACATGCGAGCCCAGGCGGCGCGGACGCACGAGTCGCAGTCCGATCCGGCGGTCGTCGCCGTCGCCCAGGGCAGCGGGTTTGTCCGCGTGTTCACCGAGCTGGGCGCGGCGGCAATCGTCTCCGGCGGCGCGGCTGACAATCCCTCGGTCGAGATGTTGTTCTCGGCCGCCGAGTCGGTCAAAGGCCGGGATGTCATCGTGCTGCCCAACAGTCACAACGTGACACCGGCCGCCGAGCGAGCGGGCGAACTCGCCGCCGCCGCCGACGAGCCGCAGAGGCTGCACGTGATTCACAACGACAGTCAGGCCGAGGGCGTCGCCGCCCTGACCGCCCTGATTGGTGGCGTGCCGGTTGCAGACGTCGTGTCCGAGATGCAAGAGGCGATGCAAGCCGTCCGGATCGGTCGGGTGACCCTCGCCGCGCGTACGCTCGAGGGAGACACGCCGATCACCGAAGGCCAGCCGTTCGCCATGCTTGACGGCGAGATCGTCGGCGCCGGTTCGGACATTGACGATGTCGCTCGCTCGCTCGCGATCCGGATGGCGGAGTCGTTGTCGGGCGCGTCACTGTTCACGCTCTACTTCGGCGCCGACGTGTCCGAGGAACGCGCCGATTCCATGGCGGAGGCAATCGAGTCGGAGACCGGGCTGGAAGTCGACCTGGTTGGAGGCGGTCAGCCGCACTATCCGTGGTTGCTCGCGCTTGAGTAGATTCAGATCAAACAGGACTGATAGCGCAGTATCGCGCTGCAGGATTGTGAGGATGGATGTATGGACATCGCCGTCGTGACCGATTCGGCGTCCGATCTCGAACTGGGGGAGATCGAGGGCGTCACGGTCGTGCCGTTGCACCTGCACTTTGGCGACGAGGTGTTCGAGGACGGCCTGACGCTCTCCAAGCCCGACTTCTGGCAGCGGATGGATCGGGTGCTCAGCGACGGCGGCGTGTTGCCGACGACCTCGCAGCCGGCGCCCGGCGTGTTCCGCGACACCTACCAGGAACTGATCGACGCCGGCGCCGAGGGCGTCATTTCCGTGCATATCAGCGGCAAACTCTCGGGCACGCTCAACTCGGCGCGCCAGGGAGGCTCGTTGCTCAGCGAGCCGCCGCCGATGGAGTTCGTCGACACCGAGTCGGCCTCAATCTCGGTCGGGTGGGCGTCGGAGGCGGCGCTGTCCGCAGTCCAGGCCGGAGCCGGCCTCTCGGACGCCGCCGACGCGGCACGCGAAAGCGCTTCGCGGACCCGCGTGATCATGTTCGTGGAGACGCTGGACTACCTGCTGCGGGGTGGCCGGATTGGACGCGCAAGGCAACTCGCCGGCAAGCTGCTGCGGATGAGACCGCTGCTTGAACTGATCGACGGTGAAGTGGAAGACATCGAACGGCCGCGCACGCGGAAGAAGGCGATCGATCGCCTGTACGCGCAGATCATGTCCGGCGGAGAGCCCGAGCGTGTCGCCATCATGCACGGCAACGCCGAGTCCGATGCCACGGCGCTGGCGCAGCGCGTATCCGAATCCTGCGGCGGGCTCGACGTTCCCGTCATCCTCAGCTCGCCGGTGCTGGGCGCGCATATCGGCCCGGGCACGGTCGGCGCGGCCGTGCGTCGCAGGGCGTGACCATGGCCGCATGACGACGCAGCGCCGACCGACGCAGACGCTCCAGAGCATCCTGGCGCTGGAGGACAAGCAGGGTTATCGCAACACGTCGGTCACTGGCGGCGGACTCGACGCGTTCCTGCGCCGAGTGCTGAACGAGGGCGAACAGGTTCAGTTCTTCAAGCGAATCGTCGCCGCGCTGCCGCAGGACGGTTACGCATCGCTCTCGCCGGAGGAACGCGAGCAGTGGGCGAGCAGGGTGCGAGCCGCGTTGACTCCGGGCTCCGCACCCCAGGCGGGCAAGAGTCCTCGGACAAGACGCAAGCGAGAGAGCGGCGCGCAAGAGGAGTCCGACGGCGAACGAGCAGAACGAGCAGCCAAACCGGCATCGCGATCGCGCTCGGCGCGTCGACGCGCCGTGGCGGCAATCGACGATCAGGATCCGCTTGCTTCCGATCTCTCCGTGCTCGGTCGGATTCCGCCGATTTCACGGTCCGCGCTCACCTCGCTCGGCATCAACTCGGTCTACGACGTGCTCTGGCACTTGCCGTTCAGGTACCTGGACTGGCGCGAAGTGCGTACGGTTTCCGAGGCGCTGGAGGGCATCGAGCTGACGATCGTCGGCACCATTGTCAGCATCGAGGTGAAGCACTTGCGCGGCGGCCGCAAGGCAACGGAGGCGGTGGTCAGCGACGGCAGCGGCAGCATCCGCGTCTGGTGGTGGCAGCAACCCTACCTGGCTCGCACGCTGCAACCGGGGATGCGCGTGGGACTCTCGGGCAAGGTCGGCATCCGCGGACGTTACCTGCAGATGGAATCCCCGGAGTGGGAGCGGCTCGACGATCCCAACGACGACACCGTGCATGTGGGTCGACTCTCGCCCGTCTATCCGAAAACGCGCGGCCTGCCCAACCGCACGATCCGACGCCTGGCCCACGCGGCGGTGCGCGACTATTTGCCAATGCTGGCCGAGTCGCTGCCCGCCTATCTCGTGCAGGAACAGGGCTTCATCTCCGAGGCCGAGGCGCTGCGGATTATCCATTTCCCGGACCGGCTCGAGGATGTCGATCAGGCGAAGCAGCGGATCGCGTTCCAGGAACTGCTCGCCGTGCAACTCGCCGTGCTCTCCCGCAAGCGCGAGGCGCGGCTGCGCGCAGACGCGCCGCCGATCCCGATGCCGGGCGATTTCCTCGACCGCTTCATCGCCGCCCTGCCCTTCGAGCTGACCGCAGCGCAGCAGCGCGTTCTGACCGAAATTCGTAACGACATGTTCCGCCGCGAACCGATGGCCCGGCTGTTGCAGGGCGATGTCGGATCGGGCAAGACGGTGGTCGCCGCCGCGGCGATGCTCGCGGCTGTGCGCGCCGGACACCAGACGGTCCTGATGGCCCCGACCGAGGTGCTCGCCGCTCAGCACTACGAGACGTTTCAACGGCTGTTCGCGGGCGAAGAGCAGAACGCCGGCGAACCGCTCTGGCACAACTACAACCTCGCGCCGGCATTGGGCCGCCCGGTGCGCATGGCGCTGCTCACGGGCAGCGCCCGCGCCGCGCGCAAGCGGCAGATTCACCAGATGATGGAGTCGGGCGAGCTGGATCTCGTCGTCGGCACCCACGCGCTGATCCAGGAGAGCGCCAACTTCAACGATCTGGGCCTGGTCGTGGTCGACGAGCAGCATCGCTTCGGCGTGCTGCAACGAGACGCGCTGCGAGGCAAGGGCCGCAGCCCGCACCTGCTCGTGATGACCGCCACGCCGATCCCGCGCACGCTCGCGCTGACGGTCTACGGCGAACTCGATTCCTCGGTGATCGACGAACTCCCACCGGGACGGCTGCGCGTACGCACGCAGGTGGTCGAACCCTCGCTACGCGAGGAGATCGTCTATGCGCGCATCCGCGAGGAGGCGCGCAAGGGTCGGCAGTCGTTCGTCATCTGCCCGCTGGTCGAAGAGTCGGAGAGCCTGGAATCGGAAGCGGCGACCGAACAGTACGAGTACCTGCGCACGGGACCGCTGCGTGACCTCGCGCCGCGCGTCCGACTGTTGCATGGCCGCATGTCGTCCGACGAGAAGCGCGCGGTCATGGCAGACCTGACCAGCGGCGCGGCGGATGTTCTGGTCTCAACGATTGTGGTCGAGGTCGGCGTCGACCTGCCCCGGGCGACGGTCATGGCGGTCGAGGGCGCGGAACGCTTCGGCCTGGCCCAGCTCCACCAGTTGCGCGGCCGTGTCGGGCGCAGCGACATCGAGTCGATCTGCTTCCTGATTTCGGACACCGGCGTCGAGCAGAGCCGCCGCCGACTCGACCTGATGGTGCAGACGTCCAACGGCTTTGAACTGGCCGAAGCCGACCTGGAGATGCGCGGTCCGGGCGAGTACTTCGGCACACGCCAGTCGGGACTGCCGGAGTTGCGCGTGGCCAGGCTGACCGACCACGAATCGCTCAGCCTCGCCCGCAACTGGGCGAATCGAATCCTCGATGACGATCCCAACCTGCGCTCGCCCGAGCATCGCCTGCTGCGCATGCAGTCCGAGCAGCTCAACGTGGCCGGAGCAACCGCCGTGCACTAGCCCACTCTTTCTCTCACCCCGCGGAGCGGGGGGAGATGTCACGGAGTGACAGAGGGGGGCGGCCCCACACCCAAGTGACCGATATCCTGATCCTTTGACCGTTCGACCTTTACAGTGGCAATCTGACAGTTGAGGAAAGCAACGAGATCATGGCGCGCGCAACGCGAGAGCTGGTTGGAGAGCTAGTCCGCAACGCCCTGGAGTTGGCCCAGGCCGACGGCGCCCTGCCACCGATCCCTCCAATCGAGTTGCGCATCGAGCGGCCCAAGGAACGGGAGCACGGCGACTACGCCTGCAACGTCGCGCTGCGACTGTCCAGCGCAGTGCGGATGCCGCCGATGGATGTCGCCTCGGTCATTGCGCAGCGCATCTTGCGCACCGAGCCGATCGCCGACGTGGACGTCGCCCGTCCCGGATTTATCAATCTCAAGCTCGATCCGGAGTGGCAGCGCGGCCAACTGCTCGTGGTGGCAGAGGCAGGCGACGGTTGGGGCCGGACCGATGTCGGCGCCGGTCACCGAGTCCAGGTTGAGTTCGTCTCCGCCAATCCGACCGGCCCTTTGCAGGTCGGCAACGGACGGGGCGCGGTGCTGGGCGATGCGCTCGCCTCGGTGCTCGACGCAGCCGGATTCGAGGTCGAGCGTGAGTACTACATCAACGACGCCGGGGCGCAGATCCGGCTGTTCGGACGCACCCTATTCGCTCGCTATCAGCAGCAGTTCGGGCGCGAGGCGCCACTGCCCGATGGCGGCTACCAGGGCGCCTATATGATCGACCTCGCCTCTCGGCTCAAGGCCGAGTTGGGCGAGCGCTGGCTCGAAAGCAGCGACGATCCGCCGGAGGATCTGTCCGAGCGCGGCCTGCAACTGATGGTCGATCAGATCCGCGAGGACCTGGCGCTCTTGCGGGTTGAATTCAACCACTGGCAGCGAGAGAGCGCGCTCTACGACGCCGGCGAGGGCGAATCGACCTACGACATCGCCATGGACCGGCTGCGCGACGGCTCGTATGTGATCGAGAAAGAGGGCGCGGTCTGGTTCCGTGCCGAGGACCTCGGCGAAGACAAGGACAACGTCCTGATCCGCTCCTCGGGCGAGCCGACCTATTTCGCCTCCGATGTCGCCTACCACTACGACAAGTTCATCTCCCGCGGCTTCGACTCCGTGATTGACGTCTGGGGCGCGGACCATCAGGGCCACGTCGCACGGACCAAGGCGGCGGTCTCCGCTGTCGGCGGCGACGGCGAGGCGCTGGAGGTGCTGCTCTACCAGCTCGTCCACCTGCGTCGCGGCGACGAGCGCGTGCGGATGTCCAAGCGCACCGGCGAGATTGTGACGCTGCGGGAGCTGATCGAGGAGGTCGGCGCGGACGCTGCGCGATTCTTCATGCTCCAGCGCTCGGCCGATGCGCAGATGGACTTCGACTTGAGCGCCGCCGTGTCGGCGGATCCGCGGCAGAACCCTGCCAGCTACGTCAAGTACGCCCACGCCCGCTGCGCGAGCGTAATGCGCACCGCCGCCGAAGCAGGGCTTGCAGCGTCGTCGGACCATCTCGACCTGCTCGCCGCCGACCAGGAAGCCGTGTTGATCGGCGAGATTCTGCGCCTGCCGGAGCTGGTTGAGGACATGGCGCTCAAGCGCGAGCCGCATCATCTGACTTACTACGCGCAGAGCCTGGCCCAGGCCTTCACCCAGTTCTACGACACCTGCCGGATCGTCGTGCCGGAGGAGCCGCAGCGCTCCGGCGCTCGGCTGACGCTGACTCAGGCGGCCCAGGCCGCGCTGGCCGCCACGCTGCGTATGCTCGGCCTCGACGCGCCGGACGAAATGTAACTCTACGGAGGAGTCAGCCATGCAAGATCGCGTGTTCGCGGGAATCCGCGCGACCGGCCGGCAGCACATCGGGAACTACCTGGGTGCAATCCAGAACTTCGTTGCGCTCCAGGACCGCTACGAGTGCATCTACTCGATCGTCGACCTGCACTCGCTCACGACCCTGACCGAGACCGAACAGCTTCGCGATCACGTCCGCGAGACGGCGCTCGATCTGCTCGCCGCCGGGATTCGACCCGAGGAGACCATCCTCTACGCGCAGAGCCACGTGCCGGAAATCTCCGAGTTGCACCTGCTGCTCTCGATGGTCACGCCGATCGGGCGGCTGATGAACGTGCCCACCTTCAAGGAGAAAGCCAAGTCGCAGCCCGAGAACGTGAACTACGGCCTGGTCGGATATCCCGTCCTGCAAACGGCCGACATCGTGCTCTATCGCGCAAACAAGGTGCCGGTCGGCGAGGATCAACTGCCACACCTCGAACTTGCCCGCGAGATCGTGCGCCGATTCAACAACATCTTCGGCGACACCTTTCCCGAGCCAGAGGCCGAGCTGACCAGCGCGCCGATGGTCCTGGGCTTCGACAATCGCAAGATGTCCAAGTCGTACGGCAACGCGGTCGACATCGCCGCGACGCCCGAGGAGACCTTTCAGGCGATCCGCACCGCGATCACTGATCCCCAGCGGGTGCGCCGCGATGACCCGGGCCGGCCGGAGGTCTGCAACGTGTTCTCCCTGCATGGCTTTTTCGGGCCGGAGAAGCAGCCCGAGATCGCGGCCGCTTGCCGCAGCGCCGAAATCGGCTGCGTCGACTGTAAGAAGCAACTCAGTGAGTCGGTCAACGACTACTTCGCCCCAATGCGCGCCCGCCGCGAGGAACTGGCCGCCGATCCCGACGCCGTGGACGAGATTCTGATCGACGGCGCCCGCCGAGCCCGCGTGATCGCCGCTGAAGTCCTCGCCGACGTCAAAGACGCCGTCGGCCTGCCGGCCTCCCTGCCCGAGGTTGTCAACGTCTAACACTCTCCTCTCTCCCCGCGAAGCGGGGGGAGATGTCCCGAAGGGACAGAGGGGGGCGCTGGTTGGCGCGCTACTTCCGCTCGAGCACCACGATCGGAATCTGCCTGCCCGCGCCGCCGGCCCGGACGGCGTAGTCGAGGTAGGGCGCGAAGTCCTTGGCCATCAGGGCGAAGAGCTTGTCGCGCTCCGCGCCTTCTGCCGTTCGCGCGGTGGCCTCGAACTGCTCTGTGCCGACCATCAGCTGGACCTCGGGGTTGGCTTCGAGGTTGAGGTACCAGGCCGGATGGCTCCTGGCCCCGCCCTTGCTGGCGACAATCACATACGCGCCATCCGACTCCCCGTAGATCAACGGCAGCGTCCGCCACTCTCCCGAGCGCCGACCCTTTGCGGCCAGCAGCAGACAGGGAATAGCGCCCGAGCCGTCGGGACGATCCCACATGTGCCCTTCCGCCCCGCCCGAGCCCAGGTATTGCTCGGTGTGCTCGCGGATCCAGTCGGGGAGATTCGGGTCAACGCTGAAGACATCGGACATGCTGCTGCTCGTTTCGCTACGGGTTGTGGATGCACGCGCAGTCTACGACGCAGCCGCGCCGAGCCAACAGATGATCAACACGGGCAGCATGGGCATGACCAGGACCCGCTGAGTCAACAGGCGGGACTCGGTCACGCCGCGCATCATCATCCAGATGCAGAACAGGCCCATGAGGATGAAGTAGAGCAGCGGTCCCAGCAGCCAGACCAGGTTGCCGCCCGAGATGTTGATTGACGCCGCTGCCAGGGCAAGCGCGGCGGTCACGATCGCCCAAGCAGTCGGGACGGCCATGTCGATCCCGAGCCAGTGCAAAATGGAGCGAGCGCCGTCCTCGTCATCCATCTCGAACTGCGGCAGCTTGTAGATGAAGAACGTCGCCATGCCGGCCAGCGCCCCGACGGGCACCACCCAGTAGAGGTGTTGGTCGGGAAAGGCGGTGTCGACTGCCTGGATCGCGCCGACCGGCAACAGCACGCCGACCAGGGCAAACGTCGCAAAGCCGAGCACGGAGCCCCGCCAGGCGTAGCTGTGCAAGGTCGCGGCAGCCAGCATTGCCAGGCCAATCACGCCAACCCGCCAATCGGCGAGGAAGCCGACGGTCGAGCCGAGCGCGACCCAGAGGACCAGGCCGGGCAACGCAGCTCGAGCAGTAATCAGTCCGGCCGGAATCGGCCGCCAGAGCCTGCTGCGGCCGTCGATCTCTGCGTCGAGGATGTTGTTGACGATTCCTGCCGAGTACGAGAAGCAGACGACCATGACGCCGTACTGAATCGGCAGCGACCACTCCACGCTGCCATGGGTGGCGGCAACGACCATCAGCGCCGACGAAACCAACAGCCAGACGCCTGTCGTGGGCCGGCAGAGTTCGAGCATGCCGGCCCATCGGCTGCGCGCAAATCGAGTTCGCCAGTCGGGTTGTGGTTCAGTCACGCGGTCAGCTTATTCGCCGACCTGCGTGACAAGCGTTTTGTACATTGGCGGGAGAGTTGCCCGCGCCATCTGCGTATACTCGCTGCAATCCAGGCGCCGATCTCCAGCCCAGATTCAGACAGGAGTCTCCTGATGGCCATCCTCAATATGGTTCGCGACTACGAGAGCATCGCCAAATTCCAGCTCGGCCGCTACGTGGGGATGAAGGGCCCGGGACTCGTCTGGATCATTCCGATCATCCAGGCCGGCACCAAGGTCGACATGCGCGAGCAATACTTCGACGTGCCGCCGCAGCGCAACATCACTGCCGACAACGCCGGAGTCGACGTCGACTTTGTCGTCTACCTGCGCGTGGTGGATCCCGAGCGGACGGTGCTGGAGGTGCGCGACTACCTCGGCGCGGCGCGCCAACTCGCCACCACTACGCTGCGCGCGGTGATTGGTGAACTGTCGCTGGACGAGGTGCTCTCGCGCCGCGACGACATTAACGACCAGATGCAGGTCAAGCTCGACGACGTGACCAATCGCTGGGGCGTCAAGGTCACGGCCGTGGAGATTCGCGAGATCGAGCCGCCGCCCGCGATTGCCGAGGCGATGACCCGCCAGATGTCGGCGGAGCGTACGCGGCGTGCGCAGATCACCGAGTCCGAGGGTTCGCGCGATGCGCAGATCAACGTCGCCGAGGGTGAGCGGCAGGCGGCAATTCTTGAGGCCGAGGGTGAGAAGCAGGCGCAGATCCTGCGCGCCGAAGGTCACAGGGAGGCGCAGATCCTCGAAGCGCAGGGCTACGCCGACGCGTTGAATTCGATCAACACGGCTGCACAAGTCGCGCACGGCAACACGATGGGTCTGCAGTACCTCGAAACGCTGCGCAACCTCGCCAACAGCGACAGCACCAAGTGGATCATTCCCATGGAGTTGACCAACGCCGCGCGCACGATCGCCGAGCGCCTGGGCGTCGGAGTCGCGTCGGGCAACGGCAACAACAACGACGGCGGCTAGCTCCCCTCTCCCCCCGCGAAGCGGGGGGAGATGCCGAAGGCAGAGGGGGGCTCGGACCGACGAGCTACATCGGCCCGACATGCGCGTGCACGAACTCGTGCATCTCCGTCATCACCAGGTCGGGATCTTCGGCAAGACCGTGGCCGCCGTTGTCGACCAGCACGAGCTTCTTGGGTTCGTTGGCCCGTTCGTAGATGTCCTCGGAGGCCATGTGATGCAGGATCGCGTCGGCGGTGCCGTGGATCAGCAACAGCGGCTTCTGCATCTCGTCGACCTGCCGCGTGCCGAACAGTTGCGGCGAGAGCGAGATCACGCCCCGAACCTGGGGCAGGATCTGACCCGTCTTGATCACGACCGCGCCGCCAAAGGAGTGTCCGGCCAGCACGATCCGCTCGGCGCCGATCCCGGTCAGGAACGAACACGCGCCGAGCAGGTCGAGGACGCATTCCTCGAATTCTCCCGCGATCCGGTAGTGAATGCGCAGCGTTGAGATGCCCTCTGCGGGCAGGCGCTCAGCCAGGCGTCGGTAGACGCTGTCGGCCGGACCGCGCGTCTCGTGCTCTCCGCCCATCGCCCCCGAGCAGGTGATCAGCGCGCCGGTCTGTCCCTCGCTCACGTCCAACAACGCTGAAATCTCGCCTCGCGTGGTGGCCAGCCGCAGTTCGAGCCGCGAGGGGTCGGGCTCAACGTCCTCCTGCTCCCTCGGCCGCGCCTGCACACCGGTGATGCGCAGCGTCAGGTCTTCGGGATCCGACTCGTCGGACGGGGTGTTGAGGCGGAAGGTCATGGCGTCAGGCTAGCGCCTGCGCCGACCCGGCCAGGCTTACTTTGCCATCGGCGCGGAGTGCAGGAAGCGGCGAATGCGCTCCAGCGCTTCCTCGATCTCCTCGTAGCTGGTTGCGTAGCAGGCGCGCACATGTCCCGCACCCGCTGCGCCAAAGGCGGAACCCGGCACGACCGCGACCTGTTCCCGCAGGAGCAGTTGCTCGGCGAAGGTCTCGTCGTCGTAGCCGGTCTGCGCGACCGAGGGGAAGGCGTAGAACGCGCCGCGCGGTTCGGCGCAGGCCAGACCGAGCTCGTTGAATCCGCGCCACATCAATTGCCGGCGGCGGTCGTACTCCTCGCGCATCGAGACGACGTACTCTTCGCCCGCGCGCACCGCTTCGAGCGCGGCGTGCTGGGCCACGGTCGGCGCCGACATCATCGCGTACTGGTGAATCTTGAGCATGCCGCCGAACAGATCGGCCGGTGCGGCAGCCCAGGCGACGCGCCAGCCGGTCATCGCATGCGACTTGGAGAAGCCGCCCAGCGTGATCGTCCGCTCCTTCATCCCCGGCAGTGACGCGATCGGCGTGTGTACCGCGCCACCGTAGACGAGCCGGTCGTAGATCTCGTCCGAAATCACGAGCAGGTCGTGCCGCCGGGCGATCTCCGACAGCGCCTCAAGCGTCGTTCGGTCCAGGACCGCCCCGGTCGGATTGGACGGATAGCCGAGCAGCAGCGCCCGTGTGCGCGGCGTGATCGCGGCCTCGACCCTGGCTGGTTCGAGGACAAAGCCCCGGGCCGCGCTGGTCTCGACGGCGACCGGCACGCCGCCCGCGAGCAGAATCGCCGGCGCGTGAGCGGCATAAGACGGATCGGCGACGATCACCTCGTCGCCGGGATTGATGATCGCACGCGCCGCAAGGTCCAAACCCTCGGAGACGCCGGTCGTAATCAGCAACTCATCGATCGGATCCCACTCGACTCCGTAGCGGCGGGCCAGGTCGGATGCGATTGCTTCACGCAGCTCAATCAGGCCGAGGTTGGAGGTGTAATGCGTGTGGCCGCGCTCGATTGCGCGGATGCCGGCCTCGCTGATCGGCCAGGGCGTGACGAAGTCGGGCTCGCCCACGCCAAGCGAAATGACGTGGTCCATCGACGCAATGATGTCGAAGAAGCGGCGAATCCCCGAACTCGGCACCGCTTGGACACGCTGCGCGACCCGCGATTCGCGCGTCGCTCCGTGCTCCGCCGTCGCTCCCGCCGCAGACGCCGATCCGGCGCCCGCGGCGTCGGTACGCCGAGGGTCGTCGTCGCTTGCGTAGCTGCGGTCGTTGGAGGCAATCGGCATGGAACTCTCGCTCTGTTCTCCGTTGCTAAACGCTAGAACACGACCCGCTGGCGGTCGTTCTGGAGGTCGGAATCGATGTACACGCCGTCTTCCTTGTAGCGGCGCATCAGTACTCGGGTCGTGGTGCCCTTGACGCCCGACATCGTCGCCAGGCGCTCGCCGACGAAATCCGAGATGCCGCGCATGTTGTCCGCCGCGATCATCACCAGCAGGTCGTACGCGCCCGAGACGAAGTAGACGGTCTGCACTTCGTCGAAGCGGGCGATCCGCCGCGCGACGGCGTTGTAGCCCACGTTCTCCTGCGGTTCGACAGTTACTTCAACGACTGCGTAGACGGTCGACAACCCCAGCGTTTCCCAGTTGATCTTCGCGCCGTAGCCGAGGACGATGTTTCGCTCTTCGGCCTCGCGCATCGCGTCCGCGACCGCCGCTTCGTCTTCGTCAAGGGTCGCCGCGATCTGAGCGGCCGTCAGTCGCGCGTCACGCGCCAGTTCGCGCAGCACGGGTTCCAGGATTGAGTCCATCAAGATTGCACTTTACGTGAAGAATCGGGCCGTGTCTGCGCTGGTAACGAGAGTCGGGCTCCTCGTTACGTTGAGCCAACATTCGAGGGCGGGATCGTGGGCCATTCGGCGAGCCGCTCGTAGGCGTTGGCGACGCCCAGCAAGGCCGCCTCGTCCAGTCGTTGTCCGACAAACTGCAGTCCGACCGGCATCCCCTCGGCGCCGAACCCGCCCGGAATCGAGATCGCCGGCAGTCCCGCGATGTTGGCCGGAATGGTGAAGATGTCATTCAGGTACATCTGATATGGCTCGGTGATCGCGCCGCGCTTGAAGGCGACCGTGGGCGCGGTCGGCGCGACGATCACGTCGTGCTCGGCAAAGACCCGGTCGAACTCGCGCCGGATCAGCGTGCGCACCTTCTGCGCTTGCAGGTAGTAGGCGTCGTAATACCCGGCCGAGAGCGCATACGCGCCCAGCAGGATGCGGCGCTTGACTTCGCGTCCGAAGCCGTGTTTGCGCGTCGCTTCCATGTCCGACCACATCGATTCGCCCCCGCGCGCGCCGTAGCCGTACTTGACCCCGTCGAAGCGGGCCAGGTTCGCCGAGCACTCCGACGGCGCAAGGATGTAGTAGACCGGCAGCGCCATCGGCACGCTCGGCATCGACGGCGAACGGTCAATCAGCGCGCCATGTGAAGCCAGCAGGTCGAGCGCCGCTTCAATCGTCGCGGCGACATCGTCGTCCATGCCCTCGCCGAAAAACTCGCGCGGCGCGGCGACCTTCAGCCCGTCGAGCCCGCGCTCGAGCTGCGCGCTGAAGTCCGGAACCGGCTCGTCGTAACAGGTCGAGTCGAGCGGGTCCGGGCCGGCGATGGCCTGCAGCAGCATCGCTGCGTCCTCGACGGTGCGGGTGAACGGTCCAATCTGATCCAGCGAACTGGCGAATGCGATCAGTCCGTTGCGGGACACGCGGCCGTAAGTCGGCTTGAGCCCGACCACGCCGCAAAACGAAGCCGGTTGGCGAATCGACCCGCCGGTGTCGGAGCCCAGACTTGCGATGCACTGCTGCGCCGCGACCGCCGCAGCCGAGCCGCCCGACGAGCCGCCCGGCACCCGCTCCAGGTCCCACGGGTTCGCCGTGGGGAACCAGGCCGAGTGCTCGGTGGAGGAACCCATCGCAAACTCGTCCATGTTGGTCTTGCCCAACGAGATCGCCCCCGCTTCCCGCAGCTTGCTTACCGCCGTGGCGTCATAGGGGGGAATCAGTGAGTCGAGCATCCGCGAACCGGCCGTGGTGCGCACGCCTCTGGTCATCAGCACGTCCTTGATCGCGACGGGCAGACCCGTTAGCGGCGCAGTCGCGTCGCCGCGCGAGAGGAGTGCGTCGGCCTCGTCGGCCTGCGCAAGGGCGGACTCGGAGGTGATAGTGACAAAGGCGCGGACATCGTTATCGGTGGTGTCGATCCGATCAAGAAACGCCTCGGTCAGTTGCCGCGACGTGATCGATCCATCGCGCAGTCGGCGTGCGCCCTCGGCCAGCGTGATCGAAAGCAGGTCGGCGGCGGCAGCGTCGGTCATGACTGGTCCAACACCGCGTGGACGCGGAAGTAGTTGTCCTCGCGCTGCGGCGCGTTGGCCAGAATCTCCTCGCGCGGCATCGCCGGCTGCGATTCGTCCTCGGCCTCCACGTTGAGCAGGTCTGCGCCGTTGTTGGTCGGCGGCACGCCCTCCGTGTCAATCTCCGACAGCGCGTCGATGTGCGAGAGGATGCTCGCCAGTTCGACACGGAACTCTTCGACTTCCGTATCCGTTAACTCAATACGCACCAGCGAGGCCAGGTCGCGTACCTGGCTGCTGGTGAACTGCGTGGCGTCGGCGTCGGGCATAGTGAAGAGGTCGATGCGAGGTCAACATGCGTTCGTTGCACAGCGCTCGGTGCATGGCAGCGTATCGCGCCGCTCGCTTGAGCGGGGCGCGACGTAACGTGGAAGTCAGCAGGAGGATCGGCCTTGCCACTGGAACGTAGTCCGGGACGCAGTCGGCGGCTGTCGTTGGCCACGCGCCTCGCGATCCGCTCGCGCCGCCGCAAGCGGGGAGTGCGCGCCGAACCGCCGCGCATGCGCGGCTGGATGATCGCGCTCACGCTCTTGCTCGGCCTGCCCGGGCTGATGCTGGGCGCGGCCGCAGCCACGGCCTACCTGATCTACTCAGAGTTCGCCGATGATCTGGCGCCGCCGGACCGGATCGAGGAAACACAGCGGCTCCTGGGCAGCAGCCGCGTCTTCGATCGCAACGGCGAGGACGGCGTGTTGCTCTTCGAGTACGCGCGCCCCTACGACGGCCTGCGCGCGCCCGTGCGCCTGCACGGCGTGTCGCAGTTCATGATCGACGCCACGGTCGCGACCGAGGACGCGTCGTTCTGGAGCAACGAGGGGATCAACTTCCGCGGCCTGTTGCGAGCGGCGTGGGAGAACTTCGGCGTGGGAAGTTCCGACTTTCTCGGCGGTTCGGGCGGCTCCTCGATCACGCAGCAGCTGGTCAAGAACGTGCTGATCCCGGCCGAGGAACGCAGCGGGCGCACGCTCAATCGCGTACGCGGCAAGGTCAAGGAGACGATCCTCGCGGTCGAGTTGACCAACGAGTACGGCAAGGAACAGATCCTCGAGTGGTACCTGAACTCGATCTACTACGGGAACTTCTCATACGGAATCGGGGCGGCGAGTCAACGCTACTTCGGCAAGCCGCCGTCGCAGCTCACGCTGGCCGAGTCGGCCATGCTGGCCGGCTTGCCCCAGGCGCCGTCGCGCTACAACCCGCTGGTCAACTTCGAAGGCGCGAAGCAGCGCCAGGGACAGGTTCTGGCGCTGATGGTCCGGCACGGCTACATCGGCCAGGCCGAGGCCGACGACGCCTGGGCCGAGCCGCTGCGGTTCGACTCGGCTGAGTTTGACATCAACGCGCCGCACTTCGTGCTCTACGTGCGTGAGCAGGTCGAGCGGCTCTGCGAGCTGGAGCGGTTCGTGCCGCCGTCGGGCGCGGGCGGCTGCGGCAACCTGATGGAGAACGGCGGCTTGCGCGTGCGGACGTCGCTGGACTTCGCGCTGCAGGAGCGAGCCGAAGTCGAACTGCGCACCGCAATCGGTGATTTCGAAGCTGCCACCGGCGCACATAACGGAGCCGCAGTCGCCATTGATCCCGCCACCGGGCAGATTCTGGCGATGGTCGGCAGCCGGGACTTCTTTGACGAGTCGATCGAAGGTCAGGTCAATCTGGCCACCGCGACGCATTCGCCCGGCTCGGCGCTCAAGCCGCTCACCTATCTCGCCGCCTTCCAGATCGATCCGCGCATGTGGCACCCAGCGACTGTTCTCTGGGACGTGCCCACGACCTACACCGAAGCCAACGGCGACGAGTTCCGGCCGGTCAACTTCGACGGCGTCTTCCGCGGGCCGGTCACGATCCGCAGCGCGCTGGCAAACTCGATGAACGTGCCCGCATTCAAGGTCGCCGACCGGCTCGGCGTCGGCGCCCTGCTGGACACGATGCACCGGCTCGGCATCACGACGATGCACGACCCCGGCGCATACGGCCCATCGATCACGCTCGGCGGCGGCGAGGTCTCCCTGCTCGACATGACTTACGCATACGCGACGCTCGCCAACGGCGGAGAGATGAAGGGCCATCCGACCACGATCGTCCTGCCCGACGGGTTCCGCGAGCTCGATCCGGTCGCCGTCCTTGAGATTCGTGATGCCGAGGGCCGGCTGCTCTATGAATGGTCGCCGAGCGGCGAGGCGGAAGTCAGGGCGGTTGCCAAACCCGCGCAGGTCTACCAGATCACCGACATGCTCTCCGACAACCAGGCCCGCGCTCTGCTCTACGGCGTCGACAGTCCGCTCGTGATCGACAGGCCGGCGGCGGCCAAGACGGGCACGGCGGGCGACCCCGGCCGCGACGACGTGCGCCGCGACTACTGGACCATGGGTTACACGCCGCAGCTCGCCGTCGGCGTCTGGGTCGGCAACGCCGACGAGTCGCCGATGATCGGCGGTTCCTCGGTCCAGACCGCCGGCCGCATCTGGAATCGCCTCATGGTCGCCGCCCACGACGGGCTGTCCGAGTCGCCGTTCGTCGCGCCCGAGGGCATCCACCGGAGCAACGTCTACGCGCCGTCGGTCAACCTCTGGGCCGCACCTGCGGACGGCGAGTCACCGCTTCGCGATCCCTGCGGGGCGCCGCGCGAGGAGATCTTCGTGTCCGTTCGCGTTGCGCCGCCCGTCGACAATCACATCTGCTACGAAGTCGAGGTGGATCGGCGCACCTTGCAGCGAGCCACCGTCGACACGCCTGAGGAGTTTCTGCAACAGGGAGTCTGGCTGGATGCGCCAACTATCGCGCGCGGTGCGGCCACGGCGCTCGATCCGGTCGCCGTGGCATGGCTGCGAGACAATCAGGTCGCCTATCTCCAGCCCGGCACCGTCGCTGCTGACCATGTCCCGGTCCGGATCGACCTGCCTGCCGACGGCGCAACGATCAAGCGTGGCCCGCTGGTCATTACCGGCCGCGCCGCCAGCGCAGATCTGGTCGGCTGGACGCTGTTCGCGCGGATGAACGACGACGGGGACGTGATCGCCATCGCCGCGGGCGATGCCGCTGTTCCGGGCGGCGTCCTCGGTCGCTGGGACAGCACTGATCTGCCCGGCGGCATCTATCAACTCATGCTCGAGGTGCACGACGGTTATCTTGGCACCATCGCCGATCAGTCCGTGATTATCTTGCCCGACGACTCCAGCGTGCTGGAAGTCGAACCGGGTTAACGTCTGCGCCGCGCCACCCGTCCCGCTATCGAGGCAACAGTCGATCCGCCTCGGCGGGCGAGTTGATCCCACGCACCTGCTCGACGAAGTGGGCAAGCGAGTCGCTGGATTCGCGCAGCGCGATCAATCGCGGTCCCCATTCACTGGCCGACGAGCCGCTGGCGCCGTAGCCGCCGCGGAATGCGAGGAACGCCTGGTTGATCTTGCGAAACGGACGGCCGGCTTCGGCCAGTTCCTGACGCGCCGCCTCCATGCGCTGTTCGGCCTCGTCGACCTTGCCCTGAGCAAGCAGCTCGTCGACTTCAAGCCGCAACGATCGCAGGATCGGGTCGGTGCGGGCGAGCAGCGCTTGACGCTCGGGATTGTCGGCAACCGGCAGTTCGGCCTCAATCGTCAATGCGGCCTGGAGGCCAAGCTCATCGCCGACGATGTCCGCGACCGTCTCGTTGATCGTGCGCATCTCGGGGCCTCGGCCATACGACAGCCCCAGCGGATAGAACCCCAGGTAGTGGTGCGTCCACTCGTGCGCCATGATCTGCAACGTACGCAGGTAGTCGCGCGACGACACGACGGGGGCGGGATACAGCGCGACGCCGCCGATCGTCGTCACCCATGCTGCCCACTCGCCATCGGCTTCGACGATCGCTTCCAGCCGCTCGAACTGATCGGCTGCGATGTCCGAGCTCAGCAGCACCGTGCGGACCAGCCGAACTTCGTTGCGCGGCGAGACGGCCAGCACCCGCAGCGTCTCGCCCAGATCGACGTCTACCGGCGGCCACTGGAGTTGCACATCGCCGAAGAGCGGCAGCGGGGAATCCAACCCCATTGCGGAGGCCGACCGGGCGATCGCCCGTTCCAGCGCACGTTCGGCCGGCTTGCGGTTGGACTCCTCGCGAGCCGTGAACCAGCGTTCGAGCGCGGCGTCATCGTTCAACTCATCGTCGTCGAACCAGCGCGCGATCTCGGTCAGCAGCCGATTCGGCAAGTGGGTGAACTCGAAGCGCAGCAGCTCGAAGCGGTGTCCCTCGGTGGCCTCGGAGACCGCCTCGTCCAGCGCCGACGCCGTCTGCGAGCGCAGCAGCGCCAGCGTCAACACCACAGCGATCGCCGCCCCGATCAACGCCAGCACGCCGAGCGAAAGAACCAGGGCCAGGCGCTTCCCGCTCATGGTTTCGATGCTACGCTCAACCGCACTGATGGCGCGTCCGCAGTCCAGTTCGGTGCGAATCCCGATCGTCCGCCGCGAAGCCCGAGCGGTCGCGGCGGCGATTGACTTGGTGATCATCGGGCTGTTTAGCGCGCTTTGCGCCGCCATCGCCGTGCTCGCCATGTTGGTTCAGGTTGATCCGCTGGTACGCGACCCCACTGCCGGCGAGTGGGCCGTGGGATATGCGATCGGACTCTGCTGGTTCCTGATCTCGTCGCTCTACGCCGGTCTCGGCGCGCGCACGATTGGCGCTCGACTGCTTGGCCTGCGCGAGCTGAGAAGCGGCGCGCGCACGTTTGTGATCCGGGGATTGCTGTGGTGGCCCTCGCTGTTGCTGTTCGGCGTCGGCGCCTGGTGGCCCTGGGTCGATCCGCTCGGCCGCAGCATCCCCGACATGCTCTCCGGCTCGCTCCTGTTTGAGCCCGAGGCCGCGTGAGTAGCCCGCAACTGCTCAGCTCGCCGGCGGCCGGGGACCGTTCGACCTGGAGGCGCTCAGCCCTCGCGATCACTATTTTCCTGAGCGCGATCGCCGCCGCCCTCACGGTGCTCTCGATCTCCGCAGTCCAACTCACGGAGCGCAGCACCGCCCAACGCCTGCTGGCCGTGGCCGCGAACTCCCTATTGGAGGTCGATCAGCTCGTCGCCGGCGCCTGGCCTGCGCTACAGGCGGAGGCGACGCAGGGCGGACCGATCGACCTGGTCGGCCTGCCGATTGGACTGCAAATCGACCCGAGCCTGATTGACGAGGGTCCCGAGACCGTGTCCGCCGAGGTCTCGGCGGCAATCGCCTCGCTGGTCTACGACGACGGCTTTGACGTGTTGGCCGACTCACCCCAGGCATTTCGATTTCTGTCCCGTGGCGCCGCGTTCGACGGCTCGGTGGGGCGCCTCACGCGCGGCGGCCACAGCATCGCCACCATCGTCCTGATCGTCAGCGGGATACTCGCATTGCTGCTGGCGATGGCTGTTGCGGCTCAGACTTGCGGCATCGCGCGCTTCGGCACACCGGCGCTCGGCGTCGGCGTTGGGGCCGCCATAGTGTGGCTCGCAGGATCGCTGCTCCAGTCGTCGCTGTCGGGACGCGCCGAGGCGACGCCTGATCCCTTTGCCGCCGATCTCTGGTGGATTGCCGTCGACGCCCTGGAGATCACGCTGCGCAACGCGGCGATCGTCGGCCTGGCCGCGGGCATGGTGGTTGGAGCGGCTGGACCGGCCTGGCTGCTGTCGCGCAGATTCGACCCTGTTGAGAGGGCGTAGCCATTCACTGTGCGCAATCTCGTCGGCGTGTACGATGCAAGGCAGTGACGCATAGCGTTCAGCGCGCTTGTGGGCGCGCGGGAGTAGCTCAGTGGTAGAGCATCTGCTTCCCAAGCAGAGGGTCGCGGGTTCGAATCCCGTCTCCCGCTCCACGACGCCCGGCAAACCAGACCAGTCCCGCTCGACGGGATAGCGAGGTAGACACGATGGAATTGCGATTCTCCGAGGCCGAAGAGACCCTGCGTGGCGAAGTTCGCCAATTCTTGCTCGACAACATCCCTGAGCCCACCTCGAGTGACGGACCGGGCGGCGCGCGCGAGAACGACGAGGACTTCGAGAACGCGGTCGAGTTCAACCGCAAGCTCGGCGACCGCGGCTGGATTGCACCCGCCTGGCCCAAGGAATACGGCGGTCTGGGCGCCTCGATTTACGAGCAGATCGTGTTTAACGAGGAGTTCGGCTACCACGGCGCGCCCGACACCGGCACGCGCGGCTTCGGTGTCGGCATGATTGGCCCGACCCTGATCATTCACGGCTCCGACGAGCAGAAGGCCGAATACCTGCCCAAGATCACCTCGGGCGAGCACATCTGGTGCCAGGGTTACTCCGAGCCCGGCTCCGGCTCCGACCTTGCCTCGCTGCAGACGCGCGCCGTCCGCGACGGCGACGACTACATCATCAACGGTCAGAAGATCTGGACCTCCGGCGGCCACCGCGCCAACCAGATGTTCTGCCTCGTCCGCACCGATCCCGACGCGCCCAAGCATCGCGGCATCTCCTTCCTCCTGATCGACGACATCAAGAACACGCCCGGCCTCTCCGTGCGCCCGCTGATCAACATGGCCGGACGCCACCACTTCAACGAGGTGTTCTTCGAGGACGTTCGCGTCCCGGCCAAGAACCGCATCGGCGAGGAAAACCGCGGCTGGTACGTCGGCATGACCCTGCTCGACTTTGAGCGCTCCGGGATCGGCACGACCGCCGGCCAGCGCAAGACGCTCGAAGGCATGACCGAAGAGCTGCAGAACTGCTCGGCCGAGGAGCGCGAGCGCTACCGGCTCGGGCTCTCGGACCTGGTCATCTCCAACAACGTCGCCAAGTACCTCGGCTACCGCATTGGTCACATCCAGGCGACCGGCAACGTGCCCAACTACGAGGCCTCGGTGATCAAGATCTTCCAGTCCGAGCTGGGCCAGAAGATATACAACTACGGGATCAAAATGTTCGGACTCTCCGGCCAGCTCATCCCCGAGGAGCCGAGCGCGCCCTGGGCCGGCGACATGCCCGAGCAGTACCTGCTCGCCGTGCCCAGCACGATCTACTCCGGCACCAACGAGATCCAGCGAAACATCATCGCCACCCGAGGTCTCGGCCTGCCGCGCTCGTAAGGGCAGAAGAGGCACGCGGGGAGTCGCTCACTCTCATTAGGGTGGGCGACTCCAACGGTGCTCAGCCCTCCCAGAGCCGGCCGTCGGCGCTGTGATTCGTGACCGCGAACCAGTAGGCGTTGTGCCCCGCGACTCGCGGCAAGGACTTGCCTTCCGGCCCGATCAATGCGTCTTCTGACATCGTCCAGACGTTGCCCTCGGCATCGATCAGGGCGCCGGCCCCAAGATCGGCGGACGCAAACTGGATGCTGCCGCTCTCGTACGCCCGACCACCCTCGCCGTTGCCGCTGGCGATCACGACAATCGGCAAGCCCCCGACCTCATCGTGAACAAGTACCCGTTCGGCGAGTAGTTCGATCGGATATGCCGTCAACGCCTCACCAACCCGTACTGCATAGACGTTGTCTTTTGCTGCCAGCCGATCATCCTGGATCGGTATGTTGAACCAGGTCTGCGGACTGTTGAAGTAGTCGTTGTAGGCGACGCCGGGACTGTAGTCGCGCCTGAAGCCAGTTTCGATGCTGAGCACGGTCGAGTCGGGATGACGCGCGTACCAGTCGCCCCAGGTCGTGACCACGACCGGCAGGACCTCCAGCCGGATGTCCTCGCCGACGAGCGGGCCCCAGGCCGGTTTGCCGCTGAACTGATTCCAGAGCGTGCGCGTGTTGCGGTCGTACATCAGCTTGTTCGAGCGGTACAACAGCCCGCTCGTGCCAAAGCGGTAGACCTCGCTGCCAACGCGTCCGTCGAACAGGATCGGCGAGCCGCACAGCGTGCAGTAGGCCAGCGAGACCGGGACTCCGCCAATCGTGTCGTTGACCATTTCGTGCCAGGCGATGATCCGGATCGGATACGCGCGGGCATCTCCGTTGAGTTCGACCCCGACGACCACGTCGCTGTCGTTGATCCACTCGCTCGCCTGGTCCGGCCAGATCTGATTCGGGTGTTCCAGCGGCGGAATCCCGTCAACGATCACGCCGCCCCACATCACCTCGCGAGCGTCGATCGTGCGCCCCGCATCAGGATCGAGGAACCTGGCGATTTCCTGCAGGCTGCCGGCGAACAGCGCCTGCTTGAATCGCAGGTAGGCCGGCGTGCTTGAATCAGCCGGATCGAAGTCCCAGATTTCCTCGTACTCGTAGATCGTGCGGTGGACCACCCCATAGCGCTCTGCCAGGTGCTGCATCGCCTGCTCGCGCAGCGGACCCGGATAGGCAGCCAGATCGATGATGTACTTGTCCGCCGCCGGCAGGCCGGAGGCCAGTAGCAAGTCGAACAGGTACTGCACCGTTGAGGGAATCGGCAGGAGCGCGCCGAAGAAGCCGTCGTCGGGAGCCCAGTAGATCAGTTGGGTGAGGTTGTCCGCATCGGGATCAAACGGGCGCGGCGCCGTTTCGCTCGCCGGCTGATCCTGCGTGGCTTGTGCTTCGTTCCCCTCAGCGCCTGAGGCGACTTCTGCTTCGTCCTCCGAGGACTGCGACGCGGACTGCTGCGATTCAGCGACTTGCGCTTCCGACTCAAGCCGCTCCTGTGCTCGCGACTGCGGTCCGTCCGTACCGTCGCAGGCGGTCAGGCCCAGCGCGAGGACCGCCATGAGCAGGGTGACGAAGATGGTCCGCATTGCTCAACCCCTCACGACCGCTACCGCAAGCCTACGTCCGCAGGTCGCTCTCCGGATCGGCTCGAGACCCGATTCGCAGCCTGGTTCTATCTTCCCTACAGACGCCGAGCACCAGTGGAGCACGTCATGTCCGAACCCCCGCTTCTCTACGAACCGGACGAAGCCAATCGTCGCGCCCTCATGACCTTCAACCGTCCCGAGCGCATGAACGCCATGAGCCCCGACCTGCAGGCGCTGATGCGGGAAGCGATCGACGACTTCAAGCAGAACCCGGACCTCTGGGTGCTGATCGTCACCGGCGCGGGCGAGCGCGCCTTCTGCGCCGGAGCAGACCTCGGCAGCACCATTCCCAACGCGACCCAGGCGACGCGCGAAGAGCCGCTCAAGGTCAATGAGACGCGCAATCTGCACGACGTGCACAAACCGGTGATCGCCGCCGTCAACGGATATTGCATCGCCGGCGGGCTTGAGTTCATGCTCGGCACCGATATCCGCGTCGCCGCCGAGCACGCAGAGTTCGGCCTGCAGGAAGTGCGCTGGGGCATCATCCCGATTGGCGGCTCGCACATTCGCTTGCCCCGCCAGATTCCCTGGTGCTGGGCAATGGAGATCCTGTTGACCGGCCGCCGGCTTTCGGCGGTCGAAGCGCTCCAGTGCGGCCTGATCAATCGCGTGGTTCCGGCCGACCAGCTGATGGAGACGGCGAACGGCATCGCCGACCTGATCTGCCGCAATGGTCCGCTCGCCGTGCGGACGGCCAAGGAGATCGCCGTCCGCGGTGCGATGGGCATGTCCTGGGAACAGGCCTGGAGCATGGAGTCGCTGCTCGGCGCTCGCGCCTTCGGCAGCGAGGACGCCATCGAAGGGCCGCGCGCATTCATGGAGAAACGCGATCCTGTATTCAAGGGCCGCTAGTCGCCACCAAACCGAGCGAAGGAGCAACTCGATGACCGACGAACCGCTGATCTACGAGAAGGACCCCGCCAACCGGCGCTGCGTGATTACGTTCAACCGTCCCGAGCGGATGAACGCGATGTCGCAGGACCTCTTGCGGCTGCTGCGCGACGCGACCGAGGACTTCAACAGCGATCCCGACATCTGGGTCGCCATCCTGACCGGTGCAGGGGAGCGCGCATTCTGCGCCGGCGCCGACCTGGGCAGCACCATCCCGGCCAAGTCCGCGGGCGCTCGCGACAATCCGCTCCGCGTCCAGGAGACGCGCAATCTGCATCACGTCTTCAAACCGATCATCTCGGCCGTAAACGGCTACTGCATCGCCGGCGGGCTGGAGTACATGCTCGGCACCGACATCCGCGTCGCCGCCGAGCACGCCGAGTTCGGCCTGCAGGAGGTGCGCTGGGGCATCGTCCCCGACCAGGGCGCGCATATCCGTCTGCCCCGCCAGATTCCCTGGGCCTGGGCGATGGAACTGATCCTGACCGGCCGGCGGATGTCGGCCCAGGAGGCGCTGCACTGCGGTCTGATCAATCGCGTCGTCCCGCTCGAAGACCTGATGCCGACCGCCCACGCCATCGCCGACCTGATCTGCGCCAATGGACCGCTCGCGGTCCGCACCGCCAAGGAGATTGCGGTGCGCGGTGCGATGGGCATGTCCTGGGAGCAGGCCTGGAGCCTGGAATCGCTGCTCGGCGCGAGAGCCTTCGGCAGCGAAGACGCAATCGAAGGCCCCAAGGCCTTCATGGAGAAGCGCACTCCCCAGTTCAAGGGCCGCTGAATGACTGAACCAACCGGTTACGGCGAGGGAACGCTGGACGCCTCAATCCGCTCGCGCTTCGTCGAAAGCGTCAACGGCCTCACGATGCACATCCTTGAAGCGGGATGGGGCGAGGATCGCCCGCGGCTGCTGATGCTGCATGGATTTCCTGAGATCGCCTACAGCTGGCGCAAGGTGATGCCGCTGCTGGCCGAGGCGGGATTCCACGTCGTCGCGCCCGACCAGCGCGGCTACGGACGTACGACCGGCTGGACGGCCAACTACGACGACAGCCTGATTCCTTTTGGGATGCTCAATCTGACCCGCGACGCCGTGGGGCTGGTCAGCGCGTTGGGCTGGGACGGCGTGGACGGCGTGATCGGCCACGATTTCGGCTCGCCGGTGGCAGCCTATTGCGCGCTGATCCGGCCCGACCTGTTTCACTCGGTCGTGACCATGAGCGGGCCGTGGCAAGGGCCGCCCGCGCTGGCGTCGGGTGAGGCGCGCGGATCGGGCGCGGCGGGATCGGCGAGCGTCGCCGACGATCTGGCCCGGCTGGAACGGCCGCGCAAGCACTACCAGCTCTACTACTGCACCCGCCCCGCCGACCACGACATGACCAACGCGCCGCAGGGCGTGCACGACTTCCTACGCGCCTACTACCACCACAAGAGCGCGGACTGGCAAGGGAACCAGCCGCATCCACTTGAAGCCTGGACCGCGACCGAACTGGCCAAGCTGCCGACCTACTACGTGATGGACCTCGACGAGGACATGCCGACGACCGTGGCTCACGAAATGCCCTCGACGGACGAGATCGCAACGTGTTCCTGGCTGACCGACGACGAACTCGCCGTCTATGCCGGCGAGTACCAGCGCAACGGATTCCAGGGCGGACTCAACTGGTATCGGGCCACGCGCGATCCCGGCTGCCTGGCCCAACTCCAACTCTTCCATGGCAAGACGATCGACGTACCGGCCGCCTTCATCGGCGGCGCGTCCGACTGGGGCGTCTACCAGTCGCCGGGCGCGTTCGATCGGATGCCCGCCGCCTGCAGCAAGCTGCTCGGACGGCACCTCGTCGACGGCGCAGGCCACTGGGTCCAGCAGGAACAACCCGAAGCCGTCGCCGAACTGCTTCTGCGATTCCTCGACGAAGCGGCAACCGCCTGAGTCAGATGCTGCGCAACTGCGGCGCGACCTCTCCGACGAAGCGTTCGCTGCACTCGGAGTTGGGGTGATTGGGGTCGAGTGTCGTGCCGGCGATCATGAAGCGCTCGAGGCCCAGCTCGATCAGCTCGCCCAGGCGTTGGACGCAGTAATCGGGCGGGCCGAAGACCCCGAAGCTGCCGGCGAACTCCTGCGTGACCTGGGCCGACTGCGGACTGCCCTCCCGCGCGTGGCCGTGCATGTCGTAGCTGTCGTGGATCTTGGTCAGCACATCGCGCTGGGTCTCCGAGACCGGACCCACGATCTCGCCGTACATATTGGAGAACCGGGCGAACAGCGACAGCCCGGCCGAACCGATTGACAACGCGGTCTCCGCGTCGTCGTGAACCACGGTGGGCACGTACGCGGCGAACGTGATGCCGTCGGGATCGAGGCCCGCCTCGGATCGTGCTTCCCGCGCGACATCCATGCCCCAGGCAATCCGCTCGGGGTCGGCGCCGACGGCCAGGCTGACCTGCTCGGCGTGTCGCGCGGCCGCGGCGATCACGCGCGGACCGGTCGCAGCCACGTCGACCGGCACTTTGGCATAGGCCGGATTGAGCCATTCGATCCGGCTCGCCTCGGGAGTGTCGGCCAGGCCCAGGACATGGACGTCGGTCTCGCCGAACGCCACGTCCTCGCCGCGCAGGTAGCCCTGGAGCTGTTCCAGGTATTGCTCGAACTTCGGCACCGCATGCGGCGCGAGACCGAGGTGAGCCAGCGCCGAGTCGCCGCGGCCGATGCCGAGATACGCGCGGCCACCGCTTTCCGCCTGGATCGCCGCAATCGCCGAAGCGGTCACGGCCGGATGACGGGTGTACGAGTTGGTCACACCGGTGGCCAGCTTGAGCCGGGACGTTGTATGCGCCGCCGAGGTCAGCGCGACATAACAGTCGCTCGCCCGATTCTGGCTGTCGACGAACGTGATGCCGTCGTAGCCCAACTCTTCCGCGCGCTGCGCCTGCCTGGAGGATGTGAACGCGGACGGATCGCCGCCCGCCGCCAGACCTCGACCCGACGTCCAGAACTCGACAGCCATGAGACCTATCCCTTCACTTGCGGCACAACCTCTTGCGTGAAGCGCACGCTCGACTCGGTGTCGGGATCGCTCGGATCGAGCGGCGAGCCGCGGAAGATAAAACGGTCGACGCCCGTCTCGATCAACTCGCCGATTCGTTGGACGCAGTAGTCGGGTGGACCGAAAATCCCGAAGGAGCGCTCGAACTCGGTCGGGATCACGCCGGCCTGGGCGCTGCCCGGACGGCCGTGTCCGTGCATGTCGTAGTGGTCGTGGATGTCGGTCAGGACCTGCGCCTGCTGGTCGCTGGCCGGCCCGATGACCGTGCCGTACATGCTGGAAAAGCGCGCGAACAGCGAGACCTGTCCCGCGCCGATCCGCATCGCCTGCTCCGGGTCGTCGTGCACGGCCAGCGGAATGTAGGCGGCGAACGGAATCTCCGGGTCGAGTCCGGCCTCGGAGCGCGCCTCTCGCGCGACGTCCATGCCCCACAGGGTGCGCTCGACATCGGCGCCGAGGTTGAAGCTGACCCGATCGGCATGGCGGGCCGCCGCCTGGATCACGCGAGGCCCGGTCGCGGCCACGTCGACGGGGACTTTGGCTCCCATTTGCGGCATGTAGTGGATGCGGCTGGCCTGGGGCGTGTCGGCCAGACCCAACGCGTCGACGTCGGTCTCGCCAAACTGCACCTCGTCGCCGCGCAAGTAGCCCTGAAGCTGGATCAGGTACTGCTCGAACTCGCGTACGCCGTGCGGCGCGAGTCCCAGGTGGGCAAGTGCCGAGTCGCCCCGGCCGATGCCCATGTGCGCCCGGCCGCGGCTCTCGGCCTGGATGCTGGCGATCGCCGAGGCGGTGATCGCCGGGTGGCGCGTGTAGGAGTTGGTCACTCCCGTGCCGAGCTGGATGCGAGAGGTCGCGTGGGCCGCCAGCGCCATCGACACGTAGCAGTCGGCCGCCAGGTTCTGGCTGTCCACCCAGACGATCCCGTCGTAGCCCAGGTTCTCGGCCTCGACGGCCATCTGAACGCCGCTGAAGACGGATGGATCGTCACTCGTCGGGCGTCCTCCGCCCATGGTCCAGAACTCTACGGCCATGATCGTCACTCCCTGGCTTGCCCGTCGATGGTAGCCGCTGATCCCTGCCCGGCCCGAGGTAGCCTGAGACTCGCCCAATCGAATCAGAAGGACCGAATCATGCCCAAGTACGTGATGCTGCCGCCGATCGACGATGACATGCGCGGCTGGGCGGCGCAGATGCGCGAGGAACTGCCCGATCTCGATGTCGTCATCGTCGAGGACGAGGCCGACGCCGCGCGTCAACTCTCAGACGCCGACGCCGCCTACGGCTGGGTCCCGCCCGAGGTGCTGCCCAGCGTCGAACGCCTGCGCCTGCTGCAGAACCCGTACGCCGGACCGTTCGTCGGCTGGTACTACCCGGAACTGGCCGCGCATCCGGTCACGGTCAGCAATCCGCGCGGCATCTACTCGGACCACATCGCGCATCACATTCTGATGTACATGCTCGCACTTTCGCGCGGGCTGCCCTACTACATGGACGCCCAGGCCGAGGGACGCTGGGATCGCCACGCGCGCCAACACGGATACGTGGATCTCTCCACGGCGACCGTCCTGATCAACGGCGTCGGCGGCATCGGCGCGGAAACGGCGCGGCTCTGCGCCGCCTTCGGCTGCCGCGTCGTCGGCGTCGATCCCAGCCCCTACGGCCGATTCGACGGAGTCCTCGTCCCGCCCTCGGAGCTGGACGACCGACTGCACGAGGCCGACTTCGTCGTCACGACCGTCCCGCACACGCCCGAGACCGAGTTCATGTGGAACGCCCAGCGCTTCGCTGCGATGAAGAACTCGGCCTACTTCATCAACATCGGACGCGGCATGACCTGCAAACTCGACGATCTGGCGGCTGCCCTGGAACAGGGCGAGATCGCCGGCGCGGGACTCGACGTGTTCGAGATCGAGCCGCTGCCCGAAGGCCATCCGCTCTGGCGGATTGAGAATGTGATCATCACGCCCCACATCGCCGTCGCCGACGCCGCCAACATCCCCGAGCGCCGCTTCGCTTTGATCCTAGAAAACGCCCGCCGCCTCGTCGACGGCCGCGACTTCATCAACGTCGTCGACAAGGAGAAGTGGTACTAGCCGCGATCTTCGCGCTTGACCGACTTCTCGCCCTCGTCGGTGAAGATGACTTTGGATTTCTTGCCCCCGTGGATCTGCGGTTCTTGGGCGAGCTTGCGGCGGATCAGATCGATGGGACCGTCGTCTTCGACCAGCGACTCAGGCAGGCCGAGCACATCGACGAGGATGGCGCGGTCGAGTTTGGCTCGGGCTGGGTCTTCGTCAATCTGGTCGAAAGGCAGGAAGCGCTCGTTGCTGAGAAGCTCGAACTGCCGCTTGGCCTCGGCGTGCTGAGCATCGGAGAGGGCGCGAGTGTCGAGGGTGGGGATGCTGGGGATGCCGGTGACGGTGGTGGTGCCTCGGCCGGCCTGGGTCTTGTTGCTCACCCACCAGTGGAGCAGGAGGCCAAGCGTCGAGTTGCACCACAGCGAGAATGCGTACTCGTGCTCAGGCTTGTGCAGGAGCACGGACGGCCATGCTCGTCCGCCGATGCACTTGCGCTCGGTCATAGCGACGATGATTGACTGTGCATTGAACTGGAGATCGCGGTTGTAATGGGCGCGAGTCGCGGTGGCCCAAATCCGAGTAGCCTCATCGACCATGCCCGGCCTTACTGTGCCCTCGCTATCGATGCCGACCACCAAGCGACGCTCAAGCTTTGCCTCATGTGCCCAGAGCGTCGGAAAGGTTGGTTCACTGCCGAGTGGCGGCTTATGAATGGCGAAAGCGCCCCGCTCGCGCTTTTCAGCCAGACTCCCGACTAGGCGATCAACCGGGCCAACTACTCCGATGTCGCCGATGGGTGCTACCACAGTCGCTGTCGACTCGCCCGTTCTCGGATCCGTCAACCGGCCGCGTCTCAAAGTTTCGCAGATTCCAACCAGGGACACGTCTTCGACACCTACGTGGGGCCAGGGCAAATCGTCCATCAACGTCGCTTGAACGACGTGTCCGCAATGGTCGTCGCCGAGCGACAACGGAGCCATCGTATCGTCGTTCGCTTGGAGAACACGGCGGGCTTGGAAAATGGCGTCGGCCAGGTACGCTCCCTTGGCGGCTGACTGAGGCTGCTGGTTGACGATAGCGAACGTCGCAGATGGTATGGCTTCCTTCCTTGGTTGCACCCTTTGTGCCACCACCAAGCACTCAGCCATTCCGGTATCCGCGGAGAATGAACGGTCGTGTGTGCCCGGGGCGCTGATTGTCACGACGACGATGTCCTTATAGCCATTGCGCCAGAGTGCGCGAATCTTGTCCCACTTCCCTCCGCTGGCGGCGCTAAGAGGAAGTACGAAAGCCATCATGCCGTCGTCACCGAGCTTGCGGTGCGCAAGTTCAACAAAGTGCGACGCGAGCCCGGCGTAGTCGTTCGAAGGAGCACCTTTGGTGAGACGCTTGACCTTGTCAGACATGACCGCTTGCTCTGCAGCAGTGTTCTCAAACGCGGCATATGCAGGGTTCGGCGTCTCGGCGTGACCACACTCATGGTTGGTGGGTCGAGTAAACGGCGGATTCATGATGACAAGATCGAAGCGACCATGGCCGACGCGGGTCATCAGATCCAAGAGGTCCTTTGGGCGGCGCCCACCGGCGGTAGTCGCTGCGGCTTGGCTGATCATGCGTGATTGAACGTGATCGGCAAGCAACTCCAATGATCCGATACCCCCCCCCCCCCCACTAGAACTACCGTACGGCATGGTCAGCAGGGACTCGCCGTCGAAGGGGACGTCGGGGTGAGCGCCGGCGAGGGTGGCGGCAGTCAGGTGGACGGCGATGTTGAGCACGTCGAGGCCGACCAGGCCGTGCTTCATCATGGGGGCGTGGAGCTTGCGCGGGTCGCCGCCGTTGAGTTCGTGGAGCAGCGAGATGCGCTGGTAGGCGGCGGAAAGCAGCGTGCCGGTGCCGCAGGCGAAGTCGCCCACCTGCAGCGCGGCGATGGTCTCCTCGTCGCCCCACTCCGCGCCGCCCGGCGCGCGGTCGGCGGGAATGGCGAGTCCGGCCAGCAGCGCGGCGGCGGCGGGTCGGGTGTAGAAGGTGGCGAGGAACTTGCGGTCGGCGATCAGCCGCTGGAAGATGACGCCGGTCAGGTCGTGGGACTTGGTCACGCCGCCCTGGACGAGCTGGTTGGCGGCATTCCAGAGCGGCTGCAGCACCTCGCCGACGGTGGCCGTGGGCAACTTGCGCAGAATCTCGCGGGCCGTGGCGAAGATCGGCCAGTAGTTGACGTCGAGGATGTGATTCCACTCGTCGGTCAGGGCGTCGCGTTGGTAGCTGTACTCGGAGTCGCGGAAATGCGAGAGCGGGTTGACGCGGCGGCCGTTAGGCGGTTCACTCTCCCGTTCGATGCGGAAGCCGGCCTCGGCGAGCGCCTCGTGGAAGATGAGCGCGTTGATCAGCACGGTCATGGCCATTCGGCGGGTCTGGCCGCCCTGGTCGTCGGCCTGCCCCAACAATTCGGCAATGTCGGGGCCGAGTTCGCCGGCTTCGTGGGAACCGTGCCTCTTGGTGAAGCGGCCGGCGGCGGTCTCAATGCCGTACTCCAGGACCTCGCCGAGCCGTTCGATGCGCGGCGCCGGCATCGAGGCGCGGTGAACCAGCATGGCCAGGTCCTTGGCCGAGCCCGTAAGCCAGCCGGACTCGGGCAGGCGCTCCGCATCATCGCCGGTGGTCCGGGTGTAGAGCGCGTATTCGAACTTGTCGGTCTGGCGGAGCGCATCGCGCAACGGTTGCTCGCTGAGATCGAGTACCGCTTCGGGATAGACCAGCGCGATGGCGCTTTCGATCGGCTTGCCGGTCTCGTTGACGATCCGTCCCAGTCGGCCGCCGGCGTCGATTTCGGCGCTGTCGTGGTTGGTGCGCTCGGCTTCGATTACGACCGGCCACTGGGAGGCTTCCTCGATCAGAATGTCGGGGCGGCCGCCGCCGCTGAGTTGGCCCTGTTCTTCGGAGACGACGCGCCAACTGTGGGGGCGCAGGTCTCCGAGGATTTCTCCGAGCGCGACGTTGAGTGTGTGTTCGTGAGTGGCCATTCGGGACAGGTTAAGCCAATGTCCCGTCCGCCGCCGACGCGCCTGACGGCACTACCCTGTTCCCCGAACTGCCTTGACCACCCACCAGGAGACGAACCTATGGCCGTGCTTCCCAACACCCTGCGCGACCTGCTCAACGCGGGCAAGCCGACGATCGGCACGCACTTTCTCTTCAACGACCCCGACATCGCCGAGCTGATCGGCGACGTGGGGCAGTTCGACTACGCCGAGTACGTGGCCGAGTACTCGACCTTCGACATGAAGACGCTCTATCACCTCGCGCGGGCGGCGCAGTGCGGCAACCTGCCGCTGATGATCAAACTCGACCAGGCCAACCAGACGTTCTGGGCGCAGGCCGCGCTGGGCGCAGGATTCAAGGCCGTGCTCTACACCGACATCCGCACGCCCGAGGACGTCGACCTGGCGCTCCAGGCGATCCGCCCCGACAAGCCGAAGACGCTGGGCATTGGCGGTCACATGGGCGTCAAGACGCGGCGTCCCGCGCTGGCCGGCTACGCCGACAGCTACGGCGACGACCTCTACGACATCGTCACCGTGATCATGCTGGAGAAGCGGGTCGCGCTCGACGACATCGACGCGATCCTCGAACGCTCGGCCGAGCTCGGCGTCGACATGACCCAGTGGGGGCCCAGCGATTACGGCTTCTCCTTCGACGAGCGGCCCGACGCCGACGAGATCCGCGCGGCGGGGGAGAAGGTGATCGCCAAGTCGCTCGAATACGGCGTGCATCCGAGGATCGAAATCGGCGCGGTCGAGCAGGCGCAGCGTTACCTCGACCTGGGAGTCAAGCACTTCTGCATCGGCTGGGACCGATTCCTGCTCAACCAGGGCTACGCCGCTCTCGGCCGCGGCCTGCGCGAGTTGATGGACGCATAGGGCCATGTCCCCTCTCCCCCCGCGAAGCGGGGGGAGATGCCGAAGGCAGAGGGGGGCTCCGCTATCGACCGATCGCCACACAACAACTAGAAACTGAGAAACGAACGATGGTCACCAACAACCTCGACTGGCTCGCCACCAATCAGGAACCGGCCTTCGACCCCGATCAGAAGATCATCGATCCGCATCACCACCTCTGGGACGGACGCGCCGATCGCCCGATGCTGCGCTACTTCCTCGATGAACTGCTGGAGGACACGAAGGATCTCAACGTCCGCCAGACGGTGTTCATCGAGTGCGGCGCGATGTACAACGCCGATGCTCCGACCGCGATGGCGCCGGTCGGTGAGACCGAGTTCGTCGCCGGCGTCTCGGCGCAGAGCGCCAGCGGAATGTACGGCGACTTGCGCGCCTGCACCGGCATCGTCGGACATGCCGACCTGCTGCTCGGCGCTGCCGTCGGCGAGGTGCTCGACGCGCACATGGAGATGAGCGATCGCTTCCGAGGCATCCGCCACCACGCAAGCTGGGATCCGTCGCCCGACGTGCCCAACTCGCGGATCGTCGAGATCCCACACATCTATCTCAACGAGACCTATCGCGAAGGTTTCGCCGAACTGGGTAAGCGCAATCTCAGCTTTGAGGGCTGGCTCTACCACCCGCAGATTCCCGAGCTGACCGACCTCGCCCGCGCCTTCCCCGAGACCACGATCATCCTCAACCATCTCGGCGGGCCGCTTGGCGTAGGTCCGTACGCCGGCAAGCACGACGAGTACTTCCCCGGCTGGCGAGACTCGATCTCCGAGCTTGCCACCTGCGAGAACGTCGTCGCCAAGGTCGGCGGCATTCAGATGATCATAAACGGCTTCGGCTGGGAACAGATGGAGCGTGCGCCGTCGTCGGACGAGCTGCTCGCGACCAACCGTCCCTGGTACGAGCACACGATCCAGTCCTTCGGGCCCGAGCGCTGCATGTTCGAGAGCAACTTCCCCGTCGACAAGGCGTGCTGCAGCTACACGAACATGTACAACCAGTTCTTCAAGCTCGTCGCCGACTATCCGCAGGACGAGAAGGATCAGATGTTCCACGACACCGCCCAGCGCGTGTACCGGCTGGAAGCGCACTAACCTCCACCAAAGCGCAACACGAAAGACCGAGACCATGCCCAACATCGTTCAGGCCGTGCCGATTGAAGACGAACTCCACGACATGCTCGCCGAGGCCGGCGATGTGCGCGTCGTCGATGGACGCGACCGCGGCGCGTTCCTTGAAGCCGTCAAGGACGCTGACGGCGTGCTGCTCTCGCCCCTGGTCAAGATCGATCAGCAGGTCGTTGACCTCGCGCCCAACCTCAAGGTCGTCGCCACCACTTCGGTCGGCTTTGACGCGTTCGACGTCCCCTTCCTGACCGCCAACGGCATCGCGCTGTGCAACACGCCGGGCGTGCTCAGCGCCGCCGTCGCCGACCTGACGATGGCCTTCCTGCTGATGCTCTCGCGCCACCTGATGGAGTTCGAGGCCTACAACCGCTCCGGCGGCTGGGGTCGGCGCGAGCCCTATCCCGCGCTCGCCAACGATCCGCTGGGCAAGACGATCGGCATTGTCGGCTTCGGCCGGATCGGCCAGGAGGTCGCCCGGCGCGCGAACTTCGCCGGCATGAAGGTGCTCTGGTACGACATCTACGACAATCCGCCCGCCGACGCGCCGTCGGCCGAGAAGCGCACGCTGGACGAGCTGCTGGCGGAATCCGACTTCGTCAGCGTCCACACCGACCTCAATCAATCCTCGCGGCACATGATCGGCGCGCGCGAGATCGCGCTGATGAAGCCGACGGCCTACCTGATCAACACTTCGCGCGGGCCGGCCGTCGACCAGGTCGCGCTGCACGATGCGCTGGTCGCCAATCAGATCGCCGGCGCGGGACTCGACGTGCTCGAGCAGGAACCGCCCGATCCCGACGAGCCGATCGTCAAGCTGCCCAACGTGATTACGTTCCCTCACATCGGCACCGCCACCGAGGAGACCCGCTACGCGATGCGCGCGCTGGCGACGCGCAACGTGGTCAACGTCGTCGGCGGCAATCGCCCCGAGGCAATCGTCAATCCTGAGGTGCTCGGCTGATCCGGCCGTCCCCTACTGACCGAGCACGAACTCGGCGATCGCCTCAGCCGCCAGTTCGCGATTGCCCTGCTCGGTGTGCCCCGACCGCTTCCGAGGCACGAGCCCATGGTTGCCGTCTGGAATCCAACAGAGTTCGATGCTGGGTGAGAGATCGTACGCCTCAACCTCGTCCCGCGTCCCATACTCGTCCCGCTCGCCCTGGACGATCAGCGTGGGCGTCGCCATTTGCTGGAGATGAATGGTGATCGCCGATGACGGGTTGTTCGGTGCGTGGAACGGGTAGCTGATGCAGACCATCCCGGCCGGCTCGACCGCGTCGGCGATGTAGCTCGCGATCCGTCCGCCCATGCTGCGCCCGCCGATGAAGAGCTTGTTCGGCGGCACGCCCTGACCGGCGAGCTGCTGGATCACCTGCACCCAGGCCGCCGCGAGCACGTCCTCCGGATCGGGCGGCCAGGGACGCTTGCCGGTTTCCATCGCCCGCCGCATGTAGGGGAAGTCGAAGCGCGCCACGCGCACGCCGCGCTCGGCAACGAGCTCGGCCAGCCGAGTCGTGTTGGGATGCGTCGACGACGCCCCGGCGCCGTGGGTCAGCAGCAGAGTCGGCGCAGGCGGCGACGCGGGCAGATTCCAGACCAGCGGTGTCTCGATGGGTGCCCCCCTCTGTCCCTACGGGACATCTCCCCCCGCGGAGCGGGGGGGAGAGTGTTGCGGAGTGTTCCTACCTGGTTCGGGCGATGATGGGGGCCAACTCGTCGATCAAGTCGTTTGCCGCGGCCGGATCGAGCGCGTGCGTGGCGAGGTGGTCGACGCCTCTGGCCTCTGCCTGTTCCGCCTTCTCGATGATCTGGTCCGGAGTGCCGATCATCATGTCTTCCAGCCGGTCGCGGGTGATGAACTCGGCTTCGCCCTCCTTCAGGTAGCTGTAGTGGCCCTCGTGCACGTCGAGGTAGAGCCGGTCGGTTGGATGTCCGCGCTGCTCGGCGTAGGTGGTGATGTACTGGTGGTACTGAGCCGCGCCGTCGGGGTCGAGGCCCTTGAGATTACCGCCCCAGCCGCCGTACTCGGACTCCCACAGGGTGTGGTTGTAGACCGCGGCCACGGCGCCGGTCCGATGGATCACACGCTCGGACATGATGTCCTCGCCGTCCTCCAGCACGCATGCGCCGACCAGGCCAACCGTGTAGGGCTTCTCGGTCGAGCGACCCGCCGCACGCGCCGCGTCCTCGATGATCGGGAAGGCGGAGTCGAGCCACGGGCCCGTCCCTGCGGTGACGAAGCCGTCTCCGATCTCACCCACGACCGCCGTCGCTCGCGGGCCGTTGGCGGCGATGTAGATCGGGATGTAATCCTTGATGTTGTAGAAGTCGGGATGGTCGGGGTGGATCAGCCGGATCCAGGTCTCGCGTCCGGTCACGTCGTCGGCGTGCAGGACATCCTTGCCGTCCAGCAGGTCGCGGACCTGCTGCGCGTACTCGCGGAACTTCTTCACCGGATACGACGGCAGACCCATCGTGTTGCGGCCCGTGTAGCCGGTGCCCAATGCCAGGATCGTTCGGCCTGGCGCGAGCTTGTTGATCGTCGCGATCGCCGAAGCCGTGACCGGCGCGATCCGGTTGGAGGGAATCGAGACGTGCGTGCCGAGCTTGATCGTGGAGGTGCGCTCGGCGGCGAGGGCCATCGCGGCGTAGCAGTCCGACCAGATCAACTGCGAGTCGGGGAACCAGGCGTGGGTGAAGCCCGCCTCCTCGGCCCGTACAACTTCCTTCCACATGTCGATGTAGGTGGGAACGACCAGTCCGTAGTCCATGACTGAATCCTCGCTAGCTGCTAGCCGCGCTTGTGGATGACTTCGCGGGCGAAGTCGTCGATGATCTCCCGCGCGCCGTCGGGGTCGTTGGCGGTCAGGGCGACGTTGTCGACGCCGATCGACTCGAGGTGTTCGAGCTTCTCGATGATCTCGGGTCCCGACCCGACCAGGCTGCGCTCCAGCACCTGCGGGAAGACGAATCGCTCCTCGCCCGGCTTGAGATAGACCATGTGACCCTCGTGGACGTCGAGGTAGAGCCGGTCGTCGGGCGTGCCCTTCTGGGCCGAGTACTCGCGGATGTAGTTGTGGAACTCGCCGGCCATGTCGGGATTATCCATGCCCAGGTTGGCGCCCGGCCCGTAGGCCGCCTCCCACATCGCGTGCACGCCGGGCACCATGCCGGGACCAAGGATGCGCATGACACGTTCGGAATCGAATCCCTCGCCGTCTTGCAGGACGAGCCCAGTGGTCAGGCCGACCGTGTAAGGCTTCTCGGCCGGCCGTCCCGCCGCCTCGGCCGCCGCCGCGATGACAGGGAAGCCCTGCTGGGCGTTGAGCCCCATGCCGGTCGTGACCCAGCCGTCGCCGACCTGCCCCACGACCTCCATCGCCCGAGGCCCGTTGGCGGCCACATAGATCGGGATGTAGTCGTCGAGATTGAGGAACTCGGAGTGCTGCCCGTGGATGAGGCGGATCCAACGCTCCTGGCCGGTCACGTCGTCGGTGTAGAGGACGTCTTCGCCGTCGAGCAGTCCACGCACTTGCTGCGCGTACTCCCGGTAGCGGGCAATCGGGTAGGCGGGCAGACCCATCGTGTTGCGGCCGGTGTAGCCGGTGCCAATGCCGAGGATGATCCGTCCCGGCGCAAGCTTGTTCAGCGACGCCACGGCGGAGGCCGTCACCGGCGCGATCCGGTTGGAGGGAATCGCGACCAACGTGCCCAGCTTGATCTTCGAGGTGTGATGCGCCGCCAGCGCCATCGCCGCATACACGTCCGAATAGATCAGCTGCGAGTCATAGAACCAGGCGTGAGTGAACCCGGCGGCCTCGGCGCGTTGGACCTCCTGCCAGGCATTGATCCAACTGGGGATTCCGATTCCGTAGTGCATGGTTGGCTCCTTCGCGGATTTGCGGACTAGCGGAGTTGGTAGGTGGGCGGTTTCTTCCAGACGTCGGTGGGCGGGTTTTCCTGCTGGGCGAGGATCTTGGCTCGTTGGGCCTTGTCGAGGCGTTTGCCCTTCTGGATGATCTTGCGGTTGGCCTTATCCTTGGCCTTGTTCGTGGCGACGGTCGCCGGGTTGGGCCGCTTCTTCTGTCCTCGGGAAGCCCTGACGACGCCCGACTTCTGCAGGCTCTTGAGATGCGCCTGGACGTTGCCGTCGGCGGCGCGGCGGAGGCGCTTGTCGATGCTGTCGCCGTAGATGTTCTCCATGATCTGCCAGGACGTCTTCGGCTCGCCGTCCTGCAGTTGTTCGAGGATCTGGTCCTCGCGCATCTGGCGGTGCGCGACGTACATCTCCAGCCGATCGCGCGCCTTGGCGTCGTCGGTGTCACGGATCAGCGGTCCATGGCCGGGACAGAGCACCTTGACATTGGGCAGCTCCAGCAGCCGGCGCAGCGAGGCCATGTAGGAGTTGACGTCACCGACGACCGAGGTCGTGTTGCCCAGGATCGTGTCGCCGGTGAAGAGGATGCCCTCTTCTTCGATGTAGTAGCAGAGCGAGTCGACGGAATGTCCGGGGCTGGTCATCACCTGCACGCGGACGCCGCCGTCGAGGTCGATGGTGTCGCCGTCGACGTAGGTCTTGACGCCCTCGTTGTCCTTGGGCAGCTGACGTTTGAGCAGCTTGACGCCGTTCTCGGGTACCGCAATCTCCGCCTTCAAGTGCTCGCGCACGTGCTTGAGGTTGCCCGAGTGGTCGAAGTGGTGATGCGTGATCGCCGCGACACCGATCTCGGAGTGGTCGATCGCGGCGAGATAGCCGCGCAGCATCCAGCGGAACTTGTCGATCGCCTCGCCCGAGTCGATCGTCAGCGTCTGACCGCCGCGCTGACCGATGATGTAGATGTTGGTCGAAGTCGGCCGCATCGGCTGGTCTTCGGGTACCGGCACCATGCGGACGTTGTCGCTGATTTTCATTTGTGCTGCTCCGATGTCGTGGCTGGCGGTGGTACGGCTAGAAGTCAATCCGCGCCGGATGACCCATCACGGTTCGCGTGTTGAGGATCTGCCCCAGGTGTCCGTTGCCGTGCGCGATGCAGGTTTGCATGATCTGCTGCGACTTGGCCTGGTGGCCGAACTGCACGACGCGCACCGTCTCGGCCAGGTCCGCGTCGGTGGAGGCGTTCAGGTAACCGAGCACGTCGTCATGTACGTCGTTGAAGTAGGCGATCAGCTGCGTCGCCGAGGGAATCAGCAGTTCGTGCGCTTCGTCGCGCGCCATATCCGTGCCCTGCGCGACCTTGGGGAAGTTCCAGGACTCGTTCAGTCCCTTCCTGAGCCAGACCGGCGGCTTGCGATCCTGGCAGACGAAGTTGACGATGTTGTCCTTGGTCCGAATGTAGTGCCAGGCGTGGAAGCCGGGCGAGACCGCCTCGTCGTTGTAGCGCCAGTTGAGCTGCTCGTCGGTCAGATCGTCCAGCGCGGCGATGTATCCGTCGTGCAGCGACTGCATGAAGTGGATCAAGAGCTCCTGGACGTTCATCGTTCACCTCCCCGGCCTTCCCGGTGCTGCCTGGCGCTCTCTAGCTATGGTCGCCGATCGTCAACCCGGCGACCTGCGGCGCGACATCGCGGGCAAGGAAATCGGGCACGTCGTCGCGCTCGAACATGAAGTGCTGGAACTGGACCTCGGCCACGCCCGCTTCGGCCAGCCGGCCCAGCGCATCGACCGTCTCGTCGGCTCCGCCGACCAACCGACCGGCGGCCTTGAAGCCGGCCAGGAACTCGTCCAACGACTCGCCGCGCCCGCCGAACATGCCCTGCGCGAACTTGCCGCCGGCCTCCACCAGTTCGGGCGGGCCGACCGCGTGGAACATCATCATCGAGTGCTCGATCTCGTTCGGGTCCCGCCGGATCGCATCACAGGCGCGCGCCATCACGTCGCGTTTGTGCGCATAGGCCTCGGGCGTCAACGAGACGCAGTTCCACTCCGTGGCGTATCGGGCGGCCATCGGAATCGTCCGCCGTTCCCCGCCGCCGCCAATCAGGATCGGCGGACGCCCCGCTTCGGGAGTCGGCTGGCAATCTGCGCCGTCGAGTTGGTAGTAGCGGCCCCGGTAGTGCGACGGTCCCGGCTGCCACAGCGCCTGCATCAGTTGGACGGCTTCTTCGAGTCGTTCGAAGCGCTCGCGAGTTGAGGGGAAATCGAGCCCGTAGGCGTCGTGCTCTGGCTGATTCCAGCCCGCGCCCAAGCCCATCACGAAGCGTCCGCCCGAGAGCTGGTCGATCTGCGCCGCCATCCGCCCGACGTCGACGGGTCTGCGGAACGTGACCGGCGTGACCATCGGACCGAGGCGCAGGGATGACGTTTCCTCGGCCGCCATGACGAAGCTGAGGAAACACTCCAGGCTGTCCTGCTGATTCGTCTCGATCGGCCCCGTGAAGTAGTGGTCGCTGCGGAACAGCGAGGGGAATCCGAGCCGTTCGGCCAGACGCAGGATGTGCCGCCAGCGCTCCCAACTCAGATCGTTCTGACCTTCGACCATCAAGGCGACTCGCATCGCGGCTCCTCACCCCGGCGCCACCCGGTTCGGCGCGGCTTGCAGGCATGGTAAGGGTCGGATACGGGAGCGGTGACGGGACGGCTCAGCGGGCGAAGCCGATCGCGTCGTCAAGGACGACCACCTGAACCGGATCGTCGGGTTGCCAGACCGTCTCCGTGCGCAGCCGGGTCTCGACCTGGAGGCCCGACGGCAACCGCACCCGTACGACCTGGTCGTGACCGTAGTACTCGCTGTTGATCACCCGGCCGGCCTCGGCGTCATCCGCCGCGGCCGGCTTCAGGGCGAGCTGCTCGGGGCGCAAGAGGATATCAAGCGGCCGGCCGTCTTCGCTGTCAATCGGGTCGAGCAGGATGACGAAGCCCAGCTCCGTTTCGGCGCCGCCGCGGAGACTCGTGGCCGGCAGCACATTGGCATCGCCGACGAACGAGCCGATGAACCGCGTCTCGGGTCGATAGTAGATATCGTCGGGCGCGCCGATCTGCTCGATACGGCCCTCACGCATCACTGCGACCCGATCGGCCAGCGAGAGCGCCTCTTCGCGGTCGTGGGTGACGAAGACGGCTGCCGTGTCGGCGGCCTTGAGGATTCGGCGCATGGCCAGACGCAGGCTGGCGCGCAAGTTCTGGTCGAGGTTGCTAAACGGCTCATCGAGCAACACCGCGGCCGGTTCAGGCGCGAGCGCGCGGGCCAGCGCCACCCGCTGCGCTTCGCCGCCGGACAGTTCATGCGGATACCGCTCGCCAAAATCGCGCAAACCCACCAGATCCAGCATTTCCGCGACCCGAGCGGGCGGCGGCTCATGCCGGAAGCGGCGCCAGACCCGCGTCCACCATGCGCGGTGTCCATCGGCCAGGCCGAAGGCGATGTTCTCGGCCACGCTCAGGTGCGGGAAGAGCGCGAAGTCCTGCGGGACGATGCCGACTCGGCGGCGCTCCGGCGGTTGCCAGACGCCGGGACCGACGGCGGTTTCGCCGTTGACCCGGATCAGTCCGTCGTCGGGTCGTTCGAACCCGGCGATCATGCGCAGGGTGGTCGACTTGCCGCACCCGCTCGGTCCCAGCAATGCCACGATCTCGCCGCGCGTGACCTCGAACGTCGCCTCCCGCACTGCCACAGTGCCCTCGAACGCTTTGGACAGGTCGCGCACGAGCAGCGCCGGCGGCGAGATCTTGGATTCAGGCGCGGAGGTCACGGTCGTTTCCGAACAGAATAATCATCGGCAGGGCGGCGCATCCCAGTAGCAACAGCGCGTTGGCGGCCGCCCGGGCGAAGTAGACGTCCTGGTGCTGCGCCCAGAGGTGCGTGGCGAGCGTCTCGAAGCCGATCGGCGCGAGCAGCAAGGTTGCCGGCAGCTCTTTCATCGTCGTCAGGAACACCAGGGCGAATCCGGCCAGGACACCGGGTGCAATCAAGGGCAGGGTAACGCTGTAGAAGGTCTGCCAGGAGTTCCGGTTGAGCGAACGCGAGGCCTCCTCAATGCCGGGTTGCACCCGGACCAGCGAGGACCGCAGTCCGGAGATCGCCTGAGGCAGAAAGAGCGCGACGTAAGCGAAGATCAGGATGCCCAGTGTCTGGTACAAGCCCGGCGTCACGCGCAGCGAGAAAAAAATCAAGGCAAACGCGACCACAATGCCCGGCAGCGCGTAACCGACGTATGCGGCCCGGTCGATGATTCGTGCGAGGAATCCCGGACGCCGCACGACCACGATCGCGATTGGGACGGCCGCCGCTACCGCGACGCCGCCGGCCAGCGCCGAGGCCTCCAGCGAGTGCAGCGCCGCGGTCCAGAGGCCGGGAAACGTCTCGCCCTGCCTCAGGCCGTTGGCCAGCCAGTGGAACAACACCGCGACCGGCACCAGCAGCGCTACGGCCGTCACGAGCAACAGACCCGCAGAGGCAGGCCAGCGGTAGCGCCGCAACTGGATCAGCCGCGGCGTCCGAGCCGCTCCCGCGCCCAGCCGGTGGTAGCGGGCGTTGCGGCGCTGCGACCAGTCGATCGCCAAGACCAGGGCGATCAACGCAACCAGGACCAGCGAAAGCACCGCCAGCGTGGAGCGATCGAAGCTGGATCCGAAGCGCACGAAGATCGCTCGCGTAAAGGTGTCGAATCGCATCATCGAGACCGCGCCGAAGTCGGAGATCACATACAACGCCACCAGCAGGCTGCCGGCGGCCAGCGGCACACGAAGCTGCGGCACGGTCACGCGCCAGAACGCGCCCCAGGCCGACTGTCCCAGGGATCGCGCCGCGTCCTCGAGCGCCGGGTCGAGATCGCGCAACCCCGCCCGGATCACAAGCAGCAGATATGGGTAGGTGAACAGCGTCAGCGTCAACCAGGCGCCGACGAATCCATAGAGCGATGGGATGCTCTCCACGCCCAGCGGAGCCAGCAGTTGCTGCATCGATCCGTGCGGACCGAACGCGACGATGAAGGCGAAACCGCCCACGTACGACGGCACCGCAAGCGGCATGATCGTGATCGAACGCCACCAGCGGGCGAAGGGCAGGTCGGTGCGTTCGGTCAGGTAAGCCATCGGCAAGGCAAGCCCCGCCGAGGTCGCGGTCACGGTCAGGGCCAGGACCGCCGTGTTGAGCAGCAACCGGCCGGTTTCGTTCGAGAACACGTCCGCCCAGGCGTCGCTGTCCGCTTGCGCCGCCCGGATCACCAGGTACACCAACGGGATACAGGCCGCCGCCGCGGCGGCCAAGGCCAGAAGCCACAGGGCCGGAATGCGGAGTCGCAGTCTCGGCCCGAACCCAGCCGCTCCGCTGAAGATGCTCATGGCTTGAGATTATCCGAGCAAGAGATGTTGCCCTGTGTCCCACTCCCAATGCGAACGTCGAGCTACGGCAGCGCGCCGACTCTCTGGAGGAGATCCAGGGTCCCTTCCAGGTCCGACAACGACGTCAACGCCAGCGACGGCGGATCGAGATCGTCCAGCGGTATCAACTCGGCCCGGGCGTCGACATCCGCGCTGAGCGGGTACTCGCTGGTTTCGTCGCGGAAGTAGGTCTGCGCCTCCTCGTCCAGGAGGAAGCGGATGAAGGCCAGCGCGTGATTGTCGTTCTCCGAGGCGGCGAGTAGCGCAACCCCGGCAACGTTGATCAGTCCGCCTGCAGTGCCCGGATCGGTGAATTGGTTGGCAGCGGGAAAGTCCGGGTCTTCGGCCAGGAAGCGGAACAGGTAGTAGTGGTTGACCAGCCCGATGTCGATCTCGCCGTCTCCGACGGCCTGGACCTGCGCCGAGTTGCCCGGGTACTCGCGCACATCGTTGGCGATCATGCCGCGCAGCCAGACTTCCGTCGCCTCATCCCCGTGGATCCGGCGCATTGCGGTGACGAAGGCCTGGAAGCTGCCGTTGGTCGGCGCCCAGCCGATGCGTCCCCGCCATTGCTCGTCGACGAGCGCAAAGATGCTGTCGGGCGGGTCCGGCACACGTTCGGGCGAGTAGACCAGCACGCGGGCCCGTCCCGACGTGGCGACCCACGCGCCGCCCGCATCGGCGAACGACTCGGGCACGCGCCCCACGATGTCTTCGGGCAACTCCGTCAACGCTCCGGCCTCAGCCAGCGCCGCCAGGGCGCCGGCGTCCTGCGCGTAGTAGACATCCGCCGGCGAGCGAGCGCCTTCTTCGAGAATGGCAGCGGCCAGTTCCGCCGTACCGGCGTAGCGCACACGGACCGTGATCCCGGTCTCCGCTTCGAATCGCTCAATCAGCGGACCGACCAGCGACTCGCCGCGTCCCGAATAGATCGTGAGTTGACCGGCATCGTTGGCCTGCTGGCCGTCATCGGAGCAAGCGCTCAGCGCCAGCGCGATGGCGGCGACAAGGGCGAGTCCCATGAGGAGCAAGCGCCCGCCGAGGTTCGCACGGAATCGCTGCGTCGGACGTGGCATGGTCAGCGTGACTCCCGTTCGGACGAGGCGGCGTGCGCGCCGTCGTGTATCTCGACGGGCCGATTGTCTATGAATACCTGCTTTATTGCAAGTATTAGCGAGAAAGTGGTGCGTCCGACGGGGCGATGAGAACTGTGGGCTGATCGTTGGCTACCAGGAACTCTTGCGGACGCCCGGCAGCAGTCCCAGCGAGGCCATCTCGCGGAACGTGATCCGGCTCAGGCCGAACTTGCGCATGTAGGCCCGCGGCCGCCCGGTGACGGCGCAGCGGTTCTTGAGTCGGGTCGGCGAGCTATTGCGCGGCAGCGCCTGGAGTTGGAACTGGAGATTCTGCTTTTCGCGCGGGTTGTTCGATTCCTTGAGCTGGGTCTTCAGCGACTCGCGCCGACTCTTGTACTTGTCGTGCATCTTGCGGCGCTTGAGGTCGCGGTGGATATTCGAAGTTCGGGCCATGCGTTGTCCAGTGGATGCGGTTCAGGTCGTCCCTATGAGCGTAGTGCCAAACGGATTGATGTGGCTAGTGGCGGGAACACAGCCTCACTCGCGGCGCTTGCGTTTGTCGATCTTGCGGCCGCTCTGCTCTTCCAGCCGGCCCAGCGCTCGGCCCTTGTCGGGCTGCGGGTCCGGGCGGACGCCGTAAATCGCGACACCTTCGTGGTCCTTGGGCAGATACTCGGTGATGGGAAGACCTTCCTCATCGCAGAAGAGCAGTCAATGGCAGTACTTCCAGCGCTGCATCTCTTCGCAGGGGCAGATCCAGGTCGATTCCTTGACCTCTTCCGCCTTGTCCTCGTAGAAGTTGCAGGGACACAGCGGCCGACCGTAGTCGTCGATGTGCTTGGCGAGACCGATCACCAGGAATTCGGTGATGTCTTGCTCGGGATGCAGGTAGGACCCGCTCTTCTCCGCGAAGTTGCGGGCGAACTTCCACATCTTGTTCAGGTTCTTCTCCGACGCCTGCTGACGATCGTCGTCGCTGACCTGCTCCACGTCCGCCATCTCGTACCGCCCATCTATGCCGAGCTGTGAGTCTCCGCTCAATCCACTTTATGCCCTGAAGCGGGAGTGGTATGCAGACGGCCCGCTAGTTGTTCGCGTTGTCGCCGCCCTGGCGGAAGAAATCCTCCAGGTCCGCGATCAGCGCGTCCGCGCTGGGCAGCTCGCTCTCCTGCTGCGCCTGCGGCTCGGGAGTGCCGGCGGCCGCCTCAAGCCTGGCGACATAATCGCGCAGATCGCTGTTCTCTTGCAGCGCCTCCTCAAGTTGCATATGAAAGCGCTGGATGCCGCGCTCCAACGGCTCGTAGTCCATGTGCAGACCGGTCATGTCGCTGACGACCCGCAGCAGCGCTTGCGCGCCGACGGGATTGGTGATGCCCGGCAGGTAGTGCGGCACCGAGGCCCAGAGCGAGACTCCGCCGACGCCCTGTCGGCGGCAGTGATCGTGAAACACGCCGACGATCCCCGACGGACCCTCGAAGCGCGACGGATGCATGTTGTAGCGCTGGGCGAGGGCCGAGTTGTTGGCAGAGCCGCGCACATGGACCGGCATGGTGTGCGGCGCGCCGGTCGCGACCGAGCCCAACGAGAGAATCAGTTTGACCCCGATCGTCTCGACCAACTCCGACACTGCCGCCATGTACCGCTTCCAGCGATACTGGGGCTCAATCCCAAGCCCGACCACGATGTCCCGTTCGTCGCCTCGCGGTCGCAAATGGACGAATTCGGTCGCCGGCCAGTCGATGTGGCGCTCGCCGTCGCGATAGCGCGCCATTGGCCTGACCTCGGTGAAATCGTAGAATTCCTCGGGGTCGATGGTCGCGAACGAGCCTACGCCAAATTGTTGAATCAGGTACTGGGCGGCGGTCGAGGCGGATTCGCCCGCGTCGTTCCAGCCTTCCCAGGCCAGGATCAGCACCGGATCGCTCAGGTCTGGCAGGTCGTCGATACTCAGGTCAGGTGAAGTGGTCATGAGCAGAGTTTACTCCAGCGTTGATGACGCGTCGGCGGCAGAATTGGCGAAGGCCTGGGCTGACCGTGTGATTGGCAATCGAGAACAGGCCGAGCGCCTGCGCGAAGAGCAAGGCGACGGCGATCACTACCGGCCGCTGGCTTCGATGTTCCGGGCAGATCCGCGGCGCACCGACGACCAGGTGCTGGACGCGCTGCTTGCCATCGCGCAGCCTTCGGACACCTGGATCGACGTGGGCGCCGGCGCGGGACGCTTTTCGCTCCCGCTGGCGCTGCATGTGAAGTCAGTGATCGCGGTCGAGCCGTCGCGCGCGATGCGGTCGGAGTTCGCCAACCTGCAGATCGAGCACGGCATCACCAACGTCGACCTGCGCGACGACCGCTGGCCCTCGGACGATCCCGCCGTTACCGACATCGGAGACGTGGCGCTCATCTCGCACGTGGCCTACGACATCGAGCCGTTCAGCGGATTCCTCGACACGCTGGAACGCTCGGCGCGACGCGAATGCGTCGCGATCCTCTTCGATAGCTCGCCCAGCGCGCTGTTCTGGCAGGTCTGGCCCGAGATCCACGGCGAGGATCAAGTTCAACTTCCGGGCGGCAACGAGTTTGTCGCGTTGCTTCAGGCGCGCGGCGCGGGCGTCGATGTGTCGCAGGTCGGAAGTGGAGCTGATCGGCAGCGCTTCCGCTTTGGCTCGGTCGAGGCTGCGATGGACTGGGCGCGTAGACGGCTATGGTTGGCGGAGAACTCGGTCAAACTGCCCGCGCTGCACGATGCGGTGACGGCGCTCCTGATCGAGCAGGACGGCGCCTGGACGCTGCCCGATCAACCGACCCAGATGCTGATTCGCTGGAGCAGATCATGAACCGGGTGACTCCCCTCAATACCGATGAGTTGCTGGAGGCGGCTCCCTACCTGGCCCGACTCCTCGATGCCGGTGTGACGCTGCCGACCTCATTTCACGTCATGGGCCGCCGACCGAAGATTCTCGAGACCTTTCAGCCGTTCTTCGCCTCGATCATGCGAGAGGGCGATGTGCCGGCCGGCCTCAAGCAGTTGATCGCGCATGTCGTCTCCCGCTCGGCCGGCTGCCTCTACTGTCAGGCGCACACCGGACACTTCGCGCACACGCTTGCCGGGGAGACCTACGATCGCGTCGAGGCCGTGTGGGCCTTTGAGACTTCCGAGCTGTTCAATGACGCCGAGCGCGCCGCGCTCCGCGTCGCGCGCGACTCGGGCGTCGTGCCCAATGCCGCCACCGATGAGCAGTTCGCGGAACTGGCACGACACTGGTCGGAGTCGGAGATCGTCGAGATCGTCAGTGTGATCTCGATGTTCGGCTTCCTCAACCGCTTCAACGACACGCTCGCCAACGAGTTGGAACCCGACGCCATCGAGTTCTCCGATGCCCACCTCGCCCAGTCCGGTTGGAACGTCGGCAAGCACGGCTGATCCCCGGTCCCTGCTTCCCGCAGAGCCCCGTTCGGCGTTCGCTCTCTAGCGCGGCTTCCGCTCCAGTGGATTATCCGTCCCCTCGAAGAACGCGCCGCGATAGACCTCGGTGTCGCCGCGCACGCGCGACTCCCACTCGATATCGGTCATCGCCTCTCGCAGCCGAATCGTATGCACGGTGTCCTCGCCGATCGGCCAGCGCATCGGTAGCTGTTGCTCCAACTCGACGATGTCGGCGACGGCGGTCGCGACCGATCGCGAGCCGGGCCGCGTCGCCGCCCGCTTGCGGAACGCCGCAAGCGCGTGCTCGGCAGACTCCTGGTAGGGCGAACGCCCCTCGCGGATTGCTGCGGCGACATCGAGGTTGGTGGTCTGCCAGTCCGAGGCGTACATGCCCGGTTCGAGAATCGTCACGTCGATGCCCCAGCGCGAGACCTCGTAGCGCAACGCCTCCGACATCGCCTCGACCGCCCACTTCGACGCTGCGTACAGACCCATCAGCGGACCCACGATTCGTCCCGCCAGCGACGAGACGTTGATGATCTTGCCGTGCTCGCGTTCGCGCATCTGCGGCAACACGGCCTGCGCCATGCGGATCTGACCGATGAAGTTGGTGTCCATCTGCCGCGAGACCTCGTCGTCGGACAGGTCCTCGACCGGACCGTAGAGTCCGTAGCCGGCGTTGTTGAACAGCGCGTCGATTCGTCCGAAGCGCTGCAGTCCCGCCTCGACCGATGCCGCAATCGAGGCGCGGTCGGTCACCTCGCACTGCGCGATCTCGACCAACTCCGGGTCGATGCCGGCGAGGTTGGGCGCGTCGCGATCGGGATTGCGCATCGTGGCAATCACCGGATGCCCGCGCAGGGTGAGCTCCTCTGCCGCGGCCAGGCCGAAGCCGCGTGATGCGCCCGTGATCAGCGTGACCTGTTGTTCAAGTACCATGGTGAAGCCTCAGCACTCTGTCCTATGCGTTGGTGACGATGTTACCCAGCGGGACAGCTAGCAAGAGATTCTCGTGGGATGGCTGATCGATCCCTTTTGGGACTTCGAGTTTATGCAGCGTGCGCTGCTCGCCGGCATTATCGTGTCCGTGGCGGCCGGCATGGTCGGCGCATTTGTGGTCTTGCGCGGACTCGCATTTCTCGGTGATGCCGTCGCGCACACGCAGCTCGCCGGCGCGGCGGTCGCCCTGGTACTGGGTGGCGGGGCGGTCCTGATCACGTTGGGCGCCGGTGTTGCGGCGGTGCTGACCGCGCTGGGCGTGGCCGTGCTCACCCTGCGCGGTCGGCTGCGCGAAGACACCGCGATCGGGATCATGTTCGCCGGATTCTTCGCGCTCGGCATCCTGTTGATCTCCCGACAACAAACGTTCGGCACCGACCTGAGCAGTCTGCTGGTCGGCCACATCCTGGGCGCGTCTTGGACCGACCTGATCGTGATGGCGACATTGACCCTGGTCGTGGCCCTCGTGGTGCTGACGTTCCTGCCCGAGCTTCGCTTTGCGTCCTACGACCCCGAGGTGGCGTCCGTCTCCGGCGTGCCGGTCAATGTCATGCAGATTGGACTGTTGGTCATGATCGCGCTGGCGACCGTCGTTGCCTTCCGCCTGGTCGGCGTCATCCTCGCCGTCGCCATGCTGGTCACGCCTGCGGCGGCCGCCGCGCTGCTGACCCGTCGGCTGTCGACGATGATGCTGACGGGCACGCTGGTCGGCATCGTGTCCACCGTGGTCGGCTTGTATTCCTCCTTCTATCTCGACCTCGCGGCGGGGCCGTCGATCATCCTCACAGCCGTGATCCTGATGGGGTTGTCGTTCATGCTGAGTCCGCGAGGCCTGCGCGACACGCTGCCGAGCATCTCGGCACTGTCGGATGACGCGATCGAGCAGCCGCAATCCTCCTGGCGGCGGACCGCGAGGGTCTGCTGGGGCGCCTGCTGCCTGATCGGCGATGTCTGCTGGGGAGCGTGCTGCCGAGTGGGCGCCCGAATCGTGTCTCGCGGCTAAGACGGCTATGCGGACGGCTTGAACACCTGCTGCCGGTACCAGCGCAGTTCGGCAATCGACTCGCGGATGTCCTCCAGCGCCCGGTGTCGCTCCTGTTTGGCGAACCGCTCGAGATCCGGATACCAGCGCCCGGCCAGCTCCTTGACCGTCGAGACGTCGATGATCCGGTAGTGCATCCAGTCGACCAGGTTCGGCATCTCGCGGTAGAGGAAGCGCTTGTCCTGGTGTACCGAGTTGCCGCACAGCGGCGACTTTCCCTCCACCGTCCACTGCTGGACGAACTCCAGGATCTCCGCCTCGGCCTGTTCGATCGTCACGTCCGACTGCCGCACCCGCTTGATCAGGCCCGAGCCGTGGTGCGTCCTGCGATTCCACTCATTCATCACGCGCAGCTCGTCTTCCGACCGCTGGATCGCAAGCTCAGGCCCATCGGCGATCACGTTGAGGTCGCCGTCGGTGATCAGCACGGCCGCCTCGATGATCACGTCCCGCTCCGGGTCAAGCCCGGTCATCTCGAGATCGATCCAGATCAGGTGGTCCTTCGATGCGGTTGGCGGCATGCGATCAGGCTAGGGGAGTCCTGCCAGATACAACGAAGGGCGCCCGCGATGTGCATCGCGGGCGCGCCTCGGTTCGTTGCCGGTTCAGCGGCTACTGCTCGGCGATCGCTCGCGCGTTGCCGACGAGGATGCCGATGAAGGTCGGGTTGTCCTCGGTCGGCTGCGACCAGATGATGCCCCGCCCGACGCCGGTTTCGTCGGCGATCGTGTCGAGGATCGACGAGTCGAACTGCGGCTCGTGGAAGACTGTCAGAACACCCTCGTGCTCGATGATCTCAATCAAGTCAGTCAACGCGCCGGCGCTGACGCCCTGTTCCGGTCCCTCGACCACGAATCCCGCAATGTCGAGACCGTAGCGTCGAGCGAAGTAGCCAAAGGCGTCGTGGAACGTGACCAGCAACCGGTGGCTGTCCGGAATGTCCGCCAGCAACGCTCGCACTTCGGCGTCGGCTGCCTCGATCTCGGCGAGGTAGAGCTCAAGCCGGTCACTGAAGACGTTCGCCGCGCCTGGGCTCAGGTGGCTGAGCTCATCGGCGATTGCGGTGATGGCAGCGGAGGCCAGATCGGTGTCGAACCAGAAGTGCGGGTCCTCGTCGCCGTGGGCGTGGGCGTGACCGTCCTCTTCATCGCCGTGATCGTCGTCCTCCTCGTCTTGTTCGTGCTCGTGGTCCTCGTCTTCGTCATGGTCGTCTTCGTGCATCTCGTCTTCGTCGTGACCGGCGTGTGGAGTGTCGTCCGAGTCGACTAGGCCGACAAAGGCCAGCGAACTCGGCGCACCGCCCACGTGCCATTCCTCGACGACCTCAAGCGAGTGGCCGTCGACCATCAGCACGTGTCCGTCGCTGGGATCGGTGATGAAGAGGTACTCGCCGACGGCGATCATGCCGGGCCTGCCGGCCTCGCCGGCGCCGACCATCTCGACGCTGGCGATCATCTCACCATCGTGTGCGTCGAGTGCGTAGAGCATGGCGTCGGCGCCAAGCAGGTAGAGGGTCTCGCCGTGATCGCCAATCGCAACGGCCAAGGTTCCTGCGTCGAAGACGCGGGTCATCGTGCCGTAGGCGACGTCGATCAGCCAGATGCCGTCGGAGTTCCAGCCGTCTTCGCCGCGGTAGGACGCGCTGCCGAAGAAGTGCTCAAGGTGATGGTGCCCGTAGGCGGAACCGATACGAGCGCTCTCGTGCATCTCCGGCGGGTTGGCGATGAACTCGTGCTCGTACTCGCCGTCGTGCGCATGCAGGAAGAGCACGCCGCCGACGCAGCCAAAGACCGCGCCATGCGCACTGTGCGCCTCGCCGTGCATACCGGGGCATGAGGCGTTGCTGGCGTCGTAGACGACTTCACCATCGAACGTCCAGACCTCGACGCCGACAGGCAGCGGGTCGTTCGGGTCGTCGGGATTCTTGGTCGTGACCACGACGTGGTCATCAGAGATGACCAGCGCGGCTCCATGCTGCGGGCCTGCCTCAAGCACGATTGGCTCGTAGTCGCCCTGGGCGTTCGTGAGTTCTTCTTCGTTGATCAGAATCGCGTGACCATTGGTGTCGGCGAAGATCGCGGTCCAGCCGTGGCTGTTGACGTAGTGGATCGGCGCTTCTTCAACGATCTCCAGCGAGTGCCGGGAGACCGGGTCGGTGAACAGATCAAAGTGGTCGCCATGCTCGACGAGGAAGACGCCGCCGTCGAAGATGTGAACCCGGTCGTCGTCGTCCTCCGGACCGCGAGCCAGCACGATGCCGTAGCGGTGGGTAGGACTGTTCTTCACGGTGGCGTTGACCGTGGCAACGGCGAAGGCTCCGTGGTCGACCTCTTCGCTCATCAGGTCGACGACTGAAATGACGGCCTCGGCCGAGTCTGCGATCAGCAGCCGACCGGTTGGCGTCGCAGCGTGTGCGTCGCCGTGCTCGTCTGCTTCGTGTTGTTCGTGCTGCTGATGATCTTCGTCCTCGTGTTCGTGGCCATCCTCATCCTCGTGGGCCTGCTCGTCCTCGTCCCCATGCCCGTGGTCGTGCTCCATCGCACCGAACGGGGCCAATTCGAAGCCGGCGTCCTCAATCGCCTCCGAGAGGTTGAGCACGTGGTCGTTGTTCTCGAGGATCGCGTCCTCATACGCCGATTCCAGGCTGGCCCCGTTGATGATCACGAGGTCCGCTTCGGAAACCGCGCGGATGTCCGAAACGCTCAGCTCGATCGTGTGCACGTCGGCGCCGGCCGGAACCAGCGCATGGACCTCCACCTGATCGCCGCCAATCTGCCGCACCCAGTCGGCAATGATCAGAGTGGAGACCACGATGTTGAGTGGCTCGGCGGATACCGCCTGCGGCTGAGCTTGTTGTTGCTGCTGCGCAGTGCTGGACTGAGCGGCCGCCTCGCTTTCCTGTTGCTGAGGCTGTTGCTCGGCAGCCGCCTGCTGCGGTTGCTGTTGCGATTGGTCGTCGTCGGAACAGCCGACGACGAGCGCCGCCGCAAGAGACAACGCAATCACGGCGCCGAGCGCCAATCTGAAGATCCTGGACATCAAACAATCGATCTAGGCGAACGTTGTGCTGCTAGCGGCCTGTTCGCAGGGCCTTGAGGACCGCCTGGCCGTGATCGGCCGCTTTGGCGCGTTTCCAGACTTTCGTCAGCACGCCGTCCGGTCCGATGACGAATGTAGCACGGGTCATGCCTATGCTCTTGCGCCCGTACAACACCTTCTCGCCCCAAGCGCCGTAGCGCGTGGCTACCTCGGCCTCTTCGTCGACCAGAAGCGGGAAGTTTAGATCGAACTTTTGGCGGAACTGTTGGTGCGACTCGGCGCTGTCGGTCGAGACGCCCAGCACCACCGCGCCCTCGGCCTCGATCTCTTCCATGTCGTCTCGAAACGAGCAGGCTTGTTTCGTGCAGCCCGGCGTGTCGTCGCGCGGATAGAAGTAGAGCACGACGGTCTGTCCGGCGTAGTCGGCCAGCTTGTGCATTTCGCCGTCCTGATCGGCGAGTTGGAAATCCGGGGCCTGGTCGCCTTTGGCAAGCGTGACGGGCATGTGTTCCTACTTTCGGTCGGTTACTCGGTGTGCAGCACGGGGCTGCCGTGATGGTGGATCAGCAGCCACGTGTCGGTTGGCGTGTCGGCGTTGTCGGTCTCGTCGGCGCGGTCCGAGCGCTGGTAGATGTTGGTCGCGACAATCGGCACGCCCGCGACCACCTCGCGGCCGGCCACAATCCCGATGTCGCCGACCACCCGCGCATCCTCGGCGGCGAAGACGATCTTCGGCTGATCGGGATTCGTCAGGATCGCTCGCCACGTGCGCTGCACATCGGCGTGACCTCTGGTCACATTGCGATGCGGATGAATGCAGGTCACCTCGTCACTGCGCAGCCAGAGGTCGGCCATCGCTTCGACGTCGCGATCGTTGAACGCCTCGTAAAACGCCCGATTCGCCTCAAGCACCGCGCGGCGATCCTGCTGCCAGTCGGCGTTGGGGTCGTCCGCCATGCTTCAACTCCGCATATCCTCAATCTGATGCAGAGCATACGAAACTCCCTGCGAATGGTGAGCCGCGCACGCACGATCACACTGCTCGCCCTCGCCGCCGCCATGGCTCTGCTGCTCGCCGCCTCCGCCTGCACCGACGACATCCAACAGGCACAACCCCAACCGCAATCGGGCGCGCAGGACGCGCAGCCGTCCACCCAGCAGGATCAGCAACCGACGGCCCAGCAACAGCCGGCACAGAGAGAAGCGCAATCAGTCGCCCAGCAAGAACAACAAGAACAACTGGCGCAGCAATCTCGGCAAGCGCAGCCGGCGCAAGACGACCAACGCGAGCAACAGACCGCCGCTGCCGGCGCAGAGCGTCCTACGTTTCTCCCCCGCGACGCCGCCGAGACGGGCGAAGGCATACCGATCATCCGCGACGACCAGCGTCATCCTGTCTACGGTCGCGACTGGTCGACCGAGTGGGGCATCCGCATCGTCGAGTTCGACGAACTGCTTCAGGGCGCCGTTCGCGACGCCATCCCCGCGCTCAGCGGACCGCGCTACGTCACCCTGGCCGAGGCCTCGACCTACTACGACGACAACATCCCGCTGGTGCAGATCAACGTCAACGGCGACGTGCGCGGATATCCGCTGGAAATCCTCACCTGGCATGAGATCGTCAACGACGTCGTCGGCGGGATCCCCGTTACGGTCACCTTCTGTCCGCTCTGCAACACGGCCATCGCGTTCGAGTCGCAGATCGGCGAGACGGTCTACCAGTTCGGCGTCTCCGGCCTGCTGCGCAACTCCGACCTGGTCATGTACGACCGCAACACCGAGTCGCTCTGGCAGCAGTCGTCAGGCCGCGCAATCGTCGGACGGATGGTCGGGGCGCGACTCCAGTACCTGCCGGCCTCGGTGGTCAGCGTCGGACAACTGCGCTCGGCCTACCCCGACGCGCTCGTGCTCTCGCGCGAGACCGGCTGGCCCCCCTCCTACGGACAGAATCCCTATCGCGGCTACGACAATCCGACCGACGGCGGCCCCTACGGCTTTTTCTTCGACCGCGATTCGGTCGACCCGCGCCTGCCGCCGGCTGAGCGAGTGGTCGCGATAGAGGGGCCGTCCGGCGCGGCGATTGCTTACTCCTGGTCGTTCCTGCAGGGCCAACCGGTCGTACACGACACCTTCGACGGCATCGACCTCGTCGTCTTCTGGACGCCGGGCGCGCGTTCGGCGCTCGATGCCAGTGTGATCAGCCAGGCGCGGGAAGTCGGCGCCACCGCGGTGTTCGAGACAGCGCTCGACGGCCGGATCTTCGCGTTTCTGCCGAACCCCGACGATCCGAGCGGCCGCACGTTCATCGACGAGCAAACCGGCTCGGTCTGGGACATCTTCGGTCGCGCAATCAGCGGCGAGCTGGAGGGCGCGCAACTCACCCGCGTGATCCACTCGGACCATTTCTGGTTCGCCTGGCAAGCATTCCACGCCGACACGGAAGTCGTCGACGTGGCGGCCGCCGGCTAGTCGATCAACGCAACCTCGTCGCCGACATTGACGGCTCCGCCTTCGAGGACGTTGCAGTAGCTGCCGAGGTGCTGCTTCGTGTGCTCGATCAGCGCGCGGCCTACGGCGCGGCTCGATCCGAACGCCCGCTGCGAATGCGCCGGCACCGAGCAGCGCACGGTCGTGGTCATCATCTCGATCACGACCTCGCCCAGACGCAGCCGCTTGCCGGTCCAGTCGACCTCCAGCAGTCCTTCCGCTTCGCCGGTGTCGATCAGCACGTTGGGACGGAAGCGACGCACGTCCACATCGTCACCGCCGCCGACGCCCGCCAGCGTGTCGAGCGACGATGTCGTCATGATGTGGATCGGGTAGCAGTCGAAGTACGTGCCCGGCGGCGTCGAGAAGCTCTGCAGGGCCTCCGGGATGCCGGAGAAGTCCGGCAGCGGATCGTCTTCTTCCATGCCCATCAACTGGCGCAGCGCCGCCATCGGGTCGACGCCTTCCGGCATCTGTCCGCGCGCGTACCAGGCCAGATCGTCGGCCGGATGCAGCGGCGTCAGCATCACCGGACGGCCGAGGATCTCGCTGAGCTGCCGATCGCGATCCGCGTCGGCGGACTGGACCTGCGCGTTGTCGGGTGTGGTGATTGTGACAGCCGGCGACCGACGTTCAAAGCTCGGCGACTCGGTGTAGGCGGACGCGAATTGCAGCAGCTTCGGCATCTCACGGGCGTTGCGCGTGACATCGGCCTCGACCTCGCGCACGGCCCAGCCGCGATCGCCGGCGACGCCGTTGTGGTCGATCTTGACACTTTCAAGTTGTTCACCGGCCATCGACTTGACCGGATACCGCCAGAGCTGACTCACCCGGCCCACTGATTGCACTGCCATCTGGCGCCTCTTCCCGTTGCTCGTCGGCGAATTCTGTGTCTCGCGGCACTGCCGTGCAGACTAGCCAATCGTCCATATCTCAGTAAGCAGGTAATGTTTACCAAGATAGTAAGATTAGTGCGGTTTGGACTGCGAGGAAGCAATGACTACGGCGGCGACCCGGCCCGCCTCGCTGGACACCCTGTCCTGGCTCGAGGCCGAAGCCATCCACATCATCCGCGAAGTCGCGGCGGAGTGTGAGCGGCCCTGCCTGCTCTTTTCCGGCGGCAAGGACTCGATCGTCCTGTTGCGGCTGGCGGAGAAGGCCTTCTGGCCAGCGCGCATCCCCTTCCCGGTGATGCACGTCGACACGGGACACAACTTTCCCGAGGCGATCGAGTTCCGAGACCGCCGCGCCGCCGAGCTGGATGTCGAGCTGATCGTGGCGTCGGTCCAGGAGTCGATCGACCAGGGTCGCGTCGTCGAAGAAGTCGGACCACGCGCGTCCCGCAACCGGCTGCAAACCGTCACCCTGCTCGATGCGATCGCCGAGCACAACTTCGATGCACTCTTCGGCGGCGCTCGCCGCGATGAGGAAAAGGCGCGCGCCAAGGAGCGCATCTTCTCCTTCCGCGACGCCTTTGGTCAGTGGGATCCGTCCAACCAGCGGCCCGAGCTCTGGAGTCTCTACAACGGACGCCTCAACCGCGGCGAACACATCCGCGCCTTCCCGCTTTCCAATTGGACCGAGCTCGATGTCTGGCAGTACATCAAGCGCGAGGACCTCGAGATTCCCTCGATCTACTTCGCTCACGAGCGCCAGATGTTCGAGCGCGACCGAATGCTCTTCCCGGCCTCCGAGTTCGTCCCTCGGCTGCCCGGCGAAGATCCGTTCCCTGCCCGCGTTCGCTTCCGCACCGTGGGGGACATGACCTGTACCGCCGGCGTCCGGTCCGAGGCCGAAACTCTGGAGCAGGTCGTCGCCGAGATCGCGGCCACGCGCATCACCGAGCGTGGCGAGACCCGGGCCGACGACCGCTTCTCAGAGGCTGCCATGGAAGACCGTAAGCGGGAGGGCTACTTCTGATGACCACCGCCGCTCCTGACGCCCGCGCGGACGTTCTTGGCCCCGATCACCGCTCACTGCTCCGACTCGCTACCGCCGGATCGGTCGACGACGGCAAGTCCACCCTGATCGGCCGCCTGCTCTACGACTCCAAGCAGACCTTCATCGACCAGATGGAAGCGATTGAACGCACCTCGCGCACGCGCGGCGAGGACGATGTCAATCTGGCCTACCTGACCGACGGGCTGCGGTCCGAGCGCGAACAGGGCATCACGATCGATGTCGCCTACCGCTACTTCTCCACGCCGCGGCGCAAGTTCATCCTCGCCGACACGCCGGGCCATGTGCAGTACACCCGCAACATGGTCACCGGCGCGTCGACCGCCGACGCCACGCTGTTGCTCGTTGACGCTCGCAAGGGCATCGTCGAACAGACCCGTCGCCACGCCTACATCTCCAGCCTGCTCGGCATCCGCCACTTCGTTCTCTGCGTCAACAAGATGGACCTGGTCGACTGGGACCGCGCCACCTTCGATCGGATCGCCGAAGAGCTGACGCGATTCGCCTCGCGCATGGGCGTCACCGATGTGCGGACGATCCCAATCTCCGCCAAGCTCGGCGACTGGGTGGTCGAAGCGTCCGATCGCATGCCCTGGTACGAGGGGCCGCCGTTGCTCGAACTGCTGGAGACGTTGGAAGCCTCCGAACCGCCCCAACACGACGCCGCTCGCTTCCCCGTCCAGTACGTCATTCGACCGCTGCGCGATGAGTTCCACGACTATCGCGGCTACGCCGGCACGATGGCTTCGGGCGTGCTGCGCGTCGGCGACCGCGTGGCGGTCATGCCCTCCGGCGCAGAGACAACCGTCAGCGCAATTGAGAGCTACGAAGCGCAACTCCAGGCAGCGACGCCTCCGATGGCGGTCACCATCCGGCTCGCCGACGACCTCGATGTGCGCCGAGGATCGATGATCGTCTCGGCCGAGCATCCGCCGGTCGCCGCGTCCATGATCGACGCCCACATCTGCTGGATGAGCGAACGCGCGCCGCTGCGCGAACGCGACCGGCTCGTGATCAAGCACGCCACGCAGACGACACGCGCGCTGGTTGAAGAGGTCACCGCCCGGCTCGATGTCAACAGCCTCGAATACGACCTCACGGCGTCGCAGCTATCGCTCAATGAGATTGGGCGCGTGCGTTTGCGGCTCATGGCGCCTGTATCCATCGACCCATACGCTGAGTCGCGGGAAACCGGCGCCTTCATCCTGATCGATGAAGCGACCTCGGCCACAGTCGGAGCGGGGATGATCACCTCCGGCGAGTAGCGCGTCACAGGCCACTCGGGAGGAATGATGAGCCGAGCACCGCTGCTGGGCCTGGTTGCGCTGGTTCTGCTCGCCGCCGTCATTGCGGCCGCCGCTTGCGGATCGGACCTCGACTACAACAAGGACGAGTTGATCCTTGCCACCACCACTTCCCTCAACGACTCGGGACTGCTCGACGAGCTCGTCCCGATCTTTGAAGAAGAAACCGGCGTCAGCGTCAAGATCATCGCCGTCGGTACCGGCGCCGCGCTACGCATGGGCGCGGACGGCAACGCCGACCTTCTGCTCACCCACGCGCCGGACGCCGAGCGGGTCCTGGTCGAGGCGGGAGACGTGACCGACCGCATCCTGGTCGCTTACAACGACTTCGTCATCGTCGGTCCTGCAGACGATCCGGCGCGTGTGATGGGGTTGTCCGATGTCTCGACCGCGCTCGCTCAGATCGCCGACTCCGGCGAAACGTTCGCCTCGAGAGGCGACGACAGTGGCACGCACAAGAAAGAACTGGCCCTCTGGTCGGACATCGGCCTTGCGCCGTCGGTCGAATCGGACGACTGGTATCTCGAAGTCGGTCAGGGCATGTCCGCAACGCTCACGGTCGCCAATCAGCGCGGGGCGTATGCCCTCACCGACCGAGGCACCTACCTGTCCCTGTCGGCCGACATCGCGGACCTGTTGACCCTGGTCGAAGGCGATCCGCTGTTGCTCAACTTCTACAGCGTCATGCTCGTCGACGGAGACAAGGGCCGCATCAACACCAGCGCATCGCAGCAGTTCGCCGATTTCCTCGTCCGCGACGACATCCAGGTGATGATCGGCAACTACCTGCGCGACAGGTACGGGCAGCCGCTTTTCATTCCCGCCGCCCATGACACGGAGCAGGCCATCGCCGCCCGCGGGGGAGCCGACTGAAGCGGATGCCCGCAGATAGGATCGCCGCATGGACCTGATCTGGGACGGCATCCGAGAGGCCGCGCGGCTCTGGTGGTCGGGCGACGCCGAGATCATCGAGATCACGTTGCGCACGCTCGCGATTTCCGCCGCCGCCACGGCGCTCGCCCTCGTCGTCGGCATTCCCCTGGGCGCGGTCCTCGCCCTGCGCCGATTCCTCGGGCGCGGACTGATCGTCGCCGCCGTCAACACCGGTATGGGTATGCCGCCCGTCGTCGTCGGACTGCTCGTCGCCCTCATCCTCTGGCGCACGGGACCGCTGGGCGACCTCAACCTGATCTATACGCCAACCGCGATGGTCATTGCGCAGTTGTTGCTCAGCCTGCCGCTGGTGATCGGCTTCTCGCTCGCCTCGATTCAGTCAGTCAATCCCCGCCTGATCGGCCAGATGTGGGCCATGGGCGCCAACCGCTGGCAGGTGCTCTGGCTGCTGATCCGCGAGACCCGGCTGGGACTGCTCGCCGCCGTCATGGCCGGATTCGGCGCAGCCATCTCCGAGGTCGGCGCCTCAATGCAGGTCGGCGGCAACCTCGCCGGCGAGACTCGCGTCCTGACTACCGCCACGGTGCTCGAAACCGGACGCGGCAACTTCGAAGTCGCCATCGCCCTTTCACTTGTGCTGGTTGTGCTCGCCTTCATCGTCAACCTCTTCCTCACCGCCGTTCAGCAGCGACGGTTCGTCACATGACATCCCGCTCCGATGTCCACTTGCAGGTCCGCGACCTCGTCGTGCAACGCGGCGGACTCAACGTGCTGGAGATCGACGCGCTCGATATCCCCCGCGAACTGGTCACGGTCGTGATTGGACCGAACGGCTCCGGCAAATCCACCCTGCTGGGCGCGCTGCAGCTAGTGCTGCATCCGGCCCGCGGCACGCTGACGCTCGACGGTGAGCCGATGGACGCCGACCCGGTGCGCACCCGCCGGCGCATGTCCGCGTCCTTCCAGGAAGCGCTCCTGTTGAGCATGTCGGTGCGCGCCAACGTCGAGTTGCCGCTGCGGATTCGCGGCGTCGATCGACGCCGGAGGCGCGAGCTGGCCGAGCACTGGCTGGAGCGCTTCGGCATCGGCGCGCTGGCGGCTCGCCACGCGCGTCAACTCTCAGGCGGCGAGGCACAGCGGGTCAGTCTTGCCCGTGCCTTCGCCTCGCAGCCCGAGGTCATGCTGTTGGACGAGCCCTTTGCCGGTGTGGACGCCCCGACCCGCGAGAGCCTGATCGAGGACTTTGCCGAAATCCTCTCCGAGACCCGGCCGACGACGATTCTCGTCACCCACGACCGCGACGAGGCTCTGCGCCTGGGCGACCATGCCGCGCTGCTGATCGAGGGCGGGCTGCGGCAGACCGGCAAACCCACGGAGGTATTCGACCGGCCGGCCGACCGGGCAGTCGCAGAGTTCGTGGGAACCGAAAACGTCTGGGCCGGCCGGCGTTCGGAGTCCGGCGTCTACCAGGCGGCCGGCGTGCGGCTGGCCTCGACCGCCAAGGCGGTTGCACTGGGCGCGCCGGCGTTGTTGTGCGTGCGACCCGAACGAATCGTGCTCAGCCGCGAGGAAGACAGTTCAGCCAATCAGATTCGCGCGACGGTGCGAGCAGTCAGACCGCGCGGGCCGGTGGTCCGCAGCGAATTGGCGAGCGGCCGGCTGCGGCTCATTGCCGAAGCGCCGTGGGCGGCCTGGGACGAGCTTGGACTCTCCGTCGGCGACGAGGTAATCGCGCGAATCTCACCCGCCGACGTGCATGTGATCGAAGACGCGGACTAGCCGCGACGGAAGCGGCCCAGCACGCCGCCGCCGGAGGCCGCGTCCTCGACGCCGAAGATGCCGGCCAACTCCACGCGGCTCGGTTCGGTCGCCACGTGTTCGCCGTCAACCACGATCGTGGGTACCGAACGACTGCCGCGGTTGAGCGCCATGACAATCTCGGCCGCCTCGGGCTGGTCGTCGAGGTCGATCGTTCGATAGGGAATCTCGAACTCGTCGAGGAATCTGATCGCGCGGCGACAGTCGCCGCACCAGGCGTTGACGTAGAGCAGCACGTCGCGGTCGCCGTCGCCGATGTTGTCGCACGCCTCAATCGGTCCGGCGGCCGGATCGATCTCGCAGGCGTCGCCGATTTGCACGTCGAGGTCCGGTGTCTGATCCGTCATGTGTTCCCCCAGTCGGCTATGCGATCAGGATATCGGCGGCGGCACCTTGTGCAGCTTGAGGAAGTTGGTGGGTTCGCCCTGACCGAGCGGCAGACCGCCGGTCACAACCACCGAGTCGCCCTCCGACAGTCCGAGTTCGGTGATCGCGGCAAACTCGACATCCTCGAGCATTCGCTCAATCGTCGATGGCGGATCGCAATGACGGGGATCCACGCCCCAGCTCAGCGCCATCCGCTGCAGCACCGTCTCCGACGGCGCCAGCACGACCGTTGGCACCGGCAACCGCACCTGCGACAGCAAGCGCCCCGAGCGTCCGGACATCGTAAACACGATCACCGCCTTGACCTGCGGGTGCTGCTCGACCGCCGTCGCGACCGCCTGGCTAATCGTCCTAGCCGTGTCGCTGCTCAACTCGACCGATCGCGCGGCGCGCTGCGGATCGCTCTGCTCGGCCGTACGGATGATGCCATCCATCATCGCCACCACCTCGACCGGGTGCCGCCCAACAGCCGTCTCACCCGACAACATCAACGCATCGGCGCCGTCCCAGACCGCGTTGGCCACATCCGAGGCCTCCGCCCGCGTTGGCCGCTGGCGCGTCGTCATCGACTCCAGCATCTGTGTAGCGATGATCACGGGAATCATGGCCCGTCCGGCGGCGGTGATGATCCGCCGCTGCGCGATCGGCACGTCGGCGGGCCCGACCTCGACGCCCAGGTCGCCGCGGGCGACCATCGCGCCGTCCGAGGCGGCGATCACGGCTGAGAGGTCTTCGATGGCGGACACGGTTTCAATCTTGGCGATCAGGGGAATCTCGCCGCCGGCGGCGTGGACGGCGCTTTCCGCCTCGGCGAGGTCAAAGGCGCTGCGGACGAAGGAGAGCGCGAGGAAGTCGAAGCCGTGCTCGACGGCCAGGCGCACATGGGCGCGGTCTTGCTCGGTCAGGGCCGGGAGTTGCCGACCGCCCCCGCGTGCGTGCAATCCGGCGCGAGGCGTCAACAGTCCACCGCCGCGTACGGTGGTCACGATCCTGGCGCCGTCGATCGCCTCGACGCGCAGGTCGAGTTCGCCGTCGCGTAAGTAGATGCGGTCGCCGATCTCAACCTCATCGACCAGCGCGGCGTAGGAACAGCTCAGCGTCAACGCCCCGCCGTTGACCGGCTGGCCAACGGCATCGGCGCCGGTGACGATGTCGACTTGCTCTCCGCGTGCGATCTCGGTTGGCTCCGGCAGCGAGCCGATCCGGATCTTGGGCCCTTGCAGATCGCCCATGATCGCAATCGGCTTGCCTGTCTCGCGCTGCGCGCTTCTGACCGATGCCACGGCCCGAGACCACGACGTTTCGTCGCCATGAGAGAAGTTGATCCGCGCCACGTCGAGTCCGGCCTGTACGAGTTCACGCACCGTGTCGGGATCGCTGGACGCCGGTCCGAGCGTGGCGACGATCTTGGCTCGGCGTCGGGCGGTCATGGCTCCAGCGTATTCGTCTAAGCGATCCGGATCGTTAATCACCGGTTGCGGCCGTGACCACGCAAACAGGCCGCCCAACGGGCGGCCTGTTTGGTAGTTGCCGAAGTGTCGGACTAGTAGGCCGGCGCAGGCGGGGCCGCGACGGCGTTCTCGTCCGGCTTCTCGGTGACCAGGCAGTTGGTGGTCAGGACCATGCCTGCGATCGAGACGGCGTTCTCGAGCGCCGCGCGAGTCACCATCGCCGGGTCGGCGATGCCCATGTCGATCATGTCGCCGTACTCGCTGGTCGCTGCGTTGTAGCCGTAGTTCGGCGTCTCGGCGTCCTTGACCGACTGGACGATGACGGAGCCGTCCTGCCCCGCGTTGATCGCGATGCGGCGCATCGGCTCTTCCAGTGCGCGGTTGAGGATGCCCACGCCGGTCGCCTCGTCGCCATCGAGTTCCACGCCGCCGAGCGACGGGATCACGTTGATCAGCGCGACGCCGCCGCCGGGGACCATGCCCTCTTCGACCGCGGCGCGGGTCGCCGACAGCGCATCCTCGACGCGGTGCTTGCGTTCCTTGAGCTCGACCTCGGTGGCCGCGCCGACCTTGATCACGGCAACAGAGTTGGACAGCTTGCCCAGGCGCTCCTGCGCCTTCTCGCGGTCCCAGTCGCTCTTGGCGGCCTCGTAGACGTGGCGGATCTGGTTGACGCGGTCGTCGATGGCCACGGCCTCGCCGTTGCCTTCGATGATCGTCGAGTTCTCCTTGGAGGCGATGAAGCGGCGCGCGCGACCGAGCTGGGAAATCTCCGCAGCGTCGAGTTGACCGCCGAGCTGCTCGGAGATGACCTCGCCGCCGGTCAGGGTGGCGATGTCGCCCAGGTTGTCCTTCTGGCGGTCGCCGAAGCCGGGCGCCTTGACGGCGATCACGTTGATCGTGCCGCGCAGCTTGTTCACCGCCAGCGTCGCCAGCGCTTCGCCGTCCACGTCGGAGGCGATGATGACGAAGTTCTTGGTGACCTTGAGCACCTTCTCCAGCAGCGGCAGGATGTCCTGCACGGCCGAGATCTTCTTGTCGGTGACGAGGATGTAGGGGTCCTCGATCTCCGCTTCCATGCGGTCGGGGTTGGTCACGAAGTAGGGCGAGATGTAGCCGCGGTCGAACTGCATGCCGTCCACGTACTCAACCTCGGAGCGGATGCCCTTGCCCTCTTCGACGGTGATCACGCCGTCCTTGCCGACCTTCTCCATGACCTCGCCGATTAGTTCGCCAATGGCGGGGTCGGCGGCCGAGATGCCGGCGATCTGCGACATCTGCTCACGGGTGGTCACGCGCACCGCGTTCTCGCGGATGGCGTCGGAGAGGACCTCGACGCCCGACTCGAGGCCGCGCTTGAGCGCCATCGGGTTGGCCCCGGCGGCGACGTTGCGCATTCCTTCGTTGACAATCGCCTGGGCCAGCACGGTCGCGGTCGTGGTGCCGTCGCCGGCGATGTCGTTGGTCTTCGAAGCGACTTCCTTGGCGAGCTGTGCGCCGATGTTGTGGAAGGGGTCTTCGAGGTCGATGTCGCGGGCGATCGTCACGCCGTCATTGGTGATCGTCGGTGCGCCGAACGTCTTGGCGAGCACGACGTTGCGGCCCTTGGGGCCGAGGGTGATCTTGACGGCGTCGGCGAGGGCGTCAATACCGTCGCGCAGCGCCTGGCGGGCGTCCTCATCGAATAGCAGTGCCTTAGCCATCTCTGCATGTCTCCTTCTGGTTCGGTCGCTGGAGTCTGATTGCTCAGGGTGTTCGTTAGCACTCGCAAGTCGAGAGTGCCAACGCGTGTATTGTGTCGAAAATCCCGCCCCAGCGCAAGTACCGACTGCGTTATCGCGTCGCAGCGACGAGAGACCCTCGCGAGCCTGTTAAGTCGGCTACAGCCAGCCTGGCGGTATCAGCCGGCACACCGCGACCGCCTCGACCGACGACTCCGGCACCGGCCCAAAGCGCCGGCTGTCGGTGCTGCGCGACGGATTGTCGCCGACCACAAACCAGCCCGCGCCCTCTTTCGAGAGCACCCGCTTGAGGTACAGCTCGCCGTCTCGCCGGAAGGCGATGACGCGCCCCGGCCGTACAGGGACGATTCGCGGCGTCAGACCGAGCAATCGATTGCCGTTGCGCAGCGTCGGCGACATCGAGTCGCCCTGGACTCGGAGGAAGTAGAGCATGGCGGGTGTTGGGAGACCGGGGAGCCCCCTCTGCCTTCGGCATCTCCCCCGCGGAGCGGGGGAGAAGGGGACTGCGGATCGCCTAGAAGCCGTCCATCCCGAAGTCGTCCATGCCGAAGTCGTCGTGGCTGTGTCCGTGCCCGTGATCGTGGCCGTGACCGCCCATGCCCATGCCCATGTCCGGCATGCCCATGTCGCCCATGTCGAAGTCGTCGAACGAAGAAGACGATGATCCGGTGTGAATCGCGACGCCGGCGCCGAAGACGCGCGCCCCGTGACCGTCGTCGCAGTCGGGGCACTGAGGCGCTTCCGGCGCCTGACCCATTTTGGCCAGCACGTCAAAGACGCTGGTGCAGGCCGGGCACTTGTACTCGTACATGGGCATAAGATCGTTCCTCCCGTGAGGATCTGGTGAGTCCTGGGTGTTGTCGGTCATATCTTACGACGAAAGCCGATTCACGCCGCGACCATGCGCTCACTGGAGCGGAGTAGCACACAGAGGAGCAATGCGATGCCCGACCTTCGAGACTATTGCGACCGACTCTGGCGCGGTGAGATTGACGTCGTTCACGACGCGCACCCCGTGACGGCGCCCTGGAACAACCGCGAGGCCGAGGAACTCGACGACGGCTTCCTCTACATCAAGTCGGCGGCGTCGATGAACACGATCGACACCGGCGACGGCCTGGTCATGCTCGACACCGGCACCGCCCGCGACGCCGAGGGCCTCTACAACTCCGTCCGCGCCTGGCGGCCCGACACGGCGCTGCGCTCGGCGGTCTTCTCCCACCACCACGTCGACCACATCTTCGGCGTCGGGCGCTTCGACGAAGAGGCCGAATCGCAGGGGCAGTCGCGGCCGACCGTCTATGGACAGCGGCACATTCCCGCGCATTTCGACCGCTACAAGCGCACCGTCGGCTACAACACGGCGATCAACTCGCGACAGTTCATCCGTCCGGGCATGGACGCGATGCTGGTTCGCCTGCCCTGGCCTGACGAGTTCCGCTATCCCGACGTGACCTTCGACGACCAGATCCGCTTCTCGGTCGGCGACCTCACCTTCGAGGTCACCCACACGCGCGGCGAGACCGAGGACGCCGCCTGGACCTGGATTCCCGAGAAGAAGTGGCTCTTCCCCGGCGACCTGTTCATCTGGGCCGTGCCCAACGCGGGCAATCCGCAGAAGGCCCAGCGCTGGGCCGGCGAGTGGGCCGCCGGACTGCGCCAGATGGCGGGCAAGGGCGCAGAGGTCATGTCGCCTGGACACGGCTTCCCGATCTTTGGCGCCGAGCGCATAGCCGAGGCGCTCACCGACACCGCTGACCTGCTCGAATCGATCGAGAACCAGACCCTGGCGATGATGAACCTCGGCTACACGCTGGATCGCATCCTGCACGAGATTGAGATGCCCGAGGACTTGCTCAGCAAGCCCTGGCTGAGTTCGGCCTACGACCATCCGGAGTTCATCGTGCACTCGGTCTGGCGCTACTTCGCCGGCTGGTACGAGGGCGAGCCCGACCGTCTGCTGCCCGCGCCCCGCTCGGCCGAGGCCGCCGAGTGGGTCACGCTCGCCGGAGGCCTCGAGCCGGTCATGGAGCGCGCCCGCGCCCACATGGACAATGGCAACCTGCAGATGGCCTGTCACCTGATCGAAGGCGCGGCGCTCGCTGCACCCAACAGTCCCGAGGTCCACGAGCTGCGCTCGGAGATCTACGACGCCCGCGCCAACGAGCAGGACTCCTCCATGGCCCGAGGCATCTTCTCCTTCGCCGCCTCCTCCAGCCGCCACGGCATGCGCGATGTGTTCAACCCCTAACGCGACGATCCCTTCTCCCCCCGCGCAGCGGGGGGAGATGCCGAAGGCAGAGGGGTGCTCCGAAGTCGATGCGCTCTGCTACGGCAATCGTTCAGTCCGAAAGTGATGCGAGGCAAACGCTGTCCCCTCGCCGATCCGGATCATCGCCCGTTCGTGGATCAATTCGTTCGACGTGCCTTCGTTCATCCCGCGGGTGAACGTCGCATCGGTGAGCGGCCACTTCAGCCCCACCGTCGTGATCCCCGCGACTCGCTCGCTGACCGCCGTGATGCTCACATAATCTCCCACGTGGCCGTGGAAGTGCGTCTCCGACACGCCGTCGCCGTTGAGCACCGTCAGCGCCGTCCAGCCGTCGACCGTCCAGACCGGAATCTGCCGCAGACCGGGATGCGTCAACAGGTACAGGTTCGCCACCGCGTGGTCGTAGCGCGGACCGCCGAACAGCCCCACGACCACAATGCTCGTCGCGCCCTGCTGCAGCGCATACTCAATGGCGACATCGCCGTCCGTCCGCTGTTCGGGTGCGGGATGCGGCGCAAACTCCACGCCGACGGACTTGAGATGGAACAGGTCGTCGCCCTGGAGCGAATCGAGATCGCCAATCACCGCATGGGGCAGCACACCAAGCCCGCGTAGACGATTCGCTCCGCTGTCGGCCGCAACGATCAGCCCCGCCCCGCCGAGCGCACTGCGGACCAAGGGAGAATCGTGGATCTCGCCGGCCAGGGCAACGACGGCTTGCATGCCCTCACCCTAACCCGCTCCCCGAGGGAGAAGAGATCGGGAGGGCACAGGCGCAGCGCAGCCTAATCTGCGACCGGTTCTGCTTCCGCTTCGGCCTCGCTAGCTGCCTCCGCGCCGTTGCCGGCTGCGGCCGCCTGCTGGAACTCGGGCGGCAGCTCCTTGCCTGCGTCCTGGAAGGCCTTGGCCATCGCCTTCGCGCCGGCCCCGAAGATGTCGAGCTGGCGATCCTCGACGAAGTCGCGCGACGCCACCAGCCGGTCGAGCTGACCCTGGTATCTCGGCGCGACGTAGCGCATCAGCAACTCGAAGCTGCGCTTCGTCGCCTCGGTCGACGCCCACTCGTGGTGCATGCCCAGCAGTCCGCCGATCCCACCCGAGCGCTCGTGCAGCGCCTCGATCTGATCAATCGCGTCCTCCGGCGATCCCACGATCACCATGTTCTTGTCGATCGCTTCCTCGATCGTGTCGGCCATCTGCAGCGCAATCCCGCCGCGGCGGCCCGGATCGCGGACATCGCCGACGTAGGCGCGCTTGAGGAATCCGGCCCGCACGTCATCGATCGCCTGCGCCCGCGACTCGGCGATATGGATTGCGGTGACCACGCGCCAGGTCTTGCGCGAGACCTCGTGACCGTTCTCGGCCGCCGCGTCCTCGTACCACTCCCAGACGTTCTGCATCCGGTCCGAGTCCGCGCCCGCCACCGAGAGCAGACTCGCGCCGTGCGTGCCTGCGAGCTGCGGGCCCGACGGCGTCACGATCACCGCGACGGCAAGTTCGGGATGCGGATCCGAGTACCACGCCATTTGCAGCCGCGCCTCGGTCAGCGAGAACCAGTCCGTCTCCATCGTCACCGGCTCGTCGCTGCGGGCCAGCTTCACGATCGCCTCGAACGCCTCCGCCATCCGCGAGCGCTGCGTCGTCGGCTCGATCCCCATCTGCACCGCGTCCGACGTCAACGCGCCCGGACCCACGCCCAGCATCACCCGGCCGCGAGTCATGTGGTCGAGCTGCAGCAGGTCGTCCGCGATCATCAGCGGATTGTGATACGGCAGCGAGACGACGCCCGTGCCCAGCTTGATGTGCTTGGTTCGCTCCGCCAGTGCTGCGATGAAGATCATCGGATTCGAGATGATCTCCCGCGCGAACGAGTGGTGCTCGCCGATCCACGCCTCGTCATAGCCGAGGTCGTCGAGATGCTCGATCAGCTCCACATCGCGCTGGAGCGCCAGCGTCGGATGCTCGCCGACGTGGTGGAAGGGGGCCAGGAAGAGCCCGAATTTCATGCGCTTGGGTCGCCAGGACATGGTCGCGCCATCCGTTCACTGAGTCCGTAGAGTCCTACCCGACGAGGATAGCGCCGCCACACACGCAACACTCTCCCCCCGCTTTGCGGACGGAGACACACCCGCACCCGTATCCAACTCTCTCCCCCCGCGTTGCGGGGAGAGATGACGAAGGCAGAGGGGGGCTCCGAAGCGGGCTGAGCAAGTCGGCTAGTTCGCCCCGGAGAGCACCGGCGCCGGCGTCGCGACCTGCTGCGACCCGACCGGCTTCGGCGACCAGTGATCCTCGTAGTCGTCCCAGATGTGCTTGACCCGAGGCATCACCTGCTCGGCGAAGAGCTTCGTCGAGGCGCGGCACTTGTCGTCCGGCATATCGCCGACATGCAGCAGACAGACCAGGTGGCCGACCTGCAGCTTCGTCGCCAGCGCTTCGATCTGCTCGGTCACCGAGTCGGGCGAGCCGGCCACGATGTAGCCCTCGCGCACCCAGTCGTCCCACGACAGCGTGTGCGCCACGCCCAGACCTTGCGCGCCGCCCGCTCGCAGGCCGGCGCGGATCGTGTTCTCGGTCCGGTAGCCCGGAGCGTCGGCGTAGCCGGGATACACGTGCAGGCACTTGTCGAAGAAGTACTGCATGTGCTCGGTGTACATCTGCTCCGCCTGATCGTCGGTCTCGGCGACCACGATCTGCTGCGCGAACGCGCCCTGGAACGGGTTGAAATCGACGCCCAGCTCGCCCAGGCGGTTCCAGAAGCCCTGCATCAGCGCCTCGCCGCGGACGTAGCCGTTGAAGGACAGGTACGAGTAGTTGTAGCCCATCTCGGCGCAGAAGTCCCACGTCTCGACCGAGCCGCCGCCCGGAATCCAGATCGGCGGCGGCTGCTGGATCGGACGCGGCCAGAGGTTGACGTAGCGAATCTTGTTGTACTCGCCGTTCCACGAGAAGACCTCGGGATCCTCCCAGGCGCGGCGGATCAGATCGTGGTTCTCGCGGTACTTGTCGCGCAGTGTTGCCGGATTCGAGCCGAAGCAGAAGTTGTCGTCCATCGACGTGCCGACCGGGAAACCCGCCACCAGCCGACCGCCCGACATCACGTCAAGCATCGCCATCTCCTCCGCCACGCGGGTCGGCGGGTTGTACAGCGCAATCGACTGGCCCAGCAGCAGCAACGTCACGTCCTGCGTCCGCCGTGCCAGCGAGGCCGCCATGATCTGCGGCGAGGGCATCATCCCGTAGGCGTTCTGGTGATGCTCGTTGACGCCGATACCGTCGTAGCCCAGCGACGCCGCGTACTCGAGCTGATCGAGGTACTCGTTGTACACGCGGTGGCCCTCCACCGGGTCGTACAGCCGCGAGTCAACATCGACCCACACGGACCGATTCGTCTCCCGGAAATCATCCGGCAAATGCGGCCAGGGCATCAGGTTGAACCAGTGAAACTTCATCGAAAACTCCTCCATCGCAGACGCGCGCCAACTCAGTCCCGCCAGTGTAGACGCTGCGCAGAATCGGCGAAGTGGGCTAGCATCGGCGTCAAGAGAACGGAGCCTCCAAGTGGTCAGCAGCCCTCCTGCGCCCGACGCCGCAGCCCAGTGCGCACAACTCGCCGAGTTCGAGCGCAATGCCTCCTGTTGGCGCGATCGGCAGCAGGACTTGGCCGAGCAACTTCGCGGCAAGTGGATCCTGATCTACGACGGCCAAACGATCCGCACATTCGATAATCCCGCCGACATGCTCGCCGCCAGAGAATCCCTGCCCGACCGGCAACGCAACGCCGCGTATCACCACTTCGTGAGGCCAGCTTCGCGCCACTCATACGCGGCGTCGTTTCTTCCCGGCGGTCGGAACCCCTAGTGGCGACGATCCCCGGCATTTTCCTTTACGAAGAACCGTTTCACGCGCTGCTCGGCGACGTGATGCGACCTGTCGTCGCAGCCTCGGCACGCATTGGTGACCGAAGCGCGCCGCTGGAGTTGCACATCGACACGGGCGCCGACTACACCTTGCTTACCCCGACGGACGCGCGCATTCTCCTCGGCGATGCTTATCACCGCATCGACTTCGAACGAGACGCCGGGCGTTTCGATCTGTACGGGATCAGCGGCGATGCAAGCGGGTTCGTGATCCGCTCGGCGACTCTCACGTTTCGGGACGATCGCGGCGCGCCGCTGAGCATCGACCTGCCAGTCCTCGTCGCACGACCCTCAAGTCCACAACCGACTCCCGTCAGCAACTGGGAGATGCCCAGCCTGCTGGGCTGTGACGTCCTCCGCTACTTCGACCTCGCCCTCTCCTACAACCCACCCACGGTCACCCTCACCGAAGCCACCCCCGCCTGATCACCATCACCAACGCCCTCCGCCGCATCGACCGCACCCTCCGCGACCTCTAGCCCAACAACCGACCCACCAACTCCTCCACTCGCTGACCCTCCGACGACTCCGCCTACCACTGCCGTGTCTCACGACGCGCCACCGTCACCGACCTCGACTGACCCTCCTCCGCACGTTCGGCCAGCATCTCCAGCCGGATGACTGCCGCAGGACTGGAATCGGCCGGCGATTTGGCATTCTCCCATAGACTGTCCGGGGGAGAGGGGCATCGCCGTGGGATCCAGGCTGGGACTGATGGCGTTGAGATCAAGACGACCAGAAAGCAAGGAGGCGCCGTTGATACACACGGTGCTCGCGAGCAGTGGATGTGCGTGTTCGTCTATCGGGTCGACAACGAGTCTGAACCTGCGGTCGACAGAGCACCGATGCGATTTACCGAAGTCTATCTCGGCCACGTAACGGTTGACGACTTCAGACGAAATCCCCGGAGCGAGTTAGGAACGCAGACTGCGACCCTTGACAGGTATGGCATTGCGAAGCTCCGGCAGAGTTGGGTGTACCTGGACAAGTAATCGCTTCAAGCGCAGGAATCGCAGACTCCGCCAACTTAACGAATGTGGGATCCTGTTCGATACCTACACTGCGCAAGCCCAGGTGATTGGCCGCCGCCAAAGTCGAGCCTGAGCCGGCAAAGGGATCAAGTATGATCCCTTCCCCTAGTGGCAAGGCAGCACGCACCAGCTGACGAAGAAATGCTTGCGGCTTCAGTGACGGGTGAGGGGCGAGCGCTTTTTCGTTTGGCTGCGTCGGCGAAGACTTGATCACGTCGCCGAAGGGGCGTCGATCAGAGACGCGACGCAATCCGCCTGTCCCCCACTTGCGAAGGTTGTCTTGTACGCGACCTTCGAGCGGCTTCCGGAACAGGAGCCAGGGTTCGGCCATGGACCTCGGCATCACGGTAACGTCGGGAAACTCTTCGTGAGCGTTCTTCGGTCGGTCGCCGCCTCGCATAGTCATGACGAGGCGTGTGATTGTGCCACGATTCTCGAGCCCTGATGCTGCAAGCGCGGTTGCCACAATGTGCCACACCAACGGGTTTGACGCGACGAATAGGTGAGCCCCTGGAACCAGGATCCGAATGACCTCGGTTCCGAAGCGCTCAAAGAAGTCGCTCATGTACTGCAAATCGGCGGTGCTCAGAGTTGTGAAGCGCGGAACCGGGGATCGCCGATGTCCGTCGAACGATGGCGGAATTCGCCACACGCCCCCTCGGCCGCTGCGAAGCTTGCGCTGCTCGGCCTCGGTGTACTCGACCAGGCCATAGGGAGGATCGGTGACAATGGCGTGGAAGCTGTTGGCGGCGCACGTCTCGAACCAGTCGAAACAGTCGGACTGAAAGAGCCGCGCCTGTCCCCGCACAACGGCGGGTGCCGCGTAGTAGGCGGTTTCCTCGGCCACCGCTGTCGAGCGGTCCTGCTGCTCTCTCCTGATCCGGTATAGACCGTGTCCTGTCCGCTCGAACACGTCTGGTCTCAGGCGCAGATACGAGCGCACGGACGACGCCGGCACATCGCCAAGCTCGGACTCCACTGCGTTCCTGATCTCCGTGACGGTCGCGTCGCCGTAGCGGGAGTCCAGGTAGCCGACAATCGCGTCCCTCACGGTGCCGGGCGAGTGTTTGGACCTTCCCACGAACGAGCCTCCGTCTGTGAGGACTCATAGTAGACGTCCAGACGTCCGCACGGAAGCTCAGCTCTGCGGGTCGGACATGCCTGCATCCTACGCAACCTCGGCCGGTTCCCGACTCGAGTACCATATAGAATGTCCGTTCTGCAAACCGCGAAAGGCGCGCAACCATGACCACCGACTTACCAGGACTGACCAAAACTAACCACTTCCAACCACGCCGAACTTCGCGATCCCCAGTAAAACACTGGAGATCGGCGCTGTTTTTCCTGGATGCCGCTCAGAAAAAAGTTGCTCCCTGACCACTGACCACTGCCTCATACACTGAACCCCATGAGCTCCCGCGATGCCTCCTGCTATCGGCACCAGGACACCTGGGCCGGGGTCCTCTGCCAGCGCTGTAACCGGCCGATCTGCACGCAGTGCATGGTGCAGGCGCCGGTCGGATTTCAGTGTCCCGAGTGCGTCGCCGAGGGCCGCAAGCGCACCCGCGAGTGGTCGACCGCCTCGCCCTACCGCGTCACCAACGCGCTCGCCATCGCCAACGCCATCGTCTGGGTCGTCGTCTCGCTCTACACCGGCTCGCTCTCGCTCTGGGGCGGCGGCGTGTCCGAGGTCCATCGCGATTTCGCCCTGCACGGCGCATTTGTCTACGACGGCGAGTGGTGGCGGCTCGTTACCTCCGCCTTCCTCCACTACGGACTCTTGCACATGGGCATGAACGTCCTCATCCTCGTCCTGCTGGGCCGGATGCTGGAGCCGGCCATCGGCTGGTGGCGAATGCTGCTGCTCTACGGCGTCTCGCTGACCGGCGGCGCGCTGGGCGCGCTGATGGTCGAACCCAACGCCTACACCGCCGGCGCATCGGGCGCGGTCTTCGGGCTGGCCGGCGCCGTCGTGATCGCCGAGCGCGCCTCCGGCCGCCGCTGGCAGGACTCCGGCATCCTCGCCTTCCTCGTGATCAACATCGTCTTCTCGCTGCTCATCCCCCGGGTCAGCATCGGCGGACACCTCGGCGGCATGTTCGTCGGCGCGCTCGCCGCCCTGATCCTCTGGAGCTTCCCCAACTGGACGGGCTTCATCAGCGCCGCAACCAGGATCAAGCTGCTCAGACCGTTGCCCGAACTCTCGGTGCTCGCGCTGGGCGTCCTCTGCGTCTACCTCGCCCTCGATTGGGCCGCCCCCCGCAGGTACGACCCGATCTTTTGAACCATCTCCACGCTCCCCCCGCTCCGCGGGGGGAGATGCCGAAGGCAGAGGGGGGCTCCCTGACGCCACGAGTATCCTCAGCACAACGAGAATCGAGAGAGGACGCCGACCAATGAGTGATCGATTCGAGGGCAAAGTCGTCATCGTGACCGGCGCAGCCGGCGGTATCGGACGCGCGACCTGCGCCCGCTTCGCCGCCGACGGAGCCAAGGTGGTCGCCGTCGACCTTGCGGGATCCGACCTCGACGAGACCGTCGCCGCCGTCTCCAACGCCGGCGGCGAGTGCATCGCCGTCGAGGCGGATGTCACGCAAGAATCCGATGTCGCCAACTACGTCGCTCAGGCTCTCTCCGCCTACGGCCGCGTCGACGCCTTCTTCAACAACGCCGGTATCGAAGGCGTCCGCTCGGCCCTGACCGATCTCGACGAAGCCGACTTCGACCGCGTCATCGCCGTCAATCTCAAGGGCGTCTGGCTGGGCATGAAGCATGTCGCCCCCGCCATGCAGCAGTCCGGCGGAGGCGCGATCGTCAACACCGCCTCAATCGCCGGTCTCTCGCCGACGCCGGGCATCATCGCCTATGGCGCGTCCAAGCACGCCGTCGTCGGGATGACGAAGTCGGCCGCGCAGGAGCTCGCGCCGAACATCCGCGTCAACGCGGTCTGCCCCGGTCCGATCGAGACCCGCATGATGCGCAGCCTCGAGCGCCAGTTCGACCCCGACAACCCCGAAGCCGTCCACGACGCGTTCGCCGCCGCCAATCCCATGGGTCGCTACGGAGAGCCCGAAGAAGTCGCCAGCCTGGTCACCTGGCTCTGCTCCGACGACAGCATCTACATCAACGGAGCCATGCACACCATCGACGGAGGCGGCAATCGCGGGCGATAGTCGGCAATCTGCCGTCGGTGCTGGGGTCGGCGAGACTCCCGCGGTCGGCGGCTTCCTCGCCTACTCCACCTGCCAGGTCGAGCGGCCCTTGAGGAGTTGCGCGATGTCGTGGCGGTTCTTGAACTTCTGGACCTCGATCTGGCCGTCCAGGTAGTCGCCGTAGGTGGGAGCGGTGACCTGGCGGATGACGCCCATCGGGACTGGCATCTCGGGGTAGTTGCAGCGGGCCAGGAGCTGATGCACGTCCGGTGACGGTCGCGTCGCGTCGTGGTGCAGGATTAGGCCCGCGTCGGGACCGTGCGCGTCGACCACGCGGAGGCCGGTCGCAGAGACGGCCAGACCCTTGTCCTGGTTCTCGCCGAACAGCATTTGCTGACCGTGCTCGAGGTAGAGCAGCCGCTCGTCGCGGACTTCGCGGTCGGTGTAATCGGCGAAGGCGCGGTCATTGAAGATGTTGCAGTTCTGCAGGATCTCGACGAAGGCGGCGCCGTGATGCCGAGCGGCCTGCTCGATCGTGGTCTGCAAGTGCTGGGGGTCGGTGTCGTAGCTGCGCGCGACGAAGGTTGCCTCGGAGGCCAGCGCCACGGAGAGCGGGTTGAGCGGCCGCTCGGTCGTGCCGACCGGCGACGACTTGGTCACCTTGCCCAGCTCCGAGGTCGGCGAGTACTGGCCCTTGGTCAGGCCGTAGATGCGGTTGTTGAAGAGGAAGATCTTGACATCCACGTTGCGCCGCAGCACGTGCAGCAGGTGGTTGCCGCCGATCGACAGCGCGTCGCCGTCACCGGTGATCACGAAGACCTGCAGGTCGGGCCGCGAGAGCTTGAGCCCGGATGCGATCGTCGGCGCGCGGCCGTGGATCGAGTGCATCCCGTACGTGTTCATGTAATAGGGGAAGCGCGATGAGCAGCCGATGCCCGAGACGAAGACCATCTTCTCGGGCGCGACGTTGATGTTGGACAGCGAGCGTTGCATCTGGGCGAGGATCGAGTAGTCGCCGCAGCCGGGGCACCAACGGGTGTCGACGTCGGACGCATAATCCTTGCGCGAGAGGTCCTCGTCCGCGATCGGGATGATGTTCTCGACCAGTTCAGGGGATGGCGGCGTGTGGAGTACCATCTCGTGCCTCCTGTGGCTCTGTGTCTTCGATCCTGCGTCAATCTCGTCGTTATTCGCTGGCCATCTTGATGATCGCCTCGGTCAGCAGACGAGCGGACAGCGGCTGTCCGGTGACTTCGTTGTAGCCCTGGGCGTCGACCAGGAAGTTGGCCCGAATCAACATGCGTAGCTGACCCGTGTTGGCCTCGGGAATCAGGACCTTGTTGTAGCGCGAGACGATATCGCCGAGGTTGCGCGGGAAGGGGTTGAGGTACTGCAGATGGGCGTGCGCGATCTCGTGACCCGCCTCGCGCGCGTCGTTCACGGCGGTGAAGACGGCGCCGTAGGTCGAACCCCAACTGAGCACGAGCATGTCGCCCGAATCGGGTCCGTCGACTTCGAGCTCGGGCATGAAGTTGGCGATTCGGCGGATCTTCTCACCGCGCAGGTCGGTCATGCGCTGGTGATTCTCCGGCGAGTACGCCACGTCACCGCTGATATCGGACTTCTCCAGACCGCCGATGCGGTGTTCAAAGCCCTTGGTGCCCGGCGGCACGAACATCCGCGCCAGCGTCTCCGGGTCGCGCGCGTACGGCTGGAAGTCCTCGGGGTCGATGTGCTCCAGCTTGCGGTAGGGCACGTCGATCTTGTCGAGCTGGTTGATGTCAGGCACAGGCCAGGGCTCGGCCGTGTTGGCCAGGTAGGTGTCGGAGAGCAGCACGACGGGCGTGACGAACTGGAAGGCGATCCGCACGGCCTCGAGGACCATGTAGAAGCAGTCTCCGGGCGACTTGGCGGCCAGGACGCAGAGCGGCGACTCGCCGTTGCGGCCGAACATCACCTGCAGCAGGTCGGTCTGCTCGGTCTTGGTCGGCATACCGGTCGAGGGACCGGAGCGCTGGACGTCGAGCACCAACAGCGGCAGCTCGGTCATCACGGCCAGGTTGAGCGCCTCGCTCTTCAGCGCGATCCCGGGACCCGAGGTGCCGGTCACGCCCAGGCCGCCGCCGTAGGCCGCGCCGATGGCCGTGCCAATCGCCGAGATCTCGTCCTCGGCCTGGAAGGTGCGCACGCCAAACTCGCGCAACGCAGCCAACTCGACCAGCACGTCCGAGGCCGGCGTAATCGGATAGGAACCGTAGAACAGCTCCAGGTCGGTCAGGTGCGAGGCCGTGATCAGCCCCAGCACCAGCGCCTGGTTGCCAGTGATCGTGCGGTACTCGCCGGGCGTGAGGACCGCCGGCGGAACGCGGACGTGGGCGTCGGCAATTTCGGTCGTCTCGCCGTAGGCGTGGCCGGCGAACAGCGCCCGCCGGTTGGCCTCGGCGATGTTTGGCAGCCGGCCGAAGCGCTGCTCGATCCAGTCAAGCGTCGGCTCCAGGTCGCGGTCATAGAGCCAATAGACCAGCCCCAGCGCAAAGAAGTTCTTGGTTCGCTCGGCGTTCTGCGTTGTCAGCCCCAGGTCCTCGACGGCCGCGATCGCTGCCGTCGTGATCGGCGCCTTGATGATCCGGAAATCGTCGAGCGAGCCGTCCGCGAGCGGATTGCTCGGGTAGTTGGCCTTCTTCAGGTTGCCCGAAGTGAAGGCGTCCTCGTTGACGACCAGCAGACCGCCCTTGGTCAGGGCTGCGAGGTGAGACTTAAGCGCGGCGGGATTCATCGCCACAAGCGTGTCGGGCTCGTCGCCGGGCGTGAAAATCTGATGCTTGGAGAACGAGATCTGGAAGCTCGAAACGCCGGCCAGCGATCCGGCCGGCGCGCGGATCTCGGCGGGGAAGTCGGGCAGCGTAGAGAAGTCGTTGCCGAAGACGGCGGTCGCGTCGGCGAATCGGTTGCCCGCCAACTGCATCCCGTCGCCGGAGTCGCCTGCGAAACGGACGGTGACGCGATCACGTTCCTGGATCGCGGCGCCGCCGGATGCTGTCGCGGTGTTGCCCGATCCGTTCGCCTGCGGTGATGTGGTGGTCATCTCTCAACGGCCTCCGCGGGCGTCGCGGGAATGCAATGCGGCGCCCAGGTTACTGGGGAAGAAGTCTCCACGCGTGCGCATTGAGCCACTCTCCGGAGGGCGCGACAGCCCTCCGCGAGACGAGATACGCACTGCCAAGGAGTACACGGTGGGAGCAAGGGGAGAGCAAGCCGCACGGGCTGGTCATTGAGTAACTCCCAGAACATCCCCGTCGTCTAGGACGCTACGCCCTCAGACGCACTATCCGCAAGTAGTGTCCTGAACTCGAATGACCTGAGTGACAAGCGCGAGTCGCAGGAACACCGCCGCAGTGAGGTTCATTCTGACTCCTCGTTCCCGCTCTCGTCGTCACTCAGATAGCGGTCCTGGATTTCTGGCGGAATCAGCGCGTTGGTCACCCGGCGCATCTGTTCCGCATCCGCGATCTGCGGGTCAATCAGCATGGTCATGCCGTTGAAGAGGGTCACGGGATCGAGTTTCATTCGGTCGATCAGCATCGCGCCCATCACACTCAGGTACGACTGGACCAGCGGATGGTCGTAGATCGCGAACATGATCTTGCCGTCTTCGACCCACTTGGCGAAGCCGAGGTTGAAGCCAAATGTTGCCAACGGGATCTCGGGGTCAGGCCACTGGGCGAACAGGATTCGTACGCCGACCGTATCGGAGAGCGCCATCACGGCCGCGATGTCGCCCTCGGCGTAGCGCTCCAGCACTGCATCGGCGGCTTCCCGGGCCGGGTAACTCTGGACCTCGACATTGCCATGGGTGTAGGTGGACGCGAGGCCTTCGCAGCGTTCGCGCAGGCCGACGTTGTTGGCTTCGTGAACCACGCAGAGAATCGTGCCTTCGATCCCCTCGCGATTGAACTGTTCGCCGGCAATCTCGCCCGCGCGCCGGTCGTTGAGGCCGATGTGGAAGCTGGTGCCGACCTGGTCGGCCGCCTCCGCGCCCGAATTGAAGGACAGCACCGGGATGCCTGCGGCGGTGGCTTCCTCAATCGCCGCAGCGAGTTCGTCCGGTGCGACCAACGTGGTGGCAATCGAAACGGCGCCGTCGTCGACGCATTGTCTGATCGCGTCAGCCTGGTCGGACACTTCGCTGTACGACGCGGCGCGCAGGTTGATGCCGAGCGCCGACGCGGCGAACGTCGCCGTCTCGGAGGCCAGACCCCAGAACAGATCATCGCCGCCGTGGCTGACTACGCAGAACAGGTCCTCGTCCCCGGGCAGTTGCGGATCAACCGGATCGAACCAGTAGTGGATCCACGTCCAGCCAAGTTCGGGATTGTTGAGCAGGATGTGGTCGCGCGCCAGAGCTGCGGTCTCCAGGGTCTGGTAAGACGTCGCGATGACTTGCGAGACCTCTCCGGCCAACAGGCGGCGTTCAAGCTCATCGGCGATGGCGTCGTAGTCGTTCGATGTGATCACCTCAACGCCGGTCGGGAATGTCTCGCCGACCCCGTCACAGATCGCACCCAGGACCGTCTCATTGGGATCGACGAGGCAAAGCACAGGCGCGAGCGTCTCGGGATCGTCGTCGGCGTGGAATCGACGCACAAAGTAGTGCCCCATGCCTCGCCCGCTCTCGGCCAGTTGTGCCCGGTAGGCCTCGGTGATGCGCTCGGCTCGAGTGACGAGATCAAACTCGACCGGTGAGCTGTACCTCACCGTTCCGGGGTCCGCGCCAGGGGCAAGGAAGCGAAACTGCGGTCTCTGCGTCTCGCCCCACTCGCCGGAGTCGGCACGCTGCTGCAGACCGATCTCGACACGCCCATCCGCAAGGCGTTCGACCGCGACGCGGACTTCAAGCTGTTCGTCCTGGCCTCCGTGGACGGCGGCCCAGACTGCTCCAAGCGCCGCCGCGCCCACGAGCGCGCCCAGCAACATCGCCATCAGTGTTCGCATCATGTCTCTCCTGCTGTTCCGCGCGCCCGGTCTGAAGGGAATGGTCTACCCGGTTCAAGGCCGCTGTGGCCCCGCCGTCAACGAGTCAAGCAGGGTCTGCATTGTCGTTGCGTCGACGACGGTTGGCGTGATCAACATTTGCGCGCTGTTGAAGTAGGCGAGCGGACCGATCCGCAGCCGCTCGGCCAGCAATGCTCCCACGGTCGCAAGGTAGGACTGTATCTCGGGATGGTCGAAGATGGCGAACATCAACCTGCCGTCGGCGACATACTCGGCGATCGTGCGGCTGAAGCCGAATGTGGCCGCGGGCAGGCGTCGGTCGTACTGGAAGATCGCGCTGCGAACTTCAGCGCCGATTGACGACGAGAGGCCAATCACGCCGTCCACGTCGCCCAGCGAGAGCCGCTCGTGGAGTTCGGCCACGGTGGTCTCGCGGTCGTTCATGCTCCAGCGCTCGACCGTCCCGTTGAAGCTGGCCTCCAACCCATCGCAGCGATCCTGCAAGCCTTGATTGGCCGGTTCGTGGATCACGCAGAGGATGTGCCCCTCAATGCCTCGCGCATTGAACTCGTCGCCGGCGATGCGGCCCGCCTCATAGTCGTCGAGCGCGATGTGCAGCGCAGTTCCCACTGTTGCCGCATCCTCAACGCCAGAGTTGAACGAGATCACGGGAATCCCGGCGGCAATCGCTTCCTGCACGGCCGGCTTCAGCGCATCGGGCTCGGAGAGCGTGGTGGCGATCGCCACCGCGCCGTCGGCCGTGCAGCGTCGGACCGCGTCGGCTTGCTCAGCGCCGGTCGGGTATCTCTCGGCACGCAGGTCGAGGCCCAGCATGCCTGCCGCGCCGACCGACGACTCGGCCGAGAGGCCCCAGAAGAGGTCCTCGTCGCTGCCGTGGCCGATCACGCAGTAGAGATGGTCCGGCGAGGGCAGGTGCGGATCGAGCAGCTCGATCCAATAGCTCCAACGAATGAATCGGCGAGTCGCCTCGCGAACCTCGTCAACGACGTTCGCCGTCGGCACGCTGGTGGCGAACGCGCCTCGAATCTCGCGATCCTCAAGCAGTCGAGCCTCAAGGTCGAGCCGGAACGCCTCGTAGCTCGAGATCTCAATCCGTTCAACCGGGCCCGCATAGACCGCCTCGAGGCCATCGCAGAGCGGTTCAATGCCGCGATCGTTGAGGTCGACGATGCAGAGCATTTTGGGCGCGTCGTCGCTGCCGCCGAATCGCTCATGGAATCTCTCGGCGATCGCTCCGCCCTCGCTAAAGAGATAGTCGGCGTAATCCCGCGCGACAAGCTCGTGCCGGTTCTCGGTGTCGACGGTGATCTCCGAGCTGAACAATGGCCGATCGTTCACGGCATCGGGCGTAAGGAAGCGAAACCTGGGTCTCTGCGTCTCGCTCCACCCGCCGTCGAGATCGCGCTGTTGCAGTCCGGCTTCCACCCGGCCATCTGACAAGCGTTCGAGCACGATTCGCACGTCCACGTCCCCCGACGGATCGTCGCCCGTGTCTGAGGCGCTCGCCCACACTGCGCCCAGCGCGCCTGCTCCAATTGTGACTCCCAGGAATAGCCAGATGAGTTGTCGCATGGTTCGGTCCCTTCACGGCCTTGAATCGCTCGACGCGCGTGAAACGGAGTCAGGAAGATCGGCGCTCACGTCGCAAACGACGGCAAGCTCGACGACATCACAGTCTCGCATGACGCGTCGGAAGCGCCACGGGTCCGCGAGCGCGTATCCTGCCTACGGATCCCAATGGCTGCGCTCGCCGCGTGGCGATCATGCAGGATTGAGAGGCTGATGACATGGCAGGAGCGCTTGAAGGTCAGGCGGCATTGATCACCGGCGGGGCGAGCGGCATTGGCGCTGCCTGCGCGATTCGGTTCGCCCAGGAAGGCGCCGACGTGCTGCTGGCAGACCTGCTGCCCGACCGGGCGGCCGAAACCGTCGCCGCCGTCGAGGCGCACGGACGCCGGGCCGTCGTGGTCCAGTGCGACACCTCGACCGAAGCGGCCAACGACGCCGCTGCACAGCGCTGTGCCGACGAGTTCGGCCGGCTCGACATCGTCGTCGCCGCGGCCGGCATTTCCAACGCGGAGTACGTCTCGGGCGAGACCGCCGACATCGGCGACGACCGCACCGCGTCGTTCATCACCAATCAGAACGTCGAGCACTGGGAGAAGGTGATGGCGGTCAACCTGACCGGCGTGATGATGACCGACCGCTCCTGCGCGCGCAAGATGATTGAGCTGGGCAACGGCGGCTCGATCATCAACATCGCCTCGATCATGGCCAAGTTCCCGCAACCGGGCGCGGCCAACTACTGCGTTTCCAAGGCAGGCGTCTGGATGTTGACCAAGGTGCTGGCCCAGGAGTTGGTCCAGGACGGCATCCGCGTCAATGCAATTGGTCCCGGCTTTATCGAGACCCCCATGACCGCGGCGATCTCGGGCAACGAGGAGCTCAACCAGTGGGTCCTGAGCCTGACTCCGATGCGCCGCTTCGGCCAGCCCGAGGAGATCGCGAAAGTAGCGTGTTTCCTCGCCTCCGACGAGGCATCCTACGTGACCGGAGAGATCATTCACCCCGACGGCGGCTGGTTTACGGAGTAGGCGGATTCGTCCGCCCTGGTTTTGTGACAGGAGGAGCGAATGTCGCTCTGGGATATTGCTTCACAGACGATTGACGCGACCTCCGAGTCGCTCAGGGCCCTCAGCCTTGACATCCACTCCCATCCGGAGGAGAACTACGAGGAAGTGCACGCGCACGGGGCGTTGACCTCGTGGCTTGCCGATGCGGGGTTCGAGGTGACGCCGTCTGCGTACGGCATGGATACCGCCTTTGAAGCCACGCGCGGCTCGGGCGGTCCCACGATTGCCGTGCTCAGCGAGTACGACGCCCTGCCGGGCATCGGCCATGCCTGTGGACATAACCTGATCGCCATCTCCGGCGTCGCGGCCGGACTCGCCGTCGCCGAGGCGCTCGAACGCGAAGGCGTCGAAGGCACCGTCCGTGTGCTGGGTTCGCCCGCCGAAGAGGGCGGCGGCGGCAAGATCCGACTGATCGACGAAGGCGCGTTTGACGATGTCGGCGCGGCGATGATGATCCATCCCGGCACCGGCGACATCATTTATCCGTTCGTGCTCGCCATCGATACCTGTTTCGTTGAGTTCCGCGGCAAGAACGCGCACGCCGCCGGCGCGCCGTGGGAGGGGCGTAACGCGCTCGACGCTCTGGTGCTGGCCTACCAGGCCATTGGTCTGCTGCGCCAGCAGGCGAACCCGACCGTGCGCATCCACGGCAAGATCCATCACGGCGGCGAGAAGCCCAACATCATTCCCGACTTCGCCCAGGCCGAGTTCTACGTGCGCGCTCCATACGAGCGCTTGCTGGACGAGACGATCACCAGGGTCGAAGACTGCTTTGCGGGCGCCGCCCGGGCCACGGGCTGCGAGTGGTCGGTCGAATGGCAGGCCGGCGAACGCTACAGCAACATGGCCAGCAACGGTCCACTGGCCGAGGCATACGGGCGGCGTTGGCACGACCTGGGCGTCACGGCGGCCGATATCGACGGCAGCGTGCAGGGCAGCTTCGGCTCGACCGACATGGGCAACGTCTCCCACGTCGTGCCCGCCATCCATCCGATGTATTTCATCCCGCACGAGAGCGGCAATCACACGCCGCAGTTCACGGCGGCGGCGGCCAGTGACGAAGGGCACCAGCTCACGCTGACGGCGACCACAGCAATGGCCCACGCCGCGCTCGATTGGCTGACCGATCCCGACCTGCGCGATCGCGCTCAGGCCGACTTTGAAGAAACGCACCAGTGAAGCGGCACACACCCACTGCGAGTTGTGAGAATTGAGGAGTCTCGTCATGCTCGATCACATCGTGCTGGCCACGCCCGACGTGCAGGCCACCGTTGACGAGATCGCGGCGGCGACCGGCGTGCGCGCCGAAGTCGGCGGACGCTTCACGCAGATGGGCGCGTACAACCACTTGCTCGCACTGCAGGACGGCGCTTACCTGGAGATCATCGGACCCGATCCCGAGCACGAAGGCGGCGGGTCCATGCCCTTCGGCTTGGAACGGGAGTCCGGCCGGGGCGCGCATATCGCCCACTGGTGCTGGAAGGGCAACGAACAGATCGACGAACTCGCCGCTGCAATCAAGCAGGCCGGCTACGACCTGGGCCCGGTCGTCCCGCTGGGACGCGATCTGCCCGATGGCGGACGGCTCGACTGGCGGTTAACGATCGGCGATTGGCCGCCGCATCTCGGTGGTCTGCTCCCGTTCCTGATCGATTGGGGCGACGCGACGCATCCCTCCACCACCGCGGTCCAGGGTGTCACGCTTGCATCGTGGCACGGCGAGCACCCTGACCTCGACACGGTACGAGCCGCGCATCGAGTGATGGGCATCGACATCGAACTGCGAGAAGCCGCCGAACCGGCCCTGGTCGCCAGCTTCCAGGGTCCCGACGGCTCGATCAGCTATCGCTAACGGACGCGGAGCGGATCGTCATGCTCGACCACATTGTGCTCGCGACGCCCGACGTGCAGGCCTCGGTCGACGAGATCGAAGCCGCAATCGGCCTGCGACCCGAACTCGGCGGCCACTTTCCCGGACGCGGCGTGTACAACCACTTGCTCGCGCTGCAGGACGACGCCTACCTGGAAATCATCGGGCCCGACCCGGCGCAGCCGAATCCGGAAGGACCGCTGCCGTTCGGCATGGACGACTTCGGCGATCGCGGCGCGCACGTCCCGCACTGGTGCTGGAAGGCGGGCGCAGGGATCGTCGAGCGCGCGGCCGCTGCGCGCGACGCCGGATACGACATCGGCGAGGTGCGGCCGCTGGGCCGCGTGCTCGCAGACGGCATGCGACTCGACTGGCGACTGACTCGCACGATCTGGCCGCCGGTTCTGGGCGGACTCGTACCCTTCCTGATCGACTGGGGCGACGCGCGGCATCCGTCGACCACGGCCGTCAAGGGCGCGCGCCTCGCATCGTGGCATGGCGAGCATCCTGATGTCGCCGCGGTGCGCAAGGCGCACGAGGCGATGGGAGTTGCACTGGAACTGCGTGAAGGTCCCGAGCCGGCGCTGATCGCCGTGATTGCGGGGCCTCAAGGATCGATCACGCTGCGCTGACCCGCAGCAGGAAGGACTGAACAATGAAACTCGGACTCTCGCTGGGATACTCCGGCGCGAACATGACACTGCCCGTGGACCTCGTCCGTCGGGCGGAGGAGCTGGGCTACGACTCGGTCTGGACCGCCGAAGCGTATGGCTCGGACGCCTTCTCGCCGCTGGCCTACCTGGCGGCAGTGACTGAGAAGATCCGCCTGGGCACGGGCGTCATCCAGCTCGCCGGGCGGACGGCCGCCAACGCGGCCATGACCGCCGCCACGATCGACGCCCTAGCCGGCGGCGACCGCGTGATCCTCGGGATCGGCGTGTCAGGTCCGCAGATCGTCGAGGGCTGGTACGGAGAGCCGTGGGGCAAGCCCAACACGCGGATCCGCGATTATGTGGCGATCATTCGCAAGATTCTGGCCCGCGAGGAACCGGTCACCCACGACGGCAAGGAGATCGCGCTGCCCTACGTGGGACCGGGCAGCGCCGGGCTGGCCAAGCCGCTCAGGTCAATCCTGCACATGAATCCCAACATCCCGATCTGGCTGGGCACCGGCACCGAGATGAATGTGCGGATGACCGGCGAGGTCGCCGACGGCTGGCTGCCGCTGGGGTTGACGCCGTACAACGCCGACCTGTTCGCGCCCTGGGTCGAAGAGGGCTTCAAGCGCACGGAAGCCAGGAGCGGCACCGCCAAATGGTGGCCCGACTTTGAAGTCCAGTCGTCGGCCGAAGTCGAAATCACCGACGACCTGCGCGACGCCTTCCGCAAGATGAAGCCGCGCGTCGCCCTCTACGTGGGCGGCATGGGCCACAAGACGCTCAACTTCCACAAGATGAGCATGGTCCGGCGCGGTTACGGCGATGCCGCCGAGCGGATCCAGGAGTTGTACCTGGAAGGCCGCAAGGCTGAGGCGATTGAGGAGGTACCGGAGGAGTTCCTCGACGAGCAGGCCCTGCTCGGACCGCCGGCCCGGATTCGCGAGCGCTACCAGGTCTGGGCCGACAGCTACATCACCGGCCTGACCGTCCGGACGGACCAACCCGAGGCAATGGAGCTGATGGCCGACCTGGCCCGCGAGTCGTCGGGCGCCTGACGACGCCTAGACTTGACGACGGCTCAACGCCTGCAGCGAAAGGAATGCCTCATGTCCGATGCGGAAGCGCTGGTCAACGCCTTCATGGCGGAGTTCGATGCGGAGCATCCCGACGCCGACCAACTGGCGTCGTATTTCACCGACGACGCGGTCTACCACAACATGCCGATGGCTCCGGCGGAGGGACTTGAGGCGGTCAAGGCGGCGCTGGCCGGCGTCTCGCAGATGACATCGCGGGGCTGGGAAGTGCTGCACTCGGCCTCAAGCGGCGACGTGGTGCTCAACGAGCGGATCGACCGCTTCGACATGGGCGGCACCGAGGTCGCAGTGCAGGTCTGCGGCGTCTTCGAAATCCGAGACGGCAAGATCGCCCGCTGGCGCGACTACTTCGACATGGCCTCGTTCCAGAAGCAGATGCCCGGCGGGTAGGGAGCCCCCCTCTGCCTTCGGCATCTCCCCCCGCAAAGCGGGGGGAGAGGGGAGTTCCCTGCTAGTCCATGCCGAAGGCGGACCGCAACTCGACGGCGATCTGGTCGAGGGCCTGGTTGCCCTCGGGCACGGCTGCGAAGGCGCTGACGAATCCGTGGATGACGCCGTCGTAGCGAGTGCAGCTCGACTGCACGCCGGCAGCCGCGAGCGCAGCCGCGTACGCCTCGCCCTCGTCGCGCAATGAGTCGTACTCGGCTGTGATCGTCAGCGAGCGAGGCAGATTCGACAGGTCCTCCGCCCGGATCGGCGAGGCGTAGGGCTGCGCGCCTTCGGCGTCGTCGTTGAGGTAGAGGTCCCAGAACCAGCGCATGCCTGCTTCCGAGAGTCCGTACTCGCCGCCGCCGTTGACCTTGTACGACTCGGTCTCGAAGTTGAAGTCGGTGACCGGATAAATCAGGACCTGCGCGTCGATCCGCGGGCCGCCGCGATCTCGGGCCATCTGGGCGACCACGGCGGCGAGGTTGCCGCCGGCCGAGTCGCCGGCCACCGCGATGCGGTCGGCGCGGCCGCTCTGCTGGTCGTACATGCTGTTGATCCAGGCGACGGCGGCGTAGGCGTCCTCGGCCGCGGCTGGATACTTGGCCTCGGGCGCGAGCCGGTAGTCGACCGACAGCACGCTCATCCCGGCGCGGTTGCAGAGCGCGCGGGCTACGGCGTCGTGCGAGTCGAGGTCGCCGATTACCCAGCCGCCGCCGTGGTAGTAGACGATCGTGGGCAGTCCACTGGGATCGTTGGTCGGCAAGTAACCGCGAGCGGGGATGTCTCCGGCCGGGCCGGGGACGGTCATCTCGTGGACCTGGGCGACGGTCTCAGGCTCAACTTGCGGACGCAGGGCAGCCATCGCCTTGCGCGCTTCCTGCGGCGAGAGTTCGTTCAGAGGCGGCGCGCCGGCCCGCATGTTGAGGATGGCCTGGGTCTCTGCGGTGACTGGCATGGGTGGCTCTTTCCTGCGTGGTTCGGGGCGCGGACCCCCCTCTGCCTTCGGCATCTCCCCCGCGGAGCGGGGGGAGAATGGCGGCGGTTAGATCCGCGCGTTGATGAAGGCAGCGGCTTCCTTGAGGCACTCGACGCCGGTGGGGATGACGGCGAACATCATGAAGGGGTCGTGGACAACGCCGTCGTAGCGGTGCAGGTCGACTTCGGTTCCGGCCGACTCAAGCGCGGCGGCGTAGGCTTCCCCCTCGTCACGCAGCGGGTCGTACTCGGCGGTCTGGACCAGCGCCGGTGGCAGGCCCGAGAGGCTGTCGGCCTTGATCGGCGAGGCGTAGGCTTCCTGCCCCGCCTCGGCGTTGGGCAGGTAGTGGTCCCAGAACCAGACCATCGAGGCGCGCGTGAGCAGCATCCCTTCGGCGTTCTCGGTGTAGGAGGGGTAGCTGTAGTTATGGTCGGTGACCGGCACGTGCAATACCTGCGCAGCGATGGCCGGACCGCCGCGGTCGCGGGCCATTTGCGAGACCACGGCGGAGAGGTTGCCGCCGGCGGAGTCGCCGCAGACGGCCATCCGCGAGCCGTCGGCGCCGATCTCGGAGCCGTTCTCGGCGACCCATGCCGCTGCCGCATAGCAGTCGTCGGCTGCAGCCGGATACTTGTCCTCGGGCGCGAGCCGGTAGTGGACGGAGACGACGACGGCGTCGCCGAGTTCGGCCAGAAGCTGCTTGCAGGTGCCGTCGTGCGAGTCGATGTCGCCGAGTACCCAGCCGCCGCCGTGGAAGTACATCACGACGGGCAGGTTGTCGCCTGCGGCGGCGTAGACGCGGACCGGGATGTCGCCGGCCGGACCGGGCACGCTGCGATTCTCAACGCGTGCGGGCTCAGGAGCGCCGGCCTGCATCGCGGCGAAGTTGGCGATGGCGGCTCGCGCCTCCTCTGGCGTCTGCTCGGAGATATCGGGGCCGCCGGCCTCTTCAAGCATGGCGAGCAGTCCCTGGGTTTCGGGGGTTGGTGGCATGGTTCACTCCTCTGATTGCGCAACGCGGACAGGATACCGCCGAGATTCCGAGCGGTGCGCGGGTTAGTCCCGCAGTCCGTACCAGCGCTTGAGGTCAAGGATTCGTTCGACTGATTCATCGATGCGCTGCCTGGAGATCTCGCCGCGCTCGACGGCCGCGATGATCGCGGCCTTGATGCGGCGCACGTGGTCGATGTCGTAGGTGTTTTGGTTGGCGATCAGGATCACGTCGACTCCGGCCTTGATCGCTTCAATGGCCGCAGTCTCCAGGCTGTACTGCTCAAGAATCGCGCCCATCTGCAGGTCGTCGGAGAGAATCACACCCTCGAAACCCAGCTCGCCGCGCAGCAGGTCGGTGACGATTGGCCGGGACAGCGTGGCCGGACGGGCCGACGGATCGAGATTGCGGTTGACGACGTGGGCGGTCATGACCGGGTCGTTGTAGCCGTCCTCGATCAGCGCGCGGTAAGGGGCGAGTTCGTCGTCGCGGACAAAGGAGTCGGTCACGTCGGTCACGCCGAGGTGGGTGTCGCCGACCGCGCTTCCGTGTCCAGGGAAGTGCTTGAGCGTGGAGACGACGCCTTCGTCGCGATGGGCGCGAGCGAATGCGGCGGCGTGCTCGGCGACGACGTTGGGATCATCGCTGAACGAGCGTTCCCAGTAACCGATTGCGGGGCTCTCGGGGAACACATTGACATCGACGACCGGAGCCAGATTCCAGTTGATGCCCAGAGCGCTGAGTTGCCGCGCCGACGCGCGGGCGAGCGCCTCGGTCTCCGACGGCGTGCCCGTTCCCAGCGTGATGTGACTGGGAAGTTGTATCTCGAATCCGTACTTCTCCTTGAGCCGATTGACGAAGCCGCCTTCGGCGTCGATGGCGATCAACAAGGGACGATCGGACGCCGCTTGAAGAGCGGCGGTCAAGGCCTTGAGCTGGCCGGGTGAGGCGACGTTGCGGGGCAACTCGCCGCCGCTGGGTCCGTCGTAGTCGAAGAGGATTACGCCGCCCGGCTTGATGTCGGCCAGCAGCGCTTCCGTTTCCGCATCCAACTCAAGACCGCGGACGCCGATCAGCAGCATCTGGCCGACGGCGTCCTCCAATGAGAGCGAGTCGGCCTCGCCGGATGCGCAAGCCGTCAGCGTCCCTGCGAATGTTAGGAAACCGGCGACACCGGCGAGGGCAGTGAGCAGTCGCTTCACCGCGCGTCCAGCCACTGGCGGGTCATCTCGGCGTGGCCGACGTGTTCGGCGGTGTGCGCGAGGGCGCGGCAGACGAGCTCGTGACCGCTGAGGTTCTTGTCCATGAACATGTGGTAGTGCGGACCCTCCCAGGCGTCGTCCGAGAGGCCCTCGAGCGCCGACTCGATCGCAGACCGCGCGTCGGACCAGCGCTCGGCGAGCAATCCCTGCGGGTCGTCTACCGAGGCAGCCTTGGAGTCGAACTCGGCCTGGCGGCTGCGGTCAACCTCAAGCCCCGCGAGGACCTGCACAAAGTTCCATTCCGTCGCCGAGATCGCGTGGGTGGCGAGGACGAACATGGTCGACGACTCGTCCCAGGGCGCCGCATCAAGCTGATCGGCCGACAGGCGGTCGGTGGCGGCAAGGATCCGTTCGATCAGTTCGCAGGTAGTCTCGAAGGCGGGCAGCGCGGGGCCGGAGAGCGGCACGGTAGGCTCCAATTCCTATACTCGGCAGACAAGCGAATCCTATCCCACGAACCGAAGAGGAAGCCCATGAAGCCCGACCCGCAGACGCAGGCGCTGAACGTGATGATCGAGGAGGCCTCGTCGCAGGGCAAGCCCTGGCACGAGATGGAGCCGCAGGAGCTGCGCGACACCCTCGCCGCGGGCGGACCATTGGGGCCGCCGCCGGCGCGGCTGGACGACGTTGCACAGGAGCGCACGATTCCCGGTCCGGCGGGCGACGTGCCGATCCGCGTGTTCATCCCGCCGGTCGTGCGCGGTGTCTACCTGCACATCCACGGCGGCGGCTGGGTAATCGGCTCGCACGACGGTCAGGACGAACGGCTCTGGGACCGGGCGCAGACAACTCAGCAAGCCGTGGTCTCGGTCGGCTACCGGCTTTCGCCCGAGCATCCGTATCCCGGTCCCAACGAGGATTGCGAGGCGGCGGCGGTCTGGCTGGTCGAGCACGGTCAGTCGGAGTTCGGCACCGACGCGTTCACGATCGGCGGCGAATCGGCCGGAGGTCACCTGACGGCGACCACGCTACTGCGAATGCGGGACAACCACGGCTACACCGGTTTCAGGGGCGCGGCGCTGACCTACGGCGTGTTCGACCTGCGCCACTCGCCCTCGGCGCGTCTGTGGGGCGAGCGCAATCTGATCCTCTCGTCGCCGATCATGGAGTGGTTCATCGACCACTACGTGACGCCGGAGGAACCGGAGCTGCGCGATCTGCCCGACGTGACGCCGCTGCTGGCCGATCTGTCGGGCATGCCGCCGGCGATCTTCACAGTGGGGACGCTCGACCCGCTGCTTGACGACTCGCTGTTCATGTCGGCGCGCTGGCAGTCGGCGGGTCACGAGACCGAGTTGCACGTCTTCCCCGACGCTCCGCACGGCTTCGACGGCTTCCCCACGCCGGCCGGGATGGACGCGACCAACCGGATCAACAACTTCCTCAGCGGGTGTCTGGGTTAGCGATCACGCGCAGGGGCCGTGGTCGTGCCGATCGACGGTGAGTCGCCGGTCGGCTCGACGACGTCGAGGAGATCCTTTGACGTGATCTTCCTTGGTGAGAGCCGGATCTCTTCAGGTTCCGGTGCGGCGATCCCCTCGCGTCCACCACCCAGTTCGCGCATCTGGCGCGCTCCTTGCAAGAGATTGCCCTGAATGGAGCCAACGCCATCGTCGTAGGTTCGGAGCAGTGTCTCCAGTTGGCTACCCAGCCTGCCATAGACCTGTGCGTGCCGACGCACACCGTCGTACAGGCGTTGGCCTGCGGCCTGGATCGCAAGCGCGTTCTCGTGCAACAGTTCCTGCTCCTCCTCCTGCCTGAGCGCTGCTGCGAGGCCGCTGACCAGAGCAATCATCGTGACCGGCGTGGCGAGCAACACGCGGTGCTTGGAGAACGTGTCCTCGATCAGCGCTGGTGCGGCTCGAGTCGCCCCTTCGAGGATGCTGTCGGTCGGAATCCACATGATTACGAAGTCCAGAGAATCGTCGAATTGATCCTGATACTTGCGACCAGCGAGTGCTGCGGCCGTGTCCTGGACCGTTTTCGCATGTTGCTGGAGCAGTTCAGCCTGGGCTTCAATCGTCTCCGCGCTCAGTGCCTCTCGATAGGTATCAAAGGGTGTCTTGGAGTCGATGATGATCCGCTTGCCGCCGGGCAATCGGACGACGAAATCGGCGATGCCGGTTCCTCGTTCACCGGAAGCTTGTTTGAAGAAGTCGGTGTTCTGGCGCAGGCCGGCGAGTTCGAAGATGTTCTCCAGCGTGGCTTCACCCCATTGACCGCGATGCCGCGCTGAGCGCAGGATTTCCCGCAGATCGCCCGTTTCGGAGTTCAGTCGGCCGACTTGTCTCTGAGTCTCTTCGATGAGCTTGTTGACTCCTTCGTAGGCACCGGCCCGGGCCTTCTCCAGTTCACCCACATACTTCCTCAGTTGTTCGAGTTCTTTCCCGACTGGCTCGACTTGCTGCTTGAGCTCCTGCTCGGCCAGTTCGCGCTGGCGCTTGAAGTCTTCGGCCGCTTGCTTGCGAAACTCCTCGTTGCTGGCCCTGGCGACATCGGCGGCGACGCCCTTGAACAGCGTGTCGATCTCTGCCTGTTTCTTGTGTAGCTCCTCGATCCGCGCCTCGCGGTCGGAGGCAACCTGCTGCAGTTCCTCACGGGCGTCGGCCAGGCTGTCGCGGAGCGTCGAGACCCGCTCGCGCTCCTGCTCCAACTCGTCGGTGGTTTGCTGCAGCACGGATGAGCGCTCGTCGAGCCTCGCGTTGGCTTCGGTCCTATCGCGTTCGGCGTCCCCCAGGACGCTGCGGATGTCGTTCAGCTCCGTGCGCAGGTCGGCGGCGTCGGATCGTAAGCCCGAAGCCTCGCGCCGCACGAGCCAGGCGACAGCCCCGCCGATGGCCAGGCCGATGATCAAGCCAATGACAACTTCCATCCTGTCCTCCCTCTTCGATCATCGTGTGCGCCCATGCAACCGTCTCGATGCTATCTAATGGATGCACGGCGGGGACGGTGAACGGAGCGGCCATGCGCGGGATTGTGGTGTACGCGGTGGCGACGCTGGCACTGTTTGCGGCTGCGGCCGCGCTGGCAGGCTGCGGCTCGGGAGACTCGATCAGCGGCGAGGTTCTATTCCACCGCGACGTGGAACTGCCGGAGGGCGCGACGGTCACGGTGACCCTGCAGGACACGTCGCTCGCCGATGCCTCGGCGATCGAGCTGGGACGCGATCTGATCCGCGATGCCGCGCGTCTGCCCGTCCGGTTCCGCATCGAGTACAGCGGAGACGAGATTGACGACCGCAACGAGTACACGCTCGTCGCCCGCGTCGAGTCGAACGGCGAACTGCTGTACATCAACGACACCGTGCATCCGGTGCTGACCGGAGGGAATCCGCGCAACCGCGACGTCCGCGTCGTCTCGGTCGACCCGTTCGATCGGTGCGTTGCACCGTTACCCGTTGAGATTCACTCCGGCTTCTGGGACGGCGATCTGCCCGACGACGCGGTGCTGCAAGTCAGGCTCTGGGATGCCACCGATCCGGGGCAGCGCGAACTGGTGGTCAAGGGCCAGTTCGAAGACCTCGGCGCGTTCCCGATCCGCGTTGAGCTGCCGCACGAGGGCGTCGCCGTTAATCGCCACCATCGCTACGAGCTAGAGGCAGAAGTCTGGTTCGACGACGAGCTGCAGATGCACATCTCCAATGCGGACTGGCGCAGAACCATCCTGCCGTACTGCCCGAGCGACAATCTGATGATCGTCAACGATGTCTTCCCCCTCTCCGAGTTCCCGGCCGAGTAGCCGCACGGTCTTGTCACTTCCGAGTGCAATAATGTTCCCGAATCCGTGATGTCCCGCGGCCACCGCGAGTCGCGCCGCGGCAGATTGAGGGAGACGAAGATGGAAGTCCCGCTGCTGGTCAACGATTTTCTGCGCCGCGCGTCGAAGCTGTACGGGCCGGCCGAAGCCGTCGTCGACGGCGACAAGCGCTTGACCTGGTCCGAGTTCAACGCCCGCGTCAACCAACAGGCGCATGCCCTGCTCGACGCCGGGATCGGCAAGGGCGACCGGGTCGCGATTATCGCTCCCAACTCGCACCAGTTCCTGGAGACCTTCTACGCGACCGCCGCGATCGGCGCCGTGATCGTGCCAATGAACTACCGGCTGGTCCCGTCCGACTTCGAGTACATGCTGGAGCACTCCGGATCCAAGGTCGCGCTGGTCGACGCGGAGTTCCTGCACCTGGTTGACGACGTGCGCGGCGGCATCCGCACGGTCGAGCACTTCATCGCGATTCCGTACGGCGACGCCGAGATCGTGACCGGCTGGACCAACTACGAGGACTGGATCGCCGCTCAGTCGACCGAGCGGCCGCCCGACCCGGGACTGGAAGAGACCGACCTGCTCTCGATCAACTACACCTCGGGCACGACGGCGCGGCCCAAGGGCGTGATGATCACGCACCGCAATGCCTACATCAACGCCTACAACTTCATCGCTCACCTGCGCATCTCGCAGGACGACGCCGAGATGTGGACGCTGCCGATGTTCCACGCCAACGGCTGGGGCGGCCCGTACGCGATCACCGCGATGGGCGGCAAGCACGTCGTCCTCCGCGCGCCCGACGCGGCCGACATCTACCAGGTCATCCAGGACGAGAACTGCACCTTCGCCTGCATGGCGCCGGCGGTTCTGGCCCGGATCCTCGAGTTCGAGCGCAAGGATGACTACGAGATCACGGTCAAACCGCGCTTCACGGTCGCCGGCGCGCCGCCGCCGCAGTCGTTCATCGAGCGGTTGGAGAAGGAACTCGGCTGGGAGTTCATCCAGATCTACGGCCTGACCGAGACATCGCCGATCCTCACGGTCTCGGAGGTCGCACCCTTCCTCAATGCCGACGAAGACGGCTACTTCGGCACCAAGGTCCGCGCCGGGCACGACGTGATCGGAGTGGAAGTCAAGGTCGTCCGAGACTCCGGTCGCGAGGTCGCCTGGGACGACGAGGAGGTGGGAGAAGTCGTGGCCCGTTCCAACGTCGTGCTGCGCGGTTACTGGGAGCAACAGGAGGAGACCGACAAGGTCATCGTCGACGGCTGGTTCCACACCGGCGACATGGCGACGGTCAACGCCGAGGGCTACATCAACATTGTCGACCGGGCCAAGGACGTGATCATCTCGGGCGGCGAGAACATCTCCAGCATCGAGGTCGAGGACGTGCTCTACGACCATCCGGCGGTGCTCGAGGCGGCCGTGATCGGCATCCCCTCGGAGCAGTGGGGCGAGACCCCGCTCGCGCTGATCGTGCCGCGCGAGGGCCACGCCGTCACCCGCGACGACATCGTCGCCCACTGCCGCTCGAACATGGCCGGCTTCAAGATTCCCCGCAACGTCGAGTTCGTCGAAACCCTCCCGCGAACCGCCACCGGCAAGCTCAAGAAGTTCGAACTCCGAGAGGCCTACTGGGAAGGCGTTGACAAGCGGGTCAACTGACCACCTGCGAGGGGCAGTACTCCTCGGAGCTACGCCGTCTCCACCGATGGTGTGCGGACGTGTTGGTGGGCGCGGAGGTGTTCACGGGCCATCATCAGGGCGGTGATGCCTTCTCCGACGGCGGCGCCGAGTTGCTTGGTTGATCCGGCGCGGGCGTCTCCGGCGGCGTAGATGGCGGGGATGCTGGTCTGGAATCGTTCGTCCGTGCGGATGAACCCTCGCTCGTCGAGCTCGACGACTCCCTGGAGGAAGTCGGTGTTGGGTTGCAGGCCGATGAAGACGAACACGCCGTCAGGCGTCGTACGGACAGTGTCGCCGTTTGACTGGAGCACGAGGCCCGAGAGTTTCGTCTCGCCCTCCATCGACTGGACACGGGTGTTGAGCGATACCTGAATCTGCGGATGCGAGCGGACCTTGTCCTGCAGCACGGACGATCCCGAGAGCTGGTCGCCGCGGTGGATGATTCGGACCTCGTCGGCGAACTGGGTCAGGTAGAGACCCTCCTCCAGGGCCGAGTTGCCGCCGCCGATCACGGCAAGCTGCGTCGCACCGGCGTAGAAGGGTCCGTCGCAGGTCGAGCAGAAGTGGACCGAGCTGCCGATCAGCGCCTGCTCGCCGGGCACGTCGAGCCGGCGGTAGGTACTGCCGGGCGTCAGGATTGCGGCATGCGCGGCGACGCGGTCGCCGCTGGAGAGCGTGACCTCAACGTCGGACGGGGCGGCGAGCTCGACCGCGCCGACGGCCGAGAGCAGCTCGATGCCGAAGCGCCGCGCCTGGGCGACAAAGCGGTTCATCAGTTCGTTGCCGTCAACGCCGTCGGGAAAACCGGGGTAGTTGTCGATCCGGTTGGTCAGACCGGCCTGACCGCCAAGCGCCGAGCGTTCGATCACGACGGTATCGATGCCCTCGCGGGCGGCATAGATGGATGCCGCAAGTCCAGCCGGTCCGCCGCCGATGATCGCGAGGTCGTAGAACTGCCGCTGGGGCCGGACCTGGATGTCGAGGGCTTGGGCCAGCTCCTCGTCGCTGGGCTCGATCAGCATCCCGCCGTCCGGCAGGATGATCGTGGGAATCGAGCGACCGCCGTTCTGCAGCGCTTCGACGTGGGCGAGCGCCTCTGGATTCTGATCGATGTCGATCCAGTCGTACTCGATCCGGTGCTCGCTAAGGAAGGCCTTCGAGCGCCGGCAGTCGGGACACCAGGGCGCCCCGTAGACCTTGAGCTCAGCCATCGGCTTGCATTCGTGCCAACGCCGAGACGCCGTCCTCGTCCAGCCGATAGAGCAGCCACTCCGACTCGTCGGTCATGCCCAGCCGGTGATAGAACTCCCGCGCCGGATTCCAGTCCAGCACCGAGAGGTCGAGGCGATTCCAGCCGCGCGATTCGGCAATCTGCGCCAGCGCCTGCATCAGCGCGAATCCGGCGCCCGTACCCCGAGCCTCGGGCACGACGAACAGGTCTTCCAGGTACAGCGACGGCGTCCCCAACCAGGTTGAGTAGTGCGGGAAGAACAGCGCCATGCCGACCGGCCGACCCTCGCGCTCGGCGATCAACGTCTCAAAATGACGGTCGGGACCGAATCCGTCGCGGCGAATGCTCTCGACCGTCGCCTTGACCGTCGAGCGCGGCTCGTGCTCAAACTCGGCCAAACCGACGATGCAGTCGAGGATCGTTTGCGCGTCGTCGGGGACTGCTTCGCGAACGGTGATCTCCGGCACGTCGGCTCCGCCTATTCCCCGGTGAACACGGGCAGTCGCTTCTCGACAAACGACGCCTGCGCCTCGCGCACATCGTGCTCCGAGCGGGTCGCGTGTGAGATCGCGGTGATCTCGTTGCGCAGCGCCTCTTCGAGGGTCGCATTGAGATTGCGTTGCATCACCCGCTTGGCGGCGCGCGAGGCGAGCGGCGGCCAGAAGGCAATCTCCGTGGCAAGCGCGCGGGCGCTCGAAATCAGTTCCTCGTGCGCGACGCGCTGGTTGATCAGTCCGATCTGCAGCGCCTCGTCCGACTCGACGAATCGGCTGGTCTGAACCAGTTCGACGGCCTTCGGATATCCAACGACGCGCGGCAGGAACCAGGTCATGCCGGCGTCGGGGCTGAGTGAGCGCTCGAGGAAGACCACCTTGAATCGCGACTTCTCAGAGCCGACTCTGAGGTCGCAAGAGAGCGCCAGGCTCATGCCTGCGCCGGCGGCGACGCCATTGACGGCGGCGATGGTCGGCTTGTCAAGCTGCCCGAATGCGAGCGCCTGGTGACCGACCCAGCCGAACTCGTCCATCCGCTGGTTCTGGGTGTCGGGAGCGGAGTCCCTGGGCCGCCCGGTGAGGTCTGCGCCCGAGCAAAAGCCGCGGCCTGCGCCGGTCACAATCACGACCCGTACGTCATCGTCTGCCTGGAGCTGGTTGGCGGCCGCCACCATCTCGTTGTGCAGATCTCGCGAAAGCGCGTTGAGCTTCTCCGGCCGGTCGAGGGTGATCGTCCCGATCCGGTCGGAGATATCGAGTTGCAGGTGTTGGTAGGTCATGAATTGCTCCGTTCGCTGAGCAGGGTATCGCGCATTGCTGCAATTTCGGAGAAGCGGAAGCAGTACTCGGCATGGTCGTTGACGATGCCGACCGCCTGCATGAAGGCGTAGCACGTCGTTGGACCAACGAAGCGGAACCCACGCCGCTTGAGTTCCCGCGACATGGCGCGCGATGGGTCGGTCTGCGACTGGATCTCCGGATTCGGCTCGCGTCCGGGCTCGGCGTAGGCCCAGACGATGTCGGCCAGCGTCAACCCCTGATCGCGCAGCAACAGTGTTGCCTGGGCATTGGCGATCGTCGCCTCGATTTTGCCGCGATGCCGGATGATGCCCGTGTCCTGGACCAGCAGGTCGACGCCGGACTCGTCAATCCCTGCGACGCGTTCGACGTTCCAATCGAGAAACGCCCGCCGATAGCCGTCGCGGCGCATCAGGATGGTGTGCCAGGAGAGTCCGGCCTGCGCGCCTTCGAGGGTCAACGCCTCGAAGAGGGTGACCTCGTCGCGCGTCGGCACGCCCCACTCGAGATCGTGGTAGGCGATCTCGTCAGGATCGTCGCCGGGCCACGCGCAGCGTTCAGGCATAAGGCTCTCGACAGTTGCTTGGTGCGTCCGTCCGACCAGCAGGGTAGATGGGTCAGGCATGCCGAATCTCCGGTCGCGGGTAATCTGTGCGAATGGCCTACATCCTCGGCGTGACCGGATCGATCGCCTCGGGCAAGTCGCTGCTCTGCCGGCGACTGGTCGACGCGCACGGCGCCAGGCACATCGACGCCGATCGCCACGTCCACACGATGTACGAGCCGGGCAAGCCCGCCTTCGACCGAATCGTGGCTCAGTTCGGCGAGCAGGTCGTCGGTGACGACGGGTACATCGACCGCAAGGCGCTGGGCGACATCGTCTTCGGCAAGCCCGACCTGCTGGCCGCGCTGCGCACCGCCATCGGCGACATCGAGGGCGAGTTCATCCGTCTGCTCAAGGAACTCAAGTACGATCCCGCTCCGATTGCCGTGTTCGAGGCGGTGCGCCTGTTCGAGGGTCCGTACATGGAGATCTGCGATGCAGGCTGGCTGGTTGCCGCCGAGGACGAGCGGGCAATCGATCGCCTGATGGCCCGCAACGGTCTGACTCGCGAGGAGGCAGAGCAACGCATGGCCTCGGCGATCGATTGGACCCAACGGGCGCCCAAGGCCGATCTCGTGCTGCACAACAACGGCACGGTGGACGAGCTCCTGGCCTCGGTTGATCAGGCCATCTCGCAGGCGCTGTCAGCAGCGCCATAGCCGCTAGCCTCTAACAACATCCTTAGCACACCAATTGGAGGCCACTGTGGGCGCTCTTGACGGACTTCGCGTAATCGACTTTGGCCAGTACATGGCCGGCCCGCTGGCCGGCATGATGCTGGCCGACAACGGCGCAGACGTGATTCGTATCGATCCCCCCTCAGGTCCTATGTGGGACACGCCGGCCAACGCCGTCTGGAATCGCGGCAAACGCCGCATCTCGCTCGACCTCAAGTCCGCCGACGGCCGGCGCACTGCGCGGGAGTTGGTCGCCAAGGCCGATGTCGTGATCGAGAACTTCCGGCCCGGCGTGATGGATCAGCTCGGACTCGGCGCCGAGGAAGCGACGGCCAACAACGACCGCTTGATCTATCTCTCGATGCCCGGATTTGGGTCTGACGACGACCGCGCCGCCATCCCCGGTTGGGAAGGCGTGGTCTCGGCAGGAGTGGGCACATACAGCGGTTCACTCGAGCGGCAGTATCCCAAGCCGGTCTACACGGCCGTGCCGATTGCGTCGTCATACGCGGCGTTCGTCGGCTGCGCCGGCGTCGCCATGGCGCTCGTCGCCCGCGAGCGCGACGGCTTCGGCCAGCGGATCGAAGCCTCGCTGCACGACAGCATGTACCAGGCGATCGGCATCCGCGGCCTCAAGTTCCTCGACCGCGACGCGCCCGGCGGACCTGTGCCCTGGGTTGGACCGTACGAGTGCAAGGACGGCCGCTGGGTCTTCTTCCACGCCGCCTATTCACACTTCATTCGCCAGTTCTGCGTCGCCGCCGGCGTGCCGCAATGGCTGGACGAGCCGTGGTCCAAGGCGTCCGAGATCCGGCAAGACTTCTCGCTCGCCGACGTCGCCCGCGCCCAGCTCACCAACATCTTCCTTACGCGAACGGCGCAAGAGTGGGAAGACCTGATCAACGAGGCCGGGCCGCCGACCGTGCGAGCGCTCGACTCGGCCGAGTGGCTGGACGAGCCTCACGCGCGCGAGGCGGAGATCATCGTCGAGCTGGACGATCACGAAATCGGCCCGATGCTGCAGCCCGGCATTCAGGTGCGGATGTCGAAGACGCCCGGCGAAATCCGCGGTCCGCGCAAGGCGCCGGATGCCGACCGGGATGACATCCTGGCGGAGCTTCAGCGCACCGCGCCAACGGCGATGCGAGCGCCCGGCAACCGGCTGTCGCAGGCGCTTGAGGGCATGACTGCGCTCGACCTCTGCATCATCCTCGCCGGCCCGACCTGCGGGCGGACGCTGGCCGAGTTCGGCGCAGACGTGGTCAAGATCGACAATCCGTTCCGCGAGAACGGCATCCTGCTGCACGAGGACATCAATCGCGGCAAGCGCTCGGTCATGCTCGACCTCAAGCGCGACGAGGGCCGCGAGCTGTTCATGGAGTTGGCCGCCGAAGTCGATGTCGTGGTTCAGAACTACCGCCTTGGCAAGGTCGGCGGTCTCGGAGTGGAGTACGAGTCGGTACGCCAGATCAACCCGAATGTGATCTACGCCTCGCTGAACGCCTTCGGCGAGATCGGCCCCTGGGCGCATCGCGCAGGCTGGGAGCAACTGGCGCAGTCGGCCAGCGGGATGCTGACCCGCTACGGCGACGCCGAGCCGACCCTGCAGCCGTTTGCGATTAACGACTACGGTACCGGCATCAACGGCGCCTTTGCCGTCGGTATGGCGCTCTATCACCGGCTGCGGACCGGCGAGGGCCAGCAGGTCTTCACCGCGCTCGCGCGAACGGCGAGCACGCTGCAATCGAACATGCTGCACGGCTACGAAGGCAAGCGCTGGGACGAACCGGCCGGCCAGTCGGCGCTCGGCGAGAGTCCGACGCACCGCCTGTATGAGGCCGCCGATGGATGGCTCTTCGTCGGCGCGCACCCCGATCAAGCAGACAAGATTCCCTCAGAAGCGGAGTTCAAGACTCGGACCGTCGCCGAGTGGGTCGAACGGCTCACGGCTCTCGGACTCGGAGCGGCGCCGGTCGGCACGATCGAGGACGCGATGAACAACAAGCGGGCGGTGCGGCTCGGCTACTCGATCACTCGCGAGCACGATGGTCGAGGGCGAGTCAGGACCAACGGACCATCGATCCGGATGAGCAGGACGCCGGTCGGTGTGGGACGTCCCGCAATGCTGCCAGGTTCGGCGGCATCGGAGGTGCTGGGAGATCGATACCAGGATCTGTCAGAGATGGGCGTCATGGTTGCGGCGGACTGACCAGGTGCGATGAAAGCCACGGAGCATTTCAAGAGATCCAGGCTCGCAGAAGACAGGAAGTGGATCGAGCTGGATTGGATTGAGCATGTGGTCGCAAATCTCGTGAGCGAGTTTGTGCAGACCGATGGCCGCATTCGGCGTTGGGGAACCGTGCCTGAGCTGAACGGCCGCTACCTCAGAGTGGTACTGTTGCCTGACGGTGAGACGGTCATGACCGCCTTCCTGGACAGAAGGTTCCGACCATGAGAGCCACCTACTTCGCGGACACCGACACCCTTGTCCTGCAGTTTTCGGAAGAGCTGGTCGAGGACTATGTGGATGTCGGTGTCGGCGACTTGATTGAGCTTGACGCCAATGGTGAGCTGGTAAAGCTGACTATCGAGCATGCTGAGGGGCGCAAGATTCTTCCCGGGATCGAGTTCGAGAAGCTCGAGGGCGGCACGGTTGAACTCGAACAGATCGATGGCAAGTGGGTTGAGTACGAGTTGGTCAAGGTCAACGCCTGAGACTCCGCTAGCCTCTGCTCATCACTGATTGAGTGGAGGATCGACCATGTCCTTGGCGCTTTCCGATGTTCGGATTCTGGATTTGACGCAGTACGAGGCGGGGACGTCCTCGACGCAGGCGCTGGGCTGGTTGGGCGCGCAGATTGTCAAGGTCGAGCCGCCCGGACGCGGCGAGCCGGGGCGACGCCTGGGCGCTGCGAGCGGCGACGACTCGACTTACTTCATCACCCTGAACAACAACAAGCGTTCCCTGACGCTCGACCTGAAGTCGGACGAGGGGCGCGAGATCTTCCTCGAGCTGGTGCCGAAGTTCGACATCGTGGTCGAGAACTTCACGCTGGGCACGATGGAGCGGCTGGGCCTGGGCTACGAGACGCTCAGGGAGATTCACCCCACGCTGATTTACTGCACCGTCAAGGGCTTCGGCACGACCGGGCCCTGGGCGCCGACCAAGTCGTTCGACATGGTCGCGCAGGCGGCAGGCGGCGCGATGGCGATTACCGGAACCAAGGACACGCTGCCGCTCAAGCCGGGACCGACCGTCGGCGACACCGGCACCGGCGTGCAGGCCGCGATCGGGATGCTGGCGGCGCTCTGGCAGCGGCAACGCGACGGCGTCGGACAGAAGGTCGAGCTGTCGATGCAGGAGGCAGTGACCAACTACACGCGAGTGCCGATGACACGTCGCGAGGCGTCGGGCGACCCGGCGCCGCCATACGGCGACGGCCAGACCGCGCCGACCGGACTCTTTCCCTGCAAGCCGGGCGGACGCTCGGACTGGGTCTGGATTGTCGTCGCCAGTGGTCGGATGCGGGAGGCGCTGATGAACACGATCGGGCGTCCCGATCTGATTCCCTCGAACGGTGCGGGCGGGATCACCCGCACCGACGGTGACGATGTCCGCCAGGCGATCGAATCGTGGACGCGGGAGCGGACGAAGTTCGAGGTCATGGAGACGATGCGCGAGGCCGGCGTGCCCTCCGGTCCGGTGCTCGACTCGGGCGAGATCTTCAGCAACGAGCACCTCAAGGAACGGGGCATGCTGATCGACATCGAGCATCCCACGCGCGGGCCAATGACGCTGCTCGGCTGCCCCATCCGGCTGAGCGAGAGTCCGGCCGTCAATCGCCGGGCGCCGCTGCTCGGCGAACACACGGCCGAGGTGCTGGCCGAGGAGTTGGGGCTCGACTCGGAGCAGTTGGCGGCCCTGACCGAGTCGGGAGTCGTGTAGTCGGGTCGCGTCAGCTACGAACTCACCGCGACATCCCAGCGGTCGGCGCAGTTGGCGACGACGAGGTCGATGTCCTCAGCGAGGATGATCCGCTCGGCGGCGAGCGCCTCGGCGTCGGCTCTCACCCTCTCCAGGTATGATTCTTTGTCGCCGTAGCGGCGGATGATCTCGTCGCGGTCGAACCACTGCGTCAGGCCGACGAAGTGGCTGGTCAGGTCCTTGCCGCCGGTGTCGGGATGGCGCGGGTTCCAGCCCGTGTGGATGCCCAGCGGCTGGGTCAGATCGGGCAGGCGCAGACCGGCGACTTCGTTGCCTGACTCGTCGATGGCCGAGACGTAGCCCTGGTACTCGTCGCCCTCGACCGGCGGCAGCGTTGACCAGTCGACCGTGCGCACACGCGACAGCCGGTCGGCGTCGGGCGTGGTCAGGCGATCGCCGAGTTGAGCCAGCGCCTCTTCCCTGGTCACGGCAGTGCCGTTGGCCAGACTGGGCACGCTGCTCGGCGGCGCCTCGCGCTCTCCTGCGGCCCAACGATCCAGGTTGACCAGCGCGGCCCGCATCAGCGGAGTCTGGTCGACGGCGTTGTGGCGGTACATGCTGCGATCTGCGGTCAGATAGAAGCTGTCAATCGGCTCGGCCTGGCCAGCGCCGTGCTGGGTGCAGGCGAGCAGGTAGTGGCGCGACTGCGGATGCTGGGGAACGTCCTCGCCACTGGACGGGTCGATGTCGACCAGCGACGCGTCGCCTCGCCAGTACTCCCAGCTCGTGTTCGTCTTGACGACCTTCGGGGTGACGCCCTGCTCGTCGGATCGCTTGAGCAGCCCGTCATGCGCCCCGGTCAACGCGTCGTCGCGGATCACGTCGGCGTGCGGGAACTCGTGGATCGGACCGGCCAGGAAAAGTTGCGACGGTTGTCCGTAGCGGCGGTTGAACTCGCCGCGAATGCCGCCCGCGACGTGGATGTGTATGCCGTCGAAGACCCGCTGCGAGAGGTCGTCGGGGTTGCGGTTGAGGCCGAGGTAGAGCAGATGGCGGAGGAAGCGTCCGCTCTGCGAGATGCCGAATCCATGCACGCGCTCGTACGAACGCTGCCAGTCGCGCAGGAAGAGCGCCGCGTCGCGGTAAGCGAGCAGGCCGCTGCCCACGACCGGCGAGCGGTCGGTGGGATAGACGACCTCGTAGATCTTGCCGGGCGTGAAGCCGCCCTCGAGCCACAGGTCTCGCGTGCTGGCTACGACGCCGCCGTCAATCTGTCGGGCGAAGCGCCAGCGGTCGCGTGGAATTTCGCGGGGCTCGTCGTCCTCGAAGTCGCGCTCATAGAGTCGGGCGCGGCCGTCTTCGTTCTCGGAGACCGGGTATCCCGGTTGACCAAGGTGTTCGATCGGCATCGAGGCCACCGCCTCGCTTGGCCGCAGGTCGGTGATCGTCTCGCCGGAGATCGACTTGCCGTCGAGACCGAGCGCCTCCGGCGCTTCGAAGTCGAGCAGCGTCTCCATGTCGGGCGTGTTCCACTGCCAGGCGACCGAGGCGACGCTGAATCCCTGGCTGAAAAGGAATCCGTCGCCGGGATGCAAGGGGTCGCTGAGCGAGAACTCGGGCGGCGTGCGGTTGAGCGCGCCGGGCAGCAGGCTGCGCCCGCGGTTGGGCACGTCGATCACCAGCGACCCGTTGCCGGCCGACGGATCGATGGGTCGCATTAGCACGAGGTCGCCGTTGAAGCGGACGCAGCCGTCGGTGCCGCGGTTGGCGCACTCGAGGTCGGTGATGCGCCGGTGGTCCTCCAGCAGCGGATTGACCGCATAGCGCAGCCGAGCGCGGATTAGCTCAAAGGCTCCATGCGCGCCAAACTCCCTGCCCTCGGCGTAGGGTCCCTGGTGGGTGATGTCGATTCGTTCAACGGACATTGGTTACCTCGCTACATCGCGTGGGCGGCGTCGGTCTCGCCGCCCTCCGAAGGGTAGGCGGTGCAGCGGCCGAGCGTCGCCGTGGCGGGCTGTTGATTGGAAGGTGGTTGGTCGAGAAATTTTCTTCCGGGGCCCGCTGCGGAAAAACGTGCATGAGGCCGCGGAAAACACTGGGAAACGGCGGCTGAGGAGTGGTTGGAGGTGGTTAGGGTTGGTAAGTCCTGGTCAGTCCTGGGTAGGCCAACTGTGGCGACTCGACGGATTTCGGACATCTGTGGACTAGCCATTCTGGTTGCCTTGGTCTCAGGGTCCCGTGAGTCGTAATCACAGTACACGCGCATCTGTTCTTAGGTAATGGCGGAGCGTCGTGTGAGCGACAAAGGCTAAGGGCGTGGTGACGGGTTGCCGTCTCCTCCTAGGTTGACTTCGCCACCAGGTCTGACATCTTCTCCACATGATCAGGTGCAACAGCTTCCATGAAGGCCAGCACGTCACCGGCGACATTTCGGGATTCCTTTTGTTGACTGATGCCGGCAGAACCAAACTGTGCGCGCCATCCATGCGACTCGTCATTGACGAATGATTTTAGTCTCTCTCTTCTCCAATCCTCAAATCCTTCAGTGGTTGGCGCAGCGTCTAAGCAGGACCCCAACCTGGCTGTCCTGACAAACTCGGGATAGTTGTATGCACAAAACTGCTCCAGCAATCGTCGTGCGATGTTTGGAAGGCCGTGGGCGTCAACTAGGTCGCCTCTCCCATCCGCGTGCTGCTTTACTCTCCAAAACCAATACTCATACAACGAACCGCGATTTGCAAACTCTGATGGAATGCGGGATAGTCGCGCGCAACGCCCTGCATCCGTAGTTTCCGTCTCCAATGAGTAGTACCTCACGTATCGCTCCTGCCTATTCGGATCCTCCACATTCCGGAACCATTTCCTGATCTCGCCGAACAGTCGGTCATTATGGGTCAGGATGATGATCTGCGCCACCCCTTCAAGCTCCTCCTTGAGGAAGCTGACCGCCGCATATAACGAGCCTTCATCCTGACTCGAAACGGGATCGTCCAAGACTACGCACACTTCGTCTCTAGGTAGGCGCTCATCATGCAATGTTTGGAGGAAGTATAGTAGGGCAACAGCAGTCTTCTCTCCCTCGCTTAGGCGGGTTGCTAGATCTCCTGCACGCCTGAAAGAGTACTTCGCACCCTCCACTCTAACCTCGAGTTCTCCATGGCCCAGATACGCCCTAAGGTTGTTCTGTAATCGTACGGCAGCTTCTTCAAAGTTCCGCTGTTCGGCCTCGATTGCAGTGATGTCGCTGCGAACAGCGCGAATCTGTTGCGTGTTGCTCTCCAACATGACTCGGGCCACATCCCGGTCTCGGAGCAACTGCTTGTACAGAGGCACACTCTCCGCAGTGATGCTTCGGGCGATTCTCTCCCGGGCATTGTCGATGTCGGCCTGGAGATTCTCAGACCTACTGTTGTGCACTTCAATGCTCCTATGGATGGTTGCCAGTCGGGATTGAAGGTTGTTGCTCAGGTCAGGATCGAACTGGACATGCTCGAAGGGATTCTGTCTCTTCGCCTGAAGTGCCGATAGACAGCGATCCAAAGCAAAGTCGAGTAAGCGTACTTCGGCCTGAAAGCCTATCGTTGCGTGGCTTATGTCCCCTCTAAGATCGTCGTAGAACTCGGCAGTCTTTGGAAGGCGTTGCATCAGTTCGTTCAAGTGGTTGCGTTGGTCTGAGACTGCGGTGACAGCGGCATCAATCTGGCCTACAGCATTCTCAAAGGCATCGCTAAAGTGGGCGCGAAGCGCCTCGGTTCTCGTCTCCGGAAGGGGCGTTCGCTCACAGTAGAGGCATGAGGCAGAGCCACGACTACTGTGCAGTGTGAGGCCGTGTCGCAGCCATTCAGCTAGTTCCGAGTCCTGGACAAGATCGTCGATTTGCTGCCCAAGCACAACCAGCGCAAGAGCGTCCCGGACCACGGCCTGTAGTTCAGTGATGGTAGTCAGGTCATTCGCAGGAGTCGGGATGGATGGCAGTTGCGCACTTCGGGTGAGTTGCAGGTACGTTATGGCTTCTTCGTCACTCAGGATTAACTGTTCCACGTCAGGGTCATCAAGGAGCGGCGTGGCTCGCTCTTCGTAGTGGCGTCGGTCGAAGTTATTGTAGGGATTGGTGGCATCACCTGGAGAGCGCAGCTGTTCTTTGATGCGTCGGGCCGTGTCAATACAGTGCCTTTCGAACGCCCGATCGGCAGCGTCTCGCCTTTCAGTTAGGCTTGGTGACTGTTCAACACGCTTTTGGAGGTCGCTGCGCAGCGATTCCAAATTCGCTTGTTCTTGTACGTTCTGAGAGCCAATGTAGATGGATTCGACAGATCCTGCCGCGATTGCGCGTACGTTGTGCTCGATAAAGTCAGCATTGAATACCCGCAGTGAAGTCTCTGTGCTGGAAAAGTCTCTATTCTTTATTGTGCGATTGTCGTCACTGCCTAGCTCGATCGCTACTCGTCCAGAAGGGTCCTGCTTTTGGGAGAGAGTATCGAGCAACCGGCTGACGGTGGTTTTGCCGCTGCCGTTTGGGCCGTAGACGAGGTTGTACTTGCTAAAGGCGTGGAGATCGGCCGGCCAAGTGAAGTCTCGAAAGACCGCATGGCCGTCCAGTGATTGAATCTTGCGAATGAATGTCATGAGCTTGCTAGGTCAAGGGATGGGTAAGGATGGACTGGGAAGGTCCTTATGGCAAACCCCAGAGGTTCTGGGCGTTGCCGCCGACGATCTTTTGGGCGTCTTCGATTGAGTCGGTGGCGTCGAAGACGTCCCAGAGGGACTGCTGGCCGTAGCCGACGGCGCTTTCGGGGTGCGGGTAGTCGCTGCCCCACATGACGTTGTCGACGCCGATCAGGTCGAGCTGGCGCAGACCGGAGGGGTCCTCGATGAAGGTCGCGTAGCAGTTCTCGAACCAGTAGTGGCTGGGCGGCTTGGCCAGCTTGGGCGTCATCTCGCTCTCGAACGAGGCGTAGACCTTGTCGCAGTCGAAGAGCGCGCTGGGCACCCAGGCAATGCCGCCCTCGGTGAAGACGACCTTGAGTCCGGGATTGCGCTCGAAGATGCCGGCGAAGGCGAGCAGCGCGAAGAGTCGGCGGAAGGGCTGGAAGGCGACGACGATGGTGGTCGCCAGACCGCCCTGGCCTCGGGCGTCGAAGGTCTCGCCGACATGGAAGCTGAGCGGCAGGCCGGACTCGCCGATCGCGCGCCACATCGGTTCGAGGGCGCGGGCGTTGTAGTAGACCTTGGAGTGCGGCGGCGGCAGCGAGGGCATGAGCACGCCCTTGAAGCCGAGCGCCTTGATCTTCTGCAGCTCGTCCTCGGTGCGCTCGGGGTCCCAGTAGTTGAGCAGGGCGAGGCCGTGCAGCCGGTCCGGGTGTTCGGCGCAGAACTCGGCCAGCATCTCGTTGTAGGCGTCCATGCAGGCCTGGATGTAGTCGAAGTCCTTGTTGCGGATTACGCCGAGCATGCGCTGGGGGAAGAGGATCTCCTGCTCGACGCCTTCGCGCGTGATCTCGGCGAGGCGGACGTCGGCGTCCCACATGCCGGCGCGGCCCTCGATCATCTCGCTGGGCATGGCCTTGTTGTCGGTCGAGTCGCCGTCAATCTCCATATGGAAGCCGCGCTCGTTGAAGAATCCGCGCGGGGCGCGATCGCGGTAACTGGCCGGCATGCGGTCGACGAACTCGCCGGTTTCCAGCCAGTGGCTGTCGGCGGAGATGACGGTCGTGCCGGCCGGCAACGGTCGGGTGATCTCGGGCAGCTCGCGCTGGTTGGGCCAGGGAAGCGGGGTCGTGCTGATGCTGCTGAGCGTGGTGGTCATGGGGCAACTCTCGTCGTGATCGGGGACTCCAGTGCAAGATAGCCCGTTGGCGTCTTGGCGGAGTGCCCCCCTCTGCCTGCGGCATCTCCCCCCGCGAAGCGGGGGGAGAGGAGAACAAGGTGCGGAGGCATCTCCCACCGCCGAGCCGTTGAAGCGGGGAACAAGGCGTGAAGGAGTCATCCACCGCCGAGCCGTAGGAGTGGTGAGCAAGGCGTGGAGAGAGGAAATGAAGGTAGCCTGCGCGGTATGGCGCTGGAAGCGAGGGCTATCGAACGACCGAAACGTCGGCGGGGGCGGCTGGGCAGGCTGTACTACGGCTGGTGGGTGTTGTTCGGGATGGTCGTGGCGATGATCGTTGCCGAGGGGGTGACGTTCGGGTCATTCGGGGCGTATGTGCTCCCGCTTGAGGATCACTTCGGCTGGTCGCGGGCGCAGGTCTCGCTGGGGTTCTCCGTCACCGTCGGCGTGGTCGGCGCGACCGCGCCGCTGATCGGACGGTTGATCGACGTCGTCGGACCGCGGCGGCTGATGCTGATCGGCGCGCCGCTGTGCTGTGTCTCGTTCGTGTTGCTGGCGTTCATGAGTGAGCTCTGGCAGTGGTACGTGTACATGGGCATCAGCGCGATTTCGCTGGGCTGCATTGCCTACATCCCCGCCCAGGCGCTGGCCGTGCGCTGGTTCGACGATCACCGCGCAGTCGCGACCAGCCTGATCGGCGCGTCGGTCTGGATGGGGCAGTTGGTCATGCTGCCCTTGGTCCAATTGCTGATCTCCCGGCTGGGCTGGGAAGACGCCTTTATCTACTCGGGCATCATGATCGTTGGCGCCTATGCGGTGGCCTTCCTGCTGGTGCGCGATCAACCGCCGCCGGGCGGCGAGCGGGCTCACGCGCACCCGGCTGCGTTCGAGGCGGACGCGGCGCTCAGCACGGCGCCCGAGGTGTCGCTGGCCGGCCTGACCGTGCGCGAGGCGCTGCGAACCAAGCTGTTCTGGCTCCTCGTGTTCGGGTTGATGGCAATCTTCTTCGTCGTCTTCGGCTGGCTGTCGCAGGCGCATCCCTACTACCAGTCGGTCGGCTACAGCGACGCCCGGGCCGCGCTGATTGTCTCAATCACGGCCGGCGGCGCGGTGATCTGGTTGCTGGCCGCGGGCTCGCAGCTTGAGCGGATCCGTCGTCCGGAGCGGATCGCGGCGGTCGGATCGCTGTTCGTCGCCGGCTCGATGATCACGCTCTACCTGATCGGCGGCAACGACGGCGGCACCGCGCTGCACGTGGTGTTGTACGTGCTGGGCTTCGCGACGGTGCCGCCGCTCGAGGCGCTAATGATCTCTCGCGCGTTCGGATTGTCCAACTTCGCCACGATTCTCGGCACTGGATTCATGTTCGAGACGATCGCGATCTTCTTCTCGCCGCTGGTGGCGGGCAGCATCTTCGACAACACGGGCAGCTACGACGATGCGCTGCTGCTCTATGCGATCTGCGCGGCGGCGTCGGCCGTGATCTTCATCGCCGCCTCGCGAGTGCAGCAGCCGATGCAGGCTCGGCTGCCCGTTCCGTTCGCAAGGACCTGAGCGCAGGATCACGAACGGCGGCCTCGGGGCCGCCGTCACGGAGATTCGATGAGTTGGAATGGTCGGGGAGAGAGGATTTGAACCTCCGACCTCTTCGTCCCGAACGAAGCGCGCTGCCAGGCTGCGCCACTCCCCGACCGATTCAGCTTACTACCAGGCTCTACCAGTTCGTGAACGATCCGTCGCGTTGAGTGAGCATCGGGGCGAACCCGGTCGGCGGTTCTGGATACTTCGATGCAGCCTCGGCGTTGAATGCGATACCCCAGCCGGGTTGATCGGTCGGCAGCGCGTGGCCTCGCCCGAACGGTGTTTGTTGGGGAAACACGTCCTCGAGCGTCGAGCCGGGCTCCCGCGCCATCTCCAGCACGCCGGCATTGGCCGAGGCCAGGGTCAAGTGCGCACCGGCGGCCGAGGAGACCGGTCCGAGCGGATTGTGCGGAGCGATCTGGATGTGATGCGTCTCGGCCCAGCGCGCGATCTTCAGCGCTTCGGTCATTCCGCCGACGAGGCAGAGATCGATCCGCGCGTAGTCGATCAGCTCTTCCTCGATCGCCGCCGCGAAGCCCCATTTGCCGTGCCATTGCTCTCCCGCCGCGAGCGGGACGCCGGTGCGCTCGCGCAATCGCCGATAGGACTCCGGCCGTTCCGAGCGCAAGGCGTCCTCGATGAAGTACGGCCGTACGTCTTCCGCGGCGCGGCAGTAGGTCAGCGCGTCCGGCGGATCGAGCCGCGTGTGGACATCGACGCACAGCTCCAACTCGGGACCGAAGTGCGAGCGGACGGCTTCGATGGCGCGAATCGAGCTCCGAACGGCGTCGGCCGGGTCGAAGTGATTGCCGCCCGTGCCGCTGAGTCCCCAGCGGGCGAAGCGCCAGCCGTCGGCCACGGTGCGTTCGATGTCTTCGATCAACAACCCAGGGTCGTCCTCGCCCTCGTTGTGCGGATAGCACTGCATCCGCTCGCGCACGAGTCCGCCGATCAGGTTGGACACGGGCTGCCCCACAATCTTGCCCTTCAGATCCCAGAGCGCGAGATCGATAGCGGATATTGCGGCGGAGTTGACCAGGTCGGCGGGAAAGAACGAGGCCCGCGCCATCAGTTGCCAGAGATGTTCGGTGCGCATCGGGTCCTCGCCGACCAGCAGGTCGGCGAACCGCTCGACGCAGGCGACGACCGCCCGCTCCTGCCAGGTGAGGCCGGACTCGCCGATGCCGACTGTGCCGTCGTCTGTCGTCACCGCGACGAACAGATGCGGTCGCCAGGCCATGATCGGGTAGGTGTCGACGCGGGCGATCTTCATTGCATACTTCTCCGTCAGTGAGGTGTTCGGGCAAACCGATCAAACTCGGCCCCGCGCAGGAGGGGCCAGCGAGGGTCCCTGTGGTCGCGCTGCCCCCGCCTGCGCGGCGCCCCCGCCTACGCGGGGGCGACTCAATTGCGGAGCTGCACCCAGATCTGCCCTGGCAGAGAGGATCAGGCAGGATGCCGTACCTGACGACGGTCGACCTAACGGCGGTCGTCGCGGCCGTCGTAGATCGGCTCGTTCAGGTAGACGTCGCCGTTGCGGATTTTGAGGTTGAACAGGCACTTGGGGTCGGTGCAGACCCATGCCTTGAAGTGCACCGCCGCTCCCTGGCCGCCAAAGTCCGAGAGCGGCACGAGCACGCCCCCTTCGCATTGCGCGCATCGTGGGAACCCGCTTGGCGCCACGCCGAGATCACCGTTCGCCATCGCCCCGCATCTCCTCCGGGTCTTGCCCTCGCACCGGCATCGTCAGCACAGTCCCGCACAGCAGCGACCCACAGTGTCCACTGCGCATGGTAGCGCCTGCGCAGCGGGGGTTGCGTCGCGACTCAGGTCGTGTGCTCGCCGGACGCGGCTCGCCAGGCCTCGCGGTGCAGCAAGTAGTACTCATAGGCGTCGGCCAGGGCCAGCCAGGAAGCCTCGATCACGTCGGGCGACGCGCCCACGGTGGTCCAGATGTGGTGACCGTCGGTCGACTCGATCAGCACGCGGGTCTTGGCCTCGGTGCCGGCGTCCGTGTCGATGATCCGCACCTTGTAGTCGAGCAATGAGACCGCGGCCAGCTCGGGGAAGGCGAGCTCCAGGCCCTTGCGCGCCGCCATGTCAAGTGCATTGACCGGACCGTTGCCGTCGGCCGTGGTGTGGAACAACTCGGCGTCGACGCGGATCTTGGTCGTCGCTTCGGCGATCATCAGCGATTCGTCGCGATCGCCTGACACACCGGCGGCGCCGGGTCGGCGGCGCTCGATGACCAGGAAGTCCTCCAGCTCGAACGGGGCCAGGTAGCTCGGTCGCGAGCGCAGCGCCAGAAGCTCAAAGGAGGCGTCGGCGGTCTCGTACTGGTAGCCGCGCGACTCCATCTGCTTGACCAGGTTAAGCAGCGCCGTGTTCTCCTCGCGCGTCATGGGCAGGTCGTGTCCGCGCTCGGTCAGCTTGTACTCGATGTTGCGCTTGCCCGACAGTTCGGAGACCAGCACCCGGCGTCCGTTGCCGACCAGCTCGGGCTCGATGTGCTGGTAGGTCATCGGATCCTTGACCACCGCGGCCACGTGATAGCCGGCCTTGTGGGCGAAGGCGGAGCCGCCCACGTAGGGAGAGAGTCCGTTGAAGGGCAGGTTGGCCAGCTCGGCGACATAGCGCGAAGCGCTGGTGATTTCTTCGAGTTGATAGTCCTCGACCACTTGCACGCCCATCTTGAGTTGCAGATTGGGGATGATCGAGGAGAGATTGGCGTTGCCGCAGCGCTCGCCGTAGCCGTTGAGGCAGCCCTGGATTTGCTCCACGCCGGCGCGCACGGCGGCGAGCGAGTTGGCGACCGCCAGGTCGCAGTCGTTGTGCGTATGAATACCCAGCTTCGCGCCCGGCACGATTTCTTGCACGGCGCGGATTGCCCGCACCAGCTCGTCGGTCATCGCGCCGCCGTTGGTATCGCAGAGAATCAGGTACTGCGCTCCGGCTCGGTAGGCGGTACTGACCACGCTGAGGGTGTAATCGGGGTCTTCGAGGAAGCCGTCGAAGAAGTGCTCGGCGTCGAAATGGACCTCGCGTCCGATCGAGGCCATGTACTCGACCGATTCGCGCACCATGGCAAGATTCTCTTCGCGGGTTGTGCTGAGCACCGACTCGACCTGCGAGGCGATCGCTTTGCCGACAAATGTGACAACCGGCGTTTCCGCGTCGCGCAGTGCGATGACGTTGAAGTCGTCCGTGACGTTCGATCCGGGCTTGCGCGTCCCGCCGAACGCGACCAGCTTGGCTCGCTCCAGCGGTTGTTGCTTCATCTCCTCGAAGAAGGCCTTGTCCTTCTCGTTTGAACCGGGGAATCCACCCTCGACATAATGCATGCCGAGCGAGTCGAGCCGCCGCGCCACGGCGATCTTGTCGCGCAGCGAGAAGGCGATGCCCTCCATCTGCGAGCCGTCACGCAGCAAGGTGTCGTAGAGAGCGATGGGAGAGTCGTCGAATGCAGGCATGGACTGAGCCTACAACCGATCCGCACGGCGGTCAGCGCGGCATTGCCCGTCGGTGCTGACGCTCAGTGTCGGAACAGTCGTTGACCCGTCATCGTCATGGCGATGCCGTACTCGTTGCAGGCGGCGATCGTGTCCTCGTCGGCGATCGAGCCGCCTGGCTGGAGGATGTGCGTCACCGCCGACGCCTGCGCTCGGTCTACGTTGTCGCGGAACGGCATGAAGGCATCGTGGCTGAGCACGGTGCGAAAAGCGCTGATCCCCTCGCGCCGCTCGTTGTCGGTCAACGGACCCGACCAGTTGGTCACCTGCGACTGCAGGCGGTCCCGCTCGGGCTGCGACAGTTCCTGCCAGGCGATGAATTGCTCGCGCCCTGCGAAGCGGTCGGGACGCTTGAGCGACGGGTCGAACTCCAGCCCCAGCACGCGGTCATGCTGCTGCAGCATCCAACGGTCAGCTTTGCCGCAGGCCAGTCGCGAGCAGTGGATGCGCGACTGCTGCCCCGCGCCCAGACCAATCACCTGCCCGTCGGCCGCCAGGCAGACCGAGTTGGACTGCGTGTAGCGCAGGGCGATCGTGGCGACGAGCAGGTCGCGCCGGACTTCCTCGGGAAACCCGGTCAGCTCAGTGACCGCATTCTTGAAACTCGACTCATCGACCGGCTTGCGATCAACCGGTTGCTCCAGGCGGATGCCGTAGTGGTCGCGCGTCTCCACGGCCGGCAACTCCTGGGTCGGATCTGCCTGCAGGACCAGGTAGCGGCCGCCCTTCTTCTTGGCCAGGATGTCCAGCGCCTCGGGCTCGTAGCCGGGGGCGATGATGCCGTCCGACACCTCGCGCCTGAGGAACCGCGCCAGTGATGCATCGACCGTGTCGGAGACGGCGGCGAAGTCGCCGTAGGCGCTGACCAGGTCGCCGCCGCGCGCCCGCACATAGGCGGTCGCGACCGGCGACAGATCAAGCTGCTCCACCTCGTAGGCGCGGGCCAGTCGCTCGGACAGCGGCAGCCCGATCGCCGCGCCGGCCGGCGAGACGTGCTTGTAGGACGCCCCGGCCGGCTGTCCCAGTGTCTCGCGCAGTTCACGCACCAGGTTCCAGGCGCTCATCGCATCGAGCAGGTTGATGTAGCCGGGCTGACCGTTGAGCACCTCGAAGGGCCACTCGCCAATCGCCGCCGCGGACGCGGGCTGCTGGTGCGGGTTGATCCCGTAGCGCAGCGGTATGGAGTCTGCCATTGCGTTCAGGCGACCAGATCTTGCAGCGCCGAGTCGATGTCGGTGAACTTGAACCGGTAACCGAGGTCGAGCGTCCGCGTGGGCAGGATGCGCTGCGAAGCGAGCAGCACGCTCGCGCCTTCGCCCAGCATCAGCTTAAGCGCCAGTGGCGGCACGGGCATGAGCGCGGGACGGCTCAGCGCGCGACCCAGCGCCGAGGAGAACTCCCGGTTGCGGACCGGATTCGGCGAGGTCAGGTTGATCGCTCCTTCAACGCCGGTCTGCTCCAGCGCGTGGACGATTGCGCCGACGACATCGTCGATGTGCACCCAGCTCCACCAGGCGCGTCCCATGCCGATTGGTCCGCCCACTCCGAGTTTGAAGGGCAAGAGCAGACGCGGCAGCGCGCCGCCCTCGGTTGCCAGGATGATCCCGATCCGAGCCGTGACCGTGCGCACGCCCGAACCCTGCGCCTCTGCCTCCCAGTCGACGCAGAGATGAGCGAGAAAGTCGTCGCCGGCCGGCGCAGACTCGGTCGATTCCCGCTCGACGAGATTGCCGTAGTAGCCGATCGCCGAGGCGCTGACCAGCACGCCCGGTTTCTCGCCCGACTCCCGGATCGCCTGCGCGACCTGTCGCGTCGTGTCGACGCGGCTGGAGCGCAGTGCGGCCTTGCGTTCGCTCGACCAGCGTTGGTCAACGATGCCTTCGCCGGCCAGGTGCACGACCCCGGCCGCGCCGGCGACGGCGTCGGTCAGGCCGTCCCAGCCGGTCCAGGTCACGCCCGAGAGGGCTGCATGGGCGCGCGGATTGCGCGAGACCGCAATGACGTTGACGCCGCGGCGGCGCAACTCGGTGATCAACGCCCCGCCGACCAGTCCGCTTGCGCCGGTGATCACTACGTGCATGGCCTGGCTCCAGTTCAGCCGCTCCCGCTAGCCGCCCATGTTGGGACGTACCGGATCGAGTCCGTGCATGCCGCGGATCAGGTTGATCTCGCCGCGGTGGCCGTTGAGATGTGTGCAGAGGTGCAGGGTGATCGACTCGCCCAGCGTCTCCGTGCGGTCGCCCAGCTTGACCTCGCGCGAGAGGTCGTCATCGCTGAGCGAGTCGAGGAAGGCGTGGGTCGATTCGTTGACTGCGTCCTGGTAGGCCCAGAACTGGTCCATGTCGCCGATCGCGACGGCCGAGGCTTCCTCGGTCGACTGTCCTGTGCCGAAGCCGCGCTCGGGCAGGCCGGTCTTCTCCGCCCAGCCGCCGGAGCGCCAGATTTCGTCCTTACCCTGCCAGGCGCCCTGGACGAGCAGGTCCTCGACCCGCGCCGCGTGCCAGAGCACCCAGGCGACTGAGTGCGACTCGCCGTCGGGCACGAAGTGGAGCTGCTCCTCGGTCTGGCCGGATCGCGCGTCGCGAAAGCCGCCGTGGATGAAACTCAGCATGTCCTTGATGTATCCAACCGCCGCTTGACTCATGCCGCCGGTCCTTTCTGATCGCCGTCCGGTTCTGATTCGTCTTCAGTATCGCCGCTCGCGCCCGGCTCCGCCTCTGGGTCGGGATCCGCCTCGCCGGCCTCGCCGATTGTGCGCTCGGCATCGGCCAGCAACTGGTCCAGTTGCTCGAGGATCTGTGGATTGAGGGGCTCGCGCTCCGAATCCATCTCCGAAGCCGTCGCATCCAGTACATCGGCTTCAGTCGGGTCGTCAGTCAACGCAGGTTCGGATTCGAAGCCGAACGCCCGCGACAACTCCTGTGCCACGCGCGGATCGAGACCGCTCGCCTCGGCCAGGCGCTGGGCCATCTCTCTAAGCTGGTCCTCGCTGACGCCCATCGAGGTCAGCGTTTCCCGCACGAGCCGCTGGACTTCGACGTGATCCTGACGGATCAGCGCGTCGGCAATCTCAAGCTGCGTCTCGATCGCGCGGAATCCCATCCGCCGCATCGACTCGTCGTGCTGCAACAGCGTCGACATCAGCTTGGTGAACAGCGTGGTCGTGCGAGCGATCCTCATGCGGTCGTCGGGGTGCTCGGGAAACTCACCGGTCACGGTGACTTCGAAGCCGGTCTCGCGGTCGCGCGCGACGTACTGATCTGCCATGAGTCGATCCTACGCCAGAACTACCCCGTGCCGTCGTCCGCGGCGGCGTGCAGAAAGCCGGAGACGGCCCCAATGAATCCGGGCGTGTTCTGGGAATGGACGTTGTGTCCGCAGTCGGGTACCTCGACCAGCCGCGCGCCGGGCAGCTCTTCGACGAAGCGCTTCGCAGCCTCGGCCTGCAAGATGTTGCTCGACTCGCCGCGCACAAGCAGCGTCGGTCCGGCGAACTCATGGAATCCGTCGGCGACATCGCGCCGGTCCGCGGCCGCGCGGCGGAAGCCGGGATCGTGCAGAATGCGGTCCGACTTGGAGACGTACTTGCCGTCCGAACGATGCACGAGGTTGTAGCGCGCTGTGCGCTCCATGTGCTCGCGCGAGCGGAACGGATCGTAGGCGGCGACCCGGTCGATGAACTCGTCGAGATGGTCGAACTCGACGTTGCGCACGACGAAGTTGCGAATCTGCTCCGCGCCGCGCTGCGAGACCTCGGGTCCGACGTCGACCAGCACTACTGCGCGCGGCAGCGACGGCTCGCGCGCCGTGAGCCGCATCGTGACCATGCCGCCCATCGAGTGCCCCATCACGATCGGCGATTCGAAACCGTCTTCGTGGATCAGTTGCAGCGCGTCCGACGCCATCTGGTCGGGGCCGTAGTCGGCGTCGCGGGCCCATTCCGAGTCGCCGTGTCCGCGCTGGTCGGGAGCGACGATGTGGAAACGGTCGGCCAGGTGCAGCGCGACCAGGTCCCAGCTATGCGCCGACTGGTTGCCGCCGTGCAGCAGCACGATCGTCTGGTTGGCCGGATCGCCCCATTCGAGCAGGTGCAGTCGGAGGTGATTGATCACCGTGTTGCGCGAGACGTAGCGCACGTTCGCCGCGTGCGGGATGCCGAGGTCGGCGGCCGACTGGCAAAGCGAGGCGAACTCGTCGGTGCAGGTCATATCGACGGCGTCGGCGGTGGGCGCGAAGGTGTTCAGATAGGCCACGAGCGGGATGTCTCAGGTGCTGCGGGAGGATCGGAGGCAGTCTATCGCCAGCTACATTGATCCCCGAATGCACACGACGAGATACCGGCGGCAAGCGCGGGTATGACGACCGTCGTTGACAGGAGTGACTCATGACGTTCGCGCATCCCGAATATCTCGTCTCCACCGACTGGCTGGCGGACCATCTCGATGATCCCAATGTCCGCATCTTCGAGTCGACCGTGTTCCTGCGCCCGCGCGACGGCGGCGGCTACCGCGTCGAGTCGGGGCGGGCGGAGTACGAGTCGGGCCACATCCCCGGCGCCGGCTTCCTCGACCTGCAGGCCGATTTCTCCGACAACAGTCAGCGGCTGCGCTTCATGATGCCCTCGGCCGACGCCTTTGCGGAGGCGGCCGGTCGTCACGGCATCTCCGAGACCTCGACACTGGTCCTCTACGACCGGCTCGGTTCGATGTGGGCGGCTCGGCTGTGGTGGATGTTCCGCTCGATGGGCTGCGTCAACGCCGTCGTGCTCGACGGCGGCTGGCGCCGCTGGTCGGACGAGGGCCGGCCTGCGTCCACGGAATCGGCAAGCTACGCGCCGGCGACATTCACACCCACGGCCGACCTCGACCGCTTCGCCGATCTGGCTGAAGTCAATGCGTTCGTCGAGTCGGGCGGGAGCTGCCTGATCAACGCGCTGGGCCGCGACCAGCACTCGGGCGCCGACGAAGGCCGCACGTACGGCCGAGCCGGTCACATCCCGGGCTCGACCAACGTCCCGGCGATGGAGCTGATCGATCCCGACACCGGCCTCTACCGGCCATCAGACGAACTCGCCGACCTGTTTGCCGAGGTCGCGCCGGACAAATCGCAGCGGGTCGTCACATACTGCGGCGGAGGCATTGCCGCCTCAAACGACGCCTTCATTCTCAGCCTGCTCGGCTACGACAACGTCGCGGTCTACGACGCCTCGATGTCCGAATACGCGGCCAACGAATCGCTGCCGCTGGTCGTGGACTGACCGAGCTGCGAAGCGCGTCAGTCCAGGTCGAAGCGGTCGAGGTTCATGACCTTGTCCCAGGCCGCGACGAAGTCGGTGACGAACCGGGCTTCGCCGTCGCTTGCGCCGTAGACCTCGGCGAGCGCGCGCAGCTCGGAGTGTGAACCGAAGATCAGATCGACCCGCGTCGCGGTCCGCCCGGACCGGCCGTCGCGGAACAGCTCGTCCGAGCCGTTGGCGGCGCTCCACTCGGCGGCCGGATCGAGCAGGTTGACGAAGAAGTCGTTGCTCAGTGCGCCGGGGCGGTCGGTGAACACGCCATGTTGGGCGTGACCGGTGTTGGCGTCGAGGACTCGCATCCCGCCGACTAGCGCCGTCATCTCCGGCGCGGTCAGGGTGAGCATCTCGGCCCGCTCGATCAGCAGTTCCTCGGCCCGGCCGCGACGCCAGGTCTGCAGATCCTGGTTCAGATAGTTGCGGAAGCCGTCCGCCTTTGGCTCAAGCACGGCGAACGACTCGGCGTCGGTCCACTCGTCCGACGCGTCGGTGCGGCCAGGGCTGAACGGCACGCTCACATCGTAACCGGCGTCGGCCGCCGCGGCCTCGACTGCGGCGCAACCGCCCAGCACGATCAGGTCGGCCAGCGAGACGCGCACGTTGTCGCTGCGCGAGGCGTTGAACGACGCCTGGACGCCTTCCAGCGTCTCCAGCGCGCGACTCAGTTGGGCCGGATCGTTGACCGCCCAGTCGCGTTGCGGCGCGAGGCGCAGGCGCGCGCCGTTTGCGCCGCCGCGCTTGTCGGTGCCGCGGAACGACGAGGCCGAAGCCCAGGCGGTCGCGACCAACTGCGATCGCGACAGGCCCGAGTCGAGCAGCGCGCTCTTGAGCGCCGCGATCTCCGCGTCACCGAGCAGCTCGTGATCGAGCTCCGGCAACGGGTCCTGCCAGATCAGCGGCTCGGTCGGGACCTGCGGTCCGTGGTAGCGGGCGCGCGGACCCATGTCGCGGTGGATCAGTTTGAACCAGGCGCGGGCAAAGGCGTCCTCCAGCTCGGCTGGGTGTTCAAGGAATCGCCGCGTGATCTCGGCGTAGGCCGGGTCCTCGCGCAGGGCCAGGTCGGTGGTCAGCATCATCGGTGCGTGTCGCACATCGGGATCATGCGCGTCGGGCACGGTCGCGACCGCTGCCGCATTGGTCGGCTGGAACTGGTGCTTGCCGGCCGGGCTCTGGATCAACTCCCACTCGTGCTGGTAGAGGTTCTCGAGGAATCCGTTGTCCCAGGTGGTGGGCTGGTCAGTCCACGCGCCCTCGATGCCGCTGGTGATCGTGTCGGACGCCATGCCGGAGCCGTGCGAGCTGTCCCAACCGATGCCCTGCCGCTCGATGTTCGCGCCCTCGGGGTCGGCGCCGATGTGCGATTCCATCGCCGCGCCGTGCGCCTTGCCGAAGGTGTGACCGCCGACGATCAGCGCCACCGTTTCCTCGTCGTTCATCGCCATCCGCATGAACGTCCGTCGGATGTACTCGGCCGCCCGGCCCGGGTTGGGATCGCCGCCGGGACCCTCGGGATTGACGTAGATCAGACCCATGTGGTCGGCGCCGAACTGCTCGTCCAGTTCGCCCTCGCCGTCGTGCCGCTGGTCGCCCAGCCATTCCTCTTCCTCGCCCCAGTCGGTCTCGTCCGCCTCCCACGTGTCGGGACGGCCGAAGCCGAAGCCGAAGGTCTTGAAGCCCATCGACTCGAGCGCGCAGTTGCCGGTGAAGATCAGCAGGTCGGCCCAGGAGAGCGCGCTGCCGTACTTCTGCTTGACCGGCCAGAGCAGCCGCCGCGCCTTGTCCAGGTTGGCGTTGTCAGGCCAACTGTTGAGCGGCGCGAAGCGCTGCTGCCCGGCTCCGCCGCCGCCGCGGCCGTCCGAGATCCGGTACGTCCCAGCCGCGTGCCAGGTCATGCGGATGAAGAGCGGACCATAGTGACCGTAGTCGGCCGGCCACCAGTCCTGCGAGGTGGTCATCACCGCTTCGATGTCGCGCTTCAGCTCGTCCACGTCGAGCCCCTTGAGCGCCTCGGCATAGCTGAAGTCGGCGTCCATCGGGTCGGAGGCCGAGCTGTTGCGGCGCAGCGGCTTGAGGCTCAGTTGGTCCGGCCACCAGTGCTGATTCGTGGTCACGGAGGGTCCCTTCAGGGGCGCATCGGCGAGAGAATTCCGAGCGCCAGACTCCACTTCACGTTGTCGTGTGACATGCCGTTTGGCATTCCGTCTAATGAGGCGGGCCGGGCGAACACGCTCACGGCGCACGCTGTCGCCAGCGTATCACCGAGCGCCCGGCGGCCCATGCGTCGCAGGCAGCGCAGCGCTCTCGGCGTCAGTAGGATGCGAGCGCCCGCCGCGACGCCTCGCAGCGTTCGATGAAGGCGACCGTTTCGTCGATAAACCGCTCCGATTCCGTGACCAGCGGCGCGTGACCGGACTCCTCGAACGTCACCAGCGTGGCGTCGGGAATCTCCCGCGCCATGAACTCCGCCGCTGCGTGCGGACAGATCGGATCGTGACGGCCGGGGAACAGCGCCACCGGGATCTCGATGCCTGCCAGCGTCGACTCGAGGTCGCAGGTTGCCCGCGAGCGCTGCGACCCTTCCCAGCATGCCTCGGTCGAGGCGCGGAACTGCTGTCCCCAGACCTCGCGCGGCGGCGCGTCCTGATCAGGCGGAGTCAACGGCTGGCCGCCGAAGTTGGGCGAGGGCGGACCGGCGACCAGAATTGCCTGCCCCGCACGCTCCGATCCGTGCCGATCCAGGTAAGCCAGTGTCGTCCGCACGCCCAGCGACCAACCGATCATCGTGACGTTGCGGTAGCCGCGCTGCTCGATGAATGCGGCCTGGTCGTCGGCGAACTGCTCGATGCTGTACCGCGACGGGTAGTCCGGCGACTCGGAGGGCGCGCGCCCTCGGTGGTTGAGCGCCGCGCAGTGGAAGCGGTCCGAGAGCTTGTCGATCAGGCCGGCCCAGAGCGAGGCGTTGCCCTGCGTCCCGTGCACGAAGACGATGGTCGGCGCATCGGAAACGTCGGGACCCTGCTCGTGGTAGAAGAGTCGCAGGCCATTGATCCGGGAGAAGGGCATCGGTCGGAGTTTCGCTAGGATTCCATTGACTTCGATGGGAGCATGCTATGACTTCGATCTGGGAGCTGGACACGCCTGCCTTGCTGGTCGATCTCGATGCGCTCGAGCACAACGCCCAGCTCATGGCGCGGCGCTGCGCCGAGGCCGGCATCGTCTGGCGGCCGCACGTCAAGGCCTGCAAGTCCCCGGCCATGGCGCTCAGGCTGATTGACGCCGGCGCCGTCGGCGTCACCTGCGCCAAGGCCACCGAAGCGCTGGCGATGGCCCGAGGCGGCGTGACCGACATCTTGATCGCCAACGAAGTCATCGGCGAACGGAAAGTGGCCCGACTGGTCGAGGTGGCGCGACTGGCGACGCTCTGCGTGGCGGTCGACGACGCCACCAACATCCGCGAGATATCCGCGGCGGCCGACGCCGCCGGCGTGACTATTGATCTGCTCATTGACATCGATGTCAATCTGCATCGCTGCGGAGTCACGCCCGAGCACGCGCCGGCGCTCTGCGCGTTGATCGCGGATCTCCCCGCGCTGCGCCTGCGCGGTCTGATGGGCTACGAGGGCCACGTGATGGGTCTGCCCGACGACGAGAAGGAGCGCGAGACCGCCGCTTCCGCCGCAATCCTCGATCGCGCCAACGGTCTGTGCGAGGCCGAAGGCCACGAGATCGGATTGCGCTCCGGAGGCGGCAGCGGCAACTATCGCTACGTGCTGGAACAAGGCGTGCTCAACGAACTCCAGGCCGGTGGCGCGGCCTTGATGGACCTGACTTACGAGCAGATGGGCGTCGAAGGCCACCGGCGCGCGCTGAGCCTCCTCTGTCAGGTGGTGTCGGCGGTCAACGCAGAGCGCGCCGCAGGGGACGCCGGCTGGAAGGCCACCGGCCGCCACACTGGAATGCCCACGGTGATCAATCCCGCCGGCTGGCGGTGTGTCGGCCTCAGCGCGGAGCACACGCACCTCTCGCGGGACGGCGGCAACGCACTGCAGATCGGCGACCGTGTCGAACTCGTCCCTCATTACTCCGACAGCACCGTCCTCCTGCATCGGACGCTCCACGCGCACCGCAACGGCAATGTCGAGGAGGCCTGGGAGATCAGCGGTTCGGGCGCGCTCCAGTAGTCCGCCGTCCTGTCGTGCGTTGCGATACTCTTCAATCGCTGAGCGGGAGGAGCGCCGACCGATGTTGCTGACGCCGTATCGCGTGCTGGACCTGACCGATCAACGCGGCATGCTGGCCGGACAGATCCTGGCCGACCTCGGCGCGGATGTGATCTGCGTGGAACCGCCCGAGGGCTCGTCCGCGCGCTCCGTCGGCCCGTTCGCCGGCGACGATCCGAGCCCCGACCGCTCGCTCTACTGGTGGGCCTATGCCCGCAACAAGCGCGGCATCACCTGCAATCTCGATCACTCCGACGGCCAGGCGCTGATCCGTCAACTGGCCGCGACCGCCGACTTCGTGTTGGAGTCGGACCCGCCGGGCGTCATGGATGCCCGGGGCCTCGGATACGACGCGCTCTCGGCTGAGGACGACAACCTGATCTACGCCTCGATTTCCGCGTTCGGTCAGACCGGGCCCAAGGCCACCTATGCCGCGACTGACTTGATCCTGATGGCGGCCGGCGGTCCCTTGATCCTCTCCGGCGGGGCCGGCGATGCGCCGGTCCGCGTCTCCGTCCCGCAGGCCTGGTTCCATGCCTCGGGCGAAGCCGCCAGCGCGGCAATGATCGCGCTCTACGCCCGCAGATCAATCGGGCGCGGACAACACGTCGATATCTCCGCGCAGCAGTCAGTCGCCGCCGCCTCAATGTCCGCCAACCTCGCCGCCTCGATCGGCGCCGCCGAGACCGCCCGCGTCGCCGGCGGCATGGCCGTCGGGCCCTTCACCGGCAAGCTGATCTGGGAAGCCGCCGACGGCTTCATCTCACTCACCTTCCTCTTCGGTTCCGGCATCGGCCCGTTCTCACGCAGGCTGTTCGAGTGGATGTACGACGAGGGCGAATGCACGCAGGAAGACCGCGACCTCGATTGGATTGGACTCGGCGCAGAGTTCATCTCCGGTCAGCGGCCGCTCTCGGAGTGGGACCGGCTCTTGGGCGTGGTGGGCGACTTCATTATCAAGCGCTCGCGAGACGAATTGTTCACCGAGGCGCAGGCGCGTTCCCTGCTGATCGTCCCCGTGACCACCGTGGACGAAGTCGCCGACTCGGAGCAGTTCGAGGCGCGAAACTTCTGGCGGGAGCACGAGATGCCTGCTTGGCCCGACCCGGTTCGCTTCCCGGGACCATTCGTGCAGCTCTCGGCCAATCAGCTCGAGTACCGCCGCCGCGCTCCAAACCTCGGCGAGCACAACGCCGAGGTCTACGCCGAACTCGGACTCGATGCCGAGGATCTTGCTCAGTTGCAGGAACGAGGGGTGATCTGATGACAACCTCAAGTGCGACCGCACTGCCCAGCACCCCGGGCATCCCGACCGAAGGTGCGCTCGCCGGAGTCAAGGTGCTCGACCTGATGTGGGTCGTGGCCGGACCAACGGCGACCCGCGCGATGGCCGACTTCGGCGCGACCGTGATCCGGGTCGAATCGGCAAATCGGATCGAGACCGCCAGGGGCATCGGACCGTTCCACAACAACGAGCAAGGTCCCGATCACTCGGGCCTGTTCGGCAATATGAACATCAACAAGCTTGGCCTGTCGCTCAACCTCGCCACCTCCGAAGCTCGCGAAGTCGTGTTCGACCTAATCAAGTGGTGCGACGTGTTGTCCGAGTCCTTTTCGCCCCGCGCCATGCGAGCCTGGGGCATGGACTACGATTCGCTCAGGGAAATCAAGCCCGACCTGATCATGCTCTCGACCTGTCTCTTCGGGCAAGCCGGTCCGCTCTCGCGAGTCGCCGGATTCGGCACCATGGGCTCGGCAATCGGCGGCTACATCGCGCTCGCCGGCAATCCCGGTGAGGCGCCGATCGGCCCGTACTCGGCATACACCGACTACCTCTCGCCGCGATTCTCACTGCCCACGATCCTCGCCGCCCTCGATCATCGCGATCGCACCGGCGAGGGACTCTACATCGACCAGGCCCAGGCAGAATCCTCGCTCCACTTCATGAGCACCGCGCTGCTCGACTACACGATCAACGGTCGCGTGCCGCAACTGGTCGGCAACGCCGATCCCGACATGGCGCCGCACGGCTGCTACCGCGCCGCCGGCGACGACGATTGGGTCGCCATTGCGGTCCGTAACGACGCCGACTGGGCAAACCTCTGCTCGGCGATGGGCATGGGCGAACTCACCTGCGACGACCGCTTTGCCGACTTCGGCGCTCGCAAATCCAATGAAGACGAACTCAACCAGCTCGTGAGCGGGTGGACCGCAGAGCGCGGAGCGCTTGAGCTGGAGTACATGCTGCAGGCCTTCGGCGTCCCCGCCCACGCCGTCTCCAACAGCGCCGCCTCGGCCGCCGACCCGCAGATGAGGCATCGAGGCCACTTCGTCCGCATGGAGCACCCGGTCCACGGCGATACCGCCTTTGAGGCGGCCAAAGGGCAGATGTCGGAAACGCCGCCCAGCTATCGCTCGGCGGCGCCGTCGATCGGCCGCGATAACGACCTCGTCCTCCGGGACATCCTCGGTTACGACGACGAGCGGATCGCTCAACTCGCCATCGCCGACGCGCTCACCTGATTGACCTCACGCTTCAGCAGCGGCTCGCACTCGCCCCTCTGAATCGCTTCTAGACTGCGCACGCGGCGGCGAGCGTTTCGTAAGCCTCGCCGCGCCAATGCCAGGCGGCAGCGAGGGGAGCGATTCGCATGACTGGACGACTGGACGGCAAGGTTGCGGTGATCACCGGGGCGGGTTCCGGCATGGGCCGCGCCACGGCGGAACTCTTCGTTGAGGAGGGCGCGCGGGTGCTGGTCATGGATCGCTGGGCCGAACGCGCCGAGGACGCGGCCGCGGGAATCGGCGAAGCGGCCGTCGCCTTCACCGGCGACGTCTCCCAGGGCGAAGATGTCCAGGCGATGTACGCCGCCGCGGTCGACGCCTTCGGCGGCGTCAACATCATCTACAACAACGCCGGTATCGGCAGCCGCGAGGACAATGTCCGCGACTGTCCCGAAGAGGTCTTCGACGAGATCCTCTCGGTCAATCTACGCGGCGTCTGGCTGGGCATGAAGTACGGCATCCCGCATCTCGAGCGCGCCGGCGGCGGATCGATCATCTCCACCGCCTCGGTCGCCGGCATCTCCGGACTCGCCGGGATCTCCGCCTATTGCGCCTCCAAGGGCGGTGTGATCGCGCTCACCCGTGCAGCCGCCGGAGAATGGGCGGCCAAGGGCATCCGCATCAACTGCATCTGCCCAGGTGCGATCGCGACCCGGATCGGCGACGACTCGCAGGGCCCGCAGGACCCGGAGAACCTGGAGCGGCGGCGCGAGCGGGGCGCGATGGCGCATCCGCTGGGCCGCTCCGGCGAAGGGCTCGACATCGCCCAGACGGCGCTCTATCTCGCCTCCGACGAGTCCTCGTTCGTCACCGGACAGGCCATCGTTGTTGACGGTGGCTGGACCGCTGTGGATCGCCGCTTCAGCGACCTCACCGGCCGCGACTTCTCGTAGGCCGCGCTCTTGCGGAACAGGAGGACGTCATGACCGACCGACTGGCAGGCAGGGTCGCCGTGATCACCGGGGGCGCCTCGGGCATTGGTGAGGCGACGGCCCGGCTGTTCGCTTCCGAAGGCGCGCGAGTACTGATCGCTGACCGCAACGCCTCGCGCGGACCCTGGGTTGCTTCCGACATCGGACAGGGCGCGCTGTTCGTCGAGGCCGATGTGCGCAACGGCGAGGACGTGCAGAGCATGTTCAGCGCCGCCGACGAGGCTTGGGGCCGGATCGACGTGATCTACAACAACGCAGGCGTCGGACCCAACGAAGACAACGTGCGCGATTGCCCCGAGAAGACCTTCGACCTCGTCTCCGACGTCAACATCCGCGGCGTCTGGCTGGGCATGAAGTACGGCATTCCGCATCTCGAACGCGCGGGCGGCGGCTCGATCATCGCCACGGCCTCGGTCGCCGGACTGGTCGGACTCTCCGGCATTGCCGCCTACTGCGCCTCCAAGGGCGCCGTCATTGCCATGGTCCGCGCCGCCGCCGGCGAGTGGGCCTCAAGCGGGATTCGCATCAACTGCATCTGTCCGGGCGGCATTGCCACGGGACAGGGCTGGCTGCCCGATGAACGGATCGAGCAAACCCGGCGCGACTGGGCCAATCTGCATCCGCTCGGACGCTCCGGCGAAGCGATCGACATCGCCCGTGCCGCGCTCTTCCTCGCCTCCGACGAGTCCTCGTTCATCACCGGCCAGCAGCTCGTCGTCGACGGCGGCTGGACCGGTCCCGACGGCCGCTACGACGACCTCACCGGCCGCGACTGGACCCAGCTCTAAGCAAAGCGTCGGACTCAGTAGTCGCCTGACGCCGACCAGCGCGTGACGCGATCCGGGATCAGCTTGAGCAGCGGGCGCTGCTCAAGGTCCATCGACTTGTACTGCGGATACTTGGCGCGCAGCGCCGCGATCACGCGCTCGGACTCGACTGCGTCCCACTCCGAGGGCCAGAGCACTTCGGCGGGACCTCGAAGCAGGACCCACCAGAGTCGGCTCCAGTCGTCGTCGTAGCGATCAACCAGCAGGGCGAAGCGCGGATTCTCTTCGATGTTCGTCAGCCGCCGCAGCCGCAGGGTCGTCTTCGGTTTTTCGTCGATCGCGATGTAAACGGCATCGCCCACGACCTGGAAGACGACCGGCTGCAGGTGCGGCTCGCCTTCGCTCGACGCCGTCGAGAGATAGCCGTGACGCGCCGATTCGAGAATCGCGCGGACATCGTCGAGCGTCGCCATCGGATTCCTATACTCGCCAGACAGACCAGAGCCGATCGGAGGATCGCATGCCGGATCGACGCAAGCTGAGTGACTCTGAGATTAGCGGCCGACTGTCGGAGATCGCCGGGTGGTCCTACGCGGACGGCTCGCTGACCCGCAGCTTCGGCTTCGACAACTTCGTCGCCGCGTTCGGCTTCATGTCCTCGGTCGCGCTGCTGGCCGAAAAGCTCGACCACCATCCCAACTGGTCCAACGTCTACAACACGGTCGAGATTGCCCTCAACACGCACGACGCCGGCGGCGTCACCGACTTCGACTTCGTGCTGGCAAGTCAGATCAACGACGTTGCCGGCTAGCCCTGCAACCACTCGACAAGCTGGCTTCGCGTCGCGTTCGCCCCGCTGACCACGATCACGACCCGCTTCCCGCGTAGGCGCTTGCGTTCTTGCTCGGCTGCCGCGACCGGCGCCGCGCCTGCCGGCTCCGCCATTACGTGCTGTACATCCCAGAGCAGCCGGATCGCGTCGAGAATCTGCGCGTCGTCGACGAGGATGAAATCGTTCAGCCGACCGCGCAGCAGATCGATCGCCATCGGGAACGGCGTCCCCGTGGCGACGCCCTCGGCCAGACTGCGATTGGGCCGATCTTCGAGCCGGCCCGAGCGCCAGGCGTCGTGCGCCGCGGGCGACTGCGCCGATTGCGCCGCCCAGACCTCGGCGCGGTGCTTGAGTCCGTCTCGCACCGTGACCCAGCCGCACGATCCGCTGCCGCCGCCCAGCGGCAGCAGCACCAGGTCGGTCTCGGGCTGCTGCTCCTCCAGGATCTCCAGCGCGGCAGTACCGACGCCCGCGATCAGACGGGGCTCAATCGGCTCGACGTACCGCGCCCCGCGTTCGGCCGCGAACTCCTCCGCCAGCCGCCGCGAGTCGTCGAAGCGCTCGCCGACCAGCTCTACCCGGCCGCCCAGACGCCTCGTGGCCGCGACCTTGTCGGGATTCGCGTTGGCCGGCATGAAGATCGTCGCCGAGACTCCGATTGAGGCCGCGCCGAAGGCGATCGACTGAGCGTGATTGCCGGTCGAAGACGTGACGAGACCGCGTTCGCGCTCGTCCTCGGTGAGTTGCGACGCCAGGTACACGCCGCCGCGCACCTTGAACGCCGATGTCGGCGTCATGCACTCCAGCTTGAGCGAGACATGCGCGTCCCACCGCTCCGATAGTCCGGGGCTGTGGACCAGCGGCGTCGGCAACGACAGCGTGCGCCCGATGATCTCTCGCGCCCTGCGTACTTCTGCCAGTGAGGGCGCGGCTTGATCGCCGCTCACGAGCGGTACTTCGCAATCTGCTCTGCCTGCTTCGTGGCGATCGTCTCTGCCGAGCGGAAGAAGATGTCGGGCGGATCCCAGCCGTTGAGACCGGCGTAGGTGTCGATCTGCGAGCGGTGGTGGATGTCGTGCTCCATCATCATCATCAGGACGCGCCAACCGGTCAGCGTGGCGCCCGGCGTGTCGATCATCTCGATCTGACGGGTCAGACCTTCAGGCCCCACCTCGGTCACGAGCCGGCTGAACTCCTCGAAGCTGGCGTCGAGCGCCGGGCCCCAGAGCTCCCGACTCGACACGTCGGGCGGCTCCGGAGAAATCCAGCCCTCGCGTCGATAGGCGCTGGCGAAGTACAGACGCGAGCCGCACATGTGACCGATCAGCTTGTTGATCGACCAGGCCATCTCACCTTCTCCGCCCTGGGGCGTCCAGCCGTCGGCCTCAGGCGGCAACGCGGACACGTCGCGGACCGCGCGGCGATTGACCGAGCGAAAAAAACGCAGAAACACGTCGAGATCGGTGAACATGTCGTCCTCCACGGCGCTCAAAGGCCGAGCGCCTGCTGTTCTTCCTGTACCAGCAACGTAGGGTCGTCATTCCTGACCGAGTTGACCCGAGTCGATACCGCGTCGCCGACAAACGCGTCGTCGGGCGGCAGATCGAGCAGCGGCAGCACGGAGTCCGGTTCGTTGTTGCCCGGATCGAGCCAGGCCTCCTGCCGATCCGGCGGCAAGACGACCGGCATCCGCGAGTGGATGCTGGCCAGCGCCTCCGACGCTTCGCGGGTCAGGATCGTGAACGTCATCGCCGGACGATCCGGCTCGGGATGCCAGATGTCGTAGAGGCCGGCGAAGAGGAACGGCTCGCGGTCGGCGCGATGAATCCAGTGCGGCTGGCGCTGATCCCTGGGACCGCTCCACTCGTACCAGCCGTCGGCGGGGACGAGGCAGCGCTGGCGCTTGAACGGCCGCGCGTACGCCCGCGATTCGGCGACCGACTCCGAGCGCGCATTGATCTGGCGCGCCGCGCGCTTGGCGTCTTTGGCCCAGGAGTTGACCAGGCCCCAGCGCGCCGGCTGAGCGGCGAACGCCTCGCCGTCGGCGAGGACGATCGGATGCAATTGCGTCGGCGCGATGTTGAAGCGCGGCTTGAAATCGCCGCCGAACAACTGCACATTGAGCCGCTGCAGCGCCTCGACGAACTCCAGCGAATCGACCGTCAGCGTGAATCGCCCGCACATGGAGTCAGTGTAGGCAGGTCTAGTCTTAGCATTGAACCGACGAATTCGCTGCTAACGAAAGGCTTGAACTATGTCCGACAGCAACGGCGACGCCACGGTCATCCTCGACAAGCGCGACGACGGCGTGGCGCTGATCACACTCAACCGGCCCGAGCGCATGAACGCCTTCGGCGACGACCTGCTCCAGCGGCTCTCCGACGCGCTCGTCGACTGCGAAGACGACCCCGAAATCCGCTGCGTCGCGCTGACCGGCGCCGGCCGCGGCTTCTCCGCCGGCGCAGACATCAACAACATGAGCCGCCGCTCCGACGCGCCGCCGCCCGGACCCGGCGTCAGCAACCGACGCAGCCACCGCAGCCAGCAGCAGACCACCGGCATGCTGCACGAGATGGGCACGCCAACCGTCTCGCTGGTCAACGGACCCGCCGCCGGCGGCGGACTCGGACTCTGCCTCGCGACCGACTTCCGGATCGCCTCCGACCGCGCCCGCTTCGTCACCGCCTTCCGCAACATCGGCGTCTCCGGCGACTACGGCGTGGCCTGGTTCCTCAACCAGATGGTCGGCATCACCCGCGCCCGCGAGCTCTTGATGCTCGACCGCCGGATCAACGCCGACGAGGCCGAGGCGCTGGGCATCGTGACCAAGATCGTGCCGCACGACGAGCTCTTGCCCGAGGGCCTCGCCTTCTGCCGCGAGCTGGCCCAGGGCCCGACCGCCGTGCTCTCGATGATGAAGTGGACGCTCAACTACGCCGCCACCGCCAGCCTCAGCGACTCCCTCTACCAGGAAGGCGCGCACGTCGGCCTCTCCTTCACCGGCCAGGACAACAAGGAAGCAGCCAAGGCCTTCCTCGAAAAGCGCCCCCCCAACTTCATCGGCCGCTGATCGGAGTGCCCCCCTCTGTCACTACGTGACATCTCCCCCCTGGAGGGGGGAGAGGCAAGCGCTTCCCCTCTCCCCCCGCCGTTAGGCGGGGGGAGATGCCGAAGGCAGAGGGGGGCTCCGTTCGCGCGACGAGGGGCGTGCCCCCCTCTGTCACTACGTGACCTCTCCCCCCGCTAGCGCGGGGGGAGAGGAGAATCTCCCGGATAAACCGAACCCCCGGACGCGATGTCCGGGGGTCGGCCAGGAAGCGGGGCCGGGTGAGCGAGAAACCCGTGCCCCTGAGTGCGCCGGGCGGTCGCTCCCGGCGTGACTCTCGTTTCGGCGGCCAATGGCGAACCGATGGAGCCGTGCTCAAGACACGGGTGTTGCTCTGCGCGCCGGCACCATTGCCGATGCGCCGTCTCCCTCGGTCGCCTACGGGGTTAGCTGACGGGTTCGGCGCAAGGGAGCGCGCCGTGCGATTCATCGACTCGGCGAGCAGACGGTTCGCATTCACCCCAAAGTTGGTGGGTCCCCCGCTCCCCGCCCGGTCAGACCGCGCAGGGATTCGGCCCCAATATTCAGTTGTACATCCCAGCCTACCGACTCCCCCCGCCAATTGCCAACCGGAATGCCCCCCTCTGCCTTCGGCATCTCCCCCCGCATCACGGCGGGGGGAGAAGGGATCCTGCCCTCTCCCCCCTCCAGGGGGGAGATGTCACGTAGTGACAGAGGGGGGCACGCCCCTCGTCGCGCGAGCGGAGCCCCCGATACAATGAGCACGGCTCCGCGAGCATCGAAGGGCAATCCCATGCCGCAAGCGCTCAAGCAGCAGGTCACCGTCCAGCCCGGCGGCAAGCTCGAACTCGTCTGCCCCGAGCTCGAAGCCGGCCAGACCGTCGAAGTCGTCATCCTCCACGAACCCGCCCCGCGCCGCCGTTCAGCCTGGCAGATCATCAACGACGGCCCCCGCGAGCGGCTCTTCAAGACCGCCAAGGAAGTCGACGACTACATCGCCGAAGAACGCGCTTCGTGGGATCGTTGACTCTGCCGGACAGCGGGTCGGTCTACCTGGACAGCTCCGCCGTCATCTACAGCGTTGAGCGGATCGAACCGTATCTGACCGTGATGACTCCGGTCTGGGAACAGGCCGAGGCAGGTCAGTTCACTATTTTCTGCAGCGAGCTTGTGCTGGCCGAGACGTTGGTTCAACCGCTTCGGAGAGAGCTCCGAACGCTGGAGTCGGCGTACCGAAACGTCTTCGCGGCGCCCGACGTTCGCCTGATACCTGCGACACGTCGGCTCTGGGAGGACTGCGCCCGACTGCGTGCGTCGACCGGGCTCAAGACCGCCGACGCGCTACACGCCGCCACCGCCATCCAGGCCGGCTGCGCCCTGTTCATCACCAACGACGCCGACTTCCGCCGAGTCGAAGCCCTGCCCACCGTCGTGCTCGACGACCTCCTCGACTAATCCCCAGCCCCTGCGACCGCAGGGACCCGCTCGGTTCCCCTCTCCCCCCGCGCGAGCGGGGGGAGATGTCCCGTAGGGACAGAGGGGGGCACGCCCCTCGTCGCGCGCACGGAGCCCCCCTCTGCCTTCGGCATCTCCCCCCGCCTGCGGGCGGGGGGAGATGGAAGGGTGTGCGCCATCTACAACGCCTGGCGGCGGGGGGAGAAGGGAAGCGCCTGCCTCTCCCCCCGCGCGAGCG
>JAJEJC010000009.1 GCA_022828105.1 Dehalococcoidia bacterium | reverse complement strand
TCTGGATGCAGAAGGGGCAGGCGGTGCAGGCGGATTCGGCGCCGGTCGCGACCGCTTCCTCGACTCGCACCTCGTTGACCCGGCTCTTGCCCTGCTCTTCCATCCACATGTTGCCGCCACCGGCGCCGCAGCACAGACCCTGCTCGCGGTTGCGCGGCATCTCGATCAGCGTCACGTTGGGGACTTGCTCAAGGATGCGGCGCGGCGCTTCGAAGATGTCGTTGTGGCGGCCGAGGTAACAACTGTCGTGGTAGGTGATCGTCTGCTCCGGACCGTCGCCGCGCGGCACGAGTCGTCCCGCGTCAACCAACTGTTCCAGGAGCTGCGTGTGGTGAATCACCTGGAACTTCGCGCCCATGTCGGGATACTCGTTGAGGAACGTATTGAAGCAGTGCGGACAGTGGGTGATGACCGTCTTCTGCTCGTCGTTGACGCCCGTCTCGTTGAACAGCTCGATCAGTCCCTCGGCGAGAATCTGGTAGAGATACTCGTGCCCCAGCCGGCGAGCCGGGTCGCCGTTGCAGGATTCCATGCCCTTGATCACGCCGAATGAGACATCGGCCTCGCGAAGCAGCGAGACAACCGAGCGGGTGATCTCCTGGGCGCGATCGACGAATGCGCCGGTGCAACCGACGAAGTAGAGATAGTCCTGCTCGCCGGTCCACTCGGGCACCTGGTCTTCGATGCCTTCCATCCACGAGTCGCGGGTGTAGGGCGTGCCGCGCCAGGGATGTCCCTGGCGTTCCAGGGTTTCCAGCGTGCCCTGGACCATGTCGGGCATGCGTGCTTCTTCCATGACCAGCGAGCGGCGCATGTCCACAATCGTCGGCACGTGCTCGATGAACACGGGACAGGCCTCGACACAGGCGCCGCATGTGCGGCAGGCCCAGAGCGATTCGTCACGAACCACGCCGCCGACCAACGGCGCTTCGTCGTCAAGGCCGAAGTTGAGGTCGTTGCCCTGGACGAGGTTGGCGACCTTGCGCTCGCCGACGGCCGTGGCATAGGACTTGAGGTCCTGGATGATGTGCATCGGCGAGAGCGGCTGGCCTGCGATGTCGGCCGGGCAGTTGTCGGTGCAGCGTCCGCAGCGCACGCAGACGTCAAGCTCGAAGAGCTGCTTCATTGAGAAGTGCTCGAGCTGCGAGACGCCGAAGTGCTCCTGCTCCTCGATGTTCTCGATCATGTCGAGCTTGCCAGGCGCCGAGGTGCGCTTGAGGAAGGCGTTGGCCGGCGCGAGCACCAGGTGGTTGAGCTTGGAGTAACCCAGCAGCGTGATCCAGGAGAGCGCGCCGATCATGTGGATCCACCAGAAGGTGGTGTGGATGTCGAGCGCGGCAGAGACTTTGACCCCGGAGAACATCAACGCGACGACGTAGCCGACGGGCGACCAGTAGGACCACTCGGGATTGGTGTCGATCTCGGAGGTGTGGATGCGCAGTCCCTCAACGAGGAAGCCGGTGATCAACAGCGCGCCGAGGCCGCCGAGGATGAGCCAATCCTCCCAGGTCGGCAGCCAGGCGGTGCGCGGCCGGACCCAGCGATGGGCCACGGCCATCGCCACGCCGACGATGCCGACGAGACCGAAGATGTCGGCGACTAGCGAGTAACCGAGATAGCGCGGTCCGACGAGAATCTCGACCGGGATGTAATCATCGATCGCCAGCAGCGCCGTGACGAGGAAGAGGACAATCATCGAGGACATGATGCAGAGGTGCATCACGCCCGAGTAGGGATCGCGCAGCACGCGCTCGGTACCGCCGCCGCCCTTGACCAGCCGTCCCAGGCGGACAGGCAGATTGTCAAATGCGTTGCGGAGAGAGTCGCGCGTGATCTGGCCGGAGATAATCGGCTGGCCCAGCCGCCAGACACGGGAGCGCCGGACCAGGCCGTAGATGATGATGCCGATCACGAACGGCAGCAGCATGTAGAGGACCCAGAAGTGGTCGATGTTGAAGAAGAGTTCGCGGTGCGCGCCGGTCACCCTGACGGTCTCGGCGCCCGAGACCAGCAGAATCCCGCCCAGCGGCAGCCAGGCAGGAATCGCCAGCGCCGAGACGCGCTTGCCGGTCGAGGTGGCATTGGATCGGCGAACCGATTGATCCGATTCCGGAGTTCGAGCAGACAGTGACACCGCAGCACCCCCAACCATCAAGGTCGTCGGAGGGCATTATCGCACGTGATCTGAGCGGGAAGGACGCACGCCCTCAGGAACCGAACGGAGCTCGGCGCAGCCACTGTTGATGAGAGTCGGTCGGCAGGCCGCCGAGCTCGCGGCCCCTGGATGGTGCTAGCCGTTCCTGGCTTCGCCGTGGGTCTTGCGGAGGTCGTTCTTGAGGACCTTGCCCATGTGGTTGCGGGGCAGCGTGTCGACGATGGCGAGGTAGCTCGGGGCCTTGTAGCTGGCGAGCTGGTTCTTGGTGTAGTCGACCGCCTCTTCCAGCGACAGGCTGTGACCGTCGTGCAGGATCACGACGGCCTTGACGACTTCGCCCCACTCGAGGTCGGGCGCGCCGATTACGGCGGCCTCGGCGACGGCGGGGTGACCTTCAAGCACCTGCTCGATTTCGCCCGGAGCGATGTTCTCGCCGCCGCGGATGATCAGGTCCTTCGTCCGGCCGGTGATGAAGAGGTAGCCCTCGTCGTCGATGTAGCCGACATCGCCGGTGTAGAGGATGCCGTCGCGGATCGCCGAGGCGGTGGCTTCTTCTTGCTTCAGGTAACCACTCATGATGCGGTCGCCGCGTACGCAGATCTCGCCCTCTTCGCCGGTACCGACCGGGTTGTCGGACGGGTCCATGATGATCACATCAATGTCAGGCATGACTTTGCCGACTGAGCGCAGGCGGTGCTCCTTGACGGCGACTTCCTCAGGAGTCCCGTCCAGCCGGTGGTCGTCGGGGCCGAGGAAGGAGATAGTGCTGGTCGACTCGGTCTGACCGTAGGCGTTCATGAAGCCGACGTTCGCTGGGAAGACATCGACCGCCGCGCGGATGACGTCATAGGGCATCGGCGCGGCGCCGTAGGTCAGCACTTCCAGCGTCTCGCCCTTGAAGTTGGCGAAATGCTCGTCTTCCATGGTCCGCTTGAGCATGGTGGGGACGACCATCGAGTGGGTGATCCCGTGCGTGTCGACTGCCTCGATCCAGGCGCCCGGCGAGAACTGGGGCAGGATGACCAGGGTCCGACCGCCCCAGACCGAGGAGATCATGGTGGTCGCGCCGGCGATGTGGAAGAGCGGCACCGAGAGCAGCGTCTTGTTGTGCACGCCGGTCGGATCGGCCATCTCGATCGTGTTCATCGCGTAGCTGCTCAAGTCGCCGTACGTGACCTGTACGCCCTTGGGCATCGCCGTCGTGCCCGAGGTGTAGATGATCACGGTGGCGTCGTGGTCCTCGACCGGTGCGTAGAGGAAGTCGTCGGAACCGGTGGCCATCAGGTCGCGGTAGTGCTGCTGACCGAGCGGCACGTCGTTCTCCATGGCGATGTAGTGTCCGACGGTCGGGCACTCGTCCTTGATTGCGCGGACGAGGTCCTGGTAGCGGTCGGAGACGAAGATCGCCTTGGCCTCAACCGTGTTGATCATGTAGGTCAGCTCTTCCCGCTTGGCGCGGTAGTTGAGCGGGACAAACGTGACGCCGAGCTTGGCGCACGCGTAGTAGATAATCACGTACTCGGCGGAGTTGACCGACATCACCCCAACGTGGTCGCCGTGCGAGAGTCCGAGGCCCTGGAGGGCGTTGGCAAGCACGGTGACGTCGGCAGCCAGCTCGGAGAAGGTCTTGCTGGTGTCTTCGCAGAGCAGGGCGACGCGGTCGGGCACGTTGGCGGCGGCGATATCGAGCATGTCGGCGGTGTTCACTTGGTGGCTCCTTGATCGGTCAGGGCGGTCGGGGCGGTCGGGGACAGACAATCTCGCCAGTCGCGAGTGCGATTCGGTTAACGATCAGACAGTGTATTGGCCAATCGGCGTGCGATCAGCGCGTCCCGGGCAATCGCAGTGGACATAGGGAGATCGAGGCCGCGACGAATGCTCTGCTTGACCGCGGCGGTCAGGTCAGGTTCGACCCCGGCGAGAAGTTGTGCGGCCGTGAGTACGGCCTGTTCCAGGTCGGAGTCCGCAACCAGGCAGTGTACGATGCCCCATCTCAATGCCTGCTCGGCGTCGATAGGCGAACCGCCCAGGACCAATCCCCGAGCGGCGCCGGGAGGCGCAATTCGCGGCATGAGCTGGGTACCGCCCGCCGATGGGATGTAGCCAAGCGTGACCTCGGGCAAGGCGACGCGGGTGTCCTCCGCCGCGATCCGCAGATCGCAGTAGAGCGGCAACTCGATGCCCGCCCCGAAGCAGAATCCATGCAGCGCGGCGATTGTTGGGATCGGCAGGTCCTCGAGCAGCGCCCAGAGGTCGCGGAGCCGCCGCGCCTCGCGCGACTCGTGCAGTGACGGCGCGGAGCCGAACTCGGCGATGTCGGCCCCGGCGGAGAAGGCGCGCGGGCCCGCGCCGAAGAAGACCAGCGCCCGCACATCGGGATCCAACTGCGCGGCCGAGACATAGGTCCACAGCTCGTCGCGCATGGCCAGATTGATGGCGTTCAGCGCCTCGGGACGATTGAGCGTGACGCGGGCGACGCCGTCAAACGGTTTGTCGTAGAGGACGAGCGGTTCGGTCATCAACGCCAGTCGGGTTTGCGGATCTCGCTCTTGCGGCGGACTTCCCAGAGACGCTCGATGTCGGCGTTCATTTTCTCGTGCAGGGCGTCCATCTCTTCGCGGCCGGGCCGCATCTCGCCGGACTTCCAGCGGCGGACCTTGGCCCGGTCGGACTTGTCCATCTCCACTTCCTCGAGCATGTGATTGACCACCTGGCTGAACACTGCCCACGCTTCTTCGATGTCGAGTTCGACTCTGACCATGTGCGTCTTCCCTCTTCCCGATGTCTCCCGGACCTGTCAGCGAACCGTGCGGTAGTAGTCGCGGCGGCGAATCTGGCGGGTCAGTTCTTCGTCAATCGTGTTGCCCAACGCCTCGTTGACGCCGTTGGCGACGGCCTCCATGGCGGCGTTGCCCTCGACGACGCCGGCGCGCCAGTCGCGGATCGCCTTGACCGCGTCGTCCGAGAGTTCGACCTGATCGAGCACCTGGGCAGTGATCAGGGTCATCAACGACCAGGTCTCTTCTTCATCCAAAATCAGTCGCATCGCTTGCGCCTTCCGTGCGGCAACGGATCTATCTGCCGCTGAACTGTGGTTCTCGTTTGTTGACGAAGGCTTCGACGCCTTCGGCGCGATCGGCGGTGTCCTGGAGCAGGATGGTCAGCTCGGTCTCGTAATGCAGCGCCTGAGCGAGCGGCATGTCGAGCCCGTGTCGAATGGCATCCTTGGCGTAACGCGCGGCGATCGGTCCGCGTGCGGCAATCGAAGCTGCGAACTGCATCGCGGCCTCGAACGGATCGTCGTGAACATCGTTCACGAGTGCCCAGTCGAGTGCAGTGTGAGCGTCGAGCTCGCGTTCGAGCATAACCAGTTGCGTAGCTCGCGAACGGCCGATCGCGCGGGTGAGACGCTGCAGCCCACCGGCGCGCGGGAACCCGTCCGCCAGCGGATCGAACCCAATCGATGCAACGGAACCGGCAACGCGTACGTCCGCGCAGAGCGCCAGTTCGAGTCCGCCGCCCCGCACGTCGTCCGTCAGCACGGCGATAGTGGGTTGCGCGAGCTCCGCGATGGCGCGAAATGGATCACCGGGCTCGATCTCGCCATGGAAGCCTTGCCAGATGCTCGGCTCGGGATTGAGCACCAGCACTCGCGCCTCGTCATCGAGCGTCTCGCAGAACTCGTCAAGCCGGCGGACGAACTCCGCGTCGAGCACGCTGCCGCCGCCAATCACGGCGATCTCGTCGATGCGCGTAAGGCGAAGTGGCGCTGCGCCGGGCATGAAGCGGATCGTTTCTGTCGCGTCTCAGTGGCTCAGTGTACCGAAGCCCTGGGAATGAGCATGAGGCGCTGTGTCCGGCGTGCTGCTCCCGTCCTGGCCGCGGACTCAACCGACTCGCGATCCCGGTGCAGGGGAAGGTATCGATCCTTGAGCCAGGCGTCTGTCAGCGGACCGTTGGCGTGCAGCGGATCGTGGATCTGCTCGCCGGCGATCGCGAACCGGGCTTCGGGTGGATCGGTCAGCTTGACGATCAACCTCACCGACGGGATTGCGCTCGCAGATTCGAAGTGCCGCAAGCCCAGTACACCGGACTGGGCGACCGTATCCGCGTCGCCGCCGTAGCTGAACGGACCGGGCGAGAGCAACGGTCCGATCATCGGCGCGTCGGCCAGGCTGTGGTTGAGGACCAGCGGTCGGCAGCGTCCCCAGGTCCAGGCGGAGCGATCGGGGCCGAAGCGTTGGGCGAGCCGGTCAACGGCTCGTCCGTGGGCCGCGGCGAGCCGCTCGGCCTCGATCTGCGGTTCGGATTCGAGCCGCTTGACCGCCCAAGTTGTGGCGTGCGCGGCGAAGATGTCGAGCGTGGGAATGGCAAGCAGCGGGGCCAACAGTTCCCGACCCTGCGGACCAAGCAACCGCTCGAGTGCATCGCGGCGGTACTCAATCAACGTGGCCGCGGCGACCGCGGCGGCGACTGAGTCGGCCGACATTGTGCCGTCCCACTCGGCGAGGGCGTCGTCGCGGATGTGCCGGGCAAACCTGAGCAGCGGCAGCGAGATCCGGTCGCTCTGTAGTGCGGCGAAGGTCTCGAACGAGTGGGGCGCGGCCTCGGCCAGCTGTTGACGGATGCGCGCGGCCCGGCCCGGATCGAGGTATTCGGCGCCGAAGCAGCTCTGCTCGAACCGCGCCAGCGGCGCGTTGGCGCTAACGACGACGCCGTTCGCCGGATTGACCACGTGCGGGAGCTCGTCTCCGGAGGCTGCCCGAGCGGGCACACCACCGCGCTCGACCGGGGCCCAGCCGGCCGCGGGAAATCGAAGCCGGGCCATGTCGCCAGAGGGCACCTCGCCGCTGACCCGCAGGCCCACCTGCTCCTGGTCGGCGTAGGCGTAACAGAGGTTGAAGTCCGCCATATCGTCGGCGGCTGCGCTGAACTCGTCCCAGTTGCGGGCGCCGAGCATGTCTGCAATGCCGCCGCCGCCGTGTTTCGCGGCCATGATCCGGGAGTGCAGCGAGATCGCACGGTCTCCGTTCCCGCGGCCGTGGATATCCGCAGGCAGCACGTTGTCAACGATCGGCCCGTGGACGGTCTCGCGCACGGTGATACGTTCGGTCGGGTGGCCACGCACTTCGATCCGTTCCTCGCGGTCCAAGACGTCCATCCAGCCGTCCGGGGTCAGTGATTGCGATCCGTCCTCAGAGAGCTGTTCGACCACTGCCACGTTCATCGACATCAACGCGGCGGTCGGTCCCCAGGCGATGTGGTCATTGAATCCCCAGACGATGCCGGGCAGTCCGGGCACGCTGGCTCCGGCGGCGTTGAACTCGGGACAATGCAGGTGGACGAAGTACGTGTGCGGCGGGGTGACCGGATTGAGATGCGGATCGCAGGCGAAGAGCGGGGCGCCGTCGACCGTGTGGCGTCCGTCGACCGCCCAGTTGTTGGATGCGCCTTGCTGGAGACCGAGCAGGTCGGACGCGTGTGAGGCCGCTTCTTGAAGCGGCGCGGCCAACTCACCGTATGGCGCGTCGGGGGGCACTGCGGCAGCGGTGTCGGGAGCAAACGGGGGATCGAGTTCGTTGAGGGCGTCGATACCGGCCTGTTCGACGATGCGGGCGCGCATCAGTTGCTGCTCCCAGGCGGGCGCCAGGAGGCAGGAAAGGAGCTTGCCCCAGGCAATGCTGTCGGAGGCCTGCCAGGGACCGATCCGGTCGCCGAGCACCTGGGCCTCGAACGGTCTCGGCGCTCGAGCGATGGCGGCGTTGATGCCTGCGACGAAGGGCGCGAGCTGACGCCGTTGTGCGGGCGGGGTCGCTTCCCAGGCTGCCTCGGCGGCGCGGCCGATACCGAGCGTGCGGCAGAGTCGGTCAACGCTCAGAGCCTGCGGTCCTGCGATCTCGGCGAGCCGACCGCAGGCCGCGCGCCGGTTCCACTGCATCTGCCAGAGTCGATCCTGGGCCTGGACGTAGCCCAGAGCGAACAGCGCGTCGCCGGCCGACTCGGCAAAGCAATGCGGAATGCCGTAGCGATCGCGGATGATCTCGACGGGCGCGTCGATCCCGGCAACCTCGGTCTTACCTCGGCGCTGCGGTCCGTTTGGTAGTTGCAACGCGTTGGCGAGCGTCGAACTCGCGAGTGCCCGCAACAGGCTGCCGCCCTGTCGCAGGGAGAGCGCCAATCCGCGCCAGTCGATGCCTGATGACGCCTCGGTCATGCACTGAGCGTACGCGGTATCGTCATATTCGCGCCGCTTCGTCGCTCGGCCGGTTCGGCCGGCGACATGGTGACGAGCGGCGAGCGACGAGACGTTCGCGGCAGGGAGCCGAACATGGAGCTGGGACTGAGTGGCAAACGGGCGTTGATCACCGGCGCCTCGGAGGGGATCGGGCTGTACTGTGCGCTCTCGCTGGCCGCGGAGGGCGCCGACGTATCCATCTGCTCCCGCCGGCCCGACGCCCTGGAACAGGCCACGGCCACAATCGAGGCGGCAGGACCGGGTCGAACGCACTGGACGGCCGTGGACCTTGGCGACGCCGATGCGTCGGACCGTGCGGTCGGGGCGGCGGTGGACGCGCTGGGCGGTCTCGACATTCTGGTCAACAACATGGGCGTCTCGTTGCGCGGAGAGGGAGACGAGGTCTGGCAAGACATGTTCGACCTCAACCTGATGGCCGCGGTGCGCACGACGCGCGCCGCGCTGCCGCACCTGGTCGAGGCAGCCTCCGGCGAGAGCGCGGACAGTGCCTCGATCATCCATATCGGCTCAATCTTCGGCCGCGAGGCGGGCGGCTCGGCGCAATACAACGCGATGAAGGCGGCCATGCACAGCCACGCGAAGTCGCTCGCCCTGGAGCTCGGACCGCGCAATATCCGCGCCAACGCGGTGGCGCCGGGTTCCATCGCCTGGCCCGACTCTCGCTGGCAGACGCGCTACGAGGACGATCCGGAGGGGATCCAGAGCAGCGTGCTGGACACGATCGCATTCAACCGCTTCGGCCGGCCCGAGGAGGTCGCCGACGTCGTCGCCTTCCTCGCATCGCCGAGAGCGAGCTGGGTCACCGGGGCCTGTCTCAACGTCGACGGCGGCCAGACGCGATCCAACATCTAGACTGGCTGCAACGCGGAGGGGACGCGCGATGGACGAACACCGCTACGAACACAGCCGGACCAGGCTGGGCGCGCCGCCGTCGCGCTCGTGGGACATCATGGGACCGCGCATGCTGCGGCCATTGGTTGGCGGAGCCGTGGGCGCGGCGATTGTGGTTCTGTTCCTGGCCATTCGCGGCGGTACGGCGGTCGAACTGAACGAACTGACCGGCACCGCCTGGGGCGGCTGGAGCCGGCACGCCGACGTCCACCTGCTGATCGTGGTCAACGTCGCCGTCGGCGTGGCGATTGCCGTCAATTTCGCCGCCGAGTGGATTCACAACTGGCTCTACGTCGGGCTCTGCGTCGTCACGGCCGGAGTGATGATCGCGCTGCGCCAACTCGCAGGAATCGACGGCGCCGGAGGCAACATCCTGCTCGGACTGATCGCGTTCTTCCTCGCGCTCGGCGTCGCAATCGGGGCGTGGGACGTGCGCAGCATTGGCCGCCGCAGCGGGTACTAGGTACTAGCCCCTGCCCGAGGGCTTGATAAACTCGCCACGACTTGTCAGATCGTCAGATTGTCAGACGCATAAGCACACGGAGGCAGACAATGCCGCAGTTCCCGTCCGTTGAATGGTTTGAAGCGCTCCGCGACACGGTCCAGGACGACCCGCACTGGCGGGACTTCGGCATGATGGATTGCGCGATGGGCGTCAACGTCGGCCAGACCACGATCAAGCTTGTCTTCGACGGCTACGAAATCCCGGAGATCGCCGACATCTCCAAGAGCGCTGACGCCGAGGATCTTGACTTCACCCTGGTCATGTCGGAGGGCCGCTGGCGCGAGATGATCGAGAACATCCAGAGCAACGGCCACGCCGACCTGCATCACACGCTGAACACGATCGACCTGGAGAGTCCTGAGGAGTTGGCCAAAGGCGAGGACTACAACCGCCGCGACCTCTTCTACCGCTTCAATCAGACGCTGCAGGACTTCTTTGACGCCTCATCGTCGGTCGAGACGACGTTCGCCTAGGCGCCAACCGAACGACAGCCCGCTGACACGATGGTCCTTGCCGAGCCGCGTCTCCGCGAAGTCCTGCGAGCAGCCGGCTGGCCGCCAACCGAGCTGGACAACGCCGTAACAATCGCCTACCACGAGAGCCGCTGGAATCCTCGGGCGATCAACAGGCACGACCCGTCGGGCGGCAGCTACGGCCTCTTTCAGATCAACGGCTGGTGGCAATACTTCGGCGAGGACGAGATCGGCGAGCGTCTCGACACCCGCCTTGCGATGCGACCGCTCTATAACGCCCGCTACGCTCTGCGCATCTGGCGGAAACGCGGGTGGACACCGTGGAGCACGGCGCGCTTCATCTGACCCGGTCTCCGCTATATTCGGTTGACATATCGAACCAGTTGCATCCAGCCCTGCGAGCACACCGACGTGGCAATTTCCGTCAAGCTGATCGACTACACCAAGGACCCGATCCGCGCGCTCTACATGGCGTACCGCGTCTGTTACTCGGCGCTGACGCCTGAGCAGGTGCTCGACCGGATCGACGACGAGCGGATCTCCCAGGAGAAGATGCTCGAGTTCGTCGAGGCGCGGTTGCTGACGGGGCACATGTCGCCGCTGGAACAGGTCCACTTCGAGTTTGGCATCTCCGGCGTCTCGCGCGCCTTCTCGCACCAGTTCGTGCGTCACCGCATCGGGATCAGCTTCGAGCAGCAGAGCCAGCGTTACGTCACATTCAAGGGCGGCGAGTTTCCCTACAGCATTCCCAGGACGGTCGAGCGCGCCGGACTCGGCGACAACATGACCGCGCTCTTCGCCCAGGCGGGCGCGCTCTACGAGAAGATGGTCGAGGCCGGCGTTCCGGCCGAAGACGCCCGCTTCCTGTTGCCCAACGCGACCAACACCAACTTCAAGATCACCGTCAACTTCGCCTCGCTGCTGCACATCTCCGACCTGCGCCTCTGCACCCGCGCTCAGTGGGAGTTCCGCAAGGTCGTCTCGCTGATGCGGGCCGAAGTCGTCCGCGTCGCGCCCGAGCTGGGCCGCCAACTCCAGCCCAAGTGCGGCGAGCATCGGCTGGGCTACTGCGACGAGGACTACGAGGCCTGGGAAGCCTGCCCGATCGGTCGCAAGCGCCCGCACAAGACCGAGCTCTTCAACCTCTACGACGCCTACCGCCAGGGCGAGCTTGACGACCTCGACGCCGAAGACATGGCGATCATCGCCGCCGACGGCGACGACGCCCCCGCCTACATCCGATAACAGCTCCGCTGCGCGTTTTCTCTCCCCGCGCTTCGCGGGGGAGATGCCGATGACAGAGGGGTCTCAGCCAACCAGTTCCAGCAACTGCACGAAGTTACCGTCCGGATCGAGCAGCGTCGCGACCAGCCCCCCCCATGACTCCCGCTCCGGTTGTCGATGCACACGGATCGTCGGGTCGGCCGACATCACCCGCTCGAACTCGCTCGTGACGTCGTCGACGAACAGGTTGATCTGCATCCGCGCCGGCTCCAGCGTCGGACCCGAAATCTCCGAGTGGTCCAGCAGTCGGATGAAGCCGCCGGCTGCCTCGAACACCGGATCGCGGAACTTCGCCACCCGCTCCAGTTCCAGCGCCGCGCCGTAGAAGCGCGTCATCTCTTCGATCCGGCCGGTGCCGACCATCAGCGTCAGCTCGCGCACTCGCATGAGCGACCTCAGACTTCCAGCGACAATCCGTCCGCGGCGAGCACGATCGTTCCGTCGAACGCCCGCCGCGCTTCCTCGACCAACTCCGAGTCGCGCTCCAGCGCCATGATGTGGGTCAGGACCAGCGTCTTCACGCCGGCGTCGCGGGCGATCCGGCCCGCCGACTCCGCCGTCGAGTGCGTCCCGCCCACGCCGCGATACAGTCCCGCCCGCGCCGACTCCGAAAGGCCCTCCGCCATCCGCTCCAGGCAGGATTCCGTGTACGCCTCGTGCACGAGCACGTCTGCCCCATCAGCCAACGGGACCAGGGCGTCGGGCGCGTAGGTTGTGTCGCCGGTGTAGACCAGCGAGCGTCCGCCAGCCTCGAAGCGCCGCGCCAGGCACTCCAGGGTGGGCGCATGCGGTACCTCGACCGAGCGCACATCCATCCCGCCGATCTCGCGCTCGTCTCCCGGACGCGTCAGCTCGACGCTCACCCCGTCCAGCCAGCTGCGGATGTAGTCGCTGGTCGCGTTCACCCGGGCGAATCCTAGCGCCGCCGCAATGTACGTGTCGGTATCGCGCGGACCGTACACCGTCACCGGCGCTCCCCGGCGAACGATCAGCCGGCTGAACAGCTCCACCACACCCATCGCGTGGTCGAAGTGCAAGTGCGAGAAGACCACGTCCGACACCGCATCCGCATCCAGCCCCGAGTCCACCATCCGCTCCATGAACCCCGGTCCCGTGTCGACCAGAATCCGGGCATCGCCATGAGCCAGGTGGATCGACGCAGCCCCCCGCCGAGGATTCACCGACCCCCCCGCCCCCGACCCACAGAATGTGATTCGCATCGTCTTGGACTCCTTCGGCTACGAGGGTAACGGCCCGACTGGCTCGACTAGAGACTTCGACGGCCACTCACGCAGCAGTAGACTCCCAAAACCATGCCGCCGCTTGATGGGCTTCGGGTGATTGACCATGGCCATGTCTGGGCCGGGCCGTTGCTGGGCATGTTCCTGGCCGACCTGGGGGCCGAGGTGATCAAGGTGGGCGCGCCGCACCGACGATCGGGCGTCTCGATCGGCGGCCAGCAGGCGCCGGTTGGCTCGATTGGCGGCGACCGCGGCTCGACCGCGCCGGACGATCCCCGCGCGTTTCACGGCCTCGACCGGGGCAAGAAGTCGATTGCGATCCACCTCGGCGATCCGCGCGGCAAGGAGCTGTACTTCAAGCTGGTGGCGCAGTCGGACGTGGTGCTGGAGAACTTCTCGCCGCGCGTGATGCCCTCGCTCGGTCTGTCCTACGACGCCCTCGCCGAGGTCAATCCGCGCATCATCATGGTCGCCCTCTCCGCCTCGGGCGCGACCGAGGGTCCCTGGCGCAACCTCGTGACCTACGGTCCGTCGCTGGCGGCGCTCTACGGGCTCAAGTCGCTGCTCGGCTATCCCGACGACCCGCAGCCGCGCGAGGACACCGCCGATCTCGACCCGACGGCTGCCGGACACGCATTCGTCGCGCTGCTGGCCGCGCTCGAGTATCGCGAACGCACGGGCCGCGGGCAGTTCATCGACCTGGCGCAAGGCGAGGCGACGTTGCAGCGCGCCGCCGCGCCGCTGATGGATTGGCTGCTCAACGGCCGCGACTCGAAGCCGCGCGGCAACCGCGGCTCGGCGATGGCGCCGCACGGCGTCTATCCTGCGGCGGGCGACGACGCCTGGCTGGCCGTGGTCGTGCGATCCGACGCCGAGTGGTCAGCGCTCTGCGGGCTGGCGGGACATCTCGACCGTCTGGAATGGCGGACGATGCGCGGCCGACTCGCGGATCAGGATGCGCTCGACGACGCGCTCTCGCGCTGGACCCGCCAGCACGAGGCCATGGAGCTGAGCATCGACCTGCAGGGACGCGGCGTGCCGGCGTTCCCGCTGATGGACCCGACCGCGCTGTTGATCGACGATGACTACGCGTCGCTGTCCTACGCCGGCCTGGACCTGAGCGCGGAAGTCGCCGAACCGCTGCGGAATGGCGCGCTCTACACGGGCGCGCCGTGGAAGCTGTCGCGGACTCCGGCTTCGATTGCGGGTCCGGTGCCCAATCGGGGCGAGCACGACGACGAGGTCTACGGCGAACTGCTCGGCCTCGACGACGCGGCTCGCTCGGAGTTGCGCGAAGCAGGCGTCATTTGATCCGTTCGATCATCGAGCCGTCGCTTGTGCGGGTTATCCTCGCAAGGCTGACCACTTCCAGACCACATGCAGAGAGGACACTGACCATGTGCCACCGATACGATGCGCTGCCCGCGATCGCCCCGATCTCCGGCGCCGCTGTCGACGTCGAAGACCTGACCCTGACCGCGTCGGACGGGACCGAGTTTGCCGCCTTCCACGCCCGCGCAGAGTCGCCCACAGGACCAGGCATGGTGATCCTGCCCGACGTGCGCGGCCTCTTCCGTTTCTATGAGGAACTCGCGATCCGCTTCGCCGAGATCGGCGTGGACGCGGTCGCGATTGACTACTTCGGCCGCACGGCCGGCAACTCGAAGCGCGACGCCGAGTTCGACTTCTGGCCGCACGTCCGCAGTACGACCGCCGAAGGCGTCGCCGCCGACACCGCCGCCGCCGTGGCCGTCCTGCGGGCTAACGACGCCGACCGCGCCGTCTTCACGGTCGGCTTCTGCTTCGGCGGCAGCAACAGTTGGCTGCAGGCATCCTCCGGACACGGGCTTGCGGGCGCGATCGGCTTCTACGGACGCCCCACCGCCGAGGGGCTGAACGGCGCGCCCGCGCCCTCGTCCACCGTCTCCGAGATTGAGTGCCCGATCCTCGGCCTGATGGGCGGCGCCGACGAGAGCATCCCGGCCGAAGCCGTCGCCGAGTGGGACGCCGCGCTCGGAGCAGGCGGCGTTACACGCGAGATCGTCACCTACGACGGCGCCCCGCACAGCTTCTTCGACCGCTCCTACGACGAACACGTCGACGCCTGCGACGACGCCTGGAACCGAATCCAGGCGTTCATCACCGCCAACAGCTAGCGCTCCCTCTCCCCCCGCTCCGCGGGAGGAACACACGTTGCAATCCCATCTCCCCCCGCTCCGCGGGGGGAGATGCCGAAGGCAGAGGGGGGCTCCCCTCCACAACCAGACCAGCGAAAGGCCCAACACCATGCGCGTAACCAAATCATCCGACGGCGACACCAACCAGGCGAACGCCCCGATCTTCACGGGCGGCAACGTCTGGGTCCGAGCGCTGGCCGGCTCAATCGGCGGCCAGAACGCCGCCGACGACGCCGACTTCAATCTCGCGATCGTCCAGTTCGGCGCCGGGGCGCGGACCAAGATGCACACCCACTCGTCCGAGCAGATGCTCTACGTCGTCTCCGGCATCGGCAAGGTCGGCACGGCCGACGAGGAACACACGATCTCGGTCGGCGACTTCGCGATCATCCCGCCGGGCGAGGAGCACTACCACGGCGCCGCCGACACCGGATCGCCGATGTCGCATCTCGCCATTACTCGCCGCGACTCGGTCACTGAAGTGACGGAGGACTGAGGGTTCGTCAGTCGCTGTTGGCGGTCGGCGGGCGGAACAGGTCGCTGACGGCGACGACGCCGACGGCGGTCAGCGCCAGCACGCCCAGTGATTTGAGGTGCAGCCGGCGGGCGCGCCGCAGGTCTTTGACCTCGGGCGGCGGGCGTTGCCAGCCGACCGATTGGCCGTTCCACGAGGCGCGCCGATCCAGCGCGACCGACATCGCGGTGACCGGGATTGGAGTCTCGGAGCCGAGGGCGAGCTCTTCGAGCTCGGGCGCCTGGAGGTCGGATCGACCGCGCGCGGCGAGCGTGGCCGCTGCGGCGATGGCGTCGCGCGCGCGGCGCACGGAGACGAGGCGCCGGGCCGGATCGAGCATCGCGGCGAGCGGTCCGTCGGAGCCGGGTCCGGCCATCGGACCTCCGAGCGACTCGACCGCCGCATAGGCGACCGCGCCGGAGAGATCGAAAGCCGCGTATGCGGCCCAGGGGCCGACCACGCTCTCGCTGGACGCGTTGGCGAGCCGTCCGATTTCGGCCTCGACCCGTTCGGCGTCCAGCGCGGCGGTTGGCCGACCCTGATCGTCAACCGGCGCATCGCGAAGCTGGCCTTCGACGGTCGCCGAGGCGCGCAGTCCGCGGAAGGCGTCGAACGTGGCCGCGAGCAAGAACGCCTGGATCACAATCGACGCGACCCGCGAGGGACCGCCGGGCCTGGTCTGCTCAATCAACGAGGCTGCGCGTATGGCAGCGAGCGACGCAGCGAACGGTGCGAAGACGCGGAGCCTGGGCGGCAGCGAGGCCAACTGCCGCGTGTGCGACAGCGCCCAGGACAGCCAGGTGGGGCGCCCGTCCGGTGGCGCGCCGACGAGGTAGTCGGCCGCAGCCTGGATGGCGAGCGCGAGACCGAAGACGGAGAGGCGATCGGTGGTGCGTCGCATTGGCCTTGAGCATATCCGCCCATACCCAGGCGCCCGGGTTGGGTCCGAAGTGTGTCAGAGTACTCACACGATTGGCTGCAGGCGTCGATTGTCCGTGCGTTGACCGCGCTTCCACACTCACCCATGCCCGGCGTTCGTGAAAAAGTTGACAAGCGCCGTTTCATCCAGCCATAATGTGCATCGTTTCACAAACTCCCGGTTCGTGCGGAACTTCACAAACATTCATCTCTGCGCTCCGGTCGAGTCGGAAAGTGAGTTGGCCCGATGCCCGTCACGCCTCCGTCGAAGTGCCCGCGCTGTTCAGGCATGATGCTGGTCGAGTCGGACGCGCACAGCGTGTACTCCAGTTGCCTCTCTTGCGGGTACGTCTACGAGAGCAACATCATTTCGGTGTTCGAGCTCGAGCGCGAGCAGGCGGTCGAGGAAGGCCGACAACGCCGCCGCCAGCCGTCGCACGGCAAGCTCCGCCTCTAGGATTCGCGCCCGCCCGATGGCGGGAGCCCTACTCCCATCCCGTTAGCCTGAGCCCGGAGTGGGCCGTCTCTCGTGGCGCGCCGACACGGGACGAAGGTTGTGCGTGGAGATCCGCGAGTATCGCAAGGCGACCCAGTGTGACCATCGCGGCCGCTTGCGCCGCTGCCGCGAGCAGATGATCGGCCAGTGCCAGTACTGCGCCCGCGGCTTCTGCGCCGGACACGGCAACATCCTCGACGACGGACAGGAGGTCTGTGTTGAACAGCGCTGCCAGCGGCTCAAGGCAGACGTGGCGCAGCACCTTGTGTTCAAGGCCGAGGCCCGCGAGCGCAACGCCGAGGGCCGCTGCGGCGAGCCGGACTGCAGGCAGGAACACGCCATGCGCTGCGATCGCTGCGGATGCCGTTACTGCGAAGACCATCTACGCCAGGTGATCATGACCGTGACTCGAGGCGGTGAGACGCAAAGCGAGGCGGCCGCAATCTGCGACCACTGTCGCGCGCGGCTACCGCTCTGGACCGAGGAATGAGCGCAGGATTTCGGCGTCGTGCCGGAAGACGTGCTGTCGTCGACGCGCCAAACGCAGCGGAAGCCAGGCCGCGGCCAGCGCCTCGCTGCCCGGTCTGAGCGCGCCGCCTACCGCTCGTGCGCGAAAGCCGATCACCACGACCTGATCGCCGGTGGCCGACCAGACGCCCAGCAGATCCTCGATCTCGACTTCCACACCGGTCTCTTCCCGGACTTCGCGGACGGCGGCGTCCTCGACTCGTTCTCCGGCGTCGACGAAGCCGGACGGCCAGGCCCACTGGTACATCGCCGGTTCATGGTTGCGGCGCACATAGAGCAGCCGGCCCCCCTCGTCCGTCGCCAGCACGACGACCGAAACCTTGGGATCGAGGTAGAGCACCCACTCACAGCTCGGACAGCCCTTGGGCTGCGTGAGCGGCTCAGCGCACTGGGGACAGAACTTGGGCGGAGGCGGCATCGGTTCGGCTGCGTTCGCAGCGGCCCTGGAGCACTAGAAGACCGGCAGGGACACGCGCTCGAAGTGCTCGTAGTAGCGGCCGTCGGCCGAACTCCAACGCTTCTCGACGTTGGCGACGAAGTCCTCGCCGCGGTCCCCGAACTGCGACACGTGCCGGGTCAGCGCCCGGATCTTGGTCTGGATCACGTCGGTGATGTCAACGTCGAAGTTGGCGTTCTGGCTGCCCCAGATGAAGAGCTCGGCGACCTTGTGGCACTCCAGTCCTTCCTCGAGGTGTTCGGGGAAGTTGAGCCGGTCGCGCGCGGTCGGATAGACGGCGTCAAGCGTCATTTCGCCGGTACAGCGGTGGTCGCGATGATTGATGAACCCGCGCCACTCGGAGAGCGGATCGGACGGGTCGGCCTCGAGCGCGCGGCGGTGGATGTAGTCGGTCGAGTGCGTGAACACGGCGTGCGGCTTGAGCCTGCGGATCGCCTTGACGATGCCGCCCAGGTACTCGCGGGTGTACTCCAACTCACCGTCCTCGCCGCCGAGAAAGGTGCAGGTCAGGACGCCCAGCTCCTCGGCCGCGTTGCGTTGTTCGATCTCCCGCATCGGCACCAGGCGCTCGGAGGTCATCTCCGGGTCGGCCGAGCCCTTGGCGCCGTTGGTCACCATCAGGTAGTGCATCTCCCAGCCGAGCGTCGTCCACAGCGCCGACGTGCCGCCGGCGCCGAAGTCCGCGTCGTCGGGATGAGCGGCGATGACCAGGCCAATCTTGTTGTCGGTCTCGGGCGGTGTGGTCATGGGCGAGTCCACTTCGGTTCGTTCATCTACAGAGTGTCACGCACGTCCGAGCGTCCAGGCAATACCGCGGAACATAGGCGACTTGACAGGAGCAGCGTACCGGTGCACACTGGCCGCATGATCGACAGTACTGATGTTCCGCACACGTGCGCTGAGGATGTGCTATCCTTCACTTATGTCACGTACACGGTGCGGACCACTCGTAGTGCGTGGCGATGAACGACAGCCCGCCGCGTCGAAGAGTGAACAGGGGACTCGCCATGTCAGAACCGACCACAGTTACCGCGGACTCCGCTCAGGAACCGCGTCGCCGCGGCAAACGAGGACCTCGTTCGGACAAGCCCGAACGCATCCTCGCCTTCTTGCGCAACTACTTCACCGAGTATCACTATCCTCCGTCGGTTCGCGACATCGTCGAGGGCTGCAAACTCTCCTCCACATCCGTCGCTGACTACAACCTCAAGATCCTCGAGCGCGAGGGACACATCCGGCGCGACCGAGAGCGCGCACGCACGATTTCGCTCACGGAACCGATCGAACCGACCGAGCCGACCCGGATCGAGTCCAGCACGTCCTCGCTGGGTATCCCGCTGCTCGGCGCGATTGCTGCAGGAACGCGTTCGCTGGTGCCGGAAGGCGTCGACGTCGCGCACGCCGAGAGCCGCATCAGCGTGACCCCGGACATGCTGGCCGGGCGCGACCCGGAGCGCGTCTTTGCCCTGACCGTGCGCGGCGACTCGATGATCGACGCGCTGATCGCCGACAGCGACACCGTGATCCTGGAAGAGGCGACGAGCGTCGACAACGGCCAGATGGCCGCGGTCTGGCTCCGCGACGAGAACATCTGCACGCTCAAGCGGCTCTACTACGAACAGGGCCAGGTACGGCTGCAGCCGGAGAATCCGACCATGGACTCGATCTACACCGACGAGTCGAACATGCAGGTCCAGGGCCGCGTCGTCTCGGTGATCCGGCATCCGCGCTGATGTCGGCGCTGCCGGCGCTCCGCATCGCGGCGCCGATTGGGGCTGGGCTGGAGCCACGCCTAGACTGAAGTCGTGCCGCCCGTTCTGACCCTCGACGATGTCAGCATCGAGTACCGCACGCGCGAGGCGCCCGTGCGCGCCGTGCGCAACGCCTCGTTGCGCATCGAGCGCGGCGAGATCATGGCGCTCGTCGGCGAGAGCGGCTCGGGCAAGACCACAATCGGACTCGCGATCTTGCGCATCCTGCCGCGCAACGCCAGGCAGACATCGGGCACGATTCGATACGAGCGGCGAAACATCGGCGAGATGGATCGGGCTGAGCTGCAGCGCATCCGCGGCGACCAGATCTCGATGATCTTCCAGGATCCGATCGCCGGCCTCAACCCGATCATTCCGGTCGGTCAACAGGTCGAGGAAGTGATCACGTCGCATCGCTCGGTGGACAAGCGGGAGGCGCGAGAGCGCGCGCTGGAGGCGCTCAACGCGATGCAACTGGCCGATCCGGTTCGCATCTCCAAGTCGTTCCCCGGCGAACTGTCCGGCGGGATGTGCCAGCGGATCATGATTGCGATTGCGACCGCGCTCGATCCGCAGGTGCTGATCGCCGACGAACCGACCGCATCGCTCGATGTCACCGTGCAGGCGCAGATTCTCTACGAGCTGCAGCGCCTGCGAGAAGAGCGAGGCACCGCGATTCTGCTGATCACGCACGACATGGGCGTCGTCGCGCAGGTCGCCGAACGGGTGGCCATCATCTACGCCGGCCGGCTGATGGAAGTCGATGACATCGTCCCGCTCTTCCAGCAGCCGAGGCATCCCTACACCTGGGCCATGCTGGACACGCTGCCGCGCCTCGACCGGCGGCGCGCCCGCCTGCGCCAGATTCCCGGCGGCCTGCCTGACCTCACCGATGACAGCCTGGGCGAGCATTGCGCCTACATGGCGCGCTGCCCCAAGGCGCTAACCATCTGCCGGACCGATCCTGAGCCGGAGCTGGCCGAGGTCGTCGGGGGCCGCATTGGCCAGCGCGTTGCCTGTTACAACCCGGTCGAACAGCTCTGACGGCAGCCTCAGGACGCATGCGATCCGGCTAGCGACCCCCGGCCCCGGCGAGTTCGGCAACCAACAGCTCGACGGCCAGGTCTTCGGGCAGTCCACCTTCGTCGCGCCGATATTCGATGATCGAGATCTCGGCGGCGAGAATGCGGGCGAGGGCTGCGTCGGCCGTTTCCTGCGTGTAGCGCTGCGCCTGACGACGCAGTCGCCGGGCCAGCCAGTCGAAACGCAAACCTGCCGCTGACTGGATGTCCTGGTCCGAGCCGCCGCGATCGACCACCTCGCGCGCGACGATCACCTGTCGGTACGTGCGGGCGAGCATCCTCAGGATTTGCTGGTCATCGGTGCCGTCGGCGCGCACTCCGTCGAGCGCCTGCATCGCATCGGCGAGGCGTCGTTCGGCCACGGCGTCAACGAGGTTGAAGATCGTGAACGAGCGCGAGGCCGGGACCATTGCCTCGATGATCGTCTCGTCGACATTCGAATCGCCGGCGTAGAGCGAGAGCTTGTCGACGGCCTGGGTCAACACGCCGCGGTCACCCCCGGCCCGTTCGACGAGGGCTTGCGCCGCGTTGCGGGTCAGGTGCAGATTGCGCTGCCGCACTTCGCCCCGCAGCCAGCCGAGCGCTTCGTCTTGCTTCAGACGGGCAAACTCGCGCACGTCGGCGTTCGGGCGGATCAGCTCCAACAGCGGACTGTTGCGGCGCAATTGGTCCTCGACGAAGACGAGCACCGTCGAAGTTGGAATCTGTTCGAGCAGATCGGGGAGATCATCCCATTCGCCGAGCTGACGCCGGCGGCGGCCTCCCTCGGCGCCTTCGAATCTGCCGCAGAGTCCATCGACCCGGACCCAGCGCACGCCGCCGAGGAACGGCGCCGCCGACACGGCCGCGCCGAGCTCGCCGAGCGAGACTCGCGCGCCGTCGAAGCTCACCGAGTTGTTGGCCAGCGCGCCGTCGGCGTCGTGTTCACGGCGTAGGGCCGCCACCGCCTCGAGTCGGGCAAACCGGTCTTCGCCGTGGAAGAGAAACACCGCCATGGCCTGAGCCTAGCGAGCCGTCGCCTCGCATCGGCTCCCAGCCGAGCACGAGCTTGCGGTTATCAACAGCGGGCTGCTCAACCTCGATCACGGCTCATCGGGATTGCGCAGTGCCTCTCTCACCTCGCGGATTGCACCGGGCAGATCGTCAACCACGCGTTCCTCGTTGGGATGAAGAAAGAGCAGGACGCAGCGAGCGACCGGGCGTCCGAGGGTCTGCTCCAGCATCAGCGCGTAGCTGGCGGTCTGCAGGCGATAGCGCGCTGCGGCGGCGTCCACCGCCTCGCCCTCGCGCAGGGCGTCGGTCTTGTAGTCGACCACGACCAGCTCGCCGTCCGCGGTCTCATAGAGCAGATCGACGAACCCATCGAGTAGCACGCCGTCTACCTCGACCGCGGCATAAAGCTCGCGCCAGTAGCGATCGGCGGAAATGGCTTCCTGCACGGTCGCGCTATTCAACGCCGTGCGCACGAGCCGGGTCACTTCCCCGGCCTGCTGGCGATTCAGCGATTCGGCGGCGCTCTGGGCTGCGGAGCTCTGGTCAACCTCCTCTTCCGTCCAGTGAGCGAGATCGACGATCTGGAGCACGCCGTGCGTGGCCCGACCGATCGCCGTGCCGGCGCGGCCTCTTCTCCATGGCGGCAGACCGTCGTCCGGCTCGTCGTTCGGATTGGTCCGGACGTGATCCTCGAATGCGCCCGCGCGTCTGGCCAGGCCGGTGGCCGACTCGCGCGGCAACGAGGCAAGCTGCTGGGCGGCCTCTTGACGACGCTCAAGCCACTCGGCCCGCTCGGCGGCGCTGTCCTCGACCAGGTCCGCCGTGTCCGGGAGCGGGCGAACAGGCAGATCGGGCAGTTGATCGGGAGATCGGAAGCGATAGAGGGCCGGTACCTCGTTCAGGAGTTCGGCGATCTCGTGCGCGTCGGTCTTGCCATTCTCTCGGCGATAAACGCTGAGCACGAGGTGGTCGCGGGCGCGCGTCGCGCCGACATAGTTGCGGCGCACGACTTCTTCCTCGTCCAGCTTCTTGTCCAGCTCCTGGAGCGCGCCGTAGTCGGGTGTCTCCAGGCCGGCACGGAAGCGGACCTCGGGCCGATGATCGTCGTGCCAGAGCAGGGTCGGCGACTCCGCCCGCCGGGCTACGTTGAGTCCGAGGAAGATGACAATCGGGAATTCCAGTCCCTTGGCTGCGTGGATCGTCATGATCCGCACGGCGTCATGGTCTTCCTCGGGCACGACCGATTCGATCACTCGTGCGTCCTGTTCTGACTGATGCTGGGCCCAGAGCAGGAACTCGCTGAGCGTGGCTCCGCCGCGATCGCTGAAGGCCCGCGACTGATCGATCATGAAGCGGTAGCGCTGCCAGTGTTCGCGAGGTTGGCGCTCGACCACCGCGAGTTCGAGCAGTCGCCGCTCGCGAATCACGAAGTTCACCAGTTCGCTGACCGACATCGACCAGCGCTGCTCGGCGATTCGCTGCAGCCAACGCATCGACTCGGCAACCGGATGGTCCGCGGCCAGTTCCGCAGGCGGCGACTGACGATAATCCCAGCGACCCCCGGCGCGGGACCAGCCGTACAGGTCGTCGTCCGCGCATGCGAAGGCAGGCGATTTGAGCGCGGCGACGAGCGCGATCTGGTCGGTGGGGTCGTCGATGGCGCGCAGCAGGTTGAGCAACACCCGGACTTCGCTTGAGTGGTAGACCAGCGATCTGCTTTCGAGCCGGTAGGGAATCCCCTGCCGATCGAGCGCGGGCAAGAGATGGCTGAGACCGGTACGCGTCGGTACCAACACCGCGGTGTCGGCGAAGCGGGCATCGCGAGTCGCACCTAAGGCCTTGTCGTAGATCTGCCAGGGCGAGTTCGTGATCTCGTCGATGACGCGCACCAGTCCGTCCGCTTCGAGACTGCGGACGTCGCGCGTCTTCGCGTCGTATGCGCCACCGACGACAGTGACGGGGTATTCGACATTGTCGAGCGGGGGGCGAAACGCGCGCAGATCATCCCATTCGGCCTGCTGGCTGCCTGCTCGCATCATTGGCTTGAAGATTGCGTTGACAAACTCCGTGACGCCCGGCGCCGAGCGGAAGTTCTGCGACAGTCGGACCAGCCCATCGGTTCGCTGCGCCTTGACCGAGTTGAACTGGCGAATGTCTGCGCGGCGAAAGCGGTAGATCGACTGCTTGGGATCGCCGACGAAGAAGAGCCGTCCTTCCTCGCCGCCGGCGATGGCATCGGCGATCTGCGTCTGCAGCGGATCGTTGTCCTGGAACTCGTCGATCAACAGGCGCTGGAACCGATCCCGCACGGACGCGGCGACCGCACGGTTGCCGTTCAACAGTCTGCTCGCGCGGACCAGCAGGTCCTGAAACTCCAGCTCGCCGCGCTTGCGGCGTTCGTCCGCGTAGTCGAGCACGAACGCGCGAAGCCGGTGATAGATCGGAATCAGGAAGCGCATGGCAAGCGACTGCCTCAGTTCCTCGCGCTGCGCTTCAAGCCCAGTCATCCGTTCACGCACATCGTCCAGCAGGCCGGACGGCCAGTTGGCGATTCGGCCGGTTCGCTTGACCCTGAGCGTCGGTTTCGGATCGGACAGCAGTCGGACCAACCGTCCCGGCTCGTTCGAGCATCCCCGAAGCTGCTGCAGGAGCGGCTGTAGCTCCGTGAGCCGCTGGTACAACTTGTCGTCCGGGTCGTCGCACTGGTGCCGCAGCTCGACCAGGTCCCCGAGCTCGTCAATGAAGTCCCGCGGCTTGGCCCGAGGCACGCTGAGCCGGGCAGATTCAGACTCCACGCGATCCCAGTCCTCGTGCAGCGCCACGGCGACGGAACGCAGATCGTCGAGTTGAATACCTGCATCGAAGGCATTGAGCAGGTCATCGCTCAGCGATGCGTCTTCCAGGAGTTCGTCCAGGAACAGCGACCACCGTTCGACAAAGTTGAGCGAGGCCTCGCTTTCGTCGATCACGCGGTATCCCGGCGGCAGACCGGCCTCAATCGGGTGCATGCGCAGGATTCGAGCGGCGAAGGCGTGAAGCGTCTCGATGGCCGCGCCATCGAGATCTTCGGCGGCCTGGGCGAACCGTTCGCGGAGCAACAGATCGGTCTCCAACTCGCGGCGTTCATCCAATCGTTCGAGCACGCGATCGCTGAGCTCGGCTGCAGCCTTCTCGGTGAAGGTGATTGCCCCGATCCGATCGGCGGCGACCTCGCCGCTCGCGATCAAGTTGACGATTCGGCCGACCAGCGCCTCCGTTTTGCCCGTGCCGGCGCCGGCCTCGACGAACAAGGTCTGATCGAGGCATTCGCTGATGCGATCTCGCTCGGCCTGATCCAGGACATCGGCCACGGCTAGCCGCCCGTCTCGATGCTGCTGAGGGCGACATAGTCGGCCAGGCGCGGCTCGTCCTTGATCTGTCTCCAGCGGGTGCGACGGTCGACGGGACAGATCGGATCGAAGCTGCAGAAGCGGCAGTTGTTGTCGCGAGAGAATCGGTTATCGGTGCCCGGTCGGGCGGGGAACAACCCATCGCGGATGAAGCGCACAATCAGATTGATCGTGTCTCGAACCCGTTCCTCCTTCGGCCCGTCCCAGGTCACCTCGTTGAACGCGAATCTGGCCCGCTCGCTGATGAACCAGTAGGCCGACTGGATGGTGACGTGATCGTCGAGTCCGTAGACCTGGCGCAGGGCATGGGCATAGATCGGCAATTGCAGCGCGGTACCGCGCACGACCGGATCGTCGTCCAGTTCGCCCTGTCTCGGATGCTCACGCCCGGTCTTGTAGTCGATCACCAGCAGCAGCCGACCATCCGTCGAGCGATCGACTCGGTCAATCACGCCCCTGAGCTGCAGCACGCCGCCGTCGTCGAGGGGAAGCTCCAGCATTTCGCGGCTCTCGCCCGACATGCCGAAGGCGAACTCGCTCGCCACCTGTTGCGTGTGGCGTTCGGCCCGTTTGACTTCATCGAGCGACAACAGCGTGTCGAGTTCGTCGAGGATGATTCGCCGGTCGCGCCGCCAGAGCAGCGCGCGGCCCGTCAACCCCAGTTGTTCGGCTCGACCCAGTTCGTCCTCCGCGATCGTTTGCAGCCTTGAGCGATCGGCGTCCGTCCATTGCTCGCCGGGTTGCGGATGGTCTCCCGACGCACGAAAAAAGCGATCGAGGATCCTGTGTACGTACGACCCCTTGTCGACCGGCGTGATCTGCAGGTCGTCGCGCATCTCGGCGCGTTCTTCCAGGCGCAGTACCCGACCCAGGAAGTACCGATGTGGACAGGTCGCCCAGTCTTGCAGCGCCCCGGCTGAGTGCGGACTCGACGCCGCCTCGGCCGCGCCTCCGTCGATGATGCCGTCCCAGCGCGACAACGCCGGTGAACGCCTGGCGATTTGCCGTTCCAGTCCTCGACCCAGCGCCGGCGAAGCGGACGCGAGATAGTGCGCTGCCGGTCTTGGAGCCGTGTAGATGCTGCGCAGGTCATATTCCTGGCAGTCTGCAGCGGATGCCGCGGCGACCACCGCACGCTCGAACGAGGGAGTAGCGGCGACCACGTCCGCAGCGGCTTCGCCGATCGATGAGGCGTACACACGCCGACCACCGTTGAGCCGCGTTGCCGACTCGAGCAGCCAGCGGCTAGGCAACCGGGCCCGCTGATTGCGTACGTCTGCTCGCGGATAACTGATGACGCGCCGCTCAGCCGCGCGCAGCGCGGCCAGGAAGGCGGTCCGCTCGCGGCGCAGGCGATCGCGGCTCACCAGCAGTGCGGCGCGTTCGCGCAGCTCGTCCGAGAGCAATGGATCCTCGCTGCGGATCATCGGCAGCGAGCGCTCGGCCGCGCCGACCACGTAGATGACATCCCAACCCATTCCCAATGCGCTTCGCAGCTCGCCGACGTAGACGCCTTCGCCGTGCCGCCCGTGGTGGCCGCCCGGTCGTTCGAGACCGGTGCGCAGCACGGCGGCGACTCGCGCCGGGGTCGTCCGGCCCAGTTCGTCCAGCGCTTCCAGCGAATTGAGCAAGGCGATGACGTCGTCCCAGCGGGCGAGTTCCAGGTCATCCTCGCCTGCCGCGCCGGCCCTCGCAAACATCGATCGGTCGCCGAGCAGGCGCAGGAACGCGGCCCGCAACGCGCCGCCGTAGTTGGACCACGAGTCTTCTGGCGGCAAGTCCTCGATTAGCTCCACGAACTGGCGCGCAAACGCGTGGCAGGCATCGATCTGACGAAGCTCTTCCTGAATCCACGACCGATGGCCGGGATGTTCCTCATCGCTCGAACGGTCAAGTCGGCGCACGTCCTCAAGTCGCGCTGCCCGGTACTTCGTGAGCCGGTCCAGCCACTGGGACGGGGTGCGGCGCAGGTTCGCGCTGCGGGACAACTGGTTCCAACGCGATGTCGGTGCGAGCTCGCCGTGCTGGTCAAGGATCGGTCCCGCAGACAGCCATGGCGCGATGTCCGCCTGCCAGTCCGGCGACGGCGACTCCAGCAGGTTGAGCAGCCCACCGAGCACGCGACCCGCGATGCTCTGACCCAGTGTCTGGGCGTTGGGACCATTCCAGGGGATCGCCGCGGCATCGAGCTGCTCGGCGCAGATGCGCGCGTACGGCTCGGCCTCGCGAAACAGGATCGCGGTTCGGTGCAGCGGGATCGGGCGCTCGGAGAGCATGGACTCCGCGATACCGCGGATCGCCGAGCGGACTTCTTCCTCGGCATCCGGCGATTGCACGACCCGCTGCGCGTAGGGCGGCTCCGTGCCGGCGTGCGCGTCGAAGTCGAGACCCCAGCGCTCCAGGACCTGCCGGTCGACGGTCTCGGCGTCGCCGCTCAGTCCGAGGATGACTGCAACGTCCTGCCTCGCGGCGAGGCTGTCCAGGAAATGCATCTGCGCCGAGGTCCAGTCGACGGGCAGGTAGACGATCACCGACCCGATGTCTCGCAGGACGGCAGTGCCGGTATCCAGCGCCTTCGACGCTGAGAGCGCGAGGTCGCGCGTGGTGTAGAACTGCTTCGTCCGCGAGAGATACTCCCGGTAGCGGCCGATCAGATACCGCGGCATCCCTTCGGCAGCACTGATGGCGCTGAGCTGTCCCTCCTCGCATTCGTCGAACTCTCGAAAGGCCTGTTCCAGGGTGCGCAGGATCGAGCCCTCGATCGGCAGGTCGCCGAACTGTCGCGGTCCGGCTTCGGCCACGGCGCGGATGACTTCACTGCGGTAGGCCTCAGGCAGCGGCCGGCGTTCGTCATTGGCCAGCGACCCCGCGCCGATCAGCTCCAGCAGCGCGATCAGCGGCTTGATCTGGACGTTGACGATGCCTCGAGCGCGACGCCCGAGCACCTGCCGCACGTGCAAGCCGGCCTGAAACGAGGGCGCGACGATGGTGACCGGCGCGAGCGGATCGCCGCCGGCCGAGCGCTTGGCGCGTGCGACGGCTTGCTCAAGGGCACGTTCGGCGTCCGCGCCGTAGGCATGTGCGGAGACCTGGAGAGACATGCAACACGCCTGTCTCGGCGGGGCTGTTAGCAGCGGGGCAACTGCGTGACGAGATCACAGCCCGCGTCTGGGTCGGTGCGGATGATCTTACCCTCACCGGTCACGGCGACGACCACGTCGATTCTGGCGCCGGCCGGCCCGCTGACGTAGTAGCTGTGCCTGCCGCCCTCAATGTCGTCAACCAGGTCGTGCACCCAGAGCCTCCACTCGAACGGCTCATCGCCGCAGTAGGCGAGGATGTTCCCGGCCGGATCGCGCGAGACGGCCTTGATCTGCCAGTCGGCCATGGCGGCGGCCAGATCCTGCGCCCTATGCGTCCTCCCACTGAACGAACATCGGCATCAGGACGTGCACGTAGTTGTCGCGGCCCACGACGCGGAAGACGCCCGGATTGCTGGGGCCGCTGGTCTCCATCGCTATTTCGCTGACCGCCGGGCCGCTCGCGACCTGGAGTACGTCCTGCAGGTAACGGACGTTGTAGGCGATCCGTGAGTTTTCGCCCTCGATCGCCGCGTCGACGCGACCGCGGTGATTGCCCAGCTCCTCGGCGCGGGCGGTCAAGGTGATGCTCTGGTCGTCGGACTCACCACTGAAGATCAGGCGAATGATGCCGCTCGACTCGCGGGCGAACACGGCGGCCGATCGCACGCCACCCTGCAACACCGAACCGGGCAGGATCGCGCGGGTCTGGTACTCGGAGGGAATGAGCTGGTCGTAGCTCGGGTAGTTGCCCTGGATCAACTGGGCGGTCATCTGCACGGCGCGAACGTGAAAGCGTACGTAGGTCCGATCAGCGTGGATGTACATCTCGACGGCGGCGTCATCGTCGGTCAGCAGGCGCTCGAGCTCGGTCAATGCGCGCGCCGGCACGGTGATCTCCAGCCGTTCGCTCAACTCCGTCGCAACGTTCATGTCGTAGACCGCCAGGCGGAATCCGTCGGCGGCGGCCAGGGTCATCTTGTCGCCGTCAAAGCGAAAGTGGACTCCGGTCAGCACCGGCCGGCCGTCGTCGGTGGCGGCCGCAAAGACGACATGGCGCAATGCGTCGCGCAGGTCGCGCGCGACAATCTTGATCCAGTCGCCATCGCCGATTCCGGGAATGTTGGGGTACGTCGTCGGCGACATGCCGTTGATCGACGACTCGTTTGCGTCCGAGGCGCGGATCTGAGCGACGAGCGAGTTGTCGGCAACGTCAATCGTAATCTCCGAAGATGACAGCGCCGAGACCAAGTCGTTGATGAACCGGTGCGGAATGGTGATTGCGCCGGGCTCGGAGACGACCGCGTCGATCGAGCAGATCATGGCGATCTCGGTGTCCGTCGCCGTGAGCCGCACGCCGTCGTCGTCCGCCTCGAGATGGACATGGCGCAACTGGTCGAGTGAATGGCGGGCGGCCACTGCCCGCGCGACCACGCCGAGCCCGTGCTGCAGGGCCGCCTGAGAAGTCTGGATTCGCATCGCACCGCTCCTGATCGGACGTTGTGAGCCGTACTCCAAGTATTGATCACTTGGCTTATCGATATGACTCATTGTATCTGATGTCGCGACGCCTTCCGTGCCACACGGTCACCTGGTGGACAGTTGGTGGACAACGGAGTCAGACGGGCGCGCGCGCCGGCAGAGCGTCGAGGATGCCGGTCAGGTCGGGACCGCTCCAGGTGGGACTGGATCGCATCATCTTCTCGCGCTCCGGATCGGGATAGCGCGAGACCCAGTAGACGGGCAGACCGGCGTGGTTTGCCCCGGTGACGTCGGCCCAGGGGCTATCGCCCACGTAGAGCACCTCGCACGGGTCAAGGTCGAGCCGAGCGCAGAGCTGCTCGAAGAACGGTCGACGCGGCTTGTAGGATTGCGCCTCTTCGGACGACAACACCACCTCGACCTCGATCCCGGCCAGCTCGAGCGCGTGTTCCAGGTGATCGTCGTCGGCGTTGCTGCCGATCGCGATCCGGTAGCCGCGTGCCTGCAGTTCGGCGAATACCGGCGCGACCTCGGGATAAGCGGGGGCCGCCGAGAGTACATCCCAGAGATGCTGGAATGCGGTCATCGGGGGAATCGTCTCGACCGAGTGATGCCTGAACGCTTCGCCAAAGAACACCGGCCAGGTCTCTGAGAACGGACGGAAGATTGGCTCCGGTCCGTCGAGCGGACGCTCGGAGTTGCGTCCTTCGCGCTTCGCCATCTCCCGCGAAGCTTCCAGCCAGGCCTCCCAGACATCCTCGCCGCTCGCATGGTGGACACCGTGTTCGTGCAGCATCTCCTGGATCAACGCGGCAAACTCCCGCTCTTCCAGCTTGAGCAGCGTGCCGTAGCAATCAAACGCAACAGCTCGAACGCTGCCAACCGCCTCTTTCGGGCCGATCGTTGCCGGCGGCGGCGTGGTTTCCGGTGTAGTGTCGCTCATGCGCAGTCCTCAGGCACCGTCAAGCGTGCGAGCGTGGTGATTCCCGCAGCTTGTGGCGCGCTCAGCCGTTGCTCCGCGCGAGCCAGCGCGCGGCCTCCTTGGCGTGGTAGGTCAGGATGACGTCGGCGCCGGCCCGTTTGATCCCGGTCAGAGTTTCCAGGACGACCCGTTCCTCGTCAATCCAGCCGTTGGCGGCGGCGGCTTTGAGCATCGCATACTCGCCGCTCACGTTGTAGGCGGCAAGCGGCGCGTCGAACCGCTGCCGCGCCTCGCGAATGAGATCGAGATAGGCCAGCGCCGGCTTGACCATCACCATGTCGGCGCCCTCGGCGAGATCGCGCTCGATTGCGCGCATCGCCTCGCGCCCGTTCGGCGGATCCATCTGGTAGCCGCGCCGATCACCGAACTGCGGGGCCGAGTCGGCCGCGTCGCGGAACGGTCCGTAAAAGCCCGAGGCAAACTTGGCGGAATAGGCCATCAACGTCCGATCCACGAACCCGCTCTGATCCAGCGCCCGGCGGACCGCTCCGATCCGGCCGTCCATCATGTCCGACGGCGCGATGATGTCCGCGCCGGCCTCCGCCTGCGACACCGCGGTCCGAGCGAGCAGCTCGACCGAGGCGTCGTTGCGTACGGATCCGTTGTCGTCGAGTACCCCGCAGTGGCCGTGGTCGGTGTACTCGCAGAGGCAGACGTCGGTGATCACGACCAGTTCCGGTTGCGCTTCCTTGAGCGCCGCCACGGCCCGCTGCACGATGCCGTCAGCCTGCCAGGCGCCCGAACCGACGGCGTCCTTTGCCTCCGGCAGACCAAAGAGCAGGACCGCCGGGATGTCAAGCGAGCGCAGCTCCGCCGCTTCCTGGGCAAGCTGATCGACCGACAGGCGGGACTGTCCGGGCATTGAGGGGATCGGTTGGCGAACGTCGCTGCCGACGGTGACGAATACGGGGTAGATGAATTGGGAAGGCGAGAGTCGAGTCTCGCGGACCATGCGGCGCAGACCCTCGGTCCGACGCAACCGGCGCATGCGATGCGCACTGGCAATCTGGGAATCGAGCGCGTCTTGCGCCGGAGGAGTGGTCACTGGCTATCTGCGCTTTCCTCTGCCGCCGGCGGCAGACTGGACAGGTATCGTCCGACTGCCTCGGCCAGGCCTGCAATCGTGTAACGCCGCGCGATGCCGACGACCTGGAAACCCAGCCTGCCGGCTGCCTCGGCGGTCACCGGACCGATACAGACCGCATGCAGTGAGTCTAGGTCGACTCGACCGAGAGCCATGCTGGCCAGGCCCGCCGCGGTCGACGGCGATGTCAAGGTGACCACATCGACGCCGCGCTCGAGTTCGCGCAGCGCCTCGGCGTCGGCCGGAGGAGTGCTGACGCGGTAGAGCGTGAGCTCTTCAACCACCGCACCCGCGCTGCTGAGTCGGTCGGCGAGCAGCGGGTTGCCGCCCGCGGCCCGGGCCAGCAGGATTCGACGCCCGCGCAGGTCCTGTTCCGTCAGCAGCGACGCCAGCGCTGCGGAGCTAAACGTGTCGGGGACCAGGTCGGGCCGAATACCGTGCCGCTCCAGCTCGCGGGCCGTCTCCGATCCGATCGCCGCGATCCGCGTGTCGGAGAACACGCGCGCATCCAGTTGGTTGCGCCTCAGCGCGTCCCAGAGTTGACGCACGCCGTTGACGCTGGTCAGACAGACGATGTCGAACGCGCCCGCGGCCAGGCGGCTCAGCGCGGCGTCGATCAGGACCTGATCGACCGGCTCGATCTCAATCGTCGGCAGCTCGATCACCTCCGCGTTGAAGGCTCGCAGGCGTTTCACCAACGGCGCCATCTGCGCTCGGGCGCGGGTGACCAGAATGCGGCGTCCGACGATTGTCCAGGACACTTCAGGGGAGGCCAGCCCGGCAACTTCGCCGATCACGACCGTCACCGGAGGCTGCATGTCCGCGGCTTGCTCGCGCAATGCGCCAAGCGGCGCGAAGACGGCCCGCTGCGAGCCGGTCCAGGCCCGTTCGATTGCCGCGGCCGACGTGTCTGGGGACAACCCCGCCTCGGTCAGCCGCTCGACGATCTCGTCGAAGCCGCGCCAGCCCATCATCACGACGATGGTCCCACCGACGGTGGCGACCGCACTCCAGTCGATCGGCGGCGCGTCGCCGTCACCCTCGGAGCCGGTGACCACCGTGACCACCGAGGCAGCACGGCGATCCGTAACGGCGATGCCCACCGATGCGGCAGCGGCGAATGCGCTCGACACGCCGGGCACGATTTGCATCGGGATGCCGGCTTCCGCGAGGGCCGATGCTTCCTCGCCGCCGCGGCCAAAGACGAACGGATCGCCGCCCTTGAGCCGAATCACCCGGCGGCCGTTGAGCGACAGCTCGATCATCAGGGAGTTGATCCGCTCTTGCGGCATCGATGGGCCGCCCGGCGTCTTGCCGACGTCGATCAACTCAGCTTGTTCGGCCAGCTTGAGCAGCGCCGGCGAGACGAGCCGATCGTGCAGCACGACATCGGCCGTCTGCAACGCCTCGACGCCGGCCACCGTGATCAGTCGTGGATCGCCGGGTCCGGCGCCGACGATAAACACCGTGCGCGGCTCATTCGTTGCCACGTCTACGGGTCTTCCCGTTGCATGAGCGCCGCGCCGCCGCGCTCGAGCAGCGTTTCGCCGACTTCCCGACCGACGGCCTCCGGGTCCGGGCCGGCGCGTTGCAACTCGATCCTCCGCTGACCGCCCATGCTCAGCAAGCGGCCGGCGAGCACGACCTCGCCGCCGCGCACGCCGCCCAGCGCAGCGAGCGGTAGTGAACAGCCTGCGCCCAACGCGCGCAGCATCGCCCGCTCGGCAGTCACCGCCAGTGACGTCGGTCGGTGGTCGGCGCGGTTGATCTCCTCTTCATCCTCCACTCGTGACTGCAGGACGAGCGCTCCTTGTCCGGGCGACGGCATCATCAGGTCGATCGGCAACAGCTCCGACGCTGCCCGTCCCAGGCGCTGCAATGCGGCGGCGGCAACAATCACGGCGTCGTACTCTCCCCGCTGCATCTTCGCAATCCGCGTATCGACATTCCCTCGGATGTCGGCGATCTCCAATTCGGGATTCAGGTGCAGCGCTTGCGCCGCCCGACGCCGCGATCCGGTGCCCACCCGCGTATCGGCAGGCAGCTCGGCGAGCGTCAGACCGTCTCTGCTGACCAGCGCGTCGCGCACATCGGCGCGGGGCAGATAGGCCGCCAGCGCCGTGCCCTCTGCGATCACCGGCGGGACATCCTTGGCCGAGTGCACCGCCAGATCGATATCCCCCTCAATCAGTGCCTGTTCGACCGCCCGCACGAACACTCCCTGACCGCCGATCACGCGCAGACTCGAAGTCCCGTCACTGTCACCCAGGGTGCGGATCGGCACGAACTCGACCTCGATCTCCAGCGCCGCCAGCGCCTCGGTCGCAAGCGCCGCCTGGATCATCGAGAGCGCGCTGCCGCGACCGCCAAGCCGCAGCTTCCGGCTCATGACGCCTGCGCCGGATCTGTGGCGCGGATGGGTGCGCCGAGTCGTGTCAGCAACAGCGCCTTGGCCTGGCCCCGACGGCGCTGGGCGAGCAACGCGCGAACTCGGGCGTCCATCGCCGATTGCCAGTCCTCACTCGGGATCGCGCGAAATGCGTTGATGCGGCGCAGCTCGGCCCGCACTTCTGCGACGAGATCGGTCATAGCGGCGGTCTCGTCGTCGAGATATTCGCTCAGCTCCTCGCGTAAGCGCCGTGCGACCGCCGGACTGCCGCCGCCGGTCGAGATCGCCAGCGTCAGCGGCGGTCGGCGAACGACGGCAGGCAGGATGAAGTCGCAGTGTTCCGGATCATCGGCCGCATTGAGCGGGATGCCCAGCGCCCGCGCGTCTTCCAGCAGCGCCTCGTTGCCCGAGGAATCATCGCGGGCCGCCATCACGACGGTCATGTCGCGCATGTCTCCGAGCTGGTACTCCCGCTCGACGTAGTGGATCCGTCCTTCGTCGCTCATTGCGCGCAGCGTTTGCTCCAACGCCGGCGCGACTACAGTGACCTCCGCCTCGGCCGCCAGCAGTCCCTGGACCTTCTCCAGCGCCGTGCGACCGCCGCCGATCACGAGCACGGGCCGGCCGCGCAGATTGAAGAACACTGGATAGTACGGTCGGGTCACGTTGATGCGGCGAGCTCGTTCAGGGTTCGTCGAACCGGTCCAGTTGGGCAATCGCGATGCCGCGCTCGCCCTGCACGGTGTACAACAAGTATGCGTCGTCGCCGTCCTCGAACACGGCAGGATCGCGCAGTTCGTGGACGGGTTGCGGCGCGAAACCGCGCACGCTCGGCGCGATCGGCAGGTCCGAGCCTTCCCAGTCGTAGACCGGCCGCAGCAACTCCCGTCGCTCGCCCGCCGTCCACGAACGCCAGTCTCCGTCGAGCGCGATCGCCGAGACGTAGATGCGCTCGGGCGCGTCGCCGACATTGGTCCAGATCACATGCAGAGTTGCGCCGCGACGCAGGAGCGCGCAGTGGCGCATGGTGTCGGGAAACAACTGCGGTCCGCGCTCGAAGCCGCACAGTCCGCTCTCGGAGCGATAAAGGATGCCCGGCATCGACATGCCGTACCAACCCGGCTCGGCGACATCGTCGAGTCGGATCATGCGCAGATAGCTGGTCGACAGCACCTCGTCGCGCGCCTCAAAGCCGATCCCGTCGCTCGATGTCGCCACCCGTGAGACCTGCGCGCCCTCGCGCAACTGCCCGTGGAAGTAGAGCCGGATCTGCCGCGCCTCGTGATCGACCACCGCCTCGGGCGAGGCGACATGGGGATAGACCCAACCCTGCTGCAGGGCCTGCTCAAGCTTGGGGGCGAACTCCTCGACCGACTTGGGGAACGGCGTCTGATCGAGGCGCAGCGCGCCCGGCTCATACATGCGCCAGGGGCCGAGCAAGTGATCGGCGTAGGCCAGCCGGATGTACGTGCCTTTGTGATCGGCGAAGTAGAGATAGAACTCGCCCAGCCGCGAGGGCAACCACTCGGGCGCGCGGATCAGCGAAGGACCGTTGATGTTGGCGCCCATCCGTGCATCCATGTCGGGACGGATGATCGGACCGTCGCTGGAGAGCCGAATCGCTCGCATGGCCGGGACTCCGTTAACGCTCGCTCGATACCGCGAATCTGCGTCCTCACGTTCATGGTAAGGCGGGTTAAGCTCGCACGTATGAGCCTGCAACACGGAGCCCTGCGGGAGGTCATCGAGACCGCAATCCTCGGTCTGATTGTGTTCCTGCTGGCCCGCGAGGCAGTGCAGAACTTCCAGGTCGAGGGACGCTCCATGCAGCCCACCCTGGCCAGCTCGGAGCTCGTCCTGGTCAACAAGATCGGATACTGGGAAGTCGACCTCGGGCCGTTCGATGCGTTGATTCCCGGCCGCAGCAACGGCGACTTCCTCCTGTCGGGGCCGCATCGCGGGTCGGTGATCATTTTTCGCCCGCCGTACCAGAGCGCCCATGACTTCGTAAAGCGGGTGATCGGTCTGCCCGGCGACACGGTCGAAGTGAGAGCCGGCCGAGTCTTCGTCAACGGAGTTGAACTGAACGAACACGACTACATCGTCGAGCCGCCCGGCTACCAGTGGGGGCCGGCGGTGATTCCGCCGGAGCATTACTTCGTGCTCGGCGACAACCGCAACAGCAGCCAGGACTCGCACGCCTTCGGGCCGATCCACGAGGACCAGATCGTGGGCGAGGTGATGTTCCGCTGGTTTCCCTTCGACAAAATCAGCAGCGACATTTCAAAGGCGGCAGTCGATTACGAAGGGAACATCCTGCCATGAGCCGTGCCATGAACGAGGCCGACGCAGACGGGCAGCGCGAGGCGATGCAATTGCTGGAAGAAGCCGGCGCGGTGCTGCGGGGACACTTCCAGTATGCCTCCGGGCGTCACGGGGACACATACATCGAGAAGTTCCGCCTGTTGGAGAAGCCGCGCGTGACCGAGGCGCTTTGCCGCCGGATCGCCGACCATTTCGGTCCACTGACGCCTGAGGTCGTCGTCGGCCCGACAACCGGGGGCATCCTGCTGGCCCACGAGACGGCGAAACACCTGGGCGAAGAGATCAACGCCTACTTTGCAGAGCGGGCCGATCAGGGCGGGCGCTACATCGGACGGGGATTCGCGATCGAGGCTGGACAGCGCGTCCTGGTGGTCGATGACGTGCTGACGACCGGTGGTTCCGTGCAGGACACGCTCGACGCGGTTCTGGCCGCCGGCGGACGACCGATCGGCGTCGGTCTCGTCGTCGATCGGACCAATGGCGCAACCGCGTTTGGCGGCCTCGAACAGTTCGCCTGCCTGTCGATCGACGTCGCCAGCTACGACCCGGCGGAATGCGCGCTTTGCGCAGACGGCGTCGAACTGACCATCACCTAGCCCAACTAGCCAAGAGCGTGCACGAAGACGCCTGAGCCAATTCCGGCCAGGTCTGCGAGCATCGACAGCGCCAGCGCATAGATCGCGAAGCCGATCCCGACGCTGACCACGGCAGCGCGGTCATCGGCATCGGGGGCGGCGGCGCGTACCGCCAGGATGGCGAGCAGCAGGGCAGCCACCGTCGTGAACAGGCCGACCGCGAAGCTGGCCGGGCCGGCAATCACGAAGAGCTGCCAGACGAGGAATCCGCCGGCCACCGCCTGCGCCCGGGCGAGGGCGCGAAACTCGACCTGAACCTGGAACACAACCCGCAGCGCGCGCCAAGTCAGCGCCGAACACAAACCCCAGGCGACCAGCGAGGCGACGGAGCCGAGCAACAACACGCGCAGGGCCGGGTCGCCGACCGCAGCGCCGCGACTCTCGATCACCAGCCAGAGCCATGCGCCGAGTCCTGCGGTCAGCATGCCCAGCACCAACACCAGCGCCGCGGGCCCGTTGTCCGAATCGGTACGAGCCGCGTCGCGCAGCACGCTCAGATCTCCGGCCAGGAGGCGGCGATGCAGGCTGAGCGCCCGCCGCCAGTCGATCGGCGCCTCGAGACGTTCGAGGTAGCTCGCGATCGAAACGCGAGCCCCGTGATGTTGCGGCCGCGGCAACGCGGCCGTTGGATGGGTCTTGATCTGCGTCATGGACTCTCGCCAGCTCCCCTCGTGCGCATACGCTCACTATGCAGCGGAGCCATTCGGCGCTCGCCAGCGATTCGTAAACTCGGAATCTGCAACGTGAACTCGGAAGCGAACGTCCGCGAACTCGCCAAACTCGACCTCAACGTGGCCGAGTGTCGGCGCTGCCCGCGACTGGTGGCGTGGCGCGAACAGGCGGCCGCCGACAAACGCGCCGCCTTTCGCGACCAGACGTATTGGGGCCGCGCGGTGCCATCGTTCGGGCCCGCCGACGCGGGCATCCTGGTCGTCGGACTCGCCCCCGCCGCACACGGCGCCAACCGCACGGGCCGGATGTTCACCGGCGACCGCTCCGGCGACTGGTTGTACCGCTCGATGTGGCGGGCAGGACTTGCCAATCAGTCCGAGTCGACCTCAAGCGACGACGGCCTGACCATGCTCGGCGCGCGGATCACCTCCGTAGTGCGCTGCGCTCCGCCCGACAACAAGCCTTCGACCGCAGAACGCGACCGCTGCCTGCCGTTCCTGAGACGCGAGATCGACCTGCTCTCCGAACTGCGAGTCATCGTCTGCCTGGGGTCGTTTGCGTGGGAGAACTGCGCGCGCGAGCTGGGTATTCGGCCGCGTCCCAGGTTCGCACACGGTCTGGAGCACGCAGTCGACGGCCGCACCGTGATCTGCTCCTATCACCCCAGTCAACGCAACACCTTCACCGGTCTGTTGACCGAGGAGATGTTGACCGACGTGTTCCGGCGAGCCGCCGAGTTGGCTCAGGGCGATTCAGCAGATTCGTAGACCGTGTCCCGCACTCCGGGCAGCGCCAGGTTCTGAATCCGCCGATCCTCGCTCGGCGGCGACTCGGCGAGGGCGTAGGGCGCGTCGACGAAGTAATGGGCCAGGTACTCGGCCAGCGCATCCTGTTCGGTGCCGGGTTCGGCAAAATCGTGCCGGCCCCGATCCAGGCCGACCGCAGGATCGATCACGCCGTTGCCATTGGTGTCGGGAAACTCGGGCGAAGGTGGATTGTACTGGCCCGCCTCGCCGGCCAGGTCGACGCGTCCGAACTGCGGCTGCGGGAACGGGTAGCCGTCGCCTCCGTTGGCGGTGAAGTTGAGCACGGCCATCCGGATCGTTCGATCGGGATCGCCGGCGAGCGCGCCATCGACCACGACGGCGTCCGTAACGCGCCCGTCGTCGTCAACGATGGCCAGGGACCGAATCCGCGCCCCCGATGGACTGCTCGGATCGAAGCTGAAGCGCATGCCCGCGACCTGCGGAAATCGTCCGTCCGGCGTCGCGCCGACGCCGTCGAAGCCGATGGCGTGCTCCAGCAACTCCGCGAGCTGGCGGGCGGTCACCGGAACGATCACCAGCGCGTTGTTGAAACGCAGCACGCTCTCGACGTCGAATCGTGTGATCTCGCCCTCGCGCTTGCCGCTGTCCGCATTGGCGGCGGGAGGCAAGTAGACGACCTCGTCCGCGCGGTTCGTGCCCGGCGGCTGCCAGACACGGCCTATCTGGTCGCGGATGCCGCCGGCGTTCTTCAACGCCACGGCGACGCTTGGATCGTATTGGCGCGCGGTCCAGAGAAAGGCGTCGGCGACCAGATTGCCGAGATTGGTCTCCTGCGTGCGAATGTCAGCTCGGCGCCCGGCGAGATAGACGCTGGTTTGGGACACGACCTCGCGGTCTCGCTCGCGGATCACGGTCTGCAGCGCCTCCGTGACCCGGCTGACGGCCGCGATCGGTGGAGCGAGCGCCGCCGCTCGCCCGGCGGCGTCGGTCGCAAATGCGCCGCTGACGGCCGGATCGACGCTCGCCGGATCGACAATGCCGCGCTCGTCGAAGCGCACGACCAAGCGGCCCAGGTAACGATAGTCAGCGTCGGTGTTGACCAGCAGGATCGGTTCTCCCGAGGCGGAGCTGACATGCAGCGGATAGTTACCGACGGCGCGGTCGCCGACGCGAAGGCGATCGGTCTCGTCCGCCAGGATCGTGTTGGAACCGCCGGCCACGATGATGTCCACGTGCCGCAAGCGCCCGGCGAGCTGGAGTTCTATCTCGATCTGCTGCATATGCGCGAGCAGGATGATCTTGTCGACGCCTTGCGCCGTCAACTCATCGACCGCGTCCTGGATGATCGCCGCGAGCGCATCGAGGTCGGATTCATCGGCCGGCTGCACGGTGACGTTGCCGACGCCGGCGATCCAGTCCAGATGCGGCGTGGTCGCGCCGACCACACCGACGCGCTCGCCCGCCAGTTCGAAGATCACGCTGCGTGCGAGACTCCCCGCGGCCAGCGGAGCGCGCTGGGCGCCGGCTGCAACCAGGGGCAGCAAGTCTTCGTCGTCGGCCAGCACCAGGTTCGCCGACAGGTAGGGGAATGCGGCGCCCGCGTAGAAGCCGTCCTCGCCCTGCTCGGGCGCGATGATTGCGGCCAGCGTGTGCGGTCCGAGGTCGAATTCATGATTGCCCAGCGCGGAAGCCTGGAAGCCCATGGCGTTGAGCAACGCGATATCGCCGCGCCCGACACCCGCGATGCCAAACTGAGACCCGGTCGAATTGTCGGCGGCCGCGTAGAAGCGAGGGCCGGGCACGAAGTTGTCACCGGCACTGAGCACGAGCGTACGCTCCGGCATCTGCAGGCGGAAGCCGTCCAGCAGGGCGGAAAAGGTCTCCACGTTGTCGAGCGCGCCGGCCGCTCCGTCCATGTCGGCCGTATGCAGGAGCTGCAGCACGAATCCGCCGACCGCGGGCGTCTCCTCCGATGCTTCGGTTTCGACTTGGTCCGAGGAGCGGGCGCGCACAACGCCGATGACGCCCCGCGTGCCGGTCGAGGACGACCGGTCGGTCTCAGACTGAGCCGCCGTCTGCTGCGCTGACTCCTGGGCGGGCTGAGCAGTCTGAGCCGAGTCCGCCTGCTTGACCTGAGACGGAGCCGGTGCGTCGCCGTTACTGCAAGCAGCCGCCAAACACAGCAGCGCCGCGAGCGCGACGGCCAGCCTGGGCGCTAGCCGACGCAAAGCCCGCCATCGGCGCAGCAATCTTCGATTGCCGTCGCGCCAGCCGTGACGTCGGTCAGGGCAATCAGATTCTGGGCCCGAGACGCATACGACGCCTCCGGCAGATCGTCGGTGATCGTGTAGACCTCCCAGCGCGTGCCCGACGGATCCGAGACCCAGACCTTGTCCTGCTCCGCGTGGCAGCAGACGACGCCGTCTTCTATATCCAGGTCGAGTCCCAACTGGCCGAAGCGCTGCGTCTCGGCGACCACCTCGCCAGTCGTCTCGACCTCGATGCCGAGGTGGTTGAGCGGCGCGGCCGCGTTCGAGTTCTCAATCAGCACCAGCTTGAGCGGCGGATCCTCGACCTCGAAGTTGGCGTAGCCCGGACGCACCTTGTGCGGCTCGGTGCGGAACATCTGCGTGTAGAACTCGATCGCCGGGTCAAGCTCGGCTACGTTCAGCGCCAGTTGCACTCTCGACATCGTTTCAACTCCTCAATCGGCGACCGCCAGCGCGGGTTCGCCGGTCTCTGCCGGGTTCGGATTGCGTGCGTGAATCAGAGGCATCACCCATTCGCCGAAGCGGGTCGCTTCCTCGTCGTGCGGATAACCGGAGAGGCAGAACTCGGTGCAGCCGATGTCGATGAACTGTTGCAGCGTGTCCGCGACCTGCTCGGGATTGCCCACCACCGACAGTCCGGCGCCGCCGCGCACGGTGCTCAGACCGCTCCACAGGTGCGGAGCGATCCGGTAGTCGTTGTCGCTCGACTCCTGCGTCAGCTCCCACATCCGGCTGTCGGCCTGCGAGTCACCGCGCCAGGTCTTGCGCACCTCGCGCTGACGATCCGTGGTGCCCTCGATCAGGTTGTGGGCCGCCGCCCAGGCCTCGTCTTCCGTCTCGCGGACGCAGACCTGGAGCCGCATGCCGAAGTTGATCGTCTCGCGGCCGAATCCGGCGGCTCGGCTGCGTACATCGGCGACCTTGAGCGCCGTCCGCTCCGGCGTGTCGCCCCAGAACAGGTAGCAGTCGGCGTGCTTCGACCCGACATCGCGGGCCGCATCCGACTCGCCGCCGATGTAGAAGCGCGGATACGGGTCCTGCAACGGTTTCGGATTGGCGTACGCGCCGTCGAGCTGGTAATGCTTGCCCTGCCAGTCGATCCGTTCGTCCGAGGTCCACAGCGCCTTCATGATCTGCACCGCTTCGTCCATCACCTCGTAGCGCTCGTCGTGGCTGTAGGTGATGCCGTCCGAGGCCAGGTCGCGGGCGTTGCCGCCGGCGATCAGGTTGACGTACACGCGACCCTCCGAGAGCCGGTCGAAGGCGGCGATCATCCGCGCCATCTGCGTCGGCAGGATGTAGCCCGGACGCGCCGCCACGAGCATCTTCAGCTTCGTAGTCCGCGCCGACATCATCGCCGTCGAAATCCAGGCCTCCCAGCAGGTCGGCGTGACCGGCACCAGCGCGTACTCGAAGCCGGCCGCCTCGGCCGCCAGCGCGACCCGGTCGAACATCTCCATCGACGCCGGGATGAACTGCTCCGGATCGGCAAAGTTGGTCAGGTCGCCGTGCGTCGGGATGTACCAGCCGAAGCGGATCGGGGAATCAGGAAAATCGGTGGAATCAGTCATGCGCATGTCCAAATCGGTTCACATCATCGAATTCTACGGTAGATGGCCTCGTCTCGGCGGGCGAGGGTCCGTTTCTCTGTCCCATTATCATCGAGCAAACTTGGCAGATGAGATACTGGAGGCGAAGCAGTCGCACAATGGGGTTCATCAACAAGTCGGATTCTGCGTCAACCAAACTTCGGGACCGATTGTCCCTCCAGGTTGCCAACCTCAAGGAGGCGACCACGCTGATCGTTGAGCGGCACTATCTGCATCGCGGTCGGACGATGGCGCAGATGCCGTACTGGATCATGCTCGATGAAGTTCGGGTCGGGGTCCTTCTGTTCGCGCTCCCCCGACTGAGCGTCAGCTACCAAGGGCATGGCCCAATGAACCTCATCGAACTGGCTCGGATGTGGATCGACCCGGAAGCACAGGGCCAGCGAGTAACGGACTCAACTGGTCGCGAGCATAGCCTCGCTATAGCCACTTGCGCGATCGGCATGGCGCTCCGCCAGATTCGCCAAGATTGGCACGGCAAGTACCCCCATCTGCCGGATATTGAGGCATGCGTGTCCTGGGCTGACGATGTGCATCACGAGGGAACTGTCTATCGAGCGGCGAACTTCACAGAGGTTGGGAAGAGCGGCGGCTCGCTTCACGGAAACACCCACCGTCCAAATGGTGGGCGAGACCAACTGAATCAAGACTATCGCCATGTCAAGACTGCATTCATCCACCGGTTTCCACGAGCACTTTCTGCTTCCAAAAGGGCCGTGGCTCGCGCAGCTTGGGCTGATACTCGACCGCGCCTATCTAAGAGTCAACGGTTGAAGCTGGAAGCGGCCGGGCAGCAACTAGCTCTCTTAGGTCTAGAGCAGCATTCTCGCCCAAGCGGGTCCCGTGCTCAGTGATGTAGCTCCACGGAATTTTCGGGTTGTTGATAGTGATTCCTCGCTGTCCGATTGAAAGCAGGCGCTTTAGCGTGTTCACGCATGCTCCCAGCGCCGCGAGTGCGCCATGGGCGCGGTCAACGATATCCATGTCGCCCTGCAGCCGCGCCTCCAATGGCTGCAGCCATTCCTCTAATTCGTCAGGGTGGAGAAAGAAGATATCATCGAAGGCGAATCCATAGTCCGTCTGTCTTCCGCGCGCTGCGATCAGGTACTGGGTTCGCATCCTAGACAGGTAGGGGAGTCCGACATCGCGGGCTGTAGTGAGACTTTGCGTCGTCGTAGTCTTCAGCTCGAATTCGTTTCCTTGCTCATCCGTCGCATCAGGTCCTATTCGCCGGCCGGAGCGTTGCAACTCAAGAAGGCGAGCAAAAGCAGCCTCTCGACTGTCATGCTGCACCACTCGGCCTTGTCTTGCCATAGTGCCGAGGAGGGTACGCGTGACCCAACACACCGTCAATCAGGCGTGAGTTTCGCCTTACCCAACATCCTCCGATGGAGCTTAGAGCCGCACGCAATGGAACCCAGGTGCAGCTAGTCGCATGCCAATATGCAATGCTCCAACGTGCGGCGAACTGGTTGGGGAACGGCTCCGCTAACGCCCCGTTCCACCTACCTGGGCGCACCCGGATCAGCCGGAACTCTCCCTCGTAAGACCCAGACCGAGCGAGCGTGATCTAGACGAATCTGGTAACTCCTTAGCACCTTGGCCTGCGAGTTTCAGCCACGAGGAGACCGAGTGGTGCCCCCGTTAGGATCGTTGCAACGCCCCGGCACCCCGAGCGTCGGGCATCTTGAATGGTTGGAGGATCGCGTGGGCAAGCTGGACGGCAAGGTCGCAGTCATCACCGGGGGCAACAGCGGGATCGGGGCCGAGACCGGCCGGCTCTTCGCGTCCGAGGGCGCGAGGGTCATCCTCATGGCCCGCCGCGTCCCGGAGGGCGAGGCGATCGTCGCCGAGATCAATCAGTCCGGCGGCGAAGCGACCTTCATCGCCTGCGACGTGGGCGATCACGACTCCGTCGTCGCCGCCGTCGAGCAGGCGGCCGATGCCTACGGGCAGATCGACCTGCTCTTCAACAACGCCGGCGGCGGCGCGCCCGGCACGTTCCCCAATGAACCCAACGAGGACTGGCTCAGGGTGATCAACGTCAATCTGACCGGCACGTTCTACGTCAGCCAGGCGGTCTGGCCGCACATCAAGGCGCAGGGCGGCGGCGCAATCGTGAACATGTCCTCGCTGGCCGCGCAGCGCGGCTTCTCCTCGCGCATGCAGGACGAGTTCGGCACCGCCTCGGCCTCGTACTACGCGGCCAAGGCCGGCGTCGACGCGCTGACCCGCTACATGGCCGGCGCCGGAGGCCGCGACCGCATCCGCGTCAATTGCGTCCGCCCCGGCCAGATCATCACGCCCGGCGCCACGCGAGGCACCTACAACGACCCCGACGGCGGGCACCACGTCTTCGAGAAGATGTTCGACTTCGCCCAGATCGTGCAGGGCCCCGGCTACTCCATCGATGTCGCCAACCTCGTCCTGTTCCTGTCCTGCGACGACTCCCGCTTCATCACCGGCGAGATCATCAACATCGACGGCGGCGTCGCGGCCAAGATCTAGACCGCCCCGCGCCTGCTCGGCCCTCGTGTTCAGCCCTCGTAGTCAGCCCTCGTACTGCGGGTCGCGGCGCTCGGCGAAGGCGCGCGTGCCCTCGCGCGCGTCGTCCGAGCTGAAGGCCAGCCGCGAGTACTCCTGGTAGAGACGCAGCCCGTCGGCCAGCGACATGTCGCGCCCGCGGCGGGCCAGCTCCTTGGTCAGGCGAATCGCGAGCGGGCTGTTGACCGCGATCTGCTCCGCCATCTCGTTCGCCCTGGAGATCAGCGCCGAAGGTTCCACCACCTGGCTGACTAGGCCAATCCGCAGCGCCTCCGCCGCGTCGATGAACTCGCCGGTCAGCAGCAGGCGCATCGCGTCGGACGATCCAACCAGCCCCGGCGTGCGCAGCGCGCCGTAGCCGTGCAGGATGCCCCAGCGCGGCTCGGGACAGCCGAACTGCGCCGTCGTGTCGCAGATGCGGATGTCGCAGAACAGCGCCAGTTCGAGTCCGCCGGCCAGGCAGTAGCCGGTGATCGCGGCAATCGTCGGCTTGGCCGTCTCCAGGCCGTTGTCGAAGCGCTCGCCCGCCCACGGCTTCCAAGCCTGCCGCTCGCCGAACTCCAACAGATCGTGGCCCGACGTGAACGCGCGGCCGGAGCCGCTGATCACGACGCAGCGCACCTGCGGGTCGGCGTCTGCCTCGCGCAGGCGCCTGCCGATCGCCTGGTACATCTCATCCGTCATCGCGTTGAGCTTCTCCGGCCGCAAGAGCCGGATCGACGCCGTGTGTCCCTCGACCGAATAGCCAATCTCTTCCATTGCAAGCCCCCTGAGCCATCTGCGCGACCTCGTGGTTGCGTCTCAAGATAAGAAATCGCGGCTGCTGCGAGGCTGGATGCCGTGTGCATAGAATGAAGCGCAGCAAGCAACCGCTCATTAGCGGCGCAGGAATCGAAGGAGAGACCGATGAAAGTCAAGGAACTCGGTCACGCAGTCATCAAGGTTCGCAACCGCGAGCGCTCGGAGCAGTTCTACGGCGAAGTCCTGGGCATGAAGCTCGCCGCCCGGCACGAACAGATGCCGATGACCTTCTACACACTCGGCAACCACCACGATCTGGCCCTGCTGGAGGTCGGCGAGGACGGTCCCGAGACCGCCGATCCCAAGGCGCCCGGCCTCTACCACCTCGCCTTCTGCATCGGCGACACGCTGGACGAGCTGCGCGACGCCCGCGACGAGCTCGAAGCCGCCGGCGTCAAGGTCTTCGCCACCATCGACCACGTCGTCTCCAAGTCGCTCTACCTCAACGACCCCGACGGCAACGGCGTTGAACTCTACGTCGATGGCTCCGATGTCTGGAAGACCGATCCCCAGCAGGTCGCCCAGGGCGAACCGATGGAGCTCTAGCGGTTGGCCTAGCGTCGGCGCATCCACTCGTAGATGTTGTCGCGATTGCCAACCCCGTGAATGGTCAGCGTTTGAGACGAATCGTCAATGGCGTAGACGATGCGCAGCGAACCGACCCGCGAACTCCAAAATACCGGGCGACCTCTGAGTTGCTTGGCGAGATGCCCTCTTGGATCCTCGGCCAGTTGCGCCACACGGCGGATGACACGGCCCCGATCCTGGTGAGAGATTCGATTCAGCTGTTGTTCCGCCCGTGACGTGTATCGGTAGCGGAAGGACACTGCGCTTAGTCCGCCGCATCGACCTTGAAGCCATGCTTGGCCTCGATTTCCTCGCCGGGAATGTACCGTCCTTCGCCGGACTCGATCTCCGCTTGCGAGAGCGCTGCCAGCGTCAACAACCCCGCTTCCTCGAACTCGTCCTCAGTCCACTCCTCGACCGGTGGAAACTTGTCCATGTCAAGGACGTCGAAGTTGATCAACTCCAGTCGCGGATCCACGATCTTTGGCTTCGCCATGACTCGTCGGCCTCCCAGCTACCCTCTTATGCTATCGGCTCACACTACCCTGCATCACGCAGGAGTGGCCGATGAGTCAGACCCACGGCGCCACGCTTGAGGAGCGCGAGGCCCTGCTCGACGCCGCCCGCTCGATCGCTCCGCAGATTCGCGCAGCCGCCGACGAAATCGAGGCGGAGCGTCAACTGCCGGAGCACATCGTCGACTTGCTCAAGAGCGTCGGCGCGTTCCGCCTGATCCAGCCGCGATGGCTGGGCGGACACGCTGCCGATCCGGTCACCCAGATCATGTTTATCGCCGAGATTGCCAAGGCCGACGCGTCGGCGGGTTGGTGCGTGATGATCGGTTGCGACAGCGGCTTCGTCTCGCGCGGCGTGGAACGCGAGCTGGCGCTCAAGATGTTCGCGGACCGCGACGCGGCCTCGTGCGGAGGCGCATTCCCTCCCGGCGCCGCGCGTCGCGTCGCAGGCGGCTACATCGCGAATGGACGCTGGCCGTACATGAGCGGCATCACCCACTCGACCTGGGCGCAGTTCTCGTGTCGGCTGGTCGACGACGGCGGTAGTCTCCTCACGCCCGCGCAAATCGTGCGCTTCGTTGTCCCCACCAGCGACCTGATCGTGCATGACACCTGGCGCACGTCCGGGATGTGCGGCACGGGCAGTCACGACGCCGAGGCCGTCGACCTCTTCATCCCCGACGTGCGGGTGCTGCCTGAGCGGGATCTGAGCCGCTCGGGGCTGGACGACCCGCTCAGCCATCTGTCCTGGCTGCTGCCCAAGCACATGGGCGTGCCGCTGGGTCTGACCCAGGGCGCGCACGAGGAAGTGCTGTCGATTGCCCACGAGCGCGTCGCCCTGCGCGGCCCGCTGAGCGACGATCCGCTGATGCAGGCCACCCTGGGCGAGACGGCCGCGCGCATCGCCTCCTGTCGCGCCTACGCGCTGGCGGCCGCCGACGACGCCTGGCGCGAGTGCTGCGAGACGGGCGAACTCTCGGAGCTGACGCGCGCCCAGCTTCGTCTGGCGATCACCCACGTCCACCGCGAGTCGGCGCAGGTGATGGAGCAGCTCTACTCGGTCGCCGGCTCCACCGCGCTGTACACGGAGCGCTCCACGCTCGGTCGGCGGCTGCGCGACATGCACGCGATGAACCAGCACGTCGTGCTCGGCGCATCCAACTACGCCGCTGCCGCCCGCGTCCTGCTCGGCCTCAAACCCGCAGCCCCGTTCTGGTAGCCGGTCCGCTCGCTCAGGCAACATCCTGCTGGATACGTTTGCGAAGCTGGGCCATCGTCCCCGACCCCTTGCGCACGTTGCAGGTGCGGCAGAGAAACTGCACGTTGTTCCAGGTGTCAAGGCCTCCCTTGGACCTGGGCTTGATGTGGTCGAGGTCCAACAGGTCAGCGAACTCTGGGGTGAAGTGTCGCTGACACCCGTTGCAGTCGCCCATCTGCTGGCCGTACAGGCGTTGCTTCACGGCATCTTTGCTCAAGCCAAGGTCAATCGGCATTTCGTCGATGAGCGCTAGCGAGTCGCTGCGCTTCGGGGAGTCGGTCCTTTGGATAGGGTCGTGGAACGGAATGCCGAACTCGACCTGCCCGGTTTCATTCTGAATCTTGCGAATGCGCTCATCGCACAAAAGGATGGCGAGTTCGGAAACATCGATGCCGATCCAACGCCGCCCCAGTTTCTCGGCGGCGACACAAGCAGTGGCACACCCACAGAAGGGATCCAGCACGACATCCCCCGGATTACTGCTGGCCGCGATGATCCGCTCCAGTAGAGCCAAGGGCTTCTGCGTGGGATAGCCGGTGTGTTGTTTTCTGTAGCGATAGGACTGCTGAATGTCAGTCCAGACAGAGGGTGGCAACTTCCCACCGCTCTGGAGTTTGATTTCAGTGCCATGCATCACTGTTGACGCGTTCGCTGGATATTCGACCCGCTCCATGCTGCTCTCTGCATAGGGAACACGAACGTCTTCTGCATTGAAGACCCACTGATTGCTCTTCGAGTACCGCAGAATTGTGTCGTGCTTCTGGGGGAACTGTCGAGTGGCCGCCGAAGGACTCGCGGGATACCCCCAGACGATCTCATTTCGGTAGTTCGATCTGCCGAAGATGCCGTCCATCAGAAGTTTCAAGTAGTGACCCGCGGTCGGATCACAGTGCAGATAAATCGTGCCAAGCGGCTTTAGTACTCTCTGCATCTCTACCAGCCGCATCGCCATGAACGCGAGATAAGCGCCCATTTCCTCACCAGCGGTGTACTCAGCAGTCTCCACCACTGCACGGACTGGCGACTCGATTCGCAAGTCGTTCACCCACTGGCGCTTCACGCTCGTCGCCAGCGTCTCGCCTTCGGCTTCGGCCACGTCGTCCCAGGCCCAGATGTCGTTGAACGAGGCGCCCTCGGCGTCCGAGCCGATCGGCGCGTGCCACTGCTTGCCCGTGTTGAAAGGAGGATCGAGGTAGATCAGATCGACAGTCTCGGAGTCGATCCCGCGGAGCACGGGGAGATTGTCCGCCGTGAAGATCGTGCGGTTGGTCGGCTGTGCGCCGTCGGCGACGGTCTGCTCGCTCATGTCGTCTGAAGTCGGCGCCCGCGACGTTTGAGTCGGGCGCGGCGATCCGCAGCGCTAGGCCGTGACAGCCCATATCCCGTGAGCGGCGCAGATTGGTTCGGCTCCGTCGAAACGCATTGATTCGTCCTCTCGCTGTCTGGCAAGAGAGAAGCTACCGACGATCGTGCGCATGAGCAATTGGCCGGCCCACCTGTGGGATACTGGACATGCCAGACAGCATCATCCTTGGAACGTGCACACAGACAGATCACTGTGTCGCCGCGCCCCCTTCGTGGCGTTCCGAGGCGCATTGGTCGCTGTCTGGCAACACGGCTGGTTTGTCTTGCCAGGGAGGGGGCTCTGAGCGTTCCCGAATTAAGTGCCTGGCATCGCCCCGGCCACAGATCCCGCAGATAGGCCCAAACTGCGGATGAGAGTCGCGCTGGCGCACCACCGATCGGCTGCCCGAGCGTCCCGCCTCAGCCGCTACCATCCCTGAGAACCAGAACTAGATGAGGCATCCATCGTGAAGATTGAAGACGACAACGGCATCTCCGCACTGCTGATTGGCGAGGAGACTCGCCTCTGCGGCGGATTCGGATTCATCGAAGGGCCAATCTGGATTGCTGCTGATCAGGCGCTCGTGTTCAGCGACATCCCCGGCAACCGCCAGCACATCTGGCGGCCCGGCGATGCCGAAGCCGCGGTCTACCGCGAGCCCTCGGGCTGGTCCAACGGCCTGACCCTCGACGCCGACGGCAACCTGCTCGCCTGCGAGCACGGCGGCCGCCGCGTCTCCAGCGCCCCCTACGGATCGTCGGGCAGCGAGACATCGCTCGCCGACACCTGGGACGGCAAGCAGCTCAACAGCCCCAACGACATCGTCGTTCACTCCTCCGGCGCGATCTTCTTCACTGACCCGAACTACGGTACGGACTCGGGACGCACCCCGCGCTTCGGCCAGGAAGGGCAGTCGCAGGAGCTCGACTTCCAGGGCGTTTACCGGATCGACCCCGACGGCTCGCTGCACTGCGTCGTGCCGAGCGGGTTCTCCAATCCCAACGGACTCGCTCTGACGCCAGACGAATCTCAGCTCTACATCGGCGACTCGCAGGAGGGCCTGATCTGGCGCTACGAGGTCAACGCGGACCTCACGCTCGGCGACCGCATCCTGTTCGTCGACCAGTCCAACGACGACCGCCGCGGCGCGCCCGACGGGATGAAGGTCGACACCGACGGCCGCCTCTGGACGACCGGCGCAGGCGGCGTCTCCGCCCACGCCGCCGACGGAACCTACCTCGGCGTCTTCGAGATGGACGAGCACGCCGCCAACCTGACCTTCGGTGGCGACGACTTCTCCATCCTCTACATGACCGCCGGCACCAGCCTGTTCAGCATCGAGACGTCGGTGCGCGGCATCGTCCCGGGCTCGCGTTAAGCTGCGCTTCCCTATCCGGTTTTCCGAGAGCTGGCACAGTGACGCCCACGGACGAGTCGAACCTGAGCGAAGCGCATACCAGTGGGCTGGACCTGCTTGGTTCAGCGATGGCCCCGCCGGAACAGGCGCGGGCGCTCCCCTTTGCCGCGTACCACGACGAGTCGCTCTTCGCGATCGAGATGGAACGCCTCTTCCGCGGCGACTGGGTCGCGGTTTGCGCCGAGTCCGCGTTGCGGGACGCAGGCGACTATCTCGCCCTTGACATCGCCGGCGAGCCGCTGGCCCTGATTCGCGCCGCCGACGGCGAACTGCGGGCGCTCTCCAACGTATGCCGCCATCGCGGCACGCTCATGCTCGAGCCGGGCATCGACTGTCTCGAGAAAGGGACCATCGTCTGTCCCTATCACGCCTGGAGCTACGCCGACACCGGCGCGTTCCGCGGCGCGCCGTACACCCACGGCCTCAAGATCGACCCCGAACAGCACAGTCTGCCTGCCTTCCGCACCGAGACCTGGATGGGCGTCGTCTTCGTTTGTCTCGACCCCGACACGCCCCCGCTCGCCGGGCGGCTCGCCGGTATCGCGCCGCATCTGGACGAGTTCGACCCGGCCTCGTTCACGGTTGCGGGAACGATGGCCAATCCGGAGGTCTGGGACGCCAATTGGAAACTGATCCTTGAGAACGGCATCGAGAGTTACCACCTGTTCAAGGTGCATGAACAGACGCTGGAGAAGGTCACGCCGACCCGCGGCGCCTACTACATCGAAGGCTCGGCTCCCTGGACGCTGACCGGCGGCGAGGTCGTTCAGTACGGCGGCGACGGAGTCGTGGGCAAGCTGTTCAATAGCCTGTTGGGCGGCAACTCGAAGGCCGATCACTACGTCCTAGTCTCGATCCCGCCATCCTTCGTCGGCGTCATGACCCTCGACTCGTGGGACTGGATCGTCGTGCATCCCGTCGGACCAACCAGTTCGCGCGTCCTGCAAGGCACGCTCACCCGAGAGCCGCTCGACTCGGTTTCGCAGAAGATCGGGCAGGGCTACGCGACCGCCTTCCTCGAGGAGGATCGCTGGATCTGCGAACGCGCCCAGGCCGGCATGGCCTCCGAACACTCGCGCGGCGGGCGGCTGGTCCCGCTCGAGCGAGTCGTCGCCGACTTTCACAACTACCTCGCCTGGCGCTTGACCGGCGAGCAACCGCCGGCCAGGCACGTGGAGGAATCAGCATGAGCTTCGACCGCCGCGGGAGCGCCGCGACCACGGGACGATCGCGAGGCCTGACCATCGCCGCATTGGTCGTCGTGGTCGCGGCCGTCGTCCTGAACTTCCAGTGGCTCTGGGCACTGCTCTTCCTCACCTGGTCGGTGCCCAGCCTGTTCACCGGCGTGACCTATCTCGTCCAGCCGATCAGCCGCGACGAGGACCCCTGGCTGTACTGGATCGTCGTCTTGCTCTGGCTCGGATCGAGCGTGGCCATGATCGCCTGGGAGATTTACGAGCAGTTCGGCTGAGCGCCCGCGTCGCCGTCAGCCCGCCTCCCGCAGCACCGACTCGAACACCTCCAGCGTTCGCCTGGTGAAGAGCCACATATTCTCTTCCCGATCCTCGATGCCCGTCTCCAGCGTCTCGACGTACTCGCTCGGCCCCGCGATGGCGATGCAGGTGTGGCCCGAGGCGTCGCCGTAGACGTTGCCGCCCGGCCCGGCGGCGCCGGTCTCGCCGATGCCCCAGGTCGCCCCCAGGCGCTCGCGAATCGTTTCCGCGATGATCTTCGCGTAGGGCTCGCTGCTGGAGCGGACGCCGGGATAGTCGTCGAGGTCGATGCCGAGGAACTCGGTCCGGGCGACCAGCGTGTAGGTCACCGCCGCGCCGCGGTAGTAGCGCGAGGCTCCCGGAATTGAGAGCAGTGCCGCCGAGACCATCCCGCCGGCGGTCGTCTCGCAGATCGCGACCGTCTCGCCCCGCTCGCGCAGCAGTTCGGCGATCGCCGCCGCCATCGGTTGCAGTGGTTCCATCTCGTCCCTCCGTACAGGTGCAGTTCACGCGTTAGTATCGCCGCAAGCTGAGCACCTGGGGGAGGAACAGGCCATGAGAACACCGATTCGCGTCCACGTCGTCGCCGGGGGATTCCCTCCCGGCCAGCATGCCGGTCACGACATCGACTACGCTCGCATGCGCATCCTGACCGCGCTACAGGCGAACGAGAACGTCCACACGACCGTCAGCGGCGACTTCACCGACTGTCACAAGTGGATCCGCGACGCACACTTGCTCATCTGCTACGTCGCCGGACCGTTCGCCGACGAGTACCAAACCGGCGTCATCCGCGACTGGCTGGGCGACGGCGGCCGCTGGCTGGCGTTGCACGGATCGTCGGGCGGCAAGGCGGAGCGAATCGGCCGCGAGGACGGCCGCCGGCGCTGGGTCAAGACCGACTACCACGAGGCGCTCGGCGGATTCTTTCTCACCCACCCGCCAATCCAGGAGATGAACGTCTCCGTCGCCGACCGTAACCATCCGCTGACCTACAACTTGCCCAACTCGTTCCCGGTCCAGGACGAGCCTTACATGGTCGAGGTCATGCATCCCGACACGCAGGTCCTGCTGACGACCGAGGACATCACCTCGCCGCCCCATGTGGATGAAATCTACGGCGGCGACTCGGCGCTCCGCTTCCGCGGCCCCTGGGAGACGGAAGCCTACGAACAGTTGCTGAAGAATGCGATCGATTGGGGCACGGGCGTTAACGGCTAGCGACGCGCAGTCGTGTTCTGCGGACGCCTACGGATTCCACGTGGCCGGCTGGTCCATAGACATCGCGTCACAGCAGCGAGCGGAGCCACGAGCCAAAGCTGGCGAAGAACTCCTCCAGGGTTTTGCCGAACACGCCTGGGAAACGGTCGGAAAAGTCTTGACTCCCGTCCCCGTACGGAATACTGAAAGCCGCAAGCATACTTTCGACTCCGAATAGATCGACGAGGTGTTGGACCGCCAGGAGATATATCTTGTAATAGCTGTCCCGCTCAATCGTTGCGATGGCGAGTTCAGCGTCGGACAGTTCCGCCGGCAACGCCTCGACGATACCGCGAGCGACTTCCTCCCGACTGCGCAGAGCCGAGTCGCGATTTGCTCGACCGTCGTGAACGGACTGTTGCAGCGCGAGGTACTCTGCGACTCCTTCCAGCAGCCATACCGGCTGAGTCCTGAATTTGCGGTAGCTCAGCTCGTCAGTGAGGACGTGTACGTATTCGTGAGCAATGATGAAGGGATACATACAGTCGTCGGCTACAAACACCATCGACCTGTAGATGTTTCCGCAGTTCAGATGCCCTCCTCCGACGGTACCCCGGATGTCGTCGTACGCCTCCGCATCGAGATCGAGGACGAATGTGGCGGCCTCGGCCAAGAGGCCGTATTCCTCTTCGAAGAATTGAACAATACGCTCCACATCCTCGACGAACTCCAGCCTTCGCTCGGTGATCGGTCCGAAGTAAACAATGTGATGCAGTGGTTGGCCAAGCCGGGGCGCGGCGCCGTCCGCTGTCGCGAGTTGAGCTCGATACTGCTCGAACCTCTCGATTGCGCGCTCGATCGTCATTCCGAAGGCTCGCGCAAAGGCGTGCCGCCAGTCGCCGCTGAACCGCTCTGCGGCATACCGGTGCAGGGCTGAGGTTCCTTGTTGCTGAACCAGCCAATCGATCGCCATCGTTCCAAGGGCGCGTTGCAGCGTCTCCCGGCTCGTGTTCCACGGTGGGGGCCATGGATGCGAGGGAACGGCGTTGAGCGTCTCACTGTCAATGGCGAGGTCGGTCGCTCGCGCGTAGCCAATCAACTCTGTTCGAACTGTCTCGTACGCTCGAATCCCCCGGGCCGCGAGCAATCGGCTACGCACGTAGTGCGCATGCCCTGCAATCAGCCACTCGGGCTCGTCGTGATCGGCTCGCGACCTCGTGTAGTCGATCGCAGCAGCGACGTATCGCTCCGACATCACTTGCGCGAGACGAGCCGCTCCAAGTGTGGGCAAGGAACGTCTAGCGACAAGGCGTAAGTGCTGCCGCCAGTCAAACAGGGCAGCGGGAAGTCGCGCGCGCGGATCTCGAATCCACGCGGCGTGATTCCGAGCCAGCGGTGAAAGTACCGGTGGACCGCTAGTGCCGTGTCGCTCACGACCTGCCAGTCTCGCTCCGCCAGCGTCGGCGAGCTTGTGACAACCGGCTCCGTCGGCGGTCCCCACGTCGCCGGCGCCGTCAGATGGACCAGAATCGCGCTGCCAATCAACACATCGGAGTCCCACCAATCCAGAGTGGAAAACGTTGATGAGTACCGGTGGTATCTCTGATCCCGCTTGTCCCAGATGTAGGCGTGGGAAAGTTGATCTTTCAGTCGGCCCAGCGCAGCGCCGAGCCGTCGCGTGCCGTCCCAGGACCAGACGACCGCGCTCTGGCCGGCGGGTAGGTGGACATCGGGGAGTTCTCGGATCGCCTTTTGCTTCCATGCAACCGCCTGTCTGCCGGTGACGCCCGAGACTCGTACCCACAATGCTTCGCCGCCGTCGATGATGCGTGTCGCTCCGCGCTCCAGTTTCTCCCAGATCAGCGACCCTGATTCATCCCTCGACGATGCTTGCGCGTATACGGCTTCGATCTCGGATGCCTGGTCGAGTAGATCGTCGACCGGACCCGCTTCACCCATCCAGCCGACCAGGTTCCATCCTTCGTACAACCAGACAGTGGTCGGAACGGTCGAAGATTCGCTGGACTCTGCCCGAAGTCCCGTCCTTCCCACAACGATGATCGCCGCCACGAATGCGAGGGCGACTAGTACCGGTACGGTGCGACGCAACATCTGGTTGCCCTCTCCCTGCGCGCTGCTACACCTCCGGGTTGCGCATGAAATCGGTTGCCTGCTCGTAGGCGTAGCCGGCTCGGCAGAGCGCGGCTTCGCTGCCCAGCGGTCCCACGAGCTGCAGCGCGATCGGCAGACCCTCCTCGCTCCAGCCGTTGGGCAGGGTCAGCGACGGAGCGCGGTTCATGTCCCAGGGCGCGGTGTATTGTAGCCGCGCCCACTGGAACTCGCCCGGCGTGTCGTCGTACATCATGTCTTCAGTCACCTCGTGCGGCAGCGTGCCCTGCGCCGGACAGGCCAGCATGTCGATCCCGGCGAAGCAGCGCGCCAACAGCCCGCGCAGCTCCTCGCGCCGAATGCAGGCGGCCGCGTACTCGGTCGCGCTGACCGACGCGCCGCGCTCCAGCCAGGCGCCGAACCAATTGCCATAGTCGCCGGCCCGGCTCGGATAGTGATCAAGGTGCGCGTACAGCGCCTCGACCGAACAGAGCGTCGGCCAATCGGGCATGTACGGCCCGAAGTCGGGCAGCGTCACATCGACGATCTCCGCGCCCAGCGAGGCCAGTGTCTCAACCGACTCAGCGACCGCGTCGGCGATCGGCGCGCTCACGCCCTCGCTCGCGTAGCGCCGGTCGTAGCCGATCCGCATCCCTGCGACGCCGCCGTCAATCCGCTCCAGCATCGCCGGAGCCGGCTCGGGCAGCGTGGTCGGATCGTTGGGGTCGTCGCCGGCGATCACCTCAAACGTCGCGGCGCAGTCCCAGGTCGAGCGGCACATCGGACCGACGTGGTCGAGCGACTGCGCCAGGTCGAGCACGCCGTAGCGGCTGACTCGGCCCCAGGTCGGTTTCAGTCCGACGATGCCGCAGGAGGCCGATGGCCCACGGATCGAGCCGCCCGTGTCGCTGCCCAGAGAGGCGTAGCAGAGCCCGGCCGCCGTGGCCACGCCCGAGCCGCTCGACGAGACGCCCGTCCAGCGGTCCTCGGCCCAGGGATTGACCGGCACCTGTCGGGCGCGGTTGTAGCCCGCCATCGCGCCCTCGGTCAGGTTGAGCTTGCCCAGCAGCACCGCGCCGGCGTCCTGGAAGCGAGCGACGACCGTCGAGTCGAAGTCGGGGACGAAGTCCTCCAGCACCTTCGTCCCGCCCATCGTGCGGACGCCGGTCGTGTAGCAGAGGTCCTTGACCGCAATCGGCACGCCGTGCAACGGTCCGCGATAGTCGCCCCCTGCAATCTCGTCGGCGGCCCGCTGCGCCTCGGCCAACGCCGATTCGGCAATCACCGTCGCATAGCTCTTGAGCCGGCCGTCCAGCGCGCCGATCCGCTCCAGTTGCGCCTGCGTCAACGCAACCGGCGACAACTCGCCCGACGCAATGCGCGGCGCGAGCTCTTCAATCGTCGCGTAGGCAAGATTTTCGGTCTGGTCGGTCATGCTGCAACTCCATCCGAGGCTGAGACAGCCAGGCGAATACGCGGATTGCGGGATCTCTGAATCGAGTCTAGGAGTCGCCGCTTGCGATGGCGCGCGCAAACACTGACAATCGGCCCATGACCACACCAACCACCCAAGACCTGCTCGAACGGCGCGCGCGGCTGCTGGGGGCGGGCATCGCCACCTTCTACGACGACCCCGTGCACATCGTGCGCGGCGAAGGGGTCTGGCTCTTCGACGCCGACGGGCGGCGCTACCTCGACCTCTACAACAACGTGCCCTGCGTTGGCCACGCACACCCGCGCGTGGTCGAGGCGATGCAGCAGCAGACCGAGACGCTCAACGTCCATTCCCGTTACCTGCACGAAGGCATCCTCGACTACGCCGAGCACCTCACCTCGCTGCACGCCGATCACCTCACGACCGCGGTCTTCACCTGCAGCGGCACCGAGGCCAACGAGGTCGCCATCCTGATGGCCCGCGCCGCAACCGAGGGCCGCGGACTGATCTACACGCAGGCTGCCTATCACGGCAATTCGACCGAAGTGCGCAAGCTCTCGCGCCTGCGCGGCGACGGCGACCGGGAGTTCCGCTCGATCCCCGTGCCCCAGCGCTACCGGCCGATCGGGGACGGGCTCGACGACGAGGCCCTGACCGAAACCTATCTCGCTCGCCTTCGTGCCGAGATCGACGGCTTCGCCGAGGACGGCGTGCCCTTCGCCGGGATGATGGTCTGCTCGATCCTGGCCAACGAGGGCCTGCCCGACATCCCGCCCGGATTCATGGCTCGGGCAGCGGAGATGGTCCGCGAGGCCGGCGGACTGTTCATCTGCGACGAGGTCCAGGCCGGCTTCGCCCGCTCGGGCAACTGGTGGGGCTACGAGACCAGCGGCGTAACGCCCGACATCGTCAGCATGGGCAAGCCGATGGGCAACGGACTGCCTCTGGCAGGCGTCGTCGCCTCGCGCGAACTGGTTGAGACGTTTCGCGACAAGACCCGATACTTCAACACCTTCGCCTCCAGCCCGTTGCAGGCCGCCGTCGGCGAGGCGGTGCTCGGCGTGATCGAGGACGAGCGCCTCGTCGAGAGCGTCGCCGATGTTGGCGGCTACCTGATCGACAATCTGCGCGCCCTGCAAGAAGGTTGCGAGCCAATGTCCGACGTGCGCGGTCACGGCCTCTTCATCGGCATGGAATGGGTCACCGACCGCGACAGCAAGTCGCCCGATCCGGACGGCGCGGATGTCATCGTCAATCGGCTACGCCGGGCCGGATTCCTGATGGGTCGCGCCGGCGAGTTCGGCAATGTGCTCAAGGTCCGCCCGCCGCTCGTGCTCATGCGAGAGCAGGCCGACATGTTCCTGGAGGCGTTCGAAGCCGCCATCGCCGAACCGGTCTGAATCGATGCTCGAACCCAACGATCTGAGCAACGAGGAGTTGCAAGACATCGCCGAGCGCGCATTGCCGCACTGGGGACTCGCTCCCGACGCGATCGAGCTGGTCTCGCGCAGCGAGAACACCGTCTTCAAGCTGGTCTTGCCTGATACCCGCGCGTTCGCGCTGCGCATTCACCGTCCCGGCTATCACACGCTGCAGGAGCTGGAGTCGGAACTGGTCTGGACTGAGGCGCTGAACAAAGCCGGAGTTCACGTGCCTGTAGGCGTGCGCACGCTGACGGGACCCGGCTACGCGACGATTCCCACGCCCGACGGCGAGTCAACCCGAGCCGTCGGCCTGGTTGAGTGGATGGAGGGCGAGCTGCTGAGTAGCGTGGTCGAGCGCGAGCAGGACCCCAACCGCGTCGCTGCGCACTTCGCCGAGATGGGCCGGATCATCGCCGCCTGCCACAACCAGTCGATCGACTGGACGCCGCCCAACGACTTCAGACGGCACGCCTTCGACATCCCGGGCTATGTCGGCAGCGAACCCTTCTGGGGCCGCTTCTGGGACATCCCCCTACTGACGCCGAGTCAGCGCGAGATTCTCGGCCAGGCGCGCCGGGCGATCGCCGAGATGCTGCGTGGTCTCGACCCGCAAGACGGGCCCTATTCCATGATCCACGCCGATCTGCACGCGCACAACGTCCTGGTCCGACCCGACGGGGCGCTGCAGATCTTCGACTTCGACGACGCCGGCTGGGGCTGGCACCAGTACGATCTCGCGGTCGCGCTATTCATGCTCGATCAACGTCCCGACTACGACCTCATCTACCAGGCGATGATGGCCGGCTACCGCGAAGTCCGACCGTTCAGCACGGAGGCGGAATCGTGGCTGCCCCTGTTCCTGCTGCTCCGCCATCTCGTCCTGATTAGCTGGCAGTGGGAGCGCCCCGAACTCGGTCGCCGCGTCGGACTCGGAGATTGGGTCGCCGAGGCTTGCCGACTTGTCGAGAACTTCGGCTTCTGAGCTCGGATCAGCGCGGACTGATCGGCCGCGGCGCAGGTTCGCCCGGCGCGCGTTTCTCGGTCAGACCGGCGATCACTCCGTCGGCCAGCAGCGCGTCGATTCGCTCGTCCCCATAGCCGAGCGTGCCGCGCAGGATCTCCAGCGTGTGTTCGCCCATCCTCGGCGCCGGCCGATCGCAGCCCGCCGGCCGACGCCGCAGCCGCCAGGGGAATCCCTGGTACTGGCGCGTGCCGGTGTCGGGATGGGTGAGATGCAGCCACCAGTCGCGGGCGGCGAGCTGCGGATCTCGAAGGTGACTCAACGTCGAATGCACCGCCGCTGCCGGCACGCGGATTGCCTGCAGCCGATGCTGCAGTGTCTGCGCCTCCCAGCCGCGCGTCCAGTCCGTCAGCGCCAGCTCCAACGCCCGCTCGTCCGCCTTGCGCGCCGCTGCGGTGCGCCACTCTGGACGATCCAGACCGGCAATCTGCGCCAGCCGCAGCCAGGTCGCGTCGTCGGGGACGGCGATCGCAATCCACTCGTCCGAGCCGTCGACCCCGTCGGCGCAGCGGAAGCACTCATGCGGCGCGGCGCCGGGGACGCGGTTGCCGTTGCGCTCGGGCATTGCCGCGCCCGCCGATGCGGCCAACAGGTACTCGTCGATGTAGGCGACGGCGGACTCGAACATCGATCCCTCGACATGGACCGCCGCCTGCGTCCGCTGCGCATCCAGCACCGCCGCAAGCGCCGACGCCGCCATCTGCGCGCCCACGATCGGATCAGCCTGCATCGTGCCCAGCATCAACGGCGCCTCGCCGGCGTAGCCGTAGAGCAGGTCCCAACCGGCATTGCCCTCGGTCGTGCCGCCGTTGGCGCGGAAGTTGTCGTATGGACCGCCGGTCCCGAATCCCGAGAACGAAACCAGCGCAACATGCGGATTTACTTCGCGCATGTGCGTGTGCGTGAGGCGCAGATTCTCAAGCACCCGCGGACGGAAGTTCTCCAAGACAACATCGGCGTGCGCGATCAGGTCCAGCGCGATTGCTCGGCCCTCGTCGGTGTCGAGCGCGATCGAGACCGTGCGCTTGCCCCGATTGGCCATGTTGAAGTTGGGCCGGACATTGAGCGGATGGGCGTCCGGCGACACGACGCGCATCGGCTCGGCTGCGTCGTAGCGCCAGAGGTCGGGACGCTTCGGTCCCTCGACCTTGATCACCTCGGCACCGAGGTCGCTCAACAGCGTCGTCGCATACGGACCCAGCCAGGCATGCGTGAAGTCGACCACGCGCAGGCCGTCCAGCGGCCCCGTGCTCGACTTCGGACGCGCCCGCTGTGCGAAACGATCGACCCGCGCCGTCTCGTGCTCGCTCTTCGTCACGCGCATCGCCCGGCCGGCGCCGGTCAGCCCATCTTCTTCGTGGAAGAACTCAATCGCCCTGAGCTGCGGATCGTCGAGCAACTGCCGCGCCGAGCGGTGCATCGCCATGACCGAGCCCAGTTCGGACAGCTTCGTCCAGATCGTCTCAGCATCCAGCGACTCGATGATCGGTCGCACGTAGGCTTTGGACGGCCGCTGCTCGGCGAAGCGCGTCTCACCCTCCAACAGTTCGGGCGGCGGCGGCTCTACGCCGAAGGCGATCGGCAGATTGCGCAGCGTCTCCTTCGACCAGGGCGAGAGCGTGATGTAGCCCTCAGCGGTCTGCATCACCTCAGCCCAGCCGGGCGTGCCGCCGACTCTGGGCAAGGCCACGCCCGAGAACTCGGAGCGCAGCGACATGATCAGGGTCGAGCAGGCCTCCTGCGCGGACAGCTCGATCCATTCGCCTTGCCCTGAGTGCATCCGATCGAGCAGCGCCGCCAACGCCGCGACCGCGCCCAGGATGCCGATCGCGCGCGGGATGATCGCGGCCGGCGCGGCAAGCGGTTCGCGGCCGGCCAAACCGTTGGTGCCCATGAAGCCCGACAGCGCCTGCACGATCAGATCGTCGGCGAGGTAGTCCGCATACGGCCCGTCCGTCCCGAATGGGGATGAGTGGACAACAATCAGCGCCGGAAACTGCTCGGCAATGCCGCCAAGTTCGGCGAGTGGCGCGTCGCTGACCAGCACGTCGGCCTCGTCAAGCTGCGACCGCCAGTCGCCTGCGGCCGGCGTCTTGCCGATCATCAACGAGTGATGCAGCAGCGAGTACCGTTCGCCGTCGCGCTCGATTGTCGGCGCTGCGTCGCGAAGCCGCGACCCGGGCGCCTCGAAACAGCGCACGTCTGCGCCCCAGCGAGCGAACTCGCGCGCGCAGGCAGCCGACGGAACGTCGCGGCTGACCTCGACGACCCGCAGATGCGCCAGCAGGTCTGCGTCGCTCACCGTCCGCGTCTCCGTCAGTCCTGACGCGAACGCGGCCAGGGCTTGAGCTTGGCCAGCGCCTCCGCAACCGGCGAGAGCTGGCGCTTGCCCTGCATCATGCGCGGATCGGGCTGTCCAAAGCGCGCGCCCACGGCGTAGGTCATGAAACTCGCGTTGATGTGCGTGGTGAAGCCCTGGCCGTCCTGCATGTTGTTGATCGAGTGCTTAATCTGACGCAGCGCCATCGGCGAGCGCTCAGCCACTTCACGGGCGTACTCCAGCGTCTTCCGTTCGAGCACATCGGCCGGATAGACCTGGTTGACGAAGCCCAGCTCCTGCGCTTCCCGCGCGGGAATGAAGCGGTTCTGGAACAGGATCTCCTTCGCCTTGCGAACGCCCAGGTCCCAGGGCGCGGAGAAGTACTGTGTGTGCGAGGGCAGAAACAGCGCGTCGTCCGAGGCGAAGATCAGGTCCATTGAGGCGGCCACCATCCAGCCGCCGAAGATGCACCGGCCGTGGACCATCGCGATCGTCGGCTTGGGAATGTTGCGCCAGCGCATCGTGTTGGTGATCCGCGTGTCGCGCTGACGGTCGTAGACGCCGACGAAATCCTCGTCCCAACCGCGGATTTCGCGGTCGGCCAGCTCCGGCGGCGAGCCCAGATCGTGCCCGGCCGAGAAGTCGGGCCCGTTGCCCGACAGCACGATCACCAGCACCTCAGGATCGTCAACCGCCTCCTGGAACGCGGCGTCGATCTCCTCCAACAGCAGGCGCGACTGCGCATTGCGGTATTCGGGTCGACTCATGATCACCCGAGCCACGGGTCCGGGCTCATAGATCACTTCGTGGTAGGTCACGGGCATCCTCGTCTCGAACTCGCGCGAACTGTATTGAGGCTACCAGCGCTCCGCTCAGGCGAACGCCTCGGCCAGCAGCGCGTCAAGGATGCGGTTGAAGTCTTCGGGTTGTTCCCAGTAGACGCTGTGTCCCGCCAGGGGAATCTGGAAGTACTGCGCGCCGGGCACCATCTCGGCGGCGCGTTCGATCAGTTCGGCCGGGATGATCGCGTCCTCGGCCCCGGCCAGGAAGAAGACCGGCATGGTCAGCGCGCTCAGTTCAGCCTTCGCGACCGCGCCGTCGTCCTGCCCGAAGGAGAGCGACTGACTGGGATCGGGCGGCGGATTCAGCCCCCGAATCTGGTTGTAGAGAAACACGCCGTTCGGATTGCGCCGCAGGTAGGCCGGGCCGACCATGCGCGTCAGCCCGCCGCTCTCCTGGTTGTCCTGGGCCGCCTGCACCGCCTGGCGCATCTCCTCGATCAGCTCCGGCGCGTCAATGCCGAGAAAGGTGTCGGCCATCAACAGGCCGCGCACGCGCTGTGGATTGCGCACAGCAAAGGGCAGGATCGTGAATCCGCCCATTGATTGGCCGACCAGCACTGCCTCGGCAATACCGAGCGCATCCATTAGTTCACCCAGATCGCGGGCGAATGCCCTGCGCCCCTCGCCGGAGTCGTCGCGGCTCTGGCCCCAACCTCGCACCTCGTATGTCACGCAGCGGAAGCGCTCGCGGTAGACCGGGATCTGCTGCCACCAGCTCAGATGATTGCCGCCCGCGCCGTGGACGAAGACGATCGTCTCCGGGCCCTCGCCGAACTCGTCGTAGACCAACTGACCGCCGGTGACATCCAGTGTCTGAGCCATCTTGCCTGCTCCTGTTTGCGTTCGCGGAGATACGTCCGCTAAACGCTACTCTTCTCGACAGGCGGCGAGGTGAATAGATGGCATTCGAGTACGCGGGCGTCGACCTGCCCATCCGCGAGAAGACGATCGCGTCCCAGCGGATGAGCTGGAACATGATCGCTCGTCCCGGCCGCTGGTGGACCGGCGCGGAGCGAGTCGAGATCGCTCGAATCGGCCGCGCCGCTCGGGACTTTGAGGCCGCCCGCAGCGAGCTGCTGCCGGAGGCGGCTGTCCACGCGATCCAGAAGCTGGTCGTCGACAACGCCAACCTCAGCCGCGAGTGGTACGACGAAATCGTCGCGGCCCAGGGCATGACCGAGGACCGCTACGTCGAGCTCGTCGCCGTCGTCGTCCACGCGCTCTCGGTTGACGAGTTCCACCGTGCGCTTGGTCTTGAACTGGAACCGCTGCCGGAGCCCGTCTCCGGCGAGCCGAGCAGACAGCGCCCGGCGTTGGCCGAGCAGCGCGACTCCTGGCCGCCGCTCGTGCCCAAAGCCGGCCTGCGCCCCGACGATCAGATGCTCTACGGACCGCTGGAGTGGGGCGCCAACGTGATCTCGGCGCTCTCGCTGATTCCCGAGAACGTGCGCTGGCTGCACGACCTCTCCGAGGGTCACTATCTGTCCTTCGCCGAGATGCGCCGGCCCGACCCGCTGCGCGCCATCTCGCGACCGCAGATCGAGCTGATCGCCGCGCGCGTCTCGGCCCTTAACGAGTGCTTCTATTGAACCGCCTCGCACGTGCGCATGCTCCGTGAGAGCAGCAAACGAAGCGGCAGCCTGGACAGCCTCAATCTGCAAGGCGCGGTCGCTGCCGACTCCGACTCCGGCGTGCCGCACGGCGGTCTGCTGACCGCCTTCGCCGAGGCCGCCGTCCGGCGGACCGACGCGCTGCCCGGCCTGCGCGACCGGATTGTCGCGGAACTCGGCCCGCAGGAACTGGTCGACGCTGCCGGCGTGGTCGCCAACTTCCAGCGGATGGTGCGGATCGCCGACGGCTGCGGCATCCCACTAGACGAATTCACCCGCGACGCCACCGACGACGTCCGCGAGGATCTCGGCCTGCACGAGTACGCCTCCGCTGCCAACACCACCTAGCAATACGACCTAGAAGGACGGCCCGCAGCACTGACCCGGAGCAAGGAGCCCGCGATGACCACGATGACCGCCCCATTCGCATACCAGCACACATCCTGGCCCGTGCTCGAGCGCATGGCTGCCGCCCACCGCCGCAGTTGGACGATGCTGGCCGAGCCCGGCGAGTGGTGGACCGGCGCCGAGCGAATCAGCATCGCCGCCGAGTGCCGCCGCGCCTCCGCTCTGGTCGACAGCCTGCCCGATCCCGGACCTGGGCCGGCCGACCTGCCCGACACCGCCGTCTTCGCCGTGCACAAGCTGATCGGCGACCTGCCCAATGTGACCCGCGAGTGGTACGACGAGACGATCAGCGCCGAAGGCATGTCCGACGCGCACTACATCGAGCTGCTCGGCGTCGTCGTCCACGTCTGGTCGATCGACGAGTTCCATCGCGCCCTCGAGATCGACCTGGAACCGCTGCCCGATCCGCTGCCGGGCCAGCCGTCCAGGATCCGTCCCGCCGGCGCGAAGGACCACGGCAGTTGGCCGCCGACCATCCAGCCCGAGGACCTGGACGAGCCCGAAGCCGACATCTACGGCGGCAGCGAGCGCAGCGCCAACGTCCGCGCGGCGATGAGCCTGCACCCCGACAGCGTCCGCTGGCTCAGCGACCTCTTCGACGCGCACTACCTGAGCTGGATCGAAATCGCCGCCGAACAGGAACCCTACCGCGTCCTCACCCGCCCCCAGCGCGAACTGGTCGCGGCCCGAGTCTCGGCCCTCAACGAGTGCTTCTATTGAACGATTTCCCACGTGATGCTGCTCGGTCGGAGCAGCCAGGACAACGACGCCCTGAACCTCAATGGCACGGTCCGCAACGAGGTCGACAGCGGCGTCGAGCACGGAGAAGCCCTGCTGCGTTACTCCGACGCGGCCGTCGGCCGCACCCCGGATCTTGCCGCGGCGCGTGAAGCGCTCAACGCCGAGATGGGCCCCGACGCCGTCGTCGACTGCGCCGCAACCATTGCCAACTTCCAGCGCATGGTCCGCATCGCCGACGGCTGCGGCATCCCCCTCGATCCGTTCTCCCGCCAGGAATCGGCCAAGTGGAGAGACGGCCTCGGCATCGACACCTTCCGCAGCCGAGGCAACACCTTCGACTAGCCAGCCGCGACGCCAGTAGCTACTCAATCGTCCGCAGGAGGCGCACAATCTCGATCGCGGCCTGGGCGGCTTCTTCGCCCTTGTTGCCGGCCGAGCCTCCGGCTCTGGCGAGGGCCAGCGCCACTGTCTGCGTGGCCAGCACCTCGAAGATCACCGGTACGCCCGTGTCCAGCCCGACCCGCAAGATGCCCTCCATCGCGCCGTCCACGACCAGGCGGTAATGGTCCGTCTCGCCCTCGATCACCGCGCCCAGGCAGATCACGGCGTCGAAGCGGCCGATCCGCGCGCACTGCTGCGCGGCAATCGGAATCTCGAACGCGCCAGGCACCCAGTAGATGTCGATTTCGTCCGTGTCCGCGCCGTGCTCTTCAAGGTGATCGATGCAGCCGTCCAGCAGCTTGCTCGTGACGAAGTCGTTGAAGCGGCTGACCACCACGGCAAAACGCAGGCCGCTGGCTGGGCCGTGCTCCGGATCGGGGTTGGCTGCGCCGTCGTGAATCCTCGGCATCGACTCGCTCGTTCGTCTCAGCCGATTGCCGATCGGCGCGTCGGAGACCCGCCGTCGTCAGCCGAACCGGCCGGATCCAATGCGTCGGAGTCGAGCAGATGGCCCATCTTCTCCTGCTTGACCGAGAGATAGCGCACGTTGTGCGGGTTGGCCGGCGCGATGACCGGCACCCGCTCGACGACCTCGAGTCCATAGCCGGCCAGTCCGTGCCGTTTTGCCGGATTGTTGGTCATCAACCGAATTCGCTGAACGCCCAAATCGCGCAGTATCTGCATCCCGATCCCGTAGTCGCGGCGGTCGGCCGAGAATCCCAGCGCCAGGTTCGCCTCAACCGTGTCCATTCCCTGGTCCTGCAGCGCATAGGCCGCAATCTTGTTGTGCAGACCGATCCCGCGACCCTCCTGCGCCATGTAGATGATCACGCCGCGGCGCTCTTCGGCGACCCGGCGCATGGCGATATCGAGCTGCTCGCCGCAGTCGCAGCGTTGTGAACTGAATACATCCCCGGTCAGGCACTGCGAATGCACGCGCACGAGGATCGGTTCCTGGCCGCGAACATTGCCCATCACGAGCGCGACGTGTTCCTCCGTCTGGTCCTTGGTCCGGTAGCCCACCAACCGCCAGGTCCCCAGCGGCGTAGGCAGCTTCGCCTCGGAGACTTGCTCGACAAGCATCTCGGTGCGCAGGCGGTACTGGATGATCTGCTCGACCGACACGATCTTGATCTTGTGTCGGCGCGAGAATCGGACGAGGTCCGGCAGCCGGGCCATCTCGCCGTTGCGTTTCATGATCTCGCAGATCACGGCGCCCGGCTGCAAGCCGGCCAGGCGGCAGAGGTCAACCGACGCCTCGGTCTGACCGGCCCGGACCAGCGTGCCGCCGTCGCGAGCGCGCAGCGGGAACATGTGGCCGGGCGAGACCAGATCATCCGACGTGGCGTGGGGATCCATCAGCACCTGCACCGTGCGCGCCCGGTCGGACGCCGAGATGCCCGTCGTGACGCCCGAACGCGCCTCGACGGAGACCGTGAATGCGGTACCCAGCGGCGCCGTGTTGGAACCCTGGTCAACCATCAGGCGCAGACCCAGGCGATCGAGGATCTGACCGTCCATCGCCACACAGATCAGGCCGCGGCCGTTCACGGCCATGAAGTTGATCGTGTCGGAAGTCACGAACTGCGCCGGCAGAGCGAGATCGCCCTCGTTCTCCCGATCTTCGTCGTCGGTGATGATCAACGGTTCGCCGTTGGCGAAGGCCTGGATCGCCTCTTCGACCGTACAAAACGGTGACCTCCGCCGGCGCGTCGTGGCGCGGCGCGCCCTGCGCGGCTTGTCTTCGACCGCATCGCCTGCCCGTTCGGCGGCGGGCGTCGGGATCAGATTGATCGAATCGTTCGCTTCGGTCATCCCTCTCATCCTTCAGTGCAGCCCCGAGGGATCGGGATACTCACAGTCTGCGCGCGGCGAGCCGCTCGTCGAGGAGTTGATCGATCTTGGTCTCCAGCAACTCATCGACGTAGCGGGCGAGGATGTCGGTCTCCAGGTTCACGGCATCCCCGGGCCGGCGGTCAAGGAGATTGGTGTGCCGCTGAGTGTACTGAACGAGGGAAACCGCAAAGCCCGTTTCGTCCTTCTCGACGATCGTGAGCGAGACGCCGTCGATGCAGATCGGGCCCTTGACAATCATGTGACCGAGCAGATCGTCGGGCGCGTCGTAGGTGACGACGAGCGCGTCGGACTCCGGCCGGCTGCTCCGAAACGCCCCCCGACCTTCCACGACCCCGCGCACGATATGGCCGGACAGCCGATCCATCGGACGCACCGAGCGCTCAAGATTGACTCGATCCCCGGCCGACAGCTCGCCCAGGTTGGAGCGTCGATACGTCTCCGGCATCAGGTTGGCGAGAAACTCCGCGTGTTCGATGTGAGTGACCGTCAGATCGACGCCGTTGATGGCGATGCTGTCGCCCAACTGAGCGTCTTCCAGGATCATCGGCGCGGCGATACGCAGCAGGCCTTCCTCGGCCTCGACGACCTCGCCGATCTCTTCGATGATCCCGGTGAACATCTCTGTCCTCTCAGGCCGCCGGCCAGGGCGGACTCAGCAGGTCTCATGCTAACCGCAGGTGTCGAGCGGACCCGGATTATGCCAGTGGCGGAGGCGCTGCGCCGCCATTCACAGCCGCTTGATCAGCACGTCGCCGCTCTCGCCGCTGCTGCGGTAGTACCGATATCCGGCCTGGCGGAACTGTTCGTCGCTCAGTCCGGGAGCCAGATCGAGCGCGCAAGCGAGCCACTCCGCGTCGCGTCCCGCAGCCGAGGCCTCGCACGACTCGCGCAACCTGTCCGCGGCGCGTTGCGGCGCGTCGGCGCGGACCACGAGGCAGACGGTTGACGCCAGCCGCGCGTCGATCACTTGCTCGTCGATCGTGATTGCGGCGACACCAATCACTTCGTCGCCTGCCGATGCGCCCGAGTCGGCCTCGACGTGCGTCATCGGCGCCACCGCCACCCAGACGACCGCGTCGCCGAGTCGCGCCGACGCGAGCAACGCATCAGCGTCGGGCGCGCCCTCATCGAGTTGCGACGCGATCAACGAATCGATGTCCTTCACGTCCCCCGGTCCGGCCGGCCGCACGCGCACCTGGAGTTCTCGCTCCGGATGCACCGGGTAGCCGGTGACCAGCAGGTCCGATCCCAGTCGCTCGGTCGTCAGGCGACTCAGGCGCAGCACATCCTTCATCCGTTCGGCGCCGTGACCGCGCACTGCGGTCTGGGCATCGCCGCCGACGATCATCGGAGCCACGACGGCAGTCACCTTGTTGACCAGGCGCTGATCGAAGAACGACCCGAGCACTTCGCCGCCGCCCTCGACCAGCAGGCTGACGACTCCGCGCTCCTGCCCGAGCAGATCAAGCAGCGCCGCCAGCGAGACGCGCCCGCCGCGCTCATCGTCTGATGGCAACACGGCGACATCGACGCCGTCTCCCACGATCTCTGCTTGCCAATCTTCATCGGCCGCGTCGGTGGTGGCGATCAGCGTCCTGGAGGTGTCCGCGCCCTGCAGGACCCGGCTATCGAGCGGAGTGCGGCCGCGGCTGTCCAGCACCACGCGCAGCGGTTGCGGCGCCGGACCGCGCCAGTCGTCGGGCCGCGCGGTGAGCTGAGGATCATCGACGATGATCGTCTCGACACCGACCAGGATGGCATCGAACAATGGACGATTCTGGTGCGCCCAGCGCAGGGTTTGGGCGCCCGATATCCAGCGTGAGTCGCCGCTGGTCGAGGCGATCCGTCCGTCGAGCGATGCGGCGAACTTGGCGGTCACGAACGGCCGCCCACTGCGTCGATGCTGCGCGTAGGCCTCGTAGTGCGCAGCTCCCAGCGCGGCCCCGTCGCCGATCTCCACGTCAATCCCGGCATGGCGAAGCGCGTCCAGTCCGCGACCCGAGACGCGCGGATCGGGGTCTTCTACCGAGACCACGACCCTGGCGACTCCGGCCTCGACGATCGCCGCCGTACAGGGAGGAGTCCGTCCGACATGCCCGCAGGGTTCGAGCGTCACGTACATCGTCGCGCCGGCTGCGAGCTCGTCAGCCTGGCGCAGCGCCATTACCTCGGCGTGCGGACCACCCGGCGGCTGCGTCGCGCCTTCGCCCACGATCTGCGAACCATGCGCGATCACAGCGCCGACTGCAGGATTCGGGCTGGTCGTGCCTCGCACCGCGCGGGCCAGTTCAAAGGCGCGCGCCATCTGCCGCGAGGCGCGCGCAGGTCGGGCGCTCATGTCTGTCGGCGACGATCCACGACGGTCAGCAGCAACCAGGCCAGCAACGACCCGAACGCCACAACCGCCAGTGCAATCTGGAGCGGCGCCTCCCAGGAAGGATCGGTGGCCAGTTGCACGCTGCTCGACTGCGGCCGTTGCGGCAAGGGCCATTCTGACTCGACCACCCGCACCGACGATGTCACGGGCGCTGTCGACGCCGTTGCGGAATCGGCCGCCGCCTGCCCGCCGGCGGTCTCGCCCGCGCCATCGCCGGTTTCGCCGGACTCGGTGGAATCCGTGGATTCGGCAGACTCCTGGCTATCACTCGCGCCAGCCGACTCGATCGCGGGCGACTCCTCCTCTTGAGCAGGCACAGCCGATACAGACGCCTGTGCGGGTTGCTCTTCCTCCTGCGAGGCGACCACGTCCGCGGCGCTGACCTCTTGTTCATTCGCTTCGCGGTTGGCGCTCCCTGCATTGAGCGCCCGTCGCGACGGATCGGCGGCTGCCTGCTCGTGCGCCGCCGCCTGGGCGGACTCGGCCTGCGCCTGAGCCGATTGCTGCCACTCCGATTCCTGGGCCGCCTGCTGCTGTGCCTGCGCTTGCTCTAGCTCTTGTTCCTGCTCCTGGACCGCTTGCGCCAGCTCTACCTGGCTGTCCTGCTCGGCGTCGTATGCCGACACGGTCGCCTGCCCGGCAGGTTCGGTCGCCTCGGCCTCTCTTGCCGGGGCAGCGGCCTGTTGCCCTTGCTGCGATTCAGTCGACGCGATCGAGGCAACGGCGACCGCCGACCCGCCCGCGTCCGCAGCCGACTCCTGCACGGAGGCTCGCTCGACCGCGACCTGCGCCGCCGGAGCGTCGGCTCGCGTGTCGCCCGCGGAAGTCGTCGTGAATGTCACCGTTGGACGGTCGACGGCATCGAAGATCAGGACGGCGGTGAACGTAGCGACTCCAACGGCGGCCGTCGTCATGGAGAGTCGCAGCGCGCGCTCGATACCTGAGGCGCGCAAGGGCGCGGCCGTATGCGAAGCGAGCATCTCGGGTGTGATTTGGAATGGCGCGCGGGCGGACTCTGCGGCGTAGCCGCGCAACGCGGTTCGCATTTGCCGCAGGTCATCGAGATACTCCTGCATCTCATCCGAACGAGCCAGCCGAGCTTCAAACTGGTTGCGTTGGCGCGGCGTCAGCTCGTCGTCAAGGTAGGCGGAGGCGTCGCCGCGCCAGTCGCGGCGTGAGAACAGGAGCCAGAACTGCCTACCAATCATCACGTCAACCCAGGTCCAGCTCCACCGCGTCCCGGCGAGACGGAGCGGTTGCCGGTGTCTTCGTCTCCAAATTTAGACGTACAAACAACGCGATTGGTTCCCAATGGCGCACTGGAGTCAAGACAAGTCATGCTCCTGCCTCCTCCCGTTGCCGCACGAGGACGTCGCGCATCGCCGATCGACCGCGGCTGATACGTGACTTGACGGTGCCCATCGACCAACCCGTCGCATCGGCGATCTCGGCGTACTCCATATCCATCACATCGCGATAGAAGACCGCGCGTCGCTGTTCTTCGGGGAGCGAGTCAAGGGCCGTGCGCAAGGCGCCGCTGAGTTCGAGGTTGAGCATGTGCTCGTCGAGCGTGCGCCCCCCCGCTTCGGGCGCGAACTGGTCGCCGAGCAGATCGGTCAGGCGATCCAGCGATGTTGAGGGGCGGCGTTGCCGTTGGCGCAGATGATCGAAACAGGAGCGTCTCGCGATCACACCCAACCAGGCGGGGAACTTGCCTCGCTGCTTGTAGGTGCTCAGCCGGTCCCAGGCCTTGACGAAGGTCTCCTGCATGAGGTCGTCGGCGTCTGCCATCCCGACGATTCCTCGGCAGGTCGCCCGCACTCGACCTTGATGGCGCAGCACCAGCACATTGAACGCATCGAGCCGGCCGTCCAGCGAGATCGTGACGAGCACATCGTCATCGAGCGTCGCCAACTCGCCGTGACCGCCGAACTGTCCCACGCACTCGCTCCGCGCTCGCCGCTGACCTGCTGAGCCTACAGAGAGTAACAACCTCGTCGGACCCTTCTGTGGGACACTGCGAGCATGCCGATCGTTGAACCGGGACCGCTCGTCGCGCGCGCCAGGGCCGATGGCCGCGCGGTGGTTGGCGCAAACGTCTCCACCATTCAGATGGTGCGCGGGGTGGTGCGCGCCGCCGAGCAGACGGGCCGGCCGGTGCTGGTGCAGTTCAACCGCTCCGGGCTTGGCCTGATTGGCGGCGTCGACTTGGCCGCCGGAGCCGTGCGACACGCCGCCCAAGACTCGGACGCCCTGATCGGCCTGCATCTCGATCACGCCGACACGCTGGATGAACTCAGCGCCGCAATCAACGCCGGATTCGGGTCGCTGATGATCGACGGCTCAACCATGACGTTCGACCAGCACGTGACCCTGGCCCAGTCGGCGAAGGGACTGGCAACCTGGTCGCGTCTGCCGCTCGAAGCGGAACTGGGCCACGTCGCCGGATCCGAGGCAGGCGTGACGATCGGCGATCCGTCCTGGACCGATCCGGACGAAGCAGCGAGATTCGTCGAGGCGACCGCAGTCGACTGGCTCGCCGTCGCGGTCGGCAACACGCACGGCGGCCCCGCAGCCACAGGACTTCAGGTCGAGCGGCTACGGGCAATCTGCGAGGCTGTCGCAGTTCCACTGGTACTGCACGGGGCGAGCGGGCTGACGCAAGACGAGCTCGAGGCGGCGGTGAGCCTGGGGGTGGCCAAGATCAACGTGGGCACCTCGCTGCATCAGGCAGCCGCCAGAGGGCTCGCAGAGTCGCTGGTCAGGCAACCGGGCAATCTGCGCGCCGCGCTGCTCGAATCGGAGCTCGCGGTCGAGGCGGAAGCAACAACGCTCCTGACCGCATCGTGGGCGACCCACTGACCGCATCGGCGTCTTCGTGATATCGTCATACCTGCACGCGGCATCGGCCTTGTCCCCGCCAGGCCGCGTGACCTGAAGGGGACTCACTCTTCCCCGCCCTCTGATGCTCTTCGAGCATTGGCCTGGCGGGGATTATCGTTACCTGATGTCGAACCGTCCTGACAGAGTCGTCGTGTTCGTCGATTGGCAGAACGTGTTCAGCCGCGCTCGGGCGCTCTTTCACAGAGGTCGGCGGCATGTCCGCGCTGTCGATGGCCAGATCGACCCAGTCAAGCTCGCAGACCTTGTCTGCCAGCGAGGGCCCATAGATTCGCAACGACAGCTTGCGGAAGTCCGCGTCTATTGCGGAATCGCCGACCAGCATGAAGACCCCAAGATGTTCCAGGCGCGCGCGAACCAGGTGGCCGCCTGGGAACGTGACGGTGTGACCGCAATCACTCGAAGGCTGCAATACCTCGCCGAGCCCCGGACAGGCCGAAGGATTGCCCGTGAGAAGGGCATTGATGTCGCCTTGGCAGTGGATGTTGTCAAGATGGCAATCCGCGATGAGTTCGATGTCGGCATCGTGTGTTCAGCGGATACGGATCTTCGTCCAGCGCTTGAGTTTGTGACGCAAGAGTATCCCGCAGTGCGGGTCGAAGTTGCAGCCTGGCAGCACGGCCGCAACAGGCGGCGGCTCAACTTCGAGTCGCCGACGCCTACATGATGTCACTACCTTGACCATCGGGATTACATGGCGATTCGCGATCCCGAAGACTACCGACCCTGACCGTGACGCTTCGCTAGCCTCTGCCTGTCCGACCGCTTCGAAGACGGAGGCGAAGCATGCTCAGCGACTACCGAGTCCTCGACCTGACCGACGACCGCGGCTTGATCGGCGGCATGATCCTGGCCGATCTCGGCGCCGACGTGATCGCGATCGAGCCTCCCGGCGGCAACGCCGCCCGAACGCGCGGGCCGTTCAGCGACGGATCAAACAAGGGCGACATCGAGGACTCACTGATCTGGCAGTCCTACGCCCGCGGCAAGCGCTCAGTCCTGCTCGACCTTCAGTCGGACGCCGGCCGCGACCGCTTCCTCGACCTGGTCCGCAGCGCCGACGCCGTGATCGAATCGGCCGATGTCGGCGCGATGAACGCGCTCGGCATTGGCCATGAGGCGCTCGTCGCAGTCAATCCCGGTCTGGTTTACGCCGCAATCACCCCATTCGGGTCAACGGGTCCGAAAGCCGGCTGGCCCGCAACCGATCTGACCGTGGCCGCCGCCGCGGGTCCGATGATCCAGAGCGGCGACAAGGACCGACCGCCGCTGCGCGTCGATCTACCCCAGACCGCGCTGCACGCCGGCGCAGAAGCCGCCATCGGCGTCCTCGCCGCCCTGCACGAGCGCAAGCGCTCCGGCCTCGGACAGTTCATCGACATCTCCGCTCAAGCCGCCTACGCCCAGGCCACGCAATCCGGCATCATCGCTGCAGCGAACAACTCCGGTCAGTTCGAACGCTCGGCCGTCGGCGCAGCCCTGGGACCCCTCGAGATCCGCCTCTTTTGGCCCTGCAAGGACGGCCACGTCGCCATCACCTACCTCTTCGGCGCAGCCATCGGACCCTTCACCGCCCGGCTCATGCAGTACGCACTCGAAGAGGGCTACTGCGACCAGGCCACCCGCGACAAGGACTGGCTCAACTACACCAACCTGATCCTCTCCGGTCAGGAGCCGATCAGAGAGTACCTGCGCTGCTGCGACGTCGTCGGCGCGCTCTGCGCCGACAAGACCAAGGCCGAGCTGTTCCAGGTCGCCCAGGAACGCCGACTGCTGCTCGTCCCCGTCTCGACCATGGACGACCTCGACCGGAACGAGCACCTCGCCGCCCGCTCCTACTGGCGCGAAGTCGAGCGCGACGGCGCTGCCCTCAAGTTCCCCGGACCCTTCGCCCGGCTCTCCGAGACCCCGATCGAGTACCAACGACCCGCCCCGATGCTCGGCGAACACACCGACGAAGTGCTCGCGGAGAGTCGCACGGCTGCAAGTCTCAACAGAGCAAACGCCGCCACGCCGATCCTGCCGCCACTCTCCGACCTCAAGATGCTCGACCTGATGTGGGTCATGGCCGGACCCGCCGGAACCCGAGCCCTCTGCGACTTCGGCGTCCGCACCGTCCGCATCGAGTCCAGCACTCGGATCGACACCGCACGCACGCTGCAACCCTTCATCGACGACGAGAACACCCAGCCCGAAGGCTCGTCCATGTTCCACAACATGAACGCCGGCAAGCAGATGATCACCGTCGACCCCGCCAACCCCGAAGGACGCGAACTGATCCTCGACCTCGTCCGCTGGGCCGACATCGTCACTGAGTCCTTCACCCCGCGCGCCATGCGCGGCTGGGACCTGACCTGGGAGACGATTCACGAGGTCAATCCCCGCGCGATCATGATGTCCTCCTGCCTGATGGGACAGGACGGCCCTCTCTCTGAGTTCGCCGGCTTCGGCAACCTCGCCGCCGCCTTCGCCGGCTTCACCCCGCTCTGCGGCTGGCCCGACCGCTCGCCCGCCGGACCCTTCGGCGCGTACACCGATTATGTCGCCCCACGCTTCGCCTCCGCCGCATTGCTCGCCGCGCTGCACGAGCGCGACCGCACCGGCCGCGGACAGTACATCGACGTCTCCCAGATGGAGGCGGCGATTCACTTCCTCACTCCCGCCTTCCTCATGTACCGCCTGACCGGTCAGAAGTGGCAGGCCAACGGCAACGCCGACCCCGACATGTCGCCCCACGGCGTCTTCGCCTGCCAGGGCGACGACCGCTGGCTCGCCATCGCCTGCCGCGACGACGCCGACCGCGCCGCGCTCGACGGCGTGCTCAACGGCGAGTCCATCGAGAACTGGACCGCCGCACGCTCGCCCGAGGACGCGATGTCCGCCTTGATCGCAGCCGGCGTGCCCGCCCACGCCGTCCAGGACTCCGCCGCCTGCTTCGCCGACCCCCAGCTCCGGCACCGCAACCACTTCGTCGAACTTGCCCACCCGACCCAGGGACGCTCCGTCGTCGAGGGCGCACGCATCGTCTTCGACCGCACGCCCGCGAGCCGACCAACCGTCGCCCCGACCATGGGCGCCGACAACAACGCCGTCCTCCGCGAGATCCTCGGCTACGCCGACGACCGAATCATCGAGCTGGTCGCCTCCGGCGCGCTGCAATAGCGCTCAACCCCGATACACCGACATCACCACCCCGTTCGCCGTCGACCCCGACCGCACCAACCGCAGGTCGCCCGGCACAGACCCGTCACCGAACAGCCGCTTGCCCGAGCCCACGACCACCGGGAACGTCCACAACCGGTACTCGTCGACCAACCCATGCCGCAGCAGCGTCTGGATCAACCCTGCGCTGCCGTGCACCTGGATCAGCGGACCCTCCCCCTGCTTCAGCTTCGTAATCTCCCCAGCAACATCGCCCGAGATCCGCGTCGCCGGACCCCACGGCAACGGAGTCGACGCCGACCGCGTCGCCACGTACTTGTGGCCCTCGTTCAGCCGCGCCGCGACCGGATCGTCCGCCGCGTCCACCTGCGGCCAGTGCGACGCGAAAGTGTCGTACGTCCGCCGGCCCAGCAACAGGTCGTACGGCGCCGACATCGCCTCCGCGTACACCTGCGGCATCACCTCCGACCAGTACGCCGCCCCCCAGCCCCCGCCCACAAACCCGCCCGACGAATCCTCCCCCGCACTCGTCGGACTCTGCATCACCCCATCCAGGGTCACAAAACTCAACAACGCCAGTTCACGCATACCAGCACCCTACCCCCTCCGATTACCGCTCCCCCCTCCAGGGGGGAGCTGTCCCGTAGGGACTGAGGGGGTTCCCCGCACCACCCAATCCCCGCATACACTGGCCCTGGGCCCTTAGCTCAGTTGGCCAGAGCAGCGGACTTTTAATCCGAAGGTCCTGGGTTCGAGTCCCAGAGGGCCCACCAGCCTCCCGCGTCCGCGTTCATCTCGGCCCATGACTACACTGACCCCATGACCACCGAACAGGCAGTTCACTACCGCGATCTCAGCGCGGGCTACCTGCGCAAGGCGCGCGCGCATCTGGCCGAGGACGATTTGACGCAGGCCTCGGAGAAGGCGTGGGGCGCGGCGGCGACGCTGGTCAAGGCAGCGGCCGAGAGGCGCGGCTGGCAGCATGACGGCCATCGCAATCTCTGGAACGTCGTGCGGCAACTCGTCGGCGAAACCGGCGACCCCGATCTGCGCCTCGAGTTCGGCTACGCCCAGACCATGCACATCAACTTCTACGAAGCGGCAATGAACCGCGAAGAGGTCGAAGAGTACCTCCAGCACGTCGAGCGCCTGGTGGCGAAGCTGGACGATCTGGCGTAGGTATCCTCAGGGCGAGCGAAAGTGCTGAGATGGCAGTCGCACAGGATCTACGGGCAATGGCCGAGATGGAAGCCCGTCAGGCGCGGCACATCAATCAGGCCGTAGGGATCGTGCTGGCGGGAATCGCGCTCGGCGTGGGTCTCATCCTCGGCTTCGGCTAGACTGACCTCATGGAACTTGTGCAGCCGGTCCAAGTCGAAGCACGCGACAATTGGCGCATCCGCATCGCGTTCGCCGACGGCGTAAGTGGCGAGATCGACCTCTCCGACATGGCCGAAGAGCCAATCTGCGCGGCCTGGCGCGACCCGGACTTCTGGCGCAGCGTGCACATCACCGACCACCGCGCGGTGGCCTGGAACGACGACATCGAACTCTGCGCCGACTCCCTTTACATGGACCTGACCGGCCTCACGCTGAGAGATATGTACCCACGCAGCGCCGGCAGCGCCGTGAATGTCTGAACTCTGCCGATTCCACGGCATCGTCATTCGCATCTTCAACCGCGAGCACAACCCTCCGCACTTCCACGCCGTCTACGGCGACAATGAGGCGCTCATCGAGATCGAGTCGCTCGCCCTGTACACCGGCAAGCTGCCCTCGCCTCAGATGCGGCAGGTGCTGGAATGGGCCGAGGCGCGACAGGCCGAGTTGCGCCTCGCTTGGCGTCGGGGGCAGGAACAGCGTCCAATAGCGCAGTTGTGACTCCCAGCGATCCAGCCTCACTTACCGGACCGACTACTGGGTAGAACACTCACCCTACAAAGCAGAGGCTGGACCCTCGCGACCTTCATTAGTCTCAACCCGGTCGTCCTCGACAACAGCCTCGTGAGATTCATCGGTCGCAGTAGCGCTGGCTAGCTGTGAAAAGTCCAGCCGCTCAAGAGCCTCGTATCCGCATGCTCTGCAAAGATTGGCAGTCGCTACGTGAATCATCTCCGCTGCAACCAGAAGCGCGGGAATCTCCCCGGTCCTTCCGACGCTCGGATTCTCCCACCGTAGCTCAAACACCTCAACGTCACCAAGCAGCTCTCCAGAACTCTCGGAATGGCGGTGCGATCGCTCCCGCAATCTGCACCTAAATCCCAAAGACCTAACATCCCCCAAATGCCGCTGAAGCTTGGGTACCGACATATCGGTGATTCTACGCAGCAGATCTGCATCGATGTGTATATTCTCTGGCAGCTCAGTGGGGCAACCAAAGCTCAGAAGGGCGAAGACCGCCTGCCTTTCGTCTTCGCTCATCCGTTGTAGCACCTGAAGGAACGCCCATGCGTCTGCATCCACTCCATCTTGCCAATCCTCATTGTCTGTGATGTGCAAGCCGGAATACAGTCGATCTAGGTTAGGAGGCAAGTAGTTACTCTTAGTGTCCATTCCTAACTTGGCTTCGATGAGGTCACACAGTTCATCGGTCGACACTTGCGTTAGATCGATGTAGTGAATGGTAGGAAGCAAGCCAGGAATCGGAGTGCTATCAAATCGGGCCGGGAGGATGTACTCTCTGTTCTCGTCAATAGCCCTGGCTTGCGCGCTTTGGCGCTCTCTGTTTGTCCAGACTTTTGATGCGTACTCTTTCGATGCAAAGATAACGCAGTAGTTGCACATATGTTGATACACTTCACTCAGATAGTCATAGAGGTCCTTCCCCCACAGCTCGCCTCGTTCGAAGTCGTCGTAGAACACGCGAATCCCACGGGAGGTGAGCTCACTTGCTACATCGTTTACGTATTCTCGCTGTTCACCTGCGAACGACAATCCCACGTCGTACCTAAAGTGGTTGTCGATCATGAGTTGCTCCTTTCCCTCGCCATCCGACCCCGCTTCTGGTTCTCCGCCCGCAGACCGCTCAACGTCAGCCTATTCGACTTGATCCGATTGCACGGCCCACAGAGCAACAACCGATTCGAGATGTGATTCAGCCCGCCATCCGACCTCGGCGTGTTGTGATCCAGTTCCAGATAGAGCGGGTCATCAAACTGCCGGTCGCACCCTCGACAGACCATGCCGTTCTGCTCGATCAGGAAATTGACCATCTCAGCGCGCGACATCTTGGGACCGGGCGGCTCCGCGATCTTCTGCTTGGTCTTGAGGAGTGGCGCGGCCGTGTCGGCATCATCCGTCCGAACAGGAGGTGCGGTGCTGTACCCGACCTGGCCGAAGGTCAGCAGTCGACCGCCGGCATCGCCGTCCGGCGCAGCAAGGCCTTCTCTCTGAAGCCTCTCCAGCACCACATCATGCGCCTTGTCCCAGATGTCAATGCCGATCCACTGTCGGTCAGATCGCTCGGCAGCGATCGGTGTCGTCGCGCAGCCGCAGAATGGGTCCAGGACGAACTCGCCTTCACGTGACGAAGCTTGGATGATTCGCTCATAAGGAGCCACCGGCTTCTGAGTCGGATAACCCATGCGCTCTTTGGCCATGTTGTTCAACGATGGAATGTCCGTCCACCAATCCAACATTCCCTTGTCCTGCCCTCTCATGCGTTGGGACGTTGCGGGAATCGAGGGCTTATCGAAGTGATAGTTGTTGCTCTTGGTGTAGAACAGCAACGTGTCGTGTTTCTTCGACCAGAGCTTTCTCGAACTCCCACCCAGGGCATAGCACCATACAATCTCATTCCTAAAGTTAGTCCAGCCGAAGATCGCATCCATCAGCGCCTTCACCCAGGCGTGAGCGGTGTAGTCGATGTGCAGGTAGATACTGCCGTCTTCCCTCAGGACGCGATGCATCTCAAGCAAGCGAACGCCGAGCCAGCACAAGAATGCCCCCATGTCGCGTTTGGACCAGACCGAGTTTGCTGCATCGATCACTTCCCAAACTGCCGGCCAGTCGTCCTGGATCGCGTCGATCCAGTCCTGGTGCACGTCCCGATCCCAACTCCAGCGATCCTCGAACTTGGCGCCCGCCGCCAGCGAGTCCGGCGTCGCGTGAAAGTCGCGGCCCTTGTTGAACGGCGGGTCGGTCGCGATCAAGTGGATCGTCCCCGAGTTGATCCCGCGCAGAAAGGGCAGGTTGTCCCCGTGGTACAGCGTCCGATTGGCGAAGTTGGGCGTCGGCATTCGACCAGTCTAGCGCAGATGTTCGCACCAATCGACCAGGTTCCACACAATCCCGATACCATCAGAACACCAGTACTATCACACACCACCCACCAAAGGAGCCACCAATGCCCAACCCCTACCACTACCGAGCCCGCATCGACCGACTCTGGCGAACCGCCAACAGCGACGCCCCCGCCTACAAGCAACTCAAAGCCCTCAAGACCCTCGTCCGCGAGATGTTCCCGCCCAACCCCAACGCCGCCCGCAACCACGCGCTCTACCACACCACCGACCCCTACGACGTCGCCCGCCACCTCCTCCGAGACCTCCACGACCGACCCTCTCCCCCCGCTTCCAGCGGAGAGAGATGTCACGCTGCCCATTCCCCCTCTCCCCCCGCTTCCAGCGGGGGGAGATGTCTCGTAGAGACAGAGGGGGGCTCCCCGCCCGAAGACCAACCACCCGAAGAAGAAGACGACCCCCTGTAATCCACCCCAATCTCCCCCGCGCGTTTTTTTCCTCCCGGCCGATCACCCGACCCCGGCTCCGCCGTGCCCGTCGCACACGCAAGTCGCGGCGCCGCTACTGGCTCTCGATCTCCGACTGGACATCACGCAGGAACTGGGCGAGGTCGGCGATCGCCTCCGGCAGGCGCGGGCCGAAGCCGAGCAGGTAGAGATCGGGCATCGAGATCACGTACGGCCCCTCGCCGGCCCGGGTCTCGGCCATGCCCGGGATCTCCAGCAGACCGTCGAGACCGCCGATCACTTCGAGCCCGCGATCCATGACCAGGTAGACATCGGGATTGGCGGCGACCAGCGCCTCGGGGCTGAGCGGCTGCCAGCCGACAATGCCCGCCTCGGCTGCGGCGTCGATCCCGCCGGCCGCCTCGATGATCGCCTCTGCCTGGTTGCCCGCGCCGGAGACCAACTGCAGTCCGCCGCGGCGAATGTAGATGTGCATCACCCGCAGCGGCCGCTCCGGATTCGCGTAGGCCGCGATCACGGCCGCCATCCGCGCTTCGACATCCCGCGCCAGCGCTTCGGCCCGCTCGGGGATGCCCAACGTCTCGCCAACCAGGCGAATCTTGATCTGCGGCGCATCCAGTTCGAGCAGGTCCGCGATGATCAGGACCTCCACGCCGGCCTGCCGCAACTGCTCCAGCACCTCGGGCGGTCCGGCCATCGAGGTGCCGATGATCAGCGTGGGCTCGAAGTCGAGGATCGCCTCGGCATTGAGCGCGCCGGCGAAGCCCAGGTTGGGCAGCGCCTCCGCTTCGGGTGGATAGATCGAGCTCGTGTCGCGCGCGACCAGGAACTCCTCGACGCCCAGCGCGAAGACAATCTCGGTCAGGTCGCCGAACAGCGTGATCAACCGCGTGCCCGCCGCGACCGCCTCCTGCGGCGTCATCTGCTCTTGTCGCTGTTGCGATTCCGCCGGCGCTTGCGGTGCCGCTTGCGCTTCCTGCGGTTGCGCGGGCGCTGTCTGTTCCTGTTGGACCGGTTCCTCGGCAGCCGGTTCTTCGGCGGGCTGCTCCGGCTGTGGCTGTTCCTGTTCCGGTTGGGCCTCGGCGACCGACGGTTGCTGCTCGGCAGCCGATTGCGATGGTTCGTCTCCAGCGCAGGCCAGCGCAACGAGCGTCAGCAACGCCAGGCCGACGAGCGCACCAATCCGCAATCCCGCGCGCCACACTGGATTCCTCGATCTTCGCATCAGCGTCGCCTGTCGTGTTGCACTTCCCAACGCTCAGAGGACCCTACTGGTGTATCACTGAATCTGCGAATAACCGACCGTCGCGACATCCGAGGAGTAGGCCATCCAACATGGTCGATCGCTACTTCGCCGTGCCCCGCCTGGCCGAGCTGTACGACTCGTTCTCATCGCACCGGCGCGACTTCGACTTCTACCTGCCGCTGCTGTTGTCGGCCGACCGCGTGCTCGATGTCGGCTGCGGTACCGGCGAGTTGCTGCACTTGGCAAGGGAAGCGGGGCACGCCGGTCGACTCTGCGGACTCGATCCCGCCGACGCGATGCTCGACCAGGCGCGCAAGCGCTCGGACATTGACTGGGTCCTCGGCGATCTGTCCACAAGCGAATGGAGCGAGGAGTTCGACCTCGTGGTGATGACCGGCCACGCTTTCCAGGTCTTCATTGACGACGACCAGCTGCGCAACTCGCTGTCGGCGATCCGTCGCGCCCTCACGGCAGGCGGTCGCTTTGCGTTCGAGACTCGAAACCCGCTGGCCCGCGCCTGGGAGCGCTGGACCCCCGAGCACGCGGCCGAGATCGTCTTCCGCGGCCAGGACGTGCGAATGGCCACCAATGTCGAAACGCCCGTGACCGGCGATCTGGTCACGTTCACCCACACATTCACAAGCCCGCGCTGGACTGAGCCTGAGATCAGCCGCAGCACCCTGCGCTTCCTCGATGCCGACACGCTCGCCGAATCGCTCCTCAAGGCCGGATTCCGGATCGAAGACCAGTTCGGCGACTGGGAGCGCCAGCCGCTCACCGACGCCAGCCCCGAGATCATCACGATCGCGGTGCGGGCGTGAGCTACCTGAAGAGCGACGGCGGACAGAGCAGCGATTGCAGCTCTTCGATGGAGTCAATCGGACTGGTCCGACCGCGCTCGCGCCAGAGACGCAGCAGTTCTTCGCCGCCGAAGTCGTGCAGGAACGTCCACGCGACCGCCCGCCCGGGAAACTCCCGGTCGCCCAGCAAGTCGGCGTCGTACGCTTCGAGAAACGCCCGCGCGAGCTGGTCATTGAGCCCGCAGAAACCCAGCCAGACGGGCATCCACTCATACTCCGGCACGCCGATCTTGGCGTCGCCGAAGTCGATCAGCGCTTCGATTCGCCAGCCGTCCTCGGCCGCTGCGCAAAGCAGGTGGTCGGCGCCCAGGTCTCCGTGCGCGACGACCCTCGACTCGGGCTTGTCGACCGCGATCGCCTCGTCAAGCAGCGCTTCAAGCGGGCCCGCGATGGTGCGGTCCAACGCTCCTGCCGCCACCAACTCGCTCACCGCGTCGCGACGGCGCTCCGACAGCAGTTTGTTCCAGGTCCGGTCGGTCGAGGAGCTCACGAACCGACTCGTGTCGAGTTCGTGCAGGGCCCGCACGGTCCGTCCAAGCTGCGCGGCGAGAGACGCAGCCTCCTCGCCGCTCAGGTCGGGCCGCAGCTCCGAGTAGGGTCGAGCCGGACAGAAGCGTGTGATCAGGTAGTTCCAGGACACCCCGTCGGCGTCCGCCACTCGACCGCAGCCAACGACCTCGGTGACGGGAATCCGCTCCTCAGCCCCGAGGGCCTGCAACAGGGCGCGCTCAAGATCGAACTCGTCCCAGAACGGGCTATAGATCTTGAGCGCGAACTCGCGGTCCAGCAGAAAGACGGCGTTGGTGTTGGCGCTGGCCGGATCGAGCCGCCGGTAGACAATCCCCTCTCGCGCACAGATCGCATCGATCAGACCCTGCCAAACTGAGACATCGTTGTAGACCCGAGTCCACGTGTCCCAGCTATCGACTCGAATCGAAGGCAGCATTGCGTTGGCTCCTCGGCAATGTCGGCTCACCAGGACGGTAACGCGCCAGGCTGATTCGCAGGCACTGAGCGACCTCGGTGCTGAGCCCCAGCGTCAGCAGGCGATAGCCTCTCATTGCAGGACTAGAGGCTGATCATGAATGACGTGCTGGCCAGACTGAGCATCCTGATTACGAAGCGTCCCTGGATCACGATCGGCGTATTGCTGCTGATCACCGTGGTGATGGCTGCGGGTGCCGGGCGGAGAGCCCCGATCATCGACGGCACCGACGTGGGGCTGCTGCCGCAGGACGGACCGATTGCGCAGGCGATTGAAGAGATCAACCAGCAGTTTGAGGCGACCGGCGACGTCCGACTGGTCACGCTCATCTTCCGCGGCGACGCGATCAGTCCGGACGGGCTGGCGCAGATGAGCGACCTGATTGCGACCATCACGCAAGCGCCTGAGGTCGGGGCGCTGCTGACGCCGACGGAAGCAGTGATCGCGCCGAGCCACTTGTTCCAGGCAGCCCTGGGCGTGGAACGCCTCGACTCGCTATCGCAAGCGGAGATTGACGCCGTCCGCGGCGTGCCGGAGATTGGGCCGGCGATCAACGCCTTGAGCGGCCTCGACGCCGACGGCACGTCCGTGGCGATCGCCTCGATCCGCCTGCGCAACACGAAGAACGAAGAAGTCGCCGATGCCGAGCGGCTGATCAGCGAGCTGGCCACCAACGACGAGGGTCCGTTGCGGGTTAGCAGCGTCTCGCCGGCGATCGTCGAAGACGAGTACAAGCAGGCCACCGAAGACGCGATGGCGCCGCTGATCGGGGTCGCACTGATATTGATTGCGGTTCTGCTCTTGCTCTTCCTGCGCACGCTCTCCGACCTCGTGCTCGCGCTGATCGGGCTGCTGCTCTCGTTGATCTGGGTGACCGGCGTGGAGGGCTGGTTGGGTCCGGACGCGCTGGGCATCATCGGTCCGCCGAACGCGCTGACGGCGATGGTGCCGATCATCGTGATCGGCCTGACGGTGGACTACGCGATCCAGGTGGTCTCGCACTACCGCGAGCAGCGCTCCGGTGGCGCGTCCGTGCTGGACGCGGTCCGAAGCGGACTGCGGAACGTGGTGATCCCGCTGCTGCTGGCGGCAGTCACGACGATGGTCAGCTTGCTGGCGAATCTGCTCTCGCCGGTCGAGATTGTCAGCGACTTCGGCGTGGTCGCCGCGCTCGGCGTGGGGATGAGCCTGATCGTGATGCTGACGCTGATTCCGGCGGGGCGCGCAATCATCGACCGACGACGCGAAGCGAAGGGCTCGCTGCGCGCGCCGCGGATGGTGTCGCAGGCGCTGCCGGGCATCGAGCGCGCCGCTGAATGGTTGGGCACGTCCGTCGCGCTTCGCCCGGCCCCGTTCCTGCTCGTTGTGGTGGGGCTCACGATCGGACTCGGTTTCGCCGCGACCGATCTCGAGTCGGAGTTCAGCATCCGCGACATCCTGCCTCGCGGCGGCAGCGTGCTGGAGGACTGGGAGACGCTCGATCAAGCGGTCGGCGGCTCCACCGAGATGACTTCGGTGTTGATCCGTGCCGAGGCGACCGAGACCAGGACGCTGCTCAATCTGCGCGACCTGGCCGACCGCTTCGCGGATGAAGGAGACCGGCCAGCCTTCGCCGGCGGACCAATCCAGACCTCGTACGAGCTGCGCATCCAGGACTGGGTGACCGACAGCGGCGAGCCGGGCGACAACTACGACCCGGCGCTGGCCGAGCAGTACCGCGAGGCGACCCGAGGCTTGCAGCTCGACGCGGCAATCATGCAGCGGATCCTGGATCGCCTCGAGTCCCAGGATCCGGGATTCTCGCACAGCCTGAAGAACAATCCGGACGGGATCGACTCCATCCTGGTCCAGTTCCCGACGTACTCAGGAGACTCGATCGGCGCGCGCCAGGTGCAGGAGGAGCTCGAATCGCTCTGGCAAGGGGACGAACAGGGGCTGACGGCGACATCCGACGCCATCATCGGGGTGACGATCACTGACTCGATCACCGAGCGCCAGACGGAGTCGATCAGCATCACGATCGCTGTGGCGCTCGGCATCCTGGCGATCTTCTTCTGGATCACGCAGCGCCAGCCCGTGCTGGCGTTGGTCGCCGTCCTGCCGATCGTGTTCGTGCTGATCTGGGTGCTGGGCACCATGGCGCTGTTGGGCATCCCCTACTCGCTGATCACGTCGATCATCACCGCGCTCTCAATCGGCATCGGGGTGGACTACACGATCCACCTGATTCATCGATATCGCGAAGAGTTCTCGCGGCTGCGCGATCCCGAGCAGGCGGCGATCCGGACATTGGCGACGACCGGCTCGGCGTTGCTTGGCTCGGCGATGACCACCGCCCTCGGCCTTGGCGTGCTGATCGCTTCGCCGCTGCTGGCATCGCAGCAGTTCGGAATCACGGCGGCGATCACCATCGCCTACTCGCTGATCGTCGCGATCCTGGTCGTGCCGCCGGCGATGACCGTCTGGGGCGCGTTCCAGAACATGCGCTTGCGCTCGACCATGCAGCGGATGTGGGACGAACTGGATGAGGCAATCGACGACATCCAGGAGCGGCACGAGCGGGAATCGGGCGCGCCCTGAGCGACCCTCGCGGCGCGCCTGCCCGTCAACCTAACCGGGGAGCTCGTGAAGCTGCTCCACCACCTTGAACTTCAGATTGTCGCTGGGCGTTAGCGAAGGGAACGGGCTAATCCGCAGCTTCGCGTCCGGCGGCGACAGCTCCAGCCTGAAGTAGTAGGCGATCATCAGCAGGTCGATCGCCATCTGCACTTCCACCCAGCGATGGCCGAGACACGTGTGCGTGCCCAACCCGAACGGGGCGTAGCTCGTCGAGCGGTGCTCTTCGCGACCAGGCAGATATCGGTCGATGTCGAAGGTGTGCGGATCGGGGAACGCTTCATCCATGTAGTGGGTGGCGGTCTGGGCAACCAGAACCCGCGACCCGATCGGCAACTCGAAGTCCTCGACCACACAGCTATTCATCACGTTGCGCAACGACGCCGGAACTACCGGGTACATGCGCAGTGTCTCCATCACGAATCGTCGAGTGACATCGGCTCCCGGCCCGGCCAGATCCTCAGGATCCGGGTCGCCATCGCCGAACAAGGCTTCCGCCTCTTCGCGGATTCGCTGGTGCAGGTCCGGCTGCGACAACATCGCGTACATGCCGAAACCGAGACCGTCGCCCAGATACATACTCGCCAGCAGTGGCGTCGAGAGCGAGAACCTGAGGCTGGACTCCGGCAGCAGCTGTGGTTCATTGGCGTGCAGGCTGAGCAGGTCGTCAACGATGTCCCTGGGCTGACCGACTCGCTGCGCCGGGGTGTGGGAGCGCTGAATGCGAGCGATGAGCTCGTCAATGCTCTTGGCCCGCCGCCTCATGCCCGGTGTGCCCAGCAGGAAACTCGGCAGGATCTTGGCCACCCGAGTGTTGAGGGCGCGTTCCTTGAATCCGATCACGTCTTCGATCAGGTCCTGAGAGTCGACGCCTGCGAGCAGTGGCGAGACTTGCGCATTCGTTGCCAGCCGCGACATGGTCTTGGCGGAGAATGTCTGCCCGACCGACCACTCCGCCATGTGCGCGCGCAAATGGCGGTAGAGCGTGTCCAGTTGCTCGTCCAGCCTGCCCTTGGACAGGCTGGGCTGCATCGCCTTGCGCATGCGGAAGTGGTCCGCGGAATCGAGCGCGGGAATGATGCCGTGCGCGCCATAGACGTTCTTGAGGCCGTCCAGGTACTTCGTGGACGTCAGAAACAGCCGGCCTTCACGCTGGGCCCAGCGATTGACCTCAGGGCCGGCCAGGACGGTCATCGACTCCTGGAACGGTGGGTTGAGCCGAAAGATGGGACCGTACTGTTCCACCAGGTTGGCGATCAACGCGGGCAAGTTTCCTTCCCGCAGATTCCGATTGAACGGCAGGCGGGACAGTTTCACGGTCGGAATCGAGCGGTTCAGATGGACACGGCGCACGAGCGGGCTGGTCAGATTCTGGGTCACGGCGTCGGAGATCGCCCGACCAATCAGGTCCATCTTGCAGACCAGTTCGATCCGATGTTCGGATTCTTCGTCAAGCTGAAAGATGAAGCGCAGGACATCGCAGGCGTTGATCAGCGCGATGATGATCACATCACGCGGATCGGGAATCTCTTCCTCGAAAATCACCCGTGCAATGCGGGTGCGGACGAACTCCGAGGCCGTACCCTGGGCCGTGTCCTCGTAGCCATCTGCTCGATATCCGGTTCGAGCCAGCGTCCAGAAGTCGCCATCGTGGTGTTCGAGGATACTCATCTGGACCAGGCGCTCGAGCGCCACGTCGATCAGCGACTCAGCCTGCCAATTCAAGCGCTCAACCCAGTACTGGGCATTGTGCTCCACCGGCTCAGCGGCGATCGCTTCGAGAATTGGGTCCAGCGCGGGGTGACCGGTGGGCGTGGCGTCGAGCAGCTTGAGCGACTCCATATCGGTGTCGATCCGGCCGATCAGCGAGAGTTCCGCCATCGCCGCTCCGACGATCGCGCAGTGCAAGTTCCAACCCCGGACCTGCCGAAAGTAGCCGCTCTCTTCGTTGAGCAGCATCAGCACCAACTCCTGAGGGAGCGTGAGTTGGTCCGGAACGATCGTGACCGGGTCGGCGGCGAGGGCCATGTTGTCTGCGATCTCAATCGGCTCTTCGGCTCTCTCGGTGCCATCCGTCGCTGATCACTGCGTCGCTTGCACGTTATCAGCTGGATCGCCAAATCTGACCGAACACGAAGTAGCGATAGTACACATAACTACGGGGTCGGCGAGACTGCGGTACAGGGTCGGACAACCACCTCGTGCTGTTCGTCTTACTATACAAGTGTTGAGCATCGGGGACGCCCTGCGTCCAGATACGACACGGGGACCTGTACCGTGCAAGCGCCGTCCGATTCTGCTGCCACCAGCCCTGGGCTGCCACCCTACCCGGAAGGTTGGTACTTCGTCGCCAGCCGGCAAGCTCTGGCCAGGACCGGCCTGATCGCCAAGCGCTGGATGGGCATCGAGATCGTGGCCTGGGCCGACGATCAGGGCCGCCCCTGCGTGGCCGAGTCATACTGCCCGCACCTGGGCGCCTACCTGGGCCCGGACGGCGGAGGGCGGGTCTGCGAGGGCCGCCTGGTCTGTCCGTTTCACGGGTTCGAGTTCGATACGACCGGCCAGTGTGTGCGGACGCCCTACGCGGCGGCGCCGCGCTCGGCGGCCCTGCGCGTGTTTGAGACCCGGGAGATTGCCGGCATGGTCTTCGCCTGGTGGGGGCTCGAAGGCCGGGTGCCGCAGTGGCATTTGCCGGCCGAGACCCCGGAGCAGGACGGATGGTGCGAGATCGAGATCCGCACGCTGCGCTTTCCCGGACATCCGCAGGAAACGACCGAGAACGCGGTGGATCTGGCCCATCTGCGCTACGTCCACGGCTACGACGGCGTCGGCCAGGCAGATCCGATCGAGGTCGACGGCGCCGCGCTGCTGAGCCGCTTCAGCTTCCAGTCCGATCGCAGGATTGGGCCGCTGCGCTACGCCTCCCTCGACGTGACGGCCCTCACGTCGGTGCACGGGCTGGGTTACTCCTTTGTCGAGTTTCTTGAGCGCAACCTCGGACTGGACGGCCGGCTGTGGATCCTGTCGACTCCGGTCGACGGCGACCAGATTGATCTGTCCATCGTGTCGCAACTACGGGAGATGACCTTGCCGCGCGGCCTGGCCTGGCCGTTGAATGCGTTGCCGCGCGCGCCACGTACCTCGCTGCTCAACAGGTTCCTCAACTACATCCAACATCGAGACGTGCTGCAGGATGTCGCAATCTGGAGCCGCAAGCGGTATCGCGCCAGGCCCCGGCTCTGCCGCTCGGACGGCGAGATCATGAGATACCGATCGTATTGTTCGCAGTTCTATCCGGCGAAGGAGTCGGCGCCCGCAGTGAGCGATGACAGGTCCGGCGATATGCAGGCGGCTGCGGGCTGATGGCGCCCCGGCGCGTCGCGATTATCGGTGGCGGCATTTCGGGGCTTGGCGCCGCCTGGGCCCTGAGCCACCATCCCGACAAGTTTGATTTTCGGCTGTACGAGGCCGAGTCCCAGCTTGGCGGCAACGCCGTGACCGCCGACATGCCGCAGGACGACGGCAGCTCAATCCCGTTCGACATCTCGGTGACCGCCTGCATTCCGTCCGTCTATCACCACATCACGTTGTTGATGGAGCAGTTCGGAATCGAACTCGTGAACACGAGGTTCAGCTACAGCGTGCGGTACGGAGGTGACATCTATGCCCACGACTTCGATTCCGCAATTCGGCGGGAGCTGCACGGGGAGATTGAGCGGTTTCAGCGGCTGCTGCGCCTGCTGCACCGCGCCGGCTGGTTGACCCGCGCGCGCTCGAAGCTGCTCAACGCGCTGAACCCGTTCAACTACGTCAGCATGGGCACGATCCTGAATCTGGGGGGGTTCTCGGGAGACTTTCGCTACAAGATTCTCAAGCCGATGTTCGTCAACTTCCTGATGGCCACCAATGTCTTCGACATGCCGGCGGCGCTGTTCTCGCGCTACCTGGAGTTTTTCGACATCGAGCAGGCCACGCCGATGCAGACCTGGGACCAGGGCACCAGGCGGATCTACGACTGCCTCTCGGAGGGTTTCCGGGACAAGGTGTACCTGAACCGGCCGGTGCGCAAGGTCTACCGCCGCGACTCGGGGGTGGTCGTCGAGGACGGCCAGGGAGCGCAGGAGACGTTCGACGATGTGGTCTTCGCCTGTAACGCGAATCAGACGCTGATGGTGCTGGACAAGCCTTCGTACCTTGAACGCTACATCCTGTCATCGATTCGTTATGAGAGTGAACTGCATAATCACGCAATCGTGCACTCGGACGAGTCGGTGCTGCCCGATAATGACAGCAAACCACTCACAACCCGCAGTAACTTCATCGATCAATACGGTTCGCGTCCGGACAACTACGAGATCACCTACATCATGCACAACCAGCAGCCGTGGGCGGGGAACTCAGACAGGTCTTGCCTGGTCACCTACAACCCGATCAGCCCAATCGACGAAGGCAAGATCATCCATCGGCGCTGGTTCCAGCACGTGGTCCACGATCTGCGCCACGTGGTGCTGCTGGTCAACATCTTCCGCGCAATCCAGGGTCGGCGTCGGACCTGGCACTGCGGCGCCCACACGCTGATCAACAGCCAGGAGACCTGCTTCGTGACCGGTCTCGCGATTGCCCGACAGCTCGGGGCCGACTATCCGTTCGAGGACGCCGAGGCCAGGCGGTGGTTCAACCACTACGGCGGCATCATGTTCGGCGGCGGGCTGCGCCGCGCGTAGGGTTGAGCGCACTGCGCGGCTCTGCGAACCTGCGGGCAACGCAGTCATTCGCACCATCACTCAGGAGAACTCCGTGACCACGAAGATTGGCATCAACGGCTTCGGTCGCATCGGTCGGCAGGTGCTCAAGGGCATGCTCGACTTTCACGGCGACGACCTGGAGGTCGTCGCGATCAACGACCTGACGGATTCCGAGACGAACGCGCACCTGTTCAAGTACGACACCAACTACGGTCGCTACCCGGGCGAGGTCGACGTGGTCGACGGCGACCTCATCATCGACGGTCGGCGGATCGCAGTGATCTCGGAGCGCGACCCGGGCCAGATTCCCTGGGGCGACCACGGTGTCGAAATCGTGGTCGAGAGCACCGGCATCTTCACCGATGCGGAGCGGGCCCGCGGCCACCTGAATCACGGCCCGTCGAAGGTCGTGATCTCGGCCCCGGCGAAGAACGAGGACCTGACGATCGTGCTCGGCGTCAACGACGACGCCTACGACCCCGGTTCGCACCACGTGATCTCGAACGCATCCTGCACCACCAATTGCCTCGCGCCAATGGCCAAGGTGCTGGACGACACGGTCGGCATCAAGAGCGGGATCATGTCGACGATCCACGCCTACACGAACGATCAGGCGATTCTCGACACGGTGCACAGCGATTTGCGCCGCGCGCGGGCGGCGGCGATGAACATCATTCCCACGACGACGGGCGCGGCCAAGGCGGTCGGACTAGTGCTGCCGCACCTCAACGGCAAGCTGAACGGCATGGCGTACCGCGTGCCGACCAGCACCGTCTCGGTTGTCGACCTGGTGATCGACGCGGAGCGCGAGACGACGGCGGAGGAGGTCAACGCGGCCTTCGAGAAGGCGGCGACTGAGCGCGAGTCGTCGCTCTTCGGCATCCTGGAGTACGAGACCGAGCCGCTGGTCAGTAGCGACTTCAAGGGCTCGCCCTCGTCCTCGATCATCGACGCGATGTCGACGATGGTCCTGGAGGGCACGCAGGTCAAGGTCGTGAGCTGGTACGACAACGAGTGGGGGTACAGCGTACGCGTGGGCGACCTCTGCGTGCGGATGGCCGAGGCGGGTTTGTCCTAGCTAGGGTTAGCTCAATCCCTCCCCCGCTTCGCGGGGGGAGGTGTCACGGAGTGACGGAGGGGGGCTCCACCCGATGGCCATGTTCGATGCGCTGAGCGGCAAGCTGCAGGACGTGTTCGCCACGCTGGGCCGGCGCGGCTCGATCACGGAGAAGGACCTCGAAGCGGCGCTGCGCGAGGTGCGCCTGGCGCTGCTCGAGGCGGACGTCAACTACAAGGTCGCGCGCGACTACATCAAGGCCGTGCGCGGACGGGCCAGCACGGACGAGGTGATGAAGTCGCCGACGCCGCTCAACCGCGTCGTCGAGATCGTCAATGAGGAGCTGGTCGCGCTGTTGGGCACGGAGTCGCCGAGCCTGAAACGGGCCTCGCAGGGTCCGACGATCATCCTGATGGTGGGCTTGCAGGGCTCGGGCAAGACGACGACCTCGGCCAAGCTGGCTCTGCGCGCCCGCAAGGCCGGCGAACGGCCGCTGTTGATCGCGGCGGATGTCTACCGTCCGGCAGCGATCGACCAGCTCCAGGCGCTGGGCCGCCAACTCGACATCGAAGTCTTCGAGCTGGGCGCTGACGAGAAGCCGGTCAGGATCGTCGAGCAGGGTCTTGCGCGCGCCGATCAGATCGGGGCCGGGACCGTGATCGTGGATACGGCCGGTCGGCTGCACATCGACGAGGAGTTGATGGGCGAGATCACTGAGCTGCGCGACCGCTTTGCGCCGACCGAAGTGCTGCTGGTCGCAGATGCGATGTCGGGTCAGGACGCGGTCAACGCGGCCTCGGCATTCGACGAGGCGGTGGGGATCACGGGCGTGGTGCTGTCCAAGATGGACGGCGACGCGCGGGGCGGGGCGGCACTCTCGATCCGCGCGGTTACGGGCGCGCCGATCAAGTTCCTGGGCATCGGAGAGCGTCCCGACGCGCTGGAGGGGTTCCATCCCGACCGGCTGGCCGGACGCATCGTCGGCCGCGGCGACATGTCGACGCTGGTCGAACGGGCCGAGCAGGAGTTCGGCGAGCAGGACGCCAAGGTCTGGCGGCGGCGCTTGCAGGACGGCGACTTCGACCTGGAAGATTTCATCGACCAGATTAGCAAGGTCCGACAAATGGGCCCGATCTCACAGATCATCAGCATGGTTCCAGGCCTGAGCTCGATCAAAAGCCAGATCGATGTCGACGAGATCGACGACGATTTCTTCCGTCACTTCGAGGCGATCGTGTTTTCGATGACGCCGGAGGAACGACGCAAGCCGGACATGATCAACGGCTCGCGGCGTCGGCGGATCGCGAGCGGCAGCGGTACGACGCCACAGGAAGTGAATCAGCTCCTGAACCAGTTCAAACAGGCCAAGGGGATCATGAAGGACCTCGCCTCGGGCCGCATGCCGTCGATGCCCGGCGCGGGCGCGGGACGGCGCTAGATCGGCAGATCCGCGTCCTGTTCGCCTGCGTGACGTGGGGGACAGCGCGGATTCGGCTTCGGCGCTAGGCTGAATCGATACGAACCGAACGCAGGCAGGCAAAGCGAGACCGATGCTGAAGATTCGACTGGCCCGACACGGGCGCAAGGGGCGGCCCTTCTATCGAGTGGTCGTGCAGGATTCGCGCAACGCGCGAGACGGACGATTCGTCGAACGGGTCGGGCACTACGACCCGCTGACCGATCCCGCGACCTTCGAGGTCGACGCTGAACGGATCAAGCACTGGCTGTCGCACGGCGCGCAGCCCACCGAGACCGTGCACCGGTTCCTGGCCAAAGAGGGATTGATCGAGCCCTTCCAGCCGAAGCCGCGAAGCAAGCGGGCGGACGCAAAGAAAGCCGCCGCGGCCGCGGCGGCCGCTGCGACGGCGGACGAGTAACCAGCCAATGGAAGACTTCATCGAGTACGTCGCCAAGTGGATGGTGGACGAACCGGACGCGGTCCGGGTTGAGCGCGTGCAGAATGGCGACCACGTGGCAATCCAGCTTCACGTGCATGAGGACGACATGGGGCGGATCATCGGGCGCGAAGGCCGGCTCGCGATGGCGCTGCGCACGCTGCTCTCGGTTGGCGGACACGCCCGCGCGCTGGACACCTCACTCGACATCCGCTGACACAGGACGCGGGCCATGGCGCTGCGCCTCGGAGGCTCCCACCGCGAAGATCGGATGCCGCGCGACGGCTTTCGGGCGGTCGGCGTGATCGAGCGTCCGCGCGGACTGAACGGCGAACTGAAGGCGCTGCCCTTGACCGATTTTCCCGAGCGGTTTGCGCCGGGCGCCCGCGTCTACATCTCGGGTTCGGCGCGGCAAGTGGAACGGGTCAACTGGCAGAAGGATCGGGTCTATCTCTATATCGAGGGCGTCGCCGATCGGGACTCGGCAGAGCAGTTGCGGGGCGAGTTGATCGAGGTTCCCGACAGCGAACGGCCGAGCGCGGACGAACCGTACTGGTACGTCGATGAAATCGAGGGGCTGCGGGTGGTCGGCGTGGACGGCGGTGAGCTGGGTACGGTGCGCGAAGTGTTGCGAACCGGCGCGAACGATGTGTACATCGTCGAACGCGGCGACGAGCGGGACCTGCTGATTCCCGCGCTGCGCGACGTGGTGGTCAATATCGACACGTCGGCGGGCGTCATGACTGTCGATCTGCCCGACGGCCTGCTGCCCAACGAGTAGCTCTCCGGCTCCAGCGTGTGAAGGTCGATTGAACCGCAGCACGAGACGGCTGTACGCTGAACTCGTCGGATTCCAGCGTGGGGATATAGCTCAGCTGGGAGAGCGCGTCGTTCGCAACGACGAGGCCGGGGGTTCGAGTCCCCCTATCTCCACCATCATGTACCGAATTGCGAACTCCTTCTGCCAGCGCCACTTCAGCGGTGTCTTTGCGCCCGATAGGGCTGTCTTCCGGCATCGGGATCTTGTAGCTGATCACGGCCCGGCCGGGCTCGATGTCGATCCGCTTGATGAACGTGCGCAGGAACGCCTTCGACTCGGTGATGTCGCTGGTGCGCAGGAATTCGGCCATGTCGGCGGCGAACTCGGCGACGACCTCGGCCTTCTCCAGCAGCACGCGCCGTTCGGCTAGAGCCTTCCTCGCCTGCTCGGCGGCCGTCTCCAACTGCTCCTTGCGCGCCATGTGCTCGCGGATGCGCGGCGCCGCGTCGTCGATTTCCAGGTCGGTCTTCTCGATCACCCGCCAGATGCGGTTCAGCATCTGCCGAATCTCGCGCAGCTCCGCCTCGATCGTCTCCAGCCGCTCGCGCTCCTGTTGGGCGGCGCCGTCCATCTCTTCGTCCAGCATCTTGACCAGTTCGCGGATGTTGCTCTCGGTCAGCATGTGGTCGCGCAGTTGGTCGAGGATCAGCGTCTCGAACCGCTTCGCATTGAGCCTGGGCGTCTCGCAGCTGCCCGAGCCGCGCTTGAGCAGCGAGCCGCAGACGTAGTACGAGTACTTGCCGCCCTTGGCCTCGGATGCCGTCAACTGCTTCCCGCAGAGTGCGCAGCTGACCAGACCGGAGAGCAGGTAGGGACTGGACGCGCGGCGCGGGTTGGACTTGGCCGGGGCCCGCGCATCGAGCATGGCCCCCACCTGTTCGAACTCCTCCTTCGAGACGATCGCGGGTACCGCATCATCGACTCGGACCGGCTCCGAGCCGTCGGTCGCCTTCAGCCCCCAGACCAGGGTGCCCATGTAGACCTCGTTCGAGAGGATCTTGTGGACCGCCGTCTTGAGCCAGCGCTTGCCCTTGGCCGAGGGGATGCCTTCCGCGTTGAGCGTCTTCACGATCTCGAGGATGCTCTGTCCGCGCAGCGCCATCTCGAAGATGCGCCGTACGACCGCGTCCCTGGGCGGGTCGAGTTCGAGCCGGGGTCGCTGCTTGCCGCCGTCGGTGACGTAGACCTTGCGGTAGCCGAGCGGAGCATGCGAGGCCAGGTAGAAGCCGCGCGAGGCCGACTCGCGCATCCCCCGGCGTACTTCCTGGGCCAGGTTCTCCGAGTAGAACTCATCGACGCTCTCGATGATCGCCTCCATCAGCTTGCCGGTCGGCGTGTCGTCGGCGTGTTCGGTGATCGAGGTGACGCGGATGCCTCTGCGCCTGAGCATCGACTTGAAGGCGACGGCGTGTTCGCGCTTGCGGGTGAAGCGGGAGAACTTCCAGACCAGGATCTCCTGGAAGGGCGACTCGGTCTCCGAGGCTTCGTCGAGCATCTTGCGGAACTGGGGCCGGTCGGCGACGCGGCCCGACTCGGCCTCGTCGATGTACTCCCGCACGACCCGGTAGCCGTGGCGTTCGGCGTAATCGCGCAGGGCGCGGAGTTGGGCGGCGACCGAGAGATCGACATCCTGACGCTCGGAGGAAACTCGGGCGTAGAGGGCTGCTGGAATGGGGTCAGAGTGGGATTTCATGCGGTTCTCCTCTCACGTGACGGACGATGGTGCGCCGCGCTCCATGTTCGAAACACTATAGTCGGCATGGGCGATTCCGTTGGGTTATCAGACGACACAGTCCAGAGCCGAGTCCGGACTTGAGTACGGCCCGAGTCCTGAAGTGGCAGGGTCATCGTCAGTCGTTACAGACATCCCCTTAGCGAAACCATGACCTGGCGATTCGGACTATCCGCAAGGAACTCGAGCGCCGACCTTCTCTACAGAGTGCGCATAAGAGGATGGATATGCAGCGCGGGGTCGAACAGGCGAGTACGCTTGAAGCGTGATTCTGCGCGTACGCCATCGCGGACTGCGACGCTTCCATCTTCGGGGTGACCCCAGCGGCTTGACACCGCACCAAGTTCCTCGGATTAGTCGTGTCCTGACGGCGTTGGAGGCTGCATCCGGACCAGACGAGCTGGATGCACCGACCTACCGACTTCACTCGCTCAGCGGGAATCTTGCTGGCTATTGGGCCGTTGACGTCTCGGCGAACCTGCGCATAACCTTCCGATTCGAGGGGGAAGACGTCACTGATGTTGACCTCGTCGACTATCACTGAGGAGAGACCCCATGGTTATGAACAAGCCTTGTCATCCAGGTGAGCTCATCCAGCACGACTGGATCGGTGGGCTTGACCTGACTGTGGAAGCGGCGGCTGAGCACATGCGGGTCCCCACCCAGGTGTTGCAGGCCATCTGCCGAGGCGAAGCCCCAGTCACCACTGAAATGGCAGTGCGGCTCTCGAAGGCGCTTGGCAGCACGCCGCGCTTCTGGATTCAACTGCAGGCGAACTACGACGCAGCCCAGGCCGAAGAGATGCTGGACAAGATCGAGATCAAGCGAATCGAACGCGCTGCCTGACGATGTCCCGGACGACCCACACTATCTCGACGACACGATTTGGGAGGACGGTGTCGAAGCTCTGGGCTTGACGAATGCCGAGGCGGCGTCGCATCTGCAAGTCGAGGAGGCTGCGTTAGACGCCGTCTTCGCCTGCGAAGCGCCAATCACCGCCGACCTCGCTATCCGCTTCGAACAAGCCTTCGGCAGCACCGCCGACACCTGGCTCCGCCTCCAGAACGTCTACGATCTCGCGCATGCTCGGAAGGCGGGCTGCGAGATCAACCAGATTGAACAGTCGAGTTCGGCCTGTCTTGGCCTCCAGTACTCGACTAGAATGTTCCCATAATGCGAGCGCAACAGACGGATCGAATCGCCAGGCAGGGTGTGGCCTTGGCCATGCGCGCGTTTGAAGCGATGGGCTTCGCCTTTCGAGAGCAACACGAAAGCGACTACGGTATCGATGCTCACGTCGAACTCATCGAAGGCGACCGGCCCACCGGGAGATTGCTTGGCGTGCAAGTGAAGGCTGGCCCGAGCTATCTCTCGGAACAAACAGGCAACAACTACGTGTTTCGCGCTAACGCGAAGCACGTCGACTACTGGATAAACCATGCGTTGCCTGCTCTCGTATGCCTGGCAGACCTCGACCACGACGTTGTCTACTGGCAGTTGATCGATAGCGACACTGCCGAATCAACAGGGGCAAACTACCGCGTGATGGTCCCGAAGGACCAAGTGATCGATGACCAATCACTGCCCGCGCTACGTGATATCCTCACCATGGTTGTTCCGCAGGACCGATACACACTGTCGAAGACTAATGATGTTAGCCACGGAACTGCGAAGCGCTACAGCTTCAAGGCAGTTCTCAATGGAACATTCAGCAAGGCCGATATTGCGTCAATCGTTCGTCAGATTACTACGGAGGGTGCGGGACGTCGATACTACCGCAGCCACCTCGTGAAGAGGCGTTGGGGGGATTCTGACGCTCAAGTCGTTTGGACCTTCATCTACCCGAGCATGGACGACCACGCAAACAACAACCCTGTATGTAGAGGACTCTGGATCAATCCAAGCCTGCCTCAGGATGCTAGGGCCTGTTCACATTGAGGGCAGCATGTCGTAGATGACTGCCAGATGGATGAAGGCGAGGAAGACGACGTCGAGCTTGTCGTAGCGGGTGGCGATGCGTCGGAAGCGCTTGAGCCGGCGGAAGAACCGTTCGACCAGATTGCGGCGTCGATAGAGGTCGCGGTCGTAGGACCAGGGCTGTCTGCGGTGGGCGAGCGGCGGCACGACTGGTTGGTAACCCAGTTCGAGCGCCAGGGCTCGGGTCGCGTCGCCTTCATAGGCGCGGTCCATAACCAGCGCCGGCCGGCCGCTGCGAGCGCCCAGGCGACGCAGGAGCGCGCGTCCCCAGGGCGCGTCGCCATCCTGTCCCGGTGAGAGCGAGAGGCTCAGCGGGGTGCGTTCGTCGGCGACGAGGGCGTGCAGCTTGGTCGTCCAGCCGCCCCGCGAGCGGCCGATCGACTGGCGCCCCCCCGACGCCGAGCGCCGGTCGCGTCGGGATGCAGCTTGATGATCGTGCTGTCCAGAGACAGGACCGACGTGTCCAACCCCGCAATCTGGTCGCGCTGCAACTCGGCCAGTACCCGCTCCAGCACGCCCTGCCTGGCCCAGCGGTTGAGTCGCACATAGATCGTGTGCCAGTTCCCGAATCGCTCAGGCAGCGCCCGCCAACTGCAACCTTCTTTCGCTAGGTACAACAGCGCGTCCACGACCTGCCGTTGGCCCACCTTGGTGTGTCCGCTGGGCCGCGGCAGATACGGCGCAATCCGTTCAAACTGGGCATCAGTCAGCTGAATTGCTCACCTGGACCCGGCCGCCGAACCTACCAACACTCTGACGGAAACCGCAGCCAATGTGAACAGGCCCTAGGCCAACGGCGCTCGTGGGCGAAAACGTCGGAGACGGTCTTATCGTAGATTGGATTTCGTACTATGCCGACGTGGCCCGTATCTCTGCGGGGAGCAAGGCAACGAAGGAAGAGTTACTCGCGGCGGCGGAACCTCTGATTGAACTCCTCGACGATCTGATTCAGTACTTGCGCAAGGCTCTGAACTCTCTCGAAACGAGCCAACTAACCAAAGCTGAGTTCCTCGAACGATCTCAAGGCCATCTCCGAAAAGCGGCAGAGGCCTACAGGGAAGTGGGCGATCTGCCCAGCGCGCCATACGAATGCAGCGAAGTAGACAACCTGTTGCAGCAAATCGCAGGAAGCGTCGACAACATTCCGTTGCTCTACTCGCCGGAGTCCTCCGCCAAATGGACAGACGCTAGCCGGCTCTCCCAAGCGATTCAGCAAGTGGAAGATGCCTCCAACACCATGCAGGATTTGAAGTATGAGCTACGGAAAGTGAGATAACGGCTTGGTAGCGGGTCCGGAGTGATTTCAGAGCATCTTGGCGATCCTCCGAGCAACCTCCGACCACAGGCCACCTCCGACACGGTCAACCCCCGACCCAACACCTTCGACTCCCGATAGCTGAGCCACTTCTTCAGGACCTGGTAGCCGCCCAGGCGGTACTCCCAGACGTTGATGGGGATGTCTTTCCAGTAGGCTCCGTCGTTCAGGTAGATGTCGACCATGTCTCCCCGACGCTCGATCTTGCCCTGGCCGGGCATGACGGCTTGATTGGCTCCGAAGTGGCCCCAGCCGGCGGTGACGTTGAAGTCGGTGGGTTGCATCTGGGTTCCGTCGATCTTGGTCGGGACGGCGATGCTGGAGTCGAGCAGGTCGTCGACGTTGGACTCGGTGTCAAGTAGGCGGGCCAAGAGGCGGCCTCGCTCGGCAGAGGCGGCGAACTCGGCGGCGTCGGTCGGCAGCGGGATGCGGGGCCAGCCCATTCGCAGTCCGCCGGCGTTGGCCTCGCGGTAGGCGGGGTCGTGCAGCGTGGCGAGCACGTGGTGGAAGAGGTCCTCGGGCTCGGCGCTCATCGACTCGATGTACTGTCGCGCCCGCTCACTCAGGTTGGCGGTACGCTTGACACCGTTGACCTCCTCGCCAAATTGGTCGTCTCGGAGGTACAGGGGAATGCAGGTTGCGCTCCGGTCCATCAGGTCAAGGCACCCGATTGGGGAGATTACTTGGGCAGGTGACCACTCCCGGCGAGGCTTCTGTTGCGAGACGAGCGATTGGTTGCCATCAAACACATGAGGGCGATAATCAGGACGTGGTCGATCCAACAAACTAGGCTTGTCTGTCCAATACATCCAACGAACATCGAATGGTCGATACGAGTAGGGGATGATCTCTGGATCGGCCACGTCAAGGTGACTTTCGATGCGCTTCTTGAGATGGTCGGGGGCAATGTCGACGAACAGGCGGTCACGGCCAGTCTTCACTCCAGGGAATGACTTCGGAAAGAGGTCGGTCAACGTCGGACAGTGAAACCACTCGTCACTGATCGCCATCGGCTTAAGCGGCATGCCCAGACCGGCGTGGAGATCTAGAGCTTGGTAGCCGGAGTTCAAGCTCGGCGCGGTCAGACTTCCCAAGAGTGCTTCTCGCCGTTCTTCGGCCTTCGCCTCTTCAAAGTCCCGGTAGAGCACCTTGCCCGACGTCGAATCGCCCGACTTCGTAAGCGTTGCGATTGCCGTTCCGATTCGAATTCCGGGCGACTTCCCTTGGATTGCGAACACGGTTTCGCTGGTCCGACCATCGGGTGCATACTCGGAGATGATTCGATCGCCATGCAGGTTGTCGATCCGGATCATGTCGAACGCTTCGAGGTAGCGCTGTCTCATGCCGGGGAAGGAGAGGCCGTCGAGCCACGAGTAGTTTGAGATAAAGCAGACCACGCCCTCTTTGGTCTTCTCGGCGATGCGGCGTTCGGCCATGCGGTAGAAGCGCACGTAGAGGTCATTGAGGCCCTGCCCCTGCGGTTTGGGCACGTCGGATCCCTTGACCTCGCGGTAGGCGTCGGAGAGCTCGCGCTCTTCATCCACGGCGACGCCGGCGAAGCCGTTGTAGGGCGGATTGCCGAGCACGACCAGAATCCTGCGCTGCTGCTTGACCTCGGCGGCCTGCTGGCGCTCCTGCTCCAACTCGGGGAAGGGCAGCGGCTTGGTTGTCTGCGGCTCCCAGCCGGTCAGCGCGTTGGTCAGGTAGACGCCGGCGCGCTGCGTGTCGTCCAGGCCGGCACCGAGTTGTTCCAGGGCCAGCCCGACCTCGAGGTGGGCCACCACCAGCGGAGCGGGCATGATCTCGAAGCCGAAGACGCGCTCGGTCGCGGCCTGCCGCACCGCCGCCGCCGTCAGCGCTCCGGCCGAGGCCGATTCCGTCTCTGCGATTCTGCGCAGCGTCTCGACCAGGAACGCGCCCGTCCCGCAGCAGGGATCGAGCACGACCACGCGGTCGTCGGCCAGGCCCTTTGTGATCCCAAGGTCATCGCGCAGCGCCCGGTCGACCCGCGCCACCATGTAGCGCACGATCTCGCGCGGCGTGTACCAGACGCCCAACTGCCTGCGCAGCTCGGGGTCGAACGCCTCCAGGAACGGCTCGTAGAAGTACTGCACCGCCTCGCCCTCGCTAAATCGAGTGAGGAACGCCTCGCGGTCGACCCGCTCCAGAGCCGCCTCGGTCCAGTCGAGCACATCGACCAGGTTCAGCCGCTCCAGCCGGCCCGGGTCTGTGATCTGATGAAACAGCATCCGCAACACGGGCGCGCGCAGTTCGTAGACGGTGTGCTTCCAGCCGAAACGTCCCGGCTTGCCCGCCCGAGCCCACAGCACCCAGGCGGCAAACACCCCGTAGAACAGCGTCTGCACCAGGGTCGAGCGGAAGAACCTACCGCCGTCCTCGCTCTCGAAGGACATGCCCAGCGCCTGTTCGATCGCGTCGCGGATCGGCTTGAGCGAGTCCTCTTCCTCCCCGGCCTGTTCAACCCGCTGCAGCGCGTCCCGCGCGTACGACGCCAGCAACCGGGCCAGCTCGCGAGGTTCGGAGATGGTCGAGCGGTGCGACATCACGCGCAGCGGGTACTCGCCCAGCGACACGCCGTGCCGGTTGGCCGAAGCGAGGGGATGCTTGAGCAACTCGTCGAACGCCGCACTGGAATTGGCGAGGCTGTAGCGCTCCAGCGTCCGCCTTGCGCCCGCGTGGTCCTGTCCGACCAGCGCGAACTCGCGCTGGTTGGTGACCAGCACAAGCTTGTGCGCTTGCCAGTAGTCGTCGACCTGCTCGGAAGCGATCAGTTCATCAAGGTCGGCGTCCGCGCTCTTCACCTCCACCACTCCACGATCGGGTTGAGGCTGATCGGCGGAGAAGAAACCAAGGTCGGGCTGTCCCGATCCCGGCGCGCTGAAGTGGACGATTGCGCGGACCCTGGGTGTGAGTCCTGCGCCGATCGCGTCGAAGAGGCTCTTGAGCGCGGGATAGTGCGACAGCTCCGGCGTGCCAACGACGCCGGCACTGGAGAGCGCATTGAGGTATGTCTTGACGGCCTGCCGGAAGTCACTCACTCGTCGAACCCAACTTCCGCACCTGGGTGGCGGCGCTCACACCCAATAGACACCTTACTCGAAGGCTCCACGAGCGTTGGTCGCGAGCTTGCCGGTCGCCTCGGGCAGCCATGACTGGGCAGAAGGCCTGGACCCTGGCGTCTCGGTTCTATGCAATAGGAAGCCTCCATGCGCGGTCCGTGTGCTTGTCCATCGCCTCTGAGTCGAGCGGAGGGCACGCGTCCCGGGTAGGGTCAAGATCTAGACCTGCCGTTGCGTGGGAGCCACATCCACGTGATCTCAAAGGATGGCAACACCAGATCGAGCCGACCAATGACTCGCGCAGGTCGACCGTGTTTGCATATGCTGTGAGAAAGAAGGGTTGCGAATTGGAATCCACGCACAGCATCCTGGTTTCTGTCGACAAAGAGACTCATCGACGCGTGTCCATCCGAGCCTAGGAGCTACAGGTGTCGCTGCCCGAATGGGCGGCCGCGCTTCTTGTTGACGCGGTCGAGAAAGTAGTCACCGCGGAGGATTCCCTCGGCCCTTCCAGCAGGGTCGATCGGTACAACTTGAATCAAGTCCTCGGCGAGATTCGCGCGGCCCATCCGGGTTTCCGAGCTTCGGACAACGTGCCCAGGGACGAACTCTACGGCCGCGTTGGTGGCGGCCGTACCTAAACGAGGTGCCACGCTTCGTCGACACCGATGTGTTGGTCTACGCCGTCAGCTCGGCGCCTTATGAGGCAAGCAAGCAGGCTGCTGCCCAGAGCCTCCTGAACTCCGGGGAACTCGTTCTCTCGGTCTAGGTGCTGCAGGAGTCCTGCCGCCAGGTCAGTCGGCCAAGTCGGCCCGGCAGGCTGTCGCACGAATCGGCTATGCAGTTCGAAGAGAGACTCGTGCAGAGGACCGTCCTTCCGGTGACGATAGGCTTGCTCCGTTCCGCGGCCGCCATCAGCCAGCGCTATCAGATCTCGTGCTGGGATGCAGCGATCATCGCCGCCGCGCAAGCGATGGAGTGCGATGCCGCCTATTCCGAGGACCTGAAACCCGGGTCTGGACTACGGCGGCGTTCAGGTAGTCAACCCGTCCTCATCTGCCTGAACCTAGTTCGATAGCTCGCGAAGCTGCACGGCACGGCCATCCAGTGGCGTCGCCAAGAAGCGAACTCCAGTTTGGCATGTACGGCCTGGAGCGCTCATTGTTTCTTCCGGCCCGCCCAGGCGTCATTGGGCGAACCGGCGGAGATTCTCACTTTAGCTAGACATCCGTCCACAAGGGTTTCGTGGAGTCCGTAGTCATCTCAGTCGTCATCGGCATCCTTCTGTAGGTGCTTGTCGATAAGCGCGGTGAATTTCTCGGAGCCTTCACGGCCGTACCTGGACAGCTGCGCTTTTGCGTCCTCGTTCCGGAGCATGCAGGCCATGATCGTCCGAAAGTCGTCGGGATCGATGTAGCTGTTCTCGGTCGCGTAGAGCACGAGGTCGTACACGTTGGTTTGAGATTCTCCGGCCATGTTGCTCTCCAGGCTGGTCCGCACGAGTGCCACGCGGCTGGCGGGAGAATAGCGCACAGCCGTCCGTCCTACGGCCGCTCAATGGGGAGTCGCGCAGTGATCCACCAGATATGTTGCTCGATCCCCGCGACATGTGCGTCGAGTCGCTTCTCAAGTCGCTCGATATCCGCCTTTGACGCCATACACGCGATCATCGCGTTTGTCTGCGCGAACTCGGCCCGGAGTTCGTTCATGACTTGCTTGGCCAACTCCAGATGATCGTGCTGCGTCTCCATCTCCGCCTCGCTCTCGGCTGGCGACAGAATATCAGAGACACCGGTGCTAGTCCCGAACGGCGGCCGAGTGAGGCCTGTTGAACGTGGGTGCCATGACTACTCAATCTCCCAGATCAACTCCTTCGTTGCCGTCGTCAGTGCACCGACCAATTCGGATACGTCCTCCTTCGTACGAAGAGATACGGAGAGCGCAAGCTCGGAGTTCTCGTCTAGTTGAGTGGCAACTTCGCTTCAAGGCACTCTGCCGATGGCTAAAGTGGCTGATCTGAACTCCTTCTCTCCATAGGCAGTCAGCAGGCCGCGGTCGTCTGCTAGTTCTATCTCGGTCATCGTTCGGCTGGACTGCTGGTAAGCATTGGCTTTATCGGCCATGTCGTTCTCACTCTCTATGACTCCACGCGTTCCCAAGGGATCGCGAGTGGTGATGAGCTGAGCCAGCGGTCTAGAGCCGAACACGTTGGCGGTTTGCGTGCGCGCGGTAGGACTCTCTCAGACCAGCCGCCGCCGTGGACTCGGTGCTGCAGCGCGAACTCGATTCTGCTGTTGGCCAGACGGCGAGTGTTGATCCGCATTACCTCTCCGGCCATCCCAAGGAAGAGGGATGACCCGCACGTTCTTTGCCGACTCCAGTAACTGGATCGCGTTACTGCGGCCACGCGACCGAGTGCATCGCCCCGCCCAAGCCATGGCGGTGGAGTTGGCGGGCGACATAGTTGTGACGACCGAGATGCTGCTGGTTGAGGTGTTCAACCACATGTCGCGCGGAGGAGGGACTGCCCGCCGCGCGGCGCTCAGGCTCGTGTTGCGATTGCAGCAAGATGCGCAAACGGAGATCATCCCGCAAGCGACCGGGCAGTTCCGCGCCGCCGCTCAGCGCTATGCCGATCGACCAGACCAACTCTGGAGCGGGACCGACTGCGCGAGTTTCCTCGCGATCGAGGAACGCGGGATCGCGAGGTCCTCGCTTACGACCGAGACATCAAACAGGCCGGATTCGCGGCGCTGCTGCGAAACTAGTCGCCCGAACGCGACGCCGAAGGACTCGCACTGCTGCTCGTTGTTATTGAGGCTCCTGACCCACGCCCCGTACGAAGTCGCCGCTTCAGGCGCGGCGGCGTTGGCGTTCGCGCTGCCGGTCATGGCAAGGTCCGAGGCGGTGACTGCGTTACAGAGTCAACCCATATCCCGCTGGCCAAGAGGCATGGCGCAGATCTGCGGATGGAAGGCATAGGCCAGGCCGCCAAATCTACAATGCGGTTGTCAGCCGACAGGAAGAACGACGGCGATGACTATCCAGATCGAGGGATTCGCTCAGACGCTGGCGCGCTGCCTCGACTTCGAGGGCGTCCCGCCGGATGCCCTTGAGGCGGTGCTGATTGAGACCGGGCTGCCGCTTCAGCTGCAGGTCGCCGAACCGTCGTCGGAGACGCCGCTGATCGCGTCGGGCAGCGCGTTCACGCAGCTCTACTTCGTCCAGCACGGGACGCTGGCGCCGTGGCAGTTCCCGCACTCGGAGCTGGCGGCGCCGTTCCTCGTTGGGATTCACGAGTTGCTGATGGATGCCGAGCGCTGGGTGGGCAGCTACTCAGCGGTCGACGAGGCGGTCGTGGTCGGCATTCCGATCGGCGTGATGACGCGGGTCGTCGAGCGGATACCGTCCGTGCGCGAGCGAATGCACGAGCTGCTGATGCGCCGGCTGTCTCGGTTCTACTGGGTGTCGCTGGCGACGAACGGCAGTCCATCGGCGCGGGTGGCGGCAGCGCTGGTCTCGCGGCTGGCGCTGGACGACCTGGACTTCGGCAGGGATCGGACCATCGCGATGAGGCAGAAGGACATCGGGCGGCTGACGACGATGTCGCGCTCGGCGGTGGCGGCGGGACTGGCGGAGCTGGCCGAGGCGGAGGCGATCACCTGGGGAGACGCGGCCAGCGGTCGGTTCAAGGGCGAGGTGTCGGTGCCGGATGTGGAGTCGCTCAAAGAGCGGGCGTTCCGGGATGTGCGGAAGCGGGAGATCGGTCCCTTGATCGCAGGCCGCGGTCGGGACTGAGCGCTAGAGCAGTTCCCCTCTATTGACTTGTCCACATAATCTGTTTTGTCTTTCGTCGAGCATTGCAAACCGACTCTATAACTCATATGATGACTATCAACATAGAACATAGTATCCGATAGGGCGTGCGCCATGACCCACCTGCTCCGACTACAGCCTCAGCCACGAGTTCGTTGGAGAACGGGACGTCATGCATCCAGCGGAGATGACCGAAGCAGAGCAACGGGCGTTGCGCGACGGTCTGCGCCTTCTGGCGCGGATGGTCGCGCGGCGCCAGCTGAAACGGCGGGCAGCAGAACGGCAGCCCGCCGCGCCCGGGGGCAACCCTGGCGCGGAACGCGGCGCCGGCCAGGCGGAAGGAGCGAGCAGATGAGCCGGCGGAGGAGCGCGACGCAGCCCGGACTAGTCGCAGGTCAAGCCCGGATCCCCGGCAACTTCCCCCAGCGCCTCCTGCGGCTCAAGGACCGCAGCGGGCTGACCTGGGACGGGATGGCCGCCGCGCTCGGTGTGGACACGCGCCAGCTGCTGCGCTGGCGGCGCGGAGCGTCGCCCTCGGGCGGGTCGATGCTCGCGCTCGCGCGGCTGGCTGCGTCGGTGCCGGGCGGCCTGGCCGATTTGCTGGGAGAGGAAGCGGACCCAGAGAGTCGTCTGGGCGGTAAGTGATGAGCTCGGACCCGCCCTGTCCCGCTCCGCTTCGAAGCGGCTTTCCGGACGACTTTCCTTGTCGGCTGGAGCGGCTGCGGTCAGCACTGGGAGCGAACTGGCGAGCGCTCGCGGAGGCGGCGGGACTCAACCTGCGGGCCGTGCACCGCTGGCGGGCGGGCGCGAAGCCGGACGCCGCTCATCTCCTGACCCTGCTCGACTTCGCCGCCGAACACGACGCGCTGGACTGCTTGCTGGACGCCGCCCAAGCCTGGGACCCTCGTCAGGCGCTGCTCTTCAATCAAGACATCTGGGAGCGACTCGCCGGAGATGAGCGGCCCGGCGCCTCAGACCGAGAGTGCGAGTCGGGCGGACATGAGCGCCGGGCTTCGTGACCGATCTCAGACCAGCGAGATCCCGGAGCGCCCGCCCGGGCCGCTCCAGGCTCCGCCCAAAGGGCCCAACCGTTCCAGCGCAGCTCGATTCGAGACCAAGAGCGGCACCTGGATGCCGCTGTGGGCGAACTCCCGCTCGGCGAATCTGAGAAAGTGGTGAGCGGTGAGATCTCGCTCGAAGACGACCAGGACGGTGGGGATGACCCCATGGTCCTCAAGCGGCCGGCGGGTCGAGCAGTAGCGGAGGTAGGGCGCGAGCCGGTCGCGCATCATGGCGGGGCGGTCGGCGCGCCGCTCGTACTCCAGGAAGAACGCCCGCATCTCGCGATGGTCGTTGAGCGCTGCGAACGCGTCGGGATAGATGGAGCGCACGACGCCGTCGAGCCGGAAGTAGCGCGAGGCGCGCTGCGGCGGGTCCAACTGAGCGAGGTCGAACCCCGCCTCGGCCGTCTGTTTGGCCAGCTGCGCGACGAAGCGGTGCACGGATTCGGTGTGAGCGAGATGGCGCAGCAGCTGCCGCGAACGGGCCCCGTTCACGTCCCGCCAGGATGAGGGCGAGGAACGCTCCACCGACTCGACGCTCCAACGCCGTCTGGCGATCGCGACCGAGGCTCGGTCGCGGCGGGCGAGCCGCGAGATTCCGGCGTCGGACAGCGCCAGCCGTGGCTGCCCGGCGGCGAACCGCCGAACCACGAGATCGAGACGCCGCAGCCGGCTCAGCGCCTGCCGGCTGCGGCGTGGGCTGCAGTTGAGCAGATTGGCGAGATGCACGGGCCGCAGCCAGGGCCAGTCGCCGATCAGGTCGAGCGCGCGCTGTTCGCTGCGAGTGAGCGCCGGCGCCTCCGACCGCCCGAGCGGCCGAGGCACCGACACCTTCGCCAGCGGGCGTTCAGTGATCGACGGAGGCGACGCTGTTACGTGCCTCAGCGCCTCCGCGAGGCTGAAGCGCGCGCCTCCGGACGCAATCTGCCAGAGCGCGGCGCTGGGGTCGGCGCGCACGACCTGCGCCACTAGGCCGAGGAACGCCAGCGCTGCGGAACCGCGCAAGATGCGGCGAGCGTGGCGCAGCCGGACTTGATCGGGCAGGATGATCAGCGCCGCGCCGCCTCCGACGGAGTCGCCGAGTCGGCCGAGCCGCTTGGCCATCGCGGTGCGGTCCGACGTGCGGCCGATCCGGGCGAGCCCGATCCGGCGTCCGTCGGGCAGCTCCACCGCCGCGTCCAGCGGCTGCGCCCGGTACCAGCGGAAGCGCAGCGGATACTCCGTTTCGCTGATCTCGATGGCGGTGCGGTAGAGGAGGGCGGCGGTGTCGAGCCGCTGCACCAGGAGCCGCCGCCACTCGTTCGAGACCGGGTGTTGGGCCAGGGTTCGGCTCAAGCCGATGCCGGCATCCTCGGCGAACAAGCGGACGCCGGCGGCGCTGAGGCAGTAGCGCCTCGTGGCCGGCGTTGAGGGCGAGGCATGGATCACGTGCTCCACCAGTCCCGCTCGTTCGAGCCGGGCGACGCAGCCGTAGACGGCGGACGGCGACCAGCCGCTGAGCGCGGCGAGTTCGCTGCGGTCCGCAAGTGGAGTGTGAGCCAGCTGCCGGAGCAGGTCGGTCTGGGCGCTGAGCGGACTCATGCGGATCGCTCCATGCGCCGGCTGCGCACGCGCTTCGGCTTCGGTTTCGGCTTCGGCTCGGCCGCAGCGGCGGCAGTCTGCTCGGTTGCGGCGGCAAGCTCCTGGTGGAACCGTTCGACCTGGCGTTGGCGCTCGGCCTGCTGCGCGGCCAGCTGTTCGTGGTTGGTGGTGTAGGCCCGAGCGGCCTCGCGGATGCGTTGGGCCAGCTCGGGATCGCCCGGCTCGGGCTTGCGCACGGTCATCGAGAACGCGGGCAGGCGCTGAGCGCCGACCGAGGCCCGCACGTAGCAGTGATGCGCCGGCTGTCCGACCAGGTCCTCCTCCGTGAGCCGCTCCTTGCCCAGCTCCCAGACCAGTTCGCGGGCGTCCGCGCCCGAGACCTGGAAGACGCAGAGGCAGCCGGTGTTGGCCAAGAGCGTGTGTTTCATCGTCGGCGAGAGATCGTCCAGCTTGGCCAGGCTCTGGGTCGCCAGCACGAACGAGGCGCCGTACTTGCCCAGCTCGGAGAGCATCGACTCGAACGGCACGCCGGGGATCGTCTGCATCTCATCGACGACCACCAGCGCGCCGCGGCGGTCGGCATGCGGGATGCGCTCCTGTTCGCGGAACACGGAGTCGACCAGGTTGAGCAGCGAAGCGCCGGCCAGGGCCGCGACATCGCGTCCGACCGACCCCTGCGCCGTCGAGACGAGCAGGATGCCGCCGTCGATGATCGTTCGGCGGAGGTCGATCGTGGAGCGGGATTGACCCAGGATCGCTCGCGCGCGCTTCGAGGATGCGTAGTAGTTGAGCCGCGTCTGGACCGGCGCGAGCGCTTCTGCGCGATACTCCTTGCGCCAGCCGCCGAAGTCGCGCGCCCACCAGTCGAGCAGGTAGGAGTCGCTGACGCGGGACAGCACGCCCGCCCGGAACAGGTCGTCGCCCAGCAGCCGCAGACCGTCCAGGATCGTGTGCTGCTGGTCGCGTTCGGTCAGCGGATGGCTGTTGGCTTCGTGCAGCGTCTTCACGGTCTGCTCGAGGATCGACTGCATGCGCGGACCCCACTGCTCCCACAGCCCGCGCGCGACCCGGACCACGGCGTCGGCGGTCCGGTCCCGGTCGGTGAACACGTGCGCATCGAGCAGGTTGATCCCGACCGCGCCGCGCTCGTCGGCGAGGTCGATCAGGCGGACCTGGTCGGCGAGCGACTCGGGCGTCTGCTCCAGGATCGCTGCGGTGAGATCGGCGTGCGGGTCAACGACCACGATCGCGTCGCGGTCGCGGCCGGCGGCCTTCTCGCTCAGCTTGTGCGCAACCAGGTGCCGCATCAGGGTCGACTTGCCCATCCGCGTTCTGGCCACGTAGAGGTGATGGCGGCGGGTGAGGTCGCGGGGGAAGTGGATCGGGCGCGGGTCGTCGCCGGTGGAGTCGCCGACCAGGGCGTCTTCGCGCAGCGCGTCCGTCGGCGGCGGCAGCGACTTCGCCCCGGCGCGGGCCAGTTCGTGCGTCTCGTCCACGGCGCCGGGCGGATGCCAGAGCGCGGCCGCCTCGCGCACGCCGAGCACGCTGCGCCTCGCGAACAGACCCGCCGGGCGCGGCGTCAGACTAGGTTCGAAGGCCGACAGCTTGACCGGCTCTGAGGCGACGAACTGCGCGCCCTGCGGATGGTCGTAGTGGCGGTAGGCGGTCGCGACCCGTTCGAGCAGCTGTTGGGCGCGCTCGGCCGGAGTCCCTTCAGGCAGGACGGCGACCAGCTCCAGGTCGGCCGCGAACGCGGCTCGGTAGATCTTCTCCTTGACCAGCTGGGGATCGATGACGCGCTGGCGCGAGCGCTTCCAGCGGCGGCGCGCCCAGGTGCCGCCGATCAGCGCAGCGGCGACGCTGGCGCAGAGCGCGGTCAGGCTCCAGATCTCGCCCGCCGCAAACCAGGTGTAGCCCTGGAAGGCGCCCAAGCCCGCCAGCCCGAGGACAGCCAGCGCGAACGGCTCGGGCCCGTTCCTGGACTGGTAGTGACTGCTTGGAGCGGGCGCTGGCTGCTCAGACGGCTGGACCAGCGCCTGGTAGGGACGCGACCAGTCCGCAGGCAGCGGATGCAGGCGCAGTCGGGCCACGATCCGTTCGCCCGGCTCGAGCCCCGTGAGCGCGCCGATCGGGGCCAAGAGCGGATCGGAGCCGGGATCAAGCAGGTCGCGGTCGCTGAACAGGCGCAGCGGCAGGTACTCCGGCCCGGACGCTCTGAGCGTCATCGACCAGACATCTTCACGATCGCGCACGTGCAGCGGATCTCGTTCTACGGGCAGCTCCTCGATTCGCGCCTGGGGATAGTGTGAGCCGATCTGTCCGCGCACGAGCGCTTCTGAGCGGCTGCGCACCAGCAGCCGCACGCCCTCGCGGCCCGAGGCGAGTTCCAGCGCAAAGGGCTCGCTCCCGGCCAGCGCCTGGAGCAGGTTCTCGACTCCGAGCAGGGTGCGCTGGCCCGAGCGCGGTGGCTTGACCGCCAAGAGCACAGGCTCGGGCGGCTCGCGGTGGAAGAGGTGGAGTGGGTTGAGTCTCATGAGGGGGTTCCCTTCTGTTGGTCGGGTTGTGTCTGCTGGCCGGGACGCCAGTCGATCAGATCCGTTTCCTCTGGCGTGGCTTCGATGCGGATCGGGAAGCGCTGGCCCTGGGCGAGCAGCAGGCCGTCGCCGCGCGGGCAGGAGAGCAGCCAGCGCTGGAGATCCCCGGGCAGGTCGAAGGCGTCGCCGACCGTGGCGATCGCGGCGGCGTCTTGCTGCAGCAGCAGCTTGAACGCGGCGTTTTGCAGCAGCGCCCGGCCGGAGTGGCCGGTGATCGTGCGCGAGGTGTCCTCGGACAGGAGGTCCTGGACATCCTGGGTGATGAACTGCAGCCCCAGCCGGTGCTTGCGCGCGCGCTTGGCCATCGAGACCATGAACGCAGCGCCCTCGGGATGCTGCATGATCGACCAGACCTCGTCGACCACGAGGAGCCGCGGCCTTGGGTCGCGGGCGGCGGCGGCCCAGACCGTCTCGGTGCAGACCATCGCCGCGGCGGGTCTGAGTTCGGGTTCCAAGAGATGCAGGTCGAAGACGGTGATCAGCGCCTCATGCTTGAGTAGGTCGTCGCCGTCATCCGAGAGCAGATGCTTGAGGCTGCCCGACTCAAACGGCCGCAAGAGCTTGGCCAGCGCCTCCGGGTCGTCCGATTCGAGGAAGCGGTAGAAGTCGCGGAAGCCGGAAGGCTCTCTTGGGCTTGCGTAGTAGCTGGCCAGCGCGTGATCGAGCGCGGCGCGCCGCTCCGCTGAGAGCCGCTCGCCGACCATCACCTCGATCAGCCGCCTCAGCGAACCGATCCGCTGCAGCAGCTCCTCGGGGTCGGCGCGGTCGATCACGAACGGGTTCATGCCCTGACCGGGCACGCCGGGCGAGAACACGCGGCCGCCCGAGGCGCGGGCCAGGTCGGCGTACTCGCCTTCGGGGTCGATCACGTAGGCCACGACGCCGCGGGAGACGCCGCGCAGCACGCCCAGCTTGGTCGCGAACGACTTGCCCGAGCCGGAACGGGCCAGGACCGCGGTGTTGGCGTTGAGGTGCGTGCCGTCCCAGGGGTCGTAGACGATCGGCGCGCGGGCCCGGAGGTCGATGCCCACCAGCGCGCCCGAGCGGGTGTCCAGGTCGGGCGGCGAGAAGGGGAAGCAGCGGGCCACCGATGATGTATCGAGGGTGCGCCAGGCGGCGACCGCGTTGAGCGCCAGCGGCATGGTCGAGAGCTTGCCCTCGCGCTGGCGGAAGGGCAGCGGACCGAGCTGGCCCAAGCTGGCCGCGAAGTGGGCCGACGCGCGCTGGGTCAGCTCGTCCAGCGCTTCGGGGTCCTGGGCGTGCAAGGTGATCGCGAGCGACGCATGGAAGAGCCGCTCGCGGCCGCGCTGGATGTCGTTGCGCAAGCGTGACACGTCTTCAAGCGCGATCTCCGCTTCCGGCGAGAGCGTCTTGCCGCGTCTCAAAGAGAGCGAGCGCGCCGACTCGAAGCGCACCTTCTGCCACTCCAGCTGGCGAGCGGCCTGCGCTGCGGGAATCGGTCCCAAGTGCAGGGACAGATCCATCGGCGCTCCCGTCGACATCAGCTGCTGCAGGAAGCCGGGCACCAGCGAGCGCGGCCACTTGACCAGGTGCAGCGAGCGCTGCAGGTCCTGGTCGAGCTCGAACTCGGCGCGTTTGATCGTGACTTCGGCCGCTTCGTCGGGGTCGCGCTCGGTCGGGGTGCCGCCCAGCGCCGCCGCGATCACGAGCCGCCTGAGCGGCTCGTCCCTGAGGGGTTGCAGCGTCAGGCCGGACCGGCCGAGTACACCGCGCAGCTCGGCGGCGTGTTCGCGTTCGGAGATCGCGTAGAAGCGCCGATCGAGGATGCCCGGCCGCGACTCCAGCTCGGCAAGCAGGCGGCGCGCTGAGTCGGCCGCATCTCGGGTGCGCTCGGGCAGGTGTTTGGGTTGGGCTTCGGTGAGATCGCGTCGCAAGCGATTGAGATCGGGCGGATGCTGGCGGACGAGCAGCTGCAAGGGGAAGTCGCAGGCGTTGAGCGCGCCCGCGAACGCGCCCAGCTTGGCCTCGTCCAGTTCCAGGCCGGCGAGCTCGATGATCGACAGCTTGAGCCCGTCCAGCCGCACCGGACCCTCCGGCTCAAGGTGCGAGAGCATGAAGCAGAGCGGCAACTCGGGCGGCGGCTTCGGCGTGGGAGGTCCCGCTTCACTCTTGGCCTTCCGCACTGAGACATTGAGTCGGTTTCGCATGGTGAGCTCCGTTCGGTCAGGGGATCGGAATCGGGATGGCGCCCGAGGCGAGCAGGGCGGCCAGGCCCTTGGCCGAGAGCGCGAGGGCGAGCCCGGCCACGCTCATGAAGACCGCGCCCCTGGCCCGGCCGCCGCGCTCTGATGCGCCGTCGGCCATCAGCAGGAAGCCGGCCCAGACCAGCCCGAACAGGGCCAGGCCGGAGGCGGCCACGGCGACCGCCGTGAGCGCCGTATCGAAGGCGTCGAGCATCGCCTGCTCTTCAGGTGCGGCGGCGACCGTGACGAATGCGACCACCGTCAGTGGAATCAGCGATAGAAGTCGGCGCATCAGTTGAGCTCCCATCCGAGCTGCGCGAACAGCTGTGAGAGCTCGTCCTCAGGAACCCGCGTCTGAGTGGAAGCAGTGGGCGGCCGCTCGGGCGCGACCAGCGCTGCATACGGGCCGTCGCTCGCGATCACGGTTGTGAGCGTGAGGCGCTCCTCCCGCGACTTGGTCGACGGCGAGCGGGCGACCATCGCCGCGCGCACGTGCGCCGGATGGGTGACCGTGAAGGTCACAGTCTGTGATGCGACCTCTTCCGTATCCGGGATCGGGAACGAGACCGTTTCGCTGAACGTTTCGGTTCGCGCCGGATGGTGCGTCAGTTGGACCAGGTCGGGCAGGGGGATGTTCAGCTGGGCCGTGACGTTCGCGCTGAGCGCGACATCTTGTATCCCAGCGCCGGACTCAAGCGCGAGTTGGAAACGCGTCGTTCCGTCCGCGACGAGCGGGACGCTCGTCTGACGGCTTCCCACTGAGACCCGCAGCGCGCCACTGAGCGCTCGCACGTCGCCGCTCAAGACAACCGTCTCGGTCTGGTTGACGTGGCCGGCCACGGTTTGCAGCCGCACCTGGTCATCGATCGAGGCGACGCATATTGACGACACCTCGCCGCGGATCTGGCTGGGACGCCACTCAAGCGAGGTCAGCTGCAGGTCGCAGAGATCGCCCTCGACCGCCGGCAGCGGATGGGGCAGCTGATCGGCCGAGAGCGTCAGCGCGCCGCCCTGCAGGTGCTCATCCAGCCAGGCGAAGGTGAACGACGGGTCGGGGCCGCTCAGCGGCAACCGCTGGGTGGAACGCTCGCTCCCGTTCAGTGGAACCGACCGGCTCGCCACGAGGCTCCGTCCATTGACGCCGCCAAAGGCCCGGACGTCAACCTCGAGGTCGGCCGCCGCTCTGAGCACGACGGTGGCCTCCGAGGGTGTGATCGTGAGCCGCTCGATGAAGAGCCGCCGCCCGTCGATCAGGGGCTCGGGATCGAACTCGATCTCCTCAGGCAGCCGCGGCTGCGTGTGCGGCTCCTGGGCCACGATCCCGCGCGGGGTGCAGGTGACGATTCCGAGCGCCGCCACGACTGCGGCCGCGCCCAGCCCCGCGGACCAGCGCTGGAAACGCTGGCCGCGCAGGGCCTTAGCGACGGACTGCCGGGCTTGATCGACCTGGCGCCGGGCGCGCTGCTGATGGCGCTTGCGGAACCAACCCAGCGGGATCCGCGGCATGCGCTCGCCGCGCGTGCGCGGCCGCCGCATGGGCTTGCTCGCGGGTTGCTGAGCCGCTCGGGGCGGAACCGGCGGCTCTGAGCGGGCGAGCTGCGAGACGGGTCCCGCGAACCGGCTCGCGCCCAGGCCGAAGCGCAGCAGGTCGGCCAGGACCGCGGGCAGCGGCCGCCCGCCGACCTTGCCCGCGACCAGCCCGACGCCGGTCAGCGCCACGCCCAGGCCGAGCATGATCCGCACGGCTTCAGAGCCCACCGGTGCGTAGTGGTACACGCCGTAGCCCAGCGCCGCCGCGACGGCGAGCGCGATCAGCTGCGGAAACGTGAACCACAAGAGCACCCGGTCCTCAGCCTGCATGTGGGTCGGCACTTCGTGTTCGTGCACGGGTTACCTCCTTTCCAGAGGTGGAATCTGGACGACGGCTTAGCCGCCGTCCGCGGGAGGCGTGCCGTCGCCGCTGCTGCCACCTGAGGGGTCGGGCGGCGCGCCCACGTCGATGCTGGGGTTGACGACGGCGTCGATCACGAGCTCGACCACGCCGAAGGCGACCATCGCGAGCACGATCCCGGCGAGCGCCGTGAGCATCGCCGTCTTGCCGCGCTCCATCTGGTGGGGCGCGCCCGAGGCGGTCAGGTACTGGTAGGCGCCGAAGACGAAGTAGCCGACGCCGATCGCGCCGACCACGCCGAGCAAGATGCCGACGAGGTTGGAGATGGTCTGAATCAGGTCATCCATGAGTGTGTTCCTTTCTGTGGTGACTGGTTGTGGTGTGAGGCATCCCAAGCGAGATGCAGCTGCGGTTCAGCACATCGGCATCCCTCCCCTCACTCGTTCTGGCTGCGCAGGCCGCGGCCCGAGGCCTCGGTCTCGCTGTTGCTGCTCGGGGCGCTGACGGTGGTCGCGGCGTGGGAGGCGCCGACCGTTGCGGCGGCGGCTCCTTGACCGCTGACGGCGGATCGCGAGGCGGAACCGACGCCGGCGTAGGCCGCGAAGGCGCCCGCCGAGCGAGCGGCGTTTATGGGCAGCGAGAAGGCGAAGTAGAGCGTCTGCAACCAGGCATCGAACGGGTTGGCGTTGCCCAACAGGCTCGGTACGCGGGTCGCGAGGTAGACGAAGCCGACCGCCATCAGCAGCTTCCAGACGAGGTCGCGGGCCGGTTCGAACGGCTGAATCTCGGCCAGTTCGGCGAGGAAACCGATGCCCAGCGCGAGCGCGATCAGCTGCACGGCCTGCTGCGCGACCGTGGTCGTGAACGTGCGTAGCCACTGCCGGCTCCAGCCGGCCGTCTGGGGCAGAATCCAGAGGCCCATCGCTGCCGGCGCCAGCGCCAAGAGCAGGTCGATCAAGGCCAGCCGCAGCACCATCTGCAGCAAGAGGTAGAGGCAGAAGAAGGCGTAGATCAGATAGATCAGGGCCAGCAAGAGCGCGATCCCGACCGAGCCGGACTTGACCGCGGTGAGCAACGTGTTGACGGGCGCCAGCAGCAGGTCTTCGGGCGTGACATCCAGGGTCGCGGCGATGAAGCCCGAGACGGCGTGCGCCAAGTCGATGACCAGGGCGCACCACCAGAGCGATGCGGCCGCCGCGACCACGCCCAGCAGCAATCTCGGGATCAGCTCGCGCCAGCCCGAGCCGCGTCCGCCGAGCGGTTCCTCGAGGATCAGCGAGACGCCGATCCAACCGATGATCAGGGCCAATGCGGCGGAAGTGACAATCCAGACCGCGAGCCACGCCTCTTGCACGAGCACGTGCTCGTAGGTCAATCCCGCGGGCGTACCGGTGATGATGTCGGACATCCAGGCCTACCTCTCGCACTGCTCGAGGCCGACGCCGGCGAACTGTTCCAGGACCCCGCAGAGCACCCCGTGCACGCCTTCGATCACCCAGACCGCCGCGGCCCGCGCCCAGCGGCTGGGATCGAGCGCGCCCAGGATCTCGTTGAAGATGCCGCCCGGCTGATGCTCGGGAATCGTGACGTAGAAGGTCGTCGGCGTCGGATGCCCGACCGCCTGAGCCGCAATCACCAAGAGGTACGTCCGCTCGGGGTCGAGCTCCGGCTGCTCGTCCAGCGCCGGATAATCGAAGTCGTACTCCCAGCCCTCGTCGCGCTCGTCCTCGCCGCCCGAGACCCGGTAGATCGCCGTCAACCACTCGCCCGAATCCGCGTCCCGGATCCCGTAGGTCAGCCGCGAGAGCCGCTGCGAGAAGATCGGCCGGGCCCGGAACTCACCGTGCTTCTTGCGCTCAATGAACGGCTGCTCCTCGTCGTCGTTGACGATCACGAGCGGCTGCACCGGCGGCGGAACCTGGGCCAGCGCGGTCTGCCAGACGACCGACGCCGAGATGACGCCGCACAGCAGCAGCACGGCCGCTGCGGCCGCCCTCAGGTGCAGGGTGGTTCCGATTGAAAGGTCGGTCACGGCTCATCCCTTCAGAGGAACGTGAGTTCTGTATTGGCAATGGAAAGTGTGTCCGGCCGAAGCAGCCGTGAACAGGGCGCGCGCGTCATGTCGCGCGCGACACCGGCGCCGGCGTCAGTGCCCGCCGTTACAGATCGGCGCTTCGAGGTGCGGGGCGTGTACAGGAATGTGAGGGGTGGGGCGGTTGGACAGAACGGGTTCAAAACCAGTGTTTTACCTGGCGAACGCTGGACAAACCCGGTTCAGCCGAGTCGCCGTGGGCGGATGGGCCATTTCCGCGGCTGGTTGGACAAACCGGCCGCTGTTGTCCAACCCAGCACAGCCATTCGGGTACGTTTGACGTCGAAAGGACGCGTATGTCAGGGACGAATGGCGCTCAGGTGCCGGTGTCGGGAGGGGCCGAGCAGGCGGATGCGCGCCTGATCGGCTTCCTACAGGACCTGATCGAGCGTGACGGCCGGGATGCCGTTGCCCGCCGGCTGGATGTGAGCGAGCGCACCCTGAGGCGAGCGGTGAGCTCGGGCCAGCTCAGCCGCAAGCTGTCCGAGGCGCTCGAAGCGGAGGCCAGTCGCGACCCCGCCGTGATGTCCGGCCGCCTCAGACGGCGGCTGGCGGCGCTTGAGACACGGGTCGCCGAGCTGGAACAGGGCGACGATGCTGAGGCCCCCAACCCGTCCGACGAGCTGCGGCGCCGTCTGGAGACGATCGAGAGCCGCCTACAGGACGTGGAGCGGCAACTCGCGGGTCACCTCGCCGCGGCTGCTTCCGAGCCCCTGACTGAGCAGGGTGATGACGCCGATGCTGCGGCTCCCTCGCAGACGCAGCGGTTCTTCCCTCGCCGCTCGTTTCCAGAACTGGTTACGACTGAGCCCGCCGAGGACGACGAGCGCAACTTCGGCGACGCCTGGCCCCTGGTCTCCGACTGGCGCGAGCAGCGCGGATTATTCAAGGCGCACTGGGGCAGCCTGGACGGGTACCGGGCGCACCTGCGGATGCTGGAACTGGAGCTGGCCCTGGTCGAGGAACACGGGCTGACGATGCCGCCCGCCCACTACCCCGTGGCCGAGGGGCCGCGGTCGAGGTGGCTCTACCAGCAACGCCGGCACATCAAGCAGCGGCGTGGGGAACTGCGCCGAGCCCGCCTGCGCCGCTCGGTCGTGCGACTGTTGACGCTGGGTTTAGGCGGCTAGAAGCGTTTGGCGTCTCCCTTGCCATCTTCGACTGCTTCTCCAGACCCACGTAGCGAAGGTGCAGGGCCCGGGCAGTGCAACCTGGTCTCTCCCCGAACGACTGCTTGGTCAGTCGCCCGAGGGTAACTGGCCCACGATCACGTAAGCGGCGATGAAGACCAGTGGAATCGCAGTGGCGATGATGCCCGCGAGCCACCCCGGATCGAGATCGGGCGCCCAGGTGCCGATGATCTGGAGCCCGAAACCGACGGTGACGATCGGAAGGCCGAAGGCGCCGAGCCTTGACCACACGCGACGCAGTCCGGACAGCTCCTCAGCGCCGCTGCTCTCCAGCGCAAGAAAGCTGCCGCGAGGGTGTACCCGCGGCCCGGCGAGCAGCGGTGCGACGCCGACGATATCCAGCGCCAAGCCGACTGTGACCAGTAGCTGCCCGGCCATGACGCTCCCTTCGACCGACCCGCAGCGGACCGAGGCAACGTCAGGCTAAAACGCTTCGTCGGTGTCGGGCCTGTTCCTCAGTCAGGCTGCGACCCTGAGAGTCGAACTGCATATTTCGGAACACTTGTCCGCAGACACCCCGCCAAATCGGACGCCGGCGTCATGGTCAACTGCCTCGCATCCGTGTCTAATGACTGTGGTTTTCGGTTTCAGCCAGTGGTTCCTCCTCAGAACACTGGCGGGTGTCGTCCCAGACCCGAGCTTGACCTGGTGATTGAGTTCCGCTCTCCCAACGGTCTTGCTCAAGATTGGGACAACCGCGCACTCCTGTGGCGCGAGGTCGGCCGAGGCGTTGAGTTCTGCTCTACCGACGCGCGGCCTGATATCGCAGGAACCGGCATCGCGGTCATGAAGAGGGCGGAGTGCCCTGTTGACCGTAGGTTTCGCCCCTGATCGAGCTCCCCAACCGGGCAGCTCGGTCGCCTCGTATCCGCGCGCGTTCGCCCACCTGGCTCCAACGGCCTGCTGACGGCGCGCGCGCCTCCCTCTTTCCCGCACTCGTAGCCCCTGAGTGTCCCGCATCAGACCGCAGGCGAAGTGCGTCCATCCATCCTCCTCACCCGAGTTCCAACCACCAACTGCGCTGACCGAACGTCGCTGATGCCGACGTCGGTCTCCACTTATCCACGACGACGTTCAGTTCCGCCACCCAGCCTCTCGTCACTCACTGACGCCACAGAAAGGAGTCCCACCGATGAGAGCCAGCACCAACCTGCCCACCTCCAACGACGCGACGCGGCACTACACCGGGCCCGACGCTTGGGAGATCGCCCAGCAGCTGCCGCAGCGCGTCCGCTTCGAGCGCGGCTGGTTTCAGACCGCTGCGGTCTGCCATGACTCGCTTGACGACGGACTGTCGTTCCGCCAGCGGCCCGACGGCGGCGCGATTGACGTGCGCTGCCACAGCGGCCGGTGCTCGCGGGAACGCATTGTCCGACGGTTTGAGGAACTGACCGGCCAGTCGATCTGGTCGGCTTACGCCGATGCGCGAGGCAGTAGCACACTCGCCGCCCGGCCTGTCAAGCGGCGCTCCACTCAACCGATCACTGGCCTGGTGCTCGTCGCTCTGCTCGCGGCGGCGGCACTGCCGATCCTGCTGGGCTTTGACTTGCAGGTGATCGCGCTCAACGCCGTCGGACTCTGCTGGGCCGGCTGGTTCGTGCGGCGCATCATCCTGAACCATCGCGCCGCGCTCGCGAAGGCGACTCGCCGCCGCTGACCGCTCGCACCCGTTCGGACCACACCAAGGGCCGCCTCCGCCAGGCGGCCCTTCTTCGTCGCCATCGGGCGACCCGCAACCACACCGACGCAGTCACACGTCCAAAACGAAAGGAGACCACCATGACTGCAGCAACCACCGCGACCGCTACCTCGACCCGTCCCAGCCGGACGCTGGAGGAACTGGTCGACCGGCTGATCGACGCCGTCTTCGGCCCCGAACCGGCCGTCCAACCACGCACATCGCCGGCCCGCGCGATCCACGAGGCGCGCCAGCTTCGGCGGATCCGCGAGCTCGACCAAGCGCTCGCCGTCTTCGCCGAACTGGACCTGAGCGAGGCGACCCAGAGCGAGGTCTGCTGGACCTACACCGAGTTCCTCGACCTGGCCCGGCGGCGCTTCGGCGGCGACGACGCCTGGCTCTACCGCACGGGGAACGGACGGGCCGCCGTCCTCATCCCGCTCGACGAGGGGACGCTCGAAGTCCGCGCCGTCCTGGGCATGCGCTGGCGGCCGGGCAAGCTCGTCTCGCGTCGCAGCCTCAGGGGGCTGAGACTCCTGCACAAAGGTGGTCCCGAATGACCGCCGCGCACGTCAACGTCGACATCGCCGCGCTCAAGCGACGCCATCCGCTCGGCCCGGTCGTCGAGGCGGCGGGCGTTGAGCTGCGCGGCCGGGGCCGTGTGCGCCAGGGCCTCTGCCCCTTCCACGAGGAGACCGAGGGCAGCTTCACCGTCTACGCCGACACCCAGCGGTTCTACTGCTTCGGCTGCGGCCTGGGCGGCGACGTGCTGGACTTCATCCAGCGCAGCGACGGGGTCGATCTGCCAGAGGCGATCCGCCGCCTGGACGCCTCACCGGAGAGGCCGGCGGCTCTGGAACATCCGGCCCCGACGACGAGATCGCCCGAGCCGGCGCCGTTCCGCGACACGGCTCTGCTGACAGCGGCGATGCGCTGCTACGCGCGGCAGTTGCAGCTCTACGAACCGGCCTAGGCCTACCTTGCTTCGCGCGGGATCTCCGCCGACGCCGCCCGGCGACTGGGACTGGGCTACTGCAGTGGGCACGGGTTGCACTCGTGGCTCACCGACGCCGGCTTCGAGGGCGGACGCGTCCTTGCCAGCGGCCTGGTCTCGGAGGGCCGCGAGCGCTTCCGCGGGATGATCGTCGTCCCCGAGTTGACCGGGGGGCGCGTTAGCTGGCTTGCCGGCCGCGCGATCCATCGCCATGCCAGGCCGCGCTTTCAGGCCCTGCCCGGCGCCAAGCCGGTGCTCGGCCTCTCGCGGCTGCCCTCGCAGGCGCCATGGATCGTGCTGACCGAGGGCCTCTTCGACTGGCTCGTCCTGGCCAGCTGGGGCCTGCCCGCAGTAGCCGCGCTCGGCACTCAAGGGCTGGACAAGCTGGCTTCCTGCCTACAGGACCGGCCCCGCGTCTTCCTCGCCTTCGACTCAGACGAGGCCGGGCGCGAGGCGGCGACCGAACTCGCCGGCCTGCTGGGTTCGCACCGGACCGCCTTCGTGACATTGCCTCGGGGCGTGTCCGACATCGGTGAACTGGGCCGAGACGCTCAGGGTCGCGCCGTCTTCCTCTGCCTGCTCAACCGAGCGGCGCGGGCCGCGCGCTAACAGCGCCAAGCCAGGCGGGGCCAACCTTGCCTCCACTCCACCGCCCACCCCACCCACTCAACGAGACGAAGGGCCGCCTATGGCCCCTGACCGACCGTGCCCCCGCATCAAGTGCGGGACAGTCCACGCACAGCATCACAACCGCCGAATCCGGCGGATGCCACCACCCGAATCCATCACCTGAACAGGAGCAAGAGATGAACAACGGAACCCACCGCAGCAGCCTGCCCCCGGCCCGAACGGGAGGCAACGGCAATGGAACCGCGACGGCCGTTCGCAGGAACGGACAGAACCCGACTCAAACCGGAAGGAACAGGACTCACCCGCGAACGTCTTCCCCCAGCCCGGCCGAGCGCGACCCCGCCCCGGCTTCGGTCGAGGCGCTGCACTGGGACGCGCTCGCGCCCCGCGTCACGGAGGCGCTGGCCCAGCCCCTCGACCCCCAGCTAATCTCGCAGCGCAAGGGACGCGCCGGACGCAAGTTCGACTACATCGAGGGCCACACCGCGATCGACCAGGCCAACCGGATCTTCGGCTTTGGCGGCTGGGGGTATGAGCTGGTCGGCGACGTGACCCTGCGACCGATCGAGCAGACCGACTCGCGTACCGGCGAAGTAACGCGCACGGCGGCTTACTCAGCGGTCGTGCGGGTGACGGTGCCGGGCGCGCCCTCACGCACCGACGTCGGCTTCCAGCCGGTCGCCGCCGACACCCCCGAGGACCACGAGACCGCGTTCAAGGGAGCGGTCACGGACGCGCTCAAGCGCGCCCTGCGCAGCTTCGGCGACCGCTTCGGCAACGGGCTTTACGGCGACCCGCCGAGCAACGCCCGCGGCAATCGCGAACCGGAGTCCGCTCCACAGCGGCAGCAGCAGCCCGCGCCCGAACGCGAGAGCCAGCCGCGAACCGAGCGCCGCGTTGTCCAGCCGGCCTCACAGCCGGAGTCGATCGACGAGCGCGACGCCCGCAACCTGCGCCAGCAGCTGCTCGAACTGAGCGTCGAGCAGGGCTTCACGGAAGACCAGGTCCGGGCCGCGGTGCGGAACAAGACCGGGCGGGAGCTGGACCAACTCGGCCCGGCCGAACTCAACCCGCTGATCGCCTCGGCCGCCGACAAGCTCGCCCAGGCGCAGCAGTCAACGGCCCGATAGGGCCGAACGCGAACCCAACCCAGTGAGCGGGGCTGTCCTCTTGATCGGGGGCAGCCCGCTCCTTGCTACAGGAGGACCATCCATGACCACCGAAACTCACGCACCTCGGCGCGACGCCTACAGCCGCCCCGCCGCCCGCTTCCAGGACGGCCTGCTCGACGTCCGCGCCTCGGCCCTGGGCCAGTGCCGCCGCGCGCTCTGGTACGCGGCGACCGAACAACCCGTCACCAATCCAACCGAGCCCGACTCGCTGACGCTGCTCGAAGCGGGCAACGCGCTCGAACCGGTCGTCGTCCGCGCCATGCAGCGCGACGGCTGGTCGGTCTCAGCCGCCGACCGCGACCAGCCGCCATCCGTCACAGTCGAGGTCTCCGACCAACTCACGGTCACGGGCCATCCCGACGCGACCGGCTACCTGCCGCCTGAGGGCGGAGCGGTCGCCGCCGTCGAGCAGTTCCTGTTCGGCGCGGAAGAACCGGCGGGCACCGGCGACGAACTCGTGATCGAGATCAAGACGCGCGGTCCCGAAGCGTTCAAGCACTGGCAAACCCTGGGCGCCGAGCGCAGCCACCCCGAGTCGGTCGCGCAGGCGGCCTGCTACTCGCTGGGCCTGTTCGGCGAAGTCCGCGACATCGTGATCGCGACGCTCGACACCGGCGCCCGGCGCTGGGAGCACGAAGTGATCCCGGCCGCGCGGGCCGAACGCGCCTGGGACTCGGCCTGCCTCAGGCTGTCGGCGCTGGCCGACCACCACGAGGCCTGCGGAACCGACCCCGAGGCGCTGCCGGAACGCGACTTCGCCGCCTCGGACTGGCAGTGCCAGCGCTGCCCCTACCTCAACCTCTGCCAGCCCGGCGAAGCGACCGGGGAGTCCGATGAGACGGAGGCGGAGCCGACCGGGCCAGTCTCGGACGAAGCGGCGCAGGCGGCACTGCGCGAGTACGAGCAAGCCCAGCGAGAGATCAAGGCACACGAATCGGACAAGCGCACGGCGCTTGAGACCCTCCAGCACTGGCTCCAGAGGAAGGGAGTTGAGAAAGCCAGGCTGGGGGGCTCGGACAAGACCCGCACGGTCGGGATGGTCGCAAGCCGGCGCTACGCGGTCGACCACAAAAGGCTCAACGCGCTGCTCGACCCCGAGCAGCGGGCCGAGATTGTGACCGAGCAGACCTCGGAGTACGTCCGCGTCAGCTAACCTCCGTGCCCATCGAATCGACGCCCGCACGACGGGCGCACTCCGAGGCCGGTCTCCACACATTGGAGGCCGGCCTCGCCTCTTCAATCACGCGCGGGACGACCGCGCCACACACGCTCTCTGAAAGGAGCACCCACCGATGTCACGCACGATCAACCGAGTCGAACTGCTGGGCCGGGTCGGGGCCGAGCCCGAGCTGCGCAAGACGCAGAACGGGACCGCGGTCGTCCAGCTGCGGCTGGCGACCGACCGCCGCAGCCGCGACGAGTCGGCCGAGAGCCAGACCGACTGGCACACGGTCGTCTGTTGGGACAAGCAGGCCGAAGCCGTGGCCCAGTACGTCCAGAAGGGCGAGCGGGTCTACGTCTCCGGTCGCCTGAACCACCACAGCTGGGAGACCGACTCCGGCGAACGCCGCAGCCGGACCGAGGTCCACGCCTACGAGGTGATCTTCCTGGGCGCCTCGAACGGCAACGGCGAACCGCGCTCTGAGAACGGAACGGAGGACTCCCCCTTCTAACGGACCTTCCACCACCCCAATCCGACGCCCACAGGACGGGCGCACTCCGAGGCCGGTCTCCAGACGTTGGAGGTCGGCCTCGCCTCTTCTTTGACGCGCGGGAAGTCCGCGCAACCACACGCTCTCCGAAAGGAGCAACACCAATGTCACGCACGATCAACCGTGTCGAACTGCTGCGCCGGGTCGGAGCCGACCCCGAGCTGCGCAAGACCCAGAACGGGACGGCCGTCGTCCAGCTCCGCGTCGCGACCGACCGGCGGAACGGGAACGAGGACCCGCAGACCGACTGGCACACGGTCGTCTACTGGGACAAGCAGGCCGAAGCCGTCGCCCAGTACGTCCACAAGGGTGAGCGCGTCTACATCGCCGGGCGACTCAACCACCACACCTGGGAGACCGACCAGGGCGAGCGCCGCAGCCGCACCGAGGTCCACGCCTACGAAGTGATCTTCCTGGGCTCGGGCAACGGCAAGGGCGGGCAGGACTCGACCGGCGACCAACCCTTCTAACCCAAATCGAACCACGACGCCTCCACACAGGCGCACTTCGGGGCCGCGCACCCTTCTGGGACGCGGCCCCGCTTCATCTCCAGGCCAACTCACGAACGGACGAATCCGATGACCACCGCAACTCAACTCGCACTGATTCCCTCGACGGACGACGACGAGCGCCAGGCGCTGCTCGACGCCCTGCGCCGCAACCTGCAACTGCTCGGCGAAATCGCGATCCGCTACGAGGTCGAGACCCGGCCCGAACGACCCGAGGACATGCCCATCATCTACCGGCCCGAGACGGTCAACGATCTCCTGGGCGAGGAGATGAGCCGCCTGGCCCAGGAACAGGTCCGCGTCCTGCTCTTGGACCGTAAGAACCGGGTCGTCGGCCAGCGCACGATCTACCAGGGCAACGGTTACGCGGCCCTGGTCCGACCGGCCGAGGTCTTCCGCCCCGCCATCGTCGAGGCCGCGCCGCACATCGTTCTGGTGCATAACCATCCCTCGGGCGACCCCGAGCCCAGCGGCGACGACATCAAGTTGACCAAGACGCTGGCCGAGGTCGGCGAGCTGCTCGGGATCGAGCTGCTCGACCACGTCGTGATCGGCTCGGACGGCTGGGTCTCGCACAAGGAGCAAGGCCTGTTCTGACGACCGCCTGAGCCACCCCTGCCCCCAATCCAACGAAAGGAACGAGCCATGCTCGACAGCCCAACCACGTCTCCTCCGGGAGACGACCAAACGACCCAGCTCTACACGATCACCGCGGGCGGCTTCTCCGCCACCTGCGACGCCTTCGCCTCCGACCCCGAAGAGAACCAGCTCTGGTTCGTCTCGATGGTCGGCGCGCAGACCTCGCTCAAGGCGATCTGGGCGGCGCTGCTCAACTCGCCGCCCAGTCCGGCCTTCCTGATCAAGGGCGCCGCGGACGACGTGCACGAAGGCGGCTACGAACGCTGCGAGATCCCCGAGAGCTCGATCGGCACCTGGAAGACCAAGCTCGCGCGGCTGCCGCAAGCCGGCGCATGGCACGCGATGGTCTACACCCAGATGGCCGAGCTCTCGTTCGAGCGCGACGCCTTCCTGCTGCTGACCCCGGACAAAGACGAAGCGCCGGCGCTGCACTGGCGCTTCCTCAACCAGCGCACCGAACTGCCGCTGCACCGCAGTTGGGCCGGCTGGCTCTGGGAGCAGGGACTGGAGAACGAAGCGATCCGACCGCTGAAGTCGGAGGGCCTCCACGCCTGGTCCTGCTACCACGACCCCGACCAGTTGGAGATGGAGCTCTCGGCCGCCGTCAGATACGGCGCGCTCGCGCTGCCGCGCGAACTGAACGGAGCGGCGGCATGAGCGACCGATTTGTGACCGTCACGGTCGAGACCCGCGCCGGCGAGGACGAAATCTGCGGTGAGGAAATCACCGCCGTCTACAACTTCGACCTGGCCGAAGACGGCCCGGAGATCGAGGGCGAGTTCCACGAGGACATCCACGATCACCTGCTCCACCTGCTGGAGCAGTACGGGGAGGAATCCGAGTGACCGAAGCACCCGACGACAACGAGATCATCGTCACGGTCCGCCTGGGCATAGACGAAACGGCCCGCTGGTGGCTCCAACCCCAGGAGTCGAGTTGGCAGATCGCCCAGATCGCGGAAGAGCTCGAAGAACACCTGCTCGGCCTCGTCGAAGCCGACACCGAACGAAAGGACACCGAATGAGACTCGCCGGACAAGCCAAGGGAGGGTTCTACCCCACGCCGCCGCGCGTGGTCGACCTGATCCGCACGCTGCTCGCGCCCTACCCCGTCTGGGGCCGGGCCAACCGCGGCAACGTGATGCGCTTGCTCGACCCCTGCTGCGGCCCGGGCGACGCCCTGCGCCAGCTGGCCGACTCGTTGGGGCGCGGCGTCCCGGTCGAGACCTACGGCGCGGAACTGCACTCTGAGCGAGCGCAACAGGCGGCGGAGCAACTCGACCACGTGCTGTCGAGCGACCTCTTCCGCTGCTCGATCGCCAACCGCACGTTCAACCTGCTCTGGCTCAACCCGCCCTACGACCACGACCAGGAGGACAAGCGGGTCGAGCACTCGTTCCTGACGCACTGCAGCCGTTACCTGGAGCCGGGAGGCGTGCTGGTCTACATCGTCCCGCGCGCCCAGATCGCCAGATCGGCGCGCTTCCTGACGACCAACTACGCAGAGGTCCAGGCCTGGGCCTTCCCCGAACCGGAGATCGAACAGTTCGACCAGGTCGTGGTTCTGGGTGAGCGCAAGGAGCATCCCAGCCCCGACGCGCGGGCGATGAACGCGCTGCTTCAAGGCATCGAGGATCTCCCGCCCTTGCGCTCGGACCTGCGGCCCGTCTACGACGTGCGCCTCTCGCCGCCCGGCGCGGCGATGTTCACGACCCGGGTGATCGACTTCCAGAAGGCCGTGGCCGAGGCCCGTTCGCGCGGACTCTGGACCCAGGACGAAATCACCGACGCGTTCTGGCCGCCCACGGACCAGACCGCGCGCCCCCTGATGCCCTTGCGCAAAGGGCACCTGGCGATGCTCGTCGCGGCCGGCTTCCTCGACAACCTCGAACTGGAGACCCCTGAGTCGCGCGTGCTGGTCAAGGGACGCACCACGAAGGAAATGGTGCTGGTCCAGGAGGGGGAGACGCACGACACCTACCGCGAGCAACTCCAGACCAGCGTGGTCACGCTCGACCTCGACTCGGGCCGGATTGAACGGATCGAGGCGTAGCCGACCTGAACGAAACCAAGCCCACCCAGGAACCCAGCGCGGCCAGGCGGACGCGCTCCACCCCCACACGCCGCCCACACCGGAAACGGAGACCGACCATGCCCCGACTGAGAGTTCACTACGCCTGCGACCACTGCGGCCACAGGTCGTCCGCCGAGTACTTCGACTATCGGTACCACGAGACCGAGGTCGTCCAGGCTCCCTGCGGCGGCTGCGGCTACATGTCGCAGCACACGCCCCAGAACGCCTACCGAATCACGGACGGCGACCGCTCAGCCGAGCAGTAGCCCTACGCCAGCGATTGAGCCCACAACACCAAGCGAGCGAGCGGACGAGGGATGGACCCCCTCGCCCGCTCTCGTCAGATTGAGAGACCTGACATGACCCAGACTACCCAATGCGGCTTCTGCCGCGAGACCTACGAGGTCGAGGACCAGACCTACACGCCCGATGCCGAGGCGGCGCCGCTCAACCAGTGCGCGACCTGCGCCCGGCGCGACGCCCGCGGCGGTTCCGAGCGCGACTACCCGATGTTCGACCGGCGGGCCCAGGACCGCGTGGAGTTGGTCGACTGGCAGCCCTCGGATCTGGTCTGGCTGGCCCCAGGTGCCTGAGCCCTCTTCCGGCCTACCGGACTTCGACGCCACCGTCACGATCGGCCAGGTCCTCACCGCGCTGTTCGACCTCGAACAGCTCCATATGGACGACTGCGCCGACCGCGACTTCGCCCGCCTGTTGGCCGAGCATCTCGAGGCCGTCGCTCCCGAGCGGCAGCTGACCCTCGCGCTCGCGGCCTAAACCCAACTCCGCCCGATCCGCCGCCTGCGCGGATCGGGCTAGAACGGAACCCGACCATGGACCCCTGGAGCAACGAGAAAGGCTGCGAGATCTTCTTCGAGCAACTCACAGCCATCGACGAACACGGCAACCAGACCGCCGGCCGCAGCTACAGCTGGTGGTGCCGCTGCGGTCTCAGCCGAGACGAATACGACGAACTGTCCGCCTGCGTCCGTGACGCACGCGCCCACATCGAGGAGTAACCGACCCCGTGAACCTCTCAGAGTTCATCGACACCTACCGCGAGGCGATCACGAAGCGGATCGTCCACAGCTACCCACCCCGCTACCGGCCGGCGACCGACGACCGTCCGCTGCCGCAGCTCAAGCGACAACCGATGGGCGCCCAGGAGACCGCGATCCGTGGAGCCGCGCTCAGCCTGACCGAGCAGCGCGGCACGACCGTGGTCGGCGAGATGGGCGTCGGCAAGACCTTCATCGGCATCGCCGCCGCCCAGCTGGCCGGCTTCCGCCGCGTGCTGTTGCTCTGCCCGCCGCACCTCGTGGGCAAGTGGAAGCGCGAGATCGAGGAGACGCTGCCCCTGGTCCGCACGGCCATCGCCGACTCGATCACCGACCTCGAGGCGCTGCGACATCAAGAGGGACCCGGCCCCCAGTACGTGGTCATGTCGCACTCGCGGGCCAAGCTCGGTCACCGCTTCCGTCCCGCCTACTGGATGCGCCGGCTGAAGGACGAGGACGGCCGTCCTGTCCGCGACGCGGAAACCGGCGAGTTCGTGATGACTCCGGCCTGCCCCGACTGCACGGCGCAGATCGTGGACGCCGAAGGCGTCCCCGTCTCGCACAAGCAGTTGGACCGCAAGCGTCACAACTGCCCTCGCTGCGGCACGCCCTTGTGGACGGCGGAGGCCAAGCCGGCCCAGACCGTGACGACCGACTACAACGCCGGTCTGATGGCTCGGCGGACGCCCGGCCAGGGGCCGCGCAAGTACCCGCTGGCCGACTACGTCAAGAACCACATGCGCGGCTACTTCGACCTGCTGCTGGTCGACGAGGTTCACGAGCACAAAGGAAGAGGTTCTGCCCAGGGCCTCTCGGCCGGCATCCTGGCCGACGCCTGCGGCAAGTCGCTGGCCCTGAGTGGAACCTTGATGGGAGGCTACGCCTCGACGCTCTTCCACCTGCTCTACCGCTTCTCGCCCGAGATCCGTTCCGAGTTCGGCCGTTCCGAGGAGAGCAAGTGGGTCCAGCGCTACGGCTTCCTCGAACAGTCGGTGCGGCACGACCGCGACCTCGACGACCCGACTGAGGACGGCTCCGTCTCGCGCCGCAAGAGCTACCGCAAGCAGGTCAAGGAGCGGCCGGGTCTGGCGCCGGGGGCGCTGTTCCACATCATCGGTCACTCGCTCTTCCTCAAGCTCTCGGATGTGGCCTCGGGACTGCCGCCCTACGAGGAGCAGATCCAGGTGGCGCGGCTGGACGACGAGCCCAACCTGCACGGGTTCTCGCAGGCCTCGGCCTACCAGCACCTGGCGCTCAACCTCAAGCGCGCCTTGCTCCAAGCGCTGGAACGCGGCTCGCAGCGGCTGCTCTCGACCTACCTGCAATCGCTGCTCGCTTACCCGGAGGGCTGCACCAGGGGCGAGACGGTCTTCGACCCCGACTCGGGCGAGGTGATCGTGCAGCTGCCGCCGCTGGACGAAGAGCGGGTCTACCCCAAGGAGCAGCAGCTGATCGACCTGGTCGCGCAGGAGCGCTTGGCCGGACGGCGGGTGCTCGTCTACGCGACCCACACCGGCACGCGCGACATCACCGGGCGGCTCTCGGCCCTGCTGGAGCGGCACGGCTTCCGCGCGGCGGTGATGAAGGCCGACCGGGTCGAACCCAAACAGCGCGAGGCCTGGGTCGCCAAGCGCGTTGAAGAGGGTCTCGACGTCCTGATCTGTCACCCGCGGCTGGTCCAGACCGGCCTCGACCTGATCGCCTTCGAAACCGTGTGCTGGTACGAGACCGATTATTCGGTCTACACCATGCGCCAGGCCTCGCGCCGCTCCTGGCGGATCGGCCAGACCCGGCCGGTCAAGGTCGTGTTCATGGCCTACCGGAGCACGCTCCAGGCCGACGCGCTCAAGCTGGTCGCGCAGAAGCTGCAGTCGTCGCTGGCGGTTGAAGGCGAGCTGCCCGAGGACGGCTTGGCCGGCTACGGCGACACCGGCGACGACCTGATGATGGCCCTCGCCCGCAAGCTTGTCCTCGACCCCGATCGGGGGCTCGTCTCCGGCGACGCCGAGGATGATCCGGTCGAGGACATCTTCTGGCAGGCCCAAGAGATTGCCGCCCAGGCCGACCAGCTGCTGGTCGATGCCGATTGGGAACGGGCGGAGCCCGAGACGCCACTGGTCATTGACTCAGAGGTCGTCGAGACGCCGCCCGTCGCGCTGATGCCGTGTGAACATCACACCGGTGCTCCCGAGCGGCAGTTGCGGTTCAGCTGGGCCGAGTTCCTGGCCGACGAGCCAACGCCAACCAAGCGTCGGACTCGGAAGCAGACGGAGCCGTCGACCTCGCTGTTCGACTGGGCGCTCGAGCGCGAGCAGCAGGCGAGCCTCGCCGCTGCCGGCGGATAACGGAACGGGGGAGGTCGTCTCAGATTGCGGCGGCCTCCCCAGGTTCCATGTATGACGGTCTTTTTTCGTGCCCGCGAAAACCCTGACCTGCTTTGCGCGGAGCAGGTGCGCCGGTAGCGCCCAAAGGCAAGGTGGGTATAGCATCTTGGCGTGGCTCGTGCTCACACCTTGCCACCAGCTAGAGCCCTGTGCCGTGCCAATGTCTGTGTTTACCCCCCCTCCCCCCGCCCCCGTCGTGTCCGATTCGGTGAACCGAAGCGGCTGAGACTCAGAGGCGGAGGCATCGCGCTGACCGCCCTGTTGGTCTCCGTACCGGCGCTGACCTTCAGCGCCGGCGCCCAGAATGGAGGTCTCCCCAGCGGCGGCGACAGCCCCTACACCAATCCACAGCCCTGCGGCCCGGGCGACACCATCCGTGTCGCTTTCATGCCAGAGCCGCATGAGATCACCGAGGGCCACTTCGCCCTCTTCGACGCCTACTGGGAAGATACGACCGCCACAGGGTCGACCGAAGGCAACTCCGGCATCCTGCACACCAATACCTGCCCGCCGGAGTGGGTCACGACTACGCAATCCGACGGGCGAGGGGGCGAGACGACAGTCTCAGGGCTGAGCGACTCTACCCTTGACATCGAAGAGGCCATCTTCCACGTGACCGACGACGATCGAGCGACCGTGGTGGCCACAAACGCGGCAGCCACCGCAGGCCAGCTGTCACTGGACGCGTATTCCGAAGTCCACGATGCTTTCGGGCTAGCGGGACCTCCCCCAGAACGCAACACGCTGCCTGTGCCCGAGGGTACTCATGTCTGGTGGTTACGGTTAGACGACCCTCGCACCACCGATGTGGACGAAGGTTCCGCTCTCACCCTGGGCTTCTCCACCCGAAATCTGAATGATTGGGGCTGGTACGCTGGTGAAGGCGTTTCGCCTCTGTCCTACCAGCTGGAAGTCGAGCGTCACCCCAGCCACCCGAACGATCATCCGCACTTCTTTGCCTACGCCCTCACAGGGGAAAACAGGAAGCCGAAGCTCGTCTGGTCCAGCGCGAACGCTGGCGTCAGCATGCTGAAGATGGACCCCGGCACCGAACTGCAGGACCTGGAGTGGATCTTCACCGAAGAAGGTACCTACGAGATCTGGGTCGAACTGGTCGGGCACGTGCGCACAGTGCACGATCCCGCAGCGGATGACTCTCCTGATGACTGGGCGCCGCTCAGCCCGAACAAGACTGAGACCAGCGAGGTCAAGCGCTATGTGTTCCAGGTCGGAGACTTTGAGGAGGAAGAACCGCCGCTCTTCGGCCTCGACCTCAGCGTGCCCGAGAACTCGCCCGGCGGCACCGTGGTCAGTCCTCCGCTGCCAATCCTCTAGTCGGAAGCGGACACGCTGACCTACACACTCTCCGGCGATGGAAGTGATCAGTTTGCGCTGGCGACCACCACCAACCCGCATACGGTGCAGATTGTCGTTGCCGAAGGCGCCGACCTCGACTTCGAGACCACGCCCAGCTATGAACTCAGGCTCAGCGTGACCGACCAGCTGGACCACGAGAGCAATCCGGACCCCACCATTGACGACGTGCTAGGAATCAACATCGCCGTCAAGGACGAACCGGCCAAAGCGATTCTGACAGTTTCCGACCGCAACCCCGCAGTGGGCGAGACTGTGACATTCACGGCGAGGGTGACTGAGGGATTTGGCCAGGGGGAGCAGTTACTCTATTCGTTCCTGGACGAGCACGGCCAAGCTCGGCCTGGGCTTCTTGGTGACACAACGCACCAAATCCAGTACAACGTGCCCTTTGTCGCTGTGGTGGGGCTCAGGGTGTACTACTACCCCGATGGCGACCTGGACGCCGACCCAGTCTCATTGCGCGCGCATCCGGTCACCGTGACCTGGAGCGCCCCTTAACTCTCTGTGCAGGGCGCTGAAGCAGGACCTCAACTAGTGCTGTTCAGCGCCCTGCTAGCTGTTGGAGCGTGAATAACGCCTAGTTACAAACTGAGTCATGCCGCACACAGGATGGTCGATCGGGGTCTTGAGCCTGCTCCTCATCGCCGTTGGGATGGCCAGCGGTCTCGCGTTAGCGCGTGCTGCGCCTCTTCCTGAGTTCAGGCTGGTGCTGGAGTCGCAACCGGCCGACAATGATGGTAGCAACCCGCCCGTTAGATTTACTGTAACCGTAAGACACGAGGCTGTTGCGGGCTCTTTAGTAGAGGCTCGCAACATCAAGATTAGAATTACTCCGAAGGGTGGACCGTGCGACTCGCCACCATGCGACATGTATCTGGAGGAGCTCACCGACGGCACAACATTCGATGCTAAGGATGGTATCTGGACTATCCCTAAGCTTTCGCCGGGGCAGATCGTTCGGGCCAGGTTTAATCCTCGCCGCGTAGATCCCTTAGATCGCAGCGAATGTGATGTTGAAGACGATATGGAATGGTCTTCTTGGAGGCCTGTGTGTATGCGAGCCATCGTAGCGAACGCTGACGCCGACCGACCGGCGGTTCGCATTGCGTCTCAGCCCGTAGAGGAATGGTTTTACGTCCATCGCGTCGGCCAGGACAACGCCCGGGTTGCGTACATGGACCCCAGAGTCACGGTTTCGATAGAACCCACTGGACTCGATCGAGCGGAATTCGAGGTAACGATAAACAGCTACAACACCACTCCAGGGGAGATACGTCTGGGCAGCAACGGGCCCATATGGGACTCCTCTCATGGCGTTCAGGTAGCGATTAGCTTGGCCGGTTTAGATCCTGATGGTGAAGCGATAGCAGCGCCTGGGACCCTATTCGATGACTCTAACATGAAGTGGGACATTGGGCGTGTCGGGCCTCATGACCTCAAAACACTCAGGCTGCCTGCACGCCGCCTCTCTTCGGCAGGTGTCGCAAACGGGCCAGCCTGCCTGACCGCAACCATAGTGAATGCGGTGCCTCCCTTTGAACGAGATGCGTATCGCAAGAGCAACGATGAGGCTACGGCTTGTCTCAAGGAGGAGCCACCACAGCTGTTCAGCGAAGGCGAGTTCGATCTTTGGTGGCTTCACGACTGCGTGACTAGCACGGATTCCCCTTGCGAAGCTACAGGCAGCGTCGAATTGTATGTCAAACAGTCCAACGGGAGTTACCTGAAACCAGAATCGGTTATCTTTCATTTGCCAGATTTATCTAACCGTCAGTACGATGACCATGAAGATTCTGTGAATGACGGGCAGACGGTCTCGTGGCAGACAGCTAAAGGTGTTGGAGAGAGTCGCCTAGCTCTCTCTGAAACACATGAGGATCTCGCCGGGAGCGAATGGCCGGAAGAATATCCAGACTGGCGGGGCGACTACACGGTCAGTGTGATTTATCGGTCGGTGGGAGATGCGAAGGTACACGTACGCGAACACGCCCGCAATCGGAATTGGAATGGTAATGCCTTGTTCAAAGCTAATCCTACGGACACAAGGACGCGCCAGTGGAAAGCATCCCCGATCGCTATCTTCTTTGAGGTTGATGCGCTTGGCACTTATACGTTGACGTACGAAGCCTCAGTGAAGCAGCTCATCGACACGGTTTATTCGGAGCCTTACTCTGACTCGGGTACATACACCTTCCACGTCGGGCCGATTGCGGAGTTGGAGGTGCGGAGCGGCGGGCAGAGTCCGTTGGCGGATTCGGAGGAGCGCGCCTACACGATTGTCGCGAAGCATAATGGTCCCGACGATGCGCCGATGGTCGTGGTCAACCTCAGCAACGTCCCCGAAGGGTCGCGCCACATCCTGGAAGAGGACGGCTACTTCGGCACATACGCGGGCGGTCAGAACTGCGCAAACGGGCTGTGTGACGGTACCTGGACCATCGGCAAGCTGCCGCTCAATCACGGGATCGTCCGCGGTTATCGGACGGAGTTCCCCACGCTCACGTTGATCGCGCCGTCGGACTCTCCTGCTGCCCCCATCACCGCGACCATCTCCCAGGCGGAGCCCTACTCGGTCTGCATCGAAAACGGCGGCGTTGACGACGTTCGTCCGAAGCCTCCCAATGAAACGGCATGTACCGCCGCCAATGGCAGCTGGCATGCCACCAACTACTTCGATTACATCGAGGAGAACAACAGCGCCGATATTGCGGCGCTGCCGGGCAGCGGCGAGGGCGATTCGGGCACGCCGCAGTCGGTCGAGACGATTGGCACGTCGGCAGGCACGCTCATCCGCTGGACCGAGGCCGAGTACCTCAACCTCTGGCCGGTCGTGGGCTACCGGATCGAGCGTACCAATGGCAGTGTGTCGACGACTGTCGGCGACGGCATCAAGGGCAACCTCTTCCTCGACGAGCACCCAGGCGAGCATCCGCAGTACCGCGTCCGCTCGTTGAACGAGTGGGGCGTCGGCAGCATCTGGTCCGAGCGCACCGGCGCGCCGGATGCCGAGCCGTCAGTCACGGTCAAGCCCACGCAGCTGGTCGTGGAGAGGTCGGGTGATGCGTCCAGCGCCGACTACACCATCGTGCTCGACAGTCCGCCCGCAGGCGAAGTCAAGAGCGTCAGCATCGCAATCTCCAGCAGCGACGCGGCCAAGGCCGCCGCCGACCGCTCGACGCTCGTCTTCACCGATGCCAACTGGAACATCCCGCAGACGGTCACCGTGACCTGGCAGAACGCCGCTGCGACCGGCGACGTGACCATCACGCACACGGTCACAGGCGGCGGCTACGACGACGTCGCGGCCGCTCCAGTCACCGTCACCGTGCGCGGCATGGTGCTCGACGTCAGCCCAACATCGCTAACGATGTCGGAGAACGGCGGCACAGGTGAGTACACCATCGCGCTCACATCCGAGCCTGCAAGCGATGTGTTTGTCGACATCTCCATCGCAGACTCAGGAGTCGCCACGGTGTCACCGGCCCGCCTCGTCTTCACCCGCGACAACCACGCGACGCCGCAGACCGTCACGGTCACGGGCGTCGACGACGATTTCCTCAACACCGGCGGCGAGCGCGCCACGCAAATCAGCCACCGCATCAGCGGCGGCGGCCTGCCCGCCGTCACCCTCGCGGGTCCAGAGGTCACGGTCACGGATGACGACCGACCGGAACTGATGCCTGACAAGACATCGGTCACGGTCACAGACGAAAACGCTGGGACAGCAACGTACAAGGTGAAACTAACCACACGCCCCGAGTCCAATGTGACCATCACCGTGTCCAGCGACGACACCAGTGTGGCAACCGTCATGCCAGTGACCCTGACGTTCACCCCCAGCAACTGGGACGACTACCAAGAGGTGACGGTCACCGCCGTGGACGACAGCAAGGACAATCCCAACAACCAGCGTGACACGACCATCAGCCACACCGCTCGGGGCGGCGGCTACGACGGCCAAACGGCTGAGGTCGAGGTCATCGTGCTGGACGATGACGGCACGACGGCCACCATCACCTTCAGCGGCATTCCCGCAGCGGCCGGGAGTAACGCCGACACGCGCATCAGCGAGTACAACGGCACGTCGACAATGACGATTGACCTGGGCCGATTTTTCAAGCAAGGCGAGGGCGTCATCCCCATCTGCCTCACCGGCGGCGCAAGAGTCGGCACGCACTACGAAGTGTCAATCTCTGGCGGAGACGCTACGTTGGACATGACAGATCCACAGAAGCCGCTAATCAGGTTCGGTGAGAACGGCGCCCGCGTGGTTGTCCTCGAGTTCACCGGCATCGTGCATGGCACAACTGAGGGGCAAGGAGAGAAGAAACTCACGGTCGAGTTGTGCAGTGAAGGCGGTTCCGATGACATCCGCGATCGATCTTCGGTGAGCTTCACCGGCGACGCCATGCCGCACACGGTGAGCATCATGGATGGTCTCTTGCTGACTGAGGGCGAAAGCTTCGACATACCGGTCCCAGGAAGCGCAGATGGCTGGTACGTCTTCGTCAGCCACTACAGCATCGGCGGCACGGGCAACAAAGGGGAGCAGGCGCTCCCAAGCGAACACACCATCGCTAAGACCAACACGGGATTCAAGGTCACCGCGAAAGACAGCGGAAGAAGCGGAGACAGGCTCTTCGATCTCGTTGCCTGCAACAAGGGCAGCGATGGATGCGGCAGTTTCCGCAGGGTGGCGGCCTTCGCGGGCGGCAACGACACGGTCACCGTGACGATCATCGATCCGGTCCCTGACATGCCGCAGAAGGTTTCCTTCGGCCAGTCGCAGGACTCGACCGACGCCGTCCCCGAGATCAGCATCGTCGCCGGCGGCGACATCACCGAGGGCGGCATCGCCAGCTTCACGATCACCGCGAACCCGGCGCCGTCGGCCAACGGGGATGTCGTCGTCGCAGTGACGCAGAGCGGCGACTTCGGCGTGACCGTCGGCCCGCGGACCGTCGTGCTCGGCCCCAGCGGCACGGCGACGTTTACGGTCACTACTACTGACGACTCCGTGGACGAGTCGGACGGCTCCATCACGGTCGCGTTGTCCCCCAGCGCGGACTACACCGTCTCGGCGACGCAGGGCGCGGCGACGGTCGCGGTGGCGGACAATGACCCGCCATCGGAGGTGTCGGCCTGCGTCTCGGATGTCCTGCTCAGCACCGTCCGCTACTACTACGACGCGAACCGGGACAACCCGCCCAACTACGGGGAGAACTGGAAGAGGGTTCTGATCGCGTTCGGGGACGTGTAGGACGCCAATCTGACGGCGTACACGGCGGCCGAGGCGCGCGCGTCGGAGGAGGTCTGGGCCGGCTGGCTACCCACCAGGATGGCGCTCGAATGCATCGAGGGGGAGTAGCTGCGAACGTCGATTTCTTCGGATCGGATGCGGCCCTTGGCAGCCCGACGCTCTGTCATCGAGAGCCTCACCAAGTGCACTATCAGCATCAAGCATGCCGACTGAGTCGCAGCTCTCCAGGGGTCATGGCCAGAGCCGCCCATTCACGGGACCGAGACTGACCGTTCTGCTGTGCAAGGCGAGACACACCGGCATGCGTAGTGGCAAGACCATCACGCAGCCGGCCACGAGAGAGGAACCAGACAGGATCCCGTACCTGTCGCTGAAGTTCGCTATTTCGAGTCGAGTGCAATCAAGAGTTCAGGAGGCGTACCCTCGTCTAGCCGGAGCAGACCAGCCGGACGTGCCGAGCGTGAGTGCTCTACGAGCGTCTCTTGCGCAGCCAGGGCGACGGTTGATCTTCTCCCTCGATACTGAGAACGATGCGCTTTGGGCTGGGATGAGAGGTGCTCAGCGACGGGGACAGTGGCGGCGCGGTCGGCGACACGAGGACGACGTTCATCGTGTCGCTGCCTCTCGGTGCGGCATTGATGTTCGTCGCCCCGCTCGATGACCGCCGGAATCGGCGATTGGCCGGGATCTTCGCCAGGCGGGCGCTTCAGCGCTGACTGAGAGGTCCGGCGTGACATGGGCGCCGGTACGGTTGTCAGCGGCCACGTTCCCGGCCACCAACCGCGCGGCCGAACTCGATTGTGTGATTCGCGTTGCGCACAGGGTGGGCAGTGCAATGAGGACGACCACAAGGATTACGAGCGGGGCAACAATCGACCGACCAAGAGACGGGATGTCGACCGATTGGGTCGCGGGCCGGTTGTCGCCTCAGTTGGGGGGTCCCCGGATACACAGTGGCAGACATCATCGGCTCATACGGCCCGTGTCACCTCTCAGCGCTGACGGATACGGCGGCCCTCGAGGAGGCCATGTTCATCGGAGCGCAGTGCTTGGCTACAACAGATCGGCGTGTCCTGACCTGGAGGATCCTTGCTCATCTGTACGCCGATGCCCGTCGCTACTGGTAACCTGGCCGTGCCGAGGGCGGGCTGGACCTCCGAAGCTCGATCCGACGAGGTGCAGTCCGCACGTATGCGGCGAAACGAGAGTTGGCCTGGTTCGCACGCAGGAGAGCAGCATGAGGCGAATCGCCCTGGCCATGATTGCGCGGCTATTGGCGTCCAGGCTCGCCTCGCTCCTGCCCGAGCGCATGACCAAGCGGGTGGTCGAACGGGCCGTCATGGTCGCGATGACCCGCGACGCCCTTGGCGATCTGCCAGATAGCCTCCACCTGCTGCTCTGCGGCGCGGGCAGCCCGCTAGCCGACATCAGGCGTTCCGGTCCCTGTGTGGCGATTCAGGCGGGCCGCCACCTGTACGTGTTCGACGCCGGCACCAACGGGGCGCGAAACCTCACCCGCTTCGGCGTGAACATCGGACGCGTCGAGGCCGTCTTCCTCACCCATGTCCACTCCGACCACATCGATGGACTCGGTGAGCTCGGCATCCTGCGTTGGGTCAATTCGGGCGCTGAGCATCCGTTGCCCGTGCACGGCCCGCCGGTGGTCAGCGAGGTGACCGACGGATTCAATCGCGCCTACGCGGGCGATATCGGTTACCGCGTCGCGCACCACGGGCCTGACTTCACGCCGGCGAGCGGCGGCGGCCTCGACCCGGTGCCGTTTCCGCTCCCGCGGGAGGGCGAGTCGCAGACGATCATTGAGACTGACGACGGCGTCCGGGTCCGTGCCTTTTGGTCTCGCACGAACCCGTTGCCGAGGCCGTGGGCTATCGAATCGATTATCGCGACCGCTCGATCGTGATCAGCGGGGACACGACCAAGTCCGCCAATCTGATTGGCTACGCCCGCGGAGTCGACCTGCTCGTGTATGAAGCGCTCGACTTCCGCTTGACCGAATGGATTGCCAACGCAGCTGAGGCTGCCGGGAACGTTCGGGCGGCGCAAGGCGCCCGCGACATCATCTCCTACCACACCACGCCGGAGGAAGCTGCCGAGACGGCGGCGGAAGCGGGCGTCGGACAGTTGCTGCTCTACCACATCGCCCCGTTGCTGTTGCTGCCCGCGCTCGAACGGCAGTTTCTTCGGGGTACCAGCGACGCCTTCAGCGGGCGGATCACGCTGGGCGTCGATGGCACGATGATCTCACTGCCATCGAGACAGTAGCGATCGCGCTCGCCAGGCGATGTTCTCTGCGGCTGCGACTCCAATGGCGCGCCGCCCCGCGGACTGATGATCATCATGGGCATCTTGATGAAGCACGAGGTAATCACTGCCGCGTCGTTCGAACGCCGCAGCCTGTTGCTTGGCAAGATCGAGCGTGCGACTGAAGTGCCGCTGATGATCCTCTCGGCGGCGATGGTTCCGCTGATCGCTGGGATCTTCGTGTGGGATTCTGGTCCGGTGTCGGGTTCGACCGCGATCGCGCTGTACGGCGTGTCTTGGGCGATCTTCGTGGTGGAGCTGGCCGTCAGGATCGCAGTGGCGCCGCAGCGAGCGCGATATCTGCGGCGCAACTGGTTCGATCTACTGGCCGCGCTGGCGCCCGTCGCCCGCCCGCTCAGGGTCCCACTCATCCTCCTGGTCGGTTCTCACGCCTACGGTCGTCGAGTCCGCTTCGCGCACGTCGACTTTCTGGCTGCCTACGCGGTTGGACTCGTCCTGCTGATCGCGACGATCGTGACCACGCTCGAGCAAGGGCACGGTTCCCAGATTGACTCGTTTGGCGACGCCTTGTGGTGGGCGGTTGCCACCGTGACGACGGTGGGCTACGGCGATGTCGTGCCGGTCACGCCAGCAGGTCGGGCGCTGGCCCACGTGCTCATGCTGGGCGGCATCGGATTATTCGCCGCACTCACAGCCAATCTCGCTTCGATGCTCGCAAGACACGGCGAACCCGAGCACACGGACTCTGCCGCGCTCAGGCAAGAAGTTCGTGAGCTACGCGAAGTGCTGGAACGCATGCAGGAACGGGACCCGCCAGACTGAGATGTTGCTGAGACATCCGGATGATTCCCGAGCAGATTGGATCGGAGAACGGTGCGGCAGTCGCCGTTAGCCGTCAGCGAGGTAGCGAATCGGCAGACGCTTGACCCCACCGACGAAGCCGGAGCGTAGTCGTTCGATGTCGCCGTTCAGCTCGATCTCATCCAATCGATCGAGGATGTGCCCGAACATGGTCCGCAGCTGCAAACGGGCCAGGTTGGCGCCGAGGCAGTAGTGCTCGCCAAACCCGCCAAAGGCGAGATGCTCGTTCGGCGTGCGGGTGATGTCGAACCTGAAGGGATCGTCGAAGATGTCCTCATCCCGATTCGCCGAGGGGTAGAACATGACCACCTTCTCACCCGCGGGAATCAGCTGGCCGCCGACTTCGACGTCTTCGGTCACGACCCGGGCGAAGTGAATCACCGGTGAGACCCAGCGCAGGATCTCCTCCACCGCGGTATCCATGAGTGATCGGTCCGAGCGTAGCAACGCCATCTGTTCTGGATGCTCGATGAGGGCCATGAGACCGCCCGAGATCGTGTTTCGGGTCGTTTCGTTACCGGCGATGATCAACAGGTAGCAATAGGAGAGCAGATCGAGCGGGCTCAGCGGGGCGCCATTGATCTCCGACTGCACCAGGGTCGTGAGCAGGTCGTCGGTCGGCTGCTCTCGTTTCTGCTGCGACAGTTGCATGAAGAAGCCGAGCAACGCCTGCGATGCCGCGGCCAACGTCTCCTGCTGGGTGCGGCCGCGCTGGTACTCGGGATCGCCTGAGCCGACCATCTCGTTGACCCACTGGATCATGTCCCCTTGCCGCTCGCGGGGCACACCGAGCAGTTCGCAGATGGTGACCAGCGGCAAGAGGTTCGAAATCTCCGCGACGACCTCGCATTCACCGCGCCGGGCGACCCTGTCGACGATCTGGCGCGCTGCCCGATCGACCACCTCGCCGGCCACCTCATCGATGCGCTCCTCGAGCATGGACAAGCCCCTCGTGGTGAAGCGCCGGTTGACGAGCGCTCGGTACTGCGCGTGTTCGGGCGGATCCATGTCCAGCAGATGGTGCGTTTGCGGCGCCGCACCGCCCTCCGCGAGCTGACCGAGCCGCAGGACAATGTCCGTCTTGTTGGAGAACGTCTGCGGATCACGGGAGATGCGCTGGATGTCCTCCCACTTCGTGATCGCCCAGAACGGTTCGAGCTCCTCGTCGCTCGCCTGGTAGCGAAATGCCGGCGCGTGCTGACGCAGGTACGCCCAGTGGCTGTGCGGGTATCCGCTCAAGGCGTAGCCGTCGGGCGAGGTGATGTTGACCTCGTCCAGGGATTGAGGCGGGGTGTCGAAGGGAGTTGCCATCTTGTCTCCTGAGCAGCCGCAACGCTGGCCGGTTGTTCCTCAGCGTACTAACTGATGTGGCCGCGAAGCGGACAGACGGAACAAGCTGAGCGGCCAAGTCTGCCGACAGTGCAGCCTCTTGCTCTTGGAGTTGTGACAAAGGGAGCCCGACATGTCGAGAGTCCTGGACGGTCTCAGTTGGTTGTTCACAGTCAAACCTGTGCTCACGCTCGTTGCTTTGCTTGCGGTCACGGTGTTCCTGGGCGCGGGCGTCACGCAGATGGCCGACCAGGCCGACAACTCCGTCTTCCTGCCCGAAGACAGCGGCGTCACCGTCGCCACCGAGACGATCGAGAACCTCTTCGGCAGCTCACAGGACACGATCTCCGTCACCTTGCTGTTTCGAGGCGAGGCGCTCACGCCCGACGGCCTGGCGCAGATTCAGCAGGTCATCGACTCGGTCGTGACCGACTCGCTGGTGGCGCCGTTCCTCGTGCCCGGCGGCGTGGTCTCACCGACCATCCCGCTCGGGCTCGCACTCGAGACCAACGACTTCGCTTCGCTCTCGCAGCTGCAGATCGATGCCGCCGCGGCGCATTTGCCGCTGGGTCGACTGATCAGCGCCGACGTCGACGGCACGATCGTCGCGATCGCCAACGTGCGCCTCTTCCAGGATGGCGATCGGGATGGCGACAAGCTCGACGACGAAGAGACGCTTGAGGAAGCCCAGCTGCTGATCCGCGCCATCGCGGTCGACACGCCGGGTCCGCTCGAGGGCAGCGGACTCTCTGAGGCGACCACCGCAGAAGAGACCGAACGCGCGACCGGCACCCAGATGACGATCATCATGGTCATCGCGCTGGCGGTGATCGGGCTGCTGATCCTGGCCTTCACCCGCTCGCTACTCGACCTGGCCCTGTCGGTGATCGGTCTGATCCTCACGATCGTCTGGGTGATCGGCGCGCAGGGATGGCTGGGCCCCAACGGACTCGGCCTGATCGGCGCGCCCAATACGATGACGACGATGGTCCCGGTGATGCTGATCGGCCTCGTCGTCGACTACGCAATCCAGACTATTGGCCTCTACCGCGAGTCACGCAGCGCGGGCGAGGGCGCCCGTTCAGCGGCGCGAATCGGCCTGCGCTCCGTGCTCTTGCCGCTCTCGCTCGCGGCTGTGACGACGATTGTCTCCTTCCTCACCAACGTCTCCTCGCCGATTCCCGCGAACGGCGACTTCGGTATCGTCGCTGCGATTGGCGTCGCGGCGGGCCTGATTGTGATGCTGGCGCTGCTCTCCTCGGCGAGAGCGCTGATCGACGGCCGTCGCGAGGACAGCGGCAGGCTCGGCGAAGCGAAGCCCGTTTCCTGGGCGATCCCCGGCGTCGGACCGGCGGTTGAAGCGCTGGGCGGGCTGCTCGCCCGACGCCCGGCTCCGTTCCTCATCGTGATCGCCGTGATTACGGTGATACTGGGTGTCGCCGCGACGTCGAGACGCTCGACGCCGCTTTTGGTGGCTCGACCGATGCGGTGCAGGTGGTGATCGAGGCCGAGCTCACCGACGACCGCACGCTCCGCAACATCTTCGATTTCACCGGCGCCTTCGACGATGATCTCCGTCGTCCCGAAGGCGTGGTCGGCGGAATCTCATCCTCGTTTGGAGTCCTCTTCAACGACTGGGTGACGGACGACGGCACGCCGGAGGACCGCTACGACGCCGAGCTCGCCGAGATGGCGGCTGCGGCCAACCAGTTCCGCCTCGACCCCGACGACGTGCAGTCGATCATCGACCGCGTCAAGGAGCTCGACCCCGCCGCCTTCGGCCAGGTCCTGGTCGACGATCCCAACGGAATCGACACCATGCTGCTTCGCTTCGACGCGCTGACGCGCGACCAGGAGCGCGCCGGTCGGATGGTAGAAGACATCGATGCGCTCTGGTACGGCGACGACGCGGAACTGACCGCCACCTCGGGCGAGATCATCGGCCTTGAAGTCGTGGACGCGATGACCGGTAGTCAGACCGCCGCGATCGCGACCACGGTGATCGCGGCGCTGGTCATCCTCACGCTCTTCTTCTGGATTACCGACGGCCGGTCCGAGCTCGGCTTCATCGCCGTGTTTCCGATCGTGCTGGTGCTCGCCTGCGTGCTCGGCACGATGTCGCTGGCCGGGATTCCGTACAACGTAATCACGGCGCTGATCACGGCGCTCTCGATCGGCATCGGCGTCGACTACACGATCCACATCATCCATCGCTATGAAGAGGAATTTGGGCATTCGAACGATCCCGAGCAGGCCGCTCGCACCACGCTGGGCACGACTGGCTCCGCGTTGCTCGGCTCAGCGCTGACCACGGCGCTCGGATTCGGCGTGCTCGCGTTCTCCACCTTGACGCCGTTCCAGCAGTTCGGTCTGGTCACCGCGATTACGATTGCCTACGCGCTGATCGCCGCCATCGTCGTGGTCCCGCCGACGATGATTCTCTGGGGCGCGTATCAGAATCACCGCCTGCGTAGCGCCGCACGGCGCGCAGCCGAGGTACTCGGTGAGTAGACGATCCAACCCGAGCGCGCCTCACGTTGGGTAGGCTTGACGGTCGAGGCGATTGGATGGCGTACGATGCGTGAGACTCAGATCTTGGTGATCGGCGGTAGCCTCATCGGCTTGACGTCGTCGCTCTTGCTGTCCAGCCTCGGAGTCGAGCACATCCTCGTTGACCGGCGACCGCACACGAGCGATCACCCGCGTGCCCGGCTCTACGACCGCCGAACGCTGGAGTTGCTGCGGCGCTTCGGCGTGCATCACGATGTCGAAGCGACCGGAATCGGCGATCTCTGGACCCGGCAGAATCGCTGGATCGAGAGCCTGGCCGGCAAGGATGTCGCTTCTGTACCGACCGAGTCGTTCCAGATGGCGCCAGCCGAGTACAGCCCCAGCATCCCCGTCATGGGTGCGCAGGACATGATCGAGGAAACGCTCTGGAAAGCGGCGCGGGAGCAAGCGCCGGCCGACGTCCGCTTCTACACGAGCGCCGAAGACCTCACGCAGGACGCCGGCGGCTGCTCGGCCACGCTGATCGATCGCGAGACCGGTGATGGCGAGCCGATCCGCGCCCAGTACGTGATCGCCGCCGACGGCGTGCACAGCGCCACCCGAGACCAGATCGGCTGCTCGCTGGACGAAAACAGCTTCAACTTCTATCTCCAGGACATCCTCTTCCACGCCGACCTCTCGCGCTGGGTCGGCAACCGCATGGGCGGCCTGATGTTCATCTTCACCTCTTACGGCATGGGGGTCTATCAGCCGATGGACGGCGCCACGCGCTGGCGAGTCCAGCTCCCAGGTTGGGACCCCAATCGCGGCGACCTGACCATGCAAGAGGCGCACGACTACATCGTTGAGGCCGTCGGCGTGGACGAATCGGAGCTCGACCTCGAGGTGGTCAGCATCCGCCCCTGGAACTTCATCGCCGGACTGTCCGAGCATTTCTCCAATGGCCGCGTCTTTCTCGCGGGCGACGCCGCGCACGCCTTCATTCCCACCGGCGGGATGGGCAGCAACACCGGATTCTCGGGCGCACACAACCTCTGCTGGAAGCTCGCCTACGTGCTGCAGGGACACTCGCCCACTTCGCTGCTCGACACCTACGAGCAGGAGCACCGCCCGATCGCTGAGCGTCGCGTACGGCTGAGCATCGAAAACGCCAACCTGGCCGGGGCCATCGGGCAGGCGTACCGGACCGGCGGCGACATGGCCCAGGCCGAGATCAATTGCCACCAGTACGGCAGCTACGAGGGCATGATCATGGGCTACGAGTACCAGTCCGAGCTCTGCCAGGTCGACCACGACCCGCCGCCCTACGTCGAGAACGAGCATCGCGACTTCATCCCGGTTGTGCGCAGCGGACGCCGAGCCCCGCACGCGTGGCTCGATCCGCACCGCAAGCTCTCCACGCTCGACTGGTTCGGCACCGACTATGTGGTCATGCTCTGCCAGGACGAGCACGAAGGCTGGCAGTCAGCGGTCAACGGCTACCGTCACCGCGGCTTCCCCATTCGCATCGAGCAGATGCGGCACGCCGCGAACACTCCGTATGCGGAGTCTGAGGCCGTCGTGGTCCGTCCCGACGGCGTGATCGCAACGCATACCACCAAGTCCGACTCGCGAGCGCCTGAGGAGCTGCTGGCACAATTTCTGCCGCTCTCCTGACAGTTCTTGGACGCGGCAACGAACGTCTCGTCTGCCCGTTGATACGCTCATCCTGGCAACGCAGATTGCGTCGCGCGCCATGATCAGGGTGGGCCATGAATCCAGAACAGTCGAACCAGTTGATCGAGCAAGTTCGTGAACTAGCTCGCGGGCCGTTTCGCGAGCGTGCTGAAGAAGCGGATGCGAGCGGCATGCTGCCACGCGAGAACTACGTGGAGCTCTCCGAGTTGGGCATTCCCGGCTTGCTGCTGCCCGAGGCATTCGGTGGGCTTGAGGCGAGCGGGGCGACGCTGCTGAAGGTGATCGAGGAGATTGCCTATGGCGATGCCTCGACAGCGGTCGTGGTCAACATGCACCTGCTGATCGCCGCATTCGCAAACGCGCTGCCGGCCTTTCCCCGGCGCGATCAAGTCCTGCGGGCCTGCGCCTCGGGAGACTGGATCTGCGGTCCCGGCAGCGTGCCCTCGCGCGAGCTCGACAACGCCACCACCGGCTTCCGCGGGGTCGAGGACGGCAGCGATCTGATCATCTCCGGCCGTGGCGGCTTCGGATCGGGATCGGACAACGCCCGCTTCGCCTTTGTCGGCGGCCTGATCGAGAAAGAGCCCGAGAATGAGCTCATGATCGCCTTCCCTGAACTGAGCGACCCGGCGGTCACCAATCGTGGCAACTGGAATGCGATGGGACTGCGCTCGACCGCCTCGAACGACATCGTGATCGAAGATCTGCGTGTTCCACGAGCGGATTGCTTCGTCGTGCCGGTGTCGTTGATCGAGGTGGGACAGCAGATGATGCCGATGGCGCAATGGCAGCGGCGCGCGTATCCCGCGCTCGGCATTCTCGCCATCTGGCTCGGCAACGCCAAGGCGATGTTCGACGAGACCGTCGCCTATCTGCGCAAGCGCCGGGGCTACCTGGCGGTCGCCGGCACCCCGCTCGGTGGATCGACGGAGACTCGCGACAAACAGGCCTGGGCGCAGATGGAGCTCGGCGAGATGGATGGCTGGATCGGCTCTGGCGAGGTGATGTTGGCGCACGCGCTTGAGCAGGTGGAGACGCCGTACAGCGACCGCCAGGCGTTCCTCCACATGCAGGTCCGCGTCACGCACCACCTCCGCCGAATGGCGGAAGAGGTCGCGAAACTGGGCATGTCGATCACCGGCGCCCACGCGTTCGTCAAGGGCGCCCCGATCGAGCGGCTCTACCGCGACTTGACCGGCGGCAACGTCATGGCCTGGAAGACGGGCGAGTTGCGGCAATCGATGGGACTGGCCGCGTTGGGAGAGCCGATTGTGCTCGCTGGTCCGGCAGGTACATAAGCCCGGCTCCCGCAGTCCGCGATTTGCCGACGCGCCCGGTCATCCAGTCGCCGCCTTCGACCCTGACCCAGATACTCTAGAGGATGTGATCGGCCATCCCATCCTCGGCAACCGCATACGGCGACTGGCGCTCATGGTGGTCTTGCCGCTGCTCGCGGTTTGGCTGCTGCTCTCCTGCGGCGGAGATGAGCGGACGCTGACCATCCTCTACTGGCAAGCGCCCACGCTGCCGGGACCGTATCTGTCGGGTGGGACCAAAGATCGAGACGCTGGCGCGATCACCCTCGAGCCGCTCGCTCACTACGACCCGGACGGTGTGCTCGTACCCGCCCTGGCCGAGACGATTCCGACGCTCGACAACGGTGGAGTCGCCGCCGACCTGCGCTCCATTACTTGGAGTCTGCACCAGGACGTGAAGTGGTCGGACGGCAGCGATCTGACCGCCGCCGACGTGGTTTTCACCTGGCGTTACTGCAGCGATACGGAGACAGGTTGTACCGCTGCGGAGGCCTTCGCCGGCATCCGCTCCGTGGAGGCGCTCGACGAACACACAGTGCGCATCCACTTTGAGTCGCCCACTCCGTACCCCTATCGCGTCTTCGTGGGCGGCAGCCAGCCAATCATCAGCCGTTCGCAGTTCGAGGACTGCGTTGGCGCAGCCGCCGTCGACTGTGTCGATCAGAATCAGTCGCCGCTCGGCAGCGGACCCTACCGAATCGTCTCGTTCGCCGCCGACAGCGAGGCGATCTACGAGCGCAACCCGCACTATCGGGGCGACCGGCCCTACTTCGATCAGGTGATCCTGCGGGGTGGCGGCAGCGCCGAAGCGGCCGCGCGCGCCGTGCTCGGTCGCGGCGAGGCGGACTACGCCTGGAACTTGCAGATCGAGCCGTCGCTGCTCGCTGAACTGGAAGCGAACGGGCGCGGCCGTGTGGTGTCCACCTTCGCCGACCTGGTCGAGCGGCTCGTGCTCAATCAAGCCAACTCGGATCCTTCGCTGGTCGAGGACCGCTCCGAATACCTCGACGGAACGAACCCTCACCCATTCCTCAGCTTCCTGCCGCTGCGCCGGGCGATGTCGATGGCGATCGACCGCGGCCAGATCGCGGAGCTGTACGGCTTTGCCGGACGGCCCGAGTGCGACCTGGTTGCGGGACCGCCGCACTACACGTCAGGCGCGAACAATGAGTGCCTGGCGCAGGATGTTGCCGGCGCCCAGCGTCTACTCGATGAGCATGGGATTGTCGACGCTGACGGCGACGGCATCCGGGAGTATCAGGGCGTGTCCCTGCGGGTCAGCTTCGTCACCTCGACCAATGCGATTCGTCAGGCGACGCAGGCGCTGGTCAGGGACTGGTGGCGTGAGATTGGAGTCGCGACGGAGCTGCTCGATTTTGACGCCAGCGTGTACTTCGGCGGCGATCCGATCGAGCACGCCGACGCCTCCTACCGACGCTTCTTCGCGGATGTGCAGATGTTCACCACAGGCGGGGGGATTGAACCAGAGCGCCACCTCGCCGATCAGCGATGCAACCAGATCGCTGTGGGCGAGACGCTATGGGTGGGCGGCAACGTTGCCCGCGCCTGCAACCCCGAGTACGATCTCGCGTTCGCTGAGCTGCCCGGTCTGCCGCTCGGCGCCGAGCGCGAGGCGCTAGTCAAGCAGCTCAATGACCTGCTCGTGCGCAGCTACGTGCAGATTCCACTGGTCAGCCGCGGCGCGGTCTCCGCTCATCTCGACTCGCTCAAGGGCGTCCGGTTCAACGCCTGGGACAGCGAGCTCTGGAACATCGCCGAGTGGCGGCGCTGATCTGAGGCGGCGGACTGGCACTCGCGCTTCCCGGTCCTACAGAGCTCCTGAACCGTCGCGCCGTATCATTGCCAGTCAAGAGGTCCTCTGTTGCTCGCCGGAGACTGCATGCTGAGGCCACTCGTTGCCCTGTTCATCACCGTGGCAATTCTGCCGCTGCTCCTGTCGTGCAACAGCTCCGACACGGTGGTCATCGCCACCGTAGGCGACTATCACCCCTTCGACTTCATCAACGACGACGGTGAGATTGACGGACTCGAACGCGATCTTGGCGACGAACTGTGCCAGCGCGCTGGCCTGGAGTGCGAGTGGATCCTGCACGAGTGGGAAACGCTCATCCTAGAGCTGATCGAAGACCAGTTCGATGTCATCATCGCCGGCATGAGCATCACCGCCGAACGCGACGAGTTGATTGACTTCGCGGGCCCCTACTATCCGCCGCGGCCCTCCATGTATCTGGCACGGACAGGTGCGGGTGATCAGGCGTTGGAGGGAACCCTCGGCACCACGGCCAACACCATCTTCTCCGACTACCTGACGGAGCAGGGCATCGCGTTCACACCACTCGAAGGAGCGGTCGACGCCGCCTCCGCCGTCCTCGCCGGCGACGTGGACGCTGTGCTCGTGGACCACGGCTACGGTGTCGCGAAGCTTGCCGAGCATGCTGGGCAGCTCGAGGCCGTCGGCCCGTCGTTGCGGCTTGACCAGGGCCTCGGAATCGGCATCCGCACCGGCAGTGACCTCTTGGACACCTTCAACGACGCGCTCGACTCGATGAAGGCCGACGGAACACTGAACCAGCTCATCCGCAAGTGGCTCGGAGCGGACGCGGCAACATTCGAGTAATCGGGAGCGGGCTACGGGAGTACAACAAACGCCAACAGCGCGAACGCCCAACATGCCGACAGGCCCCAGGCGGGGCGGAGTTGCAGCCGGGCAATCCATTCGGCGTCGCTTGCCTGGGCGAGTCAGTGGTAGCGAGGCGGCGGCAGCGGATCTCGCGCTGGCTCCTGGCGATCGTTGTCTCTCTTCGGTCGTGGAACTCTCAAGCTGTTCTCTGAATGGAGTCAAGCAGATGTCGTGACGACTCATTGAATTCCACTAAATCGATGAACCCCAGCTTCACCCGGCGACACTTCATCAACCTGTTGGCCGACCGTTGTCAATTCCCGCCTCGGCGCGTCACCTCGGTCAACGGCCGATTCATGGGCGAGGCAGGCCGCCTGATGCGTTGTTTGCGATTGGTGGCGCTAAAGACATCGAGGTCTGACAGCCGCCGGTATGGAGCAGATAATCCCCAGCACGAAGCAGATGACAAGGGCGATTGCTTCTCCGCCGAGGAACGTTGCGAACACGTCAACAGATACTGCGTCGCCCATGGTCGCCCCCTTCAGGCACGGATTTGGTCTGTTGCCACACATGACCGACCCGCTTGACACGCCGAGAAGGGGGACTCGGCAGCCCAAGCCCTCTCTGTCAACGCTTCAATGCTTCGCGTCCGTCAAGTGTGGCTGGAGCAGTATGGCGGGCTTGCTTCGCCTCTGCCGAAGCAGCTGGTCATCATGTGAACAAGCCCTGCGATATGGGGGATGAACGGATCCGCGCATAAGCTATGCGATGGAACCCGCCCGCAACGATTCACTGCCTTCGGTCATCGCTCTTGGTCGCGATCCGCTTGCGATTGGGGGGGAGGGGGTATCCTACGCTTGCTCGCTAACACCAACGAGCCCTAAGGTGTGCCCACTCCCGCACCCTAGAAATTTGGAACCATCTTGTTTTCACGCAGAACGTGAGACGGATCGCGCTGTTCGCAATCATCGCCCTCGGCGGTCTGATCGTGGGCGTCGTCGTAGCTCAGGCGGCGTCCGGTACGCCGAAGGGCAAGCTAGCCAAAGTCGAGCAGCAACTGGCCGAGCTGCAGACGGAGACGGCCAAGATCAGCCGGCTGTTGGACTCCGAGAGTAAAGAGCTGCATCCAGCGAGTCGGCGCATTGTCGTCGACGGCCTGGCGGCGGCGGTCCAGGCGCTCGATCAGGTCCAGTCCAAGCTGCGCGCCGTCCGGTTCGAGATCAAGCGGCCGCGAAACGACAAACCCGCCGTCGAAGCGGACGTGCATGTTGGCAGCGAGGATCAGCCCGTATCCTTGATCTTCAACAGCAACCAGCACGGCGACGGTGACGTCTCCGTTGTGCAGAAAATATGCGTAAGCGGCATTGTCGACTATCCAAATGGCGTGGGGACCTGCGACGGCGGCAGCGAGCAGATCGCAGTTCTCGACGCGGTGACGCTCAACCCCGGCCGCGATGGCGTCCCCTTCCCCGGCCGATACGAAATCTCCATTGACTGCGCGAAGCTCCACCACAAAGTCCCGTCCCTGATCGTTCAACCGCGGGACCGCGACATCGTCGACGAGCAAACCGGGCGCTGGTTGGATAATCCCTGGGACTGGGTGGTCTATGACCAATCGGGAGTGATCACCCCGCGGCAGTACGGCAAATCGCCCGGCCTGATGGTCTTCTGCCACGACTGGACGATTACGTTCACCGAGGTCGCCCAAGGCTAACCGGGCTGGCTCCGAGCGGACCAGCTCGCGCTGCGCGATAACGCGGGACCAAAAACGCGCAGCCGGCGGCTACGATCGTGGGGCTGCGGCGTGCAGGCCAGATGGAAGGCGTATGCGTCGCGCGGGTCGACTTCGTAGCCGGCATCCTTGAGCCCAGCAATCGTGGCGGCGTCAAACCGCTCGGCAACATGCCCCAGGAGGACGTCCAGAAGCTCCGACTCAGTATCGAGCGCGCAAACCTCGGCTGGCTGCCCAGGTCAGGCATCGACCAGCTGCTCGAGCGACTCGGCCCGCCGCGGGCGCTGCCCCGAATCAGAGCGGCAGACGCGAACTGCCCGAGGGCGTCGAGCCGGCCGAGCCGGAGCCGGAATCAGGTTAGCTTCGAGCTTTGCCTCAGTTTGGTGGCAAGGCAGGATCGCTGAGTCGACAGCCTCCATTGCTGGACGTGCCAGCCGACTCGTTCTTCGACGCCTTCGGCGGTGCCGGACACGTCATCCTCAATCGACCGCCGGCGCGGAGCGAGATACTCAACGACCTCGACGGCGACGTGGTCACCAGTTCCGCATGCTGCGCGATCGGGTATGCAGGAGGCGCTCCGGCTGACGCCGTACCTTAGCGCCTAGTCGTCGCTGCCTCGCGAACCCAGCGACGACTGTAACGAGATCGTGCGGGCGCGGCGCTTCTTCCTCTCGCTGTTCCTGAGCGTCGGTTCGCAGCGGAGTTTGGGCTTCGCTGTTTCTCGATCATCGGTCGCCGTTCAACCTGGAGCGATGATCAGGAAACTACTTACCAAATCAACCAGCCCTGAGCGGGGGAGGAGACTGAGATGAGCAAGGGGCTAGGAGGCAGCTACCGCAAGGGCATAACCCTGATGGAGCTGTTCAAGCGCTTCCCCGACGACCAGGCGGCTGAGGATTGGCTGGTAATGGTGAGGTGGCCGGACGGCATCTGCTGCCCGCGCGAGGACTGCGATTCGGACAACATCCAGGTCGGCACGACGCACCCGACGATGCCCTACCGCTGCCGTGCCTGCCGCAAGTTCTTCAGCGTCAAGACCGGCACAGTGATGGCCAGCTCGAAGCTGGGCGCCCAGATTTGGGTGCTGGCTCTCTACCTGCTGAACCCGGGGTTCAAGGGCGTCAGCTCGATGAAGCTGCACCGCGACCTCGGCATCACGCAGAAGTCGGCCTGGCATCTGATCCATCGGAGACGGGAGGTCTGGAACGACCTGAACGAGCTACCCGACTTCTGGGGTTCCGTTGAGGCGGACGAGACCTGGCTGGGCGGACTCGACAAGAACCGGCACAAGAGCAAGCGGCAGGGGCGCAACTGGCGCAAGCTGCGCACGCCCGTCGTCGGCGTGTTCGACCAGAGAACCCGCGAGGTTTCGGCCCGAGTCGTCGACCAGGTGTAGGGGCCGACCCTGGTCGGAGTGGTGCGCGATCGGACTCGGCACCCACTAAAGCTGGTGTTCACGGACGAGATGCGATGCTCTGCCCCGCCACGAGTGGGTCAACCACGGCGTCGGCCGGTACGTCGATGAGATCGTCACGACCAACGGGATCGAGTCCTTCTGGGCTGTGCTCAAGCGCGGCTATCACGGCACGTTCCATTGGTTCAGCCGTAAGCACGCTCGGCGCTAGGTCAATGAGTTCGCAGGTCGCCAGAACTGGCGGGTGATGGATGCGGAGGAGATGCTCGAAGCGAGCGTCCAAGGAATGGTTCGCTAGCGGTTGACCCACGAGGAGCTGACCGCCTGACCGCTTGGGCCGTCACCCGATACCATATGTCCATAGGAGTCAAGCCAATGGCAAAGAAGAAGCGGGTACGTGCGCCCTGGCCGAAGCCGAAGCCAATCGAGCAAGCGACGCCGGAGGAGATGGATTTCGCTCTGCTCAACACGCCACCGAAGCGGGACGATGAGTGGCAGTATCTGAAGCGCGAGAAGCCACCGCTGGAGGTCAGAGAGGATGGTTGATCCTGAAGCGACAGTCCTCGAGGTGAATGTGGAGATTCGGCGCATCCTCGGTCGCCAGCCTCAGGAGTGGTTAGTCAGCAAGAGCTGGGCAATGGTGGAGATGAAGAGCCGGCGCGAGCTTGATAGCGGACACGGCGTTGATCATGTGGTCAACGATGATTTCGATCATGCTGAATTGGCGGTTGCTGCCTGCCTCGACGTGCTGGAGGTTCAGGGCCACGATGTAGTTGAGCTGACTGTCAGTTTCGGCCCCATCGAGCATCTACCCGAAGCTACGCGAAAGCACACGCTTGATCGGATCATCAATGGCGTCCTGGCTCAGAGGTCCGGGGTGACCATCTATGTCGGCTGGGATGAAGATCGCAGCTAGGCCCTGAATTCTGCTATCTTGGTCAGTCCAGCGATAACGGTGGCAGACCAAGACGGTCCCGAGATCGGACTATCTGCTGGCGCAGGTGATAGTTCAGCTTCAGAGGTTATAGGCGATCCTCTGCCCGAATCGTTGATCCCGCCTCTCGACCCAGATTCCGAGCAAGCTGAGCTTGAACGCCAAGCACGGTTGCTGAAGCATCCAAATCTGGAAGAGTGGCTTGATAGGTTCGCGCAAGAGCCTTCAGCGAGAGATGCCAGAAATAGAGCAAGAGCTGGATCCTCGATCACGGGCTCGCTAGTTTCTCCTTCGCTCATTGTTGCTCCTGACTCTGGGCAGGTGATTCAATCTCTTCAGGCTCATCGATGCAATCAGATTCCGCATACCAGATCCGTGGTGGCAGCACGAAGCGATGATCGAGAGCGAGGAACACATAGCGGTCCTGCAGGACGGGCGAGTCGGCTGAATGCGGTTCGTCGGCGTAGAGCCAGGCAGACTCGAGCGTGATTGGGTTGGGATCGCTGGCGGCGACCTGCTCAGTCAACTCGAGATGTAACGACGAGGCCTGTTGGCCGCCCTCTGGTCGCTCGACCAGGCCGATCTCAATCAGGATGCAACCCGCGGCGATGTCGCCACCGGTCAGATCCTTCCAGGCGGAGCTGGCGCCGCGCACTAAGCGGGCCGGTGTGAGTTGGGTCGGGTCGAGATTAGCGTGCTCGTTAGCCAGTCGCCGGCGCGCGTCTCGATCAGCTCGGGGGTGAGGCACCGGGCCTCCGGGGTGAGCCGCTGACCGTTGTGAACCAGGCTGAACTCGATTCGGCCCTCCGTGTGGGTCATGGCGGCAACGTAGACTCGCTCCTCAGCCAAGCCGAAGCCGGGTGTTTCCCACGCGGTGTCAGTGCAGTCCGTGCTGTAGGAGACGCAAGTCCGGTCCAAGGGTGTGGTCGCAGACTCGATGCAGCAGGTGTACGTTTCGACTGTGCCATCCGCCTCGTCGGAGGCGCCCAAGTCGACCTGCGGCCGTCCGAGCACGTCAATCTCCGAGCTGCGCGGCCAGGTTCCGACGTGCTGTGCCATCAGTGCCGGGGTCAGGTAGCGCAGCTCCGGCAGTAGCCGCTCTTCGCCATGCAGGACGCCGAACTCGACCTGACTATCGTCGTGGGCCTGAGCAATTGTCCTCAGTTCGATCGGCGGACCGGCTTCCTGCCCGCGAGCTCGTTCCAGCGTAAAGAAGCCAGCGGCGACTCCGCTAATGATGGCGACGAGGGCAAAGATCCCTTGGGCTGCGGACACGGCGGGCGTCTTTCAGGCTGGCCGCGTCGAGAGAGCTGGAGCGGGTCATGAGTCTGGGCACCTGCGAACTCGGAGGCATTTCGAGGCCACCTTCTGGCGCGGTGAGAACTGCTCGCCACACAAGTCCAGACCGTTGGGTGCGCCAAGAAGGTGACATGGGGAGAGTCCTCACTTCTTGATTGACGCACCCGGTTCTCGGTGCTCGACTTGTGTGGCGGTTTGAACCCTAGGCATATCTCTTATGTGTTGTCAAGCAGATAGGAATGGGGCGGAACGTGACGACGCTGGACGAGTCACGACCTTCGATGATTTCCGAGCTACAACTGGTTCGAGATCAGCTGAACCAGCGGATCGACCACGTTGACCAGCGGATCAGCGACCTGCGGATCGTGATGCTCTGGGGCTTCGGGCTCCTGGTGGCCCTATTCCTGGCCCTGCTCGGCGTGATTCTCAGTGGCGCGGGCTAGGAGCGAGCGAGGATCGACGAGGAAACCAGGAAGCAGCTGGACGAGTTGCGAGGGCAGTTCACGGCAGTGGAGATGTTGCTGAACATGGTTGCGCCGAGGATTCAGAACTCCGACGGCAACCCGATTTCCCAAGAGATGATCAGCGAGTTGATCGAGGGGGTGCAGGAGAAGACAGGGGCCAGCGAGCAGTACATGGACGGATTCAGGTTCGGCATGGAGCGGGTCTTGCTGGACCGGGCTCGGTCTCGCTTGCAGTCCTCCCTCTCAATCTCGTTAGGATTCCCGCAAGACTGAGGCGTGGTTACTTTCCCCCATAATTCCCCCATGACCAGGCTCGTTAACCAGCTGCCCGCAGTTGTTCACCGCTATCGGTCATCGCTCTCGATGGAGTCTCGTGGGTGAATTGCGGGCGTGGTTCTCCCACGCTTGCACGTGAATGTCAACAAGCCCTGAGCCCGACATCGTCTACCTAGACATGAATCTATCTCGCTTACACTCACATCATGACGAAACTGAGCAACCAGGCCCGAGTAGGCGGTCGGTGTCCATCTGGCTGGACTCCAATTCAGAACTCCAGCGCGACTGCCAATTCAAACGTTCTTGACTCTAGGAGGTCTAGTGGGCTTGATCGGATGAAGGCGGCTCTCACCAGGCTGTTGAGCATCACCTATTCGGCGGCGCGGGCCATTGGGTCCAGCCGGAGCAGCCTGCAGCAATGACCGTCTTACGCCTCCGGTTTTTCGACCAAGCGGCGCTGGGCAGCGGCTCATGAAAGCGATCGTCTACGACCGCTACGGCTCGGCCGACCGACTGCGTCTCGAGGCAATCGACCAGCCGACTCCGGGCCCGGACGAGATCCTGATTCGCGTCGTCGCCGGTTCGGTCAACTCGTGGGACTGGCATCTGATGCACGGCATGTTCTTCGAGCGTCTCATGTTCGGCACGTTCCGGCCCCGGCATCGCGTGCTCGGATCCGAGATCGCGGGAGTGGTTGAAGCCGTCGGACCCGGTGTGACCGAGTTCAAGTCAGGAGACGAAGTCCTCGGAGACCTCAGTATGAGTGGTTGGGGCGGCTTCGCCGAGTACACCGTTGGTCGAGCCGATTCGATGGCGCATAAGCCAGCCGATGTCAGCTTCGAGCACGCTGCAACATTGCCGCAGAGCGGTCTGCTGGCGCTGCACTGCCTGCGCGAGCGATGGCCGAATCGCCCTGGCGACCGCGTGCTGATCAATGGCGGGGGCGGCGCTGCGGGGACGCTGGCGCTGCAGATCGCGAAGCATCTGGGCGCGCACGTCACCTGCGTCGACCGCGGCGGCAAGCTGGAGATGCTTCGGTCGCTCGGCGCTGACATCGTAATCGACTACCAGCGCGAGGATTACACCCGAACCGGTGACCGCTACGACCTGATCTTCGATGTGTCTTCGCATCGCGGATTCCTTGATGTCCGCCGCGCCCTCGCGCCGGATGGCGTGTACGTCATGACCGGCGGTCCGGTAATGCGAATCACCTATTTCGGTCTGGTCGCTCCGATCGCGGCCCGCATCGATACGCGAACCTACAGAATCCGGACTCACACGTTCAATCGCGACGACCTCATGTGCATCACGGACCGGGTAGCTGCCGGTGACATCACGCCGGCCATCGATCGCACTTACTCACTCGAGGACGTGCCGGACGCGCTGCGCTACTTCGACACCGGCGAGGTCAAGGGCAAGCTGGTGATCGTGCACTAACGGTTCTGTTCCGGGACGACGTCGTTGGCGAGAGTCTCGCTGCACTGGGCGTAGGGATGGCTCGGATCGAGCGTGGTCCCTGCGATTAGGAAGCGTTCGACTCCCAGCTCGATCAGCTCGCCGAGGCGTTACACGCAGTAGTCGGGCGGGCCGAAGACGCCGGAGGTTCCTGCGAACTCCTGGGTGGCCTGGGCCGACTGCGGGCTGCCCTCGCGCGTGGCCGTGCATGTCGTAGATTTTGGCCAGAACGTCCCGCTAGGTGTCGGTGACGGGACCGACGACGTTGATGTACGCGTTAGAGAAGGGGCATACAGGGCTAGGCCAGCGAGTCGCACGCGCCCGCTGCACCCGCGGATGGCCTCCAACATCGAAGTCGTGCAACGTCGCGTTTCCTCCTGCCCTGAAACCGGTCGGGCGGCGGCGGGAGTCGCCGCTGCGGATGTCATCGCCCGCCACAGAACGGCCAGCTTCGTGATCACCTCCAAGTGCTCGGTCAAAGAACGGCTCGGCCTGTTCGGCGACCCGAACCTCTGCAACAGCAACCCCGAGCGGCTGGCCAGCGCCAGCTACCAGGTCGTGATCGAAAGCAGCCATTATCGGCTCTAGCTCGTTCGCACCGACACGCTCAATCGCGTTGACCAGCGAGCGGTGGTAGCGCGCCCGGGCGCCGTCGACGACCGCCTGGAACTCGGGCGACACCTGTAGCAGGTTGTAGAGCGTCTTCGGTTGCCGGTCGACGCGCCGCCCATCCCGCGCCCGCTCATCGTCGTAAGCCTCGACCAGCGACATCCCGGTCTCGATCCGCTGCTCCACGATGCTCCACCAGGGCTGCCGCTTCGGGCTGACCGGCATATCGCCCTCCGAGAATCAGGGGGCTGGACTTCCCCCTAGTTCCCCCTCGATCGCAAATCGGGCGAATTCGGGCAGACCCTCTTCGCCGGTGACGGCGCGGGGCAGCGGCCGCGGCGGCGCTAGGCGCTCGAACAGCTGGCCGACGCCGGCCTTCGGCAGCCAGTCGAGGTTTGCGCGTTCGATGTTGAGCCGGAGCTTGCGGGCGTCCTCGTGGGCCATGTCGCCGAGCGGATCGAAGGTGGCCAGCGCGGCCGCCTCCTCGGCCTCGTCGAGCTCGACGTGCTGGACCGGGACCGAGGCCTCGCCGTGCTCGATCGCCAGCGCCAGGCGCAGGTGCCCGTCGATCACCCGGCCGGTCGGCTCGTTCACGACGATCCGCTGCAGCTGGCCGATGTTGGCCAGCGCCTGGTCGACCGAGTCCTTCTGCAGCTCGGAGTGCAGGCGCCAATTGTCGGGGTGGGGGATCAGGTCCGCGGGCGCGACGTCGGCCACGCCGGCCATGCGATTGGGGTAGCGGCTCATGCCGCCAGCGTATTCGAGGCCTCGATAAATCGCTTTAGCGCGAGCGGATCAGGGCGCGACACCGATCATCCACAGCGGGACCGAGGGCACGCCTCGACCCTGGCGAATCACATTCAGCAGGTCGCGCTCGTAGTAGGCGACGCCGGACGACATCTGGCGCTCCATCTCCTTCATCGGCAGGATCTCGATGCCGACGTCGATCACGTCGGAGACGAAGAAGCTGAGGTGCTTGACGAACAGGTCGTGGGCGACGAAGGCGTACTTGCCGAACTGGACCTCGACCGCGACGCGATCCTTGACGAAGTCGGTCTGGTTGTAGGACAGGATCGGCTCGTGGCCGGCGGCCGTGATCCGAGCTCGCTGCTCATCCGGAGACAGGCCCTGCACGCCGCGCAGGACGCGCTCGTCGCCGGTCACCCAGAATCGGTTGCGCCGCTCCGACCAGCCGCGCTCCTGCAGCCCTGCCTTGAACGAGAGGTTGAGTTCCGCCGGCGCCAGCAGCAGCTGGCCCTCGCGACCCTTCTCCCTGGACACCTTGGTCCGGTGTTCGTCCGCGTCGATCGAGGCGATCACCTCGATCACCTCGTCGCGCAGCGTGGGCCGGTGGACGAGCAAGTATTCCTCGCCGTTGAGGTGAGAGTAGGACTCGACGATTCTCACCCGTGGCCGCCGTTGGGCTTCGACGGGTCGTAGATCGGTTTGCCCATCGGCCGCGTGCGCAGCTCGCCCGCAGCCAGCTGCGCCAGGCGCTCGAGCGCGATCGCGACGTAGTCGGCGTCGATGTCGCAGCCCAGCGCGCCGCGGCCGTGCTTGCGGGCGGCGATCAGAGTCGATCCGACGCCGGCGTAGGGGTCAAACACCAGGTCGTCCGGGTCGGTCATCGAGAGCACCAGCCGCTCGACCAGCTCGACCGGGAACTGGCAGGGGTGAATCGTCTTCTCGATGTGGTTGTTCTTGACGTTGGGGATCTCCCAGACGTCGCTCGGATTCTTGCCCAGCGGATTGCCCGAGAGCTGGCCCGCCTTCGGGCCGCGGAAGTGACGCTTGTTCGGATACTTGGAGGGCACCCGAATAGGGTCCAGGTGCCAGGTGTAGTCGGGCCCCTTGGTCCACCAGTTGATCGTCTCGTAGCGTCCGGAGAGTCGCTTGCTTGAGTGCAGCCCGTGGCCGAAATGCCAGACGATCCGGTTGCGCATCTGCAGGCCGTGCGAGCGGAAGATCGGGAACAGCACCGCGTCCAGCGGCACAATCTCGCCGTTGTCGACGAAGTTCCCGACCTGCCAGCAGAGCGAGCCCGTCGGCGCGAGCAGGCGCACGCACTCGGCGATCACCGCGGTCTGGTCCTCGAGGTAGGAATCGAGCGACGACTTCGCCTCGTAGGGCTTGCCCAGGTTGTAGGGCAGCGAGGTGACGATCAGCTGGACCGACTCGTTGTCCAGGCCGGCCATGAATTCGAGATTGTCGGCGCACTCGATGCGCTCAATCCCTGGCGGCTGGTCGGTCGAGAGAGGCAGCTGTGGGGCGTCGATCGTCGTCATGGCTGGCAAGATAGCGCAGCCGTCGATACGTTGGCTTATCGCCGGGGTAGACTGGCCAGCGAGAACACCTAGCTTGGTGCCTACGCGAAATGGCCGACGAGTCTCAGACGTGGGACTCCGACGCCGGGGCAGAGCCGGGTTGTATCGATCAGCCCTGCGGTGAAGGTTAGAAGTTCCCCGAGAAGGACTAGGGCTTCGCTTTGGGGTTGACGACCCGACCCTATCGGCGAGGCCATCGGCCCTTGGCTCGCTAGATTCGGAGGGCGGACCAGACGGCGCGGGCGGCGAGCTTGAGGATGCGCCGGGCCACTACGTGTCGCTACATCCCTCTATCCTTGGCGCAATGCGGCGGGGCGAACGGCTACACCACAATGCACGGACGCGAGGATGTCTACGAGGTCGGCATGTGCGGGTCACGGTACTCAAATGTTGCCATGCCCGGCGCACGGAAGTGACGAAGCGATGACCGACGTCAACTGGGCGGTTGATCCCGTGGTCGGGAACGCTGAATCCCGGCAGTTGAGACGGCCACTCACGAGGCTGACTCACAGTTAGGGAATCCAGCCTCGGACCGGCAAGCGAGCGTGGTTCTCGCCAGTGCGCGCTCAGCGGCGAGTCGCAATAGGCCAATTGCCGGAGTGGCCGCCGCACCACCCGCCCTCGCCAGTGCGCCGGAGAGCCGCGAGCGTCGAGGCAAGCCACTCGGATTGCTTGGTCTGCGAGGATGCCGGTTCGCGATCGCAGCTAAGGGCAAGCGCCGGACTGGTAATGAGCGTCAACACCTGAACGGGCGTCCCATCCCGTGCTCGACGAATTTCTCGACCGCTGCGGTGTTAAGCGAGCCAGCAGCACGAGCCGCAATCCTAGCACCTACCAATGTCGCCGTCGCACCCACCAGAGAGACGAGTGCTGCCACAAGTGCCGTTCCGCATCTCGATGAACTCACCTCCAGCGTCGCAAGACGAGCGCGGTCGAACCAGCCAAGACTCCCAAGAACGCGCCGAAGACCAGGTACCAAGGCACTACGTTGCCCTGCTCCGAGCCCAGGCCTCCCGTTCCGGTTTTGGGCGGTGAGCCCGGACGGATCGGTGAGACGCTGGTCGATTCGTCGGGTGGATCGTAGGTCGGTACGTGCGGCGGATCGGTTGTCGGGTCGCCGGTCGGTTCATCCGGCGGATCAGTCGGCGGATCGCCGGTCGGTTCATCCGGCGGATCAGACGGCGGGTCGCCAGTCGGTTCATCCGGCGGATCAGTTGGCGGGTCGCCGGTCGGTTCATCCGGCGGATCCAGATGTTCAACCTCCAGGACGATGTTGACCGTGCAGCGGTTCCATTGGCGCTGGGCGCGCTCGCCACCGACATAGAAGATCGCGTCGCATACGCCTTGCTCAAGCAAGGCGGCGTTGACACGAAGCGTCCAGCCGCCCTGCTTATCGCTGACCCGGCCGCTCGCAATCACCGCGTCAGCGACTTGGATCTGAACCAGCGTGCCCTGCGGCGCGGGCGCGCCGTCAACCTCCGCCCGACCCTCGAAGTGATACTCGCGCACCGGCTCCTGGGCGCTCAGGCCGCTCGGCGCGAGCAAGCCGCAGAGCCCGGCCCAGCACAGCAACACAGACAGCGACAGAACCGCTAGGCGCGAAATGCCATTTGGGGCTGTTACGTGCGTTGGCCGTCCGCAGATCGGCGACATCGACCGTTCCCAACACTCTCTGCGTTGACTCTGTCGCTCCGCTGCGTGAAACACAAGCGCTTGCCCGCCGGGTTGAGCATTTGCGTTAGCTGAGAGTGAACTGCGATAGCCGGTCGTTTCCCGAACCGTTCCAGTCGACCTCTTCATCGCACCTGGAATCACGGCTCTCAGCTCGCCGCCGAGCGGTATGGGGTATCGTTCCCTCGGGACTCCTGTGGGTGTGCCACACGGATGCGAATCAACCAAACCGCTATCCGAAAGAAAGCGACATCGAAGTGGGATGGAGGGCTCCCTCGTCAATCTGGTTGTCTGGGTTGGTCGCGCTGCTGGCTACGGCATCGCCCCTCGGGGTTGGTTGCCGTGACGAGATACCTACTGCGACAAACGGGGGAGCGTTGCGCCTGGCCCAACGGAAGGGCAGGCATCGGTCAATGATCAGGCCGAGCCGCGGACGCGGTTGTCGGAGCAAGAGTACGAGCCTCCTGCTGAGTTGGATGGAACGCTAGCCATTCGACTGCTGTACTTTCCGCATCTGAACAGCTTGAGATACGGAAACCTGTGCGGCGAGGAAGTCTCCGAGACCCATGCAGACGGCGCGATCATCGCGCATGGCCTCACGGCGGAGAGCGAGTGGCCGGAGGCGCTGGTAGAGTTCCTCGACCAGGGCGACGGATTCAGCTGGTTGGATTACGAGTACCGCTGGTTTGAGCAGAAGCGAATTGTGTTATTCACTCGGACTCGACACGGCCCCGATCGTTCGGTCGTTGCGGCCGTGGCGGAAATCGCCTTACTCGATGGCGACCCGCCCGCCTGGGGAATGCTGAGCGCCGGTGCGCGTTACATCTGTCTGGAGTAACCGGCTGTCGAAGAAGTCGGTCTGGTTAGAGGATGGTGTGCGATGCCGTGCGACGACAACAAGCTGCACAAGGCGCCAAGTTCAAGCGGGTTGATCAAGCAGGAAGGGCTGGCAGCATGAGAGATGTGCAACATCGATTGCCAAAATAGATCTTCAATGCGTGGCGAGTCGGAGCGGCGGGAGACGATGACGACGAGGAGGACGCAGAACGCCGTTGTCCCGAGCAAGCAGTCAAGATGGTTCGCTTGCCAATGGCATACGGGTCCTTGGCGAGGCGGCGGCCATGAGAGCGGACAGGCGGGGAGGAGCGCCCGGCTAGGTGAGCCTGGAGGTCCGGCGCAGGTGAAGAGCGTCGCTGGCCGGCTGCGGAACCGCCATCAGTATCCCTTGAGCTGCAGCCTCGCCAATGACTCAGACCCGGCTCAGCCCTCCAGACCCGTGCCGCTGCTGAAGCCGATCTCCCGCGCTGCTAGATCGCGTCGATAGCCGATATCATCGCGACAGCGACGCAACCCACCGAAGCGACGGAACGCACATGGGGTCCCGAAAACCAGACGCGGAACGAGTCTACGCAGCGGCTGCTCTGTGGGTCGGCCAGTGCCTGCAACGCGACGAATCGCTCTTCACGCCAGGCCGGGAGATCTGGAGCGAGCGCTGGCTGCGCGAGCTGCGGACGCGCTTTCTGGATCAGCCGGACGAGCGGCACGGGCCGTCCTATCTGGAGAAGCTGGAGCGGCAGCTCCGCGGCGCTCCTCCGCCCGTGGTCCAACTGATGGCTGAAACGCTCTATGTCCACTTCTTGATCGTCGCGACGCAGAACGGCGCAACCCAGCGTCAGCGCGTGGAGGAAGTGCTCAGTTGGTCGCCCGATTCGGTGGTGATCCCGGTGGAGTTGATCGATGGCCTCATCCCCGGCATAGCCGGTCCGGGTCCGGCGTTCCATCGGCAGCGCCCGTGGCAACTCGCAGTGATCATCGAATTCGCCGAGCAATGGAAGCGACTCGCGTCCACGCAACAAGAGGGGCTGCTCTCTGATCCATGGGCGTTCAAGCAGTTCTTGCTGGCCCTTCAACCGAGCAGCCGGCTGCTCGCCGAGTATCCCGACCGCGGCGGGTTTCAGCGGCAAGCGTTGCTGCACCTGATTCATCCAGACAGCTTTGAGTCGATCGTCAGTCTGCGGCACAAGCAGATGATCGTCTCCGCTTTCGCCGGGTCGCTCGACGAAGCCGAAGAGGATCCCGATCGGACGCTGGCAGTGATCCGCGCTGGCCTCGAGGATGGGCGCAGCGGTGAGTGGCTGAGCTTCTACGACGACGGAGGGATCCGCGAGCGTTGGGATCCCGCCGTCCGCGGCCGCCGCCAGCGTCGAGCGGCTTCGGGCGCCGCGGCTGACCTTGGCGACCAGACTTCTGACGACGATTGTCCCAAGATCAAGCTTGAGAGCGGCGGGAGCCTCGACGCTTTGGCGGAACGATTGCACTTGCCCGTTGAGTTCCTGGAAGAACTCGAGGTGCTGCTCAAGGACAAGCGCCAGATCGTCCTGCACGGGCCGCCCGGCACAGGCAAAACCTTCGTCGCGCAGCGACTGGCGCGGTGCCTGGCCGCGGCTGACCACCGCGTGACCATCGTCCAGTTCCACCCGTCGTACGCCTACGAGGACTTCGTCCAGGGCTACCGTCCGGCGCTGGTGCAGGGACAGCCGGCCTTCGAACTGCGGAATGGTCCGCTGCTGCTGGCCGCCGAAGCGGCGCGCGCCGAGCCCGAGGCCAAGCATGTCCTGGTCATCGACGAGCTCAATCGCGGCAACCTGGCCAAGGTGCTGGGCGAGCTCTACTTTCTGCTGGAGTACCGCGAGCATGAGATCCGGCTGCAGTACGCGGGCGATTCCGGCGCACGCTTCTCGTTACCCAACAACCTCTACATCATCGGCACGATGAACACCGCCGACCGCTCGATCGCGCTGGTCGATCTGGCCTTGCGCCGCCGCTTCCATTTCGTGGAGTTCCATCCGGACCGGTATCCGATTCAGGGCCTGCTGCGCCGCTGGCTGGAGCGGACCGGCCCGACGCAGATGAACTGGGTTGCAGACATCGTCGACCTGGCCAACGAGCGGTTGAGCGACGATCGCCACGCGGCGATCGGACCCAGCCACTTCATGAAGCCGAACCTTGACGATCAAGCAGTCGAGCGGACCTGGACATATAGCGTCGTCCCGTACCTGGAGGAACGGCTCTTCGGCGATCCCGAGCGCGTAGCGGAGTTCAAGCTCGACCAGCTTCGGCGCGAGGCCGCGAAACGCGCGGCGACCGAATCGGACCATCCACGGCCAGACGAGTCGACGGGTCCGGCCTCCGACGACCTGGAATGACGACCCAGCTCAACTTGCAGGAGCACGCGTCGACGGAGTCGGTGCTCTCGGCAACCCAGCTTGAGTTGCTGCTCGAACACGCGCCGGCGCTCGAGCTGTCGATTGAACCGGTCGCGAGCGAAGGGCGCGTGTTTCGGCTCACCGCCGGCTCGACCGTCGGCGCCGTCGAGATCGGCGACCTCTCGATCATGATCGAACCGAAGATCGGGGTGCCTCAGCTGCTCTCACTCGCGGCGTACGCCATGGGCCTGTTCCGGCAGCAGGAACAACGACCCTTCGACTTCGCCGAGCGCCAATCGCTGTTGGACGCGCTCGCGCTGGCGCTCGCCTCGGCGGCGCGGCGCGCCTTCGGCCAGGGGCTGATGCACGGCTACCGGACGGAGGAGCAAGCGCTGCGGACCATTCGCGGTCGCATCCGGATCGCCGAGCAACTCCGCCGCCGGCTCGGTGCCGGACTGCCGGTCGAAGTGCAATTCGACGAGTTCACAGACGACATCATCGAAAACCAACTGGTGCGGGCAGCGGTCGCCCGGCTTGGATCGATGCGTCTGCGCTCCGACGAGGCGCGCCGACAGTTGAGCTGGATCGCAGCAACGGTGGAGCAGGTGACGGCGGTCGAGTTCAGACCCAAGCAGGTGCCCGCCGTGCGCTTTGACCGTCTCAATGACCACTACCGCGGCGTGGTCGGGCTGGCCCGCCTGGTGCTGCGCCATGGCGCCTTCGAGTCGGGCCGCGGCGGCGTCCGCGCCTCGGGATTCCTGATCGATATGAACCAGCTGTTCCAGGAGTTTCTGACCGCCTCCTTGCGCGACACGCTCCGCGTATCCGAACGGACGTTGCGTTCCGATCGTGAGACTCAAGAGATCTGGCTGGCCGAGGATAGGAGGCTGCGGCTCAGGCCCGACCTATCCTGGTGGAACGGTCCTATCTGCACGTTCGTCGGCGACGCCAAGTACAAGAACCTATCCGGTTCATCCGTTCCCAGCTCCGATCTCTACCAGCTCCTGGCCTATGCGACGGCGCTCGATCTCCCTGGCGGCCTGCTGGTCTACGCCCAGGGAGACGCCAAACCGGCCTCGTACCGGGTGATACATGCGGGCAAACGTCTTGAGGTGGCGTCCCTCGACCTATCGGGCGAGCTCGCCGCCGTGTTCCGGCGCGTGGAGCGAATCGCTCAGGAGGTTCTCGTGCTGCGCGATGAGGCGCGCTCCGAACGTCTCCCTGCCTGAACGTGGATATGCGTGGGCGCTCGGAGACCTGCCGGGGCTTGAGCGTCGAGGGCCCAACGTTGAGCAGCGGTCGCGCACAGCCCTTGCCTTGCCGTTCGGTTGCCTTTGCACGATCCAGTCCTCGTCACCGTCGGCCGATTCGAGCTCCGTCCTCCAGGTTCGTCTACTCGCAGCGATCGATTCTGGCCGGCAGAACGTTCTCCGTCGCCGGCCCAAGTAAAGCGGGGCGCATCCAGCCGATCGCCCGAAGGTCGACCTGGGGAAGCGGTGATGATCATTAGGCTTGAACGGGTCGAACGCCGCTGCGCCGCCTGTCTGCGGTGGCCTGCGGGGCCAGTACCATGTTCTCGGCTGGGAGGAAGAGCTAGTCAGAGGGGAAGGCTTCGTCGTGCGGCAGCGATAGAAATCGGCGACACCCACAGGACGACCTCATCTGCGCGAAGCTGCACCGGAGCAACAGCCAGCCGCTTCGGGTTCGACCAGATCGAGCTCCAGTCCGACCTGCTGCCCAGTCATCACGCCGACACCTCCGTCCCAGAGAACATCGGCTCGGAACTACAGGTCCCCGCCGGGAACGGACGAGCCCTGTGGGAGCAGTCGCGCAGCTGGCCTCCGGCGATGCTTGCCTTGCACGTGGCATGAGGTGGACCGCCTACACCCTCCACCTGAAGCGAATCGCCGGCCGGCCGCCTCCGGGCCAGTAGACGTAGGTGGTCGCCAACAGGATGCCGACGGCCGAAAGCGCTAGCGGACCGGCCCGGGTGGGCCTGTGTTGGACCGAGAACAACAGAGACATCAGGTCGGCCATGGGCCGAGCGCGCGGCCAAACCTGAACGGGGTCGCAGGCCTTGCATCGCAACAGCCCTCACTCTGCCGCGAGTGACGCGGCTGCCTCGTCCGAGACCATGGCCCGGGCCAGCCGCTCCCGCGGAATCACGCCGACCAGCACGCCCTCGTTGTCCAGCACGGCCAACGGGTGCTGCGCCCGCAGCCCGACCGGAACCAGATCGTCCAGGACCGTGTCTTCCCAGACCGCGTCGCCGATGTAGAGCGGGACATCCACAATCCGCTCGGCGCCACTGTGCTGGGCCCGCAGCGCGATGGCCGGGTCAGCCGTGCCCAGGTACTTGCCCTCCTCGTCAATGCAGCAGATGGCGGACAGACGCTCCCGCTCGATTCGGTCGATCAACTTCGAGACGTACATCGAACCTGAAGCGGCCGCGAATCCGGTATCCATGATCGAGGCCGCCGTGACCATTCCGTGCAAGCGCACGTCCTGCGTGAACTCGCGCACGAAGTCGTCGACCGGATTGAGCACCACATCGTTGGGCGCGCCCACCTGCACCACCTCACCGTCGCGCATGATCGCGATCCGGTCGCCAACCCGCACGGCCTCGTTGAGATCATGCGTGATAAAGACGATCGTCTTCTGCACCGACTCCTGCAGGGCCAGCAGTTCGTCCTGCAGGTCGCGGCGAATCACCGGGTCGAGCGCAGAGAACGGCTCGTCCATCAACAACAGCGGCGTATCCATCGCCAGTCCGCGGGCGAGCCCGACGCGCTGCTTCATCCCGCCCGAGAGCTGGTTGGGCATTGACCCGGTCCAGTCGGCCAGCCCAACCTGCTCAAGCGCCGTCGCGGCCCGCTGGCGCCGTTCCGCTCTGGCCACCCCGGCTACCTCCAGCGGCATCGCCACGTTGTCGAGCACGTTGCGATGCGGCATCAACCCAAAGTGCTGGAAGACCATCGCCAGGTTGCCGCGTCGAACCTCCCGCAGTTCGTTCTCGTTCATTGCCGTGATTTCTCTGCCGTCGAGCCAGACCTGTCCGGCCGAAGGTTCGATCAGACGGTTGATGCAGCGCACCAGCGTCGACTTGCCACAGCCCGACAGGCCCATCACCACGAACAGCTCGCCCCGCGCGATCTCGATGTTGATATCCCGCAGCCCAACCACCGCGCCGGTCTGCTCCTGGATCTCGTCCTTCGTTCTCCCCCCCAGGGCCAGGTTGAGGCCAGCGCCGTCGCTGTCGGCAAAGACCTTGTACAGCCCTCGGATCGAGAGCGAGATCTCACGGTCTGTTGGCACCGCGCTGCCTCCTTCCCGCCAGGAACGCAGGCTACTCTCTAACTCAGTCCGTGTTCAGCGGCTGGCCGAGGTGCTCCCGTTGCGCTGCTGCTCGTCGTTGGGGTTGAGGTCGGCTGCCATGCCTCCCGCACCGACAGCTGTTGCCAGCTCGGCGCCTCGGCCGTCGTTACCCAGCCGCAACCGGCCCGCGTCGCCGCGGCTCGTGATTACCACCATCAGCCAATCAATCCACCGACTGGAACGTCCTCCGATGCCCGCGCCTGTCCTCCTCCGGCGCGAGACGCCAGCCAGCGAGGAGCAGCGGACGAATGTGTTGGAGCAGTCCAGTGCCGAACACCAACGCTAGAGCTGCGGCTGATCGGCGAGGTCTCGCGATATCAGGAAGTGTTGATCGACGAGGCTTCACCGAGCTACGAGCTTCCGCCTGGGTGGTCACAATAGGAAGTTGAGTGTGTCGGAGGGTCTCACTCTCGACCGTTTGGGACGGCGCTTCGTTGCTCTGCCACGGTCGGTCATTCCTCGCGAAGGCCGCGCAACTCCTCTTCAAGTCTCCTGAGATTCGCCTCGGCATTCTCGGCGCGGAGGCGCTCGTCAAGGAAGGTGGGAATATGACGTCTCGTCCTTGGGTCGAGCCAGCCGAGCCGACCGTCCCGCCACTCCAGCTCGACATCCAGAGCAGCGCTGTAACCGCGGAGACTGCCGTCAGCACGTTCAGCAATCTCGATTGGCTCGTATCTGCCTTCCGCCAGCCGGTCGCCAGCCAGCCTGGCCCCGTGAAATGCGCCGGTCTCATCGAAGCGCCAGTACTCACAGATGCCGAACGCCTCATAGTCGTCGCGCTTCGGCCCGAGATCAACGCGACCGGTGCTCTGCGAGGCCACCTCTAAGACGAATTCCGGCGACTTGCCTTGCTCGGCGATGATGTAGCCGTTACTCGCCTTATGCGCTTCAAGGTCGACGTCAAAGGCGACCATCAGGTCGGGGTATCGTCTGCGCCGCTGGAAATCTTCGGCGTCCTGCACGATCCAGTGGTCGGCGGTAACCAGCAGCCGTTCGGCCTCAGCGCCTTGGTCGAGCAGATACTGGGCTATCAGATAGGCGTTGCCCGCACGGTGCACGTGGTCGAATGCGGTCATCTTTTCGTCCGGGTTCCGTTCCGGAATGTCGGGCAAACGGGTGCGGCCGTTGACGACCTGCGGCAGTTCCTTGGCGGTGACCATCAGCGCCCTCCGTTTGGCTACCGTATCAGGCTGGCGATCGTCGCGTTTGGCAGAGCCGCTTGGTCTCCTGCTCGACGGACTGTGAAACAGGAGTGCGCGTCCCCAGGGCGCGTCGCCATCCCCCCGGTTGAAAGCGCGAGGCTCAGCGGGGCGCGCTCGGCGGCGACGAGGGCGTGCAGTTTGGCCGTCCAGCCGCTCGGCGACCGACCGACCGACTGCTGTCCTCCGACGCCGCGCACCGGTCGCGCCGGGATGCAGCTCGATGATCGTACTTTCCAGAAGCAGGGTCGAACCGTCCAGCGCACCTATCTGGTCGCGCCGCTACTCCGCCAGCACCTGCTCCAGCACGCCCTGCCTCGCCCAACGATTGAGCCGCACGTAGATCGCATGCCAGTTCCCGAACCGCTCGGGCAACGCCCGCCAGCGCCAACCTCCCTTCGCCATGCACAACAGCGCGTCCACGACCTGTCGTTGGCCCACCTCGATATGCCCGCTGGGCCGCGGTAGATGCGGCGCGAGCCGTTCGAACTGCGCATCGGTCAGCTTCTTGGCTCACCTCGATCTGGCCGCCAGACCTACCGCTACTATGGCCCAAATCGCAGCCAATGTGAACGTTCCCTAGGTGGGATCTGGGCGGTCAGCGGTGTTCGTGGACGTGATCGTGTCGGTGTCGCGATCGGGCGACGACGGCGTTGTGGTCGACATGCAGACCGTGACCATCTCGAACAGCGGCAGTGCCACCCTGAACGTCGCGATGTCGAACGACCCAGCGGACGAATCCAACGGCTCGGTTGCGGTCAGTGTGGAGCCCCGCCCGGGCTCCACGGTGCCGCCGACCACTGGCACGGCCACGGTGAGCGTATCGGACAACGATGATCCAGGGTGCTTGTGCGATCA
>JAJEJC010000005.1 GCA_022828105.1 Dehalococcoidia bacterium | reverse complement strand
CGGCGCCGGTGGCGGCAACATGTGGATGGAAGAGCAGGGCAAGAGCCGGGTCAACGAGGTGCGAGTCGAGGAAGCGGTCGCGACCGGCGCCGAATCCGCCTGCACCGCCTGCCCCTTCTGCATCCAGATGTTCGACTCCGGAATCGGCACCGTCCAGTTCGACGTCGAGGACGACGACAAGGTCAAGGTTCTGGATGTGGCCGAGCTTCTACAGGTTGCGGCCGTTTCCGAGCGGCAGACAGATGCCTAGACTGGAACCCGGGACTCTGAATGTCATCACCTGAACCCGAGCCCACCGCACGCGAGATTGCGCAACGAACCCGCTCGCGGTTGCCCAGTTCGCAGACTGGCAATGAGCGGCGTATTTCGGATGCGCTCGTTGACGCCCTCGCTCCTGAACTTCACTCCCTCTATCGTCGCATCGGCGGCGTAGAGCAACGCTTGAGTGAGCGCATCGACGGAGTCGAGGCCCGATTGAATGGGCGCATGGACGGACTCGATGCGACGATTGATCGCTTGGGAGAACACGTGATCGACCGGCTCGGCGACATGGACGCCAAGCTTGACCGGCTGCTGAGTAGAACTGACAACGGCCAAACCCCGAGCGGCTGAGTGTTGGGCGGGCCAGAGCGTGTCATTCTGTATCCCATCTGACTGCCCGACGGCCATCGGCGCGACAGAATACCCAATTGGACGCGCGACCAGATTCCCGTCCGATCGAGACCGCTGCGAACACCACTTTCCAGTCAGCAAGGAACCCGAATGGATGTCATCGTCTGCGTGAAGCAGATTCCCGACCCTGAAACTCCCGCCGCCGCCTTCAAAGTCGACGAAGCGGCTATGCAGGTCCTGCCCGCCCAGGGCATCTCGCCTGTCATCTCCCCGTTCGACGCCCAGGCGGTCGAAGCCGCCTTGCGGATTAAGGACGCCTCCGGCGACGGCTGCGTCAACATCATCTCGCTCGGCCCCGACTCCGCGCGCGACGCGATTAAGCACTCGCTCGCCATGGGCGCCGACGAGGGCTACCACCTCAAGGACGACGCATTCGAGGGCGGCGATGCCTGGACCACCGCGCTGGCGCTGTCCAAGGCGATTCAGCACCTGGGTGTGCCCGACGTGCTGATCTTCGGCCGCCAGGCTGCCGACTGGGACCAGGGAACCGTGGGCAGCATCGTCGCCGAACTGCTGGACCTGCCCTCTGCCACCGTGCTGCGCGCAGTCGAACTGAACGGCGACCGCATCACCGTTTCGCGCGTGGTTGCCGACGGCTTCGAGAACATCGAGCTGCCGACGCCCTGCGTCTTGACCATCTCCAACGAGTTCGGCGACCCTCGCTATCCGCAGCTTCGCCAGATTATGCAGGCCGCTCGAAAGCAGGTCACCGAGTTCACCGCCGCTGACCTCGGCCTCGATCCCTCGGAAGTCGGCGCCGCCGGTGCGCGCGTGCAGATGCACGCCCTCTATCAGCCAACCAGCGATGTCGAGGTCGAGATCATCGAAGGAGACACCCCGGAGGAGAAGGCCGCCGGCCTGGTCAACGCCCTCCGCGAAGCGAAAATCCTCTAACCAGTCCAGTCTTTCACGCAGACGCGGGAATCTCGCGATTCACCACCTAAGGAACTAAGGAACCTGACCATGGCTTCCATCCTCGTCATTGGCGAAACCGACGACAACGGCTTGACCGCTCCCACGCTGGAACTGCTCGGCGCGGCTTCGCGTCTTAGCGGCGATCTCGGCGGCGGCGTCGCGCTCGCCCTGATCGGCTCCGGTCTCGCTGACGCCGCCGCTTCCGCCGGACCGGCCGGCGCCGATAGCGTCTACAGCGCCGACTCGGCGTCGCTCGCCGACTACCAGACGGAGAGCTTCCTCCCCGTCGCACAGGGCATCGTCGAGCAGGACTCGCCGTCCGTCATCCTGATGTCGCAGTCCAGTATCGGGCGTGACCTTGCGCCCCGACTCGCCACGCGGCTCGGCACCGCCGCAATCATGGACTCGCTCGGCCTCGAAGTCGACGGCGGTCGCGTCAAGGCCACGCGGAGCTGCTACGGCGGCAACGCGCGCCAGGTCGTCACCGTGCAGACGGACCCGCAGGTGATCACGGTTCGTCCCAAGTCGCAAGACCCGCTCGAAGCCGACGCCTCGCGAGCCGCAGAGGTCATTGCCGTCGACGTTGCCGAGCCAACCCTGCGCGCCCGCACGACGGGCAAGGAGCAGGCCGAATCCGACGGCATCCGGCTGGAAGACGCCGAGATCGTCGTCTCCGGCGGCCGCGGCCTCGGTGGACCCGAAGCCTTCGCCGACCTCGAGAGCCTCGCCGGTGTACTGACCGCCGCTGTCGGTTCTTCGCGCGCGGCGTGCGACCTGGGTTGGTATCCGCCTTCGCAACAGGTCGGCCTGACCGGCACGGTCGTCTCGCCGACGCTCTACGTGGCCATCGCCATCTCCGGCGCAAGCCAGCACATGGCCGGCTGCGGCGGCTCGAAGAACATCGTCGCGATCAACAAGGACCCCGACGCTCCGATCTTCAGCTTCTCTCGCTTCGGAATCGTCGACGACTACAAGAAGGTCTTGCCCGCCCTCGAAGCGGCATTTGCCGCAGCGCTCGATTAGAGCCGGGCCCGCAGACGCAACTGAGGCTGTTGTCGGAACCTAGACGCCTTGCGTCTTGCGCCAGGTTCGAATCTGGCCGGCGTGTTCCATGTCGTGCTCAATGAGGCCGTCGACCAGTTCGTTGACCGAGATTTGCGTCTCGTCGACCGCGAGCGACCTCTGGTCACGCTCTTCGTCCGTCAGGCGGCTCACGCGGTCGGCCATCGTGTCGCGGATCGTGCGCAGCATCTCAAGCAGCTCGTCGATCGACCGCCCCGCCCAGTCTCCGGGCGCCGCGTCGTTGATTTCGCGTTCAGTCGGGAACGGGCCAAGCGGCATATTGGCCGCGGAGCGTTCCAGTGCGTTCACCGCCCAGGCGTCCCAACCAACGAGATGCGCCAGGCAATCGCGGACGCTCCAGTCGCCGATCACATTGGGGATATCGAACGCCTCGGCCGAAAGTCCGTCGACCGCTTCGAGCAGGCAGGTGCGGCCATCGGTGCAGTCACTGGTATCGGACTTGGTTTCAGACTTGGTATCAGCAACCATCGGAGGCTCCTCGAAGGCGCAGTGAACTGTGTCGTTCGGAGTGCGCGGTGGTTGCGGGAACAGTCGTCGCGAGCGCGTCGACTACTCCGCGATTTGCCGGGACATGCGAACGCCCGTGGATGGGGTATTCGCCTGCCGAACCATCAACTGATTGTTAACCCTAGCAATCTGGTCAGAGGCGTCATGCTGACTGCAATACACACCTGAGGGGAGCTTCACGGCGGCAGCGCGCTCGCCGGTCGAGGGAGTCGGTTGACCACTCCAGCGCCCCCCAATAGCCTGAGCACTTAGCGTGCGTCCGCGTGGCCAGTTGCCCTTCACTTGATGAGCGGTCAGTTGGTTAGAGGCAAGTGGGCGACGCCGCTCATGCGGAGACGCGACCCGACCATGCGCTCGATCGGACTCACCGGCGGCATCGCCTCGGGCAAGTCGACCGTCGTCAATCAACTCCGCGAGCTCGGCGCGGCCACCATAGACGCCGACATTCTGGGGCATCAGACCTACGAGCCAGGCACCGAGACCTTCAGCCAGGTCGTCGCCGCGTTCGGCGAAGATCTGGTCGCCGAAGACGGAACGATTGATCGCTCCAAGCTCGGTCCGAAGGTCTTTGGGCACCCCGATGGAATGAAGCGCCTGACCGATATCGTCTGGCCCGGCATTCGCGCCCTCGCCGAGGCCGAGCTGTCCCGGCTCGAAGCCGCAGGTACGGAGGTTGCGGTGCTTGAGGCCGCCGTCATGATCGAGGCCGGCTGGCAAGACCTCGTCGACGAGGTCTGGGTCGTCGCAGTGAGCCGTGACACCGCTCGCGAGCGCCTGATGGCCCGCAACAACTTCTCCGCCGAGGAAGCCGACAAGCGCATCGACTCGCAGATTTCCAACGACGAGCGACTCAAGCACGCCGACGTGCTGATCTCCAACGACTGCAGTATGGAAGTAGCATCCGGTCGCGTGAGCCGTGCCTGGGCCGGTATGCAGTCCGAGTAATCAAGCAAGAACCAGGAAGCACCAGCAACACTGGTAGACACACTCGTCGCAACTCAGCGGCAGAGCGGGAGAGCGTCTGATGACCACTGCCACCGAACCGATTACCGAGTACCGAAGCTGGGCCGTCGAGGAGTTCCGTCTCGAAGAGGAACCCTATTACGTTCCCGTCGCCGACGAGGTTGAAGTATTCCAGGCCGCCTGGAACAGCAAAATCCCTGTCCTGCTCAAGGGACCGACCGGCTGCGGTAAGACCCGGTTCGTCGAGTACATGGCCTATCACCTCAACCGCCCCCTCGCCGTCGTGCGCGACGGCAAGACCGAGATTGAGGACGAGTCCAACCTGCCGCTCGTCACGGTCGCCTGCCACGAGGACCTGACCGCCTCCGACCTGGTCGGTCGCTACCTGCTCGAAGGCAACGAAACCGTCTGGATCGATGGTCCCCTCACCCGAGCGGTCAAGGCGGGCGCCATCTGTTACCTGGATGAGGTCGTCGAGGCGCGCAAGGACACCACGGTCCTGATCCACCCCCTCACCGACCACCGCCGCATCCTGCCGGTCGAGAAGAAGTCACAATTGCTCCAGGCGCGCGATGGCTTCCTGCTCGTGATTTCCTTCAATCCGGGCTACCAGTCGGCGCTCAAGGACCTCAAGCAGTCCACCCGCCAGCGCTTCGTCGCGGTCGAGTTCGACTATCCGCCGCGCGAGACCGAGGCCGAGATCGTCCAGCACGAGTCGGGTTGCGACTACGACGTGGCCCTCAACCTGGCCAAGATGGCCGAGAAGATTCGTAACCTGCGCGAGCACGGCCTGGCCGAAGGCGCATCGACACGACTGTTGATCTACGCCGGCCGAATGATCGCCGAAGGCGTCTCACCGCGGCGCGCCTGCCAGGTCTCCATCGTCTGGCCGCTGACCGACGACGGCGAAGTCCAGCGCTCGATCGAGGAAGTGGTCTCCTCGATCTTCGAGGACTAGGACCGAGCAGAGCTCTCAGTGCGGATCGGCATCGTCTCGGACATCCACTGCAACGCGGCAGCGCTGGATCGCGCCGTCGAGCAGATGGGCGACATTGACGAACTGCTCTGCGCCGGCGACGCCTGCTACCAGTACCGCTTCTCCAACGACGTCGCCGAGCGGCTCAAGCGCTACGGCGGTCGCTACGTGATCGGCAACCACGAGGAGATCCTGCTCTCCGAGGCCGGCGCCCGAGCCCAGGCGTCGCCCAGCGTCGACCAATCGCTGCTCGAATGGACGCGAGAACAGCCATATCTGATCCGCACCGACATCGGCTCCAAGAAGTTGCTAATGTTCCACGCGACGCCCTGGGCCCCGTACCGCGACTACCTGTTCCCACACGATCCTCAGCTCGAGCGCCTGGCCGATGATGAGGCCGACTTCATCATCTATGGGCACACCCACGCCCCCCTGGTCAAGCGGATCGGCCACGCGCTGATCGTCAACCCCGGCTCCGCCGGCGAAATGCGCGGCACCGAGCAGGTGCTGACCTATGCTGTGCTTGATACATCAGATGATCACGCCGAGATCCACGAGATCCGCTTGTCGCAGTGAGCATTGCTCTCTCCCCCGCGCAGCGGGGGGAGATGTCACGGAGTGACAGAGGGGGCGCTCCCCAGCCCGACCGCCTCCCACGAAACGAGACGCCCATGACCGCGCAACTGATTGAAGAAGCCCGCGAGGGTCTACGCCAGTTCCCACCGGCATTGGCCCAGGAATTCGAGGCCGCCGTCGAGGCGGTGCAACCGATCCTCGAACCTGATGAGCTCGGCCACTGGCTGGGCGACGGTCTCGATATCGCACGCCACTCGCTGCGCAGTTGGGAAGCCGCCTCCGAGTACTTCCGCGCCTCCGGGCCGGTCCTTGAACAGGTTACGTACGACCGAATGCGCGAGTGGTGCCTGGTCGGCATCGACCTGATGGAGACCTCGCCGGCGCTGTCGGGCGCGCTGTTCCGCGCCTCGCCGGCCGTGCTGCCGCACCTCTCCGTGCCGCAGGCCAACGACTGGGCCGCGCAGGGCAAGTCGCTCTACAAGGGCACCTGGAAGTCGGGCTCGCTTTCGGCCCAGTACTTCGATGTCTCGCCGCAGATTCTGCCTCACCTGCCGCTCTCCCAGATGCGGCTGCTGGTCGACCTGATCGACTCGCTCGCCTCGCACTCCTACGAGCTTGCCTCCGCCTGCCTGGGCATGGCCCCGGGCGTGCTCTCGCAGCTCGACCGCTCCGACCGCGCGCCATTCCTCGAGTTCGGCGGGATTGTCGCCCACACCGCCTGGGTCGATGCCCGCGTCTACTTCGAGCGCGGGCCCGGCGCCCTGCGCCAGGTCTCCGAGGACCAACGTCCCCGCTACCTCTCCCTGGCCGGACAGGTCGCCATGCAGGTCGGACGACTCGGCCATCCATACTTCATCGAGGCCGCGCAGGCGCTCTCGGAGGTCGACAAGGACATCCACCAGGGTCTGCTCGAACTCTCCGAGCAGCTCGCCGGGCACTCCGGCGACGCGGCCATGGAGTTTCTCAAGTCCTCGCCCCGTGTCGCCAATCGGCTCGGGATCGACGACATCGCCCGCTGGCAAGAGTTCGGCCTGCAGATCCTGCAGCAGTCGCGCGACGGCGGCGAGGCCTTCTTCCGGCTCGAATCGGCCCGCGGCGAAGAGGTCATGGAGGCGCTCAGCTCGCGTGTCGACCTCGACCGCGTTTCCGAGTTGATCCGCATGTACTGCAAGGCCCTGACCGGCGTGGACGTCGGCGTCAAGGCTTCCGAGGAGCTGACCGCCAAGGGCGTCGGCTGGGTTGACGAAAGCAGCCCGACGACCGAAGGCACCACGATCTATTTGCCTGAGAACGTCGAGCGATACCCGACCAAGGACGAGAACTTCGCCGTCTACAAGGTCTTCGCCACCCATCAGGCCGGACGCCTCGAGTTCGGCTCCTTCGAGTACCAGTCCGACCTCGATCCGGTCCACTTCCCCGCCGCGCAGAACGGCGCCGGCAGCAGTGCCCAGAATGGTCACAGCAACGGAGTCGCACCGGCCGTCGTCGACGGCGAAGCGGCCGAGATCCACACCGACATGGAGCGGTTCTTCGACCAGTTCGACGATCGCCGCCTCGCCCACGACCTGTTCACGATCGTCGAGGACACGCGGATCGACACGATCGTCAAGCGCGAGTACGCCGGCGTGCGGCGCGCCTTCTCGCGGCTGCAGCAGGCCGCTATCGATCGCCGACGGCCGGTCGAGGACATGCCCGCCCGCCAGGCAATGGTTGAGAACCTGCTGCGCGCGTCGTTGGACGAGATCGGACGCATCCGCTGGCCCAACGAGCTAGCCGAGGAGATGCGCACGCCGCTGCGCATCCTCAACCGCATCCGCCACGAGGGCGCGACCGTCCAGGACAGCGCCGCCGCCACCGCGCTGCTCTACGAGTGGCTCTCGCAGATTCCCAACGTCGAGCTGGACTCCGAGGACTGGTCCGATTTCGAGCAGGAGATGTCGGGAGACCCCGACTCAGGCGAAGACTCCGACATGATGCCCGGCTCCGGCTCGTCCGGACTCGAAGAGTCGTTCATGCCCTTCATGCCCGGCTCCGAGGAGCGTCCCTACGACAGCCCCGACCCGGTCGACTTCCGCGGCGACTTCAAGCCCGAACTGGTCCAGTTGCTGATGAAGCTCAAGGGCGAAACCGGCTCCGGCGACGCGCCGCCGATCCCGCTGACCAAGGAACAGCTCCAGGAACTGCTGGAGAAGTCCGTCGAGATCTCGATCAACGAGCTGATGGACATGGACCTGGCCGAGTCCTCGGGCATGTTCCTCGACAATCTGCTCAAGGAAGTCAACCAGATCCAGGGCGAGCGTCAGGAAGGCCAGCAGGCCATGGGCGACGACTCGACCGGCGCCGAGGACGGCGAGGAGCTGCCGGTCGAGGCCGCCTCGTTCTACTACGACGAATGGGACTTCCGCGCCGCCGACTACAAGCCGCGCTGGTGCCGCGTCCAGGAGCAACGCGGCGAGTCGGGCTCGACCAGCTACTACACCGAGACCCTGCACGAGCACACGCAGCTCGTCCAGGAGACGCGCAAGCAGTTCGAGATGCTGCGGCCCGAGCTGTTCCGCAAGATGAAGCGGCTGACCGACGGCGAGGACTACGACCTCGACGCCGTGATCGAGTGGTACACCGAGAAGATCGCCGGCGGCGCGTCGGAGACCAAGCTCTTCTACCGCCGCAACAAGGTCGAGCGCGACGTCGCGGTCGCCTTCCTGCTCGATGTCTCCGCTTCAACCGACGAGGAGATCCAGAAGCACCACGACCAGCGCCAGGACGACCAGTTCGACGACGACCCGCGCAAGTACCTGAGTTGGTGGGCCCAGCGCCGCGCCGAGGCCGCCCGGCACCCGGGTAAGCGCATCATCGACCTCGAAAAAGAGGCAACGGTCCTCCTGATCGAGGCGCTCGAGACGATTGGCGACAAGTACGGCGTCTACGGCTTCTCCGGCTACGGCCGCGACAACGTCGAGTTCTTCGTCTACAAGGACATGGACGAACCCTTCGGCGACCGGATCAAGGAGCGAATCGACAAGATCGCCCCGGTCCGCTCGACGCGCATGGGCCCCGCGATCCGGCACTGCATCTGGAAGCTTCAGAACACCGACGCCAAGGTCAAGATCCTGATGCTGCTCTCCGACGGGCGTCCGCAGGACCACGGCTACGGCCGCGACCGGACCGAGAAGGAATACGCGATCCACGACACGAAGATGGCGCTGACCGAGGCGCGCCGCGAGGGCATGGTCCCGTTCGCCCTGACGGTCGACCGGGCCGGCCACGACTATCTCAAGCAGATGTGCCAGGACATGGCCTACGAAGTCGTCGCCGACATCGAGTCCCTGCCCCGCCGCCTCCCCGCCCTCTACCGCCGCCTCACCGGCTAACTCCCTTCCCAACTCTCCCCCCGCTCCGCGGGGGGAGATGTCCCGTAGGGACAGAGGGGGGGTTCCCCGCCCTCAGCTACCATGACCGCATGTCACTCGTCGCCGGAACATTGACCGCCGCAGGCATCGCCGCCGCCTTCGTCGCCACCCTGAGCAACCAGGACTCGACGGGCCTCTACATCGTCTGCGCGACCGTCGCCGCCGCCGGCCTGCTCCTCATGCTCTTGCACGTCGCCCGGACCCGCCGTAGCCCCGCCGCTCCCTGGTACGCGCTCGCGCCGATGGCGATCGTCGTCGCGCTGCTCGGCATCGCCGCCTCTGGCGCCACCTGCGGAGTCGCTTGCATCGCCTGGGGAACCCCCGCCGCCGCCGCAACCCTCGCCGCCCCCGACATCCGAGGCTGGCTCGGCAAGAGACGACCGCTCAGAAGCCCGTAGCCCTTCCGATGGACGCATTGGGATCTACCTATAGGCGGCCCTCGTGGCTGCCTGTGTCGATCTGTCGGATAAGAGCTCGGTCCCTCTGTTAGGCTGCGCCACGGCAAACAAGAGACGCGCGACGTGCGCAATGACGCGGGATGGGCATTCGTGTCCTCTTCCCGGCGTACAGCGTGGAAGTCTCTTGTTTGCCGACAGGTCATCCCGTGTCGGGGAGAGGGCTCTGCATGCCGAAAATCTTGTTCTACACCGTCGCGCTCGCCGCCATCGCTGTGCCGCCCATCTTGCTCGCAACACAGGAGCGTCAGGCTACTGAGGCTCGAGTCGCCGCATTCAAACACGACGATGGAAGAATCGAGTTTGCACTGCAGGTGCGGGACGGAACAGAGTGGGGCGAACGCATCCTGCCGACGGGCAGGTTTCTTAGACCGACCGCCAGGACAGGCCGCTGGATTCCATCAACGGCCGTGACCCTCGCCGTGCCAACTTCTGAAGAGGAGACCTTGCTTGCCGATGATGAGCCTGAAGCTACCAGTGGACACGTTGGGCCGCTGTATGAATGGCGCTATGGCTACGAGAACAATGGACTATCGCGGTACAAGGTGGAATGGGATTCTGCTACTCCACAAGGCAGAAAGTATATTCTCATCACCATGCCGTACAGAAACACGAATGAGTGTGACGAGGATTCGCCCTGCCGCTACGAGTTGATGTTCTGGTGCGATGCCGACCCGTCTAGCACAGGACTTATCGTGTTCCTGCGCAAGTTCTGGTTCCTGAACAACCGTGTGGCGACCTGGTCCCGGGACTTGGACCGCAATCTGCATGAGGGATTACAGCAGGTAGGTTGGGAACACAGAGAACCAGTATGGCAAAACCGGATAGTAACCTCTGCTGATGACTCTAGTTTCTCAAACGGATGGCAGATCTATGTACCGGGCGGGCAGGGTAGATTTCCTGGGGAGCGCTACGGCAGCGACTTTGTGCTCGAGGGCAGCGCAGCGCACTCATTCATGAATCGAGTGCGCCAGCGCGAAAGTGTGAGCATCACTGTGCGCCACAAGTACAGCGACGACGATGCGTTTACTATTGATGTGACAGGCGCATTTGACAATCCGGCATTGGGGCAACTGCAATTGTGCAGATAGACAGGCAGATCGGTCGGTATGAACTGATCAACCTAATGCCATGGCGCCTCTGTGGAGTCCTCGACGCACAGACGTCCGCCGCTAGCCGCCAGAAGAGGGCGACCTGGTTGGCCAGACCAAGCTGTGAGAGGAATGATGGGATTCACGAAGAAGTGCAGCACCACTGTCGCGTCCGCAGCGAGCACAGATGCGACAGTGGGCCGAAAGTTGCACTGATTAGAGAAGAAACGCCAACAGATCGAATGCGTCAAACAGTGACGAGGCAGCGTGGATTGCTCCGATAGCAGCCACGACGCACGCTTTCACGGCAACGCCGATCGGATCGCGCAGTGACTTCGTTGCGGGCCAACCCCATCTGCGACGCCTATCGTCTGGTCTTCGACCTGTTGGGCCGTTATAGATCACGGATATGTTCTCCTTCCTTGTCGTACGCGTCGTCGACACCTCGACGCGAATGATGTTTGAGTGGTTGCTGTGTTGCTTCATGTCAATCTCCATTTCTTAGTTCACGGAACTTTTCTTGATTGCAAGTCCTTGACTTGGATTGTGTTAAGCGAGTGGCATTGCCTTTCCGTGTCGACTTGATCTCTGCGGACAAGTCGATACTGTTGATGTAGATGCCCTAGGGGGAATGCGAGAGTGCTCTCATTGGGCGTGATGCGAGCCTCTTCAATATTATAGGATTGCGCCGAATCCTGCAGTCAACTGCTTAACATTGGGACAGTTCTGACGATGTAGCAACCCATATTGGTTTACTCCTCCGTGAGAAGTTGGGATGCAGGTGTGATGCTGGAAGTGTTTCAGTTCGTCAGGCGCAGCTCGCGGTTGAGTTCGAGCTTGAGGAACCAGCGCCAGGTGGCCATGACGCCGATCACGAGGACTCCGATCAACACCGCGAAGGCGATGCCCAGGATCTGCCAGTCGGTCTCGACCTGGAACGGCGGAAGCACCGTGCGGCCGCGTTCGTCGATTTCGAGGTAGGCCAGCAACAGCAGCGAAATGCGGTTGCCCAGCAGCACGCCGAGCACCAGACCGGTGCCGACGATGATCGCGTACTCGAGGAAGAGCTGGATCAGGATGCTGGCGTTGCCCACGCCGACCGTGCGCAGCAGCGCCATCTCCAGCCGGCGTTGACGCGCCGAGACCGCCATCGAGACCAGGAACGCCAGCGCCAGCAGCAGCGAGATTGCGATGAACGCGACCAGCAGGATGCCCGAACCGCCCGCCGTCGTCAGCGGGTCGCGGCCGCTGTCGTCCAGACGCTGCCCGCGGTCGCTGATCTGACCGAGCGAGTAGCGCGGACGGTTCAACTCCTCCAACGCCGCTGAACGCACGTCGGGATCGTCGCTGATCTCAAGCCAGGCTTCGGACGGCGAGATCGACGGACGCAGGCCGGTCACTGAACCCATGTGGAACAGCGCGTCGAAGTCGGCCACGATGAACGACAGCTCGTCGGGACGAAGCGTGGGGAACAGTTCGACGATGCTCGCCACCCGGGCGCTCAGGATCATCGTGTCGGTGCGCAGCGCGTAGCGATCGCCGACCTCGAGGCGCTGGCGTTCGGCGAAGTCCTGGCTGACAATCGTCGGGATGGTGCAGCGCGTATTGCTGCAGAACGCAGGATCGGCAACGTGCGCCGCGCGCAGGCCCGGCGACTGTCCGACGCCGGGATAGAACGCCATCACATGTTCGCCTGAGATCGGGTCCGGGTCCTCCTCGAACTCGATCTCGTCGCCCGACCCGCGTCGCTGCATGAAGTCGATCCAACCGCGGTTCTCGAAGTCCTCGATAATCAGCTCCCGACCGTCGGGCTGAATCGCCGTGACCGCGTCGAAGTAGATCGTCGCGGGTTCCGAGGCGAACAGGCCCTGCGGCTCACTCATCACGATGGCGTGCAGCGTGAAGGGAGCCGCCGCGCCAAGGCCGATGATCTCGGACTGGAAGTCGATGTCCATCGCCGTCCAGGGCGTATCGTCCGGCGGCATCTCCAACCCGCCGCCGGTGAAGTACTTCCCATCGCCGTCGCGTACCCGGAACCAGAGCGATTGATCGGTCTCGCCGGGTCCGATGCGCACCCAGACGCGCAGCGTCTCGGTCTCGGACGGGATTGGCACCCCGCGTCCGACCGGCGGGACGTCGATCGATCCGATCAGTTCCTCAAAGCTGAGCAGCGACAGATCTTCGCGGAACCACATCATCTCCAGCGCCGCCTTGGGCTCCAGTCCCAGCAGCGTCACGCTCGTGGTGGTACCCACGCTGCGACCCGCTGACACCTTGCTGCGATGCACCGAAGCGACTTCTTCGATCCCCTCGATTGGACCCAGACGGTTGCGTACTCCGGTCGCCGTCGAGTAGCCGCTCTCGCCCAGCGACACGCGGAACTCCACGCCGTTGTCGTATTCGATCCGCTCTTCCAACGAGAGCTCCACCGTGTCCGCATACGACGCGGCGAAGGTGCCCAGCGCGGCGCCCAGCATGAGCAGGATTGTCAGCCGCGCCGCGGGGCCGACCGTGCGGCTCACATAGCGCAAGGTCGAGGCCACCGAGAGCGGGAAGCGGTCGTACGTCAGCCAGGCGAAGAAGCGATAGATGTAGGGCAGGAAGCGCAGGATCACCAGCGTCGCCGCCAGCGCGAACAAGATCGGCGTGCTCAACAGCAACGGATCCGCCGACAGTCCGCCGACGCTGTTGCGCTCGAACACCGTGCCCTTGAGGTCCGCTTCGAAGATCAGGCCGACCGCCACGAGCACCAGGGCAACATCAAGGAAGTACCGCTGCAGCGCGTTTGGTCCGGCCGGCCGCGAAACGCCGCGCAGGCGCTCGGAGAGCACCCGCGTCCGGCTCGCGATCACGAGCGGCGCCAGCGTGAATAGCACGGCCACGATCGCGCCCGCCGCCGAGAGCAGGAACGCCAGGTCGGTCAGCGTGGTCGGAATTGCGTTGCCGCCCGTCAACGGCTCAAACACCGGCGTGTAGCCCAGCAGGCCAATCACGCCCATCGCAATGAACGGAGCAATTGCCGCCGCCACAATGGCGAGCAGGATGCCCTCGATCGCGGTGTGCGAGATCACCTGCATGATCGATGCGCCGCGCGAACGCATCGAGAACAGCTCCTCGCGGCGTTCCGCCACCTGCACGCCCGACACGATCACGACGTAGAACAGCGCAATCCCCACGACCTGCGCCAGCAGCATCAGGATCGGCACCTGGGTGAAGTTGAGGTCCTTGACGAACGATTCCAGCCGAGCCTCAATCGGCGAACGCACCGAGCCGCCGACCGAACGCAGGTCTTCGCGCATCAGGTCGAAGGCGGCCCGCGTGTCGTCCAGCACGGCAACGTTCAGCTGGTCGGTATCAAGCTCCGAGATCCAGGTGGTGTTGACCAGGTAGCCGCTCATCACCGTCGGCAGCACCGAATCAAAAGTCTCCGGCGGGACGATCAGCGACACCGTCTGCGGACGCGGAACACTCCGGTACACGCCGAAGGTGATCTCGCGCGGCACGCGCTGCCAGAATGAACTCTCGACGTCGTCCGGCTCGATCAGCCCGGTGATTTCGACAGGAATCAGTCGCTGGACGAGCATCGTCGCTTCGCAGGGAGGCCGCGGGGGAGGCGGCGGCCCGCCCGGCGGTGGATCGGGCTCTCGGTCACACTCGTCCCAACCGTCGACGATGTGCCACTGCGAGCCGACCTCCAGCCCATAGGCCCGCGCAGCGCCGACCGGCATTGCCACCTCGATCCGGCCGGCCAGACTCGCGTCCGCCGTCATTTCGGGAGGCTCCGGGAACCGGCCCTCGACCACGGTGATGTGAGACTCCGCCTGATCCAGCGCCGCAAAGTAGGCAGAGGGCGGAATCACCTGACCCTGGCGCAGCGGGAGGTCGATCCTCATCTGGATCGACGACTGGTATCGCAGCCGCTGCGACTCGATCTCGCCGAAGCGCTCGCTGATGGACTCCTCGGCGTAGCCGCGGGCCGACTCATTTGGGCCGCCCGCCATCGGCAGATTCGACAGGCTGGTGAACATCTGGCGGCGCTCGGTGAGGTCCTCGCGCAGGCTGACGGTGAGCGAGAGGTCGGACACGGCGCGCGTGTAGATGGTGGTTGACGACATCAAGACTGCGGCGACGATGATTCCGGCGGCGATCACCAACTGCAGTCGCCAGCTATCGCGCATGCGACGCAAGACAAATGCGAAGACAGACCCAAGCGACTCCACCCAGTCCCCCAGCCGCTTTCATCGTTCGCGCGCACGCAGTCTGTACCGCTCGTGCGGCTCATCTCGTTCGGGCAGCGCGGCGCGGTCCCGCGTTGATTTCGACAACCCCTAGTAGTCTACGAAGGCAGCGCGGTCGAACATACCCCGCCTGCACTTGACCCCGCTGTTGCGATGGTCACATCGAGATCGACGAGCAGGAACTGAGCAGGACGAGGCGGCAGTAGGCAGTATGGGCGGCACGTTCAGTTCCCTTCCCACCGCATTGCGTATCGCCGTGAGAAGACTCAACGGCAACCGGCGCCTCATGGCCGCCGTCGCGATCGGCGTGATCCTCGCCGTTGCGCTGATGTCCTCAACCTCGATCTACCGCAACGCGCTCCAGGACCTCGGCCTGCAGACTGATCTCCGCCGTGTCTCCGATGCCGAGCTCGATGCCCGCATTCTCAACGCCGCCCATGGTCTCTCCGGCGGGCTGGCCGAGAACTCCTTCGATGTTATCGACCGGCGGCTCAACATTCCCAGCGACTACATCTCCGACGTCAAGAAGTCTCTGACCACCGCCACGTTCTTCATGACCGAGGTCGGCGGCATCCCGCCGGACGAGGACCCGCGAGACCGCGCTCGCGTGCTCTGGTTCGAAGGCGTCCGCGAACGCATTGAACTGGTCGAGGGTCAATGGCCCGATCCCACACCCGCCGCGACGCCCGAAGCGCCGCCGATCATCGATGTCGCCATGGGCGTTGAGGTCGCAGCCTCAGGCAACTTCTCGCTCGGCGAGACCCGCGACATCCATGCGTCCTGGCGTGACGATGCGCAGCCAATCACGATCCGGCTCGTTGGTCTGGTCAGCCCCGTCGACTACACCGACCGCTACTGGGGTGTGCGTCGCGACCACTTCCATATCCCCGTCGAGAAGACCGACGCCTTCGCGTTCTTCGCCCCTCGCGAGACGCTGCTCGACGCGATGGCCGGATACATGCCCGAGCTGCGGGCACGACTCGAGGTCTACGCGCAGATCGACCGCGCCGCCTTTGTTGCCGACGAAGCGGGCCTCGCGGCCGTGCGCTTCCGCGCCGCATTCGAGGCGATCACCAAGGAGATCGAGCGGGCCCGCGTCGAGACCGAAATCGTCAACGTGCTGAACGACTACGAGACCAAGGAGTTTTTCTCGTCGATCCCCTTGCTCGTGCTCACCCTGCAGATCGTCGGCATCGTCCTCTTCTACCTCGTGCTGGTCTCCACGATGGTCGTTGAGCGGCAGTCGGCCGAGGTTGCCCTGCTCAAGTCCCGAGGCGCCGGACTCGGACACATCATGTCCATCTCCACGATCGAAGGTCTCTTACTCGTCGCGCTTGCCCTGGGACTGGGCCCGCTCGTCGCCCGCGAGGCGATTGCCCTGCTCGGTTTCTCGCCCGCCTTCGAAGGACTGACCGGCGGCGCGCGTCTCAGCGTCGACCTCAACGGCGAGGTCTACATCTGGGCCGCGATCGGCGCGGCGTTGAGCTTCATCGCCCTGATCTGGCCGGCCTGGCGATCCAACCGCGCCACCGTGGTCCACTACGCCCGCTCCACGTCCCGCCCCGAAGACAAGCCCGTGTTCCAGCGCTACTACCTCGACCTCGTGGTTGTCGGCGTTGGCGCGCTGCTGTTCTTTCAGCTCCAGGAGTCCGGCTCGCTGGTCACTGAGGACCTGTTCGGCGGCCTGCAACAGGATCCACTCCTGCTGATCGCGCCGGCCGTCTTCGTCGTGACGGTCGCGGTGCTGTTCCTGCGCCTGTTCCCGCTCATGCTCAAGGTGTTTGGCGGCATCGCTCGCGTCCTCGGCGGCGCCTCGATGCAGATGGTCCTCTGGCACCTGACCCGCGCGCCGGTCCAACCCGGACGCCTCGCCCTGCTGCTGATTATGGCGACCTCGCTGGGCATGTTCGGCGGCACCTTCGGCGCCACCCTGGACAAGTCCTTCGACGATCGCGCCGCCTATCAGTCCGGCGCTCAACTCCGCCTCGCCGACCTGCGCACCGCAGGCGCGTCCGTGCAGATGATCGAGAACGATCTGGCCCAGGCGCCCGGGGTCGCCGAAGCATCCATCGTCCTGCGCACCAACGCCTCGTTCTCCCGAGGCGCGCTCGATGTCACCGACGCCACGGTGCTCGGCGTCGATCCCGAGACGTTCTCCGACGTCGTCTGGTACCGCGAGGACTTCGCGGTCGAGGACATCCGCTCGCTCGTCAGCCGCGCCACCGGACCAGAGTTCGAAGTTGAAGAAATCCGAATCCCCGCCGAGGCCAACTTCGTTGGTATGTGGTTCTGGTTGCCGCAAACGAACGGCGTCATCACACCGAGTCTGCGACTGATCGACGACGACGGGCGCTACCGGGACATCCAGCTCGTGGGCCTGCCCCGAGGCCGCGGCTTCGGCATCGGCGCAGAGCAACCCGAAGGATGGCGCTTCCTCTACGGCGATCTCCGCCAGGGACCCGGCGCGCCCCACCTCGGACCGTGGTTCCTGCATGGCATCTCGATTCGCACCGCCGGCTCGACCAACTTCTCCGGCACGGTCGGCTACGACGCCGTCCAATACAGCACCCAGACCGAGGTCCCGGAGAACATCATCGAGGTCGGCTTCGACAACGGCGTCATCGTTGAGAGCTTCGAGCGCCAGGGTCGCTGGACGGTGCTCACCGACACGACCCGCGAAGGACCGCTGCCCGACGACGCGCGCCTGACCACAGACCAGGCCTACGACGGCGACTTCGGCATGCGCTACGTCTGGAATCGCCAGGTCCGCACTGGTCTACCGCGAGGCGTCCGGCTCGCCGGTCCCGACGCGCCGGTTCCGGTCATCGTCAGCCGCGAGTTCCTGTCCGAAGCATCGCTCGACGTCGGTGCCATCGTCCGGCTCAACCTCTCCAGCGTCTACGTTCCGGTCGAGATCGTCGGCAGTTTCGATCTGTTCCCCACGTGGGACCCCGAAGACGCCCGCTCGCTGATCATCGCAAATCGCGACTACCTCTTCTACCGAGTCAACCGCAATCCGGCTACGGTCGGCGCACTGTCGCCCAACGAAGTCTGGATCGACCCCGTCAACGAGGACGGCTTGCGCCAGCTCCGCACCTGGCTGGAAGTCACCCCGCCATGGCGCCACGACGCATTCGATGTCGACGCTATCCGCAATCTGCAGGACGAGGATCCGCTCGTGGCCGCCGGCTGGGAGGGCTTGCTCTTCCTCACCTTCATCGCCATCGTGCTGCTCGCCGCGCTGGGCTTCCTCGTCGCCTCCGTGCTCGTCGCCCAGCAACAACAGGGCGAGTTCGCCGTGCTCAGAACGGTGGGATTCTCCTTACCCCAGGTGCTCCTGGTTGTGGGCATAGAGAAGATCCTGATTATCGTGGTCTCAATGGCGCTCGGCACCGCCGTCGGCCTGCAGCTGGGCACGATGATGCTTGAGTTCGTCGGATTCGTGGAAACCGGCGAGACCGTCCTGCCGCCCTTCGTCACCGTCACCGACTGGGCCACCATCGGCGGCGCCTACAGCGTGCTGGGACTCGTCTTCCTCGGCGCGATCGGCATCATCGTCGCCCTCTACATGCGCATGACCATCGGCCAGATCCTGCGCATCGGCGCGGACTAGGATCTGCGCTTAACCGCCGCCGCCCCCTCCGCCGGCCCCACCGCCACCGCCTCCCGCGCCGAGACGTTCTTCAACAACGCTGCGCTGCGGGGCCGGACGCGCCGCCAGGTCCAGTGGACGAATGGCCGCCGCCACGACCGCCGCCGTCTGGCGCACCGCTTCCTGCGCGATCCGCCGACCCTCCTCGACGATCGCGCCGTTGCGAATCACCGAGCGGATGCGCGGTAGCACCAGTGCGGCAATCATGATCGCCGCGAAGATGAAGCCAGGTCCGATCAGCAAAATTCTGATGCTGATGTAGTCGGCCGCCAGACCGTTCGCAAGGATCATCACCGCCATGATCCCGCCGGCGAACATCGCGTAGAGCGACATCACCCGTCCTCGTACCGAGTCGGGAATCACCGCCTGGATCATCGCGCTGGTCAGCGCCATAAACATCGCCTGGCTCGCGCCGGCGATCACCCCGCCAATCATGGCCATCAACAGGCTGTCCGCCACGCCCACCCACACCAACGACAGCCCCGAGAACATGCCGGCGACCAGGAATACTCGGCCGCGAACCGCCCCCATCGGCAGCATGGACAGCAGCACGGTCGAGGCCAGTGCCCCCCCGCCGATCGCCATCAGCATGTAGCCGTATTCGGACTGCCCGCCTCCGAGGATCAGGTCCGCGTAGGCCGGCAGCAGCGAGAAGTCAAAGGCCATCGTGAACATGCAGTGCAGCGAGACCATGACGATCATCAGCCGAACCGACGGCGCTTGACCGAGATAGCTCAAGCCGTCCCGCACATGCCGCGCCGTGTCCCTGAGCACACCGCCGGCGTGTCCCTGGATGCCGCCGCTCGATCGCGTCGTGATCCGCGTCATCTGCATGATTGACAGCGCCAGGAAGACCGCCGCCGCAAGGAAGACCCACTCGGGACCGAACGCCTGAATCACCGGCCCGGCGACCGGACCGATCACCTTCGACCCGAACTGCATCATCGAGGCCATGGTGATCGCGCTCAGCAGCGCGTGAATCTTGACCAGGTTTGGCAACAACGCCTGCTGCGCCGGCATCTCGCCGGAGCGGATGACTCCGGAAATCAGCGTGATCAGGACCAGGTTCCACATCTCGATTTGGCCGCTGAACGCCAGGATCGCTAGCGCGATCGCTGACAACGCGGCGCCGAATCTACAGATAATCACAATCTTGGCGCGGTCGAAGCGGTCCGCCAACGCGCCGCCGATCGGGGCCAGCACCCAGGGGCCGATTGCTGCGAATGTGACGATCCCGGTTCCCGATGGATTGCCGGTCAGCTCATAGCCCAGCCAGCCACGAGCCGTGATCATCGCCCACAGCGAGATCGCCGACAGTCCCGCCGCATAGAACATGCGGCGGTATTCCAGGTACTCCATCGCCGGGAAGATGCGGAGCAGCAATCCCTGCTGTCCGGTCGGCGTTCCGACTTGCTGGCTCATCCGCTGCCCTTATCGCGCAATCCACCGCATGTTACGACCTGGCGAACGTTTGTGACGTGTCCTGAGGGTACGCTATCCGCGAATGATCCCGCGCCCCACTTCAGAGCAGGCACCCCCATGACCTCCCAAAATCACCTCCGCGAACGATCCAGCGTCCTCGTCGACGGTCCCAACCGCGCCGCCGCGCGATCCCAGCTCTACTCCGTCGGCTACGACGACGAAGCGCTCTCTAAGCCGCTGGTCATGGTCGCCCACAACTGGATCGGCACCATGCCCTGCAATTTCTCCCACCGCGAGCTGGCGCAGGACGTGATGCGCGGCATCCGCGAGGCCGGCGGCACGCCGATGGAGGTCAACACCGTCTCGATCTCCGACGGCATCACGATGGGCACCGAAGGGATGAAGGCCTCGCTGATCTCGCGCGAGATCATTACCGACTCGATCGAACTCTGCGCCGTTGGCTACGCCTTCGACGCGGCCGTCGTGATCTGCGGCTGCGACAAGACGATCCCGGCGGCCGCCATGGCGATGGCGCGGATCAACATCCCCTCGGTCGCGCTCTACTCCGGCTCGATCGCCCCCGGACGCCACCACGACGGCCGCGACCTGACCATCCAGGACGTCTTCGAGGCCGTCGGCCAGCACTCGGCCGGCACGATCGACGACGACGAGCTGCACCAGGTCGCGCTCAACGCCTGCCCCGGCGCCGGCGCCTGCGGGGCGCAGTACACCGCCAACACCATGGCGACCGCGCTCGAGTTCCTCGGCCTCTCGCCGATGGGCTCGGCCACCGTCGGCGCGACGGACCCGCGCAAGGCCAATGTCGGCGAGGCCGCCGGCCAGCTCGTGATGGACGTCCTCCGCCGCGGCGTCAAGCCGCGAGACATCCTCACCCGCGAGGCGTTCGAAAACGGCATCGCCTGCGCCGCCTCGACCGGCGGCTCGACCAACGTCGTGCTGCACTTGTTGGCGCTCGCCCGCGAGGCCGGCGTCGAACTCAGCATCGATGACTTCGACGAAATCTCCGAGCGCACTCCGCTGATCGGCGATCTGCGCCCCGGAGGCCGCTACGTCGCGCTCGACATGGACCGAGCCGGAGGCACGCCGCTGCTGGCCAAGCGCCTGCTCGAAGCCGGCAAGCTGCACGGCGACGCGATGACCGTCACCGGCCAGACCATCGCCGAAGCCGCCGACACCGCCCGGGAGACCCCCGGTCAGGACGTCATCCTGCCCGTCGACCAGGCGCTCAAGGAGACCGGCGGACTGGTCATCCTCAAGGGTTCGCTCGCGCCCGACGGCTGCGTCGTCAAGGTCGCCGGCTACGAGCGCCAGCTCCAGACCGGCCCCGCCCGCGTCTTCGAGCGCGAAGAAGACGCCATGGACGCCGTCACGCACAACCGGATCCAGGCCGGCGACATCGTCGTGATCCGCTACGAAGGCCCCAAGGGCGGCCCGGGCATGCGCGAGATGCTCGGCGTCACTGCCGCCATCGTCGGCGCCGGTCTCGGAGAATCCGTGGCGCTGCTGACCGACGGCCGATTCTCCGGCGCGACCCGAGGCCTGATGGCCGGTCACGTCGCCCCCGAGGCTTTCGTCGGAGGCCCCATCGCGCTGGTCGAGGAGGGCGACGAGATCACCCTCGACATCGCCAACCGCGAACTCAACCTCAACGTCAACGAGGCCGAGTTGGATCGCCGCCGAGCCAACTGGCAGCCGCCCGCCCCCAACTACGCCAACGGAGTCTTCGCCAAGTACGCCACCCTCGTCAGCGGAGCCGAACGCGGCGCCGTCACCAGCTAGCCGTCATCTCTCTCCCCCCGCGAAGCGGGGGGAGATGCCGAAGGCAGAAGGGGGGCGCTCCTTCCCTATACGGATTCACCACCCCCGACGTCGACGGCGCCGACGTCTTCGACCGCCTGAACTCGCCGTCGAGGCTTTCAACATGGCCACCAGGATTGCCCCCACCAGCTTGAACATCCCGCCGATCAGGATGATCCACGGCGACTCCGCTGCTTCGCGCCGCGCCTTGGACTCGGCACGCTTCGCCCGCCGGTGGTCCCACGGTTTGACCGAGCCCTGCTGTCCCCACACGCCGACGCGTTCCCGCTTGGCATAACGTTCCGAGTCGTCGAAGCCCAGCTCCGCGCCGCCGTACTCCCGATACCAGTAAGCCAGACCCGATTCGACCATCGCGTGATTGGCCGAGTCGCGGACGGAGCCGCCCTCGGGATAGAGCACGCCGACCAGACGCTGATAGCGGTCCACGTCCACGACCCGCAGCCGCCACTCGCGCCGGCTGCGCACGACGCGCCGCAGGTAATCGTGCGAGTCCCTGCCCGATCGCTGGTCTTTCTCCGGCGCGTCGATGCCGTACATCCGCACCGAATACTCGTCCCCACTCGGCAGCCGCACCTTGACGGAATCGCCGTCAATCACTCGCACCACGTGCACCGCATAGTCCTCGGCCATGCGCGACAGGATACCTGCGTTACCCTCGCTGCCATGACCCGACTACAGATCGCCCCGGACCTCTCCCTCGACGTCGCCGAGCAGGGCGACGGTCCGCTGGTCATCCTGATCGCGGGCGGCATGATGGACATGGACCAATGGGCGCTGGTAGCGGAGCCGCTCTCCGAGACCTACCGCGTCGTCCGCTACGACCAGCGCGGGATCGGCGAGTCGGACCAGCCGACCGAGGGCTACACCGTCGACCAGTTCGCCGAGGACGCGGTCAACCTGATCCGCACGCTCGACGCCGGGCCGGCCGTCCTGGCCGGTAACTCGCTGGGCGGCACCGTTGCCATGGCGGTCGCGTTCGCCGCGCCTGAGCTGGTGCGCGGGATCGTGACCTGCGCGACCTCGGCCGGACCGTCGGGCCCGCCGACGCCGCCGGAGTCGATGCAGCACATGATGCGCGGCGCGCAACTGCCCGTACCACAGGCCGCCGCCGCGATGATGGACATCCTCTTCGCGACCGACTTCATCGACGAGCACCCCGACATGCTTGACGAGGCGGTCGAGAAGCGCAGCAAGGGCGCGCCGATGATCGCCACGCTGGGACCGCTGCAGTCGGCGTTGGTCTTCGATCCAATCGAGCGGCTCAAGACGCTCGGCATCCCCATGCTCGTCCTGCACGGCGAAGAGGACCTGCTCGTTCTGCCCGAGCACGCGCAACTGCTCGCCGACGCCGCCGGCGCTGAAGTCAGACTGGTCGCGGACGCCGGACACGCCCTCGTGGTGGAGCAGTCGCAGGCGGTTACCGAGGCCCTGGCGGCATATCTCGAGACGCTCCAATCCTGATTGCACCCACACGGGCAGCCCCCTTGTCCCCTCTCCCCCCGCGCAAGCGGGGGGAGATGCCGTAGGCAGAGGGGGGCACTCCGATCAGTCGGTAGCTGGCAATCCCTCGCCAGCCCTTCGGGTGGGGATCGGAGAATCCCCTACAACTCCAGCTCGGGACGCTGCATGATCCAGTCCGTCGACTGTTCATACGCATGCGCCACGCGGCAGACCGTTGCCTCGTCGAAGTGCCGGCCGCCGATCATCAGGCCGATCGGCATGCCGTTGCGGTCGTAGCCGCAGGGAATCGAGATGGCCGGAATGCCGGTCACGTCGTACGGAGCGGTCAACCGCGCCAACTCGGCCGTCGGATCGCCGTCCTCGATCAGCGGCGCCGTCCGCGAGCAGGTTGGCGAGATCAGCACGTCCACGTCCTGCAACACCTCAACCGTCTCGTCGATGAACTTGCGCCGCAGGCGCTGGTCGTTGATGTACTCGACCGCCGAGACGGCAAGCCCCGCCTCGACCCGTTCCAGGATGTCGCCGTACTCGTCGCGCCGCTCCTTCAGCCACCTGGCGTGATAGGCGGCCGCCTCGGCGATGATCGTCAAACCGCGAGGCCGCCCTTCCTGCAGCGGCATCTCGACTTCGGTCACGGTCGCGCCCATGCTGCGCAGGTGGTCGACCGCGATCTCGCAGTGCTCGACCACGTCCTCCTCGCAGCCCTGCCAGAGCATCTTGCGCGGAATCCCGATCCGAATCCCGTCCACGCCCTCGACCAACGTCTCGGTGCAATCGCCGGCCGGCACGTCGGCGCTGCCCGGATCTTCGGCGTCGTATCCGGCGATCGCGTTGAGCACCAGTCCCGCGTCCTCGACCGTCTTGGTCAGCGGACCGACGTGATCCAGCGTCCAGGAGAGCGGCAACACGCCCCGTCGCGAGACCCGGCCGTAGGTCCCCATCAGACCGGTCACGCCGCACAGGCTGGCCGGAATCCGGATGCTGCCGCCCGTGTCGGAGCCGAGCGCCCCAAGCGACGATCCCACGGCCACCGACGCGCCCGAACCGCCGCTGCTCCCGCCCGGGGTCCGGGTCACATCCCACGGATTGCAGACCACGCCATAGTGCGGATTCCGGCTGGTCGTGCCAAAGGCGAACTCGTGCAGGTTGAGCTTGCCGGGCATCACCGCGCCGGCTTGCTTGAGCTTGGTGTAGACGACCGCGTCCGCGTCGGGAATCCGGTCGCGCAGGAATCCGCCGCCGCCGGTCGTTGGAATGCCCGCCGTATCGACCAAATCCTTGAGCGCCACGGGAATCCCGTGCAGCGGACCCAGATCGCGCCCGTCGCGCAGCGCATCGTCCGCAGCCGACGCCTGCTCGCGCGCCAGCTCGGCGGTCACCGTGATGTACGCGTTGAGCAGCGGCTCGGTCGCTTCCACCTGCGACAGCACCGATTCCGTCAAGGCGGTCGCGGTCAGCGAGCCGTCGCGCAACGCCGCGCCGGCTTCGACAATGGAGAGTTCATGTGGCTCGCGATGATCCATCTCAGTCCTCCGCTCCACCGCGCAGATCCCCGACGTCGCACCGCAGTCCGAAGGCCGGCTCCGTCTCACCCAGGTCGGGCAACGGCTCCTCGCTCAGCGCATTCTTGAGCGTCCGCGTCACGATCGGCAGCGCGCGCTCCAGGTCCTCCTCTGCAGCCTCCGCGCCGAGCGACTCGGCCAGCGCCGCCAGCGCGTCCAGTGGTCTGTCAGCCATGCCCAATCCTCTCCCGCTCGGCGTTCGGCTAGATGATACGTGCGCTGGCCCTATCCTGCCCTCGTCTGCTCCGCATGGATCAACCCAGGCCGCAATGCTGCGAGGAGTCACCCAAGATGGCCGATGAAGTCCTGTTCGATGTGTCCGAACGAGTCGCCACGATCACGCTCAACCGCCCCGACAAGATGAACACGATCAACAGCGCGCTCGGCTCGCAACTGATCGAGTCGTTGATCGAGGTCCGCAATAACGACGAGATCCGCTCGGCCGTGATCACCGGCGCGGGCGACCGCGCGTTCTGCGCCGGCGCCGACCTGACCCAGGGCGACGGACCCGCCGCCTCGGCCGGTCCTGCCGGGCACTTCCCCGCCAACCCCGGCGACCGTTTCGACGAGTTCGACGCCAAGAAGCCGCTGATCGCCGCGATCAACGGCCACGCGCTGGGCGGCGGCTTCGAGATCGCGCTCGTCTGCGACATGCGCATCGGCGCAGAGAACGCCCGCGCCCGCCTCGGCCTGCCCGAGATCACGCTCGGCTTCTTCCCCCTCGCCGGTGGACCCATGCGCCTGCCCCGCGCCATCCCCCAGGCCTACGCCAACGAGATGCTCTACCTCGGCCGCCGCCTGAGCATGGAGGAAGCGCTGCAGTGGGGCCTCATCTCCCGACTCGTCCCCCAAGAGGAACTGCTTCCCACGGCCCAGGAGATGGCCGCCCAGGTCGCCGGCTACGCCCCGATCGCCGTCCGCGCGATGAAAGAACTGATCAACGCCCAGGGGGACATGACCCTCGCCCAGGCCAACCGCTTCGGAGGCTCCCTGCGCTGGATCGTCGGCCAGACCGCCGACTCCAAGGAAGGCCCCCGCGCCTTCGCCGAAGGCCGCCAACCCGAATTCAAGGGCGAGTGATCGAGACAGGAACCGATCCATGAGAAGCCAGGAATCGCTCAACGAACTCCGCTATCTCCGACGTATCCACGAAGACGTCGAAGACCAGTGGCGCGCGCCGAGGCCCGACCTCGACCGCCTGCACCGACTGATGGCCCTGCTCTACACCTCGCACGGCCTCGTCTGGAAGTCCCACGGGTGCTCGGGTTCCGGCGAACACGACCCCTTCGCCGGAGAAATCGTCGAGCTCGCACTGCGCATCGAGCGCTCCGCTCAACACGGTGCGCACCGCGCCTTTAGCGTCTTCGAGCAATGGCGCTGCGAGGCCTGCAGCTGGAACCACAACGCCCTCTACACGCTCTGGGCGACCAGCGCCGAGCCCGACGCCGAGTTCCACCCACTCGACGTGATTGACGAGCACCGAGCCATGCATGAGCGCACGAAGCAGGGCATCGACCAACCGCTGCCCGAGGCCCTCGACATCCGCAACGCCGCCGCCAGCATCCGGCTCGAAGCCAACGCCCGCATCGCCGAGCGTCTCCAGCACTGGACCGCCCAGGGCCTGCTCAGCAACGACGTCGACGAGCGCTACGCAGCCGAACTCACCGCCCCCATCGCAGTTCCCGCCTGACCAACCATGACCTACCTCCCGCTTGACCACCTCTTCGTCCTCGACCTGACCCGGGCGCGGGCTGGGCCTACTGCGACGCGGCAGCTTGGCGACTGGGGGGCGGATGTGCTCAAGGTCGAGCAGCCCGAGGTTCCCGGGCAGGCCGAGGGCGTCACCGGCGGACGTGAGTCCTCCGACTTCCTCAACCTGCACCGCAACAAGCGCTCGCTCACGCTCAACCTCAAGGAGCCCGAGGCGGTCGAGATCTTCCTCACCCTCGTCGAGCGCGCCGATGTCGTTGTTGAGAACTACCGCGCCGACGTCAAGCGCCGGCTGGGCATCGACTACGACGCCTGCCGTGCGCGCAACCCGCGCATCGTCTACGGCAGCATCTCCGGCTTCGGCCAGGACGGACCCTACGCCTGGCGCCCCGGCGTCGACCAGATCGCCCAGGGACTCGGCGGCATCATGTCCGTCAACGGACTGCCCGGCTCCGGACCCGTCCGCGTCGGCATCCCGATCGCCGATCTCACCGCGGGAGGCTTCCTCGCCCAGGCGATCCTCATCGCCCTGCTCGAGCGCGAGCGCTCCGGCGAGGGACAGTGGGTCCACACCTCGCTGCTCGAAGCGCAGATCGCCATGCTCGACCTCCAGGTCACCCGCTGGACGATCGACGGCGAGGTCCCGCCCCAGGCCGGCAACGACCATCCGACGCTGATGCCGACCGGCGTCTACGAGACCTCAGACGGACATATCAACATCGCCGCCTCGGGTGGCGACATGTACGCCCGGCTCTGCCGCGCCATCGAGGCCGAAGAGTTGATCGACCATCCCGACTTCGTCACTTCATCCCGACGCTCGAAGAACCGCGTCGAGCTCAACGAGCAGATCAACCGGCGCACCCGCGCCAAGACCTCCGAGCAATGGATCCAGCGGCTCAACGAGGCCGGCGTGCCCTGCGGACCGATCTACGACATCCCCGGCACCTTCGAGGACGAGCAGGTCCGGCACCTCGGTATCGCCCGACAGGCGCCGCACCCCGAGCGCGGCGAGATCACCGTCGTCGGACAACCGATCAACATGGCGCGCACGCCCCAACCCGAGAAGATGCGCCTCGGCACCCCAGCCCTCGGCCAACACACCGACGAAGTCCTCACAAACCTCGGTTACAGCCCCACCGCCATCGCCGACCTCCACACCCGCGGCGTCGTCTGATCCCATCTCCCCCCGCTTGCCGGGGAGACGCCGTCGCCTCTTTCCCCTCTCCCCCCGCGCAAGCGGGGGGAGATGTCCCGTAGGGACAGAGGGGGGCACTCCCAAGCACCGTCTACTCTCTACCCAAACCGCCTAACCGCTGGAGTCTGCAATGAAGCACCACATCCCCCTCGACACCGACAAGATGCTCGCCTGGTCCGAGGACGGCATCGGCTGGATGGTCTTCAACAACCCTGAGAAGCTCAACGCCATGGGCGTCGCCATGAACGCCGCCATCCCCACCATCATGCACACCTTCCGCGACGACCCCGACGTGCGTGTCGTCGTGATGAAGGGCGCCGGCGACCGCGCCTTTGTCTCCGGCGCCGACATCTCCGAGTTCGAGGCCCAGCGCTCCAACCCCGAGACGATCGCCAAGTACGACCGCATCGGCGCCGCTGCCGGCCGCGCCTACGGCGAGCTCGACAAGCCGATCATCGCCATGATCCAGGGCTTCTGCATGGGCGGCGGACTGCTCACCGCGCTGCGCGCCGACCTGCGCATCGCCTCCGACGACTCCCAGTTCGGCGTCCCCGCCGCGCGCCTCGGCCTCGGCTACGGCTACGCCGGCGTCAAGACCCTCGTCGACCTCGTCGGCTTCGCCGCCGCCCAGGAAATCCTGCTCACCGGCAAGCGCTTCCCCGCCGCCGACGCCGCGCGCTGGAACCTGATCAACCGCGTCACCACCCGCGACGAGCTCGAACCCACCGTCCACGAACTCGCCGCGACCATCGCCCAGAACGCTCCCATGACCATCCGCGCCATCCGCCACGCCATCCAGGAAATCCCCAAAGACCCCGACCAGCGGGACATGGACGAAGTCAACCGCCTCGTCCAGGCCTGCTTCGCCAGTCAGGACTACAAAGAAGGCCGCACCGCCTTCATGGAAAAACGCCGCCCCGTGTTCCGCGATGCGTGAGTTAACAGACAGTAGGGAGCCGATCCTCAATGCCCAACACTGACCAAGCGATTGCCGATCTCCGAAGACTGGTGGATGCAGCGCAGGAATCTTACCGAGGACATGGTGACTCAGTTGCACTCTCGTCATTCATTTATGGAATGGTACTTCCTCCACTGAGAGACATTCTGAGCGACATCGTCCTGTCCCTTCATCGTCCGGATCCGTATCCAGAGCGATTCATACATTACACTAGCCTCTCCAACATCGTCTCCATGTTTGAACAAGACCAGGGCAGGATTCGGCTTTATGATGCCAATCAATCAAATGATCCGTTAGAGGGTAAGTACCTGACCAACGCACTTCAGTTTCCCGACAACTACAACTGGATAGACGATGCGCACCCGTCCTCGTTCTCAGCGAAGTCCTATGCCTACACAGCGTCCTTCATCGCAACACTCAATGACGATTCGCCTCAAGATAACCTCACTTACTGGCGGACCTATGGCAAAGAGGGGGCAGGGTGTTCGCTAGAACTTGTCAAGCCACCACCTAACCTGAGAAGCGTCTTGTACGGCGAGGACGCAGTGGCGGCCACACGAGATGCACTTCTGCCTATAGTCGAGGTGCTTGATCCATTGGCCAAGGTCCACACGGAGGCGGGTCGCTCCGTATCCGAGGCCTTTTGGGAGGCCCTAGACGCCGTAAGATATCTATACAAGGATAAGCCGTACGGCTACGAGCAGGAGTGTCGCTACATCATCGCCGATAAGGACGTTGACGACGAGGAAGTCAGGTTCGATGCGAGAGGAAGTGCAGTGTTTCCATCCAGGGTCCGTCACTATTGCACAACGAAGGAACTTGATCTACACACCCACTTGAGCACTTCAGATGCGTCTATCACACTAGGCCCATCAATGAACCATGTAGCACCGGACGTCGATGAACTGATTCGGTCTCTTCGGCTGTTGCTAAAGAAGCATGGGCTAGAAGGTGTTAGCGTGACACCTTCTTCCATATCTTATCGACAAATGTGAGCAAGCTGGTCACTCGCGACGTGTGAGGCGGTGTAGGCGGTTCAGGCGTGGGCGGCTGCAAATAGAATGGACGTTCCGAGTTGCCAAGGGCTCGCCTTCCTTGAAAAGAGCAGTGCGGCTGACATCGGGTGTCTGCGGTCGAAGTCTCGCCGGTAATGAATTGATGCTCGAAGCGACTGATGGGTGGCCACCACTCATAAGAGAGGAGGTAGCGCAGCAGCAAGTTGAACTGCATAGACGCAATGCTCACTGCGAAGGGGAAGACGTTTTGATTGCCAGTCACCGCTTCGGGGGGTAGATCTCGGACGTAGGAAGGGTCATCCAGCGAACCATCTAGTTCAGTGACCACCGTACTGGAGCTGTACTGGCCGCTGCACCGCAAGCATTGGTTGTAGGGAGTTACCATGTGTGCTCGCCAGTGAGATGAGAAGAATCTCTGTCGCCTCTGGTCGAGTTCAATAGAAATGCCTCCGTCGATGACAGGTATCAGATGGGCTGTGGCGATGTAGTTGAGCACGTCACGTGCCAAAGGACGATCTACACACGAGAAGATGACATCGCAGTCCAGGGCGCTTTCGTAGGCGAGGGTTTCTCCTATCGAGTTGTTCAGAGCAGTGATAGTGACGTGGTCTGCCGTGGAGTGGCGCTGAATGGCTTCAGCGGCCAGTTCAACCTTTGGCCTGCCGAGGTCGGAAGGTGCTGCGTTAAGGAGGCGATCTAGATTGTGTTCTTCGATTTGGTCGGGATCTATCAGCGTGATTTGTCTTACGCCAACGCGTGCAGTAATTTCCGCGACGACGCTTCCAACGCTACCGAGCCCGACGATTCCTATCTTCAGACGGCTTAGCATGTTTTGGGTTTCGAGGCCCCAGGTGTCATATGTGCGGCGAAGAGTGTCGCGGCGCCGAGGTGGTGGAAGGAGTTCGTCGTTGAAGTGAATGTTAAAGCGATCGGCCCCGATGATGCGAGTCTTTTCACACCAGGTTCTGCTCATCCCGCTATTGGCTCTGTTCCAAAGGCGAGCACTCCAGGTGCCGTCGCTTCCTGTCGTAAGCCCGAGGAGCGGATGACCAGTTGCTTGCGCTGGATAAGCCAGAATGTCCCGTTCAGCTTCGACATCAGGCTTACTCATCCCTTGCCAGCCGTGTCCCGGGTGGCTGTGCATGAATGCTAGGCCTGCGCCCTTGCTGCGTGCGTGGGCTATGGACCGGGCGATGAAGTCCGGTTGGAAACTCGCGTTGCCATGAAGGAGACGTTCTCCTTCGAGCGGCAGAATGATCTCATCGACTAACGCGGTCTGCCGCTCTTGGCCGGTAGAGGGTCGCCAAAGTGCAAAGCACAGATCTTCTTGCTGGTCGCCGCGGGCGAAGTGTTGGAGAAGGTGATTTCTAGCTGTTGTATCTGCTTCTTGTGTCAGGGCTGCATCGAACTTCACACATCCCTCCATATCCGACGGAGGTGTTCGTTGACGAAGGCGTTCATGTGTTTCGTTGGGAGTTCGTCCCATAAGGGACCTGGAGGTCGACTCATGGCAAGCCATTCGCGCCCGTCAGGCGTGGAGTAGGTGTGGACCGCGCCACCTAGCCCGTCGTTGAGTGGCGGGCTGACATGGATCCAATGTGGTGGATACTCCGGGTATCCCTCCTCCTGGAAACTGACGCCAACCAGCACCTCTTCCCCCTTGTGAGTTCCAGTCTCGATCTCGTATGGGAAGCAGACAACCAGTCCCTGTGAGGAACTGAACGTCGAGGTCGTGAATCCAATCGATTCGAGCTCGGCCTGGATTTGGGCGGTACTGCTCGTGAGCGTAGTCACGGCTCAGGCCACAGGTGTGGGAGTGTTCGGGACGGTAATGAAGACATTGTCTTCTTCGAGGTCGATCTTGTCGTCGAGACCGTATCGTCCCTTGTCGCCCTGCAGGAGATAGTTCTTGGGATCGCCTGGCATGGCGCCATGTTTCTTCCCGATCTCCAAAATCTCCAGAGCTGACAGAAAACGGGAAGATGAATCAAGGTCAACGCCGTTGACTTTGAAGCTAAACGGTCCTTTGCCATCTGCGTGCGCCATATCCTCATCCTTTTCGCGTAAGTCCGCTGCCTTTGGGCCAAGTGGCCGCGGAGGCACGCTGGCCTCATAGCCACGCTATGCAGGGGAACTGGCCTTGTCAATCGCCTCCAGGGCTCAATCTTCGGAGAGCATGGACCTTAGAGAACAAGGCGCCGGGCCGATGAACACGGGTCGCATTCCTGACCCAAGGCCGCGGGCTGTCAACGGGCCATAGCTGTTCGAGTCTCCGTGTCTGGCCCGCGCCTTCACGCCCGCTCCGAGACGCCGACTAAATCCCCAGCAACCCAACGATCCGTCGCTGCTGCTCTGAATCGAGCTTTCCGCAGCTCGAACGAGCGTGAAGCGTGTCGGCCAACCGCCCGCTACACCCGCAGCAGCGGTCGTTCCGGCGACTCCGGCCTTGGACCCAGCGTCTGATTGAGCGGATCAGGAATCAGATCCAGCACTTCCATCACGACTTGGCCAATCAGCGCTTCGGCGCCTTCCGGCACGACGATGCACTCCGTCGGCATTCGCCGGTCGCCAATCTGAATCGACAGCGGTCCGGCGATCGGCAACTGACCTCGTCGTCCATCGGCGAACGTTGTTGAGATCTCTCTCACCGTCGGTAGGCCCAGTCGCGCAACGACATCTTCGGGCAGCGCCAGCATCACCGCGCCGGTGTCCGCCACCGCCCGTATGCTCGCCCTCCGCACGTCCGACTCTGCGCGCGATCCACCCAGCGCCTGCCCGCGATCATGGACGTTCTCCAGCTCGATGTCGACGACGATCTCACCCATATCAGCCTCCCGGCAAGGTCATTCTAACTCCTGGACCCGCAGCAACGCCCGATCCGACGTACCGTCCGTCAATCTCGACTCCCCTATCCTGATCCTCTGACCGAAGTGAGGTGAGCTATGCCCGTCGAATTTCTGGGGATGATTGGCGTCAAGCCGTCTGAGTCGAATGCTGCGATGCACATCATTGGCGGCGGGATTGACCACGACTACCTCTGTCGATTCACCAGGGCCCACGAGGACTCCGACTTCGACGGCGTGCTGGTCGGCTACACCTCGGCCTCGGCCGACGGCCTGCACGTCGCCCAGGCGGCGGCTGCCTGCTCCGAGCGGATCAAGTTCCTCATCGCGCACCGGCCCGGATTCGTCGCGCCGACGCTCGCCGCGCGCAAATTCGCGACGCTCGACTACTTCACCGGCGGCCGCGTCTCCGTCCACATCATCACCGGCGGACACGACGCCGAACAGCGCCGCGACGGCGACTGGAAGACTCACGACGAGCGCTACCGCCGCACCGACGAATACCTGACCATCCTGCGCCGCACGCTTGAGCACGACGCCAACGGCCGCGAGCCGTTCGACTTCGACGGCGAGTTCTACCAGGTCGTTGGCCAGAACCCCGAGATCGCGCCGACTCAGCCGGGCGGCATCCCGCTCTACTTCGGCGGCGCGTCCGACATCGCCTTCGAAATCGGCGTCAAGCACGCCGACGTGTACATGATGTGGGGCGAGCCGCGCGCCTCGATTGCATCGACCATCGAGCGCGTCCGCGAGGGTGCGGCCAGGCACGGTCGCGAGCCGCGACTCTCGGTCTCCTTCCGTCCGATCATCGCGCCGACCGAGGAGCAGGCCTGGGAAAAGGCGCACAACTACCTCGCCGCGGTGCAGAAGCTGGCCAAGCAGCCGCTCGACTTCCGACCCCAATCGCGCGGCTCGCAGCGCCTGCTCGAGTTCGCCGCCAAGGGCGAAATCCACGACGAGCGCCTCTGGATGCCGATCGCCGAAGCGACCGGCGCGGCCGGCAACAGCACGGCGCTGGTCGGGACGCCCGAACAGGTCGCCGAGGTCTTGCTCAAGTACGTCGACCTCGGCGTCACCACCATCCTGATTCGCGGCTTCGAGCCGTTGCCCGACGCAATCGACTACGGCCAGGAACTGATCCCGATGGTCAAGCAGGAAGTCGCCCGCCGCGACGCCGCGTCCCGCTCCCCCTCTCAGGGGGAGCTGCCGAAGGCTGAGGGGGTCTCCGAGCCTGCAGCAGTGGCAGACTGACCGTGAACGACGCCGAACGCCGCATCCGCGACTACGAGGAGATGGGCGTCCACCGCAGCGGCCGCGAGGCCGACCAGAGCACCACGCACTGGATGATCGAGGAACTGCGCCAGGTCGGCGTCGACGCCGAATCGCAGACCTGGCGCTTCCCCCGCGTCGAGATTCACGACGCCTCGATCCGCTTCGGCGGCTGGGACATTCCTGCCGTCCCGACCTATGACTGCGCCTTCACCGATCACCGCGGCCTGACCGGCGTCCTGCGCCGCGATAGCGGACCCGGCATCGTCGTCTGGGAGTTCGCGCACGACGACCAGGACCGCATGGCGGCCGGAATCTACAGCTCGTTCGAGCTCGCCCGCCAGGACGGGGCGGAGGGCGTCATCCTCGTCATGGGCGATCCCGACGGCGAGATCGTGCTGCGCAACGCCGAGCGTCCGCTCGACCCGATCGATCTGCCCGTGCTCCAGGTCGCCCCGAATCACGCCGGACCACTGCTTGACGCCGCCGGCTCCGAGATCACGATGATCGTCGACGGGGGCCGCGTCGACGCGCCCGCGGACAACGTCGTCGCGTCCATCCCCGGCGCGGATCCCGACGCCGCGCCGGTCGTGTTGATGACGCCCAAATCGGGCTGGTTCACCTGCGCCGCCGAGCGCGGCGGCGGCATCGCCGTCTGGCTGGACGTCGCCGGACGCATCGCCGCCGAGCCCGGCCGCCGCACGCTCAACCTCGTCGCCTCCAGCGGACACGAGCTGCACCACCTCGGCCTCGACCACTACATCCGCGAACTCGGCGACGCCGCCCACGAAGTCCACGCTTGGATGCACCTCGGAGCCTCAATCGGCTCGCGCAACGGCCAGGCCCGCTACGCCGCCTCCGACGACGAGCTGTTCAACCTCGCCTCGGACGCCCTCAACGCCCATGGCATCGAGCGCCAGGCCTTCCCCGTCGGCAACTCGGGCTTCGGCGAGGCCCGCAACATCGGCGAGATCGGAGGCCGCTTCGTCTCCTTGCTCGGCGGCCACCCCTACTTCCACTCGCCCCAGGACACCTACGACCGCTGCGTCGATCCGGAGTCGCTGTCAAAGCACACCGACGCCGTCGAAACGATCGTACGCGCCTTAATCGCCTGAGCCCCCCTCTTCCGTCATTCCTGCCTTCGCAGGAATGACGGAGGGGGAGCTGTCCCCGCTTCGCTCAGGGGGCGTCGGCGGTCAAGGCGATCAGCGGTGGCGCGGCGAGGAAGTCGTCCCAGAAGGGCTCGTGACGGCTTTGCGGTTCGAGTTCCAACGCGACCCATTCAATGTTGACGAATCCCGCCTCGGTGAGCGCGGTGCGGTAGGTCTCCGGCTCGAGGTAGTAGTTGTCGAACTCGAAGTCCTCGCCGTCGAGGGTCGTGAACCGATAGCGAACCGGCGCGCCCTCGCGCAACGCACCGACGAGCGTGCGATCAAACCCGTACTTGGCCCACGCGCCTGCCTGCGACGGAGGCGGGTTGTGGCAGTTGTCGTTGAGCGCCACCAGCCGCCCGCCTGCGCGGAGCGCGGACCGCGCGGCCCGGCACATGCGCAGCAGTTGCGCCGGCGTGCCGGCGTAGTTGAACAGGTACACCGCCGTGACGATGTCGGCAGGCTCCTCAGGCGCGAACTCGGCCGCGTCCTGGTGGATGTATTCGCAGCCCAGCGGTTGCAGGCGCTCGGCCTCGCGGGCCAGCTCGACCATCTCAGCCGAGATGTCAACGCCGGTCACCGAAGCGGCGCCGGCCTGCTTGATCTGCCTGGTGTAGAACCCGTCGCCGCAGGCGAGATCGTAGACGCGCGCGCCCGACACGTCGCCGAGCAGCTTGAACAGCGTGTGCCCCTCAGGCGCGCTGCGAAACGGCAACTGCTTCGATTCGCGGTACTCGCTGGCGATGCCGTCGTAGACCTCCCTGTCGCGCCTGGCCATCAGACCACTCCCGACCGACGCAATCGAGCCAACTCCGAGCCGCCGACTCCGACCTCCGACAGCACCTCTGCCGTGTGCTCGCCGAGCAGGGGCGCGCGACGGCGGATCGCCCAGGGACTCTCGCTCAGCTTGTAGGGCGCGCCGGGCAGCCGGATCGGTTCTTCGAACTCGGGATGCTCGACCTCGGCCCAGAACTGTCTTGCCTTGAGGTGCTCCGATTCCGCGACCTCGCCGATCGTGTGGACGGGCTGGAAGGAGATATGGTTCTCGCCGAACAGCTCCATCAACTCGGCCTTCCTCCGCTCCGCCATCCAGGGATGCCAGAAGGCGTCGATCTCGTCGGCGTGCTGGAACGCGAGCCAGCGATTCTGCAGCCGCTCGTCGTGCTGCCAGTCGGGATCGCCCATCAGCTCCATGAACCGGTTCCACTGCCGGTCGACCATCGTGATCACTTCGTAGTAGCCGTCCTTGACCGGCGTCACCTGCCAGGGATAGAACGCGTTCATGTGCGTGCCGGCGCGGCCGCGCGACTGGCCGGTGAAGACGAACGGCGCGACGCCGGCGCCGGCCATCACGTTGCTGATGATGTCGACGATTGACAGCCAGGCGTGCTGGCCCACGCCGCTCACTCGCGTCGCTCGACGCGCCAGCAGCGCGGCAATCGCGGCGTGGATGCCGCCCTGGTACTGCGGCGCGTCGTAGGGCAGACCCAGCGGTTCGCGGTCCGGATCGCCGATCCGGTATGAGATGCCGCTGGCCAGCGACGCGATCAGCGACTCCGACCGCCAGCCCTCGCGCTGCGTGCCGATCCCGAAGACGGTGATCGTGACCTGGTTCAACTCCGGCGCGTCCGCCGAGAGGGTCTCCCAGTCGAGGCCGAGTTCCCGCTGCTCGGCGATCTGCCGCGAGGTGATCAGCGTCCCGCACTGACGCGCCAGATCGGCGAAGATGCGCCGCCCGGCCGCCGACTCCAGGTCCAGCGTCAGGCTGCGCTTGTTCGTGTCGAGGAACAGGTGCAGCCCGCTCCGCTCGGGGCCCGGCGCGTCGGACGGGAAGGGCGGCTTGCGCCGCACTTCGTCGCCGCCGAGCCGCTCGACTTTGATCACTTCGGCGCCCAGATCGGCCAGCAGCTTGCCTGCATACGCCGCCGCGATCCCGCCGCCGTCCTCCAGCACGGTCATGCCGGACAGCGCCGCCGTTTGAGCGGCCGCGTCGGGCTCGAAAGCCGGTTGGGTGGTCATGGCTGAGAGGGTAACGCTAGCCTCAGTGCATTCCGGCCAGACGGATCAGGAGGTGGGCATGGACAATCTGAGCGGCAAAGTGGCACTGATCACCGGCGCCGGATCGGGCATCGGACGCGGCATCGCACTGGCCTGCGCCGACGAAGGTATGCACGTGGTCCTCGCCGACGTCCAGGAAGGCACCGCGGCGGTCGTCGCGGCCGAGGTCGAAGCGAAAGAGGTGCAGGCGCTCGCCGTCGACCTCGACGTCTCCGACACGGTCGCATACGAATGGCTGGCCGAGCGCGTCTACGACGAGTTCGGCGAACTCAACCTGCTGGTCAACAACGCCGGCGTGATGACCGCCGGTCCGGTCAGCGAGGGCAGCCGGGCCGACTGGGACTGGACCTTCCGCGTCAACCTGTTCGGCGTGATCAACGGGGTCAACACCTTCTTGCCGCGCATGCGCGCGCAGGCGGGCGACGCGCATATCGTCAACACCGTTTCGATGGCTGGACTGCGACTCAACGAGGTGGTGCCGCTGGGCGTCTACTCAAGCAGCAAGCACGCGGCGCTGGCCTACTCCGAGTCGCTGCATGATGAACTCGCCGCCGAGGGCATCGGCGTCTCGGCGCTCTGTCCCGGCGGCGTCGACACCTTGATCGGCATGGCCGAGCGCAACCGCCCCGAGCAGTTCGGCGGTCCCAGCGACGAGCCCGCGCGAGGCTTCAGCCCCGGCACGATGTCGCAACAGATGAACCCGGAAGACGTCGGCCGCGTCGTGATCCGCGGGGTCAAGGCCAACCGCCGCCTGATCTTTTCGCATCCCGAGCTGCGCGACCAGGTCGAACGCCGCTACCAGCGGATCATGGACGACTTCGACTTCTTCGCCAACACATAACCCGCTAATCCCGCTCTCCCCCTTGAGGGGGAGATGCCGAAGGCAGAGGGGGTGAAAACCCCGCGTCTGACAAGCAAGGACGAGTCAATGAGCAGCGAACACACTTCCCACAACGACATCCTGCCGAAGCCCGAAGTGGTCGAAGTCTCGGAGGGCATCTTTGCCTACATCCAGCACGACGGTTCCTGGTGCCTGAACAACCCGGCCTTCGTCGACGCCGGCGGACAGGTGATCGCCGTCGACGCCTGCGCCACTGAACGACGCACACGCGCTTTCCGCGACGCGATTGCCAGTCTCTCCCCCAACCCGGTGCGCACGCTGGTAAACACGCACAGCCACTTCGATCACACCTACGGCAACTTCCTCTTCGCCGACGACGCTGTGATCGTCGGGCACCGACGCTGCCGCGAGGACGTGCTGCGCGACGCGCCGGATCTGCCGGCACGCGCGCCGCAGATGTTCCCCGGCGTTGAGTGGGGCGAATTCCGCCCGGCCGCGCCCAGCGTTGTGTTCGATGACGCGATGACGCTCTTCGCCGGCGACCTCGAGCTGCAACTGATCTACGTCTCGCCCGCACACACCAACACCGACGCCGTCGTCTGGATTCCCGAGCGCAGGGTGCTGATCGCCGGCGACATCGTCTTCAATCGTGGCACGCCCTTCGCGCTGATGGGCTCGGTCGCGGGCTGGCGTTCGGCGCTGGTCCGGCTCAAGGAGTTGCCGATCGAAACCGTGATCCCCGGCCACGGACCGGTCGCCGACGCCTCGGTGCTGGACGACGTCGACGCCTACCTGGCATTCGTCCAGGAAACAGCCAGGGCCGCCTACGACGGCGGAGTCGATCCGCTCGCAGCCGCCCGCGACCTCGACCTGGGCCGCTTCGGCGAATGGACCGACACCGAGCGGATCGTCGGCAACCTGCACCGCGCCTACAGCGAACTGCGTGGCGAAGCGTGGGGCGCCGAAATCGACATGCTCGCCGCAATGGGCCAGATGCTCGAATACAACGGCGGCCAGCCCCTCAGGTGTCTCGCCTGACTCTCCCCCGCCTCGCAGGCGGCAATGCCGATCAGGTGCCTCACCCGACTCTCCCCCCGCGAAGCGGGGGGAGATGCCGAAGGCAGAGGGGGGCGCTCACGCGCTAGACCGGAATTTTCTCCTCTTCCTCCAGCTCGACCATCCCGGCCCACTTGCGCAGCTCTTCGTTGAGCCGATCCTGCCGATCGGCGAGGTGGCACTGCCGCAGGTAACCCAGGTACGTCTCGATCTGCTCGCGGCGCAGTTCGGCCACATCGGCCATTGCTTCTTCCGCGCCTTCACGACCGTCGCCCATGATCACGGCGAGCGCGCTGTAGAGCGTGTCGTCGCCGTCCTTGGCCAGGTACCACTCGGCCTTGTTCATGTAGCGATGGATCTCCTCGCGCCGCACCGGCTCCTTGAGCATCAGGTAGCGCATGTGATCGACGAAGTAGGCCAGGTGCCGCTCAAGGTCCTGCTCGCAGAGTTGGTAGATGCGGCGCTCGGCGTCGGTCCGGGCGAGCTGCTCGCCGCGGCGCAGCAGCGTGAGCAGCATCGAGTCGTGCATGATCGACGCGACCACAAACTCCGAGAACGTGTAGCTCTGGGTCAGCGGCAAGAACTTCCAGTTGCGTCCGCCGCGGCCCATGCCGCCGCCGTTGGCCAGGGCGCGCTTGCGCCAGACCTCGAACATCCGCGCCGCGTCGAAGACCACGGTGCCCAGAAACAGCTTGACTTCGATGTAGCCGTAGGAGATCTCCTGCAGCCAGCGGCCCGTAGTCTGCGCCTTGGTCCAGCCGTACTCCGACATCAACGTGGCTATCTGGCAGACCGCTCGTTCCAGGTCAGCACCGATCGGCTCAAGCGAGTCCCAGGGAATGTCGGCAGAGGAGTTCCAGCGATCGGCGATCGCGTCCTCATACAGATCCGCGCAGAGGTCCGACCAGACTTCCGCCTTGTTGAAGATCGAGTAGCCCATCTGCTCGGTGCGCGTGTCGGGCACGGCGCCGCGCGGAATCTCGGTGTTGTTGTCCCAGTACTCGGGCACCTCGCCGTAGACATCGACGTTGAGCATCTGGAAGCGCAGCCCGCCGTTCTCCGGCGTGGCCTGCTCCTTCGCCTTGACGCCCCAGTGCACGGGAATGTCGAGCCAGGTCGAGGGCAGCCCCGACTGCTCCAGTCGCTCCTTCGCGGCGGCGATCACATCGTTGTCGGGCATGTGTTGCCTCCCAATCTCCACGGTTCGTCAAGACGCGCAGGGGCGACCTCATGGGTCGCCCCTGCGTTCCGTCGCATTGACGCGCGGTCTTGCCTAGTTCTCGTCGAGCGCACCGGCGAGGGACGGGTGCAGACGACCGGTCTCCAGCCGTCCGCCGAGTCCGGCCACGTCGAGCCGGTGCAGGTACTCGAGCACCTGCTTGCGGCGCACGTGCCAGAACAGCCGCCAACCCTCGTCGACATCGCCGTCGCCGAGCAGGTAGACCAGCGCGCCGGCGAGTCCGGGGTTGGCCTGGTCGGGGTCGACCAGCGTGTCCTCGAACATGTCGAGCGTCCAGTGGACCTCCTCGGCCTTCTCGGGCTCGTGTTCCAGCGTGTACTTCAGGTGCGTCACGCCGTAGGCGACGTGCCGTGATTCATCCTGCGCGGCGAGGCGGAAGATGCGCTTCTCGGCCTCGTTGTGGGCAATCAGCTCGCCCAGGCGGAAGAGCGACTGGACGAACCCCTCGCCCAGGATGTGCAGCATCGAGGACATCTGGGTGAAGTCCTCGGCCTCGAGAATCTGGCGCAGGCCGCCGCCGCCGCCCTGCAGCAATAAACCGCCGCCGTTGGCCAGCGCGCGCTTGCGGAAGACATCCGTGTGGCGCGCCTCGTCCATCACCTGCGACATCAGGAAGAGTCCCGATTCGAAGTGGTCGGCCGCGATCCGCGGCAGCCACTTGCCCGGCACGTCGCCGGCGATGAACTCGACCTCCGTCAGCGAGGTGCAGAGTTGCACCATCGCCCGCTCGATGTCCTCGGGCAGCTCGTCCAGCGTGTCCCAGGGGATGTCGGTCGCCGACGACCACTGGCGCGAGACCGCTTCGTCGTAGAGCAGCGCGGCTGAGTCGGAGAAGGTCTCGGTCGCGTCGCCCAGCACCCACGGGGTCATGCGCGGGGTCGCGCCCTCGGGCGGAGCGGCGCCGCGCGGCCGGGCCGAGCTGTCCTCCGAAGTGGTCGGAATCTCGCCGTAGATCGTCTTGTTGATCTGCTGCAGCGTGAGCCCCTTGCGGCCCGGTTCGGCCGAGACGCCCCACACCGTGTCCAGATTCAACCAGGAGAGATCAAGCTCCGGCGCCTCCGGTTCGAGTTGCAGTTCGTTGAGCTTGTCAGCAGTCACCATCGTCAGGCTCCTCAGGCAGTCGCGGGCGAACCCGCACGGGCGTCAGTCCACTCGGCTACAGGCTAGAGACTTGAACGACGGCTTGTCGAGCGAGATCGTCGGCTCACCCGTCTCGGCTGTTCGGCTACTCATCCGTCCGGTACAGGTAACGAATGTCCCACAGGCCGTAGAGTGTCGGCGTCGTGTTGCCAAAGACGTTGCGCACGGCCGAGAGCCGTTCGGGCAGCGTGGTGTAGATCAGCGGCAGGTTCTCGGCGATGATCTCCTGCGCCCGGTGGTAGAGCGCAATGCGCCGTTCGCGATCCAGCTCCTGGCTGCCGAGGACGTAGAGCTCATCAACCTCGGCCTCCCACGCGGTCGCCGGCTCGGACTGATTCGGATGCCAGAGGTGCAGTGTTTCGCTGCTGTGCCAGACCACGATGCCGGACCACGGATCCGGACCTCCCGTGAGCCCGATCACGATGGCGTCCCAGTCGAACGTCGTCGTCAACTGGCCGACCAGGTCGCCAAAGTCGATGATTTGCAGTTCGACATTCAAGCCGAGTTCAATCATGCGCTCATGGATGATGCCAGCGACCTGCTCGCGAACCGTGTTGCCCTCGTTGGTCGCCAGGCTGAACGCGATCTCGTTGCCCAGATCGTCCTCACGGAATCCGTTGCCGTCGCGATCGGTCCAACCGAGATCATCCAGGATGCGCGCAGCCCGATCGAGATCGAATTCGTACGTCGCCACGTCGGGGTTGTGGAAGTCGCCGCTGGCCGGACTGACCGCAGACCACTGCGGGTAGCCCAGACCGTGCTGTACCTGGTCGATGATCGCGTTCTTGTCGACCGCGTGGGCGATGGCGCGTCGGAACTCGAGGTTCGTGAACCAGTGCAGGCGATCCGCCGGCACGTACGCCTCGCCCGACTCGGGGTCGCGGTCGCGATTCTGGTTGAAGCTAAGGAAGACGGTCCCGAAGGTCGGGCCGCGGCGGTGAATGGTGAAGTTCTCATCGTCCTGCAACAGCGCCAGTTCCTCATACTCCGAGCCAAGCACACCGTGGGTGTCGGCCAACCCCGAGCGGAACGCTTCCAACTCGTCCTCCAACTCAGGAACGATCACCTGAACCACGCGGTCGAGGTAGGGAAGCTGGTTGCCCTCGGCATCGGTCATCCAGTAATTCGGATTGCGAGTGAAGCTCACGCGCTCCCCGGCGACGTATTGATCGATCAGGAACGGTCCGGTGCCGATGATTTCCGACGGCTCCGTCTCGATCCCCCACACCTCATTGAACGTGCCATCGTCGACGCTTGGCTGCAGGATGTGCTGCGGGTAGATCGCCGTGCCCATCGATCGCAAGAATGGCGCGAACGAGACCGGTAACACGAACTGAACCGTGAACTCGTCAATCGCCTCGACCGTCATCGGGGCTGTCTGCCATTGCCCGTCCTCGTCGAGCAGGCGGAAGGTGAAGGCGGCCCGGGTCGATGTCGGGATGGCTTCGTTGTAGATGATCTCGTTGAAGGTGAACTCGACATCGGCCGCGCTGAACGCCTCGCCGTCGTGCCATCGGACATCGCGGCGCAGATAGAAGGTCCAGGTCAACCCGTCAGCCGATACGTCCCATGTGTGGGCCAGGTTCGGCTGCGGCTCTCCGGTCAGCCAGGAGATGTCGGTCAGCCCTTCAAACAGGTTGCCCAGCACGCCCGACGAGCCGGCGTCATTCGCCAGGGCCAGATTGAACGTGAGCGGCTCTGAGATGGTGGCGAACGTCAGCGTCCCGCCGTGCTCCCCGATCTCGTACTCAAACGCATCGGCGTTGGCGACGAGGCCGGACACCGTGTCCGATTCCGCGCTATGCGAATCGTCGGAGACCGTGGGGATTTCGTCACTGCAGGCCAGCAGCATCACGCTCCCGGCAACGAGCATCGCGAGTATCAATCTCATAGTCATCCCTGGCTCAATGTCGATGTCACAGGAAGCCTATCAACAGCCGTCGGCTAGCCTGATGCGGACTCACCGCCAACTCACATCTGTACCTGGAGTACACCTCATGTCCCTCCCGACCTTCGAAAATGTCCTGCTCGAGCGCACCGGCACCGACGACCGGATCGGCATCCTCACGCTCAACCGGCCGGAGAAGATGAACGCGCTCTCGCAGGAGCTGATCTACGACTTCCGCGACGCCTGCGAGTACTTCGAAGCCGACGACGATGTCCGCGTGATCATCGTCAAGGGCGCCGGCCGGACCTTCTCGGCGGGCTACGACCTGACCCCGGCCGGCGGCTACGGCGCCGACGCGATCCACCGCCGCTTCCGCACCGTCGACGACGACGGCAACCGCCTGATCATGGGTATCCGCGGCGGCATGGCCCGCGTGACCGATATCTGGCTCTACTTCTGGAACATGCAGAAGGTGACCATCGCGCAACTGCACGGCTACGCGATTGCGGGCGGCTTCGAGCTGTCGATGATGGCCGACCTCGTCGTGGCCGCTGAGGACACCCAGATCGGTCACCCCGGTCTGCGCTTCGCCGGCTCGCGCACCTCGGCGATCCTGCCCTTGCTGACCAACATGCGCAAGGCCAAGGAGCTGTTCTACACCGGCGACCCGATTCGCGCGACGCAGGCGGCCGAGCTCGACCTGATCAACTACGCCGTCCCGCGCGACGAGCTGGAAGAGAAGACGCTGGCCCTGGCCGAGCGTATCTCGAACCTGCCCGCCGACCACCTGGCCCAGCTCAAGGTTCACATGAACCGTTTCTACGAGAACATGGGCATCTACTCGTCGCTGCGCAGCAGCACCGACCTCGACGCGGTCGGCACGTTCACCAGCCAGCACTACGAGTGGTCGCGCCGGATGCGCGACGAAGGCCTCAAGGGAGCCCTCGCCTGGCGAGACGGCCCCTTCGGCGACTACTCCCAGGCCCCGCGCGATCGTTAGCAGGGAAGTCGTTGATGCTTCCCTGGTTGCTTGCTTGGTCATATGACTGGTTGCGGCCAGCGTTCGCACTTGCAGCGGTACTGGTCTGCGTCGTAGCCATAACCAGTTGCACCGCAGACGACGCAACGCGAGACGAAGTCGATCAGGCCGAGCAGGGGCAGCCTGACGACCCCGGCGTGTCGGCGCAGACAGCCTTGGAACAGGATCGAGAGAATCAAGCGAAGCGTTCAAGGCAACAGTCTGGCTCCGCATCTGCTTCGGAGGAGGCCAGGCCGGAAGACTCGGTCGCAAGGGCCGAGCAGAGGCAAGAGGAACCTTCGAACGCCATAGCCTCGGAGTCGTCGAGCCAGGTCGACGAGGAGCAAAGCAGTGGACAGCAGACATCTGCCGCCTCATCGGGATCCCAACAAGAGTCTCAGCAGAGTCAAGGTATTGAAGAAGCCACTGGCGTTGAATCCACGCCATTGACGCCTGCCGAGACAATCCGCGTGGTTCAGTTGTCCGCTGGCGGAAACCATACCTGCGTGCTCGGCGAGGGGGACAGGGTTGTCTGCTGGGGCGCGAACTGGAGTGGTCAGGCTGAGGCTCCTGCAGGGCGATTCGTTCAAGTGAGTGCAGGATGGTCTCACAGTTGTGCGCTGGACATGGAAGGGGAAGTTGTCTGCTGGGGCGGAGACTGGTTCGGTCAGGCGACGGCGCCTCCCGGAAGCTATCGACAAATCAGTGTCGGCGACGATCACAGCTGCGCACTGACTGAACGTGGCGAGGTGGTTTGCTGGGGCAGCAACGAGTTCGGTGAATCGGACGCGCCGACGGGGATCTATACACAGGTGGATGTGGGCGGTACCACTAGCTGCGCACTTGGACAACAAGGAATAGTGACATGTTGGGGGAACAATGAAAGCGGCGAAACTGAAGCGCCATCGGGACAGTTTGCTCATGTGAGTGTTGCCGCTGCTCGTGTCTGTGCGCTGAGAGAAAACGGCAGTGTGACGTGTTGGGGCGACGAGCGATTCGGCGAGCTTGAAGCACCGCCTGATCGCTATAGGCAAATCAATACAGGCGGCGGGCACACCTGTGGACTGAACGAAGGAAGCACGCTCGTCTGTTGGGGCGGAAACTGGTCTGGCCAGACCGAAGCGCCATCCGGGAGCTATGCCCTGGTCAGCGCCGGGGGTTCCCATAGCTGCGCGTTAGCTGAAGATGGAACAGTGGTCTGCTGGGGAGCTGATGAGTTCACTCAGTCCGCATTACCGACCGGAAACTCCGTTCAAGTGAGCTCCGGAGGCGGCTATAGCTGCGCGATGGTTGAAGAAGGAACTGTCGTGTGTTGGGGCCCCACGGAGAAAGGCCGCCCAACGCCCCCGGCGGGAGACTACGTGCAGGTGAGCGCGGGCAGGAATCACACTTGTGCGTTGGATGGGGAAGGGTCCGTGGTCTGCTGGGGGGGCAATCGTGACGGGGAATCGGACGTGCCAACGGGTCGCTACCTGGAAGTCAGCGCAGGAGGTAGACACAGTTGCGCTCTGACGGAGAGTTCGTCGGTGGTCTGCTGGGGCTCATCCGGAGCCGGGCGGTCGGCGGCGCCGGATGGGAGGTTCCTTCAGGTCAGCGCAGGCGGGAGGCACAGTTGTGCAATCGACGAGGACCTGGATGCGATCTGTTGGGGCGTGAACAGTTCGGGGCAATCAGATGCGCCGGACGAGCGCTGGACACAAGTCAGCGCAGGCGGAGATCACAGTTGTGGAGTGAATCAACAAGGTAGCGCGATCTGCTGGGGCAACAACACGGATGGCCAATCGGCGCCGCAGGAAGGACTGTTCCGACAGGTCAGCGCAGGCCGCGATCACAACTGTGGCGTGCGCAGCGATGGAAGCCTTCATTGTTGGGGCGACGACAGCGCCGGAAAGTTGAGTGCGCCAACAGGAACGTTCCGTCAAGTGGCCGCAGGCGACGGGCACACGTGCGCAGTCAAAGAGACGGGTGAGACAGTTTGCTGGGGATCGTATGTAGACGTCTTTCGACCATCGATCAGGCTGGGCGCCGAAGAATAGTGTGAGTCGAAGTCATGCCCACCTTCATCGGCCTCGACCTCGCCTGGAAGACCAGTAACGAGAGCGGCATCTGCTGGCTCGAAGGCGACTCACGAGAGAATCTGCGCTGTACCCGGCTCGAGGCTGCCGTCGGCGAAACCGAGTCTCTTGCCGACGAAGTGGCAACGGTCGATGGTCCGCTCGTGGTCACTATCGATGCGCCCGTGCTCTACAGCCCGGAGCGCGATGCGGAACGTAAGGTCGCGAAGATCTTCGGCAGGTACAAGGCGAGTCCGCATCAAGCGCACTATGCGGTGAAGAGGGGATACACAGCGGGAATCGACCTGGGTAAGGCACTAGCCAGGCGAGGCTTCGAGCTCAATCCCGGTCCGTTGCTGGAAGCCGATCGCAGTCAGCGCTATGCAGTGGAAGTCTTCCCACACACGATCCACGTCCGACTCTTTCGTCTCAAGGAGCGAATTCTCTACAAGAAGGGCCGCGTCGCACAGAAGCGCGCCGGACTTGAGGAGTACCAGGGCCATCTGCGGGCGCTCTTTGACCGCGAAGCGCCGTGCGTGCTCAACCACCCCGATGTGGAGACTGCGCTTGACGCAGAGACAGTCCGGAACGCGAAGGGCAAGAGCATCAAGCGCCTTGACGACACCCTCGACGGCCTGACCTGCGCCCTCGCCGCCTGGCTGATCTGGAAGGAACCTGAGCGCTGGGAGATGATCGGCGACTCGAACGGCTACATCGTCGCGCCGAGGCCTCAGGATGGATAGTCCCGGTGCGACTTGAGGGCGATGATCTGTCGCGTGTGGTCACCGTCGTGGAACGCCTGGAAGAGGGGCCAGGCCATTGACGGCAGGTCGCCGAAGAACGCGTGCGGCACCGTCGTCAATTGATCGATGTCCTCAGGCAGCGCATTCCCGACGCTCAACAACCGCTCACTCACCGACGTGACCCGCAGCCGCAAGTCGTCAACGTCCGACACCGGCGCCGTGATCTGACCGGGCGGTCCCTTGACCACGGTTTCGCCGTTCGCGGTGGCCGCGATGATCTCGGCGATGTTCGGCGACGCCGTGATCACGTGCCGCATGATCTCCGAGATGCTCCACGTCGACTCGTCGTCGGTGTCCACCTCACCCTGCGGCGTCCAGTCGGCCTGTGCCTGGGTGACGTCCTGGATCGCGTCGATCAGCGCGAACCGCGCAGTCGCCATTCGCAGCCAGATCTCGTCCCAGGCCAACGTCCGAGCGCCTTCGAGAAACTCGGCGCGCTTGCCCGCGGCGAAGTCCTCGAAGCTGCGATCGGTCATCGCCGTGCTCTCTCCTCCGCGCCGGCTAGCGGAACTCCGGCGCAATCTCCTCGATGAATCGATCCATCTGCTCGGTGCGCTGGAATGCGTTCGAGCCGAGGGTGAAGTCGGGGATGATCAGTTCGTTGACGCCGGCGTCGATGTAGGCCTGCACCGTCCGCTTGATCTCGTCGTTGGAGCCGCCCAGCACCGGCCTGCCGCTGCCGCGGACGGGTCCGAGCACATCCTCGTTGTCGGTCATCATCAACAGCATGCAGGCCGAGCGCTCGATCTCGGCCGGATCCCGGCCAACATCGGCGCAATGGGCGTCGAGCACCGACTGCTTGTGAATCAATACCTCGGGCGTGCCCCAGACGTTCCATTCGTTGGCGTACCTGGCGGTGATTCGCAGGGTGCGCTTCTCGCCTCCGCCGCCGATCATCAACGGCAGCGGCGTCTGGATCGGTTTGGGCTCCATCGGCGCATCGCTGAGCTGGTAGTGTTCGCCGCTGAAGTTGGTCTTCTGGTAGCGGAACATCTCGGTGATCAGCTGGCAGGCCTCCTCGAAGCGGTCCATGCGCTCCTTGAGCGTGCCGAAGTGGATGCCATAGGCGTGATGCTCGTTCTCTTGCCAGGCCGCGCCCAGGCCGAGGATGAATCGCCCGCCCGAGATGATGTCGATCTGCGCCGCCATCTTGGCCGTCACGGTCGGATGACGATAGGTATTGCCGGAGACCATGTGTCCCAGCCGCACGCGGGGAATGCGGGCGGCGAAGGCGGCCAGGGTCGTCCACGACTCGTGCATGATCTCGTCCGAGGCGTCTTCGCCCACGGGCTTGTTGGGCATGAAGTGGTCGGCGAACCAGATGCGGTCCCAGCCGGTCCGCTCGGCGTGCCGGGCGACGGTAAGTACCTCGGCCCATGGGTTGGATGCGCCTGGCCAGAATCCGAATCGCATGATCTCGCTCCTGCTGTGCAGTTGGCTGGGTGTGGAGAGTCTGGCAGGCAGGCTAGCGAACGTCGCGGTTAACGGGATCGCAACCGATTGATCTGCGTCCTCGATAGACTGTGTTCCAGTTGAGGAGGCCCCGGTGCCACGAACACTGCTGGTGGTAGAGGACGAGAGACCGCTGGCCGAGACGCTGCGGTTCAATCTCGAAATGGAGGGCTACCGGGTGCGGACCGCCGAGGACGGCGTCGAGGGCCTGTCGATGGCGCGCGCGATCCAGCCCGACCTGGTCCTACTCGACTTGATGTTGCCGCGCATGGACGGAATACAGGTGTTGCGCGGCATTCGCGAGCACTCGCAAGCGCCGATCCTGTTGCTCACCGCGCGAACGTCCGAGAGCGACCGGGTCAAGGGCCTCGACCTGGGCGCGGACGACTACATCACCAAACCGTTTTCGCTGGCCGAGCTCAAGGCTCGGGTGCGCGTGCATCTGCGCCGCAAGCAGGAAGTCTCAGTCGAGCCGCGGGAGCTCGAGTTCGGCGAGTTCAAGCTCGACCTCAACCGGCACCTGCTGACCAGGCACGGCGAGCCGATCGCGCTGCGACCGAAGGAGTACGAGCTCCTGGCCTACCTGGCCCAGCGCGACGGTCGAGCGTTCACGCGTGACCAGTTGCTCAACGACGTCTGGGAGATCTCGTTCGCCGGCGGGACGCGAACCGTTGACGTCCACGTACGCTGGTTGCGCAAGAAGATCGAGCAGCCGGATGGTCCGCCGCGGCACCTGATCACGGTGCGTGGAGCGGGGTATCGATTCGAGCGCTAGCCGTGCGTACGCTCGCCATTGGTGTCCTGGGGTTGTTGATTGGTGTCGGCCTGCTTGCGTCCGACCTCAGTGTTGCGGGCGGCGCAGTCGTGCTGGCGCTCGGCGCTGCCCTGAGCGCGTGGGGTCTGCGCGCCGCGGTCCGCACGTTCGCCGACCTGCGCAGCGAGTCAGCGGAGCGGCTGGATGCGCTGGAGGCGCTGCAAGGCGATCTGAGCAACCGGCTCGCCGAGCGCGATCAACTCGAACGGGCCCTCGCCTCGACCGGCGACATGGTGATCGCGGTCGACTCGGATGCGCGCGTGCGCTACCTCAACCCGTCTGCCCAGATCACCCTGGGATCGCCCGATCGAGAGCTGCTTGGCGCGCCGTTGCTCGACGCGGTCGAAGACCCGGATCTCTACGGCGCGGTGCGCCAGGCGATCGACGACGGCTCGCCGGCCGTGCTGGTTGTGCTGCGGTCCGAGCGACGCTTCCGGACCGTGGTGGCTCCGGTCTCGGCAGTGGCCCAGACCGGCCCCTGGTCGGTCGTGCTGGCGATGCACGACCTCTCCGACTTGTACGAGGCCGAGGTGGCGCGCCGGGACTTCTTCATCAACGCGTCCCACGAGTTGCGCACGCCGCTGGCCTCGATCTCGGCGGCGGCAGAGACGCTCGAGATTGCCCGCTCGCCCGAGGACTCGCAGCGCTTCCGAGCCATCATCCAGTCCGAGGCCGAGCGCATGGGACAGCTCGTCGAGGAAATGCTCGCGCTCGCCCGGCTGGAGTCGGGACTGACCGAGCCCGAGATGCAAGTGGTCGGCATGGAGTCGCTGCTCCAGGACGCGGTCGACAGCATCCGACCGCAGGCCGAGCGCGAGGGCCTCCTGCTCAGCTACGAAGGACTGAACGGCGGGCCGCAGACGATGATTATGGCGGACCCCGAGTTGGTCGAGCGGGCCGTGCTGAATCTCCTGCACAACGCGGTCAAGTTCACCGAAGTGGGTGGGGCGATCGAGGTGCTGGCGGAGGCCGGCGATGACGGCGATCCGGCCCCGATGGTTTGGATCCGGGTACACGACACCGGCATCGGGATCGAACCGGCCGAGCAGTCGCGCATTTTCCAGCGCTTCTACCGGATCGATCGCGCGCGACAGTCGGGCGGAGGCACCGGGCTCGGACTCGCCGTCGTCCGGCACATCGCCGAGGTGCACGGCGGCGCCGTCTCGCTGCAGAGCACGCCGGGCGAAGGATCGACCTTCGGCTTCAGCGTGCCGCTCGCACAACAGAGCTGACCCTCGGATTGTGGGCAATAACCCGCTCTTAACTCCGTGTTATCCGCGTCGTTAACGCGCTCCAGCCGGCGAGCTCGATGCTTTGCATCGCGCGCGCGGCGAGCGCTCAGGATGGGCGAGCCGCGAATCGCATACCGGCAACAGCCAACGCCGGCCGCTGAGCGAGAGGAGCGTGATTGTCTTGGAGTTCGCGAAAACCAGATTGTCAACGCGGTGGTTGCCGCTGGTGATCGTCGCCCTGTTGGCGGGAGCATTGCTGCTCGTCGCCTGCGGCGGTGACGATGATCAGCAGCAGTCCGTCGCGCAGCAACAGCAACAGGACTCAGGCGCCGCGCCAAGTGCGGCCGACCAGCAACGGTCCCAGCAACAACAGGCAGTCGCCACGGCGGCGCCGACGCAACAACAGCAGCAAGAAACGCGCGAACGGCTTGAGGATGTCGAAGGCGAGATCCAGGTCGACGGCTCCTCAACCGTCTTCCCGATCACCGAGGCGATGGCCGAGGAGTTTGGCATCCTGACCGAGCGCGGTGTGCGCGTCACGGTCGGCGTCTCCGGCACCGGCGGGGGCTTCAAGCGCTTCTGCGCCGGCGAGACCGACATCTCCAACGCCTCGCGCCCGATCAAGGACTCCGAGGTCGAGCTCTGCGCCGAAGCGGGCATCGACTTCATCGAGGTCCCGGTCGCCTTTGACGGACTGACCGTGGTGATCAACCCGGACAACGACTGGGTCGACTTCCTCACCGTCGAAGAGCTGAATCACATCTTCCGCCCCGACGACTTCGCCACTTCCTGGGCGGATGTTCGCGACGGCTTCCCCGACGTGGAGATCGCGCTCTACGCGCCGGGCGCCGATTCGGGTACGTTCGACTACTTCACGGAGGCGATCAACGGCGACGGCGGCGTGCACCGCTCGGACAACACGACGTTCTCGGAGGACGACAACGTGCTCGTCCAGGGCGTCTCAAATGACCTAGGAGGCGTCGGCTACTTCGGCTTCAGCTACTACGCCAACAACGCCGACGCGCTCAAGGCCGTTCCCGTAGTCAACGACGCCGGCGAGGCGATCACTCCATCCAACGAGACGATCAACGACGGCACCTACAACCCGCTCTCGCGGCCGCTGTTCATCTATGTCTCGGTCGCCTCGCTGGAGCGCGAGGAAGTCTCGGCATTCGTCGAGTACTTCCTGACCGACGGGACCTGGCTCGTCGACACTCCGGAGGTCGGCTACGTCCAACTGCCCGAGGAGATCTACGCCGCCGCGCTTGACCGTGTCCGGAACGGCGTCACTGGCTCAGCCATGTCCGCCGCCGAGGAGGGCGACAGCGTGGCAGAGATCTACGGCGCGGAGTAGCGGCGTGCGCTGCTTGTCAGAGGGCGTCGCCGGCTTACTAATCGTTAACCGACCTGATCAGTTGCGGCCATAGCTTGCGACGGACAACGGCTTGAGGGCTGCCAATGCGTCGGCCACTGAATGCGACCGGTTGATCTCTGATGGCAGCACAGACGCCACGGATGGATGGACCGGAACGAGACACGGTCCGCTCGTTGTTGGCGGAACTCTGGCGCGACCGGCTGCAGCCGTCGCGTCCGGGCAGCGGCCGCGAGACGCCCTTGGGCCGGCTAATCCACGGCGCGCTGTTCGTCACGGCGACCCTGTCCGCATTCGTCACGATCGGCATCGTGCTGGTCCTGATCTTCGAGACCGTCGAGTTCTTCCGCGAGATTCCGCTGATCGACTTCTTCGGCTCGACCAAGTGGTCGGCGCTGTTCGCCGAGAAACAGTTCGGCGTCTGGGCGCTGGTCTGGGGTACGGGGCTGATTGCATTGATCGGCCTGGCCGTCGCGATCCCGCTGGGCCTGATGGCGGCCGTCTTCCTCAGCGAGTATGCGCCGCCTCGAGTCCGAGCGGTCGTCAAGCCGATCCTCGAGGTGCTCGCCGGCGTGCCCACCGTCGTCTTCGGCTACTTCGCCTTGCTTTCGATCTCACCTGTCATTCGCGACATCTTCGGCCAGGATGTCGGCATCTACAACGCGCTCTCGGCCGGCATCGTGGTCGGACTGATGATCGTGCCGATCATCGCCTCGCTCTCCGAGGACGCCATGAGAGCGGTCCCGCGCTCCCTGCGCGAGGGCGCGTACGCGCTCGGTTCGACGCGCATGGAGGTCTCGCTGCGGGTCGTGCTGCCGGCCGCCTTCTCCGGGGTGGTCGCCTCGATCATCCTCGCCTTCTCTCGGGCAGTCGGTGAAACGATGGCCGTTTCCATCGCCGGCGGCAACAATCCGCAGTTCGGCGTGGATCCGCTGGAGGCTGTACAGACCATGACCGCGATGATCGTCCAGCTCTCGCTGGGCGACACGCCCACGACCTCGATTGAGTTCAAGGTCCTGTTCGCGGTCGCGATGACGCTGTTCGTGCTCACGCTGGGGATGAACTTCATTGCCCAGTGGGTCTCGTACCGCTTCCGGGAGGAGTACGAATGAGCGCCGCAATCCCCACGGCCGGGATTACGCCGTTCGCGCCGCGCATTCGCGCCCGGCGCGGCCTCTCGGTCGGATTCATGGTGATCGCGCTGCTTGCGATCACGGCGTCGATGCTGATGCTGGGCGCGCTGATCGTGGAGATCCTTGTCGACGGCGCGGCGCAGGTCTTCACCGACGGATCGTCCACCGTCGCGGAGGTGCGCGGCGAGACGCTGATCGATCTGCCCACCCCCGAGAACATGAACTGGCTCGCCTGGGCGATGCCGGTCGCGATCTTGCTGCCCTTCCTCGGCCTGCGCGTCGTCCGCAGCCTGATCGCCGACATTCCCGCGCTCGCCGAGCGGGCGATCGGATTCGCGACGACGCTGCCCGTCGCGCTGTTCGTTCACATACTCTACGTGCGCTTCGAGTCCGCCTACTACATCGAGTACGCCAAGGCGATCGGCGTTGACGGAGCCTCCGGCAACATCGTCCAGCTCTTCGGGGAGGCCTCCGGCTTCCAGTTCGTTCGCCTGATCGTGGCAGGGCTGATCCTTCCGCTCGGCATCATTGCCGCCGGATGGTTTTGGTCCAGTCGCCTGCGCCGGCCGTCTCTGCTGTTGCCCGGGATCGCGATCGCCGCCTGGGTTGTCTACCTCTTCCTCGACCCGTTCTTCCTCTCCTCGTACCCCTCCAGGCTTCCCGTCCAGGCCGGCATCTTCTCCGCCATCACGGGCACCCTCTACATGATGGTGATCACGGCCGCGGTGGCCTTCCCGCTCGGCGTCGGCGCGGCCATCTACCTGGAGGAGTACGCGCGGCGCAACTGGTTCTCGCGGATGATCCAGGTCAACATCTCCAACCTCGCCGGCGTGCCGTCGATCATCTACGGACTACTCGGACTGCAGGTCTTCGTCCGCGTCTTGGAGTTTGAGCGCTCGGTGCTTGCCGGCGCGTGCACGATGGCCCTGCTGGTCATGCCGATCATCATCGTCTCGGCGCAGGAGGCGCTGCGCACCGTGCCGCCCTCGATGCGCGAGGCGGCCTATGCGGTCGGCGCGACGCGCTGGCAAGTGGTCCGCTTCCACGTCCTGCCCTACGCCTTCGGCGGGATGCTGACCGGCAACATCCTCGCCATGTCCCGCGCGATCGGCGAGACCGCGCCGCTGATCGCGATTGGCGCGCTGACCTTCATCGCCTTCCTGGCAGATTCGCCGACCGACGACTTCACGGTCATGCCGATCCAGGTCTTCAACTGGGTCACGCGACCCCAATCCGGTTTCCACGAAATCGCGGCCTCGGGCATCATCATCCTGATGCTCGTCCTGCTGGTGATGAACGCCGCCGCGATCATCATGCGCCAGCGAACTCGCACCGACTGGTAGATAGACTGAGCAGGTCAGAGCGCGGACGCATGCCGCGTCCGCCGACACACAAGGAGCCAGAGATGGCGCGCAACTTCTTCACCATGATGAGGTCGAGTGCACCCGCCGCAACGGCCGCCCCGGCAGCGAGCGAACAGCGGTCCGAACGCGCCGCGCCGTCGCCCCCGTCGCCTCCGCCGGCCAACATGAAGGAAGCGGCGGCCGCCGGCGTCGGCGTCCACCTCGATCCCAACCTTGAAGCCGTCCGCCACGACTTCACCGAAGAGATCGAGATGGCGCTGCAACTGCGCGAGGTCTCCGCCTTCTACGGTTCCTTCCAGGCGATCGACAAGATGACGATGCCGATCCCGCAGAATCGCGTCACGGCGTTGATCGGACCCTCAGGCTGCGGCAAGTCGACCCTGCTGCGCTGCTTCAACCGAATGAACGATCTGATTCCCGGCGCCCGGATCGAGGGCGAGATCATGTTCGAGGGCAGGAACCTGATCGATCCCAATGTCGACGCGGTGGAAGTCCGCAGACGGATCGGCATGGTCTTCCAGAAGCCGAACCCGTTTCCCAAGTCGATCTACGAGAACGTCGCCTTCGGCGCTCGAATCAACGGCTACTCCGGCGACATGGACCGGTTGGTTGAGGATTCGTTGCGCCGGGCCGCGCTCTGGGACGAGGTCAAGGACGAGTTGGACAAGTCGGGCCTGGCGCTCTCCGGCGGACAGCAGCAGCGGCTCTGCATCGCCCGCGCGATCGCGGTGCAGCCCGAGATCATTCTGATGGACGAACCCGCCTCCGCGCTCGACCCGGTCGCCACGCTCAAGATCGAGGACCTGATGCGCGAACTGGCCGAGCATTACACGATCGTCGTGGTCACCCACAACATGCAGCAGGCCGGCCGCGTGTCCGACTACACGGCGTTCCTGCTGGCCGGCGAAGAGCGGGTCGGGCGGCTGGTCGAGTTCGGTCCGACCCAGGAAATCTTCACCAACCCGTTGGATCAGCGCACCGAGGACTACATTACCGGCAGGTACGGCTAATCTGCATGGAGGCGGCCCGTATCCGTCCTGCGAGGATGTCCGCCGGAAACGGGGGGAGTATGTCAACCGTACGGCTGACGTATTCCGCCGATCGAGCCGACATCCTCGACCGCCTGCGACTGCAGCACGCCCGCGCCGACCGCTCCATCGTCGACGCGATGCAGGCCCTCCTGCGCCGCGACCTCGTCCTCGCCCGCCGTGTCTGCGAGGCCGACAGCGATGCCAAGGAGGTCCGCTACGGCATCGAAGAGGCCGTCACCAGCATCATCGCCCTGCAGCAGCCGGTCGCCGGCGACCTGCGCGAGTTGATGTCAATCGTCGCGATCACGCTCAATCTCGAGCGCATCGCAGGTCATGCCGAAGGCATCGCCCGCAACGCCATCTTCCTCGAGGACAACCCGGTGGCCGCCACCGAGCCGGATCTCTGGCGGATGGCCGACGTGGTGCGCGAGATGCTGCAATCCGCGACCCGCTCGTTTCTCGAGCGCGATCAGCGGCTGGCACGGCAGACCATTGAGCGGGACGATGAAGTCGACGATCTCTACGCGGACATTCACGAACGGTTGATCGAGCGGATTGCCGATGCAGAGGGCGACGCCGACGAGTCGGACGCCATCACCCATGTGCTGTGGTGCTCTCACAACCTCGAGCGCATCGGCGACCGCGCGCTGAACATCTGCGAACGGACCATTTTCCTGGTCACCGGCCGCTTCGAACGCCAGCACGGCTTCGACGACTAACAACACCTCTCTCCCCCCGCCGAAGGCGGGGGGAGATGTCCCGTAGGGACAGAGGGGGGCTCCGGCGCGTCCCTCCCCCCGACCTCTAGCCTGCCTCCCATGGAAGCGCTGGTCATCGCCCTGATCCGCATCGCCGGGTCTTTGCCCGTCCTCCGCTGGGCCTTTGTCGGCGGTCTGATCGCGGTCTTTACCGATCTCTCCGATCTCTTCATCCGCCAGGCCATCGACCTCGGCGGACTGCCCAACTACCAGGAGTGGGACAAGTGGGTCGACCAGGTCTACATCTGGTTGTTCCTGCTCGTCAGCCTGCGCTGGTCAGGCTGGGAGCGGCGCATCGCCGTGGGACTGTTCGGCTGGCGGCTGATCGGGTTCATCGCGTTTAGTGCAGGAGCCGGGCGCGAAATCCTGATCTACTTCCCGCACGTCTTTGAGTTCTGGTTCCTGTTCGTCGCCGCCCGCCCCCACTGGCCTGCTCGGCTGCGTCCCGGTTGGGCGTCTAACGATGACGGCACGCCAGCGCCTCTCAGGCGCAACGAAGCGATTCGCTGGCTGCTCTTCCTGGCGGTGCTCAAGATCTTCCACGAGTACACGCTGCATACCGGGCAATGGTTCGACAGATGCTCACCGATCGAGTTCCTGGAGAACATCGGCCGTTGCGTCGGTCCCGTCTAGCCGCACACCATGCTCCTTCCTCGCTTTAGCGAAGTCCCGCTCGGGCGCTACGTCCCTCGGATCCGATCTCGGGTTATCCTGCGTCTGTTGTGCGTGCGGCAGTTCGCCGTGTTCGGAGTGAACCATGACGACCAGCGCGGCTCGACCGCCGATGCGCCCGGATGAAATGCAGGCCGACCAACACGTGGTCTGCCGCGACCTGTTCAAGATCTACAAGATCGCCGACCTCGAAGTCGTCGCCCTGCGCGGCCTCGACCTGACCGTCGGCCGCGGCGAAGTGCTGGCCATCGTCGGCGCATCGGGCTCGGGCAAGTCCACGCTGCTCAACGTGCTCGCGGGACTGGATATTCCCTCGGCCGGTCAGGCCTACGTCAACCAGGCAGACCTGCTGGCGCTGACCGAGCAGGAACTGGTCGACTACCGGCGCGAAGAGGTCGGCTTCGTCTGGCAGCAGACCGGCCGCAACCTGATTCCCTACCTTTCCGCGCAACAGAACATCGAAGTGCCGATGATTCTCGCCGGCCGCTCGAGAAAACACGCGCGCGAACGCTCGATGCAACTGCTCCAGGCAGTCGGCCTGATGGACAAGCGCAAGCAGCGTCCCGATCAGCTCTCCGGCGGCGAGCAGCAACGAGTCTCGATCGGCGTGGCCCTGGCCAATGATCCGCCGCTGCTCCTGGCCGACGAACCGACCGGCGAGTTGGACACCCACACCTCCGAGGAGATCTTTCATCTCTTCCGCAGCCTGTCCAATCAGTTTGGTCTGACCATCATCGTCGTAACTCACGACCCCGCTATTGCGGCGCGTGTGGATCGGGTCGTGGCGATTCGCGACGGCACGATTGCAACCGAGACGGTGCGGCGCGTCGAGCGTGCCGGCACCGAGATCTCCGAGATTGTGCATGAAGAGTTTGCCGTCGTGGACGGCGCCGGACGGCTGCAGATCCCCAAGCCGCTGCTGGACCAGGTCGCCCTGGGCCGGCGCGCCTACGTGGATTCGCGTGACGGGCGGATCATCATCACGCCGGCGCATGAAGCCGACGCAGGCGACGAGGAAGCGGAGCAGCGATGACTACCGCACAGACGGCCGGCGGCCACGCCGCTGCCCAGGATCGTGACCTCGTGGTTGATGTGCAGGGTGTCAGCCGCAAGTTTGTGGTCGGCGGCGAGGATATCTGGGCGGTGCGCGACGTATCGCTCCAGGTCGCCCAGGGCGAGTTCGTCGCCCTGATCGGACGCTCCGGTTCCGGCAAGACGACGTTGCTCAATTTGATTGCCGGACTCGACTCGCCGACATCCGGCCATGTGACGATCGATGGCGAGAACATCACCGAGTACTCCGAGCGACAGCTCACGCAACTGCGCCGGCACCGGGTCGGGTTTGTCTTTCAGTCGTTCGGACTCCTGCCGTTGCTCTCCGCGTATGAGAATGTCGAGCTGTCGCTTCGCATCGCCGGGGCCGGTATTCGCGAGCGCCGCCGCCGCGCCGAGGAACTGCTGGAGGCAGTGGGACTCGGTGGCCGCGCGCGGCATCGGCCCTACGAACTCTCCGGCGGAGAACAGCAGCGCGTAGCCATCGCCCGCGCCCTGGCCAACTCGCCGGCGTTGATCCTGGCCGACGAACCGACAGGCGAGCTGGACTCCACGACCGCCGTCTCGATCTTTCGACTGCTCCACGACCTTGTGGTTGAGCAAGGCGTCACGATCATCACGACGACCCACGACCGCACGGTGATGGAACTCGTCCCGCGCGTCGAAGAGATGCGCGACGGACATCTGCTCGAGCCCGATGAGCAGGAGTTGTTCCGCTACACGGTCCGCGAGGAGCGCTCGCGCTTCGCCGCCGAACTGCCCAGCGACGTGCAAGAGGAAGTTTCCGCGGTCAGTTCGCACGGAGCGGACTTCGCGCCCACGGTCGAAGAACGGATCGCGGCCGAGCGGGCCGCTCATCCCGAGATCAGCGAGGCGCAGGCACGCCACGTCTTCGGCGCCGACCTGCCTGCGGAGCCTGCGTCCGCCGTCGAGAGCGCGGACGGCTCCGACGCAGACGAGTCCTGGTCGCCCGAAATCCCTGAGGCCGACGAGCCCACCGACGAGGACTCCTCATTTGCTCCTCCCGAAGGCGTGGAGCGCCCGGTCTGGGCCCGTCCGCGGCAAGACTGATCTGCTACGGCTCCGTCTCGATCCTGGTGAGGATGAAGCGCCGCGGCTGCTGGTCCCAGCGGATCAGACGATGTGGCGGCTCGATCTCGTACCACGCCCGCGACACCTCGACCCCGGGTGTCGCCACGACCTGCCAGACGACCACATCGCCGTTCGGTCCCCGCAGCGTGTCCTGGCCGCGGACCGCCACCTGCACGAGCTGACTGCGCTGATGCACGACGTTGACCGACCGGTAGGTCAACTCCAGATCCTGCACAAATGCGAGCGAACGCCAGAGCCAGGCGGACGAGTCGTTGTCGAAGGCGTACACGCCAGCCTCGACGGTCTCGTCCGTCACTTCACCATTCTCGTCAATGATGACATCTACTGAAATCTCACCGGCGTCGTCGACGTGGTACTCGGCCTCGGCCGTCACCTCGCTCTCGGACGAGACCGCATGCCGTTCGTATCGGAGAGGTCGCAGAGTTCCCGCATCGACCCAGACGGTGACAGTGTCCGTGACTACCTCGCCGGACTCGGTATCGAGGCGGAAGCGCAGAGAGAGCTCATAAGCGTTTTCCTGGCGAATCGTCTGCAGCACCAGTGTGCCGCGCTTGGCGTCGGTCTGGTCGAAGATGTCGTAATGCAACCGTTCAAAGTCGGGCCAGGCAATCTGTGCGACGGGGTTCTCAGGATCGCCAAAGTCGCTCTCCGAGCTGCATGCCGCATGCGACAACGCAACCACGACGAGCAGAGTCGCCGAGAGCCAACCGATGCCAGGCATCACGACTCGGGGCCGATCTCAGCCTCAGCCATCCGGCGCAGAGCCTCAGCGCAATCCTCGGAGGACACGTCGGCGTGGGTGACGAGCCGGATCTTTGTCCGGTCAGGGGTCGTGACGAGCACGCCAATCTCTCGAAGCCGAGCCTGCAGCTTCGGCGAGGGCGCAGCGTCTCCCGAGGCATCAAGCTGAACGATGACGATGTTGGTCTGCACGCCCTCGGGATTGATGTCGAAGCCCAGCTCGGCCAGGCCGCGAGCGAGTTGACGCGCGTTGGCGTGATCGTCGGCCAGCCGGTCGACCATCTGCTCCAGCGCGATCAGCCCCGCTGCAGCCAGAATCCCGGCCTGACGCATCCCGCCCCCGACCAGCTTGCGCGTCCGCCGCGCGTCGCGGATGAAGGCCTCGTCCCCGCAGATCAGCGAGCCAACCGGCGCCCCCAGCCCCTTGGAGAGGCAAAACGCGACACTGTCCGCCGGACCGGCGAGTTCAGCCACGGTATGACCAGAGGCCACCGCCGCATTGAAGATCCGCGCGCCGTCGAGGTGGACGCGCAGGCCGTGCTCCCGCGCGACGCCGCCAAGCTCCCGCGTGCGTTCCAGGGAAACGACCGAGCCGCCGCAGAAGTTGTGCGTGTTCTCCAGTGCAAGCAGCGTCGTCCGAGGCTGGTGCATGTCGTCGGGCCTGACCGCGCCGGGGATCAACTCCGGGTCAACCCCACCGTCGGGCTGATTGGGCAGCGTCGTCGCGAGTACGCCGCCGAGCCGAGAGACCCCGCCTGCCTCTGCGCGGACGATGTGCGCCCGATCGCCAACCAACAGCTCGTCGCCGGCGGTCGTGTGTGTGAGCAGCGAGACCAGATTCGCCATCGTGCCGCTGGAAACGAACAGCGCCGCCTCCTTGCCGGTCCGCTCGGCGGCGGTCTGCTCCAGCCTGGTAATGGTGGGATCCTCACCGAAGACGTCGTCGCCGACTTCGGCCTCGAACATCGCCCGGCGCATCGCCTCCGTCGGCCTGGTTACCGTGTCCGAGCGCAAGTCGACCACGGACTGTTCCACGTTCTGGCTCTGTGTCACTCGGCAGGTCCGTTCGCTCGCTCCCAGATGGTTCGAAAGCCCTCACCGCCGGTAATCGCGGCCAGGGTGACGGCCCGCTCTCCATCGTGGAGCTGCTGTTGAATCGCACTGATGTCGTCGGCCTCGGATCCCAGACTGAGCAGCCGCGCCTCGATCTTCTCCCAGATACCCGACTCCTCAAATGCGCTGATCGCGCGCGGCCAGGGAAAGGACAGAATCCGATCGGGCAGCGGCATCCGCGGCCGCAGGGACTTGAGGTGACGGAACCGCTCTTCGGCGGAGTTGACCCGGTCGACCATGCGGATGATCGGCATGTCGGGCGGGTCGGCGCGGAAATCGACGAGCAGGCGAGGTTCAAGCACCTCGAAGCGCACGATCAGGACCGCTGCGCGGTCAATCACGCGCAATATCTCCTCCAGGTCGACGCCGTAGTCGTCGGTCATCTCTTGCTCCAGTTCCCGCTCGACGCGGGAACCTGTTCCCGACCGGGTCGCCGCGCTGCGCGGGACCTGTCACTTCTCGGCCGATCCATCCGCTGAGCTTGAGTCTATGGACGGCGCGGGAATGCGTCCAACGCTGCGAACCGCAGCGGGCAGCGCGCCGATGCCGAGCAGGGCCTCACGCGCCTCGTCATACCGCTGCTTGGCTCGCGCCTCGCGATTGAGCAGGCCCTTGAGCTTGGGCGGTTCCAACGGCTCGCCGTCGAGAAACACCTCGTGCAGGCGTGCAAGCTGCCGCTGCCACGCCTCCCAGGCTTCGCGGTATTCGGCCTGTCGTTGCGGATCGACGCGAACCATTGGTTTGTCCTTGCAGCAATCAGACCAGGTTGCGGTAGATGTTGATCTCGGCCGAGTCGAACACCATCGCCTCGCGCACCGCTCGGCGCAGCCCGGCGAACTGCTGGTCCTGCGCGGCCAGCTCCTCGAACTGCTCCAGCTCCTTCAAGTCTTCGAACTCGGCGACGATCTCCACGGTCGAGGCAGCCCCGGTGATGGCGTCCCAGACCGAGAACTGCGCCTCGATCCCGCGCGCGGCCTGGTAGTCCAGCGCCGCCTCCACGGCGCGCAGGAACTCCCCATGCTTGCCGGGAGCGACCCGGCCGGTCAGAACTCTGCGATACATGGCCATCGGAGCGTCCCTTCAACTGTTGGTCAACGATCCCAACCGGGTTCGCGACCTCAGAATCCGTTCGACCCGGGTCAGGTCTTCGGGTCGGTTGATGTTGATGAATGACTCCAGCTCCGGATCGACACGCCGCAACTCGGCGTCGTGCAACAGCCGATGTTCCACCAGCGGCAGCAGCGACCGCAGCCGACCGTCGCCTTCATCGAGCAGCCGCGTCGCGTGCGTCGCGACGGAAGCGCGATAGGCGGCCAACAGCGGCTGAGCGACGCCGTCGAGATAGGGCATTGCGATCTCCACGCCGGCGCATGCGTCGGCGACCGCTCGCAGCAGCTCATATCGGAGCAACGGCATGTCGCACGCGACGGCGACCGCAAGCTCGTGCGCAATCAGCGGCAGCGCCGCCTCAAGGCCGGCCAGCGGGCCGCGATCGTGACGATGATCGACGACCTCGCGCCAGTCAACGCCGTCCAGTGGGGGCAACTGCTGGTCGGGTCGTCGGGCGACGACGATGTCGTCGCTGATCTGCGAGGCAGCGAGCGCGCTCCAGTGCAGCAGCGGCAATTCGCCCGCCACGGCGGTGGCCTTGTCGCGGCCCAGGCGGCGACCGAAGCCGCCGGCCAGGATGATCACGGAACAGGCTTCACTCATGGCTTGAGTTTACGCTGCGGTCATGGGCACCGCGTCCGACCTGCCGCTGCACGCGGCGTTGGGGATTGCAAGACCCGCCGTGTTCGCCACTGTCGGCGGCGGCGGCAAGACGACGGTCCTCTTCGCTCTCGCCGCCGAATGGGAAGCCGCCGGCGGCCACGACGGCGTTGGCGGTCTGACCGTGCTCACGACGACCACGAAAATGACCATCCCCGCCGAGGGCCGTCAGCTCCCGCTCGCCATCGGCCGCGACGCCGCCTTTCGCGCCGGCGCGCTGGACGACATCCGCTTGCGGGGCCGCGCCTCGGCCGTCGTCGGCTCGGGCCGCGGCGACCGCGAGCGCGTGCTCGGCGTCGATCCCGCCTGGCCGCGCAGCGCCGTCGACGCGGGTCTCGCCAGCCTGGTCGGCGTCGAAGCCGACGGCTCGCGAGGCCGCCCCTTCAAGGCCCCCGGAGTCCACGAACCTGTGCTCCCCGACGGCGTCGATGTCGTCGTCGCCGTGATCGGAGCCGGCGTGCTCGGCCGCCCGCTCGACGAGCGCGCAGTCCACCGCCCCGAAATCGTCGCCCAGATCGCCGGCGCAGCAATCGGCGACGAAATCACCCCCGAGCTGGCCGCAAAGGTACTGATGTCGCCCGAGGGAGGCCGAAAGGAAGTCCTAGAGTCGGCAGAGTTCGTGGTGCTGGTCTCGAACGCAGGGAGGAACCCGGAGGCGTCGAGAGCGTTGGCGTCGGAGATCGAGGGTCGGGTCGTCCTTTGGGACGCGGCGTCGGGGTTGTTGGATGCGCTTGGCTAGAGGTCGTCGCCAAGAGTGAGCTGTGTCGTGTCGAGGTTTTCCTAGAGGTGTCCCTTGCCTCTATGCGACATAGATTGCCGTCCTCGACTCCGCCACCGCACTCGCGGAAGTAGGGGTTTCGGTTGTGTCACGCTCCCAGCGTAGCCAACCCCGAGCGGGTCCCCGCGTGAAGCGGGGACTGGGAGTCGTCGGGAGCGGGCGCGTTATGTGTTCTGCTCCCAGTGGCTCCGCTTCTGTTGAGAAGCGAACGGGTGTTCTGTATGCTGACTCTCCATCCTTGGAGGCTGACCAGATATGGGCGACGCCGCGACCATCGCCTGCCTGCTGATTTCCCACTTCCGCGCTCGCGTCGAGTTGGCGCGGCGGCCGGAGCTGTGGGGGCGTGCGGGTGTGATCGTCGAGCGCTCGGGAACCCGGCCGGTGGTGATCGATTGCCTGCCGGCGGCTGAGGCGGTTGAGCCGGGGATGACGCTGGAGCGGGCATTGTCGCTGCAGCCCGACGCCGTCGTGCTGGAGGCGGACGAGCCGCATTACGCGCGCGAGTTTGAGCGGCTGTTGCGCGCGCTCGACGACGTCAGCGACCGCGTGGAAGGAGCCGAACCGGACGGCGGGCTGGGCGTCGCCTACGTCGGCCTGGATGGGCTCGAGGCGATGTACGGCGGCGAGACGGCGATGCTCGATGCGCTGCTGCACGCCGTGCCGTCCCACTTCGAGCCTCGGATCGGGATCGGCGCAGGCAAGTTCCCCACCTTCGTCGCGGCTCGCACGCGCGGCTCGCCGGGGATCAGCCGGGTCGGCCGCGACGCGGCCGCCTTCCTCGCGCCGCATTCGATCAATCTGTTGCCCCCGGCGTTCGTTGCGTCCGAGTTGATCGACGATCTGCACCGGCTGGGCTTGCACACGATGGGCGATCTCGCCGGGCAGGAGATGCACGCGCTGCTCGACCGCTTCGGGCACGAGGGCCGGCGCGCCTGGGAGCTGGCCTCGGGCATCGACGCGCGGCCGCTGCGTCCGCGCGTGGCCGCCGAGTCGATCACCGAGACCGTCACGCTGCCGGCCGCCTCGGCCTCGCTCGAGCTGCTCCGCGTCGCGGTCGACACGCTGCTCACGCGCGTCTTCGCCCAGCCGCCGATGCAAGGCCGCTACGCCGGCTCGGCGACCCTCGCCTGCACGCTCGAAGACGCGCCCACCGATGCGTCGACGTGGAGCAAAGAGTTCCACTTCAAGAGCGGCGTTGGTCACTGGCAGCGGGCGGCGGAGATCATCAAGGACCGGCTGGAGACCGAGCATCCGCAGGCGCCGGTCGAGGCGATGACCGTCACGTTGGCCAATCTCAGCGGCGCCTCGGGCGTCCAGCTCTCGCTTTTCCCCGACCTGCGCGCCGACCGCGAGCGCCGCCTGCTGGAAACCGAGCGCCGGCTCCAGGCGCGGCTCAGGGGCGCGCACGCGCTGCACCGCATGGTCGAGGTCGCCCCCTGGCATCCCGCGCCTGAAATGCGCACCGTCCAGATCTCCATCGACCCCGCCGCGACCGACGGTATGCGCCCGGTGTCGACGCCGAGCTCGGTCGAGGTCCGCGAAGGCCCTGCGCAGGAGCCGCTTGCGGTCCAGGTCGGTCGGCAGTGGCACGAGGTGTCACGGATCGAGGATCGATGGAGCTTCGACCTCTGGTGGCGTCCCACACCCATGCATCGCCGCTACTACCGGATCAGCCAGGAGGATGGGCAACAGGTGACGATCTATCGGGACGAGGGAGATCAGCAGTGGTATCGGCAGACGGCGTGAAGCGGTAACTGGACCGACATGTCCTACGTCGAGTTGCACGCCAAGAGCTTTCACTCCTTCGGACTCGGAGCCTCGCACGGTCACGAGCTGCTGGCCCGGGCTCGGGCGCTGGGGATGCCGGCGCTGGCGCAGACCGACACCAATCTGTGCGGCGCGCTGGAGTTTGCGCGGCTGGCCAACAGCCTGGAGATCCAGCCGATCACCGGCGGCGAGATCACCCTGCAGGACGGTTCCCGCGTCACGCTGCTGGTCAAGTCGCGCGAGGGCTATGCCAACCTGTCGCGATTGTTCACCCTGGCCAACACGGTCGACCGGCGCGAGCCTCGGCTCGATCCGGCCCATCTGCCCGAGCACGCCGGGGGATTGGTGCTGCTCGCCGGCGGACGGCACGGCGCGCTCTCGCGCCTGGCGCTGGCCGGCGAGCGGGCCGAGGCTCGCGAGCTGCTGGAGCGCTACCGCGACTGGTACGGCGCCGACTCGGTCTACGTCGAACTGCAGCAGAACTTCCTGCGCGGCGACACCGAGCGCAACCGCGAGTTGATCGGGCTGGCCCGCGATCTCGGCGCGCCGCCGGTCGCCTCGAACGACGTCCACTACCACTCGCCCGAGCGCTACCGGCTGCAGCATGCGCTGGTCGCGGCGAAGCGTAACGTGACCATCGATCAGGCGCTGCGGCACATCCAGGCCAATCATCATCTGCACCTCAAGTCCGCAACGCAGATGGCGGAGCTGTTCTCGGAGTTCCCCGAGGCGCTCTGCAACACGCGGCGAGTCGCCGAGCAGTGCGCCTTCGACCTCTCAGCCGACCTCGGCTACACCCTGCCCGAGCCGCTCGTGCCCGAGGGCTACACGCCCGAGACGTATCTCCGCCGCCTCTGCGAGGAGGCCGCAGCGCGGCGCTACGGCTCGGTCACCCACGAAGTTGCCCAGCGACTGGAGGAAGAGTTCAACCTGATCGGCCGCCACAACCTGGCCGGCTTCCTGCTGCTCTACCGCGAGATCGTGCGGCTGGCCCAGCGGATCATGGAAGAACGCGGCCTGGCCGAGCCGGAGACGCCGTTGGAGAAGCGTCCGCCGGGTCGCGGTCGCGGATCGTCGGTCGCGCTGCTGGTCGGTTACCTGATCGGGATCAGCCACGTCGATCCGCTCAAGTGGGAGCTGACGCTCGAGCGCTTCCTGCCCGACGACATGACCTCGCTGCCCGATATCGACCTCGATTTTCCGCGCGGGCTGCGCGACGAGCTGATCGAGCGGGTGCACGAATACTTCGGCCGCGATTACGCCGTCCTCACCGGCGCGATCTCAACCTACTCGGTCAAGGGCATCATCCAGGACCTGGGCAAGGCGCTGGGTCTGCCGCAGGATGATCTGCGGCTCCTGTCGAAGCAGATTCACTCGCACGACGGCGCGCGCCTGCGCGAGGAGATGGAGCAACTGCCCGCCTTCCGCGACAAGGTCGAAGCGCACGGCTGGCGCGACCTGATTGAGCTCGCGCCGCAACTAATGAATGCGCCGCGCGGGCTGGGTCAGCACGTGGGCGGGATGATCCTCTCGGACTCGCCAATCCCCGAGATGGTGCCGGTCCGCGCCGGCGCGATGGACGGCCGCTACATCATGGACTGGAACAAGGACAGCGTCGCCGACGCCAACTTCGCCAAGATCGACCTGCTCTCCCTGCCCGTGCTCGACCAGCTCGAGGAGGCGCTGGACCTGATCGAGCAGCGCAGCGGCGAGCGGCCTGATCTGAGCCAGATCAGTCCCGAGGACGACGGCGTCTACGACATGATCAACGCGGGCCGCTCGAAAGGCGTCTTCCTGCTGCAGTCGCCGGCCCAGCTCAAGATGGGTCAGCGGCTGCGTTCTCGCCGGCTGCTTGATCTCGCCTATCAGGTCGCGCTGATCCGGCCCGGCGTGGGCACGCAAGGCAGCGCCGTCAGCCAATTCGTCGACCGTTACCGGCACGGCGTCGAGTGGGAGTACGACCATCCGCTGGAGGCGCGCGCGCTGGAGCGGGGCTACGGCGTGATCGTCTGGCAGGAACAGGTCGTGCAACTGATCATGGACGTGGCCGGGATGACCGCGGCCGAGGCCGATGAGGTCCGCCGCGCCTTCGCGCGGGCCAACAACGAGCATCTGATCGCCATGCACCGCGAACGCTTCTTCGAGGGCGCGCGGGCGAACGGCGTGCCCGACGACATCGCCGAGAAAATCTTCGCCAAGATCAACGGACACTACATGTTCCCCGAGTCGCACTCGCACGCCTTCGCGATCACCGCCTACCAGGCCGCCTGGCTCAAGCGCTATCACCCGCTGGAGTTTTTCGTCACCCTGATCAACAACCAGCCGATGGGCTTCTACCCGGTCGAGACGCTCAAGGAGGACGCGCGCCGGTTCGGCGTGCGCTTCCTCAACCCCTGCGTCAACCACAGCGAGGTACGGGCCGCACCTGCCTTCCCCTCTTCCCCCGCTCTGCGGGGTGAGACGCTGCCCACCGTTCTCTCTCCCCCCGCTCCACGAGGTGAGACGCTGCCCACCCTTCTCTCTCCCCCCGCGGAGCGGGGGGAGATGCCGCAGGCAGAGGGGGGCCGCCTCGGCCTGGGCATGATCAAGGACATCGGACCCGAGTCGGCGCGGCTGATCGTCGCGGAACGCGAGGCGCGCGGGCCCTACGCCGACGCGGGCGAACTAGTCCGTCGGACGGGACTCAAGCCGCAGGCGGTGCGATCGCTGATTGAGGCAGGCGCGTTCGACGCCGTCACGCCCAACCGCCGTGAGGCGCTGTGGGAAGCGGGACTCTCGATCCGCCCCGCGCGATCGGGCCAGCGCGCCTTTCCGGTCGTCGGCGCGGAAGCGCCGCCGCGCTTCGACGACTTCAGCGACTACGAGAAGATGGTCGGCGAATACAAGACGCTGGGCATCTACCCCTCGGGACACGTGATGGAGTTCATCCGCCCCACCCTGGACGCGGGTGTGCTGACCACCGCCCAGGTCTACGACTGCGAGGACGGCGCCCGTATCCGCGTGGCCGGCTGGCCGATCGCGCGCCAGCATCCGCGCGGCCAGGACGGCACGGTGTTCGTCACGATCGAGGACGAGACGGGCGACGTGCAGTCGATCGTCTGGCCCAAGGTCTTCGCTCGCTGCCGCCGGGCGCTATCCAACCAGCTCATCCTGCTGCAGGGCCGCATCGATCGCTGGGACGGGACGACCAACATCGTGGCCGAACGGATCGACGCGATCGGCGCCGACATCCGCATGCCCAGCGCCCACGACTGGCACTGAGTCGACCGCGATCGCCGCCGCCTTATCGACGCGCCGCGCTGAGCTGGCGGCGCACCAGGCGCGAGTACAGACCGTCCTGTGCCGCAAGCTCCTCGTGGTCGCCGATCTCCACCACCTTGCCCTCGTCGAGCACGACGATCTGGTCGGCGTCGTGCACGGTCGAGAGCCGATGCGCGATGACCAGCGTCGTGCGGTCTTCCATCAGCTCGTCCAGGGCGTCGCGGACCAGCCGCTCGTTGAGTCCGTCCAGGTGCGAGGTCGCTTCGTCGAGGATCAGCACCGGAGCGTCCTTGAGCAGCGCGCGACCGATCGCCACGCGCTGGCGCTGGCCGCCGGAGAGCTGCGCGCCGCGTTCGCCGACGGGCGTGTCCAGGCCGTTCGGCAACGACTCGACGAAGTCGGCAAGGCCCGCCCGCTCAATCGCCAGCAACAGATCAGCCTCGTCCGCGTCGGGCTTGGCGACCAGCAGGTTGTCGCGGATCGAGGCGTTGAACAGATAGGTGTCCTGCGCCACCAGCGCGACCTGTCCGCGCAGTTCATCCAGTCGGTAGGCGCGCAGGTCCGAGTCCTCCAGGGTGATCGTGCCGTCTTGCGGGTCCCAGAAGCGCAGCATCAGGTGCGCCGCCGTCGTCTTGCCCGCGCCGGACGGACCGACCAGGGCGACCGTGCCGCCGGGCTTGAGGTCGAACGACACGCGATCCAGCGCCGCTCGCGGCGTGTCCTCGTATCTGAAATCGACCCCGGCAAACGCGCCTTCCGAAACGCCGCCTGCCGGAGCGGAGCGGCCGTTGCCTCCGACGCCCGGACCGTCGACCACTGCCACGGCCTCACCGTGCACGGCGGTCAGCCGGCGGGTAGCGCCCAGCGTGTCGCCGAGTCGGCGGCCGACCTGGGCCAGCTCCGCGACCGGCATGAAGGCGCCCATTGCCAGCAACGTCAGCAGCGGCGCAAGGGTCGCGTCGATGTCGCCCCGCGCCGTGAGCGCGCCGCCAATCGTCAGCACCGCCAGACCGCCGTATCCCGTCAGTCCTTCCAGCAGGGTGCGCTGGGTCGAGATCTGTCGATTGAATCCGGCCCGCACCGGAACGTAGTCGCTCATCAAGCCTTCGAACTCGGTCTTGCGCTCGGGCTCGCGCTGGAAGGCCGTCACCTCGCGCAGACCCTGGAGCGTGTCCACCATGTGCGCATTGAGCGCGCCCAGATGATCGCGCGAGCGCGAGCCCAGCCGGTCGACGATCCGCCGCGTGAAGAGCGGACTCAATGCAGCGATCAACAGCAGCGGCGCCAGCCCCAAGCCGAGCCGCCAGTCCACGACGAACAGCGTGATCAGCGCCGCGCCGGGAATCACCACGCTGACCACGGCGTTGGCGATCGTGTGGGCGAAGAAGTACTCGACCGTCTCGACATCCTGCGTCGCCATCGAGACGAGGTCGCCCGTGCGCCGCCTGAGCAGATACGCAGGCGCGAGTTGGTCGAGCTTGCGGAAGAGGTCAATACGCATGTCCGCCAACAGTCGGAATGCCATGTCGTGGGAGACCCAGTTCTCGAGGAAGCGGAACAAGCCGGTCAGCACCGCCACCACGATTAGGAGGGCGGCGAGCAGATCGATCGAGTCGCCATCGCGCACGTTGGCGACCATCAACGCGCCAATCACGCCGACCGCGATCGCGCCAAAGAAGTGCGCGATGCCGGTCAGGAACGAGAGCGAGGTCTTGAACCAGTACGGCGCGGCCAGGGTCAGCAGCCGCGACGACGTCTCGCGCCAGCCCATTCCCTCGGCGCGGATGATCGCTTCCGTCGCCCCGCCGTCGTACTCGCGCATGGCCAGCGAGCCGGAGGCGGCGCCGACGGCCTCGGGTTCCGAGGTGGTCAGGCCAGTCAGGCCGGGGTCGCCGTCCAGCGAGGGGTCGGTCATCTGTCCCTGCATCAACCAGTCGTACACGCCGCCCTCGGCCAGCAGGGTCTCGTGGTCGCCGCGCTCCACGAGCCGGCCGTCGTCGAGCACGAGGATGTCGTCGCAGTCGCGCACGCTCGACAGTCGATGCGCCATGATCAGCGTCGTGCGGCCCTCCATCAGGCGGTCCAGCGCTGCCTGGATCGTGGCCTCGTTCTCGGCGTCGACGCTGGAGAGCGCCTCGTCGAGGATCAGCATCGGCGCATTGCGCAGCAGCGCCCGGGCAATCGCGATCCGCTGACGCTCGCCGCCCGAGAGCCGATGCCCGCGCTCGCCAATCACCGTGGCGTAGCCCTCGGGCAGCGCAGTGATGAACTCGTGCGCGTTGGCCGCTTGTGCGGCGGCGCGGATCTGGTCCTCGGTCGCGTCCGGTCTGGCGAATCGCAGGTTGGCCAGCACACTGCCGTGGAACAGGTAGGTGTCCTGCAGCACGACCGCCATCTGTGCTCGGATGTCGTCGAAGCGCAGCGAGTTGACGTCTCGCCCGCCAATCCGGATCGTCCCCTCCTGCGGCGTGTAGAGCCGCTGCAGCAGCCAGACCAGGGTTGACTTGCCGGAGCCCGAGCGTCCGACGACGCCGACGCGCTGGCCGGGCTCGACGCTGAACGACACGTCGCTGAGCGCAGGCCGCCTGCCCGTCGGATAGTTGAAGGTGACCTGATCGAATTCAATGCGGGGTGCGAGCGCGGGCGCCGGTTCCGCCTCGACATCGGGCGTCAGCGGCGCGGCCTGATCGACATCGAGCACGCTCTGGGCAGCGGCGACGCCGAGCAACCCCTGGTGGAAGAGCTGGCTCAGCTCACGCAGCGGCCGGAACACCTCGACGCCCAGCATCAGCACGACCAGCAGCTCGGCCAGCTCCATCGCGCCGCTCTCGACCCGCAATGCGCCGACATACAGCGCCACTGCTGCGCCCACCGTGATCGCCAGGATCGTCAGACCCTGCGCGACCGCGTTGTGGAACAGCACGCCCATCGTCGAGCGGAACACCTCCTGGGCGCGCTCGGCCAGCTCCGCGCCTCGGCGTCCGCTCTGGCCGAAGGCCTTGAGCGTGGCCAGGCCCTGGATTGAGTCGAGGAAGTCGGCCGCGAACGAGCCGTAGGCGTCGCGCCGTCGCAGCGAGGCCTCGGCGTTCTTCTGCTTGAGCAGCGAGGGCAAGGTCAGCGTGACGAGGGCGAACCCGAAGTAGATCGCCGCGACCGGCAGATCGAGGAAGCCCATGAAGACGAAGATGCCGATCGGCGCCAGCGAGGCGACGATCAGCTGCGGCAGGTACTGGCCGAAGAACGTCTCGAGCTGCTCGACGCCCTCAACCACGCCGACCGTGATATCGCCCGTGCGCTGGCGGTCGAAGTGCGACGGCCCCAAGCGCACGACCTGGTCGAACAGCCGCTGTCGGAGCTTGTACTGCACCTGCAGCGCCGTGCCGTTGGCGATCTCCTCCTTCGCGTAGAGGAAGAGCGAGCGGGCGGCGATCGAGGCGGCCGCGGCGATGATCAGCGGCACCAGGTCGCTGAAGCGGTCGCCCTCGAAGATGCGCGCGCCGATCCAGCCCAGCAGCGCCAGCCGCGCGACGCCGGCCGCCACCGCAAGTAGTCCCACGATCACCGAGAGCGCCACGCGCCAGCGCACGCCCTCCGTGAATCGCCACAGTTCCCAGGAGAAGGTCACCCGCACAGGATAGGCACGTTCCGCGTCTTGCGAGTGCTGGATGTGGGCGGCGCCTGCGGAACGCCGATCCCGGCAGCGCGGCCGTGCGTCTCAGGGGCGGTCGCTGATGGGATTCACTGAGTGAGGCAGTGGTCAGTGGTCACGGCGCAATTTTTTTCTGAGCGGTATCCAGGAAAAACAGCGCCGATCTCCAGTGTTTTACTGGGGATCGCGAGGTTCGGGGTGGTTGGAAGTGGTTAGATTTGGTTGGTTTTGGTAGGTCGGTGGTCATTGGGGGCTGTCTCCGTGGGTTCTGGCGAACTTGTGTTCTCTATTCTACCTCAGGGCGTGGTCAGATGGGGGATATGGTTCAACGTTCACGGGGCGTTGTTGCGAGTCGGGGAGCCCCCCTTCAGCCTTCGGCAGCTTCCCCCCAGGGGGGGAAGCGGGGAGTAGGGGGAGGTTGCGTAGGATGCAGGCATGTCCGACCCGCAGACGTGTGCGCAGTACGCGAAGCTGATTCTCGACCGGCACCTGCAAGCGGGTGTCAAGGAAGCGGAGATTGGCGTTGCCGTCCGCGACTTCCTGATTCAGACCGGATTGGTCAGCGCCGGCGAGGAAGGCATGGAGCAGCCGCCGGCGCCCGGCGCATCGGGGCGGGTTGACTTGCGTACTCGCGACGTGATCATCGAGTTCAAGGTGCGGATCGGCAACCAGATTTCGCCGCAGTCCGAGTTCGTGGAGCAACTGGACGACTACTTGAAGGCGGCAAGGGAAAGCGGCGAACCCCAACGATTCGGGATTCTGACCGACGGCAAGTACTGGATCCTGCGCTGGCCGGGCATGGGCGCGGTCAGCACGCAAGCGCCGAATGCGTTCACCCTGGGCAGCGCGGAACACGGGTTGTTGCTCTTCGAGTGGCTGCGGGACCAGTCGCAGGCGCTTGAGGCGCGCGGCGTTCCGCCGACCGACGAGGAAGTCCGCTCACGGCTGGGAGAGGGTCCGCGATTCGAGCAGCACATCGCCTCGCTGAGCGAGCTGTACCAGGCGAATCGTGACGATCCGACGATTGCGCTGAAGCGCGACCTGTGGCGCAGCCTGCTAGCGGCGGCGCTGGGGCAAGTCGTTGAGGAGGAACCCGACCTCGACCGGCTGTTTGTGCGGCATACGTATCTCTCGGTGGTGGTGGGACTGGCGGTGCAGGCGGCGTTCGGGATTCCGATTGAGTCGGCGGCGAACAGCGATCCGGTGGCGCTGTTGGGCGGGCAACTGTTCGTCGACCAGACGGGCGTGAGCGGCGTGGTCGAATCGGACTTCTTCACCTGGCCCGCAGAGGTTGGCGGCGACGAGTGGATTCGCGACCTGGCCAAGCGGATTGGCTGGTTTAACTGGAACGAGGCGGAGTCGGACATCGCGCGGATTCTGTATGAGTCGGTGATCCCGGCGGACGACCGGCGGCGGCTGGGCGAGTACTACACGCCCGACTGGCTGGCGCGGGAGATCGTCGACGCGGTCGTGACGGACCCGCTCAATCAGCGGGTGCTCGACCCGGCCTGCGGCTCGGGATCGTTCATCTTCGCGGCGGTGCGCAAGTACCTGGCGGCGGCCACCGCCGAAGGGCGTAGCTCGGCGCAGGCGGTCGACGGACTGCTCGACCACGTGATCGGGATCGACGTGCATCCGGTCGCGGTGCATCTCGCCCGCGCGACCTGGACGCTGGCGGCCCGCGACGCGCTGGAAGGCGCGGTCGCCGACGGCCAGTCGGTGAGCGCGACGGTGCCGGTCTACCTGGGCGACTCGCTACAACTGCGGGCCGAGACCTCGGGCATGTTCGCCCAGCAGACGGTGACGATCCCCGTGCCCGACCCGCCCGACTCCGACGTGGAGTTCAATCGCGAGCTCGAGTTTCCGCGAGCGCTGGTCGAGCAGGCCGACTGGTTCGACAACCTGATGACGCGGATGGCCAACGCAATCGAGAACGGGGAAGACCCGGCCTGGGCGCTGGATGACGAAGCGATCGGCAGCGGGTCGGATCGGGAGATGCTAGAGAAGACCGCCGCCCTGCTGCAGCAGCTCCACAAAGAAGGCCGGGACCACATCTGGGCGTACTACACGCGGAACCTGGTGCGTCCGGTGGCGCTGCGGGCGGATCCGGTGGACGTAATCGTGGGGAATCCACCGTGGATCACGTACAACAAGACGCAGGCGGTCGTGCGGGAGGAGTTGGAGCGTCAGAGCAAGCAGCGATATGAGATCTGGGCAGGAGCACAGTACGCATCAACGCAAGACGTTGCTGGACTGTTCTTTGCTCGCAGCGCCGAGTTGTATCTACGGCCTGGCGGACTTGCGGCGATGGTACTTCCTCACAGCTCCCTTCAAGCTGGTCAGTATGCCAAGTGGCGTTCGGGGACTTGGGGAGTCATTTCAGTAGATCTCGGCATTCGTCCTGCTTGGGACTTGGAGAAGATCGAACCGAACGACTTTTTCCCTGTACCGGCAAGTGTGGTCTTCTTGCAACGTAAGGATTTGCCCGGAAGGCCGCTGGCCAGTCGGGCTGACCGATGGCGTGGACCGATTGGTGGCCCATTTTCCCATGAGTCGATTGAGCTCACGGATACCTCGAGCGCATATCAGTCTCCATATGGCGAAATCGTTCGTGAAGGTGCCACGATTTATCCGCGCGCGCTGTTCTTTGTGAACGCGATCGAGGGAAACACGAGCATTCGCACCGTAGATGCATCCTCGGTCACCCCTCGCAGGGGGGCATACGACCGCGCCCCTTGGCGGGACCTAGAGCTTGCGGAGTTGGTGAATCGTCCGATCGAGGCACGGCACGTTTGGAACGTCCTAATGGGTGAATCCATAGCCCCCTACGTGGTTCTTGATGCCCTGCAAGCCGTGCTGCCCCTCTCGCTCAGCAGTGGGGAGATCGCGAAAGAAAACCCCGGATGGTTTGGGATCGACCCGCTCACTCTTGCCGAACGAATGAGACGTCGGTGGCGCGTCATCAATGAAGTGTGGGACGCCCAAAAGGGTGCCAATAGCAAGCTGTCTCTTCTGGAGAACCTGGATTACATGGGCAAGCTGAGCGGCCAGCTACCACGTTCCAGTGGTGCTCCATTCCGAGTTGCGTACAGCGCAGGTGGGCGGCCGACTGCATCGGTGGTTGCATCTCAAAATGTGTTAATCGACTGCTCGCTTTACTGGATGGGCGTTCAAACGCGGTCTGAGGGAAGCTATGTCGTCGCGGTCATCAATAGTGCAGCATTGGAAGATGCTGCCGCACCGCTCATGTCAAAGGGCCAATTCGGTGCTCGTAACATGAAGAAACATCTGTGGCGTCTGCCGATTCCCAAGTACGACGACTCCGACTCGCTGCATGTTGAACTGGCTAAGGCCGGTGAGGCGGCGGCGATCGGCGCGAAGGCGCTCTGGGACGGGGTTCGGGCTGAGCGGGAGGGCAAGGGTCAGTCGACGTCGGTGACGGTGGCGCGTCGGGAGATACGGCAGTGGCTGTCGGAGTCGGCGGAGGGTCGGCGGGTGGAGGAGCTGGTGGGTCGGTTGTTGGGGGGTTAGGGGATGCCTAACAGAGCTTGAGAGTATTGCGGAATCAATGCGACTATGGCAGGCACGAACGCGGTCGCATCCTTAGCTTGCATGGCGGGCCGGATTGCTCGGACAGACCGTGAGGCCACCTACGGTGCTGCTTTGACTCGCGCAACATCGGCGAAGTGGCTCAACCCAGCTTCAATGCGCTCCATCGTGTGTTCGCTAAGCTTCGCGTCGTAACGTAACGAGTCGATGAGATCTTCCTTGGACTCGCCAGCCGCCATGCGCTGCATCAAGTCCGGCAAAATCCGGTTTCTCACCATTTCCTCATTGTGCCTATCCGCTAAGTCGGGCTTCCCGGCTTCCCAAGCCAATCGTTTCTTCTGCATGTTAAGTCTGCTGTACCGAGACGTATTGACGCGTCTCTCGATCTCATCAACGGAGCCACTCAAGGAGACCGCCACTTTGGTTGCCGCAATCGTTCCTATGAGTGCACGGGCATCGCGGTGCGAGACGCGACCTGCGTCAATAAGGAGATTCAGCTCCTTGAGCGTCTCCATGAACTCGGACTCCAGTTGGAGCACCGCTTCGTCACGCCTTGACAATCTGAACTTCTCCATCTCACCAACATCTTATGGAATCTCTTCGGTGGGAGCAATGCACGTGGGGTCTAGCTTCGCTTAGGGAGACTCCATTACCACGGACGAAGTGTTGTCTAGGTACCGAGTGAAATCCAGTCCCCGCTGCATAGAACGCTCAATGGAGCACAGGAATGGGTGTTTCTAGCGCGAGAAAGTGCAGAAGAAGGAGGGTCGCGGCACGCGCTTTCGTGTCCGGGATGGTGATCAGGCGGGAGTGGCTTCGGTCAGGGTGACCGTGGGTGGGTTGTAGGAGAGGTCGTGCTCGAGGCGGTCGGCAACTCGCACGGATCTCCGCGACTTGGATTCGGTAGCCTCGACTCGCGCGTAGAGCCTCTGCGCCGCCTGGAGAGGAGCGGATCATGGAGCTGCTATTCACCGGTGGACGTGTGTTGACCATCGACGCGATGGACCGCATCGCCTCGGGCGTCGCCGTCCGCGACGGACGAATCGTCGCCGTCGGCGACAGCGCCGAAGCGCGCAACGCGGTCGGTCCCGACGCCACGCATGTCGATCTGAACGGGCGCGCGCTGATTCCCGGCTTCTGCGACCCGCACAATCACTTCTCAATGACGACATTCGAGCCGCGTTCGATCGATTGCCGGGTGCCGCCGCTGTCCGGCCGTCCCGCCGTCCTCGATGCAGTCGCCGCGGCGGCAGCCGGCGCGCCCGAGGGTCAATGGATCTGGGGTCTTGGCTATGCCGCCCGCCTAATCGGCGAGGAAGACGGCCTGCTGCGTTCCGAGCTTGACGACGTCGCACCCAACAACCCGGTTTGCGTGATGGACTCCTCCTACCACGCCTGCTACGCCAACTCGGCGGCGCTGGCGTTGGTCGGCATCGACCGGCACACAGCCAACCCGCCCGGCGGCGAGATCCGCAAGGACGCAAGCGGCGAGCCCAACGGCACACTCTGGGAACGAGCGATGGATCCTGTCCACCACGCCTCGATGCGCGCCTACATCGATACCTTCGGCGAGGATGCTGTCGCCGGGCTGGTCGAGCAGAATGCGCGAAGGCATCTATCGCATGGGATCACGACGGTCGGCGACGCGCTGGTCATGCCCGAGAGCGCCGAGATCTACCGGCTCACCGACGAACGGGGCCGTCTGCCGATCGTGATTCACCAGATGCGCGGCGGCCCCGGCTTCTTCGCCGCGCCCGAAGAGGCGGCCGGCGGCGCCTTCATGGAGGACGACGTCTCGGACCGCCTGCGCGGCGGTATCGTCAAGATCTTCATGGATCCCGTCTGGCCCAGTCCGGCGATGGAGGTCTGCCACGAAGACGGGACCAAGGAGCCGGTCGGCGAGCCGTACTACGGCCAGGAAGAGGTCGATCACCTCGTGCTCGACGCCGCCTCGCACGGGCTGCAGGTCGCGATTCACTGCATCGGCAATCGCGCTGTCGAGCAGGGACTGAACGCCTTCGAGCGCGCCCAGCGCGAGATTCCGCGAAGCGACCCGCGTTACCGCATTGAGCACTTCAGCTTCGCCACCAGCGATCAGATCGAGCGTGCCCGCTCGCTCGGCGTCATCGTTTCGCACCAGCCGCCGTTCCTGCACCTGATCGGCGACTACTTCGAGTCGCGCAGCAACGACGCGGGCATCGACGCGATTCCGATCCCATACCGGGCGATGCTGGACGCCGGGGTCTTTGTGGCCTCAGGTTCCGACTTCCCCTGCGCTCCCGTTCCGCCGCTCCTCGGTCTCTACGGACTCGTCTCGCGAACGTCTCGCGACGGCACGGTCATCGCCGCGGATCAAACGATCTCGCCAATGGAGGCGATTCGCACCTACACGCTTAACTCGGCCACGGCCATGTTCCGCGAGCACGAGGTCGGTTCGATCGAGGTCGGCAAGCGGGCGGATCTGGTTGTCCTCAGCCACGACCCGAACCTCGTCGATCCCGCCGGCATCAACGACATCGTCGTCCAGCAGACCTATGTCGACGGCGACCTGGAGTACTCGGTCTAGCCGTGCGTTGTCCGCGCGGCGGAGGCCGCCTCCCGCTGAGTCGTGATGGCGGCCATTGAGTCGAAGGGATGTCTTACCCGCTATAGCCCTCGACCACCAGCACGTTCGAGCGGAGGGCTCGCTGTCGAAGCCCTTGGAGGGCTGCGTACTCGCTGGAGCGAACGAAGGCGCTGGCGCCGTCGTCGCTGTCGAAGGCCATGACGACGATCCGTTGGGGCGTCCAATCGCCCTCAATCGTGTCGATGTCGCCGCCGCGTACCAGGTACGTGCCTCCGTGGGCGGTGAGCGCGTCGTAGATCTTCTCCGAGAACTCGGAGAACGCGTCCTGGTCCAAAATCTCGGTGTCAATGACGACGTAACTGCTCATTGTTCCAAGCCCTTTCTGTCGCGTGCGCGAGTCTACTGCGCGGCTTCTCGCCACGTGTCTCCAACGCCGGTCGATCAGCCCCGCGAGCCCTCGACTTCGACGGTGACGATGTCCACACCGTAGTACTTCCGGTGCCGGACCGACGAGGCGTAGAAGCCCAGCAGGCGGAACGAGACATCGCCCACATCCGGCTCTTCGGCCTGGTCGCTCAGGTAGGCGATTCGGTCCTCCAGGTTTTCCTCGGAGAACACGGCCAGGAACTCCAATTCGGCCGAGCCGCTGCTTGGACGCGCGTTCAGCACCAGGCGAGGCGGCTGGTCCGATTCGTAGTCGTCACGCAGCTGCAGCATGGCCGAGAGCGTTTCCTCGCCGGCCGCGTGCAGTCGGTCGATTGACGCCTGACTCCAGCGCAGATCGGAACCAATTCGACGCAGGAACTCCTCAATCCCCGGCAACGCCGATACATCCAGCTCGGTCTCCAGACGCCGAGACCGGGTGCTGCTCAGCTCGAGGACCACGGTCAGCAGCACGGCGGCCAGCACGCCGAAGACCACGCCGTTGCCCAGGGTCGCTCCCCAGATGCCGCCAATGACGTCGGCCAGGACGTTCTGGCTCTGCAATCCGACCGCGATTGCGAGCGAGGTACCGACGATGCAAGCCCGCTGCCGATTGAGCCCCTCGCGCATGACGGAGCGCATGCCTTCGACAAAGAGCAGCCCCATGATGACGATCAGCAGGGCTCCGCTGACGGGTCGCGGAATCGTCAGAAGCAAGGCCACGACCTTGGGCAGCAGCGCGGCCACGATCAACAGTGCGCCCATGATGATCCCGACTCGGCGAGCGGCCACTCCGGTGAACTCGATGAGCGAAATCGTTGTGGGTAGATAGGCGATGGTCGGCGACGTGCCGGCGAGCCCGGAGAGGAATATGGCAATCCCGCCGACATTGAGCGTCCGCTGCACGCCGCGGAAGTCGATGCTGCGCGGTTCCCGACGAGAGGCTTGCTGGATCGCCGCGCCTTCGCTGCTGGAGCGGACCGCGACGACGGCGCTGACGACGAGGAAGACCAGCAGCAGGGCCCAGAAATCCTCATCCAACACCGAACCGAATCCGGGCCAGCCGGATGCCTGGGGAAGATCGAACCAGGGCGCGTCGAGCACTCGCTGGATGTCGTACACACCGAGCGGTATTGCGATGACGCAGCCCGCCACCAGCGAGATCGGCAGGGCCCAGAGGCTCCACAGGCCGGTTCCGAGCAACCGCAGCAACGCCGTGATGGCCAGCGTCGCCAGTCCGACCACCGGGCCGGCCGCATCGCCGACGCCCTCGGGAACGTCATCCAGACGACCCAGCGCGATCGGCATGGCTGACAGCGCGATCATCATGAACGCGACGCCCGACACCACGGGAGTAATCAGCCGTCGCAGTTGCGCGAGCCGGGCAGCCACCACGAATTGAACCAGTGAAGAGGCGATCACCAGGCTCGACATCAACGCCAATCCGCCCTGCTCAACCGCGAGCACGCAAGCGGCGAGAAACGGAATGCCGGAGCCCATCAGCAGGATGTGGCCCGGTCCGAGTCGACCAAGTTTCGATGCGTGCAGCGCCGTGGCCACGCCGGCAACGATCAACGCGCCAACGATGGCCCAGGACATGTAGCTGCCGTCGTCGTTGAACGCAGCCGCAAAGATGACCACGAAGGTGACCACGTTGGAGACGATCAGGAGCGCGCCCTGGAAGGCGACGTTGAGCGTCAACAGCGGAGGGACCGGCTCATCGGGTTCATGGCGAATGTAGTCATTGGCAGCCATCTTGTTCCGCCTGGTTCGTGCAACCCTTGCGCCCAACACAGGCTACGGCTCGGCAGCGGGACGTCACCGGCACGCTTCCCGCCGTCCGAAACCCAGTCGCTAGCCTCTGACCGATCGATCAGGCTGCCTGGGAGGGAACCGAGATGGAACTGCTATTCAGCGGCGGACGCGTGTTGACCATGGACGGGCTCGACCGGATCGCCTCAGGCGTCGCGGTCCGCGACGGCAAGATCATCGCCGTTGGCGACAGCGACGAGGTGCGGCAGGCCGTCAGCCCCGACGCGACGCAGGTCGACCTGCTCGGACGGGCGCTGATTCCCGGCTTCTGCGATCCGCACAACCACTTCTCGATGACGACATTCGAGCCGCGCTCGGTCGATTGCCGCGTTCCGCCACTGTCGGGCAAGCCGGCCGTACTCGACGCGCTCGCCGCCGCCGCGGAGGCCACGCCCGACGGTCAGTGGGTCTGGGGACTCGGCTACGGCGCCCGGCATGCCAACGGCGGCTGGCTCACCCGCGATGAACTCGATGATGTCGCACCCAACAATCCGGTCTGCGTGATGGACTATTCCTACCACGCCTCCTACGCCAACTCGGCTGCGATGGCGATCGCCGGGATCAACTTCGAGACGCCCGACCCGCGCGGCGGTCAGATCCTGCGCGACGAGATCGGCGAAGCGACCGGAATGCTCTACGAACGCGCCTCCGACCTGGTCCATCACGCATCGATGCGGGCACACATCGACACGCTCGGGCCCGAGATCATCGCCGATCTGGTTGAGCAGAACGCGCTGCGCCACCTCTCGCACGGCGTGACCAGCGTCGGCGACGCCGTCGTGATGCCCGACAGCGCCGAGATGTACCGCCTCGCCGACGAGCGCGGCAAGCTGCCCATCGTGATCCACCAGATGCGCGGCGGCAACGGCTTCTTCGCCGCTCCCGAGGAAGCGGCCCGGGGCGGGTTCCTCAAGGACGACGTCTCCGACCGGTTGCGCGGCGGGATTGTCAAGCTGTTCATGGACCCCGTCTATCCCTCCAACGCGCTGCGCAAATGCCACGCCGACGGCAGCTTCGAGGATGTCGGCGAGCCCTACTACGGCCAGGACGAGGTCGACCAGCTCGTGCTCAACGCCGCCTCGAACGGCCTGCAGACTGCGATCCACTGCCTCGGCAACCGAGCGATCGAGCAGGCCCTCAACACCTACGAGCGAGTCCAGCGCGAAATCCCCCGCAGCGACGCGCGCTACCGGATCGAGCACTTCTTCTTCGCCGACCCCGGCCAGATGGAGCGGGCCGCCTCGCTGGGCGTGATCATCTCGCACCAGCCGGCGTTCCTCTACTCGGTCGGCCAGGGCTTCGTCGACTTCATCGCCGACGCCGGCCTCACGATCCCGCCGCTGCCCTACCGCTCGTTCCTCGACGCCGGCGTCACCGTCGCCTCCGGCTCCGACTTCCCCTGTGCCCCGGTCGAGCCGCTGCTCGGCCTCTACGGCCTGACCGCCCGCCGCTCCCGCGACGGCGACCTGATCGCCGAGGAGGAAACACTTACACCGCTCGAAGCGTTGCGCACCCAGACGATCAACTCGGCCGTCGCCATGTTCCGCGACCACGAAGTCGGCTCAATCGAAGTCGGCAAACGAGCTGACCTGGTTGTGCTCAGCCACGATCCAACCCTGGTCGACGCCGAGTACATCCGCGAGATATCGGTGCAGCAGACGTATGTTGACGGCGAGTTGCTGTACGCGGTCTGAGGGATTGTCAGATGGCGAGAATGCGTGGGATAGTACTGGTGTTGCTAACTGTTGGTTTCGTGACTCCGATCCTCTTCCTCATGGTGCCCCGCGCCAGCGCCTGTTCTTGTGAAGGGAAACCCCCTGTTTCTGTCGAACTGGAGTGGTCGGGCCTAGTGTTTCGTGGCATTGCGAAATCTATTGACGACGATGACTTAAGCAAGGCGATTATTATCACATTCGACGTCTTGACCGTCTGGAAGGGCGAGATTGCAAAAGAGCTCACGGTCTTCACAGGCCATGGTGGTGGAGACTGTGGCTATCTCTTTCACGAAGGAGTCGAGTACATCGTCTACGCCTCTCCGGACACGGGTGGCGTAGGGATTTGCGGCCGAACGGCTCCCATATGGGCAGCCGGCGACGATCTTCGAGAACTCGGCCCTGGCACAGAGATCGATTACGGCGGTAACCCGCCAACTGCCTATGACCCAGCAGATCGCACGCCGCTGGGGGAGAAGACCTGGGTCATTCCAATCCTCGCCACCCTGATTGCCGGCGCTCTCGCGCTCGTTTGGCTCGTGATGAATCGCTTAGGTCCTCGCTTGAGCTGAGCGCGAGGCCATGCCGATTCTCGGCCCGACCGCGCCCTCACTGCCCGACGCTCCCGCGACGATGACCTGATCGCTGAGGAAGAGGTTAGCTCGGCCCTCAATTCCCTCTGCACCCTGACCCCGTCAATCCCCCCGCCATCCGGGAGATATCGGTCCAGCAGACCTACGTCGATGGGGAGATCAAGTACTCTGTCTAAGGGTGTGGCGGGGTCCAAGGAGTGCTCAGTGCTATTGCGGTTGTTGCTAGTTGTCGCGGTTCTTGCTCCCGCGATTGCAATGTCCCCGACGCCGATTTTCGCCTGTATCTGCGGAGACGAGAGGCCCACCGTAGCTGAAGAATTTGAATGGGCGGAGGTCGTGTTCAGAGGCAAAGTCATCGCAACCGATGGTGCTGAGACAACGATGTTGGTGCTGGAGGTATGGAAGGGCGAAGCGGCTTTTGAGTTGACACTCAGAAATGTCAGCAGCTGTAGCTATCCGTCCTTTGAGGAGGGGGTCGAATACGTGGTCTATGCGCTCGAAGGCAGTGCCTTTCAGTGTGGGCTCACGGGACCAGTGCAAAATCGGAGGCCCGGCCACCTTGACCAACTGGACGCACTGCGCGATGGCGTAGGGCAGGAGATGTATCCAAACACAGGTAACGGCGGACTCGCCGACCCTGTAGCCGGTCCCGACCGGCTCACACCCTTGCTCGTCGTCGGACTGATCACAGTGCTCATCCTCGGCCTCACAGGCGCGCGCCTGCTCAATCGACGACACGCCAATCGACGAGCTCCGACTACCGTTGATCGAACTTGAGCCTTACAGACTGGAGCAGACTTCGTGACTGCCGATAGCAACGACTCGAACATCCAATCGACCGACCGCCTTCGAGACCTCGTCGCCGGACTCGGCGCCGACGACATCAATCGCGACCTCGGCGGCGGCTGGACGGTCGGGTTTGCGCTTGCGCACCTCGCCTTCTGGGACGCCCGACAGGTTGCCGCGCTGCAGCGTATGTCACAGGGCGAGCCGTTTCCGTCCGAGGACATGGCCACCAACGCCGCCCTCGAGCGCATCGCCGCCGCGTTCAATCCCACAACGATTGGCGCGGCAGCCGTCCGCGCCGCCGATCAGCTGGACGTTGCCGTCGCCCAACTCAGCGCCGAAAAACTCCAGTCCCTCAGCAACGCCGGCCTCTCCTACGCCGTCGAGCGAGCCCCGCACCGCGAGGAGCACATGCGGCAGATCGAAGCGGCCCTCGATTAGTCGCCCCGGCCTCAAGCTCCGACACCTGAAACCGCCGAGGAGTTAGCCTCGGATGGTTGAATCCTGCGGCAGAACGGAGCCTCCGTGTCCGACGATCATTCCAAGCCCGAACCGCTGCTCAAGGGACTCAAGGTCGTCGAGATGGCGACCTGGCTCTTTGGACCGATGAGCGCCTGCGTGCTGGGCGAACTCGGCGCCGACGTCGTCAAAGTCGAGCCGCACGAGGGCGACCCGATGCGCGGACTCATCCACCGCGTCCGCGACGACGTGGACTGGGTCTTCGAGATCGCCAATCGCAACAAGCGCAGCGTGGCCCTCAACGTCCGCACCCCCGAGGGCAACGAAGCGCTGCGCAAACTCCTCGCCGACGCCGATGTGTTCATCGTCAACCTGCGCCGCGGCGCGCTCGAACGCCTGGGCATCGACTACGCCTCGCTCAAGGCTGACCATCCACGCCTGATCTACGCCCACGCGACCGGCTACGGCACCGAAGGTCCCGACATCGACCGGCCCGCCTTCGACGAGCTTGCCTACTGGGCCCGCGGCGGATTCATGGAGACGCTGGGAACTGCCGACAGCGAGCCCGTCCGCCTCGTCGGCGCGATGGGCGACCTGCCCAGCGCCATGAACATCACCGCCGCCGTCTTCGCCGCCCTCTACCAGCGCGAACTGACCGGCGAGGGCCAGTTCGTCACCTGCTCGCTCTACGGCGGCGGCATCTGGGCCAACGGCTTCGCTATCCAGGGCGCGCTCGCGACCGGCGAGAACTTCCCCCGCAGCGACCGCTACAGCGCATTCAACCCGCTCTACAACTCATACCGCGCCGCCGACGGCAAGTGGATGCAGCTCGCCATGATCCAGGAGGAGCGCTTCTGGGGACCCTTCGCCGAGGTGATCGAGCTGCCCGCGCTGACCGAGGATCCGCGCTTCGCCGTCGCCGCCGACCGCCGCAAGCACATCCGCGAGGCGGTCGAGCTAATCGAACAGCGCATCGCCGAACATCCCCGCGACCACTGGGCCGCGATCTTCGACGCCAACGACTTCCCCTGGGCTCCGGCCGCTGACTCGGTCGAGATCGCCAACGATCCCCAGGCCGCCGCCAACGGCTACGTCCGCACCATGCAGCACAAGTCCGCCGGCGATTTCAAGGTTCTCGGCGTCCCGTTCCAGCTCGAGCAAGCGCCAACCGACAACTACTCCAGCGCCCCCGACCTTGGCGAACACACCGAACTCGTCCTCGAAGAGCTCGGCTACAGCTGGGACCGGATCGCCGCCATGAAGGAGTCCGGCGTCATCCCCTGAGCATGATGGAGACCCCATGCCCGAAATCATCGACTTCCGCGTCACGCTCCCGGCCCGCGAATGGACCGATCCCTCAGGCGACGGCGACGAGCGCTTCAGCGACCGCGACTATCTCGCCAACTACAACCGCATCTACACACGCGAACGCGGCGGCGGACCCGACGCGGCTGCGATGCTCGCAGCGATGGCCGAGGCGGGCGTCGACCGCGCCGTCCTCCAGGCCGAATGGGCCGCCGGCGACTACCGCGCCATGAACGACGCCGTGCACCGCATCGTCGCCGGATTCCCGGACGTGCTGACCGGCTACGTGACGGTCAATCCCGGCGAGGGCGACAACATGGCGTTGGTCGTCGAGGAGGAAGTTCGCGAACGAGGTGCGAAGGGCGTCAACCTGCAGCCGTTCTCCTACCGCGTGATGGCCAACGACAAGCGCTTCTACCCGCTCTACGCCAAGTGCCAGGAACTCGGCGTCCCGGTCACGATTCACTCATCGATCAACTTCTCCAACGACCGCTCCATCGCCTACGGCCGCCCGATCGTCCTGGACGAGATCGCCTGCGATTTCCCCGACCTGACCATCGTCGCCAATCACGGCGGCTGGCCCTGGGTCAACGAACTCGTCGCCGTCGCCTGGAAACACCGCAACGTCTACATCGAGATCGGCGCCGTCGCGCCCAAGTACATCGGCACCTCCGGCACCGGCTGGGAGACCTTGCTCCACTACGGCAACACCTCCCTGCTCAGCGACCGCGTCCTCTTCGCCACCGACAACATGATCCCCTTCGACCGAGCAGTGCGAGAACTCCAGGAGCTCCCACTGAAGGATCACGTCAAGGAAGCCTGGCTGGGTGGGAGCGCCGCGCGGCTGCTGTCGGAGGTTGAGGATCGGCTGGCGGCTATCTGAAGCTCAGTGGGCCGCCCGGCCCGAACGCTCGGTACCATTGGCTCCAGAACAGGGGTGGCGAGCATGACCCACTTCTTTCGCATCGGCGGCGTTGCGGCGCTGATGGTCTTCGCGGCAGCCGCCATGCTGCTCGTGGCCTGCGGCGGCGGAGACGACGACCATTACGGCGATAACGGCGAGCCGCAGGCCCATGACACCGATGACGCCGCGCCGACCGAAGTGATCACGGGCGAGCTGTCCGAAGCCGCGCTCGCCGGCGAGAAGCTGTTTGTCGCCAATTGCTCCGCCTGTCACGGGGAGAAGGCTGACGGAACGGGACAGGGCCCGCCGCTCGTGCATCAGATCTACGAGCCGGGACACCACAGCAACGCCAGCTTCGTCATCGCCGTCGCCCGAGGCGTCCGCGCCCACCACTGGGACTTCGGCAACATGCCCGCCGTGCCAAGCCTGGAGATCGATGAGATTCACCAGGTCATCTGTTACGTGCGCGAACTCCAACTGGCCAACGGAATCATCGACGAAGTCCCAACCTCGACCCCGTGCTGAGTCCCGCCTAGCCGACTACGCCCGCTTCACGCAGTTGGGTAATGGCGTCCGGTGGGCAGCCGATCTCCTTGAGCAGGGCGTCAGTGTCCTGGCCGAGTTCCGGGCCGAGTGATTTGACCCGGCCCTGGACTCCGTTGGCCCGGATTGGCGAGCCGACGGTGCGCAGCGTGCCGTATCGCTCGTCGTCGAAGTCGACGATGTACTCGTTCGCGGCGGCCTGCTCGTCGCGGGCGATCATCAGGTAGTCCTGGATCAGGGTGCTGGGCACCTCCTCGGCGTCGAAGCGGGCAGGCCACTCGGCGGCAGGACGGGTGGCGATCACGGCAGCGACCTCATCCCGCAGCTCATCGATGTTGGCGTTGCGATCGGCGAGCGTGGCGAAGCGGTCGTCGGTGACGAAGTCTTCGCGTTCGAGCGCGCGGCACATTGGCACCCAGCGGTCGGTGATGTAGCCGACGAAGAGCCACTCATCGTCTGAGCCCTGCGCCTGCAGCGTGAACATGTTCGAGATCGGCATGTTGCGCGCGGTCGGCACGATGCTGCCGTTGGCGAGCGCGTTGATCGCCGGCGCCCGACCCCAGATCTGGCTGCCGTAGAGCGAAGTCTGGACGTGCTGACCCTCGCCCGTTCGCTCCCGTGCAACCAGCGCGCTGGCAATCGCGAAGGCGAAGATCATTCCGCCGGTCTGGTCGGGATCGGGCGCGGCGACATTGCCGTATGGCTTGTCGCCCTTTATGCCGTTGGCCCACATCCCGCCGCCGGCCGCTCCGGCGACCGAGGCCCATGAGGTCGATTTGGCTCGCGGCCCCATCGGTCCAAAGCCGCTGGCGCTGGCGTAGACCAACTTGGGATTGAGCGCCCGCAAGTCGTCCCAGCCCAGTCCGAGGCGGTCCATCACTCCCGGCTTGAAGTTCTCGGTCACGACATCGACGCGCTTGACCAGTTCGTAAATCAGGTCGCGGCCTTCGTTCGAACGCAGGTCGACGGCGATGCTGCGCTTGCCGCGGTGGTGCGTGTGGAAGTACTGGCAGAATCCGTCGGCGCGCTTGCCCACGTGCCGCGACGGATCGCCGACCTCGAGCCGTTCCACCTTGATCACCTCTGCGCCAAGGTCGGACATCAGCACGGTCGCTGAAGGTCCTTGCTGAAACTGGGTGAAGTCGAGCACGCGTATGCCGTCGAGTAGTGGTCGCGTCATGGTTGTCAATCCTCCGAATCGCTTTCAGGTCGAACAGTCCGGTCGGATGTTGCGAATATACGCGCCTGTCCGGTGGCGCGTCCGACGGCACGCTACGCAGACGGCTCGTCCCACGGGTTGATGATGTCGACTCCCAGACCTTCGAAGTCTTTGACGTTTCGTGTCACGAGCGTCAGGTCGTTGGCGATCGCGGTTCCGGCTATCAGCGCGTCGCTCACACTGATCGGCCGTCCAGAGTTTCGGGCGTGCGCACGCACTTGTGCGGCCGAGTTTGCAGCAGCTCGATCAAGCGGCAGTACCTGGTGCTGATATCTCGAAACAAACCGCTGGTGCGTTGCGTGTATTCGATTTCTGCGCGCGCCATGGGGGAGCAGTTGCACTCCGTACTCGAGCTCGTGCAAGACGACGGAACAGAGCCACACGTCGGTACGACGGCTCAGCGTCGCCACAACTCGCGGGTTAGGATGCTCTGCTGTCAACTCCGAGATGACGTTCGTGTCATAGAGCAGTTCGCTCACGAGTCATCCAGATTGGCGGCGTCCAACGCGGCCCATTCTTCTTCAGTCCAATCGGCGTAGAACGGCGGCCTCTCTGGCGCGTCGGCACGAGGAATCTCGGAGTACATGCCCCGGGGCATTCGCTCGAGGAGCCACTGTCCCATCGGGATCTGTTCCTCCTCGCGTTCGGACTTCTCCCGCTCTAGCCAGACATCTTCGGGGACGACGACAAAGCCCTTGTGCACGCCGATGCGCTGCGGCCCTTCACTCTCGGCCATACGCAGGATCTCGGAGAGTTTGGCTTTCGCCTCGGCGATCGTCCAGACCTTGCCCTGATCGGCGGATTGTGAGCGGTGCGCGACCACGCTGACCTCCTGAACTAGTCCAGTCTAGTCCAAGTAGAGGCCTGCCAGCGCGCCCAAGTGGGATTTCTCCGCTCAAGCGCGAGACCCTAGTCGGTCAGCGCCGGCTCTCTCGACTCGCTCATGGTGAAGCCGGTGTAGCCCTCGGCGGCGATTTCGTTGCAGCGGTCGCGATACACGTTGACTCCGCCGGCGTAGGGCATGAAGACCCTCGGCTTGCCCGGGATGTTCGCGCCCAGGTACCAGGAGTCGGCGAGCATGTACATCGTCTGCTCGGCGATCTCGTTGACGTGGGCAACCCATTCATCCTCGGCCTGCTGCTCGGCGTCGACCACGTCCACGTCGTGCTCACGCAAGTACTCGATGAAGTCGGAGATCCACTCGACGTGCTGCTCGATCGAGACCGGCATGTTGCTCAGCACCGAGGGTGAGCCGGGACCGGTGATCATGAACATGTTCGGGAAGTTGGCCGCGGCCAGACCCAGGTAGGTCCTCGGGCCGTCGTTCCACTTGTCCCGCAGTTCGGCGCCGTTGCTCCCGCGAATGTCCATCTTCAGGAAGGTGCCGGTCATGGCGTCGTAGCCCGTGGCGAAGACGATGACGTCGACCTCGTACTCCTGGCCGTCGGTGGTGCGCAGACCGGTCGACGTGATTTCCTCGATCGGGAAGTGACGGATGTCGACGAGGTCAACGTTGTCACGGTTGTAGGTCTCGAAGTAGTTGGTGTCAATCAGCGCCCGCTTGGAAGCGAACGGGTGATCGCGCGGGAGCAGTTTCTCGGCCGTCTCCGGGTCGTCGACAATCTCGCGGATTTTGCCGCGGATGAACTCAGAGGCGGTGTCGTTGGCGCGCCGGTCGAGGGCGATGTCGGCGTAGGAGCCGAGCATGAAGTGGAAGCCGCCCTTCTGCCACAGCTCTTCGTACGTCTTCAGACGCTCCTCGTCGCTGACCTCCAGGGCAGAGACCTCGGAGGCGTCGTAGGGGAAGCCGGCCGCCGAGTGCCTGGCCTGATCCATGATCTCGGCGTAGTTGGCTTTGACCTCCTTGAGGAACGCCTGGTCGACCGTCCCGTGCTGGGCCGGAATCGTGTACTGCGGCGTGCGCTGGAAGACGGTCAGGTGCTCGCACTCGCGGGCAATAACGGGGATCGACTGGACACCGCTGGAGCCGGTGCCAATCACGGCAACCCGCTTGCCCTCGAACTCCACGCCCTCGTGCGGCCAGGCGCCGGTGTGGTGCCACTCGCCCTCGAACGAGTCGAGTCCCGGAATGTTCGGAATTTGACCGGTTGAGATGCAACCGATTGCGGTGATGACATACTTCGCCGTCACGCGATCGCCCTGGTCAGTCTCAACGGTCCAGTGACCGGAATCGTCATCGAAGTGGGCGGACGTGACACTGGTATTGAACTGGATGCCGCTGCGCAAATCGAAGCGGTCGGCGACATGGTTGAGATACCTGAGGATCTCGGGCTGCTCCGGGTACTTGCCGCTCCAGCTCCATTCCTGCAACAGATCCTCGTCGAAGGAGAAGCAGTAGACGTAGCTCTCCGAGTCGCAGCGAGCGCCCGGATAGCGATTCCAGTACCAGGTCCCGCCCACGCCGTCGCCCCGCTCGAAGACCTGGGCCGTCATGCCCAGGTCGTCGCGCAGCTTCTTGTACATGTAGAGACCGGCGAAGCCGGCGCCGATCACGACAGCGTCAACGTGCTTGGTTTCAGCGGACTGGGTCATTTTCGATCTTCTCTCCGGCTCTGACTCGCGTGAGTCCGAGGCACTCAATGTAGTTCGGCGCTGCGAAACGCCCTGATCAGCGCGAGTCTACTACTTCGCGGCGGCGAGTTGCTTGACCACGACGGCGCGAATCGCCTTGACCACGTGCTGGAAGCCGCGCTCGCTGCCGGGCAGCATCAACAGGGTGAAGAACCCGTGCATCTGGCCCTTGTGCCGCTGGAAGTTGACCGGTACGCCCGCTTCCTCCAGCCGTTTCGCGTAGGCCTCGCCCTCGTCGCGCAACACGTCGTGCTCCGCGGTCAGGACGACCGCAGGCGGGAGCCCGGACAGGTCCTCTGCGCGGAGCGGGGAGGCGTCGGGCTCCGACCGCTGCGCGGGGTCGGGGACGTAGTGGTCCCAGAACCAGACCATCGCCTCTCGGGTGAGCAGCAGTTCGTTTGCCGGGTCGACATAAGATTCGCGGTCGAAGTCGGCGTCGGTGACGGGGTAAATCAGGATCTGGAGCGCAATCTCAGGCCCGCCGCGGTCGCGGGCGCGCCGCGCCACCACGGCCGAGAGGTTGCCTCCGGCGCTGTCGCCGGCGACAAACACGGGCACGTCCGCGCCGGCGATGTCCTGCAAATGCGCAGCCGTCCACTCGAGCGCCGCATAGCAATCGTCGGCCGCGGTCGGGTAGCGATGCTCGGGCGCGAGCCGGTACTCGACGTTGACCACCGCGCAGGAGGTCCGTTCGGCCAGCTTGCGCGCCATCGTGTCGGTCTCGTCGATCGAGCCGATCACCCAGCCGCCCCCGTGGTAGTAGACGATCACGCCAGGCGGATCCTCCTTGGGAACCAACATCCGCAGGCTGAACGACCCGTCGCCGGTCTCGACTGTGTGTTCCTCGACCCGGGCCATCGGCGGCGCGGGACCGGCCATCTCGGCAATCGCCCCGCCGAAGCCTCTCGCTTCCTCCGGCGACATCTCGTGCAGCGGCTTGGCGTTCGGATCGGCTCCTTCCGCCATCATCTGGATGAACATCGTCGTCTGCGGGTCAAGTGCCATTCGTCGCTCCTCGATTCCGTCAATGCTGCCGAGCAAGTCGGGACGAGCGTCCGTGATGCACGTCCCGAGAGATTGCGTGCCGACTCGATCTCCCCACGAGAGTCTAAACAGTCCCGCGCCGGGTGACTCGCGGCGCCGGTCGCCACTCCGTACGATTGCGTCGGCAGGCCATGCGCAAGTGAACATTGAAGAACGAGACTCGACGATCCTGCACAAGGAGGATGTGCATGCGCAGCGTCGGTTCGTGATTCCGATCGCCTTGATTGCCGCAGCGTGCATGATCGGCGGCGTCTGGCTGCTGGTGGGGGCCGCTCAAACCGGGGACGGGATCGGCTTGATGGTCGCCGGAGTGTTGCAGTGCGCCATCCTGCGCTGGTTCGCAGTCCTGCGGGTCAGGGTGCAACGTCATGGAATGCGGGCGCGTTTCGGACCCTGGGGACTGAGCCTCGATACCGAGGAGATCGAAGCTGCTCGTGCCGAGGAGTACCGCTGGGGTTCCTACTACGGCTGGGGCCTGCGCTGGGGAATCGACGAAGGTTGGCCTGGCCGTGCCATGTCGGTCCCGTTCCTGCGCACCGGGGTGATCATTGAGACCAGGCAGGGCAATCGCCACTACGTCAACAGCCGGCGCCCCGAAGAGCTGGCGGCAGCGCTCAACCGTATGGCGCAGTCATCCGGCGGCTCCAGCGGTGAATCTGCGGCCGGTTCCGCCGACGCCGCCAGTGCGCGCTTCGCCCGATAGGACGTTCAATCCTCAAGCAGCCGCGCGACAAGTAGCGTGCGCATGTCGCGCCTGCCATCTGCGATGAGCAGGACGGACACAACGTTGTCGGAGTACCGATAGATGATGCGAAACGGGCCTGAGTGGATCTCGCGGAAGTCATTGATGCCCATCGACAACATCTCACGAACGTAGGGGCCTCGCGACGGAAACTCAGACAAACCACTGATGTGCTGTTCGATGGCATCGACGACGCGAAGTGCCCTCGCCGATGACTCGCGCCGCACGATGTAGGTGCCGATATCGATCAAGTCGCTCCGCGCAGCATCGCTCAGTCTGACGTCGACAGTCATCAGTCCTCTTGCCAGCGTGCTCGGAGTTCGTCAAACACTTCCTTCGCAGGTCGCGTCCGACCTTCTCGAACCTGCTTCTCACCGAGCGCGAGGATCTTCAGCAGGGCGAGCGTTTCCTGCTGCTCCTCGTAGCGCTCGTAGTCGAGCAGCACGGCCTTGGCTTCGCCGTTCTGCGTGATGACAAACGGTTCCGGCTCTTCGGCGATCGTGCGCACGATCTCGGCGGCGTTCGCCTTGAAGTAACTGATCGGTTTGATCTTCGCCATCGATCTCCTCCTGTGCGACCACGTGTAGACCGATTATAGGCCGGTGCGCCACTCTCATGCGAACTCGCTCACGCATGCAGCGCCTCGCCCCGATGCAGGCGAGCGGCGGTCTCGTAGGTCTGACCCATCGAGCGGACCGTCGGCGCGTGGGCCGTGAGGAATCGGCTTGCGCCGATCAGGACATCGTCTGCCTCGGGTCTGCCCTCGAAGCGCTCGACCAGTCGCAGCGCGGCGTCGTAAATCTGGAACGAGTGGAAACCGGCGTCCTCACGCAGCAGCGCTTTGCCGAGCGTGCGCGCGACCTTGTCCTGCCGGCCGGCGGCGAGCAGATCGGCGACAGTCTGTGCCGTCTCGTCGACCTGCTGCTGACGGTCGAAGTGTCCGAGCAGGTCGTCGGTCGAGGTCGAACCGCCATTGGGCTCGGGACGGGGCTGTCGGGGCATGTTCAGGAACCGCTCCAGGTAGACCGAGGCGGCGCCGTCGAGGATGGCGCGGGCCAGCTCGCGCGAGGGCGCGCGCTGCATCGCCCGATCCACGGCGTTCGTGTATGTGAACGTGTGGTGGACCGTGTTCCAGTCGCCGAACTCGTTGGAGATATGGAAGTGCATCGGTCGCCGCGCGGCCGCGTAGGCGACGGTCGCGCTCAACTCTGCCAGTGGCGCTCCCGCGCGGGCCGCGTCGACAATCCGGCGCAGCGATCGATCCGGAGGATCGTCGAGAATCGACTCCGCCACCGGTCGGTGCTCGTCCCAGGATTCGTTGCGCTCGCCGCCAACGGCGAGCGCCTCGTCCAGCGCCTCGCCCGCTTCAGCGAGCAATCTGGGCAGGTCGACCGGATGCTGCCAGGCCGAGGTCTCCTCCATCCGCTCGGCGCCCGTGATTGTCGGGATCACCGAACTGAGCACATCGGGCGCCGTGTCCCAACCCACCACGTCGAGCAGTTCGCAGGCCTTGTTCGCGAAATCGAGCGTGTGACCGACATCCATGAAGGTGTGATCGGTCGACGCGGCGAACAGCAGGTCGGCGAGTTGCGCCTCGTCCAGCCCAGCGACCGCGGCCGTGCGCAGGCAGCGTTCGGCGGCGTTCGGCGAGCGAACCTCGGCGAAGCGCCGGAACCAGGTGCGGAACTGCTCGGGCCGCTGCTCGTCGGTGTTGAGCGGGGCGATGTCGAAGTCGGGCGGTTGCCCTTGCACGTTGCGGGCGACGTGCACCACGCCGTGATAGAGCGCGCGGGGCCGGTCCTCGGGATCGAGATGCGGCTGCACGTTTGCCATTGCGGTCAGGATCGACATGCCGCTCGACCAGCCGGCGGCGCGGTTCTTGACGCCGAAGCGCGCCGCCTCGGCCAGCACCAGGTCCTCGCGTCCCGCCTCGCACAGACCAATCACCGACTTGGCGATCACGAGCGAGAGATTCTGCTCGAGACCTTCGGAGAGCTTGCGCGTGTGATGCGCGATCGCTTCCTCCTCCTGCGGTTCCGGATCGAGCCAGACGACGCCGTCGCGCACCTCCGCGCGGAACGCCGCCACGTCGTCGGCGAAGAGATCAAACGCGCAACCGCCGGCGAGGTCGAACTTGGCATGGTGCCAGTGACAGGTCAGGATGCCGTCGGCGACGGTGCCCTGGCTGAGCGGAAAGCCCATATGCGGGCATCGATTGTCGACGGCGAAGACCTGATCGCGATGCCAGAACATTGCGACCGTGCGCTGTCCCGTGGAAACTACCCGCACCCCGTCTCGCTTCAGTTCGTCGAGTGCGCACACTTCTAGATGGGCGTTCATGCCGCTCCTCCAGCCGTCGAGTCCGTTAACTCAAGGCTAGTGTCGGAAGAACGGCCGATGTTGAGCTTGTGGCAGGTGCCAACTCCAATGGACCCCCTGTGCGCGCCCCTCCTGTGGTCGCCCGCGGCTCTCTCCTAGAATCGCAACCAGCGCAATGTTGCGAGGGGAGAGGGGCCCACCATGCCCAACGACACACCCACGATCGACTGCCAGGTCCACGCCTACGACCGCAACGACGAATCGAACTACCGAGCCGTGCTGGCCGGTCCGGCGACGGTGACCGGCGAAGAGATGGTTGCGGCGATGGACGCGGTCGGCGTTGACGGCGCGCTGCTCATCTCGCCATTCACGATCTACGGCTACGACTCCAGTTACTGCGAAGGCGTCGCCGAGCGGTACCCCGACCGCTTCGGCCTGATCGCGCCGTTCGACCCCAACTCGCCGACCGTCGGGGCGGATGTCGAGGCGTGGGCCGAACGCCCCGGCGTGGTCGGGGCGCGGGTGGTGCTGAACTTCGAATCCGTCGGCGGGGATCACGCCGGCGTCGACGCGATCATGACGGCCGGCGGCGCGGCGGGCATCCCGATCAACGTGCTCTGCTGGCAGAATCTTCCCGAGTTGCGCGCCTACGCGCAGCGCCATCCCGATACCCGGATCGTGATCGATCACGTCGGCCTGCAACAGCCGTTTCAGCCGCCCCCGCCCGACGATCCCTGGGTGGATATCGACCAGGTCATTGCGTTGGCCCAGTACGACAACGTGGCGATCAAGATCTCCGGCGCCTGCACCCTCTCGCACCAGCCGTTTCCCTACCCGGACATCTGGGCGCCGCTGAGCCGCATCTTCGAGGCGTACAGCTTCGACCGCTGCATGTGGGGCACCGACTGGACCCGGGCGACCAAGCTGCTCACCTTTGAGCAGGGCGTCGAGGCATTCCGAGTCACCGACGCGCTGTCGGACGACGAGCGCGCGGCGCTGATGGGCGGGTCGCTGCAGCAGATCTACGGCTGGTCGCCTGCCGGCGCTGGGTAAGGAGTCGGGCGAAGATGGCAACCGTTCAGGACGTGCTCGCCGAGCTTGAGACGGCCGGCACGGCCCAGAATCGCAAGGTCTATGCGCGGCACGGGGCGACGCAGCCCATGTTCGGCGTCAGCTACAAGGAATTGGGCCGAATCGGCAAGCCGCTGAAGACTGACCATCAACTGGCGATCGAGCTCTGGCGCAGCGGCAATCACGACGCGCGCGTGCTTGCCCTGCGCATCGCAGATCCGTCGGCGATAACCGTGGCACTGGCGCTCGACTGGCTCGCCGACGTGGACAACTACATCCTGGTCGAGGCTCTGGGCAAACTGGTCGCGCAGTCTCCCGTCGCCCGGCCGATCAGTGATCAGCTCCGCGACGACTCCAATGAGTGGCCGGCATCGTTGGGCTGGTTCATCGTCGCCTGCAGCGCGGAGCAGGCCGAGCTATGGACGGAGAACGAGCTGGAGGCGCTGGTTTTCCAGATCAGCGACGAGATCGGCAGTCGGCCAAACCGCGTTCGGCATGAGATGAATGGCGCGCTGATTGCGATTGGGTTGCGGGACGACGCCCTGCGGCGCGCAGTGTTGGAGACCGCCGCGCAGGTCTGTCCGGTCGAGGTCGATCACGGGGAAACCGGCTGCAAGACGCCCGATGTCGCTCCCTACATCGAGCGCACGCTCGCGCGTCGGGCGGTGCAGGCCGCCAAGAGAGCCGAGCGGGCACGCGCCAAAGCAGCCGCCAGCTCCTAGCCGTGCCACGCACCGGCCGCGCGTCGACACACGTTGCTGCGCCCTTGCCTGCTATTGGCATTCTCTATCGGCAACCCACGGCGAATCCTATTGTTCAGTCATAGCTGTGAGACCTGAGGGCATCTGGCTACATTGGGCGCGAGTTTGATGCGGAGGAGTCGTGCGGTGTTGACACAGCTCACGTTGCGCGAGCGCCATCTTGACCAGGGGGCGCGCTTTGCACCGTTTGCCGGCTGGGAAATGCCGCTCCAGTACGAGGGCATCGTGGCCGAACACCGCGCCGTGCGCGAGCGTGTCGGCGTGTTCGACGTATCCCACCTGGCCCGCGCATGGGTCGAAGGTCCCGAGGCGGCCGATCTCTTGCGCTCGGCCACCACGTTCGATGTCACTTCGTTGCGCGAGGGCAAGGCGCATTACTCGCTCTACTGCAACGAGGCCGGCGGCATCGAGGACGATGTCTTCATCTATCACCTGTCCGCTGAGCGCTGGCTGGTGATCCACAACGCCGCTAACGCCGACGCCGACTTCGAGCGCCTGCGAGCCGTCGCCGGCGACGCGGCATCGGAACGGACGGCGGAGACGGTGATGTTGGCCGTTCAGGGGCCCGATGCGGTTGGGCTGCTCGCGAGCGTGCTCGGCGAGGGATTCGCCGCACTTGAGCCGCGTGATTGCGCCGAGCTGAACTGGCAGGGCGCGCTGCTGCTGGTCGCCCGCACCGGGTACACCGGAGAGGACGGCGGGGAGTGCATCGTGCCGGCCGATCGCGCCGAATCGCTGTGGGACGCGCTGATCGGGGGCGGCGCGACGCCCGCAGGACTGGGCGCAAGGGACTCGCTGCGACTCGAGGCCGCGTTGCCGCTGCACGGCAACGACATCGACGCGACGACAAATCCGTATGAGGCCGGACTCGGTTTCGCCGTGAGCCTCGATGACGGCGCTCCCTTTACGGGGCGCGAGGCGCTGGTTGCGGCCAAGGCCCAACCTCGGTCTCGGCGCCTGGCGCACCTGGCCGCCCGAAGTCGAGGCGTCCCGCGGACCGGGTACGAGGTTCGCAAGCCGGGCGGCGAAGATGCAATCGCCATGCTGACCAGCGGCGGACACAGTCCGAGCCTCAAGATCGGCATCGGCATGGCATACCTGCCCGCCGATCTGGCCAGGACCGGAACCATGCTCGAAGTCGACGTGCGCGGCCGCGCGCTTCCCGTGGAGGTCGTGCGCCGGCCGTTCTACCGCAAGCCGAAGGGATGACGATGGACTACGAGACGCCTGAAGATCTGCTCTACACCGAGGATCACGAGTGGCTGCGCCGCGAGGCCGACGCGGCCGATGAAGTCACCATCGGCATTACCGACTTCGCCCAGGAACAGGTGGGCGATGTGGTCTACCTCGAATTGCCGGCCGACGGCGCCGCGCTGACCGCCGGTGAACCGTTCGGCGAGATCGAGTCGGCCAAGACCGTCGCCGAGCTGTTCGCGCCGGTCAGCGGTGAGCTCGTCGCGTCGAACGCGGAACTTGAGGAGCGGCCGGAGTTGGTCAATGAGTCGCCTTACGGCGACGGCTGGATCGTCCGCGTGCGCGTCTCGGACGCTGCCGAACTCGACAAGTTGATGGACGCCGAAGCGTACCGCGCACAGCTACCGGAGGACTAACGTGTCCTCGCCGCACCCATACATACCGGCGACCGACGCCGACCGAGCGCTCATGTTGGAGCGCGTCGGCGTCGAGACGCTCGATGCGCTCTTCGAGGACCTGCCCGCATCGCTGCGCGATCCAACACTCTCGTTGCCGCCCGCACTCACCGAACCCGAGTTGATCGCGCTCCTTGCCGAACGCTCCGCCCACAACGCGGCGCCCTCGCGCCCCAGCTTTCTCGGCGCCGGCGCGTATCGACGGTCGGTTCCCTCGGTCGTCTCGCACCTCACGAGCCGCTCCGAGTTTGTCACCGCGTACACGCCGTATCAGCCGGAGATCAGCCAGGGCACGCTGCAGTCGGGCTTCGAGTTCCAGTCGGTCGTCTGCGAGCTGACCGGGATGGACGTAGCCAACGTCGGCCTCTACGACGTCGCCAGCGCGACGGCCGAAGCATGTCTGATGGCCGCCCGCGCGACGAAGCGCGGCGCCGTGGCGCTGCTCGAACCGATCCATCCCGGTACCGCCGACGTGGTGCGCACCTACGGGCGCGGACCCGGATTGCGGATCGACTCGATCACATCCCCGGATGCGGTCGGCGAGGAGCACGCCTGCCTCGTCGTCCAGCAGCCGGATTTCCTCGGCGCGATCGTCGACCTGGAACCGCTGGCCGAGGCCGCGCATACCAGCGGCGCGCTGTTGGTCGCCGTGGCCGATCCGTTCGCGCTCGGCCTGCTGCGTGCGCCCGGCGACGCCAGCGCAGACATCGTCACCGGCGAGGGCCGCGACATCGCGGGCGGGGCCGCCTATGGCGGTCCGTCGCTGGGACTGTTCGCGGCCCGCTCTCAGTTTCTCCGCCAGATGCCCGGCCGCATTGTCGGACGCACGCGGGAACTCAAGCCAGCCGACGGACGCGAGCCTCGCACTGGCTATGTGCTCACGCTGCAGGCTCGCGAACAGTTCATCCGGCGCGAACGCGCCACCTCGAACATCTCGACCGCCCAGGCGCTGATCGCGCTCGCCTTCACGATTGCCGTTCAGGCGCTGGGTCCGCACGGGCTGCGCGAGTCGGCCGAACTCTGCTACCAGCGCGCGCACGACGCCGCCCGCCGCGTCGCCGCGATTCCCGGCTTCGATGTCCCCGAGCGCGGGCCCTGGTTCCAGGAGTTCCTCGTCCGGGGTCCGCTGCCGGCCCCAGAACTGGCCGCTCAGTTGTCGGCGCACGGCATCACGCCGGGCCTTGACGTGTCGCATCGGCCGGAGCCCGAGGCTGACAACGCGCTGCTCTTCTGCGTGACCGAGGCGACGCCCGACACCCATGTCGACGCCTTGATCCGCGCCCTCACGGAGATCGGAGCGCGGGCATGAGCGGGTACCTGCCGGTTGACGAGGACTTCGGCTCGCGCCTGAGCTTCGACCGAGGCGCGCCGGGGCGCAGAGCGGTCGATCTGCCGCGCTGGAACGGGGACGAATCGCCATTGCCTGCCGCTCATCTGCTGCGCGACTCGCTGCGCCTGCCGGAGATGAGCCAGGGTGAACTGGTCCGCTACTACACGGCGCTCTCGGGCCGCAACTACGGCATCGACTCCGGAACTTACCCGCTCGGTTCCTGCACGATGAAGTTCAATCCCAAGGTCAATGACCTGATCGCGTCGCTGCCGCACTTCGCCGAGGCTCATCCGCTGGCGGGCGAAGAGGACATGCAGGGCACCCTGCGGACCCTGCTGGAGCTGCGCGACGGGCTGGCCGAAATCACCGGGCTGCCCGCCGTCAGTCTCGCTCCGGCCGCCGGAGCACAGGGCGAGTTTGCCGGCGTGCTGATGATCATGGCCGCGCTCGCAGACCGCGGCGAGTTGGAGCAGCGCCGCCGGATTCTGGTGCCCGATTCCGCTCACGGCACCAACCCGGCTACGGCGTCGATGGCCGGATTCCAGGTCACGCAGATCCCGACGGCGGACGACGGCTCGCTCGATCGCGCCACGATCGAGCGCGAGCTGGACGAGACGGTCGCCGGCGTCATGGTCACCGTGCCCAACACTCTGGGTCTGTGGGAACGGGGCATCGAAGAGATCGCGCAACTGATCCACGACACCGGCGCCTACCTCTACGCCGACGGCGCCAACCTCAACGCAATCATGGGCCGGATCCGCTACGGCGACCTGGGCTTCGATGTCGCCCATCTCAACCTGCACAAGAGCTTCAGCACGCCCCACGGCGGCGGGGGACCCGGCGCGGGACCGGTCTGCTGCTCGGACGAGCTCGCGCCCTACCTGCCCACCCCGACCCTGGAACAGTGCGACGACGGCGTCGTGAGGCTGACGGCGCCCGAACGCAGCATCGGCAGAGTGCAGCAGTTTCACGGCAACGTGGGCGTGCTGTTGCGCGCCTACGCCTACATGCGCGCGCTCGGACTCGAAGGTCTGCGGGCTGTCTCGGGACAGGCGGTGCTCAACGCCAACTACTTGCGTGTCTTGCTGCATGGCCACTACGACCTGCCCTACGACCGTCCGGTGCTGCACGAGGTCGTGTTCTCCGGCTCGCGACAGCGCCGCGAACACGGCGTGCGCACCTACGACATCGCCAAGCGCCTGATCGACCACGGCTTCCACCCTCCGACGGTCTACTTCCCACTGATCGTTGAAGAGGCCCTGATGATCGAGCCGACCGAGACCGAGCCGCCGGAGGCGATCGAGGCGCTGGCCGCTGCCTTGATTGCGATCGCGCAGGAATCGGCGGAGGACCCCGACGCGCTTCACGCCGCGCCGACCACCGCGCCCATCGGCCGCCTCGACGAGACGAACGCCGCCCGCCATCCCGTCCTCCGCTGGCAACCGCCGCAAGACTCAGCCGTGACCGGCTAAACGGCTGACTTGCCGGACGGTAGCCTGCGCTTGGCCGAACGCGAACCGACGAGGAGCCGATCCGATGACTATCCCTGCACTCGACATTGTGGCCTACATGGACGACGAGCACCGTGCCGTGCTTGAAGCGATGCCGATCCGGCTGAATCTGGACGACATCCCTGCCACTCGGGAAACGATGGAGGAGTTGCGCGGCATGTTGATGGCCGCGCCATTGCCGGACAACGTGTCCATCGAGGATCACATGGCGCCGGGTCCCGACGGCGCGCCCGATGTGATGGTTCGCACCTATCGTCCGGCCTCGTTGCCCGTCAACGCTCCGGCGCTCTACTGGATCCACGGCGGCGGAATGGTGCTGGGCGACGTGGCGATGAACGACCCGTACTGCGCCAATGTCGCCGACCAACTCAACGTGTTGGTGGCGTCGGTCGAGTATCGGCTCGCGCCCGAGCATCCGTTCCCTGCGCCGATCGAGGATTGCTACGCCGCACTTCGCTGGTTTGCTTCGTCTGCCGACGAGTTCGGCATCGACCGTGGTCGCATCGCGATCGGTGGCGGCAGCGCCGGCGGCGGGCTGGCGGCCGGGCTGGCGCTGGTCGCCCGCGACCGAAGCGAAGTCGAGGTGTGCTTCCAGTTGCTCGTCTTCCCGATGCTGGACGACCGCAACACGACTCGCAGCAGTCATGCCATCGTTGACTCCCGAGTCTGGAACCGCACCGCGAACCTGGCCGGATGGAACGCCTACCTGTCGGGCAACGCAGGCGGCGACGATGTCTCGCCGTACGCAGCGCCCGCGCGAGCCACGGACCTGTCCGGACTGCCGCCCGCATACATCAACGTGGGCACGCTCGATCTGTTCGTGGACGAAGACGTCGCCTATGCGCAGGCGCTGTTGGCGGCCGATGTGCCGGTCGAGTTGCACGTCTACCCGGGCGCATTTCACGGCTCGAACGCAATGGTCCCGAACTCCGAGATCTCGACGCGCTGGAACAGCGACGAACTGGCGGCGCTTGACCGCGCACTGAATGGGCCGCGCTGACCCGGTTACTCCCCGTCGATGCGGCGCTGGATGAACCAGGTGAAGTAGCCGTTGTAGCGGGACTGGATCTCCGGGTCTTTCCAGTCGAAGCCGGTGACGACCTTACGGCAGTTCTCTGCTTCGCAGCCACAGACCATCTCGTACGGTTCGTCGTCGGTCATCGCATAGTCGATGTTCAGTTCCTCGCCCGCCGCAATCTCGCGCATCGCGACGAAGACGATCTGCCCCTGAAGACCGAGATTGGGCTCGCAGGAGTGATTGAGGTGCATCATCCCGCCCTCGCGTTCGGCGCGCGTGGTCGGTCCGATGAACAGATCCTCGGTGATTTGAATCTCCGCCGGTCCCAACGCAATCGAGACGGCGTCGCGCTGCGCCTCGGTCAGCACGTAGCCGCCCTTGACAATCACAATCTCATCCCGCGCAATCGCCTGGCGCGCAAACAGGCCGCGACCGTGAATGGCGCTCTGCCGTTTCTCGATCTTCGCTGAGAACCAGGTCAGTTCCATGCGGCCCTCATGGACGCGCTGAGCCGGCGTCTAGCCGGCGTCCTTGTGCGGATTGATCAGGTACTTCTCGCCCGTGGCGCGCTTGTTGTAGACCGCGATGTGCTCGAGATTGAGCGCCTCGGCCAGCGAGATCTCCCTGGCGTAATCGCTTGCGAATGTGGTCGTGACTTCGTCGGCCACCCGCTGTCGCAGCCGAGCGGCCGCCTCCGGCCCGACCCGCTCAAGGAACGGCGTCAGCAGCCATCCGCCGAGTCCCCAGGCCATGCCGTAGTTGCGATGCAGCACCGTCGGCGTCGTGTCCAGACCACCGTAAATGTAGACCTGCTTGTGCACGCTGGAGCCGTAGCGGTTGAACCCGGGACTGTTCACCCTGGCCGCGGCCTCCATGCAGGTCAGGAGCTGATTGGCGAGCGGCCCGCCGCCGGTTGCGTCGAAGGCGAGCGTCGCGCCCGTCTCGATTAGCGCCTCGGTCAGCTCGTCCGTGAAGCGGTCGGAGCTCGTGTCGCAGACGTGAGTCGCGCCCAGCCCCCGGAGCAGGTCGATGTGCTCAGGCCGCCGGACAACGTTGACCAACGGGATGTCCTCGTCGGTGCAGACCTTCTGCAGCATCTGGCCCAGGTTCGACGCTGCGGCCGTATGCACCATCGCCGTGTGGCCTTCCAGCCGCATCGTCTCGACCATGCCCAACACGGTCAGCGGATTGACAAAACAGGACGCGCCCTCGCGCGGCGTCGTGCCCTCGTGCAGCACAAGACACTGGTTTACGTGGACGACGCGGTACTGGGAATACATCTCGCGCGCGATCACCGCGACGGTCTTGCCCAGCAGCGCCTGAGCCGCGTCGCCGGAGCCGGCCTCGACGACCACGCCCGCGCCTTCGTTGCCGACCGGCATCGGCTCGTCGAACCGCTCCGCCTGCATGGGCAGCAGGTGAGCGGGTACCGGCGCAGTCACGACCGGAGCCTCCGACCCGCCTGACGCCGTTGCCTGGTTCATGTCGGCCGGTCCCAACAGCAGGCCGAGATCGGACGGGTTGATCGGCGCCGCCTCGACCCGGATCACCACCTCGTCCGGCCCCGGCGCGGGCGTGTCGACTTCGGCGAGCGCGAGCCGCAGTTCGCCGCTGCTCGTGATCGTCGATTGAATCTGCTTGGGCATGGCTGGTCCTGCAATCGTGTCCTGCGTAACGGAGCATTCGGCTGAGGGCCAGCGTATCGCTAGCCCTCGAGGATCAGACGGGTCAGCTCATCGGGCATGCTCAGCATCGGATAGTGGCCGGTGTCCAGCTCGTGCCAGCGAGCGTTGAGCTTTTCTGCGCATCGCTGTTGATGGGCGTGCCCCGGATTCGGCGCCTGCCGGCACCAGATCACGGACGCGTCCCACGACTGCTCCCAGAATGAGTCCAACTCGACCGGCCGGTTGAACACGGCCGCAGGATGTTGTCCGAATCGGACGGCCGCCCATTGCGCCAGGTCCGCTTCCATGCTGGCGCTGAGCGCTTCGAGCATGGCTCCGGGCCTTGGACCCGTCGCGACCTCAGTGGCGTCAATGACCGCGCCGGACACGATGTCGCGAATGGTCTCGCCGCGCAACAGCGCCAACGCGTCGACGAACACGATCCGCCGCACCCGCTCGCGGGCGAGCTCCGCGACCCGCGCCAGGACCATGCCGCCGGACGACGTGCCGACCAGGATGACATCGTCGAGGTCCTCGTAGCGCAGCAGCTCGACCAGTTCCTCGGCCTGCGTCTCCGTGGTGATGCCGGGCCGCACCTGTGCGGAGCGCTCGGCGCAACCGTCGAGCGAGGCTGCGTGAACGTCGTGTCCCTGTTCCCGCAGCCGCGATGCCACCGGCGACCAGATCCAGCCGCCCTGGTACGCGCCGTGAATGAGTATGTATGTCGCCATGCGGTCCGCTCCGTTCCCTGCTTAGACCCCAAGTCTGCCTGCATGTGGCTTCCAGTTCCACAAGCCGGTGCGGGCGAGGAGCGGAGCTTCAAGTGTTCGGTACTGACATCACAGGAAGTCATTGGATAGATGTCCGCACGTCACGATGTAGTTACATCACGCCGATACCCTCAGCACGCAGTGGCTAGGAGGTCGCTCCCCTGGAGCGGCCTCTTAGTCTGCCGGCTCCGAAGGCACGACCGATCCAGCCATTGATGATCAGTTGAACGGCCGCGCGATGACCCGATTGCCCGAACCGTCCCCGCAGACACCGCTCGCGAGTCGACACCCGAGTTCCCTCCACGCCCGCCCGCCGCGCAACCTGAAGGCGCGGCGTTGGTCCATTCGTCGCAACGGCGCTCTGACCGCGCACCCGTTCCGACGCAGGTGGAGATCGTGGATTCGTCCGAGTTGACGGAACAGCGGGCTGGTCACCGAATGAGTTGGGGAACGCGAGGACAGGGCGGCGCTAGCCGACAGGCGGCAAACCCTCGGTCTGGCGAACCTCGTTGATCGTCTCCAGCACGCGCTGATCGAAGGGCGCGTACTCGACCTCGAACTCTTCCAATAGGCGCGAGTTGTCCATCAGGTAGAGGCCGGAGGCGTCGTGGCCGCCCTCGTCGGCATCGAACCTGATGTCCGCGTTGGGCAGGAAGCGGCGAACGGCGTTGGCGAGGTCGCCCATGCTGGTCGGATGTCCGCCGGAGTTGTAGATCGCGTGCGCTGTCTGTTCGGCCAGCGTGACGCGGACGAAGACCTCGGCGATGTCCTCAACGTGCAGCGGCAGCGTCATCGTGTCGCGGTAGGGAAAGCTGACCGCCTCCTCGCGCGCCGGCAGCACCTGGCACTGGACGTGATTCATCGAGCCGCGCAGCTTGTCCGGTCCGGTGATGTTGGCCGGGCGGATGCCGGTGATCGCCATGTCATAGGCGCGGCTGTACCAGTCGGCCTGGTGTTCGTTGAATCGCTTCGAGACCGAATAGATGCCGCGCCCGAGGCAGAGGTCGTCCTCGGTCACCATCTTGTCGCCGTGCAACCGTTGCGGTCCGTAGACCGCGAGCGAGCTTGCGTAGACCACGCGGCGGATATCGAGCAGGCGGGCCGCCTCGAAGCAGTGGTCCATGCCCAGGATGTTGATCTTCACCTGCGGATGCGGGTCGGCCTCGGACGCACCCAGCACATAGGCGAGGTTGAGCACACGGTCCGGTTTCGCAGCGACCAGCGCCTCGACGACATCGCCCATCACGGTGATGTCGCCGTGGATGATCTCGACCCGGTCGCGCAACGGGTCGAGAACCGGCGCGCCAGGATTGATGTCCATGCAGTGGACCTCATGCCCATGCTCCACCAGTCGCCGCATCACCCGCGGCCCAATGAACCCGCTGCCGCCAAGCACTGCGATCCGCATATCCGGCCTGCTTTCCGCTGAGACTGATCGAGGACACGCGGCCCCGACGTGTCAGGCGCCGTTTGCCGACTCCTGGGCCAGGGCTTCCGACGCGGCGTCTTCCACGATCGTGCCCTTGAAGAAGTTGGGGTTGTTGTGCGCGTAGAGGCGGAGCTGGTTGGTGAAGGCGAAGTCGCGGAAGTCCTCGGGGCTGATCAGGCCGTTCTCGACCGGCTCGTAGGCCTCGGCGACCGCTTCCGACATGTCGGGCACGTCCCAGTGGCCGAGGTCAGTGCTCATGAATGCGCGGATCTTCGCGCCGAATGGATTGACCCGGTCGTCGAATGCCCAGGCCGTGATCGGGTCGTCCGCCTCGCAGCCGAAGTAGAACGAGGGCACGAAGCGGTCGTAGAAGTCCTCCGCCCGCTCGATGTTCATCGCAGCAAAGTTGTCCTTGAGCCCGTCTTCAACGTCCGGAGCGGTCAAGCCCAGCGTCCTGGGCAGATCATCCAGCTTGCCTTCGGTCAGCTCGCCGCCGTAGCGCGAGAACAGGTCCTGGGCGAGCTCGATGTCGAGATTGGCGGGGTCGAGGTGATTGAGCTGCTCGGGTCCGCGCTTCTCCCAGCGGGCGATGATGTCGGCGTAGATTCGCGCACCGTGCGCCACGCCGCCCTCGAGCAGGGCCACCCGGAGTTCGGGAAAGCGAGTCGTCACGCCGCCCATGAGCAAGGACTTGCAGAGCACCTCGCCGGCGGCGGCGAAGTGGCCGATGTGGTTGTACATGTAGTTGGAGATCGAGGCGCGGTCGATGAAGCCCATCCCCGAGGAGTGCGATGCAACCGCGAAGCCGAGATCGATGCAGCGTTGCCAGAACGGGTCGTAGTCGTACTCGCTGTCGATCGCGAACGAGTCAAGCCAGGTCACCCGGTTGGCCAGCTCCGGGTACTGCTCGGCGACGGCCGCGACCGGGCGCCGGACGAAGGCCGGCATCTGGGCGACTTTGAATCCGAGCGAATGCGCATACTCAAGCTCGGCGATTCCCTCTTCGGGTGTATGCAACGGGATCACGGCGGCGACGGTCATGCGGTCGGAGAACTCGCCGTACTGCTCGGCCGTGAACTGGTTGAACGCGCGGCAGACCGCCTGCCGCACTTCGTCGTCCTGCATATGCGGGAAGCCGAGGCCGATCGTCGGATAGAGCACCACGAAGTCCATGCCGACTTCGTCCATCCGCTCGTGCAGCAGACGCGGCAGCATGGCCGTGGCGCGGTCGAGCGTGTTCTCGGTCGGCAGCGCCCACCAGGGCGGGACCGTCACGCGCTCGGCGCGGCGTTCATCCCAGCTCATCGCTGCCCAGCGGCGGCTGACGCTGGAGTCGCGGTAGCGCTTGACGATGTCCGAGCCGCCGACGTCCTTGAGGTAGTCAAAGAACATCGGCATGAACTCGACGATGTGCGAGTCGCCGTCGATGATCGGATGGTCGAGTTGCTCGCGGACGGCGGAGGACGATGATTGGCTGGCGGTGGTCATGTACGGCTCTCTCATGCAGGTTCGTGACGGGTCGAGGATAGGGATTTCATCGCAGCGGCGAGCAGGGAGCACGCGCAATCTCATCTCCCCCCGCGAAGCGGGGGGAGATGTCCCGTAGGGACAGAGGGGGGCACGCCGAGGCTGGCAAGGAGCAGCGCGGGAATCGGTAACAGACGATCCCGCGCAAGGGCGAGTGGACGGCGCTACCGCAACCTACCTCCGCTCGCCTGCCCTGCGCTCAGCATGGCGAGTCCCCGCTCCCCGAGAGAGCTAGAGGCCTTCCCCGCGAAGGCGGGGCAGCCGCCCTCCGCTCCCCTGGCCACCCAATCTCCGCGTAGACTGCCGCCCATGACCGCCCCGAACTCCGCCTCCAGCACGATCTGGACCGGTGACTTGCCGGTCTCAATACCCGCGGGCCTCAGTACAGCTTGGGCACGATCCGCCACGGGACGCGCTGCTGGTACTCGGCCCACTTTTCTGGGCCGTATTTCTCGGCGCAGGCGCGGTCGTCCTCGAACTGACGCCAGGTGAACATCGTCACGACGAAGATCATGTAGCTCCAGGCCCAGGGATTGCCGAAGTGGCCGAAACTCAGCGCGATGGCCAGACCGAACAGGCCCTCGCCGAAGTAGTTGAAGTGACGCGCGGCGCCCCAGAATCCACTGCACAGGATCTTGCGATCTCCCGCCTCGATCACCTCGGGTTCAATCCACAGGAACTTGCGCTCGGGCCATCGTTTGAACCAGTACTTCTGCAGAGCCGCACCGCGCGAAATCGACCAGCCGGCCAGGAACAGCGCCGCCGATCCGCCCACGATCGCGTACTCCGCGGCGGCCGAGAATCCCGGATCCGGCTGATTCGCCATCGCCCACAGGGGCAGGATGAACAGCCAGCCGTAGACCACGAGTCCGCCCCAGAACAACTTGAATCCCGTGTTCTCGTGGATCAGGTCGTAGGTGTAGAGCTGCACCCGCTCCCAGATGAAGTAGTCGGTGATGTAGAACGTGTAAATCCCGGCGTAGAGGAAGACGCCGAGATTGGCGTCGGCGAAATTCTCGTGGTGCCAGACCGCCCCGGAGAGCGCGTTCAGCGACAGCATTGCCCCGCCGACGACGTAGAACCACATCTTCACGTCGAAGCGCTCGTCGAAGAACGAGAACTCCTGCTTGCGACCGAGATAGAAGGCGAGGATCGGATTCTTGACCTCGCCGCGCGGCTGTCCAAAGACGGCGATCAGCGAGAAGATGGTCGCGAACACTGTGCCGCCGAAGACCGACCAGATCGAGGCTCGGTAGAACCAGTCGCGCGGCATGCCGGTCGCCTCGGTCGCCCAGATGACCACCATGATCGCGAAGACCAGCAGCCCGTTCAGCCGGTAGCTGCGCGGCTGTCCGGTTTCGGTGTTGATCACGTATCCGGTTACCGTCTGCGCCGTCAGGGCAAGCTGAGCGACGGCGAACGCCGCGAAGATGATCAGCGGAGTGAAGAACGCGAGGATCTTCTCCTCCGCCGTGAGGTCGAACAGGTGCTCAATTCCCAGGGATTCAATCACGAACCGCTCCCCTCAAGTCGTCATGTGGAGTTGGCGCCATTATCGAGGATCGAAATCGCAGCGGCATAGAATGCGGCCACACGTCCCCCGCCAGGCAACATGGGCAACACGGGCAACGCAAGGGAGTCAATCATGGCGCTCAGCGACTTCAACCCGATCGACCCCGAAACGCTTGAGTGTCCCTATCCCTTCTACGCGGAGCTGCACGCCGAAGCTCCCGTCTACCAAGCGCCCGAACTCGGCGTCGCCATCGTGAGCAGCTACGACCTGCTGCAGGAAGTCGTCCATGATCCGGAGACGTACTCGTCGGCGATGGCCGTGGGCAGCGCGGCGTTGCCGGGCCGCGCCAAGGCCGAACCCGACGAAGAGATCGTCGAACTGCGGCGGACCTTTGGACGAGCGAGCGTCCCCACCTTGCTGGCTGCCGATCCGCCCTACCACCGGCGATACCGTTCGCTAGTCGACAAGGCCCTCGCGCCGCGCAGAATCATGGGGATGGAGTCGTACGTCCGCGAGATCGTGACCGAACTGATCGACGCCTTCATCGACGAGGGCCGGGTCAACTTCACCAAACAGTTCGCCGACGAGTTGCCGATGGCGGTGATCGCCGATCAGATCGGGGTGCCGCGAAGCGAACTGAAGGAGTTCAAGCGCCGCGCCGACTTCGCCATCGGCGGTCTCGAACGGAAGATTGCGCCGGACGAGGAACGCGCGATCCTCAAGGCCGGCATCGAGTTGCAGGAGTTCTTCCTCGAACGGGCCGAGGAGCGGCGCAGGAATCCGCAGGACGACATATTGACCACGCTGGCGACGGCAGCGCTGGAGACCGACGACGGCTCGCGACCGCTCAACGACGCGGAGATTCTGAGCATCCTCCAGCAGCTTCAGGTGGCCGGCAAGGAGACAACGGCGCACCTGATCGGCAGCGCCATGCTGTTGTTGGTCGAGAACCCGAGCCAGCTCGCCGCCGTGCAAGCCGATCCGTCGCTGATTGGCAACATGGCCGAGGAAGCGCTGCGGGTGGAGTCGCCGGTGCGGGCGCTGTTCCGCACGACGACCAGGCCAGTCACGCTGGGCGGCGTCGAACTCGACGCGGGTACGCCGCTCATGCTGCTCTACGCGGCCGCCAATCGGGATGAGTGCACGTTCGCCGACGCGGCGCAGTTCGACGTGAGCAGGGAGAACGCCCCGCGTCATGTCGCGTTCAGCGCGGGCCCGCACTACTGCATCGGCGCGGCGTTGGCGAGGCTGGAGATTCGCGTGGCCTTCGAGGAAGTGCTGAGCCGGATGACCAGCTTCCATCTCGATCCCGCCTACCCCACGCCGAGCCATGTGCCCAGTTTCATCCTGCGCGGACTCAACGACCTGCACATCACCTTCGATCGGACGTAGAGTCGCGATGTCCGAAGACATTGACCTGCCGCAGATGTTCCGCGAGGACGAGGACGCGACCTACACGGCGCAACAGCTTGAGCCGACGCTGTTGCGCCTCCGAGCGGCAGTTGCCGACCTATCTACGCAGCCGGTGAGCGCCGCGGCGCTCACGTCGGCGTGGACGCGAATCGCGGAGCTGCGGTTACCACGCAAGGCGGTGCCGGCAGCAGTACTGGACGAGATCGAGGACCTGGTCGTCGTCTGGGGAGCGCACGACATCGGCGGCATTAGCGCCCATGCTTACTCGTTGAGCGGCGAGGAACGCGAACAGCAAGCGGAACGCATCCGCGCGATGCTGGTGACCGCCCGGGCGGCCGCGGCATCCTCGCCTGATTCGCCGGTCTACCAGTCGGAATAGTGTTGGCGGCTCAGCCCTCGTCGCTGGCGACCCACGCGTCGTACAGATCGTGGAAGTGGCGGATCTTGCCCTCTTCGTAGGCGGCGAGATAGATGTAGGGATTGACCTTGGCCCTGAGACCCTTCTGAATCTTGGGCAGGTTGTAGCTGTCCTGATTAAGCACCCGCGCGAGCCCGCCCATCTCCGGCGCTTCGGTCCAGTGCTCGTCCGGGCCCAGCCAGTGGATCGGCGCGGCCGGCGGCTTCGGCTGGTCTTCCGGCCAGGGCGAGAGGTACATCACCTCCATGATCGACATCTCGGGGTCGTCGCCGTAGGGACGGAAGCGGTACACGATCCGGCTGAACGAGCCCCAGGGATGGAAGTTGGGGAACAGGTTGTTGTACTGCCCGTCAATCAGTTCGGCGTCGCAGTAGACGTCGACACGATCGCCGATCACCTCGCGCAGGCTCTCGCGCATCATGTCGGCCATCTTGTTGCGCGATTCCGACAGCTCCTCGCGCGGCGGATGGATATCGCGGTGCGGACTCGTCCGCACCGCCAGCGTGATCGCGCGCGACCAGTTATCGAACGAGTCGTACTGGTGATTTGCGCCGTCGCCGCCGTAGATCATCAGTTGCGGGTGCGTGGCGATGATGTGGTAGCCCTCCATGAAGGCTTCCTGGTTCACCTTCCAGTTGGCCCGCACCACTTTGGCGACGTGCATCTGTTTGTACTTGGTCTCGTAGTCGTATTTCTCGAAGTGTGCGGGCAGGGAACCGAGGAAGTCCTCGAACGGCTCACAATCGGGATCCGGGTTGATGAACACGAATCCGCCCCACGTGCCGACCTGCGCTTCGGGCAACTGTCCGGCGTCTTCCCGCACTTCGGGAAAGTCCCACTCCGAAGGAATCTCGCGCAGCGAGCCGTCCAGCTCCCAGCACCAACCGTGGAACGGGCAGCGAAACTCGGTCGCCTGCTTGCCGTCGAACTCGCGGAGCTGGCGGCCGCGATGCAGGCAGGCGTTGTTGTAGGCCTTGAACTCGTGTGCGCCGGTGCGCACGACGATCCAGGAGAGATGCGCTACGTCGTAGACGATGTAGTCGCCGATCTCGGGGATGTCGTCCACGTGGCAGGCCATCTGCCAGACCCGCTTCCACAGCCGCTCAACTTCGAGGTCGTGCCACCGCTTGCTGAAGTATCGCTCCGTCGGGACCTTGCGCACGCCGCCGGGCTGCGAGCGCTCCATCCGCAGCGTCTCGGGGATGCGCTCGGGGTACTGGTCCATCTCCAGCAGCTCAGGGAATGAGATACCGGTCGAACGGACGCCGTCGGGTGTCTCGCGCCCGGGGTCGCCCGTGTAGCGCGTGTAGCGGTCGTCGATCTCGCCGGACAGCGCCGTGCCGCCCGCGTATTGCGCTTCGGCCGCTTCGGCGCTTTGCTGGGCACGGAGCGTGCTGGTGCGCGCGTCCTGCTCGCCGCGGCCGTTCCCGCCGTTGCGACGACGCGCAATCTCCGGGCCGCCGACCCACTGCAGCAGATGCGGGTCGGCGTGCTTCAGTTCCCCTTCGAGGTGACGACCCTCCCAGTCGAAGATGCCGTACTTCTGCGCCTTGTCGACGCGGACCTTGCCCTCGCCGAGTTCCGTGTAGGTCTCGCCGCTGAGTGGGTGAACTTCCGTCTTCATTTCCCGCTCCTCGTGATTCGCGCTCAGTCTATGCCCGACCCTTGGACTGGCTGCCGTGACCGGAGCAGGCAGCGCCTAGCATGCCGATATGCCCAAGCTCGCCGCCAGCGTGTCGTGGATGTTCCAGGAAGCCGTATTGCTCGACCGCTTCCAGGCAGCGGCCGACGCCGGCTTTCGCGCGGTCGAGATCCAGGCGCCGTACTCGGAGTCGCCGGCCGCGCTGGCCGCGAGGGCGCGAGAGGCCGGTCTGAGCGTGGCGCTGATCAACACGCCCGTCGCGCTCGCCGCCGTGCCGGGCGAGCAGTGTGAGTTCCGTCGCGGGATCGATGCCGCGCTGGAGTACGCATCGGCGCTGCAGTGCGGCCAGATTCACTGCCTCGCCGGACGCACCGATCAGCCCGACGCCGAAGCGACGTTCATCGACAACCTGCGCTGGGCCGCCGACCGCGCTGCCCAGCAGGACGCCCGGATCATGTTGGAACCGCTCAATACGACCGACAATCCCGGCTACTTCCTGACCGGCAGCGCTCAGACGCGGCGGATCATCGAGCGCGTCGGTCGCGAGAACCTGCGAATGCAGTACGACTGCTACCACATGCAGATCATGGAAGGAAACCTGGCCGACACGATCGCGGCACACATCGATCTGATCGGTCACGTCCAGATCAGCGGCGTGCCCGGGCGGCACGAGCCTGACGGTCGGCAGGAGATCAACTACTCGTGTGTCCTGTCCATGATCGACGAGTTGGGATTCGACGGCTGGGTCGGTTGCGAATACCGACCGCGCAACGGAACGCTTGCGGGTCTCGGCTGGGCGCGAGCCTGGGGCATCGGGAAAGGTCCGGCAGATGACGAATGACGTACACAATCCCGTCGCGCTGATCACCGGCGCCGGTTCGGGCGTCGGCCGCGCCTCGGCGCTGGCGCTGCTGCGCGACGGCTGGTCGGTGGTGCTCTCGGGACGACGGATCGAGCGGCTCGAAGAGACCCAACAGATGGCCGGCGACGACGCGGCGCGGTCGCTGGCCGTCGTGTCCGACGTGACCGTCGCGGACTCGATCGCCTCGCTCTTCGCTCGCGTGCGCGAGGAGTTCGGACGGCTCGACCTGCTCTTCAACAACGCCGGAGGCGGCGCGCCGCCGCTGTTGCTCGAAGACCTGACCGTTGAGCAGTGGAAGTACACCGTCGACCTCAATCTGACCGCGTGCTTCCTCTGCACCCAGGAGGCGTTCCGGATCATGAAGGACCAGGACCCGCGCGGGGGGCGGATCATCAACAACGGGTCGATCTCCGCCGACCGGCCGCGGCCCAACTCCGCGCCCTACACCGCGACCAAGCACGCGCTGACCGGGCTGACCAAGTCGACTGCGCTCGACGGGCGCAAGTACGACATCGCCTGCGGACAGATCGACATCGGCAACGCAGCCACCGAGATGACCGCCGCAATGGGCCGCGGCGTGCCGCAACCGAACGGCGAGCGGATGCCCGAGCCGACCTTTGACGTCGAGCACGTCGCCGAGGCGATTCTCTACATGGCCCGCCTGCCGCTCGACGCCAATGTGCCGTTCATCACCGTGATGGCAACCAAGATGCCGTTGTTCGGTCGCGGCTGAAGGGGAGTCCACGATGCAACAGCTCGAGTTAGTTCCCTATCTGCTCTACGAGAAGGAAGACAACGGCATTCTTTGGATTCGTTTCAACCGGCCGGAGAAGCTGAACGCCGCCGTCGGCGGAACCGAACGGACCGGCACGCTGGCCAAGGTCGGCGAATACATGCGCGCCGCGGACGACGATCCCGACGTCAAGGTGATCGTGCTGACCGGCATGGGTCGCGGATTTTGCGCCGGCGTCGATGTGCGCGGCTCCGACCTCGGCGAGTTCGAGCCCGACGACAACTATCTGGGCAATGCTCCCTACGAGCCGGGCGGTCTGGACGCGACTCGCCAGCGCTTCTTCTACGGACTGACCAAGCTGATGCGCGACATCTCCTACGTGCGCAAGCCGACCGTCGCAATGGTCAACGGAGTCGCCGCCGGGTTCGGGATGGACATGGCCTTGCAGTGCGACATCCGTTATGGCTGCGAGCACACCCGCTTCATCGCCTATCAGCAGGTCGGCCAGATCATCGAGAACGGCGGCGCATACTACCTGACCCGCCTGGCCGGATTGGGCCGGGCGCTGGAGTTCTCCTTTACCGGACACCTCGACGCGCAGACGGCGGCCGAGTGGGGCGTGCTCAACCGGCTCGTCCCGTCCGATGATCTGGAGGACGAGGTGCGCGCGCTGTGCGCGCGGATTATGCGCAATCCGCCGCTGGTGACCTGGATCAACAAGCGAGTGATCCGCGCCGCGATGGACAGCACGCTGGAGACGACCGCCGTGCTGACCTCCAACGCGTCGCCGATCTTGGCCACCTCGGCGGACGCCGACGAGGCGCGCGCCGCCTTGCGAGAGCGCCGCGAGCCGGACTTCCAAGGTCGCTGAGGCCGAAGAGGAGCACAAGATGACCGATGCCACCGATGCCACGTTTGCCCGATTCCAAGGCAAGGTCGCGCTGATCTCCGGTGCGGCCGCCGGCATCTGCCGCGCCAGCGCCGAGATCATCGCCGCCGAGGGCGGGATCGTCGCCGCCGTCGACATCAACCGCGAACTGCTCGACGGCGCGATGCAGGCGCTGGCCGAGGCGGGCGGCGGCGAGCATATGGCCTACTGCGCCAACGCGCTGGAGCAGGAAGACGTCGACGCCGTCGTCGCCGATGTGATCGACCGCTACGGGCGGATCGACATCCTGATCAACGGCGTCGGCGGATCGACGATCATCGACAACTCCGCCGCCCGCGCCGATGAACTGACGATGGACGAGTGGCAGAAGATCCTCGACTTCAACCTCAGCGGCACGTTCCTCTTCTGCCACGCCGTGATCCCCCACATGACCAGGCAGGGATCGGGCAAGATCGTCAACTTCGCCTCGATCGCCGGTCGCGGCAGGAGCGCCAGCAGCTCGTCGGCCTACGCCGCGGCCAAGGGCGGGATTATCGCCTTCACCAAGAAGCTCTCGCTCGAGGTCGGTCCGGCCGGCATCAACGTCAACGCGATTGCGCCTTCGGCGACGCTGACCGAGCGCATTCGCCGTCAATGGGAGGGCCGTCCAACGGAGCTGCGCGAGCGCGCCGTCGAGGGCACGCCGCTGGGCCGCCTGGCCGAGCCCATCGATCAGGCCAACGTGGTCTGCTTCCTCGCCTCATCGCACGCCGATTTCGTCACCGGCGTCACCATCGACGTCACCGGAGGCGCCTAGATCTGCCCCGACTTCAGCACCGGCAGGACTTCGTCTGCGAAGAGCTGCATCGATCCCAGGAGTTGCTCGTGCGAGAGGTCGCCGAACCAGAAGTTGGCGTTGAAGTGGTCGATGCCCATGACCTCGCGCAGTTGCCGGATCTTCTCGATGCAGGTGTCAGGCGTGCCCATCACGAAGTAGCGGTCGAGCAGCGCCTCGGCGCTGGGCTCGGTCTCCATCGGAATCGCGACCGCGCGGCCGTGGTCGACGCGCGCCAGGCCCTGGCGCAGACTCAGCGTCACGCGCATGTTCCAGCGCGCCTGCTCGACGATTTCCGGCAGCTCCGACTCGTCGTGCGTGACGTAGACCGGACGCTGCGTGCTGACGCGGATCGCGCCTCGCGTCGATTCGTCGGGGATCGACTCGTCGAACGTCTTGCGGAACTCGGCCAGCCGCTCGATCGGGATGCCGAATCCGCCTGAGATCAGGTTGAAGCCTCGTTCCGCCGTCGCGACGATCGACTCGGGACTCTGACCGACCATCCAGAACGGCGGATGCGGCTGTTGCACCGGCATCGGGAAGATGCTGGTCTCGTCGAAGCGGTAGTACTTCCCCTCGTGCGCGAACGGTTCGCCCGAGAACGCCTTGAGCAGGATGTCTACCGACTCGTCGAAGCGCTCGCGGCTCTCGTCCAGCGTGTGTCCCAGCCGGTCGAACTCGTAGCGCTGGTATCCGCGCCCCAGCCCGACATCGAGCCGTCCGCCGCTGAGCACATCGGCCGTGGCGATCTCCTCGGCTACGACCAGCGGGTGATGCAAGGGAAGCACGACCACCGCCGATCCGACCCGGATCCGTTCGGTGTGAGCCGCAAGGTGCTGGGCGAACATCAGCGGCCGCGACAGGTAACCGTAGGTCGAAAAGTGATGCTCGGCGCACCAGATGCTGTCGAAGCCCAGCCGATCAGCGGTCTGGGCCATCTCGGTGGCTCGCGCGAACACCTCGGCGTGGTCTTGCGCCTGTGGAGACTGCAACAAGAGGAAGGTTCCACAATCCATCGGACATGTTCCCCCTTCAGCGAAACGCGCCTGTAGCACGCCGATGTAGGCTAGCGCTGGCGAGCGAGCGCCCGAACCAGCCGCACTGCCCGTGCTAGGCTTTCCCCCAGCAACATTCGTCCAGGTGCCCGTCCCGGGAGAATAGGGAAGTCGGTGAGATTCCGACGCGGTAGCGCCACTGTAAGCGGGGCTCGCTCGATTGAGTGAGCAGCCACGGAGCGCAGACGCCCACTGTCGACCACCCAAGCGTCGATGGGAAGGGCCAAGCGGCATCCTCCACCCGCAAGCCAGGAGACCTGCCTGGACGAGAGGTGACAACTCTCCGCTTCAGAGAGGTCCCTCGATCTCCGCGCGCCAAATCCAGGCAGCCCGGCCAGATCGAAGCCCCACCCTCCGGCGGAGCCGAAGGAGTAGGGCATGTTCGCATCGTTCCCATTGGTTGGATCATCGTCGCGTTGGATCGGATCACTGGCGGTTCTGATCGCCGCGCTGGCCTTACTTGCCTGCGGCTCGGACGAGTCGGCGCAGCAAGCGGCCGAGCAGCGAGCGTCCGCGAGCACGCTTGAAGGCGTGCGCGGCATCGTCGACCCCGACAACCTCGGCTGGCCGCGCGAGGTCGAAGGTCTGAACGGCGTCGTCTCGATTGCGGCCAAGCCGCGGCGGATCATCACCGCCTCGATCGGACACGACGAGGTCACGCTGGCCTTGGTCCCCAACGAACGCCTGGTCGCGGTCGGCGCGGTGAGCAAGGACGTCACCTACTCGAACATCGCCGCGCAGGTGCAGGACAAGCCCGAGATCTCCCGCGATCCCGAGGTGATCATCGCGCAGTCGCCCGATGTCGTCGTGACCAGCCCATTCTTCCCGATCGAAGCCGTCGAGGCCCTGCAGCGCGTCGGCATCCCGGTGATCCAGACCGAGCTGATCCAGGGACCCGACGGGCGGGTCAACAGCATCCTGCTGATGGGCTACATCTTCGGCGAAGAGGAGCGCGCGTTCGCGTTCGCCGATGAGGTCCAGGCGCGCTACGAATCATTGGTCTCCGTCACCGTCGAGCAGTCTCCGCAACCGAGCGTGCTGGCGCTGACGCTGTACTCGGACACGCTCTGGGTCGCGGGCGGCGACTCGACCGAGGGCGGCGTAATCGTCGCGGCCGGCGGCGTCAACGCGGCCGAGACCGCGGGGATCAGCGGCAATCAGACGACCAGCCTTGAGGGCGTGATCGCGATGGCGCCGGAGATCATCATCATTCCCCAGCCGCTCGAATTCGGCGCCGAGGAGTTCCGCCGGAGCCTGCTCAACAACGAGGCGCTGGCCGAGGTCCCGGCGATCCGCGACGGCGCGGTGTACGTGGTCGAGAGCAAGCACTTCACGACGCTGTCCTACTGGAACATCCGAGGCGCCGAGGACCTCGCCCGCCTGCTCTGGCCCGACGACTTCCCCAACCCCCCGGCCGAGACGTTCACACTGGCCGACTGAGCGCCCGCGCCTCGGCGGATGCGCCGCCGAGCCGCGCATGCACAGTTGCGACTGAAATTGCTGCAACGGCGGACGAACGCGAGCGCCCTTCGTCAACAACCAGCCGTCCGGTGTTGGTCGCAGGTGGTAGGCCAAGAGGGGGTGTACTGCAAGCGTTCGTTTGGGAAGTGGCTTTGTGAGGCACCAATTGGACACTGTAGTCGGTGTCCGAGTCCGCCGATTGCAGAGTCAGGGCAGTCTCCAGCCAATGTTCGCTTAAGGGCTCACCATGCGACACGGGACGGCAGCCGGCGTGAAGCTGAGCGCATCCTGTTTTCCCTCCCAGCTCAGGGAGGCGCACAGTGCCTGGGTCGCTTAGCGGCGCGCTGGTGGCCACCCTAAACTCCGGTTGCTGGAGGTTGTGCGCGGCAGACGCAGCGCACGCAACCGCGGTAGACTACGCCCGTCCTCGCGGAGGCTGCAGGCGCATGACGACGAAAACCCCGGCGGAGTTATACGCGCCGGAGCAGGTGCCGGTCGGGGAGTTGCGTCTGGATGCGCGAAATCCCCGCATCCAACGCACGAGCGAGCGCCTCAGCCAGGACGAGATCCTCAACATCCTGTGGCGCGAGTACTCCGTGGACGAGGTGGCGTGGTCCATCGCGCGCAACGGCTATTTCCCGCACGAAGCACTGTTCGCCGCGGAGGAGGACGGCGCGCTCGTCGTCATTGAAGGTAACCGCAGGCTTGCTGCGGTCCGCCTGCTGCGCGAGCCAGACCTCCGCGAGAGGATGAAGGCCACTGACTTGCCGTCGGTCTCGCCAGAAGAGGTCGCCTTGTTGGACACGCTGCCCGTGATCCGACGTCGCCGCGACGAAGTCTGGCAGTACGTCGGATTCAAGCACGTCAACGGCCCGCAAGCATGGGGCTCCTTCGCGAAGGCCGAGTACATTGCCTGGGTTAGGAACGACGTCGGCAAGGATCTCGCCGACATCGCGGAGACCATCGGCGACCGGCACCGGACGGTCGCCCGCCTCTACCGTTCGTACATGGCGCTCGTGCAGGCCAGGGCCGCCGGTGTGTACGATGTGGATAAGCAGCGATCTCGCAAACGGTTCGCGTTTTCGCACCTCTACACCGGCCTCGACTATCGCGGCATCCAGGACTTCACCGGGATAGCCGACCTCGAGCCGCCGACCGATATGCCGATACCTACACGTAAGATGAAGCAGTTCGGCGAGCTATGCGTCTGGCTATGGGGCGACAAGACTCGAGACATCAAGCCAGAGATCAAGACCCAGAATCCACATCTCCGGCAGCTAGACGAGGCGCTTCAGTCGAAGGGCGGTCTCAGCGCACTCCGGGTCGGCCTGGGTCTATCCGTCGCATACGATGTCCATCGCGGCGACACCGCCTTGTTCCGCGAAGGGTTGGTTGAGGCTAGGCAGGCGCTCCAGAAGGCGCGCGGGAAGGTGCTGACAGGGTTCGTCGGTGAGGCGGACCAACTCGAAGAGATCGGACAGATTGTCACGCTGTCCGAGGCGCTGCACGATGATATGCAAGACATCGTCACGAAGCGTCGCAACAAGAGTCGCCGTTCGTCAAGAAGGAGATAGCAGTCCTGCCGACATTACGCGCCCCAGAAGTCTCGTCTGGTGCAATCGCGCACGCTGATTGGCTCGAACTGACAGCGATCGTCGCTGGCGACTCGGAGAGTTCGGGTCACGATCTGACGAACGCAATCAGCCGTGCCGGCTCGATCGACGCAGTCGGCGAGGCCGACGAACTCGACGACGACGAGCCGCTCGATGAACCCGTTGAGACCGAGGATGACGAACTCGAAGCAGTCGCAGATGCCGCTTTCGAACTGCTTGCGGAGCGCGAGGAGATGGTCGGAGCAGCCTACCCGTTCAGCGTGGACGGCTCTTTGCTCACCGCGGAGGAATGGGCCTTGGCATCCCCATATGCCTTCCTCGCGGCGCTCACACACTTCGGGCCGCTGTTCGACGGAACCTTGGAAGGCAGTTCGCTGTTCGAGAAGCTTAGCGCGGCCGCATTGGTCAAGTACCTCGGCGGCGCGCCCAGCGTGCGCTCGTTCAATTTCGGGTTCCCGCGGCCACAGACTCTGCGGTCGTTCCGGCAGGCGATCGATGACCTGTGCGGGATGATGGGTGAGGGGGGCGGCTGCGCCGATAGAATGAAGGCGTCAGACATGAAGGACGCCGGACTCGATCTCGCGGTGTGGGTGCCGTTCGAAGACGGTCGTCTGAACCAGATGAGCGTGTTCGGCCAATGTGCCGCAGGCCAGAATTGGAGAGGCAAGATCACTGAACTCCAGCCTTCTCATTTCTGTCGGTCGTGGATGCTAGAACCGCCGGCGTTTTCGCCGTTCGCGGCTTTCTTCGTCCCGAGGCAAATCGGAGAGCCGCATTGGGAAATCGACGCACGGCACGAGCGACAACTTCTGTTCGACCGCCTACGAATTGCGCGGCTGCTCGGCGATCTCGACGACGAACTCGTGGCCCGCTGCTCATCATGGACCGTTGCGGCACTCGGGTCATCATCGTGAGAACACCGCAGTCGCAATAGTGGGACGATGGTGGGTATGAGGATCGCAAGTCCCCTCCGCTACCCCGGCGGAAAGTCCTCTTTGGCCGGCGTCCTAGGTGAGATACGGGGCTTGAATGAGCTCTGCGACCACGCCGTCGCCGAGCCGTTCGCAGGAGGCGCAGGCGCTTCGCTCTCCTTGCTGTACCACGGCCAGACGCAGAAGATCCACATCAATGACTTTGACCCAGCGATCCACGCCTTCTGGCAGTCCGCGGTCCATGAGAGCGAGGCGCTGCTCAACCTGCTCGACGAGCGCCCCGTGTCGGTAGAAGAGTGGATCAGGCAGCGGGACATCTACCGGGCTGGCGGACCATCGCGCCTGGAACTCGGTTTCTCGGCGTTCTACCTCAACCGCTGCAATCGGTCGGGAATCATCAAGGATGGCGGTGTCATCGGCGGACTCGACCAGAGCGGGCCGTGGAAGATCAGTGCCCGCTTCAATCGGCCAAAGCTGCGCGAGCGCTTGCAGCGGGTCGCGGAACATCGCCAGCAGATTGGTGTTACGGGCCTCGATGGCATCGAATTCATCGGGACACTGGACCGGGCTTCGACGATGTTCTTCATCGACCCGCCTTACTACGGCAAGGGATCGAGGCTGTATCTGAACGTCCCACTTCCCGATTACCACGAGCGCCTCGCCGAGAAGCTGCGGGGCATTGGCGACAGCGCAGTCTGGGTACTGACCTATGACGACTGCCCGGAGGTTCGCAATCTCTACGAGGAATGGGCGAACATCCAGAGCTTCTCGCTGCGTTACACCGCAGCGGAACGACGTCAGGGTGAGGAGGTCCTGATCACGCCCAAGGCTCTACGTACGCCTTTGGCCCTGAGTCTGGCCGGCGACCGACCCAAATGAGCCAGCACACTCACCCAGGCTGGCTGGAGTTTCTCAAAGCGGCAACGAGGGATCGTTCACCCCCATTGCTTGGATCCGCTGACGGCAGTGCGGGTAGCCGATCACGTTGGTCATTCACTCTCTAAGGCGCATCGCTACGTCGTCGGTCCCCGCACCGCGCTGGAGTGGCTGATCGACCGTTACCGCATCCGTGTCGACAAGGCCTCCGGCATCGTCAACGACGTCAATGACTGGGGCCTGGAGCTCGACCCGCCCAACCCCCGCTACAACGTCGACCTGATCAAGCGGGTCACCACCGTCAGCGTCGAGACGATGAAGATCGTCGACAATCTCCCACCCCTCCGCGAAGCGGAGTAGGAGCGGGCCCCTGCGTGAAGCAGAGAAGCCGAGCGGGTCCCTGAGCGGGTCAGAGCCTGCCCCTGCGCACGCAGGGGGACTGGGAGAGGGCAAGCAGGTCAATGTGGATTGGGGTGGTAGGCCAAGAGGGACTGTACTGCGAACGTTCGTCTGGGAGGTGGCGCTGTGAGCACCAAAATGTCCTTCGCGGCTGAAGCATGTGTAGGTCCCGTCGCGTGCAGAGGTATTCCTTTGGAGGCATTCATGCTAGACGAGGGAGGGCAACTCCAGGCGTCGCCCGACCTGTTGCAGCTGACTTTCTACTCACGCGCCACCTCCGGGTGGGAGTGATTGTCTGAAGTGGCCCCACCTGGGGCCGTTTTGATCCTAGGAAGTGGCCCCACCTCCGACCGATCCGGTGACTAGGCTCGGGTGATCGTGAGTTACCCGCAGCGAAGGACGAGGAGTTGTCGAAGGTGGAGTTGTTCGAGCGTATCCGACGAGACCGACGAGAAGAGGGCGTGTCGATTCGCGGCCTCTCGCGCCGCCACGGTGTGCACCGGCGGACGGTGCGTCAGGCGTTGCATTCAGCGCTGCCGCCGCCGCGCCAGCCCTGCCCTCGGCCGGCGCCGCTGCTGGGTCCGCACCACGAGACGATCCGCGAGTGGCTGGTCGCCGACCTCAGCGCGCCGCGCAAGCAGCGGCACACGGCGCGGCGCATCTGGCAGCGGCTGGTTGATGAACGGGGAGCCAGGGTGGCCGAGCCGACGGTGCGCGCCTACGTGGCCCGCGTGCGGCGCGAGCTGGAGTCCGGCCAGGTGGCCGTGACCGTGCCCCAGTTGCATCCGCCGGGCGCAGAGGCGGAGGTCGACTTCGGCCGGGTCAGCGTCTGGCTCGATGGAGCGCTGACCGAGCTCTCGATGTTCGTCATGCGGCTCTCCCACTCAGGCCGGGCTGTGCATGTCTGCTTCCCGAGCGAAGGCCAGGAAGCGTTCCTGGAAGGCCACGTGGCCGCCTTCGAGCGCTTCGGCGGGGTGCCCGGCCGGCTGCGCTACGACAACCTCAAGGCGGCGGTGGTGCGCGTGCTGGCCGGGCGCGAGCGGGTCGAGAGCGACCGCTTCACCGCGCTGCGCTCGCACTTCGGCTTCGACGCGTTCTTCTGTGCGCCGGGCGTGGAGGGCGCCCACGAGAAGGGCGGGGTCGAGGGAGAGGTCGGACGCTTCCGCCGGCGTCACCTGGTCCCGGTCCCGCGCGTCGGAAGCCTGGCCGAGTTGAACGCGCTGCTGGCAGCCGCTGACCGCATGGACGACGGGCGTCACATCGCCGGTCGCCTGGCCACGGTCGGCCAGATGGCGGAGGCGGAGCGCTCGGCGCTGCGCCCGCTGCCCGCCGACCCGTTCGACCCGACCGTCCCGTTGCGCGCCAAGGTCGACCGCAAGGCGCGGATCTCGGTGCACGGCTCGCGCTACTCGGTGCCCGCCGCGTACGCGGGCCGCTCAGTGGAGGTGCGCCTCGGCGGCGGCAGTCTCGAGGTCGTGGCCGGCGGCCAGTTGATCGCCCAGCATGAGCGCAGCCTGCGCAAGGGGTCCGAGGTGCTGATGCTGGACCACTACCTCGAAGTCCTGTTGCGCAAGCCGGGCGCGTTGCCCGGCGCCAGCGCCCTCGACCAGGCGAGGGCCTCAGGCCGCTTCACGGCCGCGCACGAGCGCTTCTGGCAGCGGGCCCGCCGCCGGCTCGGCGACGCCCAGGGCACACGCGCGCTGATCGAGGTCCTGCTCTGGCATCGGCGCCTGCCCTTCGACGCTGTGCACGAGGCGCTCGAGGCGGTCGCTCAGGCCGGCTCCGCGGACCCCGCCCTGGTCGCGATCGAGGCGCGCCGGATCGCCGACCGCCGCCGTCAGAGCCCGGCCCCGGCGCCGCCGCGGCTGGAACGCTTCCAGCGCCCCCCGCCGAGCCTCGCGGGCTACGACAGCCTGCTGGTGGGGAGCGCCCGATGAACGCACCCCTGACCGAACAGGCGGCCAGCCTCGCGATCGAGTCGGCCGCTCGCGCCCTGCACCTGCCGACCGTCCGCCAGCAGGCCGACTCGATGGCCGAAGCGGCCCTGCGCGACCGGCTCAGCCATCTCGCCTTCCTGGCCGAGCTGCTGACCGCCGAACTCGAGGACCGCAACGCCCGGCGCCGTGAACGCCGCATCCGCGAAGCGCGCTTCCCCCGGCTCAAGCAGCTCGCCGACTTCGACCTCTCCGCCGCGCCCTCCGTCGACCCGGCCTTGCTCACAGCACTCGAACGCGGCGACTGGATCGACGCGGCCGAGCCGGTCGTGCTGCTCGGCGACAGCGGTACCGGCAAGTCGCACCTGCTGATCGGACTCGGCATCGCCGCCTGCCAGCGCGGCCCGCGCGTGCGCTATACGACCGCCGCCGCCCTGGTCAACGAACTCGCCGAGGCCGCCGACGAGCGCCAGCTCTCACGCCTCGTCGCCCGCTACGGCCGGCTCGACCTGCTCTGCCTGGACGAACTCAACTACGTCCACCTCGACCCGCGCGGCGCCGAACTGCTCTTCCAGATCCTGACCGAGCGCGAGGAGCGCGCCTCCGTCGCCGTCGCCTCCAACGCGCCGTTCTCCGAATGGGGTCAGACCTTCGAAGATCCCCGCCTCGCCGCCGCCGTCGTCGACCGCCTCACCTTCCGCGCCCACATCATCGAGACCGGCTCCGACTCCTACCGGCTCCGGCTCTCCGAATCCGCCAAAGGAGGTGCTCCACAGACCTGAACCCATCCGCGAGGTGGGGCCAGTTACGATGATCAAACCGGGGCCAAATCAGATCATCATTCCCCTCCGGGCGACTCCGCTCATGCAGGGCGATGAGTTGGCCGACGACCACGTCTCGCCGACTCGCCCGCAAGAAGGCGATGCAGCAGGCCCAACTGCAAGGCCCGTCGATGCGGGCGACCTCTCGACTGTGAGGATTCTCGCGCACGACCGTGAGCAACCGCATCCATACCAACGGGGTGCCTGGACGCCGAGACCGCCCTGGTCCATCCTTATCAGAACAGGGTGATATTGACAGAATCGTTGCTCAGTTGGACTGACAAAGTCGCTGCTCTACAACAATGTTGACACTCGACGTCCACGGCCAAGCCGTGTCGGTCCTTGCTCAGAGCGTGGCCGAGAGAGCAGAGCCGGGCTTCGGGATCGGTGGTCGCTTGTGCGTCTCGCGGCGGCGGCGCTCGCCCTTAGGGTTCCGCGTCCGGCTGCGTCCGCCGCGCTGGTCGTCATGCGGCGGCGGCTCGTCGCGTGGGCGGTAGCTCTTGTGCGATGCCCAGACATCGAGCAGCGTGCCTTACATCGTGAAGTGGTCTGGGGACAGTAGCCGCCGCTGACGCGCCTCCTTGACCACTTCCTTGAGCAGCCCCCGCCCCGCACCGGGGTCCAGCAGCCGCTCGCGGTTCTTGGTGAGGGTGGTCGGATGGAACGGCTCGTCCTCGACGTTCGGATCCAGGAACCACTTCAACAAGAGGATGTAGCGCAGCTGCTCGCAGAACCGTCGCTGCGAGGGGACCGTGTAGAAGGCCGCTGGCAGGATCGCCTTGAGCACGTGCTCGCGCGGGATCGAGGGCCGTCCCGTGTCCGCGCGGATCTCGTTGAACTGCAGTGTCATGCGCCTGAGCGCCGAGTCCGCCTGGGGCTTGATCCGCCTGAGCGGGTGGTCCTTCTGGACTAAGTCGTCCGACGCCACTCCCAACATCATTGTCGCTTGCCGCTGTGAATCGGCGCTCGTCGCAGACTACCCTCGAGAATCGGATCGGAACCTCCTCCATGGTCTCGCACGATTGTGCTTCAGCAGCCTGCTGAGTGGATTTCGGGATGCGCTCGTAGGCTTCGGCCTTCGAGGATCGGTTGAAGCGTCGGTAGCCCTCGTTGCATTTGACCAACTCGGTTGGCAGATTGCGCCAGACGCCGCCGTTCCCCTGCACCCTAGGGATGCCATAGATCGTCTTATGGTTGTCGATCCCGGTGCGGCAGGTTTCAGCCTTGTGGGTCTGCAGCGAGGGTTCGATTTGCGCCAGCTGCTGGTCGGTGAGTCGTGTGTGTGGCTCGCCACCCCGCAATCTGTTGACGTTCAACGTTGGCAGGTGGAGTCCGTCCGTCAACGGGATGTCAGGCTGCCTATGTCCCCCACAGATGTTCGGGCGGGAGCTTCTCGATCTTGCCGTGCTCTACGAGTGCATTCTTCAACCTTTTCGCGGCATTCTTGGTGGGACCCATCACTTCCGCATGAGCATCGCAAAATGCCTCGTGAGGGGATTCAGCTTCTCCAGTCAGCCGAACGTCAATCTCGCCCGGCTTTCTCACACTCCTAATGAGGCCTACTGACACCAGCCCTCGCCCGTAGTGCTTGAACTTACCTATGTGGAGGCGTTCGCCGTCGTTGCCCGGCATCAGGCTTTTGACATAAACAGATGGCGGACTCGAGTCGCTGAACACCGCTCTGGATAGCGTTCCGTTTCGATTGACGGCCCCCGGTCGAATCAACCGAAACACCAGTTCATCGTCGTCAAGTCGCGGGAACACTGCCATTAGCGGCGCGAGTGCCTCACGGACTCGCGCGCGAGTGATCGCAGAAGAGTAGCCAGAGCCGCCACGTTTTCCAACGTGAACTCGGTGTCATCGCCTTCTTTTGCCACTGTCACCTCGCCGGGGAATGGCGAATCGTTCTCCATGTAAATCTCTACCGACGAGTCATTTGGGAGTTGCCATTCCAAGATGATCGAGCCATCCTCGGTCGTGGCAACAAGAGGTGGATCGGCAACATCGCGGACTTGAGCGGCTATCCCTAACGCCTTCATCACGATCTCGGGTTTCGGGTGTCCCAAACCGTCGCACTCGGGTGTCCAAGAGATGCGCTTCACCACATCATTCAGTAGCTCAAGATCGAGTTCCAGGGTTGTAGACCGATCCGTAGCGGCACCTCTGCTCTTGGCAGCGAGTTCCGTGGAGCCTTTCTCGATCGGTGTGACAGCCTCCCTTTTGCCCATCAATCTGGGAACCTGTATGTGCTGGCTACCAGAAACAAACCCTGAATCGGTCGACTCCGCCGCTTTTGGGGCGCCCCAAAGGTAGGCATCCTGCCACCCGGCTGTTGCTGCAGCCGGATCATCAGCAGTGATCAGAGTTCTTCTGTAGATGGTTTGCGCTCGGAGCCGATCCAGCAGATTGTGCAAATCCAACATCGGCAAGCCATGATGATGGAAGTACTCTGCCAGAGCATCGAGGTCCGTGTCTTCTGGCGCAGAGACGATACCTCGGGTGAACTCCGGGCCCGTACTAGGCCATTGCTCGTGTCGCGGCTTCCAACCGCTGCGTGTCGCGCTCATTGAGTCTCACCAATCGAGTGGCAGAGACCGATCATTCCGTAAGTAGCCGTATCCACCAAGGCAGCCAGACCATTGGCGCTCTTTGTGACTTCATCTGCGCTGGTGCCCAATTCCTCAAAGGCACCACCTATCGTGAATTGGACACGGCTGGGGAAATCGGAATCGAGCCACAGCTCGGTTCTGGTTTCGTTGCACCAATCGGTCTGGGCCCTGAAACGGATGTGCTCCACTTCGCTCGTCTCTCCTTCGTAGCCGTAACCGAGAGCAGCGGCCGATCGGCTTGGATCACCGAAAATCTGGAGCATTGACGAAGCACCCTCTCCTTCGAGATACCCGGCCACCTCCCAAGCACACGAGGGAATCTCCAGTCCGGCCTGGTAAAACAGCTCAACCAACATGACGATCAGTCGATCCGCTTCACTGCGCACCGGAAGCGTGCCAGAGTAGTCAGTCACGGCCAGCAGCGGCGGGCGAATCGTGAACTGGAGCTGATCGCGCAAGCTGACGAACCCGTCTACATCGCCATCAGGATCTCGGGTTGGGATAGGATCCTGCACCAGATCTCTAGGGTGGTACATTTCGGGAGTGATCCTGATCGCCTCGTCGCCGACCACCCTCGGCGAGCAGGCAACCTCGTAGCTCTTGATCGTCACTTCGGCACTCAAGGCACTCGCCTCGCTTCTCTTGATTCAGACACGCGGCAATCACGCGACCAGTGAACGCACTGGACAGCGTTTGTTGTGTGCCCATTCGGAAACGGATTTGGTCTACCTGCGTTCCCCGCTATCGGGGATGCGGAATTCTGTTCTACCGCGGGGATTTCTCGCGCATGAGGCACACGTCTCGACCGGGGCAGATGAGAGGGGGGGTGTTGTGCGCTGTCATGGCTGTGCTCCTTTAGTAGCTCGCTGGGTGGAGGCTATCCACTCTACCCCGCCTGTGCAACTCCGCCAAACTCCACTGTTCCCGCATTTCCTCTAGAGTTCTCGGTCGGGAATGCGGTTGAGATGTCCGTTGAGGTAGTCGAAGATTTGGTCGGCGGTCTTGTGTCAGACGAAGGCCCCCCGGTTGTCATTCCAGTCGGTGACCCAACGTTGGACGGTGCTGATTGGTTCAGCCACGTCGCGGTGGGCGTTGCATCCGAGCCACTTGGTAGCCAGTTCAGCGAACCAGCGCTCGACCAGTTTCATCCAAGAGCTGTAAGGGCGTGAAGTGAAACTGGAAGAGGGGGGAGCCAAAGCCAGCGCCGGACTTCCGAGGTGTGGTTGGTGGGGGCGTTGTCCAAGACGGCATGCACGCCAAGCTCCTCGGGAACCTTCTCGTAGAACAGGTCGAGGAAGCGGCGGAACACGTCGTCTCGGTCTCGCGGGGTCAGGTTGGTGATCACATGGCCGGAGACCACATCGCATCAAGCGGAGGCCACCCGATCAAGCGCCGCATAGAAGCTGGAGGTGCCGTGACGCACGTAGCCTTGGGTCAGGCGGCAGGCAGCGCCGGGCAGCATCGGCTGTATCGGCTGTATCGGCGAGGTGTGATCGAGGGTCTGGAACTGAGCCTCTTCGTTAGCGCAGAGTACGATCACCGCGTCGGGCGGGCTTAAGGCAGAGGTCGGCCATGTCGTGCACCTTGTCGATGAGCTGGGAGTCGGGCGAGACACGGAACTGCTCGACTAGGTGCAGCTTGAGGCCGAGGGCGCGCCAGAGATTGGAGTCCGCGGACTGCGACACGCCCATCTCGGCGGTCATTGAGCGGGTCGGCCAGTGCGTGGCGCGCGGCGGTTACTCCTCCAGGGCCTTGGCAATCACCGCCTCCACCTGCGCGTCGCTGATTGTGCGCGATATGCCAGGCCGCGACTCATCGCTCGGTCCATCGAGATGCAGTTGGGCGATTCACCGTCACCAGTTGCCGGCCGTGGCCTGACAAAACTCGGCGCGGCGGCAATCTCGATACTCATCTGCCTGGCTGCGGCCCGGAGCACGATCCGCGGGCGCAAGGCATGGGCCCGCGCCGTGATCGGCCGCCGCGCCCAGCGCTCCCGCACTTTGCGCACCTCCTCGTTCAGAACCATCACCGTGGTCGGATAGCTCAGTCGGATTTCCATGACATTGCTTCTACAGCCTCAACGGGTTGAGTCAAACCGACCAACACAGCATCCCCATGTTCGTCGACTTAGCGACTCAGGGCATTACTAGAGAGCGTAAGAGCGCTTCCGCAACGACGTTCGCATTTCAGATTGCCCAGCCCTCCGAAAGTGCCGCCGCCTGTTCCAGCACGGTCAGTGTAGCTTGCTCCTGCTTGTCCGGCGGGTAGCCGTGCTTGCGGAGGATGCGGCGCACGAGTACGCGGAGCCGTGCGCGAACGTCCTCACGCAGTGTCCAATCGATCGTCGTGCTTGAGCGGACCGTCTCGACTAGCTCGCGAGCGATCTTTCTCAGAGTCTCGTCACCGAGGACTTGGACCGCGCTGTCGTTGGCCTCAAGGGCGTCGTAGAAGGCCAACTCGTCATCCGATAGGCCGAGTTCCTCACCTCGAGCGTTCGCCTCCCGCATCTGTCGGGCTAGCTCGATCAGTTCCTCGATGACCTGCGCCGCTTCAATCGCCCGGTTCTGGTAGCGCAGGAGCGACCGCTCCAGCATCTCCGCGAACGAGCGGGCTTTGACGACGTTTTGGCGCCGCCTGGTGGCGATTTCGCCTTTGAGCAGTTTCTGCAGCAACTCGACGGCGAGGTTGCGGTGCGGCATGCTCTGGACTTCGGCGAGGAACTCCTCGGAGAGGACCGAGATGTCGGGCTTATCCAACCCTGCGGCCTCAAAGATGTCGATCACGCCCTCGGGAGCCACAGCGCGAGAGATGATCTGACGGACGGCGAGGTCCAATTCCTCCTCCGAGCGGGACTCGCCTACGGTTCGCTTGGCCAGCGAGGCGCGCACAGCTTGGAAGAAGGCGACATCGTCGCGAATGCGCAGCGCTTCTTCGTGCGGCACGGCCAGTGCGAATGCCTGGGTCAGCGCCCTCACGGTGTCGAGACAACGCTCCTTGCCGTCGTCTTGCTTGAGGATGTGTTCCTGCGCGGGCGGGAGAAGCGCCAGACGCTCAGACGGCGTGCCGTCCACCCATTGGGACCAATCGAAGCCGTGGAAGAGACCGAGACAGACCTCGTACTTTTCCTGCAGCACCGCCACGGCTTCGTCTTGATCGATTGTCGTCTTGCCGAGTCCGCCGCTCTCGGTGTAGGTGGCGAGCGCCCGCTTGAGCTCGTGGGCCAGGCCGAGGTAGTCGACCACGAGGCCGCCCGGTTTGTCCTGGAACACCCGGTTGACGCGCGCGATGGCCTGCATCAGACCATGGCCGCGCATCGGCTTGTCGACGTACATCGTGTGCAAGCTTGGCGCATCGAAGCCCGTTAACCACATGTCGCGGACCAGGACAATCTGGAGCGAATCGTTGACGTCACGGAATCGGTTGGCGAGGGCCTCGCGCCGGGGCTTGTTACGGATGTGGGGCTGCCAATCGAGCGGATCCGAGGCGGAGCCGGTCATTACGACCTTGATCGTCCCCTTGTCGTCGGCGTCGTCGTGCCAGTCCGGCCGGAGCTGGACCAGTTCCCTGTAGAGATCGACGCAGATGCGCCGACTCATGCAGACGATCATCGCCTTGCCTTCGAGGACCTCGAGTCGTTGCTCGAAGTGATCGACGATGTCTTGGGCGACGAGCTTGATTCGCTTCTCAGACCCAACGATCGCTTCGAGCTGCGCCCACTTGGTCTTCAGGCGTTCCTTGCGCTCGACCTCTTCCCCTTCAGTGGCCTCTTCAAAGTCAGGGTCGATGTCTGGACGTTCATCTTCATCAAGGGCGAGCTTTGCCAGGCGACTTTCGTAGTAGATGGGGACTGTCGCCTCGTCGGCGACCGAGCGCTGGATGTCGTAGATGCTGATGTAGTCGCCAAAGACGGCCCTCGTGTTGGCGTCTTGGTTCTCGATTGGCGTCCCAGTGAACCCGACGAACGATGCGTTGGGGAGCGCGTCATGCAGGTGACGTGCCAGGCCGTCGATGAAGTCGTACTGGCTCCGATGCGCCTCGTCGGCGATGACGACGATGTTCCTGCGATCCGACAGCAGCGGATGACGATCGCCCTTGTTATCGGGGAGGAACTTCTGGATGGTGGTGAACACGACCCCGCCCGACTGCACGTTGAGCTTGGCGCGGAGGTCAGCCCGGGTCTCGGCCTGTTGTGGCGGCTGTCGGAGCAGGTCCTGACATCGGGCGAACGTGTCGAAGAGCTGATTGTCAAGGTCGTTGCGGTCGGTGAGCACGACGATAGTTGGATTCTCCATCGCCCGTTCGCGCACGACGGCGCCGGCGAAGAACGCCATGGTCAAGCTCTTGCCGGAGCCTTGCGTGTGCCAGACCACGCCGACGCGCTGGTCGCCCGGCAAGCCTCCCGACATAGGCCGGGTCTCGTAGCGGCCGATCGTCTCTTCTTGGACTTCCCGCACGCGCTGACCAGTGGCGCGGAGTGTCTCCTGGACAGCCATCCTGGCGGCGTGGAACTGGTGGTAGCCGGCCATCTTCTTTGAGAGCGAACCGCCGGAGTCTTCGAAGACGATGAAGTCTCGGATGAGCGGGAGCAGTCGGTCCGGCTGGAAGATGCCGGCTAGCATCACCTGGAGCTGCGGTATGTGGTCGTCAACGGGATCCTGGCCGGTGATCGTGCGCCAGGGCTTGAACCACTCCCAGCCGGCGGTGAGTGAGCCGACTCGGGCTTCCGTCCCGTCAGAGACGATCAGCAGCTCGTTGAACACGAAGAGCGAAGGGATGTGCGCCTTGTAGGTCTGTAGCTGCTGCCAGGCGCTCTTGATGGTGGCGTTCTCGTCCGTCGGGTTCTTGAGTTCGATCACGCCAAGAGGGAGGCCATTGACGAACAAGACGATGTCGGGTCGATGGTTGTGGTCGCGTTCGGTGACCGTGAACTGGTTGACGGCGAGGTAGTCATTGGCGGCGGGATCGTCGAAGTCGATGACCTTGACTTGGCCGCCACGGATGCGATCTCCGTCTCGGTACTCGACCTCGACTCCCCAGACGAGCATCCGGTGGAGGGCGCGGTTTCGCGTTTCGAGGCTGGAGCCTTCGGGCTGGGTCAATCTGCGGAAGGCGCTTTCTAACGCGTCATCGGGCAGATCAGGGTTGAGGTCGACTAAGGCAGTGCGGAGTCGGTCCTCGAAGACGACCTGCGAGTAGTCGCGCTCAATGTCGGGTCCGTAGGCGGTGTCCCAGCCGAGATCGCGGAGATGCTTGAGCGCAATCTCCTCGACATCTGCCTCGCTGATGGTGGTCATGACCGCAGCCTAAATCTCAACCGGGCGCAGCGATGGTCTGGAGAGCGGATTGGTTGCGTCGGGGCGGTAATGACGTATCCCTGGTGCCTTCTCGTAGTTGTCTAGGACCTTGGGGATGACGTACGCAACGATTCGCAGTTGCTCTCGTCCGGTCATCCGGCCGCCTGGTCGGCGGACACAGAGTGTCGGGATGCCGCTGGTCTGCAACTGCCTTTTGTGTTGTCGTCGGGCGCTGTCGTCGGCGTGAACCCAAACTGATCCATGTACGCGACACCACTCGATGATCACAGGGTCTTCAATCCGACTCATTTCGCCGGATGGGTCGATTGCGGTTTCCACATCCACAATGTCGTAACCGACCAATGCCAGCGCCTTCGCGACGTTGGGGTCCAAGGATTGGTCGAGCAGGAACTGGGGATTAGGCAGCTCGGAGGAGTCGTTCCCACTCACAGGCTTCCTCTATGGATTCGAGGGGCTGATCGAACGCTCGCGCCACGTACTCGGGCGAGTCTCCGGCTTCGATCATCCCGGCGATTGTGCGCGTGGGAATTCTCGTGCCCTTGATGCAGGGCGCCCCGAACTGGACGGCCGGCTCCAGCACGACCCCTTCGCTTGGCTCCCAGGACGTGGCCATGTGGGTCTCTTCGCTGAACAGCAAGCCGTGCACGGGAGTCAAGAACTCCAGGAGGAAGTCGAATGCGGCCCGGCCCGATGTGCTGGCCGAGACGAGTTGCTTCTTCCACTCGACAAATACCTGACGCTGCCCGGTCCAGATGGTCTCGGTCGCGAACGGCCGCTCGGAACCCATTTCCTGGCGCAGCCAATGCTCGGCCTGGCGTATGGCGTGCCAGCTCACGTTGGCGGCCCGCAACGCGGCGATTACGCGCATCGAGATCAGGTCCTCGAATCCGATTAGCAGCTCTCTTCCGCCGACATCCATGAGATCTCGAGAGGCCACCCCCTTCCGAATCCAACCGATCATCTTCGCGGAACTCACCGACAACAAAGGGGGGCCTTGCCACGAAGCGCTCAGGTATCTGGCCGCTTCAGGCAGGTCGTAGATGCCTTCGTAGAGATTAGAGGTTGCTGCTGATCGAGCTGCGGCCACGCACTCTGCCTTCCTTGCACCCAGGTTGTTGAAGGCCCACGGTATCACCCCCCTGCCTTGAGGAGCGGAGAAAACAGCAGGTCAACGGAAGTCAGTCGCTCTTCCCCATCTTTGTCTGTAAGCATCATGAAGTCGCATCCGGTCAGACGTGTCAACTCATCGATTAGGACATCGCGAAAGCCGTATGAATTGAAGACTTGGTCGTTTTCGTTGAATGCAGTCATCAATCCTCGCGCTTGTTCCGGAGTGAGACTATCGAACTGCGGCAGTAACTTAGCCAGACTGTTGGCTCGGTCGAAGTTGCTGGCTTGCGAGACGGCTAGGACATACGCATCCTTTGCGATGTCGCTTATGCTCTCCTCTCTGAGAACTATATCGAAGATGTCACGCGCCATCTTAGCAGTCGGATTACGTCGGGGAGTAGAGGTGAAGGATCCTGTCAATGCCTGGTACTTCCCCATGAATCCATGCGGGTCCCTTCCCAAACGAATGGGAATGACTGGTATCTCTCGTCCGATGGCGATGCCCACCTCTTGATCTGTCCACTTGCTGCGCCTGAAGTCATCCGTCAAGAAGGCGATAAGGACGTCTGCGCTACGCAGTGCGCGAATTATCTCCGCTTGCCATTCTCTCATTGGTTTAATGTCCTCATGAGATACAAAGGACGCGATACCGTATCCCTTCAGGAATGCCTGAACTTGACTAACCTCCCTCTTGTAGGTTGAATTGTGGCTGAGAAAGGCACGTACCGGACCTTCGCCCCACAGTTGCTCCAGCCCATTCGAGGTGTCGCCTTGCATGCCGGCCTGTGTTTCCGTTCCCGGAGCTGCGTGCCATGAGATTGGCAGCCAGTGTATCACTGAGGCGACCAGAGAGATGTGTGTCATGGACGGCTAAGAGGGTGCCCTCGACAATCGGGAAAGGATGCGTGGCAAGGGCTCCGGCGTCATCCTTCGAGGGGGCATCCTGCTTCCGTGTCACTTGCCGCCGAATCCTGTGACGCATCGGTGGAGAGAGTCTGGAAGCCTGCCGTGGCCCGCTAGCTATTCGCCCAGCAGTCAAGCCTCAGCAACGGATTCGAGCGCTGCCTGCCTGACCTTAGCTACGTCAGCGGCCTCATCGTCCGCTGGAGCCGCGGCTACATCGGGAAGCTGTGATCGGAAATGCTGAACTTGGTCCCAAGTCACAGGAGGATATTTTGCCAGACCACTACAGCGGGAGAACCTAGGCCGCTTCAGCCTCCCGAGCCGCTGGGTCCCTCGCCGATGATTGCGAGGATGCGATTCCTCAGCGCCTCTCGCAGTTCTTCGGGCGACCCCCAGACGATGTGGTTGTACTGGCGGGTGTCGAAATGGAGCTTATCTATGTCGGACTTTCTACAGGTGTAGATCACAGGGATGTTCAGGCCGTTGGCGAAACCTGCCTCGTAGTAGACGCCGCCGCGAGCGCCGTCATCTCCTTGCGAGAAGTCTGCGACGAGAAATCGGGAGCGTCGAATCTCGGCGATGATCTCGTCGTCGATCTTGTTTATGTGTTCCTTACGGTCGATGCGCATGGCTGTGTATCCCGTTTCTTCGATCGCTAGGCGAATGCCATGCTCGAACGCTTCGTCCGTCTCGTCGTCGAACCACATCGCGACAAAAGCCTGATCTCCAAGGGACTTCGTTGCCTGGGCTTCAAGGTGAGAATAACCATCGCTCGTCACCACAAAGATGTAGCGACTGCCCTCACGAGGCGTCACAAGCCATTCTCTGGACTGAAGGTACTCGGCGAGAAAATCAATCTCTCTAGCATCTGCAGTCTCAGACCACGCCATGGCCTCCCAGAGGTTTTGAGTAGGCTTGGGAATCTCTCCTAGTGCGGTCCCATCATCGCCAGCTCTCATAGCCAGAATCCACACCTCTTCGCCCAGATGGGTGGACTTGTTGGCCAACATTTGCAACAGCCGATCAGCGCGCCTAGCAACAGACAGGCTTGAAGCGCTTCGAGCCATCTCCACTCTTTCAGTGGTGATCAGAGGCATGTGTGTGCCATGGAGGTGTTGCTCTACCAGCCAAGTAGTCAGGCGAGCCTTTGCCTGATCATCGAGGTTCGACACCGAAAATAGCGCGTCTAAGGTGATCCGATAGGACCCGTATGCCCTATACGAGTTAGGAACGAGTGTTGCGCCACCGTCCCCAGGTATATGCGACCCTGAAGGAGTTCCCCAGATTGGACAGCGTTCTTGGCTGTAGTTCATAGCGCACCCCGTAGCAGATTTGGAAGCAGGAGATTGCGTTGCGTGGCGAGGGTGCGGGATTGCTTCTCTAGATAGACTAGTTGCTCATGGACGGGAGCTGTTTTCGTATGCCACATAGCGTGTACCGGTCCGGATGGCGCAAGAATTGGAATCTCGCGGAACGCTGACTTGCTGATTTCGGCGAACGTGGTCCCGCCTGCTCTGTTTTCGATGGCAGGCATGTTGGCTCTTGCCCAATGCAGCGCGTAAGGTGCGCCGACCGATCCATCGCAAACCATGGCGATGATCCCCTGATTGATCGCAACAGGTACGTCGGTCAGGGCCAGATAGCCAATGGGCGCGCGTGACGAAAGAAGAACGGTGCCCCTAGGGAGCAGTCTGGAACGAATCTTGTCTACGCCGGCCTCTGTGATGTACCTAGCTGTTTCGGTCAGGACTGGCGACTGGAGGAGGGACAAGTCTTTGGGTGTAGCGAAGCAATGCCTGCCGTTCCAGTAAGCCGGTTCCTTTGTGCTCGGCGTGCTTCCACCTAGAACTGTCAGAGCCTCACCAGCACGCAAAACGTCCCACCCATCAGGAATCTCGCCCAACTCCGAGTCGTGGAATGAGGCGGGGAAGAGGGCGTCTAGGTCCGGTGGGAGGTTGGTTGGACGGCCCTCGGCCTTGGCTCGGACGGGGTCGAAGTCGACGAACCAGGATTTGAAGAGGGCCTGGGCCATGGCTTCAAGGGTCTCGCCCATGCGTCGGTTGAGTTCGATCTTGTCGTCGAGGGTTCCGAGGATGTGGGCAATGCGCCGCTGCTCGTCGAGGGGTGGGAGATGGATTCGAACGCCCTTGAGCGAGGATCCTGACAACTCGCGGAACGTGGTACCGGAGGCGTGACGTTCCAGTTCGTCAGTGTTGGCGGTCAGCCAGTAGTACAGGTACTCAGCCGAGAACCCATCCTTCACCTTCAGGCTGCGAAATCCCTGGTTGGTCGAGATCGGGTTCTTGGCCAAAGCGACATATCCGATCGGCGCCCGTGTCGACAGGAGGACGGAGCCCGCCGGGAGCAGCCTCGCCGAGGAACTGTCGAGGCCCTGCTGCGATAGATTGCGTGCACCGCGCTCAATGAAGCGGTCATGTGGACCGGAGAGGTCTTTCGGGGTTAGCCAGGGGATATCACCGTCGAAGTTCTCCGGAACCTTGGTGGAGGGCGTTCCGCCGCCGACGACTTCAGCGATCTCTCCGATCGAGTATTCGCGCCAGCCGTTGTCAGTCATCGGCCGCCTCGCCGTCGACAAAGGGATTGAACACAGGTACGGCGGTGGGTTGGAAGTGGCGGACGTTGCGGGTGACGACGGTCAGGCCGTGTTCCAGTGCGGTGGCGGCGATGAGTAGGTCGGCGCCTTCGTGTCCGAGGGCGGCCGAGAGGCGCCCCCAGCGGCGCGCACTCGGGAGGTGGACGGGGAGAATCCGGTCGCCGTACCAGGCGAGCACGCGGTCGAGCCAGTCCGAGAGCGCGCGAGCGAACTCAGGGTCTCGTCCTTGTTCCCGCTCGATGCCGCGTTCAATCTCTCCGATAGTGATGACGCTGAGATAGAGGTCGGAGGTGCGTTGGGCGGCGAGCCAGCGAGCCGCATCGGGATGTCGTTCGCCGCGGCGCAAGGCAGAGAGTACGTCGGTATCGACCAGGAACATCAGAGGTCGGGCTCGCGGACCGGCAGGGTCAGTCGTTCGAACTCCTGGCCGTCCTGGGGGATGTCGAGCAGCAGCTCGGCCAGCGAGGGTGCGTTCGCCTGTTCAATCAGTCGGAGGCGCTCGTACTCATCTACGGCGAGCACGACGACGGCGGGTTGCCCGCGGCGGGTGACGCGCTGAGGATCGCCGGCGAGGGCGGCGTCGACCACGGCGCTGAAACGGTTCTTAGCGTCTTGTAGGGGCCAGTCAGTCATAGTGCTCCTCAGTCTAGACGGATTGGCTAGACGAAGGTACGTCACTGTCAGTGCCGAATCCTAAAGCGGTCAGGTTTGCCTCGATTTCGGCGTCCAAGCGGGCCGCCTCAGCCTGCTGTTCACGCAACTGCGCAGCGAGGCGGGTCATCTTCTCTTCGTACGGCTCGCCGTTGTCGGGCTGCGGTTCGGCGCCGACATAGCGGCCGGGCGTGAGCACGAAGTCGTGCCTGGCGACATCCTCGAGGGAGGCGGCGTTGCAGAAGCCGGGGACATCCGCGTATTCGTCGCTGCGGTCTCGCCAAGCGTGGTACGTGTCGGCAATGCGGGCGATGTCCTCTTGAGTGAGCTCGCGATGCGTGCGGTCGGTCATGCGCCCGAGCTTGCGGGCGTCGATGAACAGCAGCTCGTCGGGGCGGTTGCGCCGGTTGCGGGCCAGGAACCAGAGGCAGACGGGAATCTGAGTCGAGTAGAAGAGCTGGCCCGGCATCGCCACCATGCAATCGACCAGGCCGGCCTCGATCAGCCTTTTGCGGATCTCGCCCTCTCCCGACTGATTGGACGACATGGAGCCGTTGGCCAGCACGAAGCCGGCGACGCCGTTGGGCGCCAGGTGGTGGGCCATGTGCTGGACCCAGGCGAAGTTGGCGTTGCCCGCCGGCGGGACGCCGTACTGCCAGCGCTGGTCGTCGCGCAGCCGCTCGCCGCCCCAGTCGGAGATGTTGAAGGGCGGATTGGCGAGGATGAAGTCAGCCTTGAGGTCGGGATGGCGGTCGTTGTGGAAGCTGTCACCGTGGGCTATCTGCCCCTCGATGCCGCGGATGGCAAGGTTCATCTTGGCGAGCCGCCAGGTCGTGTGATTCGACTCCTGGCCGTAGATGGAGATATCGGACTTCGCCCTGCCGCCGTTGCCATTCCCAGTCGCATGGGCATTCACGAACTCGGCGGACTGGACGAACATCCCAGATGAGCCGCAGCAGGGGTCGTAGACGCGTCCGCGGTACGGCTCGATCATCTCGACCAGAAGTCGGACGACCGAGTTCGGGGTGTAGAACTCGCCGCCGCCCTTGCCCTCCGCGCTGGCGAAGCGTGAGAGGAAGTACTCGTAGACGCGCCCGAGGACATCGCGGGATCGGGACTCCTGATCGCCGACCTGAATGTTGCTAATCATGTTGATCAATTGTCCGAGCCGCTGCTTGTCAAGGGCGGGGCGCGAATAGTCCTTCGGCAAGATGTCCTTTAGAGAGGGATTGTCGCGCTCAATGGCAGACATCGCGTCGTCAACGAGTTGGCCGATCGTGGGCTGCGGGGCCTGGTGTTGGACGTGTTCCCAGCGAGCCTCGGGCGGCACCCAGAAGATGCTCTCGGCGCGGTACTCGTCGGGATCCTCGGGGTCCGCGAAATCGACCGCTTGCAGCCGCTGGTACTGCTCTTCGAACGCGTCGGAGATGTACTTCAGGAAGATCAAGCCGAGGACGACGTGCTTGTACTCGGCCGCGTCCATGCTGCCGCGCAGCGCATCGGCCATCTCCCAGAGCTGAGGTTCGTATCCGGTGGTGGTGGTGTTTGAGGTCTGAGTGGATGTCTTGGCTTTAGGCATGGGAGGATTCTAGTTGGCCAGATTCTGCACCCCCTTTGCGGTCCTTCGATCGTCTGTTTTGCGTTCCTCGGCCGTCTACATATGATTGAACTTCGAGCGAGCATCAGGGCCAGAGCAGCTTGGCCGGATCGTTGGCTCGCTAGAGCGAGGCAATCGACATGACCCAGACACTGAGAATGCGTGACAGAGGTGGTAAGGGCGGCAAGAGCAGCGGTGGCCGTCCGCCCAACGCCCCGAGCACGACCGGCAAGCCCTCGGGCGGCGGACGAGGCAACAACCCGCCGAAGCGCTAGCGGCTCGATCCGGCTGACTCTGCGCGAGAGCGCTCCTGACGTGTCGGCCCAACCCGGGCTCCGCGGCACGCATTCGCACTCAATCTGTAGACCCAGCGACATGCGCATACCGGAGTCCGTCCGTGATCGACGGCGAGCGGATCGATCTGATCCGAACTTATCTGAAGGAACACGCCTGGCAGCACGGCCAGGGGCGCACGGCTGAGCGGTTCGGCGTCTCCCGCCAGACCCTCTGGCGCTTCCTCGAGCGCGTTCAGGTCGGCCGCAGGCTGCCTCGGGCGGTCCTCAACCGCGTGGGCGACAGCGTCGAGGCGCTGGAGGCGGCGACGCGAGCGCTAATCGACGCGCCGGTCTCGCGCAGCCGCCCGCCGCCGACCCACTCGCTCAGCGACGAACTCCACGACGCGCTGCTGCACCTCTGCGAAGCGCCGCTCACAACCATCGGCGAACTGGCCCACCTCAGGCGCGTGCCGGCCTCGACCCTGCGCGACCAGCTGGTCAAGCTGAGCCAGCGCGGTCTGGTCGACTCCCGGCCGCACCGGCTCGACGCGCTGGGACCGCGACCGCGCCGTCGCTACTTCCCCACCGCCGCCGGCATCCGGGCGGTGGGTCTGGACAGCCCGGGACTGCTGCCCCTCTACCCCGTCTCGAAGCAGTGGTTCAAGCTCCTGGCCGAGCGGCTTGACTCGGTCGCCGTGTGCTACCACGTGGCCGCACTGGTCGCCGAGGTCGATCCCGAGCGACAGCCGGTCCGGGTCGACCACTACCGCCAGGGTCCCTACGACGCGCTGCTCACGCTCTCCGGCGGGCGCTCGGTCGGCCTGCTGCGCCAGGGTGCGATGCTGTCCGCCGCCAACCTGCGCTTCCGTCTGCGCACCATCGAGCGGCTTGGCTGGGGTCAAACGCCCTGGCTCACATTTGTGCTGACCGACTCCGAGCAGGACTCTCGCCGCGCCGTCAGAGCTCTGGCCGATCCGAATCAGCACGAGACCACGTTCGTCGCCTGCGCGGCCGAGCTGATCGCCGGCGGCCCCCGCCGCCCGGTGTTCCAGCAGTGCGGCTACGGCTTCCCCAACACGGCGGCCATCGGACCCGACGCCTCGTTGCCCACCATGCTCACCTGGATCACGAGGCGCGTCGCCGCGTACTCCAAGAGCGGACCTCCCGAGCCTCACCCCGACCCCGACACGCTCTACCGCTCGGATGTCAGGGCGACGATGCCGAAGCCTTCAGAGCAGCTCGACGCCGCCTTTTCAATACAACTGACGCGGGCTGACAAGCAGGCGATGGACCTGCTCGCCGCCTGGCCGTTTTCTGCCCCCGACCAACTGGCGGGGCTGATGGGCGGCGTCACCCGTCGCCGCGCCAACCAAGTCCTGCGCTCCCTGCGCCGCCGCTTCCTGGTGCAACGCGAGCCGGACGGTTACGTGCTCACGGACGAGGGGCTGACCGCCCTCGCCCGCCGCGACCGCGCCGCCGTCGGTCCGACGCTCGACCGCTGGACCCCGCAGCAGGGCGAGGGCGTCTACTTCGGCAGCGCCCTGCGCGCTCTCGACTCGCAGGCCGAGCACCAGTGGGGCATCACCGAGTTCGCCGCCAGGCTCAGTGCAGAGGTCGGCCATGACCCCGACTACGAGCTGCTCGACCTCCTCCCCACCCACCGCTCGCAGATCACGTATTGGCAGGGCGACCCCTACGTCCTCCACCCCGACGCCTCGTTCCAGTTGGGTTACCAGGGAGACTGGGACTGGTGCTTGCTGGAGTACGAGCGCCGGGCCGTCACGCCGAAGCGGGTGCCCGAGCGCCTGCGCGGGTACCGACGCTACCTCCAGACCGACTACGCCTGGCGCGACCATGGAGGGGTAGAACCCCTGATCCTGTTCCTGTTCGAGACCGCCGAAGCGGAGCGGATCTTCCTCGACCACGCCGCCGTCCTGCCCCACGCGCCCTTCGTCAGTAGCAACCTACCGACCCTGACGAAGGAGGGGGTGCTGGGCCCGTCCTGGCGCCTGCCGCCTCCCCACCCCGCCGAGCGAGTGCCCCTGCACGCTGTCCGGACGGTCCAGCGGCATGTTCCAACCTCCCCATCCGCCCGCGCCCAGCGCTTCCTGTAGGAGCCGCCCCGCCCCACCCCTCCCCGGACAACCGTCCAGCCCAGAACCGCCGTTCTGCGCTGGGTTTCCTGCGTACGCCGGACAGGGATGTCGCGTGATTGTCCTGCGTTTGTCCCACGTACCATCCCTGTCAGCGCCTTTGAGCGCAATCGTGGGGAAGTTGTTGCAAAACGCTCTCGCGAGGTGATGCGAATCGATCTACGTTTCCCGGCTTGCCGGCGGGCCACTAGGCGCTAGTTCGAGCCCTGGCATCAACGTCGCGTCTGCTGGATCGCGTGAGTCAACGCCCGTTTGATTCGCGTTCCCATCTGCTTGAACCCTAACTCTTCCATCATCTCCCGTCTGAGATCGTCCTCGGTCCGCAGCAGCGTGTCGGACTGAATCCAACGAGCCAGCATCACTAACTCCTCGGGAGAGTAGTCGGCGATGGTCGCGTATCCCGGCGCACCCTTTCGAGGGACGAGAGGCCGCTGACCCCTTCTGCGCGCGCGGGCGACGACCGGCTTGGCGAGTTCACTAGTCACCTTCTCCGGCGCTGGGTTCATTCTGTCGAGAGCGGAATCTGCCACGGCCGCTCGCCAAGCCTGTTCCGCTCTGTCAAGCTCAGCTTCGCGATTGCGAAACCACTCAGTCGACCAGATCCGATGGAACCGCCATCCCTTGTCTTCTAGGACCTGTTGGCGCAGCCGGTCGCGATCACGGGCGGTCGCCGAAGAGTGATAGCTCGCGCCGTCGGCCTCAACTGCCAGCACCATTCGCCCGGGCTGGTCCGGGTGTGCGCAGGCGAAGTCGATGCGGTATCCAGAGACGCCGTACTGCGCCACGACGGGAATCCCTCGCCGCTCCAGTCCCTCCTTGACGGAGAGCTCGAATGGGTTCAGGGGTATAGGACTGGTCTCCGCCCCCAGGTCCTTACCGCCTGAGGCGGCGAACTCGAGGTACTGGCGCAGGAGCTCGACGCCTTTGGCCTCGGTGCGACCCGGAGCGATGTCGTGATGGGTGAACGACGAGACCAGCTTCAGCCGTGAGCGCGCGCGGCTGACCGCGACATTGAGACGCCGTTCGCCTCCTTCTTGATTGAGCGGCCCGAAGCGGAGCGGCAAGTTGCCGTTGGCATCCTTGTGGTAGCCGAGACTGAGGATGATCGCGTCCCGCTCGTCGCCCTGGACACGCTCGATGTTCTTGACGAAGAACCGCTCCTCGTTGGTCTCCGCGAAGAACTGGTCAAGCGAGGCGTCGTTCAGTTCGCCGAGTCTCTTCCGTAAGGTCGCCTCGACGTTGTTCGCGTGGTGCTGCCCAAAGGCGATCACCCCCAGCGTCTCGGCAGGCCGGCTGCGTGCATGGTCCAGAATGAGATCGATGACCCGTTCGGTTTCGTCGGGATTTGAGCGCGTACCCCTCACCCCATTGATCGGCCGGAATGGGATCAGTTCATGCTCAATCGGACTGTCCACTAACGCGCCCGGGAACGCCGTCAACGCGCCTCCGTAGATGCGCTGGTTCGAGAAGGCAATGAGCCGATCGTCGCGGCTGCGGTAATGCCACTGCAGCATCTGGTCGCGCAGCAATGCGTCAGCGACGTCCAGCAGCGACTCGATATCCCGGGTCAGTGAGAGGTCCTCCTCCTCGTCGTCATCATCTTCGGCAGTCCGACCGAAAAAGGACGTAGGCGGCAGCTGTCGGCTGTCTCCAGCGACCACGACTTGAGACGATCGAGCCAAGCAACCGATTGCCTCCGCCGGCGGAATCTGGGATGCCTCGTCGAAGATCACGACATCGAAGAGTTTGCGGTCGTGGGGAATCATCTCGGCGACGAGGATGGGCGACATCGTCCAGCACGGCCGTAGCGCGGACAGCATGTGCGGCGCCCGCGCCAACAGTTGCCGGACGCTCAGGTGACGCCGCTTCTTGGCTGCTTCTCTGCGAACCAGGTCGCGCTCCTCGGGATGTTGCTCCATCGTTTCGATGATCGCCTCAGCGACCAGTCGCTTCACCCTGAGCGGTGTTTGCGACAGATGCTCAAGGTCCGTTTGCGCGAACTCGTGCCGCTGGCGCGAACAACGAACCGCATCGAACGACCGCAACGTGTTGTCCTGAATGTCCAGGTCCTCGAGAACCTTGTTCAGCCATGCGTGCTCGACGGCGGCCGCAGCCTGCTCCGGCGGAATCTCCTCCCCGACGCGCCTGGTGACTCGCTCAATGCCTCGCTTGTCGAATGTCGCTTCCAGCTCGCGAATACGGGGCAGGTTGGCCGCCACGCTGAGAGTGCCGACGAGATTTTGCAGCAAGGCCGCGAGATCCTGATGTCCAATCTCTTCGAGATCGTCCATCGACATGACTCTGCCCAGCTTCCGGATGCCATCGAGCAAGGCATCTAGCCCGGACCTCACCTCATCCAACTCGTTGGGCACTCGAGGGTCGCCGGCATCGACGCTGCGAGAGTTCCACTCAGCAACCTGCTCACTCGCCACGACGATGAGCGAGAGAAGGCCGGCGTCTTCGAGGGACTCTGGATCGTGCAAGAGACTTCGGACGGCCCTGGTAGCCGAGCGATACTCGCCGTTGAAGAGCCGAGCGAAGAGACGCGAGATTGCACTCCGTTCGGCGGGAGCCATTGCTTCCTGCGTGGCGTCGAAGTCGAGCTGGTAGATGTCCGGCCGACAGGCGCCGAGTGTGGACTCCACTCTCTCGAGGAGATCGACGACGGGCGACCATTCTCCGATCTCATTCGGAAGCGCCAGACCTGCGTTGCCGAGGGCCGCGCCGAGAAGGTCCAAGGCTTCCGGCAGTCTGTCCGAATGAAGATCGCGGATCAGATCAGAGGCATCCAACACATCCTCGGTGGTCTCGATCGCACTTGCCGCCCACTCCGGATGGAGATCCCTGAGGACGTGCCCGTGAAGGTCAATCCACTCCTCAACCTCGCCGGAGAGGTGTTCGAAGCCCTGAGGACTAAGGCGCTCTGCCGACCGACGCGTCAGTCGAAGAGGCGTTCGCGCCGCATCCGGGATCGCCAGGACGCGCTTGCGCATCTCGAACACGCTGAGCATCCACGGTTCCCGGGTCTGGTGCACCGCAGCATCGTTCTTGATCAGGGCCTCGCGCCGCAGTTCGAGTCGACGGTGCGTAGCGGAGAAATCGAGTTCCGGAATCCGCGACACCAGGTCGAGCGACTCCGACAATGTACGCGCAAACTCCCGGCGCGACGTGACACCGCCGTGCATGTCCATGACCAGTTCGCCGAGGCCGACTTGCTCCAGCCGCTTCGTGACAGCCTCGATCGCCGCCCGTTTCTCGGCGACGAACAAGACGCGCTTGCCCCGAGCCACCAGGGCCGTGACGAGGTTCGCGATGGTCTGCGACTTGCCGGTCCCGGGCGGGCCCTGGATGACGAGAGACTCTCCTCCCAGCACCCGATTGATCGCCCGGTGCTGACTGGAGTCAGCGTCGAGCACGAGGAACTCGTCCGCGGGCGGGTCGCGGTCGGGCTGGTCGAGGTCGGGGTCGCAGATTCTGGCGGCGAGATGCTCGCGGGCCTCGACATCGCCGGCGATGGCGGCCACCACGTCGTGGCTCGCGAAGTGCTCTTCGTTCTGCTCGAGGTCGACCACGAGCGGCATCGTCGAATAGGAGAAGTTTGAGATCACCACCCGAGGCTCGATCTTGAGCTCGGGCAACACATGCCAGGGCTCCGACAGGCCGTCCAGCCAGTCCCGGAAGCCCTGGAGATCAGTCGGCGGGTCTTCGGCGACCTCCGCCTCTAACTCCTCGGACGCGATGTCGTGTTCAGTGCGCAGGATGTGCGTGAGCACCGGATTCAAGTGCGCATCGCCCGATACGGACAGCTTGAAGTCGCGCGCCGCGGCCCCGCTGGCTTCAGCTTCCAGTGGCAGAAGCACGACCGGAGCGATAGGCGGCGTGCCCTGGTTTACCTTCCACGTCGCCAGCCCGATCGCCGCGAGACAGGTTTCGATCCCTTTCTCCTCTGCGTCGGTCAGGGCCCGCTTCTGAATCGCTAACAGACGACGCCGAGCATCGACGAAGGCTGCATGATCTTCTTCGTCCTCGGGGCGCGCGGGAAACAAATCATGAAGGGCGACGGTCTTGCCTGACAACAGCCGATCTACTGCCCGGCGGTCCAGGTTCTCGGCGCGTCTCGGCGTGAGATCGAGTGTGCCCGTTCGGAGATCGCGAAACCGGCGCAGACGATTTCGTCCGGAAGTGTCGACGAGGTCCTTGCGCCACCGTTCGGCGGCGCGACGAACCAACTCAGTACGACCTACGTTCTGCTCTGCAACCACGCTGGCATCCTAGATGCTGTTGATTCTTCGAGGGCATGCGCGCCAACAACCACACCCGCCTCGATTGGTGTCAACATCGCTAGCGACCACAATCGTTCCTTGGGCGGAGACCGAGCCGTCGAGGGACCCGTCGCTTTGACGTCCCGGTGGTAGGGGGCGTCGTATGGGGCGGTTCCGGTTGACCGAGGAATTTGGCGACCACGGCGGCGAACGCGCGCAGTAGCGCAGTCGCCGACTGTGGAAACCGTCAAACGTGAGTGGCTTCGCCGGTCAGCCAGCCGATATAGTGTTTCGAACACACAATCGTACGAAGTTAGTCGGCTTGGACAGGCTAAGCCGTGCGTTGGCGGAGTGGCCGAAAGACCACGACGAACAAGGGAGCTTCCGATGAACGAACCATCAGTTCAGACAGCCGCAGCACTCTATGCCCGGGTCTCGTCGGATCGCCAGGATGTCGATCTCTCCGTCGCCGCCCAGCTGCGCGCCCTCCGCGACTACGCCGAGCGCAATGGCTACGTCGTGGCGCGCGAGTACGTCGACGAAGCTGAGAGCGGCCGAGTCGCAGACCGGCCACAGTTTCGCAAGATGCTGGACGAAGCGGCACAGAATGACGCTCCTTTCCAGGAGATTCTGGTCTGGAAATTCTCCCGCTTCACGCGCAAGCGGGAACACGCCGTCGCCTTCAAGTCGATGCTCAGGAGGCGAGGGATCCGCGTTACCTCGATCACCGAGCACGCGGACGACTCACCAACCGGCAAGCTCATGGAGGCGATCATCGAGAGTGTGGACGAGTTCTACTCGGAGAATCTCGCCCAGGAGGTCAAGCGCGGGATGCGGGAAGCAGCCTCGCGAGGATTCTGGGTCAGCCCCTATGTCCCGTACGGATATCGGCGGGTCCATGTCCAGGACGGTGCGAAGAAGAGGCCCCGCCTCGAACTCGACCCGCCCAAGGATGCCGTGGCGCGCCGAATCTTCGACATGGCGCTTGCAGGGGAGAGTGTGCTGGAGATTGCCAAGGGTTTGAACGCCGACGGCATTCCCAGTCCGCGGGGCAAGAAGTGGCTGAAGACCACGATCCACAAGATGCTCATCAATGAGTCGTACACGGGCACGCTGGTCTGGGGCCTGACCGACAAGAGCGGCGCGCCACCCGTGCGCGTTGAGCAGGCGTTTCCGGCGATCGTGTCGCGAGAGGAATTCGAGAGGGTCGGACAATCATTGCAATCGCGGGCGCCGGCGCGAGTCAACCCGCGCCAAGTAGCCAGTCGATACCTGCTGAGCGGTCTGGTCCGCTGCGAGCTCTGTCGCAAGGCCTTGACTGCGGCAGAGGCGAAGGGCGGGAAGTACAGCTACTACGTCTGTCAGTCGATCCTCAGCGGCGGCAGCAAGAGTTGTGAGACGCCTCGGCTCAATGCCAGTCGATTCGAGCGCCTGATCATCGAGCAGATCCGGGTTCACATTCTCACGGAGAGCAACATTCGCGAACTGGTCAGGCTGGTCGACGAAGAGATGGACGGCGTAGCTCGAGAAGAGCGTGAGCGCCTGGAGACGATCGAGGCGGAGAAAGAGGAAGTGCGGCGGAAGATGGATCGCCTCTGGTACATCGTCGAGAGCTCAGACATGGAGGTCAACGACATTCTTCCGCGCCTCCGGGTGCATCAGGAGCGCCAAGCGCAACTCGATCAAGCAGCGGACCAGGCGCGCTTGGCTCTAACGGAGCGCCGGGAGTTGCTCGACAGCGCGAACATGGTCGCAAAGTTCGCCGAGGAGATGGGCGAGTTCCTGCAGACCAGCGAGGTGACGGAGGCGAAGTCGTTCATCCACTCGTTCGTTAAGCGAATCGTGGTCCGTCCCGGCCGGGCGGTGATTCACTACACGATTCCGACGCCGCAGGACAGCCCGCTCCGAGGCGGGGATGTGGCCGACGTGGAATTGGGCGAAGGAGTTCGCAGTACAGTGCCGTTTGGTAGGGCATAGGGGATTCGAACCCCTGATCTCCGCCTTGAGAGGGCGGTGTCCTTGGCCGCTAGACGAATGCCCCACTGGATTTGACGACCTGACCTGGCCTCGATGTTGGCTGGGGATGGAGGATTCGAACCCCCGCTAACTGATCCAGAGTCAGTCGTCCTACCACTAGACCAATCCCCAACGCGGGTCAGCTTATCACCTCAGTCGTCGGGTCGGGCCAGCCGCTCGGCGGCCGCATTGAGCCGTTCCAGGGTCCTGGCCTGCCCCAGTGTTTCCAGCGTGTCAAAGAGCGGCGGCGCAATCCGCTTGCCGGTCGCCGCGACGCGGATCGGCGTGAACAGGGCGCCGGGCTTCTCCCCCCGCTCGGTCGCCAGGTCGCGCAAGGCCGCCTCCAGCGCCTCGGCGGTCCAGCCGGATTCCGCAACCGAGCGCAGCGTCTGGAGCGAGGCCTCGACGGATTCGAGCGCCATCCAGGGCTTGTTCTTGTAGGCCTTGCCCATCAGCGCGTCGTTGGCGTAGTCGAGCGGGCCGTCGTTGAAGAAGAAGTCGGTGTAGTCGGCGAACTCGGGCATCAGCTTGACCCGCTCCTGGATCGCCGGCGCGATGGTCAGGAGGCGATCCAGGGCATCGTTCTCGACTGAGTGTCCCAGGCGAAGCTCCAGGTGCGGCTTGCCGCGAGCGAGGAAGTCGGCCGGGTCGAGATCGCGGATGTAGCGCGCGTTCATCTCGCTCAGCCGCTCGATGTCGAACATGGCCGAGGCAAGCCCGAGTCCGTCGAGGTCGAACGACTCGACGATCTCGTCGCGCGACATGATCGTCGTGGTCTCGTCCCTGGACCAGCCGAGCAGAGCGAGGAAGTTGAGCAGTGCCTCGGGCAAGAATCCCTTGTCGGCGTACTCGCGGACCGAGGTCGCGCCGTGGCGCTTGGACAGCTTGCCCTTGTCGGGACCGCGGATGATCGGCAGGTGGACCCAGATCGGCTCGTCCCAGCCGAGCACGGCGTAGGTCTGCACGTGGCGCGGCGCGGACGAGAGCCACTCGTCGCCGCGGATCACGTGCGTGATCTGCATGTGATGGTCGTCGACGACCGAGGCGAGATGGTAGGTGGGGAACCCGTCGCGCTTGAGCAGGACGTGATCGTCGAGCAGCGCGTTCTGAAAGAAGACGTCGCCGCGCAGGTAGTCGTTGACAACGGTGTCGCCGTCGAGCGGCATCGCCAGCCGAACGACGTGCGGCTCGTCGCCGGGCAGCCCGAGTTCCCGACAGCGGCGGTCGTAGCCGGGCGGCTGCTTGGCCTGCTGCTGCGACTTGCGCAGTGCGTCGAGACGCTCCGACGAACAGACGCAGCGGTAGGCCTTGCCCTCGGCGATCAAGCGGTCGGCCGCCTCGACATACAACGGCAGACGCTCGGATTGGCGGTACGGGCCGAACGGTCCGCCGACGTCGGGGCCCTCGTCCCAATCCAGACCCAGCCAGGTCAGGGCGTCGAGGATCAGTTGCTCGGTTCCCTCGACGGCGCGGGATTGGTCGGTGTCCTCGATGCGCACGATGAACTGGCCGCCGAAACGCCGGGCGAGCAGCCAGTCGAAGAGGGCGGTGCGGATATTGCCGACATGCGGCTCGCCGGTGGGGGAAGGTCCGTAGCGGACGCGGACACTCATGGGCGGGTTCTCCGTGAGAAGTGCGCTAGCGGATTCGTTGGCCGCGTCGGCGCCGCTGACGACGGGTCGAACGCGCCTGCCGTTTCACGCTATCAGCAGGTTCGTTGCGAGACCGGGGGACGGGCTGGTCGCCAAGCAGCAACTCGCCCTCGCGGAGTTGGCTGAGCAGGCGGCGAACGTCCGCAGGCGGCTCCGCGATCAGCGTGAGCGTTTCGTCGGTTGCGGGGTGCTCGAACGTCAACTTGCGCGCGTGCAGCGCCTGCCGATCGATCAGCGGTGTCGCCAAGCCGTACATCGCGTCGCCGGCGATCGGATGGCCAATCGCGGAGAGATGCACCCGAATCTGGTGAGTGCGGCCGGTGATCAGTTGACACTGCAGGAGCGACGCATCGGCGAAGCGCTCGACGGTCTCGTAGCCGGTCTGCGAGGGCCGGCCGCGGTCGAGAATGGTCATGCGCCGCGGATCGCCCGGATCCCGTCCGATCGGCGCGTCAATCAGTCCGACCGGCGGATCGGGCGCGCCGACGACCACGGCGACATAGCGCTTGTCGACGCGGCGCTCGCGAAGCTGATCCCGGAGCGAGCGGAGCGCGTCGGCGGTCTTGGCGATCATCAACAGGCCGGTGGTGTCGCGATCGAGACGGTGGACCAGTCCCGGTCGGAGCGGATCCGCCTCGGGATCGTCTTCGGCAATCGAGGCGATCTCCGGCCAACGCTTAAGGATCGCGGCAATCAGCGTGGGTTGCGTCTCTCCGGGAGCAGGATGCACGGTGAGCTGCGCCGGCTTGTCGATGACAGCGAGATGGTCGTCCTCGTGGACCACATGGAGCGTAATGTCAACCGGGTCTTCGATCGGTCCCGTTTGCCGAGAGTGGACCGTGACGAGCTCGCCAAAGCTGAGTTTGAATGCAGGACGCTCCAACCTGCCGTCGACGCGCGTGAGTCCGTCGTCGATCAGGCGGCGGGCCTGATTACGCGACGCGCCGTCGAGCCGTCGGGCGAGGAACTGATCGAGCCGTTCGCCGTTGCGGTCGGCCATCAGTTCCATTGCCGGCGTCGCGTGGTCGGTCATGGAGATCGGGGATTGCGCTTGAACAGGTCGCCGAACAACAGGGCGATCACGATGGCGGCGACGCCGACGTTGATCGCGGCGTCGGCGACATTGAAGGCCGGGAAGTGGATGAAATCGATGAAATCGGTCACGTGGCCCTGGTAGAGGCGGTCGAGCAGATTGCCGACCGCGCCGCCGAGGATCAGCGCCAGCCCGCTGCGAACCAGCCAGTGGTCCATGGGCGGGAAGAAGTAGTAGATCGCGACCACGGCGATGGCGACGACGGCCGAGACGGCGAGCACCGTGTTCTGGCCGCCGAAGAAGCCGAACGCCCCGCCGTCGTTGGCGATGTGCGAGAAGGCGAAGAACTCGGCCAGCCACTCGCGGTCGCCGAGGGCCAGTGTCTCGCGCAGGATGACCTTGGTGATCTGGTCGAAGAGGACGATTGCGGCGGCCAGTGCAATGAAGCGTCGGTGGGAGCGACGACGAACGGGTGACGTCGACGCCGGGCGCTCGCCCCCCTCTGCCTGCGGCACCTCCCCCCGCACAGCGGGGGGAGAGGGGAAAGAAGATCCCTGAGGATCGGGAAGCGAATCGCCCATACATCGAGATTACACGCGGGAACTCGGGATTCGGATAATCTGGACGGGTTGCGCGCTGCAGGATGGCGCTTCAGGGGAGCAGGCTTGTGAGCGAGATTCTGACCGGGGCGCCGTTTTCCGAATTGCAGCGTCGGCGCAAAGAGACCGGACACGACCGGCTGCCGCCGGGCCAGCGGCTGATTCGCGAATGGCCGGTCTTGACCTACGGCGGAACGCCGCGGGTTGAGACGAAGGACTGGAATCTCCAGGTCTGGGGCGAGGTGGAGCAGGAGCGGATTCTCTCCTACGAACAATTCCTGGAGATCGGCGTCTCGGAGAAGCACAACGACATCCATTGCGTCACCCACTGGTCGCGCTACGACAACACGTGGCAGGGCGTGCTGCTTTCGACACTGTTCGAGATGCTGGGCGTGAAGGACTCAGCGACGCACATGATGTTCCACTGCTACGGCGGGTACACAGCCAATGTGCCGATGGCCGATCTCCGTGCCGACGACCACGCCATGCTGGCCATCGCCCACGACGGCAAGCCGCTGGATGCCATGCACGGCGGTCCGGTGCGCGGCGTGATTCCTTCGTTGTACTTCTGGAAGTCGGCGAAGTGGGTCGGCGGCCTGGAGTTCATGAATCGAGACGCCCCGGGCTTCTGGGAGATGTACGGCTACCACATGCACGGAGACCCCTGGCGGGAAGAGCGCTACGGCTGAGACTGGGCGGAGGCGCCATGACCGAAGTACGTGAAGCGACGGCCGTCTACGGCTGGTCGCCCTCGATTCCTGAAGAGGTCGAAGGACAGCTATTCGTTCCGTTGCCCGAGGGTTTTGAGATCACCGAGCAGTGGTGGGAGTGGCTGCGCGAAGAAAATCGACACGTTCGGATCGAGCTAACGCCGGACAGCGAGTTGCGAATCGCCATGGTCTCAACCGAAGGCTCGTACATCTCCTCTGTGATCACGCACCAGATCTGGAACTGGATCGAAGCGGGTGGAGGAGGGATGTCTCTGGAAAGTGCGACTGCTTACGACCTGCCGACCGGCTTCCGCAAGAAACCCGATTGTTCGTGGGTCTCTCCCGCACGGATGCCGGATGTGCCTCGTCCTTGGAGCGAAGCATTCGAAATCACTCCAGACCTAGCCATTGAGGTGCGATCGCCGCGCCAATCGATTCAGCGACAGCAGGAGAAGATGGTCGAATGGATCGCTGGCGGCGTGCGGCTGGGATGGCTGATCGATCCGTTCGCGCGAAAAGTCTGGATCTATCGCGAGAACGGCGATGTCGAAGCACTCAACGATCCCGCAGAGCTGTCCGGCGAGGATGTGTGTAGCGGTCTGGTCATCGATATGTCGCGGGTCTGGGAATGATCTGCCTCGCTGTTGTACGCTGCGGGTGATGAAGACGCGTGTGACCATGGACGCGACGATGCTGGGCCGCATGGCGATGCCCGGGGCCCTGCCCCGTTAGGCGCGTGTGCGCCTGAGGGGTACGGGCCGGTCCGACACTCCCTGCGCTCAGCGAAAGCCCCTGACCCAATGACCTATGCCACCTGCCTCGCCTGTCGTGAGTGCGGTCGCGAGTTTCCGCTCGAACCGCTGCACGTCTGCGATTTCTGCTTTGGACCGCTCGAAGTCGCCTACGACCACGACGGCATTCAGTCCAAAATCTCCCGCGAGCGAATCGAATCCGGCCCGCGCTCGATCTGGCGCTACATCGATCTGCTGCCGGCCGACGAGGACTTCATTGTCGACCTCAATGTCGGCTGGACGCCGCTGATCAAGGCCGACCGGCTCGCCGAGCGGCTGGGCATGCGCGAGTTGTGGATCAAGAACGACACCTGCAATCCGTCCTGGTCGTTCAAGGACCGCGTGGTTGCGGTGGCCGCCTCGCGGGCGCGCCAGATGGGTTTCAAGACGCTCGCCTGCGCCTCGACCGGCAATCTGGCCAACTCGGTTTCGGCTCATGCGGCGCGAGCCGGTATGGAGGCGATCGTCTTCATCCCTCACGACCTCGAGGCGGGCAAGGTGCTCGGTTCGGCGATCTACAACCCGACCATCGTCTCGGTCAATGGCTCCTACGACGACGTCAACCGGCTCTGCTCGGAGTTGGCCGACAATCGGCAGTGGGCCTTCGTCAACATCAATGTGCGGCCCTACTACGCCGAGGGATCACGGACGCTGGCCTACGAGGTCGCGGAGCAGCTTGGCTGGCGCGCGCCGCGGCAGGTGGTCGCGCCGATGGCTTCCGGTTCGCTGTTCACCAAGATCCACAAGGGCTTTCAGGAGTTCCAGCGCTACGGCCTGATCGACGAGACGCCGATCCGCATGATCGGCGCGCAGGCCGAGGGTTGCTCGCCGATTACGACGGCCTGGCGCAACGACACGACCAACATCCGCCCGGTCAAGCCCGACACGATCGCCAAGTCGCTGGCGATCGGCAATCCCGCCGACGGCTACTACGCGCTGAAGACGATGAAGCGCACCGACGGCGGCTCGACGGCGGTCACCGACCCCGAGGTGGTCGAGGGCATCCGCATGTTGGCCGAGTGCGAGGGCGTCTTCGCCGAGACCGCCGGCGGGGTCACGATCGCGGGCCTGCGGCAGGCGATTGAGACGGAACAGCTCGACCCCGACGAGTCGACCGTCGCGTTTATCACCGGCGGCGGACTGAAGACGGCCGACGCCGTAGTCGAGCACGTGACGCAACCAATCCCGGTCGAAGGTACGCTGCAATCGTTCGAAGACGCCTTCGCCGAGGCGCCGCAAGCCGTCGGCGTGGGAGGCTAACCATGGCGACCCGACGAGTCCGATTCACCTTCGAGGGCGACGCCGTCAAAGAACCGGTGATCTACCTCGTCGGGCACGAGTTCGACGTGGTCACGAACATCCGCATGGCCGACGTTGAACACGATTTCGGATGGGTCGTGCTGGAGCTCGACGGCGATCACGACGAGATCGACCGCGCGCTCAGCTGGGTCGAGGCCAAGGGCGTGCGGATCGACCCGGTCGCCGGCGACGTCGTCGAGAGCTAGCCGGGTCGCCGTTCGGCTACGCTGACTCCGATCGAGAGAGTGGACGTCGATGACCACCGATACCCCCCCAAGGCTGCTGACCGCCGAGGACCTGCTTCAATTGTCCAGCGATGGGTTCTACGGCGAGCTGATCCGAGGGGTACTCTGCGAATCCATGCCGCCAGGAGTCGACCACGCGCAGATCGCCGCCAAGTTTGTGACGAGACTTGGTCCCTTCGTTGAGAGCAGGCGTCTCGGCCGAGTCGTTGTCGGCGATCCTGGGATCAAGATCGAGCGCGACCCCGACACAGTCCGCGCACCGGATGTAGCCTTCTTCTCCGCCCAGCGATTGCCGTTGGACCAGCGGATTCAAGGCTATGCCGAAGTCATTCCAGAGCTGGTCGTCGAGGTGAAGTCGCCCCGCGACAATCGTGACCAACTCAACGACAAGGCCGAGATGTGGCTGCGCCAAGGCGTCCGACTCGTCTGGGTCGCCTTCCCTGATGATCGAACCGTCGAATCGCATCACGCCGACCGTGGTGTCGCCCAGCATCGCGAGGACGGCGAACTCGATGGCCAGGATGTCCTGCCCGGTTTCACCTGCTCCGTGCGGCCCCTGTTCGAGGCCTGAGCCCCACCCTTCCATTCGTCACCGATGCCGGACCTCCTGGGTCCGACGACTCTCTCTTCGCCCCGAGGGCGACACCAGCGATGCCCGCCACGAGATTCCTTCCCGCGATACTGCCCGAGAGCCGCGTCTGCGACAGATTCCCCGAGCAGATTGGAACAGAGCATGCCTGAACCGTTTGCGATCGACATTCCCGAGTCCGAGATCCGCGATCTCAAGCGCCGCCTTGTGCAGACCCGCTGGCCGTCCGAGGTCGAGGACTCCGGTTGGCAGTACGGGTCCAATCTTGGCTACATTCGCGAGTTGTGCGAGTACTGGCTCAACGAATTCGATTGGCCGGCGCAGCAGGCGCGGCTCAACCAGATGCCGCAGTTCACGACCCGCGTCTCGGCCGACGGAGTCGAGGACTACACCGTTCACTTCGTCCTGCAGCAGGGCAAGGGCCCCGATCCGCTGCCGCTGCTGTTCACCCACGGCTGGCCCGGTTCGTTCACCGAGGTCTCGAAGATCATCGGTCCGCTGACGGATCCCGCCGCTCACGGCGGCGATCCCGCCGACGCGTTCACGGTCATCGCGCCTTCGCTGCCCGGTTACGGATTCTCCGAGATTCCCGACTCGGGCGGCTTCGGGCACATGCGAGCCGCACGGATGTGGGTCGCGCTGATGGAGTCGCTGGGCTACGAACGCTACGGAACCCAGGGCGGCGACATCGGCGCCCGGGTCTCGGCGCTGACCGCGTATGAGGACCCTGATCACTGCATTGGTGCGCAGATCAACATGCCCAATAGCCAGCCGCCCGCCGATCATCCCCCCGAAGCCTGGAGCGAAGAGGAACGCGCAATCATCGCTCGGATGCGCGACTGGCAGGCCAACGAAGCCGCCTATCAGTGGATCCAGGGCACGCGGCCGCAGACGCTGTCCTATGGGCTGACCGACTCGCCCTCAGGCTTGGCCGCCTGGATCGTCGAGAAGTGGCGCTCCTGGTCGGACTGCGACGGCGACATCGAGTCGCGCTTCAGCAAGGACGAAATCCTGACCAACATCTCGATCTACTGGTTCACGAGGACCATGAACTCGGCGACGCGTTACTGCTACGAACGCCGACAGCGCGACGCGGCAAACGCGCTGCCGGGCCGGCTCGAGACGCCGGCCGGATTCTCGGTGTTCCCGAAGGAGATCTTCGGCCCGCCGAGACACTGGGTCGAGGCCGAGTACAACGTGCAGCAATGGTCGGTCCACGACCGCGGCGGCCACTTCGCCGCGATGGAGGAGCCGCAGTTGTTGGTCGGCGACATCCGCGACTTCTTCCGCCCGCTGCGCTGAGGCTCATGCGATACTGCGCGCGAATCGATTCAGCCGCAGACTTGCCCGCAGCGAGAGGATCACGACATGCCCGAGCCATTCAAGATTGACGTGCCCGATACCGAGATTCGCGACCTCAAGCGCCGTCTGGCGCAGACTCGTTGGCCGTCCGAAGTCTCAGACTCCGGCTGGCAGTATGGCTCCAACCTCGCTTACATGCAGGAGCTCTGCGAGTACTGGCGTACCGACTACGACTGGCGCGTCCAGGAGACCTACCTCAACCGCATCCCACAGTTCACGACGCAGGTATCGGCCGACGGGGTCGAGGATTACACGGTCCACTACGTGCACCAGGAGGGCAACGGACCCAATCCGCTCCCGCTGGTCTTCACCCACGGCTGGCCGGGCACGTTCTACGAGGTCGTCAAGGTCCTCGGACCACTCACTGATCCCGCCGCCCACGGCGGCGACCCGGCGGACGCCTTCACGGTCGTCGCACCCTCGATCCCGGGCTACGGCTTCTCCCAGATCCCGACCTCGGGCGGCTTCGGCCAGAAGCGCACGGCGCTGCTCTGGGGAGCGCTGATGGAACAGCTCGGCTACGAGCAGTACGGCGCGCAGGGCGGCGACTGGGGCTCGATTGTCACCTCGCAGGTCGCCTATCAGCATCCCGACAACTGCATCGGCTCGCACGTCAACATGCCGATCGGCCGTCCGCCGGCCGATGTGTCGCCCGACGACTACAGCGACGAAGAGAAGGCCGTCGCCGCCCAGTCGGCGCAGTGGCAGGCGCAGGAGACCGGCTACCAGGCGATCCAGGGCACCAAGCCGCAGACGCTGGCCTACGGCCTGACCGACTCGCCCGCCGGACTCGCCGCCTGGATCACCGAGAAGTGGCGTTCCTGGTCGGACTGCGACGGCGACATCGAGAAGCGCTTCAGCAAGGACGAGATCCTGACCAACATCTCGATCTACTGGTTCGGCCAGACGATCAACTCGTCGACCCGCTACTACTACGAGATGCGCCAGAACCAGGCCGAGAACTTCGTTCCCGGCCGCGTCGAGTCGCCTGTCGGCGTCTCGGTCTTCCCCGGCGAGATCATCACCGCCCCGCGAAGCTGGTGCGAGCAGACCTACAACATCACGCACTGGTCGGTGCATGATCGGGGCGGTCACTTCGCCGCGCTGGAGGAGCCGGACCTGCTGGTCCAGGACATCCGCGACTTCTTCCGTCCGCTGCGCTAGCGATCTCACCAGATGTCGATTCCCCTCTCCCCCCGCGCAGCGGGGGGAGATGCCGAAGGCAGAGGGGGGCAATGCCTGAGATCAGACTGTTCCAGATCGCGGTCCCACAAACAGAGATCGACGACCTCCGCCTCCGACTGCGCGACACCCGCTGGCTGTCCGAGGTTCCCGGCTCGGGCTGGCTCCACGGCATCGATCTCGGCTTCGCCCAGGAGCTGGCTGCGTACTGGGCCGACGAGTTCGACTGGCGCGCCGTCGAGTCGATGCTCAACGGCTTTCCTCAGTTCAGGACCTCGTTGACCGCCTGGACTGGCGAGTCGTTAGGCATCCACTTCATTCACCGGCGCAGCCCGCGGCCCGGAGCGCGGCCGCTGATGATCCAGCACGGCTGGCCGTCCTCGGTCTACGACTTCCACAAGATCATCGACGAACTGGCCGAGCCTTCCGATCCGAGCGCGCCTGCCTTCCACGTCATCGCGCCCTCACTGCCCGGTTACGGCTGGTCCGACATCCCGAGCAGGATTGGGTACGGCCCCGCCGCCATCGCCGATATGTGGGTCGAGCTCATGTCCAACCTCGGCTACGACCAGTTCCTCTATCACGGCGGCGACTGGGGCGCGGCGGTGGGCGGACAGCTCGCGCTGCGCCGCCCCGAGCGCATTGCCCGCATCCATCTGACCGCATCGGCGCTCGCGCCGGGTGGCTCCGACGCGAGACCGCAGAACGACGAGGAGCGCCGCTTCTTCGCCGAGGAGCAGGAGCCATACATCCGCGACGACGCGGCGCATCGCGGCATTCATGGGACCAAGTTCCAGACCATGGCGTTCCATCTCGAGGACTCGCCGGTCGGGCTGATGGCCTGGATTGTGGACAAGTGGTGGCTGCTGGCCGACATCCTGCGCGAGGGCGAGGGTCTCCGTTCGGCAGCGGGCAAGATGCCCCGCGGCGGCGATCTCTACAGGCGCTTCACGAAGGACCAACTGCTGGCCACGGTCGCGATCTACTGGTTCACGCGTACGCAATCCTCGGCGATGCGCATCTACCACGAGGCGATGCGGCCGCCGGCGGAGGTCGAAGCCGAGGTCGGCGCTCGGGTCCGCCTGCGAGACGGAGAGCGCTCCGCCGTGCCCACCGGATTCGTCAAGCTCACGCGAGGCACGCCGTTGCCGCCCCGCTCCTGGTGCGAGCGCGCATGCAACGTCGTGCACTGGGCCGAGTTCCCCGAAGGCGGCCACTTTCCCGCGATGGAGGTACCCGATCTGCTGCTCGCCGACCTGCGACGGTTCTTCGCCTGATGCCGGTCGTCAGGCACCATCTCCGCTGTCTCGATTGTGAGACCGAAATCGGCGCATCGCTCGATCTGTCCTGCGCCGACTGCGGCGGGCTCTTCGAGATCGCCTATCCGCGACTGCCCGAGGGCGGCCTGCGACTGCCGCTGACTCCGCTGCCACTGGGACAAGGCGGGACGCCGACGATCAGCTTCGACTGGCCCGACGCGCGGCGGCTCAGGCTCGAACTCAAGCTGGAGTACCTGTCGCCGACCGGTTCGTTCAAGGACCGCGGCGCGGCGACGCTGATCTCGGCCGCCTGGAGCGCCGGCGCGACGGCGTTCGTCGAGGACTCGTCGGGCAACGCCGGCGCGGCTCTGGCCGCCTATGCCGCCGCCGCGCAGATGTCGGCCGAGATCTTCGTGCCCGCCGGCGCGCCGCAGGTCAAGCAGGACCAGATCACCGCCGTCGGCGGGACCATCCACGCCGTGAACGGCGACCGCGAAGCGGTCGCGGACGCCGCCGCGCAGTACGCGCGAGAACGTGGCATTCCCTATCTCTCTCACAACCGCAGTCCCTACTTCAGCGAGGGAATGAAATCGGCGGCGGAGGAGATCGCCGAGCACGGCCTGCCCGACGCGATCGTCCTGCCGGTCGGCAACGGATCGCTGCTGATCGGCCTCTATCGCGGCTTCCGCGAACTGATCCAGCTCGACCGCATCGAGCAGATGCCGCGACTCTTTGCAATCCAGTCGATGAACGTGAGCCCGCTGGCGGCCGCATCACGCAACCAGGAGCCGCGCGACCCGGAGCCGACCATCGCCGACGGAATCGCCGTGTCGCGACCGCCCCGACTGGCGCAGATGCTGGAGGCGGTGTGCGAGAGCGAGGGTGCCGTCGGCGTCGTCTCGGAAATCGAGATCGAAACCGCCCGCCGGACGATCCTGCAGCGCGGGCTGTATGTCGAACCCACATCGGCGGTGCCGCTGGCCGCGCTGAGCCGATTGCAGGAGCGGGGCATGCTCGCCGACGACGAGCGCGTGCTCGTGCCGCTGACCGGATCGGGATTGAAGAGTCCGCCGATACGCTGAGATTCATGCGGCGCGATACGTGGCCCGACCCTGCATGGTGGATCTGGCGTCGGCTGACGTCGGTCAAGTGGGCGATTGGCCTGATCCTGGCGGCGGCGCTGTTCTCCGCCGTCGGTGTCCTGATTCCCCAGGTGCCGCCGCAGTTGGCCGACATTCCCGAGCAGGTTGAAGAACACATCGAGCTGCAGCGGCCGACCTGGGGATGGTTCACCGACGTGCTGGCCGAGTTCCCCTGGTTCTACGAGACCAACGGGGGCGTCTTCAACCTCTACAAGCAGCCCTACTGGTACGCGGTCGTGGCCCTGGTCGCCCTGGCGATCTCGATCTGCACGGTCAGCCGCGCGCCGCCGATCTGGCGGACCGTGCGGCGGCCGCCGAAGCGGGTCGGCGCGGCCTACTTCGATCGCGCCCGGCACCGAGCCTCAGCGTCGCTCAACGGCGATGACGATCCGCAGTCGACGCGGGAGCGGTTGATTGGCCGCTTGCGGGCATCGCGCTACCGGGTAGAGGAAGTGGCGTCGGACGATGGCGAGACGCTGCTCTTCGCCGACCGCTACGGCTGGGCGCAACTGGCGACCTTCGTCACGCACCTCGCCTTGCTGTTGCTGCTCGGCGCGACGCTGGTGACCAAGTTCGCGGGCGAGGAGTACCAGTTCTGGGTGGCGGAAGGCGAGTCGCACATTCTCTTCCCGCCGGGCGACGACCGGGCGCAGGTGCAGATCATCGTCGACGACGCAGTCGCGCAGTTCGCCGACGACGGCCAGGCGCTCGACTTCCGCAGCATTGTCAGAGTGGCTGAGGCGGGACGAGAGGTCGGCGGCGGCGAAGTGACAGTCAACGGCCCGGTCCACGCCGCCGGCTATCGGGTCCACCAGGCCGCCTACTGGGAGCACGGCGCCGAGCTTCGCGTGTTCGATCACGGATCGGGGCAGTTGCTCTACGCCGAGACCCATTTCCTGGACCAACAAATCGTAGGTCCTCGCGTTCGGGTCGAGCGCAGTGGAATCTCGGTGTCTGAGGAAGTGATCTCGCTGCAACACCGTGTCGCGGACGAGACGCTCGATCCCGATCAAGAGAATGCGCCGATATCCGGTTACACGCTGATCCCGCTCGACGGCATCCGTTCGCTGGCGCTGACGATGGTGCCGGGCCACGACGGGTTCGAGTTCTGGTACCGGGTCATGCCGACGCCGGATGACCCATCGGGCATGACGCTTGCGGAGCTGGGCGTGGGCCAGGATCCGCCGCTGGGACCTCGGATCAGACTGGAGTCCGAAGGCGCAGAGCTGGTTGAGGCAGTGGTGTCGCTCGACCAGTCCGAAGGGACGGCTCGACTCACCGCGCTGCTGCTGAGCGAGACGGAGACGCTCTGGATCGGCTTCCGCGACGGCGAGATCGGGGAGGGATTCTTCTACTATTCGGCATCGCACGAGGCGGATCGCGGCGAGCTGCCGACGGGCGGTTCGGTACAACTGTCCAACGGCTTCAGGCTGAGTTACGAGGGCGCCGAGCCGGACACGAGCAGGCAGGGCACGCTCGCGGTCGGAGAGACCCGCAGCGTTGGCGCGATCGACCTGACCTGGCTCGGTGCGGAGTCGGTCTTCTTTGAGATCGCCTCGGATCTGCCCGGTTCAAGCGGCGATGCGCTCGTCGCGCTCGAGCGGTTCGGCGAGGCTCGCACGGCGGGTCAGTTCAACGCGCTCGGCGGCGAAGGCGTGGAGCTGGCGATTGGAGCCTCGAACCGCACCTCAGCCGGTGGACAGGTCGGTCGCCCGTCTCGGCTCGTGCTTGGTCTTGGTGGCGATGCGGGCCGCATCGAGTTGGACGAAGGACAGGAGATCGCCCAGGGCGGCCTGCGCTACCAGTTTGCGGGACCACGCGAGTTCACCGGACTCAACGTGCGCCGCGACCCGGGGGGCACGGCGTTCTGGATCGGCATCGGACTCGGCATCGTGGGGATGTCGACCACGTTCTTCGCCCCTCGGCGGAGGATCTGGGCACGAGTCTCTGCGGACCGGGTCCAACTCGCCGGACAGGCCGGCCACGGCGTCGACATGACGTCGGAGCTCGAGCGGTTGCTGAGCGGTGAGCAGAACAAGCGCCGATTCCGACCGTGGCCCCGTCGCGGGCTGTTTGGCGGCGACTACGCTCAACGGGATGACGGGAGGCGGAACGATGCCTGAGTTCGTCGACTTGGTCGGAATCATCAACGTCAACATCAATCCGGTGTTGATCGACACTGGCGGATTCGAGCTGACCTGGCATGGACTGTTCACCGCGGTCGGGATCGCGCTGGGCGTCTGGCTCTCGGTACGGCTGGCGCGACGGGCGCGAATCTCCGAAGACGACGCAATGTCGATTGCGGTGGTCTCGGTGCTTTCCGGGATCATCGGCGCGCGCTTGCTCTGGGTGATCGAACACACCGATCAGATCGGATCGCTAGGCGACATCTTCGCGCTCACCGACGGAGGCATCTCGATCTACGGCGCGATGATTGGCGGCGTGCTCGGCGGATTCCTCTACGTCACCTTCTTCAAGCCTGATTTCCCCAAGTGGGTGGCGCTCGACGTCGCCGCACCGGGCATGATCCTGGGCCAGGCGGTGGGGCGCTTCGGCGACACGATCAACGGCGAACACTTCGCCAACGCCTCCGACCTGCCCTGGGCGTTCCGCTACACGCATCCGTTGACGGACGGTCCCTGGACGGCGCCGGGCGTGGACGACTGGTATCGCGGCTCCAGGGGATTCGAAGGCGAGGAACCGGTCGCGATTCATCCGGTCGCCGGAGGCTACGAGCCGATCCTGGACTTCATAATCCTGGGCGGGCTCTTCCTGCTGCGGCGGATGGGAGTCGGCGCGGGATGGGGGTTCACCTTCTACGTCTTCGGGTATGCGGCCGTGCGCGGCCTGCTGTCGCTGTTGCGCACGGACGAGGCGGCGCTCGCCGGAGCGCTCTCGGTACCGCAACTGCTGGCCATCCTGACCGGCGCCGCTGCAGTTTGGATGGCCCTGCACCTGCGTCGCCATCGACAGGACCCGGTGCCGACCGGCGCCGCGCTCGAACGGCACACGCATCGCGGCAGCCGCCGTGGAGGGCTCGGTCGTGGCTGACGCCCTGGAACTCGTGCTCTGGGTCAAGTCCGAGTGCTCGGCGTGCGAGACAGCACGCGAACTGATGGCCTCGCTGTCGGCCGCGATGCGCTTCGACTGGTCGGTGCGCGAGGGCGAGTACGGCGACTCGGTGCCGGTGGTCGCCACCGCAGACGGTCAGGTACTGGCGGAAGCGCCGCTCGTCGCCGGCGCGCTCGTCGATGCGATCCTTGCGCTCACTCAGCCGGCTCAGCCAGATTGATGGCGTGCAGGCCGCACTCCTTCTGGGTCGCCTCTTCCCACCACCAGCGACCGGCCCGTTCGTGTTCTCCCGGATGCGTGGCGCGAGTGCAAGGCGCGCATCCGATCGACTTGAAGCCCCGGTCATGCAGCGGGTTGTACGGCACGCCGTAGGCCATGATCTGCTGCCAGACCTGGGCTGACGTCCAGTTGGCCAGCGGGTTGAACTTGACCAGCGGATTGTCCTGTCGACCAAATCCCGGATCGAGCTGGACGACCGGGATCTCGGCGCGCGTGCCCGGCGACTGGTCCTTGCGCTGGCCGGTGATGTAGGCGTCTACGTCAGCGAGCGCGCGGCCCAGCGGCTCAACCTTGCGGATGCCGCAGCACTCCTGGTGCCCGTCGCTGCGGAAACTGAACAGTCCCTTGGCACGGACGAGTCGCTCCACGGCCGCGGCCTGCGGCGCGAATGCCTCGATTGTGACTCCGTAGTGGTCGCTGACCTGTTGGATGAACTCGAGCGTCTCCGGATGCAGGCGGCCGGTGTCGAGCGTGAATACGCTGAAGCTGCGGCCTTGCTTTTCCGCCTCCCGAACCGCGAGGTCGATCAGGACGACATCCTCCGCGCCGCTGAATGAAACAGTGAGCGAGTCGAATCGCGAGAGCGCCTCGGCGATGATCTCGGCGGGATGCGACGCGGCCAGTCTGCGCGCGTCAGCCTCGATCTGTGTCGCGTCGATTGCAGTGCCGGTCGTTGTCATACCAGGTCTCCGCGTGATCGGGGCCCAAGCAGGTGGGCCGGCCGAAGTGAAATGTTACTATTTCAGTCAAGATTATCCGCATCGCCTCGGCGGCGGTACGGCGTGGACGTGCTCCCGATGATGAAGCTGTCTTCCACGAGTGACTATGGCATTCGCGCCCTGGTCGACCTTGCCCAGCACAACGACGGTGCGCCGGTGCCCTCGGCAGAGATCGCCGAGCGCCAGGGCATACCGGGATCGCTGGCCGGTCAGGTGCTGGGACGGCTGCGCGCGGCCGGGTTCATCTCCTCGGCCCGCGGATCGCAGGGCGGACACCAACTGGCGCAAGCGCCGGACGAGATTCGGCTGGATCGCGTCGTTGAGGCGCTCGAGGGTCCGCTCACGCTGGCGGCCTGCCTGGAGCGCGGTGCGCAAAACGGCCGGGCCGCGGAGCGCTGTACCGGGGCGGCCGCGCAAGTCCGCCTCTGGGACGACGTGCGCGCCGCCATTCTTGAGGTGCTGGCCGATCGCACGATCGCCGACCTCGCCGCTGAATCCGCTCTGCTCGGTTCTCCTACCGGCGGGCGCTACCAGATCTGACCCCACCCTGACGAGAAGACGCCGACTTTGAGCCTGACTCGACCGCCGCTGGCAGATTCCGTGCTGGACCTGATCGGCAGCACGCCGTTGGTCACGCTGCGCCGCGTCGTGCCGGTCGACGCCGCGGAAGTCGTCGTCAAGCTGGAGTCGCTCAACCCCGGCGGGTCGGTCAAGGATCGGATCGCCCGCTCGATGATCGAGGATGCCGAGTGCAGCGGCGCGCTGCGCAGCGGGGATGTGATCGTCGAGCCGACGTCCGGCAACACCGGAGTGGGACTGGCACTGGTGGCGGCGGTCAAGGGCTACCGCCTGATCCTGACGATGCCCGAAGACATGTCGCACGAGCGGCGGCGCCTGCTGGAACGGTTCGGCGCGGAAGTGGTGTTGACCCCTGCGATTGAAGGCATGACCGGCGCAGTCTTTGCTGCCGAGGAATTGGCGGCTGAAGACGGCTACTTCATGCCCCAGCAGTTTCAGAACCTCTCCAATCCCGAAGTCCACCGCCGCACGACGGCGCTCGAGATCTGGGCGGGTCTGGAAGGCCGTGAGATGGCCGACGGTGCACGATTGCACGCGTTCGTCACCGGCGTCGGAACCGGCGGGACAATCACGGGCGTCGGCGAAGTACTGCGCGAGCGCACATCTAACCTGTGGATCACGGCCGTCGAGCCGCAACGCTCGCCGGTGCTGCAGGGCGGGCGATTCTCGGTCCACGCGATCCAGGGCATCGGCGCGTCGTTCGTGCCGGGTGTGCTCAACCGGGAGATCTACGACGAGGTGATCGGCGTCTCGGATCGGGACGCGGAGCAGATGATGCTCCGCTTGACCCGTGAGGAAGGGATCTTGTGCGGCATCTCCTCGGGCGCAAACGTGTACGCATCAATTGAGGTCGCCAAACGACTCGGCCCCGGCTGCCGGATCGTGACGACGATCTGTGACACCGGCGAGCGGTATCTGTCCATGCCGCTCTCGGAGAGCTAACAGGACTGAACAGACTGAACAGTCTGGAGGACTGAGAGGACGAAGCATGAGCGTGAAGGTCTACATTCCGACGCCGTTCCGGAAGATCACCGGGAATCGCACGTTCGTTGACGCCGAGGGGATCGACGTCAACGGCGTGCTGCGTGACCTGGACCAGCGCTTCCCCGGATTCGGGGAAATGGTCTTCGACGGCGAGCAGGAACTGCTGGAGCACGTCAACGTCTACGTCAACAACCACGAGATCACGTCGCTGCAGGGCGCGGAGACGCCGGTGGCGGACGGTGACGAGATGGCCGTGATTCCGGCGCTCGCCGGCGGTGCCGGCGCCGCGATGACTCCCGAAATGGTCGAGCGCTACTCGCGCCATCTGATCATGGACCAGGTCGGTCCGCTCGGTCAGCGCAAGCTGATCGACGGCAAAATCCTCGCCGTGGGCGCGGGCGGGTTGGGTTCCCCGGTTCTGGTCTACCTGGCCGCCGCGGGGATCGGCACGATTGGCGTCGCCGACTTCGACGTCGTTGATCGCTCCAACCTGCAGCGCCAGATCATCCACGGCACCTCCGATATCGGGCGGCTCAAGGTCGACTCGGCCAAGGACCGGATTCTGGACATGAATCCGAACATCAACGTGGTGACGCACACGTCGCCGTTGACCTCCGACAACGCGATGGAGATCATCCCCGAGTACGACGTGATCATCAACGGGGCCGACAACTTCGCCACCCGCTACCTCGTCAACGACGCCGCCTTCCTGGCCGAGAAAATCCTGGTCGACGGTTCGATCTTCCTGTTCGAGGGACAGGTCACGACCTTCTTCCCGGGCGAAGGCTGCTACCGCTGCCTCTACCCTTCACCGCCGCCGCCGGGCATGGTGCCGTCATGCTCCGAGGCCGGTGTGCTCGGCGTTCTGCCCGGCACGGTTGGCGCAATCCAGGCGACCGAGGCGATCAAGGTGCTGCTCGAGCAGGGCGAGCCGCTCAAGAACCGGCTCTTGCTCTACGACGCGCTGGCGATGGACTTCCGCACCGTCAAGATCCGTCGCGACCCGCAGTGCCCCCTGTGCGGTGACGCTCCGACCGTCACCGAGCTGATCGATTACGAGGAGTTCTGCGGCTCACCGTTCCACGAGAATTAACTCTCTCTCCCCGCAAAGCGGGGGGAGATGTCCCGGAGGGACAGAGGGGGCTTCCCCCTGCGCACGAGCGAGAGGAAACCACACATGGCTGTCGAAGTCCGAGTCCCCTCCATGCTGCAGAAGTTCACCGACGGCGAGAAGAAGGTGCAGCTCGAATCCGCCAACATCGGCGAACTGCTGGCCACGCTGGAGTCCTCCTACCCCGGCATCGGCAACCAACTGATGGAAGACGGCGAACTGCGCCGCTTCGTCAACATCTACCTGAACGACGAGGACATCCGCTTCCTCGACGGCATGGAAACCTCGCTCTCGGACGGCGACGTGCTGGCGATTCTGCCGGCACTTGCTGGGGGTGCTGCCTGATGGTCACGGCCGCCCCAGCCCGCTATCAGTCCCTGCTGGACACAATCGGCGACACCCCGCTGGTGCGTTTGCAACGCATGTCGCCCAACCCGGATGTCGCAATCTGGGTCAAGCTCGAGGGCCAGAATCCGACCGGCTCGGTAAAGGACCGGATCGCCAGGGCGATGATCGACGCGGCCCACGCCGACGGCTCGCTCAAGCCCGGCCAGACGATCCTCGAACCGACCTCGGGCAACACCGGACTCGCAATCGCGCTGATCGGCAGGCTGACCGGCCACCCGGTTCGCTGCGTGATGCCCGAGTCCGTATCGGTCGAACGGCGCGACCTGCTCTCCTTCTTCGGCGCAGAAGTCGTGCTCTCGCCGGGCGAGACCGGTTCCAACGGCGCGGTCCGGATGGCCAAGGAGATGTACGAGGCCGATCCCTCCGTCTTCATGCCGATGCAGTACGAGAACGCGGCCAATCCCGGCGCGCACTACGAGACGACAGGCCCGGAGATCTACCGTGACTGCCCCGAGATCACGCACTTCGTCGCCGGACTCGGCACGGGCGGCACGCTGACCGGCGTGGGACGGTTCCTCAAAGAGCGTGACGCCAACATCAAGATCGTCGCTGCCGCGCCGCATCCCGGCGACCTGGTCCAGGGCTTGCGCTCGCTCGAAGAGGGCTACATTCCGCCTGTGCTCGACGAATCGCTGCTGGACGGCCGGATCATGGTCGATTCCCGGACCTCGTTCGCGGTCGTCAAGCGGCTGCTCGAGGAAGAGGGCATCTTCGCCGGCATCTCCTGCGGCGCCGCGATCCGCGCCGCGCAGCGAGCCGCCGAGCGGCTCGATTCGGGCCACATCGTCGTCCTGCTCGCCGACGGCGGCTGGAAGTACCTCTCAACCGGCCTCTGGAATCGCGAGTACGAGGACATCGCCGGCGACGAAGAAATCGAAGGCAAAATCTGGTGGTGATCCGCCAGCGTCCAACGAAAGGACACCAACATGGCCGACTACGCACACCCTGAGAAGCTTGTCTCAACCGACTGGGTCGCGGCCAATCTCGACAACCCCAACGTCGTCCTGATCGAGGTCGACGTCGACACCTCGGCCTACGATGACGGCCACCCGCCCGGCGCCATCGCCTGGAATTGGACATCCCAGCTCCAGGACCAGGTCTCGCGCGACGTCGCTTCGCGCGAGGTCGTCACCGATCTGCTGCGCAGCGCCGGCGCGAACGACGACTCGCAGATCGTCCTCTTCGGCGACAACAACAACTGGTTCGCCGCCTACGCCCTGTGGATGCTCGAGCTCTATGGCGTGACCAACACCGCGCTCATGGACGGCGGCCGCGTCAAGTGGGAGGCCGAGGGTCGCGCGACCACGACCGACGCGCCGGCCGCCGGTTCAGGCAGCATCGCCGTAGCCGAGCGCGACGAGACCCTGCGGGCCAAGCTGCCCGACGTGCTGGCCCACGTCGAAGCGGGCGGTCAGTTGGTCGATGTACGTTCGCCCGACGAGTTCAACGGCGTGATCATGGCCCCGCCGGGCTTGCCCGAGACCGCCCAGCGCAAGGGCCACGTGCCCGGCGCATCCAATATTCCCTGGGCGACCGCCGTCGCCGAGGACGGCACGTTCAAGTCCGCCGACGAGCTCAACAACATTTACCAGGCACAGGGCATCACGGGCGACCAACCGGTGATCGCCTACTGCCGTATCGGCGAGCGCTCGTCGCACAGTTGGTTCGCGCTGCGCTACCTGCTGGGTATCGACAACACGTCCAACTACGACGGCTCCTGGACCGAGTACGGCTCCGTCGTCGGCGTGCCGATCGACAATCCGACGGCCTAGCCACACTCCTCTCTCCCCCCGCTCTGCGGGGGAAGATGCCGGACACCTACTCCTTCTCCCCCCGCTCTGCGGGGGGAGATGCCGAAGGCAGAGGGGGGCTCCCGTGCCGACCGACGCGGTCTGGAAACGCACCGTCGCCCGAGCGGTAAGTTCGGGCGACGCCTCGGCCCTGCCGGTGCATTTCTCCGCGACGGTGTTGACGCGATACATCGACGCCGGCGCGAAGATCCTGCGGTCCAACACCGTCGGCCGATTGCTGCAGCCGGGCAAGGCCGCGATCGACTTCGGCATCGTCGAAGACGACACCGTCATCCACCTGCGCTTCGGCGACATCGCCTCACTCATTCCCGAATCGGAACGCGACCACTGGTTGGACCACCTCGTCTCGCCGGCGGCCAGCCGTCCGTATTTGCAGATGACGCTCCAACCGGGCGCCTGCCACGACGACGGCGAGTTGCGCGAGTGGGTTCCAGAGGGCTAGACATGCCGGTCGAGTTTCCTCGCTTGCCCGCTCCGCAAGCCAACGACCGCTATGCGATCATCTACGCCGACCCTCCCTGGGACTACAAGGGTCAGCTGCAACATGCCGGACCCGGCAGCGGTGATTCGGGCGGTGCGATCCGCCATTACTCCACCGTCCGACTCGCGGATCTCAAAGGGCTCGACATCGCCTCGATTGCGGCGGAGGATTCGCTCTTGTTCCTCTGGGCGACCTCTCCGCATCTCGACCAGGCCATCGAGTTGGGCAAGGCCTGGGGCTTCGACTGGGCAACCGTCGCGTTTGTCTGGGACAAACAACGTGTCAATCCAGGCTTCTACACGATGTCGCAGTGCGAACTCTGCCTGGTCTTCAAGAGCGGCCGGATTCCAACCCCTCGCGGCGCGCGCAATGCGCGTCAACTCGTATCCGAACGGCGAACCGACCACTCACGCAAACCAGTCGAGGTACGCCGTAGGATCGAGGAGATGTTCCCCCGCCAGCGCAAGATCGAGCTGTTCTCCCGAGACAGCGAGATCCACGGCTGGGACACATGGGGCGCCGAGATTGCACATCAGCAGACGGAGCGCACGTTCTGGCATGAACAGCGGGAGGCTGCGGGATCATGAGTGTGCTTGAGTTGCCGCAAGCGCTGGTTGACGAGATGGTCGCGCATGCGCGCGATGATCTGCCGAACGAGTGTTGCGGCGTCATCGGCCGCGCGCCGGACGGCGCGCTGACGCTCTGGCGGGCGACCAACGACGAGGCTTCGCCCTGGCGGTTCAACATCCCGCCGCAGCAGGTGATGCACATGGACCGGGCGATCGACGAAGGCGACTGGCTGGTGATCTATCACTCGCACGTGGCCTCGGAAGCACGGCCGTCGCCCACCGACCTGCGAATCGCGAAGCTGCACAAGGGCGCCGCCGAGTGGCCCTACTGGGTGCTGGTCTCACTGGCCGACGAGCCGCCCTCGGTGCGCGCCTGGCGAATCGACGACGGCGACGCTGCGGATACCGTGAAACCGACGGAGATCGATCTGATCGTCGGCGATGGGGCGGCTGAGCGGAAGCGACTCGATATGACCGAGGTCGATGGCCGGCCCAGGGTGCGGGAGACGCCGCTGTAGCGAAGCAGGGCTGCTGTGAAGCTTGACGACGTTGCCTGGGGTTCCCGCACGCTGATCGTCGGCATCCTCAACGTCACGCCGGACTCCTTTGCCGGCGACGGGTTGCTCGACGCCGACGCCGCCGTTGCCCGCGGCGAGCAGTTGGCCCGCGAAGGCGCAGACATCATCGATGTCGGCGGTCAATCGACCAGGCCCGGATTCGAGGCCGTCTCTGCCGACGAGGAGTGCCGCCGCGTGATCCCGGTGCTGGCGCGGCTCGCGTCGAGGCTGCCGGGCACGCCGCTGTCGGTCGATACGAGCAAGGCGGCGGTCGCCAGTGAGGCGTTCGACGCCGGTGCGACGATCCTCAACGACATCAACGGGTTGCGCGACGATTCGCAGCTTGCCTGCGCGGCCGCCGCGAGCGGCGCATGGGTCATCGCAATGCACAATCAACGCGATCGTCCCGCCGTGTCCGATCCGGTTGAGGCGGTCCTCGCAGGGTTCAACGCATCGTTGGAGATTGGCGCGCGTCATGGCGTTGCGAACGAGCGGATTGTGCTCGATCCCGGATTTGGATTTGGATGGCGCCGAGACGAAAACGCACAGATACTGCGCCGCCTGGCCGAGCTTCGCGCGCCGGGTCGTCCGATTCTGGTCGGCATGTCGCGCAAACGGATGACCGGCGAGCAGTTTGGCTGGGATGTGGGCGAACGCTTCGAGGGGTCGGCGGCGGTGACGGCGATCGCCATCGCCAACGGTGCGGACCTGGTCCGCGTGCACGACGTGTCGGCGATGTCGCGCCTCGCGCGGATGGCCGACGACATCGTACGAAGCGGGCGCCCATGAGTCCCGAGGCCCGCGTCTTCTTCGGATTGGGCGCAAATCTCGGCGACCGCCGCGCCGCCCTGCGCGCCGCCGTGCGGCAGCTCCGTGAGATCGTCGCCGAACTGCGGGTGTCGTCGCTCTACCAATCCGATCCCTGGGGCATGACCGATCAGCCGCCGTTCCTCAACGCGGTCGCGCGCGGAGAGACGGCGCTGACTCCGATCGCCCTGTTGGACGCGATCCAGGAGATCGAGCACGACCTGGGCCGCGTGCGCGGCAAGCGCTGGGGTCCGCGCGCGATCGACATCGACATCCTGCTCTACGGGTCCGAGCAGATTGCCGAGCCGCGCCTGACCGTGCCGCATCCCTACCTGACGCAGCGCAGCTTCGTGCTGCGGCCGTTGGCCGATCTCGCGGCGGGGCTGACCCTGCCTGACGGATCGCTGGTCGGCGAGCTGCTGACGACGGTCGACCAGAGCGATCTGCGGCGGATCGAGGGACCGCGCTGGGCCGAATGACTCCCGGCGCGTTGCTCGCGCTTACACGTCGTCGAGCGGTTCGGAGCGGAAGTTGAGGCCTTCGAGGTCGTCCTCGAGTTCGAACGTCGTCCAGCCGACCCAGAAGATGAGCACGGCCGCGGTCAGCGTGAGGGCAGCGGCCGGAAGGGCGACGGCCGCGTAGCTGCGCCGGCGAACGCCGAACAGAAACCAGAGCGCCTGGCAGGCGGCGGCGATCATCAGGGTCAGGCCGGTCAGGCGCGTGCGGTCCATGCGTCGAGCATATCGCCGACCCCGCAACGCGATCACGCCGTCCGTTGCTAGTCTGACGCTGTGACTACCGAGACGACGCGCACCACATCCCCGATTGAGATTGACGACGCGCCGGAGGACGAGGCGCGTGCGCTGGAGCGGCCGCAGACCATCGCCGATCCACTGGCGCAGCGCACGCGATTCCTGCACCGGCGCGTGGTGACGATTACGCCGGATCGGATCGAGGTTCGTCCGCCGCGATCAGCGGTGATTGTGCCGCTGATCGGCGTGGCCTTGACGGCCGGGCTGCTTGTCCTGCTCGGGACGTCGGTGGATTCCTTCCCCTTCTGGCTGATGGGCGTGCTGCTGTTGTTCGCGGTCGTGCTGCTGCCGCTGTCCGGCATCTCGCTGGTCTATGCGCTGCTGGGCGCGAACATCGTCGCCGACCGGCGCGGACAGAACGTCTCGATGAAGCAACGCTTCCTCGGACTCGGCATCGGCACGAACGAACTGATCCCGTTCTGGAAGATCCGCGAGTTCCTGGTCGAGGACGAGGGTCGTGAGATCGCGCGCGCCGGCGGCCGGGTGCCGGCCGAAGAGATCGCGCAGTGGCAGCTCGTGCTGGTCAAGAAGAGTGGTACCCGTCACGTGCTGGGATCCGTGTCCACGCCGAGACAGCACGAGGAAGAGGGCTTGCAGCAGATCTTTGAAGTCGCGGAGGCGTTCTCCGCACTGTCCGAGGCGCCGATTCGCGGCCCGATCTGGTAGAGGAGCAGCCATGTCCGATCCGCAGCTATCGCACCCGACCTGGGACGAACAGATCGACGCCGATGTCGAGGCGGCGCTCACAGGCATGTCGACCATTGCAGTGATCGGCCTGTCGCCGAATCCCGAGCGCACCTCGCACCGGGTGACCGCCTACATGCAACAGCACGGGTACCGAATCGTCCCCATCAATCCGGTCGCCGCCGGCGGTGAGATTCTCGGCGAGCCGGTCTTTGCCTCCGTCGCCGAGGCGCAGGAGGCCATGCCCGACCTCGATATTGACACCGTCAACGTCTTCCGTCGCTCGGTCGATACCGACGGACCGATCGCCGACGCCATTGCCGCTCGCGAGCAGGGAGTGCGGACGGTCTGGCTGCAACTGGACATTGTCAATCGCGACGGCCTGCGCGCCGCGCGCGAGGCAGGTCTCCGCGCCGTCGAAGACCGCTGCCTGATGGTTGAGCATCGGCGTCTGGTATCCACGGATCGGGTGCGGTAACGTGGGAGCATCCAGTGTGATCGACTAGCGCGAGGCGGGCGCGTGGTACAGCCGATTGCCAACGCCGACTCCCCATTCCCGCATCGCCACGTACCCGAGCGCATGATTGACGACCGACCCCGCGAAGCCTGCGGGGTCTTTGGTATCTGGGCGCCCGAGATCGATGTGGCGGTCGAGACCTTCTACGGGATTCACACGCTGCAGCATCGCGGCCAGGAGAGCGCCGGGATCTGCACGACCGATGGCCGCAGGCTGTCCGTCAAGACCGGCATGGGGCTGGTCGCGCAGGTCTTTGACGAAGAGAGCGCGGCCGAGCTCGAAGGCATCGCCGCGATTGGGCACACGCGCTACTCGACGACCGGCGCGAGCCGCTTCCGCAATGCCCAGCCGATCCTGCTCGACGATCCGCTGAGCGGCGAGACCGTCGCCATCGGCCACAACGGCAACGTCGTCAACGCCGCCCAGGTCCGCGCCGAACTGACCGAAGCCGGCGAGGCGTTCGAGACCTCGACCGACACCGAAGTGCTGGCCAAGTACCTGCTCCGCCAGGGCGAGGGCGAAGTCGACGAGGACGATCTGTGGCAGGCCCGCTTTACGGCGCTGATGCACCGCATCGAGGTCGCCTACTCGCTGGTGCTGCTCACGCCGGGCCGGCTGATGGCGGCGCGCGATCCCTACGGCGTCCGGCCGCTCTGCATCGGTCGGGTCGGCGGGCGCTACGTGGTGGCATCCGAGACCTGCGCGCTGGACCAGCTCGGGGCCGAGTTCCTGCGCGACGTCAGACCCGGCGAGCTGATTACGATCGACGAGAGCGGACTCCGCTCCTTCCAGGCCGTCGTGCCCGCGCAACCGGCAGGCTGCGTCTTTGAGCACATCTACTTCGCGCGGCCCGATTCGATTCTTGACGGGCAGGCCGCCTGGCAGTCGCGCAGCCAACTCGGCGTCGAACTGGCGCGCGAGCATCCGGCTGACGCAGACGTGGTGATCGGCGTGCCCGACTCGGCCACGGCGCACGCGATCGGCTACTCCTCCGAGTCGGGCATTCCCTACTCCGAAGGTCTGGTCAAGAACCGCTATGTGGGCCGGACCTTCATCTCTCCCGATCAACGCCTGCGCGAACTGGGCGCGCACCTGAAGTACAACCCGATGCCGTCGGTGCTCGCCGGCCGGCGCGTGGTCGTGGTCGACGACACGATCGTGCGCGGAACCACGACGCCGCGGATCGTCAAGCTGCTGCGCGAGGCAGGAGCGTCGGAGATACACATGCGCGTCGCCGCGCCGCCGATTCGGCATCCGTGTCACTTCGGCGTCGACATGGCGACCAGGCAAGAGTTGATCGCCGCGCGGCAGTCGGTCGAGGAGATCCGCCAACACCTGGGCGCGGATTCGCTCGGATACCTCAGCCTGGACGGGTTGCAGCGCGCGCTTGGCCTGGGCAAGCCGACCTGCCTGGCCTGCTTCACGGGAGACTATCCCGTCTCGGTACAGACCGATTTCGAAGTGGACACGCTGACCGTCGCGCTGGTTACGGCGCCGGTGCCGACGTCGACGAATGGCAACGGCGCGAGGAGCGGCAACGGAAGCGGCAATGGGAACGGGACGCGTCGAGGCGCGCGCTCCGACGAAACGATGGTCGCCCTCGCCCCGGAGCGTCGCTGAGCGATGCCGCAGGAACAGCCGACACGCTCCTCCGAACCGTCCGCTTCGGCCTACTCAGCCGTCGGCGTCGATGTGGACGCCAACGATCGACTGATTCCCCGCTATCGCGAGCTGGCATCGAGCGCGTCGCGGCCCGAACTCGTGGGCAACGTGGGCGCCTTCAGCGGCCTGTTCGACCTCTCGGGTTACCGGAATCCGGTGCTCGCCGCATCGACCGACGGCGTCGGGACCAAGGTGATGATTGCCAGCCTGGCCGGCCGTCTGGACGGTGTGGGTCGAGATCTGGTCAATCACTGCATCAACGACATCCTCTGCGCCGGCGCGGCGCCGCTGTTCTTCCTCGACTACCTGGCGGCGCACGAACTCTCCGAAGACGACAAGGTGGCCGTGGTCTCCGGCGTGGCGGCGGCTTGCAGGGAGAGTGGTGTCGCGCTGCTGGGCGGCGAGACGGCGGATATGCCCGATCTCTATCCCAGCGGGCACTTCGACCTGGCTGGCACAATCATTGGAGTGTTGGAGCGGGGACGCGAGCTGACCGGCGAACGGATCGCGCCTGGCGACGTCGTGATTGGGCTGCCTAGCAACGGGCTGCACACCAACGGCTACTCGCTGGCGCGTTCGGTGCTTGGCTTGCGGCCCCAGGACGGGTCGTGGGAACAACGGCAGGCCCGGCTTGAGCGCGACGAGCCGACGCTGGGCGAGACCCTCGCCGAGGCGCTGCTGCGCCCGCACCGGTCATACTGGCCGGCGCTGAGCGCGGTGCTTGACCGTGTCAACGGCATCGCCCACATCACCGGCGGAGGCATCGCCGGAAACCTTGAACGGGTCCTGCCCGACGGGCTCATGGCGCGTCTCGATTCGAGCCAGTGGCAGTCGCCCCCGATCTTTGGCCTGATTGCCGAGCGCGGAGCCGTGCCGCGCGACGAGATGTACCGCGTGTTCAATATGGGTCTGGGGATGGCGGTCGTGGTGTCGGCAGCCGACGCACCCGCGGTCCTGGCTGAGATTCCCGATGCGGCGCGGATCGGCGAGATCGAATCAGGGCACTCGTCCATATCAGGTCGAGTCGCGATAATGTCGGACGACGGCCAGATTGGATGAGGGATCGGCGAATGGTGGAACATCGGGAGCAGGGGGCGCGATGTCCGTTCCGATCTTGACCACAATTCGGTGCAGTCGTACATTTCTTGAGCGCGCCACCATCGGGCGTGCGGAGTAATCGTGGGAAGAGGTAGCTGGTGGACTTGCTGACAGCCGCCCTCGTGACGATTCCGTTCCGCTCCGAGATCATGGAGTTGCCGCTGGTCGGGCTGACGATGCTCTTCTGCTTCGGCGCACTGGTGATCCTCGGTCGCTGGTGGGAGCGGTAATCGACCATGGCCAACCTGGAACGCGCGCCGCGCAAATCGTTCAACGACCTGATCTACGATCTGATCTTCAAGAACTACGTCTGGCAGTCGATCTTCCGTACCGGCTACCCGAACACGCCGCGCAACCAGATGCTCGCCGTGGCGACGAACGTCTTCCTGCACCTGCACCCCACGCGCATCCATCGCACCCACGTCAAGATCACCCACACCTACTGCCTCGGCGGGCTCTCCTTCTTCATGTTCCTCGGCCTGACCGTGACCGGGGTGCTGCTGATGTTCTATTACGTGCCGTCGATTGAGCGCGCCTATCAAGACATCCAGGAGCTCGAGGCCAACGTCCGTTTTGGCCAGTTGCTGCGCAACATGCATCGCTGGATGGCCCACGCGATGATCATCCTGGTCCTGCTGCACATGATGCGCGTCTTCTACACCGGCGCCTACAAGCCGCCGCGCGAATTCAACTGGGTCGTGGGTGTGGTGCTCTTCATCCTCACGCTGCTGCTCTCCTTCACCGGCTACCTGCTGCCCTGGGACCAGCTCGCGTTCTGGGCGATCACCGTCGGTACGACGATGGTCGGCTCCGCGCCCGTCTTGGGCGACGAATCCAAATTCCTCCTGCTTGGTGGTTTCTCGGTTGGACCGAACGCGCTGATTCGGTTCTACACACTGCACGTGATTGGATTGCCGCTGGTGATCTCGATCTTCATGGCCGTGCACTTCTGGCGGGTCCGTCGCGACGGCGGCCTCGCGCGGCCGCTGTAGCGGGGGGAAGGTCCGAATGGTTAGTCGCGCCGCCGCCGCGATCCGTACCCGTCCTCGCCGCGAACGCGAGGCCGAGGTCCTGGTCTGGCCGGACCTGGTCTTTATCGAGTTCATCTCCGCGCTGATCTTCTCAATCGCGTTGATGGTGCTCTCGGCGATGGTCAACGCGCCTTTGCTCAACCGCGCCGACCCCGACACAACCCCCAACCCGTCCAAGGCCCCCTGGTACTTCCTCAACTTGCAGGAGCTGTTGTTGCACATGGAGCCGGCCTGGGCCGGTGTCATCGTGCCAACGATCGCCCTCGTGCTGCTCGCCGCGATCCCCTACTGGGACCGCGACACCGAGGGTCAGGGCGTCTGGTTCGGGACCAAGTTCGCCGGGCGGCTGACGGTCTTCGGTTTCACCGCCGCGACGTTGATCACGAGCCTGTTGATCATCTGGGATGGTTCCCTGCACGTCGTCTGGACCGAGAACGTGATTCGCGGTCTGGGTCTGAACAGCGATTTCACCTGGCCCGGCGGATTGGACTGGTTCCGCAACCTGCGCGGATTTGACACCGGCATACCCTGGGACTCCTTAGGCTTCACGATCGGCGGGTTCACGATGTTCGAGGATTGGCGGGCGATTCCGCTCGGCATCCCCGGCACCACGACCGATCCGTGGTTGTTAAACCTCAACTTCCCATCATTCCTGTCCCAACAGATCATTCCGGTGGCGACGATGGTCGGGCTGCCGGTGCTCTTCGTGCTGTTCTGCAAGGGCCTCGGTTGGATTCACAGCCGCCGCGACATCGCCCTGCTGATCTTCTCTGCCTTTATCGGCGTCTACCTGACGACGACGATCGTCGGTACCGCCTTCCGTGGCCAGGGCCAGGACCTTAAGCCGCCCTGGGACATCGTCGTGCTGGAGGAGTAACCGGTGGCGAACGGCAACGAACAACAAACGGGCGAGGGCGGCAGGCAGCAGCGGCTGCCGCAGGCCGCCGAGCCGTCGGGCGGTTCACGGCCGCAGCGCGCGCCGCACCTGCGCTCGGAGAGCCGCGCCGGCGTCGTCCAGGGCGGTGAGGGCGCTCGCGCAATGGTCACCCGAGCCCAGCGCCGACGCGCTCGCCAGGGCCAGGTCACGCGCCGCCAGTTGCTTCGCGTCTCCTTCTGGGGCTTCTTCACCTTCGGTCTGACCGGCGGTCTGGGCGCATTCCTCTCCAACTTCTGGCCGCGCGGCGTGACCGGCTTCGGCGGGCGCATCCCGGTGGCCGCTGCGTCGGTCCCCTCACCGGGAGCCGATCCTGAGCCGATTCAGATCGGCAAGTTCTACCTCACTCACCTGCGCGCCGGCGAGGGAACCCACGCAGGATTCGGCCTCGAAGGCGACGAAGGGCTGCTGGCCCTGTGGTGGAAGTGTCCCCACCTGGGCTGCACGATCCCGTGGCGCGCCGGATTCCCCTTTGAGGGAGTCACAGGCTGGTTCCGCTGCCCTTGCCACGGCTCGACCTATACCAAGAGCGGCATTCGCGTCTTCGGACCCGCGCCGCGACCGATGGACACGATGGATATCACCGTCAACAGCGACGGCTCGTTGACGGTCAACACCGGCAGCATCAAAAAGGGCGGTGAGGACAACCCTCAGCGCACCACTCCCTACGGGTAACCGACCAGCGGTTCATTCGCACGGGCATCGGACAAGAGAGCAGGCAGGGGACGCAACGCGATGAGCGGACAGAACACCGAGAAGCAGATTCTCGCCATGGTGATCCTGTTGGTGCTGTCGGTCGCCTCGTTGGGCGCCTACACCTGGTTCGACAACGGACGCCGCACGGAAGCCCGCTCGGAGATCCTGACCAAGGATGCCGAACGGGCGTCATGGACGTTCGCCAACAACTGCCGCGAGTGCCACGGCAACGACGGACGCGGCTCCGAGTCCGACGCCTCGCTGGTCGGCCCGGCATTGAACACGCCGAACAACACCTATGCGTTCCTGACGGACAACCAGGGACAGCTCGCGACCCTGCAGAACGATTTCCGCTACACCATCACCTGCGGCCGAAACGGCACGCCGATGCCTCCCTGGAGCATCGATCAGGGCGGTTCGCTCGACGGCTTCAAGATTGACAACCTCGTCACGCTGATCACCACCAATGCAGGCAACGCTTGGGACAAGGCGGTCGAGCATGCAGTTCACCTGGACGAGATCACGATCGAGAACCTGCATATCGCGCTCGACGCGGCCAAGCGGACGCTCGAGGCTTCCGGCTGGTTCGCTGACATTGAAGCGGCCGAAGGCGCCGTAGCGCGAAGTGAGTCGGCTGATGCCGAGCTCCTGGCCCTGCGCGATGCCGTCGCAGCCGCAGAGGAGTCGGGTGAGGGGCTGCCGGAAGCGCAGGACGCCCTGGCCGCCTACGAGAAGGGCTACACCGCGCTCGTTCTGGCCGTGGTGACGCTGAGGACGTCGGATGACTCTGCAGCGGTCGCCAACGCGCGGGCGGAGCTTGACGCCGCCTCCGGCGTGCAACAGGAAGTCGCCATCAACCGCGCCTGGTTCAAGGTGGTCAGCGACTACCAGGCCGCAGTCACCGACGTGGACACCGCAGAGGAGCGATTCGCTGCCGGCTTGCCGATCCCCGTGCCCGCGACCCAGGTCACCGCGGACACATGCGGCCAGATCTCAGCCGACCTGGCCGGTTGGTTGGGCGCGCACAGCGGGTCGTCATAACTCACCGAGACCGGCCGCCCGACACGGCGGACGGCGCTGAACGAATCGATCGTCATTGCTACGCTGAGTCGCATTCCAGCCACATCGTCACGGTTTCCCCGCTGAGATCGTTCAGGGGGAATGAGGAGAGAACCTAATGGCAGCAGCACAGACCGGGAAGCGCTACTTCTGTCCCAGTTGCGGCGCGGAGTTCATCGTGACCCGCGGCGGCGACGCGGAACTCAAGTGCGGTGATACGGCACTGGAAGAGAAGAAGTAACGCCGAGCCTGCGTTCGGCGGCAGGCCGACGATTGGCGCGAGCGCGCCTCGTCGGCCGGGGATTCAGACCAACAAGTCGGGGAGATTCGAAGATGGCGGTCCAACTGGGCAAGCGATACCGAGACGAAGAGACGGGCATCGAGGTGCTTTGCATCAAGCCGGGCGAGTGCGACCTCAAGGCCGACGAGCGCGAGATGGAACTGATGCAGCCCAAGGTCCTGCCTTCGGCTGACTAACGCCTCTGCGACATTCGAGGTCAATCGTGTCGGTGCGCATGCGCATCGCAAGTAGAGCGTGAGCGTCTATGCCGGGAGTTCGAGACCAGCTCAGGTCCGATCTGCGCGACGCAATGCGGGCGCGAGATGTGCTGCGCCGGAACACGATTCGCATGCTCGAGGCGGCAATCAAGAACGCGGAGATCGACAAACGCGGCCAGGAGCTCGCGGAAGCCGACATCCTGGCGATTCTGCAGCGTCAGGTCAAGCAACGGCGAGAGTCGATCGAGCAGTTTCGCCAGGGCGGCCGCGACGATCTGGCCGAGCAGGAGGAACTGGAGATCGGGATCATCGAGCACTACCTGCCGGCCCAACTTGCGAGGGATGAGATCGAGGCCAGGGCGCGGGCAGTGATCGAGCACGTCGGCGCATCGGGACCCGGAGACCGCGGCAAGGTAATGGGAATGCTGATGCGCGAACTGCGCGGCGAGGCCGACGGCTCCATCGTGAATGCCGTGGTGGCAGAACTGCTCGGCGAGTAGCGCCGGGCCACACGATTGGCGCCCCTTGCGCACCCCTTGTCGGACCGATAGGTGACGTAACGAGGACTGTATGCTTGGATCGCGGTTGTCGGGGGCCCGTTCCCGAACCGCAGCGCGATGATCTTGCTCAAATGAACCCGAGATGAGCCAAGACAGCTATTTCACCCCGTGGCGGCTGGCCCTGTTTGGCATCGCGCTGACCATCGGGATCGTGCTCGCGCTCACTCCATTTCGTCCTGCCGAAGAGTTTCCGGCGACCGGCGCCGTCGCGGAGCGGGACGTCGTCGCCAATGAGGCAATCACCTTCGTCAGCGAGACACTGACCGCGGAATCGCGGGAGGCGGCGCGCGCTGAGGTCGAACCGCAGTACGAGTTCAACCCCGATGTGCGCCCTGCCCAACTCGAGGCCCTCAGCCGCTATCTCGACGCGGTCGCCATGGTGCGCGAGGCGCGCAACGCCCCCGTAGTGACCGAGGATGAGTCGACCGCCGCCGCCGACGAATCCGAGGACGCGCAGGAACCGGCGCCGGTGCCCGGTTCCCGCATCGCCGAGCGGGACGAAGCGTTCCTGATCGCCGTCTCGGACGCGCTGTTCAACAGCATCCGCAGACGGTCGCCCGCGCTGCTTGAGGAGCTGTTGCGCGAGGAGCTGTTTGAAGCAGACCTCGATGCTGTCCGGCTCACGCTCCACGATCGGGTGGACCCGGCCCTCTCGCTGAACGAGACGTCACTGATCTCGTCCCTGGTCGCCGCCTACCTCCGGCCAACCATGATCGAGTCGGCGTCGCTAACACAGGAGGCGCAAGATCGCGCCGCAAACGCCGCGCCGGGCGTGTCCAGGTCTGTCGCCGAGGGGGAGCTGGTCGTCGCCGCGGGCCAGACCGTGGATCCGGCGGCTGCAGAGGTGCTGGCGCTGTTGACGCCGCGCTCGGATGGGATCGAGTTGGCCTCGCTTGGCGCGATCGTCATCGTCGCGGTCATCGCGTCGGCGTCGTTCTCCGTGTTCGTGATGATCTGGCGTCCCGTGCAGGCGGCCGGCGACCGCAGGCTGCTGCTGCTCGCGCTGCTGGTGCTGCTCTCAATCCTTGCCGCGCGTCTGTGGTTCGAACTCGCGCTTCCGGACGGCCTCGACGAGTCGCTGGACCTGATGCTGCCGCTCGCGGCCGGACCGGTCCTCGTGGCCGCCTTGCTCAGTACCGGTCTGGGCGTGGCGACGGGTGTGTTGATCTCGGTACTGGCCGGTCTCGCCGCAATCGTCCTGCCCGACTATGCGGCAGCGCCCAATGGCGCATCGGCGTTGCGACCGCTGGCCTTTTTCCTTGCCAGTTCGCTGGGAGGTGTTATCGTCGCCTCGCGGGCCCAGGCGCTTGCACAGTACGGGCTGGCGGGATTGGCAGCGGGCCTTGCCGGATTCCTGGCCGGCGCGGCGCTCTGGTTGCTCGATCCCGGACGCGTGAACAATGACCTGGGTTGGCTGGCGCTCGCAGCGCTGGTCACAGCGGCGCTGGTCTCGGTAATCACGATCGGCGCATTCTCCTTGCTCGGCGCGCTGTTCGGAATCACGACGCCGATGCGGCTACTGGAGCTCGCGCAGCTTCAGCGACCGCTGCTCCGCCGCCTTCAGGAGGAAGCGCCGGGCACGTTCCACCACTCATTGTTGGTCGCCACGCTCTCCGAACGCGCAGCCTCGCTGATCGGCGCCGATCCGCTGCTAGTGCGGGTCGGCGCTTACTACCACGACATCGGCAAGTTGCACCGTCCGGCGATGTTCATCGAGAACCAGGAAGGCGCGAATCCGCACGACGAACTGGAACCGCGCGAGAGCGCCCAGATCATCATGTCGCACGTGACCGGCGGCGACGATCTGGCTCGCCGCGATCGGCTGCCGCCACGGATTCGCGACTTCATCCTTGAGCACCACGGCTCGCGACGGGTGGCCTTCTTCTACCGCAAGGCGGCGATGTCCGACCCGCGCATCGACCCGCACGACTTCACCTATCCGGGACCGCCGCCGCAGTCTCGCGAGACGGCGATCGTGATGCTGGCCGACAGTTGTGAGGCCGTCGTGCGGGCGAGCGGCGAGCACGAAGCCGAGCGCATCGGCTTGCTGGTTGACGGCGTCTTCGACGAACGACTGCGCGAGCGCCAGCTCGATCATTGCGATCTGACCTTGAATGAGTTGCGGGTCATCTCGGGCAGCTTCAAGCAGACGCTGACCGGTGTGCATCACCAGCGCATCGCCTATCCGCCGGCCGGCGAGGACGAACTGCGCCCGAACCCGAGGCAGTAGCTGCCGATCGGACGCGCGAGACCCCGGGTCCGACTGACCATAACGATGCCGGCCGATACGCTCGCGTTATGCGCTTTGCCGTGCTCGTCTTTCCCGGAACCTGGAGCGATTGGGACTGCGTCTACGCATTGGAAGACCTGGGACAGACGGCCGAGCGGGTCTGGCACCGCGAGACCGCACTCGACGACTACGACGGTGTGATCCTGCCAGGCGGCTTCTCCTACGGCGATCACCTGCGCTGCGGAGCGATTGCGCGCTTCTCGCCGGTCATGTCCGCGCTGGAGCGCTTCGCCGCAAGCGGCAAGCCCGTCTTCGGCTCCTGCAACGGCTTTCAGATCCTCTGCGAAGCGGGTCTGTTACCGGGCGTCCTGCAACGCAACGCGTCGATGCAGTTTCGCTGTCAGCCGCAACAACTGAGCGTCGAACGCGTCGACAGCGGCTTCACCGGCGCCTGCGAGCCCGGCCAGATCGTGCAACTTCCGATCTCGCACGGTGAGGGGCAATACTTCGCACCGCCGCAGGTGCTGGACGAGCTGGAAGACGCCGGCCGCGTCCTCTTCCGCTATCACGGCGAGAACCCCAACGGCTCACTGCGCGACATCGCCGGGATCGTCAATCCGGCAGGCAACGTGCTCGGCATGATGCCGCACCCCGAGCGCGCCTCCGACGCGCTGCTCGGCGGAACCGACGGCAACTACATCTGGCGGTCGATCATCGAGCACTGGGGCTGACGTGACCAGCTATCCGCCGCCCGGCGACGCCCCGCCTGCCGACGTGGACGACGAGGTCCTAGCGCAGATCGCCCTCAGCCGCGATGAGTACGAACGCGCCTGCGACATGCTGGGGCGCGCGCCGACCGACGTCGAGCTGGGCATGATCGGCGCGCTCTGGAGCGAGCACTGCGGCTACAAGCACTCCCGACCGCTGTTCCATCACTTCCCGACCGAGGACGAGCGAATCCTGACCAATCTCGGCGAGGAGAACGCCGGCGCGATCGACATCGGCGACGGCTGGGTCGCGGTGATGAAGATCGAATCCCACAACCACCCCTCGGCGATCGAGCCGTATGAAGGCGCGGCAACCGGTGTGGGCGGCATCGTGCGCGACATCTTCGCGATGGGCGCGCAGCCGATCGCGCTGCTCGATTCCCTGCGCTTCGGCCCGCTCGAGGACCGCCGCAATCGACGGCTGTGTACGGGTGTCGTCGCCGGTATCGGCGGCTACGGCAACTGCCTCGGGATTCCCACCGTCGGCGGAGAACTGGTCGTCGGCGAGTCCTACAGCGGCAATCCGCTTGTCAACGCGATGTGTCTGGGTATCGCCCCGCACGGCTCGCTGATTTCTGCTACGGCCGGACCGCCCGGCACGCAACTGATGATCGTCGGCGCAGACACCGGTCGCGACGGCCTGCACGGCGCGACCTTCGCCTCGGTCGAGCTGGATGAGGCGTCGGCGGAGCGGCGGCCGGCCGTCCAGGTCGGCAATCCCTTCCTCGAGAAGTCGTTGATGGACGCCTGCGTCGGGCTCGTCCGCGATCACCGCGACTGGCTCGAAGGCCTGCAGGACTGCGGCGCAGCGGGGATCACCTCCTCGACCGTCGAGATGGCCGATCGGGCCAACGCCGGCATTCGCATCCAGACCCGGCATGTGCCGCGCCGAGAGTCGGGCATGACGCCGTACGAGGTCATGCTGTCCGAGTCGCAGGAGCGGATGATCGCCGCAGTCAAGCCGGCGCACGTCGCGGATGTCCAGGCCTGGTTCGAGCACTGGGACCTGCACGCCGAAGTTATCGGCGAGGTCACCAGTGACGGCATCGCCCGGGTCTTCGACGGCGAGGTCGAGGTCGCCGCGGCGCCCGTTTCGGTGATGACCAGCCCTCCCTCGTACACGCCACGGGCCGAACGCGACCACGACGCGGCGGCGCGCGCGGGTTGGGATCCGGGCTCGCTGCCCGACCTGGATCCAGCCGACGCGAATGACATCCTGCTGCGGTTGCTGGCGTCGCCCAACATCGCCTCCAAGCGCTGGGTCTACCGCCAGTACGACCACATGGTCGGCACGAACACGGTCGTGACACCCGGCTCGGACGCTGCGGTGCTGCGCATTCGCGGACTGAGGCAGGGGCTGGCGCTCTGCACCGACGGGCCCGGCCGGGCGGTCGAACTCGACCCGTATGCCGGCGCAGCCCGCGCGGTCGCCGAGGCGGCGCGCAACGTCGCCTGCACCGGGGCGCGGCCGGTCGCCGTGACCGACTGTCTCAACTTCGCCAATCCCGAGCGCGCGGCAATCTACTTCCAGCTCCGCGAGTCAATCCGCGGCATGGCCGACGCCTGCCGCGCCTTCCAGACACCGGTCGTCTCAGGCAACGCCAGCCTCTACAACGAGTCCGAGGACGGTCCCGTCACGCCGACGCCGGTGATCGGGATGCTGGGCATCATCGCCGACGTCGCCAAATCTGTGCCGATGGCCTTCCAGGACGAGGGTGACGAAATCTGGCTGCTCGGATCGGGCCCGGAACAGAGCTCCGCGTCGCTGGGCGGCAGCGAATACCTCTCGGTCATACACGGCCGCGAGGCCGGACCCATCGAGGTCAACCTCGATGCAGAGGCGGCGCTCGTCAACGCCCTCGTCGCCGCAGCCGAAGCCGGCCTGCTCAAGTCCGCCCACGACTGCGCCGACGGCGGCCTCGCCGTTGCAATCTGCGAGTCGGCATTCGTGGGAAACATCGGAGCGGTCGTCGATGCTGAGATAACCGGCCGCCTCGACGCCGCACTCTTCGGCGAAGCCGGCGCACGCGCAGTGGTCAGCGCCGGGCCAGGCGCCGACCTGAGCAACATCGGTATCCGCATCGGCGTCGTCAGTGGCGACCGTATCCAACTCGGCCCTATTGACATGGCGCTTGGAGAGGCGTCGCAGGTCTGGACCGCAGCCCTGCCTGACCTGCTCGACGGCTAGGACCGAGCGGGTCTCCCTCCGCAAACCACAGCACAACACCGAACATACATTGCTGTATTGTTGATAGAACATATGTATGACTCAGAAGGGAACGCCACCATGCACATCACACGCAAGCGCCGACGCCGCGCCATGCGCGTCCATTACCTCACCCAGCGCGCCAAGTCCCAGAGAGACATTGCCGAACAGCTCAACGTCTCCAGAGCCACCGTCCGCTCCGACCTGCAACTGGTCGAGTCCCACTGGGGCTCGATCGCCTCAGCCGTCGCCGATGACTTGTTGCTGGAGTCCCTCTACCTGCTCCAGCTCCGGCTCTCCCTCGCCATCAAGTCTGACGATGTCGCCCAACAGATGAGCCGCCTCACCTCGGTCGAGTACCTCCGCGCCCGCGACAACCAGGAAACCCAGCTCAACGCGCTCGCCCGAGAAATCCGCCGCACCGCCCAGGAAGTCCAGCGCCGCGCCGAGCAGCGCCCCGACCAGCCCGAGCTCTACGAGGAGGATTCACAGAACCTCGCAGAAGCTGCACAAACCACCCCGAAATCACCCCAAACTGATCCCACCGATCTCACGATCTCCAGTCCGGAGCAGGAGATCGCCGCAGATCAGCCCAATCGAAAAGAAATGCCCTCCGAACCCGATCTCGACGCCCTCGTCGAGGAAGCCGTCCAGCATTTCCCCCACCTCAACGGCAAATCCCCCGACGAAATCGTCTTGTTCCTCGACCAGATCACCAATCCGGAGGCCCAGGATCGCGACAAGCCAACCCAGATCTACGCCGAAGCTGCCGGCTAACCGCTGTTGCAGCTACGCGTACGGCAGTGAATCTGAGCATCGGAACCGTACTGCGAGCAGACCCTAGTCGCCGGCAGCCGCGGCGCCCTGTTGCTTGACGGCGGTGATGCCGGCGTCGTGCATCCGCTCGATGTCCGACCAGTCGAAGCCGAGGTTGAGCAGTTCGAGCTCGGTGTCCTGACCCAACTCGGGCGCCGAGCCGCGCACCTCGGTCTTGGTCTCGCTGAAGCTGACCGGAATGCCCACGACTTTGTGCTCGTCGAAGTGTGGGTGCGGGACCTGTTGCAGGTAGCCGTTGAGCCAGAAGTGATTGTCCTCGGCGACCTGTTGGTAGTCGTAGACCGGTCCGCAGGGGATGCGCTGCTCGATCATGCGCGAGATCCACTCGTCGCGCGGGCGAGTCATGAACGCGGCCTCGAGCTCGGAACGCAGCCATTCCTCGTTGTCGCGCCGCGCGAACGGATCCATGGAGCGCGAGTCCTCCATCAGGTCGGGCCGCTCCAGCGCAGCGCAGAGGCCGGCCCAACTCTTGGGATCGAGGATGCCGAGCGTCAGCCACTCGCCGTCGCTCGCCTGGTACCAACTGAAGGTGGCCGAGAAGGAGCGGCCCGGCTTGAGCACCGGCTGGAATCCGCTGTGCAGATAGGCCTGCAACGAGAGCGCCTGCATGGTAAGCATTGCGCCGAGCTGCGAGACATCGATCTTCTGACCGACGCCGTGTTGCGCGCGCGCAAACAGCGCGGTCACGATGCCGTAGGCAAAGAGCAGCGAGCCGGTCTGGTCTGCGAGTCCCCAGGGCGCGGTAATCGGCCGCTCGCCCGGTCCGCCGCCGAGCGCCACCATCGCGCCCGACATGCCTTGCGCCACCACATCGAAGGAGCCGCGCCGCGCCCACTCGCCCTCGGGTCCGAAGCCGGAATTCGTCGCGTAGATCAGTTTCGGGTTGATTCCCTTGAGGTCGTCGTAGCCCAGCCCGATCGAGTCGAGGTAACCGGGACGGAAGTTCTCGGCCAGTACGTCGGCGTCGGCGATCAGCTTGTGTACGACCTCGACTGCGCCCTCGGCGCGGAGATCGAGGGTCATCGAACGCTTGCCCCGGTTGAGCGCCTCGAAGTAGGAGCAGAACCCGTCCTGCGCGACGCCGAGCTGCCGTCCCGGGTCGCCGTTGCCGGGCATCTCCACCTTGAGCACGTCGGCGCCCATATCGGCCAGCATCGCGGTTGCATGGGGACCGTTCTGGTAGCGGGTGAAGTCGACAACGCGGATTCCCTCAAGCGGTGCGGGCATGATCCAACTCCTTCGGACGGGGACAACAGATGTGAGCAAGATATCTGATCGATTCCGCTCCCCACGCCTCCCGCGGGAGGAGCGCGTAGGATCATCACGTGATCGCTGAGTACTTCGACACGCCCGACGACGCGATTGCCGACATCGCCGACGGCGCGACGATCCTCGTCGGCGGGTTCGTCTCCGCCGGGACGCCGTCCAATCTGATCCGCGCGGTCCGACGCAGCGGGCGGCGCAATCTGACCGCCGTCGCGAACAACATCGGACTCGGCGATCTGCTCGACGAGCTATGCGAGGATCGCCAGCTTGCCAAAGTGATTGCGACGTTCGCGATCCGCGCCTCGGGGACTCGGTCGTCGCGCTTCGAGGCTCAGTATCGAGCGGGCGAGGTCGAGCTGGAGCTGGTCCCGCAGGGCACGTTGATCGAACGGCTGCGCGCCGGAGGCGCCGGACTCGGCGGTGTGCTGACCAGGACGGGATTGGGCACGATGATGGCCGAAGGCAAGCAGACCATGGAGCTCGACGGCGAGGAGTGGCTGCTTGAACGACCGCTGCGCGGCGACGTGGCCTTGCTCAAGGCCTGGCGCGCCGATCGGCTGGGCAATCTGCAATACCGCCTCGCCGGTCGCAACTTCAACCCCGTCATGGCGACCGCCGCCGAACTCGTCATCGCCGAAGTGGAGGAAATCGTCGAGCCAGGCGAGATCCCGCCCGACCAGGTGGGCACGCCGGGCATCTACGTGGACCGGCTGGTGCAGTGCGAGCCGATCCCGGTCCGCTGGGAAGGCTGACGATGCCCGCAGACAATCCGCCGACCGGACTCAGCCGCGAACTGATCGCCCTGCGCGTCGCTCGAGAACTGGAACCGGGTTCGGTCGTCAATCTCGGCATCGGTCTGCCCACGCTCGTCGCCGGGTTCGTCGAGCCGGCCGACCACATCCTGTTCCAGGCCGAGAACGGCATCCTCGGTTACTCCGGCGTCTCCGAGTCGGACTTCGACGCCGACCTGATCAATGCAGGTGGCCAGCCCGTCGCTCTCGTCGCAGGCGCGAGCTTCTTCGACACCGCGGACTCGTTCGCGATGATTCGCGGCGGCCACATCGACGCCGCGGTGCTGGGCGGGCTGCAAGTATCGGCCCGCGGCGATCTGGCCAACTGGTATGTCCCGTCGCGCGGCGGCGGCAGCGTCGGCGGCGCGATGGACCTCGCGGTCGGCGCTCGGAAGCTGATCGTCGCGATGGCGCATGTGACCCGCGATGGCGAGCCGCGCATCGTCGAGGTCTGCGACTATCCGCTCACGGCCAGGCGCTGCGTAGACGTGGTCATCACCGACCTCGCCGTGATCGATGTGTCGCCAAGCGGTCTCACGCTGCGTGAGACGGCGCCGGGCGTCTCCGTCAATGATGTCGTCGCCTGGACGGGCGCTGAGTTGGATACGTCCGGCCCGGTCTGTGAGATGCCGCTCTGACACACTGAGTTCTGTAGAGCGTGCGCTATCCTACTGGTGAAGCGCTAGCGGATTGAGAGCGGGTCATGCGCGGTGTGTTCAAGGTCATGAGTCGGGGCGCCCAGGTGTTGCGACGCGGGCCGGTCACGGTGCACTACCCGTACGAGAAGAAGCAGCTCCCCAAGCGCGCGCGGACCTTCCCCTACCTGATCTGGAACCACCAGCTCGAAGAGCCGAACTGCACCGGCTGCGGCAAGTGCGCTGCCGCCTGCCCGGTCGACTGCATGACGACCACGCTGATGAAAAACCCGGCCAGCGCGGCCGGCAGGAGCAACCACAAGTCGGTCATCAAGGACTTCTACATCGACTTCGGCCGCTGCATGCGCTGCAACATCTGCGTCGAGGTCTGCCCCTTCGACGCAATCGCGATGCTGCCCATGTGGGAGGGTCACGAGCAGACCAAGTACGACCGCCGCGAGCTGGTCATGGACCTCGACGACTTGCTCGCCCCGTCGCGCGCCGACACCAATCTGCCGTTCTGGATTCCCGAGACGATTATGGCCAAGACCGAGAAAGAGCGCGTCGGCCGCAAGGAGTTCGCCGCGCAGCTCGAATCGGGCGGCGACGAGTAGCGCTTCGCGCTCGGGCTAGACGTCTGCGCCGCCGGCGCGCCGTTCCATCATCTGCTGGAAATCGATCTCGACCGGTTGCCGGCCGTCGAGGACGGCTTCGATCCGGCCCTGAATGATGTCCCGCCAGCCGTCGTGAGGCAGGATGTAGAGGTGGTCGTCGACCATCGCCTGCCAGACCAGCTCGGCGACGTCCGAGGGGTCCATGCCGCCGCCGAGGAAGATGCGCGAGGCCATCCGCTGGGCCTCGTTCGCCTCGATCGACTGTCCGAACTCGCTGGGTCGGTTGCGCTCTGCCTCGTTGATCTGCGTGTTGACGAATCCGGGGCAGAGGACGGAAGCGGAGATGTTGGACTCGGCCGCCCGCAGGTGGTGCCAGAGTCCCTCGGTCAGAGTCAGCACGCCGTGCTTGGAGACGCTGTATGCGGAAGCGCCGGGGATCAGGCCGGCAACCGAGGCGGTGTTGACGATGTGGCCCGCTTCGCCGTGCTCGATCATTGAGGGGACGAACACCTGCAATCCGTAGAGCACGCCCCAGAAGTTGACGCCCATGACCCAGTCCCAGGTCGAGTCCGGGACATCCCAGACCGGGACGGCGCCCGTGCCCGCGCCGAGCCCGCCGTCGCGGCGCGAGGTCACGCCGGCGTTGTTGCAGAGCACGTGGATCTTGCCGTAGCGCTCGATCGCCTGGTCGCGAACGCGCTCCAGCGTCTCGCGCTGCATCGTATTGACTTCGAGGCCAATGACGTTGCGCTCCTGCTGTTCCAGCCGCGTCACGGCCGCCTTGAGCGCGTCCGTCTCGATGTCGGCGAGGATCACGTTCATGCCCTCGGCGGCGAAGCGCTCGGCAAAGGCGTAGCCCATGCCCGATGCCCCGCCGGTCACCACCGCCGTCTTGCCTGCAAAGTCGCGCATGTTCGGTCCTCTCAGAGCACACTGCGTCGTCGGTCGATTGTTCGCGCAGTCTAGAAGCGGAACCGGAAACCGCTCAGCCGCGGCGTGACTACTCTCTCGGAGTCCGCGCCGCCGGGACGGTCCTCGCGAGGATGTTCTCTACCCGCTGGCGGACGATCTCGTCCCAGTCGGGATGCGGCAGGATGTAACAGCGCTCTTCGACGATCGACTGCAGGACCAGGTCGGCGACGTTGGCCGGATCGATGCCGGAAGCGAGGAATGCGTCGAAGGCCGCGGCTTCGCCGGTCGAGCGTTCGCCTGCGCCGCCGAACTCGTCGGGCCGGTTGCGGTCGGCGTACATAATCTGCGTCTGGACCGCGCCCGGACAGAGCACGGACGCGGCAATCTTCGACCCGATCCGCTCGAGATTCTGGTGCAAACCTTCGGTCAGTGTCAGCACGCCATGCTTTGAGACGCTGTACGCGCTGCCGCCCGGCGTCAGTCCAGCGACCGAGGAGGTATTGACGACGTGCCCCTCCTCGCCGTGCCCCACCATGTGCGGCAGAAACGTCTGCACACCGTAGAGCACGCCCCAGAAATTGACGCCGATCACCCACTCCCAGACGCGGTCCTCGACATCCCAGACATTGACCGCCTCCGGGCCGAGGCTCATGGCGTCCTGGAAGCTGAATACGCCGGCGTTGTTGCAGAGGATGTGGATGTTGCCGTAGCGATCGATCGCTTCGTCGCGTGCTCGCTCCAGTGCTTCGCGTTGCATCGTGTCCACGACGACGCCCATGACCGAGCGTTCTTCCTGCTCCAACCGCCTGACCTGCGCCTGAAGCGCGTCTTCCTGGATATCGGCGAGAACGACGTTCATGCCCTCCGAGGCGAAGCGTTCGACCATCGCCAGGCCGATCCCGCTCGCGCCGCCCGTGACGAAGGCGGTCTTGCCAGCAAACTCTCGCATCGCTCGGTCCTTTCAGTTATCTATACGTCCTGCCCCGACGCTCGCCTGCGCAGCATCTCCTCCATGTCGACGCTGATCGGGGCGCCCCTGGCCAGGACATGCTCGACGCGACCGCGCACGACATCGTCCCATGCGGGATGCGGCAGAATGTAGCAGCGCTGCTCGACAATCGAGTCGAAGACGACGTCGGCGACCTGGTCGGGGTCCATGCCGCCGCCCAGCATCATCGCGATCGCCTGTTCCTGTTCCGGCGTTCGCGCCGACGTGCCGCCCAGTTCCTCGGGACGGTTGCGGTCGGCGCGGCCGATGTTGGTGTTGACGAAACCGGGACAGAGCACCGACGCGCTCAAGTTCGCTCCCAACGCCTGGAACTGCTGGTACAGACCCTCGGTGAGCGTCAAGACGGCGTGCTTGGACACGCTGTAGGCCGAGCCGCCAGGCATCAATCCGGCCAGCGAGGCCGTGTTGACGATGTGACCTTCCTCGCCGTGTTCGAGCATGTGCGGGACGAAGACCTGGATGCCGTACAGCACGCCCCAGAAGTTGACGCCCATGATCCAGTTCCACGTCTCGTCCATCACCTCCCATGCGCCGCGCACCGAACCGTCGGGACGCAGGCCGGCGTCCTCGCCTCCGGCGACGCCGGCGTTGTTGACCAGGATGTGCACGTTGCCGTACTCGGCAATCGTGCGGTCGCGCAGATCCTCCAGCGCTCCCCGCCTCATCGTGTCGACGACCACGCCCTGCACGTTCCGCTCTTCCTGCTGCAGGCGCGTCACCTGCGCCTGCAACGCGTCTGACTCGATATCAGCAAGGACGACGTTCATGCCTTCGGCGGCGAATCGTCGGGCGAACGCGAGCCCCATCCCGCTGGCCGCCCCGGTCACGACCGCCGTTCTGCCTGCAAACTCGCGCATGGTCGCCTCCTGACTGACTCGCCGATGACTGAAGCCGCTCAGTCGGCTGGAAGTCTACGCACTACAGCGCTTGCTGGCCGAAGAACTCGAACAACGGCGGGTACTTATTGATGTCGGCGCCGCCGTTGAGCTGAACGGTCTGACCGGTCATCAGCGAGGACGCATCGGATGCCAGCCAGAGTGCGAGCTGAGCGACGTCTTCCGGTTCACCAATCCGGCCCAGCGGCGCCTCGTGTGCGAACGCCTCTTCAAGCTCGGGAATGTCGCGCAGGCCCTGAGTCAGCGGCGTGCGGATTAGACCCGGTCCGATGCTGTTGACGCGGATGCCGTAGCGCCCGAGTTCCAGCGCCGAGACCTTGGTCAGCATCGCCACACCTGCCTTGGCCGAGCAGTAGGCGGAGAGTCCCTCGGTCGCCTGGATGCTGTTGAGCGATGCGGTGTTGATGATCGAACCGCCCGAGCCCTGCCCGATCAGGTGTTTCGACTCGTGCTTGATGCATAGAAAGACACCGGTCAGGCAGACATCGATCACCTGCTGGAACTGGGCCAGCGGGTAGTCCTGGATCGGCGAGAATCCGCCGATGCCGGCGTTGTTGAAGGCAATGTCCAGCCGGCCGAAGCGGTCGACGCAGGACATCACCATGTTCGCCACGTCGTCTTCGTTCGTCACGTCGGCCGTGACGGCGACCGCATCCGAGCCGATCTCGCGTGCAGCCTCGGCCGCGCCGTCGGCGTTGCGGTCGGCAATCGCCACCTGCGCGCCTTCCTCCGCGAACCGTCGCGCCGCCGCCAGTCCGATTCCCGATGCACCGCCGGTAATCAACGCCGCTTTGCCGTCTAGCAGTCCCATGTGCAGTACCTCCTGTATGCCCGTCTCGGTCCGCTTCTGCCACCGGCAGACTAGTCGGCGGCTGCAATTCGTCAATCGGCGCGCGGCTGGCGGAGGCGGGACTCCAGCGGATTGAATCCGGGCGGCAACTCGTTGACGGTGATCCCGCCGTCGACGTAGAGGAGTTGACCGGAGACCCAGGGGCTCGCATCGCCGGCGAGATAGAGCGCCATCTGGGCGATGTCCTCAGGCTCGCCGAGGCGGCCCAGCGGCGTCGCGCCGATCATTGCTTCGTCGAACCCGTCGACCTCCCGGGCGCGGCTGGTCATTGGCGTCCTCGTGTGGCCTGGTCCGATCGCGTTGACCCGAATGCCGTGCTCGCCCAGTTCCAGCGCGGCGACCCTGGTCAGCATCGCCACGCCGGCCTTGGCCGAGCAGTAGGCGCTCAATCCCTTCGTCGCCTGCGTGGCATTGATGCTGGCCGTGTTGATCAGCGAGCCGCCCTGGCCCTGCGCGATGAGCTGTTGCGACTGGTGCTTGAGGCAGAGGAAGACGCCCGTCAGGCAGACATCGACGACGTGTTGGAAGTGTCCGAGTTCCTGCTCGTGAATCGCGGCTGCGCCGGCGATGCCGGCGTTGTTGAAGGCAATGTCCAGGCGACCGAAGCGCTCGATGCAACTGGCGACCGCGTTGGCGACATCTGCTTCGCTGGTCACGTCGCCGCTGATCGCCAGTGCGCTCGCACCAAGTTCCCGTGCCGTCTCGTTGACCAGGTCGGCATTGCGATCGAACATCGCCACCTGCGCGCCTTCGCCGGCAAAGAGCTGAGCCGCCGCCAGCCCGATGCCCGATGCCGCTCCCGTGATCAACGCCACCTTGCTGTCCAGTTGGCTCATGCCGAGGTCCTCTCTATGTTGCAGTTTGCTTGCACCCCGGATCATCGCCGATTGGAAATCTCTACGTTGCAGCTATCGGTCCCTGAGTGAAACGGAGTGAAACATGCCGCACCACGAATCGCTGCTGCAGGACCCGATTGGCACGTTACGCGGGCTCTGGGATGACACCGCCTGGCGGTTCACCCTGATTGCCTCGCTGCTGGTCTTTCTCCTGGAGACGATTGCCGAGCTTGCCAACGTGGATCAGCCGACGATCTGGTGGTTTGCCGAGCTGGTCACCATCGTGATCGTCGCCCGCATCCTCACGTTGCGGCCGCTTCGGGGCAATCTCACCGACACCGAGAACATGACGGTCGTGGTCTCTGTCCTCGGGTTGTTGTTGGTGGAAGCCGTGTTGTCATGGTCGTACGTGGCCGCTGAGCTCGCTCTGGAGCCGATCTTTTGGCCCTTCTCGGTGATCCTCGTGCTAACCCTGGTCGCCGCGCGTCTGGCTGCGCCGTACGCGTCGCGGCCGCTAGTGGTCTGGGTGCTGGTCTTCTCGTTCCTCCAGTTCTGGATGAACGTGGTCATCTGGCGAACTGGCGTGAGTTTCCCTTCGCCGACATTCATGTGGGCGGTGTCGCTGATCTTCTTCGCCTTCATCGGCCGTTGGGTCGCAGGACGCGGCATCGATGGCCCGATTGCCAGCCCGCTCAATGTCGCATTCGGGCTGTTCGTCATCTCTGACCTGTGGTTGGAGTTCGGCATCGCCGAGAGCGGAGCCGGCGATAGCTGGATCGCCGAAGACATCTACTGGCCCTGGATCCTGGTCAACAGCGGACTGGCCACATCGGTCGCGCTAATCGCGCCTCGGGTCAGCGCGTGGTTCGGGCGCGAAGGATCCTGACCGCAGTTCAGTTGTCCTTGAGCGCGTCCCAGCTCTGCCGCATCGAGTTCAGCTCGGCCCGGTTGGGTTGGTGTCCACCGTAGCGGAAGGTGCTGAAGGCCTCCGAGATGCGCTTCGGCGTGGGGCTGTGATAGGCCCGTTCGAGCGCGTCGGCGAACTGCAGCGGCGTCCGGTGCATGGCCCGCATCTGGCCCTTGCCTTCGGCGTGGGCCAGAACCTCGTAGTACAGCTCGGCGATCGGCGCATCAGGCGGATGATCGGTACTGCGGCGGCGGAAGCGGTCGCCCAGCCCCCGAAGTCCGCCGAACAGGTCGTCGAGCAGGTTCGCCTCGGACCAGAGCGACTCACGTACCTCCTCGGTTCGCGTCTCGCGGTTGATGAAGCGACGAAAGAAGTAGAAGGCGGCGATCGCGAAGACGAGCACGGCGGCGATCCCGCCGAAGACGCGGGAGAGCACAATGCCTGGCGTTGGGTCTGGTTCGCCGGTCTCCTCGGCCGCTACCTCGAGCGGCCGGCCCAGGCCTTCTCCCAGCCGCTCAAAGACTTCCTGCTCCTGCGTGCCGATCACGTCGCGGATCTGTTGGAAGACCCAGAAAAACGGCCAGAGGATGTACGTGAATGCAGTGATGATTGCGCGAATCACGACGCCGATCGCATCGAGCACCGGTTCTACCACGCCGGTGCCGGCGATTGCGGCGACCACGCCCGTGACCACGAGCAGGAATAGCGCGACGCCCACCACGAGCGCGATCATGGTGGCCGCGACGGATGCGCCGGTCTGCACCGCGCCCAGGCCCTCGACCTGGTCGGTGTTGGCGGCGTTCTTGAGCACCACGGTCAGCAGCCCGATCAACACCCAGAGGATGCCGAGTCCGCGCACGTGGTCGACCACGTTGCCGTTGTCCGCCAGCGCGAGCGAGATCGCGATCACGATCAAGCCCCAGATCGCGTAGTTGCTGAACGAGCGCTCCATCAGGTCAGCTGAGCCGAGCGCGACGCCGCGAAACCAGATCGGAATCAGCATCATGGCGGCGAAGAGCTGGTCGATCTCGCCCGGCGCCGTTCCGCCGCCCGCCAATGGGACTACCTCTCGCCAGACAGGACTGAAGGGGCGTCCTAACTCGAGCACCCAGGACATGTTCCAGATACGGGCGGACTCCGAGAGGTCGACCGAACCGATGATCTGCAGCGCGATCAGTGTCATCAACAGTCCGAGCCAGAATCGGCGCGCCATCGACAGCTCGCGATTGCCCAGCCAGCGCGAGACCGCGAAGCCGAGCAGGGCCGTCCCGCCGACGGCCCAGACCGAGAGCGTCTCTCCGGAGTCGTAGGCGATAATCCGCGGGATCAACTTGGCCAGGATGATCCACAGGACGATCTCACTCAGCAGCAAGGCCGCCGTGTAGGCGACCTCGATCCTTCGAGTGGAACTGGGTGCGACGAGGGCGACTGCGGCGCTCATCGCGAACCGTCTTGCTCCGTCGGGCGGGCCCAGGGACTTCCCGAATCCCGCTCACGGGCTTGCGCAGGCGCGCCGGCGGAGGCCGCCAGCGGGGCGCCGCGCCCTGTGTTTTGCGGGTCGGCGTCAGGTCCCGTCATTGCCGCATCGATCACGGCGTCGTCCGCGCCGACGAACGTCGGGAGGTCGACATCTTCCGTCGGTTCCGGCGGACGTTGGCTCGCGTAGATGCGGTCGGTCCGCGCCCAGGGTCCCGATTCGCCGACGCGCTCGTAGTGCAGGCCGGCCAGCGCCGGTCGAATGTCATACACCGGCGACTCGGCGAAGACAGCCGGTGGATCGTCGATGCCCACGTAGATCAGCCCGACCTGCGCGCCATGACGCTTCAGCCGCAGCAGGGCCGATTCAAGACCCGGCGTCAGCACCGCCGTGACCAGGGCCAGGGTCGACCCGTAGGTCAGCCGTTCCTCGCTCAGCAGTCGCTCGATTCGCACCAGCGTGAAGACATCCGCCATTGCCAGCGCTTCGAGAACCCGAGTCATCTGACCCGGCGCCCTAGACGGCGGCACGCGGATCGCCGTGTCGTGGCCGGGCCAGGTGCAATTGGCCAGCAAGCCCACCGGCACCCGTTCCTCCGAGTAGCCGTTGGCGAGCGACGCCGCGACTGAAACGGCTCGCTCGAAGATGTCGCCGAAGAATCCTTGCCAGGCGTGCGGCAAGGTCGAGACGTTGAGGGCGACCACGGCGATCAGGTCGCTGGATGGGTCGTAGACCCGCGACTGCAACTGCTGCCGCCGCGCCGTCGCCTTCCAGTCGACCTTCTTGAGTGGGTCGCCAGGCCGATAGTCGCGGATCGTCTGGAGCCGGGTCGGGTCTTCGAACAGCCGCTGTCCACCGCGTTGATCGCCCTGCGGCCGCAGCCTCGGGAGGCCGAGACGCTCGAGCGGCAGCACCTCGGGATAGACCCACAACGTGTGTTGCGCCTGATCGGTCCGTTCGCGCCGGTAGACGCCGAAGAAATCGCTCGATCTGAGGTCGACGCGCGCGAGTTGGTAGTGTCCGCGCGCGATCAGGGGAATCTCGAAGTCCCAGATCAATCGCTCGTACCAACGCATCGACGTTGAGCGCACGACGACGCCTTCCTGCGGCTCGGACTCGTGCAGCTTGCTAAACGCCTGGTTGGAGGGCTCGAGGATCTCGGGCAGGTTGATCCGCACCTGCAGCGCGGAGAGCGGGATGATTTTGCGGTTCTCGAGACGCAGCCGGAGGGTCAGGCTCTCGCCGACGAAAGCGTGACTCTGAGAGACATCCACTTCGGTGACGAGACGATGCAAGGCGTATCGCGCCCAAGTCCAGGCGGCCCAGCCGGCGACCAACACCGTCGCCGCGACGAGCGAGACGATGATCTCGCCGGTCGCGACGCCGAGCAGCACCACGATGATCGTGGCCGGGACCCAGATCGCGCGAATGATCCGATTGTCATGTCGGAACCCGAACTGTCCGGACTGGATTCGTTGCTCGCGCTCGTCGCGCCGCGCCTCGGCCTCGACCTCCACGAACATGCCGCCGCCCATCATCGTCATGGCGGTGTCCTTCGATTACTCGTGCAGCTGCTCGTGCAATGTGGCGATTCAACTGCCGGCGGCGGCAGCCTCGATCGGGACCGGCACTCGGCTCAGCATCTGTTCGAGCAGCAGTTCCGGCGTCGATGACCGCAATCTTGCGTCGGCCGAGAGCATCAGTCGATGCGGCAACACCACGCGGGCCATCTCCTGGACATCGTCGGGCAGGACGAAGTCGCGCCCGCGGATGGCGGCCAGCGCGCGGGTCGTGCGCAGCAAGGCCAGCGACGCCCTCGGCGACGCGCCCAGCTCAAACGCCTGCTCCTGCCGCGAGGCCTGCACAATGGCGACGATGTAGCCGCGCACGGCCTCGCTGACCCGCACCTGCTCAACGGTCTTGACCATCAGCCGCAGCCGCTCCGACTCGACCACCGGGTCTAGCGACTCCAGCGGCTGCGCGCGTTCGAAGCGCAGCAGGATCGCGTCCTCCTCCTCGGCGTCGGGGTATCCCATCCGCAGCCGTAGCAGGAAGCGGTCGAGCTGCGCCTCGGGCAGCGGGAACGTGCCCTCGAGTTCGACCGGGTTCTGGGTCGCAATCACGAGGAAGGGGCGCGGCATCGCCATCGTCTCACCCTCGACGGTCAGTTGCCGCTCCTCCATCGCCTCGAGTAACGCAGCCTGGGTGCGCGGTGAGGCGCGGTTGATCTCGTCGGCCAGGACGAGCTGGGCGAGCAAGGGTCCCGCGCGAAACTCGAATTCTCCCGACTTCTGGTTGTAGATGTTCACCCCGGTCACGTCGGAGGGCAGCAGGTCGGGCGTGAACTGGATGCGTCGGAACGTGCAACCGATCGAGCGGGCAAACGACTTGGCCAACATCGTCTTGCCCAGTCCAGGCACGTCGTCTAGCAGGATGTGACCCTCGGAGAGGATTGCGGCGAGCGTGTGGTCGAGCACTTGCTCGCGGCCGACGATGACGCGGCCCACGTTCTCGCGAACGCTGGCGGCCATCGCGGCCACATCGGCAAGCGTGGGGGGCGCGGCGCTGGTGGTCATTCCGGCAGCCTACCAGCAGCCTGCCTGCCTACCGACAGCGGGCTTGGGACGGTGCGGCAGGTAGCATCGGGGCGAGTCATTGCAGCACGAAGCAGCACGAATCAACCGGGAGAGCGCAACATGCGGGCGGAAATCATCAGCATCGGCACCGAAATCCTGATGGGCGAGATCCTCGACACCAACGCCAACTACATGGCCCAGCGCCTCCCCGCGATGGGTATCGATCTCTACTTCATGCACCAGATCGGCGACAACAAGGAGCGCCTCGTCGAGCTGATCCAGACCGCCAGAGGCCGTTCCGATGTGGTCATCCTGACCGGCGGACTCGGCCCGACCGAAGACGACATTACCCGCGACGCGATCGCCGAATCGGTCGGCGAGGAAGCCTACGTCGTGCCCGAGTTGGAAGCCCACTTGCGCAACTTCTTCGAGCGCCGTGGCGGACGGATGCCGGAGCAGAACGTGAAGCAGGCCACGATCATCCCCTCGGGCGAGTCGATTCCCAACCCGCGCGGCACCGCACCGGGCTGGTGGGTCGAGAAGGACGGCGCGATCATCATCGCCATGCCGGGACCGCCCGCCGAGATGACCGGCATGTGGGAGAACGATGTCGCCCCGCGGCTCAAGTCCAGGTCCGACGGCACCGTCCTGATCTCGCGCACGCTCAAGACCACCGGACTCGGCGAGTCGATGCTCGACGAGCTGCTCGGCGACCTCCGCCACGCCGAGGATCCGACCGTTGGCGTCTATCACAAGGCCGACGGCGTGCACGTGCGGCTGGCCTCGAAGGCGATTTACGAGGACATTGCCCGCGAGCGCATCGCCCCAGCCGAGCAGCAGATCCGATCGATGCTCGGCGATGCGATCTGGGGCGCCGACGAAGACACCTTCCAGGAAGCCGTAGCTGGCCTGCTCAAGGACCGGGACCTGTCGATTGCCGTGATGGAATCCTGCACCGGCGGTCTGCTGGCCAGCACGATCACAGACGTACCCGGCGCCAGCGGCTACTTCCGCGGCGGACTCGTCACCTACACGGCAGAGGCCAAAATCCAGTACGGCGTCGACGCCGCAGTCATCGACGAACACGGCGTCGTCTCGAACGAGACTGCGGCCGCGATGGCCGGCGCTGTGCGTCGCCAGTTCGACGCCGACATCGGCGTCGGCATCACCGGCGTCGCCGGTCCCGAGCCGCACGGCGGACAACCGGTCGGCGCGATCTGTCTGGGCATTGAGACCAAGGCCGAGAGTTACGCGACGGGCTACACCTTCGCCCAGACCCGCGCCGCGATCAAAGCGAGAGCCGTCACCTCGGCGCTCACCCTGATCCGCCGCGCCGCCCTCGGCGAGCTGATGTCCGGCTCCTCAGGCGTCTACCGACGGCTGTAACGAGTCAGATAGCCGGATCGTCAGCAGACCGTCCGCGTCGATTTCTTCCGCCTCGCCCCGGACGACGAGGGCGTCGATGTGGCCGGTGACTTCGGCCAGCGCTTGCCAAAGGCGGCGGTCGGGGAGGCGGGAGAACATCTCCATCAGCAGCTCGTAGGGCGACTTGGGGCCCTCGGCCAGCATCTCCCGCAATTGACCCTGGCGCTTGCGGTGATGCCGCCGTACCCGCTCGATCTCCTCAACCACCTCGTCCGACGGCTCGCGATGTCCCGGATACAGGTGCGACACGTCCAGCGACTCGATCCGGTCCAACGACTCGGCGAAAGCGGGCAGGCTGCGGAAACGCTGCGGCGGCTCGACCGAGATGTCGAAGTGCCATCCCGGATTCGAGTTGAGCCCAGGAATCACCTGGTCGCCGCTGAACAGGGCGCCGGTGTCGGGCTCGTAGAACACGCAGTTGCCCGGCGTATGTCCAGGCGCCGAGATCAACACGACGCGGCGATCGCCAAGCCGAATTTCGGCTCCGTCGCTCAACTCCTCGTCGGCGCGGAACGGCGTCCCGCGGATCAGCCCCGGCCAGCGCTCCCTGCGCACGCCGCCGCCGGTGTTGTCGCCCGAGCGATACGCCTGGCGCATCCGCTCGCGCGCCTCGATGAAGCCCGTGATCCGCTCCTCCGGCGCGCCGACGCGGCGCATGTGATCGAACACGAACTGCGTCTGGTAGCCGATGATGTTGCGCCCGTGCAGGAACGACTGCGCCTCCAGCTCGGACGCCACGACCGGGACGCCCGCCTCCTGCCAGCGATAGGCGAGTCCGCAGTGGTCGATGTGCGCGTGGGTGACGGCGACGTAGCGCACGTCGGCAATGCTCAGTCCAGCCGCGTCGAGCTGCGCCGCCAGCGCCTCCCAGGCGCCGTCGTAGTCGGGCCCCGCGTCGATCAGGATTACGCCGTCCGACGTAGGCAGCGCATACGCCCAGTTGTCGCCCAGGGCAATCGGCAGCACGCCGTGCTCGGTGATCATCGTGTCGGATGCGGGGGGCATGGTGATGCAGGCTACTCCGCTTCGAGCGTTGACTGCACACCCTCCCGACGCCGACGCCGCGGCGCCTTGCGGAATGTCTGCGGCGCGACCACCACACGCAACTCGGCGGCATGGGGAGACCACGCTAGGTCGTTGTGGTCGAGCCAGATCTCGACCGGGCCGAACCCGCCGCCGGATGAGAACTGCGCGGCGAGCAGTCTCAGTTCTGCCCCCCGGCTACCCCGTGTCAACCGCTCAACGGGAAACGGACGATGCCCTCCGTGCCGTCGACTTCGACTATGGCCCCGTCACTGATCTCACGTGTGGCTGTGCGTGTACCGGCGACGGCGGGGATTCCGTATTCGCGCGCAACAATAGCCATGTGCGAGAGCGCGCCTCCTGCATCCGTCACCACGGCGCCGGCGAGCGCGAAGTATGGGGTCCACGTCGGGGCGGTCATCCCGCAGACCAAGACGTCGCCATCGCGAAGCCGGTTGGCCTCTGTCAGCGAGCGGATCACCCTCGCCCGGCCACGGTAGGCACCCGGCGACGCACCGATGCCCTTCAGCACTCCCGCAATGCCTTCCTGTTCAGGCAACGGCCGCCCGAGCACTGGTGGCGGGGAAACCGCACGGTAGGAAGTCTGCGCCTGTCGACGCGCGTCGAGGATGGAGATAGCGGGAGCAGAACCGGTCTCAAGTGCATCAATCAACTCGTCGAATGTGAGGTAGAAGACCGCCCCGGAGTCGTGCAGGATCGCCCGCGCGGCCAGCAGCCGCCCGATGTTCAGCCAGCGGTAGCGGGACGCGGCGGCTAGTCGCTGATCGCAGACGGCATTGTGATCCTCGCGCACAGGCAGCAATTGCTGCGCTGTGGGCAGCCCGTCCAGCAGCGCCCGCGCACCCGCGTCCTCCGCTGCCCGCGCTCGAAGCTCCGATTCCAACTCTTCTCGCCGCGCGACCTGCTCGGCCACAGCCCGCGCAGGGGACGCCTCCTCGGGCTCCTCGGCGTAGCGCAGCACGAGGCCCAAGGCAGGGCGAGGGTCCTCAAGCCAAGTCGGGGCATCTACCAAGTCCCGCTCGGTCGTGTGTCCGAAGTCCTCGAGGAAGGCCGTGAACCGGATATCGAAGCCAGCATGGCCCACGCTGGTCGTTCCTGTTGTTGCTGCCTCTCGCAGGGCGGCCAGCAGCCCTTCATCGGCGCGGGCTTCTCGTCCGAGGTCCCAGAGCGCGACAGCGCGATCAAGCGTCCGGTTGGGAAAACCCTGCAGGAGCGCGTGGCTATCCGGGCGGCGTGCACTGCCGAAGACATCGCAGTACGCAGACGTGAACTCCTTGGCAAGCCTTCCAGCGGGAATCACACACTCGCCGTGGACACCCGAGAACACCCGCCCGAACTCGGCGATCTGCCGGTCGAGGACATCTCGCCATTGGCCAGCTGGCACGTCGCTCGCCTTGAAGGCGCAGAGTTCCTCAAAGAGTGTGTTCACCTCAGGGAACCACTTGGTGCGCCAGATCTCCAGGGCGGTCAGCCCTCCGAGGTCGGGGGGCGACGCCGACATCCCCGCCTTGTCCGCCGGGTCGGCACGGTAGTATATGTAGCCGTTGATAATCAGGTACGACGGAGGCGATCCAGGGTTGACGAGCGGTCCGAAGGCTCGCCCACAGGTGAGCGGCGGCTGTGATGCGGGTCCGTGCTCGCTCTCATATATCCACGTGTACTGCTCGAGCTCCGGGTCCGGCAGGGAGAATTCGACGTTTGTCATGTCCGAGTGCGCCTCCTTGCCCTCAGCGTAAGGCACCAGCCCGGCGAGAGCGTAATCAACATGCCAGCACTCCTACTCAACGATCACGAATTGCCCCATCATGCCCAGATCCTCATGATCAAGAATGTGGCAGTGAAACATGTACGGAGTCTCTTCAGCAGCGTAACTCTTGAATCTTGTAGCGATAACGACCTCCCTGTCGGGATTCACTAGCACAGAGTCCTCCCAGCCTGCCTCTTCCGGCGGAGGCGGTTCGCCGTTTATCGCCAGGATCTGAAACTGAATCTGGTGAGGGTGGAACACGTGCTGCCCGTCATCGCTGGTCAGGGTCCAGCGTTCGGTATCTCCGAGTTGCACCGTGAAGTCGATCCTGTCCATGTCGAACTGGACTCCATTGATTGCCCAGCGTGCGTCGAACTCCCAGAAGTTGCGCACATCTCCCATACGGAAATGCCGGTTGACCGTGATTTCGGACTCGGATATTCGCTCTATGGTAGCGAGTTCGTCAGGAAGCACACCCGTACGCGAAGCTAAACCGTTTGGGCGGAGCTCCAGTACCCGGCCGAACGTGGTGTCGACCAAAGCAGCGGACTCGCTCCCGACGTTGACGATGACCTCGGCTCGGTCGCCTGGTGCGAGGACGAGCTGTTCGAGTGCGACTGGTCTAGCCAAGTAACCGCCGTCTGAGGCGATTTTGGTCATATCGGCTCCGTGGACGCCAAGTCGGTAGACTCGGCCTTGGCTGCCATTCAGCAGCCTGAGCCGAACCAACCCGTTGGGTACTTCGATGAATGGGTTGATCGTGCCGTTCACTGTCAGTGTGGAATATAGTTGCCCGTCTTCGCCCTGGTCGATGGAGAAGTCTAGCTGACCGTCGTCCTTGAAGGTCCTGTCTTGAATGATGACCGGAATATCGTCAACGCCGTATGTTGATGGCAGCGAAGCGGCAGCAGGGTTGTCGTCTTCGATGATGATCAACCCTGCTGCTCCGTAGTACACATGCTCCGCTGTGAATCCGTGTGCATGGGGATGATACCAGAGGGTCGCGGCTGGTTGGATTACATCGAAGTCGGCTATCCACGTTGCGCCAGGCACAATCATACTATGCGGGCCGCCGTCGTCCTCGGCCGGGACATCGGCGCCATGCCAGTGGGTTGTCGTCACTTCTTCCAAAGCGTTTGTTACGCTGATAGCGACCGAGGCGCCAGATCTAAGGCGGAGGGTCGGACCGAGCACAGACATGCCATTGTAGGAGTAGGTATCAGTCATCCTTCCCTGCATGTAGTTGTGCTCTGCGGTACCTATCATAAGTGTGTAGTGCGAGATGCCATTCTCAATGGTGGGCTCAAGCAACGGAGGGATCGACAGACGCGCCACCGCTGTGGTATTGGTCGAAATCCGCTCGGCCGGATCGCTTGCACCAATCAAGAAGATCGCCGACAAGATGACGACCACAACCGTCGTGACGAGGCCGACTACAATACTAGTTCTCTTCATGGTGCGACTCGCAACGCGGCCAGGGCTTCCCTGTGTGAACAACAAAGGTGGCTGCTAAGGGCTGCCGCCCGTACGAACGCCTAAGCGCGACGGGGCCGCGCTCACCACTGCCCACAAGATCTGCTTTGCTTGACGATACACTAGTCCGGCGTGAGTGGAAATCGCAGCGCGGCGGCGGGCAGGTGCCCGCCTGAAGGAGCCGAAGCAGACCCGATCTCGGTCTGCCGCCTCAGCCTGATTCGACGAGCGGGGGGATGTCGTTGACGTTGGTCCTGGTTCGGCCGATGTCGAGGTCGTAGGCGCGCTGGAGGTTGAGCCAGAAATCCGGTGTGGTGTCCAGCGCTCGGCCGATTCGCAGGGCGGTGTCGGCGGTGATCGCGCGGCGGCCGCGAACGATTTCGCTGACCCTGACCTCGGGCACGCCGATCGTCTTGGCCAGCCGGTATTGCGTAATCTCCAACTCGTCGAGGAACTCGGCAAGATGCTCGCCAGGATGGATTGGCTCTGCGATTGTCATGTTGCGGTCCTCAGTGATAGTCGACGACTTAAATCTCCATGGCGCCGTGCTGCGGTCTACTGCTACGACCGCACCGACCGCTGCACGTGGTCGCGCAGCGCTTGATTGATGTTGGTCTGGTAGCCCCGACCCTCCGGCGCCTGCGCCTTGAACCAGGCAATCAAATCGGCATCGATTCTGAGCGTGATCTGTTGCTTGACCGGCCGGTAGAACTTGCCGCGCACGGCGCCTGTCCAGTGGGTGGTTTCCGGAATGTCGCTGAAGTCGATGTCTTCGTCAGCGAGGTCGTCCAACGCTTGTAGCTGTTCTTGAGCCTCCGGCGGCAACTCATCGAATGCCCTCTTTGTCATTACCTAAACGTAGCTACACGCGCGAACGTCGGCAAACAAGACGAGCGGGTCCCCGAGCGAGTCGGGGACTGGGTTCTCACCCCGTCTCAGCGCGAATCGCGTCGTGGAGGACTCCGAGTTGTTCGATCATTGCGTCGATTGAGCGGGCGCCGGCGACGAATACGCCGGTCACGTTGACCGCGGCCCAGCCGAAGCCGGCTTCCTGCGCGGCTGCGGCCGTGGCGGCGACATCGGCCGAGCGGGCCCAGTACTCGCGAGTCGATGGATCGCCCGCCCGAGGCGGGGTTGCGAGCTGGCACTGGAAGCCCAGCGCCTCGGGATCCCGGCCCGACTGCTCTGCCTCCTCTTTCACCGTCGATATCGCGGTCGCGGCAGCCTCGCCCAACAGACCGGAGGCCATCCAGCCGTCGCCGACGCGGCCGGCGCGGCGCAGCGCGGCCTTCGAGCCGCCGCCGATCCAGAGCGGGATGCCACCGCCCTGCGGCGGCTTCGGCTCCATCGCCATCGATTCGGCGCTGAAGTGCTCGCCCTCGAACTCAATCGTTTCGTCGCGCCAGCAGGCCTGCATCAGCGCGATTGCTTCGTCCATCGCCTTGCCGCGCGTGTGGAAGTCCATGCCCAGCGCGTCGTACTCCGACTCCTGCCAGCCCACGCCGACTCCGACTCGCAGGCGACCGCCCGAGAGCGTGTCGATGGTGCTGAACTGCTTGGCCGCGAGGACCGGCTGCCGCTGGGGCAGGACCAGCACCTCGGTGCCCAGTCCGACCCGCTCCGTCACGGCGGCGATGTAGCCCAGCGTGACCAGCGCCTCTAGCAGCGGCATGTTTGCCGGGTAGGGCGCCGGCGCGCGGCCTTCGATCGGATATCCGTTGATCACGTGGTCGAAGATGTCGATCTCGTCGTAGCCGATCTCCTCAATCGCTGTGGCCAGGCGCGCGATCTCGTCCGGTCCGTCTCGGTGAACGACGGATGGGAACTCGACGGTCAGCTTCATCAACGTGCTCCGCTCGCGGTGGCAGGCGTCCTCGGCGAACGCCGTAGGGCTCGGCGATTATGCTAACCGTGACGCCAAGTCACCTAGAGCATCGGAGAGCAGCATGGCGGAAGTCACCATCAACGCGAACGGACCGATCCTGATCTCGACCGAGAATCTGACGCTGAAGGCGAACGACGGCTCGACCATCCCCAATCCCAAGGGTTCGATGGTCGCCCTGTGCCGCTGCGGCCAGTCCGACATGAAGCCCTTCTGCGACGGCTCGCACAAGGCTTGCGGCTTCGAGCACGACCCGTCGACCGCCTAGCCGCTCCGACCACGCAGCCTGGTCGCGATCATGCCCTTGACCCTGATCCTTAACTGGCTGAACGATTCCGTGATCGGGATCGAGGTCTGGCAGTTCATCGGCCTGGGCGTGATGGCGGTGATCATTGTCGCCGCCCGCTTCCTCATCGTCTGGGGTCTCACGGCGCTGATCCGGCGCCGCACGCAGCCGTATCGCCACGAGTTCTGGCAATACGAGCTCGGTCGCTTGCAGCGTCCGCTGCTCTTCATGCTGGCCGCGATCACGCTGGCGATCGGATTCCCGATCCTCGACTTCGACGCCGATGTCGAGAACGTGGTCGGCATCCTGACCAGCTTTGCCGCCACCCTCGGCGGGGTCCTTGTCGGGTTCCGCCTGGTCGACGCCGCCGCCGACTACTGGCGGGAGGTCGCAAGCGAGACCGACTCCAAGCTCGACGATCAACTCGTGCCGCTGGCGCGCACCGCGGGCAAGCTCTTCGTCGGCGCGATCGGCGGCGTCTTCATCCTCCAGAATCTCGACGTCAACATCACCTCACTGATCGCCGGGCTCGGCCTGGGCGGACTGGCCGTCGCGCTGGCCGCGCAGGACACGCTCAAGAATCTGCTCGGCGGCGCGACCATCCTCGCCGACAAGCCGTTCCAGGTCGGCGACTGGGTGATCGTGGGAGACATCGAGGGCACGGTCGAGCAGGTCGGATTTCGCTCGACGCGGATTCGGACCTTCGCCGACTCGCTGATCACGGTGCCCAACGCGCGGATGACTGACACCGCCGTCAACAACATGGGACAGCGCACCTGGCGGCGTTACTCCACCACGGTCGGCATCGCCTATCACACGGATCCGGACCGGATTCAGGCGTTCGTCGAAGGCATCCGCGCGATCGTGCGCGCCAACCAGAACATGCGCCACGACTACTACATTGTCGAGCTGCACAGCTTCGGCGCGTCGTCGCTCAACATCATGGTCTACACCTTTATCGGCGCGTCCAACTGGAACGAAGAACTGCGCACGCGACACGTCTTCAATCTCGACATCATCCGCCTCGCCCAGGAGCTCCAGGTCGAGTTCGCCTTCCCCACGCAGACGCTGCACATTGCGAGCTCAATCGACGGGACGCAGGAGATCCCCGCGCCGCGCGATCGCGGCGACCTCGCCGACACCGTCGACGACTTCGCCCCCGACGGTCAGTCCGGCCAGCGCGCGGATCGTCCGATCACGGACGGCTACGACAACGGCTGACGCGATCCGCGCCCGCGAATCCACAACCAGGCGCGAAGACCGCGGCATAGGTTGCGATTATGCTCGATGCAGTTTCGGTTGAACTCAGGAGTGCTCCATGAAGAACATGCGCATCGGCGTCCACATTGCCCTGCAGAACATCCAGATGATGGGCGCGCCCGCCCTGATCGGCGGGATCGTCGCCGCCGACCGCGACGGACTCGACACCGCCTGGCTGACCGTCGGCGGACCTGCGCCCGACCCGTTCGCCGTGTTCGTGGGCGCAGCGCTCTCGGGCGCGGAACGGATCACGTTCGGCACCTCGATCGTCCCGACCTTCCCGCGCCACCCGATCTCGATGGTCCAGGGCGCGGCCTCGGTCGACCAGATCGCGCCGGGACGCCTCTACCTCGGTCTCGGCCCATCGCACAAGCCCGCGATCGAAGGCACCTGGGGCATCCCCTTCGTCAAGCCACTCTCGCACCTGCGCGAGTACGTCGCGATCTGCCGCGCGATGCTTGAAGAGGGTGAGGTCAACCACGAGGGCGAACTGATCACCGCCCGCGGCCGTCTACCCGGCGGTCCGACCCAGGTCAAGACAATGATCTCGGCCCTGCGCAAGAAGGCCTGGTCGCTGTCGGGCGAGATCTCCGACGGCGGCATCTCCTGGATGTCGCCGCTGCCCTACATCCGTGATGTCGCCCTGCCCGCGCAGCAGGCCGGCGCCGACAAGGCCGGCCGCGACCGTCCGGCGATGGTCGTACACACGCCGATCATCCTCAGCGAAGACCAGGACGCGATCCGTTCGGCCGCCAAGCGCCAGTTCGGTTTCTACCAGCGGCTGCCCTACTACTCGCAGATGCTCCAGGATGCCGGCTACGACGAGGCCGCCGGCCAGGACTTCACCGATCGCATGGCCGACGCCTTGATCGTCTGCGGATCCGAGGCCGAAGTCGGCGACAGGGTCCGCGCGATGCACGACGACTACGGAGTCGACGAGTTGCTCGCCGCCATCGTTGTCCTTGAAGAAGACGCCGAGTCACACATCGCCCGAACCCGCGCTTTCCTCGGCGAGTTGGCCCAGGCTGACTAGTCCGGCGCAGCGGGCTTCTGCGGCGCGAGGCGATCCGTCAGGAATACCGCCATCGGAAATCGCGGCCCCGATTTTTCTTGCGGTGGATCTGGATCCTCCGGCAAATGCCGGAAACCCCGCCATTGGCGGTACAGCCACACGGCGGCAAGGATGAGCAGCAGACCAATCGCCAACAAGGGCCAGCGTCCTTCATACCAGTCGTACAAGAACTGATTGACGAATCCGGCGGCGAAGTTCAGCAAACTGCCGGCGAAGAGCAGTGACGCTGCCACACGCCCGAAGTAGCCGCTGCGGGTCGTGGATAGCGCCAGCGCCTGGCCTCCCAGAGTGATGACGGTCATTGCCGCCCCCTGTGGGATCAGCAGGAGGATCAGGAGGGCCAGGTCTGACGTGAAGGAAATCAGGACAATGAGGACGCCGCTCACTGCGACTGCGATCAGGAAAATCGTCCATCGCCGGGCCCCGCCGATCACGAACACCAGGCAGATCGTCGCGACGAGTGCCGCCAGTCCTTGCGCCATAAGGCTCCACGAGTAACCGGAGTTGTCGAGGTCAATCTCATCGAGCAGGTGTTCGCCCAACGCGGCATACAGCAGAGTTGAGAAGATCCCTGCCACCAGTAGGTAGCACCACAGCGCTCGCAACCTGGCGTCGTTCCACAAGTACCGAGCGCCGTCCTTCAATCCCTCTTTCGCGGCCTCATCGACCCTGCCCGACTTCGAGCCGACTGCGACCCGCCGCGCAATCGCCATCGCTGCCAGATACAGGACGAACGCAACAGCAAACAGCGCGAACGTGGCATACCGCTCCTCCCCCAGGAACACTCCCGGAATGGTGAGCAACACACCCAGCGGGATGCTCGCCAGACTCAACACCACCACGCCTTTGGCGATCAGTCTGCGCGGCAGCAAATCGCCAACCCAGCCGAGTATCACGGCCGCCGCCAGTCCATGCGGGACCCCGAACAGGGCAGCGATCAGATAGAACCAGTCGCCACGAATCAGGTCGCCGAGCTCGAGCAGGGCGGCCACGCCAGACGATGCGGCCAAGAGAATCGCCGCTGTTCGGACGAGGCGCTGCTTCGGCAAGCGGTCTGCGTACAGCGCCGCGGCGAGATAGCCGACAGTGATCCCAATCCCGTTCGTTAACCCGATCCAGGTGATAGCCGTCGTCGAGTAGTCGGCGACTTCCCAGAAGTGGCTCTGGGTCGACATCGTCAGGCCGTAGCCGGCTCCAAGCAGCATCGACGTGAGCCACAGCCAGCGATACCCGGGCGTCGCCCAGAGGCCAGGTTCGGGTGCTGGCGTAGCCGGTGACGGCGACCAGCCGGGAGGCGGACTGATTGTGTCCTTCACCTCGGCTTCTGACCCTCCATCAACACGACGGGCGCGCGTCTCGCGGCGTCGTTGGCGGCAGGTCTTGCTCGCCGCTGCTCGGCTCTGCTTCGGACGACTCCGCGGCCTCAATCGAGGCCGCAGCCGTGCCCGGTTCCGGTGGGATATGTCGTGTTCTGGCTCTAGAGAACGCCATCAGGATGGTCCCTGCGACAAGCGCTAGCCCAACGATGTACAGCGTCTCGCGGCCGCCTAGGGCATCCGCGATGATGCCCCAGATCGGCGCCAGAACGCCCTGCAACCCTATCGCCACGAAGACCCAGCTCATCACACGACCGAAGTACTCTTGTCGGGAATTGGACATCAACATCGTCTGATTGAGCAGAATCGCGGCGGAACGAGCGGCGCCGGCAATTGCTGAGACGATCAGCAGCACCGCATAACCTTGCGCCCAGGCCGTCAGCCAGATGCCAAAGGCAAGAGCGCAGGCCGAGAGGAAGAGCAACGGCCACGGCCATCGCCGACTGCCGACCACCCCGGCCAACATCAGGTTGACTGGCAGCGCCGTCACGCCCCAGATCGTAGCGATAACCAGTGCTTCGTTCTCGGCCCGGCCGAACTCCTCGTGCAGCAGGCCCGGCACCAACGTTTGCAGACCGAAGCCCGTCACCACAATCAGGATCCAGAACAGCCACAGACTACGCAGCACCGGCCGACTGGTGATGTAGCCCAGGCCGGCTGCTATCTCGGTCGCCATCGACTTGCGCTGTTCCGGCGGCGCGGCACTCCCGCTGCCAGCGATCATCAGCGTCAGTGGTACAGCGATGATGAACGGCACGCCCACGAGCATGTACAGGGTGCCGGAGCCCAGGCCCATCGAGACGACGAAGATTGCAAACAGGGCCGGTCCCAGCACGGTAGAGAGATTGAGCGACATGCTCTGCAGAGCGAGCGCGTTGGGCACCTGTTGGCGCGGGACCATCTCAACGATCCACGCCTGTCGTGTCGGACCCATCAACGAGAAACTTGCGCCGACCAGAAACGTGGATGCGAACAGCAATGGAGTCGTGATGTGGTTACTGACGATCAACACGCCAGTGACAATGACAATCACACAGGGAATGACCTGACTGCAGACCAGTAACGGCTTCTTGCGGTAACGGTCGGCGACTACACCACTGAACGGTCCAATCACGACTTGCGCGATCATTCCTGCCTGGGCGAATCCGGATGCGGCGTACGAGCCGGTGATCTCAAACGCGACGATCGGCGCCAGGAAGAACGTGGTCAAGAAGGACGTGGAGGCCAACAACGAGCCGAACCACAGCAGGCGGTAGTCCCGGACCGACAGCGACGCGAAGGTGACCCGTAGCCGAGCCGTCAGCATCAGGCTATCTGCCGCTCGGAATCCCAGCGCGGGCGATGCGCGGCTTTTGACCCTCCATCAACACCACCGGCGCGAGGCGGGCTGCGAAGAGCGGGCTGACCGCGGGGCTCGGCGCGGTTCTTGGTTCTGGCTCGGCACGTTCCGGTTCGGGCGGCTGATCGGCGGCGATCGAGGCGGCGGCAGTGCCGACCTCGGGCGGGATGTGGCGCGTCCGCGCCCTTGTGATCAGCAGCAACGCCGTACCGACGACCAGGACCAGCCCGACGATGAAGAGCGTCTCGCGGCCGCCGATGCTGTCGGCGACGGTCCCCCAGACCGGCGCCAGGAGACCCTGCACGCCGAAGCCCATGAACACCCAGCTCATCACGCGCCCGAAGTACTCGGGCCGCGTATTGCTCATCATGATCGTCTGGTTGAGCAGCATCACGGCCGAGCGCGCCCCGCCGGCGACCGCGGAGACGATCAGGAGGATCGCGTAGGTCGGCGCGACGGCGGTCATCCACATCCCGCCGGCCAGGGCCAGCGCCGAGAAGAACAACAGCGGCCAGGCCAGGCGTCCGCCAACCAGGCCGGCGAGGACGAGGTTGATCGGCAGACTGGTCACGCCCCAGATCAGCGCGACGACAGTCGCCTCCTGCTCCGAGCGGCCGAACTCCTGGTTGAGCAGTCCGGGAATCAGCGTCTGCAGGGCGAAGCCGGTAATCACGACCAGCGCAAAGAACACCCACAGGCTGCGCAGTTGCGGTCGGCTGGTGATGTACTGCAGGCCGGCCGCCATCTCGGTGAAGACGGCCTTGCGCTGATCCTTGGGCGTGGCCGCGCCCGAGCCGCGGATCATCAGCGTCAACGGAATCACGACCACGAACAGCGCCGCCACCAGCAGATAGAGAATGCCCGAGTTGAGCCCCATCGAGAGCACCAGGATCGAGGCCATCATCGGACCGAGCACGGCCGCGATGTTGATCGACATGTTCTGCAGCGCCACCGCATTGGGCAGCAACTGTGGCGGTACCAGCTCGACCACCCACGACTGACGCGCCGGCCCCATCAACGAGAACGTCGCGCCCATCAGGAACGTCGATGCGAACAGCAGTGGGATCGTGATCTGATCGGTGACGATCAGGATGCCGGTCACAACGATGATCGCGCAGGGAATGATCTGGCTGCCCAGCACCAGCGGTTTCTTCGCATACCGATCGGCGATCACCCCGCCAAACGGACCGAATAGCAACTGCGACACCATCCCGGCCTGGGCGATCCCCGAGGCGGCGTACGAGCCGGTGATCTCGTACGCCACGATCGGTACCAGGATGAATGTGGTCATGAAGGCCGTCGTCGCGAGCAGCGAACCCGACCAGAGCAGCCGGTACTCGCGCGCGCTCAGCGAGGCGAACGAAGCTCGGAGGCGATTCATTAGCCTCAGCCTAAATGAAGATCCGCTTAGTCGCCGCTGGAGATTGCGGCGCGCGGTTTCTGACCTTCCATCAACACGACCGGCGCCACCTGAGCCGCAAACGCGGGCACCGGCCCCCGCCGCAAGCGCGGGCTGGATGCGCGCGCCCGCTCCGGTTCTTCGTCGGCGGCTGCGGTGCCAATCTCGGCGGGCAGGTGTCGGGTGCGCAGCCAGCCGACCGTCGTCAACGCCGTAGCGATCAAGGCCACCACCGCGACTGCGATCAGCGCCTCGCGGCCGCCCAGCCACTCCGCCAGCCCACCCCAGACCGGCGCCATCACCGACTGCATCCCGTAACCCAGCATGATGAACGACATGACCCGACCGAAGTACTCGGCCCGCGAGTTGGTCATCATCAGCGACATGTTGATCAACATCACGCCCGATGTGGCCGCGCCGACCGGCAACGCCAGCAGGATCAGGATCTCGAAGGTCGGCGAGAGGGCGAATGCCCACAGCGTGATCGACGAGGCCAGACCGAAGATCAGCAGCAACGGCCAGGCGAAGCGACCGCTCATCAGCCCCGCCAGCGGAATGCTGATCAGCACCGAGGCGATCCCGAAGGGCAGGAAGACGATGAACGCCTCTTGCGCCGAGCGCCCGAACTCGCGATCCATGATCCCCGGCGTCAACGCGTTGACCGAGAAGCCGCAGACGACGATCACCATCCAGTACAGCCAGAGCAGCCGCAGCCGGCGGTTCGAGCGCAGGTAGCCAAACCCGTGGAGCAGGTCTCCGAACGGAGATCGCCGCGGCTGGTCGCCGTCCTGAGGCAGCGGCCTGGTCCAGGGCAACATCGTGGTCAACGGCACGACGAGAAGGAAGAATCCCGCGACCGAGAGGTAGAGCGCCCCCGACGACACGCCGAAGAACACGGCGATCGAGCCGAGCATCGGACCCAGCACTCGCGCCATGTTCTGCGACATCTGTTGCAGCGCCACGCCGTTGCCCAACAGCCGCCGCGGAATCAGCTCGCCCAGCCAGGCCTGCCGCGCCGGACCCATCAGCGCAAAGCCGAAGCCCATCAGCAGCGTCGCCAGGAAGAGCAGCGGAATCGTGATCTGTCCGGTCACAATCAGGATGCCGGTCGCCACGATCAGCAGGGCCGGGAAAATCTGCCCGGCCAGCACCAGCGGCTTCTTCGGATAGCGGTCGGCGATCACCCCGCCCAGCGGACCGAGGAAGAACATCGACAGCCCGCTGCCCATCTGCGCCAGCGTCGAGAGCGCGTACGAACCGGTGATTTCGTAGCCGACGATCGGCACGAGCAGGAACGTGGTCATGAAGGCGGTCGTGGACAGCAGCGATCCGCCCCACAGCAGTCGGTAGTCGCGATGCGCAAACGACTCGAAGGCTCCGCCAAGGCGGTTCGCCTGGCGGCTCACGAGCGGACCTTTTGCGGGTCCATCAGCGCGACCGGCGCGAGCTGGGCGGCGAAGCCGGGAAGCGCATCCAGGCCGTTCGCCGAACCGGCCGGCGCGGGTTCCGGACGCTGCACCGACGTGCCCGGCCGCCGGCCCATGCTCGCCGCCGCCGTACCCGGTTCGAGCGGCAAATGCCGCGTGCGCAGCCAGCCGAACAGCATGAACACCGTCGCGCCCGCCGCCATCACCCCGATCAGCGCCATCGTCTCGCGCCCGCCAATCGCGTCCGCGATCCCGCCCCAGACCGGACCGAACAGCGCCTGAAAGCCGAACGCCATCATCGCGAACGACATCACCCGCCCGAAGTAGGCCGGATTCGTGTTGCCCATCATCAGCGACTGGTTGACCAGCATCGTGCCGGACCGTCCCGCGCCGACGAACGCGCCCAGGATCAGGAATACGCCGTAACTCGGCGCGATCGCCACCAGCCAGAATCCAACCGCCATCACCAGGCCCATGATCATCAGCAGCGGCCAGGCCCAGCGGCCCGAGACCGCGCCCGCCAGCAATATGTTGATCACCAGCGAGGAGACGCCAAAGATCAGGAACGTCGGTCCGACGTCGGTGGGCGCGCGGCCAAACTCTTGAGCCAGGACGCCTGGCAACAGCGTCTGGAAGCCCCAGCCGCAGGCCACAATCAGCAGAAAGTAACCCCACAAGATGCGCAGCCGCGGATTGCTGCGCAGGTAGCGGAATCCCTCCGCCAGCTCGATCCGCATCGCTCGCCGTTCCGCCGTCGGCTTGGCCGGGCCCTCCGTGCGAATCGACGCGGTCAGGGGCACGACGATGGCGAAGAACGACGCGACCGTCAGGAAGAGGATTCCCGTGTTGCTGCCCTCCAGCGCCATGAACACGCCGAACAGGGCAATCAACGTGGGACCCAGCACCTGCCCCGTGTTCATCGACATTTGCTGCAACGCCACCGCATTCGGCAGCAGACGACGCGGCACGATGAACCCGGTCCAGGCCTGACGCGCCGGACCCATCAGCGAGAATCCCGCCCCCATGATCAACGTCGCCAAGACCAGCAGCGGGATCGAGATCAGATCCGTGACGATCAGCGCCCCCAGCGCGCCCAGCAGCACGCCCGGCAGGACCTGCCCCGCCATCACCAGCGGTTTCTTGCGGTAGCGATCGGCGATCACGCCGCCGATCGGCCCCAGCAGCGTCTGCGAGATGCCGGAGCCCAGCATCGCGATCCCCGCCGCCGTGTAGCTGCCGGTCAGCTCGTAAGCGACGGACGGGATCAGCGAGAACGACGTCATGAACGCCGTCACCGAGAGCAGCGAGCCGCCCCACATGTAGCGGAAGTCGCGCACGACGAACGCGGCGAAGGTCTGGCGTATCTGTCTCATACCACCTGCATGACAGGCTGCTCCGCGAACAGTGGAGCGCAGCCGCATCCTCACGGCAACCAGCCCAAGGCTACGCGCAGATAACGCTTCGCGCTACGCGAAATAACTCCCAGTGCCCTGAACCGCTCGAAGCGCGTTCTGCTGTGTTGCATAGCGCTCAAAGCGGGGAGTCGCTACTCTGTTGGAGATTCTGCAAGGCTCGGCGGCAGTTCCACGTGGACTGGGCCGGACCTGGCAGAACGATCGAATCCAGCGTGCGAATGCGCATTGCGCAGCAAACGGTCCAGATGAAGGAAGTGACCCATGGCAAATGTTCCCGGCGCCGAAAACGGCGACGCCCCGGAAGCGACCGACCCATTCGCCGACAAGCAATGGAGTCCCGAAGAGGTCGCCTACAACGGCAAGATCATCAACGTCCGCTTGAGCGACGGCAGTGTCGAACGCGAAGACCTGCCCGAGCAGATGTACAAGGACTACCTCGGCGGCTACGGCATCGGCGCGCGCCTGCTGTTTGACCGCGTCCCGGCCGGCGCCGACCCGCTCGGCCCGGACAACATCCTCGGCCTGATGCCCGGTCTCCTGACCGGCACGCCGATCTTCGGCAACCGCTTCCAGGCCGTCTGCAAGTCGCCCTCGACCGGCGGCTGGGGCGACGCCAACTGCGGCGGCGACTTCGGCCCTTACCTGAAGTTCGCCGGCTGGGACGGCATCCTCTTCTACGGCCAGGCCGAGAACCCCGTCTACATCCTGATCGACGGCGACGACGTCTCGATCGAGGACGCCTCGGAGTACTGGGGCATGGGCGCCATCGAGGTCGAGAACGCCTTCAAGGAGATGTACGGCAAGAAGACGTCTGTCGCCTGCATCGGCCCCTCCGGCGAGCAGCTTTCCTACCTCGCCGGCATCTGCAACGAGCACGGCCGCCTGGCGGCCCGCTCGGGCGTCGGCGCGGTCATGGGCTCGAAGCGGGTCAAGGCCGTCGTCGTGCGCGCCGGCGGTACCCCGCGCGAGAACATGCTCTCCGGCGATGGCGACATCCGCTCCCTCGCCCGACAATCCCGCGACGAGTTCATCGCGCCGCTGCGCGACTTCTTCGCCGGCTTCGGCACCACGGGCATCAGCACCGGCTCGGCCCACAACGGCGACTCGCCGGTCCGCAACTGGGGCGGCGTCGGCGTCGATGTCTTCCCCGAGGTCGACGCGATGTCCGGCATGATGTTCAACGCCACCCGCATGACGCACGCCGAACTCGAGATCGACCCGGCGACCGGCATGCCGCCGATCGACCCGGATCACTCTCCCGCACCGCGCGCCGTCGATGTGAACGGCAAGGCGGTCCGCCACAAGAGCTACGGCTGCTGGCGCTGCCCGATGGCCTGCGGCGCGGAGTCGATCGAGTCGCCCTTTGGCACGATCACCCCGGGCCTGAGCGAGGCTGAGCATGAGAAGGGCGTCTTCAAGTACCCGGTCGACACGCACCGCGCCGAGTACGAGACCGTCGCCTCCTTCGGCACCATGAACCTGTCGTCCAACATCGACATGATGCAGGCCGCCAACCACTGGTGTAACGAGTACGGCCTCGACACGATCGGCGCCGGCACCACGATCTCATTCGCCATCGAATGCTTCGAGAACGGCCTGATCGACCTCGAGGACACCGGCGGCGTGGAGCTCACCTGGAGCAACGACGACGGCATCATGGAGATGCTGCACCTGATCGGCAAGCGCGAAGGCTTCGGCGACCTGCTCGCCGACGGCATGAAGGTCGCGGCCGAGAAGATCGACGCCAAGAACGGCGACAATCGGGCGCAGGAGTTCCGCACCGATGTCGGCGGCCAGGAGCTGCCGATGCACGACGCCAAGTTGCAGCCGGAGTACTGGACGACCTACAAGCTCGACCCGACCCCGGCCCGCCACACGCAGTACGAGGGCAACTCCCGCTTCGGCGGTCCCGAGTACCCGGCGGCGCCGCGCGACTTCAAGGACTACGCCAACCGCGGCGAGCACCACAAGGGCGCGTCGGAGTACATGCACATCTCCAACTCGACTGGTATGTGCCAGTTCATCATGATGGCCGCGCCGACCGATCGCTTCCCGCAGTGGATCAACGCGGTCACCGGCTGGAATCTCAGCGGCGAGGAACTGCAACGCTCCGGCGAGCGGATTGCCAACCTGCGCATGGCCTTCACCGTGCGCGAGGGCGACAACCCGCGCCAGCGCTTCGCCCCGCCGCGCCTCTGGGGCGGCGAAGGCACAGTCCAGAAGACCGGTCCGCTGGCCGATGTCATTCTCGACGTCGAGACCCTGGAGACCGATTTCCTCAACGCTTCCGGCTGGGACGCCGACACCTGCGTGCCCAGTCGAGCCAAGCTTGAAGAAATCGAGCTGGGCGACGTGGCCGACGCCCTCGAAGCCGCCGGCTTCGCCGTCTAGCCGCGAAGCTCGCAACCAACCAGAGAGGGCGGACTCCGGTCCGCCCTCTCTGCGTCAAATGCCTCTCCCGCTTTCCCTTCTCCCCCCCGCAGCGGGGGGAGATGCCGAAGGCAGAGGGGGGCTCCCGCAACGAACAGAGCCGCTCCGCCGTGCGCAATCGACTCAGGGGCTTCGCCTCTCGGCTGTTGATCATCCCGCTAGCAGCGATCGTCTTTGGCGCTGCCCTGGGGGCCGGGTTCCAGTGGGGCGGCCCCGACCGGCAAGAGGTGATTCGCGTCTACGAGCCGTCCCAGCAGGGGCGCGTCGGTGGAGACGGTGCTCCCGTCGGCGATCTGAGCGGTTTCGTCACTGAGCGCTCCGGCAACGACTGGATCGTTCGCGTGGGCGACAACCTGCGCACGATTCGGTTCCGCAGCGATGCTGTCATCGAAGCAATGCTGCCGGTCTGGACCGACGCCATCGAGCCGGGCGACTACGTGCTGGTTGGAGCTACCGACGACAACGTCAACAGCTTCATCACGACCGGTATCGTGATCATCCCCGCCGACCAGGCGATCACCGGTGACGATGCGATCGACGCCATCCTCTCGGATGCTGCTCAATGATGCGACGACTACTCGGCTGGTTCTGGCTGCTCGCAGCGCTTGGCGGCGTCGGTGTCGGAGGCTGGTTCGTCGGCACCGACATCGTCGCTCCGCAACCCTCGGCCGAGGATGTCGTCGTCGCCGAGAATGTCGTCGCGGGACGGCTCCAGATTGAGATTGACCAGAGCGCTCACCCCAACACCGCGCTCGTGCTCGGTGCGAGCGGCCTCAGCCCGTTCGGCAACACCGAGGGCTTACAGGGCAGGCAGGTGATGACCGGGCGTGTCATCTCCGCCTCCGACGGGCACATCGTGATCGAAACCCAGACCGGTCAGGCCGCGATACAGCTCACCGACGAAACCACGTTCCTGTTGCGCATGCAGCGCGTCTCCCCCGCAGCCATCGGCTCGGGCGCGGCGGTCACGATCATCCTCGATGAGGATGGCGAGACGGCCATCGCGGCCCTCGCCCTGCCGGCAGACTCGCGCCCCACGCTGAACACGCCCGACCCGTCCGGCTTCGGCGGTAGCTAGCCGCCCTGCCGACCGCGACACTCCAGCTCGCGCCGCGCCGAATCCAAGAGCTGTTCCCGCTCGGCGATCTCACCCTCGACCACGATGTGTTCCTCGCCCGCTCCGTCGAGGTACCAGCGCACGTTGCCCATCGTCTCCATGCGACGCACGCTGCGCAACTCGTCCCACGCGATCGTCAGTCGTTCGAGCCCCGAGTGCAGCGCCGTAATGCCTGCCTCGTGCACAATCACGGCCGTCGTCTGCCGTTGCCAGGTGATGAACACCACGGGCAGCATCGCCGCGGTGACGACGAGGAAGAAGATCGCCGCCCCGCCGGCCTCGCCGCTGCCGGTCGCCAACCAGACGATTCCGGCAATGATTACAGCAAGCAACGGAAACACGAACGTCGCGTTGTGGTACCAGGACGCCTCATAGGTATGCGCGCTGCGCACGCCGGGGTAGCGCTGCAGCGCCTCAGCGTCCTTGCGACGCAGGTCGGACTGCCCCCCTCTGCCTTCGGCATCTCCCCCCGCAGAGCGGGGGGAGAGGTAGACAGGGTCGCCTTCTTCGCTCCCCCCCTCTGGGGGGGAGCTGTCACGACGTGACTGAGGGGGGGCGCCCACGGCCCGCGCTCGGCTAGGCGTGCTCGAGGATCGCCGCCGCCGAGGTCAGCGCGCAGGCGCCGGGGTTCTCCTCCGTCTGGAACGCCTTGACCACGCCGCCGTCGACGAGCATCGCGAATCGAGTGCAGCGGAAGCCCAGGCCCAAGCCCGACAGGTCGAGCCCGATGTCCATCGCGCGCGTGATGTCGCCTGAGCCGTCGGCGAGCATCGTGATGTGTTCGGCCCCATGCGCGGCGTTCCAGGCCTGAAGCACGAAGATGTCGTTGGTCGACATGCAGATCGTCTGCTCAATGCCGGCGGCGTCAAGCTGATCCTTGCCCACCGCGAATGTGGGCAGATGGTCGTTGGTGCAAGTCGGCGTAAACGCGCCCGGCACGCCAAAGATCACGGTCCTTTTGTCGCCGACCAGTTCACGCACGTTGACGGGTCCGGGTCGGCCGTCCGCGATCACTGTCCCGTTCACGTCCGGCAGGGTGTCTCCAGCAGTTGGTGGCATCTTGCACTCCTCCATCGAGATTCGTCGTTCGTTCTTGAGCAGCGTAGCGGCAGGGTTCACTGCCTCGCACTCGCCGGACGTAGACTGCGCGGATAGCAGAGCATTCGAAGACGCGGAGGTACGTCAATGGCCATCGACAGACTTGAGGGACGCGTCGCGCTGATCACCGGCGCGGGATCTGGAATCGGCCGATCGTCGGCGCTGCGGATGGCGTCGGAAGGGGCGGCGGTGATGTGCGCTGACATCGACGTTGATGGCGCGCAAACGACGGCGGCGCAGATCGCCGAACACGGCGGCCGCTCGGCGACGATGGAGCTGGACGTGACCTCGGAAGACGCCGTCAAGGACGCGCTGTCGCAGACGGTCGCGGTATTGGGCGGGCTCGACGTGCTGTTCAACAACGCCGGCATCGGCGGCAGCCAGTACGGCTGGGACCGCACGATCCAGGTCAATCTCAGCGGCGTTTACTACGGCACCTTCCACGGGGCGGCGATGCTGGCCGAGCGCGGCGGCGGCTCGATCGTCAACACCGCCTCGATAGCCGGACTCAACGGCCTGCTGAGCAGCGCTTCGACCCAAAACGTGGACCTCGAGGTTGAGGAAGGCGCAGGCGCGTACGTCGCCGCCAAGCACGGTGTGGTCGGCATCACCCGGCAGTTCGCCGTGACCTACGGGCCGCGCGGGGTGCGCGTCAACGCAATCTGTCCCGGTTACATCCACACGCCGATGACCGCCCAGATCCGCGAGATGGAAGGCGCTGAAGAGTTTCTCGCCTCGCTGCATCCCTTGGGTCGGCTGGGACAACCCGAGGAGATTGCCGCCGCCGCCGCGTTCCTCGCCTCAGACGACGCCAGCTTCGTCAACGGCATCGCGCTGCCGGTCGACGGCGGCTACACGGCTCGCTGATGTGATCTCTCCGACACGTCAATGAGACTTCGCTTCTACCTCGACCCAGGGACTGGGTTGCCGCACATACTCGGGCACGGGGTTGAGGAGCACGAAGTCGAGGAGGTGCTTCGCTCGCGGCTGGAGGATACGCCTGGTCGAGACGGTTCGCGCATCGTCATTGGCCAAACACTTGGCGGACGATATCTGCGAGTCATGTACTCGAAGCTTCGGTCGGGAGATGGACTGTTTATCATTACGGCATACCCGCTCAGTGGTACCCAACTCCGGGCCTTCCGGAGGCGGCGGCGGAGAAAATGACCATGGTTGAGAACGAGCGAACATCCATCTCTGAGTTGCCGGACGGCTGGACGGAGTCGAGGATTCGCGACATCATCGACTACTACGACTCGCAGACCGATGCGGAAGCCATTGCTGAGGCAGAAGCGGCGTACGAGGACGACGGCTATTCGGTGATGCTGGTCCCCTGCGATCTGGTCCCCCAGGTGCAGGCGCTGATCTCCGCCTCTGCGAGCCCCGGCAGTGACTAGCGACGATACGACCGCCGTCGACAGCGCTAACGGGGGTGACGCGGAGTAGCCTGCTCTCTACGTGAGACAAGAACGGAGGGGGCACCATGGCCATCGCAAACGTCAACGGTGTTGACCTCTACTACGAGGACGTGGGCATCGGCGATCCAATCATCTTCCAGCACGGCTACACGGCGTCCCACGAGGGCTGGGCCGGGGTGATCGAGCGGATGAGCAATCGCTATCGCTGCATCGCAATGGACTGTCGCGGAGCGGGCGACTCGGCGCACTCCGAGGAGGGCTACACGATCGAGCAGCTCGCCGCCGATGTCGTCGGGATGGCCGACTACCACGGCTTCGACCGCTTCCACTATGCGGGCCAGAGCATGGGTGGGTTGATCGGGTTCGAGCTCGGACTGTCACACGCCGACCGCCTGCTCAGCCTGGCGCTCTCGGCGCCTGCGCCGACCGACGGGATCGCGATGCCGCAGTCTGCCCGCGACACGATGCGCGAGCGCTGGGTCAACAAGGAGCGCGATCTGCTGATTCGCACCACCCTGGCCGGAGTGCCGCGCGAGAGCGCGCACGACGACGTGCCCAACCAGGTCGACCGCCAGCTTTCGGTCTCGGTCGGACACTACGACGGCTGCTGGGACGCGATGGTCGACTACCACAAGGGCGACCGGCTGGGAGAGATCCAGACCCCGACGCTCATGCTCGCCGGAGCTGCCGACTCACTCCTCACTTCGAACCTCGCCGACTTCGCCCGGCTCGGCCACGCCACGCTGCACGTCTTTAGCCGCGTTGGTCACGGAGTCCCGCGCGAAGTGCCGTCCGCTTACTCGCGAGTCCTGACTGACTTCCTCGAGCACGGCGTGGTCAATGCAAGGACCGTGGCGCAGGCGGTCGCCGAGGCGGCGCGCGCCTAGCTTGAGCGCCCTTCCGGGCGCTAGTCGAAGGTGATCACGAAGCGGCCTCGGTGGCCTCCCTGCTTGAACAGGCGGTGGGTCTCGGAGGCTTGCTCGGCGGGGTAGGTGGAGTTGACGCGGAGGGTGACCTGGCCGTCCTCGACCTGCCGGCGGAGCGTGTCGAGCAGGTCGGCGCGACGGTCGTACGTGAAGACCATGGTGACGTGGAAGTTGATGCCGCGCTGGCCGCCATCCGGGCCGCGCCAGCCGCGGACGCTGGCGTAGTGTCCGCCGTCCCGGATTGCGCCGAGCGCGAGTTCGTTCTGGACTGCGCCGTCGGCGAGGCCGTCCACGCCGTCGGGCATGACCGTGCGGATCTGTTCGGCGATGTCGTCGCCGCGCGGAACGACGATGTCCGCGCCCAGGTCCTTGACCAGTTGCACGTCCTTCTCAGCCGCGTCGCCGATCACGGTGAGTCCGTCGGCCTTGCCCATCTCGACCATGTATCCGCCGTAGCAACCGGCGGCGCCGGTGACGGCGAGCGTCTGCCCGGGCTGGAGGTTCATCTGGTCGAGCGACTGCCGCGCGGTGAGCGCGTTCATGGGCAGGGTCGAGGCTTCGGCGTGTGTGGCGCCGGCCGGAGCGCGGGAAACGGCGTCCGCCTTGAGCACGATGCTCTCGCGGTACGCGCCGTGGCTGCCGCGCGGGATGACCATCGCCATGACGGCGTCGCCGACCTGCAGGTTGGTCTCGGTGTCGGGACCGATTTCGTCGACCACGCCGGCGGCGTCCATGCCGGGGATGTAGGGCGGCGGACCGGACTCGCGCAGTGCGTCGGCACGCGCGCCGCCGCGGATGAAAGTGTCGGTTGGATTGACGGTCGCCGCGTGGACGCGCAGCCGGACCTCGCCTGCTCCGGCGTGGACCTCAGGCAGGTCCACGACCTGCAGCGCTTCGGGTCCGCCGAATTCGATCACACCTACGCCTCGCATGATGTTGCTCCCTGTCGATTCGCTGCCGTTGCCAGGCAGGCTAGCCGCCGCTACTGGCTCGCCAGCTCGCGGCGCGCGCGTTCGCGCGCGACCCATTCGGCGGCCGGGCCGTCGAACGGGACGACGACCACGTCCACCTGTCGTATCTCGCCCTGGAACTCGAACGGTGGCTTGTACCGGTCGCCAACGGGCGATCGGCGATCTGCGCCGACATCGAACTCGCCGTGTCCGAACAGGTTCTGACGCTGCAGCGTGGTGATCTCGCCGGATGCGGCCGTGTCGCCGTTGATCGTGAGGGTCAGCGTTGCCGGTCCGCGCGGACCGTCGCTTTGTAGGGAGACGCCGATCTCGACTTCGCCGTCGGGGACGGGCCGGTCGCTGCGGAAGCGGAACCATTCGTCGTAGGCGTGGTAGTCGAAGTGAAGATGGTTGTCCAAGATGTAGAAGGTGCAGCCGCTGTGGATCGAACCGCGATTGAAGATCACGCCCTGCTGCTCGGCTGAGTCGCGGCCGCATTGCGCGGTGACGGTCCAGCTGCCGACATCGAGTGCGGGCGAGACATCGCGCTGGAGATGCGTGATCGGCGGCGTGTAGCGGTAGTGGAAGTCGTAGTGCGGGCTGCCCGGCGCCTGCGAGGGCTGATTGATTTCCAGCGTGCGGTCGTCGAGCGGCAGCACGCCGTGCTTGCCGGCCTCGATCCACCAGCGGTCGATCAACGCGCGCAAGCGCTCAGGCTCTTCCTCGGCGAGGTTGTTGGTTTCCGAGAAGTCCTCGTCGACGTGGTAGAGCTCCCACTCGTCGTCCGACCAGTCGTTGCCCATGCGGTGCCAGGTCACCGCCTTCCAGCCGCGATCCCAGAGGCCGCGGTGACCGAGCATCTCGAAGTATTGCGTGTCCTTCGTGGTTGCCGCGTTGGGATCGTTGAACGTGTATCCGAAGCTGGCGCCGGCGATCGGCAACTGGCTGCGGCCCTGGTAGGTGTCGGGCGCTTCCGTGTTCAGCGTGTCCAGGACTGTGGGCAGCACATCGGAGACGTGGTGGAACTGGCCTCGGATGCCGCCGCGCTCGCCGATGCCCTGGGGCCAGTGCGCGATCAGGGGCACGCGGACGCCGCCGCCGTGCGTGTTCTGCTTGTACCAGCGCAACGGCGTGTTGCCTGCCTGCGCCCAGCCCCAGGGATAGTTGGAGGCCGAGCGCGGCCCGCCGATCTCGTGCAGCCGCGACTGGACCTCTTCCAGGTCGTCACGCGGACCGAACAGGCGCGGTTCGTCGGACACCCCGGTCGGGCCGCCCTCCTGCGACGCGCCGTTGTCGGCCATCAGCAGGATCAGCGTGTTGTCGAGCTGACCGGACTCTTCGAGGTGGTCGAATAGTCGTCCGAGCTGCGCGTCGGTGTGTTCGAGGAACCCGGCGAACGCCTCTTGCAGCGCCACCGCAAACCGCTGCGTGTTCGGTTCCATCTCGTCCCAGGCCTCAACCCCGCGGTTGCGCGGCGCGAGTTGCGTGCCCTCAGGCACGATGCCCAATTCAAGCTGACGCGCAAAGACCTGCTCGCGGACGGCGTCCCAGCCGATGTCCCAGCGTCCCCGCTGTCGCTCGAGGTACTCCTGCGGCGCCTGGTGCGGCGCGTGCGTGGCGCCCAGTGCGAAGTACATGAAGAAGGGCTGGTCGGGGTAGATCGAATGCTGGTCGCGCAGGAACTGCTGCGCCTGGTCGACCAGATCCTCGGTCAGGTGGTAGCCGTCCTCGGGCGAGCGGGGCGGCTCGATCAGCGTGTTGTCGCGGGTCAGTTCCGGGTAGAACTGGTCGGTCTCGCCGGGCAAAAAACCGTAGTAGCGATCGAATCCGCGCTGCAACGGCCAGTCGTGGTACGGGCCCGCCTGGCTCAGTTCTTCGCCCGGGCAGAGGTGCCACTTGCCCAGCGCGAAGGTGGCGTACTGCTCGTCGCGCAGCAGCTCGGCCATGGTCGCAGCGTGCTGCGAGATGCGTCCGCGCGTGTTGGGATAGCCGTTGTTGAAATTGGTCACCGAGCGCATCCCGACCGTGTGGTGGTTGCGTCCGGTCAGCAGCGCCGCCCGGGTCGGCGAACAGAGCGGTGTGACATGGAAGTTGGTATAGCGCAGCCCGTTCTGCGCCAGGCGGTCGATGTTGGGCGTCGGGGTCAGCCCGCCGTAGCAGTTGAGATGCGCGAAGCCGAGATCGTCGAACAGCACGATCAGTACGTTGGGCCGATCCTGCGGCGCGGTAGTCATTGGCGGCCACCACGGCTCCGACTCCCGAAACGTGCGGCCAATCTTGCCCTGGAACTGTGTGTCGCTGCTCATGCGATGTCTCCGTGGATCGGCAGTGCGATTAGACAATGGATGAAGGCTATCGCCCCACCGCTCGGACGCAGCGGAAGCCGGTGTTGCTGGTGGCGCTGTCTGCAGTCAGACCTTGGCGGGCGGCGGTCCGGTAGCGCAGGCAGTAGCTCTCATGGCAGAGGAAGCTGCCGCCCTTGAGCACCTTGAGGTCGCCGTTGCCCGGACCAGTGGGATCGAGTGGCTGAGACGCGTCGGGGAAGACATCGAACCAGTCGCGGCACCACTCCCAGACATTGCCCGTCGTGTTGTAGAGGCCGAATCCGTTCGGTTCGTAGTTGTCGACCGGGCACGTGGCATACCAACCGTCGTCGAGCGAATTCTCGGTCGGGAACACACCCTGCCAGACGTTCATCCGTTGCGCGCCGTGCGGCGTCAGTTGGTCGCCCCAGGGATACGGCTGCGACTCAAGGCCGCCTCGCGCGGCGCGCTCCCATTGCGCCTCCGTCGGCAGCAGTTTGCCTGCCCAACGCGCGTACGCCGAGGCATCGTTCCAGCTCACATGTACGACTGGATGGTCAAGCCGGTTGTCAATGCCGCTGCCGGGTCCTTCCGGACTGCGCCACGACGCGCCCTCGACCTGCCGCCACCAGGGCGCGTCGGCAGCGGCTCGGGTCGGCGGAAAGTCCTCGGGCAAGAGCCCGGCGAATACGAAAGACCAGCCCAACTCCTCCGACTCGGTGCAGTAGCCCGTGTCGGCGACGAATGCGGCAAAGTCCTCGTTGGAGACCGTGTGGATGTCGATCTCGAACGCGCTGAGTTCCACACGTCGCAGCGGTCCTTCGCCGTCGCCCGGATAGGCGAGGTGATCGACGGACCCCATCGTGAACACGCCCGCCGGAACCTGCGCCATTCCGTCTGCAAGCTGCCCGGCGGCGACGGCTGGTTCGGATCTAGGCCTTTCAGCCTGAGGAGTCGAAGCGGCGTCGCCTGCTTCGCGATTGGGGCTGCAGCAACTACACATGGGACTTGTACCGCAGGGCCGTCACTTCCGTTAGTTGCTGGGCGGAATGGGGTCAATCGGCGTCGGCATCGAACATTCCGCCTCGATCTGTTCGGCGGCGGCGAGGCAGAGGTCTTCGCGCCAACGGTCGGCGTAGACCTGCACTCCGGTTGGGAGACCGTCGGCGACGCCGGTGGCCAGCGCGACGGACGGCAGGCCAAGCACGTTGGCCGGGCTGATGAAGTGCGCGGTGCCAAGCGTCGTGTCAATGCCGGTCACGGGATCCAGATCTGAATCGATCGGCCAGGGCAGGCACGTCCAGGTGGGGCCGATTGCGACCGGGTAGGCGGCGAAGAACTCGGACCAGACGCGGCTCAGTCGGGAGCGCTCGGCGTGCACCTCCGAGTTTGACGGCGCGGAGGCGAGGCGCTCGCTGATCTGTCGGAAGACGGCCGCGAGTTCCGGGGTGATCAGCGCGTCCTGATCCTGGAGGGACTGCTCGTCCATGTCGCCGGCCATGACGTAGGACCAGACCTCATTGACCCGGTCCAACTCGGGCGGCTCGACCTCTTCCACGCTCCAGCCGGCGGCGGCGAGCACCTGCCCGGCACGACGGATCTCCGCGACCGTCGCGGCGGGGAGATCGAAGCCGGGGATCGCGGTGACCAGCGCCGCCCGTCGCGCCTCCGGTTCCGGGCCTTCGAGCGGAGCGTCGACGGAGCGCGGATCGCGAACGTCGCGGCCGGCGAGGATGGAGAGGCCGAGGCGCAGGTCGGCGATCGATCGCGCCATCGGGCCTTCCACGAGCATCGCCTGCACGGACATCCCGGCGTCGACGCCCATCGAGAGCACGCAGGGGATGCGTCCCGCCGAGGGTTTGAGCGAGGTGATGCCGCAACAGTAGGCGGGGTTGCGGAGCGAACCGAGGATGTCGTTGCCCAGGCCGATCGGCGACATGCCGGTGGCGAGCGCCGCGGCCTCGCCGCCGCTTGAGCCGCCAGGCGTCAGCTTGGGGTTCCAGGGATTGAAGGTGCGCCCGCGGAGGGGGTTATCGGTATCGAGGCGGCCGCCAAGTTCGGGCAGGTTGGTGCGCGCGAGCGGGATCGCGCCGGCGCGTTTCATCCGCTCGACGACCGGCGCGTCGCTCGGCGGCATGGCCTCGGCCAGGGCTGGAATGCCCTGCGTGGTAGGAGAGCCGACGCAGTCGATGTTCTCCTTGATCGTGAATGGGACGCCGTGCAACGGACCCGAGCTCTCGCTGCGGTCGGCGGCGTCGGCCCCGGCCAGAGCGGTGTCTGCGAGCGTGACGGTAACCGCGTTGACTTGCCCGTTGACCTCAGCGATCCGGTCGAGGTGGGCCTCGACCACTTCGCGGCTGGAGACCTGCCGTTCGCGAATCAGCGCGGCAAGCTCGACGGCGGTGTGTTTCCAGAGCGCCTCAGGCATGGGCTGTTCCTCTCGATTGGGCTGCTCGTTCCAGAGACAGCCTAGACTCGCGCGTGACAGTCAGCGGCCTGCGCCGAAATGGAGACGGGTGTATGACGAAGATCACCGAGATTGAGACTTTTGTAGTCGACGCCCGCTGGCGGCCATGGCAGTTTGTCGCGGTGCGCACGTCGGATGGGATCACCGGCTATGGCGAGATGTCGGACGGGCGCAATCCCTACGGGATTGTCGGCGCGATCACCGACATGGAACCAATCCTGATCGGGGCCGATCCGCTGGCGGTCGAGGCTCGCTACTGGGACATGTACCGGCTGGCGCGTCAGTCGCCGGGCGGGATCGCGGCCAAGGCGATTGCCGGCGTCGAGCTGGCGCTCTGGGACATCAAGGGCAAGGCGCTGGGTGTTCCCGTTTACTCGCTCTTCGGCGGTCCGACGCGCGAGCGGCAGATGATCTACTGGTCGCACTGCGGGTCCTCGCGAGCGCGGAGCTACGACCAGATCCTCTGGCACGACGGCTCGGAATGGGTCGTCGGCGCGCCGCCTCTGCGCACGATGGACGACGTGATCGCGCTGGGCGAAGAAGTCCGCGAGAAGGGATTCCACGCGCTGAAGACGAACATCGTCTTCCCTGGCGAGCCAACCGGCGTCTACGGACCGGGTTGGGGCGGGACCGCCAACATCGACCGCAACGCCGTACCCGCGTTGTTGCGACACATCCCCGAGTACATCGGCGCGCTCAAGCAGGGCGCCGGACCGGACGTCCAGATTGCGCTCGACCTCAACTTCAACTGCACGCCGCTGGTGGCTCGTCAGATCTGCCAGTCGCTCGAGCACCTGGAGATGATGTGGGTCGAGATCGACATGTACGATCCGGAGGCGTTGGCCGATGTGCGTCGCCAGACGTCCGTGCCGATCACGTCGGGCGAAAACCTGTACACGATCCGCGACTACCGGCCGTACTTCGAACATCGTTCGATGGACAACGTGATGATCGACGTGCCCTGGCAGGGCTTCGCCCGATCGCGCGACGTGGCGCTGTTGGCCGAGAGCTACGAGCTCAACTGCGCTCCGCACAACTACTACTCGCACCTGGCCACGATGCACGCGCTGCACCTCTGCGCGACCGTCCCGAATGTGCGGATCATGGAGATCGACATCGACGACGTGCCCTGGAAGGACGATCTCGGCGGCGGAGCGCTGGAGATCGTCGACGGTCACCTGGCATTGCCGACCAAGCCGGGCTGGGGAATCGACTTCGACGAGGACGTGGCGCGCAAGATGGTCTGGGAGAAGGGCCGTGGTCCCGGCTTTACGGCGAACCGGCGCTAACCGAAGCATCTATCCTCCTTCGATGAACCAGGAACCGTGCCGCATGGAGCCGGCGCGGCCCACACCACTCGGAGCTGAACATGCACGACATCGTGATTCGCAATGGACGCATCATTGACGGGACGGGGGCTGCCGAGTTTGTCGGCGACATTGCGATTGACGGCGACCGCATCTCGGCAATCGTCCGCGAAGGCGAGGGGATTCTCGGCGAGGGGCGACGCGAGATCGACGCCTCGGGCAAGCTGGTCACGCCGGGCTGGATTGACATCCACACACACATGGACGCGCAAGTCTCGTGGGACCCGTATCTGACGCCGTCCTGCTACAACGGGGTGACGACGGTCGTGATGGGCAACTGCGGGGTTGGGTTTGCTCCAGTGCGCGAGTCGGACCGCGAGTGGCTGATGGACCTGATGGACGCCGTCGAGGACATCCCCGCGACGGCGATGTCGGCCGGGATTACCTGGGAATGGGAGTCGTTCCCCGAGTACCTCGATGCGATCGACGGCAAGCCGCGGGTAATGGACATCGCCGCGCAGTTTCCACATTGCGCCCTGCGGACGTACGTGATGGGTCCGCGCGGGGCCGAGGATGTGCAGCCGACGGACGAGGAACTGGCCCACATGCGCCGCCTGGTTCGCGAGGGCATCGAGGCAGGGGCGGTGGGCTTCTCGTCCAACCGATTGCTCGCTCACCGTACCAAGGAGGGCGAGCTGATCCCCGGCACGCTGGCGCAGTACCCGGAGCTTGAGGCGGTCGCCGAGGGCATCGAGCAGGGCGGCGGCGGGGTCTTTCAGCTGGTCGGACCCTTCGAGCGCGATTGGGTCGAGAGCATGGCGCTCGAACATGACCTGACGATCACGCACCTCACCGGCGAGGGCTCGATGCAGTACCCCAACGCCTGGAAGGACGTGCTGCGCAGCGCCGAGCAAGCCACCGAGCGCGGCGTGCGCATCTTCCCCCAGGTCCGCGGCCGAGGCACCACGCTGCTGATGAACCTGGAGGGTTCGATCCATCCGTACGTGCTCAACTACGCCTATCGCGAACTGGTCGAGCATCTGCCCCTGGCCGAGCGGCTGGAGAAGATGCGCGAGCCTGAGGTTCGCGCGCAGATTCTCGCGAGCGAGTGGGACCTGACTAACGACGTGCGCAACAACGTGTCCGACGCCGAGGATCACCCGTTCCTGGTCGACACCACGCCCGGCAATTTGCTGCCCGGCTTGCTGGAGTTGGTCACCAACTGGCCCGAGGGCGTCTACGTGCTCGGCGATCCGCCGGTCTATGAGCCCGAGTATGAGCGCTCGGTCGCCGCTCACGCCGAGCGCAACGAGATGTCGGCTGCCGAGGCCTTCTACGACCTGATGACGCAGGGCGACGGCTCGACCTTGCTGCTCGTCTACCTCGAGGGCTACTCGCAGGGCAACTTCGACTACATGCGCGAAATGATGCAACACCCGCTGACCCGCAACGGCCTGTCCGACGCCGGCGCGCACGTGGCGGCGGTGTCGGACGCGCACATGGTCTCGTGGAACCTGTCCTACTGGGGCCGCGACCGCGAACGCGGCGAACGGCTGCCACTGGAGACGATCGTGCATAAGCAGACTGGCGCCAACGCCGACATGTACCGTCTGCGCGATCGCGGCGAGCTGGTCGTCGGCAAGCGCGCCGACGTCAACGTGATTGACTTCGAGCGGCTCGACACCGACGCCCCGCACATGGTCTACGACCTGCCGGAGAACGCGAAGCGCTTCATGCAGCGCCCGACCGGCTACGTCGCCACGATTTGCGCCGGCGAAGTCGTGCTTGAGGACGATGAACTGACCGGCGCGCTGCCCGGTCGGTTGGTCCGAGGCGCGCAAGGCGGATAGGCGCGATTGGGACGGTACCCGATAGCATCAAGGCGCTGCCCGACGACTCACGAGGAGCGCCTTGATGCCTTCGATCACCGCTGTCCGCTCGCGGATGCTGCGCATTCCGCTCGACCATCCGACCTCGTTCTCGAACCGCACCGTGTACCACCGCGATCATCCGGTGGTCGAGGTCGAGTGCGACGACGGGCATGTCGGGATCGGCTTCTGCTACGCGGGCAACTCCAACGGGCAGTTGGTGACCTCGGCGGTCGACCAGCTCTACGCGCCGCTGCTGCTGGGGCAAGATCCGTTTCGGGTTGAGGGCCTATGGGCGGCGATGTACCAGGAATCGCTGCTGCACGGCCGGGCGGGAGCGACGATGCGGGCGCTGTCGGCGCTGGACATTGCGCTCTGGGATCACAACGCGAAGGCGGCGGGGTTGCCCCTCTACAAGCTGCTCGGCGGGTACTACGAGGACACGGTCCCAGCTTATGCGTCGGGCGGCTACTACCTGGAGGGCAAGGGGCACGAGGGTCTGCAGCAGGAGCTGCTGGGCTACGTGGAGCTGGGTTTCGACGCGGTCAAGATCAAGGTGGGACGGCTGTCGGTGCGAGAGGAGGCGTCGCGGATGCAGGCGGCGCGCGAAGCGGTGGGGCCGGACGTCCACATCATGCTCGACGCCAACAACGCGTGGTCGAATCTCGAGGATGCGCTGCGCTTCATGGCGGCGTACGAGCCGTCCAATCCGTACTGGATCGAGGAGCCATTCTCGCCCGACGCCATCGGCCTGCACGCGAGATTGGCCCAACGCACCGGAGTGCCGGTAGCGACCGGCGAGATCGAGGTCGGGCGCTGGCGCTTCAAGGAGCTAATGGACCAGGACGCGGCGATGATCCTGCAGCCTGACGCCGCCGTGCTCGGCGGCGTGACGGAGTTCCGCCGGATCGCCAACACGGCCGCGTCGTACGGCGTCTCGATCTGCCCGCACTGGTTCCACGACCTGCACCGGCATCTCGTCGCCGCGTCGCCCAACGCCACGTATGTCGAGTTCTTCCCCGACGACCAGGTACACAACTTCCGCAACGTGATTGATCGGCAAACCGAGGTGCGTGACGGCCGCCTCGTGCTGCCGGAAACGCCAGGCCTTGGCTTCGAGTTCCTGCCCGAGGCGCTGGAGCGCTACACGGTCAGCTCGCAATGACGACGCCGTTGGCGATGGCCAGTTCGCCCCGATCGTTGCGCATCTCGAAGAAAATCACTTCTCTGTCGCCTTCGTCGCGGACCTCGGTGGCGCTGACGCTGACATCGGTGCCGGGGATGATCATGCCGCGAAATTGGCCGGCGAACCGGGTAACCCGGGTTGGGTCACCATCGAGGCAGCGGTTAATCACCTCGCGCAAGGCGATGATGATGTTGGCCGAGCCGTGCAGGATGATGTCGGGCAGGCCGGCGGCAAGGGCGACCTTGCGTTCGGTGTGGATGGGATTCCAGATGTCGGCGCACTCGGTGTAGACGTGGGGCGCCTGGGGGTCGATGGGGAGTGTGGCCGACCAGACCGGCTCGCCGCTGTCGGTTGAGCGGGTTGGCAAGGCGGGAGCCGAGACGAGTTCGGCCTCGTCGCCGTCGAGCTCCGCGCCCCTGGTGATGCCGCCGGTGTCCATGATCGCGACGGTTTCGCCCTGGCTGTCTCGGAAGGTGAAGCGCTGGGCGCTGAGCACGCCGGGGCGCACCTGCTTGACGGCGACACTCTGGCCCTGGCAGGTGATCACGTCGCCCTCGCGCGCGTGGCGTTCGAACTGGATGTCGACCCAGGCGTGTACGCCGCGGCGGACGATGTTGAGGTCCCATTCGAAGTCGGGCGTGAAGCGGCTGTTCCATTGCCAGCTGAAGACCATGCCGGGATGCGCGATCAGGCCCTCGGGACGGTCGTCCTCGAAGTAGACCGGATTGAAGTCGTTGACGCCGCCCGCGAACGCGGTGATCGAGCGCGCAGTGACCTCGAAGGACTTGGCGATCGTGTAGCGGCCAACGTCGGCCTGCATTCGCAGATCAGAGGTCTCGGTGTCGGTGGTCATACTCGCGCCCGTTCGGTCGATTCTGTCTTGTGCTCGTAGCGATCCCAGTGCATGACCTCATCCAGCGGCCGACGTCGGATCGGGCCGAAGTTGCCGGTCGGCCAGCCGAGCGGAATCAGCACCATGGGCAGGATGTGGTCGGGCAGATTGAGCAGTTCCTGCGCCTTGTCGCGGCCGTCGCCGATGAACGCGAGCGTCGTCGGGACGCTGCCGACCTCCAGCGCTCTCGCGGCGAGCAGCAGATTCTGCACGGAGCCCCAGACCTCGGTCGCGGCGGCCGCGCCCTCGCCGAATGTGCCTTGCGGTGCGCGCACGATGTCGGCGCAGGCGATCACGATGGCCGGCGCCTCGTGGAGATGATTCATCTGGTGCTCGACCGCGGCAAGGAACCGTTCGCGGCGGCCGGCGTCGACGTGCGGGTTGGCGAAGTCGCGGTTGTTGGCCAGATACGTCGAGACGCCGGCGCGGTTGAGGTCGGCGAGCCTCTGTTTGACCTCCGGATCGCGGACGACAATCCAGTGGCGCGACTGGCGGTTGGAGCCGCTCGGTCCGAGGTGGGCCGCCTCGATCAGTTGGACGAGGACATCCTCGGGGATCGGGTCGGGCTTGTAGCGCCGCATCGCGCGGGCGGTGCTGATGACATCGAAGAATTCCATGCTGCTGCTCCAGTTCGCTTAGCTGCCGTAAGAGATCAACTCGACCAGGTTGCCGTCGGGATCGCGGGTGTAGACGCTGACGCCCTCGGCGGTGCCGGCGGCGCGTCCGCCGACGCGGCCGGCCGGGCCTTCGATGACCTCTGCGCCCGCCGCGGTGATGGCTGCGGATGCTGACTCAGGCGTCCCGTCCCAGACGAAGCAGAAGTCGCCGCAGCCGGGCTCAGCCGTCGGACCGCGCAGCTCAAAGCGGGGATTCTGCCAGAGCTTCGGATCGTGGACGTTGATCTTCTGGTCGCCGCAGGCAATGGCGAAGATCGGGAACTCGCCCGAGCGCCATTCGTCCTCGTGCACGATGCTGAATCCGAGCGCGCGATAGAAACGCAACAGCGCCTCGGGATCGCCCGCCGGAATCGCGACGTGATCCATGCCGGTGACTGCCATGTGCGCCTCGCTTCGCTGCGACGCCCGCGCTGCTCCGCTGAGCGAAGACTAACCGCTCGCGCTGTTATCCTTGCTCCGCCTGGACTCAGTTCCCCGACTATTGCCACCATCCCAGGAGCGACCATGCCCGATATCTCCGCCGACGATCCGTTTCCGCGCAAGCGCCTGACCATTGGCGAGACGACGATGGCGTACGTCGACGAGGGTGATGCCAACGGGGATCCGATCGTCTTCCTGCATGGCAATCCGACGTCGTCGTACCTGTGGCGCAACATCATGCCCCACCTGTTTGACTCGGCTCGCTGCCTCGCGCCGGACCTGATCGGAATGGGCGTGTCCGGATCCTCGCCGAGCGGTTCGTACAGATTTGTCGACCACGCGGGATGGCTGGACGCCTGGCTGGAGGGGATGAACCTGGGCGACCGGATCACCTTCGTCATCCACGACTGGGGGTCGGCGCTGGGCTTCCACTGGGCCAACCGGCACCGCGATCGGGTCAAGGGGCTGGTCTACATGGAAGCGATCGTGCGTCCCGTCACCTGGGATGATTGGCCCGAGGCGGCGGCGCGCATCTTCCAGGGCATGCGCTCGGAGGCGGGCGAGGAGATGGTGATCGAGAAGAACGTGTTCGTCGAGCGCATCCTGCCCGGCAGTGTACTGCGCGGTTTGACCGAGGCGGAGATGGAGGTCTACCGCCTGCCCTACCGCGAAGCGGGCGAGTCACGCCGCCCGACACTGACCTGGCCGCGTGAGATTCCGATCAGCGGCGAACCGGCTGATGTCGTCGAGATTGCCCAGAGCTACGCAGATTTCCTGTCGTCGGACGAGTCGGCGTCGATCGCCAAGCTGTTCGTGAACGCGGAGCCGGGCGCGATCCTGACTGGCGCGCAGCGCGAATTCTGCCGGACCTGGCCCAACCAGAGCGAGGTGACCGTACCGGGCAATCACTTCATCCAGGAGGACTCGCCGCATGAGATCGGCGAGGCGATCCGCGACTGGTACGCGGGCATCTAGCCAGGACACGTGCAATGTCTGAGATCACCAACGCCGAACAGGCCCACGCCGAGCTGGACCAGACGCGGGAAGAGTTTCGCGAGCTTGTGCAGGGATTGTCCAGCGAGGACTGGAATCGGAAGAGCGACAACTCCGGCTGGACGAATGCCCAGCTTTGCTGGCACCTCGCCTTCACCGCGAGCGGCGGCACCCTGAGAGTGTCGCGGCTGCGGCAGAACAAGGGGATGCAGCCGTTCGGCCCACTGATGGCGGCTCTGAACGTCCTGAGCCTGTGGTTGGTCCGCATCCGCTCGCGCGGCGCGACGCCCGACTCGGTGCTGGACTTCTTCGACGAGCGCCTGGCGATGACGCGCGGGGTGATCGACACGATCGGCGACGACGAATGGGGCAACGGCGGCGTCTTTCTGGGCGAGCAGACGACCGTTGGCAACTCGTTCGGATTCGTGCGCGGCCACATCAGCGAGCACGCAGCCCAGTTGCGGCGCGGCTAGCCTGCGCGTACACCGACGGCGCGGAGTTTGCTGGAGATTTTCGAGCGCAATCCGCCGCCGCGGCAAGGAACGGGACCGAACAATGTCTGAGATCACCAACGCCGACGAGGCACGCTCCGCGCTGGAGCAGGCGCGTGAAGAGTTCCGCGAACTCGTGCTGGGCCTGTCCGAGGACGAGTGGACTCGCGGTAGCAACAACGCGGGCTGGACGAACGGGCAGCTCTGCTGGCACATCGCGTTCGGCGCGGGAGCCGGAGGGCGGACGATCTCACGACTGCGTCAGAACAAGGGCATGAATCCGCCTGGACCGATCATGGCCGTGTTCAACCTCGTCAGCCTGTGGATGGTCAGGATTCGCTCCCGAGGAGCAACGCCCGAGTCGGTCCTCGCATTCTTCGATGAAGGCCACGGAGCCACCGCGAAGCTCGCCGACACGGTGGGCGACGACGAATGGGGCAACGGCGGAGTCGTCCTGGGCCAACCGATGACGGTCGGCAGTGCGTTCGAGTTCATGGGCGAGCACATGCGCGAACACGCGGCCGAAATGAGCCGAGACTAAGTCGTCGGTAACGCGATGCCGCTGATTTCGGACGAGATATTCGAGCGCTATCCGCCGCTGCGCGATATGGAGGCGGTGGCGTTGTTCCAGGAACTGGGTTACCGCTTCACCGACGCCGGCGACGGCTGGTGCGAGATCACGCTGAACGCCTCGCCCAAGACACACAACCTCTATGGGATTGTGCACGGCGGGGTTTGGTTGCTGGTGGCGGACTCGGCGATGGGTGGCGCGCTGGGCACGATCCAGGCAGAGGGCGAGCGGGTGATCACGGCGCAGTCGGAGTTCCGCTGGCTACGCGGTCTGGACGGCGATGTAATTCGGGCGCGTGCCGAAGTGATCCGCCGCGGGCGGACCCTGAGCCACTGTTCGGTTGATCTGTACGACGAGCAGGACCGGCACATCGGCCACGGCAACGGCACCTATGTGATGCTGCCGCCGGGGTAGGGATCACGCGCCTGGCAAAGCACTACCCTGAGCGTTCAACGTGAAGCGGAGAGGCGTGCATTGATGGCCGGACGACTTGACGGACGAATAGCACTGATCACGGGCGGCGCGCGCGGACAGGGCGCAGCGGAAGCAAGGCTGTTCGCCGATGAGGGCGCGACGGTCGTGATTACCGACGTGCTGGACTCGGACGGCGAGGAGACTGCCTCGTCCAGTGATCGCATCCGATACCGCCACCATGACGTGACGAGTGAGGATGATTGGGTCGCGGTGGTTCAGGATGTGCTGGAGGACTTCGGCAAGATCGACGCGTTTGTCAACAACGCGGGCATCTTCCGGTCGCGGCCGATCGGCGAGCTGTCTGTCCAGGAGTACATGGAAGTGATCAACATCAACCAGGTCGGCGTGTTCCTGGGATTGAAGCACGTGGGGCCGGTGATGTGCGAGGCAGGGTCGGGGTCGATCATCAACATCTCCTCGATTGCCGGCATGCGCGGCGGCGCGGGGTCGCTGGCCTACTCGGCGTCGAAGTGGGCGGTGCGGGGGATGACCAAGGTCGCGATGAGCGAGTTCGCGCCCTCGGGCGTTCGGGTCAACTCGATCCACCCGGGATTGATCGAAACGCCGATGCTGCACCAGTTGCCGGCGATTGAGCAGGGACTGACCGACCAACTGGTCCGGCGGATTCCCTACGGCCGGATTGCCGAGGCGACGGAAGTGGCCCGACTGGCATTGTTCCTGGCTTCGGACGATTCGGAGTACATGAACGGCACCGAGTTGATCATCGACGGTGGGATGATCCAGGGGATCTGATCAGCGATAGGCGAGGACAGCATGAGTCCACCCTCCGTCCAATACACGCGCACCGAGGACGAGATCGACATCGCCTGGGTCGAACGCGGCGTCGGCAAGCCGCTGGTGGTGTCGACCGGGCCGATGATTCCGCTCAGCACGGGTTGGGAGCCGGGCGGGATCTGGGAGCGGCTCTCGCAGTCGTTCCGGGTGATTCGATTCGACCCACGAGGCTGCGGACTCTCGGAGCGCGACGGCGTGTTCGGTTCGTTTCACGACGAGGCAATGGACCTGGCGGCGGTCGTCAACGAGATCGATGAGCCTCGCGTCGCGCTGATGGGCCACTACATCGGGACGCCGGCGGCGGTCATCGCGATGCTGAACGAACCCGAACGGTACACGCACCTGATGCTGCACCTGCCGATTCCCATGGGAGGTGATCGGTCGGGCATGATTCAACAGAGCGAGGTCAGCGATCTGATCGACGGAACCGTCGAGAATTTGCTGCGGCTGGGATGGCAGCATCACGACGAGGCGGCTCGGCGGGCGTTGTTGACGATGATCGCGCCTACGGCCGACGAACACACCCTGCGCAACCTGTCGCAGACGATGCATCATTATCCGTCGATGAATCGACTGTTCGGCCTGGTGCGAGAGATGCGCGACCTCGATCTGCGGGATCAACTGCGTGAGGTTGAGATTCCGACGCTGATCTCCATTCCCTACGAAGGAGAAGGGGCCGAGGGCGGCTATAGTTCGACCTCGCGCGAATGGGCGCGGATCATTCGCGGCGCTCGACTGGTCGTTGCCCAGGACGACACGCCGGTCCTGGTCGACGGCGCGCCAATCATCACCCAGATTGCGGAGGCGCTTGAAGAGTTCATCGGCGTCGAGCAGTCGATTGAGACGGCCGGCCAGGCGACCCGCACCATTCTATTCACGGACATTGAAGGCTCGACATCGCTGGTCGACCGCCTCGGCGATACCCAGGCGAGAGCAATCACGCGGGAGATCGAGCAACTCACGCTGAGCGCGATCCGCGAGCATGACGGGGTCCAGGTCAAGACGATGGGCGACGGCGTGCTCGCCTGGTTCGGCGCCGCATCGTCGGCGGTCGAGGCGGCGGTGCAGATGCAACACAGCCTCGCCAACCACGAGCGCTACAGCGAGGTCTATGTGCGGATCGGAATCAGCGCCGGCGAGCCGATTGCAGAGTCAGATGATCTGTATGGCGCGACCGTGAACCAGGCAGCGCGCATCATGTCGATCGCGCGCGGCGGTGAGATCCTGGTGTCGGACCTGGTGCGTGGTCTGCTCCAGGGGCGTGGGTTCAGTTTTGAGGATCAGGGCCGGCACGAGTTGCGCGGCTTCCGTGAGTCGGTGCAGCTCTTCAGAGTCGATTGGCGAGCAACGGAACAGACTCCGGGCGCGTCCGAAGGAGAAAAGACATGACTGAGATGACCAAGCGCGAGCGCGTCCGGGCCGCGATCTCGGGCGATCCGGTTGACCGCGCGCCGGCATCGCTGTGGGGACACGACTTCCTGCGCGAGTGGAGCAACGACGAGCTGGTCGGCGCGACCTGCGAGCAGTACGAGGCCTACGACTGGGACTTCATCAAGATCAACCCGCGCTGGACGATGTTCCCCGAAGCATGGGGCGCCGTCTACTCTCCTCCGCAGGATCAGTCGAATCCGACCATGATCAGTCCGGCGCTGGAAGAGCTCGACGAACTGCACGAGGTGGTCGCGGTCCACGCTGAGCGCGGCGTACTCGGCGAGCACATTGAATCGACCCGCCTGGTCGTTGAGCGCACAAGGGGCGAAGTCGACGTCGTCCAGACCGTGTTCTCACCGATGGCCACCGTGGGCCTGATGTTCGGTCATCCCCGCGCGTTCAAACAGGCGGCTCGCGAGGCGCCGGCCGCGGTCCACGCGGCCATTGCCCGAGTCACCGAGACCATCATCAACTACAGCCGCGCCAACATCGGTGCAGGCGCGGCGGGCGTCTTCTACGCGCCCTTGCAGTGGGCCAGCTACGCCAATTCGACCGCCGAGTTCTATCGCGAATTCGGCCGTCCTTACGACCTGCAGGTGCTCGATGCGATCCGCGACGCCGAGTTCAACATCCTGCACGTCTGCCACATCAACAACATGCTGGCCGACGTGCTCGACTATCCGGTTCACGCATTCAACTGGGACGATCGGCACGAGACCAACGCGGGCCTCGCCGACGTCTGGTCGCAGACGGACAAAGCCGTCATGGGCGGCGTCAGTCGGAGCGGCCTGGGCGAACTCGACGCCGAGCAAGTGCAGGCCCAGGCCTCGGAGGCGGCGTCGGTCGGCAACACGCGTGTATTCGTGACCGGAGGCTGCTCAATCCCGCCGCACACCTCGCACGAAAATCGCGCCGCGGTCGCAGCGGGCGTGCGGAGGAACTGAGTCGGGCGACCGCTAGCCAGTAGGAATCCGGTACAGGTCCGAGGCGTTGGTCTGCAGGACGGCGGTGCGAACCTCGGGGTCGAGGTCGCCGAGGACGTTGGCGATGTGCTCCTGGCTGCGCGGGTAGAGACAGGTCGGGTGCGGAAAGTCGGTCTCGAAGAGGACGTTCTTGACGCCGATCTGCTCGATCACCTTGCGCGGGCCGAAGTCCTCGAACCAGAAGCAGGCCCAGATGTTGCGGCGGAACTTCTCGGTGGGGCGCAGCTCGTGGTGCTTGACTTCGGTCGGGACCATTTCGTCCCACTGGTACTCACAGGCTTCGAGCAGGAACGGGATCCAGCCGATGCCGCTCTCGACCGAGACGAACTTGAGCCGAGAGAAGCGTTCGAGCACGTCGCTGTAGAGCAGGTTGGAGATCATGCGGGCGTTGTCGATGTAGATGTTGGCCGCGCCGATCGCCAGTTTGCGTTCCGGTCCCATCGACTCCCAGGGCGAGGAGACGAACGGCGATGGCGCCCCCTTGGCGCCGCCCGAGCCGATATGGAAGTTGAGCACGACATCAAGGTCCTGCGCCAGCTCGAAGAACGGGTCCCAATGCGACGTGCCGTAGTCGGGCAGGTCGAACTTCTCCGGCGTGTCGCAGATCGTGTAACCGCGCGCGCCGTATTCCTCGACCGTGCGGCGCATCTCGGCCAGCGTCGCGTCGAGGTCCCAGAATGGCAGCAATGCCTGCGGGAAGAGGCGGCCCTCGGACGTCGTCTGCCACTCGCCCATCGCGTCGTTGTACGTCGTCACGCAGGCGTTGCGCAGCTCCCGGTCGGGGATGTTGAGGAAGTTGGCTGAGGCAAAGCCGGAGATGTTGGGATAGACGATCTGGGCGTAGAGGCCGAGCCGCTCCATTAGATCCAGTCGCGCGGGCACCTCGTAGGCGGCCGCGTCGAGGCGGTCGAAGTCATGCACGCCGAGGATTCCGAGCACCTTGTCGCCGCTGCTTTCGACGACCGAGAGACCGACCGGGCCGAGCGGCACGTCGCCGTCGACGAACCAGAAGTGCTCGCCGTCGACCTTGCGCAGTTGCGGCATGCGGTCGCGCAACGTCGCCGGCGCGCGCGAGGTCCACAGATCGGGCGGCTCGGTCACGTGCGAGTCGCAGTCGATCACGTTGATTCCCTGGATCGCATTCAGCATGGGGTTTTCGTGGACGGTGGGATTGGCGCTGACCATGATGTCCTCCGGGCTCAGGCAAGGAATGCTTGCCCCGAGGATAGTCTTCCCGCTGCGAGCACGTTGCTTCGGCCCAAGCGCCTATCGGGCCCGCAAGACCGGTCGCCCGGCGGCATCCGAGCCCAACACAGTCACCTCTGAGTCGGCGTCTACGGCGGCTGCGTACCGGAAGTCGGCGTCGAAGCCGAGCTTGCGCAGATGGTCGCCGTGGGGAGAGTCGGCGAAGGCGCGAGCGGGGGCTCGGCCGTAGGCGTGGTAGAGCTTGAGCGCCAGTCTCGCGCCGCCGCGCAGGCGGACGCCGGGTCGCATGCGGGTGAGCGCCGCGACGTACGCGCCGGCGGCGAAGCTGTCCTCCACCGACGGCGTGGTCCCTCCGTGGTCGCCGCTGCAGACGACGGCGATGCGCGATCCACCCTGTTGCAGGACATTGCCCAGCGACGCGCTCATGTTGCGCAGACATCCGGAGAGCGCGATCTGCGCATGCGCAGCGCCGAGCAGGGCGCGGGTCCCGTTGCTGGTCATGTGCACGACGGTCCAACCGGTCACGTCCATGGCGGCGAACTCTGTTGGAGAATTTCCGAAGTTGGCTTCAGGCGGAGGCAGCGCGCCTGTCTCGCCGATCAGCACGCTGTTCGGTAACTGTTCGCGCAGGGCGACGCCGGCGGCGAAGTCGGCGACCGGATAGACGGCGTCCGCTCCTCCGGCAAACAGGGCGGCATGGACGGTTGTCGCGCGAAAGATGTCCAGCACGATCACGCATGCGCCCGCCAGCGAATCGGCGGGAGGTGGTTGCAGGTAGACCTCGACCTCGATGGATGCTTCGCGTGACACGCCAGCAGCCTACGCTGCCGACGGCTGGGGGATACGCTGACGCTATGCCAGACACAGCGTTTCGCGATCGGCTTGCATACGCGATGGAGTCGGTCGATTCCCTGATCTGCGTCGGTCTCGACCCGCAGCCGAACCGGACCGGTCCGGAAGAGATCCTGGGCTTCAACACCCGGGTGATTGAGGCAACCGCCGATCTCGCCTGCGCCTACAAGCCGCAGTCGGCGTTCTATGAGGCCGCTGGCGAGATCGGCTGGAGAGCGCTGCGGGAGACGATTGCGGCGATTCGCCGATTGGCGCCGCACGCGTTCGTCATTCTCGACGCCAAGCGCAACGACATCGGCAATACCGCCGAGGCCTACGCGCAGGCCGCCTTTGACTGGTTTGGGGCCGACGCGCTGACGATCAATCCCTATCTCGGCGGAGACGCAGTCGCCCCGTTTCTGGCGCGACCCGATCGCGGCGCGTTTGCACTCTGCCGCACCTCCAATCCGGGAGCCGGCGATCTGCAATCGTTGCGAATCGCCGAGGGCGAGCCGCTGTACCTCTCCGTCGCGTCGCAGGCTCGCGACTGGGCAGCGGCCAATCACGACAACCTGGGCCTCGTCGTCGGCGCAACCTGGCCTGACGAACTCAGTCAGATTCGCGCCCGCTGTCCCGAACTGCCGATTCTGCTCCCCGGTATCGGCGCGCAGGGCGGGGATCTCGAGGCCTCCGTGGGCGCCGGCGTCGACGCCAACGGTCGCGGGCTCCTGGTCTCGGCCTCCCGTTCGGTGATCTATGCGGGTGACGAGGAGGACATCCGCGCAGCGGCTGGAGAGTTGCGCGCCGCAGCCAACGCGGCCATTCCAGGCCGATCCACGCCGTGACCGAAGAGTCCCGGACCGAGGCGGTCGCGCCGCCCGATCCGCCCGTCGCGCCGCTTCTGCGCAATCGACCCTTCCTCGCCCTGTTTTCGGCGACCAGCATCCAGCTAATCATCAACTCGGCGCTGCAGTTTGTCCTGTTGATCTGGGTGCTGGAACAGACCGGCTCCCCCTTCGCCTCGACCCTGCTGGTGATCTGCCTGGCCGCCCCGCCCGTCGCGACCGGCGCCATCGCCGGCGTGCTGCTCGATCGACTGGACAAGCGCCGAGTGCTGATCGTCGCGGTGATCATTCGCGCCGGCCTGACGGCGCTGCTGCTGTTGGCCGACAACGTCTCCGTTGGCGCGGTCTATGCGGTCGCGTTCGGCACGGCCCTTGCGGGACAGTTCGCCGTGCCGGCCGGAGCGGCGGCGTTGCCGCGCTTTGTGGCTCGACAGCAGTTGTTGTCGGCCAACTCTGCCTTCCAGTTCACCGCGACCTCGATGCAGCTGATCGGGCTGGTCGTGCTCGCCCCGATCATGCTCAAGGTGATCGGGTTCGACGCTTCGTACATGCTCAGCGCGGCCGCGCTGGCGTTCTCGGCGGTGCTGCTGGCCTGCTTGCCCCCGCTCACGCCCTACGACCGGGCACCGCATCGGGTGTCGGAAGACGTCGGCCAGATTCGCGCCGCGTTCGCCGCGACATTGCACGACATCAGGGCTACCGGCGCGCTGGTCTGGCGCGACCGGCTGACCGCGCTGGCGCTAATCCAGCTCATTTCCGGCGTGATGATGCTGTTCATGTTCGCCGTGCTGGTGCCGCAGTTCGTGCACGACGTGTTGGGCCGAGCAGAGGAAGACGCGGTCTTCGTCTTCTGGCCGACCGGATTCGGTGCGCTGCTGGCCCTGGTCTGCGTGCCCTGGCTGGGACGCAGATTCCGGATCACGATGATGGCGTCGTTCGGACTGGCCGTCATCACCGTGATTGTGACCATGTTCGGCGTGCTCGACTTCCTGCGCTCAACCGGTTCCACTCAGGACTGGCTGCTGGCGGCAACGCTGATCATGGCTTTTCCGCTGGGCTTGGCCTATGCGATGGTCAACGCGCCGGCGCAGACGCTACTTCAGGAACGCGCGCCGCCGGAGATGCGCGGACGGCTGTTTTCGACCCAGATGATGCTCGCCAACGCGGTCTCGATGCTGGCGCTGCTGCTGGTCGGCGGCGTGGCCGACGCGGCCGGCGTGCGGCAGGGACTGTTCCTGCTCGGCGGCGGGCTGTTCGCGATCACCCTCGCCTCGCTCTGGCTCGGACGGAGCAGTGCAACGGCTCCCGCCGCCAACGACGACCAGCCCACGCCCTGACCGCGTCGAGTGCCCGCTTCGGTCCGTCCGCGCATCCAGCCCGTGTGCATGTCGTTCGCCGCGGCTCGGCCTACGCTAATCTGACACCTCACGCACGACAGGAAGGCACACGCGACATGAAAGAAGTCACGATCGAAGCGCTTCGCGTCTCCCTGATGAACTACAACCGCGTCGTCGTGCTCAAAGAGAAGGACGCCGACCGCTACCTGACCATCTACATCGGCGCGGCCGAGGCGGACGCGATTGCGATTCGGCTCCAGGACGTCTCGGTGCAGCGGCCAATGACGCACGACTTGATGACCAATGTCATGCAGGAACTCGGCGCGAGCGTCACCAGGGTGGTCGTGAGCGAGGTCCGCAACGACACCTACTACGCGCGCGTCTTTCTCGACGTGAACAACGAGCAGGTCGAAATCGACTCGCGTCCCTCCGATGCGATCGCGCTCGCGGTCCGAGCCGAAGCGCCGATCTTCGTCGAGGACGCCGTGATCGATCAGGCCGGCGTGCTGCTCGACGACGAGGGGCTGCTTGCGAGCGACGACTCCGGCCGACCCGAGCCGGTGAAGCCGGAAGAGCTGGAGAAAATGTCCGCCTTCCGCGATTTTATCGAGTCGCTGGACATGGACGACTTCGAGTAACGCGCGACACAGACTCGCGCCGGCGCGGATGCGATTGGGGAAAACCGCAGAGCCGGACCTGACCGCATCTTGTAGCAAGTGGAGTTTGTGATAATCTTCGCATTGCTCCGGTAGGGGGTCCCCCGTGAGACAGTGGCCGGCGGCCATGCAGCTCATGGGCATCGGCTGGTACGTCGCCACGTGCATCGTGCTGGGCGTTGTGGGCGGAGTCCTGCTGGACCGCGAGTTGGGCACCGACTTCGTGCTCACGCTCGTTGGACTCGGCCTCGGACTGGCGGCAGCCGGCTGGGGCGGATATCGAATGCTGCAGGAGCTCTTCGCCGCCCAGGCGAAACAACGCGAAACCGAACGGCGCTCTTCCGATCTCGCGCCGGCCGACGATGAACAGGACGAGGAGGAGCGCGCGTGAGCCGAAGACGCTTGATCATCTTCGCCACCCTCGCGTTCGCGGTCTTCGGCTTCTTTGCCGTCCGCGCTCCCGCGCCTGTCATCGCCCTCGCCGCCGAGCCCGTCTTTTCAATCGGCTCCTACGAAGTCACCAACACGATCCTCTCCGCCTGGGTCGTCATCGTCCTGCTGGCGTTCGCCGCGTTCCTCGTCTGGCGGCGCACCCGCGATGTCGAGCAGGCCCTGGTTCCGTCGGGCTTCCAGAATCTCGTTGAGGCGATCTACGAAGCGTTCCTCGGCATCTCCCAGCAAGTCGGCGGCGAACGCAACGGCAAGAAGTTCTTCCCCTTCGTCTTCACCATCTTCATCTTCCTGCTGATCGGCAACTGGTTCGCGCTGTTCCCCTGGAACAACGTGATTGGCCCGGTCGAGAACTACCGCTATCACTATCTGCACGAGATGGAAATCTCGGTTATCGACGTCGTACACGACCTTGAAGACGGTGAGCGAGAGCTGACCCCCGCTCTGATCTCGGGAATCAACGAGACTTTCCAGAACGCGTTCTTCCTGCCCATCCACTTCAGCGACTACGAGACGGGCAGCTTCCAGGAGACACACGCTGAATCTGACATCCACATTGCCGAGCTGAAGGCAGGCCATATCGGAGACACGGAAGCATCCGTGCGGGCCGAATTCGCCGCCAACCCGCTGCCGGCCGACCTGGAGGGCTCCGAACTTGAGTACGCGCTGGCCGAACGCCTGGAGCACGCAGGGGTCGGCGAGAAATACGTGCACGATGCGATCTTCTACAACCTGCCGCTGAGCGCCGCGGACGCTGAGCTGGTCAAAGCCACCGGGCCGATCCTGAGCGGATCCAGCTTCAAGATCATCCCGCCGCGCCTGCTCTTCGACACGCCGCGCGACTTCTCGTACGACGCCTTTGCCGAGCCCGTCCTGATCGACGGCGATGGCGTGATTTGTCTCCCGTCGGACGATCGACAATGCTCGGGCGACACGGCGCTGACGACCGTCAACACGGCCCACATCGGCTTCGTCCAGAAACTGGAGGATCAGGGCTTCGCCGGCGAGACCGTCGGCCACATCTTCCCGATCTTCCGCGCCCTGGCCTCCGACGTGAACCTGCCCCTCGCGCTGGCGCTCTGGTCATTTCTCGCCGTGCAGTACTTCGGAATGCGCGGCGTGGGCATCGGCGCAAACTTCGGCAAGTACATCGGCGTCGGATCGCACGCCATCGTCAAGGGCCCGATGGGCGTCTTTGTCGGAATCCTGGAGATCGTCTCCGAGGTCGGACGCGTGATTTCGTTCACCTTCCGTCTGTTCGGGAACATCTTTGCCGGCGAAGTGGTCTTGTTTATCTCGATGTTCCTGGTTGCCTTCGTGGTGCCCACGGTCTTCTTTGGCCTTGAGGTCTTCGTCGGATTCATCCAGGCCTTCGTCTTTGCGATGTTGACGCTCGTCTTCGCCTCGACCGCGGTCGGCGACCACGACGAGCACCACGATGAGGCGGCAGAGCACTAGCCGCCCGAAAACTGAGGCATGACGGCGAAGCCGGACCGGCGCCGCCCGATTCAATCCAGCGTGAAGCGCGGTCGCGGAGGACCGCTCGGAGAGGACTCGGAATGCTCGACCTGATACTGCAGATCGGCGACGACGGGCTGAAGTACATTGGCGCCGCGTTGGCCATGGGCCTCGGCGCCATTGGACCGGCGCTCGGCATTGGCATGCTCGCCGGCCGCGCGCTTGAGGCGCTCGGTCGCAACCCCGACGCCGCGCCCGTGATCCAGACCAACATGATCCTCGGCATCGCGTTCACCGAAGCCATCGCGATCTATTCGCTGGTCGTCGCGGTCATGGTCGGCTTCGTCTTCTAGCCTTTCGGCAGACGCCGAGAGACGGAAGCACGCGCCGCTCGTCTCGGTTCGGCACGCGCCCCTGTCGGGTCGCGCCGCGCCGAGATTCCGGCGGCGGGAACAGATTGATTGGCAGGACCGTATGGACGCACTCGGTCTCAACCTTGCCGGACTGATCACCCATTTCATCAGTTTCGGCATCCTGTTCGCCCTCCTGGTCTTCCTGCTCTACAAGCCATTGGGCCGCGTCCTCGACGAGCGCCGCAAGCGCATCGAGGAAGGCCTGACGGCTTCGGAGCGAGCCCAGGAGGCCGCCGAGGAGGCTCGCGCCGAGGCGCTGGCCGAGATCCAGCAGGGTCGCGAGGAAGCGCAGCGACTCGTCGCCCAGGCGCAGGAACTCGCCCAGCGGATCGAATCCGACGCGCGTGAGAACGCCTCGGTTCAGGCGGATCAGCTGATTGAACGCGCCCGCTCGGAAATTGAGCAGGAACGGGATCAGGCGGTCCAGCAGTTGCGCAATGAGTTCGCCGGGATGGCTATCTCGGCCGCCGAGCGCGTAATCGGCCAGTCGCTCGACGCCGACGACCACCAACGCCTGATCGCCGACGTGCTCGCCGAGTCGTCGCAGAACTAGACGCTCGAACCAGGATCAAGACGAGGAGCCACGCGTGCCGCAGAGCGACCCAGCCGCCCGACGCTACGCCGACGCCGTCTTCGGCATCGCTCACGACACCGCGTCGCACGACCGCTGGCTGTCCGATCTCGACGACATCGCGCAACTCTTCGCCGACCAGACCATTTACGGATTCCTGATTTCGACCCGCGTTACGCAGGAGCAGAAGGAGCAGGTGCTCGACCAGGCGCTGCCCGACGTGCAGAGCGCCGCGAGCAACTTCGCCAAGCTGCTGGTGCGCAAGCGACGGGCCAATCTGGCGCCGCAGGTCATCGAAGCCTTCCGCGGTCGGCTGAACGACGTGCGCGGCATCGCCGAGGCGACCGTCACAACTGCCGTGCCGCTCTCGGACGACGCACGCGCTGCCGTCGAGGCGGCCGTGCGCAGCTACACCGACGCGGAGACCGTTTCGCTCAACGAGACGGTCGACAGTCAAATCATCGGCGGGGCCGTCGTGCAGATTGGCGACCGCATCATCGACGGATCCGTACGCACGCGATTGGCGACGATGCGCCGCTCGCTCGCCCAGGGTTAGCCCACACTGAAGGAGTCAGCATCATGGCTGTCCGACCAGAAGAAGTCGCCGCCATCATTCGGCAGCAGATCGAAGGCTTCGAGAGCCAGGTCGTCTCGGCCGAAGTCGGGACCGTGGTCGAAGCCGGCGACGGGATTGCCCGCGTCTACGGCCTCGCCGGCGCGCTTTCCGGCGAGCTGCTCGAATTCCGCCCCAAGGACGGCTCCGACCCGGTCATGGGCATGGCCCTCAACCTCGAAGAGGAAATCGTCGGCGCCGTGATCATGGGCGACTACCGGGTGATCGAAGAGGGCGACGAAGTTCGCTCCACCGGCACCGTCGCCGAGGTACCCGTCGGCGAACAGCTGATCGGGCGCGTCGTCAACGCGCTGGGCGAACCGATCGACGGCAAGGGACCGATCAACGCTTCGGAGTCCCGTGCAGTCGAGCGGATCGCGCCCAACGTAGTGACCCGCGCCTCGGTGGACACGCCCGTCCAGACCGGCATCCTCGCGATCGACTCGCAGATTCCGATCGGCCGCGGCCAGCGTGAGCTGATTATCGGCGACCGCCAGACCGGCAAGTCCTCGATCGCGATTGACACGATCATCAACCAAAAGGGCCAGGACCTGATCTGCATCTACGTCGCCATCGGCCAGAAGCAGGCCAAGGTGACCAACGTCGTGGCCACGCTCGAGGAGCACGACGCGATGGGCCACACGATCGTGGTCAACGCCGCCTCCGCCGAGTCGGCCGCACAGCAGTACCTCGCCCCGTACTCCGGCGTCGCAATGGCCGAGTACTTCATGGAGCGCGGCCAGGACGCCCTGATCATCTACGACGACCTGTCCAAGCACGCCTGGGCCTACCGCCAGATTTCCCTCCTGCTGCGCCGGCCTCCGGGTCGCGAGGCCTACCCGGGCGATGTCTTCTACCTCCACTCGCGCCTGCTCGAGCGCGCGGCCAAGCTCTCCGACGAGTACGGCGGCGGTTCGATCACCGCGCTGCCGATCATCGAGACCCAGGCCGGCGATGTCTCCGCCTACATCCCAACCAACGTGATCTCGATCACCGACGGTCAGATCTTCCTCGAGGCCGACCTGTTCAACGCTGGTCAGCGCCCCGCCGTCAACGCCGGCATCTCCGTCTCACGCGTGGGCGGTTCCGCCCAGCGGCGCGCGATGCGTTCGGTCGCCGGTCAGCTTCGGATCGACATGGCGCAGTTCCGCGAGCTGCAGGCGTTCGCCCAATTCGGGACCTCCGACCTCGACGCGGCCACGCGCAGACAGTTGGAGCGAGGCCAGCGGCTCTCGGCCCTCCTCGTCCAGCCCGAGCAGCAGCCGCTGCCGATGTCGACCCAGGTGGCGCTGCTCTACGCGGCCAACTCGGGCGTGCTCGACGACGTGCCGGTCAACAAGGTCAACGACTTCGCCAACGGGGCGAACGACTACCTCAACACCTCCCACCGCGACTTGCTCAGCGGCATCGGCGAGTCGGGACAGCTCTCCGACGACGATCAGGCGGCGCTCTCGACGGCGCTGCAGACGTTCAAAGACACGGTCCCCTTCTAGGCCGCCCGCCGAGCGCGCAGCAGCAACGGAGAGCAGCAGGATCTCATGGCCAACACCCGAGAAATCCGACGGCGTATCCGTTCCGTCGAGAACACGGCCAAGATCACCAACGCGATCCAGCTTGTCGCGGCCTCCAAGATGCGGCGCGCGCAGGACCGGGCCCTCCAGGCTCGACCCTACGCCGAGAAGATGCAGTCCGTGCTCGGTCAGTTGTCGTCTGTCGCGGGCGATCCCGACACCGCGCACCCCTTGCTCGAACGACGTGAGATCAACGAGACCACGGTCATCCTGATCACGCCCGACCGCGGCCTCTGCGGCGGGCTGATCGCAAACCTCGAACGGCACACCGGCGAGATCGTGCTCGGTCCTGAGGCCGGCGGTACGGGCGACATCTCGATGATCCCGGTCGGACGCAAGGGCGGCGACTACTTCCAGCGCTTCGGGATCAACTTCCGCGCCAGCTTCCAGGAACTCGGCGACTATCCCGGTCTGGCCGAGACGCAGCCAATCTCGCGCATCGCCATCGACGACTACACCGAAGGCCGCGTCGACCGGGTGTTGCTGGTCTACGCCTCTTTCATCAACACGGTCTCGCAGGTACCGGTCACCGTGCCGATCCTCCCGGTCGAGCCGCCCGCAGGCGACGAGGATGCATCGGGAGAGACGCAGTACATCTTCGAACCCTCACCGCAGGAAGTGTTGGCCGACTTGTTGCCGCGCTACGTCGACCTGCTTGTCTACCAGGCTGTGCTTGAAGCGGCCGCCTCCGAGCAGTCGGCGCGGATGGTCGCGATGCGTAACGCGACCGATGCGGCGAACGACATGATCGCCGACCTCACGCTTGTCTACAACAAGGCCCGCCAGGAGCAGATCACTTCCGAGCTGCTCGACATCACCGGCGGCGTCGAGGCGCTCAAGGGCTAACTCATGGCGACCTGCTCTACCGCAGTGATCTTCGACATGGACGGCGTCCTGCTGGACTCTGAGCCGCTGCACTACGAAGCAGTCCGTCTGGCTCTCGCCGAGCAGGGCGTCGACTTCCCGTTCGACGACTACGCGCGCTACCTGGGCACGACGCTGACCAGCACCTGGGATGAACTCTGTGAGCGATACCCGATCACGATGACACTTGCCGAGTTCGAGGCGCGTTACAACGCCGATGTGCTCGCTCACTACCAGGCCGGAGCGCCGCTGATCGGCGGTGCGCGGGAACTGGTCGAACAGCTTCGCGACGCCGGTGTGCCGATCTCGGTCGCCAGTTCATCGCACCGGATGTGGGTCAATGCCGCGCTTGAGGGCGCAGGACTGAGCGAGTACTTCGACCAGACCACCGCCGGCGACGAGGTGTCGATGGGCAAGCCCTCTCCCGAGATCTACCTTAAGGCCGCAGAAAAGCTGGGCGTCGACCCCGCGCATTGCATCGCCATTGAAGACGCACCGGCCGGCGTGGAATCGGCCAACGCCGCCGGAATGAAGGTCGTGCTGGTCCGTAGCGAACTAACTGGCGACCTCGATCTGACCTCAGACTGGCAGGTCAATGACCTGACCGAGTTCAAACTCACGTGGCTGTCCAAGCCGTCCGCCAACCTGGTTGGCGCGACGTAGGCAGCTTGCAGATGGGAGCACCACATGGCTGATGGTTCAGTAGTTCAGGTGATTGGCACCGTCGTTGATGTCGAATTCCCGCCCGACAGCCTGCCGGCGCTGTTCAGCGGCGTCACGATCACGATGGGCAGCGGCACGCAGGTAGTGACCGAAGTGCAGCAGCACCTTGGCAACAACCGAGCCCGCTGCTTGGCGATGGACTCGACCGACGGCATGAAACGCGGCGACAACGCGGCTGACCTCGGTCAGCCCATTGCCGTTCCCGTCGGCGAGGTCGCGCTGGGGCGACTCTTCAACGTGCTCGGCGAACCGCTGGACGGTCTGGGCGACATGCCCGCCGGCGGCGTCCGCTCGCCGATCCACCGCACCCCGCCAACGTTCGAGGAGCAGGCCGCCGAAACGACCATCCTCGAGACCGGGATCAAGGTCGTTGACCTGATCTGCCCCTTCACCCGTGGCGGAAAGATCGGCGCCTACGGCGGCGCAGGCGTCGGCAAGACCGTCGTCATCCAGGAACTGATCCGCAACATCGCCACCGAGCACGGCGGATACTCCGTCTTCGCCGGAGTGGGCGAGCGCTCGCGCGAGGGCAACGACCTCTGGCACGAGATGCGAGAGTCGGGCGTGCTCGAGAAGACCGTGCTCGTCTTCGGGCAGATGAACGAGCCGCCCGGCGTGCGGCTGCGTGTTGCGCTGACCGGCCTGACCTTCGCCGAGCACTTCCGCGACGAGCAGGGCCAGGACGTGCTGCTGTTCATCGACAACATCTACCGCTACACGCTCGCCGGCCAAGAAGTCTCCGCGCTGCTCGGCCGGATGCCCTCCGCCGTCGGCTACCAGCCGACGCTGTCGACCGAGATGGGCGAGCTGGAAGAGCGCATCACCTCGACCAACCGCGGATCGATTACGTCGTTCCAGGCGATCTATGTGCCTGCCGACGACTACACCGACCCGGGCGTCGCCACCACCTTCGGTCACCTCGATGCCGTGGTCGCGCTGGAGCGCGCCATTGCCTCGCAGGGCTTCTACCCGGCGGTCGACCCGCTGACCTCGTTCAGCCGCGCGCTCGACCCGAAGATCGTCGGCCAGGAGCACTACGACGTGGCCCGCGAGGTGCAGCGAGTGCTGCAGCGCTTCAAGGACCTGCAGGACATCATCGCCATCCTCGGCGTCGACGAGCTGTCCGAGGAAGACAAGCAGACCGTGGCCCGCGCGCGGCGCATCCAGCGCTACCTGACCCAGCCGTTCTTCGTTGCCGAGCAGTTCACCGGACTGAGCGGTGAGTACGTCTCGGTCCGCGACACCGTGCGCGGCTTCCGCGAGATCCTCGACGGCACGCACGACGGACTGCCCGAGCAGGCCTTCTTCAACGTCGGCACGATCGAGCAGGCCGTGGAAAAGGGCGCGCAAATCGCCGCCGAGACCGCCGCGTAGCCAAACTCTCCCCCGCTCGGCCGGAGGAGATGCTGCGAGACACTAAGCAACTCTCCCCCGCGCAGCGGGGGAGATGTCCCGGAGGGACAGAGGGGGCTCCTGATGCCGCTCACGCTCGAGATCATCACCGGCGAACGACGCCTCCTGCGCCAGGAGGATGTCGATGAGGTCGTCGCGCCCGGCTCGCTCGGAGAACTTGGCATTCTGCCCAATCACGCGCCGTTGATCACGTCACTCGCTGCTGGAGAGCTGCGCGTCAAGACGGGCAACGATGTCGAGGAGTACTTCGTCAGCGGTGGATTCCTTGAGGTCCATTCGGACGAGGTCACGGTGCTCGCCGACGCGGCCGAACATGGCTCGGAGATTGACGCCGAACGCGCCGAGGCTGCCCGCCAACGAGCGCAGGAGCGCCTCGATCAGGCCTCGGACGCCGATCGCGCGCGCGCCCAGGCCGCGCTGGCCCGCTCACTCCAACGCCTGCGAGTCCTGGAGCACCGCCGCCGTCGCGGCGGAGGCGGCCGGGAGATGTCCCGCTAGCGGCGCCGGTCGACGGTCAGCGTTGGTCTGGCCGACTCACCCTCTACAGTCACCGTATGAGCAACGCTGTCGAGTCTTGCTTGCGCCTGACCGGGTTGCGCCGCCTGAGCGGTGAAGTCACGGTCAACGGCGCCAAAAATGCCGCGCTGCCCTGCCTCGCCGCTGCGCTGCTGTCCGACGAGCCGTCCCGGATCACGCGGGTCCCGAACATCGAGGACGTGCGGCGTCTGATCGACATCCTGGCGTTCGTCGGCGTCGAAGTGGAGTTTGCTTCCGGCGATGTCGTCATCAATCCGGTCGGCGCGTGCGACGGCGCGCTGCCCGACAGTCTCGCCTCCGCGCTGCGCGCGTCGTTTCTGATCATGGGCCCCGCGTTGGCGCGAACCGGAACCGCGAGCTGCGGCGCGCCGGGCGGTGATGTCATCGGCGCGCGACCGCTGGACGTGCATCTGGCCGGATTCCGCGCCTTGGGAGCGAAGATCGAGACGGTCGGCGGCCGCACGATCGCCGAGGCGCCGCACGGACTGAGGGGCGCGACGATGGTGCTCGACTACCCGAGCGTGCTCGGCACCGAGAATCTGCTGCTGGCCGCGGTTCTGGCCAAGGGGCGCTCGCGGATCGTCAATGCGGCGATGGAGCCGGAGATCTCCTGCCTGGCCGACATGTTGAATGGAATGGGCGCGCGGATCTCGGGGGCCGGCCAACACACGATCACGATCGACGGCGTCGAACGCCTTTCCGGCGCCGATCACGAGTTGATTCCCGACCGGATTGAAACCGGCACGCTGCTGATCTCGGCCGTCGCGACGCGTGGTGACATCCGCCTGCTCGGCGTCCAGCCCGAGCACAACGAGGCGTTGCTCGGCAAGCTGGCCGAGATCGGCGCCGACGTCGGGCGCGGCCAGGATCAGATCGAAGTCCGTGTCGACGCCGATGCGGCGCTGCAGGCCACAAACCTGCAGGCGCTGCCGTTCCCGGGCTTCGCAACGGATCTCCAGGCGCCGATCACGGCGCTGCTGACGCAAGTGCAGGGCACGTCAATCGTCCACGAGCGGGTCTTCGAGAACCGAATGCAGCACCTCGACGAGCTGCGCAAGTTCGGCGCAAACATCATCGCCGGCGGCGTGGCGCCCGTGATCATCGGGCCGACGCCGTTTACGGCGGCGCTGGTGCGGGGCAGCGACATACGCGCGACCGCCGCGCTGATCGTCGCGGCGCTCGCGGCCAAGGGCGAGAGCCGCATCTACGGCGTCGAACACCTGGCGCGGGGCTACGCCGACTTGCCGGGACAGTTACGCGCGTTGGGAGCGGACATTGAGCAACTGCCAATGCTCGATACACTGAATCACTGAGCGCTCCCCCGACAGACCGGCACCGGGTTGTAGCACCACCAAGCCATAGGACGCCATGCTCTTCACGAAGCGACTCGGGATCGACCTCGGCACCTCCAGATTGCGCGTCGCCGTACCCGGTCGGGGCGGCACCATCGTCGTGGACGAGCCGACGGTCGTGACGCTCTCCAGCGCGGAGAACGCGGTCCTGGCCGCCGGCAGCGACGCGGCCAACATGATCGGCCGCACGCCGGAGTCGGTCACGGTGGTCAACCCGATGCGCGAAGGGGTGATCGACGACTACCGCATCGTCGAGGCCCTGTTGCGCTACTACATGGGCCAGGTCACCGGACGCTTCAATCTGGTCCGACCAGAGGTGATGATCGCCACGCCTGCCGGCGTCACCAATGTCGAGCAGCGGGCCGTCCGCGACGCGGCCGAACAAGCCGGAGCGCGACGTCCCGCGCACCTGATCGCCAATCCGTTGGCGGCTGCGATCGGCGCCGGTGTGCCGATGGGTGACGCGAGGGGTACGCTGATTGGCAACCTCGGCGCCGGCCGATCCGAGGCCGCGGTGCTTTCGCTGTACGGCGTCGTTGTCTGGGAGTCCGCACGCGTCGGCGGCCAGGTGGTCACCGAGACCATCGCAGAGCATGTCAAGCGCCGGCACAGCCTACTGATCGGCGAGCCGACGGCCGAGGAGCTCAAGTTCGCATCGGGTTCGGCCGTGCCGGTCGACGAACCCGTTCGCGCCGAGGTTCGCGGCCGCGACCAGGCCACCGGTATGCCGCGCAGCGTCGCAATCACGTCCAACGAGCTGGTGCCGTCAATTCAGCAAGTGCTACAGACATTCGTCGAGGTGACGCGCAGCACCCTGGAGCGCACCCCGCCGGAACTGACGGCCGACATCATCGACCGCGGCATGTTGCTCACCGGCGCGGCCGCGCGACTGCAGGGCATCGACCTGTATCTCGCCGAACAGATCGGCATTCCGGTCACGATCGCCGACAACGCCGAGGACGCCGTCGCGTTGGGCGCGGCTGAAGCACTGGACAACCTCGACATCGTCGGACCCAACCTGCTGACACCGGAGAGCGCGCTCGCCGGCGCCGACGCTCGATAGCGAACCGGACCCCGTTTCAGGCGACCTCAATTGCGCGTTACTGGTGATCCTCGACATAACCGTCGAACGGCGCTTCGAGGTAGTAGGCCATGCTCTCCAGCTCCATCACCGGATCGATCTGCCGCAAGTGCACACCGCGCGGCACGCTCGTCGTGATTGGCGCATAGCTGAGAATGGCGCGGACGCCGCCGGACACCAGCATCTCGATCACCGAAGGCGCCGCCTCTGCCGGTACGGCGACGATGCCCATGGCGACACGGGTTCGCTGCAGATACTCGGGCAGCGTCGTCACATCCGCGACCTGGTGATTGTCGATCAAGCGGCCGATCTGATTGGGATCGGAGTCGAAGACTCGGACGACCTCGAACCCGCCGCGTCGAAACCCTGCGTAGCCCAGCACCGCGCGTCCGAGCCGACCTACTCCCACGAGCACCATTTCCTTGACTCGCCCGTTTAGCCCGAGGATGGTGCGCAGACGCTCGCGCAGTCCCACCACTTCGTAGCCTCGGCCTCGCTTGCCGAAGCGGCCGAAGTAGGAGAGGTCCTTGCGAATCTGTGCGGGCGTCACGCCCAGCCGCTGTCCCAGTTCCTGGGATGAGATGAAGTCGCGTCCCTCGCCCGCCAGCAATCCCAGCTCTCGCGCGTAGAGCGGCAAGCGACGGATCACGATGTCCGGAATGTCGGTCTCGCTCACGAATCGCCTTCCCTGTCGTGCAATCAGGCTACAACCGAGCTGAGAATCAACGGGTCGGTTGCTGCGGGCCGAACGATCGCGCCATGTTCCACTCACAACACTCGATCGTCGGGCTGCGGCAGGCCGAAGTCAGTCTCGCGCAAAGCGTCGATTCTCGCGATCTGCGCGTCGCCCATGTCCGCCATCTCCACTGCCGCAATCTGGTCGGCGAGTTCCTCGGGATTCTTGACTCCTGGCACGACCGACGAGATTGCCGGCTGCTCCAGGGCGAAACGGGCCGACCAGCGCGACAACGGCACGCCGTCCGACTCGAGAAATCGCAGCGTCTCCGCCCGGCGGCTGTCCATGCCTACCAGCGACCCCGGTTCGACTTCGCGGTCCAGACCGGTCGACAGCGCGCCGCCGGAGAGGTTGCGAATCCCGATCACGCCCAGGCCCAGCTCGGCCGCCAGCGGCAGCAGCTGACCGTGGTCGTGCAGCGTCGAGCTCGGCGGGAGCGGCCGCGCGTTCGAGTCGTTGAGCAGGTTGTAGTAGCACTGGACCGTGTCCAGCTCGCCCCGCTGCAGCACCTCGCGCACACTGGCGGCCTGACCCATGCCGGTGATCCCGACGAAGCGCGTCAGTCCGTCCTGCTTCAGCCGGTGCAGCGTCTCCACCGCGAGCATCGCATCGTCCACCGAGAGAGAACGGCGATAGCGCCCGCGCTCGGGCGTGATCGTGTTGTGCAACTGGAAGACGTCGACCCGCTCGCGCCGCAGCCGCTCCAACGACTCCCCGATCCCGCGCTCGACGGCGCCGGGGATGTCGGCCAGGTCGTCCTCGCTCAGCGACACCTTGGTCGCGACCAGCATGTCCTGTCCGCGTCCGTCGCGGGCCTCAAGCAGCGCCCGGCCCAGGTTGCGCTCGGCCGCGCCGTTGCCGTAGCTGGGCGCCACGTCATAGAAGTTGATTCCCTCCGTCATGGCTAGCGCGATGGTCTCGGCGATCGCCTCATCCGTCGTCTCGCCCCAGACGTGACCGATCCCGCCGCCGCCGAGTCCGATCTCCGATACCACCAATCCGGTCCGGCCCAGCTTGCGATATCGCATCATCGTCAAGACCTCGCTCTCACGGCTCCGCAGGTGAGCCTACCGCCGACGCCCCATAGCGGCAGCAGCCGCTGAGTGATCGGGCGCTAGCGTGTGTCCATGCCTGCCCCGACGCATACCCGTACCTGGCCGAGCCTGGTCGACGTGCCGGCGCTCTATCCCGACGCGCGCAATCGCGTCAACCGGGGACCGCTCCTGTACCGGGCCGGCAAGTGTTTCCCGCTCGAGCAGGGAACCGATCTCGCCGGACGGACGGCTGTGCTGGCCGTGGGCAGCAACGGCTATCCGCGGCAACTCCGCGACAAGCTGGCGGGAACACCCGCCGACCTCCAGGGCGTCCCGCTGCTGCCGATCATCCTCGACGGATTCGACGTGGCCTATTGCCCTGTGCGCTCGCGCAAGGGCTATGTGCCGGTCACGCTCGCCCGGCACCACGGCGCAATCTGTCTGACCTGGCTGCAGTGGCTGACCATGGACCAGCTCAACCTGATCTCCGCCAGCGAGGGCTCGCGCTACTCCCTGGCCGGCAGCCAGGCTCTGGCCGCGCCGGCGCAGATGCCGGCGCAGTGGCCGCGCCCTCGGATCGTCTACGGATGGTGGTTCGACTCGCTGTTCTGCACGCGCGACGGGCCTGTCTGGCTCAACATCTATCGCCCCAATCGGAGCCAGCAGGCAGGCCTGGACATTGAGCATGGCAGTTCATGTTCGAATCCCATCCCCAAGGACTGGCGAGTGATACCACGGGACGCGCAAACGCATCGAATTGATGATGATTTTATGTCTCAATTGTGCTAGTGTATGTAGTCAGACACTGCCATCGGAGTTGACGCTTGGTTACTGAACAAACCGCCCCAGATCTGCCCACGCGTACGCTCGTCGAGGAGATGAGCTCGTCGTACCTCGACTACGCGATGAGCGTGATCATCTCCCGAGCGTTGCCCGATGCTCGCGACGGTCTCAAGCCGGTCCAACGCCGCATTCTCTACGCAATGGACGACCTCGGCATGCGGGCCAATCAGCCGCACCGCAAGTCCGCGCGTATCGTTGGCGAGGTACTCGGTAAGTATCATCCACACTCCGACCAACCCGTGTATGACGCAATGGTCCGTATGGCCCAGGACTTCTCGCTGCGCCACATGTTAATCGACGGCCAGGGCAACTTCGGTTCCATCGATAACGATCCGCCCGCTGCGATGCGTTATACGGAAGCGCGCCTGTCGCGTATCGCCGAAGAGATGCTCGCCGACCTCGACAAGAATACAGTTGATTTTGCTCCGAACTTCGATGAGTCGTTAAACGAACCAACCGTACTGCCCGGTCGCGCGCCGAATCTACTACTGAACGGCGCGGCCGGGATCGCCGTGGCCATGGCCTGCGACATCCCGCCGCACAACCTGATCGAGTTGGGCGGGGCGATCAAGACGCTGCTCAACAAGGAAGCAGCGACGCTCGACGATGTCTTGCAGCATGTCAAGGGCCCCGACTTCCCCACCGCCGGCAGCCTGTTCGCGGGCGAGAACGAAGAGCACCTGCGGCGGATGTATGGCACCGGCCGCGGCGGCTTCACCGTCCGCGCCTTCCATCACCTGGAAGAAACGACGACCGGCAACCGCCTGCAGATCGTCTTCACCGAGATTCCCTACCAGGCCAACAAGGTCCGCATCATCGAGCAGATCGCCGGGCTCGTTCGGGACAAGAAGATCGAGGGCATCCGCGACCTGCGCGATGAATCCGACCGCCACGGCATGCGCCTCGTCGTCGAGCTCACCCGCGACGGCCACGTCCAGACCATCCTCGCCCAGCTCTACAAGTCGACCGGATTGCAATCGCAGTACAGCGGCAACTTCGTCGCCCTGGTCGACAACCGACCGCGCACGCTGACGCTCTACCAACTATTGCGCGAGTTCATCCGTCACCGCCAGACGATCATCACGCGGCGGACCGAGTTCGACCTGGAGAAGGCGCGCGATCGCCATCACATCGTCGAGGGCCTGCTCAAGGCGATCGACACCATCGACGCAATCATCGCCGCCATCCGCGCGGCGGAGTCGGCCGAGGCTGCTCGCGACCGTCTGCAGGAAGACCCCTTCGACCTCTCCCAGCGCCAGGCCCAGGCCGTGCTCGAAATGCAGCTCCGTCGCCTGGCCCAGCTCGAACGCACCAAGCTCGAAGAGGAGTACCAGGAGCTGTCCGAGACGATCGAGTACCTCGAAAGCCTGCTCGCCGACCCCAAGAAGATTGACGCCCTGATCGCAGAGGACATGGACGAACTGGTCGAGACCTACGGCGAGGAGCGCAAGACCCGCGTGATCCCCAAGTCGGTCGAGGAGTTCAGCGAGGCCGACCTCGTCCCCCACCAGTCGTCGGTCGTGACCCTGACCCGCCACGGCTACATCAAGCGCCAGCCGGTCGACGCCTTCCGTTCGCAGCGCCGAGGCGGCAAGGGCGTCAAGGGCATCGAGCGCAAGAACGGCACGACCGAGGTCGAGGCGCCGCATCGCCTGATCGCCTGCGACACCCACGATCACCTGTTGCTCTTCACCTCGCGCGGCCGCGTCTACGGACTCCAGGCCCACGAGATCGAAGCCCGCTCGCGCGAGTGGCGCGGCCTGCCCGTGCGCAACGTGGTCGAGCTCCAACTCGACGAGCAGGTCACGACGATCATCCCCGTCGAGTCGTTCGAGGACGACTACATCATCCTCGGCACCAAGCGCGGCGAGGTGAAGAAGACCAGGCTGTCGAACTTCCAACGCGTGCGCCGTAGCGGCTTGCAAGCCTTCAACCTCGATGACGAGGACGAACTCGTCGAAGCCGCCTTTGCCCATGCCGGCGACGATGTCATCGTGGCCACGCGTCAGGGCCAGGTGGCGCGCTTCTCCGTCGACAAGCTGCGGGAGGCGTCGCGCATCTCAGGTGGGGTTCGAGGAATCGTCGTACCGGACGACGACGAGTTGATCGGCCTGCAGGCCATTCACCCGGGCACCGAGGTCCTGACGGTGACCGCAGGAGGATTCGGTAAACGAACCTCTGAGGCCGAGTACCAGGCCAAGGGTCGCGGGATCAAGGGCAACATCGGTCACAGGGTTACCGATGAGACCGGTCCCCTGGTCGGCATGGCCGTCGTACGCGGCGACGAAGAGCTCGTGGTCATCTCCGCCGGCGGCAAGATCCTCCGTACGGAGGTCCAACAACTTGCTCAGTACAGCCGCTCGACCAAGGGCGTCAAGGTCATGTCCTCCGAGGAAGGCATCGCCGCCATTGCCGTCGTCGACACCAGCCGAGAATTCGGCCAGCGGACCTAACCCCGCAAGTCCGGAGACCGAGTCCACTTCCCTCCGCTCTCCCCCCGCGCAGCGGGGGAAATGCCGAAGGCAGAGGGGGGCGCCCCTCGGTCCCGAAGTGCCGCCTACTGCAGCTTCACCGCGAAATCTGCTGGATCAAACCCGGCCTTCCGAATGATGAGTCTCGCATTCAAGATGTGCTGGTCGCCGTTCCACTCCCGGTCAAAGTACATCGCGCCAACCTTGGTGTGCTTTCGGATCGCCTTGCCGCTGGGGTGTTTTGGTTCCGTCGACAGCACGTAGCGAGATGACTGGATCGAGACTATCGGCAAGTGGTTCTCCGTCAGACGAGTCTCATCTTGCAACCACCTGACAATCGCACGAGTTACATCTGACCAGTGTCGAACCTCAGCAATGTTGTTTCCGGGAAAGCGAACGTGGCTCGGCTTGACATTGCTTCGCAGGGGTGGGACGTAACTGGACAACAGCTTCCATTCGTCGCCCATTTGTTGATCAGCTGGACTGATCTTTTGTCGGGGCGAAGAAGTAGTTTCCGTTGTCTCAACAAGAGGCGTCGCGCCTACCTGGATACTTCCCTCGGCCACGCTCGGTCGCCACAACGCCAAGGCATCCAGACTCGTCTTCGCCGTCGGACCGTCTAGATTGATCTCAACGACGATTGAGTCCTTCATGGCCACCGGCTTGAACACGTCGTACAGCTCCCAACGCCTGCCATCGGTGATGGCCGCGTACGGGATCCCCTCTTCCTGGCAATAGCCGGTGACTTGTTGGCGAACCTTGAAGTCCAATTGGGCGCCAAGCCTCTTGGCCTCGATGATCACTTGGGGCTTGTTGGACTGACCGAACAGGGCGTAGTCGGCGGAGCCGGCGGCCGATCGGTACTCCGGAACCACCTGCGATGGATCGCCCGTGTCCCAACCTAGACCCCGCAAGAGCGGATCGATCAGCGCGTAGCGCGTCAACGCCTCGCTTTGCTGCAGGGCAGAGGCGTGCGCCGTGATCCGCGCCTGCAGCGTCTCGATCAATTCGTGCAGTTCGTCCAGGACCATGTGGGGATGATAGGCGAGACACGGGTTTGCCCCCTCAGTCACTCCCCAGTCACTCCGTGATAGCTCCCCCAAAGGGCAAGCTCTTTGCTTGCGTCCGCTACCATCGCTCTTGAAGCAGCGCATGCGCGCCAGTGAGGACCTACGCCATGAAATTCGGCATCTTCTACGAAATCTCCGTCCCCCGACCCTGGGAGAACGACATTGAGCACACGGTCTATCACCGCTGCCTCGAGCAGGTGCGGCTGGCCGACGAGCTGGGCTTCCACTCCGTCTGGGCCGTCGAGCACCACTTCCTCGAGGAGTACTCGCACTGCTCCGCGCCCGAGCTGTTCCTGACCGCCTGCGCGATGCAGACCAAGCAGATTCGCGTCGGCCATGGGATCGTCGTCTGCGTGCCGCAGTTCAACCACCCGATCCGGGCCGCCGAGCGCGCCGCCGTGCTCGACATCCTCTCCGACGGACGCCTGGAGTTCGGTACCGGCCGCTCCGCGACCTGGACCGAGCTGGGCGGGATGGACGCCAACCCGGACGAGACCAAGGAAACCTGGGACGAGTACACCCGCACGATCCCGCAGATGTGGACCAACGAACGTTACGGCTACGAGGGCCGCGCCTTCCGTATGCCGACTCGCGCCGTGCTGCCGAAGCCCTACCAGAAGCCGCACCCGCCGATGTGGGTCGCCGTCTCCTCGCCCGGCACCGAGATCGACGCCGCCGAGCGCGGCATGGGCTCGCTCGGCCTCACCTTCGGCGGTTTCGCCGAGCAGGAGGAGAAGGTCAAGCGCTACCGCAGCATCATCCGCAACTGCGAGCCGGCCGGCGCATTCGTCAACGAGCGCGTCGCCACGGTCAACTTCCTCTACTGCCACCCCGACAACGAAACCGGGATCAAGACCGGCAGCCGCCTGACCGGCTCCTTCGGCTACCTCGCCGCGCAACTCTTGCCGGTCCGTGAAGTCCACCCGACGCGCAGCTACCCGAACCCGGGACTGCTCGCCGCGACCCGCCAGCAGGCGGCGCAGAACCCCGGCGAAGGCGTCTCTGCGCCCGAGGGCGTCTGCATCGGCAACCCTGACCGGCTGGTCGAAGAGATCAAGAAATGGGAAGCCTGCGGCGTCGACCAGATTAACTTCCTGCTCAACGCGCTGGAGACGATTCCGCAAGAAGAGGTTCTGGAGAGCCTGCGCCTGTTCGGCGAAGAGGTGATGCCGCACTTCCGCGACGATCAACCGGCAACCACCTCGGAGCCGCGCGAACTCGCCGCGACGGCCGCGGCCGGCGACTAGCAAGGGCGAACTCCCCCCCTCTGTCACTTCGTGACATCTCCCCCCGCAGGGCGGGGGGAGAGGAAGGATTGAAGAAAGGCAACAGATGCCGATCAATGGCAATGCCGACCCCGGTCAACTGACTCAGTATGCGCCGACGATGGCGAGCCTCGACACCGAGGCGCTGACCCTTCCGGATGTCAAGGTGCTACAGGTGATCTACGAGATCGACGACTCGGTGATGGCCGAGTTGTTGCCGCCGGCCCTGCATCCGACGATCCCGCCGACGCTGCACGTGATCGGCATGCGCGCCGACGACGGGCCGTTGGGCGCGTTCACGCTGGCCGTGGTGCGTGTCGGCTGCCGCGCCGCCGTGCGACCGCGCGGTCTGCCCACGCGAGCCGTCTGCACCGCGGGCGAAGCCGCCTCCGCGCTCGAGCAGCGCTGGGGTTTCCCGATCACGATCGGCGAGCCGATCCTGCGCGAGCGCTACGACCGACAGTCGATTGAGGTCAACGACGGCAATGTCGCGGTGCTCTCTGCCCAATTGATCGACCCCGTGCCGATCGGCAACGGCGATCTGCTGTACACGGCGGGGATGCACATCGCCAACGTGGAGCGGGACGGCGAGACCAAGCCCTGGCTGGTGCAGGTCGATCCCGAGTTCGAGGTCAGCCGCGCCGATCGGGGCCAGGCCCAGATCGACGCCTTCGACAGCAACTTCTGGGATGCGCCGGATCTGCGTCCGGTCTACCCGATCGTCGCCAGCTACACGACTGCCAACATCACCTTGCCCCGCATCCGTTACATCTGCGACCCGCTCCAACCCGCGATCAGCGGTACCGTCGCCCTGTAATCATGTAATCAAAACACCTCTCCCCCCCGCAACGCGGGGGGAGTTTGCCGAAGGCAGAGGAGGGCCATGCCCGACACCGAGACCCTGTTCCCCGGCTTCCGCGAGCACCAGGCGGGACCGATCTTCGCCCGCGTGGGCGGATCGGGTCCGCCGCTTCTGCTGCTGCACGGTTACCCGCAGACCGGCGCTATGTGGCACAAGATCGCGCCTGGTCTGGCCGAGCAGCACACCGTGGTCGTCGCCGACCTGCTCGGCTACGGCGCCAGCGACTCGCCGCCCGGCGACGGCGGCGGCGAGGCCTACTCCAAGCGGCAGATGGCGAAGCACATGGTCGAGCTGATGTCCGACCTCGGCTTCGACCGCTTCTCCCTGGCCGGACACGATCGCGGCGGTCGCGTCTCCTACCGCCTCGCGCTGGATCATCCCGAGCGCGTCGAGCGGCTCTCCCTGCTCGACATCATCCCCACCGCCGAGCAGTTCGAGCAGATGGGCATCGCCGGCGGCCTGGGCGGGTTCCACTGGTACTTCCTCGCCCAGCCTGCTCCGTTGCCGGAGACCTTGATCAGCGCCGAGCCGGAGTTCTTCCTCAAGCGCATGCTGGGCAGTTGGGCAGGCGAGGACGAGGGCGGGGTCTTCACCGAAGCCGCGATGGCTGAGTATCTCGCCGCCGCGCACGATCCCGAGACCGTGCGAAGCTGGTGCGAGGACTACCGCTCCGGCGCACGATTCGATCTGCGGCTGGACCGCGCCGACCGCTCCGAGGGCAAGAAGATCACCTGTCCGTTGTTCGTAATCTGGGGCGCCGGACGCCAGACCAACCGTCGCGGCCGCTTCATGGCCACCTGGCATCGCTGGGCGACCGACGTCACCGGCGTCGGACTCCCTTGCGGCCACTTCCTCCCCGAAGAACTCCCCGACGAGACCGAGGCGGCGCTCAAGGAGTTTCTCGCATAGGTCCGCTCTCCCCCCGCTCTGCGGGGGGAGATGTCACGGAGTGACAGAGGGGGGCGACTCCCTGCAGTCGATTGGAGCAACTTGTGGAACCCGTCACGACCTTTAGCGGCACCGGACTGCCGCTTGACCGCGCCGATGTCGATACCGACCAGATCATCCCGGCCAAGTACCTCAAGCGGATCGAGCGCACCGGCTATGGTCCGTTCGCGTTCGAGGCCTGGGCCAAGGACCCCGACTTCGTGACCAATCAGCCTGAGTACCAGGGCGCGAGCGTGATGCTGGCCGGACCCAACTTCGGTTGCGGGTCCTCGCGCGAGCACGCCGTCTGGGCGATCCAGGGCATGGGCGTCCGGGCGGTGATCGCGCCGAGCTTCGCCGACATCTTCCGCAACAACTCGGCCAAGATGGGCCTGCTCACCATCCACCTCTCGCAGCCCGATGTGGAAGAGCTGATGCGCATGGTCGAGGCTGAGTCGAACACGCCGATCACGGTCAATCTCGAAGAACAGACCGTCACCGCGCCGGGCGGCTGGTCCCGCTCGTTCGAGATCGCGCCGTTCGTCAAGCACTGCCTGCTCAACGGCCTCGACGACATCTCGCTGACCCTCGAACACGACGATCTGATCGCCGAGTACGAGTCCAATCGACCCTCGACGAAGCCCGCGACCGTATAGGATCGCGCCTTCGCCGTCGTGATCGACGACTCCCGCGTCCGGCCGGGAGCGCGTTCCACTGGCCCTATCCTGTCGGCAGCCGAGTTCCGAGCGCGAGCGTCAGGTGGAGCAGATGCCCAGGGGACAGCACCCGACTCCGTCAGTGCGCGAGAGCATCACCAACTTGCGCCGCTCCATCGGCCGCCGTCACGCGATCTATGGCCTAATCAAGAACACCTTGATCAAGATGCGCAACATCGAAAACTGCTGCGGCAACTACGGCGACCCGGGTTGTTGAGTCTCCGGAGAGCGCGCTCGGGCCGAGCGCATGAGCCAGGAAGGCGAGTAGCGCCACGATGTGTGAACGCCCACGACCCTCGTTCCCGGACGCAATCGACAACCTGCGCAGGGACGGCCGTCACGGTCTGCGCCTGGTCACGGGCGTGCTGGCGATCTGGTGGAATAGGCTGACGGAGCGACAGACGTGCTGCGGCGACTACGGCGCGCCGGGATGTTGAGTCTCCCCTGAACGCGCTCCGGAGGAGCGCCCAACCGACGACTAGGAACTGCACTACATGGCCCACTACAGGATTGCGCTCTTGCCCGGCGACGGCATCGGCGGCGAGGTGATCGGGCAGGCGGTTCGCGTACTCGACGCGCTCGGCGGACGGTTCGATCATTCCTTTGAGTACACGGAAGACCTCGTTGGCGGCGCGTCGATCGACGCACACGGCGTCGCGTTGCGCGACGAAACGCTGGACATGTGCCGGCAACAGGACGCGGTGCTGTTCGGCGCCGTCGGCGGTCCCAAGTGGGATGATCCCAAGGCGTCCGTGCGACCGGAGCAGGCGATCCTCGGGCTGCGCAAGGGGCTTGGTCTGTTCGCCAACATCCGCCCGGTCAAGATGCTGCCGATCCTCGCCGACGCCACCCCGCTCAAGCGCGAGACGGTGGAGGCGGTCGACATGGTTGTCCTGCGCGAGTTGACCGGCGGCATCTACTTCGGCGAACCGCAGCGCCGCTGGGAGGAAGCCGGACAGCGCAAAGCGGTCGACACGCTCGCCTATTCGGAGGAAGAGGTCGAGCGCATCGTGCGGCTCGGTTTCGAGACCGCGCGCGGCCGGCGCGGGCTGCTCACTTCGGTCGACAAGGCCAACATCCTCGACACCTCGCGCATGTGGCGCGAGATCACGGAAGAGATTGCGAAGGACTATCCCGACGTCACGCTGGAGCATCGGCTCGTCGACGCCTGCGCCATGGACCTGATTCGCCATCCTGCCTACTTCGACGTGATTGTGACCGAGAACATGTTCGGCGACATCCTCACCGACGAGGCGTCGATGCTGGCCGGCTCGATGGGCATGCTGCCCTCCGCCTCGCTCGGCGCAGCCGCCGACGGCTCGACGCTCGGGCTCTACGAGCCGATCCACGGCACCGCCCCCGACATCGCAGGCCAGGGCATCGCCAATCCGATGGCCATGATCCTCAGCGCCGCCCTGATGCTGCGCTACTCCTTCGGCCTCGAAACAGAGGCCGCCACCATCGAACAGGCCGTGATCGACACCCTCGCCGCCGGCCATCGCCCGGCCGACCTCGCCTCCGAGGGCGACGCATCGCTTGGCACCGAGGAGCTGGGCGAACAGATCGCTGAGCGCGTGGTCGGCGGCTAGGATTCTGGCCACTGCGGCGGCCTGGCGGACACAGACCCTGTGCAGCCGTAGACTCGCAGCATGCCAATCCAACGTCTGCTGGTCGCCAATCGCGGCGAGATTGCTGTCCGCATCTTCCGCACTGCGACCGAACTAGGACTCGATAGCGCCGCGGTCTACTCATCCGATGACGCCGCCTCCGATCACATCCATCACGCCGAACACGCGATTCCACTGGAAGGGGTCGGGCCGGCGGCGTATCTCGATATCGAGCAGATCATCGAGCTGGCGACGGCGCATGAGTGCGACGCGATCCATCCCGGCTATGGATTCCTTGCCGAGCGCGCCGACTTCGCCCACGCCTGCGAGGCGGCAGGAGTCACGTTTGTAGGTCCGACACCGGCAGCGCTCGCACTGTTCGGCGACAAGGCTCAGGCCCGCGCCCTGGCCGGCGGTCGAGGTGTACCGGTCCTCGACGGAACCGATCATGCCGTCGATCTCGAAGGCGCGCGTGCGTTCTTTGCACAACACGATGGCCGGCCAATGGTGATCAAGGCGATAGGCGGCGGCGGCGGACGCGGGATGCGCGCGATCGACGAGGCGGACCAGATTTCCGATGCGTTCGAGCGTTGCACGCGCGAAGCTGAGGCTGCGTTCGGCAATGGCGCACTCTTCGTCGAGCGGTTCATCCCGCGTGCGCGACACATCGAGGTACAGATTGTCGCAGATCAGCACGGCAGCGTCACCCATGTCGGCGAGCGGGAATGCACGATCCAGCGGCGCTATCAGAAGCTGATTGAGATTGCCCCATCACCGACCCTGAGCAACGGTCTCCGGCATCGGATCATCGATGCGGCGGTCGAACTCGCCTCTGCCGGCGTCTACTCCGGCCTGGGAACGTTTGAGTTTCTCGTCGACACCGAGAGCAACGAGTTCGCCTTTATCGAAGCAAATGCGCGATTGCAGGTCGAGCACACGGTGACCGAGGAGGTATCGGGACTCGACCTCGTCGGCTGCCAGATTGCGATCGCGAACGGGGCGTCACTGGATGAGATCGGCCTGGGATCCGCGCCCGCTCTGAACGGCTTCGCGGTTCAGGCTCGAGTGAATCTTGAACGAATGCGGGAAGACGGCGAAGTTCGGCCTGCCTCGGGCGCGCTGCGGACATTCCGTCCACCGGCCGGCCCCGGTGTTCGCGTGGACACGTATGGCTATCCGGGCTACGCCGCCAATCCCAACTTCGACTCGCTGATCGCGAAGGTCATCGCACGGCATCCCTCACCGGCGTTCACGGATGCTCTTCGCCGGACCCGGCGAGCGCTCCAGGAGTTCCAGCTTGAGGGTCCCGACTCGAACCTCGAGTTCCTGCTTGCCATCCTGGACCATCCCGATTTCGCATCCGGAGATGTCCATACGCGCTGGATAGATGAGCACCTGGACGAACTGGTCTCGACCGCAGACCACGGGCAATCGGCGTCCGATCAGTCGGCCTGGGCCGGCGCGAAGGTCGAGAACCAGGTCAGCGACCCGCTTGCGGCGCTCGACTTCTTCCGCCAGGGCGCCGGCGCCGCGTCGCTTGACGTGGACCGCGGGCTGGAGACACCGTCCGGCGGACAGGCCCCGGAGATCGTCGGTCCGCCCGGAACCGAGCCGCTGCGCGCGCCGATCCAGGGAACGATTATCGAGCTCCTGGTCAGCGAGGGCGACCGCGTTGCCGCCGGTCAGGACATCGTGATCATGAACGCGATGAAGATGGAGCATGTGCTCCAGGCCCAGGTCGGTGGGATGATTCGGGAGATCACCGTCGCGATCGGCGACATCATCTGGGAAGACCACCCGCTCGTCTTCATCGAGCCGGCAGAGGTCGGCGAAGCGGTCGATTCCGGTACCGGCCAGGTCGACCTCGACTACATACGACCCGATCTGCAACACAACATTGACCTGCACGAGGCGTTGCTCGATGTCAACCGGCCGGAGCCGGTCGCCAGGCGTCATGCCAAGGGAAAACGCACCGCTCGGGAGAACATCGCGCAACTCGTGGAAGGCGGAAGCTGGACGGAATACATGCCGCTCGCCGTGGCGGCGCAGCGGAGACAACGGTCGTGGGAGGAGTTACGCCGCGTATCACCGGCCGACGGTCTGATCTGCGGGATTGGCACCGTCAACGCCGATCTGTTCGACAACTCGACCGCATCGACCGCGATCATCTCCTACGACGAGACGGTCTGGGCCGGGACGCAGGGCGGCCGAGGGCATGAGAAGACCGACCGTATGGTCGAGACCGCGCACCGGCTGCTGACTCCGCTGGTGTTCATCGCCGAAGGTGCGGGAGGACGATCAGGCGACTCCGACTGGACCTACACGCGAGTTGCCGCGCGGAACGTGCGCACCTTCGAGCGGTTGGCGGAGCTGTCCGGCAAGGTGCCGATGGTTTCGATCACCGCTGGACGCTGCTTCGCCGGCAACGCTTCGATGCTGGGCATGTGCGACATCATTGTCGCGACCGAGGGCTCGAACATCGCCATGGGCGGTCCGGCCGTGATCGAGGGCGGCGGACTTGGCCTCTTCCTGCCCGAAGAGTTGGGCCCAATGTCGCAGCAGGTGCCGAACGGCGTCGTCGACATTTTCGTCAAGGACGAAGCGGAGGCGATGGACGCGGTCAAGAAGTACCTCTCCTACTTCCAGGGGCGACTCAAGGACTGGACCGCGCCGGATCAGCGGTTGCTGCGTCATGTGATTCCCGAAAACCGCCTGCGGACCTACGAGGTGCGCAAGGTGATCGAGCTGCTCGCCGACCACGACTCGATACTCGAACTCCGTCCCGAATTCGGCATCGGCATCATCACGGCGTTGATCCGTGTCGAAGGACGGCCGCTGGGCGTGATCGCCAACAACAACATGCACCTGGGAGGCGCCGTCGACAGCCCCGGCTCGGACAAACTGGCCCGCTTCGCCCAGATTTGCGATAGCTGGAACATCCCCGTGCTCACACTCGTCGACACGCCCGGCATGATGGTCGGTCCGGAGATCGAAAAGACGGCGCTGGTCCGGCACTGTCACCGCGTATTCGTCTCGCTGGCAAACCTGACGACGCCGAAAATGACGATTACGATTCGCAAGTGCTACGGGCTGGGCGGTCTGGCGATGCTCGCCGGCAGTACTGAGGCCGGGTTGTTCAACGTGGGCTGGCCGACCTCCGAGTACGGCGGGATGAACCTGGAGGCCGGCGTCAAGCTCGGCGCGCGCTCGCAGTTGGAGCAGATCGAGGACCTCGAAGAGCGCACCCGCGTCTACGAGCGGATGGTCGCCGACGCCTACGAGCGGGGCAATGCCTTCAACGCCGCCACCGTGCTTGAGTCGGACGACGTGATCGATCCCGCCGACACGCGCAAGTGGATCGTCCGCCTGCTCGACGCGGTCCCCAACTCCGACCCGATCCGAGAAGGCCGCCGCCCCTACATCGATAGCTGGTAGGCAAGCCCTGCGAAGTTGGATTAATCTGCTCCAGAGTGTCCGTACGCCGACTCGGCCGAGTGCATAGGAATCGACGATGTCCAGCCTGACTTCCGAACAGCTTGACCACTTTGAGACCTTTGGATTCCTTGCCGTGGACGAGGTCTTCGACCCTGCGGAAGTGATTGATCCGGTGATGGACGAGTACGCCGGCGTGCTCGACACGCTCGCGGGCGAGCTGCATGCGCAGGGCGTGATCTCGGACACCTACGACGACCTGCCCTTCGCCGAGCGGGTCTGCAAGGTCTACGTCGAGTCGCAGAAGGTCCACGCGCAGTACTTCGATTTCTCGTTGCCGCAGAAGGGGATCACGGCCGACACGCCGTTCTGGGCAGGGCCTGCGGTCTTCAACGCGCTGACCAATCCCAGCCTGCTCGACACGGTCGAGTCGTTCATCGGACCCGAAATCTACTCGAACCCAGTGCAACATGTGAGAGTAAAGGTGCCGGAGTCGATCGCCCCGCGCGACGCCGACGGCAACGTGATCTACGGCGCGACCCCCTTCCACCAGGACTCGGGCGTGATCAACGCATCCGCCGACGACACCGACATGCTGACCGTCTGGTTCCCGCTGATGGACACCGACGCCGAGAACGGCTGTCTGCAGGTGATCCCCGGATCGCACCGCGGCGAGGTCCTGACCCACTGTTCCAGCGTGCAGGGGCTCGCGATTCCCTCGTCGATCCTGCCCGGCGAAGACATCGCCCGCGCCGTCCCGCTGCCGGCCGGCGGCTGCCTCTTTCTGCACCGCAAGACGATCCACGGCGCGCTGCCCAATCTCAGCGAGCGCATCCGCTGGAGCTTCGATCTGCGCTACCACCCGCCCGGTCAGCCGACCGGCCGCGAGGCCTTCCCCGGCTTCATCGCCCGCAGCCGCCAGGACCCCGACGCCGTGCTCTCCGACGCCGCCCGCTGGCGCCGGATGTGGCTCGACGCCCGAGCCGCCTTGGCCGATCAGCCCGACCCCGAATACAACCGCTGGTCGCTCGACGACGAAGCCTGCGCCTAGCCGTTGGGCGCACAGGCGCGCATTACCGCCTTGACCGACTCCAGCCCCGGCCTGGCTGCGACAACCCTCACGATGGCGGTGTCGAGACCGTCAGCGAGAGCCTCGAACGCCGCCTTGGCTCCCGAGGCATTGCCGTGGTAGCCGACCCTGGTCAGCAGCTCTTCGGACGCTGCCGACGCGACTTCGTCCGCCGATGCGCCGCGGCGTCGCATGTCGTCGAGCGAGGCCAGTTCGTCGGTGAAGCCCATCCGCTCGAAGTGGGCTCGGTACGCGAACTTGCGCAGCCGCTCCGACGGCACCTCCTGACCCAGCGCGTATCCGAGCATCGACTTTGCATACGACATCCGCGCCGTCTCGACATCCTCGTCCACGCAGATGCGGATGTACTCGACCAAACGAACGTCCTCGGGTCGCTTGCCTGCTTTGGCCGCGCCTTCGTTGAGCCGATCCCGACTCCAGCTCACGCGCTCCGGATCGCACCAGTTGAGCACCACGCCGTCGCCGACTTCGCCACCGAGCTGGATCATCTGCGGACCCAGCGCGCCGACCAGCACCGGCGTCGGTGGCGGACGGAAGCCGAGTTGCACGCCGTCGTACTGCACCGACTCTCCCTGGATCGTCACGGACTCACCGGCCAGCAACCCCTTCACGGCAGCCGTGTACTCACGCATCACGCCCAGCGTCGAGCGGCGAGGCAGTCCGAGTTGCCTGCGCGCGTCGGCCCGATAGATGCCGCCGGATCCGATGCCCAGGGAGAATTGACCTTCGCTCATCGCCGAGACCGTGCCCGCCGACATGGCAAACGCGACGGGTGAGCGATAGGCGATCGGGCAGACGCCGATTCCGGTCGCCAGTCCGCTGGCCTGGTTGCGGATCGAGCAGAGATGGAACGAATCGAGCCCCGCGCCCTCGGGCGTCCAGAGCGACTGATAGCCCAGCTCAGCCGCCTCTCGCGCCAGCGTGCGCTGGTCCTCGAACGACATCCCCAGTGAGAAGTCCAGTCCCAATCCGACCTGTCCGATTGCCATCGCGTCCCGCCTATCATGCGTCCCAGATTGCCCTCGCAGGCTATCGCCGATCCAGGATCGGGCGGAGAGGACCATCGAGTGCCGCCAATCGCCAGCACGAGCTACGGCCGACTGCAAGGTACGACCGAAGACGATCTGCATGTCTTCCGAGGCATTCCGTTCGCCGAGCCGCCGCTGGGTGAGTTGCGCTTCCATGCGCCGCGTCCGCCGCAGCCCTGGGGCGGGATCAGGGAAGCGACCGAGTTCGGCCCCTACGCCATCCAGTCCTACGCACCCGGCGGCGAACTGATCGGCTTCTACGACATGCCGAAGGACGAGGACTGCCTGACGCTGAACATCTGGACGCCGGGACTGGACGACGCGAAGCGGCCGGTGATGGTCTGGATCCATGGCGGCGCGTACGCGGCCGGCGCAGGCTCGGCCCCGACCTACGACGGTCAGCACCTCGCACGGCGCGGCGATGTCGTCGTGGTGACCATCAACTACCGCATTGGTGCGCTGGGATTCCTGTACAACCAGGCGCTGATCGATGGCGACAATGCGCTCAGCGGCAACTACGGCATGCGCGATCAGGTCGCGGCCCTGACCTGGGTGCGCGAGCAGATCGCTGCGTTCGGCGGCGACCCGGAGAATGTGACCATTTTTGGCGAGTCGGCCGGCGGCATGAGCGTCGCCGCGCTGCTTGGTTCGCCTGAGGCTGAGGGTCTGTTCCAGCGCGCGATTCCGCAGTCGGGCGCAGGGCATCATGCGTTGCCGCTCGACTTCGCCGAAGAGATCGGACGACGCTTCAGCGCCGTGCTTGAGATCGCGCCCGACGACGCTGAATCCCTGCGCAGCGTTCCTGCGCAGGACATTCTTGACGCGCAGAATGCGATCCTGCTCGATCCGCAGACGCGTGAACTACTCGGGCGCTACGGCATGCCCTTCTGTCCCACGGTCGACGGCGGCTTCCTCGAAACGCTGCCGATTGCCTCGATCCGCAACGGACGCAGCAAGGATGTCGACCTGCTCTGCGGCACGACCGAGGATGAGTGGACCCTGCTGCGCATGCTGATGTTCGGCGTCACCGAAACGAATGAAGCGCAGGCTCGCGCCCAGTTCTCGCTCTACGCCTTCGGCGACGACGAGTTCGGCGATCGGCTCTACGACCACTACCACGAGATTCGATCCGCTCGCGGCGCGGCGACCGATCCGCTTTCGATCCTCGACGCAGTGATGACCGACTACGTCTTCCGCATTCCCGCGGATCGCCTGCTTGACGCACACTGCGGACAGGACGGCGACGGCAGCACCTACTCCTACCTGTTCAACCAGCAGTCGCCGGCGATGAACGGCGCGTTGCGCGCCTGTCACGGCATCGATCTGCCCTACGTCTTCGGCACCACTGACGAAATGCGCGAGTTCGTCGGAACCGATCCACAGACCGACCAGCTCGCCGGAATCGTCATGGACGCCTGGCTCAACTTCGCCCGCAGCGGCAATCCCAGCACCAAGGCGCTGCCCGGCTGGCCGCAGTACCGCGCCGACCAGCGCTACACGATGGTCCTCGGACCGGACGTCAAGACCATCCGCGAGGATCGCGAGGCGGAGCGTTCAATCTGGGGCACGGACATTCTCGAATAGCAAGAACAGGAGCACCGCATGGCCACGAGCACACCCGTCGTCGATACCCGTCAGGGCAAGCTGCAAGGACTGCTGGAAGACGATCTGCACGTCTTCCGAGGCATACCCTTCGCCGCGCCGCCGGTCGGCGATCTGCGCTTCCGGGCGCCGCGACCGCCGGAGCCCTGGGACGGCGTCCGCCAGACGAACGAGATCGGCTACGGCTCGATGCAGATGTTTGTGCCGGGCCTGGAGTTGTTGGGCGCGTGGGAGATGCCGGTTGACGAAGACTGCCTGACGCTGAACATCTGGACGCCAGGTCTGGACGACGCCAAACGCCCTGTGATGTTCTGGATTCACGGCGGAGGATTCGCCGGGGGATCGGGCGCGACGCCGATCTACGACGGGCAACACCTCGCCCGCCGAGGCGATGTCGTCGTGGTCACGATCAACTACCGGCTTGGCGCACTGGGCTTCCTCTACAACCAGGCGTTCACCGACGCTGACGATCCGCAGACCGGCAACTACGGCATGCGCGACCAGGTAGCAGCCCTGGAGTGGGTGCGCGATCACATCAGCCAGTTCGGCGGCGACCCCAACAACGTGACCATTTTCGGCGAGTCGGCGGGCGGCATGAGCGTCGGCGTGCTGCTGGGCGCCGCCGAAGCGGAAGGGTTGTTTCACAAGGCGATCCCGCAGTCGGGCGCGGGGCATCACTCGCTGCCGACCGATATCGCCGAGGAAGTCTGCCGCCGCTACTGCGCCATTCTCGAAGTCAACCCGGATGACGCCGCCTCCCTGCGCGGCATCCCTGCGCAGGACATGCTCGATGCGCAGGGCGCCATGCAGGCCGACCCTGAAACGTCGACGCTGACCGGCCGCTACTTGATGCCATTCTCTCCGGTGGTCGAACAGTCCTTCCTCGAGACCTTACCGATTGAAGCGGTGCGCAACGGGCGCAGCAAGGATGTCGACCTGCTGTGCGGCACGATCGAGGACGAGTGGACCCTGCTTGCCGCCATCCAGGGGGTGAACGAGATGGACGAGGCCGGCGCGCGGGGGGCGCTTGCCGTCACCTCGGGCGACGCCGACACCGCCGGCAGTCTCTACGAGCACTATCGCGACGCCCGGACGGCGCGCGGCGCCGGCTCGGATCCGCTGACCGTCTTCGACTCGGTGATGACCGACTATGTGTTCCGCATCCCCTCGGATCGCCTGCTGGACGCGCACAGCGCGCTTGGCGGCTCGGGCAAGACCTACGCCTATCTCTTCAATCAGCAGTCGCCAGCGATGGGCGGTCGGCTGCGGGCGCCGCACGCGATTGACATTCCCTTCGTCTTCGGCACCGGCGATCAGATGCGGCCGTTCATCGGCGACGATCCGCAGACGGATCAGCTCTCCGGCTTCGTCATGGACGCCTGGATCAACTTCGCCCGCTCGGGCAATCCCAGCACCCAGGCGCTGCCCGGCTGGCCCGAGTACCGCGCCGACCAGCGCTACACGATGGTGCTGGGCCCGGATGTCAAGACGGTCCGTGAGGACCGCGAGGCAGAGCGCGAGGTCTGGACCGCGGACCTGCTCGAATAGGAGCGCATCATGGCTTCGAATCCAACGACGGTTCAGACGCAGAAGGGAGCGCTGCGAGGCCGGATCGCGGACGGCCTGCACGTCTTCCGCGGGGTGCCCTTTGCCCAACCGCCCATCGGCGATCTGCGCTGGCGGCGACCGCAGCCGCTTGACGCATGGGATGGCGTCCGAGACGCCGTCGAGTTTGGCCCGATCTCCATGCAGCCCCTGCGGCCGGCGGCGGGTCCGTTCGCCGGCATCATGGGCCACAGCCAGGAGCGGATGTCGGAGGACTGCCTCTACCTCAACGTCTGGACGCCGGGCCTCGACGATGCTCGCCGTCCCGTGATGGTCTGGATTCATGGCGGCGGGCTGTCCAGCGGGTCCGGCTCGTCGCCGGCCTACGACGGTGCGCCGCTTGCCGCTCGGGGCGACGTGGTAATCGTCACGATCAACTACCGCCTCGGCGCGCTTGGCTTTCTGCCCGATCCGGCGCTCGCCGAGGACGGCACAGAAGCCAACTTCGGATTCCACGACATGGTCGCGGCGCTTGAATGGGTGCGAGACGAGATCGCGGCGTTCGGCGGTGATCCCGCCAACGTGACCATCTTCGGCGAGTCCGCCGGCGGTATCTCCGTCGGGATTCTGCTCGCGTCGCCTCGCGCCGAAGGTCTCTTCCAGCGCGCGATCATGCAGAGCGGCGCGGCCGACCGCATTCACACGCGCGAGTCCGTCGCCGAGATGCTGCCATTCTTCTACCGGGAACTGGGTATCACTCAGCCGTCGGCGGACGAGCTGCGCCGACTCGCGGACGATGACATCCTGGCCGCCCAGAACGCGCTGGCGGCCGCCGATCCGGCGGTCAATCCCGCCGCCGGACTGCACGGACTCTTCAACGCCGTGACCGAGGGTGAATTCCTCGACGCCGTCCCGATCGACGCGGTCCGGGAAGGACGAGGAGGCGAGGTTGACCTGCTCGCGGGCACGATGCGCAATGAGTTCACGCTGCTCTCGGCGATGACCGGACTTACCGATCTGAACGAGGAGCGCGCGCTCGAGCTGATGTCGCCATTAGTCGGTGGCAGCGATCGGGCCGGCGAATGCTTCGAGACGTACCGAACGCTACGCACCGGACGTGGCGAGTCGGCGGATCCGCTCGATGTCTACAACGCGGTGATGACCGACCGTCAGTACCGAGGCTCGACCCGTCGGTTGCTCAACGCCCGCGAGCGCTCCCCGGGAGGCACCTACGCCTACTTGGTCGAGCAGCGGTCGCCGATGTTCGAGGGTCGGCTGGGTTCGCCGCACGCGCTCGACGTGCCGTTGGTCTGGGGCACGACGGAGTTGATGCGCGACTTCGTCGGCGACGACCCGCAGGTCGATCAGCTCAGCGGATTCATGATGGACGCCTGGATCAGCTTCGCCCGAACGGGCAGTCCCGGCACTCGAGCGCTCCCAGGCTGGCCCCAGTACCGAGGCGATCAGCCCTACACGATGGTCTTCGGCCCCGACGTCAGAACGGTCACCGCCGATCGCGAGGAAGAACTGGCGCTCTGGGCTTGAGTCGAGATGCGCGCCGCACCGACCCGCCGGTCAGTCACCGGCGCTGAATGAGAGATGTCCGCATGATTCCTGCCGACGAGACCTTTGACGGCACCTTTCCCTTCGAGCCGCACTTCACCGATGCGCCGGGTTTCCGTATGCACTACATCGACGAGGGCGAGGGCGAACCCGTCATCCTGCTGCACGGCGAGCCGACCTGGGGCTACCTCTACCGCAACTTCATTCCCGGACTGTCCGAGACCAACCGGGTAATCGTGCCCGACCACATGGGCTTCGGCAAAAGCGAGACGCCCCAGGATCGCGAGTACACGCTGCGCACGCACGTCGGCAATCTCTCTGCATTGATTGAGGAGTTCGACCTGCGCGACATCACCTTTGTCATGCAGGACTGGGGCGGGCCGATGGGCTCGCAGTACGCCGTGCGACACCTGGACCGGGTCAAACGCCTGTGCGTGTTGAACACGGTCATCCCCGGTTCGCTGCGAGAGCCGCCCAACGTGCCGGCGTCACCATGGTTCCAGTGGATCGGCAAGCACCACGAGGCCGGCACGCTGGATGAGACGCTCGGTCACCTCGGCAGCAACGTGCTCAGCGTGATGAAGATCATCGGCTTCGAGAACTCCGCAGCGGTTGACGACGCCTGGATCCGCGCCTACTCCGCGCCCTTCCCCGACAGGGAATCCTGCATCGGCGCGATCGAGTTCCCGCTCGATGCCTACCTGGGCCGCACTCGCGATTTCGTCTTCGAGGAAATCGCAACGGTGCAGGAACTGGCATCGCTGCCGGCAATGATGGTCGAGGGCCTGCAGGATCACGCCATCGACCCCCAGCGAGCCATGGACGGATTCCGGGCGCTCTATCCCGACGCGCCGATCACGATCCTGCCCAACGCCGGTCACTTCTGCCAGGAGGATGCGCCGGAGATCATCGTGCCGCTGATCAAGCAGTTTCTGCGGCTGACCTAGGCAATCTGCTGGCGGAGAGGGTGGGATTCGAACCCACGAGGGCCTTGCAGCCCTACACGCTTTCCAGGCGTGCCTGATCGTCCACTCCAGCACCTCTCCGGACGAATGGCCGACGAACAAACTGGCGGAGAGGGTGGGATTCGAACCCACGAGGCACGTCGCCGCACCTACCGATTTTCGAGATCGGCTCCTTCGGCCACTCGGACACCTCTCCACGCTCAAGTATACGCAGCGGCCTTGTCAGTTCCGGCCAGGGATAGGCAATACGCTGTACCTCGTGTGGCGCATTTGACCGCCGATTCGCGCCCCTGTTGTTTCGTCGGGAGACCTCGTGACCCAGACCAGTCCCATTGCCAAGACCATCTCAGAGTTGCTCGCACTGCTCGACGGCGACACATCGGCGCTGGGCGCGCCGGGACGAGCCGACCTCAGCTTCGACGGACTGCGCGACCAGATCGCCAGGACCGGCGAGCAACTCAACGGATTCGGCCTGGGACGCGAAGACGGCATCGCCATCGTGCTGCCTAACGGCGCCGAAATGGCCGCCGCCTTCCTCGGCGTCGCCAACGCTGCGACCGCCGCGCCGCTCAATCCCGGCTACCGTGCCGACGAGTTCGAGTTCTACCTCGAAGACCTCGAGGCGAGAGCGGTCGTGGTCCAGGATGGCGTCGACTCGCCCGTCCGAGAGGTCGCGCAGCGGCTGAACATTCCCTTGATCGAACTGCAACCGGCCTCCGACGGCCCGGCCGGCACGTTCAGCCTGACCGCCGGGGTCAGTGGCGTCGCCGAGCGACCCGGAGAGGCAGGAGCGGACGATGTCGGACTGGTGCTGCACACATCGGGCACCACGTCTCGGCCGAAGATCGTCCCCTTGCGCCAGCGCAACCTGATCGCGACGGCGCACAACATCCGCAATACGCTCAACCTGACCTCCGCCGACCGCTGCCTCAACATCATGCCGTTGTTCCACATTCACGGCGTCATGGCCGGCATTCTGGCCAGCGTCGGCGCGGGCGGCTGCACCTGGTGCTCGCCCGGATTCAACGCGATGCAGGTCTTCGGCTGGCTGCGCGAGTCGAAGCCGTCCTGGTACACCGCCGTCCCGACGATGCACCAGCTCATCCTGACCCGCGCCTCGCGCAACGCGGACGCGTTGGTCGAGACCAACCTCCGCTTGATTCGCTCATCGTCGTCCTCGCTGCCGCCGACCGTGATGGCGGAGCTGGAAGAGACATTCGGCGCGCCGGTGATCGAGTCCTACGGCATGACCGAGGCGGCGCACCAGATGAGCTCCAATCCGCTGCCGCCGCTCGAACGCAAGCCGGGCAGCGTCGGCCTGCCGGCAGGCCCCGAGATTGCGATCATGGACGAAGACGGCGCGCTATTGGCGATGGGTCAGCGCGGCGAGGTTGTGATCCGCGGGGATAACGTGACCGACGGCTATCGCAACAATCCCGAAGCCAACGCCAGCGCCTACACGCGAGGCTGGTTCCGCACCGGCGACCAGGGCGTGCTCGACAACGACGGCTACCTGACGATCACCGGCCGGCTCAAGGAGATCATCAACCGGGGCGGCGAGAAGATCTCCCCGCGCGAGGTCGACGAAGCGCTGCTCCAGCATCCCGCCATCGCCCAGGCCGTCACCTTCGCCATGCCGCACGATCGGCTGGGCGAGGAGATCGCCGCCGCTGTGGTGCTGCGAGACGGCGGGGACTCGGACGAGCGCGCCATCCGCAAGTTCGTCGGCGAGCGGATCGCCGACTTCAAGACGCCGCGCAGAATCGTCATACTCGACGAAATCCCCAAAGGCGCCACAGGCAAGGTCCAGCGCATCGGCCTCGCCGAGAAGCTGGGTCTGGCGGAGTAGAGCCCTTCCGGTCCGTTCTCCAAGAGGCGACTTGCGCGAACAGCCGCCCAAGTGCCGACGCGATGAGGTGCAGCGATGGAATTCGGCATCCACCTGGTGCAGCAGAACGTGACGATCGGCGAGTGTCGCGAGCTCTGGTGCTGGGCCGACACCGCCGGGTTTACCTGGGTCGACGTCTCCGACCACTTCTACGAGTCGCCAATGACCGAGAAGCAAGGACCGTACCTGGAATGCCTGGCCGGGCTTGCGGCGCTGGCCGCCGACACGGAACATGTCCGCGTCGGCACCTGCGTGATCGCGATGGACTATCGGCATCCCGCCGTGCTGGCCAATGCGCTGGCGACGATTGACCAACTCTCCAACGGTCGGCTCGATGTCGGCCTCGGTGCGGGCTGGAACGAGCAGGAGTACTCGGCCTACGGCATCCCCTTCGAGCGCTTGGGCAAGCGCCTCGACAGACTGGAGGAGGGTATCCGAGTGCTGCGCGCGCTGTGGGAGGAGCCGCGGGCCAACCTCGACGGCCGGTTCTTCACCCTGACCGACGCGCTCTGCGAACCGAAGCCGCTGCAGTCGCCATTGCCGATCTGGATCGGCGGCGTCGGCGAGAAGCGCACGCTGCAGATCGTCGCGCGCTACGCGCAGGGCTGGAACGCGCCCTACCTGACCATCGATCAGTACCACCGGCTCTCGGGCGTGCTTGACGATTGGTGCGAACGGGTCGGCCGCGATCCCTCAACGATCAAGCGCGATGTCAACCTCTCCTTCCACCTCGCCGCGTCCGAGGCTGACCGGCCCAGGGCGGTTGCCCACTTCGAGGAAGTCTTCGGCCCCGCCGGCGACGCCTTCCGCCAGCGCGGCGCGATCCTCGGAACGCCCGATGAGGCAATCGAGTTGCTCACTCCATTTGCCGAAGCGGGCGTCAACCGGGTCAACATCACGCTGCGTCCGCCCTGGGACTGGGATGCGCTCCGCGCCTTCGCGTCGGAGGTGATCCCGGCCGTCTCGCCCTAGTCAGATATGGCCGCGGTCCTTGAGCAGATTCTCGTATTGCTCTTGTGACAGCGGGCAGTCAATGAGCCGCTCGAACTCTTGGTTCGTGAGCCGGCAGTCCTTGGCCATGAAGGCAACCAGTCCTTGTCCGACACTACGTCTCGACGTTCGCGACATCGACGTGCTGACACCGCTCTTCCTCCCATCTCCGAGATAGAAGAAGTAGCGGCGATGCCGCTTTTGCTCGCGAACGGCGAAGCCCTTGGCACACAGCGCCCTGTCAATCTCACGAGAGTTACGCGCCATGGCTTGGAGGTGCCAGCCGTTCTCTCAACTGCAGCCTGAGTTCCTGAGCTTTGGGCGCCAGCTCTTCCCGGTCAGCTTCTGCAAACTCTTGCCAGTAGAGTTCCAATGACTCTGCCAGCGCTTCAACTAGCGCGGAGCGACTTTCAGCCCAACAGGTGAGTCCGAAATCTCCGTTGAGCACGAACAGCGGCTCACCCTCATCCAACGTGTATTCGACATCGAACCGCAGTGGTTCCTTCGCCACCAATCTTTGGCCGTCAACGACGATCTCGTTGACCACGATGGGGCTGACATCGATCGGGGACTCGGGATCGGTGGTGACCATGCGCTGACTCCAGATGATGTCATGGTATCCAAGTGCCAAGACTAGACTGACGCGAGCCGGGTAGCGAACAGAGGACGACATATGCCTGTGGATCAGAATCGCGAATCGTGGAAGCCGGGTCAGGACTGGCAGGGCGCGATTGACGAAATCAACTACATCAAGGGACTCGCCCAGGAGATGGGCGGCGAGTACGGGGTCGCGCGACAGCATCGCGGCGGACGTCTGACGATCCGCGAGCGGATCGATCAGTTCCTCGATCCCGACTCGTTCTTCGAGGCAGGACCGCTGGTTGGCGGCTACGAGTACGACGAAAACGGCGACCTGCGCGACTTTACGCCGGGCGCGTTTGTCATGGGCATGGGCCAGATCGACGGACGCAATATCGTCATCGGCGGCGACGACTTCACCATCTCCGGCGGATCGCCGCACAATGTCTCAAAGGGCGCGTCGCAGTTTGCCACGCCGCTCGCGGCCCAGTACGGGTTGCCCTATGTGCAGCTGATCGAGGGCGTCGGTCACAGCGCCAAGCGGGACGAGGAAGAGGGACGGATGGCGCTGCCCGCCGGTCAGACCTGGTGGCGGCACCTGAATCTGCTCGACAAGGTGCCCGTCGCGTCGGGAATCATGGGCTCGGTGGCCGGCGCGCCGGCAGCGTTTGCCCTGCTCTCCCACTTCACCGTGATGATCAAGGGACAGTCGCAGATCTTCCCCTCCGGACCGCCCGTCGTGCGCCGCGCAATCGGCGAGACCTTCAACAAGGAAGAGCTTGGCGGCTCGAAAGTCCATGTCTACCAGAGCGGTCAGGTCGATAACGAGGCAGAGTCCGAGGAAGACGCGTTCAACCAGATCAAACAGTTCCTCTCATACCTGCCCAACACCACCAACGAAGTGACCGAGCGGATCGAGACCGGCGACGACCCGAATCGGCGGGTCGAAGAGCTGCTGCGGATCATCCCCGAGAACCGCAAGCGCGGCTACAACCCGCGCAAGCTGGTCAAGCTGGTCGTCGACAACGGGGAGTTCTTCGAGATGCGGCCGCATTGGGGCGGCGCGATCATCACCGGATTCGCCCGGATCGGCGGCTACGCAGTGGGGGTCGTCGCCAGCGACCCGTACGTGATGGCCGGTGCGATGAACGGCGACGCGGCCGACAAGTTCACCCACTTCGTTGACCTCTGCGACGGATTCAACCTACCGATGGTCGTCTTCCTCGACATGCCCGGCTTCATGCTCGGCTCGCAGGCGGAGCTCAACCAGACCATGCGCCGCGGCACCCGGGCGCTGATTGCCGCCTATGAAGCACAGGTACCCAAGGTCGAGTTCAATATCCGCAAGAGCTACGGCGTCGCCGCCGACGCGCCCAACAGCATGGGCGAGCCGGTCGGCGTCAACATGCGCTTCGGTTGGCCGGCCGGCGAGTGGGGCGGCATTCCGATCGAGGGCGGCGTCGCAGCCGCTTACCGGCGCGAGATCGAGGCGGCCGAGAACCCCGAGGCACACCGCGAGATGATCGAGAACCGCCTGTTGCGGCTGCGCAGTCCGATGAAGGCCGCGCACAACTTCGACGTGATCGATCTGATCGATCCCAGGGACACGCGCCGTATCGCCTTCAAGTTCATCGACGCCGCCCAACCGATGCTGCACCGCATTGCCCAGCGCCCAAAGCGGATCATCCGGCCATAGGGTCGCGGGCTAGGCAATCCTAGCCGCGGCCGTGACGCAATAGCTTTCCCGGCGTCGCGCCGGTCTCCTGGCCGTCCTGCATCGTGACCTCGCCGTTGACGAGGATCCACTTGTAGCCGTGCGGCTTCTGGACCCGGCGCCACTCGCCTCCGGGGAAGTCGAAGACGATCTCGCCCTGGAACTCGGGATCGAGTTTGAGCTCTTCGAGGTCGTAGACGACCACATCCGCAGGCGCGCCCTCGACCAGCGATCCGCGGTCGCGGAAGCCGGCCGCTCTCGCCGGCAGGTAGCTGAGCCGGTAGTGCGCCTCCTCCAGCGTCATCAGGTTCGTGTCGCGGACCATCCACATCAGGAAGTCGGTGGGATAGGAGCCGGCGGTCAGGAACTTGGTGTGCGCGCCGCCGTCCGAGACGCCCGGGATCGTGTACGGCGACTCCATGATCTCGGCCACCGCCTCGGGATTCTCCGACGAGACTTCGGTCAGGAACTCGGCCTTGAGTTCGGTCGCCAGGGCGAGATCGAGCATCGCGTCGATCGGGTGCTTGTCCATCATCTCGCCGACCCGCTCAAGGGTCAGGCCAACGTACTGCTCCAGCTCGGGCTTGGCCTCGAGGTGCTGGATCATGACCTTCTCGATCGAGCCGCCGATCGCTTGGGTCTGGCCGAGCTTCTCGATCGCGTCGTCCATCTCCGCCTTCAGCCGCTCGCGGACCTCAGGGTCGGCGAACTTCTCCATCTTCTCCTCGATCGTGCCCGTCGTGGCGTAGTTCCAGGCCGGCGAGGAGTCGTACAGGTTCCAGTCCTCCAGCGTGTAGGCGAAGGCGGAGCGGATCGTGAAGGCCTGGCCAAAGATGCGCTCGCCGGCATCGTTGCGCTCCTGCAGCCAGGCGACCGACCTGCGGTGCGCGTCGGGCCGGAAGTTGGAGGGCGCGATCACGTTGTGCAGGATCGGTCGTCCCGAGACCCGGGCCAGTTCGGCCTCGAAGGCGAGGTCGGACTTGATGTCCCCGGTCGCCTGGGTGATCTGGATGAACCCCTCGTCGCGGTCGCGCAAAACCTCGGCCAGGGCCAGACACTCGTTGTCCGACATAATGTCGGTCACCATCGGCGTGCCGTCGTAGTCGGCCTGCACCGAATTCTCGCCCAATCGCTGGGTCGACCAGCCGCAGGCGCCGGCGTCCATCGCTTCGTGCAAGAGACGCTGCATCTCCGCGATCTCGTCCTCGGTCGCGCGCCTCGACTTGGCCGCCTCCAGTCCCATCACCCAGATCATCAGCGGGGCGATGGGCATGTAGGACAGGCAGTTGACACCCTTGGGGATGCGCTCAAGCGTGTCGAGCCACTCGGGGAAGGAAATCCAGTCCCAGATCATGCCCTCTTTCATCGAGTCGAAGGGAATCGCCTCGGTCCGCGACATGGTCAGCATCGCCCGGTCGCGCTCTTCCGGGCGCACCGGTGCGAAGCCGAAGCCGCAGTTGCCCAGCACGACCGAGGTCACGCCGTGCCAGCCTGAGATCGTGCAATATGGATCCCACTGGATCTGCGCGTCGTAGTGCGTGTGCAGATCGACGAATCCCGGCGCGACGATCTTGCCCTCCGCCTCCAGCACCTGGTCGGCGTCGGCCGGATCCATCCTGCCGCCGACCTGGGTGATGCGTCCATCCTTGATCCCGATGTCAGCGACGAATCGCGGGACGCGGGTCCCGTCCACCACGGTCCCGCCGCGAATCAGTACGTCGTACTTGGCCATCTCAGTCTCCTTCTCCAGGTGGTTTCCCAGGGATGTTCGTTTTCCCCTCTCCCCCCGCTCGGCGGGGGGAGATGCCGAAGGCAGAGGGGGAAGCGCGAAGTGTTGATCTAGCCCCGACCGTGACGCAGCAGCTTGCCCGGCGTGCTGCCGGTCGCTTCGCCGTCCTGGAATGTGACTTCGCCGTTGACCAGGATCCAGCGGTAGCCCTCAGGACGCTGCACACGGCGCCACTCGCCGCCGGGGAAGTCGTGTACGATTTCGCCGGCCCACTCGGGCGTCAGGTTGAGCGCGTCCAGGTCGTAGACCACCACGTCGGCGGGCGAGCCTTCGGTCAGCGTGCCCCGGTCGTGGAATCCTGCCGCGCGCGCGGGCAGGTAGCTCAGCCGGTAGTGCGCCTCTTCCAGCGACAATCGGCCCGTGTCGCGGACCAGCCACATCAGGAAGTCCGTGGGGTAGGAACCGGCCGTCAGGAACTTGGTGTGCGCGCCGCCGTCGGAGACGCCGGGAATGCAGTACGGCGACGTGATCATCTCCGCCATCCACTCGTCGTTCTGCTCCCGCATCGGAGTCAGGAACTCGGCCGCGAGGTCGGTCTCAACCGCAAGGTCGAGCATCGCCTCGACCGGGTGGCAGCCGCGGATCTCGGCGACCTGACCGACAGTCATGCCGACGTACTGCTCCAGTTCGTCCATGTGCGCCAGGTCCTGGATCATCAGCTCCTCGATCGGGCCGCCCAGCGCCTGCGTCTGACCGAGCTTCTTGATCGCCTCGTCGATCTCGTCGATGATCCGCCGCCGCACGTCCGGATCGGCCATCTTGACCTTCTTTTCGTCGTGCGTGCCCGTGGTCGCATAGTTCCAGGCCGGCGACGAGTCGTAGAGGTTCCAGTCCTCCAACGTGAACGTGAACGAGGCGCGGATCGTGGCGGCCTGTCCGAAGACGCGCTCGCCGCGCGCGTTGCACTCCTCCAGCCACTGCAGCCGGTCGCGGTGGATGCTGGGGTTGTTGCGGTTCACCGCGACCAGGTTGTGCAGGATTGGCCGCTTGGCTGTCGCCGCAAGCACCGACTGAAAGTCAAGATCCTGCTGCAGGTCGCCGGTGAACTGCGTGATCTGGATGAAGCCCTCGTCGCGCTCGGCCAAGACCTCGGCCAATGCCAGACACTCGTTGTCCGACATAATGTCGGTCACCATCGGCGTGCCGTCGTAGTCGGCCTGGACCGAGTGCTCGCCCAACCGCTGGGTCGACCAGCCGCAGGCGCCGGCGTCCATCGCTTCGTGCAGCAGCCGCTGCATCTCGGCGATTTCCTCGTCGGTCGCCCGCCGCGACTTCGCCGCTTCGAGTCCCATAACCCAGGTCATTAGCGGCGCCAGCGGCATGTAGGAGATGCAGTTGACGCCCTTGGGAATCCGCTCCAGCGTGTCGAGGAACTCGGGGAACGTGATCCAGTCCCAGATCATCCCCTCCTTCATCGAGTCGAAGGGAATTGCCTCGGTCCGCGACATGGTCAGCATCGCACGGTCGCGTTCCTCGCTGCGCACTGGCGCGAAGCCGAAGCCGCAGTTGCCCAGCACCACCGAGGTCACGCCATGCCAGCCCGAGATCGTGCAGTAGGGGTCCCACTGGATCTGCGCGTCGTAGTGCGTGTGCAGGTCGACGAATCCAGGCGCAACCACGAGTCCGTCGGCCTCCAGCACCTGGTCCGCGTCGGCCGGGTCCATCCTGCCGCCGACCTGGGCGACGACCCCGTCCTTAATCCCCACATCCGCGACAAATCGCGGCACGCGGGTCCCGTCCACGACGGTCCCGCCGCGAATCAGTACATCGAATTCGGCCATCTCAGTCTCCAAGCAATCCAGGGCGCAATCGCCGCCCACTCAAGTTGCTCGGAGGATAAGGAAATCAGATCGTCCCCGTCGCCACCCAAACCCCGTGATCCCCGCGCCCCGCCGGGGAGAGATCTGCGCGCAAACCCAAGATTGAGTCGCCCCCGCGAAGGCGGGGGCGCCGCGAGGAGAAAGGCGCTCGCAGGCCCCGCCTTCGCGGCAATGACGGACTTTGGCCGCTATTGATCAGGCGCTCTCTCGAAGTAATCGGTAATCGCCTTCACCTGTGAGACGACGTCGTCGAGCACATCGTCGTAGACCGCGACAGTTTTGAGGGTGATGGGTAACCAGTAGTGCTCTTCCTTGGTGATCGCCCCAGGTACTTTCTTGACTTTCGGCTTGTGGCTGAGAGGAATCCTCACCCACAGTGGGGTCTTCGCATAGAGCTCCTCCTGATACTCGATTCCCAAAGTCAGCCAACGCGGTCTCTTTACCCCTTCGACTCTGAAGAAGCGCCGCCGATATTGCTTGGTGACGCCCTACTGAAGACCTCTCATGTTCAGTCCGAACTCTCGCTTTCCGCGTTGGACCGCGTTGCTAACCATTCTGCGAAAGTGAGCGTCCAGAATCGCGAAACCATGTCCAGTAGTCTCCGCCGTAAGAGGTGGAAAAGCCTCGTCGTTCTGTCGCTGGACGAGCCCTCGAAGCTGGTGGATGTCGGCCCTTACTGCGAAACTCTCAGCCGCAGCATCGAGTCTGTCCACCAAGGCTTCCCAGCTGACCATCACGCATCGCTTGTTCGTGCCCTTGACGTTGGCAACCCTGATGCCGTCAAACGAGCTGACCCGCTCCAATGTCCAACCAGCTGCCTTCATCTGCTCATTCACCTCGGGCCATAGGAAGCTGTTCCTGCTCTTGGGCGAGATAACCAGAAGCAAACCAGGCTTGGAAGTGGTCTCCAAGAGAATCTCGAAGTAGCGACTCGATTGATCAGGCTGAAGCCCAGCCCAGAACTTCGACTCGACGACCATCGCCACGGATCCGTCCGAATCGTAGGCAACCATGTCAACACGGGACTTGCCTTCGTGGTACTGCACCTGTGTCTTGAAGCTGAGCGTTGGCTCGGGGGCGAAGGCGTCGTCGCGCAGCATCTGGTTCAGAGCAGCACGGCAGGCTGCTGACCCATTGAGAATGTACGCAAGGGCGTCAGTTCCCCGATCCTCGATTGGGCGGTAGAACCATGGCGTCAAATGTGCGAGCAGCGACTGACTTTCGGTCATTGAAATGACTCCTTCGTTGGTTCACGTCCTCCGCGCCGGCCTCGAAGGATAATCCTCCGCCTTGCCGGTATCCCCGCCCTGGATCACGAAATCGCGACGATCCCGGTAGAGCGGGGCGCGGTTGATCGCGTAGTTGTCCTGGTCGAAGCAAGGGTCGATCTTCTCGTAGTGCGTCATCAGCCAGTACTTGTAGCCGCCGACGAACAGATAGGTGTTCTCCATCGAGAAAAAGCGTCCGGGAACGCCTTCTCCCCTGCGGAAACGCTCGCAGATCGCCGCCAGCAGCTCCCGCTGGTGATGGCTCGTGCTCATCACGTACTCGTGCGGCCACGTCTCGCGGTACGTCACCGCCTCCCGCCAAGGAGCGTTCGCGATCAGTTCAGTCAGGTCCGGCATCACAGCCTCTACTTCATCGCCGCGATTGTCGACACCGCGACGCACATCCACCTCTGCCGTCCCCTATACTACCAACCATGACGCAGCGTGTGCTTGGGGGAGTTGAACCGCGGGCTGTTGCCCGCGGGGTGCTCGGGGCCTGATCAGGGGCCGCCGCCCACTGCTGGCGCCGGCGGCCGCATCACCGTCTGCTTCCGTTCCGTGTTCCGACCACAGGAGTTGCCCTTATGGCTGACCGAGTCCGAATCTTTGATACCACCCTGCGCGACGGCGAACAGGCCGCCGGCGTCTCCTTCTCCGCCGAGGAGAAGCTGCAGATCGCCAAACTGCTCGAACGCATGGGCGTCGACTGCATCGAGGCCGGCTTCGCCGCCGCCTCGCCGGCCGACTTCGACGCCGTCAACCGCATCGCCCGCGAGGTCCGCGGCACCCAGATCGCCACGCTCTGCCGCGCCGTCCCCAACGATGTCGACCAGGGCTGGGAGGCGATCCGCGACGCCGAGAATCCACGCATCCACGTCTTCCTCTCCTCCTCCGACATCCACATCGCCCACCAACTGCGCAAGGACCGCGAGTCGGTGCTGCAGCAGGCCCGCGAGATGGTCGCCCGCGCCAAGCAGTACACCAGCGACGTCGAGTTCTCGCCAATGGACGCGACCCGCTCGGACGTCGATTTCGTCCGCCGCATGCTGCGCGAAGTGATCGAGGCCGGCGCGACCACGATCAACATCCCCGACACCGTCGGCTACGCGATCCCCGACGAGTTCGCCAACTTCATCACCGGGATCCTCGAGGACGTGCCCGGCGCCGACAACGTTGTTGTATCGGTGCATTGCCACAACGACCTCGGCCTCTCGACCGCCAACTCGCTGGCCGCCGTGCGCGCCGGCGCGCGGCAGGTCGAATGCACGATCAACGGTCTCGGCGAGCGCGCAGGCAACACGTCGCTGGAAGAAACCGTGATGTCGATCCGCACCCGCGCCGATCACCTCGGCGTCGAGATCGGCGTCGATCCGCAGTACCTGGTACCGGCCTCGCGCATGGTCCAGGAGTTCGCCGGCATGCACGTCCAGCCGAACAAGGCGATCGTCGGTCTCAACGCCTTCCGCCACCAGTCCGGAATTCACCAGGACGGCGTGGTCAAGATGCGCGAGACCTACGAGATCATGGACCCCAAGGAAGTTGGCTGGGTCGAGGGCTCGCAGTTCGTGCTGTCCAAGCTCTCAGGCCGTGCGGGATTCCGCTCACGACTCGAAGACCTCGGCTACGAGCTGGACGGCGACGAGTTGAAGGCCGCCTTCGAGCGGTTCCAGCAGCTCGCCGACCGCAAGACGGTCGTCGACGACCGCGACCTCGAGGCGATCGTGATGGACCGCCTCGGTCAACCGACCGAAGGCTGGCAGCTCGCCTCGATCGAAATTTCGGCCGGCACCACCGCGACGCCATCGGCGACGGTCTCGCTCCGCTCTCCGGACGGCGAGGAATGCACGGGCACGAAAACCGGCACCGGTCCCGTGGATGCGATCTACCAGACGATCCGCGAGCTGACCGGGGTCGCCGACGAGCTGGAGGAGTACAGCGTCTCCAGCATCACCGAGGGCCTCGACGCCCAGGGCGATGTCACCATCCGCATCCTCGTTGACGGCGCGACGCACACCGGTCGCGCGGCCGACCAGGACATCCTGGTCGCCTCCGCGCGGGCGTACATCAATGCGATCAACAGGCACGTCAGCGGTCAGACGGGCGCCACCGCCGCAGCCACGCAAGAGCGCACGCCATAGCGCTTTGACACCTGTTATGCACGCGCCGCGACGGCCTCAGCGGATGAATCCGTCGCGGCGCAGCATCGCTTCGTAATCGGCCTGGGCGAGTCGGCAGTCGATCAGGTCGTCGAACTGGCGTCGGGTGAGGTGGAGCTGGCGGGCCATCTTCGCGATGAGTTGGTCGCTCACGTCGCGGTCTGCGCCGTGGGACATGATCGTGCTCACGGTCTGCGGTTCTTCGCCATCCAGGGTGTGGTAGACGAAGCGGCGATGATGCGTGTACGTGATCCGGAACCCTTTGCGCAACAGGCCGCGCTCGACAACGCGGGCCTTACGCGGCATCAGGCACTAGTGTGAATCGTTCCCGCAGCTGCGCGCCTTGCTCAAGTGGGACTCTGGCCAAGAGCTCAGGATCGCCCTCCGCCAGTTCACGCCACATCCAGTCCATCGTTTCAATCAGCATGTCCCAGACCTTTTCGCGAGTCGGGGCCCACAATGCGATGTCGAACTCACCCTCGATCAGGTACATCTCATCTTCGTCCAGATACTCCGTGGTGAAGACCAGCGGCTCCTCGGTTCGGTAGCGCCGACCGTTCGAGACGAATTCGGTGAAGACCATCGGGCTGACATCGATCTCCGAGGCAGGCGTGGTCATGCGATCCTCCACATTCAGAGTCTCAGGATATCCCTGCCGGAGAGCTTCGGTGATCACTGCGCGTAAGATGACTCGTGAGACCGACACTCCAGAGCAGGGAGACGATGATGGCCGGACGTACCGTTGCGCAGAAAATCTGGGACGAGCACCTGATCCGCAGCGCCGAGGGTCAACCAGACCTGCTCTACATTGACCTGCATCTCGTCCATGAAGTGACGTCGCCGCAGGCGTTTGAGGGTCTGCGTCTCACTGGGCGCAGGGTGCGCCGGCCCGATCTGACCCTGGCGACCCAGGACCACAACGTCCCCACCGACACTCGGATCGAACCGTATGCCGATCCGCTCTCGCAGCAGCAGGTCGAATCGCTGCGGGCCAACTGCGAAGAGTTCGGCGTGCCGCTCTACGACACGCTCGACCCGCGCCAGGGAATCGTCCACATCATCGGTCCCGAGCAAGGACTCACCCAACCCGGTTTGACCATTGTCTGCGGCGACAGCCACACCTCGACACACGGCGCACTGGGCGCGCTCGCGTTCGGGATCGGCACGTCGGAGGTCGAGCATGTGCTCGCGACCCAGACCCTGCCTCAGGCGCCGCTCAAGCAGATGTCGGTAGAGGTCACGGGCGAGCTGCCCGGCGCCTGCTCGGCCAAGGACGTGATCCTCACGATTCTCAACACGATCGGTACCGGCGGCGGCGTGGGTCACGTGATCGAGTACCGCGGCGACGTGATCCGCAACCTCTCCATGGAGGGGCGGATGACCGTCTGCAACATGACCATCGAGGGCGGCGCTCGCGCCGGCCTGGTCGCGCCAGACGAGACGACGATTGCCTACGTCAAGGGTCGGCCCCACGCGCCCTCGGGCGACGCCTGGGACGCGGCGGTCGAACGCTGGAGCGAGCTGGTCAGCGATGACGACGCGGTCTTCGACACCGAGGTCGTCATCGCCGGCGAGGAGATCGTCCCGTTCGTGACCTGGGGCACGAATCCCGCGCAGAGCGCGCCCGTGACCGAATCGATTCCCGATCCGGCCAGCCTGGCCACGGCGTCGGCGCAGGAGTCGGCCGAGCGGGCGCTCGCCTACCAGGGATTGACTGCCGGCACGCCGATCACGGACATCGCCATCGATCGCGTCTTCATCGGCTCCTGCACGAACGGCCGGATCGAGGATTTGCGAGCCGCCGCCGGGGCAATCGCCGGCGGCAGAGTGGCGGAAGGCGTCAACGCGATGGTCGTACCCGGCTCGGGACTGGTGAAAGTGCAGGCGGAAGAGGAAGGCCTGGCCGACATCTTCCGCGACGCAGGATTTGAGTGGCGCGACGCGGGCTGCTCGATGTGCCTGGGCATGAACCCGGACATCCTCAGTCCGCAGGAACGCTGCGCGTCGACCAGCAACCGCAACTTCGAGGGTCGGCAAGGCCCGGGCGGTCGGACGCACCTGGTCAGCCCGGCAATGGCGGCCGCAGCGGCAGTTGCCGGTCACTTCGTCGACGTGCGGAGTCTGTAGCGCCGGACGGACTCAGGTCCCGGTCCGGGAGCGATTGAACTTCTCGCGCTGCTCGGCTTCAGCCTGGGCGGCGGCGATATCGCCGGCGACTTTGGCCTGTTCCCAGTTGGCATCGTTGTCGGGACCGCTGAGGATTCGCCAGACCAGCGCGGCAATCACGCCCAGGAACAGCCCCCAGCGCAGACCTCGCCAGAAGCCCATCTCAATCGCCCTTCTGACGGAAGCTGCCGCTGAGCACGTCGAGCATCCGCTGGACCCGCGAGACGGTGGCGTAGGCGCGGATCACCGGCTCGGCGGCGGAATCGCCGAGGTACTCGGCCGTGCCCTTGACGGTCTTGACCGTTTCCTGTGCGTGTTCGAGCAGCGGCGGGACGCCGTCCTGGAAGGTCTTGCGCGCGGCGCGGAGCAGGCGGAACGAGAGGAAGCCGATCACGATGGTCGCAACGATAACTACGAACAGCGCAATCACGCTCAGCAGTCCGGCGATGACGATGACGATGTCGCGGATGTCGGTAATCGTGCTCAGCGGCATGGGGTGAGCGTATCCTACGCGGTTGATTCCACCGTGCCGCCGCCGAGCACGCGATCACCGTCGTAGAAGACGGCGGCCTGTCCCGCAGCGACCGCGCGCGCCGGTCGCTCGAGCCGCAGGGTATCGCCCGTCAGCGTTGCCGGAGCCGGGTCCGAGCGATAGCGAAGCTGGACCTCGAATCGGTCGGTCGGCTGCGCGAGCCAACGGACGTCGCTCAGTCGGACGCGATCAACCAGCAGGTCGTCGGCGCCGCCGACGGTGACGACGTTGCTGTCGGCGTCGATGCCGGTCACGAACCGGCGCTCGCCTCCGCCGCCGGTCTGGAGGCCCTTGCGCTGGCCGATCGTGAAGTGCTGGACGCCCCGGTGTCGGCCCACTTCGCGGCCCTCGGTATCAAGCATCAGGCCAGGGCGGTCGGCGATCTTCTTGCCAACGACGGCGCGGTAGTCACCGCCCGGGACGAAGCAGATGTCGGCGCTCTCGGGCTTGTCGGCAACAGCGAGTCCGTGGCGCTCGGCGACTGCGCGGACCTCATCCTTCTGCAGGCCGCCGACAGGGAAGCGGGTCATCGCCAACGCGTCCGGCGTGAGCGTGTAGAGGAAGTAGGACTGATCCTTGTTGCGGTCGAGGCCGCGCAGGAGTTGAACGCCTCCGTCTTCGCCGATGTCGGTACGCGCGTAATGTCCGGTGGCGATCCAGTCGGCGCCGAGTGCGCGGGCGCGCTCGAGAAAGGCGTCGAACTTGATGTAAGTGTTGCAGTTGAGGCAGGGATTGGGCGTGCGGCCGTTGGCGTACTCGTCGATGAACTGGTCGACCACGAACTTGCGGAACGGTTGCTCCAGGTTGAGTGTGTAGTGCAGGATGCCCAGACGCTGCGCAACCCGACGGGCGTCGCCGATGTCCTCGATTGCGCAGCACTGGCTGCGGCCGCTGTAGTCCTCGGGCCGCGCCTCGGTCCAGAGCCGCATCGTGATCCCGATCACGTCGTAGCCCTGCTCGACCAGCAGCGCGGCCGCGACGGAGGAGTCGACCCCTCCGCTCATTCCGACGACGACTCGCTCAGGCATGGGCATTACCATGGCTCCCGTGACTACTCCAGCGACGGGACTCGACCCATCCGCTCGGAGGCCTCAACGTATCACCAAGGAAGACGCCGAGCGGCTGGCGCGCGCGATCGTCGAGCAACTCGATGAGCGGCAGGCCGAGGCGATCGTGCTGCTCGACGTGGGTCCGCACACCGATCTCGCAGACTTCTTCGTGATCGCCTCGGCGACCTCGCGGCGGCAGTTCGGGGCGCTTGAGGACGCCCTGCGTCACGTGCCCGACGCCGAGTTCCCGCGCCGCGAGGGCGGCGCCGAAGGCGGCTGGCTGCTCTGCGACTACGGCTCGGTCGTGGTCCACATCTTCGATCGCGAGACGCGGGACTACTACGACCTCGACGGACTCTGGTCGCAGGCGGACACGCTGCTGCGGGTGGAGTAGTCCGCCTTGTGCCTCGTTTAGCGACCGCGCCTTAAGCCGCGGTCCCCTCTGCCTTCGGCATCTCCTCCGCGGAGCGGGGGAGAAGTGCGATCACTCGTAGATCCAGCCCTCGACGTCTCTCGTCCAACTGACCAGCTCCGATTCGTCGAAGAAGAGCGTAAGCTCGCGTTCGCCCGACTCTGGGGAGTCGGAGCCGTGGATTACGTTGCGGCCCAGGTCGACGCCGAAGTCGGCGCGGATGCTGCCCGGGGTGGCGTCGAGCGGGTTGGTCGCGCCCATCGTGTTGCGCACGAGCTGCACGGCGTTGGCGCCTTCGAACGCGGCGGCAACGAGCGGGCCCGAGGTGATGAAGTCGCGCAGGCCGGGAAAGAACGGCTTCTCGACGTGCTCGGTGTAGTGCTGGTTGGCGAGCGCCTCGTCCATCTGCATCAGCTTGAGGCCGATCAGCTTCAGACCGCGGGCTTCGAGACGGGCCAGCACCTGGCCGATCAGACCGCGCTGGACGCCGTCGGGCTTGACGAGGACGAGGGTGCGTTCGGTGGACACGTGTGACTCCAGGTCTGTTGAGGTCTATTGAGGCGGCTGAGGGCCGATGGCGGGTTCTCGCAAGTAGAGCGGTTCGAGGGCGGCGGGAGGAACGCCCTGGCCGTCCTGGAGCCTGCGCCAGCCGAGTTCGGCGAGTATGCCGGCCCGCCTCACGTTGAGCGAGGCGGGAGCGAACGTCCAGCCGGCGTCCTTGACCGAGCTGGCGGCATCGTCGTCCAGCCGCTGCGGCTCGCCGCAGATCACGCCGGCCCGTCCGACGAAGCGGCGGGCGTCGCCCAGGGCGCGCAACAACTCAAACTCCGCACCGGCTCCGGGTGATCCGAGTTCGCGCCAGCGATCGAGCGGTCCCCAGAAGATCTGCCAGGCCCAGGCAGTGCGAGAGGCGCGGTGCACAGCCGCGGCGAGTCCGGAGGCGATGTGCTGGTAGGCCTCGATTTCGAAGCGTCCGACGCCGACACATTGCAGGTCGAGCGCGACGGCGACGCCTTCGGCGGCGGCCATGCCGGAGCGGATGCCCCCGTATGCGCCGGGGCCGACGTTGACGAAGACCGCTTCCAGTTCCTGCTTGACAATCTCGGCGTTGCCGGTCTGGCGGCAGACGAGGTCGATCATCGGCGTCAATGACGGCGTATGCCGACGGCCGGACTCCCAGCAGACTTCGGTGAGCAAGCGGCCCTGATCGCTGACCGCGACGCTCGACTGCTCGCCGACAGTGTCGATTGAAAGCTCCATCAGGCGGAAACCGGACTGAGGCTTTGAGCAAGCTGCGAGAGCAGCGTCTCCGCGTTCCGACCGTTGGAGGTGAGGACAAGCTCGCGCGGGGACGCGTCAAGCTGATCCTCGGACACGTCGTCGGCCAGAGGCGAGAAATGCACGTGAAGACAGTCGTCGGGCAACGCGCCCTGGCCGCGCTCGGGCCATTCGACGAGCAAGATGCCGCCCTCGGCGGCCTGGTCAAGGCCGAGTTCGGTGATCTGATCGAGATCGTCGAGCCGGTAGAGGTCGGCATGGCGCATCGGCAAGCGACCGCCCAGGTGCTCGTTGACGAGCACAAAGGTCGGCGAGTTGACGACCGTCGGCGCCTCCAGTCCTCGCCCTACGCCCTGGGCGAAGACGGTCTTGCCTGCGCCCAGGTCTCCCTGCAGCAGGACGGTCGCGCCCGGTTCGGCGAAGCGGCCCACGAGCGCGCCGACGCCGCGCGTGGCCTCGGCGTCGTCACAGGTCAGGCGAAGCGGTGGCGGGGTCGTTGACATACCGCCCAGCTTAGAGGCAGAGGGGTATTCTGAACCCATGGACACCATTCATATCGCCAATTTCCTGCCGGTGTCGGAAGAAGCGCTTGACGTGGTGCGCGATGTCGACCCGCGCGTCGAGATTCACAACGTCTCGCAAAACCTGATTCGCTGGATGCGCGAACCGAAGCATCCGGGTGTCGACCGCACGGCTGCCGATGCGGAACGTGAGGAGTTGCAGCGTCGCGATCGGATCTGGTTCACGTTCTTCAGCGGCGACCTTGCCTGGGAAGCGTCGGCGCTGGAGTGGATATCGCTTGCGTCGGCGGGCGCGAACCAGATTCTCGATTACCCGATCGGCGAACACGTCGTGATCACGAAGATGCCCGGGCTGGCGGCGCGGGTGATCGGCGAGTGGGTGATGGGCTTCATGCTGATGGACGCGAAACGGATGATCTTTCATCTCGATTCGCACCGGATGGGCACCTGGGAGCGCTCCGAGCCGGACACGCTGGAGGGCAAAACGATTGGGATTGTCGGCTACGGGGCGATTGGGGCCGAGATAGCCCGCCTCGCTGAGGGCTTTGGCATGCGAGTGGTGGGGATTCGACGCCGCGCCTCGGGCGACGGTACGCCGCCGGTGGGCGCTCCCGACAACGTCGCGCTGATCTGGCCGCCGGAGCGCTTGAACGACGTGCTCTCAGAGTCGGACTACGTGGTCCTCGCCGTCCCGCTCACCGACGAGACGCACCGCCTGATTGGTGAGCAGGAACTGGCGCAGATGAAGCCGGGCGCCGCCCTGATCAACATCGCCCGAGGCGAGGTTGTCGATTGGGATGCGCAGGTGGCGGCGCTCGAGAGCGGTCAGTTGCGGGCTTCGTACACCGATGTCACCTACCCGGAGCCGCTGCCCGACGGACACTCGCTGTGGAACGCGCCGAACCTGTTCATCACGCCGCACAACAGCGGTCTGCAACCGGACTACTTCGGCAAGGCCGCGCACCGCTTTGCTGATAATCTGCGGCGGTTCCTGAATCACGAGCCTCTGCTCGACGTAGTGGATCGCAATGCCGGCTACTGACGCGCTGCCCGTGACTCCGAAGCTGCGGCGTCACGGCATCTACATGCCCGCGAGGGGCACGTTCGTCGAGGCCGGGCGCGAGCGCGATGTGTCGCGGATGCCGAATCCCGACATCCGCTTCGGCATCTGCATGTGGCCGTCGGAGCTGCTGGCCTACATGGAAGTGGACGACGCGTTCACCGACGCCGCAGTGCGACTGCGGCAGCTGGGACCGAAGATCGTTGCCGCCTTGCAGCAGATGCAGGTGCCGCTGGAAGACCTGAAGAACCGCACCGTAGGCGCGATCGAGGAAGAACTGACCCTGGAGCTGGTCGAGCGGACGCCGCTGGCGGTCGACCTGGTCGCATCCTATCTGTCGGAACTGCTGGATCATGTCGCGACCGTCATTCCGGGTAGCTACGGCGACGCCGGAACTCAGCTCCACGACGGACGCGGCAGCCTGCGACGGCTGGCGGCCGGGTCGCTGGCGGACGTCGATCCGCTGCTGGCGGAGTTGGTGGCGCCGGGTGGCTCGTTGCCTGCCTGGGCGGAGACGCTGGCCAGTGCGGCGATTGGCGCAAGTCCCGACTTCTCGGCGCTGCCGATGGCCAACGACCCGAACATCTATCTGGTCACGAATCACCCGAACTTCGAGGCCGCCGACTCCGAGCAGAAGCTGTCGGCGCTGAAGGCGTCGGCGAATCAGACGATTGCGGCAGCGGAGGCGATCGATGCCTCGCTGCTGGGAATGTTCAGCTGGTTCGACGCGCTGCTTGAGCACCTGATCGATGTGGTCTGCGAGCGGCTGGACGAGGGTGAACAACTCCGCAGGCGCTGGGAGTCGGACGCCTGGACCACAATCCAGCGGCTGAGCTTCTTCGACACGGACGCGGCGCTGGCGATCACGCGGGCGATCCCCGCGATCTCGGACGGTCCGCTGCTGCCGGGTACCGAGTCGGAGTAGCCGAGCCCCCCCCCCTCTGCCTTCGGCATCTTCCCCCGCAGAGCCGGGGGGAGAGAAGTGGTCTACTCAACGCAGGCGGCGGCCATTGTGCCGATTGTTGCCGTGCGCTCTCGGATGCGCTCGTCCTGCTGGAAGCCGTTGGTCAGGAAGCCGACGGAGAGGCCCGTCTCGGGGTCGCCCCAGGCGATCTGACCGCCCGCTCCGGCGTGTCCGAAGGCTCTCGGCGATGCTCCCGTGCCGAAGCCGCGCTCCCCGGTCAGCCCGTCGTCGCCGGCGAGCACGACGGTCAGCGCGCGATTGACGTGGATGCCGTTGAGCAAATCGACGTGCCGGTCCGGGTCGGTGCCGACCGTGGTGCCAAGCTCGATCGCATTGGCGCTGAGCGGCCCGTCGTCCGACGGGTTGACCAGTCCCTGGTAGAACATCGCCACGTCGGCGGCGTTGGCAAACGCGCCGCCGCCCGGACAACCCGCTCGCCGCTGCGAGGCTAGGTTGAAGTGGAGGATCGTTTGCGGGAAGACCTCGCCGCCGGCGACCGGCAGCGGTTCCTCGGTGTAGACGATGCCCGCCGCGCGGTCGTGTTCCTCGTCGGGTAGACCGACGAAGAGGTTGTCGAGACCCATCGGGTCGAGCAGGTTGCCCCGCAGCCAGTCGCGGAAGTCCTCGCCGGTCTTCTGCTGGATGATCTCGGCGAGCACCCAGTGGGCCGAGGTTGCGTGGTACTCGAACTGCGAGTCGGGCGCCCAGTTGAGCCGCCAACCCATCATCCGACGCAGACGGGCGTCGCGATCCTCCCAGAGTCGCGGGTTCATCGGCGCATGCGGGAACCCGCCCGTATGCAGCATCACGTTGCGCACGGTCACATCGGCATACGACACCTCGCCGCCGCCCTCGGCGCACCAGCCGGGGATGATGTCGACGACGCGTTCGTCCAGGTCGAGCAGCCCTTCGTCGAGCAGCTTCCAGACCCCGACGCCGACGATTGCCTTGGTCGAGGAGAACATGCAAAACAGGGTGTCGTCGGACGCGGGTTCGACCGAGGTGCCGTTGTGTGCCTTGCCGAACGTGCGCATCCCGGCGAGTTCGCCGTCATGGCCGATCGCGATTTGCGCGGCCGGCACCTTCTCGTCCGCGACGATGCCTTCGACGTAGTCGAAGAGTTCGTTCAGTCTGTCCTGGCTGATTGATGTCATTAGTGGCGCTCCCGTTCCGAGATGCCGCAAGTCTACGCGCTCGCGTAGCATGGCGCGGATGCCCTCGGCGATCAGCGCTCGCGGTGTAACGAAACGCTATGGCTCGGTGACGGCCGTGGACGGTGTCGATCTGAACATCGGCGAAGGTGAAGTCTACGCACTGCTGGGTCCCAATGGAGCGGGCAAGACGACCCTGGTTGAGATGTTCGAGGGATTTCGCAAGGCGGACAGCGGCGAAATCTCGGTGCTTGGCATGGACCCGGGCGACGGCAGTCTCGCATTTCGTTCGCGGATCGGGATCGTGCTGCAATCGCAAGGCTCGATTGACACGTACACAGCACGGGAGCTGGTTAGCGCGTGGTCGGCGGCCTATCCGAATCCAATGGATCCCGAGGCGGCGCTGGAGCTGGTCGGACTCTCGGAGCACGCCGATCGGCGCGGCAAGAAATTCTCAGGGGGTATGCGCCGGCGCCTGGACTTTGCGCTCGGAGTGGTGGGCAACCCCGACTTGCTGTTCCTGGACGAACCGACCACCGGCTTTGACGCCGTGGCGCGGCGGCAGTCGTGGGAGGTCGTGCGCTCGCTCTCGGCCGAGGGCCGCACGATTCTGCTGACCACCCACTATCTCGATGAGGCGGAGGCGTTGGCCGACAGGATCGGCGTGATCTCCGAAGGCAAGTTGATCATCGAAGGCTCGATCTGGGACCTGCGCCGGGAGTTGGGTACGAGCACGAGAGTCTCATGGCGGCCCGATCCCGAAATTGACTTGGCCGGTTTGCCGGACAAGGGAAGCGCATGGCGGCGCACGGACTCGGGTCGGCTGACGCTGGAAACGAACGAGCCGACTCGGCTGTTGAATGAGTTGATTGCCTGGTCTGCATCACGCGGAATTGATGAGTTGCCTGAACTCTGGGTGCGGTCGCCGTCGCTTGAGGAGATCTATCTCGAACTGGTCGGCGCCGATTCGGACACGCAGGTGTTGGCGGAGGTGGTCGAATGAGTGCGGCCGCAACGGCGGTGGATGCGGATCGAGCTGAATTGATGCGCCGCACCGTGCGGCTGAGCTGGGTGCAGTTCGTGCTCGCCTTCAAGGCGACCGTCCGCGAACCGCAGGCCGTCTTCTTCCTGATCCTGTTTCCGATCATGTTGTTCGTGATTTTCGGCAGCGTGTTTCCCTGGGAGATCGACGGTACCGACGTCAAACTCAGCCACTACCTGGCGGCGGGAATCATCGGCTCGTCGCTGTTCGGCACGTCGTTCATGAATCTCTCGATCGGCCTGGTCGGTCAGCGCGAGGACGGTTGGCTCAAGCGGCTCGGCGGATCGCCAGTGCCCAAGCTCTCGTTCTTTGCCGGTCAGATCGGTTCGGCGCTCGTGATCACCGTCGCGCAGGTGGTCGCGATGCTGATCATCGGGATCGCCGCCTTCGGCCTCGATCTGCCCTCGGGCACGCAATGGCTCACGCTGATCTGGGTGCTGGCGCTGGGCGTCGCCGCCGGCTGCGGCATGGGCATCGCGGTGACGCGGATCATCCCCAGCGTCCGCTCGGCGCCGCCGGTGGTCAACTTTCCCTTCATTGGGTTGCAATTCATCTCCGGCGTGTTCCTCAACTTCGACATTCTGCCGACTTGGCTGCAGTACCTGGCCAGCGTCTTCCCACTGCGCTGGCTGTGCCAGGGCCTGCGCTCGGTCTTCCTGCCCGACGAGTTCCAGAACGTCGAGCCGGGCGGCTCCTGGCAACTCGAATGGGTGGCGATCGTCCTACTGATCTGGCTCGTCGCCGGCCTGGCGCTGGCCGTCCGTACCTTTCGCTGGGACCAGTCTGGCTAGCCGCGCATGGTGTGTTACCCAACCCATGAGGTCCGCACACGCTAACGTCGCCGGCGGCGCGCCCGTTCCGTTTGCTGGTTCTGTCGGCGCTGGGCTTCGAGCATCGCTTCGTGGATGTCGTCCGAGCGCTGCCCGCCTCGAGAATCGACCTGGCGTTGTCCGCCCCTGAGCGAACTGGCGTCCTGCTGCCTCGCGGCATCAAGTGAGTCCTGGTGGCTGGCGCCGGTCTCGTCTCGGACGCGGCTGACGGTGTCGTCCAGGCTCTGCATCACGTTTGCCTGGTTGCTCAGACCCTCGGCCAGGAATCCGGACGCCTGCCCGTGCATTTCGAGCTCGTGTCGCATCCGCGATTCGGCGCCCATCACGTGCAGGTGATGCAGGATCCAATTCTCAATGCGCAATACGGCGCGACCCAACGGCGTCCGCCCTCCGCCGAGCAAGAAGCGGATCGGTCGCAACACCACGACGACGATCACTTCGCCGATTGCGATCACCATCATGGCGCGATTCCTCTCGTGGGGGAGAAGCTCATGGTCGCCGGAAGCGCAATGCGACGGCCATGGGGATGTCGGGCAGCACGTTCCACATCAGGCGCGAGTCCTCCATCGGCTGCTCAGGCGCCGGCAGTTCTTCCATCCCATCGAGCACGAGACCCGAAGCGAAGGCGTCGGTGAGAAGTTCGTGCATCGGGCGGTGGAAGTAGATCTGTGGCTCGTTCTGTGCGCTGTTCGTGACTCCGTGGGTCACATACCGAGAGAGATAGCGGCTCACGGTCAACCCGTGGGGTTCGTCTTCATTCTCCGACTTGACAAACTTGTAGCCCGAGGTGGCAAAGCTGGGATGCAGGGTGACGAGCACGAAAATGCCGCGTGGCTTGAGCACGCGCCAGACGCCGCCGAACATCGGTCGCAGCGTCAGCATCGACATCGCGCCCATGATGCAGGCGGCCGCGTCGAAGGGGCCGCCGCAGTTGACGATCTCACGTTCGACTGTCGCATCGACCACCTGGTAGCTGACATCCACCGGCTGGTCTGCGATTGTCTCCGTGCGACGCTCGGCGTGAGCGATCAGGGCCGGAGAGAGGTCAGTGGCCAGCACCTGGATGCCCTGTCGCCCGAGTCGGCGGGCGAAGCCGCCGTTGCCGCAGGCCAGTTCGAGCACTCGGGCGCCGTGCTCGAGTCCGAGCATGCGCTCCGCCGCGGGCGCGAAGACGCCGTGATGAAACTCGTCGCCCTGATCGCCCCAGCGCTCATCGAAGAAGTCGGCGCCTGACTCCCAACTGTCCAGGACCTGGCGCTTAAGGTCGGCGAGGTACGCTTCGGGATCGCTGGGCATGTCCGCTGGTTGCTGTGTCATGCGCACAGAGTAGTCGGCGAACGTGCTGATTGAGCAGTCGCGCCCCTGAGCCGCCCTCCCAACAGCCGGCTTGAAGCGCCGTCGCGGCAACCGAAATCCGTATACTCGCGCCACTTCCGATCGGAGCGCAGCGTGGAAGCGTCAAGCGCATGGCGGCGACTACAGCATGGACGGATCAGCCGTCGCGCGCTTCTTCGCGGCGCCGGACGAGCCGGCGTGGGTGCGGCCGCGCTGCCGTTGGTGGGCTGCGGTGACGGTCAGGACAACAAGGAGGCCGTTGCCGAACTGGTCATCGAGCAGCAGGAGGATGAGCGCGACGAGCCGGCCCCGGTTCGTGTCGCGGTCGCCGCGCCGCGAGCGGCGCAAGCCGAACACGAAGCTGAGCGGGCCGACGAGCAAGAGCAGCGGTCAGAATCCCTCCAGTCTCAGGAACAACCTGAGCAGCAGGAAACGCAACAGGTCTTCGTGAGCCAGGTCGTACGCGGCGGCGATTTGCGTCTGTCAACTCCGGCGCGGGCTCATGACTACTTCGATCCCCATCGGGCCGTATTCGGCAGCACCCAGTACTGGATGGGGTTCTACATGAACAACATCGTGCGCTGGCGCAACAAGGCCGATGCGGTGATGGAGGCCGACATCTGCAGCTTGCCCGAATTGCCCGACGAACAGACCTACTTGTTCCGCGTCGACCGAGGAGCGCGATTCTGGGATCGGTACCCGACCGAGGGCGGTCGGGCGGTGACCTCCGAAGACATCCGTCTCAACTTCCAGCGGCACATCAGCGGCCGCGATGCGCAGGGTCAGGAGGACGGCACATTCCCGCACCGCGATTCGTTCGCCAAGACCGAGTCGATGGAGACTCCGGACGACCATACCTTCATCGCTCGCACCGACGGACCTGACGCCACCTGGCTCGCGATTCCCTCTGGTCCGTTCGGCTGGATCACGTCTCCCGAGGCGATCTCCGCGTTCGGCGACCGCTGGCGCGACGAACCGACCAACATCGAGCTGTCCAGCGGCACCGGAATGATGATCCCTCTCTCGTACGACCCGGACGTCGGAATCGAAATGGAGCGCAATCCGAACTTCTGGAAAGCGGGGCTGGACGGCCTGCCGCTGCCGTATCTCGATTCCGTCAGCCTGGCCAGCATGGAAGACCCGACCACGATTGAGACGGCCTATCGAGGACGCGAGATTTCGGTCGGCGGATTTCCGTTGACCTCGGTGCAGGTCGAAGGCTTGAGTTCCGACTTTCCGGATCATCCAACCGGCAGCGTGCCGTTCGGCTTCACCGTGATCACCGGCTGGTTCAACTTCAATCCCGCCTGGAGCGGTTGGGATGGACTGGGCAACCCGTACCTCGACCGTCGATTCGCGCAGGCGATGCACGTGGCGGTCGATCGCTACCAGATGATCGACACGGTGTACCTCGGCTCGGGCAAACCGACCGGCCAGGAAGACACCCCCTGGTTCAACGCATACTGGGCAGTTTCCGAAGAGGAGCTGCTCGCAACTCCTGGCTTCCGACCGGATCGCGAAGCCGACATCGCCGAGGCGCGCGCGCTGCTGGCGGCCTCGGGCTTTGACCGCGAGCGACCGGTAAGGCTCATCGCTCCCGAGTTCTGGGAGATCACATACCCAGGCGTGATCGAGACGGAGCGCGCGATGTATCAAGAGGCGCTGGGCATCGAAGTCCAGTTTGACCTGGAGCCGTTCCCGGTGATCTTGCAGCGCATGATCGACGGCTCCTACCCCGGCTCCGGGCCGCAATGGACCAATGCGCCGGTCGAGCTGGATCCGACGACCGCCTACGGAAACCGATTCCTGCCCGGCGGCAGTTGGAACTACTTCTTCTATGACTACGAGCCGATGGCCGAGATTGCGCGACGGATGCGTGTCACGCTTGAGCTCGAGTCGCGACGAGACCTGGCGCACGAGGCCCAGCGCATTGCGCTGGGCACGCATCCCGATCACGGCCTCGACGGCATTTCACCGACACCGGGCGTAATGAACGGCATCGCGCCATCGATCTGGTGGTCGTTCCTGCACCGCGGCGAGGACTCGCTGCAGTTCGCCCACGACTCGCATCGCCACGACGATACGTGGATCGACATCCGCCACCGCGACTACCCGGCGTAGTGCGTCCATCGATCGCGCTGCGAACGCGGTTGCCGGGTGGCTCGTGCGCTTCTGGTGTTGCGTACTTTGCAAACGTGCGAGAGAACCGCTAGCTTTCTTGCACCTCTGGATGGTCGATCGAATTTCTTGGAGGACACCGATGACAGAGCGACACGATGGCCGCAACTACTGGCAACGCATGCGCCGCAAGCAGATGAGCCGGCGTGCGCTGTTGCGAGCCTCGGGTCGCGCCGGCGTCGGTGCGGCCGGACTGGCACTGGTCGGCTGCGGAGACGATGACGACGACTCGGTGGCACAGGTCGCGCAACCGCAGGACCAGCAACAGCAGGCGATGCAGCAACAGGGCCAGCAGCAACAACAGCAGCAGGCCATGCAGCAGCAGGCGCAGGACCAGTCGCAACAGCAGGCGGCCGCGGACCAGCAGGCCCAACAGGCCGACCAGCAGGAGGCGATGGAGGATGATCAGCAACAACAGCAGGTCGTCTCCGACGCACCGCAACCGCAGTACGGCGGCACCCTGAAGATTTCGGGGCCGGTCAGCACGCACGACTACTGGGACCCGCACCGGGGCGTGTTCGGACCGACGCAGTTCATGCACGGCTGGGTCTACAACTACATCATCCGCTGGAAGAACAAGGAAAAGGCGGAGATGGAGTACGACCTGGCGAGCCTGCCGGAAATCCCCGACGGAAGCACGTACATCTTCAACGTGACCGAGGGGGCCCGCTGGCACGACGCCTTCCCCACCGAGGGCGGCCGCGCCGTGACGGCGGAGGACCTGCGCTTCAACATCCAGCGGCAGAAGGACGCGTTCGACTCGACCGGGGTCGAGGACAGCACCTTCCTCTCGTCCACAAGCTGGCGCAAGATCGCGACCGAGGAAGCGGTGGACGACCGGACGCTGCGGATCACCTCCGAGGGGGTCGATTCAACCTTCCTGTCGGCTTCGTTCCTCAATCCGTTCGGCTGGCAGGCCGCGCCCGAGGGTATCCAGGCCTGGGGAATGGACACCGACCTCTGGCGCGACGAACAGACCGTGCTGCGCGTCGCCGGATCGGGACCATACATCGCCGAGTTCTTCGACCCGAACGAACGCTATGTGGTGCGGCGCAACCCCGACTACTGGAAGTACGACGCGCAGGGCAACCAGCTCCCCTACCCGGACGGCTTCGAGTACGTCAACCTGTTCGACGAGACGGCGACCGAGACGGCGTTTCGCTCCAAGCAAATCGACACCGTGGGTTTGAACATCGCCCGCGTCGACTCGCTCATGGGCGACTTCCCCGACCTCGATCGCCGGATCACGGCGGGCGGCTTCACCATTCAGTGCCGAACCAATTTCAACCCCGACTGGCCCGGTGAGGACGGCGAAGGCAACCCCTGGCTCGATCGCCGCATGTGGGCCGCTTTCCACGTGGCGACCGACCGTTACCTGATGATCGACACGGTTTACCTGGGCTCGGCCAAGCCGTCGGCGCTGCCCGAGACGCCATGGTTCAGCGCGTTCTGGGCGCCGGCCGAAGATGAGCTGATCACCTGGCCGGGCTACAAGCCGAACCGGGATGAAGAGCTCCAGCTCGTCAGCGAGTTGATGGATGCGACCGGATTCCGCGAGACGGGGCGCGTGCTCGACATCATCCTGCCCGACGTGTGGGAGGAGCGCTACCCGGGTATCACCGAGACGACCAAGTCGATGTACGAAACGGCAATGGGTATCGAGCTGAAGATCGACATTCAGCCGTACACCGTGGTCCTCCAGCGGCTGGTCGAAGGCACCTATCCCGGTGACGGTCCAAGCTGGACCAACCCGCCGGCCGACCTTGACCCGACGAGCACCTGGCTGAACGGACGTGTGCCGGGCGGCTCGTCGAACCTCTACCACTACGAGCATCCGCGGGTGACCGAGCTGGCCGAGCAGATGAAGGTCACGCTGGACCTCGAAGAGAAGAAGGTGCTCTCGGACGAAGTCGTCCAGATCATGATGGGCGTTCACCCGGAGACCGGCTGGGACGGGATTGCGCCGTCAATCGGCGTGATGAATCCGATCAACCACACCGTCAACTGGCCGTGGTTCAAACCCGATCCGGACGTCTACCAGTTCGCGCACGCCGGACACCGCTACGACGGTAGCTGGCTCGACACGACCCACCCGGACTACCCCGCCTAGGCAGGGACATTCGGGCATTCGACGGGATCAGACCCTCGTCGCACGGCGCGGGTCTGATTTCGTTAGCCTTCGCGCACCAATCTCATTCTCGTGCGAAGGAGGCTTCGGAATGAGCACACGCAACTATTGGCAACGCATGCGCCGCAAGCAGATGAGCAGGCGTGCGCTGTTGCGAGCCTCGGGCCGCGCCGGCGTAGGCGCGGCGGGTATCGCGCTGGTCGGCTGCGGCGACGATGACGACGACGCGCAGCCGCAGACGGCGGCGCAGGCCGCGCAGTAGCAACAGCAAGAAGCCGCGCAATCGGCCCAGCAACAGGCCGACCAGTCGCAGGCTCAGCAGCAAGCCGCCGACCAACAGGCGGACCAGGCGGAGCAACAAGAGCAGACCGTCGCCGAACAGCAGGACCAACAGCAACAGCAGGCGGTCGCCACGTCACCGATTACGCGCGGCGGCACATTCCGCAGGTCGACGCCGGCGGCGACGCACGACTACTTCGACCCGCATCGCGCGGTGTTCGGCCCCACCCAGTACTGGATGGGGTTCTACATGAACTACCTCATCCGCTGGCGCAACAAAGAGCAGGGTGCGATGGAGGCCGATGTCGCCTCGCTGCCCGAGATTCCCGACGAAGAGACCTACATCTTCCTGCTCGATCGCGGCGCGAGCTACTGGGATCAGTACCCCACGGAAGGCGGCCGGCTGGTGACGTCGGAAGACATCCGCCAGAACTTCCAGCGTCAGATCGATGCGGTCGACACGACCGGCGCGGAAGACGGCACCTTCTTGGGCCAGTCGTCCTTCCAGAAAACGGCCTCGATGGACACGCCCGACGACACGACGTTCATCGCCAAGACCGCCGGCGCCGACGCCACTTACCTGGGCGGAACGATCCTGCGGCCGTTCTCCTGGATCACGTCGCCCGAAGGCATACTGGAGTTCGGCGACCGCTGGCGCGACGAAGCATCCAATGTAGAGCTGTCGTCCGGGACCGGCGCGTTCATTCCGACCAGCTACGACCCCGATGTGGGCATCAGCATGGAGCGCAACGAGAACTACTGGAAGCCCGGCTCCGACGGCGGCATGCTGCCTTATCCGGACGCTGTCGAGATGACCAACCTGACCGACCCGACGGCGGTCGAGGCGGCCTATCGCGGCAAGCAGATCGACTTCGGCGCGTTCCCGCTGTCGTCGCTGCAGGTCGAGTCGATCTCGGAGGACTTCCCCGACCATCCCTCGGCGGAGGTCGCGTTCGGCTTCACGATCATCACCAACTGGGCCAACTTCAATCCCGACTGGGACGGCGACGACGGTCTCGGCAATCCCTGGGTCGACCGACGGTTCGCGTACGCGATGCAAGTCGCGGTGGATCGCTACCTGATGATCGACGCGGTCTATCTCGGCTCGGCCAAGCCGAGCGCTAACGGCTACGCGCCCTGGTTCAACACCGCCTGGAAGATTCCCGACGACGAACTCCTGACGTATCCGGGCTTCCGGCCCGACCGCGACGCCGATGTGGCCGAGGCGCGGGCGCTGCTCGAAGCATCGGGTTACGACCGTGGCCGGTCGTTGCTGATCATGACGCCCGACATCTGGGAGGGCACGTATCCGGGCATCGTCGAGACGATGAAGACGATGTTCGAGTCGGCGCTCGATATCGAGGTCAACTTCGATATCCAGCCCTACACGGTGATCCTGCAGCGGCTGCAGGATGGCACCTACCCGGGCAGCGGTCCGCAGTGGACGAATCCGCCCTCGGACCTCGATCCGACCGGCGGCTGGGCAAACGGCCTGCTGCCCGACGCGGCCAGCAACCTGCTCAAGTACGACTATCCGCCGGTCACGGAAATCATCGAGCAGATGCAGACCACGCTGGACCAGGAAGAGCGCGTCGAGATGTCGCTCAAGGTGCAGCGGATCGGCATGGGCGTCGACCCGGACCACGGCGTCGAAGGCATCTTCCCCACGTTCGGCGTGATGAACGGCATCTCGCCCGAGATCTGGTGGCCATATCTGCACCGCGTCGACGACTCGATCCAGTTCGCGCATGCCTCGCATCGACATGACGAGACCTGGCTCGATTCGACGCATCCCGACTACCCCGTGTAGCCGCGTTGTTCGAGCTTGACCACATACAGACACGCGCCGCGCGGCGCGTGTCTGTATGAGCACGGATTGGCGCAATGGGTGTCGATTGGCTTACACTCTGCGAATCCGAGTCTGAGCGAGACACAAGAGGAGATTCCGGATGAGCGAACGCAACTACTGGCAACGCATGAGGCGGAAGCAGATGAGTCGGCGAGCGCTGCTGCGCGCGTCGGGACGCGCAGGCGTCGGCGCGGCGGGATTGGCTTTGGTCGGCTGTGGAGACGATGACGACGACGGTCAGCAGGCGGTAGCCCAAACTCAGCAGCAACAACAGGCGATGCAGCAACAGGCCCAACAGCAGAGTCAGCAGCAGGCCATGCAGCAACAGCAGGCCGCCGACCAGCAGTCGGACGCCGAGCAGACCGCGCAGCAGGCCGCTCAGCAGGAAGACGAAGACGACGCGCCGGCCGAGCAGACCGCCGTCCAGCAGGTCAAGCGCGGCGGCGACCTGCGCTTCTCCACTCCCGCCGCCACTCACGACTACTTCGACCCGCATCGCGCGGTGTTCGGCCCCACCCAGTTCTGGATGGGGTTCTACATGAACTACCTGATCCGCTGGCGTAACAAGGAGCAGGGAGTGATGGAGGCGGATGTCGCCTCGTTGCCCGAGATTCCCGATGAAGAGACCTACGTCTTCCGCATCGACCAGGGCGCCCGCTACTGGGATCAGTACCCGACCGAGGGCGGCCGCGAGGTCACCGCTGAGGATGTCCGCGTCAACTTCCAGCGTCAGATCGACGCCGTGGACGCCAACGGCGCCGAAGACGGCACATTCCTGGGCGCGTCGTCGTTCCGCAAGACGGCCTCCATGGACGTGCCCGATGAGACGACGTTCGTCGCCAGGACCGCCGGCCCCGACGCGACCTGGATGGGCGTGCCGCTGCGACCGTTTAGCTGGATCACCAGTCCGGAAGCGATCCTCGAGTATGGCGACCGCTGGCGCGACGAAGCGGGCAACGTCGAGTTGTCTTCGGGCACGGGGATGTTCATCCCTCAGTCGTTTGATCCCGACATCGGGATCGACATGATTCGCAACGACAACTACTGGAAAATGGGCGTCGACGGGCAGCCGCTGCCCTACTACGACACCGTGACGTTGTCGAACCTGACGGACGCGACGGCGGTCGAGGCGGCGTATCGCACGCGGGACATCGGCAACGGCCGCTTCCCGTTGTCGACGGTGCAGGCCGACGCGATTCTGAACGACTTCCCCGACCACAACCATGGCGAGGTGGCGTTCGGCTTCACGATCATCACCGGCGGCGCGAACTTCAACCCTGACTACCAGGGTGAGGATGGGCTCGGCAATCCGTGGATCGACCGGCGCTTCACCCAAGCCATGCACGTGGCGGTCGATCGCTACCTGATGATCGACGCGGTCTACCTCAGCTCAGGCAAGCCCTCGGGCATGGGCGAGACGCCGTGGTACAACGGATTCTGGGCGATTCCGGAGGAGGAGTTGCTGTCAACGCCGGGCTTCCGCCCTGATCGCGACGCCGATATTGCCGAAGCGCGCGCGCTGTTCGAGGCGTCCGGCTACGACCGCTCGCGCGGCCTCTCGCTGATCGCCCCCGATATCTGGGAAGGCACGTACCCGGGCATCCTCGAGACCGAGGTCGGCATGTACCGCGAGGCGCTCGACCTCGAAGTCAGCTTCGATGTCCAGCCCTACACGGTCATCCTGCAGCGCTGGATCGAAGGTACCTATCCCGGTCAGGGTCCGCAGTGGACCAACCCGCCGTCGGACCTCGACCCGACGACGTCGTACAACAACAACTACGTGCCGGGCGGCAGCACCAACAACCTGAACTACGACTACCCGCGCATGACCGAGATCGCCCAAACGATGCAGGTCACCCTCGACATCGAACAGCGGCAGCAGATGGCGCACGAGGCGCAGCGGATCCTGCTCGGGACGCATCCCGATCACGGTCTTGAAGGCATCGCCAACAGCCCGGCCGTGATGAACGGAATCTCACCGGTGTTGTGGTGGCCGTACATCCACCATGGCGAAGACACGTTGCAGTTCGCTCACGCGTCGCATCGCTACGACGAGACCTGGATCGACACCGACCACCCCGAGTACCCGGCCTGAGCCGGTCGCCGATCTTGAGTCGCGCGCAACTGACCAGGAGCAGCGATGCAGCGATACCTCATCCAACGCCTGATCCTTGTGATCCCGACGATCTGGCTGGTGGTATCGCTGCTGTTCCTGGCGCTGCGCGCGCTGCCCGGCGACTTCGTCACGCGCAAGCTCTCGAACCTGGAGAACCAGGGCGCCGAGCAGCGTGAGTCCGAGATCATCGGCTACATCGAGGTCGAGGACACCACGCACCGCGTGATCACCGGCGACACGCTTGAATCGATCGCGCTCTCGAACGAGACGTCGGTGTCCGAGTTGCTCGCTCAGAACCCCGATCTGGATACGTCCGACGATTTACGTCCCGGCACCAGGATCATCGTCATCCCGGGGACGCTGCTTGAACAAGTGGCGGTCAGTCAGAAAGTGTCGCTGCCTGAAGAAGCGGATGTGGGCGTTCAGCTCCTGATCGACCGAAACCCCGATACCCACTTCCCGCTCTACCAGGGCAAGCCGTATGCGGAGACCGGATCGATCCTCACGATTCGCACCAGCCAGACGCTTGATGAGTTGGCGCATGTCAACCGAATCGAGGCGAGCGACATCCTGGCGGTCAACCCGACTGGCAGCGCGAGCAATCCGGACGGAGAGCTGACGGCGCAGACGCAGCTCTTACCCACGGTGCTGGTGTTCGCCGAGGAAGGCGACACGCTGGAAGGATTTGCCGCGGCGTTCAATCGCGACATCGACGTAATGACGTCGGCCAACCGCGGCATCGATCCGGCAGCGGCGCTGGAAGCCGGCACGCAGATCCACATCCCCTCGGACAAGATCGTCACCCCCACAACGAAAATCACCGAGGCCAACATCCGCAACCGGCTGGGGATCGACAAGCCGCTGGGTCAGCAATACATCGACTTCCTCTGGGAGACGGTACGGCTCAAGTTCCGTCCCTCGTTCCAGACGCAGGAGGGTTCGCTCGATATCTTTTTGCGCGCGCTGCCGCGCACGCTTCACCTGAATGTCTATGCACTAGTCGTGGCGTTGGTGATCGCGATCCCGGTCGGCATCCTCTCGGCGATGCGCCAGGACCGTCCGCTGGACTACGCGCTGCGCGGCTTCGCCATCCTGGCCCTCGCGGCGCCATCGTTCTGGATCGCGACGATGATGATCTTCGTTGTCACACCGGGCGGCATTTCCGAGGCAGGGATCTGGTCGATCCCCTTGACATCGGAGGAGGCCCGCTCAGTATTCACGTCGTTCTCCGGCGCGCTCGCGCTGTATTCGATTCCGGCGATCGCCGGAGGCATCGCGGCGGGCGCCGGGTTGATGCGGATCACTCGCTCGGAGCTGCTTGAGGTGCTGCGCCAGGACTACGTGCGCACCGCCTGGTCGAAGGGTCTGCGCGAGCGAACCGTGATCCGCCGCCACGCGATGCGCAACGCGCTGGTCAATGTGATGAGCGTGCTCGGCCTGCAGATCGCGGCCCTTTTGGGCGGCAACATCATTCTCGAGTTGTTGTTCAACATCCCCGGCATCGGGCTGTTGCTGATCCAGCGGATCAACCAGGCGGACTTGCCGGTCGTCCAGACGATGGTGTTCTTCTTCGCTCTCTTCATCATCATCGTCAACATCATGATCGACATTGCCTACGCGGTAATCGACCCGCGTATTCGATACACCTAGCCAGGTTGACTGAGGAGACGCACTGTGAGCGACGCTCGTCAAACGACCTCCCAGGAACTGGAACAATTCGCGCAGGCGCAGGGTCTGCGAATCGAAGAGCGCACGACGGCCGCGCTGCTGGGCAAGGCGCTGGTTAGCTTCTTTCGCACCAAGCCGCTGGGCGCCTTCGGCCTGGTCCTGGTCGTCGTCTGGTCGGTGATTGCCGTAGGCACCGTCGGCTCCGGAGGCGGCTGGCTGGGCCTGGGCCGGTACGACTCGCAGGAAGTGTTCAAAATCGCAAATCCGAACTTCGTCGATGACAAGATGGCCAACGTGCTGGACGGCGAATCGGCCGACATCTCCACGGAGGATCTGCGCACGCTGCTGCTGGCCCCCGAGGTCTACGGCGACCTGGCGGCGGAGTCGGGCGTGCTCCCCCAGATGCTTGAGTACGTCGAGGAGTTGATTGCCAGCGGCACGGTGCTGACGCACCTGGAGACGTTGGATCCCGCCCAGATTGAGATTCGCGCCGGCACGATTGTCGATGTCGACGACTTGCTGGCGACGGGCACGAATACCCCGTTGACGACCTCATCGCTCCAGGGGCCCTCGGGCAGGCACTGGTTCGGCACCGACCGAGCCGGCCATGACCTGTTCTCACGCGTCACCGAGGGCGCGCGGCTGTCGTTGTACATCGGCTTCTTCGCCACACTGATTGGCGTCGTCGCAGGAACGGCGCTCGGGCTGATTGCCGGCGGACTCGGCGGCAACATCGACTTGGCCATCAGCCGCTTGATCGATGCCTTGCTCTCATTCCCGCCGATCGTGCTGCTGTTGCTCCTGCGCTCGGTCACGGAACCTTCAGCGATCTGGGTGACGCTGGCGCTGTCGGTGCTCGCGATCGCCCCGGTCCAACGGATTGTACGAGGAGCGGTGATCGCCCTACGCGAGATGCCATTCGTCGAGGCGGCCCGGACGCTCGGCGCGACCAATGCGCGGATCATGCTGCTGCACATCCTGCCCAACATCGTTGCGCCGCTGATCGTGATCTTCTCGATCACGATCGGCGCATTTATCCTCGCCGAGGCGGCGCTCAGCTTCCTCGGACTGGGCACGCTCGATGTTTCCTGGGGCAAGATGATCGCCGACGGCCGGCAGTTCATTGTGCAGTCGCCCTGGACCTCGCTGTTCGCTGGTCTCGCCCTGACCAGCCTCGTGTTCGGCTTCAATGTGCTCGGCGACGCCTTGCGGGACGTCTTCGACCCGCGCTTGCGCGGCAGCCGCTAGCGGCGATCAACGCCCGCCGATACCTGACCACCGCCGTTGCTTTGTGCGCTAGACTGCGTTTGCACCGGGCGCGCATACCCGCGCCGGAAGAAGGAGCAAGCAGCACATGAGTGAGCGCAACTATTGGCAGCGGATGAAGCGCAACCGGATGAGCCGGCGCGCACTGCTGCGAGCTTCGGGACGCGCCGGCGTCGGCGCCGCCGCTCTGGCCTTGGTCGGATGCGGCGACGATGACGACGACGGTCAGACGGCAGCGCAGGTACAACAGCAAGACCAGCCGCAGCAGCAGGCGATGCAGCAACAGCAGCAGCAGCAGGCCGCGCAGCAGCAGACGATGCAGCAGCAAGAGCAGCAGGCCGAGCAACAGGCCGTTGCCGCTGCTCAGCAAGAAGACCAGCAGCAGCAACAGGCGGCGCAGCAGGTACAGGCTGGCGTCGATCGCTACGGCGGCACCCTGCGCTTCTCGACCCCTGCGGCCACGCACGACTTCTTTGACCCGCACCGCGGCGTGTTCGGCCCCACCCAGTACTGGATGGGGTTCTACATGAACTACATGATCCGCTGGGCCTCGAAGGAAGGCGGCATCATGGAGGAGGACATCACCTCCTTGCCCGAGCTGCCCGACGCTGAGACCTACATCTTCAGCGTCGATCAGGGCGCCCGCTTCTGGGACCAGTACCCAACCGAAGGCGGGCGCGAGGTTAACGCCAGCGACATCGTGATCAACTTCGACCGTCAGATCGCTGCGCTCGACGCCGAAGGCAACCCCGACGCGCGTTTTCGCGGCCAGGACGCCTTCAAGAAGACCGCCTCTCACGAAGCGGTTGACGAGGCGACGTTTGTCGCCAAGACGGCTGGTCCCGACGCGACGTACCTCGGCGGCACCATCCTGCGGCCCTTCTCCTGGATCACCTCCCCCGAGGGCATCCAGGAGTTCGGTACCCGCTGGCGCGACGAGACCGCCAACGTCTCGCTGTCGTCCGGAACCGGTCCGTACATCCCACAGTCGTACGACCCCGACATCGGCATCTACCTGGAGCGCAACGCCAACTACTGGAAGAGCGCCGACGACGGCAGCCAGTTGCCGTTCATGGATGCCGTCGAGTTCGTCAACCTGACCGACGCGACCGCCGTCGACGCCGCCTATCGCGGCAAAGGCATCGACATTGGCGGCTTCCCGCTCTCCGCCGTGCAGGTCGAAGAACTGACCGGCGACTTCCCCGACCATGAGGTCCGTGAAGGCGCGTTCGGATTCACCGTCGTCACCGTGATGGGCACGTACCAGCCCGGCTGGGAAGGCTCGGACGGTCTCGGCAACCCGTATCTCGATAGACGCTTCGCGTACGCGATGAACGTCGCGGTCGACCGCGACCTGCTGATCGACGCGGTCTACCTGGGAGCGGCCAAGCCCTCAGCGACGCACTTCTGCCCCTGGTTCTCGACCTACTGGACGATCCCGCCCGAGGAGCTGCGGACGATTCCGGGCTTCCGCCTGAACCGAGACGAGGACATCGCGCTGTGCCGCGAGTTGATCGCCGCCTCCGGCTTCGACACCGACCGCACGGTCACGATCTACATCCCCGACCTCTGGGAGCAAACCTACCCCGGTATCACCGAGACCACTCGCAACATGTACGCCGAAGCGACCGGCATCAACGTCGAGCTGGACATCCAGCCGTACACGGTGATGCAGGACCGCTACGACAACCAGACCTTCCCCGGCCGCGCGCCGACCTGGACCAACCCGCCGGCCGACCTCGACCCGACGGCGCAGTTCACACTGTCGCTGAAGGTGGGCGGCGCATCCAACCTGACCCAGTACAACTACGCTCCGACCGAGGAGATCGTGGATGAGATGGCGGTCACGCTCGACACCGAGCAGCGCCGCGACATGGGACTCAAGGTGCAGCGCATCGGCCTGGGTGTCGACGAAGAGCATGGACTCGACGGCATCTTCGGTTGGTTCGGCGTGATGAACGGCATTGCGCCGACGATCTGGTGGCCGTACGTGAACCGCCCGGACCACACCTGGCAGTTCGCGCACGACTCGCACAACTTCGACAAGGCCTGGGTCGACACCAGCCACCCGGAGTACTCGGCCTAACCGCCGCCGCTCCTGGGGCAATTCAACCAGAGCGGAGAGGGGGCATCTGCGATCTGCAGATGCCCCCTCATCCCGCTAGATCCTGATCGCGTAAGCGCCGTTCATGCAGAAGTACATCATTCGCCGCGTGCTGCTGGTCATCCCCACGCTGTGGCTGGTGATTTCTCTTCTGTTCATCGGACTCAACCTGCTGCCGGGCGACTACGTCACGATCAAACTGGCCAACCTCGAAGCATCGGGCGCGACCAAGATCGAGGCCGACGTCGTTGGCAGTCATGAAGTAGAGAAGACGCTGCATCGAGTCGTCGGCGACGACTCTCTGGAGTCGGTTGCGATGCAGTACGGCGGTACCGTCGACGAGTTGCTCGCGGTCAATCCGAATCTCAACGCCGACTCGGAACTCCGGCCCGGCTCGACCATCATCGTGATCGATGGCCAGCTCCTGTCCAGCATCTCACGCACGGCGAGGCTGGCGTTGCCGGAGAACACGGACGACGGAATCGCGCTGCTGCAGGAACGCAATCCCGACGTTGAGTTTGGCACGTATGCAGGCGAGCTGTACGCGCCGTCGGGGATCACGCTCACCCTGCGTGAGAGCGTCACGTTGCGCGAACTTGCGGCGGTGAACCGGGTCACCCCAGACGACTACATGAACGTCAACCTCCAGGGCACACCGGCCAACGAGGATGGTTCGCTCACGCCCGATACGCCGCTGTTCCCCGGAGAAACCTTCATCTCGCCGACGCGCGAAATCACCGAAGCCAGCATCAAGAACCGGCTCGGTATCGACAAGTCGCTCGGCGTTCAGTACGGGGAGTTCCTCTGGGACACCATCCGCTTCCAGTTCCGCCCCTCGTTCCAGACGAACGAGCCGTCGATGGACATCTTCCTGCGCACGTTGCCGCGAACCCTGCATCTCAACATCTATGCGTTGATCGTGGCAATTGTCGTGGCGCTTCCCGTGGGCATCTTCTCGGCGATGCGCCAGGATCAGGCGCCGGACTACCTGCTGCGCGGATTCGCAATCTTTGCCCTCGCCGCGCCGCCGTTCTGGATCGCGACGATGCTGATCTTCGTGGTCTCGCCCGGCTCACTGTTTGAAGGAGGGCTCTGGTCGATTCCGCTTGCGGAAGAAGAAGCGCGCAGCATCTTCACCTCGGTCGACGGATTCTTCGCGCTCTATACGATCCCCGCATTCGCAGGCGGTATCGCGGCGGGCGCCGGACTGATGCGCATTACGCGCTCCGAACTGCTCGAGGTGCTGCGCCAGGACTACGTCCGCACCGCCTGGTCGAAGGGCCTGCGCGAGCGGGCCGTCATTCGTCGCCATGCGTTGCGCAACGCGATGGTGCCGGTCCTGAGCGTGTTTGGCCTCCAGCTCGCCGCTCTGGTCGGCGGCAACATCATCCTCGAGGTGCTGTTCAACATTCCCGGCATCGGACTGGCGCTGTTGCAGCGGATCTACCAGGCCGACAACCCGGTCATCCAGACGATGGTGTTCTTCCTGGCGCTGTTCGTGATCGTGATCAACATCCTCATCGACATCAGCTACGCGCTGATCGATCCGCGCATCCGCTACAGCTGATTTGGATACTGGAACAGCGATGAGCGAACAGGCAAGCGCAAGCGGAGAAGCCGGCGAGTTCGCGGCCGTTGAGGGCCTGCAACTCGACCGGGCGACAGGTGCGCGCCGTCTGTTGTCGGGCTTTTGGGACTTCATGGTGCACAAGCGGCTGGGCGCGGCCGGCGTGATCATCGTCTTCTTCTGGAGCTTCATCGCGATCGGCACCGTCGGCGACGGCGGCGGCTGGCTCGGCGTCGGGCGATACGACTCTCGCACCGTGTTCGAGATCGCATCGGTCAAATACGCCGACGACAAGATCGCCAATGTGCTCGACGGCCAACCAGCCGATCTTCCCGCTTCCGAGCTGCGCAGCCTGATCGCGATTCCCGAGGTCTACGGTGATGCAGCGGTCGTCGCCGGCGTCGAAGGCGAGATGGTCGAGTACGCGCTGGCGGAAATTGAAGCCGGCACGCTGCTCGACACCTTGCTGGAGGCCGAACAGATCGAAGTCAACGACGGCGTGATCACCGACGTGGACAGTCTGCTCGCCGCCGGCACGGACAATCCCCTGATTACCTCGTCGTTGCTGGGTCCGTCGGGCCAACACTGGTTCGGGACCGACCGTGCCGGCCACGACCTCTTTGCTCGGGTCTTCGAGGGCGCTCGCCTCTCGCTCTACATCGGCTTCTTCGCCACGCTGATCGGCGTCGGCGTGGGTACTCTGATCGGTCTGATCGCGGGATCGCTGGGCGGCACCGTGGACCTGGCCGTCAACCGCGTCATGGACGCGATTCAGTCCTATCCGCCGATCGTGTTCCTCCTGCTGATGGCCGCAGCGACTGATCCGTCCGCGCTCTGGGTGACCATCGCGCTCTCGGTGCTTGGAGTCGCGCCCACCAACCGGATTGTGCGCGGCAGCGTGATCCAGATTCGCGAGATGCCGTATGTCGAGGCGGCCCGCACGATTGGCGCGACCTCGACTCGGGTGATGGGCTTCCACATCCTGCCCAACATCTTCGCGCCGTTGATCGTGATCTTCTCAATCACCATCGGCGCGTTCATCCTCGCCGAGGCGGCGCTCAGCTTCCTTGGTCTGGGCACACTCGACGTCTCATGGGGCAAGATGATCGCCGACGGACGGCAGTTCATCGTCTACTCGCCCTGGACATCCCTGTGGGCCGGACTGGCCTTGACCTCGCTCGTGTTCGGCTTCAACGTGCTCGGCGACGCCCTGCGCGACGTGCTCGATCCGCGTTTGCGCGGCAGCCGCTAGGTTGCACGCGTGTCACTCTCTCCCGGCGACCGGCGCAGGCTCCTTGCTCGCGTCGGCCTGGCGCTGGTTTCGCTCTGGGTGGCGCTCTCCATCATCTTTCTGCTGTTCATCGGCGCGCCGGGGGACATCCTGGTCTCCAGGCTGTCGAACCTGGAAAACCAGGGTGCCGGGCAGCGCCTTGTCGAGGTGGTGGGCGAGATCGAAGTCGGAGCAACGACGAAGTCCTATCCGGCCGCAACGACGCTGCCCAAGATTGCCGAACGTGAGGGCCTGAGCCTCACGCATGTGTCCTCGCTTAATCCACACATCGACCCGAGGCGGCCGCTCTCGCAAAGCACGGTGATTGTGCTGCTCGACGGAGAGTGGCTTCGCGATCTGGTGGTCTGGAATCGACTGGTATTACCCGAAGACGCCGCCGAGGGTGTCGAGCTGCTGAAGTTGCGCAATCCCGAGATTGTCTTTCCCTCGTTCCGAGGGCACGAATACGCGCCGGCCGGCGCGACGCTGACGCTGCACCGGGGGATCAGCGTCGCCGAGTTCGCGCGGGTCAGGCGGATCACGGTCGGGGACATCCTGGAGGTCAATCCTCGCGGGACCGCCGGCAATCCCGACGGCCGCTTGCACGCCGATTCGCTCCTGCAACACGGAGACGGGATTGTCCTGCCACTCACCCGGATGACGGAGGCCGCGATCCGCCATCGCCTGGGGCTCGATCGCTCGGTCGGCCGGCAGTACGCCGCATTCCTCTGGGGCGCAGTCCGATTCGACTTCGACACGTCGTTCCAGTCGCAAGAGAGCGCGCTCGGCATCGTCGCAGGTCGGATTGCCGGCACGGTGCAGCTCAATCTCTTTGCGCTGATCGTGGCGCTCGCAATCGGGGTACCGCTCGGGCTGCTGGCTTCGGGCGTGCGCGGTTTTCGGGCCGCCCAGGTCGGACGACTGTTGTCGACGCTGGCGCTCGTCGCGCCTTCGTTCTGGCTGGCCTTGCTGTTGATCATCGTGGTGACCCCCGAGGGCCTGTTCGAGGGCGGCCTCTGGAGCATTCCACTCACCGATCCCGACGCGCGCAACATCACCGACTCGCCCTCGCAGTTCTTCAAGCTCTACAGCATCCCTGCTGTATCGGGCGGGTTGCTCCTGTCGGGAGTGATTGCGCTAGCGGTTCGCCGGCAGTTCGAGGGCGGCGGCGGAAGTCGACTCCTGACGATTCGGGCCCTGATCGACTCGCTGCGCCAGTATCTGCCCGCCTTCGTCGGCATGAACCTGCTGCTGGAGTTGCTCTTCAACCTGGAGGGCCTGGGTCTGCTTCTGCTTCAGCGAATCATCCAGGCCGACCAGCCGGTCGTCATCGCAATCGCCTCCGTGACGGCGCTGTTCCTGGTCTGGTCGTTCCTCATGCTCGACGGCGCTCGCGCCATGCTCGCCCGACGGGAGCAGACGACATGAACGCCCGCGTGCGCAGCGCCTGGATACTTGCGCGCCGCGAACCGATCGGTTCGCTGGGCCTAATGGTGCTGCTCTTCTGGTCGGTGATCGCGATCGGCGCAATCGGCTCGGCTGGCGGTTGGTTGGGCGTCGCTCGCTACGATCGCTCGACCGTGTTCCAGGAACTGAATCCGGACTTTGTCTACTACCGCGTCTCGCTGGCGCTTGACGGCGAGCGGTCTGATTTGCCCAGGCGAGAGCTGGGCGAGCTGCTCGGCGATCCCGAGGTGTACGGCAGACTCGCCGATGCCGCAGACGCTCAAGATCTGATCCAGGACTTCATCCAGCCGCTGATCAGTGATGAGGCGTTGATTCCGCACCTCACTGCGGGCCGGCGACCGTGGATCGAGGTTGTGGACGGGATCTTCCGCGAGGCCGAGACGGGATTGATCCGCGACAACAACCGGCCCTTGACGCCCGCTGCGCTCGAACCCCCGTCCTGGAGACACTGGTTTGGCACCGATCGTGCGGGGCACGACATCTACGCGGCGGTCGCCGACTCGGCCTGGCAAGGCTGGTTGATCGGGTTCCTGGCCGCACTGATCGGAGTCGCCGGCGGTCTGGTCGTTGCATCGGTCGGGATGTTCACGGCATCGACGCGAGCCGGCCCCGCTGCGCGTCCCGTGATCAAGAGCCTGCTGGACGGGCTGGCCGCCTTGCCGCCGCTGCTCCTGCTGCTGTTGGTGCTGCTGGGTCACGAAGCAAGCACCTGGACGCTGGCACTGCCGCTGGCCGCAATCGCATTGCCGCTGGTCTGGCGAGAGCTGGTCGAGGAGGATTCGAGCGCCGCGCCGAATCGCTCACGGCTGTGGAGTCTGCGCACCCTGGCGCCGCCGCTGATCCGGGTCTTCCGCGACGTCATGATCCTCGCCCTGCTGTTCGAGGCGACACTGAGCTTCCTCGGATTTGGGCAGTCGCCCGGCGGTTGGGGCTTCCTGATCGCCGTAGGCCGAGGATGGATCATCTCCGCCCCCTGGATGACGCTGATCAGCGGTCTGGCGCTGACCTCCCTGCTCCTGGCCACGTATGCCTTCGGCAGCGGGTTGCGCAACCTGCTGACTCCCATGGGATCGAACGAGTGAACAAGTCTCCGATCGACGCGCCAGAGCCTCCAGACGGCGAGGTGGAACGATCGGACAATCTTGACCTGGTTTGAGCATCGGACGCCGTCTTGTTTCGCTACCTTCTACTCCGACACGCAGCAGCGCAGCATTGGAGGGCTTGATGGCAGATCTATCAGGCAAGGTTGCATTCATTACCGGTTCGGGCAGCGGCATCGGACAGGGCACTGCGCTACGGCTGGCGCGCGACGGCGCGGACATCTGTATCGCCGAGATTGACCTGGACGGCGCGGAAGAGACCGCCTCGATGGTGCGCGAATTCGGCCGCTCGGCGCACATCGTTCGCTGCAACGTCGCCTCGAAGGAGCAGGTGCAGAGCGCCGCCGACGCCTGCGTCGACGAGCTCGGCGGGCTGGACATCGCCGTGGCCAACGCCGGCATCGGGCGCGGCGGTTCGGTGCTGGAGATGGAACTCAAAGACTGGCAGGACCAGGTCGACATCAACCTGACCGGCGTGTTCCTGACCGTGCAGGCCGCGGCGCAGCGGATGGTAGGTGCCGGCAACGGCGGCCGGATCGTCTGCATCTCGTCGCTGGCTGCGCTCAACACCAATGCGCTGATGTGGAGCTACTCGGCGACCAAGGCCGGCGTGGCGATGATGGTCCGCGGCTGGGCCGCCGACCTCGGACCGCACGGGATCAACATCAACGCCATCGGCCCCGGCGTGATCGACACGCCGCTGGCGCACGCCCTCGCCGGCGACGACGACGGCCCGATCCGCACGGCGCTTGAAGCCTCGACCCCGCTGGGACGAGAAGGGCGGCCGTCCGACATCGCTGGACTGATCTCCTTCCTGGTCGGTCCCGACGCCGACTTCATGACCGGCAGCTACCTGTTGATGGACGGCGGTATCCGCAACGCCGCTGGTGGAAGGTTGATCGAAGATCCCGAGTCCGATATTGGCCAGGAACGGGCGCGTCACATGCAGGCCGGCCTTGAACGCACGGCGCGGCTGCAACCGCTGATCGATCAGCGTTAGGCGATCCGGGTGGGCGACGCGACCGAATCCTCGCAGGACGCCGTCAACGTGACGATTGAACCCTGGCTCTGAGGCGTGCTCTTCAGACGAGCGTTGGGACGCGGGGGCGGTCAAGTAGGATTGTCCTAGACACGGCGAGTGTCGACCAATTGTTGCAATGACGGCAGGTCTGAGCCGGAAAGGTCAGAATCGTGACTGAACTCTCAATCAGCGACCAGATTGTGCTACTCGGCCTCGGCGAAGACGGCGTGCTCGAGCGTCCCTACGACGGGCGCCTGGACTACGCGATCGCGGGAGCGTCGCTGCTGGACCTTTCGTTCCTGAATCGGATCGACACCGATCCCAACCGCCTCTTCATCATTAGTGCCGACGCGACCGGCAATCCGCTGCTTGACAGCGTGCTGCACCAGATCAACTCCGGGCCGCCGAACCAACCGATCTCGTACTGGATTTCGGAGATTGCGCGCTACGCGCTCGTGCTGCGGCAGCAGGTGATCGAAGACTTGACCGAGCGCAACATCATTCACCGCGAGGCCGGCCGGCGGCTGATCGTGCTCAAGTCGGAGAAGTTCCCGCCCACCGATCCGCAAGTGGTTCGCGATGTGCAGCGCAAGCTGATCGACACCCTGCTCTCGGATGAGATTCCCGATCCCGAGACGGTCGCCCTGATCGGTCTGGCGCGGGCCAGCAGGCTGTTGGAGCTGCTGCTGCCGCGTGAGTACCTCGACCGCGTCGAGTCGCGCGTCGAACAGTTGGCTCGCATGGACCTGATCGGCATGAGCGTCAACCGCACGCTCGACGAGATCCAGGCCGCCGTGGCGCTGGCCGTCCCGGGATTGTAGCCGGCAGCCTCCCTCCACCACCTTGAGCTTCTCCCCTAGCACGGGAGCCGCGTGTCGTTCCGCCCAGAGGCGTCACCCATAGAATGGGTGATGCTCGGCAAGACCGCACGTGCACTGACCGGAGGCGACGATGGACTGGCGCGACTCACCGGAGCAGGCTGCCTTCCGCAACGAAGTCTCGACGCTGATTGAGCAGCGCCTGCCCCAGCGCTATCGCGACTTCGCGGCTCGCGGCGCAATGCCCGAGCGAGCCTGGGAGAACGACCGCAAGTCGGACAATCCGGTCGCATTGCAGGCAGCGATCGATTGGCACGGCGCGCTCGCCGAACGGCACTGGGTTGCGCCCCACTGGCCGACCGAGTACGGCGGCGGCGGCCTTTCCTCGATGGAGCAGTTCATCTTCAACCAGGAGCTAGCCGAAGCCGGCGCGCCGAACGTCGGCGGCTCGGGCGTCAACATGCTTGGACCGACGCTGATCGTCCACGGCTCGGATGAGCAAAAGGAAAAGTACCTGCCGCCGATCCTCGGCGCAGAGGTGACCTGGGCGCAGGGCTACAGCGAGCCCGGCTCCGGATCCGACCTGGCATCGTTGACGACGCGCGCCGTCCGCGACGGCGACGACTTCATCATCAACGGCCAGAAAATCTGGACCTCGGCCGCGCACACGGCTGACGCGATGTTCGCGCTGGTTCGCACCGACCCTGACGCACCCAAGCACCGCGGCATTTCGTTCGTGATGATCGACGACATCAAGACGCCGGGGATCACGGTGCGACCGCTGATCAACATCAACGGCGACCACTACTTCAACGAGGTCTTCTTCGAGGATGTCCGGATTCCGGCCAGCAACCTCGTCGGCGAGCTGAACCGCGGCTGGTATGTGGGCATGACGCTGCTCGACTTCGAGCGCTCGAACATCGGCGGCGCAGTTGCGGCGCGGCGCCAGTTGCGGCAACTGATCACGCACATCCAGCACAACGACCAGGGCGCGCGGGAGCGGGTCACACCGGAGCTGCGCCAGGAGATAGTCGACCGCTACGTCGAGACCGAGACGCTGTACCAGTTCAGTTTCCGCATCATCTCGATGCAGTCGGCCGGGTTGGTGCCGAACTACGAAGCCTCAACGGCCAAGCTGTTCGCTTCGGAGTTGAGTCAGCGGCTGGCGCTGACTGCGACCAAGGTTTTCGGCCTCCATGCCCAACACTGGAGCGACGCGCCACCGGCGAGCACCTTCACGCGCAACTACGTCGGCATGGTCCCCGCCACCATCAGAGGCGGCACCTCCGAAGTCCAGCGCAACGTGATCGCCACTAGAGGCCTCGGCCTGCCTCGGGCGTAGCCCGGCCAGTCGACGCCGGCAGGAGTGCTTGCGGCTGCAGATAGCATCCCTTGAGATGCGACGAACCCGGAATTCCCCATGACCAACGACGAACACCTCCTTGACGGGCTGCGCGTGATTGAGATTGGCGACGAGGTCTCGGCGTATGCGGGGAAGTTGCTGGCCGGACTGGGGGCGGATGTAGTCAAGGTCGAGCCGCCGGAAGGTTGCTCGACTCGGCAGATTGGCCCGTTCTACGAAGATGAGCCGGGGTCTGAGCGGTCGTTGTACTGGTGGCACTACGGCATCGGCAAGCGCTCGCTGACGCTGGATCCGACCTCTGCCGATGACCGATCGACGCTGCTGAACCTGCTCGCCACGGCCGACCTGTTCCTCGACGCGCGTCCGAAGCCTGATATCGACGAGCATGGTCCCGACGAGGATGCCGTCCGCGAGGCCAATCCGAACATCGTGATCGCGCGGATGACGCCGTTTGGCGACACCGGACCATGGGCGGGCTATCGCGGCTCCGACCTGGTGCACCTGGCGCTGGGCGGACCGATGATGAACTGCGGCTACGACCCGCAGCCCGACGGGACCTACGACACGCCGCCGATTGCGCCGCAGATGTGGCAGGCCTACCACATCGCCGGTGAGCTGACGGTGATGAACGCGATCGGCGCGCTGATCGATCGGGGACGTTCGGGTCGGGCGCAGACGCTGCACACCGCCGTCCACGACGCGGTGGCCAAGAACACCGAGCTCGACCTGATGAGCTGGGTCTACCGGCGGGCGCGTTTCTTCCGCCAGACCTGCCGGCACGCTTCGGAGCAGGTCTCGCCGCTGCCGATGATCGGGCCGACCAAGGACGGCCGCTGGGTGATGGCGCTGCCGCGCGGACGCTCGCAGTCGTTGATCGACTTCCTTGACCGCTACGACATGTCGGCCGATCTCAAGGAAACCCCGCCGGAGTCGGGCGGCGCGGGCACTCGGTCTCGGGGCGAGACCGCGGCGCACTTGCAGGAGGTGTCGCAGCGGCTGATTCGCAAGTTCCGCTTCGAGGACGTGCCTTGGCGCGATGCGCAGGATTTGGGACACCTCTGGGCGCCGCTGCGCAAACCGCACGAGAACGCGCTCGATCCGCACTGGTGGGAGCGGGGCAGTTTCGCCAGAGTGGCGCATCCCGAGCATGAGATCGACGGGAAGCCAGCGGAGTTCGTCTACACATCGAGCAAGTGGGTGTCGTCGGAGACGTCGTGGAAAGTCGGGCCTCGGGCGCCGCTGCTGGGCGAGCACACGGACGAGATTCTTGCCGAGTTGGATGCCGATTCAGCGCCGCCGGACTCCGGTCGAAAGGCCCCCTCTGCCTTCGGCATCTCCCCCCGCGAAGCGAGGGGAGATGGCATTCGGAATGCGAGCGCGCGTTCGCGTTGGGGCACGGCGTTTCCGCTGGAGGGTGTGCGCATCCTCGACTTCACCTGGTGGCTGGCCTCGGGCGGGGCGCCGCGGTTTCTCTCGGCGCTTGGGGCGGAAGACATCAAGGTCGAGTGGCACCAGAACATGGACCTGCGGGTCGGCATGGCGCAGTTCCCGCAAGGAGGCAAGGCAGCGCGGCAGGCTCTCGGAGTCGGCGATGCGCCGCTGCCGCCGGACAACTCGACGATCAACCGCTCGGGTCAGTTCAACGACTTCCATGCAGGACATCGCGGGCTCTCGCTCAATCTGCGCGATCCGCGCGGACTGGAGATTGCCAAGCAACTGGTTGCGGTCTCGGACATCGTGGCGGAGGGCTTCTCGCCCGGCGTGATGGAGCGCTGGGGCCTGGGCTACGAGGTGATGAAGGAGATCAAGCCCGACATCATCTACCTCTCGCAGTCGGGCATGGGTCAGGTCGGCGTCTACGGTCGCTACCGGACCGTGGGGCCGATTGCCGCGTCATTCGCCGGCGTCTCGGAACTGTCGGGCTTGCCGGAGCCGTATGCGCCGGCGGGCTGGGGCTATAGCTACCTGGACTGGTTCGGCGCCTACAACCTGGCCAACGCAATGATGGCGGCCCTGTACTACCGCGACCGCACGGGCAAGGGTCAGTGGATCGACTCCTCCCAGGTGGACGCCGGCATCTATCTGAACGGCACGTCGGTGCTGGAGTGGTCGGCCAACGGGACGGTCTGGCAGCGCTACGGCAACCGCTCGCCGTACAAGCCGGCCGCGCCGCACGGCGCGTACCGATGCCGCGACGATGTCGAGTCCAACGACCGCTGGGTTGCGTTCGGCTGCTTCGACGAGTCGGACTGGCAGTCCCTGCGGCGAGTGATGGGCGACCCGGAGTGGGCGGCATCGGACCGCTTCGTCACGTTGGCCGAACGGCTGGCCCACCAGGACGAGCTGGACACGCGTATCACGGAATGGACGCGCCAGCACGACCGCTGGGATGTCATGCAGCGGCTGCAGGAGTCGGGCATTGCGGCCGGCGTCTGCCAGGACGCCCAGGACCGCGTCGAGGCCGACCCGCAGCTCGCGCACCTGAACTGGCTGACCGAGGTCGAACACTCCGAGATGGGCGCCTGGCCGACGAAAGAGGTACCGGTCAAGTGGAGCGAAACCCCGCCGTTCATGGGCGGCCCGATCGACCGCGGGGCCCCGTGCTACGGCGAGGACAACCACTACGTCCTCGGCGAACTGCTGGGGATGAGCACATCGGAGGTCACTCGGCTGGCCGACGACGGTGTAATCGCCGAGGATATGACGTCAGTGTGAGAGCTACAACAACGTCGGTTGGCTAATCTCCGGCGTCGGCGCTTCGCTCGTCAGCGCATCGTTGATCGCTGCGATTAGCTCTTCTTCAGACGACGCCAACCTCACGCGCGGCTTCGAGAGCCACGGATCGATGTGAGCACGATCACGCTCGGGGTCGGGCCAGCCGATCACGACGGGGATCTCGCGCTTGATCGCTTTCTTGACAGCGTCGTGGGTACCGCCGCTGTCGCCCGGGTCGATGGCGACGAGGACCGTACCGAGCGCGCAAATGAGGTCGTTTCGCTGCATCGCCCTCCAGACAGTCCAGCCGGCATTGGACTCAAACTGGGAGACGGCAGTCAGGTGCTGCTCAAGTTCGTCCCACGGTTCGATCGCCGCTTGGAGTTCGCGTCGCAGTCGGAAACGCCCCAGTCCTTCGGCCAACACGGCGATGGTGTGTCCGCCTGCCTCGACGCAGGCGACATGACCGGCCATGTCGACGCCCTTTGCGTACCCGCTGACCAGATTGAAGCCCTGATCAACGGCGAAGCGGCCCACTTCTCTAGCCCACTGAATCCCCGTGTCGCCGGCATTGCGTGAGCCGCAAAGGGAGAGGCCAGGTTCGGCAAGCGGTTTCTCAGGTCCTAGGCCGGTCAAATCAGGGATGGAATCTCTGGCGTGGCGACGCCAAATGTCCTTGGTCGCCATGTAGGCCTCCTTACTCGAAGGGTAGATCGCCAGCGGGTTTCCGAGACTCGGCCGGAACCCAGTTTGGCCACTTGTCGATATGCGGAGGCAAGCCTTGGCAGCCCGATGCGTCTTTGCTGCCCGATAGAGCCAAGACGCGCTTACATCGGGAGACTCGCAGGGCTCTGGTGGCTTCGTTGATTGTGCAGCCGTGGCCGTACAGGTCGTCGACGACCAAAACGGTGTCCCCCGCTAGGTGGTCGGTCACTTCGAGTGTGCCCATGACATCAGAGCAATCGTTGGTGCGGCGTTTGTTCTTGCGAGCCTCGCGCTGGCTGCCACTCATACTGACAAAGGGCAGTCCGAGAAGATTCGCGACGCGCTGCGCCAATCGGTAGGCCAACCCGGACGTGTTGAAGCCATCGTTGCTGCTCGGAGGGCAGGTGATGCGAGAAGCCTGACTATAGAGGGGATGGGAATCCACGAAGTCGGCCATTAAGTCTGCGAGGTGCCCCGCTGACCATACATCTCCCGCGTACTTCGCGTCGCTGGCCACCTCCCCAATGTATGTTTTGGCGCCGCTGGTGTCCTCAACGTCGGGGTTGAAGAGTGTATGGACTCCGAGCGCGTGCGAGCAGTCGGCGTCATCTTCGATTGTCACGGATCGGGACAAGAGCTCAAGGAGTGACCTGATCTGGCTTCGCGCGTCGGGGCTGCGTGTCGCAAGAACGATTTCATTCCAGGCATAGCCGCGCGTTACCTGGACTCCCGGCAGCAGTGAGCGCTTCAATGCCATCAAGAGGAGATCCCGAAGACTCGGGGGTCTCACTTTGGCCGTATACCTCCAGTACAGATTTCTGGAAGTCTCGTTGAAGTGCGTGACGCGGCCACAAGTCGGCATCGGTGCTTCTCCTCCTGTGAAAGGATAGCACACATGTGCATGATATCTGGCGTTCGACAATGCCTTGCCCCCTAAAGGGAGGCGTAGAGCGCGTCGATCAGGACGGTGCAGCGGGGGTCGTGGGCGACTTCGGTTCCCATTTGATTCATGACGTAGCCGAAGCCGATGTTGGCGTCGAGGTCGGCGTAGCCGAGGGAGCCTCCAGCCCCGGGGTGGCCGAAGGCTCGTGGGTTGGGACCGTAGGGGGTGGATTCGCCAGTGAGTGCCCAACCGAGACCGAAGCGGGTGTTGATCCCGATGCAGACGTCGGGGCCGTTGGTCTGTTCCTCGATGCCCTGCTGGATCGTTTCAGGATTGAGCACGTGGATGCCGTCGATATGGCCGCCGTTGGCGGCGGCGCCGTAGATCCGCGCGAGCGCGTGGGCGGTGGCGTGACCGTTGGCGGCGGGGATCTCGGCCGCTCGCCAGTCGCGGCGCGAGGCCATGGCGGGTCCGCCGGGATTGAAGACCGGTGGATTGATGACGGCGACGATGCCGACGCTGTCAGGGTCGCCGAAGAGGTCGCTGGTGGGCGGAAACTCGGCGGCGATCTGGGGTTCGATCACGGTCGAGATGCGGGCGTCGAATTCTGGTCCGGTGCCGATGTGGGCGTCGAGACCGAGCGGGGCGGCAAACTCCTCGTGGAAGTACGTGCCGACCGAGCGGCCGTCGATCCGACGGATGACCTCGCCGACGAGCCAGCCGAACGTCATCGCGTGGTAGCCGTGTTTCTCGCCCGGAGTCCACCAGGGTTCCTGCTCAGCCAGCGCCGAAGTCATCGTCTCCCAGTTGAACATGTCCTCGGTGACGAGCTCGCGCTTGACGGCGGCCATGCCGGCCTTGTGGCAGAGCAGCCAGCGGACGGGAATGTCCTGTTTGCCGCCGGCGGCAAACTCGGGCCAATACTCGGCCACCGGCGCGTCGAGGTCGAGCTTGCCCTCCTCAACGAGTCGATGCGCGCAGAACGCGACGAGCCCCTTGGTCGAGGAGTAGACATTGACGAGCGTGTTGCGATCCCACTCGCGCTCCCGATCCGGCGCGTACCAGCCGCCCCACAGATCGACGACCGGCTCGCCGTTCAGGTAGATGCTGACCGCTGCGCCGACGTCGCCGCGATCGGCGAAGTTGCGCTCGAAGGCGTCGCGGACGGCGCCGAAGCGAGGGTCGTTCCAGCCGTGGATTGGGGTCGTCATGGTCTTCTCCTACAGGGATTCGTAGACGGCGGCGAGCAGGGTGAAGGCTCTCAGATCGCCGACGGCGTCGGCGCCCATGCGGTTCATGACATAGCCGAAGCCGATGCCCCCGTCGAGGTCGCCGAAGCCGAGCGATCCCCCGGCTCCACCGTGACCGAAGGCTCGGCGATCGGCCCCGAGTGGCGTCGCCTCGCCCATTAGTCCCCAGCCGAGGCCAAACTTCGTGGGAACCGGGAGAATGGCGTCCTGGCCGCTCGATTCCACGCCGACACCGCGCGCGAGCGTGTCGGGATCGATCACGTGGACACCGTCGATCTCGCCGCCATTGACGGCGCCGCCGTAGATGCGGGCGAGGGCGCGGGCGGTGGCGTGGCCGTTGGCGGCCGGGATCTCCGCCGCCTTCCAGTCGCGGCGCGAGGCGACGGCGGGTCCGCCGGGATTGAAGATCGGCGGGTTGTAGATCGCGTTGAAGCCGACGCTGCCACGCTCGCCGAAGGCGTCGCTGGGTCCGGTGGCGAAGTCAGCCTGCGGCTCGATCACCGAGGAAATGCGGGCGTCGTACTCGGGTCCGGTGCCGATGTGAGCATCCAGGTCCAGCGGTGCGGCGAACTCCTCGCGGAAGTATTGCCCGACGCTACGGCCGTCGACGCGGCGAATCACCTCGCCGACGAGCCAGCCGAACGTCATGGCGTGATAGCCGTGCTGCTCACCCGGAGTCCACCAGGGTTCCTGCTCGGCCAGCGCCGTGGTGACCGTCTCCCAGTTGAAGTAGTCCTCCAGGACCAGCGGTCGTCGGACGGCGGCCATGCCGGCCTGGTGATTGAGCAGCATGCGCACGGGGATGTCGGCCTTACCCGCCTGCGCGAACTCAGGCCAGTAGCGGGCGACGGGGGCGTCGAGGTCGAGCCGGCCCTGCTCGACCAGCCGGTTGGCGCAGAAAGCGACCAGGCCCTTGGTCGAGGAGAACACGTTGACCAGCGTGTTGCGATCCCACTCGCGCTCGCGGTCGGGCGCGTACCAGCCGCCCCACAGGTCGACGACGGGCTCGCCGTTGACGTAGACGGCGACGGCCGCCCCGACCTCGTCGGCGGATGCGAAGTTCTCTTCGAAGGCGGTACGGACGGCGTCGAAGCGAGGGTCGTTCCAGCCGTGGATGGGGGCGGTCATGGTGTCGTCTTACAGCGAGGCGTAGACGGCGTTGAGCAGGCCCTGAACCCTGGGGTCGCCGCTGAGGTTGTTCTGCATCTGGTTCATCGTGTAGCCGAAGCCGATGTTGGCGTCGAGGTCGCCGTAGCCGAGCGAGCCGCCAGCGCCGGGGTGACCGAAGGAGCGCGGGTTCGGTCCGAGCGGGAGGAACTCGCCGGTGAGCATGAAGCCGAGCCCGAAGCGGGTCGGGATCATCAGGCAGGTGTCCGGACCATTGGACTGCTCGATGAGTGCGGTCTCGAGCGTGTCGGGATCGATGATGTGGATGCCGTCGATCTCGCCTCCGTCGACGGCGCCGCCGTAGATGCGGGCCAGCGAGCGAGCGGTGCAATGACCGTTGGCGGCCGGTATCTCGGCAGCGCGCCAGCCGCGCATGCTGGTGATGTTGTCGCCGTCCGGCGCGACGGTGCCAGGGTTGGTGAACGCGCGGGCGCCGACCGAGTTCTCGTCGCCAAGCAGGTCGAGCAGGGTCGGCGCGTCGGGATCGACGGGCGCATTGATCAGGGTGGAGATGCGTCCGTCGAACTCGGGTCCGGTACCAATGTGCGCATCGAGTCCGAGCGGGGCGGCAAACTCGTCCCACCAGTAACGGCCGATGCCGCGTCCGTCGATGCGGTGCACGACCTCGCCGACGAGCCAACCGTAGGTCAGCGCGTGATAGCCGTGCTGTTCGCCGGGTGACCACCAGGGCTCTTGCTCGGCCAGGGCCGAGGTGATCGTGTCCCAGTCGAACATCTCGTCGAGCGTGATGTCGCGCCGGACGGCGGCCATGCCGGCGCGGTGCGAGAGCAGGTAGCGGACCGGGATGTCCTGCTTGCCGGCGGCGGCGAACTCGGGCCAGTACTCGGCCACGGGCGCGTCGAAGTCGAGCCGGCCTTCCTCTGCCAGTCGGTGGGCGCAGAAGGCAGTCAATCCCTTGGTGGTGGAGAAGACGTTGACCAGCGTGTTGCGGTCCCACTCGCGATCGCGTTCGGGCGTGTACCAGCCGCCCCAGAGGTCGACGACCGGCTCGCCGTGGTGGTAGATCGAGATGGCCGCGCCGACCTCGCCGTGTTCGGCGAAGTTGGCCGCGAATGCGTCGCGGACGGCGTCGAACCTGGGGTCGGTCCAGCCGTGGATCGGGGTGTCGGACATTTGGGTGGTTCCTTATCAGTGCGTTGGTTCGCAGGCAACGCTAGCAGGTCGGCGGGTCACACAACGAGTAGTCTGTCGGCGTCTACGGGACCTGGAAAGGACCAACCGATGCCAAACATTCCGACCGAACCCGAAGTGATGGCGATGATGGATTCGTTGTCCAATTGGGGACGCTGGGGCGACGATGACCAGCTTGGGACGCTGAACTACGTAACGCCCGAGGTGCGCAAGGCGGCGGCGGCATTGGTCTCGGAGGGCGTGTCGGTCTCGTGCGCGTGGGACATCGAGAACGTGCACCAGCCCGACCATGCGATGGGCACGCCGCAGCGATTCATGGTGGCGACGGGCGAGTCGGCGGCGGCGATCGCCGAGGCGGGCGTGTCGCGCATGGGCGGGGCGATGGAGTTCTTCGGATTGGTCTATCACGGCTACGCGATTACGCACCTGGACGGTCTGTGCCACATCTTCTGGGACGGCAAGATGTACAACGGCAAAGAGGCGCGGCTGGTCAACTCAACGGGCGGCGCGACACATCTGCCGATCACCGAGTTGCGCGACGGGATCGTGACGCGCGGGGTGTTGCTCGACGTGGCGGCGGTCAAGGGCGTCGAGTGGATGGAGCCGGGCGAGGGCGTCTTCCCTGAGGACCTGGAGGCGGCGGAGGCGCGTCAGGGCGTCACGGTGCGTGAGGGCGACGCCGTGCTGCTGCGCACCGGCTACGGCAGGCGCAAGCGCGAGGTGGGTCGCGAGCCGCTGCTAGAGACGGGATTCCCGGGCTGGCATGTCGCGTGTCTGCCCTGGCTGCACGAGCGCGGAGTCGCGGTGATCGGCGCGGACACGGCGACGGATGTGAATCCCTCCGGCTACGAGACGCTGCGGATTCCGATCCACGCGGTCGGCATCGTGCACATGGGTCTCTGGCTGATGGACAACATGCAACTCGAGGATGTCGCCGCGGCGGCGGACCGATACGGACGGCACGAGTTTCAGTTCGTGCTCAGCCCACTGCGGATCATCGGCGGGACGGGAAGTCCTGCGAATCCGTTGGCGATCTTCTAGGCGTCGTTCACGCGTTGGGCGTGATGTGCACCTTGATTGATTTGGACGACTTGTCCAGGGCGGTCTCGAAGGCTTCGTTGACAGCGGCGAGGTTGTAGCGGTGCGTGATCAGCGAGCGGGCTTCCTCGCTGCATCCGGTGAGCACGTCAAGGGCCTGTTGGTAGTCGGCGGCGCGGCCTCCGAGTTTGCCGTACGTGACTGCGCCGACGATCGTGATCTCCTTGCCCAGCAGGGTGAGCGGATTGAGGCCGGCACTGTCGATGGCGAAGACGCCAAGCACGATCACGCGCCCCAGGCGTCGGACGACATCGACCGACTGGCGGATCGTGTCGGCGTGGCCGCCGACGCATTCTGCGACGACGTCGATTGCGTCGTCATTGGTGAGTTCCTTGAGGCGACGTTGTCCGGCTTCGTCCTCGCCGATGACCTCGGCCGCTCCGAGGCGGCGGGCCGCTTCCTGCTGATGCGGGTGTCTGGCGAGCACGATGACGTTGGCTCCGGCGGCCTGTGCCGCGAGCTGGGCGGTGAGTCCGATAGTCCCGGCGCCGATGACGAGGACGGTCTCGCCCTGGCCGAGGGTCGCCATGTTGTAACCGTGAACGCCGCAGGCGAGCGGCTCAGCCATCGCGGCGACCTCGCCGTCGACGCCGGGCGGGGCCTTGAACACAGCCACGCCGGGCGCGAAGACATCCTGCGCCATGCCGCCGTCAACGGCGATGCCGATCAGTCCACCGGCGACCTGGCACTGGTTGTAGTGGCCGGAGATGCAGTAGCCGCACTCGCCGCAGCGCAGCAGCGGCTCGACGCCGACGATATCGCCTTCCTGCACGTGATCGACGCCGGTGCCGACCGCGGCGACGATGCCGCCGATCTCGTGTCCGGGCGTGCGCATCGCCTGCGGTATGAAGTCGCCGCGATACCAGTGCAAGTCGGATCCGCAGATGCCCGCGTTGACGACCTGCACGCGCACTTCACCCTCGGCGGGCGCTCGATTGGGATCGTCATGGACGCTCAGGGTGCGGTCGGCATTCCAGGCGGCGCGTCGCATTGGTCGGCTCCAATCGGCTCTCGCATCGCGAGTCGGTGCGCTGGAAGGCTAGCAGTCGGGACACGCGGCGATCCGCTCCCGCGATAGGCTGGCAGCCATGCGTCGACTCCTGGTGTTCGCTGTCGTGGTGTTGCTGCTGGGCGTGTGTGCGATCGCCTGCAGCGGCGAGTCTGAGCAGACGCTGCCCGAGACGCAGAAGACGGAAGAAACGGCTGACGCTGAACCGGACCAGGATCAAGCTGCGCAGGCCGCGCCAGAGGAATCGGAGCGGCAAGAGACGCCGGCTCAACAACAGGATTCGCAGAGCCAGGCTGACCAGGCTCAACAGCAATCGTCCCAGCAGGCATCGGCTGCCGAGCCGGAGGAGCAGCCCGAGCAGGAAGCAGCGGCTCAGAACAAGTTTGTGCTCGGCGGCAATCGCCCAGCCTCGCTGGTCGTGCCGGTCGGGGCCGATCTGACGACGCCGCGCCCGCTGATCCTGCTGCTGCACGGATACGGCAGCTACGCGAGACAGGTGGACGAGTACTTCCAGCTCTCGCGCTGGATCGACGAGCGCGGGTTCGGCGTGCTGTATCCGGAAGGAACGCTCGACCAGTTCGGCGCGCGGCACTGGAACGGCACCGACGAATGCTGCGACATCTTCGACGCCGAAGTCGACGATGTCGGCTACCTCACGTCGTTGATCGCCGAGGCGCGTGAGATTGCCGCATTCGACCAGGTCGTTGCCGTGGGCCACTCGAACGGCGGATTCATGTCGTACCGCCTGGCCTGCGAGGACGTACCCGGTCTGACCGCGATCGTCAGTCTGGCCGGGGGCGCGCACTCGGATGCGGCGAGCTGCCGCGCGCCGAAGCCGCTCTCGGTGTTGCAAATCCACGGGACGGAAGATGAGCTCGTCCTCTACGAAGGCGGTCGATTGCCGACCCATCCCGATCCGGATCGGCAGCCGGTGCCGGGAGCATGGGCGTCGGTGACGCGCTGGGCAGAGCGGGCCGGTTGCGATCCCTCGGGGATTGTCGAGCGTGATCAGATTGACACTGACATGGCGGTCGAGGGCGACGAAACCACGATCAAGCGGTTCGAGCAGGGTTGCGTAAACCGGACCGTGATGGAGCTGTGGACCATCGAGGGCGGCGGCCACGTACCGCTGGTCTGGCAGACGGACTTCACGCCTCGCATCCTCGACTGGATAGCAGAGCGGTACGAAGCGGCGACGCAGTCGGCGTCGGAAGTCCAGGAGCGCCTGATCGGCGGGGAGCGGACCGCTCGCCTGCAGTTCCCGCCGGGAGCCGAGGGCGAGTCGATTCCGCTGGTGCTGTCGTTGCACGGTTACTCGGGCGAGGCCGAAGCGCACGACTGGTACTTCGGACTGTCGGAGCGCGTACAGGAGTATCGCTTCGCACTGATCACGCCGCAGGGAACGACCGACTCGCGCGGAAACGCGTTCTGGAACGCGACCGACGCATGCTGCAACTTCGATGAGAACGCCGTCGACGACTACGGCTGGCTTAGCGGGCTGGTCGCTGAGACACGGGAAGTCGTGGACATATCGGGCGTACACGTGGTCGGCTACTCGAACGGTGGATTCATGGCCTATCGACTGGCCTGCGACGGGCTGGATGGTCTCGTCTCAATCGTCAGCCAGGCTGGGTCGTCCTTTGGCGATCCCGAGCGCTGCGAGGACGCGGCGCCGGTCTCGGTGTTGCAGATACACGGCACTGCCGACCTCGACATCCCCTATGCAGGCACCGGAGAGTTCTCGGGCGGCTATCCGGGCGCGGTGGAACTGATTGAGCGCTGGGCGGATCGAGCCGGCTGCGATCTCGCGCACCCGTCGCTTCTGCCTGCAATCGACCTTGAAGATGTTCTGGACGGCGCTGAGACCGATGTGCGGCGGTACCGCGACGGCTGCGCGGGAGCGATCACAGTTGAGCTCTGGACAGTCACGGGAGCCGACCACTATCCCTTCTTCAACGATGACTGGCCCGATCACCTCCTGCACTGGCTCCTTGTCGAGTCGCGGACGGACTGAGGCACGATGCGCCGCAAGCTCGCGATGCTTGGTCTGGCCGTGCCGTTGGTCGCGTTCATTGCGGTGTTGATCTATCTCTACCTGTTCGGCACGTCGGAACCGACGTTTGATGCGGCCACGCGCGATCTGGCGCAGGAACACACCGTCGTGCTGATCCGCGAACAACCGGCGGCGGCGCTGATTGTCCCCGACGAGCCGCCGGGTTCGCTGATCCTAGTCGTGGTGTTAGCGGATGACGAGCGCCATGTCTGGTCGGCGCTGCGGGAGCTGGGACTGCTCGATCATGTTGAAGCCGCCGGGCTGGGCCTGGTGCCCGCCACGGTCGCACCCACGCCGGCCGAGCTGCGCAAACTGGCGGCGCTGGCGGACATGTTCGCTCCGGTCGATGGCTTGTTCCTGGCGGGCTTCGCCGGCAGCGCCATGGACGCGCTCTGCGCAGGAGACGGCCTGCGCGGCGACTGGTCGGGCGTGGTCGTCGTGCAATCCGTCGACGCGCCGACCCCGGTCGATTGCGGAGGCGCGCCCGTACTCCGGATCGACGATGGCGAAGACTTGTCCGGTCGTATCGTGACCTGGATGTTGGAGCGGCAATGATGATGCCCGACGCTCTGCGAGACCTGTCTGTCGATCACCGTGACGACGTGGCGATTGCGGTGTCGGATCGCCTCGATGCGGATCAGGCAGCGACGCTGGCACGAATGATCACGGCACGGCTGGGTGAATCGGCGATTCCACGCAGTCAGCGAGTGTGGATCGTCGCGACGCGAGGCGACGACACGTCAGCGGCGTCGACCGCGGCTGCAATCTCGGAACTGATCGATGGGTCGCGGTTGATCATCCACGACGCGCGAGAGCCGGACGGCCTGACGTTTCAACGCCGAATTCCCGGTCAGCGGCGAGGCGGGATCTACCTGAATCACGCCTGGCAGTCGGCGAGTGTTCGGATCGCCTGCGGTGAACCGCGACGGGTGTTGTTCGGTCTGTGCGCGTGGTTCAATCCTCCGGCTCAACTGGAGCCGGAGGATCTGAACGCGGACCTGATCCTGGGAAGCTAGCCGCGAGGCAGGCCGAGACCCCGAGTGGCGATGATGTTCCGCTGGATCTCGGAGGTGCCGCCCTCGATCGTGTTGGCAATCGAGCGGATGAAGCCGTAGGCGTGTCGGCCCCGGCGCGGCGCGTTCTTGCCCTGGAGCTGGCCGTGCAGACCGAGCACCTTGACTGCAGTGGCCGTGATGCGCTGGTTGAGTTCCATGGCGAACAGCTTGGCCATTGACGCCTCGTGGTTGGGAATCAGACCCTGGTTCTGCATCGACACGATGCGGTAGGAAATCATCCGTGCGGTCTGGGTCTCGATGTAGCGATCGGTCAGGGCGATCTTGGTCTCGCGCCGGTCGACCGAGGAGAGTCCGCTGCCGCGGTTCTCCTTGGCGTAGCGGATCACGTCCTCAACCGACTGCTGCATGCCGACGGCGGAGCCGATGCTGGAGCGCTCGAAGTCGAGCGTGGTCACGGCGCCGTACCAGCCTCGGTTGACCTCGCCCAGCACGTTGCGCTGGGGAATGCGGACATCCTCGAAGAAGACCTCGTTGAACTCGTGCGTGCCGGCCATGTTGACCAACGGCCGAGTCGAGACGCCCGGCGAGTGCATGTCGAGCACGAAGTAGGTGATCCCCTTGTGCTTGGGCGCGTCGGGATCGGTGCGGGCGAGCAAGATCATCCAGTCGGAGCGGTGCGCGCCCGAGGTCCAGATCTTCTGGCCGTTGACCACGAAGTCGTCGCCGTCCTTGACGGCGCGCGTCTGGAGCGAGGCAAGGTCGGAGCCGGAGCCGGGTTCGGAGTAGCCCTGGCACCAGATCGCGTCGCCGCTAAGGATTGGCGGCAGATGCTCCTGCTGCTGCTCGTCAGTGCCGATCGTGATGATCGTCGGGCCGGCCATGCCGATCGCGATGCCCCCGGGCCGGGGGGCGCGGGCTTCGGCCATCTCCTCGTTGAAGATGAACTGCTGCATCACCGAGAGTCCGGCCCCGCCGTACTGCTGGGGCCAGGCTGGAGCGACCCAGCCGCGATTGGCCAGTTCCTTCTCCCACTCGCGCTGGGTGGGCGGGCGGTCGAACGGCTGCGCCGACCGTGCTTCTTCGCGCATCCGCTCTCGGCGCGGTCGGAATTCGTTCTGGATGAACGATTTCACCTCGGTGCGGAAGGCAGCTTCTTCGCTGTTGTCGTGGAAGTCAACCATCGTGCGTCTCCATCCGGATCATTGGATCGCAGCGTACTCCACCTGCGGGATAGACTTTCGGCATGGTTCGCAAACGCATGCTTGAAGATGACGCACGGCGGCTGTTGGGCGGATCGCCGGTGGCGATCGTGAGCACCAACTGGCGCGGCGTAGGCAACGCGGCGCCGATCGCCTGGTCGATGCCCGTGTCGGTCAATCCGCCGCTGGTCGCGATTGCGGTGCATCCCTCGCGCCGCACGCACGACATGATCAAGTTCGGCGAGGAGTTCGCGATCAACATTCCCTCCAAGGTGCTGCTCAACCACACGCAATGGCTTGGGATGGTCTCGAACACGATCGGCGACAAGCTGGAAGCGTCGGGGGTGCCGACATTCAAGGGTAAGGAGATTGACTCGCCATTGCTCGAAGGCTGCATCGGCTGGATCGAATGTACGCTGCACGACTTCTACACGATGGGCGATCACACGTTGTTCATCGGCAAGGTCGTCTCCGCCCAGGCCGACACGGACGGGTTTGACTTCAATACCGGCATGTGGTCCCTGGACGATGACGAGTTTAAGCCCTTGATGTACATGGGCGGGCGCAGTTACAGCGTGCTTGACGACGGGTTCGACGCCACGGTGGAGCAGCGTCCGGTCGAGCAGATGATCGAGGAAGGCATCGGCCGCGAGTTGGAAGAGGCTGAGGCCGAGCGGCGGATCAAGCGTGAGGAAGAGGCGGAACGCCGCGAGGAAGAGGAACGGCGAGGCGAAGTCGAACCGACGACTTCGAGCCTGCCGCGTGAGTTGCCGGAAGCGTGAGTTCGGAGTCTCCAGGCCGGATCGTTGCAGGCGACAACCTCGCTGTGCTGCGTTCGTTGCAAACCGAGAGCGTACAACTCGTCTATACCGATCCGCCATTCAACACCGGCCGGTCGCGGACGTATCAGCGATTGCAAACAACGCAGGACCGAGAAGGAGAACGAGTCGGCTTCGGCGGGCGCAGATATCGCTCCAGGCAGGTCTCCGAGCATGCGTACCGCGATGCGTTCGAGCAGTACCTCGACTTCCTCGCGCCTCGATTGATGGAACTCTGGAGGGTCCTGCGGCACGACGGCAGCTTGTATCTGCACCTGGATGCGCGCGAGGTGCACTACGTCAAAGTGGCGCTGGACAACATCTTCGGCCGCGACTGTTTTCTCAACGAGATCATCTGGGCGTACGACTACGGCGGAAGGCCGAAGCGCCGCTGGCCGGCCAAGCATGACAACATTCTCGTATACGTCAAGGATCGTGAACGCTACGTCTTCAACCGCGACGCGATTGACCGTGTTCCCTACCTCGCACCCGGCCTGGTCGGGAAGGAGAAGGCGGAGCGCGGCAAACTGCCGACCGATGTCTGGTGGCAGACGATTGTTGGCACCAACGCGAGAGAGCGCACCGGGTATCCGACGCAGAAACCGGTCGCGCTGGCCGAGCGCATCCTGCGGGCGTCGAGCGACGAGGGCGAGCTGGTCCTGGATCCGTTCGCGGGCAGCGGCACGGTCGGCGCAGCGGCGCAGACGCTGGGCCGCAGGTATCTGCTGATCGACGACAATCAGGAGGCGATCGACGTGATGCGGCAACGGCTGCCGGCTGCTGAGATCGTCAGCTCGCCGGACCCTGCGGAATCGTAATGTTGGGCGCGCACTGTTCCATGAACAGGCTCATCGAGCGCGTGACTTGCTCGTGCGGGATCATCCCGCCGGCGTTGCACCAGGTGATGAAGTGGCCGACGCCGTAGCGCTCGCCGACGGCGTAGAGCTTGGCGATCACTTCGTCGGGGTTGCCGATCGCGCACATCTGATCCAGTACTTCCTCGTAGCTGGAGTTGCGATTTCGGTTGAGCAGGGGCGGGAGGTCGTCGGGGTCGCCGCCGCGCCGGGTCCAGCTCCTGATCCCGGTGTCGCTGACGACCTTGAGGTAGCTCTGCAGGCTGGCGCGAGCCTCTTCCCTGGCCGTCTCCGAGGACTCGTGAACGTGAACGGGCAGCAAGATGCCGGCGTCCGTGGCGGGCGCATCGGGCCTCGCCTGGTGGTACATCGCGAAGCGGCGGTCGAGGTCCTCGGCGAAGGCGGTGATCGGGCTGGCGAAGACGCGCCAGTCGTCGGTCGAGGCGCGGACGAATGACTCGTCGCTGTTGGCGGCGATGCGGATGGGCGGGCGCGGGCGCTGGATCGGCTTGGGCACGACCGGGACGTTGCGGTAGCGGAAGTGGTCGCCCTCAAAGTTGACCGGACCGTCCAGCCAGGCCTGACGGATCACGGTCAGCGCCTCTTCGAAGCGGCTGGCCCGATCGGCGATGTTGACGTTGAAGCCGGCGAAGTGCTCGCCGATGCTGCCGCGTCCGACGCCGAACTCGAGCCGGCCGTTTGAGATGATATCGAGCGTCGCGGCATCCTCGGCGGTGCGGATCGGATCGACCAGCGGCAATAGCGCGACGCCGGTGCCAAGGCGGATGCGTTCCGTTTGTGCGGCGATGGCGGCCATGGTCAGCATTGGCGAGGGCAGGACCGAGAACTCGCGAACGAAATGCATTTCGGCGAGCCAGGCGGCGTCCCAGCCGATCTGATCGCCATGCACGACCTGGGCGATCGTGTCGCGGTATCGCTGCGGCACGTCTTGACCGTCGGCCTGCGGCAGCTGATAGAAGAGGCCGAACTCCGCTCGTTGCGACGCCATTGACGCTCTCCACAGGTCGCGCTTGCTCGTCTGAGCAGGCTAGCCGACCATCCCGAATGCCGGCACGGCGGACCTATAATCGACTCCAGTGCGCCAGCACGATGAAAGGGTCGAACGATGACGACCTCGACGTACACACTGATGGACTTTGTCAAGGACGCGCAGCGGATTGCCGACCGGGGCGACTCGGCTGAGCGCCAGATCGCGCAGATCTCCGATCCGCTGGAGCGGATCATTCAGCGCCGCGACGTGCTGCTCGACCTGCCTGAGAATGACGATCCGGACCCGGACAAGGGGTTTGTGATCCACCGCGCAGACAACCTGACGGTGATGGCCGTCGTCTGGCAGCCGGATGCGGGCGCGCCGGTTCACAACCACAACGGCTGGGCAATGGAGGGCGTGATCTCCGGGGTCGAGTTCAACCGCAACTACCAGCGCGTCGACGACGGCATGACGCCCTGGTTCGCCGAGCTCGAAGAGCTGGAGCCGACCCGCGTGCCGACCGGCTCCACCACGGTGATCTCTGAGCCGCCGGCGGACATCCACGCCGTCGAGATCAACGAGGGCAAGACGCTGGCGATTCATGTCTACGGCCTCGATCTGCTGCGGCAGTGGCGGTACCGCTTCGACTTGGAGAGCGGGCGTGTCGAACCATTCGCCATGCGCACCCGCCGCGACCTGAGCGGCAAGTAGTCTCCCTTCTGAAGCACGAGAGACCGAGGAGCAGCATTATGGGCAAGCTGGACGGAATGGTCGCGCTGATCTCCGGCGGCGCGCGCGGACAGGGCGAGGCGGAGGCGCGGCTGTTCGCCCGCGAGGGCGCTGCGGTCGTCCTCGGTGACGTCCTTGAGGAGGAAGGCAGGCGCGTCGCCGAGAGCATCATCGACACCGGTGGGCAGGCGACGTTTGCCAAGCTCGACGTCTCTGAGCAGTCCAACTGGGCCGAGGTAATCGACCGGACGGTCGAGCAGTACGGCCGCCTGGACATCTTGATCAACAACGCCGGCATCGCGCGGGTCAAGATGATCGAAGACTCCTCGTTGCAGGAGTATCTGGAGGTCATTCGGATCAACCAGGTCGGCGTCTGGCTGGGCATGCGCGCGGCAGTGAAGCCGATGAAGGAAGCCGGCGGCGGCTGCATCATCAACACGTCCTCGACCGCGGGGCTCGAGGGCTACGCCGGGCTCAGCGCCTACGTCTCCTCCAAGTTCGCCGTGCGCGGCATGACCAAGTCGGCCGCCGTAGAGTTCGGCCCGTACAACATCCGCGTCAACTCGGTGCATCCCGGCCCGATCGACACGCCAATGATCCGCGACCCGGAGCTCACTCAGCGTTCGCAGCGCGCGGATGATGATTTCAGCTTTGCCGGTCCGATTCCGCGCATCGGCACCGCCGACGAGGTGGCGAAGATGATGCTGTTCATCGCTTCCGACGCCTCGTACAGCACGGGCGCGGAGTTCGTGATCGACGGCGGGCTGACCATCGGCGGCAACATCGGACAACTGATTGAATAGTCCTGCGGCCACTCGCAGCTCACGGAATAGACACGGAGAACCACATGGGACAGCTCGACGGCAAGGTCGCCATCATCTCGGGCGGCGCACGCGGGCAGGGTGAGGAAGAGGCCCGGCTGTTCGCCCGCGAGGGGGCAACGGTGGTGCTCGGCGACATCCTCGACGAGGACGGCCGGCGCGTCGCCAACAGCATCGTCGACACGGGAGGCGAGGCCCTCTACGCGCATCTCGATGTGACCAGCGAGAGCGACTGGAGCGAGATCGTCGACAAGACGGTGGCCGAATACGGCCGCGTGGACCTTCTGCTCAATAACGCCGGGATCCTGCCGGTGGCACCGATCGAGCAGGCCACGCTCGAACACTTCCGCCAGGTCATCGATGTGAACCTGGTTGGCGTGTTCCTCGGCATGCGCGCGGTGATTCCGGCGATGCGCGAGGCGGGCGGCGGCTGCATCATCAACACCTCGTCGACTGCCGGTATCCAGGGCTACCCCGGTCTGGGCGCATACGTGTCGAGCAAGTTCGGCGTGCGCGGACTGACCAAGGTCGCCGCGGTGGAGCTGGGCGGCGACAACATCCGCGTCAACTCGGTCCATCCCGGCCCGGTCGACACGGAGATGCTGGCCAACCCCGACGCGAAGCGCGACGAGCATGGCGACCGCCCGATGCGGATTCCGATCAGCCGGATGGGCCGAGCCGATGAGGTCGCCAAGATGATGCTCTTCATCGCCGCCGACGCGACCTACAGCACGGGATCCGAGTTCATCATCGACGGCGGCCTGACCGCGGCCAGCAATCTCAGCCGTTAGAATCGGAGCGCTCTAGCGGCTTCGCGAACGAGAGTTCGTGGCCGTCGGGATCCACGATGTGGAAGTAGCGCTCTCGCCAGGGGGCGTCGCGCGGCTCGAACTCAGGCGTGAGGCCGGCGGCGACGGCGTTGGCGTGGAACGCGTCGACGTCGTCGACGTAGAAAATCGGGCGGCCCCAGAATCCCGTAGCCGGTTCGGCTGCAATCAGATTGAGGTAGCTCTCGCCGGCCAGGTATGAGGTAAAGCCGGCTTGCGGTCCGCCGTAGAGCTTCACGAATCCGAGCGCCTCGTAGAACCCGGTTGCCGCTGCCATGTCGGCGGTGGCGAGCGTGACGGCGCTCAGCGCCGTGACCCGCGCCATCTCAGGTGAGGTCCGTGAAGGGGTTGTAGGCGAGTTCCCAGAGGTAGCCGTCGGGATCGCTGAAGTATCCGCTGTAGCCGCCCCAGAAGACCTCTTCGGGCTGCTTGACCACGGTTGCGCCGGCGTTGACGGCCTCCTGCATGGCGGCGTCGACGGCTTCGGCCGAAGGCAGGTTGTGGGCCAGCGTGACGGTCGGGGTTCCCGCTGCCGGATCGGCGAAGGCGATGTCGGCTTCGTCCGGAAACTTGTCGCGGCGGTAGAGCGAGAGCCACGTGCCTTCGAGTTCGAGGAAGCAAATGTTGTCGCCGTCGTTGTAGTTCGGAGCAGGCAGACCCAGGCCGTCGCGGTAGAAGCGGACGGACTCGGCCAGATCGCTCACGCCCAGGGTGATGATGCTGATCTTCGGCTTCATGCGGTCAGCGTAGCGCCGGATCAGCGAGTCGCGGCTTCGACCTGTCGCCGAATGCTCTCGAAACTTCTCCCGGAGTTGACTCCGTTGACATGAATCCGAGGGCCGTATGAGATGCCAATACTCCGCGCTGCATTGACGTTGTCATTGTGCTTCTGGCGGGTCGCAGGGTCGTCGTAGCACTTGGTGAAGCTGTCGGTATCGAGGCCGATGTCGCCTGCGTAGTCGATCAGCTGTGCGCGAGAAGTGGCTCGGATGCCGTCTACAAGGAAGCGATCATGGAACTGCCAGAAGGCTGCGCCGCTTTGTTGCGTGGCGCAGACCATGGCGTATCCGACGCGCTCGGACGCTGCGCCGAGGTAGGCGATGTTGACGAACTGGAACCGGGCGATACCGGTGCGGACGTACTCGTCAATCAGTCGCGGCTCAACCTGAGTCGCGATACGGCGGCATTCTGGTCAAAACGGATCGCCGTATTCGACGATCAGCACCGGCGCGTCGGGGTCGCCGACGATGTTGCCCTCAACAATCAGCCCGTCGCGAGGTCCGCCGGAGATGCGCTCGACGCTTTCGGTTGACTCGTCGGACTGCTCGGGAGCGGATGGCTGGGACCCAGAGGCCTGCTCTTCCGGTTCGACCGGAGGATCGGGCGCGGGAATGCTCACGGGGGTGCTGATCAGCCAACGTCCCACCGTGGCGTTGCCGGGGAAGAATCGACCTCGGGGCAGGAACCTCCGCCCCGATTCGACCGTGCGAACGCCGAATTCAACGGATCCACTCGCGCGACGCCGGGCGATGATCTGCACCTCTGCGCCGTTGGCCAGGTCCAACGGGCTGCTGACCAGCCAACTCGTGACCCGATCGCCCGCCGGGAAGAATCGCGCCCTCGGGGTCAGGTCCTGTCCGCCTGCGCGCAGGCCGAACTCGATCGAACCGCTGGCAACCAGCCTGGCGCGAACCTGGACAGACGTTGCGTCCTGCGCGGCGGCAGACGTGGCAGACGAGCCGCCGCTGAACGGCGCCAGCGTGAGCACTGCGAGCACAGCGAGTACTGCGCTGACGCCGAGAGCGAGGGCCAGGATTGTCCGAATCATGGCGCCAATGATACGCCGAAGGGCGGCGCATGCGCGCCGCCCTTCGGTGTGGGGTTGTTGCTTCTGCCTCCGGCATTACCCCCCGCGAGGAGGGGAGCACGGAGGAGCGGCGATTAGAAGGAGAGCGCGGCCGGCTCGGCCTGGCCGTTCTCCATGCCCTGCGGCCACCAGTGGTCTTCCCAGCCTTCGTCGTCCCAGATGTGCTTGAGGTTGGGCAGCACCTGCTGGGCGGTCATCTCGATGTTGGGGATGGCCAGTTCCTTGGGAATCGAGCCGAACTGGTTGAGGATCATCAGGTGACCGACGTGGAGCGTGCGGATCACTTCCTCGAGCTGCTCGGTGACCTGGCTGGGCGTGCCGGCGACGATGTTGCCTTCGCGGATCAGGTCGGCCCAGGTGATCTCCGAGTTGGCCTTGGATTCGACCATCTTCTCGGCGGTCTTCTCACCCTCGAACTTCTTGGACTCTTCGAAGACCGGCTTGAGGCCCTGGCTGCGGGTGAAGCCCTGTTCGATGGTGCGGACGGTGCGGTAGCCGGGCGGGTCGGCGTAGCGCGGGTCGATGTGCAGCATCTTGTTGTAGAAGTACTCCGCGTGCGGCCCGAACTTGTCCGCGACTTCCTGCTCGGTTTCGCCGACGGCGACGAGCTGGAGGAAGCCGGCGTGGTAGGGGTTGAGCGGCTTCTCGCGCTGCTGCATCGTGCGCCAGAATCCGTCGACGTTCTTCTGCCCGGCCTTGTAGCCGCCGTAGGAGAGGTAGCAGTAGACGTAGTTGTGGTCGGCGCACCATTCCCAGGTCTCGATCGAGCCGCCGCCGGGGATCCAGACCGGCGGGTGCGGCTGCTGGATCGGTCGCGGCCAGATGTTGATGTAGCGGAGCTGGTTGTAGCGGCCGTTGTAGGAGAAGACCTCGGGCCGAGTCCAGGCCTGGGTGATGACGTCGGCGGCCTCGTAGTACTTGTCGCGCAGGTGCGAGGGGTTTGCGCCGTAGCAGAAGCAGTCGTCCATCGGCGTGCCGACGGGGAATCCGGCCACGAGGCGGCCGCCGGAGATGCAGTCGAGCATGGCGAACTCTTCGGCGACGCGGGTCGGCGGGTTGTAGAGGGCAATCGAGTTGCCGAGCACGACGATGGCGACGTCCTTGGTCCGCCGGCAGAGGTTGGCGGCCATCAGGTTGGGCGACGGCATCAGGCCGTAGGCGTTCTGGTGGTGCTCGTTGATGCAGATGCCGTCGTAGCCGGCGGCGGCGGCGGCCTCGAGCTCGTCCAGGCCGTCGTTGTACATCTGGTGCGCCTTGGCCGGGTCGAACAGTTTCGAATCGACATCGACCCAGACCGAATTGTTGGTCTCGGCGAAGTCCGCCGGCAGGTCCCGATAAGGCATCAGGTGGAAGAACTCAAACTTCACGATCAACTCCGTTCGTGTACGGCATTACGGCCCGTTGCGCGGGCGGTCTCTGTGGCAAGGTATTGAACGCGCGGCGTCGGTGTCAATCTGATCGGTCATGGTTCACGTTCCAGATCATCGGTCGGTGATGAGGGCGGGGCGGCCGAACGGCGGGTGGACAAAGTAGTAGCGCAAGTTGATGAACGTGGAGTCGGTCATTGGGGCTCGCAATCGCGGAGGAGGGCGGGTCGCTCACACAATATCGGCGAGCGTTAGGAGCCCCCCTCTGTCCCCAGCGTTCGCAGGGGCAGGCCCTACGTGACATCTGCACCCTGGAGGGAGGAGAGGGAGCAGGTCCCTGTGGTCACAGGGGCTGGAAGACGCCCGGCCCAGGCCGGCGTGGGGGAGTCCCCTCTGCCTTCGGCATCTCCCCCCGCCGAAGGCGGGGGGAGAGGGGAAAAACACGGCGGTCGGAGTGGAGTAACCGCGAGGGCGAGCGGCGCGGGATCGTGGCGGGGATTAGGGAGGTTCATCTTCCTGCTCCTGTGGGTGGTCTTCGTCGTCATCTTCGGCCTGAGCGGGGTTGTCCGGCTCGAAGTGGGCGAGTTCTTCGGGTGTGGGCTGGAGGGTGCCGTTGTTGAGGCCCTCCATGCGCTTGGCGAGGCACATCTTGCCGTCGTCGGCGTGGTCGCTGTCGTTGGTGGGAGCGTCCTGTACCGAGTCGCGCAGGGCGAGGCGGGCGGTGTCGTAGGCGAGCCTGGCATCGTATTGGGCCTGGGCGTAGAGACCCTTGATGTGGGCGAGGGCCTTGGTGGCGCTGTGCTGGACGTAGGCGGGGCCATTGGTGGCCTGGTGTCGGAGGCGGTCGATGATGGCGTCGTTGGTGAAGGGGAGGGGTGGGTTGGCGGCGTGTGACATAAGAGAACTCCTGGCTGTGGTGTCAGGCGTTCTATGTTATGCGAACGGGCGTTCGGTATGTGGTGTTGGCGTGTTGTGAGGTTGACTTTGGGTATTGGGGAGCCCCCCCTGCCTTCGGTATCTCCCCCCGCCGGAGGTGGGGGGAGAGGGGAACGGAGCGGGTCCCGGCGCAGGGGCCTGGACTGGAGGTAGGGGAGTCAGAGGGGGCGGATGCTGAGGGTGGGTGGGATGGTGGTCGGTGATCCGAATTGCACCTGGAGCTGGGCGGCGCGGAAGCGGAAAGTGCGGAGGAGCTGGGGGATGACGGCGAGTTGGGCGAGCGGCGCGGAGAGTGGATCGAGGGGCAGCGACCAGTGCACCTGGTCGGTGGCGAGGACGCCGCCGTCGACTTCCTGAAAGTGGTGCTCGTGACGCCAGAGCGCGTAGGGTCCCGCGATCTGGTCGTCGGCGAAGAAGTGGGGCGCGTCGACCTGGGTGATCTCGGTGGCCCAGGAGACGCGCAGCGGGAGGATGGGTAGCGGGGTGAGCCGGTAGGTGATGATCAGGCCGGGATGCACGGCGGTGGGCGGGTCGCCGGTGATCTGGAAGCGCATCTCGGGCGGGGTGATCAGGGCCAGGTTGTGCGGATCGGAAAAGAAGGTCCAGGCGGTTTCGATGCCGGTGGCCAGGGTCTGGGCGGCTTCGAGTCGGTAGATCGGCACCCTACATTCCAATCGATATGCTGATTCAAGATTACGGAGAACGTGAGGAGAGTGGTGTGGCGATCATCAATCGGCTGCGATTCGTGGACACGTTGCGCGAGCGTCTGGGTGATCAGGTGTCGAGGGACTTCACCGATGCGCTCCAGGACGAGATGGCTCCACTGATGACCAAGGACGAGATCCAGCTCATGATCTCGGGCCTCGTTGATCAGATCGAGACTCGCATGTGGCGCGTGGTTGCCATCGCGACCGCACTCCAACTGACCGCGATAGGCATTGCGGCCGGAGTGATCGTCGCGCTCAATTAGAGCGTACCCAGAACTCCTCCCAATCCGATCATTGCGCCGACCAGGAGGTGGAGTTGGGCGGTGCGCTTGAGCATGGCATTCAGGTCCACACCTGAGCGTCCGTTGATGATGTCGCGGAGCATCCAGAGGCCCGGCGGCAGGCCGATCCAGGCGAGGTAGCAGTAGCTGGGCAGCAGTCCGACCGAGATGAAGGCGGAGATGCTGCCAAAGGCGGCAATCATGAGCAGCGCGTACTGGATGCGCGTCGCGTGTTCGCCGATCAAGACGGCGAGGGTGCGCTTGTTGGTGGCGGTGTCGGTGTGGATGTCGCGCAGGTTGTTTACGACGAGGATTGCGGTGACGAGGCAACCGACGGGGACCGAGGCTGCGGCGAGTTCCCAGGTCAGCGTCTCGATCTGGACATAACCGGCGCCCATGACGGCGACGAAGCCAAAGAAGAGGAAGCAGATCGCGTCGCCGAGGCCTCGGTAGCCGTAGGGCAGCGGTCCGCCGGTGTAGGTGACGGCGGCGACCAGGGAGGCGGCGCCGATCAGCAGGATGGGCCAGCCGACGATCAGGGTGAGGACGATGCCGACGATCAGCGCGGCGGCTGTGGCGAGCGCGATGCCGATGGTCATCTCGCGTTGGGAGAGCCAGCCCTGAGCGACGGCGCGGGGCGGACCGAGGCGGTCGGGCGTGTCGGCGCCGCGGCGGAAATCGGAGAGGTCGTTGGCGAAGTTGACGACGATCTGAATGAAGATCGCGCCGATCATGGCGAGGAAGAAGCGGCCGGCCTCGAAGTCGCCGTCGACGGCGGCGATGCCTGTGCCGGCGAGCACCGGCGCGACGGCTGCGGGCAGGGTCGGCGGGCGGATCGCGAGCAGCCAGGCTCGGCGTTTGCCGGGAATCGGGGGCGATGCAGCCGACATCAGGGGAAGCGCGGGTACTTGCTGAAGTCGGGCTTGCGCTTCTCGAGGAAGGCGTTCTTGCCTTCCTTGGCTTCCTCGGAGAGGTAGTAGAGCAGGGTCGAGTCGCCGGCGAACATTTGCATGCCGGAGAGGCCGTCGGTGTCGGCGACGAGGGCGCGCTTGATGAAGCGCAGCGCGGTCGGGGACATGCAGAGAATCTCGCGGCAGCGGTTGACGACCTCGAGCTCGAGGTCGTCGACGGGGAACACGTCGCAGGCGAGGCCCATGGCGGCGGCTTCCTCGCCCGAGTACTGTCGGCACTGCATCCAGATTTCGGCGGCCTTCTTGTGGCCGACCAGGCGGGCGAGCAGCATGGTCCCGTAGCCGGCGTCGAATGAGCCGACCTTGGGTCCAGTCTGGCCGAACCAGGCGTTGTCGGCGGCGTAGGTGAGGTCGCAGACGGTGGCGAGCACGTTGCCGCCGCCGATCGCGTAGCCGGCGACCATGGCGATGACCGGCTTGGGGATCGAGCGCATGTAGCGGTGCAGGTCGAGCACGTTGAGTCGGGGCACGCCGTCGTCGCCGATGTAGCCTCCGTCGCCGCGGATGCGCTGGTCGCCGCCGGAGCAGAAGGCTTCCTTGCCTTCGCCGGTGAGGATGATCACGCCGACGGACATGTCCTCGTGCGCTCGCTTGAAGGCGTCGAGGAGCTCGAAGAGCGTCTTGGGCCGGAAGGCGTTGCGGACTTCGGGTCGGGCGATCGTGATCTTGGCGATGCCTTCAGCGACGTCGTAGTAGATGTCGCCGTAGTCGCCCGAACGTTCCCAGTCGGGCAGGCAGGTGCGGTCGACGGTGACGGTAGGTCGGGACATATCGTTCACTCCTTCAGGTGCTCGGTGAGTTGATTCGATTCAAGCGGGACGCCGGCGCTGCGCAGGAGCAGCCGGCGGAGCTCGGGATAGATCCGCTGGATTGGCGTCGCGACCCGTCCGGCGGCCCAGGCGGTGAGCGTGGATTGCACCATGCCGACCCAGGCGCGCGCGGTCAGATCCGGGTCGAGCGGCTCGTGCAGGTTGCTCAGGCGGCCGCGCTCAAGCGCGACGCGCAGCTCGGCGGCAATGAGCCGGACGAACTCGTCCTCGATCTCGACGACGCGGCGACGGGCGGCGGAGGAACCGGCGACCGTCTCCGTAGTCAGCACGCGAGCCAGCGACCGATGGGCCGAGAGCGTGTCGATCAAGGTGGCCAGGGCGGCGTCTGCGCGGGCGACGGGATCGTCGCCGGCGGCGGACATTGCGCTGGTCACGCGGTTCCGCAGGATGTCGCCGGCCCGGCCGATCACGGCTGCGATCAGCGTCTCCTTGTTGGCGAAATGGAAGTAGAGTCCGCCCTTCGAGGTGTCGGCGGCGGCGGCGATCTCGTCCATCTGGGCGTCGGCGTAGCCTCGATTGGCGAAAACCTGTGCGGCGGCGTCGAGCAAGTGCTCGCGGCGTTCGATGGCCCTGGCCTGCTTCGGTTCGCTGGTCGTCACTGGCCGATCCGAGCAAGAATTATCCGACTTGAAGGTCGGTTTCAGTACTGTATCAGCATGTCTGACCAGTCCACGGCACAGGAGCGGACGCGCTCGATCGGGGAGATGTTCAGTCGTCTGGTCCCTCACTACGACCGCATGAACCGATTGATGACGGGCGGCCGCGACGGCCGCTGGCGGGCGTTGGCGGTTGCAAGCTCGCAGCCTCGCGGCGCGGTGGTGCTGGACCTTGGGGCGGGGACGGGCGATCTGAGCGCGGAGTTCCGACGGCAAGGTGCGGCGCGGGTCACGGGGCTCGATGTGTCGGCGGCGATGCTGGCGCGGGCCGAGCAGAAGTTCGGCGCCGACGGCATCGACTGGTTGCAGGGCGACGCGCTGCATCTGCCGTTCGGCGACGCCTCGTTCGACGTGGTCGCGTCGGCGTTCGTGCTGCGCAACCTGCCCGATCTGGCGGGTTCGTTGGCGGAGATGGCGCGCGTGCTGAAACCGGGCGGCCGGCTGGTCGGCCTCGACATCACGCATCCACCCGACTCCGCCTGGGGCAAGCTGCTGCGCGTCGGCTTTGAAGAGGGTGTGACGCGCGTGGCGGGGCTGCTGTCGGGCGACCGCTCGGCGTACCGCTACCTGCCGAACTCGCTCAGCGGCTATCCCACGGCGGACGAGCTGTCGCGGATGCTGGAGTCGGCGAAGCTGGTGGAGGTGTCGTATCGGAGGCTGTCGATGGGCGCGGTGGCATTGCATGTGGGTCGGAAGCCGACTCGATGAACCTTCGGTTCACTCGGCACGCTGCTCAGGTCATGGAGGCCAGGGGCATCAAACGGGAGTGGTCGAGATGGCCCTCGAGTCTCCGGTCGCCCGCACGCCGGACCCGCTGGATGAAGAAGTTGAACGATTCTTCTACCTGGTCTCCGAACGGGACGACCGCGTCTTGCGGGTTATCGTGAACACGAGCGTCTCACCCTGGCGAGTGGTGAGCGTATTCTTCGATCGGCGAATGCGAGGGCGATTGTGAAGCTCAGCGTGGACGAGGCTGCCGACGCCCTGTACCTGCGACTGGACGATTCGGAGATCGTTGAGTCGGAAGAGGTGTCGCCGGGCGTCGTGTTGGACTACAACAGCGTCGGCGAGGAAGTGGGGGTCGAGCTGCTTCGGCTTTCGCAGCGGTCGGCAGAGCTCAAGCTGTCGGCTATCCAGGTTGAAACAACCTGAGGTCCCCGAAGATTCTGCTCAATCGACGATCGTGTGATCCATCGGCCTGCTGCGGTATTGCTGCCAATCTCGATACACGGCGTCGGCGAAATCGCGAATTGCGGGTTTGAGTCGCTCCCATGCTTCACGATTCTCGATCACGATCGCCTTGCCGCCGTGCGGCCAGTCGATCACTGGAGCAAGAGCGGTCAGCTTCGCGTGCTCTTCCGGGTTATGCCGCTCGGTGATGGTGTTGAGACTGAGTTCAATCGCGTTGTCGGTCATGTAAGCGGCGTACACGCCGAAGAATGGTCGGGGCCCGCGAACGCCGCTCACGCTCCGCACATCCAGTTGCAGACTGACACCGAACGTCTTGGCGTCCACGAAAGCTCGATGCTCTAACCGATCGTTGACGAAGTCGCGAACCTCCTCGAATCTCTCCGTTAGGCCGAGGTCATCCAAGCGCTGAGAGAGCAGTCTACGCCGCTCATCGATTGGCAGAGTTGACGACTGTCGCCGTGCCACTGTCTCTCGTTGCACTGGCAGTTGGCGGGCAACCAAGACATCGCCCTCGTTGCGGAAGCCGTGGAACGTAACAACCTCCACGTTCAGGGACGCCTCTGACAGAAATCTTGCCACACGCAGTGCTGTTTCATCGATACCTAAACCAACCAGGACCATTCGGATCGGATACAGGCGCTGTAGGTCGGCAAAGCGCTCGGTGTACCAGGCAGCGAAATCGTGAATCGTTGGTATGCCGCCTTGCCCCGACCGCTCGGTGATGTGTACTGCTAGCTCCGACGGCTCCATTTCAGACAGATAGGACGTGTAGTCGAGTACTTGAGTCACCGCGTCTCGGCCGAGCGATCCGCGTTTCAGTTCGAAGACGACCAGACGGCCATCTGCGTCAACGCCGAGCAAATCGAGCCAGCCGCCAGCGGCGGGAGTTTGCCGTCCGACTATCTCGATGCCCGGTTCCAGGAGTTGCGGGTTCTTGACCAGCACTTCCTCCAGTTGCCATTCGGTTTCCAGTTGGGCAAGTCCGTCCAGCGAGGTCACGGTCCTGTCGGCGCCGATCTTCCAGAGGTTGACTTCGTCCATCGGTCAGCCCTTCGATTCAGGGAGACGCCCCAAGGGAGATCATGCTACCCGTGCTGCCCTTGATCGGGCGGACGCGATGATTGGGGCGGCAGTGGCGCGGACAACACGCCGGAGGCGGCGGGTTGTTGGGCGCTGTGTCGGCGTGGGGGGCGCGTGTATCGTGGCGAGGTACGCCTCGCGTTCGATGCATGAGGACGACCCCGCAGCGAGCAATCTGGGAGCGCGCGATGTCCGGCACTGAGATGGCCTACCTCCGGGGACAGGTCATGCCCCTGTCCGATGCCAAGATCGGCATCATGACCCATGCCTTGCACTATGGGACGGCCGTATTCGAGGGCATCCGCGCGAACTGGAACGCCGAACACGAGCAGCTCTACCTGTTCCGGATGCGAGAGCACTATGAGCGCCTGCGCAAGTCGGCGCACGCGCTGATGATGGACCTGCCGCTCTCGGACGACGAACTCTGCGAGATCACGATCGACCTGGTCCGGCGCAGCGGGTTCAAGCAGGACGTGTACATCCGGCCGATGGTCTACAAGTCGGCCGAGGCGCTGGGCGTGCGGCTGCACGGCGTGGCCGACGACTTTCTCTGCTTCCTGATCCCCTGGGGCGCGTACCTCGACACGACCGGCGGCGTCCACGTGGTGACCTCGTCCTGGCGACGGACCGAGGACCAGTCGATTCCGGTTCGGGCCAAGGTGACCGGCGCATACATCAACTCGGCGCTGGCCAAGACCGAGGCGGAGACTGCCGGGTTCGACGAGGCGATCATGCTCAACGAGGACGGGCACGTCTCGGAGGGCTCGGGCGAGAACATCTTCATCGTCAATGACGGCGTGATCTACACGCCGCCCAGCTCGGACAACATCCTGGTCGGGATTACTCGCAACACAGTGGTCGAGCTGGCCGAGCAGGAGCTGGGCATCCCGACGGTTGAGCGCACGCTCGACCGCTCGGAGCTGTGGCTAGCGGACGAGGTGTTCATGACCGGCACGGCGGCGCACGTGACGCCGATCTCCTCGGTCGACCGGCGTGAGATCAACGGGGGCGAGACGGGTCCGATCACGGCGCAGCTGGAGCGGCTCTACTTCGACGCGATCATAGGCAACCGCGATGCCTACGCCCACTGGTTGACGCCGATCTACACGGACGACTGAGCCGGGAGCGGCCGATGGCCGAGGCGATCACGCTGGTCATCGCCTACCTGCTGGGATCGATCCCGGTCTCGTGGCTGGTCTTTCGCTGGCGCACGGGCCAGGATCTGAGGCTGGTCGGAGACGGCAATGTCGGCGCCGCCAACGCGACGCGGATGGGCGCGGGTCACTTCTTCGGCGCGGTGATCATCGTCGTTGATATCGGTAAGGGGCTGCTGGCGGTCTCGATTGCGCGCTGGTGGGGGCTCGATCTGGGTTGGTGGATGGCGGCCGGAGGGCTGGTCATGGTCGGGCACATGTGGCCGATCTTCCTGCGCTTCGACGGCGGCCGGGCAGCGGCGACCGGGCTGGGCGCGGCGGGGGCATTTATCCCCCTGTACTTTGGGATCACCTTCGTCGTCGGCGGAGTGACCTACCTGGTCACGCGGATCGCCGAGGTCGGGATCCTGCTCGTGGCTGCGCCGCTGCCGTTCCTGGCGATCGCGTTTGGCGAGCCAGTTGAATCGATCATCTTCTGCTTCGTGGCGCCGATCGCGGCGGGTCTGAAGACCGTCTTCGACAAGGGATGGGACCGATGGCAAAACACTGGGACGCCATAGTCGTCGGCGCCGGTCCGGGCGGGTCGACGGCGGCCTACGATATGGCCGCCGCGGGCGCTGATGTGCTGCTGCTGGATCGGGCGCGCTTCCCCCGCGACAAGCCGTGCGGCGGCGGCGTGCTCGTATCGGCGCTGCGGCTGCTGCCGTACTCGCTCGATCCGGTGACCGAGCAGACGATCACCTCGTTCCGGGTCCGCTACAAGCGGCGTCGGGAATTCGAACACCACTATCACGAGCCGCTGGCGATCATGACCCAGCGCTCGCGGCTCGATGCGTACATGGTCGAGCGGGCCGTCGAGGCAGGGGCTGAGTTCCGGGACGCCTCGGCTGTGCGCAGCATTGATGGCACGACGATCAGGCTGGCCAACGGCGATGCGCACGAGGGGCAGGCAATTGTTGCGGCCGATGGCGCCAACGGCGTGGTAAGGCGAGGGCTGGGGTTGCCGAGGCTGCGCGGGGCGGTGGCGCTGGAGGGCAACGCGGCCCGCTCGGAGCAACCGGCCGGCGCGCGCTGGAGCGACGCCGTGGGTCTTGAGCTTGGCTCGATGCCCGGGGGATACGGCTGGGTCTTTCCCAAGGGCGACCACTGCAACGTCGGATTAGGCGGATTCCCCTCCGCTGCGCCGACCCTGCGCGACGAACTCTCGCGCTACGCGAGCGGCGAGTCGTTCGACGGCGGCTCGCTGACGGAACTGCGCGGCCACCACTTGCCACTTCGCGATCCGGACAGCGCGCTGGTCCGGGATCGGGTTGCGTTTGTGGGTGATGCGGCGGGGCTGATCGACCCGCTGTCGGGCGAGGGGATCGGCAACGCGATCCGCAGCGGGCAGTTGGCGGCCGAGACTGCGCTCGAGCTGGTGTCGGGCGAGGCGTCGGACATGCTGGCCTATCGAGGCCGCGTGGAGGAGGAGATCGAGCCGGAGTTGCGCGTGGCGCGCCAGCTCCAGGCGCTCTTCCATCAGTGCCCGTGGCCGTACGTCCAGCTTCTGCGGCGTTCGGACCGGTTCTGGACTGCGTTCTGCCGCATCGTGCGTGGGGAGTCGACGTATAGCCAACTCCAGGGCCGGCTCGGTCCCGGAAGGGTCGTTGTCGATGCGGCGGCGTCGTTCGCGGAGCGTCGTGCCGGGCGTGCTGCAGCCTGGCAGACCAGCTCCTGAGTTCAGCGTTCGATCTCCTCGGCCGTAGCCAACGCTTCCTCCCAGGTGACCTGATCACGGATTAAGGCCTGGTAGCGGCGGAGCATCCTGGGCCAGCCGACCGCGACGACGCCGGTCAGGTGGCCGCGCAGACCATAGATGGCGGCGAAGCGGTTCGCGTCCAAGGAGCCGTGGACCAGGCGGAACTCGTCGCGCGGCGAGGTGATGCCAGAGGCCATGATGCTGAGTCCGTGCTGGTCAGACCAGAAGTAGGGCACGGGCGCGAAGGCTTCGAGCGGCTTGCCGCGGCTCTCGAGGATCAGGTTGCGGGCGGCGGCCATGCCCTGTTCGACGGCGTTGGTCCAGTGCTCGATGCGCATCGTTCGCTGCGGGCTCGCGTAGCGAAAGTGGGCGAAGAGGCCGTTGGGCCAGCGGGCGACGTCGCCGGCGGCGTAGATCATCGGCGCCGCCCGACAGTACTGGTCGCAGATGACGCCGTCGCCGATGGTCAGGCCCGAATCCGCGAGCCACTCCACGTTGGGCCGCACGCCGATGCCGACGACGACGGTGTCGGCCTCGATCCGCGATCCGTACTCCAGCACGACGGCCTCGACGCGGCGGTCGCCAAGCAAGTCGGCGACCCTGGCGTTGAAGCGCATGTGGATTCCGGCCTCTTGGTGCAGAGATTTGGCCCACTTGGCCAGTTCTTCGCCCAGCGGAGCGAGCATCGGCGCGCTGAGGGCCTCGATCATGGTCACGTCGAGCCCGCGCGCTCGTGCCGACGACGCCACTTCGGCGCCGATGAATCCGGCCCCGATCACGGCGACTCGGCGGCTCGCCTCCAGATCGCTGCGGACTCGCAGCGCGTCGGAGCGGCTACGCAGCGTGTGCACACCGTCCAGATCTGCGCCGAACGGCAGCGAGATCGGACGCGCGCCGGTCGCGATGATCAGGCCGTCGAAGTCAAGCGATTCATCCTGGTCGAGGTGCAGTACGCGATTTGCCGAGTCGACTCCAGTCGCGCGGCGGCCGGTGCGCAGGTCCAGGTTGAGGTCGGCGAGTTCATCCGTTGTGCGCAGCGGGAGGCGGTCGGCGTCCCACTCGCCGGTCAGCAACTGCTTGGAGAGCGGCGGGCGGTCATAGGGGTCTTCGTGTTCGTCGCCGATCAGCGTGATCCGAGCGGTGTAGCCCTCGCTTCGCAGAGTCTCGGCGGCATTGAGTCCGGCCAGCGATGCGCCAACGATGACGACGTGCTCCATGGGCAGAGGGTATCGCGGGATCTCATCTGGTCTGATTTGCGAGGTGCTTCGCTATGATGCATTCGATATCGGAATTCGACACTCAACTACGAGTCAACCACACGACTGGAGCATGCAATGGGCAAGTTGGACGGCAAGGTGGCCATCGTGACCGGCGCGAGCCGCGGCATCGGCGCGGCGATCGCCGAGTGTTTCGCGGCCGAGGGCGCGAAGGTGATCGCGACGGCGCGTACGGTGCAGGAAGGCACACATCCGCTGCCGGGTTCGTTGGAGATGACGATCAAGAACATCCGCGACGCCGGCGGCGAAGCCACGGCGGTGGCGGGCAACGTCTCCGAGTACGAGGAATGCGCCGGGATCGTGCAGCAGACGATCGATACCTACGGCCAGCCAGACGTGCTGGTTAACAACGCCGCGCTGACCTACTTCATTCCGGTCAAGGACTTCCCCGTCCGCCGCTGGCTGCGCTCGACGGCGGTGAACTTCCACGGACCCTTCTACATGAGCCAGCTCTGCCTCAATGAGGGCGGGATGATCGAACGCGGGTCCGGAGCGATCGTCAACGTCTCCTCGGCCGCCGCCATTGGCCCTGGCCGAGGTCCGTATGACGAGACCAACGGGCCGGCCGGCGGCGGCGGCACGCTCTACGGCGCGGAGAAGGCGGCGCTGGAACGCTTTACGCAAGGGCTGGCCTCCGAGGTGTTCCAATACGGCGTCTCGGTCACCTGCTACAGCCCGTCGCAGATCGTGCCGACGCCCGGCGTGGTCCATCACCGGCTGATGGAGGGTCGCGACCCGACCGAGGCCGAGGGCGTGGAGATCATGGCGCAGGCGGCGCTGCTGCTCGCTACCGAGCCGCTCGACAAGGTCACCGGGCGGGTCACCTACTCCCAGGAGATTCTCAAGGAGTTCGGCTGGGACATGGGCGACAAGGTGCCGGCCGGCACCGGCGTGACGACTCCGGGTTCGGGCTACTCTCAGATTTAAGCGCCGCGACGGGCGGCCCCACTCTGCCTTCGGCATCTCCCCCCGCAGAGCGGGGGGAGAGGGACGGTCGCAGTGGGCTAGTCAGGCAGTCCCGTGACCTCCGTTGATGTTGAGCGAGTCGAGCGTTGGTTCCGCGACGGCGATTTGTTGCATCCATGCGAGGTCGATGCGCCGCCGTCAACGGTCGATCTCTCGCGTGCGATCGCGTCAATCGGCGGCGTGCCGTTCTCGGACTCCGACGAACGAGCCGATGAACTCGCCGAGCGGATCGGGCGAGATCGTCCATTGCTGTTTGTGCTCGTCGACGGCCTGGGCTGCGTGTTCGATGAACTGGCGCAACCCGGAGGCCTGCTCGCGGAGGCCGAGGGGATTCAGCTTCGCTCGGTGTTTCCCTCCACGACGGCGGCGGCGCTGACGACCCTGGCGACGGGCGCCTGGCCGTCGCAACATGGTGTGCCCGCCTGGTACACGCACTTTCATCGCCATGACCTGACGGCGACCATTCTGCCGTTCGTGGAGCGGGATTCCGAGCGCAAGCTGCAAGAGTTTGGCATCCGACCGAGCGAGGCGTTTACCTATCCATCGCGGATGGCGGCGATCGGGGGCCGCTTTCGCACCTACCATCCGCGAGCGATCTCGGATAGCGAGTTCACCAGTTACCAGCGCGGCTCCGCGCCTACCGATCCATACGACCACCTGCGCGACGCGGCGGCTACGGTCGTCTCGCGGATTGTCGAGCAGGACGAGCGCGGCATTCACTACCTGTACTTGCCGATGGTCGATTCCGCATCGCATCGAGACGGGCCGCAGGCATCGGCGACGCTACGCGCGCTTGAAGCGGTTGACCAGGCGCTGGAAGTGATCGCCGATCAACTGGACGGCCGGGCCCGCATTGCGATCAGCGCCGATCACGGGGGGTTGCAAGTGACGGCGACGGAGAAGTCGCTGTTCCTCCCCGACGATCCGATGCTCGATCACTTGCACACGCCGCCGCACGGCGAGCCCCGCGTGCCGATGTTCTGCGTGCAGCGAGGTCAAGAGGACGCGTTCGAGGGGGAGTTTCGCGAGCGCTGGGGTCGCCATTGGGCGCTGATCACTCGCGCCGAGGCGGAAGAGTTGCAGCTCTTCGGTCCCGAGCCGATGACGCCGCTGGCCGCCGAGCGAATCGGCAGTCACCTCGCGCTCTCGGCGACCAGGAACGTGATCGTCTACGGCGAAGCCGGCAATCGGGTGTCGGCGCTGAACGGCTACCATGCCGGGCTCCGCGCCGAGGAGATGGAGATCCCGCTGCTGCTGGCGTAGGCCTCAGGGCAGTCCGACGGCTGCGCGATTAGTCGTCGAACTCCATGATTGCTCGACCGAAGATTTCGCCGTGCTCGAGGGCGGCCGTGGCTTCGTTGATCTGGCCGATCTTGAAGCGTTCGGTGACCATGGCGTCGAGGTCGAGCGCGCCGTCTTCGGCCCAGGCGAGGAACATAGGGAAGTCGCGGTCGGGATGGCAGCTGCCGCCGATCGAGCCGATGTACTTCTTCTCGTTGATCAACATGCCGCGCATGTCGACCTCGCTGAAGGTCACGCCCGATTGCGGCACGCCGACCAGGACTGCCGTACCGCCGGTTTCTGCGCCGAGGATGCCGGGACGCACGGCGCGCAGGATCTGACCCATCGTCACCTCGCGGCCAATGCAGTCGAAGGCGAAGTCGGCGCCCGAGACCGGCTCGCCGAAGCTGGTCAAGCCCTCGCCCCGGGTTAGCGCGTGGACCTGCTCGATCGCGTCGCCGCCGGAGGCGTTGACGCCGTGAGTCGCGCCGAAGCGCTTGGCGAACTCCAGCTTCTCGTCGTCGAGGTCGACGGCGATGATCGGGTCGGCGTTGACCACCGACGCCGCGACCACGGCCGAGAGGCCGACGCCGCCGACGCCAAAGATCACCACGCTCTGCCCCTCGCGCACGGCCGCCGTGTTGTAGACGGCGCCCGAGCCTGTCAGCACGGCGCAGCCGATGATCGAGGTCACGTCGCGTCGCGTGTCCTGGGGGACCTTGACGACGTACTTCTCGTCGGCAATCGTCGTGTCGGCCCAGGTGAAGACGTTGCGCGTCGTCGCCGTGCGGCCGTTGGGCCGCTCGACCACGATGGCGTCGACTTCGCGGGTTGCCGTGTCGGGACTACGCGGGACCCAGGTGACGAAGACGATGTCGCCGACCTGCACATTGGTCACCTGCGAGCCGACCTTGAGCACTTCGCCGGTCGCCTCGTGACCGAGGATTTGGTCGCCGTTGCGTGGGTTGTGCATCTGGTGCAACTGCGAGTGGCAGATGCCGGACGCGAACTGGCGGACGACGACCTGGAAGTCGCTGGGGTCGGGCAGGTCGACGCGTTCCACGGCCAGCGGTTCGTCGGCTTCGGGCAGAAAGACTACGCGCGCGGGAGTCGGCATGTGATTGGTTCCTTACTTTCGCAGAATCGAGTGCTAGGGGGATTCTAGTCTGCCCCTGAGGGAAGCCCATGGAGATCGTCACGCGGGGCGGCCCGGGACAGCTTGAAGCCGCCGAGTTCGACCAACTGCGCGCGCGCTACTCGTCGACGCTGATCGACCTCGGCACCGGCGACGGCGCCTGGCCGCGCAGATTTGCCCGCGACTTCGACAACTGCCTCGCCGTCGGCATCGATCCGGATCGCTCGGCGCTGCGCGAGGCGGCCAAGATGGCCGAGCGCAAGCCGGCGCGTGGCGGCGCGCCCAACGCGCTCTACGTCGCGGCGAGCGCCGAGTCGCTGCCCGCCGAGCTGCGCGAGTCGGCTGACTGGGTCACCATCTACTTCCCCTGGGCGGCACTGCTGCGCATGATCCTTGCGGGCGACGATCGGCTCGGCGAGCTGCTGCGCTTTCTCTGCCGGCCGAGGTCGCGCTTCAGCGTGGTCCTTAACGCCGAGGCCCCGCCCGAGGGCTTCGAGCCGCCGACGCCGGAATCGGTGCGCGGATCGCTGGAGGCGCCGCTGAACGCGGCCGGCTTCCGGATTACGCAGACCGACTGGCTCGACCCCGACCGAGCCCCGCCTACGACCTGGGCCGGCCGCCTGGTCAAGGGCAGCGGCAGGGCGATGATCGGGTTGGACGCGACGCGCTGACGGTTCGCTCAAGCGCCGAACGTGTGCGCGCTAGAGAACCATCTGGGTTTGCGTGACCTGGGCGACCAGCTTGCCCTCAGGATTGAGGATGGTGGTCTGCCAGACCTGGGTGCGACGGCCTCGATGCATCGGCCGGCACTCTCCGCGCAGCGTCGTTCCCTCGACACCGCCGCGGAAGAAGTTGGTCTTCGATTCAATCGTGGTTGTACCCGCGCCCGGCGGCAGGTTGGCGCTGGTGCCGACCGCGCCGAGCGTGTCGGCGAAGGCCATGATCGCGCCGCCGTGCATCAGGCCCGGCGCGGTACAGAGTTCGCGTGTCACATCGATCTCGGCGACCACCAGTTCGGGCTCCACCGACACCAGCCGGACGCCAATGTGCTCGGGCAGCAGGCCGTGAAAGCCCCGGCGAAATGGCTCAGTATCGAGGGCAGGTGCATCGGACATTCGCTGGCCCCCTTGATCGGACGCGGTTCCTCGGAATCAAGCTGGCAGCGCGTGATAACGTCACGCCATGGGTGCTACGCCAATCTATCGGGTCGGATCGCGGGAGATCCGCGTGCTTTCCGATGGCGTGATCTGGCTCGATGCGGGGGCGGTGTTCGGGCTGGTGCCGAAGATCATGTGGCAGCGCGTCACCGGCGAGACGAACGAGATCAACCAGATTCCCCTCGCGCTCAACTGTCTGCTACTGGAGTCGGACGGCAAGACGGTGCTGATCGAGACCGGTCAGGGCAACAAGGACTTTGAGCAGACGCGGCGTCGCGGCTGGGAGCCGGATCACGGCAAGCTGATCGACGACCTTGCCCGCAACGGAGTCCGGCCGGCGGACGTGGACATCGTGATCAACACGCACCTGCACAACGACCACACCGGTTGGAACACCGTCCAGCGGGGCGACGATCTCGCCGTCACTTTTCCCAATGCCCGCTACTACATCCAGCGGGGCGAGTGGGAGGAGGCGATGGACCCGAACGAGCGCACGCGCGCCACGTACCTGCCGGAGAACCTCTTGCCGGTCGAGGCGGCGGGGCAGATCGAGTTCATCGACGGCGAGACGCAGGTCACCTCCGACATCACCGTGATCGAGACGCCGGGTCACACCGCGGAGCACGCGTCGGTCGTGATTGCGAACGGCGGCGAGTCGGCGGTCTACCTGGGCGACATGATTCAGCACCAGGTGCAACTGGAGCGCGTGGCCTGGCTGTCGGCGTTCGACGTGTTGCCACTGGTCAACCTTGAGACAAAGAAGCGAGTGATCGCCGAGGCGATCAAGAACCGTTCGCTGCTGGTCGCGGTGCACAACCCGTTCCCCGGTGTGGGACGGATGAGCGCCGGCGAGCGCGGCCGCAACGTGTGGACGTCGGAAGCGCCGCACGCTGAAGCGCCAACGCAGGCGACGGCCGCGGCGGACTGAGCAGCAGGCTGAAAGAGCAAGAGCATGGTCTTTGGCGAAAACCCCATGGGCGACCCGATGGCAATGGATGCCGCGGAGGCGATGAAGAGCATCCCCAAGCCGCGGCGCAAGATCTGGCGACAAGAGAAGCTGGTCGACGAAGCCTACCTCCAGTACCGCGACCAGACGGACGAGTTGCCGGAGCCCGAACTGGTCGAGCGCATCTTCCTGATCGTGATGCGCGGCGACCGCTGCCTGGTCGTGCGGCATGGCGACCGGCGCGAGCCCTGGGTGCTGCCGATCCTGGAGTTCGAGATCGAACCGCGTCCCGAGCCGCTGGATCCGGAGCTGGACCAGGAAGCGCGACGGGCGGCGTTGTCGCAGACGCTCGAGTCCGTAGTCGCGGATACCTGGCAAGTTCCCGTAACCGAGTGGACGCAGTACACGCGGATTCAGATGACGGCCAAAGAGTTGCAGGACAAGGTCGAGCCCGGCGCCCGGCGCTACGAGATGATCGTGACCGCCGTCGCGGGCGAGCCGATGGATCTGGCCGAGGACACCGAGTGGGCGCGGCGGTTCTTTCCCTCGCGGGAGATCAACAAGCTGTTGCGCGAACGCTACTACGACTACCCGGAACTTGAGCAGGCGTACGAACAGCAGGTGATTGAAGCGCTCAAGGCGGGCGTCTGATTGACCAGTGTGATCACTGCGGTAACAGACTGCGAGGGCTCGACATAGTAGGCTCGTTCTCAACCATGACCGAGACGGCGACCGACATGGCAACACGCGTCTTCACTGCGGCTCGCAGACTAGAGCGTCGCAATGGCATCGGCCGGATACCTGTCGTTGTAGCAGGCGGCCGCGCGTTCCGCGCCTGAGCGACCGGCGCTCAGGGCACGGGCCCGGAGCCAGCGCCGCCGAGATCGCCAGACAGCCAAGCGCCGAACCACCCAGAGCAGACAGACACCGGACCCAGTCAGCACCGTGAGTAGACAACGCTCGAAGACTGGTCCAAGCCACGGTTGAGGAGATCGCCATGCGTCTGACCGGCGCCCGAATCTTGATGGAATGCTTGCGTGCCGAAGGAGTCGAGGTCTTCTTCGGCTATCCCGGCGGGGTCGTCCTGCCGCTCTACAACACGCTGGGCGAGTATCCCGACATCAAGCACGTCCTGGTTCGCCACGAGCAAGCCGCCGCCCACGCCGCCGACGGCTACGCCCGCGTTGCCGGGCGCACCGGCGTCTGTCTTGCCACCTCGGGTCCGGGCGCGACCAACCTGGTGACCGGCATCACGACCGCCTACATGGACTCGGTGCCGATGGTCGTGCTGACCGGCAACGTCGCCCGCGACCTGATCGGCCGCGACGGCTTCCAGGAAGCGGACATCACCGGCATCACCCTGCCGATCACGAAGCACAACTACCTGTTGATGCGCGCTTCGGAGATCGCGCCGGCGGTCAAGGAGGCGTTCCACATCGCCTCGACCGGGCGCAAGGGTCCGGTGCTGGTGGATATCCCCAAGGATGTCTTCATCGAAGAGGCCGAGTGGGACGGTTATCCCCAGGGCGTTTCGCTGCGCGGATACCCGATCATGGATGTCCCGCGGGAAGAGGAAGTGACCAAGGCGGCGGAGACCATCAATGGCGCGAAGAAGCCGATCATCATCGCCGGACACGGCGTGGTGCAGTCGGAGGCGCAGGAAGAGCTCGTCAAGTTCGCCGAGGTGTCGGACACGCCGGTGCTGACGACGCTGCTTGGCATCTCGGGGATGCCCGAGGATCACGAACTCTCGTACGGCTTCCTGGGCATGCACGGTCACTTCTACGCCAACATGGCCGCCGATCGCGCGGATGTCGTGATCGGCATCGGGATGCGCTTCGACGACCGGGCCATGGGGCGCTTCAGCGACTTCAATCCGACCGCGAAGATCGTGCATATCGACATCGACCCGGCCGAGATTGGCAAGAATTTCGTCACGCATGCGCCGGTCAACGGCGACGTCAAGGAGACGTTGTCGCGGCTGCTGCCGGAGATCGAGCCGAACCGTCATCCGGAGTGGCGGGCGGAGATCGACCAGATCATGGCGCAGCACCCAACCGACTATGTCGAGGAAGGCACTGCGCTGAGCGGTCCCTGGCTGATCCAGGCGCTGGCCGAGGCGACGCAGGGCGACTCGACCATCGTGACCGGCGTCGGACAGCACCAGATGTGGGCGGCGCAGTACTACCCCTACACGAAGCAGCGGCAGTGGGTCACCTCCGGTGGACTCGGCACGATGGGCTACGAGGTCCCGGCCGCGATGGGGGCGCAGTTTGCGCAGAATGAACCGATCTGGTCGATCTGCGGCGACGGCGGCTTCCAGATGACCTCGCAGGAGTTGCAGACGGTCGCCGATCACAACCTGCCGGTCCGCTTCGCGATCTTCAACAACGGCTTCCTGGGCATGGTCCGCCAGTGGCAGGAACTGTTCTACGAGCACAACTACCACTCGGTCGACCTGGGCCAGCCCGACTTCGTCAAGCTGGCCGAGGCGTACGGGGTGCGCGGGGTACGCGCCACGAACCGGGCCGAGGCGATGCAGGTCTTCCGCGACCTGGAGGGCTACGACGGCCCGGTCGTGATCGACTTCCAGCTCGAACGCGAAGAGAATGTCTGGCCGATGGTCCCCGCTGGCGCAGCGCTCTCCGAGACGATCGAGTCGGCTGAGGATTTGTAGGGACACAGAGGAGTATCCCCAGATGGCATCCAGAAACACCATCGTTGCCCACGTCGAAGACCGCCCGGGAGTCCTGGCTCGCGTCGCCTCGCTGTTCCGCCGGCGAGGATTCAACATCGAGTCGCTGACCGTCGGTCACTGTGAAGAGCCGGGCCTGAGCCGGATGACGATCGTCGTCGACGGAGACGACCACCAGGTCGACCAGGTCTGCCGCCAGCTGTTCAAGCTGATCGATGTCGTCTCGGTGCAGGACATCACCTACACGCCGCTGGTTGACCGCGAACTGGCGCTGATCAAGGTCTCGGCAAGCAACTTCAATCGGCGCGAGGTGCTCGACGTCGTCGAGGTCTTCCGCGCCGACGTCGTTGACGTGCATGCGGAAGCGCTGATCATCCAGGTGCTCGGCGACGAAGGCAAGGTCGACGCCGCGGTCAAGATGTTCGAGCAGTTCGGCATTCTCGAAATGGTGCGGACCGGCCGCGTCGCGATGCGCCGAGGCACCGAGACGACCAAGCCACCGGCGATTTCCGACTCGCAGCAAGCGGCGGCGGCGATCCGCGCGATGCTCGGCCGTCGTCCCGAGGGCGTGCTGCCCTTCGCCAGCGACTAGGACACTCGCCGCGACTGGCCGATACGCATCGCGCGCGTACACTCAGGCGAGACCCCAACTTCCCCAACCCAAGCTGCAGGAGACCCGTATGCCCGCCCAGATGTACTACGACGCCGACGCCGACCTTGACCTGATCACGGGCAAGAAGATCGCCGTGATTGGCTTTGGCTCGCAGGGTCACGCGCATGCGCTGAACTTGCGCGACTCCGGCTGCGACGTGGTCGTCGGCCTCTATCCCGGCTCGCGGAGCTGGAACAAGGTGCAGGACTCGGGACTGCAGGTTGACACCGTCGCCGATGCAGCGGCTGCCGCCGACATCGTCATGGTCCTCGCGCCCGACCACGTGCAGAAGTCGATCTACGACCAGCACATCGCGCCCTCGATGACCGAGGGCAAGACGCTGATGTTCGCGCACGGTTTCGCAATCCACTTCAACCAGGTCATGCCGCCTCCCGAGGTGGACGTGACGATGATCGCGCCCAAGGGTCCCGGCCATCTCGTGCGCCGCGTGTTTGAAGAGGGCGGCGGCGTGCCGGCGTTGCTGGCGATTCACCAGGACGCCTCCGAGACGGCCAAGGAGGTCGCGCTGGCCTACGCCAAGGGCATCGGCGGGACCCGCGCCGGCGTGCTGGAGACGACTTTCCTCGAGGAGACCGAGACCGACCTGTTCGGCGAGCAGTCCGTCCTCTGCGGCGGGATTACCGCGCTAATGCAGGCGGGATTCGAGACGTTGGTCGAGGCCGGCTACCAGCCGGAGTCGGCGTACTTCGAGACGATCCACGAGGTCAAGCTGATCGTCGACCTGATCTACGAGGGCGGCTTCGCCAACATGCGCTACTCGGTCTCGGACACGGCGGAATACGGCGACCTGACGCGCGGCCCGAAGATCATCGACGACTCGGTCAAGCAGCGGATGAAGCAGATCCTCTCAGACATCCAGGACGGCACGTTTGCGCGCGAGTGGATTATGGAGAACCAGACCGGCCGGCCCGGTTTCGACAAGCTCCGCGCCCGCGCCGCGCGACACGAGAGCGAAGAGGTCGGCGCCGAGCTGCGCGGCATGATGTCCTGGCTGAACGAAGAGGCTGACTAGACCGCCGCGGCTCTAGTCGGAGACCACGCTGGGCGGCAACAGCCGTTCGCGGGCCGGGTCGATCAGGAGGCCCAGCGACTCCAGCACGGTCAGGCCCAGGATCGGCTCGACATCGTCCTCGACGAAGAAGACCGTTGCGTAATCCGTTTGATCAAGAACAGTGAATCCGGCAAAGCTGACCAGACGCCGGATTCGGCGATTGTCGGCCAACCACACGTCGCGCGTGCCTGTCGGCCGAATACCGAGTGACTCCATTGTCGTCATCGGTACGTGCGAGTTCGTCGCTCCGCTGTCGACGAGGAAGGTGCCCTCCCAGAATCGAGCCGGTTCATATGGATTGGTGAGTCTGACCGGCACGCGGACCTCGCCCATTGGCATCTCCTCAAGCAGATGCAACCAACGCGCCTGCACTTCGGGCTCGGCTCTCGTGAGTAGCATCAGCTCCGTGTCCTCGGCATCGCTTGGATGGTCACTGCCATGATAGGCCTGCGCCTCGTGGGTCAGAGAGCAGGCCATGCCGCCCCAGTGCCGCACTGTTCCGCGCAGCGAGGGGGATTCCATCCCACGCACTCGACACATCTCCTCGGCCAGGAGTTAGCCTCTGCGACACCGCAATTTCAACCTGAAGCAGCAGTCGATGACCGACCATCAGGAAATGCTTGCCCCGTATCGAGTGCTCGATCTGACCAGCGAGCACGTCCACTTCGCCGGCAAGCTGCTTGCCGACCTGGGCGCAGACGTGATCAAGATCGAACCCCCCGAGGGCGACCCGGCGCGCCGCCGAGGGCCCTTTGTCGACGACATCCCCGGTCCCGAGCGCAGCCTCCGCTGGCTCGCCTGGAACACCAACAAGCGCAGCGTCTGCATCGATCTCTCCGACGATGCCGGACGGGAGCGATTGCGCCGGCTGGCCCAAACAGCCGACATCGTGCTCGAGTCCTTCGCCCCCGGACAGCTCGACGACCTGGGCCTCGGATACGAGGCGCTGTCACGAGCGAATCCCGGCCTGATCCTCGTCTCCATCTCGCCCTTTGGCCAGACCGGACCGTATCGCGACTACCAGGCCACCGACATCGTGCTCTGGGCGATGAGCGGCAACATGTCAATCACGGGCGAGTCTTCGGGACCACCCGCGCACGTCAGCGACGATGGCCAGTCTTACCTGCATGCGGGCGGCGACGCGGCCATCGGCGCGTTGATCGCGCTGACCCAACGAGCCCGGAGCGGACGAGGTCAGCACGTCGATCTGTCCATCCAGGAAGCGACGTCCCGGGGCCTCTATCAAGTCACCGGTAGCTGGGACATGACGGGCCGCAATCTGCCCCGCGAGAGCCGCCCCTCGGTCGGCGACGGCAAGTTGCCCTGGAACTGGCGCTGCCGCGACGGATACGTGATGTGGCTGTCGCCCGTCGGTGCGGGCGCCGCGCGGCGGCTCAGCGGCTTCCTCAACTGGCTGGACGAGATCGACGAAGGACACGAGCTGCGCTCGCTCGACTGGGAACACCTCGATCCGGAGCAGTTCTCCGCAGCCGACTGGCAACGCCTCTAGCAGCTCTACGCCGAAATCTTCATCAATCGAACCAAGCGAGAACTCTACGCAGCCGCCGTCCGGCACGACTTCGCGCTGTTCCCCTCGGCGACGGCCGCCGACACGCTCGCCAACGAGCAACTTCAGGCCCGCGATTTCTGGCGCGACGTCGCACACCCACAGCTCGGGCGCAGCGTCCGCTTGCCCGGCCCGTTCGCCGGCGGCGATTGCGCCGTACCGGGCGAGACACGCCCCGCACCGGCGCTGGGGCAACACAACGAGGAGGTCTTTGCCGACCTCAATCACACGGTCGCGCTGACCAACGGCGCTGCTTCCGACCCGTCCGGCGCACCACCGCTGGCGGGCGTCAAGGTGGCCGACTTTGGTTGGTTCATGGTCGGACCTCAGACGATCAAGCCGTTCTCCGACTTCGGCGCAGACGTGATCCGGGTCGAGAGCGCGGCCCGCCTCGACGCGCTGCGGCTGGTGGGTCCGTTTCAGGACGACGTGGCCGATCCCGAACGCTGCGGCGAGTTCGCCCAGGTTCGCACGGGAGCTCGGGCGCTCAATGTCGACCTCAGCACCGAGGAAGGCATGGCCGTCGCCCGCAGACTCGTTGAGTGGGCCGACATCGTGTTCGACAACTTCTCGGCCGGCGCCATGAAACGGATGGGACTGGGGCAGGAGGCGCTGCGTGAGTTGAACCCCAGCCTGATCGTGCTGAGCAGCAGCGGACAGGGACAGCACGGTCCGAATGCCCACGGCAAAGGCGGCGGCGGACACTACGCCGCGCTAGCGGGATTCAACGAACTGACCGGCTGGCCAGACGGCGAACCGGGTTACCTCAGCGCCTACACCGACTTCATCGCCCCCCGCTTCAACATCCCGCTGCTGCTGGCCGCGCTCGACCACCGCCGCCGAACCGGCGAGGGGCGCTACTTCGACGTCTCGCAGTACGAGGCCGGCGTTCATTGGCTGACGCCGTCGATCCTCGAGTACACGATCAACGATCGCATCCCCAATCGCGGCGCCAACCGCCAACCCGACGCCGCCCCTCACGGGGCCTACCGCTGCAAGTCGGACAGGGAAACCGACCGCTGGATCGCAATCGCGGTCCGCAGCCAGGTCCAGTGGCGCGCATTCTGCGATGCGATTGGAGACTCGGAACTGGCGAGCGACCCCCGCTTCTCAACGCTTGAGCAGCGCAAGGCGAACGAAGATCAGCTTGACACCCTCGTCGAAGACTGGACCTCGCGGCATGACGCCTACGAGATCATGCACATCCTGCAGCGCAGCGGCGTCCCGGCCGGAGTCGTCCAGACCGGTGAGGACATCCTCGAGCGCGACCCGCAGCTCCGGCAGCGCAACTTCTACCAGCGCCTCGATCACCCGGCGCTCGGCTCATACCGCGCGCCGCAGGCCTCGTTCCGGCTCTCCGATGCGCCATGCACGCTCGAACGAGCGCGTCTGCTCGGCGAAGACACTTACGAGGTGCTCAGCGAGACGCTCGGATTCAGCGACGCGGAGATTGAGCGATTCGCGATCGCAGGAGCGCTGAAGTAGCTCTGACGACCAACGACGCGTCGCCGACCTGGACGTCGCGCCGTCGTGAAGCCAGTCGCGGTTCAGAGTCCGCCGATGCCGCCGATGTCTCCGCCGAATCCGCCGCCGTCAAAGCCGCTGCCGGCGTCGTGCCCGCCGTCGAAGTGACCGTGGTCGAGACCGCTGATGCTCTGCCCGGCGTCGCCCGTGTAGTGGTCGCTGGCCATGTAGCCAATCGCCGCGGCGCCCAGCCACCAGGTCCAGGTGTTGTCCTGCCATTCGCGCACGCGGGCATTGGCTCGGCGGCCGAACAGCCGCGAGACGATGCGCAGCGGCCAGAACACGACCAGCGTGACGATCTCCATGATTAGCGTCTTCACGTGCAGCTCCTTGCCGGTGTCGCGTGGGGGTTGAAGTTCTATGGAAGCGGGACTACTCGTCCTCTTCTGAAGCTAACCGATTGCGGCGGACGCGTGTGGCTGGTCAGTCGTCGATCGCCAGCGCATAGGCCAGCGGCGAGCCGAGGTCTCCGTTACGCCAGTGGGTGAGCGAGTGGGCGAGGTCGCCGAGTTCAGAAGCGGTCTGCCCCTCGGTGGCGCGCAGGATCTGCTCGGTGGTGGCGATCTCCGCGCCGTTGAAGCCGAAGAGGTCGGCGCTGGCCAGCGCCATCGGACGGTACTGCGTGTAGCCGCCCAGGTCCGAGGGCTGGATCACGATGCTGCCGTCGTCGATCAGCGGGTCCAGGTACAGCTCGAACTTGACCAGCCAGGGGCCGTGCTCGGCGACGACGTAGTCGGCGCCGGTGATCGACTCGCCGTGGCGGCGGTAATGGAGAAAGTCGCTCAGGCAGAGCAGCGTGTTCAACTGGCTCGTGCCGAAGGAGCGGGCGGTGATCCGCCGCTCGCAGAGGTAGATGATCAGTTCGCGCAGCTTGGCGTCGGCCAGACCGGAGGTGTACCTGGTGAGGGTGGTCACGCGCCGCCTCCCCGGGCCGACGGCGCGGACGGCTGGGCCGGATTGCGCACTTCATGCGGGACGCCGCGGGCGGCGAACAGGTCGGCCCATTCCCGCTGCGTGCGATTGCGCAACGCCTCGGTGATGACCGTCGATAGCTCGGCGGCGTGCTCAAGCCGCGACTCCGACGTGGCGAAGCGGGGATCGTCCTCGACCTGGAGCTGGAACTGGGGCAGGTAGGCCTCGCCGTCGGCCGGGTGACGCTCGTGGTGGTCCCACATGTGGTCGGCGAGCGCGGCCTCGCCCAGCGTGTCGCGCAGACGCCGCCACTCCTCGTCGGTCGTGATCGTGAGGTGCAGCCATCCGTCCGTGGCTCGGTAGGCGCGTTGCAGCGCGTCGAAGTCCGCCATTGCCGAATACCCCCGCTTCTGCTCGGCCTGTGCTCAGGTTAACGGCTAACCTTTGTGCGAGTAACAGATCACAGAGCCTGGAGAGGAACCGGCAATGCGAGCAGTCGCGGCACGCAGCGGAGCACTTCGAATGGTCGAGATCGCCCAGCCGGAACCGGCCGAAGGCGAGGTGCTGGTCAAGAACCTGGCCTGCGGCATCTGCGGGTCGGACCTGCACTTCATGCTCTACGGCGAGGAGATGATGCGCGGCTCGTCGCAGTCGGGCAATGCGCAGTTCGCACCGGACTTTGGACATGACATCGTGATGGGCCACGAGTTCTGCTGCGAGATCGTGGGCTACGGACCGAACACGCCCGAGCGGCTGCCGGTCGGTTCGCGGGTCACGTCGGTGCCGAGCCGGGGCGCGTACAGCAACGTCTATCCCGGCGCGTACAGCGAGTACATGGTGCTCGACGCGGGCATGGTCCTGCCGGTGCCGGACCATGTGTCGACGGAGGAAGCGGCCACGACCGAGCCGATGGCGGTCGGTCTGCACGCGGTGCGCGCGGGACAGTTCAGCGGCGGCGAGCCGGCCGTGGTCTACGGATGCGGACCGGTCGGCCTGGCCACCATCGCCAGCCTGCGCAACGAGGGCGCGGGAACGATCATCGCCTCCGACTTCTCGCCGGCGCGGCGCGAGCTGGCCGGCGTGATGGGCGCCGACATCGTGGTCGATCCGCGCGAGACGCCGCCGGTCGAGGCGCTGCGCGGGCAGGGTTACCAGGACGGCAGCGACGTCGTGATCTTCGACGCCATCGGCGTGCGCGGGACGATTGCGATGACCATGCGTGAAGCGCCGCAACGCGGCGGCAGGATTGTCGTCGTCGGCGTCTGCATGCAGGACGACACGATCACGCCGATGGCCGGAATCGAGAAGGAACTGTCGCTGAGGTTCGTGCTCGGTTACACGCCCCAGGAGTTTGCCGAGACGCTCGACCACATCGCCGGCGGAGTGATTGACCCCAAGCCGATCATCACCGGCAAGGTCGGCCTCGACGGAGTCGAGGCCGCCTTCCAAACCCTCGGCAACCCCGAGCAGCACTGCAAGATCATCGTCACCCCGCACGAGGAGAACGCGATTTAGGCGCGATGGTCCTCGGCGGTCGGCCTGCGCGCGACCGGCCGGACTACTCGGCGCACTCTTGCTCGACCGCATCCAGCTCCGCCGACGCCGGTTCCATAGCGTCGGTGAGGAAGCCGAAGCGGCGGAGGTCGGGGCTGAGGTCGGGGTGGATCTCGACTCGGATGATGGTGCCGTAGGGGATGAAGACCTGGACCGGCTCTTCGTTCGCTTCCTCCTGCGTGTGCAGGGCGACCCACTGATCGCTGACGCCGGAGATGGCTCGGATGTAGTGGCGCGCGCCGTCGGCGGTGAAGAGCTGGACCAGCGGCACCGTGCAGGCGACCTGCGTGCAGTAGGACTGGATCGCGCTGGGCAAGACGGCCTCGAAGAAGTTGCGATCGAAGGGCGGACCGGACGGCGAGGGACTCGGCGCGGTCGGCACCGCGCCGGGCGGCAGGATCAGCGGTGAGCGGTTGACCATGGCGTGCATTCCGGTCCGGTGGCGCGTTGTCGTAAGGGAGGGTAGCCGAGATGCAGTGTGAGGAGCCCCCCTCAGCCTTTGGCATCTACCACCGCGCAGCGGGGGGAGAAAAGGCGGGGTTGGCATTGGTTAGCATGGGTGGAACCTGAGCGTTGAATGGATTGAGTTGAGCATGACCTACGACATCGTGATCCGGGGCGGGACCATCGTGGACGGTTCCGGGGCTCCCCGATACCAGGCGGACATCGCCATCGAGGGTGACCGGATTGCCTCAATCGGACGGATACCGGAGCGGGGCAAGGAAGAGGTCGACGCTCGCGGACTGATCGTCTCGCCGGGCTTCATCGACGGTCATACGCACTTCGACGCGCAGATTTCCTGGGACCCGTACGGAACGTCGAGCTGCTATCACGGCGTGACGTCGGTGATCATGGGCAACTGCGGCTTCACGCTGGCGCCCTGTCATCCCGACGACCAGGACATCCTGATGCGCACGCTGGAGGCGGTCGAGGACATTCCGGCGGAGGCGCAGCGGGCGGGCGTCGACTGGACCTGGCAGACGTTCCCGGAGTTCATGCAGTTTCTACAGGACAAGCCCAAGGGCCTGAACTACGGCGGGTACCTGGGGCACACGGCGCTGCGGACGTACGTGATGCGAGAGCGCGCCTTCACCGATCCGGCCTCGGACGATGAGATTGCAGAGATGGCGGAGATTCTCAAGGAAGGCGTCCTGGCCGGCGGGATGGGCTTCTCGACCACGCGCTCGCCGGCGCACAAGACGCGCGAGGGCGCGCCGGTGCCGTCGCGACTGGCGAGTTGGGACGAGGTGAGGCAACTCGTGCTGGCGCTGGGCGAGATCAACCGCGGCGCGGTCGAGATCAGCGGCGAGCCGACGATCGGCCAGGACCCGGACGATCCCAATCACTACGAGCGGCGCTTCCGCGACCTGGCGATCGAGTCGGGCCGGCCGATGTTCTTCCCGGCGCTGCACAGCCGCCGGGCCGCGCCGGACACCTGGCGGCGGTTCTTCGACCGCGCGCAGGAGGCGGCGGGCGAGGGCGGGCGGATGTTTGGTCAGGCGCATTCGCGCGAGCTGGCGACGAACTGGTCATGGCGGACGGAGATGCCGTTCGACCGGCTCTCGATGTGGCGGGATATCCGCAAACTGCCGCTGGACGAGCAGATGAAGCAGTTCAGCGATCCCGAGATCGTGGAGCGGCTGGTTCAGATCGCCAACACCGAGGAAGAGGATTTCTCGCGGGTGATGCCGGCGCAGGCGCGCAAGCCGTCGGACTGGGATTGGGTGTTCATCCTCGATCACATGGACGGCACGCCGAACCGTCGGCTAGGCGAGGTCGCGCGCGAGCGCGAGGAAGATCCGGTCAAGACGATGATCGACGTGGGCGTTGAGCAGAACCTCGACACGCTCTACATGGTGCCGCTGGCCAACGAGAACCAGGGCACCGTGCTCGAGATCATGCGCGAGCCGCGTTCGCTGGTCACGTTCTCGGACGGCGGCGCGCACGTGTCGCAGATCATGGACTCGTCGCTGCAGACGCACGTGTTGGCGCATTGGGTTCGCAACTCGGGCGAGGTCACGCTCGAGCAGGGCATCAAGTACCTGACCTGGGATATGGCGACCGCTTGGGAGCTGCCCGATCGCGGTCTGCTGCGCCGCGGCTACAAGGCCGACCTGATCCTCTTCGACCTCGACACGGTGGGTCCCGAGCGACCGACGGTCGAACATGACCTGCCCGCTGGGCAGCGCCGTCTGGTGCAGAAGGCCAAGGGCTACCACATGTCGATCGTCAACGGCGGGATCACGATGCGCGACGGGGAGCCGACCGGCGTGACGACGGGTCAAGTGCTGGCCTCGGTGTAGCGGGACGTGCGCGTTCCGAAGTTCGGCATCAACCGGCAGGACGCCGAGTCGCCCGCCAGGTTCGCCGCCGACATCGCCCGGATCGAATCGTTGGGCTGGGATTGCGCCTGGTTGCCGGACTCGCAGTTGCGGCGGCGCGATACCTACGTCCTGCTGGCAGCGGCGGCGCAAGCGTCCGAGTCGATCCACCTGGGCACGCTGCTGGTCAATCCGGTCACGCGGCATCCGTCGGTGACGGCCTCCTCGATTGCCACGATTGACGAGCTGGCTCCAGGTCGAGTGGCGCTGGGATTCGGCGCCGGCGACACGGCAGTGCGTCTCAGCGGACTGCGGCCTGCGCGGGTCGCCGAGATGGAGGACGCGATCGCCTTGATGCGCGGCTTGCTGGCCGGAGATGAGATCGAGGTCGGCGCGGAGCGTCCTGCGTATCTGCCATTCCATCGACCCGTGCCGGTCTGGTTGACGGCGGGCGGTCCGCGCACGCTGGAGATGGGCGGACGCGTCGCCGACGGCGTGTTCATGCGCGTGGGGACGGATCAGACCACGATTGCGGACACGGTCTCGAAGATCAGGCGCGGGGCTGAGGATGCCGGACGTGATCCGTTGTCGATCCCGTTGGGGATCATCTTCCATACCGTGTTCGTCGATGATCCGGAGGAGGCCCGGATCATGGGCAAGGCGATGGCCGCGGGCTACTACGAGTACTCGCCGATGCTGTTCGAGCCGGCGGGTCTGACCTGGGACGGGCCTGACCCAGAGATACTCAAGCACGAGCGCGGCGTCTGGCCCGACTTCCACCATGATCCGGACCTGCTCAAGGCCGGGCGCGCGGTCGATTTCCTGGCTGAATCCCACGCGGACGCGTTCTCGTTGCACGGGACATCCGAGCAAGTCGCCGAGCAGTTGGTGTCGGTGTTGAGCGAAGCCGCTTCGGACGGGATTGAGTTCGAGCACGTGGTGTTGCATCCAATCCCAAATCCACCGTCGCCGGACGACTCGGATGACGGCTATACCGTTCGCGTCGCGCGCGAGATTCTGCCCCGAGTGCGGGACCGGCTAGCCTCGATGTCCTGAGCGATTGAAGAAGCGCAACTGGAGGCGGCGATGACCGATCTGAGCAACGTGAAGGCCCTAGCCTGGGATGTCGGCGGGACGATCTTCGACTGGCACCACACGATCAAGGGCGAGGTCTCGGCGATAGCCGAGGCGCAGGGCGTCGAGCTGGACGCGGCGGCGTTCACGAATATGTGGCGCTTCACCATGTTCCGGCGGCTGCAACTGGTGCGTCGCGGCGACTTGCCCTGGCTCAACGCCGATCAGCTTCATCGCCGGGTGCTCGACGAGGTGATGGACGCGCATCCACAACTCACGCTGGACATGAACGAGCGGGACGAGCTCAACCAGGTCTGGCATCGGATGAACGCCTGGCCGGGATCGCCGGAATGCCTGGAGTCGCTGCGCTCGCGCTACAGGGTGACGGTGCTGACCGTGATGTCGTGGGCAATCGCGGTCGACTGCAGCAAGTACAACGGGATTAGCTGGGACGGCATCCTGAGCTGCGAGTTCCTCGGTCACTACAAGCCTGAGCCCGAGGCCTACCAGGCGAGCGCGAAGTTCCTGGGTCTGGACATCTCGGAAGTGATGATGTGCGCCGCGCACAAGGGCGACCTCCAGGCCGCCGCCCGCGCCGGGATGCCCACCGCCTACGTCCCCGTGGTCGGTGAGCGCGGCGAGGGCAACGACCCCGATCTGTCGCCCGACCCCTCGTTCACGGTCAACGCCACCGACTTCGCCGATCTGTCGAGGCAGTTACTGGCGTGAACACCGACAAGGCGCGGTTGACAATTGCCACGCACACCAACACAATTGGCGGCACAAGCGCAAGCTGGTCAGGTAGCCCCATGACTGATGAGACCGTTGACCTCACCGTCACGCTGACGTGTGCTCAGGTTGAGTCCATTGAGGCTAAAGTCAGCAAGCAGGGCTGCACACTCGACGAGTTCGTCAGTGACGCGATTGAGCGCGTACTGCGCGAGGAGCGCTGGCAAGCGACTTTCAAGTACGGGCACGCATTGGCGAAGAAACACGGCATCACTCGCGAGGATGTGCCACGACTCATCGAGGAGTTTCGCGCCGAAAATCCGGAACTCTATAGGTGAAGGCTGCTTTGGATTCAAACGTCATCGTTTCTGGTGTGCTCTTCTCGGGTAACGAGGAACGCGTGTTGGAGGCTACCCTAAAACGGCAGTTCGAACTCATCAGTTCCGACCTGATCTTTCGCGAAGTAGAAGGGGTTCTTGGCAGGAAATTCGGTCGATCGGCAACCGAGATCGCGGAGGCGCTTTTGGACCTTCGAGATCTTGCGACGATCATCGACCCGCCGCGAACCATCGCCGTCGTTCCAGGCAATCACCCTGACAACCGCGTGCTCGAGTGCGCTGTTCACGCCGAGGCCGATTATCTCGTAACTGGAGACCGGAAGCACCTTCTGTCGCTCGGCGAGTTCGAGGGTGTGAAGATTGTCAGAGCGCCCGAATTCCTGGCCGCGCTGAAGTCGGGAGATTAGGCCAGGCCGCCGCCGTCGACGACGAACTCTGCGCCGGTGCTGAAGCTGGACTCGTCGGATGCGAGGTAGAGGGCGAGGTAGGCGACCTCGGTGGGGTCTGCGGCGCGCCTGAGCGGGGTATTGCGCAGGAAGCGTTCGCTGTCGGCCTCGAAGCCGGGGACCTGGTGCAGCATCATCGTGTCGATTGGGCCGGGGTGAATGCTGTTGACGCGGATGTTGTAGCGACCCCACTCGCGGGCGGCGACCTTGGTCATGCCGCGCACGGCGAACTTGCTGGCCGTGTAGGCGATTGATCCCGGGCCGCCGCGGAATCCGGCGGTTGACGAGATGTTGACGACCGAGCCTGATTCCTGCGCGATCATCTGCGGCCCGACCGCTTTCATGCCCAACCAGACGCCAATCTGGTTGATCTCGATCACCTGGCGGTACATGTCCTGCGTCATTTCGACGATCGGCGCGTTGCGGTAGATGCCGGCGTTGTTGACGAGCGCGTCGAGGCGTCCGTGCTGCTCGACGATCTCTGCGACGAGCGCGTGCCAGGCGTCCTCGTCGGTCACGTCGAGATGGTGGTAGCTGGCGGCGCCGCCGATTCGCGCAGCGGTTTGCGCGCCGTCGTCGTCGAGCACATCGGCGATCACCACCTGCGCGCCTTCGGCCGCAAAGAGTTCGGCCTCGGCGGCGCCCTGGCCGCGCGATCCGCCCGTGATCAACGCCACTTTGTCCTTGAGTCGGTCGACCATGGGACTGTTCCTTTGCTACCCGTGCGTGTTGCTGTGCGGGTTGATGCCGTCGGATGGGCAGTCTAGAGAGTCGCTGAAGCGCGGCCCCTGCGTATCCTACGAAGACGCGAATGAAATCCACTCCCAGGAGGACGCATCATGGCAGGACGAATCGACGGCAAGGTGGCGGTGATCACCGGCGGCGCGAGCGGCATCGGCGAGGGCGCGGTGCGGCTGTTCGCCGAAGAAGGCGGTCGCGTGGTCGTGTCGGACATCCAGGATGAGCGCGGGCAGGCGCTGGTCGAGGCGATCGGCGGCGACACGAGCTATGTCCACGCCGACGTCTCGGTCGAGGCCGATGTGCAGGGCGCGGTTGCGCACGCCGTGGACCGCTTCGGGCGGATTGACGCCATCTTCAACAACGCCGGCTACGCGGGCGCGCTGGGCGGCCTGACGGAGGTCGAAGAAGCCGAGTACGACCAGACGATGGATGGGCTGCTCAAGGGCGTGTTCTTCGGCATCAAGCACGCCGCGCGGGCGATGCAGGCGCAGGGCGACGGCGGCTCAATCGTGTCGACCGCATCGATCGCCGGCGTGGGCGCGGGCAACGGACCTGCCGTCTACAGCGTGGCCAAGGCGGCGGTGATGCATCTGACCAAGGTCGCCGCGTACGACCTGGGCGAGTTCGGCATCCGCGTCAACTGCATCTGCCCGGGCGGGATCGCGACGCCGATCTTCGCCAAGTCGCTCGGGCTCTCGGCGGAGCAAGCGGACAAGACGGTCGAGGCGGTCGGGCAGATCATGGGCCGGTTCCAGCCGATCCAGCGCTCGGGTCAGCCGGCCGACATCGCGCACGCGGCGCTGTGGCTGTCGAGCGACGATGCGTCGTTCGTGACCGGCCACGCGCTGGTGGTCGACGGCGGCGCGACGCTGGGGCGTCCGCGCGATGGCAGCTTCGGCGAGGGCATGGAGCAGATGTTCGCCGCGCTCGGCCTCGAAGTCCCCTCGGCCTGACCGCGCCTGACACGTCACGCCCGCGAAGCGCGTTCGTTCATGACCATCTTCGGCCGACCGGTGTTCTACGGCTGGGTGGTGGTCGCGGCGGCGTTCACCGCGCAGTTCGTCACTGTGGGGGTGCAGACCTCCGTCAGTGCTGTGTTTGCGCCTGAGTTAGCGAATGACTTCGGGTGGAGCCGCGGTCAGATCTTCCTACCCGATACTGTTGGCCAGCTTCTCCTGATGCTGATCGGATTCCTGATTGGAAGTCGTGTTGACCGCTACGGCGCTCGACCGATCATGCTGTCAGCGGCAGTAATCTGCATTCCAGCGGCGATTCTCATGAGCCAGGTACAGGAGTATTGGCAGTTCTTGCTGATTCGTGGCGTGTTCCTCGTCACCTCCGCCTCGGTTGCGGGATTTCTCGTTGTCTCCATTGCTGTCTCGAAGTGGTTTGTCGTCAAGCGTGGTCAAGCGTTGGGTTGGACGTCGATGGGTGTGTCCATGGCTGGACTGGTCTGGCCGACGTTTGTTGCTGGAGTGTTGATCGGCCCATTGGGATGGCGGACAGCTTGGATTGTGCTCGGCGTCTGCGTGGCGGCATTCTTGATTCCTTCAGCCTTACTCATGCGACGAAGACCCGAAGACCACGGCCTCTTGCCTGACGGAGGATCGAGTCACCTGACGCCAGACCAGGTTCGCGCCGCTGAGCACGATGAGGTCACCTCTCTGACTCGCGGCGAGGCGCTGCGAACTCCCGCCTTCTACCTCATCGTCCTCATCTTCGGCATTTCCGTGGTCGGAATCTTTGCAATATTGACAAACGGCGTCTTCTTTCTGAGGGACAACGGACTCAGCGGCTTTGAAGCGCCGTTGGCGGTTGGTGCATTCTCGTTGCTGTCGATGCTGACGAAACCTCCGTGGGGTTGGGCGCTCGACCGACTCGATACTCGAATGGTCGGATTCGTCTCGTTCGCGATGGGTGCTGTTGGCTTTGTTCTTGTGATCAATGCCGGACCGACAGGCAACATCTGGTTGATCGCTGGCTCTCTGGCGTTGATGGGGCTGGGAATTGGAGGAAACATCCCGATTCAGGATATGTTCTGGGCCCAGTACTTCGGCCGCCGATTTCTCGGTTCGGTGCGCGCGGTCGGGTTTCCCGTGGCAATGGGGATTAGCGCAGCAACACCCGCGCTAGTTGGTCATGCGCACGACGCATTGGGCTCATACGAGGTAGCCTTCTATGCCTGTGCTGGCCTCTGGGGTGCATCTGCGGTTCTTTGCCTGATGCTGCGGCTGCCGGCCAAACGGAGGATGCCGCTGTCGACCCTGGTGCGGCGTGTCGCGGCGCTGATCACGCCGTCAACGAATCCTGCGGCGCGGTCGGCTCAGCAGAAGCGAGCAGTCGGTTAACGCGGCGAGCCCGCCGCTCTGTTGGCGACGGGCTCGGTGTGGTCTTCGGAGTCGGCTGTGCCTAGGGAGCCAGGTGGCCTCCGGTGCAGCCCTCGTCTCGGGATAGCTCGAAGCCTTCGCCTTGGCGACCGGGTAGAGGGACGTCAATTGGGTTGCTGTGCTTCCATCGGTTGTCCTCGATCGAGGAACTGAACAGCCGCTGACGCGGCAAGATGTCATCGTGACCCTCGACCCGCAACCCGAATACCAGGCTGTCGTTGTCTCGTTTGCAGGCGATGACGCGAACCTGGAATCCGTCGCCGGCATCGATCAGGCTGCTCTCAAGCCACCGATTGGTTGCCTCTCGCGGACTCATGTATCGCGCCCGCGGGGCAGGGTCAGCGTCAACTCCATTGATTCGGATGTTGAACTCGACGGTCCGGTACGTGCGAGTTGGGTGCAGTCGAGCAATGATCTGGATTGGTTTGGTTGCGGCGGCGGTGACTTCGTGCCGGAACTCGGCAATCGAGATCTCCGTGTCCTCTCCGTCGCCGATGACGGTCTTGGGATCCGTCTCAAAGGTGCCGTCCCGCGTGTCAATCCGGAATGTCACACGCGATGCTTCGTCCGTCGCTATCGCGTAGGACCATCCACCCTGTCTGACGACAGGGTGGTCTTCCTCTTCGGTGACCGCGAGGACATTGCCGTTCTGGTCCAGGGCAGACACGCGTGCGCCATTGAAGGCATGTGCGTCGGTGCCCCAGAACCAGTGCGGAATCTCGGGCAAGCCTTGCTGCGCACTGGTTGACGGAATCAGTGAAACGCTGAGCGCCGCGAGTGTGGCCAAGACGGCGACAATGATCAGCCCGCGCCGAGTCCACGTGTCCGAGAGCGTGTGCTGCATTTCTGCTTCTCCAGCTTCTTCTGATGGCCGCCCGCCTTGGCGTTAGTTGACGATAGTTTATCGCGGTAGCGCCGCTCAAACCGCGGCGCCCGGCTGACGCTCGTCGATTTTGCGCCCAGCTAACGCTCGTGCAGATTCACGTCGGCGCTCAGCGGGCCAGGAATCCGCCGTCGATCTTGAGCTCGGCGCCAGTGACATAAGAAGATTCGTCGGAGGCCAGGAAGAGCACGCCGTAGGCCACCTCGTCGACCTCGCCGGTGCGGCGCAGCGGGATGGCGCGCCGCAACCGAGCGCGCGCCTCGTCGCTGACGGTGACACCGGAGCGCATCGGCGGCATAAAACCGGGATGGACGGTGTTGACGCGAATGCCCTCGGGTCCGAGCCGGACGGCCATGGCCTTGGAGTAGTTGCGCACGGCGGCCTTGGAGGCGTGGTAGGCGGGGTGTCCGCCGTCCGAGCCGACGAAGCCGTAGATCGAAGAGATGTTGACGATCGAACCGCCGTTGCCGGCGGAGCGCATCGCGGCCGAGCCGAGCTTGGTGCCGAGGAAGACACCGGTCGCGTTGACGTTCATGATCCGGTGCCAGCCCTCGGTCGAGTCCGGATCGTCGACCGAAGTCGAGGAGAGTCCGGCGTTGTTGACCAGTACATCGAGCCGACCGCCGTGCCGGTCCAGGCTGGAGGCGAGCAGCGCGTTCCAGTCCTCCTCGGCGGTCACATCCATCTTCACGAAGTTGGCAGCGCCGCCCTCGGACCTGATCTGCGCTTCGACCGCTCGGCCGCCTTCCTCATAGAGATCGGCGATCACGACGGCTGCACCCTCACGGGCAAAGAGCCGGCATTCCGCCGCGCCCATCCCCGCCCCGCCGCCGGTCACAATCGCAACTTTGCCTTCGAGTCGTCCGGGCATTTCGTACTCCGTTTCTCAGTGAGCGATTCGCGACTCATCGCGCCAATGTGTTTAGCGTTTGTTCGAAGTGCTCACCGAATGTGGTCTCGCTTCTCGAGATTGTGACGAGCGCAGAGAATCTGGATGTTCTCTGCCTTGGTCGAAGAACCTCCGGCCGAATAGGGAATGATGTGATCGAAGTGGAGATCATCCGTGGCGTCGCACTCGACGCATCTCCCACCATCCCTTTTCCAGACCTCTTGTTTCACGGTCGATGGAATGAGGCGACCTGGGGAACGGCCCAAAGTAACACTGCGATCTGCTCGGCTTGTGACAGACTCGTCGACGTGTACAAGCTCGAGGCGAAACTTGAACACTTCGCGACCTGAGGCGTTTGTCGTCCATGCATCTGTCAAAAGGAAGAGACCATTGAACACCCAGATCCCTGTTCGAACCTTCTCGTACACGCGTACCCGCTCCGCTTGATGTTGCCCGCTGAGAAAGGCGGTGGCCGCGGCCATGAAGAGCCCGTTTTGGGTTGGATTGCCTGCTGAGGTAACTAGAGGCTGGTCAACCTGCTTTGGATCCGGTCCATCGAGTGAGCGTGTGGCGTCGTGGCCCTCGTAAACGAGGGTAGAGCCGCCGTCTTCGACCATATCCGCATACGGGGCTCCTGGGCGGCGGCTCATCAGAAGCACGCTGTGGTCTACGTGCATTCGGTAGTTCATACCGCGTTGGAGACTGGATTGCTCTGCTTCACACATTTCGCGATACGTCAGAATGGTGCCGGGTTCGAGATCGTCGTTCTGCACGCCGTCACTTCGATTGCTCATCGCCTGATCACTAACCCGTCTCGCCGTGAAGTGGCGAGGACTTGCCGGTCGTGTGCCTAGTCGTTTCCAGAGGTCAGCGTCTCCAGCTCGTCAGCAAACGAGGCAGAGGCCTCGTGCACGAAGGGGCAGCCGCACGGGCCGCCCCCACGCGGGACCGCCGGCGGAGACTGCCTATCCCCCCGCAGCCGCCGATTCGTAGATCGAGGCCGGGGCCGGGGGCAGGTGGTAGATGCGTTCGGCGGTGGTGCGCAGGACCTTCTCGCGGATGCCCTCGTCGAGATCGGTGAGGACCTCGGTGACGTGCTCCTGCGCTCGGGGGTAGAGGCACGTGGGATGCGGGAAATCGGTCTCGAACATCACGTTGTCCTCGCCGATCGCGGAGATCGTGGCGCGCGGACCGAAGTCCTCGAACCAGAACGAGGCGAAAATCTGGCGGCGGAAGTACTCGGACGGCTTCATCGTCAGGCCTTCGCGCTCGGTCGGGACGGTCTCCTCGAACTGATAGTCCATCGCCTCAAGCAGGAACGGCACCCAGCCGATGCCGGACTCGACGGAGACGAAGTTGATTTTCGGGTAGCGCTCGCAGAGGCCGGAGAAGATCAGGTTCATGATCACCTTGAAGTTGGTGATGAACAGGCTGATTGAAGTGAGCGCGAGGCGGCGCTGCGGACCGTAGCCCGGCCAGAGCAGTTTGTCGGCCACGCCGGCGCCCGCGCCGATGTGGAAGTTGACCGGCATCTCCATGTCCTGGCAAGCGTCCCAGAACGGGTCCCAGGCGGCGTCGCCGAGGTGCGGCAGGCCGAATGCCTCGGGCGTGTCGCACATCGTGATCCCGGTCATGCCGAGGTCCTTGATCCGCTGTAGCTCGTCGACTGCGGCCGGGATGTCCCAGAAGGGGACCAGACCCTGCGGGTAGAGACGGCCCTCGCCCTCGGCCTGGAACTCGGCGATCGCGTCGTTGTAGATCGTGCAGCAGATGTTGCGCAGCTCGGTGTCCTCGATGCGAACGAAGTTCTGCGAGCCGAAGCCGGCGACGTTGGGGTAGACGATCTGCTGGGCGACGCCGAGGCTGTCCATCATCTTCAGCCGCGCCTTGGGCTCGGTCGCGGCCTTGGACATGTTCTCGAAACTGTCCAGCGAGATCGTGCCGTACTCCTTCTTGCCGTCTTCGCGGACGACGGTGAAGCCGGGCGGGCCGAAGTCGATGTCGTCAAGCACCGTCCAGCGCTGCTGGCCCTCGTCGTTGAGGGTGATGTGCGGCACCGCGTCCTTGTATTTCGCCGGCGCGCGCGAGGTCCAGAGGTCGGGCGGCTCGGTGTAGTGCGAGTCGATGTCGATGACGGGAATGCCATGAACGGTGAGGGACATGCTGATCTCCTGCTGGTTGCTCCAGATGGTTCACCTGCATGGTAATCCGTCGCTCGCGGCTTATGCCGTAGCGCCAGCGAGTTGTTCGGCGGCGAACGCGCGCGCGGCCTCGGCGGTGGTGACTTTGCGGCGTGCCCCAATCTCGAAGATCTCGCGGGTCGTCCGGTAGACGCCCTGGGCGTGTTCGACCGCCTCGTCGTAGCTCCATCCGGCGACCTCCTGGGCGACGGAGATCACGCCGCCGGCGTTGACCACGTAGTCGGGCGCGTAGAGGATGCCGCGCTCGCTGAGCAGGGCGGCGTCGTCGGGGTCGTTGACGAGCTGGTTGTTGGCCCCGCCGCAGATCGCGCGGCACTGGAGCGCGGGAATCGTGTCCGGTCCGAAGACGCCGCCGAGCGCGTTGGGCGAGAGTATGTCGCAGGGCAGCACGAATGCCTCGTCGACGGAGACGGTGCGAGCGCCGATCTCCGAGGCCAACACGGCGGCCGCGATCGCGCGGATGTCGGCGACGAGGACGTCAGCGCCGTCCTCGGCCAGGGATCGGGCGACTTTCGAGCCGACCTTGCCGACACCGAGAACCACGATCGTTTTGCCGGCCGGGCTGGGGTCGCCGTCGAGTGCTTCGAGCGTGGCGTGGATGCCGCCGAGCACCGTGACCGCGGTCAGCGCCGAGGTGTCGCCCGAGCCGCCGTGCTCGACCGACTTGCCGACAACGTGCGGCGTCCACTGTGCGAGCCGGTCGATCTCGTCGGTGGTGGTGCCGACATCGGTGGTGGTCAGGTAGCGGCCCTCGAAGCGGTTGACGAACTCGGCGTAGCTGCGTAGCTGAGCCTCGGACTTGGCTGTAGGATCGCCGATCACTACCGCCTTGCCGCCGCCGAACGGCAGTCGCGCCGCCGAGGACTTGAGCGTCATCGCTTCGGCCAGCCGGCGCACGTCGGAGAGGGCGGCGTCGAAATCCGAGTACGGCTGCCAGCGGGTCCCGCCGATTGCCGGGCCGGCAGCGATGGAATGAATGGCGCAGATCGCTTCGAGTCCGGCCTCGGGGTCGCTCCAGTGAGCGATCTCCTCGAAGCGTTCGTCGTCGATGGTGCGAAGCTCGGCCATGTCTCACCTCTTCACCTGGTCGATTGCGAGCCGTTCGGCTATTCGAGCGTGTCCGAAATGCTGCGGATCACGCCGCGCTCATCTATCTGTATCAACTGTAAATCGCCGTCGGAGCCATAGACGCGGTCAAGGTCTCGCGACCAGGCCAGTTCGCGTCGTTCTGTTCCCTGGTCATCGCCAAGAAGGAAGACCGCGCCACCGAGCCTTGCGTCCTGGAGGCCGAGCGCGTCCGCGCATCGCAAGCAACCGGGCGGGACGATCGCGATCGTGACCGGGCGGCCTCGCTCGCTGCTCAGCAACCAGCGGCCGTTGGGCTCGTCTGCAAGCGCCAGCAGCATGTCGGGCGCGAGCAGGCCGACTTCCAGGCCAGTTGCGACATCATCATCGGCATCGGCGGGCGGCGGCGACTTCAGTCCGGGCAGTTGGCCCACCCGACCGGTTGCAAACGCGTCAGCGAAGGCTGCCGTGTGTTCCTCGACGACCTCGTCCGGCGCCTGTCCGGCCCAGATGTGGACGATCACGCCGTCGGGATCGATGAAGAACGAGCGCGGCGGTCCGCTCGGTCCGCCGCCGCCGTACGCGCGGAAGACTGCGCCGTCGAAATCCATCGGGATTGGATACTCGACGCCGAATTCGCCGACGAAGTCCTGGGCGACCGAGGTGGACTCCTCGATGTTGACTCCGACGATGGTGAGCCCCTTCGCGCCGTGTTGGTCGAGAGCTCGGATCAGCGCCGGCACCTCGCGGCGGCAGGGTCCGCACCAGGAGGCCCAGAAGTTGATCAGAACCGGCTGTCCGCGCCAGTCGGAGAGCCGGAATCGGCCGCCGTCGAGCGTTTGCAGGTCGAAATCGGGCGCGAGTTGGCCTACGCGGGAACCAACGTCGCGGGTGTCGTTCGCATGCCAGTAGGGCAGGTCGACGACTCCGCCGTCGCCTCCGGGCGACGGTTGGAGCAGGGTCAACCACAGGGCTGCGGCGACGGCGGCGACGACGCCCGCGCCCGCGATCACCGTGCGCGCACCGTGGTATTCGCGGGGGCGATTCGGGTTCTCGTCGGGCAGGTCGGCCGATTCCCGGGAGGCGTCGGTATCATTCATGGCGGTTGGGCGCGCCCCGAAGGTGCGATTGCTGAGATCCTTGATTCGGTAGGAGGCAGCCTATGACGGCCCAGTCGATTCCGGCGGACTTGCTGCTCTCGGCGATCCGCGAGGCGGGCGTGCAGGATGTGGTGCTGGTGCCCGACACGCACCAGCGTACGGTGCTCGACCTGTTGATGGACGACGATCACATCCGCACCGTGCATTGCTCGACCGAGGATGAGGCGATCGCCGTCTCGGCGGGGCTGATCATCGGCGGACGGCGACCGATGATGCAGATTCAGCACGCCGGACTGTACGCATCGGTCAACAACCTGCGCGGAGTCGGGCTCGACGGGCAGTTCCCGATCGTCATGTTGATCGGTCTGCTGGGCCGCGACCCGGAGTTGGAGCCCGAAGCGGACGGATCTTCGATGGTTCGCCTCTGCCGGCCGTTGCTTGAGACGCTGGGCATACCGTCGTATCTGCTCGATGGACCCGACGACCTGCACCACGTCGCAGCCGCCTTCGACGAAGCCGCAGAGCGCGGCGGCCCGGTCGCCCTACTGGTAGGAACGACAACCTCATGACCGACAGAACTCCCGACAACTCCGAAGTCCAACGCATGTCGCTCGAATCGGCGCTCGACGTACTCGCCCGGCGCCGCGAGGAGCAGGTCGTGGTCGGCACGATGACCGCTAACGGCGTCTGGCGCGAGAAGTCGCCCCACGACCTCAATCTCGCCTGCATCGGATTCATGGGCGGCGCGTCGACGCTGGCGCTGGGCGTGGCGCTCGCGCAGCCCGAGCGCGACGTCTGGGTGATCGACGGCGACGGCTCGTTGATGATGCAGCTCGGCTCGCTGGGCACGATCGCGGGCGCCGCTCCGAACAACTTCCTGCACATCGTGATCCACAACGGCGTCTACGAGACCAGCGGATCGCAGCCGCTGCCCTCGCAGCAGCAGGTCGACTTCGCCCGGATGGCCGAGGGCGCGGGCTACGCGCAGACCGCCTCGTTCGGCGACGCCGAGGAGTTCGACGCCGCGCTCGACGAGCTACTGGCCGCCAAGGGTCCCACCCTGATCCAGCTCTACACGAGACCCGGAGGCCGCTTCTACAGCGCCCGCCCAACGCCGCCCGGCATCACCCCAGCCCTCGCCCGAATGTGGCCGCCGGTCGCGGAGGCCCTGGCGGCTGACTAGCGCCTTTAGTGATGATCTTCATCGGCTGAGGCCTCGGGCTCGACGATGCAGGTGTTGGTCAGGGTGCCGATGCCGGCGACGGTGATGCTGACTTCGTCGCCGGCGACCAGCCAGCGCTGCGGGTTCATTGCGGCGGCGACGCCTGAGGGCGTGCCGGTGGCGATGATGTCGCCGGGCTCGAGCGTCATTGCCTGGCTGACGTACTCGATGATGTCGTAGCAGTTGAAGATCAGGTGTTTCGTGTTCGAGTCCTGGCGCAGCTCGCCGTTGACGCGGGTCTGGATGTCCAGCGTGTGCGGATCGCCCAGTTCGTCCGGGGTGACGATCACCGGACCGACCGGGCCGTGGGTGTCGAACGACTTGCCCATCGTGAACTGCGGCGTGTGCCGCTGGAAGTCGCGCACCGAGACATCGTTGACGATCGTGTACCCGGCAATCACGGACGGCGCGTCGGCGGCCGAGACGTGGCGGCAGGTCTCGCCGATCACGACGCCCAACTCGCCCTCGTAGTCGACCATCTTCGACGTATGCGGGATCTGGATGCCGCCGCCGGGGTTCTGGACGCAGCTCACCTGCTTGGTGAAGATCGTCGGCATGCGCGGCGTCTGCGACCCGGTCTCGGCGATGTGATCGCCGTAGTTGAGTCCGACGGCGAGGAACTTCTGCGGATGCGGCACGGGCGCGAGCAGGGTCACGTCGGAGAGCGGACGCCGATTGCCGCCGCGCTCGACCGCGAACTCGGCCATCACGCGGCCTTCTTCGCCCAGCGCGAGGAATTCGCGCATGTCCGTCGGCGCCTCCGGCTCGGCGAGGTACAGGTCGACGATCTCGTCGTCAACGACGACGCCGACCCGGACGGTGTCTTCAAAGGAAAAACTGGCAAGGCGCATCAGGGCTCCTCTCGATCTTCGGCCTCATCGGTCTCAGCCTAATCGCCGCGTGCGGCCAGCGGAATCGTGCCGATCACGTCGTCGGCCTCCATCCGATCGACCTCCGCCTCCGTCAACGACGTCAACCGAGCCAGGACCTCGCGGGTATCGCGGCCCAGGGTCGGCGATGGACGATCCGCCTCCGGTCGGGACCAGTTGCGGAAGCGGTAGGGCTGGAGCGGATAGCGGTGGTCGCCCGCATGCGTGTGGCGTTGGGTGATGAAGAACTCGCGAGCCTGCAGGTGCGGATCCTCGAGCAGGTCGCGTCCGGTGTAGACCGCGCCTGCCGGGATGCGCAGTTCCTGCAAGGTGCGCATCAGTTCCACGGCGTCGCGGGACGACGTCCAGCCGGCTATGGCGGCGTCGATCGCCTCGCGGGCGGCGTCGCGATGGACGAAGTCGGATGCCATCTCGAGCCAGTCGTCGCGCCCGATCAGCCGCGCGAGGTCGGCAAACTGCGCATTGGTCTCGCAGGCGATCGCGATCCAACGGTCGTCGCGGCAGGGATACGTGCCATGCGGCGCGATCCGCGGGTGGAAGTTGCCGACCCGTCCGGGATCGTTCCCGGAGATGGAGTAGGCCGTGATCGCCTCGCCGGTGAAGCAGGTCGCGGTTTCGGTCTGCGAGAGGTCGATGTGGCAGCCGCCGGGCTTGCCGTCGGCATTCAAGCGCCGCTTGCGTTCCAGCGCCGCAAGCAAGGCCAGCGCGCCCATAACCCCGGCCAGCGGGTCGCCGCCGGTCGTGCCGCTGAAGATCGGCTGGTCATCGGCGTAGCCGGTCAGGTGCGGCAGCCCCGACATCTGCTCGGTCGTGTTGGCGAAGGCGGTGTAGTGCGACCACGACCCGGTCAGCCCGAAGCCGGGCATCGAGATCATGATCAGCTCGGGATTGATCTCATGCAGTTGCTCGTAGCTCAGGCCGAAATTGCCCATCACCCGGGGCGTGTAGTTTTCGACCAGGATGTCGGCCTCGCGGACCAAGTGGCGCACGACATCGGAGCCGCGCTGGTCGTTGAGATTGAGCGTGACCCCATGCTTGTTGCGATTGACCCAGTTGAACTGCGGCGCCCACTCCCACCAGAAGTCATCCGACGATCCACCCGCGCGCCAACCGTCGATGCGCTGCACCGACTCGATCTTGATCACGTCGGCTCCTGCGTCGGCGAAGATCAGCGACGTCATCGGGCCCGACATAAACATCGAGAGGTCGATGACGCGGAGGCCTTCGAGTGGTCGGGAGGGGAGCCCCCCACTGCCGTCGGCATCACCCCCCCCGGAGCGGGGGGAGAGGGATGAGGAGCGGACCTCTTCGGTATGTTCGTCCAGCAGCGGGGTCCGACGGCCGTGCGGGCGCTCGTCGCCGAACATCCAGGGCACACCGGGCATCCGCACGCGGCCGGCGCGGGGATGCTCGAACTCGAAGATGAACTCGCGCTCACGATGCGGCAGCAGGTTGAGCACCTCCGCCATGTTGGGAATCAGGCCGAAGGGAATGCGCCAGGTCTGGGCGTCGTGAAAGACGTCCTCCGATGTGCGCGAGCGGGTCTGCTCGGCCAGTTCATTGGCCAGTTCGCGTGAGTTCTCCATCCGCGACCACGCGTCGGAGAACAGCGGATCGTCGATCAGCTCCGGCCGCCCGAAGAACTGGCACATCATCTCCCACTGCGCCTGAGTCAACACGTTGGCGCCCACGTATCCGTCGGCGGTCGGCAGGATGAACGACGGCGCCGGACCGACATCGGCGCTGCGCACGCCGATTGCGCCGGTGTAGTCGTAGCGCTGCACCGGCAACAGGGCGGCGTTGACCGCCGTCTCCATGGCGGAGACATCGACATGGTCACCGCGTCCGTGCTCGCCCGCCGCGCGCACGGCGATCAGCGTCGCCACGGCGGCGTAGGCGCCGGTCAGCGTCTCGGTCACAGTCGCGCCCATCTGGATTGGCTCGCGATCGGGGCGGCCGCACAGGTGCGTGAATCCGCCCAGCGCGCCGGCGATCAGGTGGTTCCATTGCCAATCCGCGTAGGGACCGTTGGAGCCGAAGCCGGTCACGGTCACCAGCACCACTCCCGGGTTCTGTTCTCGCAGATGCTCGTATCCCAGTCCCCGGGCAGCGAGCGCCGGTTCGATCTCATGCGAGATGACGATGTCGGCATCGGCGAGCAGCCGTGCCTGGAGTCCCAGGTCATTGGGATTGGAGGGGTCTACCACGACGCTGCGCTTGGACGTGTTGGCGTAGATGAAGGGGGCGGACGCCTCGATATCCGCTGCGCCCGCGAACGGCCCGCGCCGCCGCGCCTCGTCACCCTCGGGCGGCTCCAGCTTGATCACGTCCGCGCCGAGATCGCCCAGCAGTTTGGCTGCGTATGGCGCAGCGAGGCCCTCGGAGATGTCGAGGACTCGCAGTCCCTCGAGCGCAGTGGTCATGTACCCCGCTCCCGTCTAGCGGTCAGGGTAGTCGCCGGCGTCCGAAACATTCAGCGCTGCTCGCGGTAGGCTCGCTGCTTCTCGATCGTGATGTTCGTGGCGCGGCGGTACTCAGCCGACTTGTAGTGCGCTTCCAACTGCGCGCGCAGGTCGCCTTCGTCGGACGACGTGAACGAGACATCGGTGACGTCGCAGTGGACGGTCACGGCTTCCGCATCGGGTCCGGCATCGCGAAACGCCTCCCGCGCCGTACGGCGCGCAAGCTGCTCATGCAAACGATTCTTAAAGCCCGCCATGACCCGACCCTCGCAATGTCCACGTCCAACCTAGACTCAGCCCAGCGTAGGTCAAGGACTGGAGTTGAGCATGGTCTGGGAACCGGAAGTTGACGAACTGCGGCGCCGCCTGGCGCTCTCCGCTCGGGGCGGCACGCCGGACCGGATCGAGCGGCAGCATCGGTTGGGCCGTCTGACCGTGCGCGAGCGCATCCACGAACTGCTGGACGACGGCTCCTTCCACGAGGTCGGCGCGCTGGCCGGGCTGGGCGAGTACGAAGACGGGGAGCTGGTCGAATTCTCGCCGGCCTCCTATGTGATGGGTATTGGCAAGATCGACGGCCGGGCGGTCGCGGTCGGCGGTGAGGATTTCACCATCCAGGGCGGATCAGCGCTCTACCCGATGCAGCGCTCGAAGGGCGGGCTGGGCGGATTCTGCGAAGAGCTTGCGCTTGAGTATCGGATTCCGATGATCCTGCTGATCGACGGCGCCGGCGCCAACGTCGGAGCGACCAAGCAGATGGGCACGACCTACCTGCCCAACGGCGCGGGCACGGGCCGCTCGTTCGTGACCTCGATCGAGGCGATGCAGAACGTGCCGGTCCTGGGCGCGGTGCTCGGCGCGATCGCCGGCGGACCCTCGGGACGGGCGATGATGGTCCACTGGAGCGTGATGACCAAGGGCCGCTCGGCGATGTTTGCTGCCGGACCGCCGGTCGTGAAGCGCGGCATCGGACACGACGTGACCAACGAGTCATTGGGCGGTTCGCAGGTCCACGTGCATACCTCCGGCTGCATTGACAACGAAGCCGACGACGAGCAGGACGCCTTCCGTCAGATTCGCGCCATGCTCTCCTATCTGCCCGACAACGTGAACGAGCTGCCGCCGTCTGCGCCAGTCGTCGATGCGCCCGAGGGCGCGGGCGAAGCGTTGATCGACCTCGTCCCGCGCAACACGCGTCGGCCCTACTCGATGCACAAGCTGATCTGCTCGGTCGTGGACGGCGGCGACTTCTTCGAGGTCAAGCCGCACTGGGGCACGGCCGTGATCACCGGGTTCGCCCGAGTCGACGGCCTGCCGATCGGCATCGTCGCCAACAATCCGCGCAAGAACGGCGGCGCGCTCGACCGCGACGGTTCGGACAAGCAGACGCATTTCCTCGAGCTCTGCAACTACTTTCACATCCCCGTCGTCTACCTCGTCGACGTGCCCGGATTCATGATTGGCGAACAGGCCGAGCGCGAGGGCACGCTGCGCGCGGGGATGCGCGCGATGTGGGTCGGTCTGCAGGCGACCGTGCCGCAACTGACGATCGTGATCCGCAAGTGCTACGGCATGGCCGGCATGGCGACCGGCAATCCGACCCGGCTCAACTACCGGCTGGGCTGGCCCTCCGGCGAGTGGGGCTCCATCCCGATCGAAGGCGGAGTCGACGCCGCCTACCGCCGAGAAATCGCCAACGCGCCCGACCCCGAAGCCAAACGCGAAGAGATCGAGGCCGAGTTGCGCCAGCTTCGCAGCGTGTTCCGCACGGCGGAGACGTTTGGGATCGAGGAGATCATCGATCCGCGCGAGACGCGCAGCTACCTCCAGCAGTTCGTCGAGCGCGCATACAAGGTTCTGCCATACGAACTGGAGCGCAAACCGCTCTATGGCGTTCGGCCCTAGCCGCCGGCGGCACGCGCGATCAGGACGGCGGCTCCGGCAATCAGGCAGTAGCCGGCGAACGGCAGCAGCGACCGTCCACGCACGAGCCAGAGCAAGGCTCGAATGGCGACCAACGCCGTCGCGAACGACACGACCGTACCGATCGCCATTGGTGCGACGTCCACGCCGCCGCCGTCATCGATCAAGGAGGCGGCCGCGAGGACGCCCGCTCCCGCGAGCGCCGGCATCGACAGCCAGAATGCCCAGCGCGCCGCCGCCTCGCGGCTCTGGCCCAGGGACATCGCCGCGACTATGCACATGCCAGCTCGCGAGACGCCCGGCAGGACCGCCAGGCACTGGGCCAGGCCGATGGCCAGCGACCGCCGCTCGTCCAGTTGCGCCAAGGCCAACGGAGCGCTCGCCTGCCTGGTGCGCCACTCCGCCACGAAGATCAGCGCTCCGGTGACGAGTAGCAACGCACCGGCAGATGTTGCGTCGCGCAGTTCCTGCTCCAGCGTCTGGTAGAGCAGGCCGCCGACGATCACGATCGGAATCGTCCCGATCAGGCCGAGCCACGTGAGTCTTCGTGGCCTGAGTCCGTCGACCGTGCTTGCATCACCGCGCTGTTCTCGCAGCCCTCGCAGCACGCTCCAGACTTCGCGGCGGAAGGCAAACAGGATCGCGGCCAAAGTGCCGATATGCACCGCGACATCGAAGTCGAGGCCGGGATCTTCCCAGCCGAACAGCCAACGAACGAGGATGAGATGCCCACTCGACGAGACCGGCAGGAATTCGGTCAGGCCCTGAACGATGGCGAGGACGATGGCTTCAACGATGCTCACGTAGACTTCGCTCCACAGTCACTGTAGGAGCCGACATGGACATCTCCGAGGTCATCCGCACCACGTTCGCGGCCAGGCAGTTCACGGACGATCCTGTGCCCGACGAGGTGATCGAGCGCATGCTCGAACACGCCCGATTCGCGCCTTCGGGCGGTAATCGCCAGGGCTGGCACGTGATCGTCGTGCGCGACCCTGAGATCCGCGCGGCGATCGCCCGCGCCGCCGAGCGTCCGGCCAAGCGCTACGTCGCCATGCAACAGGCCGGCGAGGGTCCGTGGAACGCGGCCTTTCCGTCCAGCGTCACCGACGAGTCCGCCGCAACCGTTCCCACGCCGAGACGGTTGATGGACCCATACATCGAGGCGCCGGTGCTGCTCGCCGTCTGCGTCGACCTCGGCGTGGTCGCTTCGGTCGATAAGGAACTCGAGCGCGTCGGCGTGATCTCTGGCGGTTCGATCTACCCGTTCGTCTGGAGCCTGCTGTTGATGGCCCGCAACGAGGGCTACGGCGGGACCCTGACTACGATTCCGATCGCGAATGAGCCGGAGCTCAAGCCGATTCTCGGCTTGCCCGACCACTATGCAATCGCGGCTTTCCTGCCGATCGGCAAGCCGGTCAAGCAGCTCAGCAGGCTGAAGCGCAGCCCGGTCGAGGATTTCGCGACCATCGATCGATTCGACGGCGACGTGTTCGGGGGCTAAGAGCTCACCCAGCGTCACGCCTGCGACGCGATGATCTCGTCCAGCTCCTGCTTGAGGCGGGGCAGGATTTCGTCGTAGGGGTAGTGACCGAGGGACTCTTCGCCTCGCTTGAGGTTGACGGCGAGCGGGCCGCACCAGAGACCGAGGTCGGCGTCGTCCGTTTCACCCGGGCCGTTCACGCGGCAGCCCATGACGGCGATCGTGATGTCGTACTCGGAAGCGTATTGGCTCATCTCCTTGACGTCCTGGGCGAGGTCGACGAACTTCTCGTTCTCGACCCGTGAGCAGGACGGACAGGAAATGATGTTGAGGCCCTCGTCGAACTTCGGCGGCACCGATCGGAAACGCCCGGCGGCGATGTCGGCGAGGATCTCGCGGGCGACGTGAATCTCCATGCCTTTGTCGTCGAAGGGGACCGTCAGTGAGACGCGGACCGTATCGCCGATGCCCTGACTGACCAGTTGCTCGAACGCGACACGGGTCTTGATCACGCCCTCGGGCGGCATACCCGCTTCGGTCACACCGAGATGCAGCGGGACGTCGGGCCGTTCCGAGGCGAACTTCTCGTTGACCTCGACGACCTGTTTCCAGTCCGAATCCTTGAGCGAGACGACGTAACGATCGAATCCGAGTGCATCCAGCAGGCCGCAGTGCTCGGTCGCGGAGGCGACGATTGCGGAGACGTGATCGTCGGGGTAGCGCTCCAGCATGCGCGGATCGATTGAGCCGCAGTTGACGCCGACGCGGATGGCGCAGTCGTGCGCCTCGGCGGTTTCGGCGATGAAGGCAACCTTGTCGCGCACCGACTTGGATTTTTCGTGGTGATGCAGATGGCCGGGGTTGTAGCGGATCTTGTCCACGTGCGGCGCGACCTGGGTGCAGAGCCGATAATTCTCCTGCAGGTCGACGGAGAGCGGGGCTGCGGTCTGCTCCCGGACGGCGGCAAGCGCCTCGACGTCCTTGCGTGAGTCGACGGCGACGCGGACCAGATCGGCGCCAGCCTGTTCGAGCAACTTCACTTGCCGAACGGTCGCCTCGACGTCCTGCGTTCGTGTCGCAGCCATCGACTGCACGACGACCGGATTGCCGCCGCCGATCGTCACTTCGCCCACTCGGACGGACCGCGTCGGGTTGCGGCGCAGGTCGCCGGTCAGTTGAATCGTCTCCGCCATGGTGTTCGTCCTCCCACCACTGGACACCTGCATCGTACCGTTGATGCGTGCTCTTCGATGCGATCTTCCTGATCCTGTTCGTCGCGACCTGGCTGCTGATCTCGATGCTGAGCTGGATCGCGCTGAGCCTGCCGCGCCGAGCGCGGGGATCGCTCTGGTCCGCACCCTTCGCAGCCGCGGGCGGCGTCGGCGGCGCGGTGCTGGTGCCGCTCGCCGGTCTGGACAACGCGCTGGGCATCGGCGTCTCGATGTTGGCGGCGCTGGTCGGTTCGGCGCTCGCGTGTTGGCTGGGATTCGCGTGCTGGGACCGGTTCGGACTCGATCGTTGCTTTGCCGGTCTGGCGCGCAAGCGGCGCTGATATCGTCGCAGCAACGGTCCCGCTTGATTAGCCGAGGCGTTGCGCTATGCCCGTCACTCGTATGTCCCGTCTGTTCGGACGCACGCTGCGCGAGGCGCCGGCCGACGCCGACTCGGCCAATCACCAACTGCTGCTGCGCAGCGGATTGATCGTGCAGCTTGCCGCCGGCGTCTACTCATTTCTGCCGCCGGCCTGGCGCACGCTGCGCAAGATCGAGCAGATCGTCCGCGAGGAGATGGAGGCGGCCGGATCGCAGGAGATGCGGATGCCGGCCATTCAGCCGAGGGAGTTGTGGGAAGAGTCGGGCCGCGCCGACTCCTACGGCCCTGTGTTGTTCAACCTCAAGGACCGGCGCGACCGCACGATGGTGCTCGCGCCGACGCACGAGGAGTCGGTCACCGACCTGTTCCGCAAGGTCGTACAGTCATATCGCGATTTGCCCCAAAGCGTGTTTCAGATGCAGACCAAGTTCCGCGACGAGCCGCGTCCGCGCGGCGGACTGGTGCGGGTGCGCGAGTTCATCATGAAAGACGCCTACACATTCGATGTGGACGACGACGCCTTTCAGCTCACCTACAACGCGATGCGGCAGGCCTACTACAACGTCTTTGCGCGTTGCGGCGTTCCGGTGGTGGCCGTGCAGGCAGACTCCGGGGCGATTGGCGGCAAACAGTCGGAGGAGTTCATCTTCCTGACCGAGATCGGCGAAGACAACATCATCCTCTGTTCGGGTTGCGGCTATGCCGCAAATCAGGAGCGGGCCGAGTTCACCCGTGGTCCGGAGGCCGGCACGGTCGGCGAGCTGGAGGAAGTCGAGACGCCCGGAATCACCACGATTGAAGGACTGGCCGAGTTCCTGAACATTCCTGCGCAATCGACCGCCAAGGCAGCCTTCTTTCTGGTCGATGGCCAGCCGACGTTTGCGGTTGTCCGGGGCGACCTGGAAGTCAATGAGCTCAAGTTGATCAATGCGCTGGACGCGCTTGAGGCGCGGCCGCTGTTGCCTGAGGAAGTGGAAGAGGCCGGTTGGGTCGCCGGGTATGCGTCTCCGATAGGGGTCGATCCGGCGCTCGTCATTGCTGATCCCAGCGTCGTAGATGCGGGTGGTCTGGTCGCCGGGGCGAATCGGGTCGGGATGCACGCACGCAATGTCACCTACGGCCGCGACTGGAAGGCGGCGACCGTCGCCGACATCGCCATGGCTCAGCCGGGCGATGCCTGCTCGGAATGTGACGACGCGCTGGCAATGCAGCGGGGCATCGAGTTGGGTCACATCTTCAAGTTGGGCACCCGCTACACCGACCCGATGGAGGCGACGTTTCTGGACGCCGACGGGGAACGGCGCACGCCGATCATGGGCTGCTACGGCATCGGCATCGAGCGATTGATGGCCGCGGTGGTGCAGGCCAATCACGACGAGTTGGGCATCGTCTGGCCGCGCGCGGTCGCTCCGTTCGACGTGCACATCGTGCCGCTCGGCAGCAGCGACGACGTGGCCGAAGCGGTCTCGCAGATTGAGTCGCAGTTGGCCGACGCCGGGCTGCAGGTGCTCAGCGACGACCGCAACGAGCGCGCCGGCGTCAAGTTCAACGACGCCGACTTGCTCGGCGCGCCGCTTCGGATCACGGTCGGATCGCGAGGACTCACGGAGGGTCAGGTCGAGCTGAAGCTGAGGCGCGACGCTGAACCAACGTCGGTGCCCGTGGAGAGCGCCGTCGAAGCCGCGTTGACCGCGTTGGACTCGCTGAGCGGCTGATTACCGCTTGATAGTTCGCGCCGAGCCGCTCGATTGTCGGTGTATAGTCAAGTGGTGCGGATGATGGGTGCGGGTCGGGCGGTCCTGTCTGATCCTGCGTCAGCCGCACGGATCATTGAGCGCGACATCGATCAGGCTCTCGAGACATGAAAACCGACTTCCTGCTGGCGATCAAACAGCTGCATTCGGACAAGAATCTTGACGACGAAGTGATTTTCGGCGCCGTCGAGCGCGGCATGGCTGCGGCCGTCAAGCGGCGATACGAGCTGCCCGGCAATGTGCTGGTCAGCATCGACCGCTACGACGGCAGCATGTCGGTCGCCTCCGAGCGCGAAGTCGTGGAAATCGAAGAGGACATTTCGGACCCCGATCTGCAGATTGAGCTGGATCGCGCGCGCCAGATCGATCCCCAGGTGAGCATTGGCTCGACGTTGCGCGAGGCCCACGACATCGAAGGCGTGGGCGGCCGGATCGAGGCCCAGACTGCCAAGCAAGTCGTACTGCAGGCGTTGCGCGAAGCGGAGCGCGAGGCAGTCTTCGCCAAGTACTCCGGCGAAGAGGGCGGGGTGATCAGCGGCGATGTCCAGCGCGTTGAGCCGCACCAGGTGATCGTCGAGCTGGCCGACCACACCGAGACGGTGATGCCCGCGCAGGAGCAGGTGCGCATGGAGCGCTACCGCTCGGGCCAGCGCGTCAAGGCGATCATGGTCGAGGTACTGCGCGCGAACAAGGGACCGCAGATCGTGATCTCACGGTCGCGCCCCGATTTCGTGCGGCGGCTGTTTGAGCTGGAAGTGCCCGAGATTATGCGCGGCGTGGTTGAAATTCGCGGCGTTGCTCGAGAACCAGGACACCGCACAAAGATCGCCGTCTGGTCGCGGCAACCAGGGGTTGACCCGATTGGCAGCTGCATCGGGATGCGTGCGATGCGCATTCAGAACATCGTCAACGAACTGCACGGCGAACGTGTCGACGTGATCCAGTGGGAGCGCGATCCGCGCCGATTCGTCGAGCATGCGCTGAGTCCGGCGCAGATTCTCGCCGTCCGGATCGACCGCGAAACGAACACGGCCGAGTGCGCCGTTCCGGATATGCAACTGAGTCTGGCGATTGGCCGCGAGGGGCAGAATGCCCGGCTGGCGGCCCGGCTGACCGGATTCCGCATCGATATCAAGCCGCAAACCGTCGCAGAGCGGATGCAGCAAGAGGGACGCGGGCCATTCGCGCCGCAGGAGGAGATCGAGATCGAGCCGGAGCCGCTGCCGGAGCCCGAACCGGTGCGCGCCGCGCCTCAGCCCGAGCGTCCGGCGGCCGAAGCGCCTGCGCCTCCGCCAATCGAGATTCCCGCGCCCTCGACGCCGAGCGAGGAACCCGAACTGGTCGAGGAGGAGCCGGAACTCGAGCCGGCCCTGCAAGCGACCGAACTCGCGCCCGCCGCGCGCGACGAGGGTCAGATTCGCTTCGGCGAAGAGCTGCTGCGGCGCGAGCAAGAACAGCAATCGCAGCGTGACCGTCGTCGTCGTCGGCCTCGCTACCACGAAGTGGACGAAGGTCTCGAAGACGATCCGTACGCCGAGTACATGGAGTACGAGGAGGAATTCTAAGCGCACTGGCGCTCAGCCTCTTTGACCGTCTGACGACCACGCGGGTTCCAGCCCCGCGCAGCACGAAGGAATCAGATGTCCGTCCGTAGCTTGAGCCAAGCCGCAATGCGACCACCGCTGCGCCGCTGCGTGAGTTGTCGCGAGTATGCGCCGAAAACGGCGTTGCTTCGCGTCGTGCGCAGGCCGAGCGGGGCGATCGCGGTCGACTCCACGGTTGACGGCCGCGGCGCGTACATGCATCGAGATTCGCAGTGCATTGCAACCGCAACGTCCGACGCCCGGCGCCTCGCGCGCGCACTGCGTCGTTCTCCGTCCGAATCAACCCTCAGTTCGATCGCCGAAATCGCCGACCACACCTGACCACGCGGAGCACCACATGGCGACACAACAGACGATTCAGCACCCACAGACAACGACGGCGCCGGCCGATCCTGCTCAGGCGGGGCAGGACGCGACCGTCCTGATTCCGCGTACGCTCACGGTCCGCGAGTTGGCCGAATTGCTGGGCGACACGCCGGTGTCGATCATCAAGACGTTGATGACCAACGGCGTCATGGCCGACGTGTCGAAGACGCTGGATTACGGCACGGCCGCAATCGTGGCGATGGATCGCGGATTCGATCCGGAGGAGGCGGGCGATGTCGTCGAGGAGGAGGAAGCGCCGACCACGATCGACATCCTGGGCCTGGGCGCGGAAGAAGAGGATGACGATCCGGCCGATCTCCGCAGCCGTCCTCCCGTGGTCGCCGTGCTCGGACACGTCGACCATGGCAAGACCTCGCTGCTTGACTACATCCGCGACGCCAATGTTGCCGATGGCGAAGCCGGCGGCATTACCCAGCGGGTCGGCGCCTATCAGGCCAGTGCGAACGAGCGGCTGATCACGTTCATCGACACGCCCGGCCACGCGGCGTTTACGGAAATGCGCGCTCGAGGCGCGCAGGCGACCGATATCGCCATCCTGGTCGTCGCCGCCAACGACGGCGTGATGCCGCAAACCCGAGAGGCGATCGACCACATCGCGGCAGCCGGGGTGCCCTTCATCGTCGCGCTGAACAAGATGGACCTGGAGAACATCAATCCCGATCGCGTCAAGGCAGCGCTCGCCGACGTAGGGGTGCAGATCGAAGAGTACGGCGGTGAGGTTCCGCTGGTACCCGTGTCGGCGACGAACGGCGACGGCATGTCGGTGTTGCTCGACACGATCCTGCTCGTGGCCGACATCGCGGAGTTCTCGGCGAATCCCAGCCGAGCCGCGTCGGGAGTGGTGCTGGAGGCCGAACTCGACCGCCGGCAGGGCTCACGGACGACGCTGCTCGTGCAGCGCGGCACGCTCCGGCAGGGAGACGCGGTGCTCGTCGGCCAGACCTGGGGCCGGATTAAGGCAATGACCGATTTCGCCGGCAATCGGATTGACGAGGCCGGGCCGTCGATGCCGGTCGTGGTGTTGGGCTTGCAGGAGGTTGCGGAGGCCGGCGACGCGTTTCGGGCCGTCGGCAGCGGCCGCGAAGCAAAGCGCATCTATGAGGAAGCGCGGCGCGAGCGTGAGGCGCGCGAGGCGCAGGTGCAGCATTCGGCCACGCTCGACGCGCTGTTCGGCGAAATCTCGCGGGGCAACGTCTCGGCGCTCAATCTGATTGTCAAGACCGACGTCGTCGGTTCGTACGAGGCGTTGCGGGACGAACTGGAGCGGATGTCGAACGAGGAGGTTGCGGTCAAGGTGATCCACGCCGCGGCCGGTCCGGTCACGGTGGCCGACGTGAATCTCGCGCTGGCATCGCAGGGACTCGTGATCGCGTTCAGTACGCCAATCGAACCGGGCGCGGAGCGGTTGGCCGAGCTTGAGGGCATCGAGATCCGGCGCTACTCGATCATCTACGAGGTGATCGAGCAGGTTGAGGCGGCGATCAGCGGGTTGCTCGAGCCGGTCCAGATGCAAGTCGTCGACGGTCACGCCGAAGTCCTGCAGGTCTTTCCGATTCGCGGACTGGGCAACATCGCCGGTTGCCGCTCGCTGGACGGCAACATCCGCAGCGAGGCCCAGGTCCATGTCTACCGCAACGGTGAGCAGATCGCGGAGTCGCAAATCTCCAGCCTGCGCCGCTTCCAGGACTCGGTGCAGGAAGTGGAGGCGGGACAGGAGTTCGGTGTCGCATTGGCCCGCTTCGACACGTTCGAGGCCGGCGATCAGCTGGAGTTCTTCCACATTGAGACACAGTCGCGGGTCGTCCAGGGTGGCGAGATCCGCAACGTGACCCGGTGATCGCGGCTCCGCTCATGACCCGATCCGACGGCAATGCCAGGAACGTGCGGCCGTTTGCCGCGCCGCGAGATCGCGGCGGCGTCGATCGCATGGAGAAGCTGAACGACTTGCTGCGCGACACGATTTCGGAAGTGATCGCGCGCGAACTCAAGGATCCGAGGTTGGAGATCGCGCTGCTGAGCGTGACCGAGGTGCGCGCCTCGCGCGACCTGAGCCGTGCCGTCGTGTTGGTGTCGGTGATGGGCGCGCCCAGGCAGAGCGAGTCGGAACAGTCCGACGCCGCGTCGGGCGCAATCGACGCGCTGACTCGTGCGGCGCCCTTTGTCCACCGCACGATCCGTCGGCGCCTGCATCTGAAGCGCGTGCCCTGGTTGAGCTTCGAACTTGATCCGCGCATCGCAGGCGCTGCGGATGTTCAGCAGCGGTTGCGCTCGTTGGGCGCGCCATGAGCCGCCGACGCCGCGAGCCGTACCACCCCGGCGTCGTATTCCTGATTGACAAGCCGACCGGTCCCACGTCGCACGACGTGGTGCGCCAGGTCCGGCGCTGGACCGGCCTGCGACGCGTCGGACACGGCGGCACGCTCGATCCGCTAGCCAGCGGCCTGCTGCCGATCTTCGTCGGCGCCGCGACACGTCTGAACGAGTATCTCGCGCCGTACCGCAAGCACTACGAAGCGACGGTCCGACTCGGTCAGTCGACCGCGACCGACGACAGCGAGGGCGCGGTCATCGAACACGCGCCGGTCCCGGACCTGACTGTGGCTCAGATCGACGCGGCCCTGGACCAGTTTCGCGGCGAGATCGAGCAGGTGCCTCCGCAGTTCAGCGCCGTCAAGCGCGAAGGAGTGGCCGCCTATCGCTCAGCGCGTGCGGGAGAGTCGGTCGATATCGACGCTCGCGCGGTGACCGTCCACGAGCTGGATGTCGTGGACTATTCGGCTCCGCTGGTGAAACTGACGATGTCGGTCAGCACGGGCACGTATGTCCGCGCCATCGCACGGGATCTGGGCGCGGCGCTCGGTTGCGGCGCGCACGTCGTCGAGATGCGGCGCACGAGGATCGGACAGAGCGACGCTACGGATGGTCACTGCCTGGACGACATGCAGGCTGCCGCCGACGCGGGCGAGATCTGGTCGCTCGCGATTTCCCCGGCCGATCTCTTCCCCGATTGGCCCCAGTTCCTGCTCGAGGGGCCGCAGCTCGAGCGAGTCAGGCGCGGACAGAAGATTCGCCATGCGCCGGTCGACGGTTGCGACAAGGCGCTTGCGGTGACCCCCGAGCAACACGTCGCCGCCGTGTTGCGGCGCGACGAACTGAGCGCGGCCACCTGGCAGCCGGAGAAGGTCCTGGCGCGCGGGGCGTGACGGTTAGTCAGGCATTGGTCGGGTACTAGTCGGGTACGGAGAACAGCAGGGTCAACGAGTCGGTCTCGGCGATCAGGGAGTAGGGCGCCTGCGCCTCGAGCAGGACGCCTTCGCCCACGCCGAGCGTGGCGTCATCGTCGAGCGTGCCGACCGCGACGGCGCCCTCGGCAACGATCAACGCCGTGGGTCCTGAAGTCTTGCGATTGAGGGCGCTGCCTCCGGCCGGCAAGCGGATCGCCTCGGAGGCAATCGTGGTTGCCTGGGAGCTGATTGCGCCGCTTGCGCTGGCGGTGATCCGGCGCAAGGGCATGGTTACTCGATTCCGGCGTTGTTCAAGTAGTCGAGCAGATCCTTCACGGTCCGAATGTCCGCCGCATCGTCTTCCGGAATCTCGAGCTGGATGTCGTCGGTTGAGAACTCTTCCTCGACCGCGATCGTCAGGTCGACGATGTCGAGCGAATCCGCCTCGAGATCGTCGATTAGATGCGCGTCGACCGTGACCCTCTCAAGCGGCTGGCGCAATTGGTCGGCGACGAGCTGGGAGACACGGGCGAGCAGGCTGTGGTCGTCGGGCATATGGCGGCTCCTGCCTGGGCGTTCGGATGTCTGCCGGTTGTAGCAACGAGGGTATCAATGACGGTAAGAGATCAGCCGTCAATCCGCGAGAGCGCGACGACGCCGTTCTGTCCGCCGAAGCCGAAGCCGTTCACGAGCGCTGCCTGCAGGTCACAGTCGCGGGCTTCGTTCGGGACATAGTCCAGATCGCAGTCCGGATCCGGCGTTTCCTGATTGATCGTCGGCGGCAACACGCCGTGATACAGAGCCAGGGCCGTGGCCGCGCCCGAGAGCGCACCCGCGGCGCCCATCAGGTGACCGGACATCGACTTTACCGAGGAGACCGCCAGCCGATCGGCGTGGTCAGCGAAGACGTTGCGGATCGCTCGCGTCTCGATGGCGTCGTTGAGCGGCGTCGACGTTCCGTGGGCGCAGATGTAGCCGATCTCATCGGGATTCAGTCCCGAGTTGCGCAACGCGGTGGACATCGCGCGCGCCGCGCCGTCTCCGGCGGGATCCGGGGCGGTGATGTGGAAGGCGTCGGCGGTGCGTCCGCCGCCGAGGACTTCCGCATAGATGCGCGCTCCGCGCCGGCGCGCGCTGGCCAGCGACTCCGTGACGCAGACAACGGCGCCCTCGCCGAAGACGAAGCCGTCGCGGTCGGCGTCGAACGGACGCGAGGCTGCCGCGGGTTCATCATTGCGGCGAGAGAGAGCCTGCATGTTGGCCAGCCCGGAGATGCCGAGCGCAGAGACGTTGGATTCGGTGCCGCCGGTCAGCGCGAGGTCGGCCTCGCCGCCGAGCAGCATCTGGCGGCTGTCGATGAAGGCGTAAATGCTGGCCGCGCAGGCGGCCAGCGACGTCAGCGCAGGCCCGCGCAAGCCGAGTTCGATCGAGACCTGGCAGGATGCCATGTTGCCCGCCATCATCGGCACGAACATCGCCGAAACGCGCCCGGGTCCACGGCTGTTCAGCACTTCGGCCTGTTGCGCAATGGTCGTGACACCGCCGCCACCGGTGTTGATCACGGCAGCTACTCGCTCGGGATCGCACGCTTCGAGGTCGAGTCCCGCATCGGCGACGGCCAGCGTGGACGCCGCCACGGCGAGTTGCGCGAAGCGCGCCATGCGCCGCGCGGACTTTGGGTCCATGTAGTCGGACGGGTCGAACTCGGGAATGTCGGCGGCGATCTGCACCTTGAGGCCCGCGTCGACCAGCTCCGGAACCCGGCGCGCGCCGGAGCGGCCATGCGTGAGCGAGTCCCAGAACGCGTCCACGCCGACACCGATCGGGGTCACGGGACCGATTCCCGTGATCACGATCCGCTCTTCGGGCGGGCGCTGGGATGATCGGCCTGGGTTGCTCACTCGTCGAAACGCTTCAACAGCACGGCCGCGTTGTGACCGCCCAGCCCGACCGAGAATGAGAGCGCTGCCTCAACGCGCATCTCCCTGGCTTCGTTGGGGATCACATCAATGTCGAGTTCCGGATCCGGCGTCTGGTAGTTAAGCGTTGGCGGCGCGATGCCTTCCTTGATCACCATGGCCGAGACGATGACTTCAAGGGCTCCCGACGCACCCATCATGTGACCGGTCGCCGGTTTGATCGAAGACAGCGCCAAGTCGTCGGCGTGTGAGCCGAACATGCGCTTGAGTGCCGTCACTTCAACCTGGTCTCCCAGCTTGGTCGCCGTGCCGTGGGTCGAGACGTAACCGATGCTCGCCGGATCGACCTGCGCCTCGTCGAGCGCTTGCTGGACGCTGACCATGAGGCCGCGTCCGTGCGGTTCCGGTTGGGCGATGTCGTGGCCGTCGTTAGCCGAGCCGCCGCCGACGACCTCGGCGTAGATCGGGGCGCCGCGGGCAAACGCGTGATCGAGGTCTTCGATCATCATCGCCGCCGCGCCCTCGCCGGGCACGAATCCGTTGCGGTGCAAGTCGTAGGGCGCGCAGGAAGCGCTGAGCGGCTCGGACGGCGTCGCGAGCACGCCCATTCGTTCAAAACAGATGTGAAACAGCGGGAGGATGATCGCCTCGGAACCGCCGACCAGGAGTGCATCGGCGCGGCCCGAGCGGATGTGTAAGAGCCCGTCGGCGACCGCATTCGCGCCCGTCGCACAGGCGGAGGTCGGAGAATAGTTCGGACCTGTCGCGCCGGTGGCAATCGAGAGGTGGCCTGAGGCCGCGTCGGCGATCAGGTTCGGCATCGCAAATGGCGACACGCGGCGAGCGCCGCGGCTGACGAGCGTGTCCTGCCAACGGGTCACCAGTTCCATCCCACCGCCGCCCGAGCCGAAGATGACGCCTATGCGGTGATGGTTGTCCTCGGTGACCTGGAGCCCGGAGTCGCGCAGCGCTTCGAGTCCGGCGACCATGCCGTACTGGGTGTTCAGGTCCATGTGCCGCAGCGCCTTGGCGTCGGGCAGCATCGGCTCCGGGTCCCAGTCCTTGACCTCGGCCGCAATCGGAATCTTGACGCCCCATTCCTGCGGATCGAAGCGTCGGATAGGACCGACCCCGCTCTGACCTTCAATGAGGTTTCGCCAAGTGGTCGGCATATCGTGGCCGACGGGGGTGACGGCTCCGACGCCGGTGATCACTACGCGGCGTTCGGGGCGGCGGCCGGCCGAGGCGCTGCTGGAGGCCACTACTTGGGGATCCCGTCGCTCTTGTCCGGGTAGTCGCGGCTCGAGAGTCCGTTGTCGTCGTCCGACAGCGGGAACGTCCACGAGGTCCGCGAGATGCGCCGCACCAGCTTGGAGAGCACGTCGCCGGGTCCGGCTTCGACAAATAGTGTCGAGCCCTGCGCAGCCATGGTCTTGACCGCCTGCTGCCACTGCACCGGCGCGGTCAGCGCTTCGGATAGCTCGCTCGTAAGTTGATCTTTGGTGTGCATCAGACCGCCCGAGATGTTGCTGACCACAGGGACCACGGGGTCGCGCCAGGGAATCGCATGCACGGCCTCGCTGAAGTGCGATTGTGCGCCGGCCATCAACGGCGAGTGCGAGGCGATCGAGATCGGCAGTCTGACCACACGTCGCGCCCCGTGTTCGTCGGCCAGCCGCATCATCTTGCGCAACGGCGCTTCATCACCCGAGACGACGGTCTGCCCCGGACAGTTGTCGTTGGCGACGACCAGCGTGCCCTCGTCCGAAGCTTCGCCGACCAGTCGGCGCAAGACGCGGTCGCGCAGGCCGATGATCGAGGCCATGCCGCCAGGGCGCAGCGAGTCGGCCGCGTGCATGATCTCGGCACGCCTGCGGACGAGGCGCAGGGCTTCGTCAAAGTCCACCGCCCTCGCCGCGAGCATCGCCGTGATCTGTCCCATGCTGTGTCCCGAGACGACGCCGGGCGCGAGCGTGCGGCCGGCCTGATCCCATGCGTCCCGCAGCGCTTCCAGCCAGGCGACGGAGGCGACGAAGATCGCGGGCTGCGAGTGGGTGGTCTCGTTCAACTGCTCCTCGGGGCCGTGCTCGATCAGGTGCAGCAGGTCGTAGTCCAGCACTTCGTTTGCGCGGGTGAACCACTGCTCGGCGTTGGGGTACACGCGCAGCACTTTGCCAGCCATGCCGACCGACTGCGATCCTTGTCCGGGGAAAAGCAGCGCGTAATCGTCGTCGCTGAGCGCCGGGTGCTCACCCGATGGCGGTTCGTCTGCTGACTCGTCGGTAAGCGTGAGCGTTTCCATCTCGGCTCCTGATCTCCGGCGCTATCGACGACTACGGGCCGCGCCGGAGGTTGGTCATCAATTCTATCGGCTTTGCGCCGCGCATTGGCCGTAATGCAACTGTCAAGTGCGGATTGGCGAACAATACGCGATCAGAAACGATCGGTAGCCGTCAACCCATCATCATGCCGCCGTCGACATGAATCACCTGCCCGGTGATGTAGGCGCCTCCGGGACCGGCGAGAAACGCGACGAGCGGGGCCACATCGGCGGGATCCCCCAGGCGTTCGAGCGGGATGCGCTGCAACACGTTGCCAATCACGTCCTCCGACAGGTCTGCCGTGATATCGGTCTGGATGAATCCCGGCGCGACGAGATTGACGGTGATGCCGCGCGAGCCGAGTTCGTGCGCCAGCGAGCGGGTCATGCCCGCCAATCCGGCCTTGGCCGCTGCGTAGTTGGCCTGTCCCGCATTGCCGACCGTGCCGATCACCGACCCGATCGTGATGATCCGGCCCTTGCGCGCGCGCAGCATGCCGCGCAGCACCGACTGCGTGGTCAGGAACGAGCCGGTCAGGTTCGTACCCACCACCGCATCCCAGTCGGCCGACTTCATCCGCATGGCCAGCATGTCTCGGGTGATGCCGGCGTTGTTGATCAGAATCGTCGGAGCGCCGAGTTCTGAAGTGACGGACTTGGTCATCGCGCTCACGGCGTCGGCGTCGGAGATGTCGGCCTGGACGACCAGGGCGTTGCGTCCCAGGTCGCGAATCAGCGAAGCGACTTCTTCGGCCGCGGCGGCTGAGGAGGTGTAGTTCACGCCGATATCGGCGCCCTGCGCGGCCAGCTCAAGCGCGATGGCGCGGCCGATCCCGCGCGACGCGCCGGTGACCAGCGCGACCTCGCCTGAGAGCGGAAGTGAGTCGGAAGCGACCATGCGGCGAGGCTATCACCGAATCCACTTGCCCAGATATCTCGAATTCATATGTCCGTAACCAGTTGTTCCACTCGGTAGGCGACACTTCTTGCACTGGTTCAGCGGACGGCTGGGTTGATCGTACCTGCGGGAAGATCGACCTCGCCGCGAGGGGAGACGCCCATGTTGGAAGTCGGAGAAGCTGGGAACAATGCCTGGCTGCTAACCTCCGCCGCGCTCGTGCTGTTGATGACGCCGGGCCTGGCATTCTTCTACTCCGGATTGGTCCGGACCAAGTCGGCCGCGGCGACGATCATGCAGTCGTTCGTGATGGCCGGCGTGGCGACGATCGTCTGGGTCCTGTGGGGCTATTCGCTCGCCTTCGGGACCGACATCGGCGGATTCGTCGGGAATCTGACGAACTTCGGCCTGCGCGGCCTGGAGCCGACCGCTGACGGTCTCGCATTCATGGTCTTCCAGATGATGTTCGCCATCATCACCCCCGCGCTGATCACGGGAGCCTTCGTCGAGCGCATCTCGTTCAAGGCGCTGCTCGTCTTCACCGTGCTCTGGATCACCGTCGTCTACGCGCCGCTCTGCCACTGGGTCTGGCACGGCGACGGCTGGTTGTTCCAGCTCGACGCGCTCGACTTCGCCGGCGGCACCGTGGTTCACATCAATGCCGGCGCAGCCGCGCTGGCCGGAGCGCTCTTTGTTGGACGCCGACGCGACTCCGTCGCCGAGACGCGCCCGCACGATGTCTCCAAGGTCGTGCTGGGCGCGGGACTGCTCTGGTTCGGCTGGTTCGGCTTCAACGCCGGTTCCGCCCTGGCCGCCAACGAATCGGCGATCAACGCCTTTGTCCAGACCCAGATCTCGGCTGCGGGCGGACTCGTCGCCTGGGTGCTGTTGTCCTGGCGCTACACCGGACACCCCTCGATCATCGGCGCGGCAACCGGCGCGGTCGCCGGACTGGTCGCGATCACGCCGGCCGCCGGTTCCGTCGGACAGTGGCCCGCGACGGACGGGTATCTCAACTTCTTCCCAGCGCTCTGCATCGGCGCCGTCGCCGCAATCCTGGGATTCTTCGCCATCCGCGCCATGCACCGCTGGCGCGACATGGACGACACGCTCGACGTCTTCGCCGTTCACGGCGTGGGCGGCATCTGGGGCGCGCTGGCCATCGGTATCTTCGCCGTCTCCGAGGTCACCGGCGGACCGAACGGCTTCATCGGCGGATCGGTCGACCTGATCTGGCGGCAGGCGGTTGGCGTCCTGGCCGCGCTGGGTTGGTCGCTGGTCTTGTCCTCGGTCCTGTTCATCGTCGTACAGAAGCTCATGCCGCTCCGCGTCGACGAGACCGACGAGATGATCGGACTCGACCGCAGCGAGCACAACGAACCGGCCTACGAATACGATGAAATCGGATTCGGCTGGGACGCGAGCGAGGCGATCGACGAACCGATCCCCAGCGGAACCGAAGCGCTGAAGAGGTTGCTGTCATGAAAAAGATCGAAGCAATCGTCCGTCCCGAGTCACTGGAACCGGTCAAGCGCAAGCTGATCGAGGCAGGGATCACCGGACTGCACGTCGAGCGGGTCGCCGGGCACGGCTACCAGGGCGGCGTCGTCCAGGCCGGCCGCGGCGGACAGTTCTACACCGTCGACATGATTCCTAAGGTGAAGATCATCACGGTGATCTCGGACTTCAACGTGGAGCCGGCGATCGAAGCGATCATCGCCGGCGCCCGCTCCGACCGCACCGGCGACGGCAAGATCTTCGTCACGGACGTCGAGGAAGCCGTCCGCGTCCGCACCGGAGAGCGCGGCCGCGAGGTGCTCTGAGCGGCCTGCTCGTGGTCAACCCGGTCGCGGCTAGAACATCGCGATCGGGTTGATCGGCGAGGCCGTGCCGCCGACCAGGCGCAGCGGGGCGATGGTCAGCAGGAACTCCCAACGATTGCGCCCGGCGCAGGCTTCGCCCAACGGGCCGAGCCGGGCGTTGTCGATCAGGTGGACGCCCATGTAGGTGATGATGATGTGATGGATCGGCAAGGGCGATCCGTCCATATTTGAGGGAATCACGTCCGAGACGCCGTCGCAGCCGAGGATCGCGACTTCGCGCTCGCGGATCCATGGCAGCGTTTCCATCAGCAATCCGGCCATACCGGCGAACGGCGGCGTCGCGCCTTCGGCCTCGCGGCGGTTGTCGCGACCGGTGCGGACCAGCAGGATGTCGCCGGATCGCACGCGGACTCCCTGCGCCGCCTCGGCCGCTTCCAGGTCGTCCACGCCGATGCCGTAGCCCGGTTCCAGCCAGTCCTCGCCCTTGAGGCGGGCGATGTCGAGCAGTACGCCGCGCGTCGAGACGCCCTGTTCGAGCGCCATGATCGAGTTCTTGGCCGCGCCGGTCGAGAGCACCTCGGAGGCCGGGTATCCGTTGTACATCTTGCCCTGGTCGAGAATGTGGCAGAGCGCGTCGATGTGGGTGTTGGCCATCCCGTGCGGCGAGATCACAAAGCCGTCGCCGGTCGCCTCCAGTCCGCGCACGCCGCCCAGTCCGCTGACGTCGCCGGCGCCGGTCATGAAGTGGGTCACCGGCGTCGGGTTGTCGGCTGCCGGCGTCTTGGCCAGCTCGAGCGCGCAGCTCACGGTGACGCCCTCCGAGACCAGCGCCGCGGCCGCGGCCGAAACCTCGGGCGTGACGAGGTTCAGCGTGCCGCGCTGGTCATCCGGTCCCCAGCGTCCCCAGTTGGAGAGTTGCTGCGCCATTGCGTCGACATCCGCTCGTGTTCCGCTCTGAATGGCCATGTCCGAGGTCCTTTCCAGGCAGCGTTGTGTGCATGCTGTTGCGTGCTGCTGCGTGCGATCGAGCGGCGCAATCGGCTCGCCCGACGGCTGGCAGTATGCCAGAGCGCAGACCCTGCGGCGCGGCGGCGATAGAGTGGCATCTGGTCACCTGTTCCGATCTGATACGACCGCGCGCCGGTCGACTGGAGGCGGGCATAGGGGCTTGAAGAGGATTGGCCTGAGTGCTGCCCGCACTGTTCGGATCGAACCGCAAGATCTTCTACGGGTGGTACATCGTCGGCGCCGGGCTGATCATCAATATGCTAATGGGTGGCCTGGTGATGCACGCCTTTGGGTTCTACGCCGCGTCGCTGAAGGAGGAGTTCGCCTGGTCAGCGACGATCTTCGGGATCGCTTCAGCAGTGACGCGAGTCGAATCTGGGCTGCTCGGCCCTATCCAGGGCTGGGCAATTGACCGCTTTGGACCACGGATGATGCTCCGCGTTGGCGTGACGACGACCGCGCTTGGGATGGTTCTTTTCGCTTGGCTCTGGGATCCTGCTTCGTTCATCGGCTTCTACATCCTTCTCTCAGTCGGCACTTCAATCGGCGGATTCATGACGGTCTCCGTGGCTGTTGTGACGTGGTTTGAGCGAAAGCGTTCACGCGCCATCGGGTTCATGTCAATGGGTTTCACATTTGGTGCGTTGATCTCGATCGTAGCTTCGGTGCTAATCGGGGCACTTGGTTGGCGTGAGGCATCCGTCGTAACAGGAATCTTCCTGTTGGTCGCGGGTTGGGGACTGTCGTTCCTGTTCGTGCGGCACCCGGCAGACAAGGGGCTGGAAGTCGACGGCGGGCATGAAGGGTCACTGATGGACGGAGGAGGGACTTCAGCGGCTCTAGCATCCAACCCGCACCGGCACCGCGACTTCACAGCTAGAGAAGCACTGCGGACGCGGGCGTTTTGGGGTCTGGCGCTGGCTCACGGTGCACCGCTGATGGTGGTAGGCATGTGGTTGGGGCACGGCGTCCTCCACATCGCGGAACTGCCCGGGTTCAGCGCCGCAGACGGACGAATCGTGGTTACGGTAATGGTCGTGACACAACTCATTGGCCAATTGCTCTCAGCCTGGATCGGGGACCGTTATCCGAAGCGGCCGCTGCTCATCGCCTGTATGGCTGGGCACCTTGCTGGTGGGATATCGCTTGCTCTGGCCGAGGGATGGTTACTGCTGTTGGCATTCGCTGTACTGAACGGTATTGCGTGGGGAGGACGAGGTACCTTGATTACTGCTCTTCGCGCGGAGTACTTTGGCGCTTCGCAGTTCGGCCGAATCATGGGCTGGACATCACTGGTAATGATGCCCTTCATGACGATCGGAATGCTGGGTTCTGGAATCATGCGAGACATCTTCGGAACCTACGATCTGCCCTTCGTCGTCTTCAGCATCGGGGCGGGAACAGGTATACTTTGGGTGCTGTTGGCCGCACCCCCTAGGCTACCCGCGACAGGAAGCAGCCCAAGCCGAAGCTTGCGTCATATTCTCACTGAACGCTTCAACGCACTGCGAGCGAGAAGGCTGGACTCTCGCTGACACTGAAGACAGCGGCGCTTGTTGCAATCGCTCCGTACAGGTGCTCTCGTTGCATTGCAGGGGATGAGCGATGCACACAGGGTGTGGCTTTGTCAACTTAAGAAGACCTTCAAGAGAGTCTTCTGGACTCTTACTGAGATAAAACACCCAAAGCCCCGACCCTTCTGAGAAAGGCCGGGGCTGGGCAGGGCACTAGTCGAAGACGAGGCAGAGTCCAAACACGGACAGGCTGCACCCGTCGGACATGTCCTGACTGTTCTCTGGAAGATCGGAGTGTGGTTGAACCACCAGTGGTACGTCCAATGCTTCCATTATCTCGTCATGAACAACTTGTCCCACGACATCTGGAGGCGTTGTTACTTCCTCATTGGTCAGAATCGTGTGCACTTCGGCTGCAATCTGTGGATCGGGATCGTGTGTCGGGTGCATACCTGCGCCTTGGGAGGCGAAGTGCGCAGCAGTGCCTGTAAGATACGTCTCGCCGAAACTGGCGTCGTACTCGGTCTCAGTGAGCCCAGGATCGGCCCCTTGGCCAATGTACTGAACGACGGTGTCCTGGGTCGGTACCTCCGGGTCCGCACTGACCAGGCCAATGGTCACCGCTAGGGCGACTAGAACTCCTGCTGAAATCGGCCCAAGAATGCGTAGCCAGTTTGTCGTGGTCAATCCACTCACGACGATCTCTCTTTTAGAGAACTGACGCTCGTGCTGCGTCTGACGAAGTGTTGGAGTGAAGGAGGTGTAGGTGTCGCTGACAACGTTTGCGAATGTAGAACCTTGTCGGACAGTGTCGGATAGTGTCTGACAGGCTGATGAGCATCAGGAATGTTGGTGCTATTGTGTTCTGCTATGAACCGCACCGAGAGGAATGATGTGCGTCTTACATTCGCCGAGAAGGAGGCGATAGGTCGACTAGCGCATAAAGATGATCGAACGATGAGCGCCTGGATACGCAGGGTGCTTAGAGAACGTATGGCGAGTGAGTTGGAAGCAACGGGGAAAGACACGTAGGGTGCGCTTTGCCGTTCAATAGGGCGGAAGCAGTTTCACGTCGGCTCCTTTCCCGTTGGGACGCATCCAGCTTCGGTCAGATCATGGGTTGGTCGTCGACCGTGATGATGCTCTTCATGGTCGCCGGATCGCTGGTCGTGGGCACGCTGCGCGACGCGACAGGCGACTTCATGCTGGGATTCACGGTCGTGGGCATCGGCGCGGCGACGGGCCTGCTCTGGGTCATGCTCGCCAGCCGACCGCGGCTGTCGCAGGTGGTCGCGGCGGCGCGTAAGCTCTCGCCGCTCTCCGCCGAGCTGATCGCCGTGTCGCGACCGAACCGGTCCGGCGGCGACTGATCGCCGGACTCGCAGGACGAGGCCGACGCGGCGATGTCGTACCCTCAGCGTCGCAACAGCAGCGACCGAGTGAAGCGAACGAGCGAGGAGGAGCCGGATGGAATACGACGTGATCATCGTGGGCGGCGGATCGTCGGGCGCGGTCATGGCGACGCGGCTGTCCGAGGATCGCTCGCGATCGGTCCTGCTGCTCGACGCGGGACCCGACTACCGCACGCTGGGCGAGCTGCCGAGCGACGTGAACAGCATTCACGAACCGTCGGTGCAGCGGCACGACTGGGGTTTCAACGCGACGTTTGTGCCCGGCCGCGACGCGCCCCTGCCGCGCGGCAAGCTGGTTGGCGGATCGTCGGCGATCAACACCGGCGTCGCGATCCGCGGCGCGCCCGGCGACTACGACGTCTGGGCCGAGATGACCGGCGACGAGCGCTGGGCCTGGTCGGAGTGCCTGCCTTACTTCCGCGGGATCGAAGACGACAAGGACGAAGGCGGCGACTTCCACGGGCAGGGCGGCCCGATTCCGGTGCGACGCTGGACGCTCGACGAGATGGAGGCTGTGCAGCGCGGCTTCTACGACGCCTGCGTCGCGCACGGCTTCGAGCAGACCAACGACCAGAACGACCCCGAGTCGACCGGCATCTCGCCGCTGGCGATGAACCGCGACGGTCCCGAACGGATGACGCGCTGGTCGGCCAATCTCGGCTTCCTCTCGCAGGCGCGCAATCGACTCAACCTGACCGTGCGCGGACACTGCCTGGTCGACCGGGTGCTGTTCGAGGACGGCCGCGCCGTCGGTCTCGCGGTCGAGTGCGAGGGCGAGTTGCAGGAGGTGCGCGGCAAGCAGATCGTGCTCTCGGCGGGCGCAATCATGAGTCCGGCGATCCTGCTGCGCAGCGGGATCGGTCCAGCCTCGGAGCTGGCCGAGCTCGGCATCCCGTCGCTGGTCGACTTGCCCGGCGTAGGCAAGCACTTGATGGACCACCCGATGACGCCAATGCTGTTCTGGCCCGCGCCGGGCACGGTCGATCCGGACCGTCCGCTGGCCCAGACGCTCTTGCGCTACACCTCGGCCACCGGCGAGTTCAACGACATGCAGGTCTACCTGCTGGGCCACATCCTGATCGGCCCCGAGGCGCGCTTCGGCGCATGGGTCGGCGAGGAGCAGGACGCGCCGGACTCGGACTGGGTCTGGGGCATTGCGCCGGGCGTGCAACTGCCGAACTCGTTCGGCTCGGTCACGCTGGAGAGCGCCGACCACACGCAGCATCCGAAGATCGACCTGAAGTTTGACGAGCATGAGGGCGATCGGGTTCGCCTGCGCGAGGGCGCGCGGCTGGCCTGGAACCTGGCGCAGTCGGACGAACTCAAGCCGTACCACCGAGGGGCGATCGACATCGACCAGGCAACCGTCGACGACGACGAGAGGCTGGACGAGTGGATCCACGCTACGGCGACGAGCATGGCCCACCCGACCTGCACCTGCCCGATGGGACCCGACCCGTCCGAAGGCGCGGTCGTCGACAGCGAAGGCCGCGTCTACGGCGTCGAGAACCTGCGCGTGGTCGACGGCTCGATCATGCCCACCCTGGTCCGAGCCAACACCAACTTCACCTGCATGATGATGGGCGAGCGCGTCGCCGAGTGGATGTCGGCGGAGGGTTAGCTCAACGCGCCGGAGGCGGCGAGCGTTTCGATTTGCTTATCGCTGAGGCCGAGGACGGTGCGGAGGATTTGCTCGTTGTGCTCGCCGTATTGGGGGGCGGGACGGGCGGGGGTGGCTGGGATGTCGGAGTGGATGTAGCGCGGAGCCTCGACGACCGTCTCGCCGTGCAGCGCGTGGGGCAGGCGGCGGAGGTGGTCGCGGTGAATGAGCTGGGGATCGCTGGCGGCGTCCTCGGTGTTTGAGAGGACGTGTGCGGAGATGCCCAGGGTCTGCATCGTCGACTCAACCTCGCCGGCGGACCGCTGACGCGTCCAGGCGGAGATTTGGTCGTCAATAACGTCCTTGCGTTCCCGACGATCCTGCAGCGCCAGCGAGGCCTCAGCGCCAATGATTGGCGCGAATCGCTGCCACTGCTCCTCGCCAGCGACGGCGATGGCGACCCATGACTCGGCCCTGCCCTCAGGCGGCTGGCACGCGTACACGCCATGCGGCGACATCTGCGGGTCGTCGTTGCCGCGGCGTTCGAGCGGCGGGCCGCCGTTCTTGTAGTCGATCAGGGCCGGCGCGAGCAGTTGCAGCGTGCCTTCGGCCTGGGCCTGGTCGATGAACACGCCCTCGCCGGTGCGGCGGCGGTGGTCGAGCGCGGCGAGGATGCCGGCCAACGCAAAGCGCGGCGCGGGATAGTCGGTGTAGGGTCCGAACGGACCGGCAGGCGGATAATCGGGCCAGCCGACGAGATACTGAACGCCGGCCATGCCTGCGCCCTGGCTGCCGAATCCGCTGACCGTGTTGTACGGGCCGGTCTGGCCCAGGAGTGTGCTGCTGAGCATGATCAGATCGGGCTTGTCCTCGCGCAGATGCGCGTAGTCCAACTCCCAGCGGCCAAGGATGCCGGCGGTGAACGACTCGCAGAGGATGTCGGACCATTGAACCAAGCGGCGGAAGATGTCTCTCGCTTCCGCGATTCGCAGATCGAGCGTCAGCCCCCACTTGCCGGCGTTGACGTTGCCGTACAGTCCCGAGTTCTCGACGCCCGGCTCGTCGGCGTGGAACGGGCCCACGACCCGCGCCGTGTCGACTCGGGTCGGCGACTCGACCCGAATCACCGTTGCGCCGTAGTCCGCCATCGCACGGCCGACCGTCGGACCGGCGACGATCCAGCTCAGGTCGAGCACGTTGACTCCGGAGAGCGGTCCAATCCCCTCGGGCAGGCCAGATGGCTGGGTCATATCACGCCTGCCGACTCCAGCGACGCCAGCTCATTCGCGCTCAGACCCAGTTCCCCGTACACCGCTTCGTTGTCCTGTCCCAGCATCGGCGGCGGCGTCATCCGCCCGTCCATCGCGCTCCCATCGAGGTAGACCTTGAGCGGCGGACCGGGATAGGTGACGACGCGGCCGTCTTCGTGCTCAATCTCCCGCCAGAACTCGCGCGACTCCAGTTGCCGGCTCGCGCCGAGGTCGACGACGTCCAGGACGGGGACGAGCAGCAGGTCGTACTCGATCGAGATTTCCAGCATCTCTTGCTTGGTGCGAGTCGCGACCTGCTCGCGCATGATCTGCTGGACGCGCGGGAAGAGCTCGGGATCGGCCTGGCCCACCGCCGCGCGATCGGCGTAGGTGACGAAATCCTCCTGGGCCAGGCTCTCGTCGACGGCGCCGATGTCGACCAGCCACTTCACGGCGTGGTTGGCGAAGTGGCCGATTGCCGGTCCCGGCGCGAGGGTCATCACGATATGGCCGTCGTGGACATCGGCCGTGCCGCGCAGCCCGACGCCGCGCAGCTTGAGTCCGCCGCCGTAGCGCTCGGGGTCAGGCGATCCGACTGAGTAAGCCAGGATCTGCGCCAGCGTCGCCTGGGCTGCCGAGACCTGCGCCGACACATCAACGTGCTGGCCGCGTCCCGTCTGGTGGCGAGCGTGCAGCGCCAGCATCGCCCCGCCTGCAGCATCGCCGGATGCGTGGCCCCACGACTGCGGCTGGGAGACGCGCACGGGCGGGCGGTCGTCGTCGCCGGTCATCAGCAGCGGCGTCCCGGCCGCCCAGATCGCGAGATCGGAACCGACGTAGTGCGCCTTCGGTCCGGTTTGTCCGAACGCGGAGATCGAGGTGTAGATCAGGCGCGGGAATCGCTCATGCAGCGACTCGTAGTCGAGACCCAGTTCGGCCATCCGCCCGACATCGGAGGACTCGATCAGGAAGTCGGCGGTTTCCAGGAGTCGCAGGAGCAGGTCGCGCCCGCGCCCATCTTCGAGATTGCAGGTGACCCCACGCTTGCCTCGCGTGTAGGCGGCCCAGTAGATCGAGTCCTCAGGCCGGTCGGCGAAAAGAGGCGCGATGCCGCGACCGGTCGAACCGCCCGGCGGCTCGACCTGGATCACGTCGGCGCCGAGGTCGGCAAGCATCTGCCCGGCCAGCACGCCGCGCTCGTCCGTGAGGTCGATGACTCGATAGGGCGACAACATCAGCGGCAGGGTAACCGTCTGCCTGCTTAGCGGCGCTGCGGCGCGCGGCCCTCGCCGGGTGGGCCGGCGAAGGCCTGGGCGACCTGGAGGAACTCTTCGGCGGCGCCCGGGGTGAAGCTGAGCTCGGTGTCCCTGTAGTGAATGCGTTGGGTCGCGACGCGGCAGAAGTCGACCGCCGAGCCAGAGATGACGTTGGCGGCGCCCTCGTCGCCGCGAACCCAGTCGGCGCCCGAGGGCAGCGCCAACTCCACTCGCAAGGGGTCGGTGTTCGGTTCCAGGCCGCGCGTCTGATAGGCGAAGCTGCGGGTGATGAAGCCGAGATGCGCGATGTGCTGCAACCGGTCCGAGTGGATCGGCTCGACGCCTGCGCCGTCGAGCGCGTCGAGCCCGTGCGACCAGCATTCCATCAACCGCGCGGTGGCAAACGAGCGCGCGCTCATCGGCGGTCCGGCCCAGGGCAAGCGAGTGCGGGCATCGAGCGGTCGCAGCGCGTCCTGCAGCCGTTGCCGAGCGGCGCGCCACCAGTCGACGAGTTGCAACCGGGTCATCTGCCGCGAGCTGTCCTGCAGAGCGGAACGCAGTCCATCCGCCGAGCGGCCGCCGCCTTCCATCTGCGAGGCCACGCCTGAAGCGACCGCAGCCGCGTTGTCGTCGACCTCGGCCAAATGGGCGATCACATCGCGCACCATCCAACCGCGACAGGGCGTGTCATGTTCCCAGACGCTATCAGGGATGTCGGCGAGCTGTTCGTCGAGGTACTGCTGCTCGGCGACGAGATCGTCAAGCAGTTGCTGGTAGGGGTCCGGCATGGCGCGAGTTGGCGGCGGCTAGCTCGCCGAGGGATTCGCGCCAAGCGGCTTGAGCTCGTCCATCAGCCAGGACAGCCGCTCCTCGGTGAGGCTGGGGGCACTGGACTCGCCACGCTTCTGACCGGGGTATCCGAAGCCGCTGCCGGCGCCTTCCTCCGCCTGGCGCGCATACTGGCCCAGCGAGATGCGGCTGGCGTAGCCCAGGTTCTGGCGCACGTAGCGGGGCAGATCGTCCCAGGTCGTGGCGTGCGCCATTTCGGCCGCTACCTCGAAGTTGACCGCTTCGTGCATCTTGTCCCACTCACCCTTGAGCGAGAGTTCGTGCAACTGCATGCCGAGGGACTCGAGGCCGTGCGCGCGGAAGACGCCGTGGTAGCTGCGCGTCGAGCCGTAGAAGGAGATGGCGCGGCGCAGACCGTCGATCGACTGCTCGACCTCGGACTCGGTCTCGCCGAAGGCCAGGAAGCCGCCGACGCTGAAGTCGATCTGGTCGAGGCTGCGGCCGGCGCGGTCGGCGCCCTTCTTCACGTTGGGGATGACCGTTTCCATCATCACCTTGTGGGTCATGAAGCCGTGCGGCCTGAGACCGTCGGCGCAGGCGCCGGCGGTCTGCGCCATGAGCGGACCGACGTTGGCCAGCGAGACCTTGGGCGCGTCGAACTCAATCGGCCCCGGATCGAACATCGGCGTCATCAGCGTGTAGGTGTAGTTGTCGGAGATGAACTCAGGACGCTCGCCGGTCTGCCAGGAGTGCCAGACGGCGCGCATCATGTTGATGTAGTCCTCCATGCGCTTGGCCGGAGGCGCCCAGGTGCCGCCGAACCGCCGAACGTTGTGTCCCTTGACCTGGCTGCCCAGACCAAGGTTGATCCGTCCCCCGGAGAACTGTTGCAAATCCCATGCGGCCTGGGCCATGATCATCGGCGTGCGCGGGAAGGCGATCGTGACTGATGAGGAGATCTCCACCCGCTCGGTGTGTTCGGCGGCGATCATCATCTGGAACAGCGAGTTGTGCTTGGTCTCGGGCACGACGATCGAGTCGAAGCCGCGAGCCTCCAGCGTCTTGACCTGCTCGGCGATTCCGCCCAGCCAGCCGCCGCCGAATCCTGTTTCGATTTTCATGTCCGACCCCCTTCCGGCGAGTGATTGCGCCGATGTTGTTCGATGAATCACATATTAGGGCCGCGCCGACAGAAGTCGATAGCAACGACCACGGCATCTGAATCGAGGTAGGCTGCTCATGAAGAGAGACAGGAGCCTTCAATGGTCGTGGAAGATGTCAGCACTCGGGTGTTGTGTCCAATCGACGAGTTCAGACGTCGCATCGATGAGTTGCTTGCTCTTGTCGAGGCGGGGAGGACGGTGGCCGTCACATCGGGGGACAGAGTCCTGGCGGTGTTTTCGCAAGGGGCGAAGCAGGAGTTCTACACGAAAGAGAGTTGGACCGGATTGGCCGACTTCCTGGAAGTCAAAGCGACCTGGTCACCCATGAATGTCACGCGTGAGGAGATTCTGGCCTGGCGTCATGAAGGCCATCGTTGGTGAACCTCATCGTCCTGGATGCATCAGTCACGATCGGTTGGCTGCTGGATGATGAGCAGGACACGTTCTCACTCTCGGTGCACCGGTCGGTACAAGCTGGTGGTGCGGTAGTACCGCAACACTGGCGATTCGAGGTAGCCAACTCGCTCCTGGTCGCCGAGCGCAGAGGGCGACTGCGCCGCGGCGAGTCAATGGAACGCTTCCACTACCTGGATGACCTGATGATTGAGATCGATGCTGACTTAGCGCTCGACCACACGTTCTCTCTAGCCGCTGACCACGACCTGACCTTCTACGACGCCCTGTATCTCGAACTCACCATTCGCCACAACCTGCCACTGGCGACTCTGGACAACGATCTGGAAAGCGCGGCTGCCGCCCAAGGTGTGGAGCTGTTCTCGAGCTAACCCCCCACCCGGGACAGCTCTCTCGGCGCTAGCGAGGCCCAGAAGTCGCGCTCTTCGTCTGCCGGGGCGTTGACGACTTCGCTGTGGTGATTGAGTGTCATCACCGCGCGATCCTCCGCGTTGTAGGCCGGCCAATCGGGTAGCTGCTCGTTGTTCGGGTCGCCATTCCTGGCGAAGGCGAGGTAGGTCTGCATCATCGTGTCCGACAACGACTCCAGCTCGGGCGACGCGTCGCCGCAGAAGCGCTTCATGTTCTCGGCCTCGTAGGTGCCCCAGATGAAGGGGATGTCGAGCGAGTGGCAACTGCCCAGCCGACCGTCGTATGCGGGCGACGGATAGTCGAAGCGATAGCTCCAGACCTCCTGTGTGTGGCGACTCTGCGCCTCGGCCGTCTTGACTGCCGGGATGCGGAACATCGAGTCGGTCATGATCGCGTTCCAGACCGAGAAGTTGTCGGTCGGCTCGCCGCGAGCGTCGCGCGCTCGCTGATAGCGGTCGACGCCTTCGGCGGCGCGCATGCCGCCGAAGGGCGCGGTGGCCGCGGCGAGCAGATCGTTGTCGGACATCTGGTCGGCGCCCTCGCGCGTCGCGGTGAAGAGGTTGAATTCGTCTTTGGTGTGACCGATCAGCAGCGGCATGCCCCGGGTCTGGATTCCCGCGCCGATGCGCCGCTCGGCGTCGAGTCCGAGCGAGTAGCCGTCCGCGACGGGTCCGAATCGTGCGCCGCCGAATCCGCCGCCGGTCAGCTCGACCTGGTAGTCGAGCAGGTCGCCGGCGTCGACGCGGCGCATCCGCTCCGGATCCTCCCAGCCGCCGAAGCGCATCAGGAAGCGTTCCGCCACTGCCCGCGCCTCGACCTTGGTGATCGTGTCGATCAGCGAGCCGCTCATCGGGATCGCCTTGTCGAACGCGCCCGTCGCCGCCGGCATCGCCATCAGGTGGGCGATGTCGAATCCGCCGGCCGACTGTCCGAACACGGTCACGTTGTTCGGGTCGCCGCCGAACGCCTCGATCTCCCGGCGCACCCAGAACAGCGCCGCCGTCTGATCGAGAAGGCCCTCGTTGCCGTATGCGCCGAGGATCGGAGCGTGCAGCCAGCCGAACACGCCCAGCCGGTAGTTGAGCGTCACCACGACCACGTCGCCGGTCATCGCTAGCGTGCGCCCGTCGATGCGCGGCTGAGTGCCGGAACCGACCGTGTTGCCGCCGCCGTGGATCCAGACCATCACCGGTCGCTTGCGCTCGTCGCAGGACGGCGTCCAGACGTTGAGGTAGAGGCAGTCTTCCGACTGGGTTTGTGCCGGAATGCCGATCAGATCGCCGACGTCGCCGGGCAGCTGGCGCTGCATAGCCGAGGCCGAGAACTCGGTCGCGTCGCGGACGCCGTCCCAGGGCTGGATCGGCTCGGGCGGACGCCAGCGCAGTTCGCCGACCGGAGGCGAGGCGAACGGGACGCCGTGGAAGACGGCGCAGCCGTCGTCCTCCGCGCCCTGGACTTTGCCGAGAGAAGTGGTGACTTGAGGTGGCATGGTCGTTGCTCGTCGTAGCTGGCCGGGATTGGCTCGATGGTAGCGGCGCTTAGCGGCCGCAGCCGACGCAGAGGATCGTCCGCTCGTTGCGATCCTGCAGCGGCCGCGCATTGGGACCGCCGCACAACGCCTGGAGCTGCTCGACCTGGCGTTGAGAGACGCTGCGCACCGATCTGCCGACGTACCAGAGGACGGGTTCACTGAACGGCGCGGCAGTGAGCGAACCGACGTAGTGATAGAAGCCGTCAGAATCGGAAGGGTGGTTGGTCGCGGACAGGGTCGGGACTTCGTCCGCAGCGTCAGCCGGTGGAATCGAGTCGATGATCTGCTGCAGTCCTTCGTCTGCGTCTCCGAGGCGGTAGACAGTTCCCACGACGAGCAGTTGGTCCTCTCTATTGATGTGAACAAAGTGGACCTCGGCGGCGAACTCATCGCCGTCGATCGTGTGCTCGGCAGGCGTGTGCCAATGGAGTTGAAGCAGCCGGTAGCGATCCTCGCCCAGCGTCAGTTCGCTGCCCGGATCGAAGTGGATCATGACGAAGCCCGGCAACCGCTCGACGCGCGCCGCGTCGCTGTTGTAGCCAAGGATGGGCGCGGGCTCGTTGGACGCAACCCAGCCGCTGAGGTCGATTGGTGACTGGCCGTTTCCCAGGTTGCCTGCTGAGCTCATCGCGTCGGGCTCCGTCTCACGCTTGTGCTTCGAGCGGTAGATTATCGTGCGCACATTGACGATCACCGCTCAGGCGGACACAGATTCCGTCGCGGTCTTGAGGACGGAACAATGGCAGAGCAACAGTACGAGACCTACGACCCGACGGTGCATAACCGCGCGACGCCGCAGGAGGTCTTCGGGCCGGTCGTCAAGGTCGACAAGCTCGAGGACGGCGGCGTCTACCTGATCACGCTCAACCGCCCGCACCGGCTCAATGCAATCGGCGACGGCCTGAGCGACGCGCTGTACGACGCGTTCGAGGAGTACCGCGACGATCCCAGGGCCCGTTGCGCCGTGCTGACCGGCGCCGGCCGCGCCTTCTGCGCCGGGGCAGACCTGATCAACACCGCCGAGACCCGCGAGGCCGAGCGCGAGGGCCGCGAGTCGGGCGCCGCGCCGATCATCTCACGGCGCAAGAATCCCGTGCCGCTCTCGGAATCGCTGGGCCTGTGGAAACCGACGATCGCGGCGATCAACGGCTGGGCCGTGGCCGGCGGCTTCATGTACGCGATGCAGTGCGACATCCGGATCATGTCGGAAGAGGCCAAGATCGGCATCGCCGAAACGCGCTGGAACATGGGCGGCGCAGGCTGGATGACCCCGCTGACCCGCCAGATCGGGCTCGGCTCGGCGCTCGAACTCGCGCTCTGGGGCGACACGCAGTATGACGCTGCGCGCTGCCATCAGCTCGGCTGGGTTCAGCGCGTGGTGCCGCAGGAGCTGCTGCTCGAGACGGCGCTGCAGTACGCGCGTCGGATGCTCTACCTGGCCCCGCGCGAAGTGCGCAACATCAAGCAGGCGCTCTACCGCGGCTATTACATGGAACCGATCATGGCCCAGCAGTTCGGCGCAGCGATCGAACAGAATCTGCAAGGCATGAACGACTCAATCGAAGGCCCCAAGGCGTTCTCCGAGAAGCGCCTGCCCAACTTCACGGACACCTAGCCCATGGCCACATTGAGAATCCGTTGGCACGAACAGACCTCCGACTTCGGACAGCCGATGCCCTGGTTCGGCTCCTGGTTGGTCGGCGACGGCGAGACGGAAGGCGACTGGTTCCACTCCGGGCGCGGGGCAGACGAGACGACGCATGATCCGCCCCAGGATGCGGTCGGCGTGCGGCTGCGCTTCTGGCCGTCGGAGGGCCTGGATCCCGAGTACATCGACCTGCCGCTGCCCGAAAGCGGCGTGATCGAGACGATCGCGCTGGACTACGACCACCCTGGTCCGTTCTCGCGATTGGATCTGTCGCAGCTCTAGCGACTCGGTTAGACTCGCTGCAAAGATCGAGAGACGGCAGGCTGCGCCTGCCCGGAAGGATTTGCGCATGGTTACCGCCGAACGAGCCTCGGCCGACCCGGTTGGCTACGAGATTCCGGAACATCGCACGCGGACACCCGGCATTGAGGGCTGGCTCCGCACCGCGCGGCCGGACGACCCGAACAAGTACTTCATGGTCTCCGCCGACTGCCATGTGCACGAGCCGGTCGACCTCTGGGAGCGCCGCGTTGACGAGCAGTACCGGCACCGGCTGCCGCGTATCGAAGTCGACGAGGACGGCGTCCGCTGGCAGGTAACCGAGGGTCACCGACCGACGAAGATCCGCGACCTGAAGCTGGCCGGCGAAGACCTGCTGCGCGACAAGCACGGCAACGCCGTGCCCGAAGAGCGCGTCAAGGACATGGACCGCGACGGCGTCGACGCCGAGATCATCTTCCCCAACAAGGGGCTCTCGATGTGGGCGACCTCCGACCCGGTGTTCGCCAACGCCATGTGCAGAGCCTGGAACGACTGGGCCTGGGAGACCTTTGGCGATGTGTATGACCGGTCCTCGCCGCTGGCCTGCGTCGCGACCGGCGACATCCCCGGCGCGATCGCCGAGGTCCAGCGCTCGGCCGAGCGCGGCTTCCGCGGCTTCTCATTCCCGGCCAAGCCGGTCTGGGGACCAACGGGCGAAGACTCGCGCAACTACAACCTGCCCGAGTTCGACCCGCTCTGGGCTGCGGTCGAGGAGACCGGCCTGCCGATCACGTTCCACGTCTCGACCGGCCGCGACCCGCGCGGGGCGCGCGGCAACGGCGGCGCAGTGACCAACTACGTCTTCCACTCGCTGGCGATGACGATGGAACCGATCATCAACATGTGCGCTTCGGGCGTCTTCCAGCGCTTCCTCGATCTCCGCGCCGGGACAATCGAGGCCGGCATCGGATGGATTCCCTGGGCGATGACGGCGATGGACGAGGCCTACCACAAGCACCACATGTGGGCGTTCCCCAAGCTCGAGGGCCTGCCTTCGGAATACTATCGCGCGCACTGCTTCGGTTCGTTCCAGGACGACGGCCCGGGCGTGGACCTGGCCCGCAAGTACGACCTGATCGACAACCTGCTCTGGGCCAACGACTACCCGCACCACGAGGGCTCTTGGCCGCACTCCGCAGCGGCAATCGAGCGCACCATGGGTGATCTGACCGACGAAGAGCGGGCCAAGATCCTGGGTCTGAACGCCGGTCGGCTGTTCGGTTTCGACGTGCCCGAGTCGAAGCGATAACTTGACAATTGGGGTGGAGACCTCGCCACTCTGTTGTACTCCAGTGTGTATACTCCGCACGTGAGCGAGCAGGTCAGGGTTCTGTTCGGAGCCGACCGAATCATGGAAGGAAACTGCGAATGAGATTGCCGAGTTTGAAGGGGCGACGCCTTGTCAGCGCTCTGCTGTTTGCAGGCGCGGCGTTGGTGGCGGGGGCCGTGATTGGCGCGTGTACCTCGGACGAGGATCAGCAGCAAGCCCAGGCCGTCGAGCAACAGACGCAGCAACAGGATCAAGACCAGCCGGCCGCCCAGGTCTCGGGTGAGCCGCGCGGCAACACGCTGCAGTTGATCATGGACCGCGGCATGCTCAAGTGCGGCGTCAAGCAGACGCAGCCGCTGTTTGGCAACCGCGACGAAGACGGCAACGTGACGGGATTCGACATCGAATTCTGTAAGGCGATTGCCGCCGCCGTGCTCAAGGACGCCGACGCGGTCGAGTACATCGACGCGTCCGACGCCTCGACGCGCTTCGAGCTGCTCGCCGATGGTCAGATTGACATCCTGATCCGCACCACGACGATCACCAGTTCCCGAGACATGGAACTCGACGTTGACTTCGCCCAGACCACGTTCTACACCGGTCAGGGCTTCGCGGTGCGCAAGGACTCCGGTATCAACTCGACCCGCGACATGGCCAATGCCGCCATCTGTGTCCAGACCGGTACGACGACCGAGCAGAACGTCGCCGATCACTTCACCGACATCGGTCTCGACTACGAGCCGACCGGTGGTCTGAGCCAGGATGTCGCTGCCGCCTTCTTCGAGGGCCGCTGTGACGTGCTGACGGCCGACGCGTCTGACCTCGCCTCGCGCATCGTCGTTCGCGACAACGCCGACGACTACAAGATCCTCCCGCAGATCATTTCCAAGGAGCCGCTGGCTCCTGGCGTGCGCGACTACGACAGCGACTGGAAAGACGTCGTCAACTGGGTCGTTCACGGTCTGATCCGCGCTGAGGAAATCGGACTGACCCAGGCGAACGTGGCTGCCAACGCCGCCAACCCGCCCAACACCGAGGTCGCCCGACTGCTGGGCGTCCCGTTCGAGGGCGGATCGGTCTCGACGCTTGGCTTCGAAGTTGTGGATGCGCAGTTCATCCAGCGCGCGATCGCTGCGGTGGGCAACTACGGCGAGATCTACGACCGAGAAATCGGCGACGCCATCCCGCGTGACTGCACCCTGAACGCGCTCGCGCGGCCGCTGCCGAGCGAAGCGGTCGACTGTGGTCCCGGCGAGGGCGGCATCATGTACGCGCTGCCGTACCGCTAAACCGACCACACTCGGATAGCACACGGAGGGGCCGCCTTCCGGGCGGCCCCTTTGCTATGCCCGCTCGTTCGGTCGCGTGGTCTCGCAAGCCAACCATTCCGATCTCTCCGTTAGCCTGTGGCGGAGCTGCCCTGTCGAACCAGACCGCGAACGGGTTGAGATGTCCGCACAAGCGCCCGCGCCGCCTTCGCCGTCCTCAGGAGGACCCGCGCCGTCAGGAAGCGTGCCGCTCTTCTATCGGCGCGGATTTCGCCGCCTGCTGCAGCAGGGCCTGTACGTTGCCGCCACCGGGCTGCTCTTCTGGTACATCTACGACGCGCTGAACCTGCGCGAGTTCGGATTCGGATTTCTCAGCGATCCGGCGGCGTTCAAGGTCGCCAATCAGTGGCTGATCGATATCGACGGCGTCACCAACTCGCGAATCACGATGTATCTGGTCGGCGTCTGGGCGTCGCTGCGCGTGGTCTTCGTCGCCATCCTGCTCTCCACAGTTGTGGGCATTGTGGTCGGCGTCTCGCGCCTCTCGTCGAACTGGCTGGTCGCGCGGATGGCCATGCTCTATGTCGAGGTCTTCCGCAACACCCCCCTGCTGGTCCAGGTCGTGCTCGTCTACGCGATCTTCCTGGTCGGCGCGCCGATCATTCAGGAAGTCCTCAATATCGGCGATTTCGCCTTCGTCTCGAACCGGGGTGTGGCGATTCCCTGGCCGGTGCCCGACGCAGGGTTGTGGGGCTTGCCGGACTGGGGCGTCGGCGTCTGGGTCGCATTGCTGATTGCCATCGGGGCGGTCGCCATGACCGTGCGGCGGCAACGCCAGGATCGCGAGCGCGCCACCGGTCAGCCACAGTACGGCAACCGCTGGGCGTTCGGCATCTTCGCCGTGGGCGCGCTGGTTACGTTCATCGTGCTGGGCCTGCCGGTCAGCATTGACCGACCCTACGTGGAAGGCACTCGCTATCTCGAAGGCATGGTGATCCGGCCCGAGTTTGCCGCCCTCACGATTGGCCTCACGCTCTACACCGGCGCGTTCAACGCCGAGATCGTTCGCGGCAGCATCCAGGCGCTGCCGCGCGGACAGACCGAAGCGGCCAATGCGGTCGGCCTATCCGCCTATCAGCGCATGACCCTGATCATCCTGCCCCAGGCGCTGCGCCAGATGATCCCATCGATCACAAACCAGTACCTCAACGTCAACAAGAACTCCTCGCTGGCCTACGCCGTGCTTTACGACGATCTCTTCCGCGTCGCCGGGATCATCCAGAACAAGGCAGGCCACGCGCTGGAGATGTTCTTCGTCATCATCGTCACCTACATGTTGATATCACTCGTGATTTCCGCGGTGATGAATCTCGTGAACGCCCGCGTGACGCGGGTCGGCGTGTGAGTGGGGGCGAGATGTCAGAACTGCCGCCAATTCCACGTCCCGAACAGCAGCCGTTGCCGCCCGCCGGAGGCCCGCGCCGAATCGTGTTACCCCCGCATCGCGAGCGCGCGCGGCGGCCCCGCTCGGTCCGCGCTCGCGAGTGGGTGCGCCGGAACCTGTTCCCCTCCTGGCGCGGGACGCTGCTGACCGCGCTCGCCGCGGGCGTGCTCGGCCTGATCGCTGCCGGCGTCATTGCGTTCGTGTTCTTCGGCGCCAACTGGGAAGTGATCACGCACAACCGCTGGCTGCTCTTCGCGGGCGGCTTCCCCCGCGAAGAAGCCTGGCGGCTCTGGGTCAGCATTGCCGTGGTCTTTGGGCTGATTGGTCTGGCTTACGGGACCTGGTCCTCGCTCGGCCGGCGAGATCACCTGTTTGTCCTGCTCGTCGGCGGATTCGTCATCTTCCTGATGGCGCACGGCGGCGCCGAGATCTGGTCGAGCGTCTACTTCCTGATCGCCGTGGGCTGCATGTACCTGGGCTACCTGCTCACCTACCAGTTGCCGCGCGCCACCTCGTCGTTGCGCACGTTGCAGGTCCGAGTCGTCGGCGGCCTGTTGATCCTCGCTCTGCCGATCGTGCTGTTGCTCTTGCTGGTTGGCGGCGACGTGGGAATCCGGAGCCTGGACGGATTCGTCCTCAATCTAGTCCTGGCGCCGGTCGGCATCGTCGGCGGCATCTTGATCGGGATTCCGTTGGCCGTGGGCCGCGCGTCCAGCCTCAAGAGCATCTCCTGGACCTGCACCGCCTACATCGAGATCGTGCGCGGCGCGCCGCTGCTGGGCTGGCTCTTCGTGGCGCTGTTCATCCTCGACGACATCATCGGCGGCGATCTGATCATCCGCGCGATGGTTGTGATGGCCGTCTTCACCGGCGCCTACATGGCCGAGTACATCCGCGGCGCGCTGCAGGCCTTGCCGCGCGGACAGTACGAAGCGGGTCAAGCCGTCGGCCTCAACCAGTGGCAACGGACTCGCCTGATCATCATGCCACAGGCGCTGCGCATCTCGATTCCGCCGATGGTTGGTCAGGCCATCTCGATCTGGAAGGACACCACGCTGGTCACGGTGATCCTGCCGCTGCGAGAGCTCAAGGGCAATGCCGACTCGGCGATCTCGCAGTTCGAGTTCACCCCCGACCGGATTGAGGCTTACGTCTTTGTCGCCGTGATCTTCTGGATCGTGGCCTTCATGATGTCGCGGATATCTCAGCGGGTCGAGCGGGCCCAGGGAGTCGGGGAACGCTAGCCTGACTCCAGAATCGGTACGAGGAGCGAGAGATGCCAGACGAACGATCACCCGCCGACATCATCGCCGAGTCGGCCGGACCCAAGGCGGCCGTTGCGACCGACCGCTCGCCCAGTGCCGAGCCTGATGAGCTCTCGCCTCGATTGGCCAATGCCAGGGACATGATCGTGACCGAACACGTCGACAAGTGGTTCGGCGACTTTCAGGCCCTTGACGACGTCACGCTGAACATCAAGGAAGAGGAGATTGTCGTCATCCTCGGACCGTCGGGTTCGGGCAAGTCGACCTACATCCGCTGTCTCAACCGACTCGAAGAACACGACGCCGGACGCATCGTGATCGACGGGATCGAACTGAACGAAGACGTGCGGGCGATGCAGGCGATCCGGTCCGAGGTCGGCATGGTCTTCCAGCAGTTCAACTTGTTCCCGCACTTGTCGGTACTGAGCAACATCACGCTCGGCCCGCAGAAGGTGCGTCACGTGCCCAAGCTCGAGGCCGAGGCGCTGGCCATGCAGCTGCTTGAGCGCGTCGGCATTCCCGAGCAGGCCGACAAGTTCCCCGCCCAGCTCTCCGGCGGCCAGCAGCAGCGCGTCGCCATTGCCCGCGCTCTGGCCATGCAACCCAAGATCATGCTCTTCGACGAGCCGACCTCCGCACTCGACCCGGAGATGATCAAGGAAGTGCTCGACGTGATGCAGGAACTGGCCGAGTCCGGCATGACGATGATCGTCGTCACCCACGAGATGGGATTCGCCCGCGAGGTCGCCGATCGGCTGGTCTTCTTCGACGAGGGCGCCCTGGTCGAGCAGGGCACGCCCGAGCACTTCTTCACCAACCCGCGCGAGGAACGTACCAAGCTCTTCCTCAGCCAGATCCTGTAGCCGGTAGATGACCAATCTCAGCAGTGTTCGGGCCCTCACGTTCGATGTCTTTGGCACGGTGGTCGACTGGCGATCCTCCGTCTCAGCAGAGGTCGCCGCATTCCTCGGACGCCACGGCGTCGAAGCCGACGCCGGTATGTTCACCGACCGCTGGCGACGCGAAGGCTACGCCGGCGGCATGAGACTGGTCCGCGACGGCGAGCTGCCCTTCCAGACCGCCGACCAGCTTCATTTGCGGATGCTCAGGATCCTGCTCGAAGAGCTGGACATCGATGCGGCTGAGGATGAAGTGGTTGAACTCAATCGCGCCTGGCACCGCCTGCATCCCTGGATCGACTCGCCCGGCGGACTACAGCGCCTGCGTTCGCGATTTGTGGTGTCCACGCTCTCCAACGGCAACGTCGACCTGCTGGTCAACATGGCCAAGTTCGGCGGCCTGCCCTGGGACTGCGTGCTCTCGGCGCAGATCACCGGCGCGTTCAAGCCCGAGCCGCAGTGCTACCGGCGCGCCGCCGAGCTCCTGGGCTGCAACTCAGGCGAGGTGATGATGGTCGCCGCCCACCAGGGTGACCTGCTCGCCGCCGCCAGGACGGGGATGCGCACCGCCTTTGTGCCCCGACCCGACGAAGCCGGCCCCAACTACCCCGTTGACCTCACCCCAGACCCATCCTTCGACATCGTCGCCACCGACTTCCACGACCTCGCCGCCCAACTCGGCTGTTAGGAGCACCGCATGTACCTCAACCCCGACGACTACTCGGCCATCGCTATTGACAAGCGCTCGGACGGCGTGACGGTTGCCACGCTCAACCGTCCTGAGAAGCTGAACGCGGTCAATGCCGTAATGCACCGCGAGCTGGCCTCGCTCTCGATTGACGCCAACCGCGATCCCGACACGCGCGTGCTGGTGCTGACCGGCGCGGGACGCGCCTTCTGCGCCGGCGGCGACTTCTCGGGCAGCCGTGACGGACGTTCGGGCGCGAACTACCTCAACGATCTCAACGAGGCGCGGCTGATTGTCGATAACTGGCTCGACTGCGAGAAGCCGACGATTGCGGCGGTGAAAGGGTACGCGCTCGGGCTGGGCGCGACCGTCGCGCTGCTGTCGGACGTGGTCTACATCGGCCGCTCCGGCGTGCTGGGCGACACGCACGTCAATATGGGCATCGGCGCGGGCGACGGCGGCGGCGTGGTCTGGCCCATGCTGATCGGTCCCGCGCGCGCAAAATACTTCCTGATGACCGGCGAGCACATCCGCGCCGAGCAGGCCAAGGAGCTGGGTCTGGTCCAGGACGTCTGCGAGGACGATGAGCTGATGCCCACGGCGCTGGCCCTGGCCGAGCGGCTGAGCAACGGTCCTCTGGCGGCCATCTCCGCTTCCAAGGTTCCGATCAACAAGTGGATCAAGCACGTCAGCAACATGGTGCTGCCGCTCTCGCTGGCGATGGAGCAGGTCACCATGAGCGGCGACGACGCCGTCGAAGCGCAGGACGCCTTCCGCGAGAAGCGCCCGCCTGTCTATCGGCGCTAACGCCGTACGCCGAATCGGGGCTACGCTAACACGCAGTGCGGGGCACGCCGCGTTGTCCGGGCAGTGATGCGGCGGGGCGCATTGATCACTGAGATCGTGGAATGGCAGGCTTTGCGATATGGCGTTGCGTCCGACGCTGTCCCGATACTGGGTGACATCCCTCCTGATCACACTCCTTGCGGCCTACCTTGCGGTTGTGCTGGCAGCCTGCTCCGACAGCGCTGACCAGGCCGAGCCCACGGACTCGCAAGCGGACGCGACCGCCGAGGTCAAGCAGCAGGACGAGCAGCCGCAGCAAACTGACTCGCAGCCCTCGGCGCAGCAGCAAGAAGCGGACGATCCATCGGCCCAGGCCGAGGACACGCCGCAGGAGCAGGACGATCAATCGTCCGCCGCGCAGTCAATGACCAGCGCGCCGCGCCAGGGGCAGCAGGGTTACGACGCCGACGATCCCTACGCAAGCAGCTCAGGCCAGTCCCAACAGGAGTCGTCCGCGCCGGTGCCGCCGGTCCGCCAGTGGCTGGCCGAGGGCGTGTCGCTCACGCCGAGCGTGCCTGCGCCGTTCGACGAGTACGGCTGGTCGGCCGTGGTCGAAGGCGACGTGATGGCGATCGGCGCGCCCTACCACGATGTCCTCGGCGAGGACACGGGCGCCGTCTTCATTTTCGAGCGGATCGACGGCGAATGGGTTGAAACGGCATACCTGTTGCCGCCGTTCGCCGATCCGCTGGGCTGGTTCGGACGCTGGCTCGCGATTGACGCCGGCCGCCTGGTCATCGGCGCCCCCTACGAGGACGTACTCACCGAGGACGGCAGCTTCGTCGAGGACGCCGGAGTCGCCTACGTCTATGAGAAGATCGGCGGCGACTGGTTACGGACCGGCACACTGCTGCCCGCTGTGCCGACCACGGGCGCGTCGTTCGGCTGGAGCGTGGCGATCTTCGGCGACCGCATCGCCGTTTCGGCCTGGGAGGACCGGGTCAACGGCGTGGGCGCGGGCTCGGTCACGGTCTTCCGCCAGCACAAGGGTCTGTGGCGAGCCGAGGCCGTGCTGACCCCCGCCGAGCCGACCGAGCGTCAGATGTTCGGCCGCGACATCGAGCTGTTCAACAACGTGCTCGTCGTGGGCGCGCCGGGCGACGACACGATCGCCGAGGATGCGGGCGCCGTTTTCGTCTGGCACCACTACAACAACGAATGGAACTTCGCTGGCAAGCTGCTGGCCTCCGATGGACTGGAACTCGATCGGCTTGGTTCGCAGGTCGCGCTGCACGAGCGATGGCTCGTCGCCGGCGGATACGACCACGACACCCCGCTCTGGAGCATGGGCGCGGTCTACGTCTGGAAGCTGGACAACCTCTGGGAGTTCCACTCGAAGCTGACCGCCTCCGACGCTCAGCCGGGCGACTGGTTCGGCTACGCCTCGGCGATCGAGGGCAACTGGATGGTGATCGGCGCGCCGCACCGAGCCCACCCGGAGTCGCAGACCTACCGCAGCGGCGCGGCCTACGCATTCGAGCTGCGTGACGATGAATGGGTCGAAGTCGGCGTGTTCGGTCCCGTTGACGCCGTGCTGGCCGGGGAGCGCGCGGAGTTCGGCTGGGCGACGGACGTTTCCGGCAACACGGTGGTCGTCGGCGCATGGCTCGCCGACACCGAGGCCGGCGAAGACGCCGGCGACGCCGCCGTCTACGAGATCCCGAGCGAGGAACCGGAAGAATCAGACCAGGAAGACCAGCAAGCCCAATAGGGCGACGGGCCCTGCATCCTCTCTCCCCCCGCGAAGCGGGGGGAGACGCCGAAGGCACAGGGGGGCTTCCCGACCTACCGATCCGGCCCGCGCACAGTGACGCCGCCGTCGATCGGCAGGATCACCCCGGTCACGTACTTCGCTTCGTCGCTGGCCAGGTAGACCGCCGCCCAGGCGATATCCCAGGGTTCGCCTTCCTGCCTGAGCAGGCTGGCGTTCTTGCGCCGCTCGCGCAGCTCGTCCGACATCCCGCCCGCGTAGACCATCGGCGTGTAGACCGGCCCCGGCATGATGCAATTCGCCCGGATTCCGTCGCGCCCGTGATCGACGGCGAGGGCTTGCGTCAAGGTCGCCACTGCCGCTTTGCTCACGCTGTACGCGGTCAGTCCGCGCGGCCGCAGCGCGGCAATCGACGACACGTTGGTGATCGCCCCGCCGCCGCTCTCGCGCAGCGCCGGGATCGCGTGCTTGCAGGTCAGCATCATCGAGGTCACGTTGACCCGCTGGACATGGTCCCAATCGGCCTCGGAGATCTCCTCGACCGTGCCCCGCCCGCCGATGCCGACGTTGTTGTGCAGCACGTCAAGTTTGCCGTAGCGGCTCACGGCGTCGGCGACGATCCGGGCACAGTCCTCCGTTGAAGTCACATCGGCGACTGCAATCGCGGCGTCGTGGCCCTCGGCGCGGATCATGTCCAGCGTCACCTGCACCGCCGCTTCGTCGCGGTCCACGAGTAGCAGGTCCGCGCCCTCGCGCGCGAACAGGATCGCCGTCGCGCGGCCATTGCCAACCCCCTCCGCGCGCGATCCCGCGCCGGTCACAATCGCCGCCTTGCCGGCAAGTCGGTCGGGCATGATCCGTTCTCCTTCGTGGGCATTCAGTCGAGGTCGACGGAGGTGACGGCGGGAGCCGCCGGGCGCTGCGGCTTCCAGAGCACTTCGCGCAACAGGGCCGGAATCGCCGTCGGCAGGGGCAGGCCCCGACCCTCCCGACGGTCGGCGCGGACCCAGAGGATCATCACGATCACTAGCAGGGGGCCGTAGAACGCGGCGATGCCGTGGAACACCGTCGAGAGCGGGTACGAGTCCACGACCTCGCCGAAGATCGGCAGGAAGGGCAACATGATCAGCGCCCAGCCCATGTGATTGAGCGAGAGGGCCGTGGCTCGCAGGCGGGACGGGACGCGGCGGTTGAGGTAGCCCTCCATCAACGGCATCTGCGCGCCGCGCGCGAGTCCGAGGATGACGAATAGCGCAATCGCGCCCAGGTGATCGATCAGCCCGACGCCGACGTAGACGAGCACGACCCAGAACGGCATCGAGGCCAGCGTTCGCACAATGCCAAAGCGCATCGCCAGCCAGAACGCCAACGCCGCGGCGAAGACGGTGGCGACCCGCGCCGGCGCTTGCAACGCCGAGAACAACCAGCCAACCTCAACGCCCTGTTCCTTCAGGAACGGCTGCAGCAGGTAGAACTCGGGCACCATCGCCGCGATCAACAACGCGCTGAAGATCAGCGAGTAGCGGATCGTCGGCGTCCGTCCGGCCAGTCGAAGCGTTTCCTTCAGGAGTTCCATGTACGTCGGTCCGCGGGTCTCCTGCTCGTGTTCCTGTCTGGGCGGTTCGCGGAACAGGAGTGAGATCAACAGCGCCAGTCCTGTCGCCGTCGTGCCGCAGAGCAGCGCGCCCCGTCCGCCGATCTCGCCTGCGATGACTCCGCCGGTAAACGTCGCCAGGACCAACGCCAGCGACCTCACTGCGAACGCGCGACCGGCCTGGCGCTCGAACTCCCTCTCGCGCCCCAGCGCTTGCAGCGTGTCGTGCAGGAACGCGCTGTCGGTGCCGGTGATCGCGACCATCGCCAGTCCCCACAATGCCCAGGCGATCGCTGCCATCCAGAACGAGTCGGAGAACGCGAACCAGGCCGTAAAGACCATGAAGATGACCAGCGACGCGCGGATCGTACGCACTCGACCAAAGCGGTCGGCCAGCGCCCCGGCCAGCGGCTGACCGAACGAGGTGATCACATAGAAGGCAGGGCCAATCGCTCCGAGCTGGGCAAAGGTCAGCCCGACCTCGTCGGTGGCAAAGATGATCCAGACCGGCATCCAGAAGTGCAGGTCGTGGAAGAAGTAGAAGATTGGGTAGAGACGCAGATTGCGCCGCCAGGCCGGTCGCCGGTCGACTCCGTTGAGGCTGGGTCGCACACTCACGTTCGCAGGGTAGGCGTTCACTTCGGACGTGCGGCGCCCGGGCCTGGCTCTAGACTCTGGACGATCAACGATTGACTACGACGAAAGGCTGCATGGTGGCATACGAACAGATCCTGACCGAGACCATCGGCCGGGTCGGCGTGATCCGGCTGAACCGGCCGGAGAAGCTGAACGCCTGGACCGACCAGATGTCGTCGGAGATGGCCGACCAGATTGAGTCCTGGAACAGTGACGATGGCATCGGCGCGATTGTGATCGCCGGCGAAGGTCGGGCCTTCTGCGCCGGCGCCGATTTGCAGGGCTTCAACCAGCGCCTGGCCGACGACCCGGAGGCCAAGAACCGCGATCGCGGGATGCGCGTGGGCACGAACTGGACCCGGCTGATCCGCGAGTCAAAGCCGGTCATCGCGGCGATTCACGGCTACGCCGTGGGCGTGGGACTGACGATGGCCCTGCCTTGCGATGTGCGTTATGCGGCCGAGGACACGAAACTCTCGATCCGCTTTATCAAGGTCGGCCTGGTGCCTGAACTCGGTTCGACGAGACTGCTGGCGCAACTGGTCGGCCTGGGTCACGCGACCGACATCTGCCTCTCCGGCCGGATGGTGCCGGCCGACGAGGCCTACCGGATCGGGCTGGTCTCGGCAGTGGTGCCCAAGGAGGACCTGTTCTCCACGGCGCTGGCCAAGGCCGAGGAGTACGCCAACAATCCGACCGCCGTGATCCGCAAGATTAAGACGCTGCTCAACGACAACGTGACCGAACCGGACCTCGATCGCGTCATGGAGCGCGAAGGCGCACGCGACCGGGAGTCGCGCCGTTTGCCCTCGCACGAGGAAGCCGTGACCGCATTCCTGGAGAAGCGCGAACCGGTCTTCAACCGCTAGCAGGCTCAGGCGGGCTCGTCCGCTCGCCGCTGCAGGTCGGGCGGAAGCAGGTTGGGGATGCCGTCTTCGATCGGATAGCGGAAGTTGATCCGCTCGGAGACCAATGCGCCTTCGATCACGTCGCCATGCTCGTCCTCGCTCACGACCTCGAGTTTGAGCGGGTCGCGCGTCACCGGGCAGACCAACAACTCCACCAGTTCGCGTCTCATGGCACACCGCACGTTCACTACTGCTGCGCATATCGAGCGCTGACGGGATACTGCCATACTGTACGCCAACCCGAGGCGCGCGCCGGCATTCGATGCCACGATCAGGGAGTGGAGCGACGCAACATGTCCGAAATCAAGTCGCCGATGGCAGGTACCATTTTCGAGTTGATCGCCGCCGTCGGCGACGCCGTCGAAGAAGGCGACGAGCTCGTCATCCTCGAATCGATGAAGATGGAGATCCCGGTCGAAGCGCCCAATGACGGAACCATCGCCGAGGTGCATGTCGCCCAGGGCGACCAGGTGCAAGAGGGCGATCTCCTCGTCACCTTGAACGACTGACGTCCTCCCTAGCTAATAGTCGAGATCATGTTTCAGCGTGTCCTGATCGCCAACCGCGGCGAGATCGCCGCTCGCGTGTCACGCACCTGCCGCCGGCTCGGGATCGAGTCGCACGCGGTCTACTCGGTGGCCGACGCCGACGCTCTGCACGTGCGCGAGGCCGACGGCGCGACGCACATCGGCGCCGCGCCGGTGGCCGAGTCGTACATCAACGTAGACGCCGTGCTCGACGCGGCGATCGAGGCCGGCTGCGACGCGGTGCATCCCGGCTACGGTCTGCTCTCCGAGAACAGCCATTTCGCCCAGGCCTGCGAGGAACGCGGCATCACCTTCATCGGACCGGACGCGGCGCACATGGAGCTGATGGGCAACAAGAACCAAGCCCGCGCCACGATGCGCGAGCTCGGCATGCCGGTGATTCCCGGTTCGCCCGCCACCGTCGCCGACGACGATGCGGAAGCGGCCGCCGAGTCGGTGGGCTACCCGCTGCTAATCAAGGCTTCCTACGGCGGCGGCGGGATTGGCATGGCGACCGTTCAGCGTCCGAATCAGTTCAGCCGCATGCTGCGCCGGGCACGATCGTCGGCGCAACGGGCGTTCGGCTCGGGCGAGGTCTACCTGGAGCGCCTGCTGGTCGAACCGCACCACATCGAGCTGCAAGTGTTCGGCGACGGGCAGGGCAACGCCGTCATCCTCGGCGACCGCGAATGCAGCGTGCAGCGGCGTCACCAGAAGGTGATCGAAGAAGCACCCGCGCCGGCGCCGCAGTTCACGTCCGAGCGGCGCGAGCACCTCTATGGGCGGGTCCGCACGGCCATCGCCGGGCTCAATTACCGCAACGCCGGCACGGTCGAGTGCCTGCTCGATGCATCCGGCGAGGTCTACTTCCTTGAGATGAACACCCGCCTGCAGGTCGAGCATCCCGTGACCGAGATGGTCACCGGTCTCGACCTCGTCGAATGGCAACTGCGGATCGCGGCGGGCGAGCCCCTGACCTCGCTGCCCGGATACGGCGATCCGCCGCCGCTCTCGGGCCACGCGATCGAGGCGCGCATCTACGCGGAGGATCCCGACACCCTGCTGCCAAGTCCTGGCTCGATCGATCTGCTCGAAGTACCCAACGAGCCCTGGCTGCGGCTGGACGCCGGCGTCGCCTCAGGCGACGAGGTCTCGCACTTCTACGACCCGCTGATGGCCAAGCTGATCGTCCACGGCGACGACCGGGCCGAGGCGCTCGATCGGCTGCGGACGGCGCTGACCGACTCGCGGATCGAGGGTCTCAAGCACAACATTCCCTTCCTCCGGCGCGTGATCGAGACGCAGCCGTTCATCGACGGCGACTACGATGTCACACTCGCCGACGCGCTGATCAAGAGCTAGGAGCGATGAGATGAAGTTCGGCATCTTTGGACTGGGATCCGGCGTCGCCGACCCGGACATCCTGCGCAACGTGGCGCAGGCCGCCGACGCGGCGGGGCTGGAGTCGCTCTGGTGCGGCGAGCATGTCGTCCTGCCCAAACCCCGCGTCGCGCCCTCGCCCGCCGATCCCGACCTGGAATTTCTGCACCCGTCGGTCGTGCTCACCTACCTGGCAGCCTGCACCGAGCGAGTCAAGCTGGGCACCGGCATCGTCCTGATCGCCCAGCGCAACCCGGTCGTCCTGGCCAAGGAGTTCGCCTCGGCCGATGTCCTCTCCAGGGGTCGGATGATCCTCGGCATCGGCGCGGGCTACCTCGAGCCGGAGTTCGACGCGATCGGCGCACCGTTCCGTGAGCGCGGCCCGCGCACCGACGAAGCGATCGACGCCATGCGCTCGCTCTGGAACGAAGAAGATCCATCCTTCGACGGCGAATTCTGGCAGTTCGCGGGAATCGACGCCCATCCGCGCCCCGTCACCTCCGGAGGCGTGCCGATCCATGTTGGCGGCCACTCCGAGGCAGCGTTGCGCCGAGCCGCCGAACGCGGTCAGGGCTGGTACGGCTGGATGCAGGATCCCGAGCAAACCGCCGCGTATGTCGAGCGGCTCAACCGGCTCTGTGAAGAGGTCGAGCGGCCGGCCGAGCTTGGCCCGCTGGAGATCACGATCACGCCGCCGGCGCGCCTGACCGAGGTAGCCGTGGAGCAGTATGCCGACGCCGGCGCGCATCGGCTGGTCTCGCTCTCGGCCCGCGCCGAGCGCAGCCTGCTCCACGCGGTCGAGCATCTGACCTCGCTGGACGGCTGAGACCGGGCGTCACTCGCCCAGATACATCAGCGCGCTCTCGGAAACCCGTTCTACATCCGACCACGAGTACCAGGGCGGCGAGTCGCCGATCTCGGACCAGATGCGGTGAATCACCGCCAGCTTGAACATCTGGTGCAGCATCCAGTAGCGCAAGTCCTCGACCGGCCGCCCCGAGCGAGCGAAGGCGGGCGCGGCCAGCGGATGATCCTCCGGCGGCGCGTTGAGACCCTTGAGCGAGGCCAGCGCCGTGATCAGGCCCCAGTCGGAGAGCGGATCGCCGAGCTGCGCCTGTTCCCAGTCGACCACGCCGGCGATCGAGCCGTCCTCATCGACGAGGTAGTTGAACACGTTGATGTCGCCGTGGCAGAGTCGCGGCTCGGGACTGTCGGGCAGGTGTTGATTCAGAATCGCGCCGATCTCGGAGATCAGATGGTCGCGGTCGCAGCGGAAATGCACGGCTCGGGCGCGCACCGCGTCCAGGTCGCGCAGCGCCGCCTCGTGACCGGCAGGCGGCGGGTCGAGGAAGTCCAGACCCAGCGGGCGCCAGTCGAGCGAATGAATCGACTCCACCATCGCGCGGTAGTTGTCGATCACGGCATCGGTCATCGGCGTCATGCCCATGTGCGGATAGGCGAGCCAGGAGAGCACGACGAACGGCGCACCGAGCGGTGAGTCCTCGCCCGCCTCGCCGAGCACCTGCGGCACGGGGATTTCCGAGTCGGCCAGGCAGCGCATCACTCGCGCTTCGCGGCGCACGTCGTAGGGCTGAAAGATGCCCAGCTTGCGCTCCAGCCGAAGGACGACCGGTGCGTCGCCGTTGCGCTGCACGAGCCAGGTCAGGTTCGAGACGCCTCCGTCCAGCCGCTCGGCGGCGACGGCCCTGCCGCCGACGCCGCAGGCCAGCAGCGCCTCGGTCGCCAGCGCCGGCGTCAGCTCGATTTCCATGGTCTCAACCCGTCTGCGTGATGGCGTAGGTCACGCGCGCCTTGGCGATCAGCTTGCCCTGGTCGCTGAGCAGGTCGACATCGCCCACGGCCAGCGCGCGGCCCTTCTTGATCACGGTCGATTCGACCCGCACCATCGATCCGACGGCCGGGCGCAGGTAGGAGATGTTCAGTTCCGACGTGCCCTGCATCTGCTCGCCGACGCGGCAGGTGGTCAGCACCGCCGCCACGACGCCGATGTCGGCCAGCGAGGCCAGGATGCCGCCGTGCACGCCGCCCCGCGCCCCGCCCGCCGTGTCCCGAGAGATCGGCATCTCCATCACCGTGCGGCCGCGCGTGATCTCCGTAAACCGCTCGCCGAACAGCGAGTTGGTCCCGTAGCGGGCCTCGATCTCAGGCAGCGGCACCAGGTAGTCAATCTGCTCAGCCATGCCGTGAGTCTAAGGGCAGAACCCGATTGCGCCGCCTATGGACAAGAGCCGTTCCGTGGGCTCGGCGTACATGGCGGCGATCTGCTCGAAGTCCCAACCGCGCAGGACGGTCAGGGCTGCGGTGGCGGAGGCGTGCTTGTAGAGCTGGTGCAACGTCCAGTAGTGGAGATCGTCGTCGCTGCGACCGTAGGCTGTGCGGGCGTCCTGCATGACCGCGCGGGCGTCGGCGCTGAGGTCGAGATTGCCGAGCAGGTCTTCGGCGGCCAACCGGCCCCAGTCGGAGAGCGGATCGCCGAGATGCGTCTGCTCCCAGTCCAGCACGGCAGCGACGCGCCGCGGGGAGTCGGGGCTGAGGATGATGTTGCCGAAGTTCACGTCTCCATGCACCAGCATGGGCGGTTGCTCGCTGGGCGCGAGTCCGTCGAGGGCGTCGCGCAGCCGGCGGATGTGCGGCGCGTCGTCGACGCCGAAGGAACGCAGCCTGGTCATGATTTCCCGGCGCTCGCGGACGGCCGGGCCGACGACGGGCGGCTCGGGAAGCCAGTCGATGCCGGCGACGCGCCAGTCGAGCGTGTGGATGCGGCGCAGCGTCTCGCAGTAGGCGCGCGCGGCGTCGGCCTCGACGCGACCCCTGATCATCACGTCGCCCTCGACCCACTCGAGCGCAAGACAGCCCTGTCCGCGGTCCGCCGACGGCTCAAGGTCTGCGCAGACGCCGAGCACTTCGGGAACCGCGATGCCCGCGCGACGCAGCAGGCGCAAGAGACGAGCTTCGGAGGGCAGGTCGTAGGGCGGCAGGATGCCTCGTTGCGGCTCAATCCGCAGCTCGACCGGCGCCGCGTCGGCGCGCTCGACGCGCAGGCTGATGTGCGACTGCCCTTTGAGCCGCTCGACGGCGGTCACTTCACCGTCAACGCCGCAGGCCGCCAGCGCCGCTTGAGCTCGTTGGATTTCGTCAGCCACCGCAGCCACCGCCACCGAGCTCAGCCGCGTCCGACCGCCTAGCCCTGGCGCTGCTTGTTGCGCGGGTTCTTCTTGTTGATGATGTAGACGCGGCCCTTGCGACGCACGATTTGGTCGTCGCGGGAGCGTTTCTTGACCGAGGCTCTGACCTTCATAGGGGCTCCGATATCTGCGCTTCACCGTGATCGTAACACGCGCCGGACTTGGTCCCGTGCGCGTTCGGGTTTGTATGCAACTGTTGTGTCATCGGCGCGGCGGCTATTCTATGTGCAAGGGTCCGAGAGGCTTCATTTGCGTATGCCCTTGAGCAACGCCACGGCCACGCCGCCAGGCACGCACAACGCCGCTTCCATCGCCACTTCCGCCGACAACTCCGCCGGACAGTTGCTCGACCGCCACGAGGATGTCGTGGCACTCGCCGAGCGGATTCGTTCCGATGGCGTGATGGGGCTCGACACCGAGTTCATCTCCGAGCGCACCTACCGGCCGCAGCTCGCCCTCTTGCAAGTGGCGACGCTGGACGGCATCTACCTGATCGACCCGCTGGCCGAGCACATCCAGCAAGCGCCCGACCAGCCAATCTGGGAGGCGATGGCCGACCCCTCGGTGCGGACGATCGTCCACGCCCACGACCAGGAGGCGCGCTTCTGCCTGGAGCGCACCGGCCGCGCGCCGGGCGACCTCTTCGACGTGCAGCTCGCCGCGGCGTTCAACGGACACTACTACCCGATCGCCTACGACCGGCTGGTGGGTCGCGAACTGCGGCGCTCGGTCGGGCCGTCGCAATCGCGCACCGACTGGATGCGCCGTCCGCTGACCGAGGCGCAGCGCCGCTACGCGGCCGAGGACGTGCGCTGGCTGCTGCGCCTGCACGACCGCTTCGTCGAGCGCATGGCCGAGCATGACGGCGGCCGGCGCGAGGGCTGGTTGCAGCAGGAGACCGCGCAGCGGCTGGACCGCCTGGGCGACCGCGAGGCCGACCGCTGGCGGCGGCTGCGCGGCGCGAACAAACTCTCCTCCCGCTCGCTGGCCGCGCTGCGCGAGCTGTCGGCCTGGCGCGAGTCCGTCGCGGGCAGCCGCAACACGCCGCTGCGGCGGATCGTGGCGGACGAACTGATCGTCGCAATCGCCGCGTCACTGCCGGAATCGACGGTCGAACTGACCAGCGTGCGCGGAAACCAGCGGCTGGACGCGTCCTACCGTGGCGAGGTGCTGGACGCGGTTTCGGCAGCCCTGGCGCTGCCCGAGTCGGAGCTGCCGCCGCGCGCCACGTCGCAGCGCGGCGCGAAGCCGTCGCGCATGGTCGTGCTGTTCCTCGAGTCGGTACTGGCCGCGGCCTGCGCCGACCACCAGATCGATCCGGACCTGGTCGGCAGCAGCTCGCAGATCAAGTCGCTCGTCGCCTGGAACGAGCACGGCCGCTCGGACGATCGCCGGCCGGCGCTGCTGCGCGGCTGGCGCGGCGAGGTCTGCGGCGACGCCCTGCTGCAGGCGCTGGAGGGCCGGGTCAGCCTGCGCATCTCGGACCCGCTCTCGGCGAATCCCCTGGCAGTGGGCAGTCTCGGCGCCGAGTGACGCCCCCGCGTCAATGCGGGGATGATCGCCGGCCCGGTTCGGGCTAAGATGTCGGTGGCGATGCCCGGTAGCTCAATTGGTAGAGCGGGCGGCTGTTAACCGCTAGGTTGCGGGTTCAAGTCCTGCCCGGGCAGCCACCAAATCCCACCAGAACGCGGAGTTCGGATTGAACCGGCATCAACGGCTGCTGAACCGCATTCTCGATGGTTCACACCTGGCTAACATCCGCTTCGACGATGTCCGGTCGCTTCTCGCTAGACTCGGCTTTAGGGAGCGAATCCGGGGGAGCCATTACGTGTACACGAAAGCAGGCATCGAGGACCAGGTGAACCTGCAACCGGGTGGATCAGACGCGAAGCCATATCAACTGCGACAGCTTCGAAATGTGCTCGTGAAGCACAACCTGCGCGATGTTTCAGGAGGCAACTGATGCTCCAGTACGAAATCATCATCTTTTGGAGCGACGAGGACGACGCATACATCGCTCACATGCCGGAGTTGCCCGGGTGTTCGGCGCACGGCGAATCCTACGAAGAGGCGCTCCAAGAGGCGCAGGTCGCGATGTCGCTCTGGATTGACACAGCGAGAGAGTTCGGACATCCGATACCAGAGCCGGCATGCGAGTTGGTTAGCCCGTCGGCCTGACTCAGCGTCAGAGCGGGCGGCCGATAGCCGCTAGATTGCGGATTCAAGTCCTGCCCGGGCACACACTGTTGCAAAGTGGCGACGATCAATGCACAAGTACCAGATAATCCTCTATCGGAGCGACGAAGACGGCCTTTTCGTGGCGGCCATTCCCGCACTTCCTCGCTGGCTGCCACATTGAGACCGTCATCAGGAGGGGCTTGCCGAGACGCTGTTCACAGACGCTCAAGGGATTTACAACACTCGGGCATCTGACCGCCGAATCCGCAGCAGACCGGCAGTACCACTTACCTGACTAGTCAGGGTCTCAGCCGTCTAAGCATCCAACACATTTGTCCTTCAGGTGGATGCCTCCCTCTGCGTCAACTTACGTGCGGCGAAAAGATGCTAAACCAAATGGCGTCTGAATCGGACGCGACACTTGGCTTGAGCTCCAGCTATCTATCGGCGAGTATGTCAGCGCAGTTGTTTGTCTGGTATGCCTCTCTGTATTCCATGGCCGCATACTGAATGCAATCGCCCCAAGTTGCTTGACTGTCGCTCGATGCTATGATACCGATAGCCATAACAATGAAGCCCAGAATGCCTGCCTGGGGCGCGTATTCGAATTTCATTGCTGACAGTATCAGGGTACCTGTACTCAGCCAGGCCATTCCCCATAGCCACGGACTAACATCAAAGCCCCACGTCAAAAGAGGTGCGGCGACAATGCCGACAGCGATAAATCCTGCTGATAGAGAATCATCGAAGAGCATGATCGCTAAGGACAGACCCGTGAGTAACCAGGACGTTCCCCACAACCAACCGCTCAAATCAAATGCCCATGTGAGGATTGGACTTACGATGATTCCAATGACGAATATCACTAACACGCAGGGCCCCCTTCCGGCGACGGGATGCACTTGTCGCCAAACAAAGGTGAGTCCGCGCCATTTGCTCGGAAGGGGACACGCCGACGAGCACGTCCCATCGCAGACGAATGGTCACGAACGACCACCTTTGTTTGGCATGGCACAGCATAGCAGATTTGGGCGAGATTCCCGCCTACGCGGGAATGACGGAGTGGGGTCGAAGAGTGGCAGCGTGTGGCTGCCGAGCCAGGATTCGAACCTGAACTGAGGGATCCAAAGTCCCTAGTGCTACCGTTACACTACTCGGCAAGGATTGATGCGCGGGCTGGTACCGAGGGCCGGACTCGAACCGGCACGGGCGTTACGCCCAATGGTTTTTGAGACCATCGCGTCTACCATTCCGCCACCTCGGCACTCGACTCAGGGTAACAGGACGCTCAGGCGCCGTCCCCAGCGTCGGACTCGTCCTGCGTCGCGGGCAACTTGCGAAAGCGGACCAGGCGGATGCGGCGATTGTCCGACTCGGCCACCGTCCAGCGGTAGCCGTGCAGCTCGATCGACTCCTCCGCCTGGGGGATGCGGTGGAAGCGTTGCAGGAGCATGCCCGCGACCGTCTCCGCTTCCTCGCCGGAGAAGTCCGCTTCGAGTTCCGTGCCGAGGTCGGTGAGCCCGCGGCGGCCTTCGACGAACTGCTCGCCGGCGATGCGCACCGGGACCGGTTCGGAGCCGGCCCGGGTCTCGCTGCGGATGTTGCCCACGACCAGCTCGAGGATGTCCTCCAGCGTGACCAGTCCGGTCGCGCCGCCGAACTCGTCGATCAGCAGCATCATGTGATGGTCCGTGTTCTGCATCTGGGTGAGCACGCGCTGGACCGAGGCGCGCTCGGACTCGAAGACGGGCTCGCGCATCACCTCGCGCACGACCCGCGCGCCGCGCCCGTGGCCGAGCTCGGCCAGCACGTCGGAGCCGTGCAGGTAGCCGATGTACTCGTCGGCGGTGCCCGAGCGCACGGGCAGGCGCAGGAATCCCGCCGCCGCGAACGCGCGGCCCGCTTCCTCGAGCGTGGCCGAGGAATCGATCGAGGCGATCTGCGGCCGTCCGGTCATGATCCGCCGCACCTGGGTCTCGCCCAGGCGCAGCGCGCCGAGCAGCACCGAGGTGTCGGCGCCGGCCAGCTCGCCCTCGTCGCGCGACTGGACGATGGCGGTGCGCAGCTCGCCCAGCGAGAGCGCCGTGCTCGCCTCTTCCGCGCCGCCGACGATCCGCAGCCAGATGCGCGAGAGCCAGTCCAGCGCCACCACGGCCGGCGCGATCAGCCGCGACCACCAGGTCAGGGGCAGCGAGTAGAGCCGCGCGAGCGTCAGGTTGTGGTGCAGCGCGACCGACTTGGGGCCGATCTCGCCGAAGATCACCAGCAGCACGGTGACCGCGACGGTCGCCACGACGATGCTCAGTCCGCCGCTGCCGCCGATCAGGTCCTGCGCGATCACCGCGCCCACGGTCGCGGCCCCGGTGTTGACCAGGTTGTTGCCGACCAGGATCGACGCGAGCAGCCGGCGCGGCTCCGCCAGCAGGCCGGCCGTGCGTTCGGCGCCCGGCAGCTTTCGCTGCCGTTCATGTTCAAGCCGCACACCCTCAATCGACAGGTACGCGGTTTCGGAACTGGAGAAAAACGCAGACAGCGCCAGCAGCACCGCCAGCAAGACGAAATACTCGATCACGGATTGGCTCCCTGCACTCTCCGCCACACAACGGACAGTGACACTCCATCCCTACGCTACCCTGCAAACATGGCCGCACCGACCAAACAGCCGCACACGACAGAAGCGATGAGCGTCGCCGACGCCGCAGAGGTCCTGGGTGTTGCATTCGATGCGTTGCTGGATGAGATCCGCAACGCCGCCGCCGAGGCCGAGCGACCCTCGGCCCGCGATTGAACGATTCCCGGACCGGCGCTCAGTGTGAGCGTCTTCACCAGCGGCAAACTCGCCGTCTGCGAGCGGGACAAGCCCGGCTCCGACGATTGGCGCGTTCGCTTCACATGACCTCACTGAACGGCGCTCGGGCGCGCTACCGCTCGGTGATATTCGATCTCGACGGCACCCTGGCCGACACCGAGCCGCTGGTGCTGGGCTGCATGCTGGAGACGATCAACGCGCACGGGCACCCAGTCGACCGAACCCGTCTACTCCAGTTCATCGGCCCGCCCTTGCCGGTCATGCTGTTCAACATGCTGGGACTCAGCGCCGAACAGGCGCAGCCGATCTACATGGACTATCTGCGCCGCTACGAGGAGTCGTACATGCCCCGGACCACGCCGCTCGCCGGCGCGGAGGCCTTGCTCGACAAGCTGGCCGCCGCAGGCGTGCCGCTGGCGGTCGTGACCAACAAGCGTGAGGACGCAGGGCGCAAGACCGTCGAGCTACTCGGTTGGACCGATCGCTTCCGGACGATCATCGGCGCCGACACGGCCAGCGATCCGAAGCCGCACCCCGCCCCGCTGCTGCACGCGCTCGACGTCCTTGGCGGCGAGCCGGAAGCGGCCGCAATGGTCGGCGACACCGAGTCGGATATGGGCGCGGGACGAAACGCGAACTTCGCCGGAGTGATCGGCATCGTCGGCCTGCGCGACGCGGATTTCCTGATTCGCGAAGGCGCGACGGGGGTCGCGGACGATCTGCCCGGCGTTGGCGAGCTGCTGTTCGACTCCTGACCGCAGCGCTGCCGTTGGGCGGCGAGCGGCGGCGAGCGCCGACTCGGTATCGCGGGTGACAGTCGAGGACGCGCGCCAGCCTGTAGGCTCCAATGAACACCCAGTTGAACTTTAATCCGGTCCTGTGAGGCCGGGAAGGTCAACCAGATGACGCCAACACTTCCGCCCCCCTCCGGCATATCCGCGTATCAGCGGCACGACCAGCGCCCGGCGCTGGTTTTTTCTTGCCCACCGACCGTTCGCGAGGCGCGTCGATGACGAACACCATGGACGCCGCCGCGATGGGCCGCGCGCTCGTGCGCATCGCGCACGAGATTGTCGAGCGGCATCCCAATCCCGTTCCCCTGATGCTGGTCGGGATGCGCACCCGCGGCGTACCGCTGGCCGAGCGGCTGGCGGCGCGGATCGAGACGATCGACGGACGCCGCGTGCCCGTCGGAGCGCTCGATATCTCGCTCTACCGCGACGACCTGGATCGCCGGCCGCACGCGCGTATGCACCCGTCGCGGATTCCCGAGGACATCGACGGCGCGGCGATCGTGCTGGTCGACGACGTGCTGTTCACGGGCCGATCGATCCGCGCCGCGCTGGATGCGTTGATCCACTACGGCCGGCCGGCCGTGATCGAGCTTGCGGTGCTGATCGACCGCGGGCACCGCGAGCTGCCGATTCGCGCCGACTACGTCGGCAAGAACATGCCCACCCAGCGCGGCGACGACGTGCGCGTTTCGCTGGCCGAGACCGACGGCGAAGACTGCGTCGGCGTGTACGAGGAGAGGATGTCTCGTGGTCGCTGAACCGCTCGGTACACAAGGCCTCGAAGCTCCCGCCTCGGCGACGCCGATCTCCGAATCTGATCGGCCGCCGGCGCACGCGCCGTTCGACGACTTGGCGAGCGATTGGCGGCTGCGACACCTGCTCGATGTCGACACGCTGTCCAGGGACGAGATTCTGCACATCCTCTCGACCGCCAACGCGATGGCCGAAGTACTGGATCGGCCGGTCGCGCGGACGCCGGCCCTGCGCGGCGTCACGATCTTCAACCTGTTCTACGAGGCCTCGACCCGCACCCGTTCCTCGTTCGAGCTGGCCGGCAAGATCCTCGGCGCGGACGTGATCAATGTCTCCGGCTCCGGCTCCTCGGTGGAAAAGGGCGAGTCGCTGGTCGAGACCCTGAACACGCTCTCGGCCGTCGGCGCCGACGCGGTGGTCATGCGCCACCCGGCTTCGGGCGCGCCCTGGCTCGCGGCGCGCACGATTGACGGTCACATCGTCAACGCCGGCGACGGCCAGCACGCGCATCCGACCCAGGCGCTGCTCGACGCGTACATCCTCTTGCGCGAGTTCGGCGATCTTGGCGGCCGCAAGGTCGTGATTGTCGGCGACATTCTGCACTCACGCGTGGCGCGCTCCAACATCTGGTCGCTGACGACGCTCGGCGCAGAGGTCACGGTCGTCGCTCCGCGTCCCTTGCTGCCCGCCTCGATGACTGCCAGCGCGGCCGAGAAGGAACATCCGCTCGCGCTGCCCGCGGTCCAGGTGGAGTCCGATCTCGACCGGGCCATCGCCGGCGCGGACGCAGTCATGGCGCTGCGCATCCAGAACGAGCGGCTGCGCGGCAGATTGCTGCCGTCCACCGCCGAATACGCGCGCCGCTATCAACTCACCGCCGAGCGGGTCGCCAACGCCGCGCCGCACGCAATCGTGATGCATCCCGGACCAATGAACGAGGGCGTCGAGATTGGCGTCGATGTCGCCCACAGCCCGCAGTGCCGGATCGAAGCGCAGGTTTCGGCCGGACTCGCGGTGCGCATGGCCGTGCTCTTCCTCTTGACTCGAGGCGGCGTATGACGCAGACGAGGCAGCTCATCGTGCGCGGCGGGCGCGTGATCGATCCTGCGTCGGGCGTTGACGCGGTGCTCGACGTGCGTGTCGTGGACGGGCGGATCGCCGAGCTGGGCGCTGAGCTGTCCAACGGGACCGCCGAGATTGTCGATGCAACGGGGCTCGTGGTGTCGCCGGGATTCATCGACCTGCACGTCCACCTGCGCGAACCCGGACAGGAACACAAGGAGACCATCGCATCGGGCGCCCGCGCGGCGGCTCGGGGCGGGTTCACGACCATTTGCGCGATGCCCAACACCGAGCCCGCAATGGATACGGCGGCGACGATTGACGCCGTCGTTCTGCGCGCGCGCGACGTGGACTGCCGCGTCCTGCCGATCGGCGCGGTCACGATGGGCCGCAAGGGGCAGGAGATGACCGAGCTCGCCGCGCTGCGCGATGCGGGCGCGGTCGCGGTCTCCGACGACGGCGACGCCGTGTCCGACACCTCCATCGCCCGGCGCGCATTCGAGTACCTGGCCGACCTCGACCTGCCGCTGGCCGAGCACTGCGAGGATCCGGCCATCTCGCAGGGCGGCATGATGCACGAAGGCGCGGTCTCGGCGCGCCTGGGTCTGCGCGGACAGCCCGCGGCGGCGGAACTCTCGATCGTGCAGCGCGACATCGCGCTCGCCGAAGCCTCGGGCGCGCAGTTTCACGGCTGCCACATCTCTACCCAATCAGCGTTGGAGGCCATCGCCGACGCCAAGGCTCGCGGCTTGCGCGTGACGGCGGAGGTCACGCCGCATCATCTCTTCCTCTCCCACGATGTCGTCGCCGGCGACGGCGAGGAACTGCGATACGACACCAATGCCAAGGTCAACCCGCCGCTGCGCACCGACGCTGACATCGAGGCCTGCATTGCGGCGCTGGCGGCGGGTGTGGTGGAGGCGGTGGCCACCGATCACGCGCCCCACGCGGCCGTAGACAAGAGCTGTGAATTCGATCGCGCGGCCTTTGGCATCTCGGGGCTGGAATCGGCCTGGCCGGTGGTCAATACGCTGGTCTCGCGGGGTCGCCTGGGGCTGGAGGATGCGATTGCGCGATTGACCATCGGTCCCGCACGGACGTGGAATCTGGACACAGGAAATCGGCTCGGGCTGGGTACGCTCGGAGTGGGTGCGCCGGCCGACATCGCGTTGCTCGCCACGGACGCTCCGGTCAGGATCGACCCCGAGCGCTGGGCCTCGATGGGCAAGAACACACCGCTGGCCGGCCGCGAACTCGTCGGCGCAGTGGCAGCGACGATCTCACAGGGACGCATCGTCTGGGACGAACGGGAGCCGGCATGAACGAACTGGCCGAACATACCGAAGCGGCGCTGGTGCTGGCCGACGGAGCCGTCTTCCGTGGCACTGCGCTGGGCGCCGCTAGCGACACCTGGGGCGAGGTCGTCTTCAACACCTCGATGACGGGTTACCAGGAGATGCTCACCGATCCGTCCTATGCGGGACAGATCCTCGTGCTGACCTACCCGTTGATCGGCAACTATGGGATCGACCCGCCGATCGACGAGTCGCGCCAGATCCAGGTACGCGGACTGGTCGTTCGCTCGGAGTGCGACTCGCCCTCGCATCCGCGCGGCGGGATGCGGCTGCACGACTATCTCGCCGCAGCCGGGATTCCAGGGATCGCCGGCGTCGACACCCGCGCGATTACCAGGCGAATCCGTCACGAGGGCGTGATGCCAGGCATGATTGTTCCCGCCGCCGAGGTCGAGGACGCCCGGCGGCAACTGATGGAACTGCCCGACTACGACACGCTGGACTTCATCAGCGTCGGCGCGGCACAGCCCTATCGCTGGCGCAACGGCGCGCCCGAGGCGCTGGCTGCGGCGTCGGACGAAGCCGGGCCGCACGTGGTCGTGCTCGACCAGGGGCTCAAGTACAACATCCTGCGCAACTTGCAGCGGAGAGGCTGCCGCGTCACCGCGATGCCTCCCGACTCCTGCGTCGAGGACATCCTTGCGCTCGACCCGCAGGGCGTCCTGCTGGCGCCGGGACCGGGCGATCCGCAGCTCCGCGAGCTCCAGGTCAAGACGGCCAAGTCGCTGATCGGCAAGCTACCGATCATGGGCATCTGCCTGGGCCATCAGGTGCTGGGCCGCGCCTTCGGCGCCGACACCTTCAAGCTCAAGTTTGGTCACCGTGGCGGCAATCATCCCGTGCTCGAAGTGCCTACGGGTCGGGTCGCGATCACCGCGCAGAATCACGGCTACGCCGTCGATCCCGATGGACTCTCGGCCGACGTTGAGGTGACCCACATCAATCTGCACGACGATACGGTCGAGGGTCTCGCGCATCGTTCGGAGCCGGTGTTCTCGATCCAATACCACGCGGAGGCTTCGCCTGGTCCGCTGGACAACGGGCACCTGTTTGACCGCTTTCTCGACCTGATCGGCGAAGTTCAAGGGGACTGACATGACGCACCACACCGGCCCGCGCGACGCCGAGCTTGAGTATCGACTGGCCACGGCCGACGATGCCCCGGCCATCGCCGACGTGATTCGCGACGTGGTGGAGGGGCCTAATCCTGTCGTGTTCGACCGGCCCTGGAGCGTCGAAGAAGTCTCCGTGTGGCGCAGGCGTCTGGGCAACAGCGGGGCGATCTACGTCGCCCTCGAAGGCGGCGCGCTGATTGGCTTCGGTGCGCTCGACTACAACACACGTGAGCCCGAAACTTGCACGCTCGGCGTCTGGCTGCGATCCGAGTGGCGGCGCCGCGGGATCGGTACCGTGCTGGCCGAGTACCTCCTCTCGCATGCCCGCGAACAGAACTTCCGCCGTGTCGTCGGGTCACTGCCCGACAACAACGAAGCGGCGCTGTCGTTCCTCAGCGCGATCGGCGCACTCGCGCCGCTGATCAATCCCGACTCACGATTCGAGCTGCCGCTGTGAGAGGAACGCCAATTGTCCCTGCTCCGCTCGCTGTTCGCCGCCGCGCTGATCTGCGCGATGGCCGGCGCAGCGATGCTCACGCTGGCGCTGTGCTGCATCGGCGGTTTGATTGGCGGGCATTGCGAACTCTGGCTGCTCGGCCCGCTTGCAGCCTGGCCGCTGGGATTGGGTCTGGGCTTGATCGGCCGAGCGATGGGCCGTACCGCGCCAGGCGAATCGACAGGACCATGGGAAGCAGATGAACGCGGTCAACATGAAGACACCTGAATCCGTCCTGATCATCGGCAGTGGCCCCATCGTGATCGGCCAGGCGGCCGAATTCGATTACGCCGGCACCCAGGCCTGCAAGGCGATGACCGAGGAAGGCATCCGTTCGATCCTGGTCAACTCCAATCCGGCCACGATCATGACCGACGAAGGCGTCGCCGACGCGGTCTACATCGAGCCGCTGACGGTTCCCGTCCTGCGCCGGATTATCGAAAAAGAACGACCGGAGAGTCTGCTGCCGACGCTGGGCGGACAGGTCGGACTCAACCTCGCCGTCGAGCTGCAGGACGCCGGCATCCTGGACGAGTTCAACATCCGCGTGCTGGGCACCCAACTCGACGGAATCCGCAAGGCCGAGGACCGCCAACTGTTCCGCGAGCTGATGCACGAGATCGGCGAGCCAACGCCGCCGTCGGCGATCGCCAACTCGATTGAGGAGGCGCGCGACGCCATTGCCGAGATCGGGCTGCCGGTCGCCATCCGGCCCGCCTACACGCTGGGCGGCACCGGCGGCGGATTCGTGCGCACGATGGAGGAGTTCGAACGGGTCGTGCAGACGGGACTCGACGCCTCGCCGATCAGCCAGATTCTGGTCGAGCGCTCGCTGCTGGGTTGGAAAGAGGTCGAGTACGAGGTCATGCGCGACGCCGCAGACACGTGCATCACGATCTGCAACATGGAAAACCTCGACCCGATGGGCGTCCACACCGGCGACTCAATCGTGGTCGCGCCCTCGCAGACGTTGTCCGACAAGGACTACCACATGCTGCGCTCGGCCTCGATCAACATCATCCGCTCATTGGGCATCGAAGGCGGATGCAACGTGCAGCTCGCGCTCGCACCCCGGCAGGACGTGACCGCCTGGCCGGCCGAATCGATGCCACCGGGCGGCGGCGTCGGCGTGCCGCACGACGAGCCCCTGCCCTACTACGTGATCGAGGTGAATCCGCGCGTCAGCCGCTCCTCCGCGCTGGCCTCCAAGGCGACCGGCTATCCGATCGCCCGCGTCGCGGCCAAGATTGCGGCCGGCAAACGCCTCGACGAGATCGCCAATCAGGTCACCGGACGCACCCAGGCAGCGTTCGAGCCGGCGCTCGACTACTGCGTCGTCAAGATTCCGCGCTGGCCCTTCGACAAGTTTGAGGCCGGCGACCGCGTGCTCGGCACGCAGATGAAGGCCACCGGCGAGGTCATGGCCATCGACCGCACCTTTGAGGCGGCATTGCAGAAGGCCATCCGCTCGCTTGAGGTCGGCGGCAAGTCGGTGCTCTGGGAAGACGCCGAGGCCGAAGCCGAGCCGATCCAGGCCGCATCGACCCCGACCGACATCCGCCTCTGGCATCTGCTCTCCGCCATCCGCGCCGACATCCCCCTGGAAGAGATCGCCGAGCGTTCCGGCGTCGATCCCTGGTTCCTGGAGCGGCTCGAGACGATCGTGCAGATGGAGCGCCGCCTGCTCTCCGAGTCGCTGACGCCGACCTTGATGCGCCAGGCAAAGCGGATGGGTTTCGCCGACGAACAGATCGCCAATCTCGCCGGCAGCGTCGACGAGCGCATCCGCGAACAGCGGCTGAACTGGGGCATCAAGCCCGTCTACAAGATGGTCGACACCTGCGCGGCCGAGTTCGACGCCGTCACGCCCTACTTCTACTCGACCTACGAGGAAGAGAACGAGGCCGCTCCCGAAGGCGGCAATCGCGCGCTCGTCGTCGGCTCCGGACCGATCCGGATTGGCCAGGGCATCGAGTTCGACTACGCCTCGGTCAAGGCGGCGCAGGCGCTGCGCGCCGCAGGCTGGGCCGCCGTCATGGCGAACAGCAATCCCGAAACCGTGTCAACCGACTTCGACACCTCCGACCGGCTCTACTTCGAACCGCTCGACGAAGAGGCCGTGCGCGACATTCTCGAGAACGAGGACGGCTCCCTGAATGGCAACGGCAACGGCGCCGCCTCGGAAGTCGCCTCGATTCTGCAGTTCGGCGGACAGACCGCGATCAACCTGGCCAATCCGTTGACCAAGGCCGCGCGCCCGATCCTCGGCTCGCAAGCCGATGTCATCGACCTGGCCGAAGACCGCAAGCAGTTCGAGCGCTTCCTCGCCGACCTCGGCATTCCCCAGCCTCCGGGCACGGCGGTCAGCAGCGTCGACGAGGCCGTCCTGGCCGCCGACGCGATCGGCTACCCGGTGCTCGTGCGCCCCTCGTACGTGCTCGGCGGACGCGCGATGGAGATCGTGCAGGGCGTCGGCGACCTGGCCCGCTACGTGACCCAGGCGCAGGCCGCAGCTCCCGGCAAACCCATTCTGATCGACAAGTACCTGGCCGGCATCGAAGTCGAAGTCGACGCCATCTGCGGCACCCCGGAGGACGACGCCGTCCTGATTCCCGGAATCATGGAGCACATCGAGCGCGCCGGCGTGCACTCGGGCGACTCAATGGCCGTCTATCCCGCGCCCAACCTGCGCGCCGGCGAGGTCGCCAGGCTGGTCGAGTACACCGCGCAGATCGGCAACGGACTCGGCGTCACCGGACTGATGAACATCCAGTACGTGATCATGCGCGACGACGCCAACGCGGACGGCGATGTCTACGTGCTCGAGGTCAATCCCCGCGCCAGCCGCACCGTGCCATTCCTCAGCAAAGTGACCGGCGTGCCGATGGTGGAAGTCGCGATCCACGCAATGCTGGGCGAATCGCTCGCCGAGCAGGGTTACCCCAGCGGTCTCTGGCCGGCGACGCCGCTGGTCGCGGTCAAGGCCCCGGTCTTCTCGATGTCCAAGCTCTCCGGCGTCGACACCCATCTCGGACCCGAGATGAAATCGACCGGCGAGGTCATGGGCGTCGATGTCGATTACGACAAAGCGCTGAGCAAGGCGCTGATCGCCGCCGGCATGGCCGTGCCGCCGCGAGGCAGCGCGCTGCTCAGCATCGCCGACCAGGACAAGCCCGCCGCGATGTCGCTGATCCGCGACCTCGGCGCGGCAGGATACGAACTGCACGCCACGGCCGGCACCGCCGACTTGATCCGCGGGCTGGGCATCGACGTAAACCTCGTGCCCAAGCGCGAAGTCGGCGGCGATCCCGATGTGATCGACCTGATCCGCACGGGCCGGATCGACATGGTGATCAACACCCCCGAGCAGATCAGCAGCACGATCCGCGACGGCTTCTACATCCGTCGCGCCGCCGCCGAACAGCGCATCCCCTGCTTCACCTCGATCGACACCGCGCACCACGCGGTCGCCGCAATGGTCGAGGGCAGCGCCGACTACAACATCGCCACCGTCAGCGAGTACACCGCCGGTCGCGTTGCGGCCGTCTAGCGAGTTCGGGACAAGCCGTCGTGCGCCGCGCCGCCGCCCGGGTGATCCAAACGGAAGAGATCTATCCGGGCACGTTCGTGACTTGGTACGACGCGCCGGCGCTGTCGCAACACGCGAAACCGGGCCAGTTCGTCATGGTCGATGCTGGCGCCGAGCGCAGCGGCCTCGATCCGCTCCTGCCGCGCGCCTTCTCCTACTACCGATTCCGCTATGCCTCACCTCACGATTCCGAGCGCCAGTTCGCGCTGCTCTACAGCCTGATCGGACGCGTCACCGAGCAGATGGCCTCCATGCAGCCCGGCGACCGCGTCTGGATGACCGGACCGCTGGGCCGCGGCTTCGAGGTCCGCCGCTCGGCCGCCAACCTGCTGCTCGTCGGCGGCGGCGTGGGCATCGCGCCGCTCGTCGCCCTGGCCGACGCAGAGTCCGAGCACGCCAGCCGCAGCCGCTCGATCGTGCTCTGCTTCGGTGCACGCGGCGCCGAGGGCGTCTACCCCGCCGAGCTGCTCCCGCCCCAGGTCGAGTACCAGGTCGCCACCGAGGACGGCTCGATGGGCAGGCCAGGCTTCGTCACCGACCTGTTCGCCGAGCATCTTTCCTGGGCCGACCAGAGCTTCGCCTGCGGCCCCGTCCCCATGTTCCGCGCCATGTCCCCCATCGTCCGCCGCGACGGCATGAGCCGTCCCGTGCAAATCCTGATGGAGACCGAGATGGCCTGCGGCACCGGCATCTGCTACGGCTGCGCCGTCTTCACCAAGCGAGGCGTCAAGCTCTGCTGCAAAGACGGCCCAAGGTTCGAGTTGTTGGACGTGTATCCAAACGGCTAGGGCCTATCCTTGCCCCAAACAGTATCTAGATGGAGCAATGCCGTGGCGCGAGAAGCTCGCTTGGTTCTCGACGGACTTGTCTTCCCCGAGGGCCCGCGCTGGCATGAGGGGCGGATCTGGTTCTCCGACATGCACGCCCATGAAGTCGTCGCGGTCACGCCCGACGGCGAGCGCGAGACCATCGTCGAGGTGCCCAACCAGCCGTCGGGACTCGGATTCCTGCCCGACGGACGGCTGCTAATCGTCTCCATGATCGACCGCAAGCTGCTCCGCCTCGATCCCGACGGACTCTTCGAGGTCGCCGACATCTCGGACCTCGCGCCCTACCACTGCAACGACATGGTCACCGACGCCGAGGGCAACTGCTACATCGGCAACTTCGGCTTCGACCTCACCGACGGCTCCCCGCCGCGCGCCACGACCATTGTCCTGGTCCGCCCCCAGGGCGAATCCCAGGTCGTCGCCGACGGACTGCAGTTCCCCAACGGCACCGTGATCACGCCCGACGGCAGGACGCTGATCGTGGGCGAGAGCTGGGGACAGCGGCTGACCGCGTTCGACATCGAGGACGACGCCACGCTGTCCAATCAGCGGGTCTGGGCCGAACTCGGACTCCCGCCGGACGGCATCGCGCTCGACGCCGAGGGCGCAATCTGGGTTGCGGTGCCGACCAATCCCGGCGCGCTCGTGCGGGTTGCCGCAGGCGGCGACGTGCTGGAACGGATCGACGTGCCCGACATGGGCGTCTTCGCCTGCATGCTGGGCGGCGACGAGCGCAAAACGCTGTTCTCGCTTGAGGCCCCCACATCCAACCCGCAGCCCGGCGATCCGCGCCGAGGCCGGATCCGCGCCTTCGACGTCGATGTCGGCGGCGCGGGTCTGCCCTGACCTGACGACCGGGGCACCGACCGTGTCCAGGGCGGAACTGCGTCACACGCTCGGTCGCTATCGAGCGTCCCTGCCTCCGGAGCTGATCGCCGGTTGGTCCGCCGCCATCCGCGCCCGAGCATCAGCGCTCGACATCTGGTCGCAGTCGGAGGTCGTGCACGCCTACCTCGGCGTCCTGCCCGGCGAGGTGCGCACCGAGTCGCTCGTTGAGCAAGCCCTGCGCGAGCGCAAGCGCGTGCTCTGTCCCCGCGTCCGCCCGCACGGCCAACTGGACCACCGCGAGTTGCTGGACACGTCGCACCTGCGCGAGTCGTCGTTCGGACTGTTGGAACCCGACGCCGACCTCGCGCCTCCGGCCGATCCCGCCGCCGCCGACCTGATCCTCGTGCCCGGCGTCGCATTCAGCGCCGACGGCGCGCGCCTGGGCATGGGCGGCGGCTACTACGACCGCTTTCTCGTCCAGACGAACGCGCACACGATCGGCCTCGCCTTCGAGATGCAGATTCAGACCGAGCTGCCCCAACGGCCTCACGATCAGCGGATCGACATGATCGTCACCGAGTTGCGAGTGATCCAATGTCGATAGTGCGCAGGATGCCGGAGCGCCGCGCCGCCGTGTTCCACGCGGTGACAACTCGAGCCGAACTCGTTCGAGCATTTGCGCAGATGTACCCGGCGATCTGGGAAGCGCTGCACGAACAGGGTCCGCCTGGGCTGGGCAAGGTGATCGCCGTGTATCACTCGATCGGCGAGGACGAGCTGGTGCTGTCGGCAGGCATGGAGGTTGCGGACGATTTCACGCCTCGCGAACCGCTGGCGCTGCTTGAACTCGGCGGCTGCGACGCGGCGATGGCCGACCACTTTGGGCCGTACGTGTTCGACGACTTTCGCCGGACCCAGGCAAACCTGGAAGCGGAGGTATCCGCAATCGGTCACGAGCCGCGCGGAATCGTGATCGAGCGTTACCTGACCGTTCCCGATGCCGAGCCCGACCAATCAAAGTGGCATACCGAGCTCTGGCTGCCGCTGCTCTAGCATTCGCGGCACGACAATCAGAACAGTCAGCACAATCAGAACGGAGCAATCCGATGCCGGAAGTCGTCCAGCTAGCCAAACGCCAGGCCGCGGTCATGCACGCCACCGCCTCGACCGAGGAACTGCCGGCCACGTTCGAGCGCATCTTCCCGGCCGTGTTCGCCGCCCTCACCGAGCAAGGCGTCACCGAGATGGGACACGTGATTGCCGTCTATCACACGATGGACGCCAACCAGATGTCGCTCTCGGCAGGAATCGAAGTTGGTGACGGCGTGGAAGTCGCGGAACCGCTTGTGCTCCTCGAAATGCCCGCCTGCGACGCGGTCAAGGCCGATCACTATGGCCCCTACGACACGCTGTACCAGACCCACGAATCGATCTGGCCGTTCGTGCAGGAACTCGGCCGCGAGCCAATCGCGGGACCGACCGAGCGCTACATCACCGATCCCGAGGCCGAGCCCGACCCGTCGAAGTGGCACACGGAGATCCTGCTGCCCTTGCAGTAGGGCAAGCCCCCCTCTGCCTACGGCATCTCCCCCCGGCGATGCCGGGGGGAGAAGGAGCCGTCTGAGTTGGGGCTGGGCTGGAGCGGGGGACGGGATTCGAACCCGCGGCCACCTGCTTGGAAGGCAGGAGCTCTACCCCTGAGCTACCCCCGCTCGCAGGATCAGGTTAGCGGTCGCCCCCCTCTGCTCCCCCCGCGCAGCGGGGGGAGAGGGGAACTAGGTCTCCCGGAGCTGTTGCAATTCCGGGTCCTTGCGCAGTTCGCGGTAAGCCTTGCTCTGGATCTGACGGATGCGCTCGCGAGTCAGACCGAAGCGGTCGCCTACCTGCTCCAGGGTGTACTCCTGACCGTCCTCGAGTCCGAAGCGCATGGCCAGGACCGCGGCCTCGCGCGGATCGAGACGACCCAGCGCCGCGCGAGTGGAGCCGTTCAGGGCCTGCTGCAGCACCTCCTCCTCAGGCGTGCGCGAGTCTTCGTCGGCGAGGAATCGCGTCAGGTCGGAGTCGTCATCCTCGTCCGAGACGCTCTTGTCGAGCGAGGCCGGAGTCATCGAGATTCGCCGCAGCGTGCGGATCCGTTCCTCGGTCTCGTTCATCTCCAGCGCCAGTTCTGCGTCGGACGGCTGCGCCTGGAACTCCTGCCGCAGACGGCGCTCGGCCCGGTTCATCTTGTTGATCAACTCGGACGTGTGCACCGGCACGCGGATCAGGTTGGCGGTGTCGGCCAGCGAACGCGTCACCGACTGTCGAATCCACCAGGTCGCATAGGTCGAGAACTTGTTTCCCCTGCGGTAGTCGAACTTCTCAACCGCGCGGAAGAGTCCCACGTTGCCCTCCTGGATCAGGTCGAGCAGGTGCAGGCCCTTCTTCTGGTACTTCTTGGAAACGGACACGACCAGGCGGAGGTTGGAGACGTACATCGTCCGTTCCGCGTCGTAGCCGTCCCACTTGGTTTCGGTCAGGCGCCGCTCCGCGCGTCGTTCGAGCTCGGAGTCAGCCGACAGCACGGAGGCCGCAGCGTCGGGCAGCTCGGCGATCTCGCCGTTCCAACCCAGCGCCTCGGCCGAACGCCGGTACAGCCGCGGCGTCACAATCGAGGTCACGACCGACAGCGCGGTCACGAGATCGGTCACGTACTCCTGGTCGAGTCCGTAGGCAGCGCTCAGCTTGGCGGCGAACTGCGGCTCGATCTTGCCGTCAATCGCATCGCGGAACCGCTGATGCGCAATCAGCTCGTCGAACGGCAGGGCGTGCAGGTCCAGCGAGTGCGCGGCGACATCGGCCACGCCTCGTAGCTCGCAGAGCTGGCGCAACAGTTCGGCCCAGACCTGCATCGGTTGCGGCTGCCGGCCGAGCTCTTCAACGAGCCCCTGTTCGACGGCATCGATCCAGCGCGCTCGCTCGATCGCCGCGCCCAGTTCCTGCTCCTGTTCGGCCGTCAGCAACGGCCGCCGACCAATCTCGTTGAAGTAGGCGCGGGTGGCGTCGATGTTGTCGCCGGCGTCCGTTCGTGCGGCGCGGCGGCGCCGAGGCTTGGCGGTCGCGGTCGGCGACTCATCGTCCGGGGCGGCGAAGCGCCACTCGGAGCCGGCTTCGCCGACCCGCACGGCGGGACGCGGCGCATCGCTCATGCGGCGGCGCCAGGCGGCGGCCGTCTCACGGGTCGGGGCTCGGGTGCCGGAGATGTCAAACCCGACCAGCGGCTTATCTGACGTAATCATCATCTCCCTCGTCCGCTCCGGCGCCATGCGGCGCTCGTCTCCGTTCTGATACCTCTGATCCTCGTGCAGCGCCTCAATGTCGCTGCCCTCGTGGTCAAGCCGTTCTTCGAACGTCATCCGATCCCCCTTTCGTCAAGTGCTGCCGACCTCGCTCGACGCTCCGTGCGCCAGTGAGGTCAACGCGCTCATCAACAGTACGAAAACCGACGCGGCTTTGTTCCCACAACGCAAGGGCTGGCGACGGGGAACTGCGACGCGCTGTACTTGGAATGTGCGGCTTGGGATACGCGCCGCGTCTTCGGACGATGAGGACAGTCAACCACGCATCACAGGACGATGCGGTTGGTCCCGAAGTTCCGAAGTCGGTCGAGTAGAACCGCGCTCAGTCGGCAAGCACGCCAACTGCCTCCGCGGCTCTTGCCGGCGCATGGCGTACGTCATCGGGCCGCATCGCCCGGGTCCAGGCGGCGAACTCCAGCATGATCCCGTCGGGGTCGTAGAAGTACACTGATCGCACAAAGACGCCGGAGTGATTCTCGCGCGCGATTCCGCGCGGCGAGTCGTCGTGGTTGATGATCGGTGTGCAGCGGATGCCGGCGTCGACCAGTCGATCGCGAGCGGCATCGATTTCTTCCGGAGCGACGTTGAACGCAACGTGGTTCATCGAGGCGACGGCAGTCACCAACTCGGCGGAGGGGTCGAAGAAGGTGTTGGGATCGGGCGACGACACGCCCGGCACCGCCTCGGGCGCGTCGGGGAAATTGAAGAACGCGAGACAGTCGCCATTGCCGATGTCGAAGAAGAAGTGCTGACCCATGTCGCCGGGCAGCTCGATCGTCTTGACGAGCGGGAAGCCGAGCACCCCTTCGTAGAAATCGACGGTCTGCTGCATGTCGCGGCAGACCAGGGCAAGGTGATTGACCCCGGAGACTTTGAACGGGCCGACGCTACTTGGTGCGTTGTCGTGGCTGAGTGACATGGGGCAGTCTCCTGGCTCCTCCCGGCTACTGTTGCGGGTCCTCCAGAATATCGCGCGGATGGCGATCTTGCAGTCTCGCTCTTGGCGAACCATCGACGCAGTGATTGGGCCGCGCGGGTCCACCTGTCCACAGGCGGCTGGTCTGGAGCGATTTATCGACTTGGTTTCTTGCGCTACAAAAAGTTTCTATCATGTTGGCCATCTGCTATTGACGTTTGCCGCTGCTTACCTACCTTAATCCAACGTTCACATACGGAGCGCGCACGGGCAACGCTTCGTCCCAACACCGACTTGAGAACCGAGCACCACCGATGACCCAGGCGAGCGAACTCAACACACCAGCCGGCGTGGAAGTCGTCGGCGCGATCAGCGAGGGGTTCGAGGCCATCCTGACCAGCGATGCGCTGGCGTTCATCGCCGGTCTGCACCGTCAGTTCAACGCCCGCCGGCAAGAGCTGTTGGCCCGCCGGATGGAGCGCCAGGTCGAGTTCGACAACGGCGCATTGCCAGACTTCCTCTCCGACACCGAAGAGATCCGCTTCAGCTCCTGGAAGGTCGCGCCGACCCCCGAGGATCTGCAGCAGCGTTGGGCCGAGATCACCGGGCCTGTTGACCGCAAGATGATGATCGGCGCGCTCAACTCGGGCGCCGACGCCTTCATGGCCGACTTCGAAGACGCGCTCTCGCCGACCTGGGACAACATCGTCAACGGCCAGATCAACGCCCGCGACGCCGTCCGCCGCGAGATCACGTTTGAGAACCCGGACGGCTCCGTCCGCACCCTGAACGAGCAGATCGCCACGCTGCTGATTCGTCCGCGCGGCTGGCACCTCGACGAAAAACACGTCCTGGTCGACGGTAAGCCGATCTCGGCCTCGCTGTTTGACTTCGGCATGTACATGTTCCACAACGCTGCCGAGCGCATCGCCCGCGGCACGGGACCGTACTTCTACCTGCCCAAGCTCGAGTCGCACCTCGAGGCCCGGCTCTGGAACGACGCCTTCATCAAGGCCCAGGACGACCTCGGCGTGCCCCAGGGCAGCATCCGCGCAACCGTGCTGATCGAAACCCTGCCGGCAGCGTTCGAGATGGAAGAGATCCTCTACGAGCTGCGCGATCACTCGGCCGGACTCAACGCCGGACGCTGGGACTACATCTTCTCGGCCGTCAAGCGCTTCAAGTCGCAGCCGACCTTCACCCTGCCCGACCGCGTACAGGTCACGATGACCACGCCCTTCATGCGCGCCTACACCGAGTTGCTTGTGCGCACCTGCCACAAGCGCGGCGCGCACGCGATGGGCGGCATGGCCGCGTTCATTCCGTCCCGCCGCGACCCCGAGATCAATGAGGTCGCCCTGACCGGCGTGCGCGCCGACAAGGAGCGCGAATCGACCGACGGGTTCGACGGCACCTGGGTCGCGCACCCCGACCTCGTCTCCGTTGCCCGCGACATTTTCGAGCAGAATCTGGGCGGCGCGCGCAACCAGCGCGAGCGCTTGCGCGAGGACGTCGACGTCAGCGCCGGCGAACTCGTCTCGCTCGACCAGTCCGGCGGCAGCGTTTCCGAGGCCGGCCTGCGAGCCAACATCTCGGTCGCCCTGCAGTACATCAACAGCTGGCTCAATGGCGTCGGCGCCGCGGGGATCAACAACCTGATGGAAGATGCCGCCACCGCCGAAATCTCCCGCGGCCAGATCTGGCAATGGATCCGGCACGGCGCGGAACTCGACGACGGCCGCTCCGTCACCGCCGACCTCTACGAATCCCTGCGCGACGACGAGCTCGTCGCGCTCGGCGGCCGCACCGAGTCTCGCTACGGCGACGCCGTGGAGATTCTTGACCAGCTCGTGCTGAACGATGAGTTCACTGAGTTTCTCACCCTGCCCGCTTACGAATACCTGGACTAGGCATTCGACCAACCCGGGACGCGAAGTAAGCGAGCACCAACATCAGGCACAACGGCAACCGCACGCCGCCAAGTGACGTGAGTCGACGCCAACGTTCGGCCACGGACAGCCACGGAGGACCCCGATGACGACGAACGGCACGAACGGGACCGGCAATCCGCTGGACAGCGCCGCCGCCGCGCTCGAACACGAGTGGGCGACGAACCCGCGCTGGGACGGCGTGCAGCGGAACTATTCCGCCGCCGACGTACTCAAGCTCCGCCCCTCCATCCTGCCCGAGTCGACGATCGCGCGCTACGGCGCCGAGCGGCTCTGGAACGCCATGCAGGACACCGACTTCGTCCGCACCTTCGGCGCCGTGACCGGCGCGCAGGCGGTGCAGATGGCCAAGGCCGGTCTGCAGTCGATCTACGTCTCCGGCTGGCAGGTCGCGGCCGACGCCAACACTGCCGCACACACCTACCCCGACCAGTCGCTCTACCCGGTCAACAGCGTGCCCTCGCTGGTCAAGCGACTCAACAACGCGCTGATGCGCGCCGACCAGGTCGACCGCCTGGAGGACCGCCCCAGCTTCGACTACTACCTGCCCATCGTGGCCGACGCCGAGGCCGGCTTCGGCGGCCCGATCCACGCCTTCGAGCTGATGCGCAACATGATCGAAGCGGGCGCCGCCGGCGTCCACTACGAGGACCAGCTCGCCGCCGAGAAGAAGTGCGGCCACATGGGCGGCAAGGTGCTTGTCCCCACCGCGCAGCACGTCCGCACGCTGCAGGCCGCCCGGCTCGCCGCCGACGTAATGAACGTCCCGACAATCCTCATGGCGCGCACCGACGCGCTCTCGGCGACGCTGATGACCACCGACATCGACGAGCGCGACCGCCCCTTCACCACCGGCGAGCGCACCGCCGAGGGCTACTTCGGCGTCACCGGCGGGATCGACTCGGCGATCGCCCGCGGACTCGCCTTCGCGCCGCACGCCGACCTGATCTGGTGCGAGACCTCCGTGCCCGACATCGGTGAGGCGCGCGACTTCGCCCAGGCGCTGCAGGCCGAGTACCCGAACAAGATGCTCGCCTACAACTGCTCGCCCTCGTTCAACTGGAAGCGTCACCTCGACGACGCGACCATCGCGAACTTCCAGGAGCAGTTGGCCGACATGGGCTACCGCTTCCAGTTCATCACCCTGGCCGGTTGGCACGGGATCAACTACCACACCTTCAACCTGGCGAGCGGCTACCGCGACCGCGGCATGGCCGCCTACGTTGAGTTGCAGGAAGGTGAATTCGCGGCCGAGGCCCAGGGCTACACCGCGACCAAGCACCAGCGCGAAGCCGGCACCAGCTACTTCGACGAGATCCTGCTCACGGTCACCGGCGGCGACGCCGCCACGACCGCGCTCAGCGGCTCGACGGAAGCCGCCCAGTTCAGCGAGGAAGCCGTCGCCGCGCACTAACCGCAGCAGACCCGGTCAACACCAACGAAGCCCCGCTCCGGCGGGGCTTCGTCATTACCGCCTCGTGCTGATCGCAGTGGCTTGTGTCGGCGAAGCGTCGCCCAATCCGGCAGGAACTCACTCGCTGCCGCGGAGGCGGGGGTCGAAGATGTCTCGGAGGGAGTCTCCGAGGAGGTTGAAGCCGAGCACAGCGAGGGTGATCGCGAGGCCGGGGAAGATGCTGAGGTGGGTGTGCTGCCAGTAGTCTCGCGATTCGACCAGCATGCGGCCCCAGGACGGATTCGGCGGGGGGACGCCGAGGGCGAGGAATGAAAGCGCGCCCTCGAAGAGGATCGCGCCGCCGAGCAGGGTCGTCACGTAGATCAGCAGCGGCGGGCCAATGTTGGGCAGCATGTGCCGCCAGAGGATGCGGAAGGGCGCCACGCCGATGACGCGCGCCGCCTCGACGTAGGCGGCGCCGAGCGTCGCCAGCGTGCTGCCGCGCACGATCCGCACCATGCCCATCGTGAAGATGAGCCCCATGCCCAGCGCGATCGATTGCCAGTTGCGGCCCGTCACCTGCGCCAGCAACAGCAGCAGCACGAGGCCGGGGAAGGCCAGCAGCATGTCGAGCACGCGCTGGGACAGGAGATCGAACAGCCCGGCCGCGTAGGCCGAGGTCATGCCCCAGAGCAGCGCGATGCCGACCCCGATCGCCATCGCGGTCAGCGCCAGCGAGATCGAGAGCCGGGTGCCCGCGACCACGCGCGCGAAATAATCCCGCCCGAGCCCGTCGGTGCCGAACCAGTACTCGCCGCCGGGTTCGGCCAGGATGTTCGGGGAGAGCTTGGTCGGATCCCCGGCGATCAGCGGGCCGAAGGCGGCGAGCGCGATCATCAGGATCACGATCAACAGCCCGAACGCGCCCAGGGGATGCTGCCGCAGCAGCCGCCGGAGGCGCCGGCGCAGCGGCGGCCGCACCAGGACGCCGTACTCATCGAAGACGGGCGCGCCCGGCTGTTGAGTGGGTTGGGCGGCGCTCACTGGAACCGGACCCGGGGATCGAAGACGGCGTAGCTGAGGTCGACGGCCAGGTTGATCAGCACGAAGGCCGTGCCGAAGAACAGCATCCAGAGCTGCACCACCGGCAGGTCGTTCGCGAAGATGGAGTCGACGAGCAGGTGGCCCATGCCCGGCAGCCCGAAGATCTGCTCGACGATCACCGAGCCCGCGACGCCATCGGCGAAGACGAGCCCGATCAGCGTGATCAGGGGGATCATGGCGTTGCGCAGCGCGTGACGCATGATCACGATGCGGCCGGAGACGCCCTTGGCCCGGGCGGTGCGCACGTAATCCTGGCGCAGCACTCCCAGCATCTCCGAGCGCGCCAGCCGTCCCAGCACGGCCGCGCCCGACACCGCCGCGACCGCCGCGGGCACGATCATCTGCAGCATGTTGGTGCCCGGGTTATGCCAGAGTTGCTCGTAGGGGGCGGGCAGCGCGTAGCGCCAGAGCACGAGCGGGATTAACACGACCAGGGTGGCCAGCCAGAAGTTGGGGATGGCGAGGAAGAGCACCGTGATGAAGCGGATGGTGTAGTCGTCGGGCCGGTTGCGGCGCACGGCCGACCAGATCCCCGTTCCAATCCCGATCGGGATGTACAGCAGCAGCGTCAGGAAGAGCAGTTGGGCCGTGACGGGCATGCGGCGGGCGAAGGTGTCCATGATGGACTCCCGCGTCAGCCAGGAGGTGCCGAAATCGCCGGTGAGGACCTGTCCGACCCAGTTCACGAACTGCACGTGGACCGGCTTGTCGAGCTCGAAATGCGCCTCCAGCGCGGCGCGCTGCTCCGGGTTGGAGCCCGCCGAGGCGCCCATGGTATTGGAGAGGCGCGCGTCGACCACCGATCCCGGCACGAGCCGCACCAGGCCGAAGGCGAAGATCGAGAGCAGAATCACCGTGACCGGCAGCAGCAGCAACCGTCGAATGACGTAAGCACGCATCGGTGTTGGCTCCGCTTCCCTCCCTCTCCCAGAGGGAGAGGGAGGGAAGGGTCAGAGGGCGGAAGAGGGAGCCCTGCAATACAACCCCCCTACACGCCGGGCTTGCCCTCGAACCAGGACTTGTACAGCAGATAGGTGGCGGCGGTTTGCATGTTGGTCGGCCCGAAGCCCTTGAGCCAGGGACGGTGGCCGACGACCGGCCGGCCCCAATTGCAGTAGATCTGGGGCGCGTGCTCCTCGAGCAGCTTGGTCTGGATCTCGTCGTAGATCGGCAAACGGTTCTCGACGCCGAGGATGGAGCGTCCCTGCTCCAGCGACGCGTCGATCTCGGGGTCCGAGAACTCGCCGTAGTTCCGGCCGCCGTCGGTGTGGTGGCCGCCGTGGAGGGCGTCGGGGTCGAACACGCCCCCGTAGCCCTGGAAGCTGATGGTGAAGTCTCCCGATGCCCGCCTGGTGTTGTGCTCCGTGTCGGGAACCTCCAGGAGCTCGACCTCGAAGCCGATCTCGGCAAAGTTCTGCTGGAGCACCTCCGCGGTTGGGGTTTCAAAGTGGCTGGTGGTCATCGGCGGCTTCCTCCGCCTCCTGCTGTTCGTCGGCGGTCGCCGTCTGAGCCTGTTGCTGCTGGACCTGTTGTTCGGCCTGTTGCTCGGCTTGCTCCTGCTGCATTGACTGCTGTTGGGCCTGCTGTTCCTGCTGCTGCGCAACCTGCGCTGCTGCCGGCTGATCGTCGTCGTCATCGTCGCCGCCGCAGCCGACCAGGGCCAGTCCGGCGGCGCCAACCCCGGCTCGCGCCGAGGCTCGCAAGAGCGACCGCCGCGACATTTTGTTGCGCCGCATTCGCTGCCAGTAGTTTCGTTCGCTCATCGAGCTGCTCCGTTTCCTCATCGCCCGTTGTGCCCGTTTGTGCCGGGACTTGACCCGAGCGGCTGAAGATGGTTGGCCCCGACCGGAGCGGCCGCCTGTTGACGTTCATTCTGGAGTTGCCTGACGACGATGGGTGGTCGCACGTCGTCACCGGCTGGCGCGCGGATCGCGATGAGCAAACGCGCTACCATCAACCCGGTGGAAGGATGCGCAGGCGATGAGCAGAATGAAGAGCAAGCTCCACATCGACACGCCGATCGGTGATCTGGACGAGATTCCCTACGATCCTGCGAAGAAGGGCCCCGGTGGGATGCGCCTCACGATCGAGTTCGATCGAGAAGAAACCGACCGCCTCAAGGCGCGACATCCTCGAGGCCCGCTGATTCGCTTCATCAAGCAGGCCGCCCTAGAAGCCGCCGACCGCGAAGCCAAGCCTCTCGCCCCCGAGGACCTCCGCGAGGCCGACTGACTCCGCTGCTACCCTTCAGCAGACACTTGCCAGCACAATGACCCGCCTCGGCGGAGAGAGGATCGTCACGTGACCAACAGCCCACATTTCGGCGTCATGGTTCCCCAGATCAAGCGCACCTGGCAGGAGACGCAGCGCGCCGCCTCGGCGTTTGAAGAGATGGGCTTCGACTCACTCTGGGTCAACGACCACCTCTACGGCCCGCAGTCGCCCGCGATCCCCATGCTCGAGGCCTGGACCCTCGCCGCCGGCATCGCGGCCGTGACCGAGAAGCCGGAAATCGGCACGCTCGTCACCCCCGTCGGCATGCGCAACCCGGCGCACACCGGCAAGATGATCGCCACCGTCGACAACATCGCCGGCGGACGTGTGATCCCCGGCTTCGGCTCCGGTTGGATGGCGCGCGAATTCTCCGACTTCGGCATGCCCTTCGTCTCGACCCGCGACCGCCTGCGCCAGCTCGAGGAGGGCCTGCAGATCTTCAAGGGCATGTTCGACGCCGACCAGGAGGAGTTCTCCTTCGAGGGCGAGTTCTTCCACACCGAGAACCTCGTCACCCAGCCCAAGCCCCCGCGCGACATGCCGATCCTGGTCGGCGGCGGCGGCGAGCAGGTCACCATGCGCATCGCCGCGCAGTACGCCGACATCTGGAACAACTCCGCCGGCGCCCAGGACGACCTCGAGCACAAGATCTCCGTCCTCCGCGGCCACGCCGAGCGCCTGGGTCGCGACCCCTCGGAAATCCGTGTCTCGCAGCAGTGCCTGGTCACGATCGTCGACGACGACGAAAAGGTCGGCCCGATGGTCGAGCGAGCCCAGAAGATCTTCGGAGGTCACATGGGCAACCCGGCCGGCGACATGGCCCTGACCGGAACCCCCTCAATGATCAAAGAGCGCATCGAGAAGCACGTCGAGCTCGGCTGCGACATGTTCATGATCGAGTTCTTCGGCCGAGACACGATCGAGCCGGCCCAGATGTTTGCCGAGACGGTCATCCCAGAGTTCCGTTAAAGGTCCCAGTCCCCGCTTCACCCGGGAACCCGCTCCACTCCACTCTCCTCCCGTGAAGCGGGGGGAGATGCCGAAGGTGGGGAGTGAGGGCCCGCTTCCGACGTCCCGACCTAAACTCAGGCAATGGCCACCCACGAGCACACGATCAACGTCGCTCTCGGCGAAGTGCTCGCCGGACTCCGACCCCATAGCTGGCGAGTGCACGCCGAGGAGACGCGAACCCTTCAGGACGCCGCCAAGCAGCCCGACATCCTGATCGAGGAAGCCTCCCAGTGGCCCGTCGTCATCGAAGCCGAGCGCACCAACCACCCAAGCGCCGAGCAGGATGCCCTTGGCCGGCTGGGGCTGATCGTCAACGAGACCGGCAAGCCGATTGAGAGCGCCATCGCCCTCGTCTGTCCGGAGTCGGTGCTCGACTTGAACGGACAGGCCCTGCGCGACGAACTCCGGCTGACCGACGCCCTGGAGTACGCGCTCTACACGCGCACGATCGCCGGAGGCGAGGAACGCCTGCCCGAATCCGGTTGGCTGAACGGCTCCGCCAAAGACCTCGCCATGCTCGCCCACCGAGCCTCGATGCCTGCGCCGCGCATCGAGCGCCTGGGCGTAGTGCTGGAACAGGGCATCGAAAACGCCGCCCACCGCTTCACCGACCGCCACGGATCGCACGCCGCCGGCGAACTCGGACCCGAGATCGCCGAGCTGCTCGGTCAGGCCGACGACCAGGGCGGCCAGACCCGCCGGATGGCGATGACCGTGCTCATCAACGCCCTCATCTTCCACGAAGCCCTCGCCGAAGCCGGCTTCCGCATCGAACGTCAAACACCTCCCCCTCCGGGGGAGGTGTCGCAGAGCGACGCAGGGGGCCCACCGCAGGCCGACAGCGACCAGTCCTCGACCGGCCGCCGAGTCCACCCGCTCTCCCACTTCCGCGACTCCGACTACAGCTACCGCCGCGACGCCCTCACCGACGAGTGGAACCTGATCCTCGACGTCAACTACTGGCCCATCTTCGCCACCGCCCGCGAGATCCTGCTCAAGCTGCCCATCGCCACCGTCGGCGACGTCCTCCAGCCCCTCTGGAACGCCGCCAACCAGCTGGTCCAGGGCGGCGTGACCAAATCTCACGACCTGACCGGCGTCATCTTCCAGCGCCTCATCGCCGACCGCAAGTTCCTCGCCACCTTCTACACCCGACCGGCCGCCGCCGCCCTGCTGGCCGGACTCGCGATCCCCGCCGACCGCGCCCCCGGCGGCGCCGAGTGGGGCGATGAGGAGACCATCGCCGCCCTCCAGATCGGCGACTTCGCCTGCGGCACCGGCACGCTGCTCCCCGCCGCCTACCAGCGCATCTCGCTGCTGCACGAGCTCAACGGAGGCGACCCGCGCAAGCTCCACGCCCCCATGATGAAGCACGGCCTCGTCGGCCTCGACGTCCTCAACATCGCCGTCCACCTGACCGCCGCCACCCTCGCCGGCGCGCACCCCGACGTCCCGTTCGAGGGCGAATGCTTGCTGACAATGCCGTACGGCGGAGACGCCGCCTCGATCGGCTCGCTGGAACTCTTGGCTGAACACGTCTCGCCCAACATGATCGATGACGCTGCCGCCGTCACCGCCGGCGGACGGCGACCCGAAGACGTCCGAGACCTGATGACGCAGGTCGGACACGGACAGTTCGACCTCGTGATCATGAACCCTCCGTTCACTCGTCAAGGAGGGCAGGAGGCTGAGCGTGTCGGAATCGGCAACGCTGCGTTCGCGGCCTTCGAGACCGATCGCAAGACTCAGGATGCGATGCAGAAGCAGTTGCGCCGCGTCTCTGGCGCGGAACGGCTCGGCTCCGGCAACGCGGGCATGGCGGCGCACTTCGTCGATCTCGGCCTGCGCAAACTGCGACCAGGCGGAACGCTCGCACTGGTGCTGCCGTTGAGCAGCATGAGCGGCCTTACCTGGGAGCCTGTGCGAAAGGCCATCCGGGAGCGCTGCGCCGCTACAACAGTCGTGACAATCTCTGCCGAGGACACCCATGAGCGGTCGTTCTCTGCGGACACCGGCATGGCGGAATGCCTGCTCGTCACACGCAAGAGGACCATTGACGACCGGGCTTCTGACGATGCGACGTTCGCGATACTGAATCAGCAACCGGCATCGACGTCGCTCGGCGCCGAAGCAGCGATTCAGATGGATCGGGCGCAACACAGCGGCGGACTGGGTTCGATCGCGGACTCGATTGATCAGAGTCTCCCGATGCGTTTGGGGGAGCAGCACTTCGGATCCGTCGTGCGCGCGCCGATTCCCAAGTCCGGGCCGTGGCCGATGGTCGGCGTTACCGATCAGACCTTGGCGCAGGCCGCCTTCGCACTCACCAATGGAGCAATCGTCCAGGTTGGTCAACCTGCAACAGCGGGCATTCCGCTGGAGGTTGTTCGCATGAGAAACATCGCCAGGGTCGGCCCGTATCACCTGGACATCCGCTCCGATCTGACCGATGGATCGCCGCGCGGTCCCTTCCAACACATCATGCCGGCGCAGTCTCCTGAGCCGACCTACCCGATGCTTTGGGCGCATGACGCTCCCAACGAACGCGAATTGATCGTCGACCCAGACTCTGAAGGACATATCAAGTCTTGGCCATCTGATCAGCCCAAGGTAGACAAGAGGGCCGCTGACATCTGGGCCACCGCGACACGCGCTCACTACAACGGTGATCTTCAGTTCAACGCTCAATCGATCATCATTGCTATGACGCAGCAGAAGTGTCTTGGTGGTCGTGCTTGGCCGTCGATGATCTTTAGTAGGCCCACTCATGAGTACGTGTTTTCCTTGTGGTGCAATTCCACGCTCGGTCTGCTCCTCCATTGGTGGGTGAGCAACAAGACTCAGGCAGGCCGAGGCACCACGACCGTCACGGGCATCCCCAACATTCCAACCCTCGACACGCGCGCCCTCACCGACGAGCAGCACGCCGAGGCCAGGCGACAGTTCGACCTCCTCCGCGACGAGCGCTTCCTCCCCTTCGACCAGATCGACGAAGACCCGGCCCGAGCCAAACTCGACCGCGCCATTCTCGTCGATGTCCTCGGCCTGCCCGAGTCACTGGTCGAACCCGGCGGCCCCATCGACCTCATCCGACGCAAACTCGCCCGAGAACCCCAGATCCACGGAGGCAAGAAGTCACGCGTCGTCTTCACCGACAGCGGCGAGAAGTCAGTCCCCCGCAACGATCGTTCCTGAGCCTTCAACCTCTACTACGCCCAAGCCGCTCCATTGCCTCCGCTCACCCCTCTGTCGCCCCGATAACCTCTCCCTCCGCCACAAGAACATCCGTCCGCATACAATCGATGCCGCCAGAATGTCTGGCTACCACTTGACGGAGCACACATGACCAACCTCACCGCCAACACCGACACCCGGACTGACCCGGATCAAGCCGGATCTGCCGAGAATGACACTCACCAAATCTGGCATAACCGAGACAAATCTGGACAAATCTGGACTGATCCGGACGGTTTTTCGCAGAATTCTCAATCCAGAGCGACAAAACCGTCCAACAGTACCCAAATTGTCCGCTCAACCCTCACTCCGGCACCGAGATATCTTGAGGGCAGTGACCGCACGACGTGAGGAACGGTGAAGAAATGTCAAAGCAGATCCAACTGTCCTACGTGATGTATGCGCCCTGCGAGGGTACCGACGACATGTACATGGCCGAGGTTCCTGCGTTGCCGGGCTGCCGGGCGTGGGGCGAGACGCCCGAGCTGGCGCTCGAATACATCGAGAGCGTTGCGCAGGCGTTCATCGACTCCTACCGCGAACACGGTGACCCACTGCCGGCTGCTCTCGTCGCTGCGGTCGCCCAACGCGGCGAACTCACCGTCAACACGTGAACTATCGCGTGCTCGCTCGCAAGCTTCGCGCTTGCGGATGTGACTTCGAACGGCAAGCCAAGGGGTCACACGAGATGTGGCGAAATCCCGTCACGAGGAAGACCGCCCTCGTGCCTAACTGGGGCAGTAGGGACCTGAAGCCCGGCACGATCGCTCAAATCCGAAGAGATCTCGGCATCGACAAGCGCGACTTCGATCAGGCCTGAGGCGTCCGCGACTGCACGACGTACATCGGGTCGCTGCGGCCCTTGGCGGGGGAGATGTCGTGCCACTGCGGGGCTTCGAACGCTCCCGAGTAGTGGAAGTAGGCGCCGACCAACTGCACGTGCCCCTCGTCGCCCATGCCCTGCCAGAGCCGGACTGCCTTGGTCGGGAAGCAGCGGTTCGAGAACGACACGATGCAGCCGCCGCCTGGGCGCAGCACGCGGCCGATCTCCTGGAACACCTCCAGCGGGCGCGTCAGGTACTGCACCGAGACCGCGATTGTGACCACGTCGAACTCGCCGTCGCCGAAGGGCAGCACCGGCTCCGCGTTGAGGTCATGCACGACCCACTCGGTCAGCTGCGGATTCTCCGCCAGCTCCTCGGCGTTCATGCCCAGCCCGGCGACGCGCTCCGACTCCAGGTCGTCGGGATAGTGCGAGACCCACGACGACATCAGGTCGAGCAGCCGGCCCTGCCTGGGCAGGAACTTCGAGTAGTGCTCGCGCAGCGCGCCGATCGCGGCATCGTCAATATGGGTGACCAGCCGCGGCTCGACGTAGAACCGCGCGTCGTCCGACTCGTCGACCCGCTGAAAGTGGGCGTCTTCGAAGGGCGGGTCGTCTGGTGCTTGCGTCACGTCGGACCCCCCTCCGTCCCTACGGGACACCTCCCCCCGCGCAGCGGGGGGAGGTGGGGAATCTGGAGCCGGGTTAGAACTTGGGCGGCTTGGGCAGGATGTAGGCGGCCGAGAGGGCGAGCAGGATGGCGGCCATCGCGATGCCGATCACGATGGCGACGATCTGGCCCGCGTGCAGGCCGCCGCCGCCCTCGCCGCCGGCGGCCATCGCCGCGCCGCCCAGCAGGACGGCGGCGATCAGCGCCAGCGAGATGGTTGCAGTACGCAGCATCTTCAATCCGGGTCGGTGCTAGAAGGGGTTGCTCATCTGCGCGGCGTGGTCGACGAAGTGCCACATGGCGCCCTGCATCAGCATGGAGACCGGGGCTGCGCCCAGTCCCTCGCCGCCGGCCGACTTGCCCAATTCTTCGTCCTGGACGTACTTGACCTTGCTGTCGGCGGCCGCCACCACGGCGTCGAGCGCGGCCAGCGCATCGGCGGAGGTCGGCATGTCGGTGCTGCTCAGCGGGTTGTCGGGGCCCTCGTAACCGCAGGCCGCGCAGATGCCGTTGGCGAACATCAGCGTCGAGGGAATCACGTGCTCGGCGACCTGGCGCGGCGACCAGCCGGCCTCGCCGTCGTCCGCGGTGCCCTTCGGCGTCTCCCAGTTGCCCTCGGACATCTGAATCGCGGCGCGTAGCGAGGCGACGCCCCCGTCAATTCCTGCTCGAAGTTCGTTTGCGGTCGCCATGGCGTGTGCTCCTTGGTTAGGGTGCGTTCGATTCGTTCTCCAGCAGCATAGGACAGGCTCGGATTACCCTGACCTCACATCGTCGGACGTTAACCACATCCCTCACGCAGCGGCAGGAGACGGCCATGGCATTCGGCATCGGACTGATCGGCGCGGGTGGCAACCAGAAGCTGCGCCACATCCCCGGATTCCGCGAAATCGACGACGTGGCGATCGTCAACGTGGTCAACCGCTCGCGCGAGTCGGGCGAACGCGTCGCGGCGGAGTGGGACATCCCCCGCGTTTCGGCATCGGTCGAGGAACTGCTCGCCGATCCCGAGGTCGACGCCGTCAGCATCGGCACCTGGCCCTACATGCACCTCGAGTACACGCGCGCCGCGCTCGAAGCGGGTAAGCACGTGCTCTGCGAGGCGCGGATGGCGAAGAACGCGCAGGAGGCGGAGGAGATGCTCGCCGTCAGCCGCGCGCATCCCGATCTCGTCTCGCAACTGGTGCCCGCGCCGTTCGACTTCCGCCTGGGCAAGACGATCAAGCGGCTCTGCGAGGACGGGTCGCTGGGCAGCATCCTCGAGGTCCACCTGACCCTGCTCAACGGCTCGGGTCTGGACGAGTCCGGGCCGCTGCACTGGCGGCACCGAAGCGACTACTCCGGACATAATATGATGCAGCTCGGCATCTTCAACGAGACGATCCAGCGCTGGCTCGGCGACACCACGCGCGTCATCGCCCACGCCCGCACCTTCGTTCCCTCGCGAGTCGACGAAGAGACCGGCGAGCGTTATCACATCGAGATTCCCGACAGCCTGGGCATTTTCGCCGACATGGCCAACGGCGCGCGCTGCACCTACCGGGTCAGCGCTGTCACCGAGGGCGCGCCGCAGCCGCCGACGATCGACGTCTACGGCTCCGAAGGCCGTCTGCACTGGCGCTTCGGCGACACCGGCGAGTGGGCCCGCCACGGCGAGGACCTGCAGACCATCCATCCCGACCCCGGTACCGCGCACGACTGGCAGGTCGAGGCCGATTTCATGAACTCGGTCCGCAACGGCGCGCCAGTTGAGTTGACCAACTTCGAGGACGGAGTCCGCTACATGCGCTTCACCGACGCCGTCTGGGAGTCGTGGAACACGGGCCAGAGCCGAGACATCGCGGCGTTGGACTGACCGCGGCGCCGGCTAGAGCGTCTTCAGCCAACCCACCAGGATGCGGTTGAGTTCTTCGGGCTCTTCCTGCTGCGTCCAGTGGCCGCACTCTTCGATGTGACCTCGGGAGAGGTTGGGGATCCACTCCTCCATGCCTTCGGACATCGAGGGCAGCAGGACGCCGTCCTTGCCGGCGGTGACCATCAGCGCGGGCTGAGTGATGTCCTGGCCGTCAACGGCGGCGCCCCACTCCCAGTTGCGGCCGTGGTTGCGGTACCAGTTGAGTCCGCCGCGGAAGCCGGTCTTCTCATAGGCGCCGGCGAATGTGTCGAGGTCTTCGGCGGTCAACATGATCGAGCGCTCGGCGTCGTCGGGCAGGCCGACCAACAGGCCGCCGCGTTCGCGAACGCCGGAGGTCATGCCGATCACATCGAGCCGGTCCTCGGGCTTGGAGGTGCGCAGCATCAGGGTCATGGTGCGTCTTGCATTGCCGCCCAGCTCGGCTTCGGCGACGCCCTCGTCCTGGAAGTAGAGCTGATAGTCGAAGCGGCCCGGATCGATCTTCATCGCTTCGAGCGGGTTGATCGGCGGTCGGCGGCCGGCCGGCGTGTTGATCCCGGCGACGGCGTTGCAGCGGGTCGGATGGTGCTGGGCCATGTTCCAGACCACCGCGCCGCCCCAGTCGTGTCCAACGAAGACGGCGCTCTCGATCTCCAGCGCGTCGAGCAGCGCGATCATGTCAGCACAGATTCGCTCCTGGGTGTAGTCCTCGATGTTGGGCGGCGCGTCGGTCTCGCCGTAGCCGCGCATGTCCGGCGCGATGGCGCGGAATCCCGCCTCGGCGACGGCGGGCAGTTGGTGCCGCCACGAGTACCAGAGCTCGGGAAATCCGTGGCAGAAGACCACGGCCGGACCCTCGCCGGCCTCGGCGATGTGCATGCTGAGCCCCGTCGAGAGCTCGATCTGCTGATGAGTAATCTCAGTCATGGCGCTGCCTCCGCTTCTCCCTGAGAGATTACCTTGCCTTAGATTCTTGACGAGTCGGAGTGAGCCGGAAGCGATCAGTCATGACCATCGAGACACCCAATTGGGCCGAAACCACTGCCGACGACATCGAACGCGGCGTCGACGAGTCGATCCGCACGGTCGAAGGGCTGATCGACGAGCTGGTCTCGGTGCCCGACGGGCGGCGGACGTTCGAGAACACGGTGCTGCCGCTCGACAGGATCAGCGACGTCTTCACCCAGGCGTCGGGACGCTACGGCTTTCTCTCCCAGGTCTCGGCGAACGAAGGCTTGCGCGGCGTGGCGCATCGGGAGGAAGAGCGGCTCAATGTGTTCGCGTCCGGGATCGGTTTTCGCGAGGAGATCGACCGGGCGCTGAAGGCCTACGCGTCGCGGGCGGAGCAGGAGGCATTGCCCGACGATGCGCGCCGGCTGCTCGAGTTCGCGTTGCGGGACTATCGCCGCAATGGACTTGACCTGGACAAGCGGACGCGGGACGAACTCCAGTCCCTGCAAGAGCGGCTGGTCGGGCTGGGCATCCAGTTCCGCAAGAACCTTGACGACTATGAGGACCACATCGAGGTCCTGCGCGGCGAACTGGATGGTCTGCCCGACTCCTACATCGAGCGGCTTCGGACCGTGGAAGCTAACGGCGCGGTGCGGTATCGGGTTGGGCTCGACTATCCCGAGCTGCACCCGTATCTCGACAGCGCCCATGACGGAGAGCGGCGTCGAGAGTTGTTCCACAAGAACCACAACAAGGCTGCCGACTCCAACGTCGAGTTACTGGAAGAGGCGCTTGGGGTCCGGGCGTCGATGGCGAGCATCCTCGGCTTCGAGTCCTGGGCGGAGTACGCGCTTGAGATCAAGATGGCGAAGCAGGCCGACGCCGTGCTGGACTTCCTGGTCGACCTCGAGGCGCAGCTGCAACCGAAGTTGCAGACGGACATGGCGCGACTCAGCGATGAGCAGGCGCGGCGGACCGGAGCACACGGCCCCGTCGACATCGCGGATTGGCGCTACTACACCAACCAGGTCATTCGCGAGCAGTACCAGGTCGATCCGTTTGAGGTCGCGGCGTACTTCCCGCTCGATGCCGTGCTCGATGGGATGTTCCGCGTCTACGAGGAGCTGGTCGGTGTCGAATTCGAACGCCGGCCCGATGCGGTCGGCTCCGCCTGGCACGCCGATGCGCAGCCGTTCGACATCGTGGATCCGTCGAGCGGCGAGGCGTTGGCGCGCTTCTACATGGACCTGTATCCACGGCCCGGCAAGTTCGGGCACGCGGCCGCGTTCACCCTGCGCGGCGGACGCCGCCTGGACGTCGACAGCTATCAGCGGCCGATCTCCGCGATCGTCGCCAACTTCACCAAGCCGACTGAGTCGTCGCCTTCACTGTTGCGCCACAGCGAGGTCGTGACGCTATTCCATGAGTTCGGCCACATCCTGCATCAGACGCTGACTACTTCACAATTCACGCGATTCAGCGGCACCCGCGTCGAGCGCGACTTCGTGGAAGCGCCGTCGCAGATGCTGGAGCACTGGTGCTGGCAGCCGGACATGCTGCGCAGCTTCAGCCGCCACTACGAGACCGGCGATCCGCTGCCGACTTCGTTGATCAACCGCATGATCGAAGCGAAGCACACGTCTTCGGCGATTGCGACGCTGCGCCAGGTCTACTTCTCGCGGCTCGACCTGGCCTATCACTCCGAGTCCGGTCGCAGCACGGATGAGATCGCCCGCGAGCTGCACCCGATCACCGGATTCCCATTCCCCGAGGACACGCACTTTCAGGCCGGCTTCGGACACCTCTTCGGCTACGACGCTGGCTACTACGGATATCTCTGGTCGCGCGTGTTCGGCGACGATATGTTCACGAGATTCGAGGCCCCGGGCGCGTCCGTTGCCGCAGTGGGCGCCGACTACCGTCGGCACATTCTTGAGCCGGGCGGCACCGCGGATGCGGACCGATTGATCCACCGATTCTTGGGCCGGGAGCCGAACGCCGACGCGTTCTTGCGCGAGCTCGGACTAACGGCCTGAAGCCGCGCCGCGTGCGCTGTCAAGTCCCGATCAGTCGAGCGGGTACACTGCCGACGGTACTCTATCGCGGATGGTTCGACGAGGAGAAGGAATATGCCCACGATTGACTCCGTCGAGCAGGCCAAGCAGCGCTTTGGCGAACTGCTTGAAGCACAGCAAGCCCGCGTAGACAAAATCAAATCCGAGGGCGAGCCGACCGACTTCACGGCGCTTGATCACATCGAGATCGGTGTGCTTGGCGGCGACGGCATCGGTCCGTCGATCGCGCACGAATCGCAGCGCGTGCTTGAAGCGCTGCTCGAAGACCAGGTCTCCTCCGGTCGGGTCAGTTTTCGCACGATTGATGGCCTGACGATCGAGCGCCGTGCCGAAGAGTTGGCCGCGATTCCCGAAGGCGTGCTCAAGGAGATCCACGAGTGCGACGTCACGCTCAAGGGTCCGACGACGACGCCGGAACAGGGCGACGGCTGGCCGAATATCGAGTCGGCGAACGTGGCGATGCGCAAGGTGCTCGATCTCTACGCCAACGTGCGCCCGGTTCGCGTGCCGGCCGAGGGAATCGACTGGACGTTCTTCCGCGAGAACACGGAGGACCTCTATGCCGTGGGATCCGAGGGCTTCTCAATCGGCGACCTGAACATCGACTTCAAGATTCTCTCCAATCCCGGCTCGGAGCGGATTATCCGCGCTGCATTCGACTACGCAAAGAACAACGGCAAGAACTCGGTCACCATCGTGACCAAGGCAAACGTGGTCAAGACGACCGACGGGGCGTTCCTCGATGCGGCGCGCAAGGTGGCTGAGGATTTCAAGGGGATCGAGTGGGAGGGCTGGTACATCGACATCATGACTGCGAAGCTGGTCGATCCCAAGCGGCGGACCAACTTCCAGGTCTTCGCGCTGCCCAACCTCTACGGCGACATACTGACCGACGAGGCGGCGGAGTTCCAGGGTGGCGTGGGCACTGCTGGCGCCGGCAACATCGGAACCAAGACCGCGATGTTCGAGGCGATTCACGGCTCGGCTCCGCGTATGGTCCGCGAGGGACGTGACATCTACGCCGACCCGTCGTCAATGCTGCGGGCCGGCGGCATGCTGCTCTCGCACATCGGATTCCCCGACCTGGGCGGCAAGCTCGACAAGGCGATGGACCTGTGCGGTCAGTACGAGAAGGAACTCGTGATGACCGGCCGCGACACCGGCGCCACGACCGCTGAATTCGGCGACTACGTGCTGTCGACGGTCAACGACTCCAGCCTGGACGACCGCTGGACGGCGGCGATCGAGGCCGTCCGCGCCGGCGCCTAGGTCGACCCATGGCCGATCAACTGCGAGTCGAACGGGCTCGGGCTGAGCGTGCGGAGGCGAGCCGTAAGACGGCGGTCGCCCGCGCCGACGCGCTCGAAGAGCGCGCCAAGCAGGCCGAAAAGCAGGCGCGCGATCTGCGGGCGCACCTGGATCGTCTGGCGGCAAAGCTGTCCACGTCGGGCGAGGAGATTGAACCTCTGCGCAACAAGTTACGCGAGACCAGGGCCGAACTCGACGGATTGCGTTCCAGGGCAGAAGAGGCGGCGGCGTCGGCCGAGTCGGCCAGCTCGCAACTGGCTGGACTGACGCAACGGTCCGAGCAGGCCGAGCAGGAACGCGACCGCTTGCGGACCGCGCACGCGGAGTTGACCGAGAAGTCGACCTTCTACGAGCAGGCGGCCAAGGATGCGTCATCCTCGCTCGCGGCGGCGTCGGCGGCGCAGGTAGCCGCGGAGACGCAGGCGACTGATGCGCGGGACGCGCTCGATCAACGGCACGAAGAGTTTCGCCAGGAGCGCAACCGGCTGAGCCGCGAGAACGACCGACTGCAAAAGGAGGTCGAGCGGTTGCAGGCGGAGCTGGATGCCGCTCAGAGTGGCCTGGGCGGCGCGCTGCGCAGGCGTTTTGGCGGATAAGTCCGACACAGCCCGTTGCTGAAACGGGTCGTCTTGCTGGTTACGATCAACGGATGCAACGCTCCGATCCGCGCCCCGATCTGCGAGCCGCCGTAGCCGAGCGCGTTGTCGTGCTCGACGGGGCGACGGGCACCGGCCTGCAGTTGCTCGATCTGTCGCTCTCCGATTTCGACGGCCTCGAAGGCTGCAACGAGATCCTCAACGTGTCGCGCCCCGACGCCGTGGCGGCGTTGCACGAGTCGTACTTCGAGGCCGGCGCCGACGCCGTGCTGACCAACACGTTCGGCGCGTCCTCGATCACACTGAGCGAGTATGACCTGTCGGAGCGGACGCGGGACATCAACCGTCAGTCGGCGCTGATCGCGGGCGGGGTCGCCGATCGGTTTGCAACCGCTCAGCGACCGCGATTCGTGCTCGGTTCGCTTGGTCCGGGCACCAAGTTGCCTTCGCTGGGCCACGTGGGATTCGATGAGTTGCACGCGGCCTACCTGGAACAAGCTCGAGGACTGCTTGAAGGTGGAGTCGACGCGCTGTTGGTCGAAACGGTCTACGACCTGCTGCAGGGCAAGGCGGCGATCCTCGCCTGCAAGGACGCATTGGCCGAGTACAAAATCGATACACCCCTGTTCGCGACCGTGACGATTGAGACGACCGGCCAGATGCTGGTTGGCAGTGAGATCAGCGCCGCCCTGACCGCGCTGGCGCCGCTGGGACTGGACGGAATCGGACTCAACTGCGCGACCGGACCCAACTTGATGCACGAACCGTTGCGCTATCTCGCTGCCAACGCCGATTCCACGCTGCTGTGCTCGCCCAACGCCGGACTCCCCCGCACCGAGGACGGCCGGATGGTCTATGACCTGACCCCTGCGGAGCTCGCGGATGCGCACCAGACGTTTGTCAGCGAGTACGGCGTCGGCATCGTCGGTGGTTGCTGCGGCACGACGCCCGAGCACGTGCGCGCAATGAGCGAGGCGACGGCCGGCATGCAGGCGGTTGAGCGGTCGCCGCAGGCTGAACCGTCGGCCGCTTCGCTGTTCGTCTCGACTCCGTACCGACAGGACGCTTCCTTCCTGATCGTCGGCGAGCGGGCCAACGCCAACGGCTCGCGGCGATTCAAGCGGCTCCTGCAGAATGAAGAATGGGAGCAGATGGCTAACGTCATCCGCGACCAGGCGTCCGAGGGTGCGCATATCACCGATGTCTGCGTCGACTTCGTCGGGCGCGACGGCGTACCCGACATGGCGGAGCTCGTCCGCCGCGCCCGAGGGCTCTCGACACTGCCGCTGATGTTGGATTCCACCGAGCCGGCGGTGCTTGAAGCCGGACTGAAGCAGTTGGGCGGGAAGGCGATCGTCAACTCGTTCAACCTCGAAGACGGCGGCGCACGGCTCGATCAGACACTCTCGGCGGCGGTTCGTTTCGGCGCCGGAGTCGTCGCACTCGTAATCGACGAAGAAGGCCAGGCCCGCACCTGCGCGCGAAAGCTGGAGATTGCCCGACGGCTCTATCGCATCGCGACCGAGGACTATGGCCTCGCGCCCGAGGATCTGTTCTTCGATGCGCTCACGCTGCCAGTCAGCACCGGACAGGAAGACTTGCGCCGTGACGGTCTGGAGACGCTGCAGGCGGTCGAGGCGATCTCGCAGGAGTTTCCTCGCGCGCAGACCATTCTTGGCGTCTCCAATATCTCGTTTGGACTCAACTCAGCGGCGCGCCAGGTGCTCAATTCGGTCTTCCTGCACGATGCCGTGGAGCGCGGGCTCAAGGCAGCCATCGTTCATGCGGCTCAGATTCTGCCGATCAATCGGATTCCCGAGGCGCAGCTCGACGCGGCCCGGCGCTTGATCCTCAACGAGTGGATCGATGGACCGGATGGCCCCATCGATCCGTTGCCGGCGTTCATGGCTTTGTTCGAAGACGCACAGGCGTCGACGCAGCAGCGCGACCGCCTGGACGACCTGCCGCTTGACGAGCGCCTGCACCGCCGCATCGTCGACGGTCAGCGTGAGGGATTGGAAGCCGACCTCGACGAAGCGCTGGTCAGACGCGAGGCGATTCCGATCATCAACGAACTGCTCCTGCCGGCCATGCAGGAGGTAGGCGACCTGTTCGGGGCCGGCGACATGCAGTTGCCGTTCGTGCTGCAGTCGGCGGAGACAATGAAGCGGGCCGTGGCGCACCTGGAGCCGCACATGGACCGGCTGGAATCGACGAGCAAGGGCTCGATCGTTCTCGCGACCGTGCGTGGCGACGTCCACGACATCGGCAAGAACCTGGTCGAGATCATCCTCTCCAACAACGGTTTCACCACGATCAACCTCGGCATCAAGCAGCCGATCTCAAACGTGATCGAGGCGGCGCTGGAACACAACGCCGACGCGATCGGATTGTCCGGCCTGCTCGTCAAGTCAACGCTGGTGATGAAGGACGACCTGGAGGAATTGAATCGCCGCGAACTCGCCGATCGCTGGCCGGTGCTGCTCGGCGGGGCGGCGTTGACTCGCAAGTACGTCGAATGGGACCTGCGCAAGACGTTCCAGGGCGACGTGTTCTACGGCCAGGACGCCTTCGAGGGCTTGCGGATCATGAACGCGCTCAGCGACGGCGTCGCGCTCGAGCGCGAACCGGTCGAACCGATGCCCGCGCCGGCAGCGTCCCACGCCGCATCCGTGACGGCGACGGCGACCGCGGTTCGATCGACGCTGGCGCCCGCGGCCACGATTCCGTCCGCACCGTTCCTGGGCACTCGGGTGATCCGCGGTCTGCCGTTGACCGACATATTCCCGTACATCAACCGCACCGCCCTGTTGCGCGGCCAGTGGGGATACAAGGGACGCGACGAGGAGACCGCCGCGCAGGCTGAGCAAGCGCTGTTGGACATCCAGCAGCAGGCGCTGCGCGAAGGCGTGTTGGAACCGGCCGTGGTCTACGGCTACTTTCCGGCGCAGTCGGATGGCGATGACCTGATCGTCTACGACGCCGAGCGAACGGGCAGGGAAGCGGTTCGGTTCAGCTTCCCGCGCCAGCAGGGCAAGCAGGGACGCTGCCTGGCTGACTACTTCCGCTCGGTCGATTCGGGCGAGCCGGACCTGATCGGATTCCACGTGGTGACGATGGGGCCGCGCGTCGGCGAGTACGCGCAGGCGTTGTACCGCGCCGATCGCTACCAGGAGTACCTCTACTGGCATGGCTTCGGCGTCGAGATCGCCGAGGCGTTGGCGGAGTACTGGCATCGGCGCATCCGCCAGGAGTTGCGAATCGACGGGGCTGACGGGTCGACGCCCGAGGAGCTGATCAAGACGAGCTACCAGGGCGCGCGCTACTCATTCGGCTATCCGGCCTGTCCGAACCTTGAAGATCAGGCGCTGCTCTGGAAGCTGCTCGATCCGGAACGAATCGGAGTGACGTTGAGCGAGGAGTTCCAAATGCACCCGGAACAGTCGACCTCGGCGTTGGTCGTGCATCATCCGGAAGCTCGCTATTTCAACATCTGACCCTCCGCGTTCAATCTTCACGGGCGGCGCGGTAGGATGCTCACGGTTGTTGAACTGCAACGCAGAGTCCGTACAGGGAGACTCAGCGTGAAGGCGGAGGCTCCGCATGGCTGATCTGTTCCGACCGCGCTGGCGCGAGGGCGACGATCCGTTCCGCCGGCTAGTCGTGCAGACGACGCTGCGCTTCATGGAGATCGAGGCGGCCGGCGGCATCGTCCTGGTCGTGGCGGCGGCGGTTGCGCTGGCCTGGGCCAACCTCGACTTCGCCTCCTACGACTCGTTCTGGCACACCCACATCAAGCTGGACCTGTCGATCTGGTCGTTCGATCAGTCGCTGCAGCATGTCGTCAATGACGTGTTGATGGTGGTCTTTTTCCTCGTCGTGGGCGCGGAGATCAAGCGTGAGTTCACCCACGGTGAGCTGCGCGATCCACGCCAGGCGGCGCTGCCGATCATGGCCGCACTGGGCGGCATGATCGTTCCCGCGGCGGTCTACGCGGCACTCAATGCGGGCGGCGACGGCAGCTCCGGCTGGGGCATTCCGGTCGCGACGGACATCGCGTTCGCCCTGGGCGTGCTGGCCCTGGTCGGCAGGGGCGTGCCGGTGCAGCTCAAGGTGTTCCTGCTCACCCTGGCTGTTGCCGATGACGTCGGCGGGATCCTGATCATCGCCATCTTCTACTCCGAGTCGATCCAGGTGGAGTGGATTGCCGGGATGATCGGCGCGGTCGGCTTCCTCCTGGCGCTCAAACAGGCGGGCTTTCGCAACATGGCCATCCACGCGGTCGGAGGAGTGTTCCTCTGGCTGACGCTCTGGGAGGCGGGCGTACACGCGACGCTCGCGGGCGTCATCCTTGGACTGATTGTGCCTGCCGACGCGCTCTACGACGACAAGGGAATCGCGCGTCGATTCGACTATCTGCTCCAGAGGCTGCGGTATGTGCAGGAAGACCCCGATCCGGCCGTCCGCGAGCACGACTCGCACGAGGCGCTGCGCAACATCGAGCACGTGGCCAAGGAGGGCCTCAGTCCGCTCGAGCATCTCGAAGAGACGATGGCGCCGATCTCGGCGTTCTTCGTCGTGCCGATCTTTGCCCTCGCCAACGCGGGCATTCACATCACCGGCGACAGCATCGACGCGGCGCTCAGCTCAAACATCGCCTGGGGCATCTTCGCCGGGCTGCTGCTGGGCAAGTTCGTGGGCATTCTTGGCGCCTCGGCCCTGGCGATTCGACTCGGCATCGCGTTCAAGCCGCAACAGCTCAACTGGACCCACATTGGCGGCGCGGCGCTGCTGGCAGGAATCGGCTTCACCGTGGCCATCTTCATCGCCAATCTCAGCTTTGCCAACGACCCGGAGGGATTGCTCGAAGGCGCGAAGATTGGCATTTTCGCCGCATCGATTGTGGCGGCGGTGCTGGGATTCGCCGTGCTGCGTACGGCCAAGGCGCGATTCTAGTTCGATAGGTTCGGCGCGCGCGTACGCTACACTTTCTGCGGTCATGCGGCGTCCTGGCTGTAGTTGGGCGCGTGTGTGGCGGTAATGCGTGCATCCATGCTTGAGCGCCGCTGCGGCGCTGAACACGAGGAGGCGGAATACGTGCAAGCGGTCAAATACGCCCGCGCCGAGAGCGTGGCAGAGGCAGTTCGGCTGCTCCAGGAGGGCGGCGACGGCGCCCGCCCGCTGGCCGGCGGGACCGATGTGATCGTGCAGGCTCGCGAGCGCACCCGAGACATCGATCTGTTCGTCGATATCAAGCACATCCCCGAAGTGGTCGATATCCGGCACGGCGCAGACGGCAGCCTGACCATCGGCGCCGCGACCCCCTGCTACCAGATCTATGGCGACGCGACGATCGCCGAGCGCTTCCCGATCCTGGTCGACTCGACCTCACTGATCGGCGGTACGGCGATCCAGGGCCGCGCGTCATTGGGCGGCAACCTCTGCAACTCCTCGCCGGCGGCAGACGGAATCCCGTCGCTGATCGTGCTTGAGGCCCAGGTCGAGATCGCCGGTCCCAACGGTCGGCGCACGGTTGCGGTCGAGGACTTTTGCACGGCTCCGGGACGCAACGTGCTGGGCAGCGGCGAGTTCGTGGTCAGTCTCAGCTTCCCCGCGCCGGCAGCGGGCTCCGGCGCTCGCTTCCTGCGCTTCATCCCGCGCAACGAGATGGATATCGCGGTCACCAACGCTGCGACCCAGATTCGGCTCAACGGCGACGGCTCGGTCGCGTGGGCGCGAGTCGCGATCGGCGCGGTCGCCCCGACGCCGCTGCTCGTCTCCGAAGCCGCCGACGCGCTGGTCGGTCAACCGCTGAGCGAAGACTCGATCGCCGCTGCGGCATCTGCCTCGCGCGCGGCTGCCAACCCAATCGACGACATGCGCGGCAGCGTCCGACAGCGAGTCCACCTCGCCGGCGTGCTGACCGAGCGCACCATCCGACACGCCGCCGAACGCGCCGCCTGATCGAGTTGAACCAACCGATTGACAAGTCCGAATCAACGACAAGGGACAGGTAACGAATGGCAACCGAACACATCGTCGTCAACTGCACGATCAATGGCGAATCGCAGACCTTCCTTGCCAACGAGCGCGACTCGTTGCTGGAGGCGCTGCGCGACCGCATTGGCCTGACCGGGGCCAAGGAAGGCTGCAACAACGGCAACTGCGGCGCCTGCTGCGTCAACATGGACGGGCGGATCGTCAACAGCTGCCTGGTCATGGCGGGCGAGTGCGAGGGATCCGAGATTCGCACGGTCGAAGGACTGGCGATGGGCGATCAACTCACGCCGCTGCAGAACGCCTTCCTGGAGCAGGCCGCGCTGCAGTGCGGCATCTGCACTCCGGGCTTCCTCGTGGCGGCCGAGGCGTTGCTCGAGCAGAACCCCGACCCGAGCGAGCACGAGATTCGCTACTGGCTGGCCGGCAATCTCTGCCGTTGCACCGGCTACGACAAGATCATCAAGGCCGTCCAGCAGGCGGCCGGACAGAGCGTCGTCTAACGCCCGCGCAGACTCCTGCCCCACACCCGCACCGACATCCGAGAGGACAATCCCATGGTCACCGCTCAGTCGCAACCACAGTCCAAGGAAACCGAGCAGTACAACGTCATCGGCACGCGCCCGATTCGCCACGACGGCGTGGACAAGGTCACCGGCGCGGCGCAGTACGGCGCGGACCTGAACCTGCCCGGCATGCTCGCGGGCCGCGTCCTGCGCAGCCCGCACGCCCACGCTCGGATTGTCAGCATCGACACCTCCAAGGCCGAAGCGCTGGACGGGGTCAAGGCGGTGATCACCAACGCCGATTTCCCCCGCGCCGCCGACGCGGAGATTGACACCGGCGAAGGCACCGCAAACCTGCGCTGGGTGCTGGACAACGTGATCGCCTCGGACAAGGTGCTCTACAAGGGCCACGCGATCGCCGCCGTCGCAGCGACCGACCACCACATCGCCGAGGACGCGCTTGAGTTGATCGAGGTCGAGTACGAGGTGCTCAGCCCGGTGCTCGACGTGCGTGACGCAATGGTCGACGGTTCTCCGCTGCTGCACGATTCGCTGCACACCCGAGAGCTGGACGGCTCCACGAGCGACAACGCCAGCAACACGGCGTCGCACCTGCAGTTCACAAAAGGCGACATTGAGGAAGGCTTTGCCGAGGCCGACGTGGTCATCGAGCGCGAGTTCGAGACCTCGATGGCGCACCAGGGCTACATCGAGCCGCACAACGGCACCGCCTACTGGCGCGCCGACGGCACACTCGATGTCTGGACCTCAACGCAGGGGGCGTTCGTCGTGCGCGACTCGGTCGCGCCGCTGTTGCAGCTTTCGCCTTCGCAGGTCAAGGTGACGCCGATGGAGATCGGCGGCGGTTTCGGCGGGAAGATTCCCGTCTACCTCGAGCCGCTGGCCGCGCTGCTGTCGCAGAAGACCGGCCGCCCGGTCAAGCTGACCATGAACCGCGAAGAAGTGCTGCTCGCTACCGGTCCGACCTCGGGCACGTACATGCGCGTGCGCATGGGCGCCAAGAATGACGGCACGATCACCGCGGGCGAAGTCCACCTCGCATTCGAGGCCGGCGCGTACCCCGGCTCGCCGGTCGGCGCCGGCGCGATGTGTTCGCTCGCGCCCTACGACATCCCCAATCAGAAAATCGACGGCTACGACGTGGTCGTGAACAAGCCCAAGACGGCCGCCTACCGCGCGCCCGGCGCGCCCCAGGCCGAATTCGCCACCGAATCGGTGCTCAACGAACTGGCCGAGCAGCTGGGTCACGACCCGCTTGAGATGCGGCTCAAGAATGCCAGCGTCGAGGGCAACACGACCGCCGCCGGCATGCCCTTCGGTGTGATCGGCAACGTCGAGTGCATGACCGCCGCGCAGGAGTCGCCGCACTGGCAGTCGGAGCTGGAAGGCCCCAACCGCGGTCGCGGCGTCGCCCAGGGCTTCTGGTTCAACATCGGCTTCGAGTCGTCGGCATACGCGCAGGTCAACGGCGACGGCACGGTTCCGCTGGTGCTCGGCTCGACCGACATCGGCGGCACCCGCGCCTCGATCGCGATGCAGCTCGCCGAGACGCTGGGCATCTCTTCCGACGATGTGCACCCGCATGTCGTCGACACCAACTCGGTCGGCTACACGCAGGTCACAGGCGGTTCGCGCACGACCTTCGCCGGCGGCTGGGCCGCCTACGAGTGCGCCATGGACATCCGCAAGCAGATGGAACAGCGCGCCGCCCAGATCTGGGAATGCGACGCCGACGACGTGGCCTACGGCGACGACGCCATCGTGCGCGGACCCGCCGACGAGGACGGCAACGAGCGCCAGTTCAGCTTCAAGGAGCTCGCCGGCCAGCTCGCCACCAGCGGCGGCCACATTGTTGGCCGCGCCGACGTGAACAAGACCTCCAGCGGTCCCGCCTTCGCCACCCACATCGTCGATGTCGAGGTCGACCCCGACACCGGCAAGGTCGACATCCTCCGCTACACCGCCGTCCAGGACGCCGGCACGGCGATCCACCCGGCCTACGTCGAGGGACAGATGCAGGGCGGCGTCGCGCAGGGCGTCGGCATGGCGCTGAACGAGGAGTACTTCTACGACGATTCGGGCGATCTCAAGAACGCCAGCCTGCTCGACTACCGCATGCCGACCGCGCTCGACCTGCCGATGATCGAGCCGATCATCGTCGAGGTGCCGAATCCAGGTCACCCTTACGGCGTGCGAGGCGTCGGCGAAGTTCCCATCGTCCCGCCGGCCCCGGCCGTGCGCGCCGCCATCGCCAACGCCATCGGCGTGCACATGACCGAGCTGCCGATGTCGCCGCGAGCCATCCTCGACGCGACCGTGCTCGACGAAAGCTAGCGATATCCCGCTGCCCGGCAGGAGACAGCCGGCGACGCGGTTCGGATCACCTCTCCCCCCGCCGCGCGGCGGGGGGAGATGCCGAAGGCAGAGGGGGGCTGCCCCAATCCTCTCTGAGCAATGGTCACCGTCCTCGTTCCTCAGTCGCTCAGGACCCTCACCGACGGCGAGGCCGTCCTGACGGCTGAGGGTCATAACCTGCGGGCGGTCATCCGCGATCTCGCCCCGCGCTACCCCGAACTGGCCGAGCGCCTCGTCAACGGAGACCGAATCGGCCGAGGCCTCTCGCTCGCCATCAACGGAGACGTCGTCTCGACGGGCCTGATCACCAAAGTCCCAGAGGGAGCAGAGATATCAATCGTCCCGCAGATCAGCGGGGGATGAGCGTCAATCAAGTCCATCAAGGTGCGATGTCAGCACCGCGATCGAGGCTGTGAAGCCGTGCAGGTAGTTCTCGCCGCCGACCGGGCCGATCTCTCCGTTGCAGAAGAAGCCGGCGGTGGGGACGGGGCCGAAAATCTCTGCCAGCGCCGACGCGTCGTGATCCGGCTCGCCGAACAGCCCGCGGCCTCGGCCGTTGCATGAGCAGAGCAGCGCGCCGAGCACTTCCTCTTCCGGCTCCAGCGCCTCGCGCAGTTCCGTCAGGCGAGCGCGCAAATCGTCGTCGGCCGCCTGGGCGTCGCGGTACTGGAACTGCAGCGTCTGCCCGACCCTCGGAATCGCGTTGATCGCGACCACGCCCGACTCGCGGTCAGCGCCCATGACATTGCGGATCAGGAAGTCCCCGCGCTCGTGGCTCTCGCGGTACTCGTCCATCGCCAGGCCGACGAGCAGGTTGCGCGCCGCCCGTTCGCGGGTCGATTCATCGAGATCGATGAGCGTCTCCTGCAGCACTTCGAGCGCCGGACGCGAACCAAGCGTCTTGACCGTGTTGGACTCGCACTCGGTCACAATCCAGGGCTGACCCAGCGGCTCGGCGCCCTGGGCCACGACCGGACGGACCGAGACGCCGCTCAATCCCATCATCGCCGCGCCGCTCATCAACACCTGATCGTCAATAAACACCGCGCAGCCCTGCTGCTGTTGATGCGAAGAGGCCATTCCGCCCAGCAAGATCAGCTCGGGTCGCAATTGCTGCAGATGTTCAACCAGTCGGTCGGTCATGATCGTGAACGGATTGCTGAACATCAACCACACTTCGGGGCCGTTCTGGATGGGCGCGAAGACGGCGTCGTCCATGCGCTCCGGATCGATCGGCAGCGAGGTGAACTCGGCATTGGGCAGGCAGAACCCGAGCGCCGCGATTGCAGAGCCTTCCTCAGCCTCGAGCGAGGAACCGATCACGCTCTGCCCGGAGGCGCCGATCAAGTGCCGCGCTCCGGTGGCCTCCCGCAGGCGCGCAATGATCTGTTCGTAATGCCCGGCATAGCGTGAGTCGACGAAGACAAGCAACAAGTCGGGGGTCAGGGACAGATCCATGCCGTCGAGCGCCGTCTGACAGGCCGCTTCCCACTCCGCCTCGAATCCGACGGCTGCCGAGGCCAGCAAGCGACCTGCGCGAACTGTTGCCTGTCCGGGACCGGTTGATTGCCGCTCCGCCCGTCCGGATGTTGCATGTAGGTTAGACATCGCACGAGACCCTTCTCTGGGGGGTGCAGGTAGCAGTGCAAAGGGTACCCTGCTGACATGCCTGAAATGACCAATGGAACCTTTCCAGACGATACATCTGGCCTATCCAAACTTTCCGAGTCGGAGCTGCAGGAGATCGCGGAGGCGGCGCGCTCGCTGGCGCAGCAAGGCGGAGACATCCTCCTCGACCGCTTTCACGCTGCGATTGAAGTCTCGTTCAAGGGTCAAAATGCCCACGATCCGGTCACGGAAGTCGATCACGCGATCGAGGACCTGATCCGCGACGAGGTGCATCGGCACTTTCCCGCCCACGGCGTCCTGGGCGAAGAACGCGACAACGGCGGTCCGACCGACGCCGAGATTGTCTGGGTGATTGATCCGCTGGACGGGACGTCGAACTTCATCAATGGCATTGGCCTGTTCGCCTGTTCGATTGGCGTGTTGCACCGAGGCCGACCGGTCGCAGGGGCGCTCTGGCTGCCTTCCAATCGATTCCTCCGGCCGGGCGTGTACCACGCCAAGGCCGGGACACCGCTCATGTTCAATGACAGACCCTTCGGCAGCGACGCGCCCGATCTGCAGGCCGCATCGAGGCTCAGCACGGTGCCCGCCGGCACCGGCGGCGTGACGGGCCCAGCCGGGCGACGCTTCGGCATCGCGCGAACCTTCGGCAGCACGGCCACCGAGCTCGCGCTCGCGGCCGAGGGCTCGGTGCAAATGGCGCTGTTCGACGGCTCGCGGATCTGGGACGTCGCCGGCGGCGTCGCGCTCTGCATTGCCGCCGGCCGGGCCGTCTACACCAAGACCCGCCGAAGCGAGGAGCCCTGGCGGCGATTCACTCGATTCTGCGACCGCATCGACGGTCACGTGACGATGGAGCAACTCCGCGCGTGGAGCGACCCGCTCGTCGCCGGCGATGAAGACGTGCTGCCCGAGTCGGCGAGCGCCCTGGGCAAGGAACAGAGCGTCGCCGCCACGGCCAAGCGAGCAGCCGTCAAGAGCGTCAAGCGAGCGTTCCCCAACCTGCCGCTGCCCTCGTATCCCTAGCGCGCGCCATGCTCAGGCATGCACGACCGGCAGCACCTCGTCGAACAGACGCTGCGACTGGTACATGATCGCGTCGTCGCCGCGGGCGACCGGGCGCATGATGAACTTGCTCACCCCGGCGTCTCGGTACTCGTTGACCCGGCGCAGGATGTCCTCTGCCGTACCCACTGAATAGAACGTCTCGGGATCGACATCCGGCAATCGGCGCTTGATGGCGGCGATGTTGGCCTGGACATCGGCATCGTCCCACGAGCCGAAGTGGTAGGCGAATCCGGCGCCGAAGTGATCCGGCTCGTAGTCGGTGCGTCCGGCCTCTGCAAGCGCCGCCTTGATCTGCTGGATGGTCGGCCCCACCTCGTGCGCGGACTGGACGCCCGCGACCCAGCCCGTACCAATCCGCGCCGTACGCCGGATCGCCGCCTTGCTGTGTCCGCCGATCCAGAGCGGCAAGGGATTCTGCACGGGCTTCGGTGAGATTGTCGCGTTGTCGTAGGTGAAATGCTCGCCGTGGTAGGTGAACGATTCCTCGTTCCACAGTCCCTGGATGATGTCCAGCATCTCGTCGGCGATCGGCGCGCGTCCGCGGAGCTGACGATGCGTGACGTCCCACTCGGGCGCAAACGCGCCGCCGACCCCGAACGCGGGCAGCATCCTGCCGTTGGAGAGGAAGTCGATGGTCGCGCACTGCTTGGCCAGGACGAGCGGGTCGCGGAATCCGACGACGACCACGTTCATCCCGAACTTCAGCTTCTCGGTCCGGGCTGCGAGCGCCGCCATGAAGGTCATCGACTCCAGGATCGGCTCCTTCGAGATCAACCGGTCGGTCTGCCAGATCGAGTCGACGTTGTGCTCCTCGCACAGGTCGATCCAGCGCCACATCGTGGCTACGTCGGTGAAGGGAAAGTTGGCCAGTCCCATGCCGATTCGGTCGCTCATGGTCGGGTCCTCACATGTGAAAAGTTCAGATGTCGTAGACAGACTGAGGCTACCAGTCCTGGATTACTCAAGCCGCAGGGGGCGCTGCCAGATGCCGACGTCCCAGTACTGGTCGAACTTGCGGCCGCACTCCTTCCACACGCCCGAGAGCGTGTACCCGACTCGCTCGGTCATCGCGATTGAGGCGTCGTTGGGCAGCGTGATCAGGGCGAAGAGTTGGTGCAGATCGTCCACCTTGAGCAGCTCCTCGTAGAGCGCCTCCCAGAGCCTCGTGCCGAGACCGCGTCTGACCTCGCCGGGCAGCAGATAGACGCTGGTCGCGACGCTGCTGTCGTAGGCCGCCTTGGGATAGAGCGCGCTGGAATAGGAGTGACCGACAATCCTGCCGTCGGGCTCGACCGCGACCATCACGCGGTACGGCCCCGAGTCGGAGTACTTCGAGAACCACTCGCGCTTCGCCTCGACTGTGTGCGGCTCGGTGTCGAACGTCGCCGGCGACGTCAGGATGTAGTGGTTGTAGAGCTCGGCGAGTTGGGGGACGTCGTCGTCGACGGCGGCACGGATGGAGAGGTGGTCTGACATGGATGTGTCCGTAGAAGTGAAACGCGAAACGGCGGACCCGGAGGTCCGCCGTCAGCGTAGGTCAACCGCGTTTGGCCGGACTTAGCCGCCGATCACGTTGCCGGCTTCGATGGCCGGTCGGAAAACGCGCTCCATCTCTTCGGCTGCGCGCTCGACGGTCCACATCTCGGTGCCGCTCAGTTCGCGGATCAGCTTGTACTGGCTGTACAGGCCGATGTCGTAACCCATCGCGCGGATCACCTGGCCGTTGCACCAGTCGGAAGCCTCGGAGGCGAGGAAGACGATCGGCACGGCGACGTTGGCCGGCGAGCGGCGCATGTCCACGATGTTGTCGGAGTCGTCCATCGGCCGGCGTCGTCGTTCCTCAGGCACGGTGTCGGTCATCCGGGTCGAAGCGCCCGGCCCGATCGCGTTGGAGGTCACCCCGTAGCGGCCCAATGCGTTGGCGCAGCTGTAGGTGAAGCCGACGATGCCGAGCTTGGCCGCCGCGTAGTTGGGCTGTCCCGGCGCGCCGTGCAGGCCCGAGCCCGACGTGAAGTTGATCAGCCGGTAGTGACCCTCGCGGTTCGCGCGCCAGTAAATCGAGGCGTACTTGGTCGTGTTGAAGGTTCCCTTCATGTGCACCGCCACGACCGCGTCCCACTCCGCTTCGGTCATGTTGAAGACCATCCGGTCGCGCAGGTTGCCGGCGACGTTGACCAGGATGTCGAGTCGTCCGTACTCGTCCAGCGCCTGCTGAACGATGCCCTCTGCGCCGTCGTAGTCGGCGACCGAGGTGTAGTTGGCGACCGCGTTGCCGCCGGCGTCGCGAATCGCCGACACGGTTTCGTCGGCCGGACCCGACTCGGCGCCCGAGCCGTCGACCGCGCCGCCGAGGTCGTTGACGACCACGCTGGCGCCGTTGGCGGCAAACAGTTTCGACACCTCGGCGCCGATTCCGCGTCCCGCGCCGGTCACGATCGCGACTCGGTTGTCAAGCATTCCCATGATGTTGTGTCCTTTCGGCGAGTGCCGATTCCTCCGCGAGGAGATCCCCCCTCTGTCACTTCGTGACATCTCCCCCCGCGAAGCGGGGGGAGAGGGAGACTAGCCGAAGGTACCGCCGCCACCGGTGACGGCCGGCTTGAACAGTTCCTCGATCTGCTGGGCTGCGCCTTCGGGGGTCCAGCGCTCGGTGCCGCGCACCTGGCGGATCACGGCGGGCTTGTTGAAGAGCTGCAGCTCGTAGCCCGAAGCGCCGACGATCTGGCCGGTCAGCCAGTCGGACTGCTCGGAAGCCATGTAGACCAGCGGCACGGCGACGTTGGCCGGCGAGCGCTGCGGGTCCTCTTCCGACGAGTCGCCGACGGAGCCCGCGCCGCGCCGCTCTTCCGGCACCGTGTCGGTCATCCGGGTCGACGCGCCCGGCGAGATCGCGTTGGCGGTCGCGCCGTAGCGTCCCAGTGCGTTCGCGCAGCTATAGGTGAAGCCGACGATGCCCATCTTGGCCGCTGC
>JAJEJC010000001.1 GCA_022828105.1 Dehalococcoidia bacterium | reverse complement strand
CCAGCGGTTGAGCTTGCTGACGTCGGGCGTGTAGAACCGGCCAGAGGGCAGGATGCGGGCGCCGCCTTGCGGCCGGAAGGCGACCTCGACTCGACCGGAACTGACCCGCCGCGCCTCCATCCGCCCGGTCACCGTGGGCGGTGCGGTGACGGTCACCGACAAGCTCACAGTGGCGCTCAGGTCTGCGTGGGTGGCATCGGTGGCCTTGACCGCGATCGCCTGCGTGCCGGCCGTCTGCTGGCAGGTCAGCTCGGCGGAGCTGCCGGTCTGGGCGCTGCCGTTGACGGTCACGCGGTAGGAGCCGGAGCCGCCGCTGGCGGTCCAGGTCACGGTCAGCGCATCGCCGGGCTCGCAGCTGGTCGGACTGACCGACGCGGACAGGGTGACGTCGGTGGGCTTGGTCTTGATCGTGATCTGCGCCCAACCTGATGAGCCGCCCCTATTGCTGGCTTGGACGGTGAGCGTGTAGCTGGTGTTGGGGCTGAGCTTCGTAAACTGGTGGCCGCGCGGCGGCTGGTTGGGCGGCGTGCTGCTGCCGGTTCCGATGCGGACCCGGTAGGCGGTCGCGCGGGGCGCGCTGTCCCAGCTCAGCGTCAGGCTGTCCTTGGTCGCGGTCGCTCGGAGGTTGGTCGGCTTGTCCGGGACCTCCGGCAACGTCGTCTCCGTGACGCTGCGCCAGGGAGACGCGCCCCAGGCGTCGCGGGCGCGCACCTGCAGGCTGTAGCTGGTGCCGGCGCTGAGCCCGGTGAACTGGTAGGAAGTGGTCTTGACGAAGCCGACATCGGTGCTGCCGCGCCGGAGGTCGTACTGGCTGGCGCCCGTGACCGCCTGCCAGCTCAGGCTGATGCGGTCAGTCGTAATCTGGCTGGTCGCCAGCCCGCTGGGCGCCGAGGGACAGACCGGCGTGCCACTCGATTGCGCATCCGCCTGCGCCTGAGAAGTCAACGCGCTGCTGGGCGGCTCGCCGCTCAGCGAGCCGCCCTCGGTACCCGGACCGGCATCGGTCGCATCGGGCGTGTCGTCGAGCCAGCTCTGCGCCGACGTACCGTCGCCTGCTGACTGCTGAGCGGAGGCCGACGTGGAGCGGCTCAGCGTGATCGTGAACTCGCTGCCGCTGAACCAGGTCTCCAGCTTGGCGTCGGTGCGCAGGAACCGCTGCGCCGGGGAGAGCCGCGAACCCCCGGTCGAGAGGAAGCTGAGCTCCAGGCGCGAGGGGCAGCGGTCGTTCTCGAGCCGCACCGAGAGCTGGCCGAGGCTGTAGCGGCGTCCCCCGATCGTGGCGCTCGCGGTCTCGCTCTGCTTCCAGGCGCCGCTGGTCATCGACGGCGGGTTGGCGAATCGCTTCGTGATCGAGACATCGGTGCCGTCGGCCAGGCGCAGGCCCAGCTCGAAGCGGTTGTCCGCCAGCCGCCGCGCCCGGAGTGTGGCCTGGACCGTGCCGGGCGGCTTGGTCACGGTCAGCTTGAGCTGCTGCGTCTGCGTCAGCGTGGCATCGGCATCGTCGGTCGCGACAACGGTCACCGTCTGCGTCCCGGCCGTGGCCTGACAGCTGACCTTGGTCGAGGCGCCGCTCTGCTTGGCGCCATCGACCGTGACCGAGTGTGAACCGGAACCGCCTGCGACCGTCCAGCTGATGGTGACCTGTCCGCCAGTGTCGCAGCTGGTCGGCGATGCTGACGCCGTGAGTGTGAGCGGCGGTATGGTCACGCTGAGATCGAGCGTCTGCGTCTTGGTCAGCGTCGAGTCGCCCCGGTCGGTCGCGACGACCGTGACGGTCTGCGTGCCCGCCGTCGCCTGACAGGTCACCTGGGTGGAAGCGCCGCTCTGCGGCGTCCCGTCGACCATCACCGCGTACGAGCCCGAGCCACCGGCCACGGTCCAACCGACGGTCACCTGGCCGCCCGTCTCGCAGCTGTTCGACGAGCTGGTCAGCGTCAAGCTCAGTTGCGGGTCCTGACCGTCGTCGTCGGCCACCGTCACCGTCGCGGTCTTGGCCGCACCGAGCTGATAGCCGGTACCGCTGAGCAGCGTGACGGTGACGACACTGTCGTCTTCGTCTTGCTGATCGTCCGTGGTCGCGACGCTCACGGTCGCCGACTTCGCCGCCCTGGCGATGGTGACCTGAGCAGGCGGCGTGCCGCTCACCATCGCGCCGCTCTCGGTCACCGAGAGCATGACCGTGAGCGCCGATGCCGGCGTTCGATCGCTGGTCACGCTGAAGCTCGCGTTCGCGCCTTCATCAATCGGCGATGCGCCGGCCGCGATCGTGATCACGGGCACCGCGGACGCCTTGGTCCGCACGGCTTTGCTGCTCCACTCCGAAGCGCCCTGCCAGCTGCGGGCGCGCACCGTGAGCGTGTGGCTGGTGTCGGCCGCCAGGCCGCTGAAGTCGTGGGCCAGCGTCGTCGAATCAAGCTCGGTTGAGGCCCCCTCGCCGACGGCGACGTCGTACTCGCTGGCGCCACTGACTTTGCCCCAGCTCAGGCGGGCGCCGCTGCTCGTGATGTTCGACGCCGCCAGGCCGGTTGGGGCGTCGGTGCAGGTCTTCGCTGACTGCTGGCGCTGCGCGTCGGCTGGCGCCGCGTCGCCCAGCATCAGTCCACCCTCGCGGCCGGCAATAGGGCTGGCGCCCTCGGGTGCCTCCTCCATTCCGTACGCCGCGCCTCCCTCGCGCACGGCGTCGCTGGAGGGTGTCTCCACGAGCGTGATCTCGAACTTCGATGTGGTCGCCCACAGGTTCGCCTCGCGGTCGACCGGCAGCTTGTACTTGGTCGGCGTGATCCGCTCACCTTCGGTGGGCAGGAACGTGACCCAGACCTGGGCCGGACAGACGGTGTTGTCCAAGCGCACCGAGACCACGCCCAGCCGGTAGTCGGTCCCGTCGATCGCAGTGGTGAAGGCGCCGCTCGAGTACCAGCGGCCGGCCACGACGACGGGCAGGTTCATGAAGCGCTCAGCCGTCGTCAGATCCGTCCCGTCTCCCAGCCGCAGACGGAACTCCACCCGGTTGTCCGACAGGCGCTGCGCCCGAATCTCCGCCGACACGGTCCGGCTCGCGGCCGCGGTCACGGTCAGCTGCACCTGCTGGGTCGCCGATGCGACACTTGCGGCTTGATCCGTCGCGGTCACCGTCACGGTCTGCGTGCCAGGCTCGACTTGACAGGTCACGGTGGTCGAGCCGCCACTCTGCTTGGCCCCATCGACCGTGACCGTGTGCGTGCCCGAGCCTCCCCCAACCGACCAGCTCAGCGTCACTTCGCCGCCCGTCTCACAGCTCGCCGGACTGGCCGATGCGTTCAAGGTCAACGGCGGCCAGGCGCTCACCCTGAGCTCGAGTGTCTTGGTCTGGGTCTGCGCCGTTGGCGTGCTGGAGTCCGTTGCTGTGACGGCAATCTGCTTCGTGCCGACCGCATCGCACTCCACCTGCACCGGACTGGCCGTCGCTTCGGTTCCAGCCACCGTCACCGTGTACGGCGACCTGCCTCCAGAGACCTCCCAACTGACTTGTGCCGTGCCGCCCACCTGACATGTCTCCGGCGCCAACGACGCCGTCAACGTCAGCGGCGGCCGCGTCACCGTGACGCTCAAGGTCTGCGTCTGGCTGCGCTGGGTCGGCGCGCTCGAGTCCGTCACGCTGACCGCGATCTGCTGCTCGCCGACCGCGTCGCAGTCAACACTGGTCGGACTGGTCGTGGCGGTCTGACCATCCACTGTCACCGCATACGGCTCCACACCTCCTGAGACTGACCAAGTCACCTCCACCGAGTCCTCGAGCTGGCAGCTCGCGGGCGTCACCGATGCCGTTAGCTGGAGCGGCGGCGGTGTCGGCGTGACCTTCAGCTGTAAAGTCTTGGTGATCGACTGGGTTGGGTCGCTCGAGTCTGTCAGCTTGACCGCAATCTGCTTCGTCCCCACCGCGTCGCAATCCACCTGGGTTGGACTCTCCGTCACCGCCTGGCTGGCGACCGTCACGGTGTACGGCGACGTCCCGCCCGTCGCCGTCCAACTCACTTCCGCGTTCTGACCCAGCTCGCAGCGCGCCGGGCTCACGCTCGCCGTCAGGGCCAGCGCGGCCTTCGGCGTCGTGAATGTCGTCTCCACCCAGGGGCTGTACACCCCACGGGCGTTGCTCAAAGCGCGCATCCGCACCCGGTACTCTTGCTCACCGTCCAACTGCTGACTGCTGACCACGTAGCTCTTGTCCAGATGGGATGGATACAGCGTCTTCACATTGGACGGATCTGCAGCTGCAGCCAGCTCGATTTGGTAGATCACGAACCCGCCTGGTTCCAGCGCCGTCCAGCTCAACTGGAACCCGCTCGTCGTCACCTGCGAGACCTCCAGCGCGCAGGGACCCAGACAGGCGATCGCCTTGCCCGGATCGGAGGCTGCGCCATCGCTGTTGCGTGCCTCGACGCCGATCTCGTAGACGCCCTCTGCCGCAAGACCGCAGAAGCGCAGAGCGCGTTTGCTATTCGGCGCAGCGCAATCCTTGTCCCCCGCCGTTCCGATCACCGCCGCATCGATCGGACTGCCCGGACTGACGTCAGTCAGGTCGCCCCCATACTCCGCGGCGCCGGCCACCGCAGGCCAACTCACCACCACCGAGTAGCTTCCGCCCGGCGCTCCCGACCAGGCGTCGAACTTGACTTCTGCCTGGGGCGGCGGCGGCGCGGTCTTCATGCTGGAGGCCACGCTCTCCGGGCTCGACTCGCCCTGCGCCAGCGCCCGAACCATGAACTGATAAATCGTGTTTGGCTGCAACCGGGTGATTGCCACCGGCGGTCGGTCGGTCTCAACGGTGTCCCCGCCGTCAAGGTCGGCTGGCGTGAAACGTACCCGGTACGACTCCGCGCAGACCTCCGACCAGGCCAAGCTGATCGCTCCGGAGCTGATCCCGCCGGCCTCGGCGAAGGGCACCGAAGGCGCCTTGAGCGGCAAGGCGCAGCTGGCGTTGAGCGCTACCGGAGCGCTGACCGTCCGGCCGACGCCGTCCGTCACCGTGATCGTCAGCTCGGACGGGCCGTGGCTCGGCGGACAGCGATAGCCGAATGCCCACGTGCGGCCAGGATGGTCCTTTGTGCGCGACACGCCCAGTTGATCCGTGTAGACATAGGGCCCGGTGCCGCCCGCGAGGTCGAAGTAGGTGGTCGCCTGCTCCCCGGCGACGCAATTGCGTATGTGTGAGACGTTGGACAGTGTCAACGGCTGCGTCTCGCTGGCCGTGACTTGCGTCCCGCCGCCGTCGTGGCGCAGCGCCCACACCTCGACCGAGCTACCGCTCTTCACACCCGCCGGACAGCTGACCACGAGCGGAGATGCCGTGGCGCTCTGGTCGTAGGCGAACACAGTCAGCGGAGCGCCGGAATCGGACGCCAGCTTCCAGCCGATCGAGACTGTGTCGCCGGGACTGCAAGTACCGGGCGCAGCGCTGGGCGCGATCTCGAATTTGACCGGCTTCGGACGCGCAATCACCTCTACGGGCAGACTGATCGAACGCGATGGAGCGTTCGCTTGAAGTCCCCAGCGAGCCGTCACCGTAAAATTGGCGGCGCCAGCCGTTAGGTTGCACTGCGGCAGCGGTGGCAGACCCTTGAGCGTCGGCGGAGGAACGTGCCCTCCGACGATGGCAACAGTCACGCCACTGCCGCTGTCACCGCCTGTTGCCAAGTAGCTGATCGGTGGCCTGACGGCACCGGTCAGGCAGTACGCATGGTCGATGCTGGCTGAGAGTATCTGGGGGCACGCCTCTCCGCTATCACACCAACCTTTGTTGTCGGGCTCGTTCCAAACAGCTACGCCGGTCACATGCGCGGGATCGCCGATCGGATGCTGTACCAGCGCTTGCGCCGACAGATTCGGCACGCAAGGTGACGCCCAGACCGAGTGGCGCGACGCCGTGGGGGCTGCCAGCGAAGCGTCATCGACAAATGCGCTCAGACCCATCCGAAACCCGGAACTGCCGACCAGACGATACTCCGACGCTAATCCGCCGCAGTCGCGGACCGCCATCATCATTCGGCGCTTGCCGCCATTGTCGAAAGCCTTCGCCGCGCCGATCGTCGACCAGCCGCTGGTCGTCTTCCGCTGTGCCAGGATGTGCGTCGCGTTGTGACTCAACTCCTCGGCCCCATTGTCGCCCCAATGGAAAGTCGCCGTCACCTGATTCGACGATGTCACAGTGACATCGCCATCCAACCTGACATCCGTCAACGGGCCGATGTGGTAGGCCTCGTAGAAGTCCCGCAGATCACGACCTGTGATCACGCCCGGCGTGCGGCAGTTTGGAGTGTCGCCAGCATATGTCATCACGGAGAAGTGATCGTGCAGAGGGTCGACGGCCCTGTCGTGAAAGTGATCACAGTTATTCGACGGATCACTATCGGGGTCTGCATAGTCTCCGAGCCCGAGCACATGCCCAAGCTCGTGCACCATCGTCGAAACCACGGCGTCGGTGCGGCGCCAGAGGATCAGAGAGTAGTCGCTGCTGCCCTTGTGCGAAAAGAGTTTCCGATGATTCTCCTTGTCAGGAGTGGAGATATAGCAGGCGGAATCCTTCAGGCAGTTTGAGTCAGAGGTCACTGCACGCCGAAGCAGAACATCGAAGGTCTCACTCGGTCTACATGGCGTGAGTGTGCCATCAGAACCGTCGTCCACGACTGCAAGCAGATCATAAGGTTGATCGACCGCTTCGTTCCATCGCTTCACAGCAACATTCAGCGCTCCAATCAGTGTCAAATCGGAAGTACAAATCGTCGTCGTTGCCCCTTCAACGACATGCTGGTTGAGGCGGTTCTTTGCGCCGACCCAGGTGCTGGCGTCGGCATGCGATGCGGGGTTGCGTGGTTCGAAGAACCCGCTGCTGTGACTCGGCGCAACATGCACCCTGCTCTCGGCTTCATGTCCGAAGCCACCCAAGACACCAAACGCCGTGGCAAGTCCAACCGCTACGGCATAGAGGAATAGACGAACAGTCATGGATGTTATTCGTTGGGGTTAACTGTCGGCGGCTTGCCACGCGATGCGATGAATCTGTCAAGGGCTTCATTGATTGACGCAGATCCATAGTCAGGCCCAGAGATTGCATCTTCGGCCAGCGACGTCGAGCGTGCAAAAGAGCGCCCAATTTCCTCGCCATGGCGATTGATGTGGATCTCGACTTCAGAGCCCGCGACATGCAGTACCTGGCCCCAACCACCTCCGTCTGCTTCCCACGTATCCCCCGGCAAAATCGTTATGCTCTCAGGAACAGTGAATAGGTGACCCTCATAGCGGTAGGTCTTACCTGCATTGAGTCGATACTGATGCCACTCCCCCCCACGCATCGTTCCCGCGCCTCCGAGCTGAAGGATTACGTAGATGTCGATTGATTCAGCCGCGGTTGCACCTGCGGCATCAGTCACAATGGCGTGGATGGTCTTGAGACCTGAGTCGATCTGAGGGTCCTCGCGGTAACGTCGCTTTTCCTCATAGTCGTCATAAAACACCTTGCCTGGGTTCGGAGCGCAACTGACCGACGCGACGCCGGTCGCTCCTGCATAAGGGCCACGTCCGTCCCGAGGTTCGTTGTCGATCGTCAAATGGTACGGTGCAGTACCGCCCGAGACCGCCCAGCGAACCTGCGTTTCCGCCACCCGTCCATACCCAAGGTCCACGTCTGTGCGACCGACTGGGTTGCCGTCATCGTCGTACTCGAACACTGAGCCAGAAAAGCCTATGCCGCCGCCGGTTTCGCAGTAGGGATTAGCTTCCAGGGTCAGCTTCAGCTTCTCGCTCGACTCCTCGGGTTCAGCTTCCTGGGGTTCAGCGGCAGGGTCAGATGTGGCGGGCGGGGTGTTCGCCGGTTCCGCCGTCGGCTCCGCGCTTGCAGCCTCCGGCACCGCTGCCGCCTGCCGACCAATCCCGAGCTCGCGACCGATCATCACGACCGAGACGGCCACGATTGCCGCGATCATCACGAAGGTGCCCGCTTGTCGGACCCCGATCCGCTTAAGGCGTTCCCCCACTCAGGACACCCTCCCCTTGCTTCCCGGAAATTCACGATATCAGAGCGCTACACAGGTCCACCTTGGGGCAGTTCAAGGCAAGAGACCTGCCTCGGTCGAAAAGCATCTAGCGTTGCGGTTTTCGGCAAAGATCTGAGGCGAAGCTCCGCTTGCCGACTGCATGGTGGTTTCGAAGATTCCCAGGCCTAGCGCTTGGCCGTGCGCATTGTCGGCCTCCGGTGACTTCGCAGCCGTCTCTGTAGTCGGGCCTGATGTCGGCTCCTGAGACCGTATCGATGGCGTCGAGAATCGCTCCGCCTGGCTAGCGCCAACGTTGACTAGGGAACGAAAGCGGCGCGTCTCTCCGGGCGGCCACTAAGAGCAAGGTGATCGCATCTACCCTCGCTGCTGCGCGCCCTCGCTGCCCTCACGGCCCGTGCCTTGGGCTGAGGAATTGCCTGCCTGGATGTCGCAGTACTACCTCCCACACGAAAGTTCGCAGTTCGGTACACGACGGTCCACCAAACTGGACAAAATCGAGAACTTTCGAGTTGCGGTTCCGATTGGATGTCTAGCTCCCCGGCGAAGCGTCTTTGGGGCGGAACTGTTGTCCCTGAGACGCTGCCCGACAACGTCGACGGATACCGGGTGCGTTGGGCTGAGAACACCCCCGGGGCCACGTGGCAGACGCGCGACATATTCCCGCGGAAGTATCTCCGCTCTTGTTCATTCTTGGCTTGCTGGAAGCCTCGCTCGGTGGAGTTGACCGGGTTGCAGAGCGGCAAGCGCTACATCATCACGGTGGCGGTGGCTGATGCGGATGGCTGGGGTCCCAACATGGTCATCGCATAGGCCGCCGCGCCCGACTAGACAGTAAACGCGCCGCCAGGGTCCGCAGCCGCATGTCGAGCAGCCTCCGGGCGACGTTGCTCGGGGCGCGCCGGCGCCGCAGGTCGCCGTTGCCGCATCCGAGCCGAGCCGTGTCAGAGACGGAGCGCTGTATGAGTGCCGCAGTGAAGCGACTCAAAGCCCGCGACCTGGGACTGTTTCTGGTGCTGGCTAGCGCGGTCGCCGCAACCACTGTCTGCGGCGCTCAGGAGATAGGATTGGACGGCGAAGGGGCTGGAGCAGGGACTGAGTCGAGCGAAGGCGAGAAGACGCAACAACAAAGGGACGAGGAGCAAGCGCAGTCCGCAGAGCCGCTGACCGTGACCCTGACCGGTCCGAGCCGCTGCCAGACAACCCGCGGCCAATCCTACGGCGTCGATGAGGCGGTCTACGACGATGAGGGCAACTATGTCCGCACTGTACGAAGCTTCGTTGGGCACTATGAGGTCAGGCAGTTTCAGGTGTCATGGACGGTTAGCGGGGGAACCGGTCCGTTCAAGCTGACGATCGACGGTGCGTCCGAGGACGAGTACGGGCCGTTCATAGGGGCAAGCGGTCAAGGAGTGACGTACTGCGCGACCACGTCCGTGCAGTCCTTCATTGACGGGGCTGGTGACCGCGCACTTCGGGCTGTCCCGATGATTGACTCAGGCTCGAAGACGGTTCGCGCTGTCGTGACCGATGCCAACGGACGGACCGCCGAGGCCTCTACTGAGGTCTATGTGATCCTGCGAGTGGACGGCACCCTGGACGAGCACGAGAACGAACAAGTTCTCCGGCGCGGCCAGACTTACAGGGTGGCCGGCCACCTGATCACTGCGCCGGCCACGCATGACATGTTCATCGCCGGCACCGCTGAGCCTGAGTGCCCAGAGGACCTCCCCGCGGACGAGCGCTGCGAAGAGGAATGGTGCTTCGGAATTGTCGGGCTGGATGCCGGTGTACATCTCTACCGAAGCGATTTTGCCGAAGCGGGTCGGTGGCCAGAATCTGACGGAGTGGCCGGTGCTGACGACTCGAACGCTGCCTTGGTTGACAGCCTGCTCGACGACCTAGTCGATTCGGTGGGCACTCAGCCGAAGACCAACTCCCACGAGATGGCATGACCTCACATGTTGTTCCCCAATAGTCCTATGTTAGTCATAAATGTTCCGTTACGCTGCAACCGATTTGCTTTCATGGGAGGTCACCGGACCCCAAGGAGACACCGTTGCGTTCGTTTCAGCCTCCGCCCGGTGCCGCTGTTCCGCTCCCTAACCCGATTCACGCAGACGGTGAATCCTGTATCAGCCGGCAACATAGAGCTTTCATCTTCGAGCGCTCATGGCAGACGAGGGCGGCGACCGAAGGCGCGTGAGTGGCGCGTCGCAGGCCTTCTGAGCCTGGGCTGAGCCGCTTCAGAGACGGAGACCGACATGCGAACGAGATTGAGCCAGCTGCGGATGCGACACCTAGCGTCGTTCGTGGTCGTGGCTGGGGTAGTGGCCGTTGTTGCCGTCTTCGCTGCCCGAGAGGCAGGCGTCGGCCAACGGACTGAGGCGGTGACAGAGGTGACGGAAGCGGAGTCGCAAGGAGTGTCGGCGGAGGGTCCGGGCGGTCTGCGGAAAGAACAGAGGCACTCACCGGAGACGCAGCAGGACAGTGAGGCCTTGGCGCTGACGCTCAGCGCAGCGGAGATCTGCGAGACCGAGCGGGCACGAAACGTAGGGGGATGGGAGCTGCGGACGAATGATGAAGGCGCTCGCGTGCATGAGTTTGTGTCGGCCGGTTGGCGGGTGTTCGCGAAAACATCGGTGCGGTGGCACGTCGTCGGCGGCACTCTGCCCTACACACTGGTGGTCGACGGCGAATCAAGGGACGCGGAAGGGAGCTATGTAGGCGCTTCTGGAGAGGCGATGGTTGCCTGCGCCGATTCTTCGGTGGGTACGTCCTTTGAGGAAGTCAGCCCGCAAGACGGTGTGACGCGCCTGTATCGGGCCAACCCGAACGTCGACTCCGGTTGGAAGAGGATTCGCGGGGTAGTGACAGACGCGAACGTCGAACGGCGGAAGCGACCGTAGCCGTCTACGTTTTGCTCGATCTGGGTACTGGCACAACCGGCGACATGCTTCGTCGCGGCGAGACCTATCGCTTTCTTGGCTTCCTGGTCACGGCACCTAAGGGATACGACGTGGAGGTCGGAGGAATGGTGGAGCGAGAATGTGCTGTGAATGACCCAAATCCCAGGTGCGGAGACAGAGTACACGATCACTTGATCGTGGGTGTTGATGCCTGGATTTATCTGTACGAAGACGGCGCGTTGCACAGGCGTCATCCTGAGGTGTCCGAAGGCGCGACCGGGACGAGCTCCGATTCGATCGGTGCGGCGATTGACTCGCTGGTCGACTCAGTCGGCAAGCCGCCGCAACGTGAAGGGAGTTCGGATTGAGACTACTAGCATTGGCGATAGTGACGGGGCTGGCCGTCGCCGCAGGTTCATTGGGCATCGGCCCAAGTCCCGCTACCAGTTCGACCGTCGAAGACAGGTCCGTAGAGCCGGATTTCAGGTCGCCGGTGCGCAGCGCTCCAGACAACGGTGGAGCGCCGCTGGTCGCAGCGCACGATAACTCAAACACCGAAGGCGCGGAGTGGCTGAATCAGAATGTAATCGAAGGTAGAGCTACGATTATCTGCACCGATGATTCGACCGTGACCGCTGAGCTGCAACGCGCGATCGATGCCTGGGCGACAGCGCTGTCCAACATGTCCTTCAACGACAGCGATGGGAACAGCAGCGGACCGTTTGAGCATTACATCCCAACAGGAGCGACGAATTCGTGTAGCAGCAACTCGGACGGTGCGGATGTAGAAGTGCGGGTGCGTCTCATATCAGGAGCGGGAGCTGCGTACTATTCGACCAAACAGGCTAATCCGCCCCGAAAGCTGTTCTCGGCGCGATCCGTGTATCAGAGCACTGAGTACTCGACTATTGTCATTGGAACAGTACGACTCTCTACTTTGAATCACGAACTTGGGCACGTGTTAGGGCTCAGTGACTACACGTCATGCAATCGATTGCGCGTGCCGGGCTCTGGGCAGGCTGCTACCGATCCAGATCCTAATGATCAACATTTCTCCCTCATGTACAACGCACCTGATCGGCGTTGCCGTCCGCGAGTGGAGGAGACGATCTCGTCTTGTAAATGATCTCAATTTGGCTCGAATCGCGCCGACACGCACGCCCGCACGCAGGCCCGCAGAGGCGGGTCCGCCTGCGCCCCGGCAAGGGGTTGAGCGCGATTTGCTGCCCCTCCCCCTCCCCAGATAGCACGCCGCCCGGCGGCGTCCGGCGCTGGGCGCCGGGCACAGGGCGCTGTTGCGGGCCTGAGTCGCGCTCAGTCTCGGCAGCGCAGGCTGACGGTCCGGCCGGTTCCGATCCAGACCGTGCGATCGCCGGTCAACGGGCCCGATCGGGCCGCAGTCAGGGTGGTCACGAGCAGCGGCAGCGAGCCGGCCGCGGCGGCGAAATTGGCGGCCGCGCGTTCGGTCTCGCAGACGAACAGCGCGGGCATTCCCTGGCGCGCGGCAGCGGCGCGGCGGTAGGGATTGAGCTTGGCCGCGACCGAACGCCGGCCGACCGCGGTGCGTTCCACTTCGACCGCGTGCGGCCCGGGACCGAAGGGTCCCTCCTCGACGAGCACGAGCAGGTCGGGCCGGAGCTGGGTCAGGCCGGGGACGTTGACCTCGCCGCGCCAGCCGCCGTAGACGCGCGCGCCCTCGCGGGCGAACCCGAGCGCGAGGCGGTTGACGGCGTCATTGTGGATCAGTTCGTGGCGTCGGTAGCGCGGCTGCAGGTACGCGCCGTGTCGGCTGCGGATGATGGACGGCCGGATGCGGCTGAGGTTGGCCGCGCGGCGGATGCCGTTCTCGGCCAGGTAGAAGCGGCCGTCCAGGCGCACGGCCAGTCCGGCCTCGATGAAGCCGCGCAGGATGCGGCCGGCGAGGCGCGGCGAGACGCCGGCGATCTCACGCAGCGCGTCGGCGCGCATGGCGGGGAACTCGGCCAGCAAGAGGAAGAGCCGGTAGGCGGCGGGACGGTCGAGCATCTCCAGGTCGGGACGGCGGCTGAGCCAGCGGGCGAGTCGCTCGGGCCGGCCCAGGATGCTCCGCGCCCATGGCTCGGAGATGCGGTCGCGCGAGGGACGCGGTTCGACGGCCGGTCCGCAGCGCCGGTCGGGGGTGCAGACCAGGGTCGGCGTGGACGCGTCGAGGCTGCGTCCGGCCAGGTCGGCGGCCCAGCGGTCGGCGGCGATCACGACCAGGGCCGATGGTTCGACCTCCTGCTCGGGGTCCTCGTAGAAGACGCGGTTGCTGATCCGGAAGCTGCGCCGCTCTCGGGCGAGGTAGCAGTCCAGGTTCCAGAAGCGGTGCTGCTGCTTGCGCCGCAGCACGCGCTCGGTGGCGTGCAGACCGGCATAGCTGAAGGGCGCCCAGAGGTCGTCGCCGTAGCGGGCCACGGCGACGAAGAAACCGTTGCGTCTGAGCAGGCGGAAGTCGCTCAACGGCGGCGTCGGAGCGGGCACGCGCAGGTAGCCGTCGCGCAGCAGGACGGGTGCGAGCCGGTAGATCGTCTCCAGCATCGCCAGCCGGCGCAGGCAGTACTGCGCGCCGCGGCCGGTCGCGGTCCAGGGCGGATGCTCGTGCTGGGCGTCGTCGGCGGGCAGACGCAGCAGCGAGCCTGAGCGCTCGGTCTCCGGCCCCAGGTGCTCGTGGCGCAGGTCGAGCGGTGGCTGATCGCGGCGGCCGGTCTCTGTGCCGGGCAGCGGCCAGGCGAGCTGGTAGCGGTGGCGCTCGCGCGGACCGGGGTGCGAGTGGTCGGTCGCGTAGAGCCGCTCGACCGAGCGGCGGGTCAGGAACCAGCGCGCGCGGGGCGGCTCGATCATCCCGCGCCGGATCGAGCCGAGCCAGCCGTTCCGTCTCAACCGGGCCAATCGGCGTTGCAGCGCGTCGACCGGAGTGTCCAGTACGAGTGAGAGGTCGTCGGCCGAGGCCAGAGGCATTAGACCGATCAGTCGCAGAAGTCGTCGTTGTTCGTCGGAAAGCCGTTGATCGCTGAGCATCCCCGCAGCTCCGTGGGGCGCAGGCGCGGCGTGGTGTCCGCGCAAGGCCTGGATGCTGCAGGGGAACTACAGGCTCTGGATGGGTCCCAACCGCGCGCTCTCCTCGGCGTCGCGTCGGAACGACAGAACTGGCTCTGGATTCGACGGTATGTCCGGACCGGTCTGGTGGATCGGACGCCTGCGGCGAGATTCACGCAAGTGTTCGGTCCGTTGTCCGCGCCACGCTACCTGCGTTATCGGCGATACACGCGGCGTCTTGAAGCAACCGCCCCAGGCTGACGGGGACTGTGCACTTCCTGTCGTCGCGAAGACGATGTTCACGCTGAGACCTGCTCGGAACGGGCCTGCAATCTGCATGAGTTCCCAGGAACACTTGACAAGCACCGATACAGAGGCTTGGACGCACGAATAGCTCACATGATTTCTAGGACAATAGAGAGGCATGGGCAAGCGACTCACGGAGGTCGGTCTCTTGGTACAGGTTGGTCCCACACCCGCTCGACGCTCCCCAATCCGGCTGCGCCGCTGGACGGCCGTCGTCGCGACCGTGCTGCTCGCGGTCGTTCTCGTCTGGGGCGCGGCCGGGGCGGACGAGGCCGAGGGCGACGGGGCGCCGGAGCTGCCGTTGAACCTGGAGTCGGCCACGCCCAGTTCGCTGGCAGTGACCTGGGACGAGGTCGAGGGGGCGGCGCTCTACACGATCCAATGGCGCCGGTTCGAGCAGTTTCCGCAGGGGCCGAGTTACGCCGCGACGGGCGGCCGCTATCGGATCACCGGCCTCCTGGCGGGCCGGCTTTACGTGGTCCGCGTCCTGGTCTCGGGCGGTAACGGCGCCATTCTGGCGATCCTGCGGGGCAACTTCCGCACGCCCCTGACCGCGCCCCAGGAGCTGAGCCTGACGGCGGCCAGCGCCAGTTCGCTGAGCGTGTCCTGGAGCCAACCCGCGGGCTGGACCGCGGCCGGCTACCGGCTGCGCTGGCGCAAGCCATCGGACGACCAATTCCTGGGCTCGGTCGAGTTGGCCGGGAGTGCGACCAGCTACGAGCTCACAGGACTGGAGGACCAGACCGAGTACGCGATCAACCTGCTGGCGCTCAACGGTCAGGGGGCGCAGAGCCCGGCGGCGCGGTTGACCGCCTACGCGGTCGATCCGCTCACGCTGACCTTGACTTCCTCGGGCGCGGTCTGCACGGCCAACACGCTGACCGAGCTGAGCTGGAAGATTACGGGCGGGCTCTTGCCGCACCGGCTGTTCATCGGCGACAAGAAGATCGATCTGGCAACCGTGCAGTCGCACCGGGTCAACTGTGGTCCGCTGGCCTTGGACGAACAGACGGGCGCGCCGCTGGCCGAGCAGAGCAAGACGTTCAGCGCACTCGCGAGAGACAAACGCGGGGTCCGCGCGTCGGCAGAGACGATGGTTGAACTTGTTGCCCAGGGCGCGCCGAGCCTGAGCGCGCGTACGGCTGCCTCCGGAGCAGTGGCGTTGAACTGGAGTATTGAACGTGCGACCGGGGTCACGCATTGGGAGTACCGCCAACGGCGGGACGAGGGCCAATGGGGCGCGTGGACCAAGATCGCGGGATCCACAGGAGCCACGACCGACCACACCGTATCCGGTCTGACCGCGGACGCACGGTACAGCTTTCGCCTGCGTGCGACCAGCGGCAGCGTGGCAGGTCCGCGCTCGGGAACAGCTAGCGCCGTCGCTGGCCTGACGTCGACAGTGTCCAGCGAACGCGAGACGCTGCGCTACGACAATCTCCAGTCGACCGAGGGCGCCACGAGCGCAGGGCCCTACAGCTTCCTGCGCGATGCGAGCGACTTCACGAGCGGAGCCACGACGTTCGCTGAAGTGAGCGCTGCGGTCGCCTTGCTAGTGAATAACACGGGCTATCGCGGCCGCGACTACACAAGCATCTTAGCTACCGTCCAGGTAGGTGACCGAATCACATGGTTCCCATACAGCAATTGCTGGTACCACTTCCGCGTAACCGGAACTGCGGATACCTCTGCGAGGCCTTCCCGCACTCTGTTTACTATCACACATGAGACTGCAGATGCCTGCGGCGCCACAGTGACTCAGAGAGCAAGTGCGAGCTACTTCGACGAGGCCCGTGGCAATGTCGCCGCTGTCAGTTGGCTTGACGCTCCTAGCGTGCCGAGAGTAGGGCCTGATGGCATCCGAGTGCTGCCCAACGGGTACACGGTCGAGGGCGGGCATACTTACCGGCTGCAAGGACTGGCAAGACCGACGGCCATTGTGATGTATGTGCCGACCGGAATGCGCTTGCGGCTGGTGGGAAGAGCATGGGCGTCTGACGGCAGATCCTAACGCGACATACATAGACGAGGAGAGTGGCGCACGGTTAGTCCTCGACCCGCACAGCGGCGAACATGTCGGGTATTACATTCGTACGCCAAGCGGATTAGAACACCCCCCACAGATGTGATCGCCAGATTTGAGGCGCTGAAGGCCGGCACCCACGTGCAGGAGACGCCATGAGGCGCAACTTCCGAAGGCTGCAACAGTGGCAGCTAGGTATCGTCACAATGGTGCTCCTGTATGCGATTTGCCTAGCGACCCTAACGGCCAATGACTGCGCAGGCGGATATAGGCGAGGAGAGCCATCTCGGATTTCTTCAATCGGATAAGAAGGAAGAAGAGCGTGGCCCGAAGTGGATCACACGAAATCCTATTGACGGCATGTCGATTCCGGTCTGCAGCACAGCCTTTCCGAGGGCCACCGCGCTGGCGATTGAGCGCTGGAACACGGCGCTCGGTTTCACGGCGTTCACCGTCTCGAAGAACTGTAACACGGCCGAAAGCCTCTGGGAGGCGGAGAACGGCATAGTCAGCCTCACGGTGTCTATGGGCGTTCGTGTTGGAAGCATGTTTGGCTCAAGGACTGAGATAGTAACAGGTATGGTGTGCCCCTACCAATCGAGTCGCGCCTGCGCCGGCTTTGACAGGATGCATTATGGCGATGGGCTCAGTAAAGATACGGATCAGTGGCGCTCGTATCATGGAAGAGCACAAATCATCATGAGTCCCCGCTTTGCCTCAACGATGTCAGTGAAGAGTATGTCCCATCCGATTCCGGTCGCGACCTCGTTCATGACATAGCTCACGAACTCGGGCAAATTCTGGCGCTAGCAGACTACTACTGCAATCATGCTGGGCACCCGGACTTCCTCGCAGGAAGTGCTAATCCTAACAAGAAGTCACTCTTGAATAGTTAGAACCTCGTACCGCAGTGTGATCCAGCTGATGGTGCTCCGACTCAGCTGGATAAAGACGACTATCGAACGGCATATCTTCCAGCGCTGGTGACCAATCTGAGAGGCGAAGCCAATCGGCAGCAAGTCACCTTGACGTGGGAGCAACCTGACACCTTTATCGAGTCTCACTTCGAAGTCCAGCGAGCAAGCGAATCCGGTTGGGTGTTCGTCAAAGAAGTGCCAGCGAACTCCACATCGGCAGTGCTGCCGAATCAACCCGGCGGTAGGACGAAGTATCGAATCGTGTCGAGGACGAAAGTGTTGCCGATCAGGGTCGAGGGGACGGACTTTGGCTACGTCGATAACGACACAGCCAGCCTCCCGGCAATAGTGACGGTGAAGCTCTTACTACCGGAGAATCTTCGGATTTCTGCGCGCAGCGGAAGCAGCCTGACGTTGGAGTGGGACCAGGTTAACGGTGCAGACGGATATGAGGTTCGACACGTCGTTGAGGGTGCGTCTGCCACATGCGGGGAAGTGGCAGACATCACAGTCTCGGGCCTCGAGCATCGATTTTCACCTCTCAACGACTCGACCAGCTATCTCCTGTGTGTGCGTGCGACGCTGACTGAGTATCCCGATGCCACTTCGGATTGGGCGTCGGCCACAAGCAGCACTCACGCAGCGCCTCCTCCGGCGCCAGCATTTGTCATCAGAGGGTCTGTTTCCCCGGATCGCTGTTTGACCGGTGGCAGTGTGACGGTTGGCTGGAAGGTGACCGGTGGCAGCGGGAGCGTCGTGGTGAAGATCGGTTCCCGCACGGTGACGGGCGGCTCCGAACCCATCGCGTGTAAGAGTTCGGCGGGGTCGCAGTCATTGACCCTGACCGCGACCGCTACAGGGCCCCCGGAGCAGGAAGACACCGACACGGTCTCATGGACCGTGGACGCTCGTTCCGGCTGGGATTGCTTGACCGTCCAAGCGTTGAGCACGAACACCAATTGGCGAGACGACTGCGCCTCGACCACAGCGGCCAACCTCTGGACAGCGCTAAGCGGACGCAACGTGTGCGCGTTGTGGAGCTGGGATGGAACGCAGTGGCAACGGTACGCGATCAGGGACGGAATCCTCGTGCCCGGCTCGACGGATTTCACGATCAACGCAGGCGGTTCACTCTGGCTCTCCCGTTGCACATCGGACGGAGAGGCTGAATCTGGTCCGACAGGCCCCCCACCCCTGTCAAGCTGAGGCTTGCGACAAAGCGAGCAGGGCTGGCTCCGGATTCGACGGTGTGTCCGCTCGGGTCGGGTGGATCAACAGCAGGACAGTGTCTGCTGCCGGGTGACAATCGGTTGTCAGTCGAACACCGCGACCGAGCGTGCGTTGTCGGCGAGCGCCTCGCGCATTCGCCGTCGCTCGATTGCCTCGACCCGTTTGGGGAAGCGGATGAACAGGGCGATCGGTGCGATTGCGGCGACCATGATGCCGAAGTAGAGCAGCGCATCCTCCATCGCCACGCCCTCGGAGCGGAGCAGGAAGCCTGCCGCCACGGCGCCGGCGTTGCCGCCTGCGCCGACGATCCCGGCGACCGCGCCGAGCGCCTTCTTGTTCACGAACGGCACGACGCCGAAGGTCGCCCCCTCGGACATCTGCACGAAGATGCTGAACACGATCAGCATCGGAATCGCGAGGATCAACACGTCCATCCGTGAGAACGCGATCAGCGCGAGACCCTCGAGGAAGAGCATGCCGCCCATGAACAGGGTGCGTCCGCGCAGTCCGAAGCGAATCCCGAAGCGGTCCGAGCAGATGCCGCCCATGGTGCGGGCGAAGATGTTCATCAGGCCGAACAGCGATGCAATCACACCGGCGAGGACGAGACTGAGCCCGAACCGATCATGGAAGTAGAGCGCGGCCATGCCGTTGATCGTCAACTCAATGCCGAAACACGCGCCGTAGACAATGAAGAGCATCCAGACACGCGGGTCGCGAGCAGCCCTGGCGAACGCGCCGGGCTGAGTCTGCCGGGTCACCTTGCCCTGCTGGCGCAGCTCGCTGAAGTCGCCCTCGGGCGCGTCCCGTGTGAATCGGTAGTAGACGAGTCCCATCAGGAACAGGGCAATGCCGGGGATCACCATCGCCACCCGCCAGCCGGCCGCCTCGTTGGCGACGAAGAAGAGCAACCCGGTCATCACAAGCGGCATCACGAGCTGAGTCACGCCGCCGCCGAGGTTGCCCCAACCGGCGGTCGTGGCGTTGGCCGTGCCGACCACGTTGGGCGCGAACATGACCGATGTGTGGTACTGCGTGATCACGAACGATGCGCCGATCACGCCAATCAGGAGGCGAAAGATCAGGAGCGTCTCGTAGTTCTGTGAGAGCCCGATCAGCATCACCGGAAGTGAACCGAGCAGGAGCAACGCGGTATAGGTGCGTCGCGGTCCCACGCGGTCGAGCACCCAGCCAATCGCGATCCGCGCGAAGATGGTGATGAAGACGGACGCGATCAGCGAAGTGAAGACTTCCTGATCGCTGAGTCCCAAGTCGTCGCGCACGACCGGCAACATCGGAGCAATCCCGAACCAGCCGAAGAAGCAGAGAAAGAACGCCAGCCAGGTGAGGTGGAATGTGCGCATGTGCGGCGCAGCGAAACTCTTGAGTGTGATCGAGGTCGCTTTGCCGCCCAACTCGTTTTGATTCAACGTGCACCTCCCAAGTCGGTCCAAGTCGGTCAATCAGGCCAACACCTACGACGCTACGCAGAGCCGGTTACGCGCTGATTGCTGCGTGTTTCGGGAGGGTGAAGCGGAGATTGCGGTTGCGTGTCGTGTCAACGGCGAGACGACCAGCGGGATACGACCCGGTCAGTCCGTGGGCGCCGGCTCGACTCGTACGGCGGCGAATTTGAGCTCGGGCTGCTTCGAGCGCGGATCGACGAATTCGCTGGCCGACAGGTTGGACGACGCGTGGTCTGCCCAGAGGCTGCCCCAATGGAACGGCGCGAAGACGGATCCGGCGCGGATCGCCTCAGTCACTCTGGCCGTCACCTCGAATGCGCCTCGGCGAGAAGTGACCCTGACTGCTTGCCGGTCGCGGATGCCGAGACCGTTGGCGTCGGCGGGATTGATCTCCAGGAATGGTTTGGGTTCCGACTTCATCAACTTGGCCGAGCGGCCGGTCCGCGTCATCGTGTGCCACTGATCCTTGACTCGCCCGGTGATCAGGGCCAGCGGATACTCGTCGTCGATCCGGTCCGCGGGCGGCGACCACTGCGGGACGTGCATCCGCGCGCGGCCGTCGGGAGTGTGGAACACACCCTGCTCGAAGAGTCGCCGGCCCTCCTCGGGCGGGCCGATTCGCGCCGCGGATGGATAAGGCCACTGGATGCCCGCGCGATGCTGGGCCAGCAGCGGATACGAGATACCGGTGATGTCCATGTCGCGGCCGCGCGAGAGTTCCCGGTACTCGTAGAAGATGTCTTCGAGGCCGTCGTAGCGGAAGGCATCTCCGTATCCGAGCGCGGCGGCCATCTTGACGACGATCTGCCAGTCGGGCAGCGCCTCGCCGGGAGGCTGCGTGATCTGTTCCAACAGGCAGATGCGCCGCTCGGAGTTGGTCATCGTCCCGCCGCGCTCGGACCACTGGGCCGCCGGCAGCAGGACGTCGGCGAGCTGGGTGGTCTCGGTCGGGTGATAGGCGTCCTGGACGATGAGCGTCTCGGCCTGCTCGAAGGCTCGGCGCACGCGATCGCTGTTCGGCAGGGACGCAACCGGATTGGTGGCGGCGACCCAGACCACCTTGATTTCCCCACGTTCCAGCCGCTCGATCATCTCGATCGCCGTCACGCCGGGTTTGTCCGAGATTGAGCCCGGCGCAACTTCCCAGGCTCGTTCAATCTCTGCGCGGTGTTCGGGATTGGCAACCAGGCGGTGTCCAGGCAGGGTCGTCGCCAGCCCACCTTGCTCGCGACCGCCCATCGCGTTGGGTTGTCCGGTCAAGGACATTGGTCCGGCGCCGGGCTTGCCGATGTTGCCGGTCGCGAGGGACAGATTGATCAGCGCGAAGTTCTTGTCGACGCCCGAGGTGGACTGATTAGCGCCCATGGTCCAGAACGTCAACATGGGTCCGTTGTGGGCGATGATCCGCGCCGTCTCGAGGATGTTGGCCGCGTCGAGGCCGGTCAGTTCGACTGCTCGCTCGGCCGACCAGCCATCGAGCGACTCGGCGACCTCGGCCCAGCCACTCGTGTTGCGGCGCAGGAACTGGTCGTCGAGACCGCCGGCGAGGCGAACCTCGAAGAGCAAGGACTGCAGAAGCGCGACGTCGCTGCCCGGGCGCAGGGCGAGATGGATGTCGGCGATTTCCGAGGTCCGGGTCGCGCGCGGATCGACCACGATCACCTTGACCCGGCCCTTGGCCGCCCGCTTTCGCACCCGGATCCGCTCGTACAGGATCGGATGGCAGGCCTCCATGTTGGCGCCAACGATGAGGAAGGTGTTGGCCGCTTCGATGTCGGCGTAGCCCGCCGGCGGCGCGTCGGCGCCGAAGCTCTGGTTGTATGCGGTCACGGCCGAGGCCATGCAGAGCCGCGAGTTGGTGTCCTGGTTGTTGGTCCCGATGAAGCCCTTGGCCAGTTTGCCGAACAGGTAGTAGTCCTCAGTGACAAGCTGTCCCGACCCGTAGAGCATGACGCTGTCCGGGCCGTGGTCGTCAATCGCCCGACGGATAGCGCCTGCGGCGCGCCCGATTGCCTCGTCCCACGAGACGCGCCTGGGCTCGGCGGCCTGGCCATTTCTGACCTGCGGGTAGAGCAGGCGGCCATCCTCGACGAAGATGTCGGATAGCAGCGCGCCCTTGGCGCACAGCTTGCCGCGGTTGACAGGATGATCCTCGTCGCCTCGCACGGCGGACACGACGCCGTTGCGAGTCTTTACCTTGACCCCGCAGCCGACACCGCAATAGCAGCAGATCGAGCGCTTCCAGCCATCGCGACGCAGGAGTGACGGACGTGCCACCGGATCTCCCTGAGATTCAGTCCGAGACGGCTGGCTGTGGCCGCTCGATCAGCGCGCCTTCGCCGCGAACCGCGCGGATCTGGTGGGCGACCGCTTCAGGCAGGTCGGTGGTTGGGACGGCGGGCTGCGCCACGTCGGCCAGCAACGGATCGACGCCCAATCTGCCCCCGGCGAAGACATCGGCCACATCAATGATCTCGCCGTCGATCCGCTTGCGGCCGCCCAGCAGACCGATCTCACCCGTTCGGTGCTGGCCGCAAGCGTGCGGGCAGGCCGACATCTGGATGCGGACCGGTTGGGAATCGGCGGGAACCTCGAAGCGCGTTTCCAGCGCCTGGGCGAGCTTGATCGCTTCGCCCTTGCTATCGATCAGGGCGAAGGCGCAGTAGTCGTTGCCGGTGCAACTGACCATCGCGCGGATGAACGCGGACGGCGTCGGCGAGTAACGCTGAAGCAGCGGTTCGCGGAGCAGATCGTCGAGCCGGTCTTCCGGCACGTTTGGCATGAGGATGTTCTGTTGCACGGTGAGGCGCAGCTCGGCGCTCCCGTACGTTCGGGCGAGCCGGGCGAACTCGATCAAGTCGTCGCCTTTGATGCGGCCGACCGGCACCAGGCAGCCGACCGTTCGCAGCGCTGGATCCCGCTGCTTGGTCAGGCCGATGTGATCGCCGCCGTGCTTGTTTGTGAGGGCTTCACCGGTCCGCGCCAGCGGGCGGCCGTACTGCTCTGCCACGGTCTGCCTGAAGCGATCGATGCCCCACTCGCGCAGCAGCCACTTCAGCCTCGATTCCTTTCGCTTCTCGCGCAGACCGTGGTCCCGGTAGACATCGAGAATGGCCAGCGCCAGGTCGATCGAGTCGTCAACCGAAACAAAGGCATCCAATGGCTGCGCGTACTCGGGAGTCATGCCGCCCAGCGCTCCGCCGACGAGCACGTTGAAGCCGACTTCGCCCTCGCGAATCGCGGGGACGAAGGAGAGATCGTGGGTTTGCGCATGACCGCAGTCTTCGCGGCAACCAGTAACGGAGAGATTGAATTTGCGCGGGAGGTTGGAGAATCGCTTGCCGCCCACGATCGCCTGCTGCATCCGCTGGACGAGGGCGCGAGTATCGATTACTTCATGCTCAGTCAGACCGGAGAGCGGGCAGCAAACGATGTTGCGCACGTTGTCCATGCCCGACTGCTGCGTCGTCAGCCCGGCCGCCGACAGTCGCTGCAGCAGCCAGGGCGCATCGGCGATTGTGATCCAGCGAAGCTGGACGTTCATTCGCGAGGTGATGTCGGCCTCGCCCCGGCCGACGGCGTTGGAGATCTCGCCGATTGCGGCCATCTGCTCTGAGTTCAGCACGCCACCGGGAATGCGCATCCGCAGCATGAAGTAGCCGGGATTCTGCTTGCGATGGAAGAGTCCGTACCACTTGAGCCGTTCGAGGTCGTCGGCGGGAATCTGCGGATCCTGGCCCCTGGCCGCGAGGTCGGCGTAGCGATGCAGATCGGGGAGCACATCGAGGCCGTCTTTGGCCGTCTTCAACACTTCGATCTTGTTGGCGGGCATAAACGTGCTCCTGCTGCAGTCAACTTACGACTTCCCGATTGCACCCATGTTTCCTCCGATGTCCGATATGTGAACGCGCCCGCTCCCTGTGTCGCGCGCAACCCGCTAGCTTGCGGATCAGGATCGGTCTTGTCGGTGTCCAATCGGAGAGAGTTCAGAGGTTCGTGATGTCCGATGCTCAAGACATTGCCCTGATGGCGCACCTGATGCGCCGGGCGGGGTTCGGCGCGTCTCGCGACGACCTGGAAGCGTTCGTCGCGCGCGGCTACGAAGAGACGGTGGAGCTGTTGGTCGATCCGCCGTCCGACGTGTCCCGCGCCGATCTGTATCAGCTGTTCCGCTACATGCCGTCGCTGGAGACGGGCGGTCCGGTTACGCTGCCCGGCGCGGCCAACTGGTTGTACCACCTGGTCAACACGCAGCGTCCGCTGGAAGAGAAGATGGCGCTGTTCTGGCACGGCGTGTTTGCGGTGGGCAACTCCAAGGTTGACAACGACAACCACCTGATCGCACAGATCGACATGTTCCGCGATCACGGGACCGGCAACTACCGCGATCTGCTGGTCATGCTGGCCCAGAATCCTGCCATGATCTACTGGCTCGACAATCACGAGAACCACAAGCGCTCGCCCAACGAGAACTGGGGCCGGGAGCTGCTCGAGCTGTTCTCGATGGGCGTCGGCAACTACACGGAGAAGGACGTCTTCGAGTGCGCGCGCGCATTCACCGGTTGGACGCTGGGCCCGAAGATTCCGCGCGTGCCCAACCACCGCTTTTTCTTCCAGTTCGAGTTCCGGCCCGAGGAGCATGACTTCGGCGAGAAGGAGTTCCTCGGCCGCAAGGGGCACTTCGACGGTCACGACATCATCGAGATCATCCTCGAAGAGCCGGCCTGTCCGCGCTTCATTGCGCGTCACCTCTACAACTTCTTCGTCGCCGACGAGGCGCAGGTCCCGGCCTGGAACATTGAGCCGCCCAGGGACCCCGATGCGATCGAGTACCTGGCCGGCGTGTTCACGGATTCAAGCTTCGAGATCAAGCCGGTGCTGCGCGCGCTGTTCAACGCCGACTTCTTCAAGGAGGCGATGTTCCAGAAGGTCAAGAGTCCCGTCGAGACGGTCGTCTCGACACTGCGCCTGACCGAGGACATGTTCGGCCCGCAGCTCGACCTGATCCCGCTGGGCCAGGAGTCGGCGCACATGGGCCAGAGCCTGCACAACCCGCCCTCAGTCGAGGGCTGGCAGACCGGGCGCGACTGGATCAACTCGGGCGCCGTCGTGGGACGGATCAACTTCGTCGCCGACCGGGTCGGCAACACCGAGCTGCCCGGCATTCGCAAGATCGTGCAACGCGTGGCCGATGCCAACGGAACGAGCATGGCTGCGGACGAGATGGTCGACCACTGCCTCGATCTGATCGGCCCGCTCGACGTGGCGGAGGCGACCCGGCTCGAACTGATCGAGCACGCTTCGGAGCAGGGCGAGCTGTCCTGGAGCAACGACTTCGACGGCTCGTCGCAGCGGGTCGGCGAGATGCTCGCGCTGATTGCGGCGACGACGGAGTACCAGTTTGGCTAACCGACAACCGAGACATTCACAGGTGCAGCACAGAGAGACCCGACCATGACCACCGCGACCAGAAGCAAGGCCCCGGTCGTCGTCATCATCCAGTTGACCGGCGGCAACGACTACATGAACAGCGTGGTGCCCTACGCCGATGGGCACTACAACGACGCCCGCAACGGCGAGCTCTGCATCGGCGCGGACGAGGTGCTCAAGATCGACGATCACTTCGGGCTGCACCCGACGATGGCGCCGCTGAAGGCGCTCTACGACGATGGTGAGATGGCGCTGATCCACGGCGTCGGCTATCCGAACTCGCCGCGCTCGCACTTCCGCTCGATGGACATCTGGCACACCTGCGAACCGAACAAGGTCGGCACCGAGGGCTGGGTCGGCCGCGCGATCCGCGACCTCGACCCGACCGGCGAGAATCCTGTCACCGGCGTCCACATCGGCCAGGGCCTGCCTCGCGCGCTGGTCGTGCCGGGAGTGACGGTCGCGTCCGTCGCCGATCTCTCGACCTACGGCCTCTTGACCGGGATCGAGCAACAACGTCAGCGCGAGAAGATGCTGGAGCGCTTCGTCAACATGTACGGCCGCGCGATCGGCACCGGCAACGTAAAGGAGTACCTGGGCCGGACCGGCCTGGACGCGCTCAAAGGCGCTGACATTCTCAAAGAGGGCCTGGGCCGCTATGAGACGACCGTCGAGTGGGGCACCGAGCAGATATCGCGCAGCCTCAAGGACATTGCAACGATCCATTGCGCCGACCTCGGTACGCGCGTCTTCTACACCCAGCTGATCGGCTTCGACACGCACGCCAATCAGAAGCCGGTCTTCGAGAAGCTCTGGACCGACTTGTCCCGCGCGATCGCCGACTTCTGGGACGACGTCAAGGCGCACGACGCCGACGACAACGTGGTCATGTTCCTGTTCACCGAGTTCGGGCGGCGTGTGCGAGACAACGGCTCGGGCTCCGACCATGGCGCCGGCGGCGGTTGCTTCGTGATCGGACCGCGCGTCAGCGGCGGCATGCACGGGGAGTTCCCGAGCATCAATCCGAGGGACCTCGAACAGGGCGATCTGGTGCCCAACCACGACTTCCGCGGCGTCTACTCGACGTTGCTGGAGGACTGGATGGGCCTTGACGCCAAGCCGATTGTCGACGGCGAGTTCGAGAAGCTCAGCTTCATCGAACAGCTCTCGGCGACGGCCTAGCCGAGGAGGAAGCGAGATGTTGACCACCACCGTCGCCGGACGCACCTGGCACTTCCGACACTCGATCGGGCACTTCGTGGGTCCGCAGGGATACACCTATCCGACGCCGATCGCGATGACGCCCGCCGGCACCATGTATGTGGCCGATATCGGCCTGGCCGAGTACGGCGGCGGGGCCGGCGCGCTGAGTCCGAAGATTCTCAAGCACCGGATCGAGGACGAGTTCCTCGGCGAGATGGGCGTGGGGGACTTGCAGTGGCCGGAAGGCCTCGCACTCGCCCGGGACGGCACGGTCTGGTGTGCTGACGCCTACCACCACCGCATCTTCGGATATGACGCAGAGGGCTCGCCGATCGGCGAGTGGGGCAAGTTCGGCACCGGCGACGGGCAGTTCAATCGGCCCTCGGGCATCGCGTTCGACGCCGACGACCGGATGTTGGTGGTGGACAGTCTCAACCACCGCGTGCAGCAGTACGCCGTCAGCGGGGAGTATCTGGGCTGCTGGGGAACGCAGGGATCCGAGCAGGGACAACTCAATCAGCCGTGGGGACTGTCGATTGACCAAGAGGGCTGCGTCTACATTGCCGACTGGGGCAACGACCGGGTACAGAAGTTCACGCCCGACGGTGAGTTCGTGGGGCGCTTCGGCTCGCGCTACGCGGAGATCGGCATCGACGACGGCGGCAGCCTGAAGCGGCCGGCCGATGTCGCGGTTGACAGCGACGGCGACGTCTACGTCTGCGACTGGGGCAACCGCCGGGTGCAGATCTACTATCCCGACGGCGACATCATCTGCAGCTTGCAGGGGGACGCCCACGAGTTCTCCAAAGCCGCGCAGCAGGTGATGGACGTGAATCCTGAGTACACGCAGGCGTTCAAGCGGGTCAATCCCGTGGAGCTGATCAAGTTCGGCGTCTTCGACCGGCCGCGCGGCATCGCCATTGACGGTCAGGACCGGATCGCGATCAGCGACGGCGGCCGCGGCCGCGTGCAGGTCTACGAAAAGGACCACGACTTCCTGGTCCCGCAGTTCAACGCCTAACCTCGCCCTCGCAGCAGGGATCAAGTCGGTTCACCCGGACGGAATCACTTTCGAGAGTTCGAGGGCCAATGGCGGTCGCTGGTCCCCAACCGGGGCTTCCGCGGCGGCGCATGCGTCCAGGTTTGGCTGGACGGGCGTGTCCCAGAAGCCGTGCCGTTCGAGTTCGAATGTCTTGGTGATGACGGGGTCCGACACGACGCGGATGGTCAGCGTCCCGGCGTCCTTGAGGGCGGCGTAGAAGCCTGCGTCGTCGGGTGGCGAGATGTCGTGGTGATTGAACGTGGACCACACATCCCACATCTCAGTGTGCGATCGACCGTCAATGTTCCAGGTGACTTCGACCGTGTCTCCGGCGACAAACACCGGCTGCATCGCGTCCAACTTGCTGACGCGGACCGAAACACCATCGATGCGGCAGGAGACGGACAACTCCGAGCGGGTATCAGGGTCGTCCGCTTGATCCGGCTGGGGGCTGTCGTCCTTCAACTGGACAAAGCTGTTGATCCATGATGAACCCTGGAGTCGGTCCGCTGCATACTTGAGATGGGCATCGAACGTCACGGGAACGCCTGTCACCGGCGGCGACTGCGGCGGGATCGGCATGGTCAGGCATTCGTCGAAGGTGTTGGCGACCGGATTGTCGAAGAGCGCATCGAGATTGAAGCGATGACTACTAGGTATGGCATCGAGGAGCGTGAGTTCCAGTTCGGACGCGTTGCGCCAAGACGCGATCACCGAACCCGCGAACTCGGGGCTGACCTGCGTCGACCCCGTGGAGAACTGGGCGACCTGCCAGATCGCCTGGTGGACTGCACCTCCATCTGTCCGCCACTGCACCCGCAAGTGATTTCTGTCGAGCTCCGATGTGCGCTCTCCGTAGATGCTCATGGAAACGCCGCTTGGCCCACAGGTCATGATCAAGCCGAGATTGGGTTCATCGACTCGCCAATGGACAGCCAGCAGATCCGCCTGGACAATCGTCGGATTGCCAGGAATCCGCAGCCAGGCGATGACTTCAGTTACGCCGTCGTCTACGTTCGGCATCGAGCTGACGCCGAAGACGTTCAGCGGGAGGGGGAGCGAGCGAACCTCGCCCTGCTTGTAGTAGCCGCACTCGTCGAGGTTCGCTTGCACCGGCGTATCGAACATGCCGCTCACATCAAAGGTGATCGGCACGCTCGCTAGCTCAGGGACCTCCACAACTGCGACGGATGCTCCGCGGAGTTGAGCCATCAGTTGACGGGGCGACGGGTGAATCAGCAGGCCAAAGGATCCCACTTGCTCCTTGTGCCAGAGCGTTGATCCGAACGAGCGGCCATCAACCGTCAAGGACACGGATACCTGGCCTGCATCCACCTCCAGAGGTGTTTCAATGAGGGCCTGCGACACCGAGCTGCGGTAGCAGGTTGCTTGCATCTCAATCGCACCATCGATCTGCGGTATGTCCACTGCGGTGGACCACACTCCGGAGGAGACCGTGCCACCCTCATCGTGGTATGCCGAATAGACGAGAACTCGAGACAGCCGCTCGCGCTGAGCAACGACAGGGACGTAGGTAGGCGGCGATGACCAGTAGTCCCGGTCGCAGTTGTCGAAGTTGGTCTGGATCGGAGTGCCGAACAGCTCGGTGAGGTTGAAGGATCCCCGGGCATGCCGATCCGTACCCAGTTCGAAGTGGAGCGTCGTTCCCTGCCTGATTGCGTCAAGATCGGGATTGAACGCGAAGAGCGTCGTGCCATCCCATACGTCGAAGACGCTCGCAGGCACCTCAAACGGGTCACCGCCGTCGAGCCTGAGGCGAATCGACGTAGGGTTGCCCACATCGGGGAGCCGCTCAATCTGGAAGGTCAGGATCCGGGAGTTGCAAGTCATGAGGAGCGTGAAGGGGCCGCCGGCAGCGGCAGGTGCGCTGTCGATGGCAGTGGTCTTGACATGGCTGTCGCGACGAAAGCCGTTCCACTCGCGGTACAGGACCCCGTAGTAGGCGCCTGATTCATGGTCGACGCGCGAGGCGTCGGTGATCGGCCGCCAGTCCGGTTCCGCATAGTTGCCGCAATGGTCGATGTTTGCCTGGATCCGAGTCATGAACAGGTGACGCACATCGAACGAGATGGGCGCTGAATCCCCACGCCCGAGGCTGACGGACAGACTCTTCGCTTGCCGGAGACGTTCGATTGTTCGCTCTACGTCGTCCGGACGCCACGTGGACGCAACCTCGGAGGTGTCGACGCTCCAGTTGACCCTCGCTTCGCGGTCGTCGAATGCGAGGAGCAGGTCGCCGCCGGCGTCGAAGGGCGCGCCGCTCAGCAGCACCTGACGTTCGTCGCCGAAGCATCCAACTTGAAGCTGCAATCCCTGGTCGCTGCTCACTGTGAGCACCGAGTTCAGCTTGGTCGGCCAGTAGCCCTCGAGGTCCCGATGCTCCACCTCATATGAGAGCGAGCCGGTGTACGAGCCGCTTCTGTCCACAGGAAGAATCGGTTCGGGGACGACTGGCGCCACAGGCTCGGGCAGACTGATCTCTGCGCCGCGTTCGAGTTCGACGTTCACGGAGACCGGTGTCGAGGACAGCCAGTTGGTCGCGTCGCCGAACGCGCGCATGACCCTGATGCGAGGCCGAATGTCGTCGCTCCAGCCGCGGGCGGTGCGTTGCTGGACGGCGAACTCGATCCGCCGGTCGGCGCGGACCTGCGCGCGGACGCGCAGTTCGGTGTGACCCGAGGGGCGTGCTTCACCATCGCAGTAGCGCAGGTTGTTGTAGACCGGCAGTGCGCGAAGCGCCTCCAGGTCGATGCTGGTCGTCAGAGCAGGAGTCATCTCGATCGATAGGGAGAGCCGTGTCGCAAACCCAAGAGGCGCTTCGGCCAGCTTGTTTCCTGCAATTGGAACGAGTTCGAGTCCCGCGCCAGCCGACTCGACAATGCGACGCTCGGCAAGCCTCACATCGTCGTCCAGAGACCAGGTCACGTCGACTTCTTGACCGGTGGAGCCGTCGCCGAGGTTGCTGGGCAGACCGCCGATGACGACCGAGGTCTCGCCGCCCCGGCAAGTGATCGTGGTCCTCAGCTCGCCATCCGGCGCGCCGACCGCGGCGCTGTAGATCGAGACACTGGTGACCAGATCGCCCTGATCGTCGTGAAATGCGGAGTAGTGAACGTCGCCGGCCCATTCATCCAGCCCGGTAACGAGCGTGACCTCGTCCGTGTTGGAAGGCTCGAACAGGCGGCTGCGCACGAGTCGTCCGCGACCGTCGTCTTCAACTTCCAGGACTAGCGGGGAGCTGACGAGCCATCGGCCCACGCGGACGTTGGCCGGATCGAACCGGTGCGCGCGCGGCGTGACCGGCGCCGCCCAGCCGCCGCCGGCGTCCCGCACCCGCAAGCCGAATCGCACCTCGCCGTCTTCGAGGCGTTGAGCCGAGACGCGGATGTCCGCGTCGACATCCTGGACTCGCTCCTGGCCACGAGCTGCATGACGCGCAGTCGTGACCGACAGCAGACCGCCAACGATCACGACAAGCAGTAGGGCAAGGGCGGCGATGCGCCAACACCTGGCTGTTCGATTCCGACTCTTCTCGACACGCATCTCATTGTCCCCCTCAGCGCCTGCGTCGAGTGTGCCGACGGGCGTCGGGGGTCAATAGATCAGATGAGCCGGTTCGAGTTTTCCCTTTTGCTCTACTGAGATGCAGCGGTTCAACAACTCATGCGGACGCACGACGGCCTTCGGCCCGATCGACGGGGGACGCTACGTGAGTCGCTGTTCATCGATGCCGACGACGTCGTCGTCGAGCAGGCCGCTGCGTACTGCCCAGATCACCAGTTCCTGCTTGGTCTCGATGCCCAGCTTGTCCTGGATGCGGTAGAGCGTGTTGCGCACGGTGACGACGCTGTTGCCCCGCTGCCTGGCGATCTCTGCGTACGGGATGCCCCGTGCGAACAGCGTCAAGGTCTGCCGCTCGATCGCCGTCAACCGGTCAACTGGTCTGCCGGGGTCAGTCTGGCGCTGACCCTTGAGCATCGCAAAGACTTGCTTGACCGCCTCGTCGGGGACAGGGAGACGGCCTTCGGCCACGTCCGTCAGTGCCTCGACCAAGGCTTCAGGCGGCGCATACTTCTCGAGATAGCCGCTGGCGCCGGCGGCGACCGCATCGATGACGGCATCCTGCTGCGTTGCGGCGGTCAACATCATCACCCGGGTCTCGGGCAGCAGGGTCATGAGTTCGCGACAGGTCTCGATGCCGTCCTTGCCAGGCATGATTACATCCATGATCACGACCTGCGGCTGCGCTGCCTCGGCCAGGCGCAACGCCTCCTCGCCGTCGCCTGCCTGCGCAACCACGACGAACTTGCCGGAGTCCTCGAGCAGGTCTCGCAAGCCGCTTCTCACGATTGGATGATCATCCACCACCATCACTCTGACTGGACTGCTGGCAGACATCTCAGTCTCCGTTCCAGTCGCTCTGGCGAGGCACAATGCAGGTGATCATCGTTCCGCCTCCCGCGGCTTCGCCGTCCAGCGTCAGCGTTCCTCCCAAGCGGACGGCCTCGGCCATCATGCCGCTGATCCCACGACCGCGCCCGGCGTAATCGTCGGGCAGGCCGACGCCGTCATCCGCCACGCGCAGGGCAACTTCGTCGCCGCTGAAGCACAGGCCGACTTCGACTCGCCGCGGACTGGCGTGCAGAAACGCATTGGTGAGGGCGTTGTGGGCGATGGAGAACAGGCGAGAGCGCGTTTCGGTCGGCATGGTCGGCTCGGACCCCGTCTGCGACATGGTGGTGGTGATCCCTGTGATCCGTTCAAAGGTGGCGCAGTGCGAGGACAGCACTTGACCAAGCTCTCGACCCTCCAGGATGTGGCCGGCGTCGATCGGTCCGCGCATCTCCCACATCGCCGACTGCGACAGTGAGGAGGTCGCGTCGAGAGCGGAGAGTAACTCCTCGTTGGATTCGTCCGCCAGGGTCCTGGCTCGGTGAATACCGAGGTTGATCATGAACGCGGTCTGGGCGGTCGTGTCGTGGATCTGCTGAGACAGCTCGATCCGTTCCCTGCGCAATTGTTGTTCGCGGGAGACTGCCGACTGCCAACGGAGACGCTCGAAGCGGACGAGCATACCGATGCCCACAGCGACGATGTACATCGTTGCCACTCGGGCGACCAGCACTTTCTCCTCGCCCTGCTCAAGGTCCAGTCCACCGCCGGTCCAGACGCATACCGCGACATAGGCCAATGCTGCGAAGGATGTCCAGGCAACGGTGGCCCAGATGGAGGAGAAGAGGACGGCGAAGAGGCCGAGCGCCGGATAGAAACCGATGTAGGCGAAGGTCGAGAAGCCACCGAGGATCGCGATGGCAAACACGATCTGCGCCAGGTCCGACATGCTGACCAACAACAGCAATCGCTGAGTGATTGGCTTCCGTGTGCGCAGCCGGTAGTGGAGCAGGCCATTGGCCAACAACTGGAGGATCGGCAGAGCCACCGTTTCCGCTCGCTCGGGGTACCAGAAGTCGGGACGGTAGGCAGCGAGGAAGATGACGACAATCCAGATGAACCAACGGCCCCAGAGAGAGACTCGGGTCGCATAAGCGACGACGTCCGGCTCGCTCAGCGTGACCGGCGTCAACCATCCCCACAGGAAGGCGCTTCCCTCCGTCAACCCTTGCCGAGTCTCGGCCTGAATTGGCACATGTTCGTGCTGTTGCAGTGCCCTCTGATGTGCGTCGCTCACAATTGGAATCTATATCGGCCGCTCTGCGATTAGGAGAGCGACTTGCACCAATCTCTGTTGGGCATCCTGCTATTCGCAAAGTGGGCAAAAGAGATAGGCCATTGCCGTCTGTCTGATCTATCGCAATTCGGACACGGAATGGAATGCTCTATCTCAATCACGACTCGGACGGGTGTCATGCCTGAGAGTCAACGCGGACAACGGGCGGCTGGCTGCATCGACTCCCTGAGAGGTCGACGAGTGTTCAGGCTGCGAGCGCAGAGGGGCGCTTCTTGTTCAACCCGGAGACCTTTGCCGCATTCGGCTACCGCGACTTCCGGGTCCTCTGGGCGGCCACGTTCGTGCGCTCGGCCGCGCTGGCGCTGGAGCTGGTTGCCCGCGCCGTCCTGATTGTCGAGCTGACCGGCTCCGCCGTGCTGCTGGGCGCCGTACTGGCAGCCTGGATGGCGCCCAATCTGCTGCTCTCTCCCTTCGCCGGTGTGATTGTTGACCGTTACCCCTATCGGCGTGTGCTGATCGGGTCGTTTCTGACCAACGCCGCCGCCTCGGGCGTGCTGTTCGTCCTGCTCATCGTCGAACAGGCTCAAAGCTGGCAGGTGATTGCGCTGTCTGGCCTGTCGGGGATTGGTTTCGTCTTCTTCAATCTGGGTCGCCGGGCGATGCTGCCCACAATCGTCGAGTCCTCCCATCTACGCTCGGCCACCGCGCTCTCGCAGACCGGACAGACTTCGTTGAAGATCGGCGGCGCACTGCTGGCCGGATTGCTGCTGCGCGTTGCCGACTTCACCTGGATGTTCGGCCTGATGACCGCGTTCAGCCTGTTGGCGGCGCTGCTTGGGACGCTAATCCAAGGCCGCGGGGAGTCGCAGCCGGGCGAGCGGGACGTGGAGCGGTCCATGATTCGGCAGATCACGGCCGGTGCGCGCTGGTCGATCGACACGCGCTGGCCGCTGGCCGTGCTGATCATCGCGGCGGTCTCGTACATGTTCCTGCAGCCCTACGAGGCGGTACTGATGCCTCTGGTCGTGATCGACGAGTTGGGCCAACACCGTTCCTGGGTGGGCTACCTGGCGGCCGTCGGTGGTCTTGGCGCGACCGTCGGCGCGGTCTGGTTGGCATCGCTGAAGGAGATCCGCTCGCCGAACCTGCTGATGGTCGGCTTGATCGCGACGGGAGGAGTCGCACTGGTCGGGATTTCTCTGGCGCCGCACCTCGCGGTGGTCGCGGTCTGCGTGTTCTTCGCCACGGCCTGCGTCTACAACATGGTCACCGTCGCCAACCTCGCGCTGCTCGCTCACGCCCCCGAGGAGATGCGCGCCCAGGCCCTGACCATGATGAATCTGGCCCAGGGAACGATCCTGATTGGCGCCATCATTGCCGGCGCGCTGGTCGATTCGTTTGGCCCCCAGGCGGCGCTGCTGGCAATGGCCGGCTGCTTGCTCGGAGCCGCTCTCTTGGCTCTCTCGACACCGCGTGTGCGCTGGTGGCTCTGGCGCCGGCGACTGTACACCGATCTGACGGCGGCGGACTGGATGCGGGCGGGCGACAGCGACCGCTAGTGTCGGCCCAACCGCACCGGCCGCACCTGCAACCGAGCAGTCTGGCGTCCTTGCCGTATCAGATCGGGACGCGCAGGCTTGCCAATTTCCTACTTCATGTGCTCGGATCGCGGGCCGAATCGGCGGCTAGGATTTCGGTGGCCAGTTGAAAGGACCACCATGACGACCGGACAGACCAAAGCTCCATCTCCCGCCGAACTGCGACGACGAATGACCATTCAGCTCTATGAAGAGATGCGCGACCAGAGCGCGGCCGGTGACAACGACACGCTGCAAGCGGCGGCGACGATCACCTCGGGGATGTCGTTGAACGAGATCAGGATCTCGCTTGGCATCTGGCCCAACACCGTCGACGCCGCAACCTAAGCGGCGTCCCGTCTCGCCCCGCTCCAGCCTTGGCGCCGAGGTGTCGGCAGCGTCCGTCGCCTCGTCGGTGACGTTCGCCGGAGTCAGAATCGCGTCGCCCCCGCCTACGCGGGGGCGACTTGTTTGTGTACTTCCGTGCAAGTTTCCCAAGGGGAGCAATCCGCTCTCGGACGACACAATTCGGCCACATTTCCCCGTCATCTTGAGTGTCAACGCAGCAATCTCATGAAAGGAGAGCGCAATGACACTCGCGAAGCTGCTGAAGAAGACGGTCCTGGTCGGACCAATCGTGGGAGCAATGGTTGGAGGCGCAGTCCTGATCGGATGCGCGACCGGCTCCGACGACCGAGGGGCCACCGAGTCCGCCGTCGCCCACCAGGAGACGTCGGAGCGAGCGGAAGACCGTTCGAGAGGAGAACACAACGGCAACAGCGAACAGGGCCGCGAGTCCGGCGGCGAGCACGGCAGCCAGGCCGGCGAAAGCGGCGAGGGCGGCCAGCACAACGAGGGCAACGAGCGCGGCGGCGAGTCGGGCGAGTCCAACGGCGGCGAGGCGATCGGCGCCAACTCGCTCGCAGCGGACGCCACGTTCGATGAGGTCCGCAACGGCGCGCGACTGGTGCTCAAGTACGACGACGCGTCGAACTCCTTCCGAGGCAGCGTCGAGAACGTCTCCAACAGCGTCCTGACCAGGGTGCGGGTTGAGATCCACCTCGACAACGGAGCGGAGCTCGGGCCGACGACGCCGACCGATCTCGCCCCGGGCGAGACGCTGGACATCGTACTGCCGTCCACGCCGGAGTCGTTCACCGCATGGACGACCCACGCCGAATTCGGCGGTGGCGAAGGCGGCGGCGAAGGCAGCGAAGGCGGCGCCGAACACGGCGCCGGCGGCGAAGGCGGCAGTGAGGGCAGCGAAGGCGGCGGCGAGAGTCGCGAAGCCGAGATGTCCAGCCCAATCACGCCGCTCGACGAGACCTGGACTGGTGTGCTCGGCGGCATGGCGGTCGAGGCCAGCTTCGACCAGGCCACGGGCACGATGCACACGACCGTCCGCAACACCACCGGCGAAACGCTGTGCTTCGTGCAGTCCGAGCCGCACCTGAAGTCCGGCACGCGGACCGTCGGCGAGCTGGGACCGGACGTGATCGGCGACCTCGCTCCCGGGCAGCAGGTCTCGACCAGCATCTCGGTCGACAGCGAGCCGTCACTCGCCGGCGTCTCGTTCGACGGCTACGTCGTCCACCTCGAAGTGTTCGTGTGCGGCGGCCCCGGCCCACAACCGCACTCGAGCGAAGGCGGCGAGTCAGGCGAGTCGGGTGAAGGCCGTGAGTCCTCCGGCGAGTCGGGCGAGGGACGTGAGTCCTCCGGCGAATCCGGCGGCGAGCACGGCAACGGCGGGCACGAGTAGCTCGTTGTTGGCAGAGCGCGTGAGTCGGAGCTGCGAGGGATAGCATCCACACAGTTCCCACTCTCGGGACGCGGCGCCAACGGGAGGCGCCGCGTCCTGGCTTGATCTCCCCCAGGAACGACCATGAGCGGCAATGTACTGATCATTGAAGACGACACGAGGATCGCCGAGTGGGTGCGACTCTACTTTGAGCAAGCCGGATATTCAGCCGAGGTCGCGCATGACGGTCAGACAGGTCTCGACGCCGCCAGGCGCACGACGCCCGACCTGGTCATCCTCGACCTGACGCTGCCCCGGCTGGACGGCGTCGACTTGTGCAGGATTCTGCGCCGCGAGTCCGATGTGCCGATCATCATGCTGACGGCCAGGGAAGCGCCGGCGCAGCGCATCATCGGACTCGACAGCGGCGCCGACGACTACATCGTCAAGCCGTTCGATCCGCGCGAGGTGATCGCCCGCTCGGAGGCGGTGTTGCGCCGGGTCAAAGGCAAGGTGCAACAGGTGCTGACCAGCGGCGCGATCAGCCTCAACGAAACGACCGCCAGCGTCACCGTCAATGGCGAGCCCGTTGAGCTGAGCCAGGCGCAGATCGCCCTGCTCGCGACCTTCATGCGGCATCCAAATCAGGTGCTGAGCCGCGACCAGTTGATCTCGTTGACCTTCCCGCACGATTTCGACGGCTTCGACCGCGCCATCGACAGTCAGGTGGCGCGCCTGCGCAAGCGGATCGCCAGCGCAAGCGCAGGTTCGCAACCGATCGAGACCGTCTATGGGGCCGGCTATCGATTCGTTGCGGAGGATGAATGATGTCGCTGCGCCAACGGATCGTCGCGGCAACCATCGTCATGGTCCTGGCCACCGTGATTGTCAGCTCCCTGGTGGCCTACTTCGCTACCGAGTCCCGGCTCGGCGTCTTCGTCGAGCAGATCGGCGAAGATGAAGCGGCCCGTCTGGCCCAGAGCCTGAGCCGGGCCCACGCCGAGGCGGGCGGATGGCAGACAGCCGACACCGTCCTCGAACAGGCCGGCTACGCCTACGGCCAGGCGGTCCAGCGGGAACGGTCCGGGTCTGGCGAGGAGAACCACATCGAGATCCTCCACCAGGACCCCGTCCGCATCGTCATCGTCGACGCCCAGGGCAGCATCGTGCTGGACAGCTTCGGTCAGCTCGCTCCGGGAAGCAGCGGGGCGAGTCTGGACGGGCATCGCGAGCCGATACCGGCGGCGGCTTCCAATCAACCGGCCGGCCATGTCTACGTCGACGTCAATCGCGAACTGTTGTCGACCGAGTCGGATGGATTCCTGAGCACGCTGCTGACCATCATCCTGATCGGCGGCTTGGTCACGGTCGGAGCCGCGATCCTCTTCGCCGTCTGGTTGTCCACGCGCATCACCGCGCCGGTACGTGCGTTGACCGAGGCGACGCAAGCCGTCGCCCGGGGAGACCTGGCCCGGCTGCAGGTCTCGACGTCCGATGAACTCGGCCGGATGAGCGACGCCTTCAACCGAATGAGTTCGACCCTCGAGACGCAGCGCGAGCTGCGTCGGCAGTTGGTTAACGACGTGTCGCATGAGCTGAACACGCCGCTCAGCGTGATCCAACTGGAGGCTGCCGGGCTGCGCGACGGCCTGCACTCGTCCGACGCCGCGTCCGAGCACATCATCCAGGAAGTCGAACGCTTGCGTGGTCTCGTCACGGACCTCGACTGGCTCGCCGAGACCGACCGCGGCGAGTTGCAGCTCAACTTCGAAACCGTCACTCTCGACGCTCTCCTGAATGCCGAACTGGAACGCTGGCAGCCGCAGGCCCAGACGCGCCAGGTCCGGCTCTCGTTGCAGGCGGTGGAGGGGCTGCCTGAAATCATGTGTGATCGCGGCCGGATCAGCCAGGCGCTCGGAAATCTGGTCGGCAACGCCATCAGCAGCGTCGATCCCGGCGGAAGCGTCGTGCTCAACGTCCGCAGCGGCGCGGACGAGGGCGTCGCCATCTCGGTCGTTGACGATGGCATCGGCATTGATCCGTCTGACCTGCCGCACATCTTCGATCGCTTCTACCGCACGCAACAGGCTCGGCATCGAGGCGTGCAGGGCACCGGGCTGGGGCTCGCGATCACCCGCGCCATCGTCGAAGCGCATGGCGGCTCGGTCGAGGCGGCCAGCGAAGGACCGGGCCAGGGCACGACCGTCTCGCTCCGGCTGCCTGCATCCATTGCAGCGCCCGTCCGCTCCTGATCTGTTCGGTCGCTGTTACGCTGCGCGTCTGGCAACGGAGGCGACGATGCTTCGGTCGGGACTGATCTGGCTGTCGAAACAGGATTGGGCGGAGCGGGCCGCTCGCGCGGGCGGATTCGAACGACTCTTGGTGCGGCGCTTTGTCGCCGGCGACACCCGCCACGACGCGTTGGCGCTCGCGCGGGGATTGTCGCAAAACGCCGACGGATTGCAGGGCGCGAATGCGAAGTTCTCGTTCCTGGGCGAGGAAGTGACTGATCCGACCGATGCGGAGCAGGCGGTCGCCGAGTACTGTGCGCTCGCGGCGGCCGTCGGCGACACGTCCGGCCTGGACGCGCGGATGGGCGTCAAGCCGACGCTGCTGGGGCTGGGCATTTCATACGAAACGGCCGAGCGTGGGTTGCTGGCGATCGTCGAGACGGCCGCAGCGCACGGCGTGCGGGTCGAGCTCGACATGGAGGTGTCGGGCACCGTCGACGCGACACTGGCGCTGTATCGGACTGCGGCGGCGCGGTCGGAGCTGACCGGCGTTGCGTTGCAGAGCTATCTGCGGCGCACGCCGGAGGATGCGCAGGCGCTGATCGACGAGGGCATCGCGCGGGTGCGTCTGACCAAGGGCGCCTACAGCGAATCGAGTCGGGTCGCGCACAGAGGCGCCGGGCCAATCCGTCGGGCGTACTCCGGGCTGCTGGAGCAGCTCTGGCGGGCGGGAGCCGATGTCGGCGTGGCCACGCATGACCCGGTCCTGCATGCCGCGGCGCGCCGTCTGGCCGAGACCGAGCCGACGATCGGTTACTGGGAGTTTCAGATGCTGTACGGCGTGCGGCCGGAGCTGGGCGCGGCAATGCGCGCACGCGGCGAGCGGCTGCGGATGAGCATTCCCTACGGCGAGCGTTGGTATCCATACCTGATGCGGCGGATCGCCGAGCGGCCTTCCAACGCGCTCTTCGCGCTGCGCTCCATCACCGGCCGCTAGGACCTGGTTGACGCCAAGCAGTAGAGACTAGCGAGCGTGTTGGGCGGTGCGTCGAGCTTCGTAGAGTCCGAGCGCATGCAACGGGAAGTACTGGCGGTAGAGGACGTAGTCGAGCAGCGCGGTGCGAAAAAAAACGCCGGCCATGTCTTGCCTCGGCCAGCCGCCGTCCCCGCATTGATTGTCGACGAGGAATCCTGCGCCTCGGGCGATGGCGCTCCAGTGTTCGTCGCCCGCTTCGAGCAGGGCGATCAGCGCCCAGGCGGTCTGGATCACCTGGCTCTCGTCGTGCGGGACATATTGCCGGCTCAGGCAGCCGCTGTGGTGCTCGCCCCAGCCGCCGTCTTCGCGCTGGCGATCCAGCAGCCAGCGGCAAGCGGCGCGGAGGGCCGGGTCTCCGGGTTGTGCGCCGCCGGCGATCAGGCCTCGGATTCCGAAGAACGTCCCGTAGATGTACTGCACCCCCCAGACGCCTCGCCATGAACCATCATCGAACTGGGTGCGGCGCAGCCAGGCGTCGGCTCGCGCGAGGGCGCGCTCGGCGTCTGCATCGACGACCTGCGGGGCGTGTTCGCGGCAGGCGACGATCGCCGCCATGCACGAGGCGGCGCACTCGACATACGAATGCTCGGTCATCGATTCGCCGAACATCTCGGCGGGATTGATTCGTTCGAGATCGAAGCGCGAGCGCTGCGCCTCGTAGCTGCCGAAGCCGCCGTCGGAATTCTGGGCGCGCAGCATGAAGTGTACGGCGTCCCGCAGCGGTTGATTGTCGCCGGACCTGTGGTCGGCGGCTCGCTCGGCGGCGATAATGCCGAGCGCGGCTTCGGCCGTGCAGTCGGACACGGGCCAGCCGTGCCAGCGCTCGGCGAAACACCAGCCGCCCTGCGGATCGTTGCGGTAAGCCTCGCGAAATCCGGGGAAGCTGGCAGGGATCTGCTGCTCGCGCAGGTACGCAGCGCCGCGCTCTAGCGCGCCGGGCACGCCGTCGACGTGGCCGGCGGACGCTAGCGCCTGGAGCGCGAACCCGGTATCCCAGGAAGCGCTTCTCGCGCCGGTCAACCGCGCGCCGCGTTCCTCGTCTTCCCAGAACCACTTGTCGGCCTGCTCTAGCGCGCGTTGACCGTCGGCGTCCTCCGGATCGTGCAGCCACAGCGCAAGGATGTTGAGCAGTCCGCTGACCGGCGAGATGCTGGTGTGGTCGGTGGTGTTCAGCTCCCACTTGATCTGCTCGGTCATCGCATTGACGGACCGCTCGCGCAGACGCTTGACGTGGAAACGCTGCACAAGCTGCGCCCCTCGGTACAGGAGGCGCAGCCAGACGGTCGGCTTAGCGAACAGGTCGGCCGTCCGCAGTCGGCTGCGGGCGGCGGGGAAATCGATGGCCGCGTAGCCCTGGGGATACAGTTCCTCGCGCAAGGACTCGATCAGCGGCGTCAGGGGCGCCTGGAAGCGGCGTGCGAAGATTGCGGACATAGCCATGTAAATCAGCCGCGTGTGGCAGTACCAGTTCGAGGGATGCAGTGGGAACCGGCGCGGCAGACTCCACAACTCGGGCAGCACGGGGTGGAGTCCGTCCCATTCGTACAGATTGAGCACGGACAGCCAGAACTTACCCCAACTCGGGATGCCGAGCGTCCCTTCGGCCTGGATGAAGCGGAGCGCCGGCGCGATCAGCGGATCGTCGCGCTCGACTCCGAGCAAGCGCGAGGCGACGTAGACCAGCGTCGTGACAAACAGATGCGGCGAGGAGTGATCGTGCAGACCCCACTGCCCGTCGGGCAGGCGGGACTGTTCGAAGTAGCGCAGCAGGCGGCCTTGGCGGTCGGGGGCGATCGGGCGTCCGAGGATGTGCTGGAGCAGCACCCACTGCGCCGTGATCATCGGGCACCAGACCATCTCGCCTTCCCAGCCGCCGTCCTCGGTCTGGAGGTCCAGCAGCCGAACGGCGGCACGCTGTAACGCAGAACTTGCATCGGGTGGGTCCAGATCGGCCTCAACGCGCGGTTCGGTTCGAGGCGGGGCCGATGATCCGGAGGGCATCGAGGTCAGGAATGCCCTGGCCAGCGCCTCGGTTGGGCGTTCGGCTCCCGTCCCGCCTGCCCGTCTCACGTTGTACAGGTGCCACGCGGCCCGCAGCAGCCAGGCCAGGCGATTGCTCATTCCCCAGGCGACCTCGCGATAGTCGCGCCAGGCACTTGTTTTGAGCGACTTTGGGACTCTCGCCCAGAGTGCCCAGAGCACCGTGGTCGAGAACTCGCGACTCAGACTGCGAATCGAGGTGTCCTCGCAGCCGAGCAGCCGCATGGTGCGTCCACGCACCACAGCGTTTGCCCGCCAGCGGTTGTACATAGCTTGTCGGAGCGCGGTCCCTTCAGCCCGCTGATCGGCGAACACCTCGTAGAGTCCCATTGCCAGCAATTCGGGCACGCGGGTTGACTCGAATCGATGGTTGCGGAAGTTGCCGAACTCTTCGCCCTGGGCCAGCGCGAACGCATCGCCGAAACCAAGCGTCATCCCGGTCGCGGTCAGTGGATGGTAGTGTCCCGCCGCATCGCCGATCAGCACTCGACGTGAGGTGCCGTAGGTGAGACGGGGGCTGACAACGTTGACGGCTGTGTGAAATCGCTCGTCCGACCAGGCTTCGATGAACGCGGGGCGCAGCGTCTCCGGAATCCAGCGGGCATACGAGTCCGAGAGCAGGCCCTTCCACTCGTTGGGAGCGAGGTCGAGCGGGATGTCGATGACTGCCCGGACCTGATCCTCGCTCAAGCGGTAGATGAGCATCGGGCCTGGCGCTCCGCTGACGACGTGGCCATAGCCTTCGAGCGGCAGTTCCACGTCTCGCAGCGTGAGCCCAATCATGCGCGAACAGGTTCTCGTTTGTGAGCCCAGGCCCAGTGATCGCCGAACAACGGAGGATCGCCCATCCGCGCCGACGATGCGCTCGGCGACGACGGAGTGTTCCACGCCGTTGTGAGTGAATGTGATCTGGCCGTCCTCGACGGTGCGCACCCGGGCGTGGACCCGCAGATCCACTCCTGGTTCGTCTCCGGCAGCCTGTCGCAAATGGGAGACCAGGGCCGTGTGTTCACAGACCAGGCTGTGCGATCCATCGGCGTAGGGCAGGACGATCGGTTCCCGACCATCCTCGGGAAACACAGCGAAGCCTTCACCCGAGGTGCTCGGAACCTCGCCTTCGACCGAAATGCCGAGTTCGTTTAGCACCTGCACGGCGGGAGGATGGAGCCACTCGCCGGCGAGTCGGTTAGACGCCGCCGGATTGGCCTCGAACAGCGCAACTCGATAACCCTTGCGTGCGTGGGCAATCGCGCAAACGCTACCTACCGGTCCGGCGCCGACGATTGCCACGTCATAACGGCCGGCGTCAGCGTCCGTCACCGAAACACGCTTCCCTGCGCGCGGCGCCGGTAACGGAGCCTGCAGGGCGTCACGGGACCCGTCACCCAACTCCCGTAGTTGGGTGAGGGAAACTCGGTGTCGATATCGAACTCGAAGCGGTCCAACAGCACCGTCCAGATTGCCTTGACCTGCATCTCGGCGAAGTGCTTGCCCATGCATCGATGCTTGCCGCCGCCGAACCCGATCAGCGCGTAGGGATGTTGCTTGTCTTCGCGAGCCGGTGCTGCGAAGCGGTCGGGGTTGAAGCGGTCCGGCTCGGCGAACAGTTCCGGCAATCGGTGAGACACTGCGGGCGAGACCATGGCCAGCGCGCCTGCCGGCACCTCGTAGTCGCCGAACGGCATCGGCTTGAGCACCTTGCGAATCAGGATGATCAGCGGCGGATGCAGGCGCTCGCACTCGCGCACGGCGTGCTCCATGGTCAGCTGTTGTCTCAGACCCTCAAGGCTCATCTCGCCAACGTCGCCGTAGATATCCCGCGTTTCGTCCCTGACCCGGCCCACATACTCGGTCGCCCTGAGCAGCTCGAGCCCGGTCCAGGTGGCGAGCACGGCGCTCGTATGTTGGCCGGCGAACAGGACCGTTAGCAGGATGCCGGTGATCTCGTCCTCGCTCAGTCTGCGGCCGTCGCTGTAGGCGGCCTCCATGAGCGACTGCATGAAGTCGTCCGGCCGGTCGGCGGCATCCTCAATCTGACGGCGGGAGGTCATGATTCCGCTGAACAGATCGGCGACCTGCCTGCGCGCCCGGTCGCGGCTGCGATGCGCGGGAGTGGGCAGGCGGGGCAGGAAGAAGCCCAGGGTGTTGATGCCCTTCTGCAAGTCGTGATAGGCATCGGCGAAGCCGGCGTCCACCTGGTCGCGGACTTCCTGTCCGATCAGGCTGCGGCTGGCGATGTTGACCGTCAACTGGTTCATCGTCTCTGGCAGGTCGATTGCTCCCGAGTCGCCCAGCGAGTCGGCCAGTTGCGATGTCTCCTCGAACATGATCCGGGCGAACTTTTGCATTGCGGCTTCGCGCAGCGCCGGATAGAGAAAGCCAAGCTGCTCGTCCATGATCTGCGGTGCGACGTCGTAGGCGACGCCGCGACCGAAGATGGGGACCGTGAACTGATAGACGGCCTTCGCGTTGAGCTGGTCTTCGGGCGCGTTGAAGAAGGCGTCGTGTGCTTCGGGTCCGGCGAACAGCGCGAACCCTCGGGGGCCAAGCTTGAACTGGTACAGGTCGCCCAACTCGCGCCGGCCGCGCTCCAGCATCGCCACAGGATCCCGCTGGAACTCCCAGAGGTGGCCGAGCAGAGGCGCGCCGCCGTCCAGGTCCGGAATCGGACGGGGCTCCCGCATCGCGGTCGGAGCACTGCGCAATTGGACCATCGTCGTCCTCGATTGGCTCTGAGATGTCGAGTCTAGTAGACGCGTGGAATCAACGCATGGGGCACGCGTTGCGTGTAGCGTTGCCACAACTCGCCGTACTTGAGCCGACAGCGGCGATCATCGCGCCGAGAACGATGCCACAGCAGAGCCGTCAGCCAGACGGGCAGGGCGAACGGAATCCAGGAGGCGAACCCGGTCGTCAGGGCCCAGGCGAAGTACACGCAGATCTCACCCGTGTAGTTCAAGTGCCTGCCCACGCCCCAGAAGCCGGATACCAACAGACGGCCGTCGAGCGATTCAGCGGGTCGCCCCCAGATCGATGCGTCTGCGTCTTGCTTGAAGCGGTGCTTCTGTTCGTTTGCGCCTCGGAACATCGCAAAGCCGACAACGAACAGTACGCAGATCGCCGCTGCGGCGACGCCGTGAAACGAGTCGGTTTCGTGCAACACCCACCAGCCGCCAATGCAGTAGAAGAACGGCACCAGCACATAGTCGCCCCAGGCCAGCATCCAGCCAAACCGTTCGGCGACGATGTCCCATGTGTAGATCATTCCGTACTCAAACTGGAAGTAGTTCAACACGTATACGAGCGTGAAGACCTGGTAGAGAATCATCTGCAGCGAGAGACCGCCGTTCATGTCGTACTGGACGACGGCAAAGGAGACATTGAACAGCGCCAGACCGATCAACGACGGTCGATAGCTGAACAGTTTCAGGTCGACGCCGAGCCAGGACGGGTTGAGCTGGCGGCCGAAGAACACGCCTCGCAACAGTCCGGGCGGCTCCGTCTGAGTGTTCGAGGCCAGCACGTACAAGCCCACTGACATCGCGCAGGAGAAGACGTTCGCGACGATGAACAGCTCGGCGAAATGGCTGTGCAGGATCGACAGCGAAAACAGGTTGAAGACTTCGCCCAGCATGACGAGCAACATGACCGTCAGGAACAGGGCGAGTCCGTTGAGCTGGTAGGTGCGCGTGACGCCGTCGGGGTCCGGTCGGCCGGCCATCCTGCGACCCGGCAGCCACTTCGAACCGACGAGCAGCACGGCGACGAAGACGATGAAGATCGCCGCAGCTTCGAGCAGGTGCTGGCCGGACACCGACGTCCAGGCCGAAGGGATGTCAGGCATCGTTCGCGTTCGCGGCCGTTTCGTGTTCCTCACGCTCCAGGTGTTCCCGCCACTTGCGGACGGTTACCTGTTGGAAGGAGCGCACGACCGGATTGACCTCGATCGGCGGGGCGTCCCAGTTGTGCTCGTAGCCGCTCTGCTCGGCTTCCACTGCCCAGCGATCCTGCGAGAGCAGCGGGCCGATCAGCATTCGGTTGGCGAGGCGCAGCACGGTGGTCATTGCCCAGCGGGGAATGCGGACGGGCAGCATCGGGATCTTGAGCGATCGGAAGTAGAAGAGAAAGAACGTGCGCGTGGTTCGCTCATCGATTGGCAGCACGAAGAGCCAATGCTTGATCTCGTCGTCGGTGTTCGAGCGCTGGTAGGGATACTCGTAGCACAGTTCCATGTAGTTGGTGTTGAGGCGCTCATGGTCGACGAACAGGCCCGAGATACGACCGCGCCCAACTCGAGTCTCATAGGCGAGATGTACGTTGTCGCCGATGGTCTCGTGGCGGGTCAGCGTGGCGCCGTCGAATGGTCGGTACTGACGGTGCAGGTAGGCGTGGGAGAAGTCGCTGACGTTGTCAATGATGATCGAGTGATGGGCCGAGAGATCGAACCGGAGCGGCACGCAGGCCCAGCGTCCCGGTCCTTCGAGCTCGGGAATTTCGGGAATCTGTCGCTGCTCGGCCAGTGCCGGATCGCCCGGAAAGATCCAGACAAGGCCGTAGCGGACTTGCACCGGATAGGACCGGACTGAGAGTCTTGGCACCTGCGTGCGGCCGAACAGGTCGGGAATGTCGACGACGTGGCCGTCCTCGTCGTATCGCCAACCGTGGTAGCCGCAGACGAGTCTGCAGCCCTCAACCTCGCCAAGCGAGAGCTTGACTTGACGATGCAGGCAGCGATTCTCGATCGCGTGAAATGCTCCGTCTTCGTCACGGAACAGGGCGATCGATTGTTTCCAGAACACGACCTCGGTGACCGCGCCGGGCTTGACGTTGCGCACTTCCTCGACCGCGTACCAATAGTCGGGGTTCATGCCGACCGCTCGCGCTTGCTGGCGCAGATTGGCGGCGTCGGCTTCCGCAGGTGGACCGTCAGCGCGCGCTTGCGTTTCGACGCTCATATCGTGAGCCAATCCTGACTGTCCGGGACTGCTGGACCAATTCGACTACGCATGGCTACTCGCTTCCCGCGGCGAGCGCTTCCGGGCGCCGGGCGCGCGGATTGTTGACCGCGTCGCGCTGGTAGTGAAACGCGTAGGCTTCCTGAACTGCGGCGCGGATCGAGGTCGGCTGGAATCCGAGTTCCTCTTTCGCCTTGCTCGTGTCGGCGTGCCGACGCTGCTGCAGCAATCGAATCGCGCCGGGCGTGAACCGCTGTGGGTAGCTGGGCCAGAAGCGGCTGAGGAGGTAGCTCGACAGCTCGGCGAACGGGAGCATCAGTCCCAAGGGAATCTGTCGACGCGGACGGTTGACGCCCGTGACCGCCTGGAAGTGATCCAGCATGTCGGAGATCGTCTGAAACTCGGTGCTGAAAATGTACTTCTGCCCTGAGCGCCCGCGCTCCATGCAAAGTACGTGCCCCTGCACAAGGTCCTGTGCCGCGACGAACTCGAATCCGCCGTCGACATAGGCGTGGAGCTTGCGATTCGCGAAGTCGCACAGCGTCCTCCCCAGCCTGGAGGGCAGGAAGTCGTTGCCGCCGACGACCGCGCACGAGGTGGCAATCAACACGTCCTGACCGCCCGCTGCCGCATGCCAGCACTCGGTTTCCACCATTGCCTTGCTCCGCTCGTACGGCATTGTGCGTTCCATCGGATAGAACGGCATCGACTCTTTCGTTGGAATCGAGGAGTCGTCGAGGTCGTAGCCGACGGCGCTGAAGGAACCGGTGACCACGACGCGTCCGGCATCCAGTTCCCGCGCCGCCTGAAGCACGTTGCGAGTGCCGATCACGTTCGACTCGAAGACGTCGCGCCGATGAGCGTCGTCGCCGTCGATCGTCGAGACGAGCGCGGCGCAGTGATAGACGCCGTGACAGCCGGCGAGCGCCTGCCTGATGGCGTCCAGGTCTCGTAAGTCGCCGTAGGCCCTCTCAACGTCGAGGCCCTCCACGGATTCGTTGTTGTCATCGGGGCGGAGCAGCACCCGGACGCGGACGCCGTCGTCGAGCAGCCGGCGCACGAGATTGGCCCCGACATGTCCGGCGACTCCGGTCAGAAACACCGGAGGATCGGCAGTGCCGGGTTGGTTGGCAGGTGCGTCTGAAGCCATATAGCTCCTGGGCTGGGCGCTCCGTCGTCGCCGAAGAATATGTACCAGACAATAGGGCGTGCGTTTGAGAGCTTCAAGACGGCGCGGTCGCGCGTCGGGCGACAAAGTTACATCTGCGCGTCGTTATCCTGCACACCTGGTTGACGAGGTATCGCCTGGCTAAACCTCGGGCCGAGAGAGGTTGGGTAGTTTGAGCGTCGCATGGGAACGGACAGGCCGCTGGAGCTTGCCGGCCGGTCTGATCGCCGTGATTGCGATCATGTTGCTGGCGCTGCCCGGGATCGCCGCCCGTTACGCGCTGCACGACGGGTTGGACCCCTTCCACTTCCTGTTCAGCCTGTTCTTCTCAATCAATCTGCTGATCTGCTACTGGGAAACCTGCCTCTACTTCCGGCGCGATCAGATCGAACGGCGCGCGGAGCACTGGCGCGAGTGGCAGCGCGACAGCGGCCGAACTCCGGCTCTTGAGTTCCTGACCGCCAGGGTGCCGATTCGACGCTCGCTCTCTCCGACCGTCTGGGCGGAAGTGTGGGCGACGTACTCGATGTTCGACTCGGCTTATGCCGATCGGAACACGTACGGATTCAACATCGACATCGGCAACGGGTTCGTCACCATCGCGCCGTCGCTGATGCTGTACGCGGCGTACACGGGCGGTGTGATCCCGGCGATGGCGGCGGGCATTGTCGGAGCCATGCTCTTCTGGCAGTGGGTGTATGCGTCCTCGCTGTACGTTGTCAGCTTCTTCGTCGGACGCAAGTGGAAGCTGATCGCGGCGCGCGACTTCTACATCTACGTGCTCGGCCCGAACGCCGTCTGGGTCTTGATACCGATTGTGGGCATCTACGTCTCGATCCGCCTGATCCTCGATGGCGACTACGCGGTGCTGGGCATCAATTGACGGCCAATGACGACGGGTGACGACCGGCCCGGGCGCGCGCCTGTGTTAGCCTTCGGGCAATCAGCAATCGTCCAGGTGCCCGTCCCGGGAGAATAGGGAAGGCGGTGAGAATCCGCCGCGGTAGCGCCACTGTGAGCGGGGCTCGTCAGAGCCGGAAAGGGATGCGGCGACCACTGTCGACCGATGGTCGATGGGAAGAACGCCGCGAGCGATCCCTCCGCAAGCCAGGAGACCTGCCTGGACGATGAGGTGATGACTCTCCGCATCAGAGAGGTCCCTCGATCTCCGGGCTCCGATTGCGATGGCGCCGGTCAGGTCGAACAGCCAGCCTCCAGCGGAGACGCTGGAGGTGTTCGTTGACGGTGGTACGAGTCTCCCGATGGCTCTGGTGGCCCCGGCCGACCCTGAGCGGTTACCGACGGATGGGCGTCGCCGCTCGGCTGGGGGTCGGCGCCGCAGCGCTGCTGGCGCTGGTGATCATCGTCGGCCTGGTCTCGCTCAGTCTGGGGCCGGTCGAGATTCCCGTCGGTCACGTCGCCGGAATTCTGCTCTCGCCGCTCGGCATCGAGGCGTCCGAGTTCGGCCGCACCGAACAGCTTGTGATTGAGCAGATCCGCATGCCCCGCTTGGTGGTGGGCGCGTCGGTAGGCATCGCCCTCGGCGTGGCCGGCGCGACGATGCAAGGGCTGTTCCGCAACCCAATGGCCGACCCCGGCATCATCGGCATCTCCGCCGGCGGGGCGCTGGGAGCGGTAGTGGCCATCTCCACTGGGGCGGCGGCGTTGTTCCTTATGGCGCTGCCCGTGTTCGCCTTCGTCGGCGCCATCGCGGCCGCGTTCCTCGTCTACGCGATTGCCGCGGTAGGCGGCCGATTCTCGATGGCGACGTTGCTGCTGGCCGGTGTAGCGATCAACGCCTTCCTCGGCGCGATCGTCTCGGCGATCATCCTCTTGCTGCCCGACAATGAGTCGTTGCGGGAGGTGCTGTTCTGGCTCGCAGGCGGGCTCGACTCGCGCTCCTGGGACCACGCCAGGATCGCCTCGCCGCTGATCCTCGGCGCGACACTCCTCTTGCTGCTGATGTCTCGCGACCTCAATCTGCTGATGTTGGGCGACGACGAAGCACGCTCGATGGGCGTGCGCGTCGGTCGGATGCGCGTGTTGTTGCTGGTCACGGCCGCGCTGGCGACCGGCGCGGCGGTCGCCGTCAGCGGCGTGATCGCATTTGTCGGACTGGTCATCCCGCACATCATGCGACTGCTGCTGGGTCCGGACAACCGCGTCCTGATTCCCATGAGCGCCCTGGGCGGCGCGGTGTTCATTCTCGCGGTGGACACGGTGGCGCGCACAATCATCGCACCGGCCGAATTCCGCTTGGGAGTGCTTACCGCGTTTGTTGGCGCGCCCTTCTTCATCTTCCTGTTGATCCGGAACAAGCGACAGGTGTACTCGCTGTGAGCGACGCGCAGCCAACGACCGACCCGCTGTCAACTTCGCCGAACGGCAAGTCGTCGTCCGCGATCGACGCACGGGAAGTGACCTTCAGCGTCGAGGCCCAACGCCTGCTCGACCGCGTCGATCTTCAGGCCAAGCGCGGGCAGTTCGTGGGATTGATCGGCCCCAACGGCGCCGGCAAGTCGACGCTGCTGCGCGCTATCTCCAGCGTGCTCAAGATTGAGCAGGGGGCGATCAGTCTCGAAGGCGAAGACCTGCGCTCGCTCGGAGCGAAGCGGATCGCGTCGTCGCTGGCGTTGGTCCCGCAGATCGCGCCCTACACGCAGGGGTTTACGACGTTCGAGTTGGTGCTGATGGGCCGATATCCGCATCTGGGCCGGCTGCAGGTCGAGGGCGAGCACGACGACCGGATTGCCGCCGAGGCGATGCGCCTGACCGAGACCGATCAATTCGCCGAACGAACCCTGGACACGCTCTCGGGCGGAGAGCGTCAGCGCGTCTTCATCGCCCGCGCGCTGGCGCAGGAGCCCAGAGTCCTGCTCCTGGACGAGCCGACCTCCAACCTCGACATCTTGCATCAGCTCAAGATTCTGACGCTCGTGCGACGGCTCGTGGACGATGGATTGACCGCAGTCGCCGCGATCCACGATCTCAATCTCGCCGCACGGTTCTGCGACCGGCTCGTCGTCCTGGCGGAAGGCCGGGTGTTGGCAGAGGGCTCCGCAGCGGAGGTGCTCAAGCCTGAGACGATTGAGGAGGCGTTCGAGGTCCGCTCGGAGATCCACCGCGACCCCGCGACCGGCGCGTTAATGGTCAGCCTGATTGCCGCCGTGGACGAGGAGCCTGACGCGGGCATCGGCGAGACCGTGTCCGCCGAGCAACCCGACATTTCGCGCCGCGAAGCAAGCGAGGCCGCCGGTGTCGTCAGCTAGGGATACCGGTCAGCCGCCGAAACAGGCCGCGCCCCGGGTGGCGCGAGTGGGTCGCCGCGAGCGATGTCATCGACACGCTCAAGCGCCGTTCCGAGTCGATGCACGTAATCATCACCGGTCGCTATGCGCCGCAGGAGCTGATCGACTACGCCGACCTGGTCACGGAGATGACGCTGGTTAAGCATCCATTCGCGGACCAGGGAATCAAGGCCCAACCCGGTATCGAGTTCTAGAGAGCGCGGACCCGTTGCAATGATCATGCTCGACGACATCCTTCGGATCATCGAGCCGCTCGACCGTGAAGCGATGGCGGCGGCGGAGCGCCGCCAGCAGCGGTTGACGAAGCCGCCGGGCAGCCTGGGACGGCTGGAAGATCTGTCGATTTTGCTGGCCGGCATGCAGGGCGACGAGCATCCACGCGCTTATCGCAAGCAACTCATCCTGGCTGCTGCCGATCACGGCGTCGCCGCGAGCGGGGTGAGCAGCTATCCGCAGGAGGTCACCGCGCAGATGGTGCAGAACTTCCTCGAAGGCGGCGCAGCCGTTAATGCGCTCGCGCAACGAGCCGGCGTCGATCTGACCATCGTCGACGCCGGTGTCGCCGTCCCGGTCGGTCCAGCGGACGAGCTGGTCTCGGTGAGGCTGGGATTCGGAACGCAGAGTATTGCCGAAGGCCCGGCGATGACGCTGGAGCAGGCCGAGGTTGCACTCGACACAGGGGCCAAGATCGCGCGCGCCGCGGCGGCCTACGACGACATCATCGGCGTCGGAGAGATGGGCATCGCGAACACGACCTCTGCCGCCGCGATCGTCTCGGTGCTGTGCGGGCGTCCGCCGGAGGACGTGACCGGTAGAGGCGCATCGAGCAACGATGAGCTACTCGCCCAGAAGGTGGCCGTGGTGAAACAGGCAATCGGCGTCAACCAACCCGACCCTACGGACGGCATGGATGTGTTGCGCACGCTTGGCGGGTTCGAGATTGGCGTTCTGGCTGGCGTCGTGCTTGGCGCGGCCTCGCGGCGCACGCCGGTGGTGCTGGACGGCTTCATCACGGCGGCGGCCGCGTTGATCGCCCAGTCGATTGTGCCCCTGAGCCGCGACTATCTGATTGCCGGCCATCGCTCGGCGGAGCTTGGTCACGGCGTCGCACTGGAGCAGTTGCGGCTGACGCCGCTGCTGGACCTTGACATGCGGCTCGGCGAAGGCTCGGGCGCAGTGCTGGCCATGGGCATCGTCGACGCTGCCGCCGCCTGCCTCAACGACATGGCGACCTTCGAGCAGGCGGGGGTCTCCGACGGCGAATGCGAGCCATCGAGCGAGCCGAGCTAGTGGACAGCCTGCGTCACGCGTTCGGATTTCTCACGATCCTGCCGGTCACCTCGGCCGGAGAGACGCCGACGAGCGCCGCGCGGGCCTGGTTTCCGTTCGTCGGACTCGCCCTGGGCGCGGCGCTGGTCGGACTCGACGCCGCCGCGCGCGAGGGACTGCCGCCGATCGTGGTCGGCGCGCTGCTGCTTGCGGCCCTGTTGATCCTGACTCGGGCGCTGCACACCGAGGGATTCCTGGATTGCTGCGACGGCTTGTTCGGGGCGTACACGGCGGAGGATCGGTTGCGAATCCTGCGCGACACGCATGTCGGCGCGTTCGCCGTGATCGGCGGCGCGGCGCTGATCGTGACGAAATGGAGCCTGCTGGCAAGCACGCCTGACGCTGCACGGATCGGTTTGCTGCTCGTCTTCCCCTGCCTGGCGCGGTTTGGGATGCTGCTGACCATGGCGGCCTTCCCCTACGCGCGAGCCCAGGGTGTGGGCACGTCGCTGCAGCAGGATGGCCGGCACTGGCACGCGGCCGTCGGACTGCTCACGGCCGCGCTTGTTTCGGCCCTGTTCCTCGGTCCCGGCGGACTGGTGCTGATGGCCGCGGTCTCGGTCGCGTCGCTGATCCTGGGGCGTTGGATGACGGGAATGCTCGGCGGCATGACCGGCGACGCCTACGGCGCGGTCAATGAGCTGGGCGAAGTGCTGGCGCTGGTCCTCGGCGTTGCACTGGCCCCAGCCCTGCCCGACCTCTTCGACGCCCCCTTCTGGTAGGCATGGAGTCATGAGCAACGACGCCTCACGCCGATCGGTCCAGCAAGTCGAGTGCGTGAACTGGTCCCTGGTCCGGCACGGTGAAACCGACTGGAACCGAGCCCGACGCATCCAGGGCCAGCGCGATGTCCCACTCAACGCGCGCGGACGGCGTCAGATCGCGGCCCTTGCCAAGAGGCTGCGCGGGACGCAATTCTCGGCGGTCTACGCGAGCGACCTCTCGCGCACGATGGAGAGCGCGCGCTTGCTGATCGGCGAGTCGGCACCGCCAATCACGCAGGCGCCGCAGCTGCGAGAGTTCTCCTACGGCGAGTGGGAGGGGCTGACCGTCGCCGAGGTCGAAGCGCGCGACGCCGATCGGTTGTCGCGCCGACTTGACGGATTTCACGAGGACTTTGCGGGGCCAGGCGGGGAAAACACCTACGACGTGTTGGAGCGCGTGCGCCGATTCTGCGAAGCGACGACGCAGCGCTGCGCGCCCGGCGACTCGCTGCTGGTCGTTGCACACGGCGGCAGTTTGCGCGCGCTGCTCGTCTGCCTGCTCGATCTGCCGGTCGAACACTTCTGGCGGGTGCGTCTGGACACGGCTGCGTTGTCGCTGGTGCGCAGCTATCCGGACGGCGGCGTCCTGGACCTGTGGAACGACACGAGCCACTTGCACGACCTGGACGCCATCGGGGAGGACTGAGCCGTGAGCAAGAGACTGACCCTGATTCTCGGCGGCCGGCGGGCCGGCAAGAGCACCTACGCCCAGCGCCTGGCTGGCGAACGGGCTCGCGACGGTCGCGTGCTCTTCGTCGCCACAGCCGAGCCGCTCGACGACGACATGTCGGAGCGGATACGCAAGCATCGCGAGGATCGGCCCGCTGAGTGGGACACGCTGGAAACCCCGCTGGACATCGTCGGCGAGCTCGCGCCGATTGCAGACAGATTCGACATCGTGCTGCTCGACTGCTTGACCCTCTGGGTCTCCAACTTGCTCCTCGCCGAAGACGACGTTGACGTCCTCGACCAGACCCGCCGCCTATTCGACTGCTACCACGCGCAGGACGCGTCATGGATCGTGGTCAGTAACGAGGTCGGGCTGGGCGTCGTGCCCTCAAACCGATTGAGCCGCGACTTCTCCGATGAACTCGGCCGCGTCAACCAACTCGTCGCCTCAGAGGCGGACGAGGTCACGTTCATCGCCGCTGGCCTCCCCCTCCGGCTCAAGCCGCCGGAGATTCAGCCCTTTGACCAGTAGCCGGGATCGGAGGGGAAGACGGCGGCGGTGCGCGTGATCTCGATGTCTCCGTCGAGCGTGTCCCTGGCGGCGGACCAGACGGCGTAGTGGGGCGCTTCGCGGTGAGCGGCGAGGGCGGCCTCGTTCTCGTAGACCTCGTAGAAGTAGTAGGTCAGCTCGTCCTCGGCGTCCTGCAGGACGTTGAATCGCAGGCAGCCCGGCTCGTCGCGCTCGGAGCCGAGCGCGTCGACCTCGATGGCGTGCAGGAACCTGTCCAGCCCCTCCGGCTTGACCTTGACCTTGACCCAGATGGCGATGTTGCTCACGCGTCGCGCTTCCTCTCTCGTGTTGCCCGATGTCGGCGCTCAGGCTACTCGCTGGGCTGTAGCTTGATGCTGACGGACGTTCCCAGAAGAAGGCCCTGCGGAAGGCGGCAATAATGAGCAAGCTCTCGGAAGACCCACGAATCGACCCGCGAATCAAGGCCATGTTCGGCGAGTTGGACATCCCCGGCCAGCCTGACGCCTCGAGCCGGGAGGAGATCCTGGCCCAGGCCAACTCGGAGGAGGCGGTCGCCATGCGCGCGGGTCTGGCCGCCTTCCTGGCGATGAGCGACACCGAGGAGATCGCGCCCTCGGATGGTTTGACGATTATCACCGAGACGTTCGCATCCTCGCCCGACGGCAACACGATCAACGTCCAGATGATCGCGCCCGAATCAGACAAGCCGCTGCCGGCGGTCTATTACATCCACGGCGGCGGCATGGCGTCGATGTCGTGCTACGACGGCAACTACAAGGCCTGGGGTCGGATCATCGCGCAGAACGGAGTCGCCGTGGCGATGGTCGACTTCCGCAACTCGGTGACGCCGTCGTCGGCGCCAGAGGTGGCGCCCTATCCGGCAGGACTGAACGACTGCGCGTCGGGCCTGCGCTGGCTCGCCGAGAGTGCCGAGCGGCTGGGCATCGACGCATCGCGAATCATCATCGCGGGCGAGAGCGGGGGCGGAAACTTGACGCTGGCGACGGGGATGAAGCTGCTACGCGAGGGCGACATCGGCCTGATCCAGGGCCTCTACGCGCTCTGCCCCTACATCGCCGGAAGCTGGCCGCGTGAGGACTTGCCCTCGACCATCGAGAACAACGGCATCCTGCTCGACCTGCACAACAACAACGGAGCAATGGGCTACGGGATCGAGGCGTTCGAGTCCGAGGACCCGCTCGCCTGGCCGCTGTTCGCATCGGCGGAGGACGTGATCGGTCTGCCGACGACGGTGATCTCGGTGAATGAGTGCGACCCGCTCAGGGACGAGGGAATCGCCTTCTACCGCTTGCTGCTTGAGTCGGGCGTGCCCGCACGCTGTCGACAGGTGATGGGCACAATCCACGGCACCGAGGTCTTCCCCATGACCTGCCCCGACGTGTCGAGAGACACCGCCCGCGACCTGGCCGGCCTGGCGATTGGCTGCTGAGCCGCGCTTAGAACGGCTTGTCGCCCTTGACGGTGACTCGGATGCCGCTGCGGGACTCGGGGTAGTAGTCCCAGATCGCCATGTGCTGGGTGCATCGGTTGTCCCACAGCGCGACGGAGTTGGCCTCCCACTTGAAGCGGCACTGGAAGTTGACGTTCTTGACGTGCTCAAAGAGGAAGCCGAGCAGCGCGTCGCTTTCCTCGATCGGCAGACCGATGATCCGCCTGGTGAAGCTGGAGTTGACGAACAGCGCCTTGCGTCCCGTCACGGGGTGCGTGCGCGCGATCAGGTGAGTGGCGCGCGGCGACTCGCGCTGCGGCTTGTGGTCGCCGTACTGACCCGAGTAGTCCGATGCGTGCAGCGCCGTCAGCGGTTCGAGCAGCGTCTGCATTTGCGGCGAGAGCCCGTCCCAGGCGGCGTACATGTTGGACCAGCAGGTGTCGCCGCCTTGCGAGGGGACGGTGTTGATGTGCAGGATTGAGGCCATCGGCGGCTCTTCGTCGGCCGAGACGTCGGAGTGCCAGCGTTCGCCGTTGTTGCGGAACGAGTCCTTGTCCGTGTGGATACGCATCAGCTCGGGATTGCCGTGCTCGTAGGGCGCGGCTGGATGAATGTGCAGCTCGCCAAACATGCGACCGAACTCGAGGTGCTGGTCAGGCGTCATCGGTTGATCGCGGAAAAAGAGCACCAGGTGTTCCATCCAGGCGTCGTGGATGAATTGGAAGGTCTCTTCGTCGAGCGGCTGGGTCAGGTCAACGCCGTGGATGGTCGCGCCGATGCTGGGCGTCAGTGGTTCAATCGAGATGGCGGTCGTCGTCATGGGCTCCCCCTGCAATGGCGGTGTGCGTTGTGTCGAAGATAGCGCCGATCCGGCGTCGAGTCGGCCTGCGCGATACTCAGGGAAGTGCTGGGAGAAGATCATGACGGAACAGCCCCCACGAACCTCCGAATCGAAAGAGCCCGTCTGGCAGCCTGAGATCGAGCAGATGGCGCACCGCCGCGATCTGGCCAGGCAGATGGGCGGTCCCGACCGCGTCAGGCAGCAGCATGAGCGCGGCAACTTGACGGTCCGCGAGCGGATCGACCTGCTGCTCGATCAGCGCTCCTTCCGCGAGCGCGGCATCCTGGCCGGCGCGGGCTACTACGACGACGACGGCCAACTGGTCGGCTTCCATCCGGCCGCGACGGTGATCGGCACGGGACAGATCGACGGCCGTCCGGTTGCAGTGTCGGGCGGCGACTTCACTTCGCGGCCGCGCAGCGGCTCCGAGGCCGAGTCGGGCAACGGCGGCAAGATCCGGATTCACAGCGGGGGCGACAAGAGCGGACACATCGAGTCGCTGGCGATTGAGATGCAGGTCCCGATGATCCGTCTGATCGACGGGTTCGGCGGCGACATCCGCGCCACGGCTGAGATGGGTCGAACATACCTGCCCGAGCTGTTCTGGCCCGAGCGCTGGGGCAAGCTGATGTCGCAATCGCCGGTGGTCTCGGCGGCGCTGGGCTCGGTCGCCGGATTGCCGGCGGCCGAGGTGCCCGCTTCGCACTTTTCGGTGATGGTCCGAGGATCATCGCAGGTCTTCGCCGGCGGGCCGCCGCTGGTCGAGCGATCGATGGGCGAGAAGCTGACCAAGGAAGAGCTTGGTGGCTACGAGGTCCACGCGCGCAGCAGCGGGGTCGTCGACAACGATGCCGAGGACGAAGCAGACGCGATGGGCCAGATTCGCCGCTTTCTCTCCTATCTGCCGACCAACGTGCATCAGTTGCCGCCCGTGAGTGAGTGCGGCGACTCGTTGGAGCGGAGGGAAGAGCGATTGGCCTCGATCATCCCGAAGCATCGCAATCGCGGCTACAACGTGCGCCGGATGATCGAGCTAATCGTGGATCGGGACTCCTTCTTCGAGATCGGCCGCTACTACGGTCGTGCCCAGGTGACCGGCTTCGCCAGGATCGGCGGCATGCCGATCGGACTGCTGGCCAACGATCCGATGCACTACGGCGGCGCGATGGGCGCGAAGGAGGCCCGCAAGTTTGAGAAGTTCGTCGATCTCTGCGACGTCTTCCACCTGCCGATCGTGAACCTGGCCGACCAGCCGGGATTCCTGATCGGGCGTCCGGGAGAATCGGCGGGCACGCTGCGCGCCGGCGTCAAAGCGGCGGCCGCGATCAACGACTCGCAGGTGCCCTGGGCGACCGTTGTCGTGCGCAGGCTGTACGGCGTCGCCGGTGGCGCGCACCAGGACTTCAGCCGCTTCTGCTTCCGCATCGCCTGGCCGTCGGGCGAGTGGGGATCTCTGCCAATCGAGGGCGGTGTCGCCGCCGCCTACCGCCGCGAGATCGAGGCGGCGGACGATCCGGCGGCGCATCGCAAGGCAATCGAGGAACGGCTGATTGCGCTGCGCGATCCGTTCTCGGCGGCAGAGGCGTTCGCGGTCGAGGAGATCATCGATCCGCGCGATACGCGTCCGATGCTCGCCGAGTGGCTCAAGATCGCGTACGAAACCCAACTGCCAAGCCAGCTCGGCGTCCGCGTGAGATACGGAATGCGACCCTGAGCGATCAGACCTGTCGCCCATACCGGGACAGGTTGCCACGGGCAATCCGCTATCTTTGACGGCGCAACCCAGAGCGATGGTGAAGGGAACGATTATGGCACTCGGCGGCTTTGCGAATCGGGTGGCTCGTGTCAATCTGAGCGACCGAACGGTTTCCTACGAGGGCATCAACGAGGACGACGCGCGCAAGTACATCGGCGCTCGTGGGCTGGGGGTCAAGTACCTGCTCGACAACGGTGCGGACGTCGATCCTACCTCGCCGGACAACATGCTGGCGCTGGTCAACGGACCGTTGACCGGGACCGAAGTGACGATGTCGGGACGGCTGGCCTTCGTGACGAAGTCTCCGCTGACCGGCACGGTCACCGACTCGCACATGGGCGGTTGGTCGGCTGCGCGGCTGCGCTGGGCCGGCTTCGACGCGGTGCTGATTACGGGCAAGTCGGACTCGCCGGTCTATCTCGAAGTGGAGAGCGGCGAGGTTGCGATTCGGGACGCCTCCGAGATCTGGGGCAAGGGCATTCACGACACGGTTGCGCACTTCGGCTCTGACAGCGGCAACAAGACCGACGTCTCGGTAATGTCGATCGGCCAGGCTGGCGAGAACGGGGTCCTGTTCGCCTCGTTCCTGAACGAGGACGATCGGGCGGCTGGGCGCGGCGGCACGGGCGCGGTGGCGGGGATGAAGAATCTCAAGTGCGTGGTCGTGCGCGGCACGCGCGAGGGTCGCTGGCGACCGGAGCAGGGCGAGAAACGCCAGGCCTTCCGCGAGGCGCAGGGCGCGCACCTGAAGCTGATTATGGAGTCGCCGGTCACGGCGCCGTCTTCGGTCAACGACGACGGTTCGCTCAAGGAGGGATCGGGAGCGCTCTCGGCCTTCGGGACCAATGTGCTGATGAACGCGGTCAACGCGGTCGGCGGGCTGGGGACGAAGAACTCGCAGATGACGCAGACAACGCCTGAGGCCGCGAACGCCGTCTCGGGTGAGACGATGCGCGACGACTTTCTGACCGCCGAGCCGACCTGTCACGCCTGCCCGGTGGCCTGCAAGAAGGAAGTCGAGATCACGGAAGGCCCGCACGCGGGCTTGAAGATGGAGTCCTTCGAGTACGAGCCGGCCTGGTCGCTGGGCGCGAACTGCGGCAACGACGATCCGGCAGTAATCGCCAAGGTGATCGACCAATGCAACGACTACGGCATGGACGCGATTGAGATCGGCAACGTGATCTCGATGTACATGGAGGCGTCGGAACGCGGCTACGTCGACACGCCGCTCGACTGGGGCGACGGTGCAGGCATGGTGCGCGTGGCCGAGGAAATGGCGATGGGCTCCTCGTCGATCGGCCAGACCCTGGGTCAGGGCACGGCCAAGGCGGCGGCAATCTGGGGCCACCCGGAGATTTCGATGACGGTCAAGGGCCAGGCCGTGCCGGCCTACGACCCGCGCGGGATCAAGGGCGAGGGCCTCGGCTACGCAACCTCGAACCGCGGCGCCTGCCATCTGCGCGGCTACACGCCCGCCTCGGAGTTGTTGGGCATCCCGGTCCAGACCGACCCGCTGGAATGGGACGGCAAAGGCCCGCTGCTGAAGATCTTCCAGGACCTGCACGCCTTCTCCGACTCGCTCGATCTGTGCAAGTTCTCCGCATTCGCGGTCGGCGCGCCAGAATACGCGGCGCTCTACGAGACGGTCGTCGGCCTGCCAATGTCCGAAGAGGACGTGATGGTCGCCGGCGAGCGGATCTACAACCTGGAGCGCCACTACAACAACCTGGCCGGCTTCGACGGCAGCGACGACTCGCTGCCTGAGCGCTTTCTGACCGAACCAGGCAGCGGACCGGCTGAAGGCCACGTCTGCGAACTCGACCAGATGAAGGAGCAGTACTACGACGCCCGAGGCTGGGACGACGGCGTCGTGGGAGAAGCCAAGCTGCGCGAGCTGGAGATCATCGCGTAGCAGTCCCCCTCCACTCTTCCCCCGCCGAAGGCGGGGGGAGATATCGCACTCGCCTCTTCTTCTCTCCCCCGCGAAGCGGGGGAGATGTCGCGAAGCGACAAAGGGGGCGCTCCGAGCAGCCCATGCAAATCCGCTTTTACGCGACATTGCGGCCAATCGTCGGCGGGCGCAGCGTAGAGTTGCTTGACCCGCCGGACACGATCGGCGAGGTCCTGGAGCGGCTCGCCTGCGACTACGACGGTCTGCGCGCGCAGCTCTTCGACGACGACGGCTCAGTGCGCCGGTTCGTCGCGATCATGGTCGACGGCCGCGACATCCGCCACATCGAGGGTTTGCAGAGCCGCGTGACCCCGGAGAGCGAACTCGACATCTTCCCGCCGGTCGCCGGCGGTTGAGGTGACTACCGGTGCGCCTTGAACCAGACTTGTTCCGGCACGTCGTTAAGGGATTCGCGGTGGCTGTCGCATTGTCTGCGCTGTTCGGGTTCTTGTTCACCACGCTGGATCAGATTCCGGTGCATGAGATAGAGAACGAGTACGACCGCGGATTCGGTGTCGGTCGGCAAAGGGGTTACGTGGCCGAGCACAGCAAAGGGATACTCGCTGGTGCGGAACGTGCGTCGGAAGATTTGCTAGAACTGGTCGATTCAGGCAACTTCGATGAGGCTTACCGGATGGCCTACAACTACGCATGGAACACCGCCATCTCGTACGCGCTGGACCGAGCCCAGCCTAGAAAACTCACGGCACTCGCTGCGTTCGACGAGTGGGAAGCGTTGAAGCGGTGACGTGATGAGTCGTCGTGAGTCAACACGTGGTTTCGGAGCAGGGATCCCTGATCAAGGCGGATGGCGCCGCCATCTTGACCCGATCGCTTGGCATACGATCCTGGGCTTGATTGCGGGATTCACGATCAGCGCTATCGTCGGTGTCACGCTCAATCCATTTGGACTTCGCGGTGAAGACGACATTGAGCAGGCATATCGCGATGGTTGTGCGAGCGGTTATGCCGACGTGTCCGAGCTGGCCTTCGCGAACGGTGATGAAGAGGGTTATCTTCGACGGCTACAGTCGCTTCTGGTGACCGGCCAAGAGCCGGCCTCAGACAGTCCATTCGGGGAAGGATTCAAACAGGGGCGTGTGGCTGGCTGGAATGATGCCTTGGCCGCGATGCGGACGGCGGCTGAGGAGGTTGGACTGGAAGCAGACGCCGTGGAGTTCGCTGTGCTGAATGATATGAACGCTCGTTGACCGAAAGACTGGACCCTGTGCAATGCAACCAGCTCATCGACGATGACGGAACGGTGCGCCGGTTCGTGGCGATCATGGTCGACGGACGCGACCCCCGCCACATCGAGGGTTTGCAGAGCCGCGTGACCCCCGAGAGCGAACTCGACATCTTCCCGCCGGTCGCGGGCGGTTGACGCGGCGATGCGACGGTTGCGCCTGCTCTGGCAGCACGACATTCCCAGGCAGAGCATCAAGGCGTTTCTGATTGGGCTTGCGGTTGCGATTGCCTGCGGATTGATCATCACGTTCTTCTGGCGGGTACCGCCGTCGCAGGTTGAGTTCGTCCAGCAGACGGAACATGCCGAAGGCCGTGCGAGCGGCATGGCGGATGGCCAGCGCGACGGCAGGGAGGAAGGGTTCTTCGCCGCGCGCAGCGACATTGCCGCCCTCGTGGCGACAGGGACGTTCGCCGATGGTCGTGAGCTTGCGTTTGAGCTTGCCTGGAACGAGGCGATCGATCGCGCCATCGAGGAAGCGTCCCGCACGCCGGTCCTACAGCTCAGACGGCAGACGTACTGGGACTCGCTGCGCCGATGAGCAGACAACCGAGGCGACCGCGGCGGCACGGACTGAGCGACTATCGCAGCCGCGATCCGGCGGCGGGCGCCTGGTGGCAACGGGGCGCGGACTTCACCGGGATGCACTCGATCGTGGCATTCATCTTCGCGATCGTGTTGGTCGCGGTGGTCGGCGTTGTCTTCGATCCGCTTGACGTGACGACGGAGTTCGATCTATCGGAGGTTGAACTGGAGGCGTTCGACGACGCATATCAACTCGCCTACGAGGAAGGCAAGCAGCGGGGCATCGTGGAGGGTCGGCAACGCACGTTGGTGGCGTTGGGCCTGGAGCACGCCGAGCGGGATGCGCCCTGGATTCGCGGCGTACATGAGGGCTGGATGGAGGGCTGGAACGACGCGCTGGACAGCCTGGAGCAAGCCACGCGAGCACACGCGCCTCAGGACGAGCGGCAGCGGGAGTTGGAGCTGCTCGCGGAGATTGAACGTCGCTAGCGGCGTCGAAGTGTACCAACGCGGGTCGCCGAGTAATCAGGGGATTGGGGATGCGGATTCGCGTGTACGCTCACGGAATGCGCCTGCTCCGCTATGACCTGCCGCGACAAGTCCTGTTCTCATTGCTTGCAGCCATGGCGGTGACGGCGGCAATCGGCTGGTTGATTTCGGCCCTCGATCAGGTGACGCCGGAGGAGATTGCGAAGGCGGAGGTGCGGGGCGAGCGTGAGGGCCGCCTGGACGGCTACGAGGCGGCGTTCGAGCGCGGCCGGTTGGACGGCGCGGGGCGGGCGCAGTTGGCGTTGCCCGAGTTGCTTGCCTCGGGCGATCCGCAGGACGGGTTGCGCCGCGCATATGACTTCGCCTGGAACACGGCGATTGACCTGGCGTTGAATGACGCCAAGCGCAACAAGCTGGAGGTCGATTCGGCCTTCGGGGCGTGGGAAGCGCTGCGCCGATGAGCGAGCGGCGAACATCCCTGCAGACCTGGGGAACGGACGAACAGGAGCAGTCGTGGTGGCGTCGCGGCCGTGACCCGATTGGTCGGCACACGATGGTGGCGACGGTGCTCGGCGTGCTGCTGGCCGCCCTGATCGGCGCCACGCTGGACCCATTCAACATGCGCACCTCAGACGATGTGCGCCGCGCCGAGGATGCGGCATACGCGGAGGCGTTCGCGGCGGTCGAGACGCAGGGCTACCGCGATGGATTGCCGCACGGAGAGGTGGAGCGGCTGGGCGAGCGCATCGTCGGCGACGGGGAAGGTGCGGACACGCCGTTTGGCGCGCAGTTTTCCCTTGGTTGGATCGAGGGCTGGAACGACGCGCTGGACGCGATGCGCGAGGCCGCCGTCGAAGCCGGATTGCCGGAGAACTACACGGAGTTCCGCGTCCTGGAGGCGATGGCTACGAGGTAGTTCGGGCACTTGACAGAACCGCAGAAGATGTGCCAAGATCAACGCGTCACCTCTTGGACTGGAGGTTGACACACAGCACCTTGCGCGCCGGATGGCGACCAAGATAGGAGATCTTCAATGTCGCGCTCTTTCCTGTTTCCCGCTGAGTACTCGAGAAAACTCCCCGATCCCAACTTCAAGGGGCTCGAGCGGCACATTCTGTTGGCGAGAATCTGTGATCTGCCCACTGGTGTGCCGCTAGATCCCAATCCCCGAGAGCCCAACGTCAATCGAAAGGTCTATAAGGAAATTCGCCAGAGTCTCCTCGGCGAAGGCGGTGTTCACCCGGGCACATTCCACTTGAAGCACAAGGGAATCACGATAGTCGCGGGTGACGTGCGATTCGTCAAGAGAGACGGCACAAACTGGTGTGTTGTCACACTAGAGGAGCAGTCGGATACGCACCCAGGACACGGAATACTTGATGGCGGTCACACGTATGCGCTCTTCGAGGAGTACCTCAAGCTTAGTCAGCCAGGGAACGATGTGCTGGAGGGCATTCCTGCAGATCAGTTCGTCAAAGTGGAGATCTTGACTAACGTTGATCCAGACTGGATTCCGGACTTGGCCGCGGGACTAAACACGTCCGTCCAGGTTCAGGCGATGTCCTTGGACAACCTTGCGAAGCGGTTCGACTGGCTCAAGGATGAGCTACGTGATGAACCGTACTTCGAACAGATCGCGTGGCGTGAAGGTGAGCAGCGAGAACTCGACGCCCGCGACATCGTAGCGATCATGACGTGTTTCAACATCAAGCTCTATCCGAATGGGCTTGAAGAGCTTCGACACCCGATCGCAGCACATGAGAAGAAAATGAACGCACTCAAGTCGTTCGAGGACGATCCGGAGGAGTATCTGCGAATGCGGCCAATCCTCAAAGATATCTTGGAGCTCTCTGATCGAATCCGGTATGAGGCAAGGAACTATTGGAACGCCAAGGAGGGAGGAGGCCGGTTCGGATCCCTAGCGTTCGTAGACAGCCGGAAGCGCGGGGAATACGTGTTTCCCTTCATTGGCCAATCGCATGATCAACGGATGATGGACAGTGCACTGTTTCCGATGTTGGCCGCATTCCGTTGCATGGTTGAATATGGGGAGGATGGCAACTATAGGTGGAAGGGAGGATTCAGCTCTGTACGGGAACGCTGGGCAGCAACAGCAGTCTCGTTGGTTCGAACGACTCATCGTGCAAGCATCGAGTTTGCGAACAGCCCAAACAAGGTCGGGAAGTCAAGGAATCACTGGCAGCAGATCTACTCGTTGGTGCAGCTGAGCATGCTTCAAGCGGCACTGACTTCGTAGCCAACTGAATCGCTTGCTCGTCTGCGGTGACAGCGTAGTGCAAGTCCTGATCCTGGGTGCGAGCGGGTATGTGGGCGGACACCTCGCGCCCCGGCTTGCGGCTGCCGGGCATGAGGTGCGGGCTGCGGCGCGGCGCATTGATGCGCTGCGCGCGAGGAACTGGGATGCGGTTGAGTGCGTGCGCGCCGACGCGCTGGAGCCCGACTCGCTACAGCATGCGCTGGTGGGCGTGGAGGTGGCCTACTACCTGGTCCATTCGATGGCATCGGGCGGCGACTTCTCGGAAGTGGACCGACGGGCGGCCGCCAACCTCCGCGAGGCGGCCGCTGTGGCGGGCGTGCGGCGGATCATCTACCTGGGAGGCTTGCAGCCCTCGGACGGAGCCTCGCCGCATCTCGCCTCGCGGATGGAGACCGGCGAGATCCTGCGCAACGGTCCGACGCCGGTGACGGAGCTGCGCGCCGGAATCGTGGTCGGACCGGGCTCTGCGGCGTTCGAGGTGATCCGCGACCTGGTCTATCACCTGCCGTTGATGCTGGCGCCTCGCTGGGTGCGATCGCGCAGCCAGCCGATTGCGCTCGACGATCTGATGGAGTACCTGGTTGCCCTGCTCTCCCTCGATGACGACGGCCGGTCTCATACCTATGATGCCGTGGGTCCCGAGACGCTGAGCTATGGCGACCTGTTGCGTCAGTTCGGCGCGGTCGTGGACCGCAAGGTGCGGATTGTTCCGTTGCCGGTGCTGAGTCCGCGCCTCTCGTCCTACTGGTTGGACCTGGTGACGGCGGTACCGGCCAGCATCGCCCGACCGTTGATCGACGGCCTGCGGCACGACCTGGTCTCCGAGCGTCCCGACGAACTGCGTGAGCTGATTCCGATCCAGCGGCGCAGCTACGCGGAGGCAGTGGCACAGGCGCTGGAAGAGGAGCGTTCAGCCGCGTTGACGATTCGCTGGACCGAGGGCGGGTTCCGCTATCGGCGGCAGCGTCATGATGTCTCGTGGTTCGACAAGTCGGTTCGAGTTGACGTGACCACGGCGAGAGCGCCGGAACAGGTTTGGCAGGACATCTCATCGATCGGCGGGGCGCGCGGTTGGTACTACGCGACCTGGCTGTGGCGGCTGCGAGGCGCGGTCGACCGCCTGCTGGGAGGCGTCGGGATGCGGCGAGGTCGGCGGCACCCTAGCGAGCTGCGGATCGACGATCCGCTGGACTTCTGGCGTGTCGCGGCCGTCGAACCGGGACGGAGTCTGACGCTGGTCGCCGAGATGAAACTGCCCGGATCGGCAGTGTTGGAGCTGTCGGTGCAAGCAACCGAGCCCGGTTCGATGGTGCGGCTGCAGGCGCACTTCCATCCGGCCGGAGTCTGGGGCCTGGTCTACTGGTACGCCCTCTGGCCGGTGCACATGCTGATCTTCCGGCGCCTGGCCGAGGCGTTGGCGAACGGGGTCAAGCGCCGCGCAGGCGTGGATCCAGAACGTCCCTGAGGGCGTCGCCGAGCAGGTTGAAACCGAGCACAATCAGCATGATCGCCGCTCCTGCAAACACCGTTTGCCAGGGATGCAGGTCGAGCGAGCCGCGTCCGGCCTGGACCATCTGTCCCCAACTGGGAATGCCCTGCGGCCCCGCTCCGAGGAAGGAGATTGAGGCCTCGGCGAGGATGTAGGCGCCGATCCCGATGCTGAAGGCGATGATCAGCACGGCGACAACGTTGGGCAGTACATGGCGGATCATAATCCGCAGGTCGCTCGCTCCGACGACGCGGGCGGCGAGCACAAACTCGCTCTCGCGCACGCCGAGGACGGCCGAGCGAATCAGCCGGGTCGTAATCGCCAGGCCGGCGACTCCAAGCCATAAGACCACATTCAGAACGGATCGCTCCGTGATCTGCGTGAAGACGAGTACGAGGACGAGAAACGGGATCGCCTGCAACATATCGACCAGGCGCTGAATGAGCAGGTCGACCAACCCGGCGTAGTAGGCCGAGATCATGCCGATGATCAGGCCTCCAACCACGGCGATCACCGAAGCGCCAAGTCCGACAATCAGGCTGAGCCGCGCGCCGTGCACGACTTGCGACCAGATGTCGCGGCCGAACTTGTCGGTGCCGAACCAATGTCCGCTCGAGGGTTCGACAAACTGCTCAACGACTACCGGCGAGCCGACATCTGGGTTGCGGGCCAACTCAATCACCGTCGGGTTGGCCTTGTAGTCGGGATTCGGCCCTTCGAAAATCTTGTCCGGGTCGTGCCGCTGGATGAAGGGCGCGAGCAGCGCGACGAAGATGAAAATCACGACCACGATCAGTCCGGAGCCGCCCAGCGGCTTGCCGCGCAGGAAGCGGCCGAGGCTGACCATCGAACTACCCAGGCGCTCGAGGATGGTTGGGTCGCGAAGCGGGACGACGGTTGGATCGGCGATCTGGCTCATCTGCGTCCCCTTTTACGAGAGCCGAATACGTGGATCAATGACGCCGTACATGATGTCGACGACGAGGTTGGTGAGCACGGTGAAGACGGCAATGATCAGCACGACGGACTGGAAAACGGGGTTGTCGCGGGAGAAGAGCGAGGTGAGCACCTTGTTGCCGATGCCGGGGATGTTGAACATGTTCTCGAGGATGACCTGGGAACCGATGATCGTGGCGATCGTGACGCCCATGACCGTGAGGACGGGAAGCAGGGCGTTGCGCAGCGCATGGCGGATGATGACTGCGGACTCGGTGAGCCCCTTCGAGCGCGCGGTGCGGACATAATCCTGACGCAGCACTTCGAGCATCTGCGAGCGCAGCAGCCGCATCGTGGTTGCCGTGCCGGCGAAGCCGCCGGCGAACATCGGAATCAGATACCAGGTGATCGCTCTGCCGGGATCTTCCCAGAGATGCGGTTGGCCGATCACGTCGATCAAGAAGAGGTCCCACTGGAGCACGACCAGCGAGGCGATCGCTGCCGTCCAGAAGACGGGCGCGGCGAGCGCCAAGATGGCCAGACCTCGCAGGCTGTAGTCCAGCGCCTTGTCCTGGAAGATGGCTGAAATCAGGCCAACGGGGATTGCGACCGTGAAACCGACGATCATGATCAGGACGCCGAGCTCAAGTGAGTAGGGCAGCGAGCGTCCGATCTCGTACCAGACCGAGTTCTGGGTCAGGAACGATGTGCCCAGGTCGAGACGGACAGTGTCCCAGAGCCAGTTGGCGTATTGCTCGCCGATCGGGAGGTCGAGACCGAGGTCAGCCTTGCGTTGTGCGATGGTCTCCGCATTGGCGCTGCCGGCGTCAAGGCCAAGCGACGCGGTGGCGAAGTCGCCCGGGAGCACGCGAATCGCGAAGAACGAGAACGTGCCAACCAGGAATACGACGAATACGGCGCCGACAATCCTGCGGATGATGTAGCCCTGCATCGCGTTCGACCTGCAATCGGGTGCTCACTGAGGGTAACGGGCATCCCCGCTGTTCTGCGAGAGAACAGCGGGGATGCGTCGGATTCGTTCCTGGTCGTGGACGAAGAACGATGCTGGATCAGAGCGGCACCGGCGACGGCGCCTGCCGGTCGGAGGCCGACGGGTCGTCCAGATCGAGGTAGTGCTCCATCGCCTGGAGGCTGACGGCGAGGAAGTTCCATCCTTCCTCGTCTGACTTCTTCTCGATCTTGTTGTAGTTGTAGCCGATCCACGGGTAGATGTAGTTGTAGCAGATGCTGCGACCGAACTGCCCGCGTTCCATCACGTAGTCCTGCACGTCGCGAATCATCTGATTCGCGGTCTCGTAGTCGAGTTCCTGCTTGGCCGCGATCAGCGTCTCGTCGATGTAGGGGTCGGAGACGTCCCAGTAGTTGGAGCCAGCGCCGGTGGTGAAGGCGCCGATCATGTCGGCCCGTGCGTCGGGGATCTCGATGTTCGGGATCCAGCTGAAGAACGGGTCGAAGTCCTTGGCGATCCAGGACGGGATGATCTCCAAGTACGGCTTGGTGATGCCGTTGAACTGGTCGGTGTTGAACGCCTGGTTGAACATCTCGGCGATGATGCCCGGCGTCGCCGACCAGGCGGCTCGGGAAGCCCAGAGCTCGGAGGTGACCCAGTCGATCTGACCGAGGTCGGGCCCGCCGGCGGCGTCCCAGAGGGCGCGCGCTTCCTCGAGGTCGGCTTCCTTGTCGACGCGATAGCCGGGAATCGTCTCGAGATCCTCCTGGGGAATCGCCCAGGCTTCCTGCATCCAGGAGACCGGACCGGAGACCTTGCCGAGGCCGTTGTGCAACTGCTGGATGAGCTGCCGGCGGTTCGTCGCCAGGTCGATGGCGCGGGTCAGGCGCAGGTCGTTCCAGGGCGCCTTGTTCGAAGGCGTGAAGATCGCCACGGTGTTGGCGACGCCCTGGAAGGTGAGGTAGGTCTCGTCAATCAGGTCGTCGTGGATCGCGAGGATCGTGTTCGGGTCAGGGTCGGTCATCGAATCGACCTGCTTCTGCTCGAACGCGATGCGATAGGCGTTGGGGTCCTGGAAGGTCTGGACCCAGACCCAACCGTCGAGATACGGCTTGTTGGGCAGGCCGTAGAAGTTGGGGTTTTGCACGGCCGAGATGCCCTCGCCCGGATCCCAGCGGGTGAGGATGTTGGGTCCGGTGCCGATCACCTTGGAGGCGTCGACCTCGGTGTACTGGTCCTCGGTGCCGCCGACGAGTTCGGGCTGGTTGATCAGGTTGAACTCATTGGCGAAGCCCTGAACGAACGTGGCGTCGGGCTCGACCAGGTTCAGGGTGACGCTGTTGTCCCCCTGGTCGATCGTGGCGACGCCGCCCCAGTAGGCGGAGCGGCCGAAGTTGCCGGCCTCTTCGCCGCTTTCGAGCAGCTTGTTGCGCTGGCGGTCGATGTTCCAAACGATGTCCTGGGTGGTCAGAGCGCGTCCGGCGGCGGCGGCCGGGTGGTTGGCGCCGGGGCCGTCGGCATGCCAGTTCACGCCGTCACGCAGATGCAGCACAATCGTGGTTGAGTCGGGCAGCTCCCAGGCCTCAGCGAGGTCTCCTTCGAGGGTGCCGAGGTCAGGGTTGGCGAAGCGCAGGATCTTGGACTGCACCCGCGCGAGAACCTGGAGCACCGGCGAAGCGACGGTGCGCTGCGCGTCATAGGTCTCGTACACGTTGGCCGACTGCTCGATTAGGTAGCCGCCGTACTTCTTGTCGGAGACCATCGCCTGCTGTTGCGCGGCCTGTTGTTCGGCCTGCTCTTGCGCAGTCTGCTCCTGGGCCTGCTGTTGGGCGGCCTGCTGCTGAGCCTGCTGCTCGGCCTGGTCCTGCGACATGGCTTGCTGCTGTTGCTGCTGCATCGCCTGCTGCTGAGCCTGGGCCTGGTCCTGCTGCTGCGACTGCTGGACCTGGGCGACCGCCTGGTCGTCGTCATCGTCACCGCAGCCGACCAGAGCAAGTCCGGCAGCGCCGACGCCGGCACGTGCTGACGCTCGCAAAATGCCGCGGCGGCTCATTCGCTTGCGGCTCATGCGTTGCCAATAGGAACGCTCGCTCATCGTGTCCTCCTCATCGAGCCTCCGCCCCGCCGACGGATTCACTCGTATCGCGCAAAGATACACGAGTGTGGCAGTACGGTGATGCAGTTATCACGCGAACTCGAAGGAGTTGTCTGTGGTCCAGGCGGTGAAGGAGATCACGCTGCGCGGCGTGCCGATCTGGCTGCTGCGTCAGTACCTGGAACAGCTCGGCGCAAGCAGCATCGATCTGCCTCCTCCCGGCGCGACCGATCCGGACGGCGTGGTCCGCCCCGACGCTGCGATGTCGGGCGAGGGCTGGACCGTGCTCTGGAGAACCGAGCAGCAGCCGATCCACCCCAGGCTGCCGACCAGGATCGACGAACACTACTTCGTCTTCACGGCCGGCTCGGAAGCCGAGTTGGATTCGCTGATCGAACGGTTCATGCTCAAGGCCCAGCGCGGCGGCGGATGAGCGGCGGACCTATCATGGCGGCATTCGACCTGCCGCGACCTGCCAGGCCGACTGGATCGAGAGGCTGACATGCCGGGACCGCTCGATGGGGTTCGGGTCTTCGACCTGACGTTGTGGATGGTCGGGCCATGGGCGTCGACGCAGCTCGGAGCGCTCGGCGCGGACGTGATCCACATCGAGCAGCCCTCGGTCGATCCGCGCACGCTGGGCGCGGGCGTGCCGCCGACGATCAACGGCACCTCGATTGGCTACATGACCTGGAATCAGAACAAGCGCGGGCTCTTTCTCGACCTCAAGTCGCCGGCCGATCGACAAACCGCTTATGAGCTGTTGCAAACATGCGACGTATTCCTGATCAACATGCGTCCGGGCGCGGCGGATCGGATGGGCGTGGGCTACGAGCAGGTCAAGGCGGTCAATCCGGACATCATCTACACGGCCATCACCGGATGGGGTGAGATCGGACCGATGCGGGACAAACCGGGCGCGGATGTGCAGGCGCAGTACTTCACCGGCTTCTGGTCGGTCAGCGGCGCCGAGGGCGGGCGACCAGAGGTCTATCGTCACCTGTCCCAGATCGACGCAACGACCGGGAATGTTGCCGCGCAAGCGGTGCTGATGGGTCTGCTGGCGCGCAAACGGACGGGTAACGGACAGCGAATTCACGTCGGCATGCTGCGAGCGGGCATGGCGTTGCAGAGCGGTCGCATCGCCGAGTATCTCCACACGGGCCAACTGCACCAACCGCAGGGTTCAGCTGCGTTCGCGACCGCGCCCGATCAGGCGTTCCAGTGTCAATGGGGCGATTGGATCGGCGTCGCGGTGACCAGTGATGACGAGTGGCAGCGATTCGCTGAGGCGATGCGCGCATCGGAAGCCAAGGCTGACGGGATCGACGAACTAGCGACCGATCGGCGCTGGAACAGCAACCGCGAACGGGTAGCGCGCCGATCCGAACTGGCTGCATTGCTGCAGACGGCATTCATCCAGCGGCCGCGGCAGTATTGGATGCTGCGACTGAGCGAGGCCGGGGTCCCGTGCGGCTATCCGATTTCCTTTGAAACACTGCAACATCACGCGCAGGCGATCGAGAACCAGTACCTGCGGGAAGTGGAGACTTCAGACTGGGGCCCGGTCTGGACAGGCGGCGCGCCCTGGGAGTTCTCCCACACGCCGGCTCGCTGGTTCGGCGCATGTCTGCCGGGCGAGCATACCGGCGAGATACTGGACGAACTGTCGACAAGACGAGCGGCCGCGGACATGCCGTCCCCCGTGACAGGCGACTAACATGCCGGGTCCGCTGGAGGGGTACCGGGTCGTCGAGATCGCCGAGGGCGTGGCGGGTCCCTACACGGCGATGTCGCTAGCCGACGCGGGCGCCGATGTGGTCAAGATTGAACCGCCGTCAGGCGATCGGTCGCGCGGCTGGGCGCCGTCGACCAACGGAGGCGATGCACCACTGTTCCAGGCGCTCAACCGCAACAAGCGCGGGATCGTGCTGGACTGGTCATCGGAAGCGGATCTGGAGACGGCGCGGCGGCTGCTTTCGCAGGCCGACGTCGCCGTGGTGGACAAGTTTGGTCTGCCTGCGGAGCTGCGCTGGGAAGCGCTCGACGAACCGGGCCTGACCTACTGCGCGATCTCTGGCTTTGGACCGAAGGGTCCATGGGCCGACCGACCGGCGTCCGAGCTTGCGGCGCAGATGGCGAGCGAAGCGACATCGTCGCTGGGCCGCATCGGCGAAGCGCCGGTGCGTCACGGCAGCGACATCGGCTCGGTGTTTGCGGCGAACCACGCGATCCAGGCGATCTGTGCGGCGCTCTATGCCAGAGACGACCGTGACCCAGCAAACCCTGCAGGCGGGCAGCGGATTGAAGTGTCCTTGTTCGGCAGCCTGATTGCGATGCGCTCGACGCTCTGGGTGGCGCTGTCCAATCCGGACGAGTGGTGGGGCTTCCACCTCGACAGCTACGTCAAGCCGCCCGATCACGGCTACCAGTGCCGCGAACTGCCGATCTACTTCTCACTCGCCAGGATCCGCGGCGACGCATTTGAGTCACTGATAGACGAACTGGGGATGGATTGGGCTCGGGAGCACGCGGACTACGAGAAGTTGCGCACGGACGGCGCCGGCAGCGCGGGACGCTATGCGGCCGAACTCAAGCCGCTCTGGGAGCGGGGCTTCGCCCGCTTCGACGCCGAGCAGGTCATCGAGATCGTCCAGCGTCACGGCGGCTGGGCGTTTCCGATGCACGACTACGAGCGGCTGAGCCGGGATCCGCAGGTGGCGGCAGTAGGAGCGATCATCGACGTAGCACAGGCAGATGGTTCGCTGATGCAACAGGTCGCGCCGCCATGGGACTTCGAAGAGACGCCGGTCTCAACGACCATGCGTCCGGCCCCGGATCTCGGCCAGCACCAGAATGAAGTGATCGCAGAGTTGGCTGCGCGGACGTAGCTACGCGCTCATGGGCCGGAAGACGGGAAGCGTGATCTCGTCGTTGACCTGGCGGAAATCGACCTCGACGGGGAGGTCGCAACTGACATCCTGGTCGTCGATATCGACGAGGGTTGAGTACATGTACGGGCCTTCTTCGAGTTTGATCAGGGCGACGGTGTAGGGGTACTCGTCGGGCGACCAGCCGGGGAAGTACTTCTGCCACATGCGGATCCATGACCAGACCGTGCCGTGACCGGAGATGGGCCGCCACTCCCATTCGTCCTGCAGGCAACGAGGGCAGGCCTCGGCGGGCGGGAACCAGGGCAGATCGCAGATGTTGCAGAACTGGATCTGCAGGACGCCCTCGCGGCAACCCTCCCAGAAGGGCTTCGTCAACTCGAGCACCGGCGGCAGCGGCTTCTCGTAGCTGAGTTCCGCAGGTTGCGATTCCGCTGTCATCAGTTATCTCGCTTCAGGACGTGTCCGGTGGCCAGCGGCGCGGCGCAGGCGTAGAGGCCGTACTGCGCGTCGTCGACCTGGCGCTCGCCGCATTCCTGGCGCAACTGGCGCACGGCCTCGACATGCAGTGCCCAGCCTTGCATGTAGGACTCGCTGGTGTGTCCGCCGCCGGTGTTGAGCGGCATTTCGCCATGCAACCCGATGCGGTCGGGCGTGATCCAGTCGCCGCCTTCGCCCGGTTCGCAGAAGCCCATGCCCTCGAGCGTGAACAACATCGTCGGCGTGAAGTTGTCGTAAAGCTGAGCGAAGGCCAGGTCGTCGCGCTGCACGTCCGAGTACGTGAACAGGTCGTCGGCAATCTGCGACATCGGCTCGTGCCAGAAGTCGTCGGCGACATAGACGGGCGTGATGTCCGAGGCCTGCGAGGTCGCGTGGATCAGCACCGGCGTGTGCTTGAGGTCTCGGGCGCGTTCGGCCGAGGTGACAATGAAGCAGACGCCGCCGTCGTTGATCAGGCAGTAGTCGAGCAGGCAGAGCGGCTCGGCGATGAATCGCGCGCCGTGATAGTCGTCCATCGTGATCGGACGCTGCATGACGGCGTTGGGATTGAGCGCCGCGTTCGAGCGATTAGAGATTGCCAGGTGTCCGAGCGGCTCGGTTGTGGTGCCGTAGCGGTACTGATGTCGCCGAAACATCATCGACGTCACTGCGCCGGGCGAGGTCATCCCATACGGCGCCTCGAACATCGCCTGGGTCGAGATGCCGCGGCTCTCGCCTCCATATCTCGCGCCGGCCGAGCGACCGTTGTTGCCGTAGATGCAGGCGACGACATCGGCCATGCCGTTGGCCACGGCCAGCGCCGCGTACTGCAAGGCGATGCCCGACTGCCGGCCTTCGCCCGGCAGCACGTTGACGAATCGGGGGTGGCGCAAGCCGATCATCTCGCACATGCGGCCGTAGTGCGGGAGTCGGGAGACGATCACGCCGTCCACTTCGGTGCGTTTGAGCCCGGCATCCCTGAGCGCCTCGCGGAAGGCAATCAGGCCGAGTTCATAGGCCGAACGCTCCGGATCGAGGTCGCGGTAGATGGCGCCGAACTCGGTGGTGCCGACGCCCACGATGGCGGTCTTGTCCTGGAGATTGCGCAGGGCGCTGCGGTCGGGTTGGTTGCTCATGCCGCGAGTCTAGGACTCCGCGATCTGCAGCGATTTTGCTTCGGATTCACGAAGAGTAATGGTATCGTCGGGTCTGCCTCGGGTCCCGCCCGGACCCTGCCGATGGACGCCCGATGAGCCACGCCGCACCTTCGACGCCGACCGCCGCGACCGTCGGGTTCGCCCTGCCGCATCGGACCAAGATGCTGATTCTGGGCAGCGCCGTCGTGGCGATGTTCCTGTCGGCGGTGCAGCACTCGATCGTCGCCACGGCGACGCCGGTGCTGGCGGCCGACCTCGGTCGGATCGACCTGATTGCGTTCATGGAGTCAGCCTTCATGGCGACCTCCGTTCCGGCGGTGGCGATTGCCGGTCGGATGTCCGATGTCTACGGCCGCAAACCGTTCCTGCTGATCGGGCTCGTGATCTTCGCCGGAGCAACGGCGCTGGCCGGCTTCGCCACTTCGATGGAGATGCTGATCGGGTTCCGCGCGCTCCAGGGCATTGGCGGCGGCATCTTGATGGGTAACACCTTTGCCATCTCTGGCGACCTGTTTCCGCCCTCAGAGCGGGCCAAGTACATGGGCATCTTCGCTGCGGTGTTTGGCGTCGGCGGACTGGTAGGACCGCTGCTGGGCGGACTGATCGTCGACGCGCTGAGCTGGCGCTGGGTGTTCTGGTCGATCCTGCCGCTGGCGGCCCTGGCCTTCGCGTCGATTGCGATCATCATGCCCTGGCTGAGGCCGCCGCCGCGCAAGGTAGTGATCGACTGGCTGGGCATCGGCGCCATGTTGCTGGCGTTGATGCCGGCGATGCTGGCGCTGGGTCTGGTTTCGACCGGCACGGCCTGGCTGGACATCAAGACGCTGGCCCTGTTTGCGGTCTCGGCGATCGGGGTCGTGGCCTTTGCCGGGGCCGAACGTGCGGCCAAGGAACCGATTTTGCCCGGCGCGCTATTCCGCGACAACACCTTCCGCGTGGCGGCGCTGGTCATGGCCGTGATTGGCGGCGGGCTGTTCGGCGTGTCGTTCTTCCTCGCCTACTTCATGCAGGGGGTGTTGGGCTATTCGCCGACCGAGTCGGGCCTGCTGCTCAGCACCGAGATCGTTTCGCTTGTGATCGCCGCGACAATCGGTGGGCAGATCGTGTCGCGCACCGGTCGCTACAAGGCGATGTCCGTTGTAGCGACGGTGATCATCGTGATCAGCGGCTGGCTGATGACGCAGTTGGGTACGGAGAGCGGTGCGGTCGATGTGGTCTGGCGGCTGGTCCTGTTTGGCGTCGGTCTGGGGACTCTCTATCCGGCGCTGTTGACGGCGGCGCAGAACGCGCTTCCGCAGAGCATGCTGGGCACGGTCTCGGGAGCGACGCAGTTCTTCGAAGAAATGGGCGCGATTATCGGCGTGACGCTGGTCGGCGCGCTCGTGACCGGCCGGCTGACCAGCGAACTCGCGGCGCGATTGCCGGCCGATCTTGCCGAACGCGCGGACCCGACCCAGCTACTCAGCGAAGAGGCGAGCAGCGGCTTGCTGGCCGAGATCGGCGAAGCCGGGTTCCTGCAGATCATCGAGGCCCTGCCGGAAGCGCTGGCGGTCGCAATCACGAGCAATTTCTGGCTCTCCGCGGGCGTGGGAGTGGTCGCATTCTTCGCCGTCCTCACGCTGCGCGAGAAACGCCTGCGCACGGGTGAGGAAGATTTACCCGAGGTTCCGGAAGGCGCGCTGGGTCCGCAACCGAGCGAGCGGGGAACAACCGTCGCCGCAACCTCAAACGGAACCAACGGCAACGGCGCGAACAGCAGCGGCTGGACCAACAACCCCGCGCCGGTCGCCCGAATCCGCCCGCAGCGGTCGCATGCCGGGTATGACGAACGGCTGTCGTTGTAGTCAGGTCAGACCCAACACCGGCCGGGCGTTCTCGACCAGTACCTTGTCCAGCTCGCCGTCGGTCAGTCCGCTTCTGAGCAGTTGCAGGACCTGGGGACGCTGATCGGCGCCCGGCGCGTCGGAGCCGAAGAGCACGCGTTCGACTCCCAGGCGGCGAATCAACCGGGCGGCGTCTTCGAGGGCGCAGGCGCGGCGGCCGTCGCGGCAGGTGAACCGGCCGTCGTTAAAGCCGCCGGCGGTATCGAAGATGACTTGCGGAAACCGGTCGGCGATGCGGATGCGCTGGTCCCAGTACGCGCCCGGCATGTGGGCCATGATGAACTGGAGGCGGGGGAATCGCTCGAAGACGGGGATGAAGTGATCGGGCATGCCGTAGATATCGTCGCCGGGACCGCCGCACAGCGCGCCGGTGTCGCTGAGGATCGGCAGGCCCAGCTCTTCCAATCGCGCGTAGAGCGGCATCATCCGCTCGTCGGCGGGGAAGTAGCGGCCCAGGCCGGGATGCATCTTGACTCCGCGCGCGCCCAGCGCGACACCCCGCTCGAGTTCCTCCATTAACAGCTCGGTCTCGCCCCAGGTGCCGATGTCGCAGCACAGGAACGTGCGGATGCGCGAATCCTCGGCCTGCCGTTCCAGTGTCCAGCTGTTGAAGTCGCGTACGCGCTGACGCAGCAGTTCGGAGATTTCGTCGTTCGATGCGTCAGGCCGGCGTACCCGCTGTTGCTCGGACATCTCGGGCACGACCATGTAGTTGAGCCCGACGATCGCTTCGATGTCGTTGCGGGTCATGTACTCGCCGCAGGCGTCGCCGTTGGCCCAGCGCCACTCGAGCGGCAGACCCGGGCGAGGGAAGACGATCGCCTCCTGCCGGGCGTTGCGGCAGAGGTGGACATGAACATCGATCACGGCGGGCATGGCGGTTCCTCAGGAGTCGTCGGGCAATCGGGCGGCGAGATAATCGGCGTAGTGCAGGGTGTCGTGCGCCGCGCCTCGGGCGACGGCGCCGGCGCGCAGGTGCAAGGCGCAGCCGGGATTGTTGGTCAGCAGGGTTTCGCAGCCGCTCGCGGCGACGCAGTCGAGTTTGCGGTCGAGGATGCCTTCGCCGACCTCGGGCGCGGCGATCGAGGTGAGGCCGCCGAAGCCGCAGCAGACCTCCGGTTCTTCCAGCGGCGCCGCTGTTTCGCCGGTCAGGCGCTCGACGAGCAGGGCGATGCGCGCGCCTGGTTCGCCGCGATTGGATGACTGACAAAAGCGGTGCGCGGTCCAGGAACTCGCCCCTTCGCGCTCCAGGCAGCCGTCCGGCAGGCGGCCCGGACCGTCCAGCCAGGCAGCGAGGTCGTGGACGCGATCCGCGATTGCGTCAGCGCGAGCCAACGTTTCGGGCTCGTCCCGGAAGAGCTGCGGCCAGTGGTCGCGCATCGAGATCACGCAGCTGGTGGCCGGGGTGACGATCTGATGGTCCGTGCGGCTGAGGACCGCGATAGTGGCGCGTGCCATCCGACGCGCGGTCTCCCAGTCGCCGGCGTCGAAAGCGGGCAGTCCGCAGCATTGTTGATCCGAGGGAACGTTGACGCTCGCTCCGCCTGCTTCGATCAGGAGAGCGGAAGCATCGACCGTGACCGGCATGAGCCGATCGGCGAGGCACTGCGCGAACAGATCAACCGTGGAACCGGCGGCGGGCGAAGGCGCTAGCGTCGGCTGCGGCGTTCGTTTTGCAATCAGACGGCTGCCGGTCTGCGCAGGTATCGCAGGAATGGAGCGCCAACTCAAGCGCCTGGGCAACGGCAAGCGAATGTGGTCGCGGCGCACCAATCCCAGGGCGCGGGCCACGCTGGAGGCTACCGAGCCCAGCTTCATCACGGCGCGGAAGACTTGCGGCATCGACCAGGCCCGCAGCAGCCAGCGCTCCCAGCGGGGCGCGTGACCCGACTCGGTCGCCTTGCGGCGGATGCTGAGAATCTGTCTGGGCAGCGGGATGGCGACGGGACAGACGGTCTCGCACGCGCCGCAGGACACGCAAAGCCCTTGCGGACCGGCCGCGTCTTCGATGTCGTGGTGGAAGGAGGTGTTCACGAGGCCGATTGCGCCGGTGTAGATGTGACCGAAAGTGTGCCCGCCCACGATCTGGTAGGGCGGGCAGACGTTGGCGCACGCGCCGCAGCGGATGCAGCGCAGCGCGGCTCCTATTGCGCTGTCCTCGCGCATCTCGCGGCGTCCGTTGTCGAGCAGGATGATGTGCATCTCCTTGCCAGGTTGGGCGCCGGTGATGCACGTGGTGTAGGTACTCAGCGTCTGCGCCGTGGCCGAGCGAGGCAGGAGCTGGAGTTGGCGCTCGGCATCGGACCAGGTCGGGATTAGCTTCTCGATCCCGGCGGTGACGAAGTGGACATCGGGCAGCGAGGTGGCGAGGCGCATGTTGCCCTCGTTGGTCACGACCATGATGCTGCCCGTCTCGGCGACGAGCGCGTTGGCGCCGGTCAGTCCGGCGCCGGCGGCGAGATAGTGGCGGCGCAGTCCCTGCCGGGCGCTGGCGACCATCGCCGGGATGTCGTCGGGGTCGAACTCGCGCCCCAGCTCTTCGCCCAGGATTTCGGCGACGTACTGGCGTTTCTGGTGAATCGCGGGCATGACCAGGTGGGACGGCCGCTGCTCGGCCAGTTGCAGCAGCCATTCGCCGAGGTCGGTTTCGATTGCAGTAATGCCGCGCTCGGCGAGTTCGTCGTTGAGTTCGATCTCTTCCGAGACCATCGACTTGCTCTTGACGACGAGATCGATGCCGCGGGCCTTGCAGACGCCGGCGATGTACTCGACCGCATCTTCGGCGGTCGAGAGTTCGATGACGACTGCGCCGGTTGCCTCGGCGTTGGCGCGGAACTCGGCGATGTAGTCGTCGATTCGTTCGAGTGTGGCGTCCTTGACTGAGGCGAAGTCGCGGCGGAGTTCGTCGAACGAGCGCTCGGTGCGCTGCTCCAGGCGGGAGACCTGCGCGTCGCGGCTCTCGCGCCAGGAGCGTTGGAATGCGAGCAGACGGGGCCGCAGATCGGGATCGGCAACCGCGTGCTCGTAACGCTGCTTGAAGTCCGTGATCATGTCAGTACCGCCGCCGTGAGCCGGCTCGGACCCTGTACGCCGATGGTGAGCGAGCGCTCGATGTCGGCAGTGCGCGACGGTCCGGTCACGAATGTCGCGTAGGCGGCGGCGCGCGGTTGCTCGGCGAGCCAACGGAAGCCGTCGGTGAGTTCGTCGACGAGGTCATCCTCACCGACCGCGACAATCAGGTGTCGGGTCAGCAAGGAAACGGCGCGATCGATCGGTGCGCGCTCGACCAACAACAACGAGCCGGTCTCGGCGACGCCGAGGGTGGCGACGGTGATGCCGACCGCACGGTCGGCGATGGATCGGAGCGGCTCGATAGCGTCGGGAAGGTCGCCGCGCTGCAGGAACTGATGGGCGGCCGGGGAAACAACCGGAACATCATCCGAGAGCGAATCGGCAAAGTCCCACAGTTCGTCCCAGGAGTCGAACCAGGCGATCTCGCCCTGCGCGGCGTGCAAGGCCTCGGCAAACTGCGTGCCGCGGTCGCTGGCCGTGATCATGGGCCGATTCTACCAGCGGAGCGGCGGGGCGCCGGACGGTGCGGATGTATCCTCGACGTGCGATCAGGCAGTGACGCCGGGTGAAGGATGCGGCGAAGATGATTGAATTGGCGGAGGCGGAACGATTAGTACAACAGAGCGTGCGAGACTTTGTACGCGCGGAGATCGATCCGATTGCCGATGACATTGATCGCGACGATTGGTTTCCCGAACACCTCTGGCCGATGTTGGGCGAGTTGGGACTTCTGGGCGTCACGATTGATGAACAGTACGGTGGATCCAATGCGGGCCTGTTGGCCGGGGTGATCGCGACCGAGGAGATTGCGCGGGCGAGCGCGTCGGTTGCACTGTCATACGGAGCGCACGCCAACCTGTGCGCGAACAATCTGGCGGCGAACGGCAGCAAGGCGCAGAAGCAACAGTATCTTCCCGGCCTCTGCGACGGCACTCAGATTGGGGCGCTGGCGCTGACCGAGCCGGAGGCCGGCTCGGACGCGATGGGCATCCGCACGACGGCCGTGCGCGACGGCGATGTTTACCGTCTCAACGGCTCGAAGATGTTTATCACCAACGGTTCGGTCGCCGACACGCTGGTGCTGTACGCGAAGACGGATCCCGAGGCGGGCTCGCGCGGCGTGACGGCGTTCATCGTTGAATCGGGCTTCGAGGGATTCAGCGTCGGGCAGGTGCTGGACAAGGTCGGCCACCGCGGATCGCCGACGGCGGAGTTGATCCTCGAAGACTGCATCGTGCCGGCCTCGAACGTGTTGCGCGGCCAGGGCGAGGGTGCAGGGGTCATGATGCAGGGCCTGGCGGTCGAGCGGGCGTTCCTGGCCGGCGAGCCGCTGGGCATCGCGCAGGCGGCACTGGACGAAGCAGTTGAGTATGCCCGCAACCGGCGTCAGTTCGGTCATCGGATCGGCGACTTCCAACTCGTCCAGGCAATGCTGGCCGACATGTACACCGAACTTGAGGCGGCGCGCTGGCTGGTCTATCGGACCGCGCACGTGGTCGAGGAGTCGGCGGCGCGAGGCGTCCGCAGCAACAAGGAGGCGGCCGCGGCGATCCTCTACTCGGCCGAGATGTCCAGCCGGGTGGCGGACAAGGCAGTCCAGATCCACGGCGGCTACGGCTACATGAATGAAAGCCGCGTCGCCCGCTACGTGCGCGACGCAAAGCTGCTGGAAATCGGCGCGGGCACGTCGGAAGTCCGGCGGATGCTGATCGGTCGGGAGCTGGTCGGTCCCGAATGAGTTAAGCGCTGCCCGAGAGCGAGTTCCTGGATGGCCGTCCCAGCAGGATGCGGCGGCCTTGATGGTAGGCGTCGAGCGCTCTGGCCTGCAGCTCTTCGCTGCTCGCGCTGCCGATGGGGTGATCGACGAGGGCATACTGGAAATCGGGCATGCCGAGGGTCTTGGCGATCATCCGGCCGGTGGGGTCGAAGGGGTGGGTACAGAGCACGAGTCCGGGCTTGCCGGTCTGCTCGAAGCTGATCCCGTCGTGCACACTGCACGTTGAGCAGGAGCCTCAATCGCCGACGGCGGTGATCAGGAAGTCGACATCGTTGGCGATCCGCTCCAATACCTGCGGCTCGGCGATGCGGCTGGCGTTTGGCTTGCCCGAGTCGATCACGACGCGGCATCCGGCCTCGCGCTCGAAGACCTCGGCTGTGTAGCGCAGCAGCCGATCCGCGTTGACCTTGCCGTTTGAGAACAGTCCGATGCGCAGGCCCTCGATCGTGGTCAATCGTGGCGCGGCGCAGAAGCCGGTCGGCGCGGGCTCTCCGGTCGGATCGAGCAGTTCGAGGGTCATGACGGGCTCCACGCGAGGCGATCAGCAATCAAGGCAGACGCCGATCGCTTTGGTCTGGTAGATCGAGTTGCGGCCGCGGCTCCAGGAGGGCAGGAAGGCGGAGTGTCCGCCGGCCTCGCCGCCTGCGACGACCAGGAGGATGTCCTCCGGGCTGCGGCCTCGATGGAAGCGGCCGTTGTCGCTGCGCTGGTCGGCGCCCTCGGCGAGTCCGTCCTGTGCAGCGCCTGCGGGCCACTTGCCCCGGCTCAACATCTCTTCCGACGAGCGGCTGGCGTGCTCAAACAGGTAGGACCGCACATCCTGTTTCGACATCCCGCCCGAGGCAGCGATCTCGGCGTGTTCGGGCGACATCACGACGAGCGATTGCCCGTCGGTGAGCGCGCCGAGCGAGGCCATGGCGTCGGCAAAGGTGTCGAGCAGCGCCTCAGGCTCAGACGTGTAGTGATTCTCGATGTTGTAGAAGCCCGAAGCGGCGAAGACGGTGGCGGTCGAGACCTCGGGTGGGAAGCCCAGCGACTCGTGCAGCGGTTCCCAGGGGCTGTTGAGGATGTTCTCGGCGATGCAGCAGGCGTACTTGCCGGGCCAACCGGTGGTCGAGCGGTCGGAGACGCCTGGGATCATCTGGAAGACGTTCATGATGATCAGACGGATCGCGCGGCCGATGGTCGCGTTGGCGCGATTGCCGGGTCCGAAGACGTTGACGCTCGCGTTCATCCCGATCTCGTCGCGGATCTCGCCGGAGACGACTACGACCGGGGACGAGCCGCCGGTGCTGGCCGTCGATCCGTGGAAGTTGTAGGCGTCCTCGTTCATCGCCTCGAGCGCGGCGAGCAGGGTCGGGAAGTACTGCGGCATGCAGCCGGCCATGACGGCGTTGATCGCTGCCGACTGCACGTTGCATTCGCGCCCGGTAGCCGGGTGCCGGGCCACAACCTCCTCGGGCGGCCGTCCCGCGGCCATGAGGAAGCGCTCGACCCGCTCCCGAGCCGGCGGGACGACAGGCAGACCGTCGGTCCAGCCCTGCTCGTAGCAGTAATCGATGGCGGAGAGTTCATCCGAGAGGGTGTGGGTGTCGGTGGTCATGTGTGGAGTGTACGCGCAACGCAATCCGCTCCTGCAAGTTCGAGCGATGCGCGAGGGTGAGACTTGACGAGGTTAGTTCGGCCGGACGAAGTGACAATCTAGACTGACACCAGCAGCGCTCCCGGGTGCGTTCCGGGAGCCGCAGAGGATGCGTTGCAGGGGTGGCAATGGCGCAGAGGAACGGGTCGATCCCTCGCGGCGCAGGAGGTCCGGCGGATGACGACCGACCCCTGGTCACGGGACCGTCGCTGGGATCGATTCCCTATCACTGGGTCGCAGCGATCGTGGTCTGTGTGGGCACCTTTCTCGGTGTCATGGACAACACGATCACGAACATTGCCCTGGACACGTTGACGAAGGAGTTCGAGCGGCCGCTGGACGACGTGATCTGGGTGGCGCTGGCGTTCATCGTGGTCAGCACAGGTCTCTCGCTGACCATGGGCCGGCTGGGCGATCTGTACGGGCGCAAGAAGCTCTACGCCTGGGGCTATGTCGTCTTCACCGTGGCGACGCTGCTGTCGTCAATCTCCGGTTCGCTCGAGGAACTGGTCGCCTCGCGGGTGCTGCAGGCGGTTGGCGCAGCGATGACGATGTCCAACGGCGCGGCGATCATCACGGCCGCGTTTCCGCCCTCGAAGCGGGGCACGGGATTGGGACTAATCGTCTCAACGGTCGGCGCAGGGGCGGCGGCCGGGCCGATTCTCGGCGGGGTGTTGATCGACCTGTTGGACTGGCGCGCGATCTTCTGGACGCGGGTGCCGTTTGGCCTGATCGCGGCAGTACTCGCCTGGCGCTTGCTCAGAGATGCGCCGAGCGAGCAGCGGCCCAAGGGCCTGGACGTGCCCGGGGCGATCCTGCTGTTCGGGATGCTGGCCTGTCTGACCTTCGGCATCAACCGCGCGCGAGACCTCGGGCTCACATCAACGATGGTCTCTGTCGTGATCGCCGCGGGCCTGGTCTTCATGGTCTGGTTCATCATCGTCGAGCGGCGATCGCCCTCGCCGGTGGTCGACCTTGGGCTGTTCAAGGGACGCGGGTTCTCGTTCGGCATCCTGGCCGCGATCTTGCAATTCTTCGGTTTGAGCTTCACCTTCTACCTGGTGCCGATCGTGCTGCAGGCTGGTCGTGGCTTCACCCCGACCGAGACAGCGCTCATGATGATCCCGCTCTCGTTGATGATGCTGCTCTGGTCGCCTATCTCGGGTCGCCTGTCGGACCGCTTCGGCTCTCGTCCGCTGACCACCGCCGGAATGGTGATCGTCTGCCTCTCGCTGTTCCTGCTCTCGCGCACGACCGCCGACACGTCGCCGGTCGACTTCGCCATGCGGATGCTTCTGCTGGGCATCGGCACCTCGACGTTCAGTTCGCCGAACACGTCGGTGATCATGTCGGCGGTGCCTCCGGAGCGGCTGGGCACGGCCTCGGCCTCGCAGACGACGGCGCGGACGTTTGGCAACGCCTTCGGCACGTCGGTGGGCGTGGCGGTGATGGCGTCGGTGGCGGCCAGCTTTGCGCTGGACAACGGGATCCCAGCGGAGAGCGGCGAGGCCGTGATGCATGGCTTCCGCGCGGCGCTGGTGGTGGCGGCAATTGCCGCGTCGCCGGCAATCCTGTTCTCGCTGTTCGGCGGACAGCGCGGCGTGCGGGTGGCCGCAGAGCGGGCGGCCGGCAAGGCCGTGGAAGGCGTCAAAGTCGTGCGAGTCGCGATCGAGGGCGAGATTTCGGCAATGGTGCCGTTGTTCAGAGGTCAGAAAGCGACCATGCAACCGAGGAACGGACGCAATGGAGCCGACGGCGAGCCAGCGTCGCAGGTCGGCGAAGCGCGGAAGGAGCTGACGTGACGCACGTGATCGTGGTGGGAGCCGGGAACGCAGCGCTCTGCGCTGCCATGTCCGCGAGGGAACACGGCGCGGAGGTGACCGTGCTGGAGAAAGCGCCGGAGGGCGAACGCGGCGGCAACACCTACTTCACCGGCGGCGGGTTTCGATTCCCCTACGAAGGGATCACTGACATCCTGCGGGTCATTCCAGACCTCAGCGAGGCGGAGATTGAGCGGGTGGACGTTGGTTCCTATACGTCTGCGAAGTTTCGCGACGACCTGGCGCGAGTGACGGACGGGCTGATCGACGACGGCATGGCGTCGACGCTGGTGCGCGAGGCGGCGCCGACGATGGAGTGGCTGCATGCGCAGGGCGTCAAGTTCACGCTGATGACCGGCCGTCAGGCGAACGAGGTCGGCGGCAAGCTGGTCTTCTACGGCGGGCTGACGGTCGAGGCGGTGGGAGCGGGCAAGGGGCTGTCGGACCAGGAGTTCGAGGCGGCGGAGCGCTCGGGATGCGCGGTGCGCTACGGCAGCAAGGTGGTCAATCTGCTGCGAGATGGCCGTCGAATCCGCGGCGTCGAACTGTGGACCGATGACGACGTCGAGGAGCTGGAGGCGGACGCGGTGGTCCTGGCGGCAGGCGGCTTTGAGGCGAACATCGAAATGCGAACTCGCTACCTGGGTCCGGGTTGGGATATGGCCAGGGTGCGTGGCTCGCGGTTCAATACGGGAGACGCGATCCAGGCGGCGATCGATGCGGGCGCGCAGCCGTTCGGTAACTGGTCGGGCGCGCACGCGGTCGCCTGGGACCTCAACGCCCCGCCGACGGGCAATCGGATTGTCGCCGATCTCTATCAGAAGCACTCGTATCCGTACGGGCTGATCGTCAACTTCGACGGCCAACGCTTCGTCGACGAAGGCGCCGACATCCGCAACTACACCTACGCGAAGTACGGACGCGAGATCCTGGAACAGCCGCAGCGGGTGGCGTTCCAATTGTTCGATCAGCGCACGGTGGGTCTGCTTCGCGACGAGTACCACGTGCGCCAGGCGACGATGGCGCAGGCGGACACGGTGGAGGAGCTTGCGGAATCGCTCGGCATCGATCCGCAACTGCTCGCGGAGACGATTGACGAGTACAACGCGGGAATTCAGTGGGACGTGATCGAGCGCTTCAATCCATCGGAGCTGGACGGCGTGCGCACCGACGACAGCGTCTGGCCGCCCAAGTCCAACTGGGCGCTGCCGTTCGACTCGCCGCCTTACCTGGGCTATGCGGTGACCTGCGGGATCACGTTTACGTTCGGCGGACTGAAGATCGACCCGCGCAGCGGACAGGTGCTGGACACCGAGGATCGGCCGATGGCGGGGCTCTATGCGGCCGGCGAACTGGTCGGCGGGTTGTTTTACAACAACTACGCCGGAGGCTCGGGCCTGATGGCGGGCAGCGTCTTCGGACGAATCGCGGGGAGGAGCGCGGCCCGTGACGATCGCTGAACGCGGCGAGTCGCTCTTGCGGGAGATTCTCGATTCGCCCGAAGTGTTGATGACGCCTCAACTGCGCAAGATCGCGCGGCGCGAGGCGAAGGCCCTGAAGTCGGCGCCGGGCGAAGACGTGCTGGAGTTGTGCAACCTGCTGATCGAACATGGCGGCCGCGGCCGCGTGCGGCGCGCCGAGCATGGTCCGGCATACGAGTCGCGAATGGTTGCGTTCGACCTGGCCTGGATGCACAAGCCGGCCTTCGCGCTGCTGAACTGGCGTGAGCTTGAGCGCCTGGGACGGACGATGGACGGCTGGGCTTCGGTCGATCACTTTGCGCGCAAGCTGAGCGGACCGGCCTGGCAGCAAGGTCAGATCACCGACGCTCGAGTCCGCAAGTGGGCGACATCGTCGGACTTCTGGTGGCGTCGGACCGGTCTGGTCTCGACGATTGCACTGAACGAGCGACACCTGGGCAAAGGCGACGCCGCCCGCACGCTGGAGATCTGCGAGTTGTTCGTTGACGATCGCGCCGACCTGCATGTCAAGGCGTTGAGCTGGGCGCTGAGGGAGTTGGCGATCCGAGACCCTGATGCCGTGATTGAGTACATCATCGATCGTGAAGATCGGTTGGCTCCCAGGATTCTGCGCGAGGTCCGCAACAAGCTGGAGACCGGACACAAGCAGGCCAAGCCGTCGGAGGCGATGCAACGTCGGATGCGGGAGCGGCGGGCGAACTGAGCGTGAGGCGTCAAACGCAGGTCGGCCATGAGGCGAGTTCTTTCGTCTCGCCTCTTCTGGGCGGTGTGATGGGGAAGCGCTGGACGGCTTCGAGCAGCCAGCGGCGGGTGTCGGCGGGGTCGATGATCTCGTCCAGGTTCATGATCCCGGCTGCGCCCCAGGGCTCGTGGCCAAGCGTCCATTGGTCGATCAAGTGCTGGCGCTCCGCGTCGGAATCGGCGGCCTCGGTGATGTCGCGGGCGTGAACGACATTGACGCCGACGCCGGGGTCCATGAACGAGATTTCCGCGCCCGGCCAGGCAGTGACGAGGGCGTTGTCCATGCTTGCGCCGGAGAGCGAAAAGTAGGCCAGTCCGAACGCCTTGCGCATGACGACAGTGATGCGCGGGACGGTCATCAGCGCCAGCGCTTCGAGGAACATGATCGCCTTGTGCAGGAGTCGGGCGTGCTCGGGCTGGGAGCCGACGATGAATCCGGGTACGTCCTGCAACCAGATCGTGGGGATGTTGAAGGCCTCGCACATGCAGACGAATTGGGTCGCCTTGTCGCAGGTGTTGGGGTCGAGCGCGCCGGCGTTGAACATCGGGTTACTGGCCAGGATGCCGACGCTGTGCCCGCCGATGCGGGCCAATGCGGTGATCAGCGAGCGTCCGAAGCGTGGCTTCAGCTCCAACATCTCGCCATCGTCAACGATCCGCCGGATCACACGGTGCATGTCGTAGGCGCGCTGGCGGCGCGAGGGCACGAGATCGGCCAGTGCCGGATCGGGGTCGGCCTGGTCGTAGCCGGCTCGGATCGGCGGCGTCTCCCAGCAGTTTGAGGGCAGGTACGAGAGAAACTGCTTCATCTGATCGATGGCGTCGTCTTCGTCGTCGGCGGCTTGATCGATCTGGCCGGTGAGGTCGAGGTGGATGTCGACGCCGCCCAGGTCTTGCAACGAGATCTTCTCGCCCGTGGCAATCTCGATCACGCGAGGGGAGGAGACGTTGAGGGCGGAGCCGCGGACCTGGACGGTGAAGTCGGAGAAGGCGCTGTGGAAGCTGGAGCCGCCGAAGGATTCGCCGACGATTGCGGTGGCCAGAGGAATGCGCCGGCGGCGACGACCCATTTCGAGTCCGGGCGGAATCTTGCTGAATCCTTCGGATCCGAGCGCGTCGGGCAGGCGCGCGCCGCCGGTCTCGCCAAAGTAGATGTAGGGCACGCCCTGGCGCAGGGCCTGCTCGTAGATGCGCTTCATCCGCTTGCCGCCGACCACTGAAGAAGAGCCGTGCAGCACGGTCACGTCGTCGCCGGCGGCTGCGGCCGGACGACCGTCAATCGCGCCCCAGCCGCCGATCTTGCCGTCGCCCGGTGTGCGGTCGCGGACCTCGGGGACTTCGGACACGGCGAAGGTGCCGATCTCACGGAAGCTGCCCGGATCGAAGAGCCGATCGAGCCGCTCGCGGATCGTCAGCCTGCCCCGCGCGTGCTGGCGATCGATGCGCTCGGGCGAGCCCATCTCGGAGACAACCTTCTGTCGCCGCAGGGCGAGATCATCGCGGATCTGCTGCGGGGTAGGCGGATTGGCGGCCATGCGCGGCTCCTCAGATTGGCAGGTGAACGGGTCTGACGATATCGGCTGGGCGAACTAGGAGGCAGCGGGGCGATCGAGCGGGACCGGCAGCGCTTCGCCGGTTGCGGTCAGCAGGATGTAGGCCTCGTGGACGCTGACGCCGGTTGCGGCGAGCATGTCGGCGTAGCGTTGCACCTGCCGGTGATACGACTCGAGGCGCTCGACGGGGATGGATGCGTCAGACTTGTAGTCGATCAGAATCCAGCGGCCGTGTTCGCGGAACACGAGATCGGCGACGCCCTCGGTGATCCTGGTTCGGTCGTCGTCGTGCGCGATGGTAGCCAGAGGCAACTCGCGGTGCACCACTTCCGCCCCGCGCGCTCGGTGGATCAGCGGCGACTCCATCGCGCGCTGGAGGTGCGCGAGCACTTGCGCCTCGGGCACCCCCCCACGCGAACGGCAGATGCGGATCGCGCGCTCGCGCGTCGCGTCGGGATCGTCGAGATCGGCGACTTCCAGCACATCATGCACCGCGCTACCGAAACTGAGCGGATCGAGCGAGTCTTCACCGAGCCGCTGTTCGTCATGTTCGTCGTCGACGTCGTCGGGGTCCCGGGCTGCATGACTGCCGATGCTCGAAGGAGTGACGGTCTCGACCGCGGAAGCGCCGGCGCGGAGCGCGTCGTTGCGCCACTGAGTCCACGCTTCGCGCAGTGAGTCGTGCGGCGGCATTGAACGCTCGACTGGAGGTGGCGGCGGTGCGTCGAATGCGCGCGGCGAGAGCACCGTCACATCGGGGTCGGCGTCGCGAACGATCCACTGCGGCGCCGCGTCGTCGAGAAAGGTGTGGAACGAGTCGCGTCCGCTGAGACTGTCGGCCGGGAACGAAGGCAAGATCAGCCAGTCGCGGGCGCGGGTTGCAGCCACGTAGAACATTCGCCGGGCCTCGGCGTCGGCATATGCGCGGTCGCGCCGCAGGGCGGCGAGATAGCCGGGGCTGCGGAACGGCGCTCGATCATCTCCCAGCTTGAATTCGACCCGCTCGTTGACACGATCGACGATGAAATCCACGCCCGAGCCGACCCAGTCCTGCAGCTTCGGGAGGATGACGATCGGGAACTCAAGCCCCTTGGCCTGGTGGATGGTGAGCATCCGCACGGCATCGTCGTCCGCCTCGGTGGTCGGCGACTCCGACTCGGGCAGATTGCGCACGCCACGCTGGTTGAGCCAGCGGACGAAGGGACGCAGCGCGTGGTCGTGGCTGTCGGCGAAGTGCGACGCCCGTTGGACGAGCATGCGCAGGTTGCCCTGGCGCTGCCTCATCTGCGCCGCGTTGACGCCGACCGCCTGCGCGAAGAGCAGGTTGGAGCTTCGGATCACGTGCTCGACCAGTTCGGGTAATGCGAGTCGTGGGAGCTCGTGTCGAAGCGCCGCGAGTTGCTCAATCGGGGCCCTGAGTCTGCCCTCGTAGTCCTCTGGCAACGCGGCCGGATGCAGCAGCAGCGGCGCGGCGCCGAGTGTTGCCCGCAACTCGAACAGTTCCTGATCGGACGCAGCGATCAAGGGGGACTTGAGCACTGCGATGGCGGCGATTTCGTCTTCCGGATCGTCGAGCGCCTGGAGCAGGTGAGCGATGTTGCGAATTTCGGGCCGTTGATAGAAGCCCTGTCCGCTGTCGAAGTGATAAGGAATTCCGGCTGCGTCGAGCGCGGCGGTGTAGAGGTCCGCTCCCGGGCGTGTACGGATCAGGACTGCGATGTCGCGAAACTGGGGCGCCCGCTCTGCTCCGGCGGAGGGAAGTTGACCCAGGGTCGACGGCGCGTCGCGCATGTGAGTGATCAGGCTGGCAATCATCCGAGCCTCGGACTCTCGCGCCTCGGCGGCGCGGTCGAACTGACGATTGCTCGGGATGACGGCCACGCCGACGCCGCGATCGCGGCGATGCGGCGTGGACGCCGACCATCGGGTCTGTGCTCGAGGGAAGTCGGCATCCGGCTTGAGAATGCCCGGCAGGACCCGATTCTGCCACTCGCAGAGCCTGGGCCTCGAGCGGAAACTGACCGTGAGGCCGGCGACGGCGCAATGCTGTGGTGAGCGCAGGAAGATGTCGCGCACCTGCTCGTAGACGTCGATGTCGGCTCGACGGAAGCGGTAGATCGATTGCTTCGGATCGCCGGCGAGCACGAGCCGGCCGGGACCGGGAATCGCTTGAGTCCAGTCGTTGGTGTCGGGATCAGCGCAGAGCAACAGCGCGATCTGTGCCTGGAGCGGGTCGGTGTCCTGAAACTCGTCGACCAGGATGGTCCGATAGCGTCGGCGCAGCTGGTCGCGCGCTTCGGCCGAGCGGACCAGCAGGTCTCGGGCTTCGAGCAGCAGATCGTCGTAGGAGAGCAATCCGGCTCGGCGGCGTTGCGCGGCGTCCTGCGCGACGAACGCGCGCACGGCTGCGGAGAGTTGGGCGAGCGCCGAATCGTGAGCGCGTTGGTCTTCGGGCGTGTCTTCCGGGAATGCGTGGTCAAGGTCGACCCCGGCCAGGTCTCGATTCCGAGAAAACTGTTGCGCCGCGATCTGCAGGTCGGCGAGCGACAGTCCCAGTTCGAGCGCGCGCTGCAGGGCGTCCTGCGGCGCGTCGACGCTCCACAGCCAGGACCGCCAGGACTGTGCGAAGCGAAGGTCTTCCTGGAGCTGATCGAGGACGCGAAAGTCGGGGTCGAGTCCGGCATCGAGCGCGCAGTCGCGAAGGATGGCGGCGGCGAAGGCGTGGATGGTCTGGAACGGGGCCAGGTCCAGGTCGCGCAAGGCGGTTAGTTCGCCGGCCGCCGCCAACTCGCTGCGGATGCGGTCGCGTAACTCGCCCGCTGCCTTCTCGGTAAACGTAATGGCGACAATCTGCGACGGGGCGAGCCCGCTGCGGATCAGGTTGACGACCCGCGAGACGATGACCGAGGTCTTGCCCGAGCCCGCTCCGGCCTCGAGGAAGAACGAGGTGTCAAGCTCGTTGACGAACCGCTCGCGGACTTCGTGATCGGCCGGCTGCTCGGGCTTGGTCATATGCGCAGGCGCCTCAGGGATTCCAGGTCGCGCACGCGCTCGGGGTCGTGTCTAGCCTTGAACTGGTATCTCCGCCCCAGGTCGGGCGTGCAGGCGGGCTCGAAAGCGCAGCGCGCGCAGTTGGGACGATCGCGGGGCGGCGCGCCGGGATTGGGGATGAAGCTCGCGGCCTCAAGCTGATCGGCGACCACGGCGAGGGTGCGGCGCAGGCGTTCGCCGTCGCTGGGCGCGCCAGCGCCGCCGCGGGTCGTCAACGACTCGCCCGCCAGCACCTGCGACACGCACCCGTCCGCGCCGATGGAGCGGAGTTCGACCTCGGCCTCGCGCATCGCGATGCCTCGCTGTCGGAGCGCGCTGAGATGAGCCACCGAGAGGAAGGACGAGCCATTGACGAAGCCGCGCACATCCGGCGGATCCGGCTCGGCGAACAGGCTGATCGCGCGATGCTTGCCTCCGGCGTGGATGTCAATCCGGTCGATCATGCCTCGAACGCGCAGTTCGCGGCCGCCCTGCACGCGGACCGGCGCGCCGTCGAATGCGACATGAACGTCGAGCGGCCGCCAGCCGTCGCGGGCGTTGATTGCGTCGAGACGCCGCGCCTGGTCGAGCGTTCGCATGAGTTCGGTGCGCGTCGCAGCGGCGCCGGCCGGCGGGCCGAGCGCGGCCGTGCCTGCGCCGGAATCGAGGATGCGGCGGGCGACGGTGTTGAGATAGGCGGCGCTGTCGGCGTACTCGAACCAGGTGCGGTCGGCCTTGAAGTGTTCGTACTCGCGCACCCAGCTCGAGAGAATCCGCCGGACCAGCTGATTTCGTGTCTGTCGCGATCGCCGGTCGACCTGCTCCGGGGCCGCGTCGCCGCGTGCGCCGATCACGAAGCAAAGGTAGAAGCGATAGGGACAGGTCACGAAGGTCTCCAGCGCCGCCGCCGACCAGGACTGTCCGAGCGGCTGCCACTCTTCGATGACCTCGGGATTGAGCTGACCGTCGTACTCGGTGAACGCTCGCGCGCTGCGCCGCGCGCGGGCATGCAGCGACGTATCGGCCTGCGGCCAGAGTTCGGGCAGCAGCGCGCCGGTGTCGGCGTCGGGAAGCCGGAGCATGGCGAGGTCGAAGCCGGATCGATCGATCGCGTCGACGGAATCAAGCCCGCCTGTGGCGTCGGCGACACCGGGGGAGTCGATGCGCTCGATGCGGCCGGCGTCGTACAGCGCTCGTTCGGAGTAGCGCTGCTCGGGAGGCAGCGCGGTCGAGGCGCTCTCAAGAATCAGCGCCGACGCCCTGGCGGGTCCGCCGACCGCGCTGCTGCGACGGCTCCAGCTCGCCGTGAAGCGGCGCTCGGCGGCGCGGCGCATTAGCGTCCAGGCGTGCCGATCGCTGTCGCTGCGCTCGCCTTGCAGGGCGAGCGCCGCAGGGCAACGGGCGTTGATCGCGTCGCGCTGATCGTCGCTCAACAGAGGATCCGGGCGGCCCGCAGCAGGAAAGACCCGCTCGGCGACTCCGGCCGCGAAGATTGCGGCATAGCGGATCCCGCGTGCGGGACCGGTCGCGGCTCCGATGTTGACCCCGCCGACCAGGCGGCGGGGATCGCGAACGACCTGCGACTCGAACGCCCGCTCGATGCAGGCGAGTCCGTCCCGCATCGTCCAGGACGCCCCGAGGGCGTCGTTGGCCGCGAGTTGGCTGATCGTTGAGCGAACCGCGTCGAGCAGCGCCTCGGTCTCCGGCCGTTCATCGATGTAGTCGTCCAGGGCGTCGAGCAGGATTCGCGCTGCCTGCTCCCAGGAATCGGCAGAACTGAGCGCGCGGCTGCGCTCGGACAGATCGGCGATGACCTTGTGCAGGTCCCGATCGTCTTCGCTGCGGGTCGTCTCGATCCAGTCTTGCAGTCCATCCGCGATCGCGTGCAGGTCGCGATTGAGCCCGGCTTCTACCGCGAGCCGGTCCCAAGCGCCCGGCCGGCGAGTGACGCCCAACGGGCGTTCACGCAGCGAGCGATGAGAGAGCCAGTCGATCAGCGCGGAGCGCTGTACTTCCGTCGGCGCCAGCAGCAGGCGGCACAACGACCGCGAGGCGTGTCCGAGGGGCGTTGCGATGACTTGCTGCCCGCCGACACGCCAGACGGGAATCTCGGCTCGGGTCAACGAGGCGGCGAGGCGCTCGTCGCCGGCCGCGCCTTGCTGGTGCATGATCGCAATCCGGTTGAACGGTACGCCCTCGCCTCCGAGCCGAAGGATGCGTCGCGCAATCTCGTCGGACTCGGCGGACGGATCGCCGCTGCTGAAGTAGTGCTCGGTCGCGGGCGTCGCGGGGGAGATCGAAGAATGCACGACCCGGGCGGCGGTCTCCCGCCGGAGCGTCTCCAGCGTCCTCAACGGCGGCGAACGGGGATCGTCGTTGGGCGCGACGAGCAGCATCCGGACGTCCGTCACCCGGGCAGCGCGCGCGAGCAGGAGGCGTTGGATGCGTGTGAGGTCATAGATGCCTGAGACGACGAGCGGCGCGCCGCCGAGCGCCTCGCGGAAGGCGGCGTCGGGCGTTGCTGCGCTCGTCGCGTCTTCGTATCGCGAGCTGCGGTCGGCGGCGGTCGCCGTCGCGTCGCGCCAGGCGCCGAAGACGGTGCGCAGATCGCCGTGCGGCAGATGTTCGGGCGAGAGGGCGGCTTCGCGCAGGTCGGTGAGCGTGCGCAGCAAGGCGTGCGCGAGTCCCGGCGCGTGCGGATCGAGACGGCCGAGTTCGAGCGAATCGAGCATGCGCCGGAGCACGGTGAGGTCGGCGCCGGGCGGCCAGGCGACGCGCTGGGGCGGGCGTCCCAGGCGGGCTGCGGCCTCGGCCAGGTCGACAGGCGTGAAGCCGTAGACGGCGGCCAGTCCGCCGCCGGCGGACTCGGCCAGCATGCGCTGGACGGCGAGCCGTTGCAAGCCGGACCCATGCAGGATGTTCAGGCGATCGAGCGGAGATGAACGCTCGGCCGCGAGCTGACGCAGGCGCAGGTCGTTGGCGGCCGGGTCGGGGAGCAGCTCAATCGTGAGGGACATAAGGAGGTCAGGGTAGACCTCTCACCCAATCTGAAACGCGTGAAGCGGGGGCTGCTCCGCAGAGCTGCCCCCGCCCCAACCGGTCCCCGCGGAGGGGGAGCGGCCGTCGGTCGACCGCCTGCCCACTGCGTGAGCAGGGGCAGGTCGTCAGACGGCAGCCGGTCCCCGTTCGCGGGTGCGCACGCGGACGGCGTCCTCGACGTCCAGCACGAAGATCTTGCCGTCGCCGATCTGGCCGCTGGCCGCGTTGTCGACAATCGCGTCAATCACGTCGTCGACAGGCGTCGTGTTGATCACGATTTCGATCTTGATCTTGGGCAGGTAGTCGACCTGCACCTGCTGTCCGCGGAACTCCTGGACGACGCCCTTCTGCGCGCCGCGTCCGCGAACTTCCGAGATGGTCATCGAGACGATGCCGATGGCCTCGAGCGCCGTACGAACGACGGAGAGTCGCTCGGGGCGGATGATGGCGATCACCATTTTCATGATCGTGTTCCTTCCTCAACTGGTTCTCTCCATTGTGCCGATTCCCCATCTCCCCCCGCGCGAGCGGGGGGAGATGTCACGGAGTGACAGAGGGGGGCACATCGACGTTGGCTCAGTCGCCTCCGCCGCCGGCAGCCGAGCCGGCCGCAGGCAGCTCTTCGCCTGCCGAGACCTCGACCGCCACACCAGGGGCGACCGTGGGGAACTCGGGGTAGGCGCCGATGCCGTGCTCCTGCACGTCGAGTCCGGCGAGTTCCTCGTTCTCCGGGACGCGGAGACCGATGGTGTTCTTGATGACGAAGAACAGGATACCGGCCGTCACGGTGACCCAGCCGAGGATCGCCAGCACGCCGATTAGCTGCTCAAGCAGGGCGCGGAAGCCGCCGCCCATGAACAGGCCGTGTCCGGGAGCGCCCCAGGCCTCGGCCGCGCCGGCGGTCGCGAACAGGCCGACCGCAAGCGTGCCCCAGACACCGCAGGTGCCGTGCACGGAGATTGCGCCGACGGGGTCGTCGACCCGGATCCTGTCAAACATCTCGACCGAGAGGACCACCAGCCCGCCGCCGATCGAGCCGATGATCAGGGCCGCCCACGGCTCAACGAAGCCGCAACCGGCCGTGATCGAGACGAGTCCGGCCAGCGCGCCGTTGAGGGTCAGGCCGAGGTCGGCCTTGCCGTAGCGCAGCTTGGCCACAGCCACGGCGACGATCGCGCCTGCGCCGGCGGAGAGAGTGGTGTTGATCGCGATCCAGGCAGCCTCAGTCGCAAGTCCGCCCGAGAGTCCCAGGGTCGAGCCGGGGTTGAATCCGTACCAGCCGAACCAGAGGATGAACATGCCCAGCGTGGCGAGGGTCATGTTGTGGCCGGGGATGGCGCGGATTTCGGAGCCGACGTACTTGCCGATTCGCGGTCCGACGAGGATGGCGCCCATCAGTCCGGCCCATGCGCCGACGGAGTGGACCAGCGTCGATCCGGCGTAGTCCATAAAGCCGCGGTCGCCGAGCCAGCCGCCGCCCCAGCCCCAGTGAATCACGATTGGGTAGATGATCCCGGTCACGAACACCGTGTAGAAGAGGTAGGCCGAGAACTTGGTCCGCTCGGCCAGCGCGCCGGAAACGATCGTCGCGGCGGTCGCGGCGAACGCCCACTGGAAGAAGAAGACGGCCGCCTCTGAGACGCCGTCGGTCTCGGTCAGCCCACCGAGCGCGGGGAAGAACGAGTCGCCGCCGATGAAGCTGCCCTGCGAGCCGCCGAAGGCGAAGCCGAAACCGACCGCCCACCAGACGACTGCGCCGAGCGAGGCGTCGAGCACGTTTTTCATCAGGATGTTGGCGGTGTTCTTGACGCGCACGAAACCGGCCTCAAGGAGGCCGAATCCCGCCTGCATGAAGAACACCAGGATGCCGGCGATCACGAACCAGATCGTGTCGACGGCGAGGATGATGTCTGCGAGGGCCGCAGCATTTTCTTCGACGGTTTGCCCATAGGCGATGCCGAAGGTGGCCAAGAGGCCGGTGAGGATGCCGAGGAACAACCCCAGTCCAGGTTTTCGGACCGCGCCAAGTGAGAGCGACGGAGTCCTGACCAATCGGGCAACTGTCATAGAAGCCTCCCTTCCCGAGTTCCGGTCTGCTCCGCAACCTATGGAGGGGCAGAGCGTGAGTGGTTTCACAAGCGTTGCGCTCAGATGTCGTTTCGATTGCGCGTACATTTCAGCCAGATGTCGGATATTTCGGTGGTGTTTCGCTCTGCCCCCCGGCGATGCGCCGGGAGGGCTCGACGGAACGGCTAGCATGGGGCCATGGGACCACGACTGATCAGGGCGCTGACCCGGTTGCAGAATCCGATCTTCACGCTGATGCGCGGTCGGATGCAGAGGCCGCCGACGCTACGGCTGTGGACGACGGGTCGGAAGTCGGGGCTCGAACGGGCCGTGTTGTTGCTCTACCTCGATGACGGTCCGCGCGTGGTCGTGGTCGCTTCCTACGGTGGACACTCCGAGCACCCCGAATGGTGGAAGAACCTGTTGGCGGAGCCGAACTGCCGCATCTGGTCGGCGGCGCGGGGCGCGGAGGAGATGGCGGCGTCGGAGCTGGAGGGGGAGGAACGCGAGGCGGTCTGGGAACGGCTGACATCGATGTACTCGCCGTACGCGGGCTACCAGGAGAAAACGTCACGTCGGATACCGTTGGTGGCGTTGTCGCCTCGTGAGTCGGATTGATGTACTGATAAGCTGATTGGCATAAGCGAGATGACCGGCGCGAGATGCGCCTTCAACTGCGCACCGAGATGCGCATAGTGCGGCGGAACGATTGAGTATTCTTCGGCGGCTCCTGACCAAGACTCCTGAACCAGCAAGCTCTAACACCACTCCCCCTCCTCCTCCGTCCCCTTCGATACCTCCTGCAGCTACTGCACCTGCCAATGGTTCCAACGGCGCGGCGCCGGTTGACGGACGCGCGAAGCGCCGTCGGCGCAAGCGCAAGCCGCGTTCGGCCCGTTCCCATTCGCCGACTCAGACATCGGCTCAATCCCGTTCCTCCTCGGACGCGGATCGGCAACCGGCGCGAGCGGGCCGCAGCCGCAATCGCAAGCGACGCTCCGGCGGCGCTCCGCCTGCGCCGCAAAGCGCGACGCAGAAGGCGTTGCTGTCAGGCGGCTACAAGCTGCCCGCGCTGGAGGAACTCGACCGAGTCTCGCCCAACGACTGGCCGGGCGCGTTCGGCGATCTGGGCCTGTCCGAGCGCATGCTCTCGGCCTTAACCGCGCTCAAGTTCGAGGAACCGACGCCGATCCAGGAGCAATCGATCCCGCTGCTGCTGGATGGTCACGATGTGGTCGGTCAGGCACAGACCGGCACAGGCAAGACCGTCGCGTTCGGGCTGCCGGCGGTCGAGTGCTGCGATCGCGATCTGGGCGAGTGCCAGGCGATCATCCTCACTCCCACCCGCGAGCTCGCCCAACAAGTCGGATCGGTACTCGACTTCTTCGCTCGCGCGAAGGGTCTGGAAGCGACGGTGCTGATGGGCGGCCGCAGGCTCTCGGACGACTTCGCCAACCTCGAGCGTCGGCCGCAGATTGTGGTCGGCACGCCGGGGCGGGTGATTGACCATCTTGAGCGTCGCACCCTGCGCCTCAATCGGGTGCGCATGGCCGTGCTCGACGAGGCCGACCGGATGCTGGACATCGGTTTCTATCCCGATATGCGGCGGATCTTGCGCCGCTGCCCCGACGATCGTCAGACCGCGCTCTTCTCGGCGACCGTGCCGACACCGATCAAGTCGCTGATTCACCAGTTCATGCAGGACCCAGAGCACATTCACATCGCGCCTGAGGTGGCGACGGCGGAGGGCATCAACCAGCGATACTACGAGGTCGCCGATCGCGACAAGGTCCGCGCGGTGGAAGAGCTGCTGCCCGAGCTCTCGGGCCGGACGCTGGTCTTCTGCAACATGAAGGTGACCGTTGACCGCCTGGTCAGGCGGCTGCAAGACCGCGGCCTCAACGCGGACGCGATTCACGGCGACCGCGATCAACGCAAGCGCGACCGCGTGATGGGCCAGTTCCGAGCCGGTGATCTACAGTTCCTGGTCGCCACTGATGTGGCGGCGCGAGGACTCGACATCCCCGATGTGCAGCACGTGGTCAACTTTGACCTGCCGCAGACGCCGGAGGACTATGTCCACCGAGTCGGCCGCACCGGCCGCGCCGGCGCGGAAGGATCGGCGATCTCGTTTGTCGGCGAGTGGGACTTCGACCAGCTCGAGAAGGTACTCAAGCTCGTGGGCGATGAGTTGCAGCGGGGCGAGCTGGGCCTGTACGGGAACTAACGAGGGAAGCGGGAAGCGACCCTCACACCTTGTACCCGCCGTCGACGCTGATCACCTGGCCGGTGATACCGGCCGACTCCGGCGCGGCCAGCAGGGCGGCCATCGGACCCAGCTCCTCGGGCTCGAGGACGCGGTTCTGCAGGTTCTCCGAGGCGCGCAAGGCGTGCGCTTCGTCGGCCGAGATACCGGCGACGCGGCCCATTGCCGCCCAGTCGACCAACGCCGTGTTGGTCCAGCCGGGACAGAGGCAGTTGACGGTGATCCCGTGCGCCGCGATGTCGTGGGCCAGGGCGCGGGTGAACCCGATCAATCCGTGCTTGGCCGCGGTGTAGGCCAGCGCTCCGCCGGAACGCTTGGCGTAACCCGAGCCGATGTTGATGATTCGTCCGTAGCCGGCGTCGCGCATGTGGGGCAGCGCCTCGCGCGTCGTCCAGTAGGCGGACGTCAGGTTGAGCGCCAGGTTCGCCTCGAACACGTCGTCGTCATGCGTGAACGCTTCCTGCGAGCCGCGCAATGGCGCGCCGCCGCCAACGTTGTTGATCAGGATGTCGCATGCTCCGAACCGCTCCACCGCCCGGCGTACCGGGTCTTTCGCCTGTTCACGGTCCAGCGCGTCGGCGATCACGGCCAGTCCTGATCGACCCAGCGCCTCGATCTCGGCGACGACCGTGTCAAGCTGCTCGCTGGTGCGTGAGGAGACGACGACGTCGGCGCCGTGCCGCGCCAATTCGAGCGCGATCGCGCGGCCGATCCCTCGCCCGCCGCCGGTTACGACCGCCGTCCGATTCTCGAGACTGGGCATCGCTCGCCGCCTTTCAGGATCTCAGGATTCCGTCAGCACGCACCGGCAGACTAGGCGACGCTGCGTCGGCTCGGCCATTCAGGGGATGCGCCAACCCGAACGCCGCCACAATTCGCGGGCGGCCGCGTGTATGTCGGACCGCGCGGCGATCAGGCCCTTTACTGAGGGCTCGGCCTGGTTGAACTGGAGCGGGTCGCCATCGATGTCGGTGACGGTGGCGCCGGCGGCCGTGAGCAGGGCCGCCCCGGCTGCGATGTCCCACTCGCTGCGTCGGCCCGGGGTGAAGACGAGGCAGCCCTGCCCGGTGGCGAGCAAGGCCATGCGGTAGGCGATTGAACCGACCGGCATCACCCTGGTGCCGTCGGGCACGGGCGGCAGCTCGCGGTAGTGCCATTCGCCGCGTCCGACCAGCATGAAGCTGTCCGCGAGCGACGCGGCATCTTCGAGATCGAAGCGCTCGTCCTGCGAATCCACGGTCGCCGCGTACATCTCGTCCGCGTCGGGGTTGTAGACGACGCCGAGCACCGGCTGTCCATTGAGTGCCAGCGCGATGGAAACGGCGTACTCGGGGACCCCCTGGAGGAACTCGCGCGTGCCGTCCAGCGGATCGACAATCCAGACCCGGCGATGCAACAGCCGCTCGCGGTCGTCGTGGGCCTCCTCGGAGAGCCAGGCGTCGTCGGGAAACGCGCCGAGCAGGGTTTCTTGCAGGACCTGGTCGACCTCGACGTCGGCTTCCGAGACGATCTCGTAGGCGCGTCCCTGCAAGGGGTCGCCGTGTTTCCAGCCGTACCGCGCTCCGGACTCTCGGTAGCGCTGCAGAATGGCGCCGCCTCGATGGGCAGCCTCCTGGGCGGCTTCCAGCTCGGCGTGGTAGGTCAAGTGCCCCCCTCTGCCTGCGGCATCTCCCCCCGCTCAGCGGGGGGAGAGGAATTCCTTGGGGCCTTCTCTCTGGAAGGAAGGAGCACGGACGTGGGGATCAGAAGCCGGCCTGTTTATCGACTTCGCCTACGAGTTCGCGGCTGCCTCGGTAGCGGCGCAGGTTCTCGCAGAAACGCTCCAGGTTGCGGCCGGCTCGAAGCTGGGAAGCGCCGGCGGTGTGCGGGGTCATGACGATGTTGTCGACTTCGAAGACGCGGTGGTCGGCAGGCAGCGGCTCGCCCTCGACCACGTCGAGCGCGGCGCCTCGCAGGTGTCCCGACTCGACGGCCTCGATCAGCGCGTCGAGTTCGATGATCTCGCCGCGCGTGACGTTGACGATCACCGAACCGGGCTTCATCTTGGCGAACGTCTCGGCGTTGAACAGATGGTGCGTCTCCTCGGTCAAGGGAGTGCAGACGGCGACGACATCCGACTTTTCCAGCAGGGTGTCGAGCTGATTCATGTGTCCGACGACCGGGACGATCGGGGTGCCGCGCACGGCGACGGCGTCGACCGCGCGGACGCTCATGCCGAATCCGTTTGCTCGCTCGGAGATGGCGCGTCCGGTGCCGCCGAATCCGACGATGCCCATCGTCAACCCGGAGAGTTCGAAGGCCGCACGGCGCATTGGCACGCGCGAGCCCCAGGCCTCGCCCTTGAGCGTCAGCGCCGGCTTGAGCGACCGCGCCAGCGCCAGCAGCAGGGCGAAGGCGTGATCGGCCAGATGCGGACCGACCAGCCCCTTTTCGCCGGTCAAGGGGATGTCGGCGTTCTTGAACTCGTCGAACAGGTAGCCGTCGACGCCCGATGCCGTCGCGTGGACCCACTTGAGCTGCTTGGCCTCGGCGAACAGGTCGGGCGTCAGGTAGCCGAGCAGCACTTCGGCGTCGGCGATCATCTCCATCGCGTCTTCGCGGTTGTTGGCGACCACCACCTCGGCGTCTGCTCCGGCGGCGGTGCGGATGGCGTCGAGCTGCTCCTCGGAGACTTCGGGCAGGGTGAGTCCGGGCATCACCAGTACGCGCATGATCTCTGTGTCTCCAATGCTCAGGTGAGGCCCGTCCGCCGGGCGCCAGCGGTCAGAGTACCACCGAGGGAGTGAGCGCCTGCCGCCCTAGACTGACTCGCGGGTCTGGACTCAGCAGCAGGAGGCGAACCATGGCGGACGTGCAGTTCGGAGCGCAGGTTTCGGCGTACCTCACGTCGTGGGACGAGATTCGCGTGGTCGCGCAAACGATGGACGCCGGCCGCTACGACTCGATCTGGTTCGCAGACCACTTCGTGCCGCCCAATCGCGGCAAGGAGGTCGAGGGCCGTGAGGCGTTCGAGGCGTTCTCGCTGGCGGCGGCGGTCGCCGTGGCGACCGAGACGCTGCGGATCGGCCACCTGGTGCTGGGCAACACGTACCGCAATCCGGGCCTGGTGGCGAAGATCGCGGGGTCGGTGGACCATATCTCGCACGGACGCTTCACGCTGGGCATCGGCGCGTCGTGGTTTCGCCGCGAGCACTCGGCGTACGGTTGGGACTTCCCGCCGATGAAGGAGCGGCAGGATCGATTCGAGGAAGCGTGCAAGATGCTGCGCAGCATCATTCACAACGACGGGGCGCGCGTGACGTTCAACGGGCAGTACTACTCTCTGGACGACGCGCCGCTGTCGCCGGGAAGTTACAATCAACCGATACCAATCCTGGTCGGCGGGACCGGGCCGAAACGAACGTTGCGGACGCTCGCGATGTACGGCGACATCATGAACCTGGACGGTTGGGCGGGGAGAGGGATGTCCGTCGAACTACTGAAGGAGAAAGTTGACATTCTCCATGCCCATTGCGAGGACGTGGCCCGCGACCCGTCGGAGATCAGGATCACCGCGCTGATGCCGTGCTTGCTGACCAATGACGAGGCTGAGGCGAAGGAATGGGAAGATCGTATCGGTCCGGGCACGTTGAACGGGTCGGCGGACAAGATCGTACAGCGAATCGGCGAGTTCGTGGAGTACGGCATCGACGAGATCATGTTCGGCCGCCGCGGCGACAACGATCCGGAGTACTTCCAGCGTCTCGACGACGAAGTGATCGCTCAGTTCCGCTAAGCGCTACGAACAGTAGAGGAGCAACAGTATGAAGTTTCGACAAATGGGGCGAACCGGACTTCGCGTTTCGGAGATCTGTCTGGGCACGATGACGTTCGGATTCCAAACCGAGGCCGAGGACGCGTTCGAAATCATGGACGCAGCCTTCGACGGCGGAGTCAATTTCATCGACACGGCCGATGTCTATCCGATCGGCACCGACGAGGTTGGAACCACGGAGTCGATCGTTGGTCGTTGGCTGGCCGGTCGTCCGCGCGATCAGGTCGTGCTGGCGACCAAGTGCGTGGGCGCGATGGGACCGTCGCCGAACCAGCGCGGCGCGTCGCGGCAGCACATTCTCTCAGCGGTCGACGAGTCGCTGCGCCGGCTGGGAACGGACTACATCGACCTCTACCAGTTGCACGGCCCCGATCCGCGCACGCCGATCGAGGAGACCATGCAGGCGTTGGACGACCTCGTTCGCTGGGGCAAGGTGCGCTACGTGGGCGCCTCGAACTACCGCGCCTGGCAACTGGCGCTGGCCCTGGCCGCGTCGGACAAGGCGGGCATCGCGCGCTTCGACTGCGACCAGCCGCGCTACAACATCCTCTGGCGCGACATTGAGTCGGACTTGCTCCCGCTCTGCCGCGACCAGGGCGTCGGGATCATCGCCTACAACCCGCTCGCGGGCGGGTTCCTGACCGGCAAGTACCGCAACACCGCCGACTTGCAGGAGAACACGCGCTTCACCCTCGGCAACGCGGGCCCGCGCTATCGAAATCGCTACTGGGACGAGTTCCAGTTCGAGCAGGTCGCCAATCTACAGCGCTACTTCGCCGAACGCGAGGTCAGCATCACCCACGCCGCCATCGCCTGGGTGCTGGCCCAGGAAGGCATCACCTCCGCCATCGTCGGAGCATCGAGGGCCGAGCAGATCGAGGACTCGCTCAAGTACGCGGAGATCGAGCTGACCAAAGACGACCTCGAGTTCTGCGATCAGCCCTGGTACGAGATCCCCCGCCCAACAGACCCCGAAGTCGCGATGCGGTAGGGAGATCACCATGTCCATCGAAGTGGGAATCTGGCGTATCGACGAGGAGCTAAAGCCGGTGCAGCTTGCTGGCATGGATCTTGAGAAGCGGTTGCAGGAAATCTTGGCGGATGACATTTCGCTGGTTGGCAAGGATTTGCTTGTCATTGGTCGCGAGGTCGTAACCCCTTGGGATGGGCGGATCGACCTATTGGCAATCAACGCGTTCGGCAATCTCGTAGTCATTGAGCTGAAACGCGATCGCACACCGCGAGACATCGTGGCGCAGGTGTTAGATTATGCATCATGGGTTCGTGGGTTGGAGGCGGAGGATATTCAGAGGACGTTTGTGGATTACCAGAGTCGGTTTAATGTGAAGGATCCGCCAGAGGGTGTCACTCAAGCCATGCGAAGGGCGTTCGGGAAGCCTCCAACAGAACTAAACTCTTCTCTTCAAATGATTATAGTCGCTGGGTCGCTCGACTCTGCTACGGAGCGAATAGTTGAGTACCTACGTGAAGAATACGACATGGACATCAATGTAGCGCTATTCAGAGCATTCGAAGACGAAAACAAGCTGTACTTGACTCGTGCGTGGATGACAGAGTCAGAACATCTGGATGTTGAAGCAAAACGAGGTGGGCCGGAAGCACGTAGCTGGAATGGCGAGTTCTACGTGAACTTCGAGGAGGGCGAACATCGCAACTGGGCAGACGCGAGGGAGTATGGTTTCGTTAGCGCAGGCGGAGGTCCACGTTTCCAGAGCTTCATGGAGAGGCTTAGGATTGGACAAGTGGTATGGGCGTACGTGCCCAAGGCTGGCTATGTTGGTATGGGGCGCGTGGTATCTGAGGCTGTACATTTCAGCGAGTTCAAAGTTACGGTGAATGGCGAAGACTTGCCGATTACTGAAGCCGTGACGAAGGCTCTAAACCCCTTCGACGTGGGTTATGATCAGTACTTCGTCGGCATTAAGTGGCAAAAGACTGTCGGTGTGAGGAATGCAGTCTTTGAGCCGGGCCTATTCGCGAATCAGAACACGGTCGCACGACCGAAGACGGAGCAATGGCAGTTCACGGTGGACTTTCTCAGGCAGTTGTGGCGGATTGACTAGGGCTTAGCTCCAAACCGCCTCATGCGACCCTGGCTTCACCGTCCGACCCCACGTCGGCTCGATATCGCTGAAGTGGATCGGGAACTTGAGGCGGGTGAGAGTTCCGTACTCTGACTCGACGTCTTCGCTGTACTTCTCGGCCAGTCGGAATCCCTCGTCGGGGTCGGCGTCTTCAATCTGGTGGGGCGTGCCCAGCCTCAGGAACCAGGCGGCGGTCTGCCCGAGCGAGACCTTGACGTGCCAAGTCCCGCCTTCGACCGCTCGTCGGCGCAGGGCTTCGAGCGCTCCATAGGCGCCCCAGTTGCCCGTGCCGTAGTCGTTGAGGGCGATGGCCGGGCCCGGTCCGCCGAGGACGGACGGGTCCTTCTGTTGGATGTGGTGAATGCCCGATGCGGCCTGGACGTTGCCGTCGAAGCCGCGCTTCTCCTGCCAGGGTCCGAACTGTCCGTAGGCGTTCTCGGAGATGTAGATGATTCCTGGGTGGCGCTCGGCCAGCGCTTCGGGACTGAGGCCGCGGCGAGCCAGCGACCTGGCTCGGTATGACTGGCTGAAGATGTCCGCGTCCTCAAGCAGATTACAGAGCGTATCGCGCCCGTCCGCCGTGTCGAAGTCGACGTGGGCGCGGCGCTTGCCGTGTCCGGTGTCGGCCTGGGCGGCCTGCAAGTCGGCGGCATCGGGCGCGCCGATGTGCAGCACGTCCGCGCCGAGCGCCGCGAGCGTGCGTGAGATGGTCGGTCCGGCGAGCACCTTCGTGTTGTCGATCACCCGCACGCCGTTGAGCGGCAGCGAGCCGACGGGGACGGGTTTCGGCGGGGCGTCGCCGATCTTCTCGATGATCACCGCGGGCGAATCGGCCAACAGTTTGCCCTGGGGATGGGAGTTCCATTCCTCGGGCGAGCGGATCGTGACGGCGGTGAGCTGGGCATCGACCATCTTCGATTCCAGGTCCGTCGAGTCCTGCGCGGCGATATGGTCGGCAAGCTCGTCCGCCGTGCAGTCCAGCACTTCCAGCGTCCGTTCGACGATGTGCGGAAATCCGCAGAGCAGGTAGAGGAGGCGTCCATCGCGGGTCGGATAGATGCCCTGTCCGGCCGCGTTAACGTCCATCAACGTGTCGACCGCCAGCTGGCCGTCAACCTTCAGCACCCACATCGAAGATATGCCGACGGCGGCCTGCCCCAGGTTGATTTCTGCAGACTGTCGCTTCCCGGTCTGGAGGCAGCGGATGTCGTCGACGACGCCGGCGATGTTGCCCAGGATCGAGGCGGTGCCCGCAGCCAGTCGCAGTGGCGAGGGATAAAACGGATCGCCGTCGCCGACGAATCGGATCTCGGACGCGCTCGGTTCTACGCCGGCGGCTCGGGTGATGGCTTCGAAGTCTCCTCGGTCCATGAGGCTCCTCAATGGGTCCGCACGCGCGGGGCTTTCCCGCAGGCTAGCGAGGCGAAGCGGATCACGCGCCGCGCCGTTCTATCCTGTCGGCCCCGAGACCTCGCGTGGAGAGCGTGCGATGTCCGACCAGATAGCAGACGGCTCGCACGACACGCTGTGGCAGCTGGCCTACGACTGCGGCATGAGCCGCCGGCGGTTCCTGTCGCTGTTGGTCGCGGGCGGAGCAGCGGCCGTGCTGGCGGCTTGTCGCGATGTCATTCCGGAGCATTCCAGCGAGGGCATCCGAGTGGCGCCCTTGGTTTTCAAAGACACGTCGCCGTACTTCGATCATGGCCGGGCCGGCCTCGAGACTCGGATGGAACTGCTGGACGAGTGGCTGACACCGAGGGAGCTGTTCTTCGTACGCAACAACTCGCGCAGTGTCGATGTCGCGGCCAGGGACTGGTCGCTGCGGATCGAAGGCGCGGTCGACCGGCCGTCCGACCTCAAGCTCGACGATCTGTTCGCCTTGCCGACCCGCACGCTCGTGTCGTACGTCGAGTGCGCCGGCAATCAGCGGGTGATGTTCGAGCGGTTGCAGGGACGCTCGACGGACGGCACGCAGTGGGGTCCCGGCGCGGTCGGCAACGCCGAATGGCAAGGCGTCGCGCTGGCCGATGTGCTCTCGCTGGCCGGCATCTCGCCTGCGACGGCCGGCGTGCTGCTGATCGGGCTCGATGTGGGATCGCCGGAGCGCGGATTCCGCCGCTTCCTGCCGATCGAACAGGCGCGGCATCCGGACACGCTGCTCGCCTATGCGATGAACGGCGCGCCGCTGCCGCCCGATCACGGCTATCCCCTGCGCGCGATCGTGCCCGGCTGGGTCGGCGCGTCGCAAATCAAGTGGCTGAGCCGGATCGTCGTCTCCGACGAGCCGCTTTGGACTCGCAACAACACCACCTCCTACGTCATGCTCGGCGACGACTTCGATGGCGAAATCGTCACGACGCAATCGATCAAGAGCGCGCTGGCGCTGCCCTGGCCGGCGACGCTTGAGCGAGGACGCCATCCGCTGCACGGATTCGCGCACTCGCCGCACGGACCGATTGCGCAGGTCGAGTGGAGCGACGACGGCGGGGAGTCGTGGCAACCCGCCAGTCTCGGCCGCCAGCGGGACTCCTCCTGGGTGCGGTTTGACTTCGACTGGACGGCGACGCCCGGCGAGCACACGATCACGACCAGCGCGACCGACGCTGCGGGCAACACCCAGCCCGATCTCGCGCCGTTCAACGCCAAGGGCTACCTCTTCAACCAGCCGCTGCCGCATCCGATTTCGGTGACCTGAGTCTGCGCACCGCTGCGTTACCCTTTTGGCCAGTCAAGACCCTGGGAGGGACTGCCATGCGCGCTGCCGTACTCAATGCTCCGAACACTCCGCTGACCATCCAGGACCTGATCCAGGACGAGCCGCGACACGGCGAAGTGCGAGTCAAGATGGGCGCGGCCGGGATTTGTGCCTCCGATCACCACGTCATGGACGGCTCGGCGGCGTTTCCGCTGCCCTCGGTGCTCGGACACGAAGGCGCAGGCACGATCGAGTCGGTCGGACCCGGCGTCACCGAGCTCAAGCCCGGCGACCGCTGCATCCTCTCCTTCGTCACGCCCTGCGGACAGTGCCCGACCTGCCGCAAAGGATCGCCGCAGCTCTGCGACTTGCACCAGGCGACCGGATCGCGGCTGCTCGACGGCAGCGTGCGGCTCCACGACCAGGACGGCACGGAGGTCTTCCAGATGGGCAAGCTGGGCGTCTTCGGCGAGCGCGTAGTCACCGCCCAACAGGCCTGCTACCCGATTCCCGACCAGGTGCCGATGGAAGTCGCCGCGCTGATCGGCTGCTCGGTCACGACCGGCGTCGGCGCAGTGATCAACCAGCCCACCGCCGAGGCCGGCATGACGATCGCCGTGATCGGCGCGGGCGGCGTCGGACTCAACGCGATCCAGGGCGCGAAGATGCTCAACGCCTCGCGGATCATCGCCGTCGACATCCACGAGCACAAGCTGGAGTTCGCCCGACGTTTCGGCGCGACCGACACCGTCAACGCGCGCAACGTCAACGTCGGCGCCGCCATCCGCGAGCTGACCAACGGCGGCGTCGACTTCGCCTTCGACACCTTCGGCTCCGACGTCACCGCCAACCAGGTCTTCGAGTCGCTCGGCAAGGGCGGCACCGGCGTGATCGTCGGACTCGCCCCGACCGAAGCCGTCGGCTCCTTCGACCTCGTCGACATGGTCCGCAAGCAGAAGACGATGGTCGGCTCCTACTACGGCTCCGCCTCGCCGCACCGCACCTTCCAGAAGCTGATCGACATGTACGTGACCGGCCGAATCGAGATCGACCACATCGTCCAGCGCCGCTACCCGCTCGACGAGATCAACGAAGCCTTCGCCGCCCTCGAGCGAGGCGAAGACGGCCGCGGCGTGATCGTCTACGACTAGGCCTCATCTAGGTCAGCGTCGCCACGTGCTTGCGCTTGACCAGCTCCCAGTCGATCTCGTAGCCCAGACCCGGCTCCGTCGGCGCTGAGACCGTGCCGCCCGACATGTCGATGTCCTCAACCAGCCCGTAGAGGAAGCCGCCCGTACTCGGGAAGTACTCGAAGAACTCGCAGTTCGGCGCCGCCATCGTCACGTGCAGATTGGCCACGTTGTTCAGGCTGTTGCCGCCGTGGTGAATCTCGCACTTCATCCCGAACCCCTCCGCCAGGTGACACAGACGCACCAGCGGCGTGATCCCGCCCGTCACCGCGACGTCGCCGCGCAGGATGTCCGTCGCGTACTGCGTGATCCACTGCGTCATCCCGTAGTAGCGGCCCGGCGCGTACTCCGTCGACATGATCGGAATGTCCAGCTTCTGATGCAGCTTCACGTAGCTGTACAGGTCCTCGTCGCGCAACGGATCCTCGTACCAGTAGTAGTCCAGCTCCTCGATCGCCCGACCCACCCGCACCGCGTCCTCGTAGCCGTACGACCACATCGAGTCCAGCATCAGGATCATCTCGCCGCCGACCGCCTCGCGCACGGCGCGGCAGATCTCGATGTCATTCCTGGGAATCCCGTGCGGATGAATCTTGTGCGCGATCCAGCCGTCCGACTGGAACTGCAACGCCTCCTCCACGTACTCCTGCGGCGACTCCCACCACGCCGTCGACGAGTAGACCGGAACCTCGTCCTTGCACGTGCCCAGCAGCCGGTGGATCGGCTGACCCGCCAGCTTCCCGTTGATGTCCCACAGCGCGATGTCGACCGCCCCAATCGCCGCAGTCGAGACCGTCCGGTTCTGCTTGTAGCAATCCGCCCAGATGCGCCCGATGTCCTGCGCGTTCTTGCCCAGCACGCGTGGCTTGAGCACGTCGATCAGCACCTGCGCATGATGCTGCGGCCGCGACAGGAACGCATGACCCGTCACCCCCGCATCCGTCTCCACGCTCAACACCGACAACTGGTTCGCCCCCCCAAACCGCATCCCCGACCCAACCCGCCAGTTCGGCGTCTCCCAGTCGAACACATCAATCTTCAAGTCCGTAATCGTGGCCATTGCCGGTTCCTTTCTTGTCCCCTCCGCCGCCGCCGACGGGGGCAGATGCCGTGCGCCCTTCCCCTCTCCCCCCGCCGTTAGGCGGGGGGAGATGCCGAAGGCAGAGGGGGGCTCCGTACGCGCTGCGAGGGGGGAACCCCCTCTGTCCCTACGGGACATCTCCCCCCTGGAGGGGGGAGAGGGGAAGGAAGAGGGGGCTCCCGCAGGCCCGCATACAATCTACTCAGGGCAGGCGCTCGTTGTGTGCGGGGGACAAGTGGCGCGCAACGATCGTCCGGCGCGGGCCGCTAACCCGCGCTTGCCCGAGCTTACTGGCGACATTGGCGCTTCCCATCTCTCCCCCCGCCGTTAGGCGGGGGGAGATGCCGAAGGCAGAGGGGGGCATGCTCGCGCGACGAGGGGAGTGCCCCCCTCTGTCACTACGTGACATCTCCCCCCGCTCGCGCGGGGAGAGAGGGACTTACCGACCCCGAAACTCCGCAGGCCGCTTCTCCAGGAAGCTGTCGATGCCCTCCTGCCGATCCTCCGATGCGCCCGTGACGCTCAAACCCCACGCTTCTCGCTCGACTTGCATGTCGAAGGACGGGGCCTGGTTGTTGACCAGGCGCTTGGTCAGCTCGATCGCCAACGACGGGCCTCGCGCGATCTTTTCTGCGAGCGCGAGCGCCTCGTCCACCAACGTCTCCGGGTCCAGCGTGCGATTGACCAGGCCGTAGCGCTCGGCGTCGGCGGCGCTGAGCGGCTCGCCGGTGTACATCAGCTCCAGCGCGCGGCCCTTGCCGAGCATCTGCGGCAGGTAGTACGTGCTGCCCGTGTCCGGCACGATCGCCCGATGCACAAACGCCGAGATAAACCGCGCATTCGTCGACGCCAGCCGGATGTCGCAGGCCAGCGCCAGCGACATGCCCGCGCCCGCCGCCGCGCCGTTGACCGCCGCCACAATCGGCTTCGGATAGTCGTTCAACGCCGAGAACAGCACCCCGTAATGCCCGATCGGCGCCTCCGTATGCCGCCGGTACGAGTCCGCCTCGACCAACTCCGCCGTCAGCCGCTGAGCCTCCGCCCCGCCCGACACATCCGCCCCCGCGCAGAACCCCCGCCCCGCCCCCGTAATCACCATCGCCTTGACCGAGTCGTCATGCCGCGTTGTCTCCAACACCGCCAACAACTCATGCACCAGCCGAGGCCCCATCGCATTCATCTTCTCCGGCCGGTTCAGAGTCACCATCGCCACGCCATCCCCGATGTCCAGGTTGAGGTCGAGGTAGGTCATAGAAGCCGCCCTTCACGCGTTGTCGGACATGGTAGTGGTGCGGGGGCGTGCCCCCCTCTGTCCCTACGGGACATCTCCCACCGCCGACAGGCGGGGGGAGATGCCGACAGGCGCACATCCCCCCTCCCCCCGCCGCAAGGCGGGGGGAGATGCCGAAGGCAGAGGGGGGCTCCGCCAACGCGACGAGGGGCGTGCCCCCCTCTGTCCCTACGGGACATCTCCCCCCTGGAGGGGGGAGAGGCGAATGCGGCTGGCGCGGGCGAAAATGCCGACAGGCGCACCTCCCCTCTCCCCCCGCGCGAGCGGGGGGAGATGCCGAAGGCAGAGGGGGGCTCCGCCCACGCGACGAGGGGCGTGCCCCCCTATGTCCCTACGGGACATCTCCCCCCTGGAGGGGGGAGAGGGTGAAACGCACCTATACTGACCACCATGACCACCGAAACCGCGCCCGACCCGATCATCCACGACTGGTCCGACGACCTCGAAGAGGAGCTCGTCGAGGCCGGCATGGAGCCGCCGCAGGCCAAAGCCTATGCGCGAGCCTTCGAGCTCGGCATGGCGCGCGTCCTCTCCGTCATGGCCACCAAAGAGGAACTGCTCCTGACCAAGCAGGAACTCCAGAAGTCGATTGACGACCTCCGCAACGAGCTCCACCGCGACATCGCCCAACTGCGCGACGACCTCCGCCGCGAGATGGGGATCCGCGGCCGATACCTGATCTTCACCATGACCATCGGTTTCGGCATCCTCGCCGCACTGATGGGCGCAATCCTCAGCAAACTCTGATGCCCGCCAACCAAACCCAACCACCCCAACCACCCGCACACCCAGCAAAACACCGCACATCCCTTGTTTTTCTCAGCATCCCGCCCCAACAAAAATATCCCGCCTCCCGTCCCCTCTCCCCCCGCCGACAGGCGGGGGGAGATGCCGAAGGCAGAGGGGGGCTCCGTACGCGCGACGAGGGGAGTGCCCCCCTCTGTCCCTACGGGACATCTCCCCCCTGGAGGGGGGAGAGGCAGACGAATCCCCTCTCCCCCCGCCGACAGGCGGCGGAAGATGCCGCAAGGCGCACATCCCCTCTCCCCCCGCGCGAGCGGGGGGAGATGCCGCAAGGCAGAGGGGGGCGACTGTTACATGGATGTAATTTTGGGCGCGGTTGCTGGCGGGGATGGTTGATTGCGAGGGGGTCAATGGGCGATGATCACGACGTGGAAACTGCACGACTGAGGACAACCATGCGCGGGCGGGGCCCTCGCTGGCTCCGCAGCATGGACTAGGAGGCGCCATCGGCGACAACACGCTGGCAGGCAATAGGTGGTAGGAAACAGGCTCCGACCACCGCCATCCCCGTTCAGGCGGGGACAGCCCAACGAAAGGGCACACAATGATTGGAACCCTTGCGCGAAAGCGCACGCAACTGGGAGCCCTGGCGGTACTCGCCGCACTGGCGGTCGCCCTGTTCGCTGCGACGATCTCTTCGCAGGCGTCTCCTGCAATCGGCAGTCCAAGCGACACCGACTTCATCATCGGTGACGGTGGGAACATTGACGTCACGGTCGAAAACGCCACCGCCGCGGAATGGACATTCCAGCCGATCTTCGGCTTCGCGTTGACCGCTAGCGGTAGCGCCACTACCGCCTACACCGGCGGTAACGCGAGGTACACGCACCAAGCCGGCGCACCGACGGGTGACTTCACGGTACGGGCGACGCACGCCACGCTGCCCGCAGTGACCAAGACCCTGACCATCGGCGAGCCGGGTACGAACCTCGCGACTGTCAACGTGAAGCTCGGAACCACGGATCCAGCCGGCACCGCTCGCGCCGCGGCAACGGCCGAAGGCGCAAAGCCGGAGACCGAAACTTCCAACGCCGGCACCAACATCTTCATCGAGGTCGAGGCGCTGAACAGTCTCGGTAACGCGTCGAACGTCGGTAACGCTGCAACGACTCAACTCTCCGTGACCGTCTTTGCCGTGGGCGGCGTAGTTGTCGACGCTACCGGCGGCGATGACGCAACCTCTGGCACCCCGGGTGGATCCGACTCTGACACAGACACCGCTGACAACAATGTTGGCTTCGCGGTGTCGCGATCCGGCGCTGGCACGGTTGAGGTCTTCGCTGTCGCGACCATTGGCTCCACGTCTGTTCGCTCCGAGTCTCTGATGCTGACGTTCACGGTTGTCGCGGGAGACCCTGCGATTGTGAGCATCGATGACGGCGCGAGAGCGGAGCAGGGCGGAACTTCACTCGCAATGGGCGACGACGACTCCGCCATCGACCCTGCAGTCGATGCGACCCGGGGGATTCTCCCGGTCTCCGCTACGGATACTGATGGCAACACAGCCACGCTTGCGGAAGCCACTGTGATTACCGCCACGGTTAAGAACGCCTCTGACGCCGACGTGACAGACAACGCCATCACCGGCGTGGTTGTTGCTCGATACGTGTTGGACACCAATACCACCATGACCGGTAACCAGTCCGGCATCGTGGTGACCCTACCTGCTGACACGGCTCCCGGTGAATACACCGTGGAAGCAAGTCTCGGCACGTCGAAGTCAACAGGGACGCTCACAGTCACGGGCCCGGCCGCCAACGTTGACGTCATGATTGACGCACCCGACGGCACCGGCCTCGGAGCGCAGTTGACCATCACCGCGACTGTGACCGACACCAACGGCGAACTTGTCGCGCCGACGGCCGTGGAGTTCGGCGTGGGTAACTCCCCGCTGACCCTCGTTGGCGCCAACCCGAACACCAAGGACGGTGTCGCGACCCGCACAGGTGTCGTCACCGGCACCGGTGTCATCACCGTCGTTGCTACGGCGAACATGATCTCCGGCGTTGACGTGATCGTCGCCGGCGCTGACGCCGCCGCGACTGCGGATGTTGGCATTGACTGCCTGAGCAACCTTGCGGGTCACTCGACCTGGAAGTGCGCGACCGGCAGCACCGCGTCCGAGGTCTTCGCTGACCTGGCATCGCGCGGCGCCTCGGCGCTGTGGCTGCACAACGGCTCGGCCTGGGTCCGCTACGCGGTCCGCGACGGCGCCGAACTCCCGGGTTCGACCGACTTCGCGATTGCGCAGTACGACAACCTGTACATCAGCAACTAGCGCAAGCTGGGATCCCCCTCCCTCCCCCCGCTGCGGCGGGGGGAGCGGGGGACCGCTGATGAGCACAGCACCTGGGAAAGGACGCTGAAATGCTTACAAACGGAATGTCGAGAGCCATCGCGGTCGTGCTGGGTCTGACCCTGGCAGTGGCCACCCTGATCTCGGTCTCCGCCCAAGGCGGACCGCCGCACTACTACTACGGCACCGGTGCCACGGCCGGCGACACGATCGCCCTGCATGCCGATGGCGCCATGGTCGAAAGCGCCACGGTCGACGCCAACGGCGGCTGGTCCATCCAGGCCGACGTCGACCCGGCCGACGCCTCCTTCACCGTCAACGGCGAAGCCGCCACGGCTGACATCGCCAGCGCCGGCGAAGGCGCCAGCGAAGTCTCCCTGACCGTCGCCGCCTCTGAGGACGCGATGGGCGAAGACTCCATGGGCGAAGACGCCATGGGTGAGGGCGAAGAGTCCATGGGCGAAGACGCCATGGGCGAGGACGCCATGGGCGAAGGCGAAGAGCTGTCGCTCGACGAGGACTCGAACGGCTTCCCGGACACGGGTAGCGGTGGCCTCGCCGACAGCGGCGGCATCTCCGCCGGCCTGATCGGCCTGCTGATCGCGCTCGGCGCGGTCGCAGTCACCGGCCTCAGCCTGCGCAGAGTCCGCAACCGAGCGTAGTTCCTGCAAGTCAGGAATCACGCCCCGCCAGAGGCGGCCCCCAATCGGGGGCCGCCTCTCGGCGTTTAAGGGGAGTGCCCCCCTCTGTCCCTACGGGACATCTCCCCCCGCTGGCGCGGGGGGAGAGGCAGACACTTCCCCTCTCCCCCCGCCGTCAGGGGGGGGAGATGCCGAAGGCAGTGGGGGGCACGCTCGCGCGTTGTGGGGAGTGCCCCCCTCTGTCACTACGTGACATCTCCCCCCGCTCGCGCGGGGGGAGAGGGGAATGCCGCCAGGCGGGAGATGCCGCACCCACTTCCCTTCTCCCCCCGCCGCAAGGCGGGGGGAGATGCCGAAGGCAGAGGGGGGCCTTCCGGCGCTGCGTGGGCGTGCCCCCCTCTGTCACTACGTGACATCTCCCCCCGCGCAAGCGGGGGGAGAGGCGATCACCGCTTGCGCGGGGGGAGAGGGTTAACGGAGGGCTTCCAGCTCTCGGAGGATGACTTCGAGGACTGTTTGGGTGTCGCTGAGGACTTCGTGGTTGGTGAAGTGGAGGGTCTTGAAGCCACTTGCTGCGAGGTCGGCGTCTCGGCGGTGGTCTCGTTGTGGGTGTTCGAGGTGTTGGGAGCCGTCGAGTTCAATGGCGAGCTTGGGGTCGAGGCAGGCGAAGTCGACGATGTACTGGCCGACGGTGTGTTGTCGTCGGAAGCGGTAGCCGTTGAGGCGTCGGTTGCGGAGGTAGGGCCAGAGCACCCGCTCGGCCTCGGTCGGATTGCGCCGCATCTCGCGAGAGAATCCGACCAGGCGTCGAGGGGTACGTGCCATGAGGGGATGGTATCGCGCTTCCCCTCTCCCCCCCGCCGCTAGGCGGGGGGAGATGCCGCACACACTTCCCTTCTCCCCCCGCCGTCAGGCGGGGGGAGATGCCGAAGGCAGAGGGGGGCTCCGTGCGCGGTACGAGGGGCGTGCCCCCCTCTGTCACTACGTGACATCTCCCCCCTGGAGGGGGGAGAGGGGAGAACGCCCGCCGCACCCACTTCCCCTCTCCCCCCGCCGCAAGGCGGGGGGAGATGCCGTCAGGCAGAGGGGGGCTCCGTGCGCGGTACGAGGGGAGTGCCCCCCTCTGTCACAACGTGACATCTCCCCCCGCTTGCGCGGGGGGAGAGGGGAGAACGCCCGCCGCACCCACTTCCCTTCTCCCCCCGCCGTCAGGCGGGGGGAGATGCCGTCAGGCAGAGGGGGGCTCCGTGCGCGGTACGAGGGGAGTGCCCCCCTCTGTCACTACGTGACATCTCCCCCCGCGCTAGCGGGGGGAGAGGGAGAAGGCGAGATGGCGCACCCACATCCCTTCTCCCCCCGCCGTCAGGCGGGGGGAGATGCCGTTAGGCAGAGGGGGGCTCCGTGCGCGTTACGAGGGGAGTGCCCCCCACTGTCACAAAGGGACATATACCCCCGCGCTAGCGGGGGGAGAGGGGACTGGGCCGGCTAGTTGCTCAGATCGATGCCCAGCTCATCGGCGAGGGCTCGCACTTGCTCGATCAGGGCGTCTCCGATGGTGGCGGCTCCCTGGCCGTTGAGGTGGACGGTGGGGGTTCTGGTGATTCCGTTCTGGGCGGCGGTGCGGTGTTGCGACTCGACCCGGTCGAGGTGGGTTTGGCTGTCGAAGCATTGGGCGAACTGGTCGGGGTCGAGGTTGTGGCGGGCGGCGAGAGCGAGCGCTCCGTCTCGTGAGAAGTCCTGGGTGGTCATGTAGTGGTCGTGGAAGTCCCACCATCGGCCCTGGTCGCCGGCGCACTCGGTGGCGAGGGCGGCGGCGACGGAGGGCGGGCCGTGATTGAGAATGTGCGAGTACTCGAAGCGGACGAGTCCGGTGCGAACGAGTTCGTCAACCAGGCGCGGCTCAACCTGAGCCGCGAATCGGCGGCAGTTGCCTCAAAGGAAGTCGGAGTACTCCGTAATCACGATCGGCGCGTCGGGCGCGCCGAGCGAGTTGCGGTCGGCAAAGAGCCCGGCGCGATGCCCGGACTCGATGATCCTGCCGACCATCGCTTCCTGCTCAACCTCCGCGTCGCTGACTTGCTCAACCGGCTCGGTCTCCGCTTGCGAAGCTTCATCATCCCTGTCCCTGACTTGCTCAGGGACCCGCTCGGGCTCTGCTTGCTCGGCCTCGGCTTCTGGTTGTGCCTGCGCCTGCCGCGACTCGCTCTGTCCGGCCTGGTAGGCGGCCGGCTGCGGATCGTCGGCGGGTTGCGGTTCGTCGGAGCCGCAGGCGGCAAGGAGCAGCGCCGTTGCGGCAAGGAGCGATGCGGCTGCGGTGAGTCTGCGGATCATGATCCGTCCTCCTCGGTGTTGGCGGCCTCGGCGGCGGCGCGGACCTGGTCGAGCATGGCGTTGACGGAGCGTCCGCCGGGTCGTCCGTTGATGCGGAAGGTGGGCGTGCCGTTGACGCCCTCGGCGATGCCGAGCTGCTGCATCTGCAGGATGCGGTCGGCGTGCTCCTCGTCTTCGAGGCACTGGCTGAAGCGGGCGACGTCGAGCTGGTGCTGGCGGGCGAGGTCGAGGGCGCCGGCGCGGGTGAAGCTGCGCGCGCGGGCGTCGAGCAGGTAGGCGTCGTGGAACTGCCACCACGCGCCCTGGTCGCCGGCGCACTCGGTAGCCATCGCGGCGAACTGCGAGGCGGCGCCGAAGATGATGAAGTGACGGTACTCGTAGCGGGCGAGTCCGGTGCGGATGGCTTCCTCGATAATCAGCGGCTCAGCCTGAGCCGCAAACGTGCGGCAGCTCGGTCACTGGAAGTCGGAGTACTCGACGATCAGGACGGGCGCGTCGGGGTCGCCGACGACGTTGCGGGTGAAGGGCAGTCCCTCGCGGTGTCCGAAGTCGATGACGCCGGCTGCCGAAGCCGCGATCTGGCGCTCTTGCTGCATGATCGAGGCGTCGCGGGCGTCCCGCTCGCTGCGCACGGTGCCGGTCTCGGAGGAGTCCGGCGCGCCGCCGGATCCGCAGGCGGCGATCAGCGCGCCAATCATCAGCGGGAGGATCCAGCGGGTCAGGGAGGTCATGAGTCGAGCGTACCCCAGCGGAGGGGAGGGAGCGGCCCCCCTCTGCCTTCGGCATCTCCCCCCGCAGAGCGGGGGGAGAGTGTTCGGTAGCCCGCTAGGGCGTGGTGTCCAGGGCGGATTCGACGGCGGACTGGATGGCTTCGAGGGTGGGGTCGATTTGCTGGTCGTTGACGAAGACGGTGGGCGTGGACTGGACGCCTCGCTGGCCGCCTTCCTCGTAGGAGGCGCTGACGATGGGGAAGGTCTCGCCGTTCTCGATGCAGGCCCAGAAGCGGTCGACGTCGAGTCCCTCGAACGTGGCCTGTCGGTTGAGGCCGCGCTCGGTGAAGAGCGTCTCGTCGCCGGCCATGAAGCGGTCGTGGAAGGGCCAGAACGCGCCCTGCTCGGCGGCGCACTCGACGACGACGGCCGCGAAGACGGCGTTCTCGCCGAGCACGGGCATGTGGCGGAACTCGTAGCGGGCGATGCCGGTGGCGACGAACTGCTCGAGGATGTGCGGCTCAACCTGAACCGAGAATTGCTGGCAGAACGGTCAAGTGAAGTCGCCGTAGTACTCGATCAACACGGGCGCATCGGGCTCGCCGAGCAGGTTGCGTTGGCTGCGCAGCCCCTTGTGCTCGCCGACGGCGTCGGCGGGCAGCGCGTCGGTCTGGGCGTCGTCCTGGATCTCGGGCTGCGCCTCGGTCTGCGGCTGCGCCTGGGTCTGCTGCTGAACGACGGTCGCCTCGCGCTCGGCGCGCTGGGAGGTCTGCGTCGCGGTCGGCGGCGGCGAGTCGTCGCCGGCCCCGCAGGCAACCGCCAGGGCGGCCAGCAGCACGAGCGCGGCGGTCAGCAGTCGCATGAGGCCAGCGTATCGCGCGCGCGCTCTCTCCCCCCGCGCCAGCGGGGGGAGATGTCCCGAAGGGACAGAGGGGGGCACTCCCCTCGTCGTGCGAACGCCCCCCCCTCTGCCTTCGGCATCTCCCCCCGCCATCAGGCGGGGGGAGAAGGGAAGTGCGCCCTCCCCCCGCGCGAGCGGGGGGAGAAGGGAAGTGCGCCTTACGGCATCTCCCCCCGCGCGAGCAGGGGGAGATGACTTTAGCCGCGCAGTCGGGACATTTCGTCGCGGAGTTGTTGGAGGCCCATGGGGCCGAGGTCGAGGGCGGCCTTGTGGAAGCTCTTCAGATCGAAGGCGTCGCCGAGGGAGTCGCGGGCGGCCTCGCGGGCGGCGAGCCATTCACGCTCGCCGACCTTGTAGGAGATCGCCTGTCCGGGCCAGCCGAGGTAGCGGTCGACCTCGCTGGCGAGCATCTGCTCGGGGAAGAACGAGCGCTCGATCAGGAAGGGCAGGGCGAGCTCGGGCGTCCAGGTCTCGCCGCCGTGGTAGGGCTCGCGCTCGGGAATCGGCAGCTCCAGGTGCATGCCGATATCGATCACGACGCGCACGGCTCGCAGCGCCTGGCTGCTGAGCAGCCCCATGTAGTAGGCGGGATCTTCGAGGTAGCCGAGTTCAGCCATCAGCCGCTCGGCGTAGAGCGCCCAGCCCTCGACGTAGCCGGAGGTCCCGGCGAGCAGTCGCTGATATCGGGTGAGCTGCTCGCCGAGGTAGCGGGTCGTGCCGATCTGCAGGTGGTGTCCGGGCACGCCCTCGTGATAGCAGACGGAGAGCTCGCGCCAGAGCGGGAATCGGGTCGCGCCGCCCGTCGGATACCAGGTCCGGCCGGGACGCGAGAAGTCCTCGGAGGGTCCCGTGTAGTACATCGCCAGCGCGCCGCCGGGCGGCGCGATCATCGCCTCGATCCGCTGGACGGGGTCGGCGATATCGAAGTGCGTGCCGAGCAGCGCCTGCATCGTCTCGTCCTGGGTCTGCTGCATCCAGTCGCGGAAGGCGTCCTCGCCCTCGATCGCGCGGTCGTCGTCGGCCTCGAGAATGGCGATCGCCTCGGCGACGGTCGCTCCGGGCGAGATGCGCTCGGCGGTCTCGGCCATCTCGGACTGGATGCGCCAGACCTCCTCCCAGCCCCATTGATAGGTCTCGTCGAGGTCCAACTCGATCCCGTTGAATCCCCGTGAAGCGGCCTGGTAGCGGTCGCGGCCGACCGGGTCGCGAGGGTTGGCCCGGGGCAGATACTCCCGCTCCAGCCAGTCGGCCATCGCGGCGTAGCCCCGTTCGGCGGCGGTCGCGTGATCGCCGCCGTCAATGCCGAGCGAGTCGCAGAGCTGTTGGAAGAAGGATGAGCTCCCGCCGGCGCCTGACCAGACGCGGCATTGCTCGATGCCGCCGCGGACCTGGCGCTGGGCGACGACGATGCCCTGATCCATGCCGGCCGCCAGCGAAGCGCGGTACTGCTCCAGCGCCTCGGGCACCGCGCCCATGCGCTCGACGAGGCGGGCCTGGTCCTGCTCGGTCTCGCGGGGCATCAGGTCGAAGACCTGGCGCGTGTTCTGCAGCGGCGAGGCGAGGATGTTGAGCGAGCGCAGGTGCTCCTGCTGCGACTCCAGCTCGGCCTCATAGGCGAGGCGCTCCAGCATCACGTCGCGGGCGACGCGGTCGCGCTCGGTCTCGACGTTGAGCCGCCGCAGGGCCGCCTCGGCTTGGCGGCGGATTGACGAACGCTCCTCGTGTCCGTCGGGCGAGTAGTCGGTCAGTTCGGTCTCGCGGCCGGGGATGCCGAGGGACGTGGCCAGATTCGGACTCGCCGCCGCGAGCGCCTCCACGTACCAGTCGGAGATTGCGGGAACGGAGTCGAGTTCAGTGGTCATGCTGCATCCCGTCAGGTGGTCGCGTCGGAAGAATGGCGTCTGTGCGAGTGTATGTGGCGCGCTTGCCTGAGCCTCAGGAATTGCGGCTGATCGGTCGCGGAGCGATCGCTCCGGTATCCGACCAGCTCAGGAATCGGTTGCTCGGATCGAGGCGGGCGAACAGTCCACTCGTTCCACACTTCATCCACACAGGCAGTGCAGGATGTGGAAGCAGCCTCGCCGCGACCGATCTTATAGAACACACATTCTGATAGAGTCTACCGACATCGCAGACTCGCATGCTGCACATGCCGAGATAGAGAGGAAGAACCCATGACGACGATGACGATGGAGACGGCGCCGGCCGGGGAAGAGAACGGTCGAGTCGCCGCCCGAACGCTCAGCGAAGCGGACCTGAATCACGTACTTGGACAGCTCGGCGGGGGACGCTCCGCTCCGCACGGGGCCCTGAGCCGGTTCTCGGCTCTGCACGAACGGATACGCAATCGCGAGATGCACCTCTATAACTCGCGACAGGTCGATCCCAGGTTCACTGCTCCGTACCTGAAGGCCGAGCCGTGGCAGACGGATCTGCTGCGCCGCACCTGGTCGCAGCTGCGGCAGCGGCTCACCGAGCATCCGTTGCGCGTGCACGTCGAGCCTCCCGACGACTCGCCGGCGGCGCGGCAGGCGGCCGACAACCTGGAGCACGTGCTGGAGCAAGGCTTGCGGCATGTCGAGGATCGGACGCACCTGTCGTTGCAGGCCGACCTGGGCTACGGACAGGTCTGTCTTTGCTTCGGCGTCCTGCACTGGCAACAGGCGCAGCAGCGGATGCCGGTCTTTCCCGCGCGGGAACAACGCGGCGCGCGCCCCGAGGATGCCGAGGAACGCCGACGCTTTCGCCGCGCCCGCTCCGAGGACGGTCCCTCGCTGCCTTGGATTGAGACGGAGGAGAGCCGCCGCGATCGCGATCGTCGGCGGCAGGCCGCGGCGGGATTCCCTTGGGACATCGAAGTGATTCGGCCCGACCAGTTCGCATTCGTCGAGGACCACGGTTCGGGCAACGGCATCGGACTGGCCGTGGTGCTGCGCGAAGTGGGATTGTTCGAATACCGCAGCCGCCTGCGAGATCAGGACCGGCTGGACCTGCAGATGAGCGCCGTGTCCGGCGAGGCGTCGCTTCGCATTGCGAAAGCGGTCGACGCGCCGCTGCCGGAGGAGCCGTCGGGCGCGGGCTGGGGCGAGCGGCTGCGGATCGCCTGCGTCTGGACCCGCGACGAATACTACGAGCTCGCCGCGCTGGAGCGTTCCGTGTCGTCGCCTGACCGCTCGAACCAGCAACCGCGTCAGGAGTGGACTCTGATCAAATCGCATCCACATCCATACGAGATGCCGCCGTTCGCGATCGCCGAGGCCGACACCAACGATCATCCGGACATGGTGCATCGCTGGGAGCCGACGCTGGAAGGTCTCTATCGGGTCAAGCCCGGTTACGACTTCGAACGCTCGCTGGGGCGCTTCCTTGCCGAACAGACGGCGACGCCGTTGTACTGGGTGCAATTGGCGGACGGGTCGTGGCAAACCGACAGCGACGGCAGTCGCATTGAGCTCACGCCCGACAGCGCGGCCGCGGTCACGCTGCCTGCGGGAGCGTCGCTGCATCGGGTCGAGTTCCGGGTCGATCCGGCATTCGTTGAGTTCCTGCGCATGTCGCACGAGGAGCTGCTTAATGCGGCGCCGGACGCCGGAACGGTCGACCGAGGCGAGATTGGACCGAACACGCAGCCGCACACGCTGAATCTGCTGTTGGGATCGCGCAACTTGCAGGTGCAGCAGCTCAAGCGCGCGCAGAGCCGCGCGGTACGCACGATGCTGCGCAACATGGCGCTGGTGATGTCCAAGCCGCTGTCCGAAGGCGGGTTCGGCGCGCCGATCTGGGTGTTCGCCCGCGGCAAGAACGGTCGGGTGCAACGCCGCGAGACCGTCTGCGTCGAGCCGTCGCAGATTCCATCGCTCGACATCGACGTCTGGATCGACCCCTATTCGGCGGCGCAGCGGATCGCCGTGCAGGAGCACGGCCGAGCGCGGCTCAACGATCCACTCGATCCGCTCGACCAACGGGCCTACCTGGAGGAATACATCGGCGAGGAACACGCCGAACAGGTCCTGGCCAGGCATCGCCAGTGGCGCGCCGAGCAGGCTCGGCTCGAACGCGAGCTTGCATTGGCGCGTGGAGTCGAGCTGTCCGAGGTTGCGACGTCGCCCGCTGGACCTGACGACGTGCCCGTCTCAGGTCGCTTCCGAGGCCAACTCGCGCCGCTCGGCGACCTCGTCTCGCCTGACGACGATCGCACCGCCAGCCCATAAGCGCAACTACAGAGAGACAGAAAGGAGGTGGCCGTGAGCTCAGTTCACGAAGTCCGCTGTACGAATCCCCAGTGTCCGAGTCGAACCTACGCCGAGCATGGGTCGCTGGCCTGCCGGGTCGAGGAGCATCCGACCCACGTGGTCATCGTCTGGAAGTGCCGGCGCTGCAAGCAGGGACAACGAACGCCGTTACCCAAACTGTGAGGAGTTCAACCTTGCGCCGCGCGCATCCGTCCATCGTCAATCTGCCAGGAGGCGGCGAGCTCGGACCGGGCGAAGGGCGCAGCGGCAGGATCCGCGCTGGTCAGGATGACCTGTTCCATCGCCGACACCGCCGCAGCGGTTCGCTCGCGCCGCGGCGGGTCGAGTTCGCTGAAGATGTCGTCGAGCAGCACGACGGGTGGATCGCCGGCTTGCGAACGCAGGTAGTCCGCCTCGGCCAGGCGCAAACTCAGCGCCGCTGCGCGCTGCTGCGCCCGCGACGCGAAATTGGCCGCCGGTCGTCCGTCGAGATCGATCAGCAGTTCGTCGCGATGCGGCCCGGCGCTGGTTGAGCCGCGCGCCAGGTCGCGGCGGCGCGACTCCCGCAGCCCGGGCTCGTTCGCAGGCACGTAGATGAGCGCAATCGTCTCAGCCGGATCGTTCGGCGCGCGCAGCGCGAGGTGCTGTTGCTCAACCTGGGGCGAGAGCGCATGTGCGGCGGCGGAGCGAGCCTCCCAGATTGGCGCGGCGGCCGCGCTGAGCAGATCGTCCCACTGGTCCAGTTCCGACTCGCGCGCGCTGCCCTCGGCGATCCGCTTGAGCAGCGCGTTGCGTTGGGTCAGGGCTCGCTGGTATCGGCTCAGGGCGGCGGCGTGAGACGGCGTGAGCTGGCCGACGGCGACATCGAGAAATCGCCTGCGCAGCGCCGACGATCCGGTCAGCAGCTCAATGTCGAGCGTCGTGAACTGAACGGCTCGGATCGCGCCGAGCGCGTCGGCAGCGCGGCGCGCCACGCCGTTGACCCGGATGCGCTTTGAAGTCAAGGGCGCGCCGCTGCGCTGACGGGCGGAGCCTCCGGCGGCGCCGTCTCGGGCGGCGACGGCGACTTCAACTTCGGTCGGTTCGCCCTCGCTCAAGGCGGTTCCCGCGACCCGCATGATCTGCGGTTGTGGGGCGGACCAGCGGATCATCTCGCCTTCCGTCTGGGCCCGTGTCGAGCGCAGGGCGGCCAGCAGGTAGATCGCTTCGACCAGGTTGGATTTGCCGGCGGCGTTGGCGCCGCTGACCAAGGAGACGCCCGGAACCAGGTCAAGTGAGAGTTCAGCCCAAGAGCGGAAGTTGGAGAGTTGGACGCGGGTCAGGTGCACACGTTGGAGTGTATGCCGGACTGGTCACAGAACTTCGGCGATCGAGTTGGTGGCAGTTGTCGTTGTTGTATCATGCACGAAACCCGTACGCGGAACTCCCCGCCAATCCCTGGAGCGTTTAGATGGCCACGATTCAGCATGAGGTCCCCGGAATCAACCTCGATTGGCTCAACGTTGATACCGAACAGGGCTTGGAGGTCGAGACGGGTCGCAAGGGATTGCGGCTCGAGACGATCAACCAGATGACCTACGGGGTTGACGACCGCGACGAGGCGCGGATGCGGCAGTGGGCGCCGCGCGGCGCGGAAGCCGATCAGCGCTCGCCCTCGAGCAGCGTCCAGTACACGAACAAGGCGGACGTCTGGACCGAGTCGGCGATGCTGCTCTACGAAGAGGCTCTGCAGCGCCAGTGGTCTTCGGCGCGGGACATTCCCTGGGACACGATCGACGACCTGCCTCCCGACCTCGAGCGCGCGATGTGCACGCTGTGCACCTTCCTGACGCAGGTCGAATTCATCGCCGGCGACGTGCCGGGCCGCTTCCTTGAGCAGATTCACCCCGAGTTCTTCGAGTCCCAGCTCTTCCTCGGCACGCAGCTCATGGACGAGGCGCGTCACCTCGACGTGTTCCGCAAGCGCACGCTGATCAACGGCGGCGGAATGTCCGGAGCGGGCCTGGGCGCGGTGCAGTTGCTCAGTTCGGACGACTTCACCGAGATGACCGCGCTGCTGCACCTCGTCGGCGAGGGCTTCGTGCAGACACTCTTCCGCATGGGCGAGCTGATCGCGCAGAACGAAGCGGAGAAGAAGATGTTCCGACTCTCCGCGCAGGACGAGTCGCGGCATCTCGCCTTCGGCGTGACGCACCTCAAGTACACCGTCGAGACCGAGCCCTGGCGCAAGGAAGAACTGCACCACATCCTGGACATGCAGGAAGCCCTGCTGACCCAGTCGCAGCAGACGTCGCTGACCACGAATCCGCTGACCGGTGAAGCGCTGGCCATTCTCTCCGGCGGCGGCATCGAGCACCTCGACGAGGGCTACAACATGGTCATGCTGATGCGCAAGAAGCAGTTCGTCGAGTACGCCCACCGTCTGGACGTGATCGGACTCGACCGGCACGACCGCTTCGCGCCCGAGGTCCTGGAGCTCGTGGGCGAAGACAACTAGCGAAGATCGACGGCGGGCGTGCCCCTCTGTCAGTCCGTCACACTCCCCCCGCATTGCGGGGGGAGTGTCGTTTAGCAGGAACACCGGGAGATCAAGATGGAATTGTCCACGACGACCAAGACGCGAGCCAAGCGGGCCGGCTGGTCGGACGAACTGCTGGAGCGCATCGAAGCGTCCAGCGCGAGCGACAACCAGGTCGAGAACCTCGCGCGCGGCGAGTTGCCTGAGGACCGGGTCAACGGCTGGCTCGACTTCCTCGAGCAGCATCCCGACAACCCGTTCGCCAAGGCGCCGTTCAACATCTTCAACTCACCGGCGGAGATCGGGCTCACAGCGACGCCAGGCGAAGACGGCCTGCGGCTGCGGGACATCAACATCGGCAGCTACGGGGTCGTGCCGGATCAGTGGGACCTGCCCAACGACGCGCCGCGCGGCACCGAGTCGACGGGGCTGATCATGGCCGCCGGCTACTCCATCTTCGACAAGGCCGAGGTCTGGTCGGAGAACGCCGTCGACCTGTACGAGGACGCGATCAAGGATCGCTGGGCGCCGGCCACGGATCTCGACTGGGATCACGGCCTGGACGAGATGCCCGAAGACCTCGAGCGGGCCCTCGACCAGATCTGCACGATCTACTCGAACAACGGACTGGTCGAGCAGAAGATCATCGGCCGCTGGCTGGAGGAGATCTCCTACGGCTTCCACGAGGTCAAGCTGTTCCTGGCAACGCAGGCGTATGACGCGGGGCGCAAGGTCGAAGTGCTGCGCAAGCGGGCGCTGGCCAATGGCGGCGGTCTGGGTAAGGCTCCGCTCGGTCAGATCTATCGCGGCTGGTACTCGGGGCTGACATTCACCGACATGATCATCGCGCTCAACGTGGTCTACAAGAGCTATGAGGTCTCCCTGTTTGAGGCGGCGACCGAGTGGGCCCACTCCGACTTCGACCGCGACATCTTCCAGCGCCTGGCTGCAGACTCGCGCCGACACCTCGACTACGGCCTTGGTCACCTGGAGTGGTACGAGCGCTACAAGCCCGAGTCCGAAAAGCGGCTGGGCATTCAATTCCTGCGCGCTGAGGCCGCGATGGTCCAGGAAATGCGGCTGTCGACGACCGAGCGAGAGGCGCTGGTGGTGCTCTTCGCCGGTGGTGTCGAAAACCTGCAGGCGGGCGTTGAGAAGCTGAAGTCGCTGCGCCAGCGCCAGTACGACGACTACCTGGAGAATCTCGCTTCGGTCAGCTTCGACCGGCCCACGGTCCACCCCGGTCTCGCCGGTCAGATCGTCGATCCGCTCGAGGGTGGCGTCGTGGCAGTTCGCGCGGTCACGCAGAACTGAACGAAGCTCGACATCAGCTACTCCTCTAGGTGACTGAACGTGCCGAGATGGGGAGTGCCCTAGTGTTTTCCAGTCTGCTAGTCGCCCATCATCGTTGCAACGTAGTCGCGACGGGCCTGCGCAACAGCGGCTCTCTCGTATTCTCGATCATCCCCGTTGGAGGGATAGCCTAGATCTTCTCGGTAGTAATCGCTCTCAAAGGGTGGGGTAGTATGGAGACGAACGCGAACATACGTTTCTGGCCAAGACCTCTTGTACCACTTCGTTGTCGCTTTAGCGTCTCGAGCATGGCTAGTGTATTCGTTCCAGAGGTTGATCCCGTCACACTCAGCGGGAATCAGAGAGATACCTGCCTTCTCTGAGTTACTCGGCATCCACTGGCGTATCCGTCTGAAGACCACGAGAGCCAAAAGGAAGATCAGGATGCCTGCAAGCAACAGATTCACTCTTGGCGGAATGATGTCCACCAGGCCAGTGAGTTCGAGAATCAGACCGATCAATCCAAGCACAACGCCGTACTCTGACCAACTCACTTGCGCCTCACTTGTCCAGCATTAGCCGCCGAGCACGACGGCGGTCGGGTTGGGGCAGAGGACGCGCAAGGCGCCAGGTTCGATATCAATCGCGTAGGCGCTGGGTGGGCCGGGGTCTCCGTCAATCTGATTTGGCGGCGGCTCGCTGAGGCAGGCGAGTTCGAGTCGGCGGAATCTGAGGTTGGTCACGCCGGGACCGTTGGGCAACCAGCTATGCCGCGCCAGCGGCGAGAGCGCCAGCGCCCGCCAGGGCGCGCCCTCGACCATCAGCAGATCGAGTTCGCCGTCAACGACCGTGGCCTGGGGATTGACTTCCAACCAGGTGCCCAGCATGCGCGTGTTGCCGACCGTCAGCAGTCCAATCTCCACCTCGACAAAGGGCGCGCCGTCGACGCTCATCGCAATCGGCCAGGCCTTGCGACCGATCGCTTCCTGCACTGCGGAGAGGAAATAGGCGGGTTCACCCAACACTCGCTTGAGGCGGCCGCGACGCTCGCTGCCGACGATTCCGCTCACGGCGGCGGCGTCGAGTCCCCAGCTGGCCATGAGCAGGAACCGCTGTCCGGCAATCGACCCGTCTGCACGCGTCGACCAGACTTTGCCGGTGTCCACCCAGAGCGGTTCGCCTCGGATGCCGTCGAGTGCCTCGAGCTGGGCGGAGATCGCCGCCATCGGCGTTGACGGCAAGTGCGTTTCATAGGCCCAGACATTGGCGGTACCGAGGGGAACTGCGCCCAGCGCGGTCTCGGAGCCAACGGGCAGGCCCTGGAGCAGAGCGGAGAGCGTGCCGTCACCGCCGCAACCGAAGATCGCCGCAGCGCCCGAGTCGTGGGCCTGACGAGCGGCCTCGGTCGCCTCGCTCGGCTCTCGTGTGGCAATCATGCGGGCCGGGCGGCCGGCCTGTTCGCAGGCGGCGTGACACACGGCGGTCAGCGTCCTCGGATGCAGCGAGTTGCCCGCGTGGGGATTGAGGACGAAGACGATCTCTTCAGGTTGTATCTGCATCATCGCAAGATAGGTTCAATCCCGGCTATGGGGCGAGGCAAGATTGGCGGCCGAAGCGTCGACTAAGCTGATCGCGACAGGAGGGCGGAAATGGCCGAGCGGAAGGGAATCGGCTGGGTGCGGCTGGATCACTTCGCGATTGCGGCGCAGGATCCGAAGGCCTCGGCGCAGTTCTGGGGCAAGCTCTTCGGCATGGACCTCGACCACTGGACGGTGTCGAATGAGGGCGGATTCCGCGTCGCCCAATTTCATCTGCCCAGGCGACAGGCCGGCGTCGAGATCATCGGACCCTTCGACGATTCATCGTTCGTGCAGAGGTTCATCGACGAGCGCGGTCCCGGCATGCACCACATCACGGTCGAAGTTGAAGACGCCGACGCCGCCTGTGCGTTCGTTCGCGAGGAGATGGGCATCGAGCCGCTCAGCGAGCCGTACACCGACTTCGAGTGGAGCCAGTTCTTCATTCATCCGCGCGACACCGGCGGCGTGCTCGTCCAGATTTATTCCTGGCTGCCGGGACGGCGGCCCGCCGACTGGTCGCAGTGATTCCCATGTCGCCATCGTTGTCGAGCACCGACACCCTGCCGACCTACCGCGACGGCGAGTTCGTGCCCACGCGCGAGGTGCCGTTCTCGGCCGAGCTGGACGAGATGATCGCCGAGATCCGGGCCGGCAACGCGCCCAACATCGGCCGCTTTTGCGGATACTGTTCGGCGCCGCTTGGTCAGTCGGACTCCTGCGCGGTCTGCGGTGAGCGCACTGAACGGACGCCTGCGGTCGACAAGATCGACCGAGACCTGGCTCAGATTTACCACGCCAAGCGCAAGCGCGAGGGACTCTACGTCCACCTCGCCGCCTGGACGGGGATTCTGCTGGCGACAGGCCTGTCTATCCTGATGATCCTGTTGCTGCCCGGCTGGACCAAGGTCTTCGCAATCATTTTCCTGGTGTTGGGCGGATACTTCGCCGGGGTGTTCTTCGGCAATGTGCTAATCCAGGGCTATGCATACCGCGCCGGCCTGAGCATGTTTGCAAGACGATGGACGGAGTGGCGGGCATCAAGCGGGTCATCCGGGAGCGCAGGCTGACCGACGGTCTGTTGCGTCCAAAGTCTGCGGCGTGCGGCATCGGGCGGCGCTTGCCCTGTCCTTGTCCGCTGCCTATTGTGCATTCGCGCTGCGCCGGCGTTCCGACCTGCGTAGACACGCGCGAGGAGTAAGACTTGCTGCGTTTCGCGCTGACCATGGCGAAGCGAGTCCTGGGCGCCATTCGAGATCTGCTCCCGATCTTCGCCGTGATCGTCATTTTCCAGGCGGTGGTCATCCGCGAGCCGTTTCCCGATGTGGTCAGCGTCGCGGTTGGGCTCGTCTGCGTCGTCGCGGGACTGGCACTGTTCGTTCAGGGACTGGAGAGCGGGCTATTCCCGCTCGGCGAGGCGCTGGCTCAGGGCATGGCCCAGAAGGGCAGCACCTTCTGGCTGCTTGCGCTTGCCTTCTCACTCGGTTTCGGCACGACGGTCGCGGAGCCGGCGCTGATCGCCGTCGCCTCCGAGGCGGCTGAGGTCGCGGCGGAAGCGAGGTTCATCGGCCACAGCGATGCCGCCCAGGACCGCTACGCGCTTGAGCTGCGCATCGTCGTCGCGGTCGCCGTCGGGTTCGCCATCGTCCTGGGAGTGTGGCGGATTCTCAAGGGTTGGCCGATTCACCGGTTCATCATCGGCGGTTACGCCCTGGTCATGGTGATGACCGTGTTCGCGCCCGAGGAGATCGTGGGCGTGGCCTACGACTCTGGCGGGGTGACGACAAGCACGATCACCGTGCCCCTGATCACGGCGCTGGGCGTCGGGTTGGCGTCCGCGATCCGGGGACGGAATCCGATGCTTGACGGCTTCGGACTGATCGCGTTCGCCAGTTTGACCCCGATGATCTGCGTGTTGGCCTACGGGATGGTGTCGTGATGTTGGATTCACTGGCGCTGTTCGGGGAAACCCTGTTGTACACGCTTCGCGACGTGTCGCCGATCATTGCAATTCTTGTGCTCTTCCAGGTGGCGGTGCTGCGGCGCAAGCCGCTCAATATTGGAGGCATCGTCACTGGGTCAGTGATGGTGTTGCTGGGGCTGGCGCTGTTCCTGATTGGACTTGACCAGGCGCTGTTCCCAATCGGCGAGACGATGGCGCGGCAACTGACTGAGGAGGCGCAAACGGTGGCCGGCGTCGTCCGCTGGGAAGACTACTGGCTGGTCTACGTGTTTGCCGCCGCCATCGGCTTCGCGACGACGGTGGCCGAGCCCTCGTTGATCGCAGTGGGGTTGAAGGCCGAGGAAGTGTCCGGCGGCGCGGTGCGAGCCTGGGGACTGCGCATCGCCGTGGCAGTCGGGGTTGCTGCGGGCGTGTCGCTGGGCTGCTTCCGGATCGTGACGGGCACGCCGCTGCCCTGGTACATCGTGGGCGCGTACATCATCGTCGTCGTACAGACGTATCTGGCCAGTCGAACAATCGTCCCGCTGGCCTACGACAGCGGCGGCGTCACCACGTCGACCGTGACGGTGCCGGTAGTCGCCGCGCTCGGACTCGGACTGGCCGCCAATGTGCCGGGCCGCAGTCCGCTGATCGACGGCTTTGGCCTGATCGCCTTCGCCAGTGTCTTCCCGATCATGTCCGTATTAGGCTATGCAATCAGTGCGGACCTGGTGGAGCGCTGGCGCCGGCGGAAGGAGCAACAGGAGGTGGAGCAATGAAGATGGCGCTGGTCGTCGCGCTGGTGAGCGACGACAAGACCACCGACGTGATCGCCGCGGCGAGAGCGGGCGGCGCGACGGGCGACACGATCATCAGCGGCGCGCGCGGCGAGGGGCTGCGCCCGGAGAAGACGTTCCTGGGGCTGGACTTGACCTCGCGGCTGGACATGGTGCTATTCCTCGTGGCCGAGCAGCGGGCGCGGGACATCCTCGAGCGCATTGCCGAGGCCGGCGGCATGGACCGTGAGCATGGCGACGGCGTCGCCTTCCAGATCACCATCGAGGACGCAGTCGGTCTCTCGACCCAACTGCCCAGGCTGATGGAAGAACTGGAAGAAGCGCAATGACCACCCATGGCGGCCAATCGACGCTTCGCGTTGGCGACGTGATGAGCGGCGAGCTGCACACAATCGATGGCCTGGCGACGGTCGCCGAGGCGATGGCCACCATGAAACGGCTGCGGATCAGTTCGCTGGTGGTCAATCGGCGGCACGACGACGACGAACTGGGGATGCTGACGGTGACTGACCTGGCGCGGGAAGTAGTCACACACGATCGCGCGCCGGAGCGAGTCAACGTCTACGAGGTCATGTCCAAGCCGGCGCTGACGGTGCAGTCGAGCATGCTCGCGCGCTATGCGGTGCGGCTGCTTGTGCAGTTCGGCGTGTCCCGCACGCTGGTCGTCGACGCGCAGGGCGAGCCGCTGGGACTGGTTACGGTGCGCGACCTGGTGCTGGGGCTGTCCGAGGCGTAGGACTGCCGCGCAGGCGGCAACCCCGATCCAGGACTCAGGAGCGGCTCAGCGTCTTGCGGCGGTGGGTGACGAAGTCGTGCAGGACGTACTCGCCGAGTTCGTCCGGCTGGCTGTAGAAGACGCGGCCGCCGTTGATCCGCGCGACCCGGTCGACGAACTCCTTCAAGTAGTAGCTGCGGTCGAGCATGAAGACATTGATCACGATGTCCTTCTTCGTGCAGTGCCGCACTTCCTTGAGCGTTTCGCGGATCGTGATCGGCGAGGGCGGATAGGCGAAGTAGGAGCGTCCCTGTTCCAGGTGCGCCGTCGGCTCGCCGTCGGTGATCATGATCACTTGCCGGGTGCCGAGCTTGTGCTTGGCCAGCAGTTGCTGGGCGATCAACAGGGCGTGGTGCATGTTGGTGCCCAGCACGGTCTCGTCCCAGCGGACGTAGGGGAGTTGGTCGGCCTTGAGTTCGCGCGCGTATGCGCTGAATCCGACCAGGTAGAGCGAGTCGCGCGGGTACTGCATCCGGATTAGGTTGTTGAGCGCCATGGCGACCTTCTTGGCCGCCTGGAATGAGCCGCGCAGCGCCATCGACCAGGAGAGGTCGAGCATCACCACGGTCGCCGTCTGGGTCAGCGTCTCGGAACGGTAGACCTCGAAGTCGTCTGGCGTCAGATTGATCGGCAACTGAGGTCCGCCCTCGGGAGCCGTTCTCAAGATCGCGTTGGAGATCGTCTCCTTGAGATTCAGATGGAAGGGATCGCCGAACTCGTAGAGCTTGCTGTCGTCGGCGCGGTCGCCGTAGCGGCCGGTCTCGGGCACGTTGTGCTTGCCGAAGTTCTGACGCTTGAGGTTGGCGTAGATCTCGGCCAGCGCCTTCTCGCCGATCCGCCGGTTGCCGCGCGGCGTCAGCTCCCAAGCGTTGCCCTTCTTCTCCAGGTAACCGGCCTCCTCAAGCAGCTCAAGTAGCTGTTTGAGTTGCTCCAGGATCTCGCGCGCTTCCTCGCCCATCAGCTCTTCGAGCTGGTCGGGGTCGATGTCGTCGATGTTGCCGCCGTACTGGACCCGCTCCAGGGCGCGCTCAAGTTCGTCCAGTTGCTGCATGTCGCCCATCAGCGACATCGCAGCCTGCAGGTCGATCTCTTCCTGACCGCGGAAGGGGTACTGGTTGAGCAGGTCGCGCATCGGATAGAGCGCTTCCAGGTTCTGCGCGAGCTGCGACAGTTCCTGTTCCATGCCCATCTCGCCCATGAGCTGCTGCATCATGTCGTTGAGTTGCTGGCGCATTTCGCCGGGCAGCGAGGACATCAGGTTCTGCATCTGTGCGGCCTGGCGCTGCATCTGTTCGACCAGCTCGTCCAGCGACTGGGGCGGGTCGTCGCCGAACATCTCGCCCCACTTGTCCATGAACTCGTCGAAGCGCGGGTCCCCGCCGCGACGCTGGCGCTCCAGCATCTCGTTCAGGTCCTGCATCATCTCGCGCATCTGGTCCATGTCCTGCGGCGACATGTCGGACATCATTTGGCTCATGTCGTTGAAGAAGCGATTCATCATCGACTGCTTCAACTGCTCCAGCAGCTCCTCGTACTTCTGCCGCGCCTCCTCGTTCTCGAACTCGTACTCCTGCAAGTCCTTCATCTGACCCGCGGCGTCCTCGGGAAGCTGCTCGATCTGTTCCTGCTTGCGCTCAAGCCGCTGGCGCAGCGCTTCCTTGAGCCGCTCCATCTCGTCTTCGGTCAGGCCGGCGTCGGGGGACCCCCCCTCTGCCTGCGGCATCTCCCCCCCGGAGGGGGGGAGAGAAGAGGAAGAAGGCGGCATCTGTCCACTAGAGGGGGAAGGAGAACCCGCGGGATCTTGATCCCCGCTCCCCCCCTCTGGGGGGGAGCTGTCCCGTAGGGACTGAGGGGGGGCTTCCGGCCTCGGGCCGACTTCGTCGAGGCGGTCGTCCAGCGTGTCCCGCTCCATGTCGAGAATTTCATCGAGCTGCTGCTGGATATCGTCGAAGACCGAGGACAGATCGAAGCGCTCCAGTTGCTGGCGGCGCTGTTGGCGAAGCTGCTGCAGCAGGTCGCGGAGTCCGTCCGTGCGGTCGCCGTCGGGCGTGCGGATGCCGCGCTGCATCATGTTGCGTAGCGCTTGCTGCAGGTCGCCGAATGAGAGCAGGTCGTCGGAGAGCGATTGCAGCACTTCGTCGGCGTCAAGCGCCGGGATGTCCTGCGTGCCGTCCCACTGCGTGTATCGGAATCGGGTGGGCATGGGCACTTCCTCTGTTGGATCGCCCCCCTCTGCCTTGGGCATCTCCTCCCGCTTCACGGGGGGAGAGGGAGGTGTAGCAGGCAGTCTAGGCGCGGTAGAAGATGCTGCCTCCGACGACGTCCTTGTTGAGGCGCTTGTTGAGGTGCAGGCCCTCGAGCAGGAATTCGACGGCGGCGGCGATCGAGGCGGCGTCTTCGCCCACGTTGAGCGGCTGCAGCGCCTCGTCGAGACCCTCGATTCGGCCCACGATCGAGGCGTAGTCGCCTGCCTTGAGCGCCTCGCCGACCTCGACCGCGATGCCCGATTTGAACTCCGCGATCACCGGCTCCAGCGCTCCCAACTCGAAGTAGCGGCCGAAGACGACGGCGATGGCGCCGGCGATCAGCTTCTCTATCACTTTCTCGTCCGCGCCCTCGTCGACCGTTTCCAATTCCATCTTGCCCTGCAGGGCAGGGGCGAGATGCCAGAGGTCGCAGATGCGCGGCGCGACCTGCTCCTCGCCGGCGAGGATGGCGCGTCGCATCGCATTGGCGGTCAGCGTCTCGTAACCGGCGATCGAGGCGCGCACCGAGACGCCCGAGCGCTGGGCCACATCGGGGCTGCGGCGGGCGAGCCGCACGATCTCGGCCACGATCTCGGCCATGTAGTCGGGCGTGTTCAGGTTGCGTCCGGGAGCGGCCATCGGCACCGACTCCTGCGAGACGATTTCCAGCTCGGTCTCCAGCTCCGACGGGTAGTGGGTGCGGATCTGGGCGCCATAGCGGTCCTTGAGCGGCGTGATGATCCGGCCGCGATTGGTGTAGTCCTCGGGATTGGCCGAGGCGACGATCAGCACGTCGAGCGGCAGTCGCACGCGGAAGCCGCGAATCTGAACGTCGCGCTCCTCCATGATGTTGAGCAGGCCGACCTGGATGCGCTCGGCCAGGTCGGGCAGCTCGTTGATACAGAAGATGCCGCGATTGGTGCGCGGGATCAGGCCGAAGTGAATCGTCAGTTCGTCGGACAGGTAGCGGCCCTCGGCGACCTTGATCGGGTCGACCTCGCCGATCAGGTCGGCGATCGTGATGTCGGGCGTGGCCAGTTTTTCGCCGTAGCGGTCGGCGCGCGGGACCCAGCGGATCGGCGCGTCGTCTCCCAACTCCTCGGTCCGTTGCTTGCCCTCGACCGAGATCGGGGCGAGCGGTTCTTCATAGATCTCGACGCCGTCCAGGGTCGGGATCTCCTCGTCGAGCAGGCCGGTCAGGGCGCGGATCATGCGGCTCTTGGCCTGGCCGCGCTCGCCGAGGAAGATCACATCCTGCTCGGCCAGCAGCGCGTTCTCCAGTGCCGGGACGACGGTGTCTTCATAGCCGTGGATTTCGGGGAACAGCGGCCCCCCGGCTTCAAGCCGCTTGATCAAGTTGTCGCGGATTTCCTCCCTGACCGTGCGAGGTTGGTAGCCGGATAGCTTCAACTCTCCAACGGTTGCGGCCTGCTTGCTCGCGTTTGCGCTCACATCGACTCCTGTCCACTCCCGACCGACTCGCTCGAACTCGGTCGGCTTCAGATCAATCGGTTGAGCGCCGGGCATCGTCACGTGCCCGCAGCGCTTCATCGCGCGGGAAGCGCGGAAGCGGTCTCATCTGGCCGCCGTGACTGAGTGTAGCGCGTATGCCCGATCGCACCCGTCCGATCAACGACGATTGCACCCCCGCGTTGGACAACTCAGCGAGCGCAAAATCGGCGGCGTCGGGCGACACTGCGGCCAACAGCGTGCCGGAGCCGAGCAGTCCCAACGGATCAAGTTTGCGCTCCCGGCAGACTGCCAGCGTTTCGGGCAACCAGATGATGTCGTCGAAGACCAACTCGAGAGAACGCCCGGCAGCCTCGGCCAGTTCGAGCGCCGCCGTTGCGATTCCGCCTTCCGTGACATCGTGCATGGCGTGGACGCCGTCGACAGCGCCCAGCACCCGGGCGACGGAGGCGATACTGATACCCGGGTCGCGAAGCAAATGCGGATGGCCCAGGATCGCGGTTCCCTCGACGGCCGCGGGACCCACCTGGAGAATGAGGTCTCCATCCTGCGCGCCGTCGGAGCGGACGATTGCCTCCAGCGGCGCGCTGCCGATCAGGGTGCAGGAGACGACGGTGCGTGACACCGCGTCGGTGACTTCGGTGTGTCCGCCAACCAGTTCGACTTGTTCAGCGACACAGGCGGTCTGCAGGTCGATGAGCAGCGACCGCAGTTCCTGATCGCTTGTGCCGGGCGGCGCGAGGATCGTGGCGAGCAACCAGCGAGGCTCAGCGCCGACGGCGAAGATGTCGTTGGCGTTGACCGTGAGCGCCAGCTTGCCGGCGTCTGCGCCGGCGAACGTGATCGGATCGGAAGTGGCGACCAGCGCTTCCTCGCCCCAGCGGACGATCGCCGCGTCGCGGCCGACGCCGGGCCCCTGAAGGACATCTGCACTTGCGCTCGCGCGCAACACCGCCAGAACCTCGGGCGGCGCTTTGCCTGTGCTGAGTGAAGAAGACGGCATGTCGTGATCTATAGCAGCAGTGGATTGAAGATTCGAATAGCCGAATGATTGCGCGGGAAACCGCTTGGCAGATACATATAGTGGACACATGAACGCGACCGTCGCTGAGCATGTCGGTGGATTGGCCTGGTCCGAAGACCCGCGCGGTGTCGAGCTGAACGCGCTGCGGATCGACTTCGAGGGCGCGTTGCCGCACACGGTGTCGCTGCCCCGGCGCGGACCGATCCGGCTGACGGAGTTCGCCGAGGCCGACGCGCTCAGCGCCGTTCGAGCTGAACTGCTCGACGCCGAACGGTCGCTGGGTGGACCCTCGGTGCTGCGCTGGCGCGCAGACGGTCTGGGCGGCGCGGTGACGAGCGAAGCGCGCCTGATCGACGAGCCGCTGCCCTGGGGCGGCGGGCCCGGACGCGGGCTGCCGCAGACGCCCAATCGGCTCGACCGCTGGTCTCGCGCCAACGCGGGCGAGGTGATCCCTAATGTGATCACACCGCTGAGCTGGTCGGTGATCGCCGACTCGCTCGACAAAGGTTTCCACAATCCCTGGGGCGGCTGGACCGAGGGCCGCCGCTTCGTGGCCATGTACGACGGCTACGTGTACTTCAATATTGGTCTGATGCTGGAGATCATCCAGGAGCGCTTTGGGCTGACCGGCGCGCATTTCCTCGAAGCCGTGGGCGGACCCGAGGCCGCCGCCGTCGAGCAGGACGGCGACGCCAGCCGCGCCACCCGCATCCGCTGGTCGCGGTTGCTGCGCCAATTGCCCTGGCTGATGCGCTGGCTGCGGGATCAGGACACGCTGCCCAAACGCTGGCTGGACGAACGGGCCACTGCCGAGGCGGAGCGCGACCGGCTCAAGGCACTCGACGTTTCGCAACTCTCGGACCGCGACATCCTGCGCGAATTGACCCGCTCTGCAGCCGAGAGCGAACGCCAGGTGATCTTCCTGATGCGCGCGCAAAGCGCCGTCTACGCCGCAGCCCAGGGGTTGCTCTGGGCAATCGACCGCTGGCTGGGGATCGACAAGCGAAACCTGGTGCTCTCGGTGCTGCAGGGCGTGCCGGGTATCCGTACCCAGGACGGCAATCTCGCGCTGCGCCGGATCGCCGAGCGGGCGGCGCGAGAGTCGGACGCGGTGGACTTCGTCCGCAGCCACGAGGCGGAACAGATCTGGCCGGCGCTTTATGCGGCCGAGCTGCCGGCCTCGCTGCTCTGGCTGCGCCATGAACTGGACGACTTCATCGACGAGTACGGACACCGGGCAGCAGGCGAGTTGGAGATCGCCGAGCCGCGCTGGGCCGAGCAGCCTGCACTAATCCTGGACACGTTCCGCGACTACGTGCTTCATCCCGGAGAGGCCGGCACCGACGAGTCGCTGGAGCGACAGCGGCAGTTGCGGTCCGAAGCTCAGCAACAGATCAAAGACCAGCTCTACCGCCATCCGCTCGGTTACCTGCGTTGGCCCCTGTTCCGCGCCCAGATTCACCAGGCGCGCCGACTGCAACCGCTTCGGGAGAATCCCAAGTTCACGTTGCTCGAAGTCTCGCAGCAACAGCGCGCGTTGTGGAAGGAACTCACCGCCCGCTGGATCGACGCTGACCTGCTCAGCAGCGAGGATGACATTTACTACCTGCTGTTCGAGGAGTTGGCGACGCTGGCGCGTCGCTCAAGCGATCCGGCCGTTGGCGCGCGGATGCGGAGCCGAATCCGCCGTCGCCGCGCGCAGTTTGCCGAGTGGACGCAGTCGCCTGCGCCGCCCCTGCGCGACCTGCACGGTGAGGTGATCAGCGTGAGCAGCGTCAGCGTCGACGCGGTCGTGCAGGCCGGCGATGCGCCGGGTAGCGAACAGAACGAGCGATCCGAGCTGCCGCTCATGCTGAGCGGGATCGCCGCGTCGGCCGGCGTCGCCGAGGGTCTGGCGCACGTTGCCGACTCTCCGGCCAGCGGCCGCGAGATTCAGGCCGGCCAGATTCTCGTCGCGCGGTTCACCGATCCGGGTTGGACGCCGATCTTTCCGCTGGCCTCGGCCGTGGTCACCGAGATCGGCGGCGTGCTGAGCCACGGCGCAATCGTTGCGCGCGAGTTTGGCATCCCGGCGGTCGTGAATGTGCAGCGGGCGACCGAGCTGATCCGCTCGGGCGACTCCCTCAGGATCGACGGCTCGAACGGCCAGGTCACGATCGTCGAGCGCGCGTAACCGCGCCTCGGTGGAAACCAGCGAAGCGCCGCCTGCGTGGGCGTTCGTTCACGCAAGCGGCGGCGAAGGCTCCAGCAGGGATCTGACCTGGCCGTCGACCAGTAGCGGCATGTAGTCCCAGCCGGCGAGCAGCAGCGGATCGATCCCTCGCAGCGCCGTGCTGACCAGTTCACGGTCGAGACTGGCGGCCAGGGTGATCATCGCGGCGATCCGGAACCCGTCCGACCCGCCGACCCGCTCTTCAGCGTCGCGCAGTGAGCGCCGCATCAGACGCCGGACATCACGGCCATCCACCGCCGAGGCGGGCGGCGCGCAGAGCACGATTGGCTGCTCCAGTCCGTCCAGTCGCTGGACTCGCCAGGTGTCCTCGACCTGGACGGTCGTTGCATTGCCGTCCTGTCGGATGCCGTTGGCGACCAGCACGAGGAAATCGACCATCTGCGTGATCTTCGACTCGTCCTCGGGCAATCGATGCACATTCGATGAGTCGAGCTGGTACTCGCCCATGACCTGGTTGGTGAACTTGGCCCAGTGCTGCGAGAGTCCCCCCAGGACGCTCATGTAGGAGCCCTCCGAACCGGTCTTGCGCACGGCGACGTCGACCCTGAACGCGGCTTCGCCGCGCGCGCCGAGCTCGAGCTCGCGAACCGTGTCGCTCACCAGTCCGGCGGCCTGGTCGGGATCGTCGGGAAGTGCCGTCCCCGGCGGAATCCAGACCAGTGCGTCGCGAGCGCCATAGGCGTGCAGGCGCTCTTCGAAGGCCGCCTTGCGGGCCAATGTCGCGCCGTCGGCGAGCAGACCTGCCAGATCGAACAGCGGGCAACCGGCCGCCATGCCGTCGGCGCCGTTGGCTCGGAACTGAGCCGTCAACTCGCCCGGTTCAGGTGGATCGAACGACACATCGCTCGCGCCTGCAGCAGCGAGCGCGTCGCGCGTCATCGCGCAGGAGACAAGCGCCAATTGCTGACGAGGATCCATGGCAGGCAGCGTATCGCAGGGTCGGGGACGGTGTGACCGCGTGAATGGTTGCGAGTCATTTGGCGGGCAACCAGAACGTGATCGTTGTGCCCCAGCCGAGCTCGCTCTGCGCATCGATCCTGCCTCCGTGGGCCCGGACGATCTCGCGGGAGATTGCCAGACCCAGCCCGGCGCCCGGACCGCTGCGCGACTCCGGTTGCCAGAAGCGGTCGAAGAGGTGATCGAGATGCTCGGCGGCGATGCCTTCTCCCGTGTCGCGTACCACGATCTCGACGCTCCCGTTGGACTCCACCGCCGAGAAGACGATCTCGCCCTTGGTCGTGTGACGCAGCGCGTTGTCGACAAGGTTGTTGAGCACCTGTACCAGCCGGTCGAAGTCAGCTTCGAGCGGGCCCGCGCCGGGCGCGATCTCCGCACGCAGCGCGACTCCGGCTTCTTGCGCTCTCGACTCGAACATCGACACGACGTGTGCAAACAGTTCCTCCAACTCGAACGGCGACCGTTCGAGCCGGTAGTGTCCGGCCTCGAGGCGCGAGAGATCGAGCAGTTGCTCAATCATCCGCAGCATCCGTCGCGTCTCGTCCTGGATGACCTCGAGCGACGACTCGCGCCGGGCAGGGTCGGTGACGGTGCCGTCGCGCAGCGCTTCGACGAATCCGCGAATCGAGGTCAGCGGCGTGCGCAGTTCGTGTGAGACGTCAGCGATGAAGCCGCGCATCGCGCGCTCATTGCTGGAAATGCGCTCGGCCATCCCATTGAACGCGGCGGCCAGGTCGCGGATCTGGCTGGGACCGCTCTCCGACGCCCGCATGTCATAACGATCCGGCCCGAACCCGCGGACCACAGCGGTCAGCGCCTCCAACGGTCGCATCAGTTGCCGCGACAAGATCATCGCGACCAGGACTGCGACGAGCAATCCGGCCAGGCCGGCGACCAACAGTCTGCCGACCAGCTCTTCGTATCCCGCGAAGCGGTCGTCGTCGTTGAACGTCACGGCCATCAGCACCACCGAATCGCTGGCGGTCGAGCTCGAGTCCGGGGACGCGACGAGAATCCTGGCCAGCGCCGTGCGCGACTCTCCGCCGACGCGGAGTTTGGTGTCGAGCCAACCGTCGGCGCCGGCGTCGTGCATGATGTCGGCGTACTGAACGCCAATCGCGCCGTCAGGCAGACCCCGGGCCGGCCCGAAGCCGCGCAGCACCCGTCCGCGGCCGTCGGTCAGCACGACCATCAGTCCGGCGTGCTCGCTCTGCTCGTGGATCAGCATCACCAGTTGGTCCCGATCGACGGCGTCGGCGCGCCGCAGATTGCGCAGGATCTCCACACCCAACGCGTTTCCCGCCGTGCGCAGCTCGGAGCGGTCAATCTCCTTGCGGTATCCGCCGAAGAGCGAGAAGAAGACCAGCGCGGACACGACCAGCATGACCAGCACGATGCCGGCAAAGCCAAGAAACAACCTGAGTCCGTACCCGGCGATCATTGCCTCACGTTCTGTTCCGAGGCTCCTTCAATTGTGAGCTCCCACAGAAACAGCGAACGTCACCTGGAAGTCTCCACGAGCTTGTAGCCGACACCGCGGACCGTCTCAATCGCGACTCCGGGATCCGAACCGTCCGGCGAGAGCTTGCGTCGGAGCTGGTTAACGTGCACGTCGACCGTGCGGGTCTCTCCGAAGTACTCGTAGCCCCAGACATGTTCGAGCAGTTGCTCGCGGGTCAAGACGATGCCGGTGTACTCCGCGAGTCGGCGAAGCAGTTCGAATTCCTTGTTGCGCAGCGTGAGCGGCGCGCCGTTGAGGCTGGCCTCGCGACGGTCCCAGTCCAGCGCCAGCGGCCCGACCGCGACCCGACGCCTGGCGTTGAGTCGCAGTCCATCGCGGCTCGCGGACGCCGAGGCGCGGCGCAGGATCGCCTTGACCCGCGCGGTCAGTTCGCGCGGGTGGAAGGGTTTGACCAGGTAGTCGTCTGCCCCAAGTTCGAGTCCGACAATCCGGTCCACATCCTCGGAGCGCGCGGTCAGCATCAAGATCGGCACTTCGGAGATCGAGGCTGGATCAGCGCGCAGCTCACGGGTCACTTCGTAGCCGGACTTCCTCGGCAGCATCAGGTCGAGCACGATCAGGTCAGGCGAATCCGACCGCGCCATCTCCAGGGCCGACTCGCCGTCCTCGGCGGTCGTGACGGTGTAGCCCTCGCGCTCCAGGTAAATCGAACAGAGTTCGCGAATGTTGGCCTCGTCATCGACAACGAGGATCGTGCGGTCGGTATGATCGTGCAGCGTCATATTGCGGTGCCCTCCGTCCCCATCTTCAGGTTCGAGGGTACGCAGAGTCATCAGGCCCAGGTCAGCCCGGTGTCAGCATTGAGTAAAGCGGGTACGGGTGGAAATCGGGGCCGGCTGGGCGCTAGCGGCTCATCCGGGGCCGGCGGACCTTGACCATGGCTCGCCGTCGTCGACGGGCGGCGCGGCGCTCAGCTTGCCGCTGCTTTTCGCGATTGCTGATGAACCGTCGCCGTCGCCGCGATTCTTGCAGCACACCGTCGCGCTGCACCATCTTGTTGAAGCGGCGGATGAGCGCTTCCGGGCTCTCCTGCTCTTTGCGGCTCACCAGTAGCATGGGCGGTCAAATCCTCTGATCAACGTCTCGTGCGGCCAGTCTCGGTAAGCGTAGCAGCCCGATCGCTATTGCGCGCCGTCGCTGCGGCGGCTGAGAACCAGGGCCGCGAGTGCGGCGAAGAGCGTCAGCACGGCGGTGATTGCCGCCGTGCGCGGCCAGTTGGCCGCCGACTCGGCCTCGGCGAGACCGCCGCTGCCGGTGCGCGGCGTTCCGGGCCGTACGATCGGCCCTGCTTGCGATAGCTCGTCGTCATCCGCTGCCAGTTCCGCCTCACTCATTGCTTCCGCTTCGGCAAGATCTCCGCTGTGTAGCGCCAGCCTCAGCCGCAGCGAACAGTCGTCGCCGGACTGCCGACCCTCGAGACCGTTCACTGCAAAGACCACGTTGCAGGTCGCCTCGTCAAAGCTGTCGCTGTTCACGTCGAGGACGAACGCGCCGGCGGCGTTGACCTCGGCTCGTCCAACTTCGACGCCGTTGACCGTGGCCACGATCACCGAGCCAGGTTCGAGCGGCTCGCCGTCAATTGTCACGTCTCCGGCGAAGCCGAAGAAGCGATACATGGAGCCATCCTGGGCGGAGATGGTGGTCCAGCCCGTCAACATGATCAGCGCCACCAAGCCAACGGCGATCAACCGTCGCGCCGACCTCGCGACTCCGGCGAACTGCATTAACGCGTCCTCTCGACCGGCACTGTCTGCACTTTGCGCCGAGAGCACACGCTCAATCAACCCACCGATAACGGTGAAGTCCGTAGCTTTACGCAGTCTCAACAATCCACGGGTCCCAGTTCCTGCTTCACGCAGGAACCCGTTCCCCGCCGTAAGCACGACGGAGTGACAAGCGGGTCCCTGCGTGCGCAGGGACTGGGTAGTTACGAGCGGGCGCCGCTGCCGACCGTGGCCATGGCCTGGGGCGAGATGCCGACCGGCTCGGCAGATTCGGGGAGATCGAAGGGACCGGGAAGGTCGAGTTCCTTCGCCATTTCGCGCACGGCGGGCAGGACCTCTTCGCCCATCAGACGCAGCGAGCGCATCGAGTCCTCGTGCGACATCGAGCCGTCGCCGTCCCAGAAGCAGATGCTGCCCGGGCGGATGAACTCGAGCACGTGACGAATCTTGGGCAGCACCGTCTTGGGCGTGCCCGAGATGATCGAGTACGACTCGGTCAGTCCCTGGTAGGTGTCGTCGGTGTCGGCGAAGCCCTCGGCCGCGTCGAGCGTGAGGCGCTTGTACTCGTCGGGATTCGGACTGTCCGTGCCGCGCGACTGTTCGACGTGGCGCACGCCGGCCGTGGGCAACAGCCGCCGCCGATCGATCATGCCCGGCAGATTCTGGATGTGCCGCTTGACGTCGCCGCGCGAACCCTCGAGGAAGATGTTGCCGGGACCGGTCAAGTACTTGCGCCCGACTTCCTCCGCCAGCTCCTCGGTCTCGTCAACGTGGACCTTCCACAGGTATCCGCGATGCTGCGGTCCGGCTTCGTAGCCGAATTCGGCGGCGATCTTGTCGTAGTAGGCGAAGGAGTCTCGCGTCGGCGTCAGACGAGTGGCGAGCATCACGTAGGGGTAGCGCCGTTCGGCCGCCCAGGCGACCGTGCGCTGCGAGACCGCGCCGGGAATCCAGATCGGCGGATGCGGCTTTTGCAGCGGCTTCGACCACGGATTGACGTAGCGGTAGTCGTAGTGCTCGCCTTCCCAGCGGAAGGGTCCGGCGTCGGTCCAGGCCTTGACGACGAGGTCGTGGGCCTCCTGGTAGCGCTCCCAGTTGTAGGGAGATTGCGAGTTGTGAGCCAGGGACTCGCGTCCGGTCCCGCGCACCCAACCCGTGATCAGTCGCCCGCCGGAGATCATGTCGATTTCGGCCAGCGTCTCGGCCAGCCAGAGCGGGTCTTCCCAGATCGGCAGGATGTTGCCCAACAGGCAGATCTTGGCCTTCTGCGTGATCCGCGCCAGGATTGCCGCCTCGACGTTGAGCACCGAGCCCATGCAGAACGGCGTCGAGTGATGCTCGTTGAGGATGATTCCGTCGAAGCCGGCATTCTCGGCCGCCACCGCCTCGTCGAGGTAGCGGTGATAGAGGTTTGCGCCCAGCACCGGGTCGTACTCGTCGTTGGACGAGTCGAGGTCGGTCAGCCGCCGACCGGTCCGTCCCCACCACGACGCCTCGGGGTCCTGATACGGCCGTTCGGTAAACCAGCCTATGAACATCGTCCACTCCCAACATCGCGCTGCAACTCAGGTCACTCGCAAGGTATCGCACATCCAGACGCCGCACGCGTCTAGCGAGGCGACTGTACGCTGGGCAAAGTTCGGGCAGACTGGTATGGCACGCCCGGAGGGACTCGAACCCCCGACCCCCAGGTCCGAAGCCTGGTGCTCTCTCCGCTGAGCTACGGGCGCACGATCCCAGCTTATCGCGCGCTCCGCGGATGCTTTGATGGTTCAACCCACTCCCAGCCAGCACGCACGCTCGACCCGCCGTTTCAGCGACATCGAGGAGCCCTCCGCCGCCGTCTGGGACGTGGTCGCTCGCGTCGACGCCGGCGAGCTGGCTACCGCCGCCGCGCTGTTGCACAACCTCCATCCTGCCGACCAGGCCGATGCACTGGCGGCGCTCGATCATCGCGAGCGGCGTAGGTTGCTCGACCGGATCGACTCGCACACGCTGGCCGAGCTGTTGCCCTTCCTCACCCCGGAGGAGTTGGAACACGTCGCGCCGGATGTTGCGATACCGCAGTTGACGGCCGCGCTCGACCAGACGACGGCGCAGCTCGGCGCGGACGTGTTGCACGCGCTTCCGGTCGGCGATGCCGAGATGGTGCTCGACCGCTTGCCCAAGGCCGGCCTGGTCGAGCCGCTGCTGCAACACGACGATGAGTCGGCCGGCGGCATCATGGCGCCCGAGCTGATGGTGCTTAACCCCCACCTCGCCGCCGAGCAGGCGCTCAGCGTGCTGCGCGCTACCGCGCCCGCGCCCACCGTGCAGGACACCGTCTACATCGTCGACAGCGAGGGCGTGCTGCTCGGCTCGGTCGGGCTGCATGCCCTCGTCTTCGCCCAGCCCATGACCGCACTGCGCGACCTGATGGAGCCGGTCGGACCGACGGTGATGACTGACATGGACCAGGAGGACGCGCTCAAGATTCTGCAGCGCTTCGGACTTCACTCTCTGCCCGTGCTCGATCACGAGGGCAGGCTGGTCGGTGTGACGACCGCCGACGATCTGCTCGACATCGCGCAGCAGGAAGCGACCGAAGACATGTACCGGTTGGTCGGCCTGGTTGATGACGAGGCACTCACCGCACCGCTTGCGACTGCCTTGCGTCGTCGCTTGCCCTGGCTGCTGCTCAACCTGGCCACGGCATTCGCGGCGGCAGCGGTCGTGGCGGCCTTCGAGAGCACCCTGGCGAGGGTTGCCGCGCTCGCGATCTTCCTGCCAATCATCGCAGGACAGGGCGGCAACGCCGGCATGCAAGTCACGACGCTTGCCGTTCGGGCCATGGCGCTGGGCGAATTCGACCGGCACTTCACCCGCGTCGTACTGCCCCGCGAAGTGGTGATCGGCATCGCGTCGGGCATCGCCTTCGGGCTGTTGGTCGGAGCGGTCGGATGGGTCTGGCAGGACAATCCCTGGCTCGGCGTGGCCGTGGGCGCGGCGATGCTGGGCACGATGATTGTGGCCGGTCTGTTCGGCCTGCTGATCCCGCTGCTGCTTCGCGCGCTGGGCGCAGATCCGGCGCTCGCGGCCAGCATTTTCGTCACGACCGCGACCGACATGCTCGGCTTCCTCTTCTTCCTCGGCCTCGCTGCGCTGTTGATCGATCGGATCACGTGAGACCTGCTGCGACGGTATAACCCCTCTCCCCCCGCAGAGCGGGAGGAGATGTCCTGTAGGGACAGAGGGGGGCACGCCCAACGCCGCGATGGACGGAGCCCCCTCTGCCTTCGGCCTCTCCCTCCGCTCTGCGGGGGGAGAGGGGAGAAGCGAACGCATCTCCCGCTGAGAGCGGGGGGAGAGGGGAAACGTGAGTGCATCTCGCTCGTCTTCGCGGGGGAGAGGGAACGCTGGCGTGTCTCCATTGCCCCAACGGTCGGTGATACGCTGATGGAGCGTGGTGGGCGTCGCCTAGAGGCCTAAGGCGCCAGGTTGTGGCCCTGGTATTCGTGGGTTCGAATCCCACCGTCCACCCCACTCCTATCCCGTCGTCCTGTCTCGCCGCATCAACTGAGGAGCACCCCGATGACTCACCTCTCGGTCTTGCTCGTGCTGCCTGTCCTGTTCATCGCCGGCCTGGCCGCTGCGTGTCAGAACAGCGACGACGAGGAACGCCTGGCTGCTCAACGCCTGTTCCGCAACTACCTGCTGCAGTCGGACCGCACCGCGATCTCCGACGTGCGCGTGCAGGGCATGGTCGACGAATTGCCGCCCAGCTTTCCCGAGCACGAGCAGCTCGATCTGCTCGGCTCCGCCTTCACCGACACGCAAACGCGGCGCGAGCTGATCATCGGCTGGCAATCGGACGACGAACACGCCGACGACCTGTATAGCTGGTTCCGCTCCCGCCTCGACACCGATCCCTGGCGCGTCACCGCCGATCCGCAGCGCGCCGGCGTCGACTTCATTACGTTCCGCGACGCCGACAATCCGGACTTCCGCGGCGAGTTGCGTATCTCGCAAGAAGGAGATCGAGCCATCGTGGTGCTGATCGCAGTCGAAACGCTGGCCACCGACGAAGGTGCGTAGACTCCATCCGCGTTGGCGGCTACTCCGGCGGGCCCAGTGTTCCGTCGCGGGTTGCGCGAATCCAGAAGACGGGGAATTCCCAGGTCCCTGGATTACGGGCACCGATCAGATACGGCCAGGTCAGTTCCCACTCGCCGTCATGCCACTGCCAGAGGGTCCCGATCAGGCCGGAGGCCGACGCCTCCAGCCGTTCAAGCACGTCCAGACCATGTGCGCCTCCACCCAACCAGGCGACGCTGTTGTAGCCGGTCCGGAGTTCGATCGACTCGGGCTCGGGGAGCGCTGCGCCGGCTGGGACAAAGAAGTCGGCCGGAGGCCGTCCCGACAGGCGGACGTGCAAGACATCGCCGGTGCGAAGACGAAACTCAGAGGACGACGCCAGGTGTGGAATCTTCGGCGACCATCCATCCCAGCGATTCAGCGCCGCGTTCCAGCGCCAGGCGGCGTCGACCCAGCGGGCGATCGGCTCCAGTCCGTCGGCGATAGCCATCTCCGGGCCGGTCCACGCGAAGCGCACGAGTCCTTCGCTCAGGCGGACGCGCTGTGAGGGCAGGAAAACATCGGAGAACTCGGAGGTGGCTCCGGGTCCGGTCACGGCCAGCGCACGGATCGGCGCCCGGGGGATGACCGTAGTGGTGGCCGTCCACTTGCCCTGCCGTGCGGGACGGCTGCGGGCGATCCGATCCCAGCGACTATCCCGCCAGACATAGATCTCAACGTATGAACCGGAAGTGGCGCTCCCTTGAAAGGTGTTGCGGAAGTTGGCGTTGCCAATCCGCTCAACGCGGTGATCGACAATCACCGGGCGGTTGAGCAGTCCGTTCGGCCCGCGATCACGGTCCCGCACGTCGTTGGCCGTCACGCCGTCCGCGCCGAGATCGATGTCGATGCCGTTCCATCCGTAGCGGTTCCGGGTGAGGTTGTTGTCCTGCGACTCAACTCCGACCACGGAAATGGCCGCGCTGGAAATCTCCGCCAGATGGTTCTGCTGAACGACCGCGCCCACCACTCCCTGCTCGAGCCTGATGCCCCAGCGCATGTCTGCGTCGCTGTCGAAGTTGACGCGCGTTGCCGCGCCGGCTCCCACGGCGTTTGACCGCACGCTCGGCTCCTCGGTCCGGGCGATGCGAATGCCGTACTCAGCGCCGCAGACGTCGTTTCCGTAGCCACGGTCCCCGCCGATTGCGATTTCTGCTCCGCCGCGAACATCGATAGCGGCTTCGGTCCGCCCGCTGCGGGCGCCGGCGACCACGTTCCGGGTCAGACTCACATGGGTCGTGTCTTCACCATCGATCACGATGCCAAAATCTCCGGCCGCGACGTAGTTGTTCACGACTTGGATCTTGGCCGCTCCCGCGATTACGGAGATGCCGCGCTCCTGATTCGGCATGATCGCTGCGGCGGGCAGTGCGTTGACCGTCAGCGTGGTCTCGCCGCGGGGCGGAGCGAGTCCGATCCAGTTGGATTCGATCCGCGCTTCGCGCGCGCCTTGCTCAACCGCGATTCCGACGCGGTTGCCGGACACGATGTTGGCCTCTCTGGAGCCGACTCGCGCTCCCGACGATCCCGGGCCCAGGTAAATGCCGACGTCGTTCGCCGCCGCCTGACCGTCGCGCCGCAGGCCGACACGGTTGCCGTCGACCCTGACGGGTAGCCTTGTGTCTCGCAGTTCGATCCCTGCAACGCGGTTGTAGCCAATCGTGTTACCTCGAATAGTGGCCTGGGCGGAGTCGACAATCAGGATGCCGTCGTCGTTGGGCGCGGGCCGTCCGTCGGCGGTGATGCCGATCACGTTGCCGACAATCTCCGCTCGGACACTGCCGCCGCCGCCGACCACGATCCCGTGGCCGGTTCGTTCGGAGACGCTGTTGCCGCCAATCCGATTGGACTCGATCCGCGCGCCGGCCGCGCCGGCGATTACGGCGACGCCGCTGAGCCGGTTGGGGGCTGCCTGGCCGTTCTGGTTGAGTCCGATCCAGTTGCCGTCGAGCTGCGCGTCTGCGGCTTCGGCTCCGATCACGCCGATCCCGTAACGCTCGAACCCAAAGATGCCCAGGCCGCTCACCCTGGCGCGCGGCGCAAGCAGTTCGAGTCCGGCGCCGTCGCCGGCCTGTTCGCCGTCAATCCAGACCCTCGGCAGAGTGTCGACGGAACGTGCACCGTCAGATCCGACGATGGCGATATCAGCGTCTTCCAGCAGGGGCAAGGGCGAGCGCGGCCGGATCGTCATCTGTGAAGCGAAGCGAATCACATCGCCGCCCGCTGATCGGTTTGCCGCCTCGATCGCCCAGCGAAGCGTGCCCTCCCCGCTGTCGCCGTCCGACGTCACCAGCCACTCGTTGGTCGTCTGCGCCGAGATCGACGCGAAGGTCAACAAGAGTCCGGCGACCAGCAGACCGCAGGCCGCCACGAGTGCAGTGCGGAGGTTCACACGATCACTCTATGTCGGCGCCGCCCGGAAGAGGAGTATTGATGCTCGCGCTAGCGGCGCTCGACATTGGGCAGCAGTGCCGCCGACTGCAGTACGAGGTGGAAGCTGTCGCCCGTCTGCAGGGTGAAATCAACCGCTCCCGGTACGTCGGCCGTGAACCAGGCCTGCCAGCCGCCGTTCTCGTTCTGTCGCCAGGCCGCCGAGACGACGTGCAGGATCGATTCGACAATGAAGCTGACCGGCAACTCGGGACCGAGCCAGACGAGGTTGTTCCAGCTCGCACGGAGCGGCACACCCTCGCCAAGCAAGTCGGAGATCAGGCCGCGGTTGTTGACTTGCGCCTTCGCGATCAGCCAGGCCTGCGCCCAGGTCGATTCGACTTGAGGGACAGCGTCCAGATGCTCCAGGCTGAAGGTCGCCATGGCGATCCCCTCGTTCGTCGTGCTTTCGATTGGATCGACGTGCGCGCCCGCGCCCGAGACCAGTGGTCGCCAGCGCACCTGGTACGCGCCGGCAACCGGTTGGCCAAGTTCATCGACCACTTCAGCCGTCACCCGGTATCGGGTCAGTGCGGCAAACTCCTCGATGAGGAGTTCACCGACGTCGGACAGCGCTTCCTCGGCGGTGAGATAGAGCGCTACGGGAGGACCGGTCACGCGAATCTCCACATCGTCGCTGAGCATCAGCTTGCCCGATGTCCAGGTCGCGGTCAGTGTGCGCACGCCCAGGCGGGCATTGCTGGCGTCGAGGTGCACGCGGGCGCGTCCCGAGTCGTCGGTGACCAGCGACTCGCCGTCGCCGTCGGACGATACGACCAGTCCGCCCTCGGGCAGGAACCGAATACGACCGTTGGGCACGCCCTGCTGGCGCTCGTCGAGCAACAACACCTGGAGCGACCCGGCATCGCCGACCGTTCCGCGTTCGATCGCGCTTGCGGCGACCGGCACAATGCGCAACGTCGTCGGCGCGCCGTAGAGCCGGAACTCGATGCTGAGTTCGGCCGAACCGCTGCTTGCCAGGATTCGCACACTGCCCGGTCCGGAGGTGAGCGTCACTCCAGCCTCGCCGCTCTGGTTTGTGGTTACGGTCACGGTCGTCGAGCTTGACTCTGTTCCGCTGCGCAACCGGGCATCTTGCGGCGGATCGATCAGTTCCAGCGTCAAATCGGCAGAAGGCACCCTGACTCCGGCGCTGTCCCTTGCGACGACACGAATCTGGTGCTGCCGAGAGGCGTCGAGGTTGGCTCCGGCGGTCGGTTGGAGCAGACGAAGCTCTCGCGGCTCGCCGATCAGAGTGACGGTCACCGTGTCGACCAGCGATCCGACCTGCGCGGTGATGACCGTTGTGCCGGCGCGACCATCGGCGAATAGCAGCACATGCGCGCCGAGGATGTCGTTGCCTACATCGCGCAATGGAGCCGTGATCTCCGTCGGCCCGCTCGATGCCGTGAACGCGCCAAGCTCGGTCGAGAGTTCGACTCGTGATTCACCGCCCGCCGCGCCGACCGGAATCCGCACCGTGATCTGCGACTGTCCGCCATGGGCCAGAATGGCCCTCGGAGACGCCGTCACCGACAGCGCGCCTTGCGTCGACGCACGGCCGGTGTCGTGGACCAGCGCCGAGGAGGCGACGATCAACAGCATCAATGCCGGCAGCATGGCAAGTCTGGTTGCTCGCCTGGTCATCAGGCCTCCGGCCAACAGTCGGCAGCCGCGCACAAACCGGCCTGTCATTACTGGCTCAGTGTACGCACCAGCCAGGTCGCCGCTTCGGCAGGGCTATGACATAGCCACGCAATCGGCGCGGTTTTACCGACGCTTCACGCGCCCGCCTAGACTTGCCAACGACCGCCGACTGCACAGAGTCCAACGTTTAACGCCGACGAAAGGCAACGCACGATGACCAACCATGAAGCCTGGCCCGAGGCGCCGACTCCCCTTGAGGACGGCGAGTGGGAAGTCACACTCTGGGACATCACCGATAACGGCGTGCTGGCCATCACGCTCAATCGTCCCGAGCGTCTCAATGCGCTGTCGTTCCGCCTGCTCCATGAGCTTCAGGCGCTGATCGACTTCGCGGCCGCGAGGCCCGATGTACGCGTCATCACGCTGCGTGGGTCGGGAAGCCAGGCGTTTTGCTCGGGCGACGATCTCTACGGCATGGAACCGACCACCGCCATCGATTCGTCGATCACGGTGCATCATCCCTTCATCCTCTCCCTGCGGGCGCTCAAGAAGCCGGTCATCGCTCTGGTCACCGGCTGGGCGCTCGGTCACGGCTGGGAGATCGCCTGCGCCTGCGACATCCGGCTCTGCGCGGACAACCTCGAGGTCGGCGACCACCGCGCGCAGCGGGCGATCGGCATGAACGGAGGTACGACCTGGTTCGCGCCGCGAATCATCGGACGCGGCCGTGCGCTGGAATTGCTCATGACGGGCCGCCACATGTTCGCGGAGGAAGCGCTGCAGTCGGGCTGGGCCAATCGCGTCTGGCCGTTGGAAGATTTCGATCGCGAAGCCGAGGCCTACGTCGACAGTCTGACCAGGCTGCCGACACTCAACCTGTCGGCATTCAAGGAGATGATCGACTATTCGGCTGAGCACTCGCTCCGCGACAGCCTCGCCCACGAGGTTGAAGTCTCTGACCGCTACCGCTTCACCGAAGACGCCCGGGAAGGCCGACACGCCTGGCGCGAAAAGCGCCCGTCGGTGTTTCGGGGGTACTGAGGCACTAGGCTGAAGATGGGAGGCGCCGATGACAACGCAGACCTATCACGATGCTGCGCTGCACCTGCTGGGCCAAGCCGAATCCGAACTTAGCGTCGGCGACGCTCGGCAAGCCTCGGAAAAGGGATGGGGCGCCGCGACGCAGATCCTCAAGGCAATCTGCGAGCGTCGAGGATGGCAGCATCGCAACTACAAGGCGCTGGCGCGGGCGGTGAAGCGTCTGGAGGAAGAGACTGGCGATCAGGAGGTCCGACCTCTGTTTCGCAGCGCAAACCTGCTCCACGTCAACTTCTATGAGGATGCGGAGGAACCGCAGATTGTTGCCGATGGACTCCGGGACGTTCGCCGATTCATCGACAAGCTCGACGCGCTGTCCTGATATCCTCGCCGCAGACAACACCAACCCTGGAGTAACCATGTCCAAGACCTACATCCTCGGCGGATACCAGTCCGACTTTGCGCGCAACTGGCGCAAGGAGGAGCACAATTTGCGCGACGTGATGGCGGAAACCGTTCACGGCGCGCTGGACTCCGTCTCGATGGAGCCCGCCGACATCGACACTGCCCACGTCGGCAACTTTGCCGGAGAGCTCTACGCCAAGCAGGGACAACTCGGCGGGTTTTTCGCCGAGATCAACCCTGACTTCGGCGGCCTGCCGACCTCGCGCCACGAAGCCGCCTGCGCTTCGGGCAGCATTTCGATCCTGATGGCGTCGGCCGAACTCGAAGCCGAGCGCTACGGCACCGCGCTGGTGCTCGGCGTGGAGCAGATGAAGACGGTCAGCCCGGTCGAGGGCGGCGACTTCCTCGGTACCGCCGGTTGGTACGAGCTTGAAGCCGAAGGCGTCGACTTGCCCTTCCCCAAGCTCTTCGGCCGCCTGGGCGACGTCTACGACGAGCGCTACGGCCTCGACCCGGCGCACCTGCAGCGGCTGGCCGAACTCAACTACGAGAACGCCAGGCGCAATCCCGGCGCCCAGACTCGCGGCTGGCTCGGCGACGTCCAGGCCGACCTGTCCGAGGGCAAGTACGTGGCGCCGATCACCGGTCGGCTGCTGCTGCGCGACTGCTCGCAGATCACCGACGGCGCCGCCGCGCTGATCCTCGCCAACGAGGAGCGAGCGGCCGAATGGGCCGAAGCGCGCGGCATCGACCTCGCCGACGTGCCCACGATCCAGGGCTGGGGCCACCACACCGCCGCGCTGACGTTCGATGAGAAGATTGCTCAGGCCCAGGGCGACGACTACGTGCTCCCGCACACGCGACGCGCGATCACCGACGCCTATGAGCGCGCCGGCATCGACGGCCCCTCGGACCTGGACGCGATCGAAACCCACGACTGTTTCACGACCAGCCATTACATGGCCATTGACCACTTCGGCATCACCGAGCCGGGCAAGAGCTACGAGGCAATCGAAGACGGCCGTATCGACATGGGCGGCGAACTGCCGATGAACCCCTCGGGCGGTCTGATCGGCGGCGGTCACCCGGTCGGCGCGACCGGCGTGCGTCAGGCGCTCGACTGCTGGAAGCAGGTCACGGGCAACGCCGGCGACTACCAGGTCGACGGCGCCGAGCGCGCGGCCATGCTGAACATCGGCGGCTCGGGCACGACCTCGGTGTCGCTGGTGATCGGTCGGTAACCGCTGGAGGCTCTCCCACCGGAGGAGCTGAGCACCAACCCACCAACGTCGGCCCCGCCTTGGCGGGGCCGACAACATTCAGCCGATCACGCCGTCAGCCGACAACTGCGCCAATTCGTCCTCGGACAGCCCAAGCCGTTCTTGCAGGACCTCACCCGAGTGTTCGCCCAACTCAGGAGCGTCCCGACGCAGTGTCGCCGCCTGACCGTGCAACATGACGGGATGGGTCAGCGTCTGCGTGGGACCGAAGTGCCGGTGATCATGGCTGAACAGGTAATCGTTCGCAATCACCGCGGGATCGCTGGGCAGCTCGCTGATCTTCTGCACGCGGGTGAAGATCAGGTTCGGCTCGGTCAGCAGTCGCTGTTCCCAGTCGGACCGAGGTGCGCTGGCAAATCGCTTCTCAATCAGCCCGATCAGTTCCTCGCAGTGCTCGCCCATCGCCGCCAGCGTGCGAAACCGCTCATCGTCCACGATCGAGTCCAGACCCATCGCTCGGCAGAACGAAGGCCAGTCGCGCTCTGCCTCGAGGATGCCCAGCATCAGCCACTCGCCGTCCCCGCACCGGTAAAGATTCCAGAGCGGATTCGCCGCCTTGGAGCGGTCGAACCGCGGCCAGAGATCGAGACCCTGCATCATGCCGACGCTGATGCCCCAGAACTGCAGCCACATCGTGGCCATGATGTGCGAAACCTCGATTCGCTGTCCCTTGCCGCCGTTCAGCTCGCGTCCCGCGATTGCGGCCAGGCAGCCGTAGGCCAGACAGGTCGCGCCCATCACGTCGGCGATGCCCAGGGTGTTCCAGTTGGGCGGTTCGCCGGGCGCGCCGCCCGAGTACATGAATCCGCCCCGCGCCTGGCCGACCGCATCGAGCGCGGGAAGGTGCGCCTCGTCGCCCTTGAAGCCGTAGCCGGCTGTGGCGGCATGAATCAGGCGCGGATTGATCTGCATCAACGCCTCGGTGGAGAGTCCAAGCTTCTCGAACGTGCCGGGTCGATAGTTCTCGATGAACACGTCGGTATCGACGATCAGCTCCCGGAACAACTCGCGGCCCCGCTCTGACTTGAGGTCCAGTGCCAGTGATCGCTTGTTGCGGTTGACCGCCTCGAACAGCGCCGAGTGGCCATCGGGCATCATGTTGGGAATTCCCGCCACCGACTCGACATAACGTGCGGCATCGGGACGAGTGGGCGACTCGATCTTGACCACATCCGCGCCCAGATCGCCCAGCATCATCCCGCCAATTGGCCCAAACCCCCAGGTCGAGCACTCCAGCACCTTGATTCCATCCAGCGGCCCCGGCATACCGTCCTCCTACACGTACCCAACTGTTGATCCGGCGCCGGTTAGAGCACCACGTGCTCCTGGTGCTCGCCGAACACGTCCCGCATCGTGTTCATGATCTCGCCCAGGGAGCAGTAACTGTTGACCGCGTCGAGCATGTACGGCATCGAGTTAGCGCGCGGGTCGCGGCAGACATTGGCCAGCGCCTGCAGGGCAGAGTCCGCTTGATCAGGATCCCGTTCGGCGCGCGTCCGGCGCAGGCGCTCGAGGTGTCGCGCCTCACCCTCCGGGTCCATCTTCAGGATCGGAATCTCGATCGGCTCTTCGATCTCGAAGTCGTTGACGCCGACAATCGTGCGATCGCCCCGCTCGATCTCACCCTGGAAGCGAGCCGAGGCGTCGGCGATCTCCTTCTGGAAGTAGCCCGAATCAATCGAGGCGATCACCCCGCCCAGCGCCTCGATCTGTTCGAAGTACTGGTACACGTCCCGCTCGATCTCGTTGGTCAGTTGCTCGACGAAGTAGGAGCCGCCCAGTGGATCGACCGTGTTGATGGCGCCGGACTCGTGCATGATCACTTGCTGCGTGCGCACCGCCAGCCGAGCCGCTTTCTCCGACGGCAGGGCCAGCGCCTCGTCCATCGCGTCGGTGTGCAACGATTGCGTGCCGCCCAGCGCCGCCGCCAGCGCCTGGATTGTGACGCGCAGCAGGTTGACTTCGGGCTGCACGTCGGTCAGCGAGACGCCGGCCGTCTGTGTATGGAATCGCATCCACCACGAGCGCGGGTTCTCCGCTCCGAACGTCTCCCGCATCTCCCGAGCCCAGATGCGACGCGCGGCGCGGAACTTCGCGATCTCCTCGAAGAAGTCGTTGTGCGAGTTGAAGAAGAAGGACAGGCGCGGTGCGAACTCGTCGATGTGCAGGCCTCGCTCGAGCGCCCAGCGGACGTACTCCATCCCGTCGGCCAGCGTGAAGGCGAGTTCCTGCGCCGCCGTCGAGCCGGCCTCGCGGATGTGATAGCCGGAGACCGAGATCGAGTTCCAGCGCGGCATGTACTCCGATGCGAACTCCACCGTGTCGGTCACCAGCCGCATCGACGGTCGCGGCGGGAAGACGAACTCGTTCTGCGCGATGTACTCCTTGAGGATGTCGTTCTGCAGCGTGCCGCCCAGCTTGGAGCGATCGATCCCGCGCTTCTCCGCCGCCGCGATGTACATCGCCCAGATCGGCGCGGCCGGCGAGTTGATCGTCATCGACGTGGTAATCAAGTCGAGCGGCAGCTCGTCGAGCAGGATCTCCATGTCGGCCAGCGAGGAGACGGCCACGCCGCATTTGCCGAACTCACCGGCGGCAAGTTCGTCGTCGTGGTCGTAGCCCATCAAGGTGGGCATGTCGAATGCGATCGAGAGGCCGGTCTGGCCGTCGTCGAGCAAGCGGCGGAAGCGGGAGTTGGTCTCCTCGGCCGAACCGAAGCCGGCGAACATGCGAATCGTCCAGGGCCGGCCGCGATAGCCGGTAGGATGCACGCCGCGCGTGAACGGGTACTCGCCGGGCAGTCCCAGATCGCGTTCAACATCCCAACCGGATTCGTCCAGCGTGGTCGCGTCATAGAGTCGCTCGACCGGCCGCGACGACACCGTCATGAACGGCCCCGACCGCTCGCGGCCGTCGGCCTCAACCCGAGCATCCCATTCCGACCGGGACTTCCGCAGCGCATCAATCGTCGCCGAATCAAGCATCGCCGTCTCCCGCCTGGTACCGCTCGCTCTGGGTCGAGTATAGGAATGCCCAGACCCTGCTCTCAGGTAGGATGAGTCTATGACCACTCACGCATATCTCGAGGCCAGCAGCGTCTTGCTCGAACAGGCTGAAGCGGAACTTGCCGTCGGCGATGTCCGCCAGGCTTCAGAGAAGGGCTGGGGCGCAACCGCTCAGATCGTTAAGGCTGTTGCCGAAGAACGCGGCTGGGAGCATCACTCACATGGTTCCCTACACCGGGCCGTGGATCTCATGTGCACTGAAACGGGCAACGACGATATTCACTTGTTGTTCCAGGTCGCCAATCAATTGCACAAGAACTTCTACGAGAACTGGGACACTCCTGAGAATGTCCGCAGGGCCCTGGTCGCCGTCCGGCGGTTTATCGAGTTGGTCTCACCGCTTCTTCGCTGAGCATGCTCGTCGGTCAGTGACTCAATGACGCGACCAGACTCTCGTACTCCAACTCCGTCATCGGTGGGCCGACGAATCCGGGGCAGGCGAGATCCCGTTCGACCCTCGGCGGGCGGCCTTCCACGAGTTCGAGGCGGAACGGGTAGTCCCTGCAGCCCTTGGGTCGGACCTCATACTCACTGCAACGCAATTCGCCGCTGAGCAAGACGCAGCCGTCGTCATCCTGACGCATCAGGATCATCGCCGCGCGCTCTTCCACGACCTCCCAGACGTCAACCCTGGTGGCGAGACGCGCAACTTCGTCCTCGCCGAGGTCAACGCGGTAGGGATTGCGGCAGCACATCGCGCCGCACTCGTCGGCGATGCAGCGAAACGAGGGCGTGCCTGGTCGCACAACAGGGTCGTCGTCCTGCCGGGCGTCCTCGGTCATCCGATTGCGTTCCTAGCCGCCGCCGGCGGCCGCAGCGTCGAGCAACTGGATGCGCGTCTCTTCGCGCGACCAGGGCGAGCCCTCTTCGGCCAGCAGTTCTCGCAGGCGCGCCTCATAGAAGAACTCGTCGCCCTCGGCCGGCTCCAGCTCGTCCAGCCAGCTCGCGCTGTCGGAATACTTGGCGAAGAATGGCTTGCCGACCCACTCGGGGTCGCGACCCTGGAGGAAGCGCAGCACAATCAGTTTTTCGCCGCGGAACTCCGACACGCCGAGGATCTGGACTTTGCCCGGTCCGGCCGACATCGACGGGCCGCGAACCGTCCGCGCCACGCCCGAAACCTTGGCGTACGCGCCGCGGAAGATCTCCTGGCAGTCGACCAGGGGCAGCTCAAAGTAGCGCTTTGCCCCGGTGTCCCTCGCGACGAAGAGGTAGTAAGGCACGCAGCCGGCCTGCGTTTGCTCGGCCCACATGTCCGCGAGCAATTGCGAGTCCGCGTTGATGTGGTTGAGCAGCGGCGTCTGCGTGCGAATCTGCGCGCCGGTCTCGCGAATCCGCTTGACCGCTTCAAGCGCCACGGACGTGCGCAGCTCGGCCGGATGGTTGAAGTGCGCCATCAACGCAAGCTGCATCCCTGCGTCCGTCACCTCGCGGAACAGATCGAGCAAGTCCTCAGCGTCGTCGTCGTAGAGGAATCGGTGCGGCCAGTAGGCGATCGCCTTCGAGCCAATCCGCACGGTGCGCAGGTTGTGTCCCGCGTCGGGCTTGGTCAGCGGCTCGATGTACTCGCGCAGCGTCTTCGTCTTCATAATCAGCGGATCGCCGCCGGTGAACAGGATGTCGGAGATTTCATGATGCTCCGACAGGTAGCCGCGCAGCAACTCACCCTCGCGCATCGCAAACTTCTTGCCCTCCAGCCCCACGAACTGAGGCCAGCGGAAGCAGAACGTGCAGTAGGCGTGGCAAGTCTGACCCTGGGAGGGGAAGAACAGCGCTGTCTCGCGGTACTTGTGCTGCATGCCGGGCAGGGGCTCGCCCTGATAGCTCGGCATGTTGTGCTCCATCTGTCCCGCTGGGTGTGGATTCAGCGTCATCCGGATCTCGTCCGCGACCACCTTGAGTTCGCGCGAGTTCTTGCCCGAGTCGATCGCCGCCGCCATCTTGTCGAAGTCGGCCGGCGCAAGCATGTCTTTCTGCGGGAAGGTCAGCCGGAACATGCCGTCGTTGAGCGCATCATTCCAGTCGATCAGGTGGTCGACCACGTAGCGGTTCGACTTGAAGGGCAGCACCCGGCCGACCACGTTGATGTTGTAGACCACTTCGTCGGGCAGTGCCTGGACCTGCTCGAGCTGTTCAAAGTTGTGCAGGTTGATCGCCTGGTACTGTTCGGACCCGAAGTCCATCGACTCCATGTTCACTACGTCGTACTGATTGCTGACCATGCCAACACTCCTGTTCGGCGCCGCCGCGCGAAAGCGACCCTCGGCGCGGCGCGCTGCCCGCTAGTTGTCATATCGCTCAGGGTTCATTCTAGGGAACGCCTCGCTCGCTCGATTTCGCCGCCGTTAACCACGCAGAGCGAATCGTTAACCGCGTTCGAGTCTGAGCAATGCGATCTCGGGCCGGCAAGCGAATCGCAGGGGCACGTGCGCCGTGCCGAAGCCGCGGCTGACCACGACCCGGGTCCCGCGCACCTGAAACACGCCCGACGCCCGCTTCCGATCCACCAGCCGCGAATGGCGCAGCGGCGCGCCCCAACCCGGCACGCGAATCTGCCCGCCGTGCGTGTGACCGCAGAGCACCAGCGACGGTCCGCCTTCCATCTGCGGCGGCAGCCGCAGCGCGGCGTCGGGTGCGTGGGTCAGCAGCATCGTGAAGCCGCCTAATGGGGGAAGCGCCGTCTCCAGCCGCGCCATGCCGACCGAGTCGTCGCCGGCCCCGCCGATCCGCACCAGCTCTCCGCCGATCTCCAGCGACCGCCACTCATTGCGCAGCACGTTGATCCCGGCCGACTCCAGCCGTTCGACGAACGGCGCCGGACTGACGAAACGCCGCGGCGACCCGCGTAGCCGGTCAAGGTTTAACGACGCCCACTGCTCAAGCGTCCGCACCGGCGCGCAGTAGTCGTGCGCGCCAAGCGTGGCGAAGACCCCGAACGGCGCTTGCAGTTGGGTCAGCGCGTCAGCGGCAACGTCCCAACCCGCGCCCGTCTCGACGTAGTCGCCAGTGCACAGGATGAGGTCGTACTCCAGCGGCGCAATCGCGTCGAGGAACCGGCCGACCGAGTCGCCCGAGGCGGGGAAGTGCGTGTCGGAGACATGCAGGATGCGCAGGCCGTCGAGTCCGGGCGCCAGTTCGGCAAACGCGAGCCGCCGCTCGGTCACCTCGACCGCCGTCGACTCCCACCAGGCATAGAGCGCAGCCCCGGCGCCCAACGCGCCAATCCAGGTCGCCAATCCGGCAAGACTCAAGAGCGTCAGCCCAGGATCTCGTCGACCGCTGCGAAGTCCTCGGCCGACAGCTCCCAGCTCAGCGTGGATGCGACGTTGGCCTCGATCTGCTCCGGCTTCGTTGCGCCGGCAATGACCGACGAGACCGCCTGGTCCGATGCGAGCCAGCTCAGGGCGAGATCGAGGATGGTGTGGCCGTGGTCCTCGGCGAAGCGCGTCAGCGCGTCGAGCTTGTCCCAGTTGTCGTCCGAGGTCAGCGCGCCGATCCGCGCCGGCATCGCTCTCGACCAGGCCGCCAACCGTGTGCCTTCCGGAAGGTCCGCGCCGCGCGCGTACTTGCCGGTCAGGAACCCCGAGGCGAGCGGGAAGAAGGGAAGCTGTCCCAGACCGAACTGGCGGCAGGCAGGCATGATCTCCGGCTCGATCTTGCGCTCCAGCAGGCTCCATTCGTTCTGCGCCGAGACGAAGCGGACGTAGCCCTTCGCCTTCGACGTCCAGTCGGCGTCGGCGATCTGCCAGCCCGTGAAGTTGGAATGTCCGATGTAGCGCACCACGCCGCGATGAACGAGATCCGAAAGCGCCTCGAGCGTCTCCTCGATCGGCGTGTCGGGATCCGGCTGATGCATCTGGTAGACGTCGATGTAGTCGGTGCCCAGGCGCTTCAGCGAGCGCTCGACCGCCTTCTCGATGTAGTGCCGGGAGCCGCCGCGCGTGAACGGTCCCTCGCCCACCGGCATCGCGAACTTCGTCGCAATCAGCACGTCCTCGCGACGCGATCCGAGCGCCTTGCCGAGAAACTCCTCCGACTTGCCGCCGCCGTAGATGTCGGCCATGTCGAAGAAGTTGATCCCCGCGTCGAGCGCGGCGTCGACGACCAACTTCGAGCCTTCATAGTCCAGCCGCATGCCGAAGTTGTTCGTCCCCAACCCGGCCAGCGACACCTGCAATCCGGAATTCCCCAGTCGGCGGTACTGCATCTGTATGTCCTTTCGCGAGGTCGGGCTCAACGCTGAACACTCTTGTTCTCGCTCGATGGTACGGCCTGCGCGTAGGTCGAGACACCTCCCCTCTCCCCCCGCGCCAGCGGGGGGAGATGCCGAAGGCAGAGGGGGGCTCCGGGCATCAGCAGGTCAGGCTTGCCCCCCCTCTGTCCCTACGGGACATCTCCTCCCGCTTGCGCGGGGGAGAGGAGCAATCATGTGCCCTTTGGAGGTTCGTCTGCGTTGGAACTCTGTAGAGTCAGAGGAAGACTGCGGTCGGGCGACTGGCGGGGCATCGTTGGGCAAATGAGCGTTAGTTCTTGGGCGGCGCGGCCGATCCTCGCGGTTGCGATTGCGGTGTTCGCCGGCGTTCTGGCGGCCTTGCCCTCGTCAGTCCGCGCCGACGGAGGTGTGCCGATTCCCGCGCCGGCCGGCACGACCTGGAGCATCATCGCCGGGTACAACACCGGCACGCACTCGGAGGCGGACGGCAATGATCCCTACGCCATCGACATCGTCCGCGTCGACGACTCTACCGACTGGAGCCAGGTGCTCTCGCCCGTTGACGGCGAGGTTACTTGGCGCGGCCTTGAGTGCCTGACCATTCGCGACCAGAGAGGGTACGCGCATCTGCTCTGCCACATTTCGCTGCACGAGCGCCTGCAGCGTGGCGTCCAGGTCCGCATCGGTGACGACCTGGGAATGGTCTATCCCGCCGGCCTGGCCCTGAACGGTGGAGTCGCGCACATTCACTACGCCATCCACGAGACCTACGGCGGCGGGTACCTGGCCAAGAGCATCCCCTTCATCGAGGAGTACGCGCTTGAGGGCCGCGAATTGCACGACTCCGACGAGTACAATCTGCACGCCGGCACAGTGTTTACTTCGACCAACGTTCCCGGCTGGACCGCGCCTGAGCCGGTCGCCACGACGCCGCCATCCGATACGACCGAGCCAAGCCCCAACACCGAACCGCCTGAGTACGCCACGCAGCCATCGAATACGGAATCCGAGGTGGATTCAGGGCCCACCTGGATCGTCCCCGACGACGCGCCGGTGGGCGGGTGGCGCACGGTCGGCGTCTACCAGCGGACCTCGGTCTCCGGACTGTTCGCCATCCTCGACTCACCGTTGCTCGAGTTCGTCGTCCATAATCCATTCCTCGATACCTTCCACCGATTCGACCCCACCGACGAGGCATCGGCCCAGATTGCGGTGCAGTCGCTGCGGCCGGGACAGGCGCTCTGGGCGCTGGTCGAACCGCAGGCACGTTGGGTTCCCGCGCCGCCGGTCGCGCCGCAGTCGGTGACGATTCGGCTGGCCGCCGGCGTCAACATGGTCTCCTGGCAGGGACCCGACCGCGACATCGCCGACGCCTTACGCAACGTCGCACATCTCGACCGCGCCTACAGGTATGACGCCTACACGGAATCCTGGTCGCTCTACATCCCCGGAGCGCCGGACTTCCTCAACACGCTCGACACGCTCAAATCAGGCGACGCCTTCCACCTTGTCGTGAAGGTGGGATCGACCTGGACGCAGTTACCCTGAGGCGGCGCACTGCCCCCCTCTGTCCCTACGGGACATCTCCCCCCGCGCAAGCGGCGGGAGAGAGAATGAGCGCTAGCGCTGGAGCCAGCCGAACTGCTGCTTGCGGCGCTGGGCCTGGGGCGAGATCTCGACGTTGATCAGCGTCGAACCCTCCTGCGCGAACGAGTCGTCGAGCGCCGCCTCAAGCTCCTCGGGGCTGCGCGCGTAGTAGCCCTTGCCGCCGAAGGCTTCCATGATCTTCTCGTAGTGCGCCATCGGCGTGAGCTGCCCCGGCGAAAGTCCGCCGGTCTCGTACTCATCCGGCAGCTCGGGCGCGCCGCCGCCGATGCCATTGTTGTTGAAGATGATCCAGGTGATCGGCAGCTTCTGCCGGACCGCAGTCTCGACCTCGCCGGGACCGAAGCCGAAGGCCGCGTCGCCTTCAAGCGCGATCACACGCTTGCCGGGATTGACGACCTGCGCCGCCAGCGCGAAGCCGGGGCCGACGCCCATCGTGCCCCAGGTGCCGGCGTCGAGGCGCTTGCGCGGCTCATACGACTGGATCACCTGGCGGGCGATCGCCATCGTGTTTTCACCCTCGGTGACGAACACCGCATCGCGCGGCATTCGATCCTGGATCTCCTTGAGCGGCCGGTAGTAATTCATCGGCGCCTCGTCCGACGACGCCCACTCGGCCTGCTCGGCCGCCTTGCGTTCGACTTCGGCGTTGATCGAGGCAATCCACTCGGTCGTGTCTTCGAACTGCCAGGGATTCTCGTCCAGGTGGCTGTTCAACTGACCCATCACTGCCTTGCCGTCGCCGACCAGCGCGACCTCGGTGGGGACGTTGGTGCCGATCTCCTCCGGCTCGATGTCGAGCTGAATGATGCGCACGCCCTCCTTGAAGCGCGGCGGCTTGCCGAAGTGCAGGATCCAATTGAGGCGCGCGCCCAGCAGCACGACGAGGTCGGCGTTACGCAGCACGTGCGTGCGCGCCGCGGCCGCGTTGTTTGGCGCGTCGGCCGGGACGACGCCGGCGCCCATCGGCGTCGACAGCCAGGGGATGCCCGTCTTGTCGACGAACTCCTGGACCTCCTGCTCGGCCTGCGACCAGGCCATGCCCTTGCCCACGATGACCAGCGGGTTCGAGGCCGTCTTCAGCGCCTCGATCGCCGCCTCCACTGATTCTTGCGAGACGGTCGGCCGCTGCGGCTCTTCGATGCGCGGCGCCCACTGCACCTCGTCCTCGTCCACCACCGCGTCGATGATGTCGCCCGGCAGGTCCAGGTAGACCGGACCGGGACGCCCGTTGACCGCTGCCCGCGTTGCCTGCGCGATGAGGCGCGGGATCAACCGCACGTCGCGGGCCTGGTCGGCCCACTTGACGAACGGCCGCGCCGACTCGACCTGCGGGGCGTCCTGGAAGTCGCCCATCTGCGAGAGGCCGATGTTGGCCGCGCCGCCGAGCAGGATCATCGGCCAGCAGTTCGCCTGCGCGTTGCCCAGCGCCGAGATCACGTTGGTCATGCCCGGTCCCGAGACGACCAGCGCCGCCGACAGGTGCCCGCGCATGTACGACGCGGCCTGCGCCGCGTAGCCCGCCGCCTGCTCGTGCCGCACGCCGATGAACGGCTTGCCTTCCTGCATCCAGGCAACCGAGATCGGCACCACCGGTACGCCGACCAGGCCGAACATTTCCTCAACACCCTGTGTCGCCAGGGACTTGGCGACGATCTGCGCGCCACTCAATTCAGCCACGAGAATTCTCCTCTAGTGAAACGACTCACACTGTCCGCAGGCTACACCAACTCTCCGCGCCTACAGGCGCTGGGAAGTCTGTGCTGTCACCAACAGACATCTCCCCCCGCTTGCAACGGGGGGAGAGTGTTGGCTTCCGCGCCCCGCTTGCGCGGGGGTCGAGCTGAAGGCAGAGGGCGGCGTCGAGCCTACGCGCGGCGGCGTACTCGCCAGACGCCCAGTCCGAGGACCAGCGAGGTTAGCACCGCGAGGGTCCCGATCAGCGCCGAGGTCGACGGGCCCTGGTCGGCCAGACCGCCCGTGCCGGACACCGGGTACACCTCATGCTCGTCGTCCGTGCCCTCTTCCGCCGACGCGCCACCGCCCGAGCCCAAGGCCGGCTCGGTGTCTTCCGCCAGCGTCTCGTCGTCGTCGGTCATACCCATCGAGCTGTAGCCGCTCGACATCGCGTCCTCACCCTGGGCGTCGTCCGAGACGGTGTCGCTGACGGCGACGATCGAATCGTCTTCCGCTTCTGTGCCTGACTTCGGCGCCATCAAGGTGACGCTCGCCTGGTCTTCGCCGGTCGGTTCAATCAGCGCATCGACGGCGACGCTGTTCACGGAGAAGCGCAGCTTCGACAGCACTTCAGAGTCGCACTGGACCTGCACGAACCAGACGCCCGACGACGCCACCGTGGTCGTACCCATCGGTTCGCCCAGATCGTCGGTGATGGTGATCGTGTCGCCTGCTTCACCTTCGCCGTACAGGTGCAGCGGAGGCCGAGATTGAGCCGACGCGCTCGCCGCCAACACCGTCAGCGCCAACAGCGCAAGGAGCGTCGCTGTCGCTGCACGCCAACCAACCGCCCCAGCCGTCATTGTCGCCAGTCGCATCAGTCTCTCCATTCACCAGAGGTCACAAGCGATCACTCTGAGAGCCTGCTCCCCACGGCGCCAGCCGATAATCGGTCATCTATCAACGCCAATTACGTTCGCGATACACACGCTTCCGTTACCGCCCGGGGCCCAGGTCGGTCGACAGTGACACGCAGGCAACCTGCCGAAGTTGATAAGTACATATGTTTCACTACGATTCAAAGAGAGAGAGAGGGGATTGAGCGTGCCGGAGTCAGACCACGACGACGACCGTGTCGATCAAGATTCCTTCGCGCGCGTGACGCGCGAGGAGGTGCTGGCCGGCATTCGCCTCCTGGCGCGCGAGGCGGACTCGGAGAACGTTCGACTGCGCGCCTGGGAGCTAATGGGCCGGGATATCGGCATGTTCCGCGACAGTCAGGACGACGGCGGCGTACCAGTGATCCGGCTGACGCCCGATCTGAGTTCGGCAGCCGCCGGCGATGACGATCGGAGCGCTGATGATGGATGAGCAGCGCGCGGTCGCACTCGGCGCACACTCTCAGAATCGCCGGTTCCTGCCGACGGACCGCCAGCTCGACGTGTACGAGGCGCTGAGATGCACGCCGCAGGGAGGTCTTTCGCTGGTCGGGTACGGCGGCGCGATGGGTGGCGGCAAGACCCGCGCGATCGCGGAGCTGGCGATCGACACCGCGCTGGCATTCGCCGGCACCAACATCCTGGTGGCCCGCCAGCACTACTCGAATCTGCAGACCACCACGATGCGGGAGTTCTTCGACTGTCTGCCGCAGCGACTGATCGTCGATCGTCAGCGCTCGGCGCCGCAATGGGTGGCAATCCGCGACCGGTCCTGGCCTGCGGGCGTGCGCTCGACAATCCACTTTCGTCACCTGACGGATTGGTCGGGACTGGGGTCGGAGCAGTACGGAGCGGTGTTCGTGGACGAAGCCGGCGAGGTCGCCGAGGAGGCCGCGCTGATGCTGCTCACCAGGTTGCGCCATCCGGCCCAGCCGCAGCGCTGGTTCGTCGCCGCCTCCAATCCCTGGCCGGGATGGTTCGAGCGCTGGTTCGCCCGGCGCGAACTCGATGAGGACGCGCTCGCCGCCGCCGATGGGCGAGTCGTGTACATCCCCGCCAGGATTCCCGACAACCCGCATCTGCCCGGCAACTACGCCGCCCAACAACGGGCGCTCCAACCGGGCGAATGGGTCGATCGCTTCATCGAGGGGCGATTCGATGCATTCGACGGTCAGATTTATCAGCACTTCGACGCAGCGCGGCACTGCTGGGAAGCGCCGCTGCCGGCCTTCGCCCGTTACATCGGCGGCCTCGACTTTGGCGGACAGTCGCCCCGCGACCACTACACAGCAGGCGTCGTCGCCGGCATCACCTCGGGTCTCCCTTCTCCCCCCGCGCCGGCAGGAGGAAGTAGCGGCATCATCTCCTTCCCTTCTCCCCCCGCGTCAGCGGGGGGAGATGCCGAAGGCAGAGGGGGGCTCCCCGCCAATATCCTGATCCGCCTCGGCGAGTTCGAGGATCGCGGGCCCGGCGTCACCGAACGTCTCGAACAATGGCAACGCGACTGGCGGCTCAAACTCGGACCGATCCAGTGGTGCGCGGATCGATCGCAGTCCGCATGGATCGATCACCAGCGGCGTCAGGGCAATCGGGTCGTGCCCAGCAAGGGCGGACCCGACTCGGTGAGCTGGGGTATCTCGCTGGTGCAACAGCGCCTCAACTGCGATCCGCCCAGCTCCTACTTCACGCCGGGCATGTCACAGTTCGCGGCTCGCATTCGCGACTATCAGTGGGACCGCTCCGCGCCCGACCATGCGCCGAGGCCGCTCAAGCGCAACGACGACCTGCTCGACGCTGATCGCTACATGCACGAGCTCGCCGCCCAGCCCCGGTCGGCGCCGGGCAGGGTCCGGATCGAGCTGCCGCCCCGCGGCCGCATCGCAAGATGGCCGGAGTGACGCAGTCGGTATCGAGGAGATACGGCATCCGCTCAGCGTTGCCTCGATGGACGCGTGCCGTCGATGCGAGCCTGATAGATGGCCTTGATGAAGCCGTCGGGATCGTCATGCATGTCCGGCAAGGTTCGAGGCATCGACCAGACGGGAGGGTCTTCGTCTTCTGGTTGCACGGTCAGGTAGACGACCTCATCCTCGTCCAACTCCACCGCCTCCAGCGGCTCCAGCACACCGTTTCGATACCGCGCTCGAACGTTTTGGATGCTCATCGTCGCCTCCGGGTCCAAGACTACCAACTGTCGGCAGGGTCGAGCCGCCTCAATCACGTCCTAGACTCTGGCCATGACATCCGGACCTCTCGACGGCGTGACCGTACTCGATCTGACCGAGCACATTGCCGGACCGTACTGCACCAAGCTGTTCGCCGACTTCGGCGCCGACGTGATCAAGATCGAACCGCCCGGCGGCGACCCTTCGCGCTCCGTCGGTCCCTGGCATCAAGGCACTCCCGGCCCCGAGCGCTCGGGCACGTTCTTCTACTTCAACACCAACAAGCGATCGCTGGTTCTGGACATCGAGCATCCGGATGCGAAGGCAGTGGTCGAACGGCTGATGCGACGCGCCCACATCGTGGTCGAGTCCCAACCTGCAGGTCGACTCGACGCCCTCGGACTTGGCTGGCGGCGCGTCTCATCGCTTCGCGATGACTTGCCGATGGTCTCGATCACGCCGTTCGGCCACGACTCGCCGTATCGCGACTACCAGGTGTCCGACCTTGTGCTGTACGGCTTCGCCGGTGAGATGTACTCGATTGGCGTGCAAGACCGCGAGCCGGTCAAGATGTACGGCACGGCGTCGCTGGTCGAGTGCGGATCGGCGGCCGCGACGGGCGCGATGGCGGCACTGACCGCCGCCGAGCTGCAGGGCGTCGGCCAGCACGTGGACTTCTCCATGGCCGACGCCCAATTCAACGGCGTTGACCGGCGCCACGCCGCGACGATCGGGTTCGAGTTCGCCGGTCGCCGCTCGCTGCGCGCGCCGGGCCCGGCGGCGGGCATGCTCGCCGGCGTCTATCCCTGCGCCGACGGCTACGTCGAGTTCTCCGGCGCTGCGATCCGTATCCCGCGGCTCAACGAGATGCTGGGAAGTCCCGATTGGCTGCAGGACGACAAGTGGTGGCAGCCGGGCGTGAATCTGATTCCCGACCTGGTCGAGGAGTTCAACGCCATGTTCCTGCCCTGGGCGCTGGAGCGCGGCAAGCGCGAGATCTGGGCGGCGGCGCGCGAGGCGAAGGTGCTCTGCGGCCCGCTCTTCTCGGTCGATGAGCTGTTCGAGGACAGCCACTTCAGCGATCGCGGGTTCTGGTCCACGGTGGAGCATGACGAGTTGGGCGAAGTCAAGCTGCCCGGCCGCCCGCTGATCATGCCCGCCTCGCCCTGGTCCATCCGACGACCACCGCCGAGGCTGGGTCAACATACGGACGAAGTGCTCGCCGAGTGCGGCTTCAGCGCATCGGAGATATTCAAGCTGAGCACCTCAGGCGCAATCGGTTGATTGAGGAATCTGTATATGTCGCTGCCTCTTGCGGGAATCCGAGTCATTGACCTGACCGTGGTCTGGGCGGGGACGTTTGCGTCGACGCTGCTGGCCGACCTTGGCGCAGAGGTGATCAAGGTCGAGAACATGCACGTCTGGCAGCCGATGACGCGCGGCGGCCAGGCGCGGCCCTCGCCCGCGCTGGTCAAAGCCGGCGCCGGCTGGGCGACCGGGTACCCCAACTCGGAGCCGGGCCCACGTCCCTGGAACTACTGCCCCACCTTCGTCCAGCAGTACCGCAACAAGCACTCGATGACCGTTGACCTCGTCTCCGACGAGGGCCGCGAGATCTTTGCCCGGCTCGTGGCGGAGTCCGATGCGCTGGTCGAGAACAATGCCTCCGGCACACTGGAGAAGATCGGGATCGGACCCGACTTCCTGCGCCAGGCGCGCGAGGATCTGGTCGTCCTGCGAATGCCCGCGTACGGATCGGACGGACCTTACCGTTTTGCCCGGGCGCTCGGCGTGCACCTCGAGTCGGTGATGGGCCACACGCTTCTACGCGGCTATCCGGACCTCGACCCCTCCTACATCACTTCGATCTTCTCCGGAGACTACGTCGCCGGAGCGCACGGCGCGTTCGCGGTGATGTCGGCGCTGCGGCATCGACGCCGGACGGGCGAGGGACAGCTGATCGAGCTCGCCCAGGCCGAATGCGCCGGCGGGATGCTGGCCCAGGCGTTCATGGACTTCTCCTTCAACGGCGTCGTGCAAGGGCGGACCGGCAATCGATCGGTCGACGGCTTCGCGCCCTACAACCTCTATCCGGCCCGCAGTGAAGGCGACGGCGCGGATGGCGGCGACCGCTGGATCTCGATTTCGGTGCTGGACGACGATCAGTGGTTGGGCCTGCGCGAGGCGATGGGCGATCCCGAGTGGGCGCGCGACCCTGAGTTGAGGCGCAATGAGGGGCGGCTCACTCACCACGACGAACTCGACGCGCGGATTGCCGAGTGGACTGCAACGCGGGACGATTACGAGCTGATGCATCTGCTGCAGTCTCATGGAGTCCCAGCAGCGCCGGTGCTGGATTCGTCGCGCATCTATGACGATCCCCATGTCGAGCACCGCCAACTTAACGAGGCGCACGAGCTGTACGACGGCGTCGGCACGTTCCGCTTCAACAAACCGTTTTTCCGCTTCTCGGAGACCCCGCTCGGCATCCGCAAACCGCCGGTCGCCCTGGGCGAAGACAACGACTATGTGTACCGCGAGGTACTCGGCTACTCGGACGATGAGATTGCCGGCTTCGTCGAACGGGGACACATCGGCATGGACTACGACCCCGAGATTCCGTAGCAGCCAACCGCCCAGCCGGCGTTGACATGCGATTGACGATCCGCATACGCGCCCTGTCCCTGGCGCATACACGCCGTGCGTACGGTTCTTGCGTCGGAGGCGGTCTCCGACCGGATGAAAGGATCGACGAGTGGCAGCAAGTTCAAATCGTTGGCTTGGCCTGGCATACAAGTGGCTGATGCCCATCGCGTTGGCGGCGGCGATCGGCGTTGCCGCGGTGACGGTGGTCTCGGCGCGGTCGGACGATGACGATTGCGACGGGCGCAAGGGTCATGGCGGGTTCGGAGCCAGGTTCGAGGAACTGGCGGAACTGGTCGGCACCGACCGCGACGGCCTCAAGACCGCGCTGACCGAGGGTCAGACGCTGGCCCAGATCGCCGAAGCGAACGGCGTCGAAGTTCAGACCGTGATCGATGCGCTGATTACTCAGGTCAACGAGCGGATCGACGCCTGGGCCGAGGACGGCAAGCTGACCGAAGAAGAAGCTGAGACCCGGAAGTCGGATGCTGCGGCGAGGATCGAAGACCGCGTCAACAACGGCTTCGACCACGACAACGGCCGAGTCTGGGGCAAGTCTCGCTGGCGCGGTCACGGCTTCGGTCGAGGCGTCAGCGCAGGATAGCGCCTCGACGTACCAGCACGCATCGACTGCTGCCGGCAGGCTGGACTAGCCCAGCGTGCCGGCGGCGGCGAGGCGGATCATGTCGTCGTCGCTGTAGTTGAGCAGGCCCTTGAGGACATCCTCGGTGTGCTCTCCCCACAGCGGCGCGCGGCGCGCGGGCAGCCGCTCGCCGTCCCAGAGCACCGGCTCCCTGATGATCTGGAAGCTGCAGCCCTCGGGCGAGTCGGCGGGATGGTAGGCGTCGCGCATCGCCGCGTCCTGGCCCGCGAAGAAGTCCTCCAGCCGCTCGACTGGGCTGGCGGGGACGCCGGCGTTAATCAGCAGCCGGTACGAGGTCCACTCGTCCTGCGAGCGAGTCCACTCGGAAACCGCCGCTTCCAGCACATCCTCGCTGGCCTGGCGCCCGGAGACATGCGACAGATCGCTCCGTCCGGCCAGGTCTGCGCGGCCGATGACGCGGCAGAGATTGCGCCAATCGGCGTCGTCGCGGCACGCAATGGCCACCCAGCGATCCTCGCCGGCGGCGGGAAAGACGCCGTGCGGCGACATAAACGGCGAGCGGTTGCCTATGCGCGGACGCTCGACAACGCCGTTCAGCGCCTCGATCAGCTCGGTGTCCAGCAACTGCACGGCGGTCTCGTATTGGGCAATCTCGAGGTACCGTCCGTTGCCCGTGCGCTCGCGGTCGTCGAGCGCGGCCATCACCGAGGCGGCGAGGTAGAAGGGCACGGTGAAGTCGGAGTGCAGCGTGCCGAGGCCAATCGGCGCGCGGCCGGGGAATCCCGAGCGATGCGACAGGCCGCACATGGCGATGATCCCGTTGCCATAGGAGCGCCACTCGGCGCGCGGACCCTCGATGCCCATTACGGCCACGTTGCAGACGATGATGTCGTCCTTGATTCGGCGCAGGTCGTCGTAGCCGATGCCCCAGCGGTCGAGTCGATAGGGCGTGTAGTTGGAGGTGACCACGTCGGAGTGCCGGGCCAGTTGGCGGACCGCTTCGATCCCCTCTTCGGTCTTGAGATTGAGCGTGACCGACTTCTTGCCGCCGGCGCAGTCATTGAAGGTGCCATTGGTGTTGATCGAGAACTGATCGGGTGGCTGCACCCCGCGATAGCGGATTGGATCGATGCGCGACTCGGACTCGATCTTGATTACCTCCGCGCCGAGGTCGGCGAGCAGGCGCGTGCCGAGCGATCCGGCGATCGCCCAGGTGAAGTCGAGCACTCGCACGCCGTCCAGCGGCCGGCGCGGCGCGGGTTGGGTGTTGTAGAGGGTGGCAGAAGGCGCCCCCCTCTGTCGCTCCGCGACATCTCCCCCCGCGGAGCGGGGGGAGAGAGAGCGCTCGGCATCGAACAGTTCACTGTTGTGTTCGCCGAGGATGGGGGCGCGTACAGCGCGGGGTTGTTCGCCTCGCGTGCGCACGGCGGGGCGCGGCAACGTGAGCGTGCGGCCGAGCTGTGGGTGCTCGACGTCCTGGTAGTACCCGCGCGCCCGCAGATGGGGGTCGCGGGCGACTTCTTCGACCGTGTTGATCGGAAGCACGAGCAAGCCGAGTTCCTGCCCCCGATCGTGCAGTTCGGTCACAGTCAGCGCCCCACAGAGCCGCTCGATCCACGGCCTGATCTCGTCGTAGTTGGCCTCGCGATAAAACTCGTCGTCCCATTGCGGCTCGCGAAGTTCGGGGGCGCCAAGCACCTCGTCGACCCAGTTGACGAATCGCGGCCAGTGCGGTGGATGAATCGTGAACGAGACCCAGTGCCCGTCGCCCGCCTGGAAGGTCGCACCCGAGCCAATCGGGATGTGCCGGTCGGGCGACATGCCGTGCCAGGTCCAGAAGTTGCCGCTGGCCGTCTGCAGAGTCGTAAAGGCGACGGCTTCCTGCATCGAAACAGAAATTCGGCCGCTACCGGCTCCGCGCCGGCGCTGGAAGATCAGGGCCATCGCTGCTTCGGCCATGGCCAGCGATCCCTGCTTGTGCGAGAGATTGCCGGCGGGCCAGACCGGCGGATCCTGTGGATGCCCATTGAGCACCACGTGGCCGCCCGCCGCCATCGCGGTCAGGTCGGTCATTGGCTCATCTGCGCCGCGACGGAACACGGCGTCGACCACCGGGATCTCGGATGACCAGCGGCCCTCGCGTCCGCGTTGGAGCCAGCCCGCCAGCCGGCCCCGCGGCTCCAACGGCGCAAGCAGCACGTCGAACCGAGGCAACAGGGCTTCAATCCGTGTCCAGGTTGCCGGGTCGTCGAATTCGACGGCGACGGAACGCTTGCCGGCGTTGTAGAGCAGGTGCGCCCAGCCGCGCTCTTCGCGCGGCGCGTTCGACTCGACCGCCGGTTCCCGCAGCCGCAGTCCGTCGCCGCGCACATCTTCGATGCGCACGACCTCCGCGCCCAGGTCGGCGAGCAGCCGCGCGCCCAGCGCGAGCGGTTCGTCGGTCAGGTCGAGCACTCGCGTGTCGTCGAGCATTGGCGCAGGATAGCGGCGCTGCCCGTAGTCGAACTCGGTAGCGCCGAACACAACCGTTGGCCGCTGACGCTTGATTTCCTCTTGAGAGGAACGTACGTTCTATCTACAACGTCGACAGGCATGCGCGCCTCCGAGCGCCGAACGGTTCGTAGCCGTCGGCGCTCAATCTGTTTGGAGGCATGCGATGGATGCAACCCAGCCCACGGCACAGCTCGAGGCTCCGCACGGCGAGCGCGCGGCTGCGCCCGATCACGGTGTCGAGCGCACGGGCGGCGACACGCCGTTGCGCGAAGCGATGCTGACCGCGATCGGCGAGCTGTCGGAGGACGAGCGAACGCGACTCTCCTCGGTCGAGCAGCCGAGTGACGTGGCCGGCGTCTGGCGCGATCTGATCGCGGAACGAGCCGCCCGCGAACGCGAGCAGCAGGTCCGCACCGAACTGACCCGAGAGTTCGAGACCCAGGTCCGCACGGCGCAGCAGCGACCGACGGCGGGACTGCGCGGCGGCGCGCCGCCGCCGCAGCCCGGCAGCGTGAGCGAGTGGACCGACTTCATCCGCTCGGCCGACAACCAGTCGCTGCGCCAGCAGCGTCGCTCCCAGTTCGCCAACTGGTTGGCGGCGCACCCCGAGGCGTGACGTTCACGCATGGGGATTGCATTCCCGCCTTCGCGGGAATGACGAACAAATCAGAAAGGAACAGGCCATATGGCCGACACACTCTCTACCAACATCTCCGCCTCCTACTCGGAGATGGTCGAGCGCACGATTGCGCAGATGCCGCAGTCGGCGCCGATGCTCTCTCTGGCGCGCAAGCTGATCGTGCCCAAGGGCTCGGGCAGCGCCCAGATTCCGCGAGTGTCCAGCGTCTCCAACGTGCAGACGCCCGCCGAGAACGCCGAACTCTCGACCACCTCGCGCTTCACGCTGGCCAGCACGACAATCTCGCCTACCTTCCGCGCGATCTATGTGCGCATCCACGTGCGCGCGATCAACTACTCGCGAGAAGACCTGGTGCGCCTGGTCTCGGACGAAATGGCGCTCTCGCAGGGCCAGGACATCGACACCGACCTGACCGGCGAATTCGCCAACTGGCACACCGACAACGACATCGGCGCGACGGGCAAGAAGCTGACCCTGGCCAAGCTGCGCGAGGCTCGGCGCGTGTTGCAGTCGGTCAAGCGAGCCAAGGGCGGGCCGCCGCGCGGCGACATCGTGACGGTGCTCTCGCCGGTCGTCGCCGAGCACGTGCTCGAAGACCTCGGAGCGTCCGGCGTCGCCGGTAACTCGAGCTGGATCCCGGCCGGAATCTCCGAGCGAATGATCCGGCGCTTCCATGTCTCGGAGATTCCGCTGATGGGCACGGCGGTGTTCGTCGACGGTTACATGGCCGCCAATGGCGCCGGCGACTACATCTGCTCGATGTTCGGCACCGAGGCCCTGGTCTGGGCCTGTTCGATGGACTGGGAGATGTCGGTGTTCGAGGAAGCCGAGTGGCCGGGCGTGACCCTGCGCTCGATGGCGGACTACGACGCCGGGATCGCCGGATTCGCCCACCACGGCTGCCAGATCACCGCGGACGGAGGCTAGACATGCCGCTGGACGAACGCGGCCTCTGGTCGCCGGCCGACTTCTCCGAGTTGCGGTCCGAGCGCTTTGCGACGCCGCGGCTGGGAGCCGGGCTCCGCGCCCGACGCGCGCACCTCCACACGCCGAAGCGCGACAGCCACGGTCGCGAGTACCTCGGCCGCGACCACGCCCTGCTGGGCCACGGATTCCACGACGCGCGCGAGGCGGAGCGCCTCTTGCTCGACGCGGCCCAGGGCTTGGGGTTGCCGCATGAGTCGGTTCAGATCGACGCGCAGCCCTGGCTCGAAACCGAGATCAACGCCGGTCTCGGTCCGAGTTAAACACACACGACGACACGGACTCGTCCCGCGGGACGAGTGAAAGGAACAGAACGATGCCAACCAAGAAGCAGGAACCCAAGCCGGCAGGTCCGGCGCTGGTCGTCCCGGGTGAGCGGGCCGTCCTGCTCAGCCACCACGAGTACCAGCTCGCGCGGGCGCAGGGCAACGGCCTCGCCGGCTACGACCTCGTGATGCGCAATCCCGAGGACATCGACGGTATGGGCCAACCCCTCAGCGAGGAGGATCGCTGGACGCCGGTGCCGGCCGTCAAGTACCTCAAGCACCGCGCTATGGAATGGCGCGAGGCCGCGTCTCTGGACGAGCTGCCCGAACAATGGCGCGCGCTCGCCGAGGGGCGAGACCCCTTTGCCGAGTCCACCGGCTAGTTGAAGCCCCCGAGGGCGCAACGGAGAGGACCCCATGTCGCCACCGAACTTTCCCCGCCACCCATCTCAGCCGCCCGACCCGGCATCTCCCGCCGGGTCGGGCGGCTGCTCCCCGTCGTGTCTTGAGAGCCAGACCGATGCGCTGTGGCAATACTTGCGCCGAATCGAGAGCGGGCTCGATCAGATCGACGCCCGGATCGACCGGCTCTACATCGCCCTCGGCGGCGGCACCGTATTGCTCGCTGCCATTGGCCTGGGCTCGGCATTCATCGTCCGCGGCGGCTGACGCCGCAGGAACCGGAAAGGAACCGAACATGAGCGAACAGGCTCATCCATTTGAACCGCCTCGGGAAGCGCGCCCGAACGCGCCGGACCCGCTCTGGCTGCCGCGAGGCAGCGTCCGCGCGCTGATCGCGATCGGCGTGATCGGCGTCTGGGCGGCGCTGGAGACCGGACTCGTCGGCATCCCCGCCTCCGACGCGGTGCGTTCGATCGCGGTCGCCGTCGCCGCCGGTTACGGCGTCCTGCGCAACCGCGAACAGCGCGGCGAGCCATCGGAGCGAACGGATCGGACGGGAGGCGGCGAATGACCAGCAGCACCGACTCACCTGCGCCGGACCTGGCCGGGATCGTCGGTCTGCCCGAGGGCGCGCGCACGATCTGGGTTCCGGCGCATGCATCGAACTACCACGCGGCTTCCTCGCGCCCCTACTCGGGGGCGGAGCGCCGCTTTGTCGCGCTCTGCTATCACACGCCCGAGGAGCCGTGGGACGACAACGAAGTCACGCCGAAGTGGTTCGCGGATCCGCGCGCTAACGCCAGCACCAACTACTACGCCGACTCGGACGGCGACCTCTACCAGATGGTCCGTGACCAGGACTTCGCCTGGGCCCAGGGGGTCCGCCGCAAGGACCTGATCCTGCCCCGTCCGAGCTGGTGGCGGGACGAGTACGTCAGCTACAACGCCTGCATGCTCTCCATCGAGATCGAGGGCTATGCCCACGAGATCGGAGCGACCTTCGTTCCAGGCAGCCGCCAGTTCGAGACCGTCGCCGCCTGGTCGGCGTTCGTCTGCGACAAGTACGGCATTCCCGTCGACCGCCGCTACCACGTCGGCCACAGCGAACTGACGCGGCAGAAGTCGGACCCGGGCCGCGACTTCCCCTGGACGGCGCTGTTGGAGCGGGTACGTGAGCTGTCGTCGAGCGATCTGGAGTCTCGGATGACCCAGATCGAACGTCGGCTCGCGCGACTCGAGTCGCACACGCACGGCAGACCAGTCGGCGTCGGGTGAGATGCCCCTCTCCCCCCGCGAAGCGGGGGGAGAGTCTGTCGCCGCCCGCCTAGCGGTCGATCTTCTGGCCCGACATCAAACCCACGGGACGCAACATTGGCGGCGGTGGCATGGCCGTCACGGCCAGGCCGCCGCCGTTGGCGTCGCCCGCAAAGGCGGGCATCGCCGGCAAGGGCGGACGGTCATGCTTGCGGATTGCCAGCCAGCCGAAGGTGGCGAGTGCGGCGACCACCAGCGACAGCAATCCCGTTCCGGCGAGCACCTCCCGCTCGCCGAGCATGTCCGCCAGGATGCCCGCCGGCAGGCCGCAGAGCATCTGCACGCCCCAGGACATCATCGTGAATGCCATCACCCGTCCGTAGTAGGCGGACTCGGTGTGCATCATCAGTCGCGCCTGGAGGATCATCACTGGTCCCATCATGCCGGGACCGAGCAGCGCCATGGCGACCATCGCGCCGCCGTAGCTCTGCGCCTGAGCAAGCACGAAGTAGCCGACGCCCATCAGGGCAATCATGCTGAGCACGACCGGCCAGGCCCAGCGTGTGGTCGCCGCTCCGGCAACCAAAAGTGAAACCGCCGCCGACGCCAACCCGTAGACCAGCAGCAACGGTCCCATCTCGGTCGATCTGCGGCCAAGGTGCTCCTCGAGTAGTGCGGGCGCCAGCGTGCGGAAGAGGAAGCCGATCACGACCGCGCTGACGAACACGGCCAGCATCAACCTCAGCGATGGTCGTTGCCAGACGTAACGAGCTCCGTCGGCGATGTCGCTAAGCACGCTCCGCACTGGGCCCTCGTTGGACTCGGGACGCGGCGTCACTCTTCCGCGATTCGGCATGATCGCCATCGTGAACACGCCGACACTGACCAAGACGCCCATCAAGATGTAGGTGCCGCCATAGCTCAGGAAGGAGTCCATTGCGAATGTGGCGAGGAAGGGCGAGAACGGCGCGCCCCAGGTGTGGGCCAACTGATTGAGCACGACTGCGTTGCCGATCAGGCGCGGACCCACTAAATCGGCAGTGAAGGCATTGCGGGCCGGTCCCATCACGACGAAGGTGAAGCCAAGGATCATCATCAAGATGAACATCAACGGCAGGGACATCAGGTCGAAGGCGAGCAGCAGACCGGTGAGAATCAGCATGGCAGCGCCGCCGCCCTGCCCGATGACGATCAGCCGCTTGCGGTTCACCCGGTCCGCGATCACGCCGCCAAAGGGCGCCAGCAGCATGGCCAGGCCGACGCCGCTGCCAATCAGTCCGACTGCCGTGTTGTTGCCCGAGAGCTCATAGGCGACGATCGCCATGACCATCATCATCATCATGTAGCCGAAGGTCGCGAAAAGGGTGCCGGCGAAGAGCACGCGGAAGTGGCGGTCGTTCAGCGCCGCGAACGTGTGTTGCCGCCAGGCGGCAAAGGCCGAGATATTTCGTGCCATGCGAACAGTCTACGCATGCCGCCGCCCCGAACCGTCGTAGAGGCGTATTGCCGATCCTTCGATACGCTGCCCCGATGACACTTCCCAGCTTCAGTCGTCAGCGCTGGATTCTGATCTTCTTCCTCGGCGCGATCGTCGCGCTCGGCATCTGGGCTTTCGGCGTCGACAAGCCGCCGCGGGTGGTGCAGATTCAGATCGCCATGCGCAGCATTTCCGAGCAGCAGGCCGAACTCGGCATTCTCGAGACCGACCACGAGGGCGTCGAGCACTTCTACGAGGCAGACGGCTTCGTCCTCGATCTCTCCCTGGTCGATCGCCCGCGCTCCCTCTACTCGGAGCCGATCGTGCTCTCCAACGACGAAGACAACGCGCCCAGCAAGGTGCGTATCACGCAGCGCGGCCTCAGCGACGAGGAGATCATCCTGGGTTTCCGCAGTTTGCGTCCGAATCGGCGCTACGGCAGCACGCGATTCCCCTCACACGACCCGGTCACGTTGGACCAGGTACGCAGTGAGACCTGGACCTACTCGCCGCCGCTCAATGTGCGCGTTGTGTACCACCAACCGCTCGTCAACGGCGTGCGAATCGTCCTCTACGTGGCCGTCTTCCTTGGCCTGATCTTCGCCATCGCCCTGGTCATCTGGCGCCGGTGGATGAGCTAGGCGTCGCCGCCGCCGACCTGGTAGATCGTGCGGTGGCGGAGTCGGGCGATGTCGCGGCCCGATTCGTCGCTGATCGTCACGTCGAGCAGGCAGTACTCATGCTGCTTGCGTCGGTAGCCGTCGGTCACATGGCCCGAGACGACCAGCGTCTGGCCCGCATTGGCCGGCGCGATCATCTGGATCTGACTGCCGGCGTGGATGCCGGCCGGATAGGCGTAGGTGTGCTTGGTCAGCCGCACGCAGCGACCGGCAATCCAGCCGGGATGCAGTCGCGCGCCTTCGCCGCGCCAGCGTTCGTGCGGGTCGCGGGCGAACTGGTCGGCGTAGGCGGCCGCGTCTTCGACCGACATCGGCACTGCCATCGCCGGCAAGTCCTCGCCGATCGGCAGGTTCTCGGGCGTCAGCAGGGTCGGCGGGTCGGCCGGCGGGACGGCGCTGCGATTCTGCGCGACGGCGAGGTCGGCGTAGAAGTCGGCTTCGCCCAATCCCGCGGTTCCGGCGATGCAGACTTCGCCCGACTCCTTGGCCATGGTGAACTCAACTGTCGGCGGCCCCCCTCTGTCGCTCCGCGACATCTCCCCCCGCGGAGCGGGGGGAGAGCTAACGACGCGGGTCGTGATTTCGTCGCCGGGGTAGACGGGGCGGCGCAGACGGAAATCGATCCAGCCGGAGTCGAGCCAGTCGTCGCCGAGCGCCTCGATCAGCGCCGGGACCGCCCAGGAATAGACGGTCACTCCGCCGACCAGCGCGCCGGTGAAGCCGAACTTCGCCGCGCCCTCGGTTGAGTGAATGATGTTGTCGATCTCGATCGAGTCCTCGCCGTCGAGGAATGCAGTGATCGAGCGTTCGATGGTCGGCGTGGTCATAGCTCGTCTCCTCAGCGTGCGGCGACCTGGTAGATCGTCGGCTGACGCATCCGAACCAGGTCGCGTCCGTCCTCCGACGAGATGGTCAGGTCGATCACGGCGTATTCGTGTCCCTTGCGTTCGTATCCCGACGCGAGCCGTCCGCTGACCAGTAGTCGCTGGTCCGCATGGACCGGCGCCAGGTGCTGTATCTGGCTCGATGCGTGGATCGCGGTGTATCGCCAGGTGTGCGCGAGCAGGGCGTTGGCGCGCTGGGCGATCCAGCCGGGATGCACGCGCGCGCCGGCGCCGCGCCAGAGCGGGTCTGAGTCGCGGGCCTTCTCGTCGGCGTAGAGCTCCGCTTCGGCGGAGCTCAGGTCGATGGACATGGCGGGCAGGACTTCGCCGAGCGGAGCCAGCGCCCTGGTGATGAAGGGGCGCTCTTCGGGCTGGGCGACTGGGGTGCGATCAGTGGCCTCGGTGATCTCGGCATTGAAGTCGGTGATGCCTAGTCCGGCGGTGCCCCTGACCGCAATGTCGCCGGCGTGTTTGGCCATCGTGAACTCGACCGCCGCCGGCCCCCCTCTGTCCCTACGGGACATCTCCCCCGCGGAGCGGGGGGAGAGAGATTCACTTGAGTGGTGATCACTTCACCCGGATAGACGGGCTTTCGCAACTGGAACTCGACCCAGCCCTGGTCAAGCCAGGCGTCGCCCAACGCCTCGACCAATGCCGCCACCGACCAGGAGTACACCGTCGTGCCGCCGACCAGTGGTCCCGTGTATCCGAAGCGCGCCGCGCCGGCCGTGGAGTGAATGATGTTGTTGATCTCCAGCGAGTCGTCGCCGTCGAGGAAGGCGGTGATCGTGCGTTCAACAATCGCGGTGGTCATCAGATCACTCCATCCTCCGAGAGTTGGCGCAGCTTGTCATCGCTGACGCCGAGCAGACCGCCGTAGATTTCACGGTTGTGCTCGCCGAGCGTCGGGGCGCGGTGCTTCACGGCGCCGGGCGTTCTGGTCAGACGCGGGACGATACCGGGTTGCGGCATGGCCCCGTGCTGCTCCGAGGGTACGGCCACGATCTGCTCGCGGGCGGCGTAGTGCTCGTCCGACATGATGTCGGAAGTCGCGTAGACCTTGGTCGCGGGGACGCCGTGCTGGTCGAGCAGGTGCTGGACCTGCTCCAGCGTCAATGAGCCGACCCATTCACCCACGATCTCGTGAATCGCCTCGTAGTTCTTGCGCCGAATCGCGTGGACCTCGAAGCGCGGGTCGCTGAGCAACTCCGGCCGCTGCATCGCCGCCACCAGCCGCTCGAACGTGCCCTGCGTGGTCGCGTTGATGATCAGGTGGTGGCCGTCGGCCGTCGGCCACTGCTCGGCCGGCACGACGCCGGGCCAGTAGTTGCCGCTGCGCTCTCTGTTGCGGCCGCTGTGCGCGAACTGCGAGGCGTGCGTGCCCGACTGCTTCCAGATCGCCTCGTAGAGCGCCACGTCGACATCCTGCCCCACGCCGCCGTTGACGTCGCGCGCGCGCAGCGCCATCAGCGTGCCCATCGCGGCGAAGACGCCGGCCGAGTAGTCGGCGACCATGTAGCCCGGCCGCACGGGCGGACCGTCGGCCCAACCGGTCTGGTAGGTCATCCCGGCGAAGCCCAACGCAACACGGTCGAAGCCGGCCCGCTCGCGGTATGGTCCCGTTTGGCCGTAGCCGGAGACTCGGGTCACGACCAGTCTGGGATTGAGTTCGCGCAGCGAGTCGGGCGCGAGCTCCATCTTCTCCAGCGTGCCCGGTCGGAAGTTCTCGATCAGCACGTCGGCCCGCGCGCACAACCGGCGGAACAGGTCCTTGCCTCGCGGATCGGCAAGATTGCAGGTCACGCCGCGCTGCGAGCGGTTCTCCTGCACGTAAGAGATGGTGCCGTGATTCGGCTCGCCGCTGCCGGGTCGTTCGACCTTGATCACGTCGGCCCCGAACTCGGCGAGCATGGTGGCGCAGTGGGGCGCGGCGAGGATCTGTCCGGCGTTGATGACGACGATGCCGTCGAGTGGCGGAAGGAGGTGGTCGTTGGTAGTCATGCAGAGGAGGATACGCGGGCTACTCGAACAGGTCTTCAGGAAGGCCGGATTGTTCGATGATCGTTTTCAGTGTTCGCGGAGGAATGTCACGATGCTGAGACACGGTTACGTTTCGTTCGATGCCGTTGATGACGGCCCGGTATCGGCGGTGGCTGCCCCGCTGCCTAATCCGGACGAACCCTTGCCGTTCCAGAATCCGGTTGATCTGCCTTGCGGTAAGGACCCGCACCGTCAGCGCGCAGACACGAACGGCAGGTTTACATTCACTTCGACCACGCTGGACTCGACTAACACCGACTCGTCGCGCAGCTCGTTTTCTGAGATGTGGCTGTTGGCCGACATCTGTCCGCTCACGCGGTACTCGTACTCCTGCGGAGTCATGTCCTCGAGGGTGAGCTCGATCGCCTCGATGAGCATGGCGCGAGCTTCTTCAATCGTCTCGCCCTGGCTGGCTATGACCAGTTCCGGACAAACCGAGGAGTACCCGCCCACGCGCTCTTCGTAGATCTCCGCAGTGCATTGCAGGGCCATGTCAGCCTCCTCACTGTGAGGGTATCAAGACGCTGATCCAGGCTGGTCGGTTGAGTGATCAGACCCGCGAACAGTTTACGATTCTGAGTGAGACTGGACGGCTGCTGCTTCTGAAGGACGCACCATGACATACCGCTACGACCTCGGCGCCTACAGCCGACCGATCACGACGACGTCCGCTGAGGCGCAGACCTGGTTTGACCGCGGCCTGGCCTGGACCTACGGCTTCAACCACGACGAGGCGGTCTACTGCTTTGAGCAGGCGGTCGTGGCCGATCCCGACTGCGCGATGGCGCACTGGGGCGTCGCCTACGCGATTGGCCCGAACTACAACAAGCCCTGGGAGGCGTTCGGCCGCAAGGAGACGGCGCACGCGCTGGGCCGAGCGTTCGACGCGGCGAATCGGGCGGCTGAACTGGCAGAACAGGGCACGGCGGCGGAGCGGGATCTTACGGAGGCGCTGCTGCGGCGCTATCCGTCGCGGCAACCGCTCGAGGACATGATGCCCTGGGTCGACGACTACGCCGACGCGATGCGCGAGGTCTATGCAAAGCACGCGGACGATGCGGATGTCGCGTCGCTGTTTGCCGAGGCGATGATGAACCGGACTCCGTGGTCGCTCTGGGACCTGGCGACGGGCGAGCCGGCCGAGGGCGCGGACACGGTCGAGGCGCGGGATGTGCTCGAACGGGCGATGCAGCACTGCGAGCACTGCGGCGACGATCCGCACGCCGGGCTGCTGCACATGTACATCCACCTGATGGAGATGTCGCCGTTTCCGCAGGCGGCGCTGCGCGCTGCCGACCAGTTGAAGGGGTTGGTCCCCGACTCTGGCCACTTGCAGCACATGGGGACGCACATTGACGTGCTCTGCGGCGACTACCAGAGCGTCGTCGACTGGAACGAGCGGGCGATCCAGGCCGACCGCCCGTACGTCGAGGCTCGGGGTCCGTACAACTTCTACACGATGTACCGCTGCCACAACTACCACTTCAAGATCTACGGGGCGATGTTCCTGGGTCGGTACGGTCAGGCGATCGAGACCGCGAAGGCAATGCAAGCGCAGATTCCCGAGGCGCTGCTGCGGATGGAGTCGCCCAACATGGCCGACTGGCTGGAGTCGTTCGTGCCGATCGAGCAGCACGTGATGGTGCGGTTCGGCAAGTGGGAGGAGATACTGGGGCAGGAGTTGCCGGAGGATCGCGAGCTGTACTGCGTGACGACGGCAACGATGCGCTACGCGCGGGCCATCGCGCTGGCGACGCTGGGCCGGACCGACGAAGCCGTGGCCGAGGCGCAGGAGTTTGACCGCGCCTACGACGCAGTGCCCGAGACGCGCTATCAGTTCAACAATCCGAGCCGCGACATCCTCGCCATCGCGCAGGAGATGATGCGCGGAGAAATCGCGTATCGGCAGGGCGAGTTCGACGACGCATTCGCCCACCTCCGCCGCGCGGTCGAGCTGGACGACGACCTGCACTACGACGAGCCCTGGGGCTGGATGCAGCCCGTCCGCCACGCGCTGGGAGCGCTGCTGTTGGAGCAGGGCCGGGTCGCCGAGGCGCTGGAGGTCTACCGCGCCGACCTCGGCTACGACCAGTCGGTCAGCCGCCCCCGCCAGCACCTCGACAACATCTGGGCCCTCGCCGGCTACACCGAGTGCCTCGACCGCCTCGGCCAGCCAGACCTCGCAGAGGTCGCCCGCCAAAGACTCAACCTCGCCCAGGCCCGCGCCGACCTCCCCGTCCACTCCTCCTGCTTCTGCCGCCTGGACGTCGAGGAGTGCTGCGACTGACAGTCAGCCGGAGGCTTGCTCGGAGATTTCCGCAGTCGTGTCGCCGGCGTCCAGGGCCTTGTAATGGCTGAGAACGAGGTGCTTAGTGAGGTAGTGGCCGAACTCTTTGCGCTCGTTCTTTTCGAGGACGGGGAACTGGTCGAGGATGTAGTCGGCGTCGTCCTCGGAGAGGCCGTAGAGGTGGAAGAAGAGGGCGTCGAGGCGAGCTCGGAGTTGTCGGCGCTCGGCTGGGTCCCAGGTGAAGGGGTCGCCGTCGTAACCGAGGTCGCGGGCGAAGGGGGTGAGGTCGTAGGCGGTGTAGGTGAGGCGGAGGACGTGGTCTCGGACCAGCTCGCGAGCGGTGGTGTCGCCGAAGGGACGGTCGAAGTCGTCAGGGTGGATCATCGGGAGTTGCTCGACGACGTACCATGTCAAGCTCACGCCGGGCAATTTGCGCTTGGCGCAGTAGTCGAAGCATAAGCTATTGAGATTCGCCAATAGGGTTGCCGCATCAATTCCGGACAATCGAGCATCAGGAAGTAGCAAGGGAGCCTTATGAGCATACGCTGACCTTGGGGAAATTGCAGCGATCATAGTGCGCTCGTTCGTCGCGCTGGTGACGTCCCGGAAGGAGATAAACCAAGTCACTTCTTGTACTAGGACGTTATCGATCTCCTGGGCTTCAACCCAGTTCGGAACCGCAGGGAAGAACTTCGGATCCGCGTGCATCGTATCCGACACTCTGCTGCTAGTATATGGTCGCATTGTGTTGTTGGGGTTGAGTCCAATGTTGTTGGCTCGATGATCGAAGGTGTCAATCATTCGGCCCTGATAGAGAGGCATCCACTCTTGGTCGCCTTTCTTGTACCGATTCCGCGCAACCATGTATGCTCCGGACGCTTGCAAGTCTTTCGTTGCAATGAACAAGTCGGAGTCATTCGCCATGTCAAACATGCGATGGTAGCGAACCGGGTAGAGCTTTTGCTCGTTACCTGTTGAACGATCAACCAAGACCTTGTGCTCACGATAGATGCGGGTCAAGAGTTCAGCATCGATCCTGTTGCGCAGGATTGGCGCGGTTCCAGTGTTCGGATTGATGGTGGAGAAGTCTTCAGGCGACAAAGGAAAAACACGGTCCCTATCGTCGAGATCAGCCTGCCCATTCAGAAGGAAGCCGCAAATGGCCTTTGCGAAAACACGTGAGGTGCCCCCGGTGATCGTGGCACAAAACCTGAACTGAGGATGCACGTCGTCGAACCACTTGGCTGTTTTCGCGCTGCGATTAGCCGAACGCCGATTCTCAAAGTCATAGATGCCGCCCAGCCGGCCTGTAGTCGAGATCGAACGGAAGTAGTCGGCCGCGGTCTTGTCGGCGTAGATGCCGGACGGAGTAAGCAGTCCGCAAACACCGTCCGACTTGAGCAGCAGGAGAGAACGCTCGACGAAGAGGCTGTAGAGGTTGATGTCACCCTTTCCCAGCAGCGGATAGTCTCCGGCCTTTCGGATTAGGGTCGAAAGCTGGGTTGCCTGTTCTGCAGCCTCATCGAATTCTGCAACGAGTGGGTCATCAAGTGCGCGACGCTCAGCGACCAAAGCCTTTCTCGCCGCAGCGGTCGGTGCGCGTGCCACGTCCAGATCGCGGGTCGCCCACCACTCAACCTCTTGCAGCTTGATCTTGTCCCAGGGCGGGTTGCCGATCACGGCGTCGAAGCCTCCGTTGGCCATCACCTGAGGGAACTCGATCTCCCAGTGGAGAATGCGGTCGCGTTCGGCGAAATCGAATGCATCGTCGCGGATCTGGCGATACTCGGGAGTGGTCGGGGTGCGGTCGGCCTGGTTCTCGCCGTTGTAGAGGATGGCGATGGCCCGGCGGGGACCGCGGTGGAAGGTCTCGCGGACCGGCTCGAAGAACTCGTCGCGTTCTCGTTTCGTCATCCCGACGCCGAGCATTCTCATTCCGGCGACTAGGTTGAAGGCACGCCGAATGCGCTGGAATGACGGGCGGAGCTCGTCGCGTTTGGCGCCTGCCGCATGTACCTCGTCGACGAGCAGATCGAGCGGCTCGGAGAGGGCCGGGGCTGCGTTCTGTTCGAGCGACCGCAAGTTCTCCAGATCGGCGGGAAAGTGGTTGCCGAACCGCTCGGGGGCGTACTGCGTGAAAAAATCGGCGGCGGCGTCAGCGCGAATGCCGAGCAAAGAGTCGCCGGTGAGCAGGCGATGATCCAGGAACGGCAGCGGCAGTGCTCCGCTGAAGCTGTGCAGCCAGAGGGCGACCTTGGCCAGTTCGACCGCCATCGGGTTCTTGTCGACACCGTAGATGCAGCGTTTGAGCACCATGCGCTGGAGCAAGGCGTAGTCGCTGAGGTCGGGATGTTCTTCCTGCAACTCCCACAGCTGCTCTCGGAGAGGCGAGACATAGCCTTTTGCTTCCGGCCATTCGCGATCCACCAGGTCCTCCAACCGCTCCGTGAGCCAGTCGATGGCGGTGAGCAGGAAGTGTCCGGAGCCCATCGCAGGATCGAGCACGCGCAGCCGGGTAATGGCGATAGCCGGATCGTTTTCGGGGCTCGGGTTGTCGCGGAATGCCTGTTCGCGCTCGTCGGCCAGCGGGCCCAGGGTTTGCTCGACGATCAAGTCGACGAGTTCCTGGGGCGTGTAGTAGGAGCCGGAATCCTTGCGGGCGTAAGGCTGCAGGGCTGTTGAGACCGCACCGTCGTCGCTGCGGACGGGGACCAGTTCGAGCAGGCGCTCGTAGATGCCGCCGAGCTGGCGGATGGAGAGATCGCGGTAATTGATGTAATCGGGGCCGCGATAACTGAGCGGTTGGATGATATTGGCAACTTGTCGGTTGTTGAGTTTCACGCGACCCAGCAGCGGGTGGCGATATTCGGCGAACAGGCCGCCGTTGTACTCGGGAATGCCGATTTCTTCGTTCCCGCCGTCAACCATCCCGCTCAGCTGCTGGATATTGTCCCAATAGTTCGTGAACGTCGCCGAGATTGGGACGCGGTTGTAGCGCTCGTTGATGTGGCGGCGCAGGGAATAGCGGGCGCTGTTGTCCCTGTACGGGTCGCGCTCGACAGGCAGCATTTCGCGGTCTTCGGCATAGAAGATGAACAACAGCCGATAGAGGAAGGTCTGCGCGGCCTGGGCTATCTCGTCAGCGGAAGCGCCGGGCTCAGCGTTCCAGAGGTCGCGGACCAGTTGCGGGTAGACATCCTTAAAGACCACCGTGGACAGGTCGTCCGACAGACTCGCCTCAGCGTGCCGGCCTTCCGCCAGCAAGCGGTCGAGAAATGACTCGCGCTGAGCGCCTGCGAGGATCCACGAGTCACGGCGCAGCACCAGGTAGGCGACGCGTAGTGCGTGCAGATTCTCGGCGGCGTTGTTCTGCGCGAAGAGAGTGCCTTGCTGGCTGACCTGGAGTATCTCGAGGAGGTTGACTTCCCAATACCTCGTCCGCGGTCGTGCCTCATGGCTGTAGATGCGCCAGGCGGCTCCGTTTGTCAGCATCGCCCAGCGGACGCCACCGCGGGAATCTGGGTGAGCGCGCAGCAGATAACCGCGCACTTGATCGGCCGGCGTCCCGCGTCGCGGGTCGGAGCCGCGAGCGTCGAAGCTGCGCAGCCAAGCCTTGCACTCGGTGAGTCCGATCGCGTGTTCGATCGGGTTGTCGGAGAGTGCGCCGCGCTGCCGTGATTCGGCGTCGGCGAAGAGCATCCGGTCGGGAGTTCCGCCTTCAAGCAGGGGCTGCTCGGTGAGCGTGTGTTCCCAACCGAGTGCCCGCAGCAAGGGCAGGATGACCTCTTCGCGTGTGACTGCCTCGTTGGGCGCGGGTCCGTCGACATAGGCGGCCAAGAGCCCGACCGCAGTGTCGCGGAACTGGTGGAGCGGCGCCGGATCGTCTACGAGTTCTCGGTACTCGGGCTGCTCGGGCAGCCAACGATTGAGGAGGTCGTCGGACCAGATCGGGTTGGAGCTCGCCATAACGGCAGCCTATCCGCCCAACCACGCCGATTCTGCGTTTGCTGCGATCTCCTCGCCGATCAGCAGTGACGCGGTCGCGCCGGGACTTGGGGCGTTCAGGATGTGAATCAACCGGTCCTGGTGGGCGATCTCGAAGTCGTCCGCCAGGCTGCCGTCGCGGCGGAGGGCCTGGGCTCGGACTCCGGCTCCTCCTCGGACGAGCTGGTCGGGTTCGAGGTTGGGCATCAGGCGGCGCAGGGCGTTGACGAAGGCGGACTTGTTGGCGCTGCGCCAGACTTCGCCGAGGCCGGTCTGCCAGTGGTCGCGGGCGAGGCGGAGGAAGCCGGGCCAGGAAAGCGACTCGGCGGCGTCGCGGAGCGCGATGTCGCGCCAGCGGTAGCCCTCGCGCTTGAGGGCGAGAATGGCGTTGGGTCCGGCCTCGACGGTGCCGTCGAGTCGGCGGGTGAAGTGGACGCCGAGGAAGGGGAAGGCGGGGTCGGGGACGGGATAGATGAGGTTCCTGAGCATGCCGCGGGCGGCGGGGACGAGATCGTAGTACTCGCCGCGGAAGGGGACGATGCGCAAGTCTCGGGCTTCGGCCGCGCCGGCGCGTCGGGCGATGCGGTCGGCCTGGAGTCCGGCGCAGTTGACGGCAAACTTCGCGCGGACGACTCCGGTGCCGGTCGCGAGCTGAACGCCGTCGGAGTCGACGCGTACGCCTGAGACTCGGGAGCGCAGGCGGACGGAGCCGCCGGCGGATTCGAGCAATTCGCGGTACTTCTCGCAGACGCCGCGGTAGTCGGCGATTCCGGTTGATGGGATGTGCAGGGCCGCGACGCCTGCGGCGTTGGGCTCGAACTCGTGCAGCTCGTCAGGTCCGAGTTCGCGAATGCCGGGCACGCCGTTGGCGTCGCCTCGGCGGTGCAATTCGCGCATGCGCTCGAGCTCGGAGTCGTGCGTGGCGACGACGACCTTGCCGCAGCGCTCCGCGCCGATGCCGTGCTCGTCGCAGAAGGCGTACATGCGCTCGGCGCCGGCGACGGCCATGCGGGCCTTGGCCGAGCCGGGCCGGTAGTAGAGGCCGGAGTGGATGACGCCTGAGTTGTTACCGCTCTGGTGCCGTCCGACGCCGGATTCCTGCTCGAGGGCGACGACGCGGAGGCCGTCGTGCCTGGTCGCGAGCGCCATGGCGGTGGAGAGTCCGAGGATGCCTGCGCCGATGACGGCGACGTCGGCCATCTCTGCGTCGTGGTCAGGCATCGGAAAGCCCCCCTCTGTCTCTACGAGACATCTCCCCCCGTGGAGCGGGGGGAGAGGGGATCGCCGGAGCGCGGAGTCTCGGAGGGATTGACCGTCAAGCGTCCACTGTGAATCTGTTCAGTGACTCGGGCGATAGGCGTCGCGGCGACGCCGCGTTGTTGAAGTTCGCTGATCAGATGCGGGGCTTCGATGACTCCGGCCGCGATCAAGAGGCCTCCGGAGGTCTGCGGGTCGTAGAGCAGGGCTTCTTCGAAGGTGGTCAGTTCGCGTTCGCCGTGAACAGTGAGGCGTGCGCCGTAGTACTCGCGGTTGCGAGACAGTCCGCCGGAGCCGAATCCGGCGGCGACGGCTTCGGCGAGTCCGCCGAGGGCCGGCGCTGCGCCGAGGTCGACTGCAATCGCGGCGTCGCTGAGTTCGGCCATCTCGTGCAGGTGTCCGGCGAGGCCGAAGCCGGTGACATCGGCGATGGCGTGGACGCCCTGGGCGAGGTCGGGGTCGGAGGCGGCCTCGGCGGCGTCGCGGTTGAGCGTCATCATCTGGGCGACGGCGGCGTTCCAGTGCTCCTCGGAGACCGCGCCCTGCTGGTTGGCGCCGATCAGGACGCCGGTGCCGATCTCCTTGGTCAGGATGATGGTGTCGCCGGGCTGCGCACCGCCGGTCGTGCGGATCAGGTCGCGGGCGACCTCGCCGGTCACCGCGAGCCCGTACTTGGGTTCCTCGTCGATGATCGTGTGTCCGCCGGCGATCACGGCGCCTGCCTCGCGCACCTTGTCCGCGCCGCCGCGCAGGACATCGGCGATCACGTCGGGCGGCAGGTCCTCAGGGAAGGCCGCGATGTTGAGCGCGAAGAGCACGCGCCCGCCCATCGCGTAGACGTCGGACATGGCGTTGGCGGCGGCGATTGCGCCGAACTGGTAGGGGTCGTCGACCAGCGGCGCGAAGAAGTCGAGCGTTTGCACGAGCGCCCGTTCGTCGTCGATCGCGTAGACGGCGGCGTCGTCGGGGCGCGCGAGTCCGACGAGCAACTCAGGGTGCTGCTCGGGCGGGAACTGGGGACCGAGATGGCTCAGCACGTGAGCCAACCCCTCGGGGCCGAACTTGGAGCCTCAACCGCCGCAGCGGGCGAGGTCGGTCAATCGCACGGCGCGGGTGTCGCGTTCGGACATACGCTGAGCGCTCCAATCTCAATCGCAGCGTATCGCGGAGCGTAGACGCATCAAGAATAGTACTTGCGTTCTATGAGCATGGCGCATAGCCTGTGGTCGAAGTGCATGCTGAGGAGCGCCGCCATGACCGAACACTGCTGGATCGAAACGCCGCTGGGGACGATGTACCTGGCGATCGCCGATGGCGCGCTGCGTGAGGCGGGCTTTGTCGAAACCTGGGCGCGGCCTGTGCGGGAGCCGGAATCCGAGTCGCCGGATTCGGGACTATCGACTGAAGCTCAGCGTGTGCGCGACGGAGTGGCGGCGTACTTCGAGGGCGACGTCGAAGCGATTGACGAGATTGACATCGACCCCCAGGGCACGGAGTTCCAGGTCGCGGTCTGGCAGGCGATTCGCGAGGTGCCGGCCGGACGCACGGTGTCCTACCAGGACATCGCGCGCGCCGTGGGAAAGCCGGCTGCCTATCGAGCAGTCGGCACGGCAACCGGGCGCAATCCCGTCGGCATCGCCGTACCATGCCACCGGATCGTGCGTTCGGACGGCGGTCTCGGCGGTTACGGCGGCGGATTGCACCGCAAAGAGTGGTTCCTCGAGCACGAGCGCAAGCACCTGCAGATGAGCAAGAACGGACACGACTGATGGCTGCAACATCCGACCCCGGCATTGCCACAGCCCTGGCCAAGGACCTGGTGATCGACATCACGACGATCGGCCGTTCGAGCGGCGAGGCGAAGCGGCTCGAGATCTGGTTCCACAACGTCGACGACCGGTACTACATCACCGGGCGTCCCGGTCCGAGGTCGTGGTACGCGAACGTGCTGGCCAATCCGGCGATCACGTTCCACTTCAAGGAATCGACCGACGCCGACCTTGAGGGCACGGCGCGGGCGGTCACGGATAGTGCGGAGAAGCGCTCGTTCTTTCTCTCGGCGAAGAAGCTGAGCGAGTACATCAACGAGGCCAACGTGCAGGAGTGGGTCGACGGCTCGCCGCTGATCGAGGTGGTGTTTGCCGACTAGCGGAGCGCCAGGACGGCGATCTGGGTGAACATGAAGAACGGCTCCGGGGAATCGGCCCAGGCTGCCCAGCCGTCTGAGATTCGTTGCAACTCCGACTGGTCCGCCAAGCCGTATTCGAGCGCCTGATCGGCGATGCCGCTGTAAAGGATGCGCTGCGACCAGGTCCGGCCCCAGATGCGGGCTTCCTCGCCGTCCATCGCGACGACGTTGGGGTGAATCTCAATCTCAGGGAATCCTGCTGAGCGCACCCAGGCAGGCAACGTGCGGCCGGCGTCGGGCTCGGCGCGGTTGCGGTAGGCGACCTCGTGGTAGAGCCGGTTCCAGTCGATGAACTCCGGGAACTTGGGCTGCGGCGACATCGTGGCGTAGTCGGCGTCTCGGACGGCGAGCAGGCCGCCGGGCTTGAGCACGCGGCGCATCTCCCCGAGCGCGCCGACCGGATCGGCGAGGTGTTGCAGGAGCTGGTTGGCGTAGACCACGTCGAACTCGGCTTCGGCGAAGTCGAGCGCGTAGACGTCGCCGGCGACGAAGTCGACGTTGTCAACCGCTTCCTCGGAGGAATGGAGACGAGCGTGTTCGAGCACTTCCGCGGCCGCATCGAGGCCGATCACCTGACCGGGCGAGACAGCTCTGGCCAGACCCGCCGTCACGGTGCCCGGTCCGCAACCTGCGTCCAGCAAGGTCATGCCCGGCTCGAGTCGCGGCAGCAGGAACCAGGCCTCGACCTCGGCGCGGCGGCGTGCGTGCGACTGCACCACCGATTCGTGGTGGCCGTGCGTGTAGCGGTCCTGCGGGACCTGAGGCTTGTCACGCATCCGCGAATCCGTCGACCAACCGGGCCAGTGTCTCAACCGCTCGGTCGGAGAGATGCAATCGTCGGGCGGCGGCCCGCCCGTTGGGCGACATCTTACGCCAGGTCCGGCCCAACGCCCGTCGGAGCTGGCGATCGTCGAGATCGTCCAGCAGCGGCTCCAACTGCGTGTCGAAGAAGACGAGCGAGAGCGCGTCCTCCAGCGTCTGGGCGTCGGCGTCGCCGGCCTGCAGCAGGTCGGCCTTGGCGACCAGCGCGGCGACCCGTTCGACCGAGCGTCGCGGGTAGCCGCACTCCTCGAGGATCGCGGCCGTCAGCTCGGCGTGGACAGCGTGCAGCGCCCGCCGCCAGCGTAGATAGGCGGACCGGCCGGCGGGAAAGGTCGAGCGGAGAATCATCCAGCGGCGGATGTGGTGAGCTCGCGCGGCGAGCAGCAGTTCTTCGGATGCGCCGGGCTCCAGTTCGCGCACCCAGCGGGTCATCATCTCAGCGTGGGTCTGCTCCTTGGGGCGTTCCTGACCGTCGACGCTGAGCGTGAACGGATCGTCGGCATTGGCCGCATCGATGGCGGCGATGGCGTTGTCGAAACGGTCGGACGTGGAACTCACAAAGGCAGCTTATCTGCCGCCGTGCCAGGCTACTGCGGTTGCACCGTGTTCCACTCGGACGCAAACTCGTCGCAGACGTCGACTGCGCGGGCGAAGGTCACGCCTGACTTCGACTTCATGTACTGGATCAAGCGTTCCAGCATCGCGACGCGGCCGGGCCGGCCGATGATGTAGGGATGCATGGTGAGGGTGAAGACGCCGCCGCGGCGACGGAGTTCGTCGAACGCGTCCTTCCAGGTCGACTCGACCTGCTCGGGTGCGGCCTGCAAGCGCCGACCGTCGGTTGGGGCGAAGACGAAGTAGGGATAATCGTCGAGCGCCCAGTGAATCGGCAACTCGACCAGCCTCGAATCGCCGGCGGCGACCCAGTAGGGCGCGTCCGATCCCATCAGCGACGAGTCGTAGCGGAAGCCGCGCTCGGCCATGAGCTGCAACGAGACATTGCTCAGTTCCCACGAGGGCGAACGGTAGCCGGCGACGGGCTCGCCGATGATCGCCTGCAGGATCTCGCTGCCCCGATCCAGCACGTCGGCCTCTTCCTCCGCCGTGAGCGTGGCCGGCGGCTCGTGCAGATAGCCGTGATGTCCGATCTCGTGTCCGGCCGCGGCGATCCGTTCGACCGTGGCGGGATTGCGCTCGGCGACCCAGCCCGGGATGTAGAACGAAGCGGGTACGACCGCCCGAGCCAGCGCCGCGAGGATGTGCGGCACCGCGACCGTGGGGCCGTAGTCGCCGAACGAGCGGGCCGAGGGCAGATGCTCGATCTGCGGATTGCGGTTGATCATCCCCGATGCGCCGTCGACATCGAATGAGAGGACGACGGTGCACTCGCCGGCGCCTTGGTCGGTGTCGGGCGACCAGAGCGCCGCGCCGCAGGCAGGGCAGAATCGGCGCTGGCCGACCCAGTCGCAATGAGGACAGTTGTTGGGCATGGCGTATGCCTCCGCTCAACTGGCGGAGCCCCCCTCTGCCTTCGGCATCTCCCCCCCGGAGCGGGGGGAGAGGGTGAGTGAGATCGATTGCGGTGAATCGACGCCTAGGCGAAGTCCGTGATCGTGACGAAGCCGGTCGTCTGGAAGGTCGTCATCGACTCCACGACCTCGGGGACCTGGTCGATCGAGATGGTCTCGGAGACGATGGTTTCGGGCTGGAGCTTGCCCGAAGCGACCATGTTGAGCATCGACGGGTAGTTCTGGTTGGGTAGTCCCAGTGATCCGCGGAACTCGATCTCGGACATCGTGATGAAGTCGATCGGCAGGCCGACCTGTCCGGCTTCCTCAGCCGAGGTGATGCCAATCTGCACGTGCACGCCACCCTTGCGCAGCGAGTTGACCGAGTTGAGCATTGTCGCCTTGATCCCCAGCGCGTCAACCGAGACATCAGCGCCGCCGTCAGTAAGCTCGCGAACCCGCGTCGGCACATCGGCTTCGAGCGCGTTGATCGTCTCCACTGCGCCCTGCGAGCGGGCCAGCGAAAGCTTGCCTTCCTCGAGGTCGACCGCGATCACCTGCGCGCCCAGCGATGCCGCGACCTGCACGGCTGAGAGTCCGATCCCGCCGCAGCCATTGACAACGACCCAGTCGCCGCCCGAGACCTCGCCGCGGTCGGCGACGCCGTGGTACGAGGTCATAAAGCGGCAACCCATGGCCGCGCCGGCCTCGAACGAGACGTTGTCGGGCAGCGGAATGGCGTTGAAGTCGGCGTTGTAGATCGCCGCCTTCTGGGCGAATCCACCGGCGAATCCGCCCTGGGTGTCGCAGATGTTGGGCAGTCCCGAGCGGCAGATGTTGCAGTTGCCGCAGCCGTTGTGGAACGGCGTCAGCACGCGCATGCCGGGACGGATGTGCTCGACATCATCGCCCACGGCCTCGACGGTGCCGGCCCACTCGTGACCGAGCACGCAAGGAATCGGCAGCTCGAATCCGACCCAGGAGAGGTCGCCCTGCCAGAGGTGCCAGTCCGAGCGGCAGACGCCGCATGCCTCGACGCGCACCAGGGCGTCCTTCGGTCCGATCACGGGATCCGGGAATTCACGCACCACCAGCGGCTGGCGGACGCCTTCCATCACGACGGCTTTCATATCCGATTCCTTCCTAGAGCGTCAGACTCGACGGGTCGCCCATCGGTTGCTGCGTGACATGCTACCCGCCGAGGACTGAGATCGCCGCCGGCGGCTACGACTGGACCGGACCGATATCGATTGACTCGACGACGGAGTAGACGTTGAGGCTCGTATTCAGGCTGACTCGCCGGCGGATGTCGCCGACCGGCAGGACATGGCCGGACGGGTCGCCGTCGATTTGCGACTCGACTTGACGCACGATCTGGTCGACCGCCGGCAGGCGAGCCGCCCGCGCGCGTTCGCGATCCAGCGGCAACACGTACCGTCGGCTGCGTTCGACTTCCTGCCAGGTAAATCGGTAGGACCAGTTGTACGTCTGCGTCTCTTCGTGCGATCGATCAAGCGGCACGGTGGCAACAGGCAGGTGCCGCGTGAGACCGATGGCCTCCTCGATTTGATCGAGTTCACCATGCAGGAAGGACAACAGTGGATCGCCGGTGTCGGACATGACTTGGACTCAGGAACTCCTCCGGTGGTCTGGTCCGGACTAGCGGAAGACCGGGTCGCGCTTCTCGAAGAAGGCGGTCAAGCCCTCCTTCGCCTCGGGGCGGCGCGAGGCCTCGGTGATGGCGCGCGTCTCCCACTCCATCTGCGTCTCGAGGCCTTCGTTCCAGGACTGGTGGTAGAGCCGCTTGGCTGCGCCAATCGACTCGGTCGGACCGGCAGCGAGCTGCGCGGCGAGCTCGTGGGCCGATGTGTGCAGTTCGTCGTCGGGCACGACGCGGTTGATCATCCCCCAGTCCAGCGCCTCCTGGGCGGAGAGCATGCGGTTGGTCAGGCAGAGCTCGATCGCCCGGCGCAGGCCGACCAGACGGGGCAGGAAGTAGGTGGAGGAACCGTCGGGCGTGAGCCCGATCCGCGAGTACGCCATCGTGAAGCGTGAAGACTCGCCGGCCAGCGCGAGGTCGCCGATCAGGGCCAGGCTCAAGCCCGCCCCCGCGCAGGTGCCGTTGACCGCCGTGATCATCGGCGCGTCCATGCGCGCGAAGCGCGACACTGCTGCGTGGAGGTAGGTTGTCATCTCCTTGACGAAGGTCGCCATCTCGGGACCTGCCGGGGGAAAGCCGCGCAGGTCGGCGCCGGTGCAAAAGAATCGTCCCGAGCCGCGGAAGAGGACGGCGCGCACATCAGGGTCGTCGTCCACCTCAATCGAGGCCTGCATCAGCTCTTGACACATTTCCATCGAAAGTGAGTTCGCCGCTTCGGGTCGATTGATCGTGATCGTCGCCACGCCGTCGGCGACCTCGTACTCCAGCGTGTTGTAGTCCGCCATTGTGATCTCCTTTGTTCAGCTTCCTGGTCGCGAGTGCAATCAGGCGCAGGCTACCGTGAGTCCGGGAGGTCAACATGGCCAATGCGAATACCGGAACCTCAACGACGCAGGTGCGGATCCCGACTGCGCACGGCGCGCTCTCGGCAGCGCTCGCGTTGCCCAAGGGTGCAGACGCTGAGTCGCCCGGCGTAATCGTGCTGCACGAGCTATTCGGACTGAACGAGGACATGCGGCGGATCAGCCGCCGCTTCGCCGGTAACGGATACGTCGCGCTGGCGCCCGACCTCTATTCGGTCGGTCCGCGGCTCAAGCCGATCTGCATCTGGCAGACCATGAACGATCTGCGCCTCGGCAATGGCCGGGCGTTCGAGCTGATCGAGTCCTGCCGAGCCTGGCTAGCCGAGCGCGATGAGGTCGACGCATCGCGAATGGCGGTGGCCGGCTTCTGCCTCGGCGGCGGCTTCGCGCTGCTCCATGCCGCCCGCGCGCCGGTCGGCGCGGCGGCCGTCTTCTATGGCCGCGTCCCGCCCGAGAACGGCGCGCTGGAGGGCATCTGCCCCGTCGTCGCCTCGTACGGCGAGAACGATCGGGTGTTCGTGCGTCAGGCCGACCGACTGCGGCGCAGACTAGAAGGTCTGGGCGTCGAACACGAGATCACGGTCTATCCGCAGGCCGGACACTCGTTCATGAGCCGTTACCAGGGGCTGCAGGGGTTCCTGGTCGAGCACTCGCGTCGTGCGGTCGGCTATCACCACGAGTCGGCGGAAGCAGCCTGGACCACAATGCTGGACTTCTTCGAACGCCACCTGGACGGAACAACAGAGACGATCCGGACGTAACGTAAGTATGGGACCGCATCAGTCTGCGGACCGTGAGAGGAACAGGGCATGAAGCTCAGGGCATTGCACATGACCACCGGACGGCTGCTGGTGTTGTTGACACTGGCAGCGGCGCTGTTGATTGCTGGCGCGCTCAGCGTGCGCGCCGACCAGGAATACGATCTGAAGCTGGTCCCCAGCTCGGACGAGCAGTTGACGACGTTGGCGATTGAGGGCGCAGCCTCGCGGACGGTTGCGTACGACGGCGCGGTGGCGAGATTCAGGGTGGTGGTTGAGCGCGACCATGCGCTCGAGGCGCGTCAGGCCGGCGCCGTGGTGGTCAACGCCATCCGAGACACCGTCGAAGAGAACTGCACGCCCGGCGAGCCGGAGAATGCCGATCACACCGCGGATCCCACATGCATCTCTCCCAACGGTTTGCAGACCGTCAGTTTCCGGCTTGGTCAGGTCTGGGACTGGACCGAAGAAGGCCGCGTGCTGCGAGGCTGGGAGTACGAGTATCGACTGCAAATCGCAATCCGCGGCACCGGGTTTGCTGGCGGACTGGTCGACCTCGTGATCGGCGCCGGCGGCGACAGCCTGCACTTCGATGAACTCGACTTCACCGCCTCGCGCAGAGCCGAGTTCGAGCGGCTGGCCCTGCTCGACGCGATCGACGATGCGCAGGCAACCGCCGACTCGATCGCCGATCACATGGGCTACGAGATTGTGCGAGTCGTCGAGCTCAGCCCGATTGGCAGCCTGACCGCTTCGCGCGTCGTCGAGGAAGCGGCGGAAGCCGCCTTTGCCGACGATGGGTTCGAACCCACCCCGGTGTTCGGCGGCAGCGAATCGGTGCCCGCGCGCGTCCGCATGGTCTTCGAGCTGCGGCCGCTGGCGGATTAGCCGGCTGCGGCAGCCTCGGCGTCCTGGCGCACTTTCTGCGCGACGTGCTCGGGCACCTGGTCGTAGCGGTCGAACTGCCAGGTGAACGTGCCCCGACCGCCGGTCATCGAGCGCAGGTCGGTCGCATAGTGCAGGAACTCGGCCATCGGGCCCTCGGCAATCACGACCGATGAGCCGGGCGGCTCGTCGGCCGGTTCCATGCCCAGCACCCGCGCGCGGCGCGAGTTGAGGTCGCTGATGATGTCGCCGGTGGACGATTCGGGCGAGGTGATGCGGAAGGTCTGGATCGGCTCAAGCAGGATTGGCCGGGCCGCCGAGACGCTCTCTTTGAGCGCCTGGGACGCGGCCAGCTTGAACGCCATCTCGGACGAGTCAACATCGTGATGCTTGCCGTCGAACAGCGTGACACGCAGATCGGTCAGCGGGAACACGCCACGCGGCAATGATTCGACCACGCCCTTCTCGACCGCCGGGATGTAGTTGCGCGGCACCGCGCCGCCGACGATCTCGTCGCTGAACTCGAAGCCCGCTCCGCGCGGTTGCGGTTCGACGCGCAGCGCGACGCGGGCATACTGTCCGCTGCCGCCGGTCTGCTTCTTGTGCAAGTACTCGGCCTGCCCGGTCGTGGTCACAGTCTCGCGGTAAGGGACCTGCCGGTCCTTGATCTCGACCTCGACGTGGTACTTGCTGAACAGACGTCCCGCCGAGAGCTGGACATGCGACTCGCTGAGCCCGCTGAGAATGGTCTCGCCGGAGTCGCGGTCGCGTTCGATCTGCAAGGTCGGATCGCCCTCGACCAGCCTGGCCAGGGACGGTCCCAGCTTGTCGACGTCGGCCTTGGTCTTGGGTTCGACGGCGGCGGCGAAGATTGGCGACGGCATCGGCGGCGCAGGCACCACCAGGTTGGAACCTTTGACGCGCAACGTGTTGAACGTCGTCGTGTGTTGCAGCTTGGTCACCACGCCGATGTCGCCGGTCGCAAGCTCGGACACGGCAGTCAGTGTCTTGCCCGAGGCTCGCGACAGGCCGGCAAGCCGTTCGTCCTCTCCGCTCTGCGCATTGTCCAGGTGCGCATCGCTGGCGATCGCGCCGGACACGACGCGCAGATACGACAGGCGCCCCACGAATTCGTCGGCAGTGGTCTTGAACACAAATGCGGCAGGCTCGCCGTTGTCTTCGAGGCCTTCGGCAATCGACGGCGCTTCGGACGGATCGGGCAGTACCTCAGCAATGAATCGCAGGAGTTCGGGGGCCCCAATCCCGCCGACGGCCGAGTTGGGCAGCACCGGTGCCAACGATCCGGCCAGGACCGCCGTCTTTAGCGCTGCCCGCAAGTCGTCCTCTTCGATCTCCTCATCTTCCAGGTACAGCATCATCAGGTCTTCGTCCGCCTCCACGATCTGCTCGATCAGTCCGTCGCGGCCTTCCGCGTCGGCATCGGACAGCACATCGATCAGCTCCGAGAACGACGACTCCGAGCCGTTGGGCAGATAGAGCGGCTGGCACTCTGAGCCGAGAATCGACTGCACCGAGGCGAGCGCGTCCTCGAACGACGAATTGTCGCGGTCGAGCCGCGAGATCACGATCGCGCGGGGAATCCCGCGCTTGCCGGCCATCCGCCAGGCGGTCTCCGTGCCGACCTGAACGCCGGACGAGGCATCCACGACCACGATCACCGCATCAACCACCGAAACCGCGGCGACCAGCTCGCCGACAAAATCGGCGTAGCCGGGCGCGTCAAGCAGGTTGAGCCGAACTCCTTCATGCTCCAGCGAAACCAGCGATGTCGAGATCGACATGCCGCGTTCCTGCTCCTCGCTGTCGTGATCAGCGATCGTGTTGCCGTCCTCGACTCGCCCCAGCCGCGTCGTCGCGCCGATCGCATACGCCAGCGATTCGACCAGCGTCGTCTTGCCGGCGCCCTGGTGGCCCACCACTCCAACGTTGCGAACAGCCATAACGAAGCCTCTCTCAATCAGCGGCAAGTGTGAATCAGGCTAACGGATGCTACAGACCGCGCTGCCGCTTTGCCGAGCCCTGGATCTGCTTGGTACGTCGCCGGTCGGCTAATCGTCCAGGCTGTTCACCGACAGATCCAGGATCTCCAACTCGGGTCGGCCTCGGAGACCGCGCCGCAGCCGCCAGACGAGGTCGACTCGCGACCGGACCGCCGGTGCGGCCTTGCCCAGCCGCCAGCCGATGGCCGACCAGCCGTCCAGGTCGAGCCGCAGGTGCGCGGCATCCTGGCCGACGGTCTTGACCCCGCGCACGTTGATTCCGTTGCTGAGGAAGACCGGCGCGGGATTGCCTTCGCCGAACGGCGACAGCCGTTCGATCCAGTGCACGATCCCGGATGTCAATGCCGAGAGCGGGACCTGGGCATCGATCTCCGTCCGACCCTCCAACGCGGCCCATGCGCCGGCGTCGCCGGCGTCAAGTTGCGACTGGGCCGACTCGTTGAAGCGCGCCATCAGGGCGCCCATCTGGTGTGGCAGCGCAGAGAATCCGGCCGCCTTCGCGTGACCGCCGCCCCGGATCAGCAGGTCGCGAGCGCCGTCGAGCATTCGCACCAGGTCGAAGCCGGCAGCGCTGCGGCCCGAGGCCCGCGCTTCGCCGTCAACCAGCGACCACGCGAACGCCGGCCGCGACCATTGGTCGGCCAGTCGGCCGGCCACGATGCCGACGATGCCGTGGTGCATCTCCTCGCCGCCGACGAACAGTACCAGCGGCGCCTGCCCGGCCGGATCGAGCTGGCGTTCGATCTGTCCCTGCGCGTTAGTCATCGCTTCGGTCGTCAGTTGACGGCGATGATCGTTGAGTTGGTTAAGCCGTCCCGCCAGTACTTGCGCGTTCTCGCGATCCTGCTCCATCAGCATCTGCAACGCCAGCGAGGCGTCGTCGAGTCGACCGGCCGCATTGATCCTCGGTGCGAGCTGAAAGCCGATCGTCTCCGTGTCGATTGGCGCCCGGCTGCGGTTGGACTGGAGCAAGCTGCGCAGTCCCGGGCGTTCGGTCGCCTCCAATGCGCGGAGTCCCTGGTGCACGATCCAGCGATTCTCGCCGCGCAACGGCACGACGTCGGCGACGGTCGACATCGCGGCCAGATCCAGCCAGCGGCGTGGGTCGGCGCTGAGCCCCATCCGCTGGGCCACGGCATGGGCGAACCGATAGGCAAGCCCGCCGGTCGACAGCTCCGAGAGCGGGTGACCGGCCGGAGCCAGCTTGGGAGTCACGATCGCGTTGGCTTGCGGCAGGGCGTCGGCCGGCTCGTGGTGATCGAGCACGATCACGTCCATGCCGTGTTGTTCGCGCGCGGCGGCGATCTCGTTCAGGGCAGTGATGCCGCAGTCGGCGGTAACCAGCACCTGCGCCCCGTCGGCCGCCAACTGCGCCAGCGCGGCATCCTGGATGCCGTAGCCCTCGCGTTCTCGATGAGGGATGAATGGACGCGTGTCGATGCCGACTTCGCGCAGGGCCTCGGTCAGAATCGCCGTACCGGTGATGCCGTCCACGTCGTAGTCGCCGTAGATCGCAACCGCCTCCTTGCGTTGCGCGGCGAGCGCCAGACGTTCGACCGCCTCGTCCCACTGTCCCAGCACCGACGCGTCGGCGGGCCGATACCAGTCCGGGTTGAGGAACTCCTGGGCAGCAGGCACCGTGTCGACGCCGCGTCGACGAAGCAGCCGGCCAATGAACGACGGGGCGTCGAGGCCCTCGATTGGCAGGGCGTCATGTGGTTCGGCGATCCGCCAGGTCCGACCGAGCCAGCCGTCCGTTCGCTCACGCACCACGAATCGCGCCCCGTTCGGCTTCGAGTCGAGCGATCCGGCTCAGCCCTCCCAACGCCTGAAGACCAGGCAGGCGTTGTGCCCGCCGAAACCCATCGAGTTGGAGATCGCGACTCGAACGTCGCGCTCGCGGCAGACCTTGGGCGTGTAATCGAGGTCGCAGTCGGGGTCGGGATGCTCCAGGTTGATCGTCGGTGGGATCATGCTTGAGCGGATCGCTTCGACCGCCGCCACCGCCTCGACCGCGCCCGCCGCTCCCAGCAGGTGACCGGTCATCGACTTGGTCGAGGAAATCGACAGGCCGTAGGCCGACTCGCCGAAGACGTTCTTGATCGCCATGGTCTCGAACTTGTCGTTGAGCGGCGTCGATGTGCCGTGCGCGTTGATGTAATCAACCTCGGACGGCGCGATCTCGGCGCGCTCCAGGGCCAGCGACATCGCCCGTACGCCGCCGTCGCCGCCTTCTGCCGGCTGGGTGATGTGGTAGGCGTCGCCCACCGATCCGTATCCGCAGAGTTCGGCGAAGATGTCCGCGCCTCGGGCGACGGCGTGGCTGGCGCGCTCAAGCACCAACACGGCTGCGCCCTCGCCCATGACGAAGCCGTCGCGCTCGGCGTCGAAGGGACGCGAAGCGGCCGCCGGGTCCTCGTTGCGGCCCGACAGCGCTCGCGCCGAGGCGAATCCGGCCACCGCCATCTCACAGAGCGGCGCTTCCGCTCCGCCCACGACCATGACATCTGCTTCGTCACGACGGATAGTCTCGGCGGCCAGGCCGAAGGCGTCCGCGGCGGAGGAGCAGGCCGACATCGGCGCCAGGTTCGGTCCGCGCGCCTGCAGCGCAATCGAGACCTGGCCCGAGCCCATGTTCGGCAGCATCATCGGCACGGCGAACGGAGACACGCGATCGGGCCCGCGCGAGTCGAGGATGCGGAACTGTTCCTGGGTCGTGCTGATGCCGCCGATGCCCGTGCCGATCATCACGCCGACCCGGTCCGAACCGTCGAATCCGTTGTCGAATCCGGCATCGTCGGCGGCTTCGCGTGAGGCGACGATGGCGAATTGGGAGTAGCGATCCATGCGTCGCGCGTCCTTGCGCGCCATGTATTCTTCGGGCTTCCAATCCGACACTTCGGCGGCGATCCGCACCGACAACCGGGACGGATCGAAGATCGAGATGGTCTTGACGCCCGAGCGTCCCGCGACCAGTGACTCCCACGTTGACGTGGTCGTCGCCCCTACCGCAGTGACCGCACCCATCCCCGTCACCACAATGCGCTCGTCCATGAAACCCCCCAGAAAGTCGATGCGTGCTCAGCCTACCCCGTTGCCGGGTCCGGAGTCTGCGGACGTGGGAAGAACCAACTTCTGAGAGTTGGGATCGTGCGAGTCGGTCGGTCGCGGCGTCAGCCGCCGGCAGCGGCCTGGCCCTGGAGGTCGTGCTCGTACCACTCGGCGGTCTCTTCGCCCGGCTCAGGCAGGACCATCCCGCCCTCCATCGTCCAGCTCGCCGGACCCTCGGTGATCCGCCCGCTGAACTCATCCGACGACACACCGGTAATCTCCCGGAACGCCGACATCAAGTCGTTCAGCAACTGCGCCTTCAGTTCTTCGGGACGGCCCGCGCGGTTCCCGCCGTCGAGGAAGTACGGCGTGTCCCAGCGGTCGTCATGCTCGTCGAACACAACGTGAACGAAGCTGCGCGGCGCGCCGGTCGAACCGCAGTGAATGTCGGTAAACGCCTTGGCGACTTCCGCGCGCTGGTCGTACGGCACGGAATCCTTCGGTACAACGCATCGGTAGTACGGCATTGGCGGCATCCTCTCTCGTGATGGCGGCTATGCGTTCATGCTAGCGGCTCAGTTCATGCGTCTCGGGCCGACACCACCAGTTCGTCGACCGTGCAGCCGCTGAGCTCCATCCACATGTCGCAGATCCGGCGCATCAGGTCTTCGCGAACATCCTGCGTGACGCCGCCGACGATGCTGCCCCGAACCAGCGAAGTCGTGGATGGCTCGCCGCCACGGAACCCGAATCCGATCGGGATGTCGGAGAAATCCACCGGTATGTCGCCCGGCGCTTCGCCCAGCACGTCGGCAGTGATCCGCCGCAAGCCATCCGCGAGTTCGGCGCGGACGTCGTCTGCGACCTGGCCTTCCTGCATCGTGCAGCTAAAGCTGACTCGGCTCATCGGTTCCTCCCTGCTTGTTCGTTGCTCATCGTAGGTCCTACTGCTGACCGCCGAGCAGACCCTCGAGACCGCTGCCGGCTCCGCCGGCTGCCATCTGACCCAGGCCGCCCATGTCGCCCATGCCCCCGCCGAGACCGGCGCCGAATCCGCCCATCGATGGCGCTTCGACCGGTTCCTCGCCCGCCAAGGATCGCGCGGCCATGCCGAGCTGGTCGGCTATATCCCCGGCCGTCGCGCCGATCGTCCCATGCGCCCGAGCGGCGCGATTGCCGGCGTCGCCGTGCAGGTAGACGCCGAGCGTCGCCGCATCGAAGGGTTCCATGCCCTGCGCAATCAGCGCCCCAATCGCGCCGCTCAGCACGTCACCGGTACCGGCCGTGGCCAGCGCAGGCTGCGCAATCTCGGAGACTCGAGCGCGGCGGTCGGGCGTGGCGACGATGGTGTTGGCGCCCTTGAGCACCACATGGCAGCCCCAGTCGGCTGCGCGGTCCCTGGCCAGCGTCAGCCGCTGACCCTGGACGTCATTCGTGGACAGCCCGGTCAGGCGTCCCATTTCACCCGGATGCGGCGTCAGCACGACCGGCGCAACCGCGTTCTCCAGCACGGACATGTCTGTCGCCAGCAGGTTCAGACCGTCGGCGTCGACGACGACCCCATTGACGGCGGCGACCTCCTCCGAGATCAGGAATCGACGCACGAACACCCCGCTGTGTTCGTGCTGACCAAACCCGCAACCCAGGACGACCGAATCCACCGCAGGCAATTCGTCGCGCACCACTTCCCAGGCCTCGTAGCCCGAGATCATGCCGTCGTCGTGCTCGGGCAGCGGCAGCAGCGTCGCCTCCGGCAGCGCCGCGACCATGTGCATCGCGATGGACTGCGGCGCAGCGATGGTGACCAGTCCCGCTCCGGCCCGATACGCGCCTCGCGCGGCCAGCACCGCCGCGCCGGGGTAGCGGGTCGAGCCGGCGATCACCAGCACACGACCGAACGTGCCCTTGTGCGCGTCCGGCGCTCGCCCCGGCAATAGGGCCCTCGCCGCCCGTCGTTCAAGCACCTCCGTCTGCAGGTCGTCATCCAGACCGGAGGGAATGCCGATGTCCACGTGTTGGACCGAACCCGCGGCGCCCGCGCCCGGCTGCATATAGAGCCCGACCTTGGGCGCGTGGAACGTCACCGTCTCGTCGGCCGCCACCGCGACCGGATCGAGCTGTCCGCTGTCCGCGTTGAGGCCGCTGGGCAGGTCGACGGCGACCAGTTTCGGCTTGACCGTACGCTCGCGCACGGCCGCCAGCCGGCGCATGATCTCCGCCAGATCGCCGTCGATCGGCCGCGACGCTCCGGTACCCAAGAGCGCGTCGACGATCGCCTCCGCGCCCGAGAGCAGCGCGTCGAGCGCCTCGAAGTCCTCGTCTTCCGACGCCGCGCCGCAGGGCACACCCTGCTCGACGGTCTGGGTCCATTGCGAGTCGGTCCGCTCGCGCAGCGAGTAGACCCGCACCTGCGCGCCCCAATCGTGCAGATGCCGCGCGGCAACCAGGCCGTCGCCGCCATTGTTGCCCGGCCCGACGAGCACGGCGATCCGCCGATCCTCGAGCGAGCCGAGTTGCATCCAGATCTCCTGCGCCACCGCCAGGCCGGCATTCTCCATCAGGGTGTCGGTCGACACGCCGGCGGCCTCCGCCCGCTGTTCCAACTCTCGCATCTCCGCCGAGGTCAGCAGTTTCATCGTCGTACTCCAGGTATCCAGGAACGTGTTGTCGGCGACAGGATTCCTACGGTCGCGGGCTCGGCTGTCCGACCGCAAAGGCGCAGACCAGGTGCTTCTCATGGGTCAGGCTAATCTCGACCCGCTCGAGGCCAAGCTCGCTCGCCCGTTGCCGCGCGCCGCCATGCAGGATCACGACCGGCTTGCCTCGCGCGTTGGCCAGTATCTCGATTTCCCTCCACTTCACGCCCCGAACTCCTGTGCCCAGGCACTTCATCACCGCCTCTTTGCCGGCGAAGCGAACCGCCATCTCGGCCACTCGACTGCCGCAGTAGTCTCGCTCGCGGTCCGTCAGGATGCGCCGAGGAAAACGCTCGGGATGCCGATTGAGCACGCTCTCGAAGCGCTCGATCAGCAGCAGGTCCACGCCGCAGGTCAGGTCGCCGAACATCGTGTCGCAGCGTATCAATGTCACGGCTCCGCGCGTTCACGAAGTCTGACTCGGCTCTGGCGTACGCTGGCGGCATGACGGCGACCATCATCGACGGAGCGGCGATCGCCGCCGGCATTCGCGAGGCGCTGACCCGGCAGGTCGAAGACATGATCGTGCGCGGGCTGTTGCCGCACCTGGCGGTGCTGCTCGTCGGCGACGATCCCGCTTCCGCCTCCTATGTCCGAGGCAAGGAGCGGGCCGGTCAACAGACCGGGATCAAGGTCGTGATTCACCGGATTGAGCCCGGCTTCGATCCCGGCCAGACCCAGCGCCGCGTGCGCGACCGGATCGAGTTGCTCAACGCCGACCCCGACGTGCACGGCATCATCCTCCAGCTTCCGCTTCCCGAGGGCGTCGACGCCGACGCGCTGCTCGACCGGATCGACCCGCTGAAGGATGTCGACGGCCTCCATCCCGCCAACCAGGGACGGATCATGCAGGGGCGCGAGCGCTTCCTGCCTGCCACGCCGCACGGCGTGCAGCAGCTCCTCGTGCGCAGCGGTGCGGACCCAGGCGGCAAGCGCGTGGCGATTGTCGGGCGCAGCAGACTCGTCGGCATGCCGCTCGCGGCGATGCTGGCCCAGAAACGCCAGGGCGCAAACGCGACCGTGACGCTCTGCCACACCAATACGCCCGAACTCGCCGAGCTCACGCGCCAGGCGGACATACTGATCGCCGCGGCGGGCCGGCCGCAGATGGTCGGCGCCGACATGGTGCGTCCCGGCGCGACCGTGATCGACGTGGGCATCAACCGCGTTGACGATGCGTCGCGCAAGCGCGGCTACCGGCTCGTTGGCGATGTCGACCTCGAATCGGTCCGCGAGGTGGCAGGGGCGATCACTCCCGTGCCCGGCGGCGTCGGACCGATGACGGTCGCCATGCTGCTCAACAACGTCACGAGAGCTGCCAGGATTTCTCAGCAGCGCTAATCGCGCCGCGGCGAGAGGATTCGGGCCAACAGCAGGCCGCTCAACAGCACCAGCGCTCCGGCAATGCCAATCAACGGGTACTCCCAGGGGAACGGCTCGGCAATCTCGAAGACCGGGCGCTGGCGGCGTTGATCCTGCCGTCGTTCGATCTCGGCCACGCGCTCGGCGATTTCTTCCTCGGAGCGGGACGCCTGAGCCTGTTCCGGTTGCTCGGCCTGCGAGTCCGAGCCTTGGGCGGACTGCTGCGCCGATTGCTGATCCGTGTCCTCCGAGGCCTGCGCGGCACCGGACTGCGCCTCTGTCTCCGACTCCCCCTCATCCGCCGATTCATCCGCGTCGGCCACTTCCGGTCCGCCGATCACGTCGTCCTCGATCCGCGTTGAGCGGTCCTCTTCCTGCTCGCGAGGCGGCAGCCCAACCGATTCACGCCATGCGTTGTCGAGCCCGTCTCGGTCAAGTCCATAGACCGATGTCAATGCGTCGTCGACCGACTGTCCCTCCTTGAACGCCTCGAAGAAGTCGTTCATCCTTTCGGCCCCGTACTCGTTGAGCAGGTAGAGCACGATTGCGGCCGACTGACCGTAGAAGATATCGACGAAGCCAGGGCGGTTGGAGGGCGACTCCATGCTTCGCAGCGACAGCACCAGGTCATTGCTGATCGCGTACTGCAGCGCGCCGCCGCGCCGTTCCAGCCAATCGCCTTCGGCGATCGTCGCCATGCCCTCGTCGAGCCAGGCCGGCAGGTCGCCGTAGGGTCCTTCCCCGGCCAGCTTGGTCAAGACATGGGTCAGTTCGTGCCGCACGACCCAGCGCGACGGCGTGTAGATGTGCACGAGGTCGGCGAGCACCCGCGTGCCGCCGGTGATCACCGACTCCTCAAACGTCTCCGATTCGATCCGTTCGACCTCGCGCGCGTCGTCGGTGTTGGCCCAGACGTACACCTTCATCGGGATCAGTTCGTCGAGGCCGAGGAACGGTGCGATCTCTTCCAGCGCGGCGAGACCCTCGCGCAGCATCGACTCGGCGACGCCTCGGTCGTGGTAGTAAGCCACTTCGAGCACGCCTTCGGAGACCGACTGCCACTCGAAGCGTGGGTCTTCATATCGCCAGATCTGCGGATCGGTCTCAAACGTATCGCCCGACTCGTACTTGAATTCCCAGCGCCACTCGAAGTCCGCGCCGGCCGGAATCCAGATCATCGGCTCGCGGGTTGGAAACTCCGCCGTCACTCTGGTCACGTCGCCTACCTGAATCTCTGCCGGCTCACGAGTGATCGCGCCCTCGGGCAGAACGGTGTAAAGGAAGGTCGCCGACTCGATTTGATCGCCGTTCTGGACCAGCGCCGTGACGACGACGGAGTCGGGCCAGTTGTTCTGGAAGCGCATGCCTTGAACGGTGGGTCTGTCGGCCGACTGCGCGCCGACGACCGTCGTCAGCAACAGGCCGGCGATGACGACTGCGACGGCGAGCACTCCGGCGAGTCGGACCCGGCGGTTCATGCGACCGCCTCCGTGCGTCGAGCGTCCTGACCGATCTGGTGCTCCAGCGAGGCGCGCAGAATCTCCCCGATCTCGCCATCCAGTACGGCGTCGGTATCCGACGTCTCGTAGTTCGTTCGCAGGTCCTTGACCATCCGATAGGGCTGCAACACGTACGAGCGGATCTGATTGCCCCAGCCCGCTTCAATGTGCTCCCCGCGGATCGCCAGCCGTTCCGCCTCGCGCTTCTGTTCCTCCAACATCAGCAGGCGCGCTTCGAGCACCCGCATCGCCGACTCACGATTACGGCGCAGCGATCGTTCGTTCTGGCAGCTCACCACGAACCCCGTGGGCAGGTGCGTAATGCGCACGGCGGTCGAGTTCTTCTGCACATTCTGGCCGCCGTTGCCGGATGCGCGGTACACGTCGATCTTGAGCTCGTCCTCGTCGATCGATACCTCGGCCGCATCCTCGGTCTCGGGCATGATTTCCACTCGGGCAAAGGACGTATGCCGCGCGTGATTCTGGTCGAACGGAGAAATCCGCACCAACCGGTGTACTCCATGCTCGGAGCGCAACCAGCCATAGGCGCCGCCGCCATCCGCTTCGCCGCGTACCTCGAGCATCGCCGACTTCAACCCGGCCTCCTCGCCCTGAACGATATCGACCAGGTCGACGCCGAATCCGGCGCGTTCGGCCCAGCGCTGGTACATCCGCAACAGCATCTCGGTCCAGTCTTGCGAGTCGACTCCTCCGGATCCGGCGAAGATCGACACGACGGCGGATCGTGAATCGTACGGTCCCGAGAACGCCAGCTCAAAAGAGCGTCGTTCAATCTCGTCTGCGATCGCCGCTGCCTCCGCCGTCAGCTCCTCGGCCAGTTCGTCGTCGTCGGCGAGTTCCAGCAGCTCCAGGGCGTCAAGCAGTCGCGCTTCGATCCCGCGCCAGACCTGCACCGTGCGCTGACGCGAGGCGAGCCGCTTCATCGTCGAGCGCGCCCGGTCGGCGTCGTCCCAGAACTCCTGCGCGGTCGACTGCGCCTCCAGCCGCGCAACCTCGGCTTCCACGCCAGTCAGGTCAAAGACGCTCCAGGATGTCATCCAGTCGATCCCGCAGGCCGTTCAGCGACTCGCGCAACTCGTCTGCATCAGCCACAGGCGTCTCCCGATTCCGAGTTTGATCACTTCCAGCGTACTACCGATTGGGCACGATCAGGCCGCCTTCGGTGCGGCGCATACCCTCCGGCGTTGCCGCCGATTCACGCGCGCGGCCGGCCGCGGTTGCGACGGGATCGAGCGATCTCGGTTCGCGCTGCTGAGGCGGCGGTTGCGGCGGACGCCAGGGAGTGGCGGTCCCTGGCTGCGGCCTCAGCGGATTGAGCTGCGCCTTTTCGGGGCGAGCCTGCCAGAGCCCGATGAATTCGACCATCGACAGCGGCTCGACAAACCCGGCCGCGAACAGCCGATCGTCGATGAACATCGCCGGCAAGGCGTCGACGCCCGAGCGCGCGGCGATCTCGGCAAACTCTTCAATCGCGAATACGTCGGTCTGCAACTTTGGAGAGAGCAGCGTGGCCGCGCAGGCAGCCAGGGCGGCCTGTCCGGAGTTGGGATCGAGCACAGATCCGAACATCCGCAGCCGGGTCGGACGGCGCAGCTTGCCCAGTGCGCGCTTCATCTGCGCCGACGGCTTGGCTTGTCTCGTCGAGGCGAGCACCATCGCCCGGATCATCGCCACCAACAGGTGACCGTTGGGCGCTCCGTAGAAGCGCAGCGGACGATTTAGCTCACCGCGGATAAGCACGCATGGGACGTCGACGATGTCGCGTCGCGCCACCTGTTCGGGCGCGTCCTCGTGTTCGTAGATCGTCAGCGTGATCTGGTCGGAGAGCGAAGCGATCTCTTCGTAGAGTTCCTTGGCAACCTCGCAGGACGGCCTATCGGGTCGTCCCGGGACCATGACCCGCCGCGGGCTCTGGTGGAAGTACTCCAGTTTGAGCGGACCTTCGATCGCTTCGAACTGTTGCCGAATCTGCGCCCGCTCAGCACTTGCCAGTGCCATGCCGTCCCTCGCTCTCGGATGACAGCGTAGCCCCAAGCCTCGAGTCCTTACTTCACGCAGGGACCTGCTCGGCACTCGGCTAGTCTGCCTCGTCCTGCACCACCCACTCGACCGCCGATCGTAGCTCCGCCTCTGTTACCGCGCCCTCAAATGCGTAACGAATGACGCCGCCGCCGTCAATCACGAACACCCACGGTTCGGACGGCAGCCGCCAGGCGACAAACGGCTCCGACTCCATAAGCCGTTGCGGGTCCTGAGGATTCTCGAACACCTCGATATGGATACCGTTGATCGTGCCGGAGAACTCGCGCCACACGGTTTTCACCGCATCGAGCACGGGCGCGCAGGTTCGCGAGTGACAGAATGCCGGTGTCGCGAAGGCCAGCAGCAACGGGCGTTGCTGCGCAAGCGCGTCCGCTATCGAGAGCGCATACAGGCCAGGCTCCGGATCCGGGTCCGAAGTCAACTCAAACAGCGACTCGACATCCGACCGCGTCCGTGAATCGACCGACGGCGCCGGCTCGCCCAAGGACGGCGCGGCGGGACGCTCCCGAACCGAGAAACGAATCCGTGCCTGCTCCTCGCCCTCCTCCGAACTCATCTCCAGGAGCAAGCCCCAGAGTCCCGCTGCGTCCAGTTGAACCGGCGCGACGTAGATGCCGCGGCCGACCGGCAGCGCACGATCTGAGACGCTGGAGTTCGCGTGACCATGGGCTGCAATCCCCACGCTCGGATCGTACGGAATGAATCTCGCGTATTGCACCGAGCGCGGACGTTCCCGATCCTCGTCCAGCGCGTAGAGCGAGACTCGGATCGTCGGCGCCGGTTCATTGGCCCGCAGGCCGTCAAGGCTGAAGGCGACTCGCTTGACGCCTACCGCCAGGTCGCGCGTCGCCAGAACCGGCAGCCAGCGGAGATCGTCGCCCGCTTCGACGACATCCCAGACCGAGCCTGCACGGGTCTCAGTGTCGCGCGCCGGCTGCTCTACGTTGCTGTCGCCGGCGCAGGCTGACACCAGCAGCGTGAGTCCGACCGCAAGCCAGCCGACGCGAAGCAGAGAATCCCGCGCAGCGAACATAAGAGAGAACCGGGCGCTGTTTGACAATCGGATCCGAAACCGCTTCAATGTATAATGCTACTGCATAGGCGCCTGATCAATAGTCTGGAGGCCGCGAGCCATGGCCTACTCCACTACCAACCGACGCCAGGAGACGTACTTCCTGCATGCGCGGGACATTGAGTTGCGCAATCACCACGCGCAGCGGATCTACTTCTTCGCCAAGTCGGAGAAGCCGGGAGCGATCGACGCGATTCCCGACGGCTACGAAGTCGTCGAGAATGTCCGCACCGGTCTGCCCGTGTTGCGCAAGGTCAAGGCCCACGCCGACGCTGCCGCCTAAGCTGCTGCCGGCCCGGCGTTGAGGCGCAGTGCTCCACTGATCGTCCACGCACTGCACCGCCTGTCCACAGATCGGCGCGTTTCGTGCTGCCATTGCATCCAGCCCGTCAACAATGTGCTTGCGCGAGACTGGCAATTGCCGCCCGATGCGCCGTGTGCGTCGCCGACGCCAGCACGCGCGACCCCGATTCAATCGTCAGCGGCAAACCTTCCCAATCCGTCATCTGACCGCCTGCGCCGCGCACGATCGGAACCAGGGCGAGGTAGTCCCAGCTCTTGAGCGACGCCTCGCAAACGATGTCCACAAATCCGGAAGCAAGCAGACCATAGGCATAGCAGTCCGCGCCATAGCGCACCCGCTCCATGCTCGACGCCAGGCGGTACCAAGCAACCGATTCTTGCCGATCGAACATCTCGGGCGTGGTGGCGAATCCGGTGCAGTCTGACAGTTCGGTCGTTGACGACGTGTGGACAGCGTGTGAATTGTGTGTAGTACGCGTCATCACGCCGGGGAAGTCGACGCCCGACCATCGCTCCCGCAATATCGGTTGGTCAAGTACGCCCAACAACGGCACGCCGTCCTGCAACAAGGAGATCAACGTCCCAAAGGTCGGCAATCCCGCAACGAACGCGCCGGTTCCGTCGATCGGATCGATGACCCAGACCCACTCCGCGTCGGCCCGTTCGACGCCGTACTCCTCTCCGATCACGCCGTGCTGCGGATAGCGGTCGGCGATCCGCTCGCGGATCGCGTGCTCCGCCCCACGGTCGGCCTGTGTGACCGGCGATCCGTCACGCTTGCGTTCGACATCGGGGCCGCGGCGAAACCAGGGGCGGATTGCCTCGCCCGACGCGTCGGCCAATTCCTCTGCGAACTGCAGGTACATTTCCACGACGAGTTCGCGAGGATCCGGCATGAGGCCAGATTACCCTCACATTGGTCCGCCCGGTTCGGGGCATGTGTTTCGGGGCAGGTATGTAGCTGGCAACAGCGATATGCAAGGCTTGCTGATAGATTGCAGTACTCGCAGGTGGACGACGCGGTCGCCATGGCGCGAGATTCCGATCTACTTCGGCACGTCGCTGAGACCGCAGCCACCGCGGAAGGAATAATCCATGTCCACTGGTTCAAGTCAGGCTGATGAAGCGGGCGGCCCGACCGGCAAGATCAACGTCGCCATCATCGGCGTCGGCAACTGCGCCTCCTCGCTCGTCCAGGGGGTATCCCACTACCAGAACGCTCAAGACGGCGACGAAATTCCCGGCATCATGCACGCGGTGCTTGGCGGATATCGCATCTCCGACCTCAACTTCGTCGCGGCGTTCGATATCGACTCGCGCAAGGTCGGTCTCGATCTGTCCGAAGCGATCTTCACCGAACCCAACAACACGGTGAAGTTCACCGACGTGCCCAACCTGGGCGTGCCGGTCGAACGGGGAATGACCCACGACGGCCTGGGCAAGTACCTGTCGGAAGTGATTGACAAGGCTCCCGGCTCGACCGTCGACGTGGCCCAAATCCTCAAGGATCGCGATGTTGATGTCGTGATTAACTACTTGCCGGTCGGTTCCGAGGAGGCGACCAAGTGGTACGTCGAGCAGGTGCTCGAAGCCGGCTGTGGATTCGTCAACTGCATTCCCGTCTTTATCGCTCGCGAGGAGTACTGGGCCAATCGCTTCCGCCGCGCTGGCGCGCCGATCGTCGGCGACGACATCAAGTCGCAGGTCGGCGCGACGATCGTGCATCGCGTGCTGTCGCGGCTGTTCCGTGATCGAGGCGTCCAGATCGATCGCACTTATCAGCTCAATTTCGGCGGCAACACGGACTTCTACAACATGCTCGAGCGCGAGCGCCTTGAGTCGAAGAAGATCAGCAAGACGAACGCCGTCACGTCGCAGATCGAGTACGAGATGCCCTCCGGCGATGTGCACGTCGGTCCGTCCGACCACGTGCCCTGGCTTGAGGACCGCAAGTGGTGCCACATTCGCATCGAGGGCACGACCTTCGGCGACGTGCCGCTCAACCTTGAACTCAAGCTCGAAGTCTGGGACTCGCCCAACTCCGCCGGGGTCGTGATCGACGCAGTGCGCTGCGCCAAACTGGCCCTCGACCGAAACCTCTCCGGACCGTTGCTGGCGCCCTCTGCCTACTTCATGAAGTCGCCGCCCGAGCAGTGGACCGACGACGTCGCCCGCGATTCGGTCGAAGCCTTCGCCCGCGGCGAGTAGCGAGCAACCAGCGCCAGGCCGCCTCTCGCTCCAAGGAAGGCGCATCGTAGGGTCGGAAGAGGGCTGCCCTACGGCCCCGATCAGCCATGCATCCCCTCACCATCGGCTACCAGACACTCGGACGCGCCGCTCGAGTGCTCCCGCGCTCCGCCGCCTATGCCGCCGCCCGCCGCATGATGGACGCCGTCTATCTGGGCTGGTCCCGCGGACGTCACGCGGCCAACCGCAACGCCGAATTCTTGCTGCCGCATGTCGATTGGCCGGGCAGCGCCCAATTGCTCGCTCGCGCTCAATACCGGCGCTACGGCGAGTACCTCGTCGACGCCGTTCGCCTCGATGAACTGAGCCCCGAGGACTGCTTTGCCACGGTCGGCGGCGACGATCCGGCCTGGTCAGCACACTGGCAGCAGCTTGAAGACTGGTACGAGCGGCGTCCGATCCTCTTCGCGGTCATGCACTTCGGCAACTGGGACATCCTCGGCGGTGCGTTCACCCACCGGATCGGACCGTCGATGGTTCTGGTCGACGATCTTGGCCATCCCGCGCTCAATCAAGCCATCCAGGAGCAACGCGCGCGGCTTGGTATGACTCCGGCCGGCGGGCGCGCGGGTTTGCGCCGGATCGTGCGACACCTGGAAGCCAACGGCACGGCCGCCATCCTCTTCGACCGTCCGCCGCATCCGACGGAGCAGACCCGCTCCGACCAGATCTTCGGTCGTGAGATTGAGCTGCCCGACGAGATCCACCGCATCGCCGAGCGCACCGGCGCCAAGCTCGTTCCCCTCGCTTGCACGCGACTGCAGCACGACCTGCGCTTCCAGCCGCACATCGACCTTGACTACGACCCCGCCGGCCCGCTCCTCCCAGCCTTCGAGCCCGCCCTCCGCGCCGCCCCCGATCAGTGGTATCAGTTCCGCCAACTGTTCCGTTCGTGAGAACATGACAACATGCCGACATCCGTTGCGCTCACGGTACTGGCCTGGCTGGGCCGATTCCTGCCGCGCCGGACGCTGTACGCGGTCGCCGAGACGGCGGCTTCACTCGCGCTCCCATTCCTCGAACGCCGGCGGATTCGCATCCGCAACAACCTCCAGCGCATCCGGCCCGACGACACCGCTCGACAACTCAATCGGGCGACCGCTGAGGCAATCGCCGAAACCGCGAGATACTACGTCGACCTCGCAATCCTGCCCTCGATCACTCCCCAGGTCGTGCTCGACCAACACCTGCGCGTGGACGGGCTCGAGCATCTGCTCGACGCCCACCGCTCGGGCCGCGGCGTCGTGCTTACCACCGCGCATATCTCGAATCCCGAGGTCGCGGTCAAGGCGCTTGCGGCGCTCGACATCCCGGCCGTCGCCCTGGTCGAGCGATTGGACGATCCGCGTCACCTCGAAGCCGTCAACGCCGCGCGAGCCGCCGTCGGCATCGAGTTCCTGACGGCCACGCAGACCGGCGTCGCTTCCGCCTTGCGCGCCTTGCGCGCCGGCGGCGTGGTCTGCATCCTCTGGGATCGCGACCGCCAGGGCGGCGGCTCGTGTGTGCCGTTCTTCGGTCGCCAGGCTCGCTTTCCGGTCGGCGCGATCGACCTCGCCATCCGCGCCGACGCCGCCATCCTGCCGCTCTACGCGGTCCGCAGACCGGGATCCGACCGGCTCCAGTTCGACGTGACCTTCCTGCCGCCGCTCGAGCTGTTGCTCAAGGGCAACCGCGCCCTCGACACGCGGACCAACATTGCCGGTCTCGCCCGACTCTTCGAGCCGATCATTGCCGAGCACGCCCATCTCTGGCGTGTCACTGAGTCGCCCTGGGCGCCATGCCGCGACACGCCGTGGGACGATCCCCATCCTCGAACACACCCCGAAGCTGTCGCGTCATGACCGCCCCCGACCCGCCGATCGGTCGCGCGGACCTGCAGGTTCACACTGAAGAATCCGACGGCATGGACGATGCCCTGACCATTCTCGACGCGGCGCAGCGACGAGGACTCGACATGATCGCGGTCACCGACCACGATCAGACCCGCGGTGCGCTGATCGCTCGAGAGGTCGCTGCGCGAGCCGATCACCCGATTGAGGTAATCGTCGGCAGCGAGGTCACGAGTCGGCAGGGTCATATCCTCGCGCTTTGGATCGAGGAGCCGATTCCCTTCTTCCGCAGTGCCGCCGCAAGCGTCGAAGCGATCTGGAAGCAGGGCGGCATCGCCGTCATCGCGCATCCCGCCGCCCTGTTTCCGCCCGCGCTGCGGATCGGCGAGATCGACCGCCTCGTGCGAGACCTCGCGCCCGAGCGCCGAGGCGACGGCGCGCCGACACTTGGGATCGAGATCGCGAATCCCATCCCCTTCGCGCGACGTCGTCGCGACGGCGTGATCGAAGCCAACCGACGCTGGAATCTGCCCGCCACGGGCGGCTCCGACGCCCACTTTCACGAACAGGTCGGCTCCGCCCTGACCACATTCGAGGGGAGCAGCCAGGAAGCGTTGCGAGCGGCGCTCGAGTCGGGCGCGACCGCCGGGGAGCTGGGTCACTATCCCAGGCTCACGAGCATCGGAGCCGGTCGATTGCTGCGCCAGCAGTGGCGAGGTCTCAGCGCCACCCCGAAGGCGCTCGTGAAGCGAGGCCTTGGCCGAGACGGCTGAGGTCGGTATCCCAGGGACATGAGCGCCTTCTTCCGCGACAGCGACCCCAAGGTACGACAGCGCGCCGCAGTTGAGGCGGCACGAACAGGGGATGGCTCGTCTTTGCCCGAGTTGGAGCGTCTGGCCAAGGGTGACCCATCGCAAGACGTGCGACGAGAAGCGGCCAGCGCGATTGGGCGGCTTGCCCGGCGTCATCCGCGAGCCTTCGCGATGCTCGTCGGACTGAGTCAACACGAGGATCCGGGAGTTCTGACCCAGGTCGCGCGAGGCTTGGTCGGCGCGCGTACCGACACTCAACGAGCAGTCGCCGAGCCAATCCTGCGTCAGCTCCTGCAACACCCCAACGAGGTCCTCCGTGAGTTCGTGCAAACTGAGCGGGCTCGCCACGCTTCGAAAACCAGCGTGCGTCCTAGTCGGGGGGGGGGGGGGGTAAGTCACGACAGTCGGGAGCGTTACGAAACGTGGTCATCCAGGGCGACGCCCTCAACTCTTTGCTAAGTGTTCCTGACCAGTCCGTTCAACTGACTTTCACGTCACCGCCCTACTACAACGCGCGCGACTACTCCACGTATCCATCGTACGAGTTCTATCTGGATTCTCTCTGCGAAGTGTTCCGCGAGGTGCACAGGGTCACCGCGGAGGGACGCTTTTTGGTCGTAAACACGTCTCCGGTCATCGTGCCGCGCGCTGGACGACAGCATGAAAGTCACCGATTCGCCATTCCCTTCGATCTGCATCCGCGCCTGACGGCGATGGGATGGAAGTTCATCGACGACATCATTTGGAAGAAGCCCGCTGGAGCGGCCAAGCCGCGAAACAGTGGATTCGTCGTGCACAGACAACCACTTACGTACAAGGCCAACGCCGTTACAGAATACGTAATGGTGTATCGGAAGCAGAGCCACCGACTGATCGACTGGAATCTACGACAGTATCCGCTTGATGTTCGCGAGGACTCGCGTGTTCCCGATGGCTTCGAAGCCACAAACGTCTGGGATATCGATCCTGCTCACGATTCCGTCCATAGCGCGGTGTTTCCCGAGTCACTGTGCGAGCGAGTCATTCGCTACTACTCAATGATCGGCGACCTCGTGCTCGACCCCTTTGCCGGAAGCGGGACGTTGGGCGCAGCGGCAGTTGGGCTCAGTCGCGACTTTCTGCTCTTGGAAATCAATGAGGAGTACGTCAGTCGAATCATAAGCCGACTGGGTCTCGTTGCCAGGGCAATTCACCTGGGTGATTGGAGGCCGCATGGCCACGATCACGACTGAAATGCAACGGCACATCATTCGCGAGCTCTTGAGCGATGGCGGCAACCATCGTTTAGCCGTGTTCCAGCAGATCAACCGCCAGTTTCTCGATTACGCCCTCGCCTTCTTCGATCTCGCCCGCCGGTCGAAAGTGAAGTGGGAAGAGACCCACGAGGGCGATGATGAAGCGGCCGCCTGGTACAAGCGATTTGCTCTGGAACAAGCCTCGGACAGAGATGATCTCCAGATAGTTGCAGGCATACCGGCCAAGACGGTGACCAACATCTACGGCGGCGCCTCACAAGTGACTATTCTCAATGCCGCGGCCGACAACATCCAGTTCCTGACGGACACACTGCAAGAGCTCAATGCCCTTCGCAAGGCCGGCCCAGCGGTGAGGATCGCGATGGGTGACGGCTTCGAGTTCACGCACTCAGAAAGCCTGCTGATCTTCAACAGCCTCGCTGTCAAACGCGCGCAGATCAGTGGCGGCAACTGGTCCTCTGTCGGAATGCAGGTAGAGACGCCACTGCTTCAGACGCTTTGCCTGTTGTATGGGATTGACGGGCGTTATCACCGAAAGGCGATGAAGAAAGACAGCCGCTACCAGGTCGATTACATGCTCCAGAGGCGCGGCGTCGAGTACCGCTGCGAAGTCAAGTTGAACGGGCGCGGAAATCCTGAATCGGTAACCTCCGCGATCGCACGGGATCCGCGTATCCTTCTGGCTGACTGGATCTCCGATCAGAACCGCGAGAAGCTCAACGCATCCGACATTGCATGGATCGACTTCTCCGATCAACGAGGATTCCGGCGCTTCGCTGACGTGTTGGACAAGTTTCAGATCCCCCACTCTGAACCGCAGGGCCTGGACCGCCTCGATTCCATTCTGGACCAAATCTTGCCCCTACCCTGACCTGTGTGCGCATTCACCACGTGCTCCCCTATGACCTGCGACAACCGGGCGGAGTCCAGACTCACACGCTGGCGCTCTCGGAGGCGCTCACGCGGCTGGGACATGACTCGCGCGTCTTCGCACCGACAAGACCGCTGCGCGTTCGGCTGGGCGGAACGCGGGCCGACCTGAGCTGGCATCCGTTGGACCTGTGGCGCCTGCGTTCATTCCTGCGTGAGCCGCATGACGTGCTCCACATCCAGGAACCGATGCTGCCCTGCTGCGGTCCGCTCGCCATGCTGCATCCCGGCGACGCGCCGCTGGTGCTGACGTTGCACTCCGCCGAGACCACCGCCGGACGGTTCTATCGAGTCACGCGTCCGCTGACCCGTCGCCTGTTCAGCCGCGCCGACGCCGTGATCTGCGCGACGGAGGTGTCCTGCGAGACCGCGTCGCCCTGCCTGCCGGAGGATGCGCGCCGCATCCCGCCCTGTCTCGATCTTGCGCCCTTCCTCCAACAGCGGCCGCAGCTCGGCTCCCGAACCATCCTCTTCGTCGGCCGCGACGAGCCGCGCAAGGGACTTCGCACGTTGCTGGAGGCAGTGCGCACATTGGAGGACGTACAACTCGTGGTCGCCGGTCCGGTCCGTGAATCAACGCGTCGCCTGGCCGACTCGCGCACCACCTTCCTGCGCGCGGTGCCGCACGCCGAACTTTCCGAGCTGCTGGCGTCCGCCGCCTGCGCGGTGTTTCCCGCTATGGGCGGCGAGGCATTGGGTCTGGTGCTGATCGAAGCCATGGCCGCTGGGACGCCCATCGTGGCCTCGGACATTCCCGGCTATCGAGTCGCGACCGACGACGGCGCATCGGCGCTGCTCGTCCCACCCGGCGAGTCCGCGGCGCTGGCCGACCGAATCCGCGAAGTGATGGGGAGCGCCGAACTGCGCCGCGCGCTGACCGAGCGTGGACGCGAGACGGCGCAGCGATTCGATGCGACCGCGATTGCCGAACAGCACCTGCAACTGTATCTCTCCCTGACTCGGCCCTAACCTGATCGCGTGAACGTTCCTCGAATGCTCGGGCTCGGTGCGCTTACTGCCCTGTTGGCCGTAACTGTCTGGCTGGCGCCCATCACGGGGGCGCAGGGCGAGGCCGTCGAATGGGTCCTTGCCGAACGGGAACACCTGACCCTCTGGCATACGCAGGGCCAGGTCCGCGCGGACGATCTGGCCGACGAGGGTCAAGGCGCGTACGACCTGGTCAGCGATCTGATCGAGACCTCGATCGATCAGCACATCGCACTCATCGTCTGGCCGCAGGGCGCGGATCCCTCCGATCAGACCGCCTATCCACCCGGCATCGGCGAGGATGCACTCATCCTGCATGTGACGCGCAATGCGTCGGGCAGTGTGCGCAGCGCCGTCACGAACGCGCTGATCAGCGCCGCGGCGGCGCCGCACGGCGATCAGGTGCCGCTCTGGATGCGCTCGGCAATGGGATTCTGGTCGCAAGGTCCTTTGCCCGGCTTCTACCTCCGACGCGCGGGCTCGGTCGTGCTCTTCGACCACGAGCAGTTCTACAGCTTCGAGCAGCTCGAGACGATTCCCAGCACCTGGCAGTTCCAGGCCAAGTACTTCGGTCAGGCCGGCGGCATGCTCGCCTGGATGATCCAGGACTGGGGACCGGAAGCGCTGGTCGAGCTGTTTCGCCTGACCGGCGAGGGCGTGAGTTTCTACGCGGCGCTTGAACAGGTCTATGGCATTCCCCGCGAGCGATTCATTGACGAGTTCACTGGCAATGCTGAACGGGCGCTGCTCTTGCTCTGGCCGTACATCGAGCCCCAGGACCGGCCCTTCTATGAAACGCTGAACCTCAACTACGTGATCATGGTCGCCGCCGGGATCCCCGTGCTCATTCTGTTCTTCTTCATCGGTAAGCGACTGTTTTACGACTGAGCGCAACTCTCCGGCTCTACGGCCCGGGTCTGCTGTGTAGAGTGAATTCACGGCGGCCGGGTTCCCTTAGAGATCCGCGTGTCTCTCCTCCCCCACTCGATATCCCAGACTCTGTCCGAACGAGTCGGACGGGCGGTCGCGCGGACTGGCCTGACCCCGAATGCCCTCACCCTGATCGGCCTGCTCGGCATGGGCGGCGCGGCCACGTTGGCCGCCTATGGCATGTTCTGGCAGGCAGGGATCGTGTTGCTCGCCGCCGCCGCCTTCGACATGCTCGACGGCGCCGTCGCCCGCGCGACCGATCGCGCATCCGACTGGGGCGCCGTCTTCGACGCGGTCTCGGATCGTCTCGCCGATTTCGCCCTGCTCTTTGCCCTGCTCATCTGGTACAGCGACGCGGCTCGCTACGACCGCACCGCCGTGGTGCTGATCGGCGTCTCGCTCTTCGGCAGCATGATGGTCAGCTACACGAGATCGAAGGCGGGTGAATTCGGCGTCGGCATCCGCACCGGCCTGGGCACGCGACTCGAGCGCGTGCTGATCATGGCGATCGGGCTGCTCTCGGCGCAGCTCATTCCGATTCTCTGGCTGCTCGCCGTCCTGACCAATCTGACTGCCCTGCAGCGCTGGTTCATCACCTGGCGCGCCATGCGCTCAATCGAGCAGGACGCGCCAAGGATCACCATTGAAGAGCCCGACGAGCCGCGGGACAGCCCGTTTGGTGGAGCCGCCGGTGACTCATAACCGCGACGCCTACGTGTTCGCGCGCACCAACTCGACGATCTCGTCAACGGTTGCGTCGCGCCATGATGCCCACTCGTCCGAGGACTGAAGGTCTCGGTAACCCTGGCGGATCCGAGCTCGCATGTCGTCTTCGGACTCGCCCTCTTTGCGGCTGAAGAGCTTCTGCATGTTGGCCATGTGCTCGTTGGCCACTGCGGGGCGCTCAATCCAGTGGCCGACGTATTCGTGATCCAGGGTGTACATCACCGCCGTTGGGATCGACTCGTGCTGACCGTCCTTGAGGAACTCGGACATGATGTCGTTGTTCTCGTCGCGGACGAAGATTCGCAGTTCCCAGCCGGCGGTCGCCGCGATCTCGGCCAGCACCGGCAGGCCGCGATACACGTCGGGACACCAGTCCTCGCCCAGCACCAGCATCTTCAGTCGCGGCAGTGACTGCAGCGCTTCGCGGCCGTCTTCGGAGACCTGCCAGGCGCTCATGTTGCGGACGAAGCGCTCGACATTGGCGTCGCCGCGCGGTTGGCCGCCGGGCGTCAGCCGCTGGAAGTTCTCCTCCGAGTTGATAAAGGCCAGGTACTGGTTCCAGGTCATCCCCGACTTGAACCGCTCCGGGGTCACGACCGAGTCTTTGGTCGCAGTGGTCATCGATCTGCTCCTTCGTCTGGTCAAGCGAGACGCGAGTTTGCCGTCCGCCATTCAGTCGCAGTGTAGTCCTGTCGTGTTCAGACTAGCGTCGCACCGACAACCAGGAGAGGTCTGGGGTCGTCGGAGACCTAGTGCTCCTGGTGGCACGGACAGGTGCACTCGTCCAGCGAGTAGCGCAGCACGTCGACGTATGTCGCCTCTGCGAGGTGCTCGGCGAGCTGCGGCGGCAGGCGCAGACCTTCGGTCTGGCCGGCCTGGTTGACCGAGGCGAACGCATAGACCGCCATCGCCGCCGCGCGATCAATCACATCGGCGATGTCGCTTCGCAACACGCCCTCTTCGCCAGCATGCCGTTCATCCAACGCCATATCGCACAGGTCTCCAGGTGCTTTCAGGATGCTCTTAGGATACACCTGACCGAACGCCGTCAACGCAGAGTGATTCGAAGGGGGACGCCTCATGCCGCAGTACGAGTTCGGCTGCCAGATTCCGGCCTGGCATTGGCACTGGGACATCGCGCAACTGCGAGATTGGGCGCAGGGCGTCGACGCGCTCGGTTGCGACTACATCACCATGGCCGACCACATCCTCTATGCCTATTCACGCCCCGATCGCCCGCAGTCGGGCGCCTACAGCGACGATGTGCACCAGCACGAGGTGATGACGCTCATGGCCTGGCTGGCAGAGGTCACGGAACGGATCGCCCTGCAACCTAACGTGCTGGTGCTTGCCCAGCGCGAGCCGATCCTGGTCGCCAAGCAAGCGGCTGAGATCGACGTCCTCTCCAACGGACGGCTGCGCCTGGGCATCGGCGTCGGATGGCAATGGCAGGAGTTCGAGGCGCTGGGCGTCAACATTAAGCAGCGCCCCAGCCGCACCGAGGAGTACATCAAGATCCTGCGCGCCTGCTGGACCGAGGAGCCGATCTCGTTCAGCGGCAAGTACGTCCAGATCGACCAAATGTCGATGATGCCCAAGCCGGTCACGCCGGGCGGTCCGCCGATCCTGTTCGGCGGACTCTCGCAGGCTGCGATCGAACGCGCCGCGCGAATCGGCGACGGCTGGGTCGCGACCGTCCACACGGATGTCGACCGCCTGCTCCCGCGCGTCCGCCTGATGCAGGATCAGTTGCGCGCCAACGGACGCGATCTTGATTCGTTTCCCATCCAATGGCAGCCGCCGCTCAACGAGAACTCGGACGAGGTGCTCATGCAGATGATCGCCGCGCGCGACGCTGGCGTCACGCGGCTGGGCTGCGGCATGCCCAACTACGAGCGCGAAGGCATCATGCCCGTTGACGACGTGCTGCGGATCATCGAGGCGACTCGCCGCGAAGTCTGGCCCGAGATCGTCGGCAGCTAGTCTCCCAGCAACGCATCGAGAGAGAGGCGCACATGGCCACGTTCGAGTTCGGCTGTCAGATTCCCGCCTGGCATTGGCACTGGGATGTCTCGGAGTTGCGCGATTGGGCACAGGGCGTCGAAGCGATCGGCTGCGACTTCATCTCGATGGCCGACCACGTGATCTACGCCTATGCGCGGGACGACCGCCCACAAACCGGCCCCTACACCGATGACGTGCATCAACACGAGGTCCTCACCACGTTGGCTTGGCTGGCCGGACAGACCAATCGGGTCGCGCTGCAAACCAACGTGCTGGTCCTGCCGCAGCGCGAGCCGGTACTGGTCGCCAAGCAAGCAGCCGAGATCGACGTGCTCTCGGGCGGCCGGATGCGCCTGGGCATCGGAGTCGGCTGGCAGTGGCAGGAGTTCGACGCGCTGAGCGCCAACTTCCGCCAGCGGCCCAGCCGGATGGAGGAGTACATCCGCGTCCTGCGCGCCTGCTGGACAGAGGAACCGATCACCTTCCAGGGCCGCTACGTGCAGATCGACGAGATGTCGGTGATGCCCAAGCCGGTCACGCCGGGCGGCCCTCCCATCCTGTTCGGCGGACTGTCGAAGCCGGCCATCGAGCGCACCGCCAGGTTTGGCGACGGCTGGATCGCGCCGGTCGCCAGCGACCTCGATCAACTCGCCCGACTGTGCTCGGACCTACGCGCCGAACTGGAGCGCAACGATCGCGACCCGGACGAATTCCCGATCCAGTGGCTGCCCCCGCTCGACGCCGACATGTCGAACACGCTGCGTCTGCTGAGCGCCGCCCGAGACGCCGGGATCACGAGGCTCGGCATCGGTATGCCGAACTACGCCCGGGAGCTGGCGATTCCCGTGGATCAGTACTTGTTGACAGTGGAAACGGCGTGGCGAGAAGTCTGGCCCGAGGTCAAGGGCTGAGGGTTCGCGACACCTGGTCGTTCCCTCTGGCGCCGGCCATCACGTTCTGCTGCCGCCAGCTAGGTCTGTTCAGGCCAACACAACGCCCGCGCCCGCAGCATCGACATCAGGTAGTGCTGGGCGTTGTCGCAGCGCAGGCCGGAGCGGTGCAGGGCGGAGCGAACGCCGCCGATCTGTTCGGGACCGCCGACGAGAGCGTGCTCGGGTCCGTCCAGCGAGAGCGAGAGCAGGAAGCGCATGCTCAGCATCAGCGACTCGCGATAGCGCTCGGCCCGCTCGGCATCGCCGTCGCGCTGCGCGATGGCGAGCGCGCTGACGATTCCTTCGCTGTAGGCGGCCGTGCCGATTCCCGGCGTGTTCTGAAACGCGCCGACCCAGAGGGGATTCTCTGCGTCCTCGCCGTGCTGCTCTTTGATCGCCCAATCAGCCATCGCATAGGCATAGTCCCGCGCCGCTTCGTCGTTGGTCAGGGCGTGCCACTGGTCGCAGGCCTGGATCATCCAGGTGGTGAAGGACAGATCGCGTTCGTCTTCGTCTTGCCAGCGCTGTTCATAGTGGCGCATTGAACGCTCGACGGCCGAGCGCAGACGCGGACGCTTGCGGATCGCGTACTGCCGCGCAAGCGCGAGCACGATCTGGCCCGCGTAGTAGGTCTCGGAGCCCTCGAGTGCCATGCCCCTGGTCGTGGTGCCAAGACGCCCGTCCCGAGACTGGACGGCCAGCAGCGAGGCCATGAGCTGGTCAACGGTCTCGCGCGGGATCCGGAACGAAGCGCCGAGCTCGGAGATCGCCATCAGCAGCAGCGGCGGCGCGCCGAGCTTGGCCTCGCCGTACATGTCCTCGAGATAGAACAGCCTTCCTGGTCCGTCGCGGCGCAGATGCCGGTCGAGGATGCCGCCGATGGCGCGGGCGGCGGCTTCCCCGATCTTGCGGTCGCGCGTGAGCCTGGCGACCGTGGCGATGCCCCACGCGCAGCCGCACTGCCGCACGAGCTGATCGAACCAGGTCCAGCCGCCCTCGTTCTCCCCCGACGGCGGCGCGTACTCGTAGGCAAACGACCCGTCCGGCCGTTGGTGTCGCAGCAGCCAGGCCGCCGCTTGCAGCGCCGAGCCGGTGACGCGGTCGGGCAGGACTTCATCGCGGTCGACGAGCCGGAATCCGCCGAAACGAGCGGTGATTCGTTCGCCGTCGGCGGGCGCCACCGCGCCCAGCGCTTCGAGCGTCGTGAAGACCTCGACCGATGTACTGGAGGCGAGTCTGGCGCCCGGCGGACGCGCCTCGCGATTCAGCCCTTTGACCCAGGCCGCGGTGCGACCGTCGGCGCGCAGCGCGTCGAACGGCCAGCCGCGCGCCGTCTTGTCTCCGTCGCGCAGGATTAGCCCGTGATGTCCTGGCAGGGGCGTCTGCAGCAGGCCGATCAGTCCCTCCGGAGAGCGTGGCTCACGTTCGGCTTCCACTTCAATCGTCAGCGCGTCGCCCGGTTGATCGGACTCCTCGCCGAGCGCTACTCGCAGCGACTCGCCCGCCGACTGCGCCGCTTCCAGAGCGTCGGAGGCCGAGGCCTCCGCCTCGCCTACGATGCGACCCGCTCGCCATAACCGCGCACGCGCTGCAAGTTCGCCGTCTGGAGCATTCGCTGGCGCCCCTGCGAAGCCGGCGCGGGCTGCGGCCAGAAGGTCGGCAGGCTCTGGTGTCGGCGCCGCCACCTAGTACGCGCCCTGCTTCTCGAACAGGTCGCGGGGATTGCCGACCAGCATCTGGTCAACCTGCGCCTGCGTCACCCCGCGTTCAAGCAGGGCCGGAATCACGTCGTCCGAGATGTGGTTGAAGTGCCAGTTCGGCTGCGCCTGTCGCACGGCGTCGATGTCGGGAATCCAGTCCAGGCAGCAGGACGCGTCATGGGCCAGCAGCATCCGCTCGCTGTAGCCGTCGGCGGCCAGTTTGACCACGGTGTTGACGCGATCGTCGAAGGGCAGAATCTGGTCCAGGCCGAATCGGTCGAGGCCCACGTAGGAGCCGCGATCCATGAGCGACTTGAGGTAGTCGGTGTCGGCCGTGTCGCCGACGTGGCCAATCACGATCCGCGAGAGGTCGCAGCCCTCGTCTTCGAAGATGTCCTGTTGCCTGGCGCCCAGTTCGGGCGGTCCGTTGTGGGTCGCGATCGGCACGCCGGTCGCCCGGTGCGCCCGAGCGCCGGCGCGCAGGCACTTCTCGTTGTAACTGTCGACCCCGCCGCCCTGTTCGTCGGAGGCGAGCTTGATGATGTTCGCTTTGACCTCGGTGCCGGCGACGCCCTCGGTGATGTCCTTGACGAAGACCTGCGTGAGCAGCTCGGCCGGACGACCGCGCCAGTACATCGAGCGCAGCCAGTAGATGCCGGTGCAGACGACCACGTTGATCGAGGTCACCTGCGCCACTTTCTGCAGGAATCCCATGTCGCGCCCCAAATCGGCGGTCGAGAGATCAACGACGGTGCCGACCCCGCGCTGCTGCAGCGCATTCAGCTTCTCGTCCGCCGACGCCACGCAGCCCGCCTCATCCCAGAGCTCCGGCCAGTTCTCGGAGATGCCAGGCGAGCGAATACCGATGTGCTCGTGAATCAGCGTGCGGCCCAGCGCCGACGTGTCCAGCTCTCCGTGCAACGTATTGATCGATGGCATCAGCGCCGTCCTTCCCAGAGGACTGTTCTTCCTGCCGAGATGCTAACGCTCGCAGCAGCCGGGCCGATACGCTGACTCCGAGCCGCGCCTCAGTGCCGATGGGAGTTCCTATGGATGCCGACGCCTCGCGACAACTGATTGAGCAGGTACGCGAACTGGCTCGCGGACCGTTTCGCGAACGAGCCGTTGACGCTGACCGCGACGGCGCCCTGCCCATCGACAACTTTAACGAGCTGGCTGAGTTGGGCGTCTCCGGGCTGCTGATCCCCGAAGCGCTGGGTGGGCTCGAAGCCGACGGCGAGACCTACCTCCGCGTGATTGAGGAGATCGCATACGGCGACGCCTCCACGGCGGTGGCGCTCAACATGCACGTGCTCGTCACCGGGATCGCCTCGGCCTTGCCTCCCTTCCCGCATCGAGATCGTGTGCTCAAGGCCTGCGCCGAGGGCGCATGGTGTTGCGCGCCGGGGAGCATTCCGTCCCGAGAACTGGACAACACCTCCACCGGATTCGCCGCCACCGAAGATGGCGCCGACCTGGTGATTTCCGGCCGCGCCGGATTCGCCTCGGGCGCCGACGCCGCCAGCTTCGCCATGGTGGGCGCGTTGATTGAGCGGGAGTCCGAACCGGATCTCGTGATCGCGCTGCCTGAGTTCAATCAGGAGTCGATCACGAATCGGGCCAACTGGAACGGCATGGGACTGCGCTCTACCGCCTCCCATGACGTGGTGATTGACAACCTGCGTCTTCCCCGAGCCGACTGCTTCGTCGTTCCCATGTCGCTGCTGCGTATGGGCGAGCAGATGATTCCGCAACTCCAGTGGCAGCGACGCGCCTTGCCCGGACTTGGCATCTGTGCGATCTGGCTGGGCAATGCCCAGGCAATGTTCGACGAGACAATTGACTATCTGCAACAACGCCGAGGCTACCTGGCCGCCGCCAACAGTCCGCTGGGCGGCAGCAACGAACCGCGTTCCCAGCAGCCCTGGGCGCAGATGGCGCTGGGCGAGATGGACGGCTGGCTCGCCTCGGGACGCACGATGCTCTATCACGCAGTCAGTGAAGTCGACCGCGCCTACAGTGACCGTCAGTCATTCATTCGCATGCAGGTGCGCACGACACACCATCTGCGGCGTATGGCGGAGGAAATCGCCCAGATCAGCATCAGGACGACCGGCGCCCACGCCTACGTCAAGGGTCAGCCGCTCGAACGCCTATACCGGGACCTCACCGGTGGCATTGTCATGGCCTGGAAGACGGACGAGCTGCAGCACTCGCTCGGTCTCGCCGCACTGGGCGAAGAAATCACAATCGTCGGCCCGGCCGGGACCTGAGCTGAACCCGCTGCGTCAGCCAGTGAACTCGAACGGGTTGAGGTAGGCCACGCCCAGACGCCGGAAGTCCTTGACGTTTCGTGTGACCACGATCAGTGATCGCGTGTGCGCTGTGGCTGCAATGACGGCGTCCTGAGCCAGGTTGCCGCGCTGGTCGCGCATCATGCGTCCCCATTCGCGCGCCGCGCGCGTGTCGAAGGGCAGGACTTCAAATCCGCTGAGCAGCTGGCTGTCCAGCCACTCGGTTAGCTCCCGGGCCTTGTCGGGATCGTCGCTACGACATTTCTCGATGCCGCGTTGAATCTCCGCGATCGTCATGGCGCTGAAATGCAGATCCTCGGATCGGACGCTGTCCAGCCAGGCGAGCAGCGCCCGATTCGGGTGCTGCCGCCTCAACTGGGAGATGACGTCAGTGTCCAGCAGGTACATGAGGTGCTAGTCGAACTTCGGCGCCGGTCGCAGTTCCCACTCGAGTCGCGCCGGCGCCAGGTTCTCGGTACGCGCTTCCGGTGCCAGCAGCCACTCCTTGACGTTGCGATACTTCGGACGCGTGATCCGTTGCCATTCGGCGAACGGCACAATCACCGCGGTCTCGACGCCGCGCCGGGTGACGATTTGGGGACCCTCATCTTCGGCAGCATCGAGGACCGCGCTAAACCTCGCCTTGGCCTCCTGCACCTGCCAGTGCCTCGGCTCCCGTACTTCGTAGTCCTTGCTCACAGCGCACCTCCTATCTCAACACCTTACCTGACTAGACATCAGACTAGTCCCCCTCATTCTCCTCGTCAAGTCGCCCCAATGTCGCCTACCAGTCACGACCCTTCCCTGCGAGGCGCTGGATGCCTGGCCGCGCCGGGCGTACGAGCACTGGTACCATACTGCCGAATCCATAGCTCACCCCAAAACCGCTAGTGAAAGGCCGCACATGGCTTCCCCTCTCAAGACCGAACTCTGCGACATGCTCGGCATCGAGTATCCCATCATGCTCGCTGGCATGGGCGGAGCGGCGGGTCCGACTCTCGCGGCGGCCGTGTCCGAGGCCGGTGGTCTCGGCGTGGTCGGGGCGACCGGCTACACGCCCGACGAACTGCACGGCATGATCGCCAAGGTCCGCTCGTTGACCGACAAGCCGTTCGGCGTCGACTTGCTGCTGCCCTCCTCGATTGCCGATTCCGGCAACCGCGAGGACCTCGAGCTTGAGATCTCGGTCGAGCATCATCACTTCGTCGATCAGCTTAAGCAGGAATTCGAGATTCCGGAGCCGTCCGCTCCGCTCGATCGACCGCCTTTGACCCAGGAGTACTTCCGCCAGCAGGTCGAGGTCATCCTCGACGAGCGCGTGCCGGTGTTTGCCTCCGGCCTGGGCAACCCCGGCTGGATGGTGCCCGACGCGCATGCGCAGGGAATGAAGGTGATCGGCCTGGTCGGCAACACCCGTAACGCCCGACGCGTCGCTGCCGCCAACGTTGATGCCGTCGTTGCCCAGGGCACTGAGGCCGGCGGACACACCGGACGAATCGGCACGCTCGCACTGGTCCCGCAGGTGGCCGACGCGATCGCCCCGACCAAGACCATCGCGGCGGGCGGGATCATGGACGGCCGCGGTCTGATGGCCGCGCTCTCGCTCGGTGCGGAGGCGATCTGGTGCGGCACCGCGTTCCTGGGCACCTGGGAGGCGTATCAGGACTCCGAAGAGCGCGGCGAGACCGACGAGTGGACCCGCAAGGTCCAGTGGGACAAGCTCGTTGCCGCCGTTGACGAAGACACGCGGATCGGGCGGATGTACTCGGGCAAGACGATGCGCCACATGTACAACGCCTGGACCGAGGCCTGGGAACGACCCGAGGCTCCGCCGACGCTGCCGATGCCGCTGCAAGGCCTGCTCGTCGGCGAAGCGCTGCGCGGCGCGCGCGAGGCTCACATCGAAGAACTCGTCGGTGGCCCGGCCGGCAACGGCGCAGGCTTGATTAAAGCCATTCGCCCGGCGACCGAAGTGGTCGAGACGATGGTCAACCAGGCCGAAGCGCTGATCGAGCGCTTCGGCGCCCCGGTCGGCGCGTAGCGGTCATGCGCTTCCTCTTTGGGGAGCAGTCGCGAAGCGACTTGAGGGAACGCCGCAGCCGTTCTTGAGCCGAATGGGCGGCCTCTACGCGAGACTGGCGCACCTCCCCAAGAGGCGGAGGTCGGACGAGCGATGAAAATCTGCCGCGCCTGCCACCGCGAGACATTCGACGGACGTTCCGCCTGCCACCGCTGCGGGGCCGACGTCACCCGCCAGCGGCCGATCGCGCTGCCGAGCCGCGACGCCGCCACGCTGGTTGGACCGCTGCCGTTTACCGACCGACAGGGCGACCTGATCCTCGATGTCGACGGCGCTACCTTTCTGCGTGAGGACGGGCGGCCGCTGCTGCACATTCCCGCCTCCTCGGTCGACACGGTCCGTCCATCTCGCGGACGCGATCTGGTAATCAAGTGGTTCCCGCCCCAGCGCAAGCGCGCGCGCCGCACTCGGCTCAGGGTCCGATGGGCGCCGCAGGCCGACCGCACACTGCGCACCGAGTGGGTTGGCGCTCACTATGCGCTCAGGCGGCCGTACGGCCACCAGGTCCCACGCAATCGCAACCGCCGCACCGGCCGCGACTTCACGGTCGTCCGCGACCGCTGGCTCTCCGCCCTGGAGATGCTGCTCAGCGCCGATCGCTACGTGCTGGAACGCCGCTGACATGCCCCGACGCAACCGCAAGGGACGCCGACCCGGGCAGCGGCCCCGGCGCTACCATTCGGCCCGCGAGTCTCGCCGTGAGCGGCGCGAACTGACTGTCCTTGACGAACAAGCCGCGCCGGCGGTTGCCCCCGAGTGCGGCAACTGCCTCGAGTGGCTCCCGCCAAGGGCCGACGCCCTGGCCGCTCGCGGCAAGTGCATCCACCCCGCCAGCGGAGTCCTCGCCCCCGACGCCGACATGCCGGGCTGTCACGTGTTCAGCGCCCGGAGGTAGTCAGCAGCAGGTTGGGCGTCGGGTTCGGTGAACTGTTCGAGGAAGTTGAGGATGTGGCGGCCGGATTCGTCCTTGAGCTGGGGGAATAGCTCGACGGTTTCGCCGATCAGGGAGTCGAACGGTTCGGATGGGGACGGAGAATTGCGGACGAGACGGGGCGATTTGCCGTTGTGGGCTGGGATTGGGGTGTGTTCCTGTTCGGGCTTGTTCGGTTGCGTTCGGGCGGGTTCGGGCTGTTCGGTCTGGGCGAGTTCTTCAGGGGTGGGCGGGTACATGCGGTCTGGCTTGGGGTAGCGCTTGCCGTAGCGGTCGACGGCGACGCCGGCCTGGAGGATTTCCGTGGTGCGGTCGGCCTCGCCGCGGTGGATTTCGGGCAGCGAGGCGAGCAGGAGGCGCAGTTCGCGGATGGCGGCGAGGCGACGGTCGTGGCGTTCGTCGTCGATGTCGGTGAGCTGGATCAGGTGGGTGACGATCTGGTCGGCGGCGAGTTCGCCGATCAGGTCGGTGCGGAACTGCTCGAAGTCATGTATGTAGGCGTGGACGGTGGAGACGGCGCGGTCCATACGCCGGGCGATTTGCCGCATGGTGAGGCCCTCTTGTCGGAGTTGTTGGGCCTGGAGGATGCTGTCTCGTCGCGCGGCGTCGGGGTAGTGGGGGAAGGACATGGGTTGGTCTCCTTGGCTGAGACGTGGTGATTCTCTTTATCGTACGTACGTTCGATATGGAAGTGTGGTTCGGGTCCGTGTCGTGGGCGGCAGAGCGGAGAGCCCCCCACTGCCTGCGGCATCTCCCCCCGCGGAACGGGGGAGAGGGGATCGGGAGGATGGGCGATAGGGTGGGAGTATGACGACTGATCACGTCATCTTCTATCGGGATTTGAGCGCGGTGCACTTGCGGCGGACGTGACTGCGCCTCCCATCGCGCGGGTCAAGTGGGAGGAACCCAAGACGACTCCGGTCACATGTATAGGCACAAAACAGTAAACCCCGGCGGAGACGATCACGCCACTACCGGTTGACACAGGCGAACTCCGGGGTGTATCCGGTTTCTATGGTCACCACTGATGCGACCCAGTTCACGTTCGACGACTTCCTTGCTCTGTACCTGGAGTGGCCGGCCGCCGGCCAGCCCTACGAGGAGATCAGCGCGATTTTGGAGGAGGCAAAGAGGCGCCACGCCGCTGCCTGGTTCGCGCGAACCGGAGGCGACGGCGATCACTTGCAGTCCTGGAAGGCGTGGAAGGGCAACAACTTTGAGCGGCTCGTGCGCGAGATCGTGACTGACGAGGTGAATCGGCTCAACCGCCAAAATCAGTGGAGCCTGCGCGTCACGAGTCAGTCAACCTTGAAGCGTGTCAGCCTTCCTTCCGATCTGGCGAGGGTGAAACGAAATCTCGTTGTCGACTTTGGTGATCACGGAATGCATCTACCGGACGCCGATGTCGTGGTCTATCAGCAACACACTTGCCGAGTTCTGTGCGTGTTGTCGTGCAAGGTTTCGCTTCGGGATCGCGTTGCTCAGTCCGCCTATTGGAAGCTCAAGCTGACGGATAGCCCGATTACTGCAGATGTGGCGGTTTCATACGTCACGCCAGACGAAGATTGCGATCTACGTCAGAGTGATGGTCCGAAAAGTATGACGAAGAACTACGCGGTTGTAAGTACTGATATCGATGCCACCTATCTGCTGGTCTCGGACTTCGATCATACGGATCGTATCAAGCCCTTTAGCAGCTTCGAGAACGATCTTCGTTCCTGGTTGGGGGGGGGGGGTAGGTGGCTTCGCACCTGTCCCGACAAGCTCTCCAGCTTGCGGAGCAGTATCAGCGAGCGCTCGATGCTCGGAAGACGCTTCGCGCTTATCGCCGCGGTGCCAACTTGTTCGGCGATCCATCCGCTGCACTCGACAACGCGAACGGCGAGCTTCGAGCAATCCGTGGAAGAGTGCAGACGCTGCAACGCCAACTGAACGATGCTGCAGGTGTCGAGGAGAAGCCGGACATCGAAGCAACGACCCTGTGGGATTTCCCCACTCAGTCGTACGGCGCCACAAGGAAAGGTGATTCAAAGTACCAGGGCGTCACGCCTGCATTCATTATCTTCAACATGCTGCAACGATACACCGAGCCGGGCGACTTGGTGCTGGATCCGATGTGCGGCTCTGGTACGACAATCGACGTCTGCAAGGAGGAAGACCGTCGGGTAGTCGGCTACGACATCAACCCGGTCCGCGATGACATTGAGCGGAACGACGCTCGTTCGATCCCGCTGACTGACAATAGCGTGGACATGGTCTTTATCGATTCGCCGTACGGCGACAACGTCGACTACAACAATGAGCCAGGAAACATCGGCGCGTTATCGGCTGAGCGCACTGAGTTTTACGACGAGCTGCGAACGGTCGCGCAAGAGTTGTTTCGAGTGCTCAAGCAAGGCAAGACCTTGGGTTGGTTGATTGGTGATCAGTGGGTCAAGAAGAGGTACACGCCGGTTGGCATGCACATCTACCGGATGTTGGTTGATGAAGTCGGGTTCATTCCCACCGAATGGGTAATCGTGGCACGTCGCAATCAGTCTTCAAACACCGGTCTCTGGGCTTATCGGGCGCGCCAGCACAATTTCTATCTGAGAGGGCACAAGCACCTGATCTTGGTGCGCAAGCCTGAGCGCCGAGTCGTCCAGGTTGCCCCGGAGCGAGTCGTGCAGCTAGGGATAGACGAGTTCAGCCGTGACCCTGAGGCACGGGGCTGGCAGAAGTACAAGTAGCTCAACAGTTGGTCGACAACTCGAATCTGGACGCCTGTTTGCAGGCACAAAGGCGATTGGATCCCTGCGGGAAGCAGGGAGCGGGACTTGACGCTAGCCCACCCCGACGACGTGCATCCGGCCGGTTTCGCCGGCGATGTCGTCGATGTAGTGCAGGCGGCGGGATTCGATCTGGACGTATGTGGGGACGGCCATTTGGCCCGAGCGGTTGACTCTTGGGTCGACCGGGAACTCCGGGCGGGCTTCGTCCTGGCCGATCTGGTCGGGGTCGAGCGCGTGGGCGTGACCGCTTGCGCGGCACCAGCCGGCGAAATCTCCGTCGAACTCGAACCACGCGCCTCCAGACTCCTCTGCGAACGCTTGCATCGCGCCCAGGGCCCGCCAGAGCTGAGCCGGATCGACCGCATCTGGCCGGACCCGGAGCGCGACCAGCGGCAGGTGTTCGGCGACCGCCTCGACCACTTCCTCCAACGGCGGCGGATCGATCTCGAACCAGCGCGGCGCACGATCGGCATGATTCTGCGAGAGTTGCCGTTCCAACGCCAGGGCGTGCATCCGCGCGGCGCGGATCGCGTCGACGCCGGGATGCGACTCGGTCGGCTCCGGCGTGCGCAGAGCCCGCTGCTCCGCCAGTTCCGCTTCGAGCTCCTCGATTCGCGCCGCCTGTTGTGGATCGGCAACCACGACCTCCTCAACGACGCGCTCCGGCTCGGGCGGCGGTGGCTCAGCAGTGGGCGTCGGGACCGAGACGGGGCGATCCGGCGCGGTTCGACGTTCCAGCCACATGACCGCGGCGATCACCCCGCTGGCGAACGCGATCAGCGTCTGCAGCAGCCTCATCGATCGCCCTCGCGTACGCTCTCCAGCCAGGTCAGGCACTTGGCGTACATCGCCTCGGTGATTAACTCGCGCGAGAGCAGATAGTTGAGCAGACCCTCCAGCGTCAGCAGCGAGTGGACCTTGACGCCCTCGCGACGCAGCCGCTCGACTCCGCCCGCGCCGCGGTCGATCAGGACGAACGCGTCGTGCACCATCAGTCCGGCGGAACGAAGCAGGTCGGCCGTCTCGGCCAGGGAACCGCCGCGAGTCATCAGGTCGTCGACGAGGATCACGGTCTGGCCGGGATAGTAGGCGCCCTCGATCTCCTCGGCCACGTGCCGGATCTGGCTCGACGGGTGCACGTAGATCATCGGCACGTTGCTCGACAGCGAGAACGCGGTCGCGGCGTGCAGACCGCCCATCGGCACGCCCGCGATCAGTTCGAACGGAGCGATCGTCGGTCGCAGCATGCCGCCCAGCATCCGCGTCTCGTCGCTGAGCAGCTCGCCGATCCGGCGCAGCGCCCAGGGATGCGCGATCAGCCGTCGCACGTTGATGTAGACCGGCGAGCCCAGCGTCGCGCCGAGGTCGAAATCGCCGAACATGATCCCGCCCGAGTCCCACAGCGCCCGCGCCAACCAGAGGTTGCCGGGTTCGTCGCCCTGCGGCGTCCAGGCGGGCTGGCTTTGCTCGGTCACTTGCTGCCCACCGCCGTAGACACGGCATGGGGCAGCGGCTCGCCTGCCAGTCCGGCACGCAGGTTGGCGACCGCCATGTCGGCCATTTTGCTGCGCGTCGCTAGCGAGGCCGAGCCGATGTGCGGCACGACCACGACGTTGTCCATCGCCAGCAGCGGCGAATCCATCGGTAGCGGTTCCACGGCGGTCACATCAAGGCCTGCGCCGCCGATCTGTCCGGCGCGCAATGCATGAACCAGGGCTGCTTCATCGACTATCGGCCCACGAGCCGTGTTCACCAGGATCGCGCCGGGCTTCATCAGCTCGAACGCGCGCGCGTCGATCAGATGTGTGGTGTCGGCAGTCAGCGCCGTGCTGACGCATACGAAGTCCGCCTCCGCGAGCACCTCGTCGAATCCGCGCTGTTCCGCGCCGACGGCGGCCGCCTCGTCGGGTCGCGGCGTGCGATTCCAGCAGAGCACGCGCATGCCGAATCCCTGCGCTCGGCGCGCGATGGCCTGTCCGATCGCGCCGAATCCGATGATGCCGAGAGTTGATCCGAACACGTCAACGCCGGCCATCTGTGTCGGCGTCCAGGTCTGCCATTGACCCGCCTTGACATACTCCGCCGCCTCAACGACGCGCCGCGCCGAAGCGAGCATCAGCGCCCAGGCCATGTCGGCGGTGGTCTCGGTCAACACGCCCGGCGTGTTGCCGACCGGGATGCCGCGAGCCGTGCAGGCCGCCACGTCGACATTGTCGACGCCGACCGCCATCTGCGAGACGACCTTGAGCTGCTCGCCGGCCGCATCCAGCACGGCTGCGTCGATCGTATCGGTGATCAGGCAGACCAGACCGTCCACGCCGCCGACATGCTTCAACAGTTCCTCGCGCGTCGGCGGGAAGTCGACCGGCCAGACGTCGAGATCGAACGCCGGGTCCTGGCGCAACTCGGCGAAGCCGTCGCCCGGCAGCACTCGAGTCACGAACACGCGATACGACTCGGTCATCGACAGCCTCCCGCTTCAGAGTCAAGATAATGCGAGTGACGGCGCTTGACGATCACTGTTTGTGAAGCGAGTACACCGTGCGACTGGTCGCTCTCCTGCTCATACCGCTGTTCGCCGTCGGTCTGACCGTGACTGCTTGCGGCGGCGGAGAGCGGCTGACGGTCGAGCAGTATGCCGACTGGTGCGCCGGCGGCGTCGCCTCCGCGGCCTCGCTGATCGACCCCGAGCGCGTGACCTGGGGCGAGCTTGGTGAGCTGGCGTCGTCCTCGGCCGCTGAGTTGAGCAGCGTCAATCCGCCGCGCGAGCTCTCTGAGTTCCACCGCGTCAGCCTGAAGACGCTCGATTTCGTCGCCGACGTGGCCGGCGAGCAGGAGGCGGAGGAATTCGCCAATCCGCTCGCGTTCGGACTCGAAGCGATCGCGATTGCGACTCAACTCCGACGCGCGGTCGAGGGTCTTGCGCCCGAGACCCGGGCCCGGCTCGGCGAAGCCGGATGCCTATAGCCGGCGGATGATCAGCAACCCGATTGGTCCCAGCGTGAGGCCGAGCAGCCAGCCGAGCTGCGCCGGGCGGCCCTGGCGCGATGCCATCGCCGCGCCGGCGACTCCCATGCCGGCCCAGATCATGAGGATGAAGAGGACGACGAGCATCGCGCCGACGAGCACGGCGACGGCGAGACCCAGCGCGGTCGCTGCCAGCCCGAGCGGGATGCCGATCAGCCAGAGCAGGAACCGCTCGAGCGGATTGCGCGGCCGGCGGTTGGCTCGCCGCGCCTGCTCACGGGCGCTGCCGGCCCAGCCCTGGCCGCGTCCGACCCAGACCGTGACCATGCGGCGGCCGTCATGCCACTGCAGCGGTTCGCCTTCGCGTCGTGCCATACGGCAATGCTACGAGGACGATTCGGAGCAGGAGGGTCGTGGGGCGAGCACCCCGGGTTCACTCCCGCGATTCGCGCGCCGCGACCTGGTCGATCCGCATCTGCCGCTGGTTCGCCTCGGTGCCGCCCTGGTACTGCGGCCGATAGTCCGACTGCCGGCCCTGGATCTGCGCCGTGTGCATCCGGTCGTGGCGATAGAACGAGCGCAGCCATTGCATCAGCGTCAGTTCGCCGAACCCGGGCGTCGAAGCCGTGTGCGCGAACTCCTCCAGCGTCAGCGAGCGGATGTAGTCGTTGGTCTTCGCCCGCTCCTCGATCAGCGCGTCCAGCAGCTCGCGGACCGAGTGCTGCGGTGCGCGCTCGATCGGGATATCGACCGGCTCGCCGCGGACATCCGTAGCGTCGACGCCGCTCTGTGCCTGGCCGGCCCGGCACCAGGCGATGTAGCCGCGCTCCATCTCCCACAGATGCGCCAACTGCTCCTTGGCCGTCCATTGTTCCTCGCCGACGGCGTCGACGGGTACCCGGTCGGCGTCGTCGCCGCGCAGCGCTTCGGCGGCGGCGATCAGCTTGCCCCGTTCGAGGGCCATCTTGGAGAGCAGGTCGTTGACGTCATCCTGGGTATAGGTCGGCGGGGTCGCCATGTCTAGGTCCTGTCTGCCCGCAGCGCCCGACGGATCTGCTCGAGGTGCGCGCGGTCGTGCTCGATGTTCTTCTCGATCATGATCTCGACCGTGTAGCGGTCGTGTTCCGGATGCTGCCCGCCGCGCGACCAGTCTTCCGCCGCGATCTGATCGAGGATCGCCCCGCTCGAGGAGCGCAGCGCGAAGAAGGTCGCCACCGACGACTCGATCTCGCGGTCGTAGTGGAGGCGGTCGACGAAGAGGTGCTCATCGAAGGGAACGATCAGGGGAGAGTCATGAGCCAGCATCTGGCGCAGACGCATCGCGTCGGCGACCTCGTTGTCGGTCAGGTGATGCACGATCTGCCGCACCGACCACTCGCCCTCGGCCTCGCGCGATTCGAGCTGGTCCTCAGAGAGTTCACCCAGCACCTGCTCGATCTCGAAGGTCGATTCGAGGTAGGCAACCAGCAATTGGGGACGTTCGCTGGGGTGCTCGGGCATGCGTCGCGTCCTAGCAAGTACCGGTCAGGGCGTAGCGGATCTGGTCGATGTGCTCGTCGAGGTGGCGGACGCTGGCGGCAAGCCAGTCCTCAACGCAGCGCGACGCGTTGCCCGGCATCGGCCGCGGCTGGGTCCACTCGTCCTCGCGCAGCGAGCCGAGGATCGAGCCGGCCGACTCGACCAATGCCTCGACCGTGTTGAGCGCCGGCGTGATTGGCCGCTTGTCGTTGCGCAGACGCTTCTGCATTGCGTCGCCGTCGATCGGCCACATCTCCACTTCGATGTCGAGCAGCATCATGCGCAATCGCAGGCCGGCCATGACGGCCACGTCGGAGACGTGGTGCACGTTCTCGCGGGCCGTCCAGCCCGGCTCGGGCGGCGCACCGTCGAGCTGGGCAAGCGACGCGCCGGCGACCGCCTCACTGAGCAACTGCGGTCCGCCCCGGTAGCGCGCGAGCAATGCGGTGCGTTGATCAGGAGTCATCGCCCGATCTCTCCTGTTGGAGGCGTGCCCCCCTCTGCCTTCGGCATCTCCCCCCGCAGAGCGGGGGGAGAGGGGAAAGAGGCCAGGCTCATGTCAGCCGGCTCCTGACCAGCGAGGCCAGGCGCTCGACTTCGCTGTCGTCGAGCGCGCCCGCCGGCTCCGAGTCGCCGCGGATCACGCCCAGCACGTCGCCCGAGGCCCAGCGCAACTCCAGCATCCGCTGGACGTCGGCGCCATTCTCGCTGCGCCGCCACTCGCGAGCCATGAGCCCACCACGTTCGTCCAACTCATCGACGCTGACCTCGGACTCGCTCGGATCGAGCCGAGGTTTTTCGGCCAGCGCCTGCGACGCATGTTCGTCCGACTCGTAGCGGGTCAGCTCCAGCTCGATCCGCCGGTGAGCGCGGTTGTGGTACACCGTCTGGCCGCAGACCCAGTCGAGAAACTCACCCATCGAGCGCGGGTCACGGAAACTCTCGCGGTAGCCAATCACGCGGCCCGACTCATCGAGCTGAGCGATCGTTGCTTCCGGGTTGTCGTCCGCGAGGGCGAGTTCCTCGGAGGTAACCGCCTCGGCAGATTGCAGGGAGAGACCGCGAGGCAACTCGTCCCGCTGCAATCCCAGATCTCGAAGCTCCGAGACCCCATCAACACCGAGCGACCGTCGCCGCTGGAGCGAACGAACAATCGCCTGCACCATCGGCACGCCGACGACTAGCAGCAGGATCAGGATGCCAATCAGCAGTTCGGTGGACATGAGGTCAGGCTATCGCAGCAGTGCAGACATCGACGCGTCGAGGTCCGAGAGATCTTCCAACACGATGTCGGCGCCGTCGAGATCGCCGGGGTCGGAGTAGCCGGTCTTGACGGCGACGACTCTGGCTCCGATGGCGTGGCCTGCCTCGATGTCGTGTGCGGTGTCTCCGATCACGACGGCGTCGGCGCCGTTGTCGGCGTGGCGGCGCAGACGCTCTAGGCCGGCGGCGAGCAGCTCGGTGCGGTTTGGATGATCGTCGCCGTAGCCGCCGTCGACGAAGTAATCCCAGATGCCCAGCGGCGCGAGCTTGGCCTCGGCGGCGCGGCGGAAGTTGCCGGTGCCCAGACCCAGCGTCACCGGCTCGCGGGACAGCGCCTCGAGCAGCGGCAGGACGCCCGGGCAGAGCCGCGAATCGCGCTCGACCAACGCATCGCCGAGGTGCGGGACGTAGCGGTCAATGAAGCGCGCCAGGTCGTCCGCCGAGCAATCGCGCCCTTGATTGGCCAGCGCAGTCGGCACGATCCAGGTGTCGCTGCGTCCGGCGAAGTTCATGCCGTCGAGCGCGTTCTCGATGCCCCAGAGCTCCTTGAAGGTTCGCGACATCGCCAGCGTCCCGGCGCCTTGCGAGAGCGACAGCGTCCCGTCAATGTCGAACATCAGGATGGTCATCGCCGACTTACTCCTCAAACAGCGCAAAGTCGATCCAGCCGCCTCGGACCCGAAGCTGGAGGCCCGATGCATCGAGTGGAATGTCGTACACGGCGACGACCGTGATCTGGAGTTGCGGCTGGAGGATCAGCGGCGGGGCGTAGGCGACGCCCTCGGCAACGCGCGAGTGACCCAGCGACAGTGCGGCGTCGGCCAGATAGGCGCGGCCGTCCGTCGTGACCAGTTGCAGTCCGTCGAGCGGCAGCTCAACAGCCTGCCTGGAGCGGTTGGTCATCGTCAGCGTGACCGAGGCGAAGCGCTGGGCCGGGCTGCGCCAGATGCCTTCGGCCCGAATCTGGTCGGGGAACGAGATGCCGATAATCGAGACCTCGACCGGCCCGACCAACTCCGAGTGCCCCAGCTCGATCGCCTCCGTGCGCAGCGCATCGGGCGAGTCGGTCAGCTGGACAGCCGCCGGTTGCGGGTCGTCGCCGCCGCCCGTGAGCTCGTCGAAGCCGCCCGACACGAACAGGTAGACGACCACCACCACGACCACGATCAGGACGAGCACCGCGTAGCGCTGCGTGCCGCTCATACTGCTCAGCATTGGACGCGACCGCTCTCCGGGGCCAGGTGGAGACGCACGCTACTCAGGATGCTCGATCGGCAGGCCGGCAGCGATCCAGGCCTCGGTCCCGCCCTCAACGTTGTAGAGGTCGGTGAATCCCAGCGCGGCGGCGAACTCGCAGGCCACCGCCGAGCGCTGGCCCTTGGCGCAGATGAACATCACCGGTTGGTCCTTGCCGCCGGCGATCTGTTCCAACTCCTCGGCGCGGGTCATTACCGACATGTGCGGCATCAGCGGCGCGCCGGCGGCGTGACCGTCCTGGTACTCGTCCAGTTCGCGCGTGTCGACCAGGGTCACGCCGGCCTGTCGTTTCTCCTCCGCCTCCTCCACCGAGATTCGCTGAAACGGTTCCTGCTGCGCCATCGTGGGACCTCTCGACCTGGTTGTTGAGACTGTTGAGCCGTTGATTGGGGGCTTGGCTGCATCGTATCACCGCCCGGGGAGACCTTTAGGTCTTGCCAAGGGGCAGAGGAGAACGGAGCTCCTTGCCGTTTTGGCTGCGGAGGAAGGTCTCGGCCTGCTGCAAGAGTCGTTCCGGGGTCAGTTCCGGTGGTGGTTGGCTGGCTGGTTGGCCGACTGGTTGGCCCGGAGTTTCTTGCGGCGGGGCCGGGGACGAGATTTGCCGTGTTTTGCTGGGTTTCCGGTGGTTGGAGTGGTTGAGTTTGGTTGACTTTGGCATGCCGTGGTGAGTGGTGGTCGACTCCGGAGGCTGTGCCCTCGTGGGCTTGTTCGCATTGGTCGGCTTGGCAGGCTGATGGGCAGCAGTGAGCTCATCCTCCGGGAAGCCGAGCTTGAGCGCGACTTCGCCAAGGTCGAGGTCGACGTCGCGGAGACTGGCTCGCTGATGCAATTGGTCGGCGAGCCGCCGGGTCTCGCGCAAGAGGATGGCGAGTTCGTGATTGTGCGAATCGTAGAGGCGGATGAAGTCGTTCGGGCTGAGATCTCCGAACTCCCTGAGCAGGTCGTGGCGGAGCACGGCGCGCAGGCGGCGCTGAAGCATGCCGAACTGTTCGAGCTGGAAGTCGTCGGCGGATTGCTGGGTGATCCGGCTCCAATGGGTCTCTATGAGCTTGAGGTCGGAGAGCACCGTGGCGTGGGAGATGTCGAGCAGCTTGCCGATGTTGCGCAGGGAGCGTCCTTGCTGTCGTAGCTCGTGGACTCTGAGGGCGCGGAGTCGGCGTCGGGGGGAGATGTTCACGATGGAATCCTTTGCTGTTGCGTACATACGTTCTGTTGATGATATGGTGTGATTGTTCTGATAGGGGAGTCGGAGTGTGTTGGGGGAGATATCCGGGGTGTTGGAGATGGCGGCCCAGCTAAGTAGGTCCAAGGAGACCGGGGCGACTTAATCCCTGGTCGCGGGGCCCCCGCCTGCGCGGGGGCGACTTGACCGTGGATGAGCGCGCAGGAAGGAGGTGCGGGAGGCCGTTAGCATTTCAGCAGTTGCGGGACTGCTTTGATGACGAGATGAGGTCTGATCATGACAACCGCCGATGCCGCGATGCCGGTGAACGAGACGTATTCGCCGCCTGCCAACGTCCGCGAAGGGGCGCTGGTCACCTCGCGCGAGGGCTATGAGGCGCTCTGGCGGCGCTCGCTCGACGAACCGGACGCGTTCTGGACCGAGATGGCCAACGCGCACCTCGACCTGATCGAACCGTGGCACACGCTCAAGCAAGAGAACCTGGCCGCAGGAGAGATCGCCTGGTTCCTGGGCGCGAAGCTCAACGTCTCGGTCAACTGCCTCGATCGTCACTTGGCGAGCAAGGGCGACCAGACCGCGATCCTGTGGGAGGGCGACGAGCCGGCCGACAACGAGTCGATTACCTATCGCGAGCTGCACGCCGAGGTCTGCCGCCTGGCCAATGAGCTGCGCAGCCGCGGCGTGGGCAAGGGCGACCGCGTCGCGATCTACATGGGCATGACGCCCGAGGTCGTGGCGGCGATGCTGGCCTGCGCGCGGATTGGCGCGATCCACTCGGTGATCTTCGGCGGATTCTCCGCCTCGGCAATCGCCGACCGGGTCGAGGACTCGCTCTGCAAGGCGGTGATCACCCAGGACGAGGGCAAGCGCGGCGGGCGCACCGTGCCGCTCAAGGCCAACGTCGACGCGGCCATGGATCAGCTCGACGCCAACGGTGTCGACTGCGTCGAATTCGTGCTCGTCCATCAGCACACCGGCGGCGACGTGACGATGAAGGATGGCCGCGACATCTGGTGGCACGAGACCGTCGCGCGCCAGTCGGACGAGTGCGAACCCGAGGTGATGGACGCCGAAGACCCGCTCTTCATCCTCTACACCTCAGGTTCGACCGGCAAGCCCAAGGGCGTGCTGCACACGCAGGCCGGCTACCTGCTCTTCACGATGCTCAGCCACCGCTACACCTTCGACTACCGCGAGGGCGACATCTACTGCTGCGCCGCCGACGTCGGCTGGATCACCGGTCACAGCTACATCGTCTACGGGCCGCTGGGCAACGGCGCGACATCCGTGATGTTCGAGTCGATCCCGACGTATCCCGACGCGGGGCGTTACTGGGACATGGTCGACCGGCTGGGGATCAACATCCTCTACACCGCGCCGACCGCGATCCGCGCGCTGATGCGCGAGGGCGACGAATGGGTCAAGGTCCACCAACGGACCAGTCTGCGCGTGCTGGGCACGGTCGGCGAGCCGATCAATCCCGAGGCCTGGCGCTGGTACCACGACGTGGTCGGCGAGGGGCGGTGCTCGATCGTCGACACGTACTGGCAGACGGAGACCGGCGGCCACGTGCTGACCGGGCTGGCCGGGGCGAACGACATGAAGCCGGGCTCGGCCTCGCTGCCCTTCTTCGGGATCGAGCCGGTGCTGGTCGATCCGGACGGCAACGAGCTCGACGCCAATCCGCAGAGCGGGTTGCTGTGCCTGGCTCGGAGCTGGCCGGGCATGATGCGCACGGTCTACGGCGACCACGAGCGCTTCATCAACACTTACTTCATCCAGTACCCGGGCAAGTACTTCACCGGCGACGGCTCGTTCCGCGACCACGACGGCTACTACTGGCTGACGGGGCGGGTCGACGATGTGCTCAATGTGTCGGGTCACCGGCTGGGCACGGCGGAGATCGAGGGCGCGCTGGTCGGTCACGCCGGCTGCGCCGAGGCCGCGGTCGTCGGCTACCCGCACGAGATCAAGGGCGAGGGCATCTATGCCTACGTGTTGCTGAAGGACGGGTTTGATCCGGGGCCGGACCTGGCGGTGGAGCTGAAGCGTCAGGTGCGGGCGGAGATCAGTCCGATTGCGACGCCGGACAAGATTCAGTTTGTCGGTGGTCTACCGAAGACTCGGTCGGGGAAGATCATGCGTCGGATTCTGCGGAAGGTGGCCGAAGGCGAACCCGAAAACGTCGGCGATGTGACGACATTGGCGGAGCCTCATGTGGTGGAGGAGATCATCGAGGGGGCGTCGGCGGCGCACTAGACAGGTAGAATCGGTCGTATGGCAAAGGTCCATAAGACTCAGATCAAGCCCATTCCGGCGTGGAGACTCGAGGAAATCCTTGAGGACATCCGCAAGAGAGTGGTAGCAGACGGGTACGTGACGGAGGAGAAGTCACACCTGCTCGCCGACATCCTGCGTCCGCAGATTGAAGAGCGATATGTCATCGATCGACGTCCTCGAGACTCGTGATCGACTCGTCGACATCGGCGTCTGCCAGAACGGTCAGGCTGAGCCGATGGCAACGTTGCTGGACGACCTCTTCGATCAGGCGCTGTCTAGCTTCGTAACCGAATCAACGCTTGAGTCCCTGGTCGAGCAGTGGCGAGCGGAGCGGGCTGAGATCGCGGCGCAACAGGCACAGTTCATGTCTGATTTCCGCTTGGAAATGAATGAGTTTCGCGAGGAGCACAACCAACGCGAACGGGAGAGAGACGAGCGCGAACGAGAGCGAGATGAACGCGAGCGACAGCGCGTTCGCGATCAAGAGGGTCGTGACGACAAAATGCGCCAATGGGTAGTTGGTGCGGTCAGTCTCGGATTCGCGGCGACGACGCTCGCGGTGGGGTTGCTGGTCGCGTTCGGCTAGGGGCTACTGAGCGCTACAGCAACCGCGGCGAGCGTTTGCGGCCGGGGCGGGGGTCGTAGTTGGACTTGAACATCAGGAGCTGGTCTCGCTCGATGAGGTATTTGCCTCCGTAGAGGCGGGCGGGGACTCGGCCCTGCTTGATCAGGCGGCGCATGGACTGCGGGTGGATGTTGAGTTCCCTCGCCGCCTCGACGATGTCCAGCCAGTCCTCGAACGGGTCACCCTCGGCCATGGCCTGCTCCTCCGCGAATGCGAACTGCGAAACTGAGTATACAGAATAGCGGGTTGAGTACCCGGCAGGGAACCCCCCTCTGCCTTCGGCATCTCCCCCCCGCTCCGCGGGGGGAGAAGGGAATCGGGAAGCGCGGCGTGTAAACTGCCTAGGTCCAATCGCCACATCCCGCCGGAGACGCCCATGACCGATGTGATTGCTGCCGCCCGCGCCGAACGGCGCACGCTGTTGTCCGAGGTTGAAGCCAAGCAGTTGCTCGCCGAGGCCGGCGTCAACGTGACCGAAACCCGGCTTGCCGCTTCCGCCGACGAGGCCGCGTCGCACGCGGCCGAACTCGGCTATCCGGTGGCGCTCAAGGTCGTCTCCGACGCGATCACGCACAAGACCGATGTCGGCGGCGTCGAGCTGGGCATCGCCGACGAGTCCGCGCTGCGCGCCGCCTGGGACGCCATCCACGCGCGCGTCGCCGAGGCCTCGCCGGGCACGCAGTTGCAGGGACTCTCGGTCCAGCCAATGGCCGAGCCGGGCGCCGAAGTGATCCTCGGCATCACGCAGGATCAGCAGTTTGGCCCGGTACTGATGTTCGGCCTCGGCGGCGTCTTCGTCGAGGTGCTCAAGGATGTCGCCTTCCGCATCGTCCCGCTGGAGCCGCGCGACGCCTCGGAGATGGTCCGCGAGATCCAGGGCTTCCCCGTGCTCGAAGGCTTCCGCGGCACGCCCGCCGCCAACCTTGAGGCGATCGAGTCGATGCTGCTGCAGCTCTCGGAGTTCGCGGAAGCAAACCCCGAGGTCGCCGAGCTCGACCTCAATCCCGTCTTCGCGCGTCCCGACGGGGCAATTGCGGTCGATGCGCGGATTCTGTTGACTTCCGACTCCTAAGGAGAACTCCGATGGCCGTGACACGTGAACGCCTGACCCGCGCGCTGGCACCCAAGGTGGTCGCCGTGATTGGCGACAAGCAGGCCAGCGGCTACAACTGGCTGCGCTCGATGAAGGAGTTCGACGGCCCCGTCTACAGCGTCCAGGTCGACGAGAACGAGATTCCCGGCATCGAAGAGCTGGGCATCCCCAACTACAAGTCGCTGACCGACATCCCCGACCAGGTCGACTTCGCCGTCTGCGCCGTGCCGCGCCAGGTTGCGCCGTTTATCGTCCAGGGCTGCGTTGAGGCCAACGTCGGCGGGGTCACGCTGTTCACCTCGGGCTTCGCCGAGACCGGCGAGGAAATCGGCGTCGAGCTGCAAAACAAGATCTTCGAGATCGCCGATCCCTCCGGACTGGCGCTGATCGGTCCCAACTGCATGGGTCTGCACGTGCCCGGACTCGGCGTTCGCTTCAACCGCGATCAGCCGGCCGGCGTGCAGGGCAACATCGGCTTCGTCTCGCAATCGGGCACGCATGGGATGAACTTCTCGCTGACCGGCGCGGCGCAGGGGCTGTTCTGCTCGACCCTGGTCAGCTTTGGCAACGGGATCATCCTCGAAGCCGCCGACTACCTCGAATACCTCGCCGACGACCCGCAGACCGAAGTGATCGGCATGTACATCGAGGGCGCGCGAGACGGCCGGCGCCTGTTCCGGACGCTGCGCGAGGTCGCGGCGAAGAAGCCGGTGATCATCTGGAAGGGCGGCCAAACCGAGGGCGGCGGCCGCGCGATTCGCTCGCACACGGCCTCGCTGGCCAGCGATCAGGCGATCTGGGAGGCGATGATCAAGCAGGTCGGCGCGGTCGCGGTGCACAACCTCGACGAGATGATCGACGTGGTCAAGGCGACGCTGCTGACCAAGCGCACCCAAGGCAACCGACTGGGACTGATCGCGATGACCGGCGGCCAGTCGGTGGTGCTGACCGACGCATTCGAGAAGGCCGGCTGGAAAGTGCCGACGCTGTCCGACGACAGCTACGCCCAGCTCTCCGAGTTCTTCAACATCATCGGCGGCAGCTACCGCAATCCGCTCGACGCCGCCGGCACGATCGGCCAGGACCCTAAGCACCTTGACACGATCTTCGACATCCTCAACGCCGACGAGCACATCGACGCCGTCGGGATGGAGCTCTCGGCCACGTTCATGGCCCGCCGCTGGCAGGACAAGCCGGAGGAGTTCGACCGCCTGATCAACAGCATCAAGCGGTTCCGCGACGAGAGCGACAAGCCCTTCCTGGCCGCGCTGCACCCAAGCCACGTGGAAGAGGAAGCCCTCAGGGCCAGGCTCCGCTTGCAGGAGGAAGGAATCCCCACCTTCCCCAGCTTCGAGCGAGCGGCGAATGCGCTGCGGAAGGCGTCAACGTTGGCGGCGGTGTAGATCGATAGCCTTGACTTCTATGCCCACGCCAATCACTCCCGACGACCTCCAACAGCGACTCGCCGACGATGCGCCGTTGGCGCTGATCGATGTCCGCGATCCTCCCGAGTACAACGCTTCGCACATTGTTGGGGCGAGTCTGATTCCTCGGCGGGTGCTGGAGTTCGAGCTTCCAGACGCGGTCCCTCACCGCGACACGGCGATTGTGTTGTGCGATGAGGATGAGCGGCGGGTTCACTACGCCGCAGCGACCGTGGAGCGGATGGGGTACACCGATGTCTCGACGCTGTCGGGCGGGACGAATCGCTGGGCGTTTCTTGACCTGCCGACCGAGTGGGGCGTGAACGTGCCCAGCAAGGACTTCGGCGAGCGGGTCGAGGTCGTGCACCACGTGCCCGAGATCGACGCCGACGACCTGCACGCCCGGATCGAGCGGGGCGAGCCGCTGCTGATCCTCGACACGCGCACGCCGGAGGAGTACCGGCGCTCCTGCATCCCCGGCGGACGCAGCATGCCCGGCGGCGAGCTGGCGCTGCGCATTACCGATGTGCTCGCCGATGCGCCCGCCGACGCGACCGTGGTGGTCAACTGCGCAGGACGCACGCGCAGCATCATCGGCACTCGCGTGTTGCAGCGGATGTCGCTGGAGCGCGAGGTCGTCGGGCTGAAGAACGGCACGGCCGGCTGGATGCTCGCCGGGCACGAGCTCGAGTTCGGCGCCGACCGCGACGCGCTGCCCTCGGTGACGTCCGAGGGTCAGGCCGCAGCCGAGCAGTATGCCCGACGCTGCGCGGCGGAGGACGGCGTGCAACTGATCGGCGTGGACGAATTGGATGAGCTGCGCGAGCGCTCGCGGCGCGAGAGCGTCTACTTCATCGACGTCCGCACCGACGCCGAGTATGAGACAGGGCACATCGCCGGGTTCCGCTGGTTCCCCGGCGGACAGGCCGTCCAACGCAGCGACGATGTCGCCATCGTCCACCACGCGCCGATCGTCTTCGCCTGCGACGGCGTCGCAAGGGCCGCGTTGACCGCGTCGTGGTACCGGCAGATGGGTCACCGGCATATCTACGCGCTGGAGGGCGGTGTCGCCGCCTGGACGGCGGCAGGACACCGACTGGAATTGGGTATGCAGCAACCAGAACCCGCACTCCTGAGCGACGCGCGAGGGTCTGTCAATCTTGTAGACCCGGAAGAGGCGTTTTATCCAGTGATAGCCCGTGTGATCTACGTTGGGACCAGCCAGGAGTTCGCCGACGGACATCCGCCCGGTGCTGAGTGGGAGCCGCGCGCTGTGTTGGAGAGCGACGATTTCGCGGCTGCATACGATGACAAAGACATCCCGCTGATCATCATCTGCGAGGGCGGCACGCAATCGCTGCTCGCCGCTCAGACGTTGCAGGAACTGGGCTTCGCGGACGTGAGCGCCGTACGAGGCGGGATGGCGGCGTATCGGGAAGCGGGACTGGCCACGGAGTTCGGGCTGGCGGGCGTTCTAGCGCCGCCGAACGATGTGCTGGCCTTTGGGCCTCAACGAGGCTACGCCGATATGCAGCACTACCTGAGGTGGGAGACGGCGCTGGGCGAGAAGTACGCGCCGGACTAGCCGGCCTCAACTCCGCCCGCATTGAAGTCTGCCCGCTTAGGAGTCGGGGGCAGCTCGTCGTTCAGGCTCCCGAAGACCTGAAGGAAATCCAGCGCGCCACTTTGCGATGTCTCGGATACGTATCCGCCGTCGTCGGTCGGCGAGATGACGCCCAGCATGCTAAGCAGCTCGAGCGCCTGCTCGACTTCGAGAGGTGCGGTGCCACTGAAGTCTCGTGTCGGGTCGGTCACGATCGCCGCCAGGATTCCGTGTGGATTGGCTAACACGACATCGGGTTGAGATCGGTTGAACTCTTCGATCAACTCAATGACACGGAGAAGCAGACGCCGCTTAGTGGCCCTCTGCGCCGCAGCGGCGCGCACGTCCTCTACCGCGTCGTCGGCTATCGGCGAGTTCTGGAAGATGGTACGCAGCTCGGTCAACGTCGCTGGCTCGGAACCGTGAAGCCGCACGACTTCGGCCAACGCGGTTGTTGTGAGCAGCGAGGTGTCGAAGTCAATCGCCCGCTGCCGAAGCTCTCCTCCAGCGAAGCCGGGACCGACTACGCAGGCGTGATGTGCAGCGTGAGATTCGCGATGCTGCTGGATTGAGATCATGTCCACCTGGCTGGATGCGACATTGCCTGAGGCAGTGGACTTGGCGTCCAGCACGACGGTGTAGCGGTTCTTCCCCAGCCTGGCTTCTGCCAACACGTCTGTTTCGCCTGAGCCGCCGATAGTTCGTGCGTCAAAGCCGAGGTACTCCATAGCGTCCTTGATGGCCTCCTCCAGCCGTCGGGGCGATTTGGAGTCCCTACCAGCCTCTTCCAGCTCCAACGCGATGGCCTCTGTTGGGTCGGCGATGATTCGAAACGTCGGCGGCTCCGATTCCGCAACCTTCTGGGTAAGGTCGTCATCAGGTTTATCGCCGACAAGAGACGGCCATGTAGGAATATCTGCAAGCACCCACCAGCCGCGCTCAGAGTTGTCGATCAGACCGAGTTTGACGAGGTCCATTCGGGCCCAGTGAACGCGATTCTCCCACTTGCTGGAGTCGGGTTTGGATACTCGTCCCTCTTTGAGGTCTTCTTCAGTCAGCTTGGGAAACGCCCTGGTCACCTCCGGGACGACATCGCGCGGACGTGCACGGCCTCCGAGCTGCTCCAAGACACGGAGCAGCACAGGGTGGATTTGCTTGCGGGTGGGCATCACCATGATGCGTCCTTCCGGCGTCTCAAGCGCATCCTACGACTACGGCCTGAATGACCTCCAACGCGGACAGAATTGGCAGGATGGCGCTCGACTGATTTTCGAGCTAGGAATCCGGGGCCGCTAGGCGCTCAGCGAGTCTTCAGGCTCCGAGAGTGCCCACTCCCCGATTCGATTGGGGATCCGCTTCCCTCCGTGCGGGCCGCGCAGACCGAGCTGGTCCCGAGCAAGTCCGGGACTTGGCAGTGGTCGCGTGCGCCGCGAGCCCGTGCAACACTTGAGGCATGGTGCGAATGCCCAGACTCCGACGGCGCGGGCTCAGGCCGCTTGAGGGCGCTCGACTGATCGTCGGGCTGGGCAATCCCGGTCCCGACTACTCGCAGCATCGACACAATGCGGGCGCGCGGTCGGTCGGGCAGATCCGCAAGACGCTTCGACTGCCGCAGTTCGAGCGGGAATCGCGCTTTCGCGTGTCGCAGGGCGAGACGAGGCACGGGCCGGTCGCGGTCGTGATCCCGCGCACCTTCATGAACGAGTCGGGCAAGGCGGTGCAGTCGCTGCTCGACCAGTACCGCGCCGATCCATCCGACCTGATCCTGCTCGTCGACGAGCTCGACCTGGAACCGGGCCGCATCCGCATCCGGCCGTCCGGCTCCGATGCCGGGCAGCGCGGCATGCGCTCGATCAAGTCGGTGATCGGCGAACTCGACTTCCCGCGCGTGCGGATCGGCGTGGGACGGCCGATGGTCGATGGCAAGGGGTCGCACCATCCCGACGATGTCGCCGACTGGCTGCTCAGCGACCCGACGCCTGTGGAGCGTCCGCTGTTGTTCGAGGCCGAGCAACGCGCCGCGGAGGCGGTCGTGCACATGCTGGAGCACGGCGTTGAGTCGGCGATGAACGTCTACAACCGAACCACGAGCAATGCGGCCAATGCCGAGAGCGGAGCGGGCGATGTCGGCACAGGATGAGTCTCCCGGCATCGAGGCCGCGCTGGCCGCGCCCGCGTTTGACTGGCTGAGCGAGTCGGCGGCGCGGGAGTTGGCCGCCTATCTGCTTACCCACGAACCGGACGAAATCCGCGCCGACATCACGCGAAGCGCGGACCAGCTTGAGCGCATCCGCGAGCGGCTGCTGGTCCTGGCCGAACCGGCTCCCGCCGCTCCGCCCGACGAGTCGCGAATCGCCGAGCTGGAAGACGCAGTAGCGAAGCTGCAGCAGCAACTTGACGAGCGCGACGCGAAACACGCGCGGACGACCGAGGAGCATGTCGCGGAGCGGGTCCGGCTGGTGGAAGAGCGCCAGGCCGCCGACGCGCGGATTGCCGACCTGGAATCGGAGTTGACGCAGGCGGAGCAGACCGTCAACGAGCTGCGCGCCAAGAGCGAGAGCTACGCCGCCGCGCTGGTCGATCGCGGTCCCGTGCCGGACGACCTGACGGACGAGATCGCAGAGGCGGAAGCGCAGTTCACCGTCGCCGGCGTGATCGAGATGGCGCGCGATCGATGCGACCGCGTCGAGTTGCCCGGTCCGGCGTTGCGCGAGATCGACACGCTCGACGCCGACGAAAAGGCGGCCGACTGGGCCCGCGAACTGTGGAAGGCGCTGCGCGCGCTCAACGCCTACGCCGAGGAGAGCGAATTCTTCCAGGGCGGCTTCTGGGAGTGGTGCGAGCACTCCAACAGCAAAGAGAATCTCTGGCCGGCGACCCCGAAGAAGCTGGCGATGAAGGAGTCGGACACGGTCAGGAACGACAGCCGCCTCTGGCGCATGCGCCGCTTCCTGATCGACAGCAAGGTCTCGCCCAACGGCTATCAGCACATGGAGGCCCACCTCAAGATCGCCGAGGGCGGCGGCCAGCACATCCCCAGGCTCTACTTCCACGACGACGCCAAGGGCCGCACGGGCCAGATCCACATCGGCTTCCTCGGGCCGCACCGCCTTGTGCAGACGAGTCAGAGCTGATCGGTTCGCTCGCCGTTGGCTGCTGTTCGCCGAACGGTCCTGCAATCTAAGCTGAAGACCGGACTCCAGCGGACGGAGCTTGCGCGCGTGAGCGCTACCGACCCGCACGACACGCCTCCCGGCCTGCTTGCAGGACTGGGGCCACTCGTGCTCGACGCGCTGCGGCCGTATGCCGATTGCGCGACGCTGGGTGTTCCCGACGCGGCCAAGCCGGCGGTCATCGCCGCTCTGGCTGCGCAACACTCGGGACCCGTACTGATCCTGACCGCGACGCCCACATCCTCGGCGGATCTCGCCGATGCGCTGCCGCTCTGGATGGACGCCGCCGATCATTCCCGACTGATGCAGTTTCCCGCCCGTGAGACGGCGCCCTACGAGCGTCAGCGCCCCGCGCCCGACCTGATTGAGGCGCGGCTGGCCGCCGTTGAGGCGCTGCGCGGCGGCGCGCCCATTGTGGTCGCCGATGCCGACGGCGCGGCGCAGCGGACCGTCTCGGTGGCGTCCGCGCCGCTGACCGTGAACCAGGGCGGGACGTTGCGACTCGACGACCTGGTCCGTTCGCTCGACTCGAACGGCTACGGACGTGCGCGGGTCGTCGTGGAACCGGCCGCATTCGCCGTGCGCGGCGGGATCGTTGACCTCTGGCCGCCGGCCGACGACGCCCCGATTCGCGTGGAACTGTTCGGCGACGACATCGAGTCGATCCGGCGATTCGATCCGCACAGCCAGCGATCGACCGAGACCATCGAGTCGTTCGCGCTGCGTTCGGCGCGCGAGTGGAGCCGCTCCGCCGAGTCGCAGCCGCTGCTCGACCGGCTATTGGAATCGGTGGACGCCTGTTCCATATCAGACCCCGCCGAGTCCGAGCAGAGCGCCGACGCCGCAGCGCTCGCGCTCGATCTTGAGTTGCTCCGCTCCGGAGGCGAGACCTCGCGTCCCGACTTCTGGACCGCGTTCCTTGCCCCGAGCACAATCTTCGATCATCTCCCGCCGAACGCGCTGATCATTATCGACGAGGCGCATGACGTGTCGGCGCGTATCGAGGAACGCGATCAGCGCGCGGTCCGCGCCCGCGAGGAACTCGAACGCGGCGGCAGAATTCCGGCTGACTTGCCGCATCCATCCCTGACATGCGAGGAGCTTCAGTCGCAGCTTGATCACGCGCCCCAGGAGGTGCGTTCGTTGTCCAGACTCGCCGGCGGCGCTCAGCGCCTGCCGTTCCGCTCGACGCCAAGGCTGGCGGGCAAGCTGACCCAGCTCTTCGAGTCGTTGCGAGAAGCGCAAGGCAAAGGATCGACCGTCCTGGTTTCGCTCCAGGAAGCGCGCCTGTCGGAGTTGATGACCGATCTGGGCCTTCCCCTGGCGCGACTCGATCCCGGTTCGGCGCCGGACCCGTCTGCGATCAGCATCGGACGCGCGGCGATCGCCGAGGGCTGGCAACTCGACGATCCGCAGTCCGGCGAGCGAGTCATCACGCTGATCAGCGACACCGAGATCTTTGGATTCGAACGTCAGCGTCGACGCCGACCGCTGCGAACCCGGCAGGTTGCCGAGTTTGACTCCCACCTGCTGGAGACGCTGAAGCAGGGCGACTACATCGTGCATGTCGATAGCGGGATCGGCCGGTTCGAGGGCGTCGTGCAGCAACGAATCGGGGGACGCGAAGGCGAGTACATCGACATCCGCTTCGCCCAGGGTGATCGGCTGCTGGTGCCCACCGACAAACTGGACCGGGTTCAGCCCTACGTCGGACCGTCGGATGCGCCGCCCACGTTGACGCGGCTCGGTACGGGTCAATGGCAGCGAGCGAAGGCGCGAGTCCGCGGCGCCGTTGCGGACATCGCCGACGAACTCCTCGAGCTGCATGCCTCCCGCGAGACGCAGCCCGGCATCCCGATCGAGCCCGATACGCCCTGGCAGATCGAACTCGAAGCGTCGTTTCCGTTTGTCGAGACGCTCGACCAGCACCGTGCAATCGAGGATGTGCGCCGAGACCAGGAGGCCGCCAAGCCGATGGACCGTCTGATCGTCGGCGACGTCGGCTACGGCAAGACCGAAGTGGCGATCCGGGCAGGCTTCAAGGCCGTGATGTCCGGCCACCAGGTCGCCGTGCTGGTGCCCACCACGGTGCTTGCCCAGCAGCACTTCGACACGTTCCGTCAGCGCCTCGCAGCGATGCAGGTGCGGGTCGACATGCTCTCCCGCCTGCGCACGGTTCACGAGCAACAACTCACCGTCGACGGCCTGAAGGTGGGAGCGGTCGACATCGTGATCGGGACTCATCGGCTGCTTCAGCAGGACATCGGCTTCAAGAGCCTCGGGTTATTGGTGATCGACGAGGAACAACGGTTTGGCGTGGAGCACAAGGAGCGGCTGAAGAAGCTGCGCCGCGAGGTGGACGTGCTCACGCTCTCGGCGACGCCGATCCCGCGCTCGCTGCACCAGGCCGTGACCGGCATCCGCGACATGTCGACGATCGCCACACCGCCCGAGGAGCGCCTGCCGATCACGACGTACGTGATGGAACGCGACGACAGCGTGATCCGCGAGGCGATCCTGCGCGAACTGGACCGCGGCGGACAGGTGTACTTCCTGCACAACGAAGTGCGCACGATTGATCGCGAAGCGCTCGCCTTGCAGCGACTCGTACCGGAGGCGAGCATCCTCGTCGCGCATGGTCAGATGCCGGCCAACCTGTTGCGACGGCACATGGAACAGTTCACCAATGCCGAGGCCGACGTGCTGGTCTGTTCGACGATTATTGAATCGGGCGTCGATATCCCGCGGGTCAACACGATCATCATCGACCGCGCGGAGCGCCTGGGTCTGGCCCAGATGTACCAGTTGCGCGGCCGCGTTGGTCGCTCCAGCGTGCGCGCCTACGCGTACCTGATGACGGAGCCGTACCGCTCGTTGAGCGAGGTCGCGCAGCGTCGGTTGGCCACAATCATGGAGGCGGACGACCTCGGCGCCGGCTTCCAGATCGCACTCAAAGACCTGGAGATTCGAGGCGCCGGCAACCTGCTCGGCGCGCAGCAATCGGGACACATCGGCGCGGTCGGCTTTACGCTGTTCACGCAACTGCTGGGAGAAGCAGTCGAGCGCGCCCGCTCCAGGCGTTCCGGCCAACTTACGGTCAGCACGCAGCAGGGCACGCGGGTCAGCGTCGACCTTGCGGTGCCCAGCTTCCTGCCCGAGTCCTACGTCGACGACACCGGCCTGCGCATGTCGCTCTATCAGCGTCTGGCCGCGGCAGCGTCGCCGCAGACGGTCGAGGAACTGGGACGCGAGCTGCAGGATCGATTCGGCGCGCTCCCGCTACCGGCGCGCAATCTGCTCGGCGCGCTCAAGCTCAAGGTGCTGGCCTCGAGAATCGGCGCCGAGTCGATCCAGTCGCAGGGCGACCGAGTCGTCATTCGCCTCGCACCCGGTCTCCGCTTCAGCGACGCCCAGCGCCGCATCCCCGTGCCGCGCCAGATCGAGATCGGTCCCACCCAACTCCGCTTCACGCCGCCCCGCCGGCTCGCCGAGTCGGACTGGGACCCGGCACTGTCGGACGCGCTGGCGAGGCTGGGCGACGCCTGAACTGCGTTCCTGCGCCCGGTCGGCGCTGGCGTTCACGGGATTGCTGACTACGCTGTTCCAGTGAACCTTCGATCTCCGTGGACGCTGCTGATCCTTGCTGTCCTGGCGGGTATCCCTTCCTTGGTCTTCCGGCTTGGCGGAATCGAGCTGGATACGTACCTCGAGGTGGCCATCTCCGGGCTGGCGATCCTGACGGCGGCGTTCCTCATCTCCTCCGGCGCAGAGGCGTCGCAGCACGACATTCCGGCGGCGCTGGCCGTCGCCCTGGTCGCCTTCATCGCCGTGCTGCCCGAGTACGCGGTCGACCTGCTCCTCGCGTTCGAGGCAGGCCAGTTCGCCTCCGATCCGGTGGCGTTCGCCGGCTTCTCGGAGAAGGCCAATCTGGCGCTGGCCAACATGACCGGCGCCAACCGATTGCTGCTCGGCGTCGGTTGGGCGACCGTGATCTTCCTCTTCGCCTGGAAGGCGGCGGGCCCGCGCGAGCTGATCATGTCCACGGCCCGCCACGCCTGGCGAGACCTGCGCGGCCGCCCCAACGACGGCACCGAGCCCGAGCTGACACTGCCGCGCGGCATCACGCTCGACATCGGCATCCTGATTGTCGCCACGCTCTACTCGTTCGTGATCGTCGCCAAGGGACGCATCGCGCTCGAAGACACGATCCTGCTGGGCGTGCTGTTTCTCTGGTACGTGATCCGGCTCGCGCGCGCTCCCGTCCACGAGCCCGACCTGGAGGGCCCGGCGGAAGCCATTGGACGCCTGCCGCCCTGGCCGCGCCGCGCGACGGTGATTTTCTGCATCGTCTACTCGGCCATCGTGATCGGGCTCGCCGCCGAGCCGTTCGTGCACGGACTCGAATACGTCGGCCGCGACGTAGGCATCGGCGAGTTCTTCGTGATCCAATGGATCGCGCCACTCGCCTCGGAGTCTCCCGAGTTCCTGGCCGCGCTCTACCTGGTCTGGCGAGGCTCGGCCGGGTTGGGCGTCAACATGCTCATCTCCAGCAAGGTCAATCAGTGGACGTTGCTGATCGCGTCGGTGCCGATTGCCTACATTGCCGGCGGCGGCGCGTTGTCGGGGATCACGTCGAGCGACACGCAGGTGGCGGAGGTGTTTATCACCGCTGCGCAGTCGATCTTCGGCGTCATGCTGATCATCGACCGCCAGCTCACAGCGCGGGCCGGCTTCGCGCTGCTCGGCGTCTTCCTGGCCCAGTTGATCAGCCAGTTCTTCTTCCAGGAAAACAACTTGATTCGCTGGATCTTCGGGGTCATCTATCTTGGCTGCGCGGCGGCGATGCTGCCGAGCCACTGGCGGCTCTTCCCGCCTACGCTGCGCGAGGCCTTTCAGCGCCCCGGCGCGGTTCCGAGTGAAGGAACTCACGCATGACCAACTGGACCGAACTCTCCGAGCAGCTCGAAGGCGCGCTTGGGCTCGCCAACGCGCCGCTCGCGATCACCTTCCACGACGCGCCCTCGGGCGTCGCGGGCTTCGACAATCCGATGCCAGCGCCGTCCGACGACGGGCGCACCGGCCGGGTCTCGGCAGGTTGCGTGTTCTGGATGCACGCCGCCGACCGCACCTTCTCCACCGTCGCCGCCGATCACCGCAACTGCTCTGTTGGATCGGTCACGCACGGATTCCTCGAACTCGGCGACGTGCTGGAGAGCGGTGATGTCGGCGCGCTGCTCGAATCGGGCTGGGTCACCCCCGAAGCCGCAATGGCCATTCCCGTTGTCGAGGAGAAGCCGGAGGAGGTCGTCTACGGACCCCTGGGCGAGTCGCCGTCCGACCCCGATGTCGTGCTGCTGCGGATCACCGGACGCCAGTTGATGGTGTTGCACGACGCCTTCCCCGACCTGCGCATTGAGGGCAAGCCGCAGTGTCACATCATCGCCATCGCCAAGGCCGGTGAAATGGCGGCATCGGTCGGTTGCCAGCTCTCGCGCGTCCGCACGCAGATGCCCAACGCCGAGGTAACCTGCGCCATCCCGGCTGCGCAGCTTTCCGGTCTGTTGGAGCGACTGGAGGAAACCGCGGTCGCCGACCGCGCGGTCGCCCAATACGCCGCCGACGACATGGCGCGCTTCGCGTAGGCGGGGAGACCGGCATGCCCGGCAAGTGGTTCGAGGAACTGGAACCGGGGCTCGTGATTCGGCACGAGCCGTCGCGCACCGTGACCGAGGCCGACAATCTCCTCTTCACCGCCCTCACGCACAACAGTCAGCCGCTACATCTCGACGCCGAGTTCGCGGGCAACACGCAGTTCGGCCAACGCATCGTCAACAGCATCTTCACGCTCGGGCTGGCGGTCGGCCTGAGCGTCGCCGACACCACGCTGGGCACCACGCTCGGCAACCTGGGCTTCGACGAAACCACGTTCCCCAACCCCGTCTTCATCGGCGACACGATCACATGCGAAACCGAGGTAATCGAACGACGAGAATCACGGAGTCGGTCCGATCGAGGGATCGTGATTTTCGAGCATCGCGGGATCAATCAGCGGGGTGAGCTGGTCGTGAAGTGCCGAAGAGCAGGCATGATGCTCAAGCGGCCGCAGAACGCTTAGCCCGCAAGCGACCGCGTGATTGTGCGTCAGATCTTTGTTGCGATGAAGGCGAGCAAACCGATCATCGCCCCACCGAGAGTGATGGCCGCCGTCATCAGCCAGCGGAGATGTCGGTTCATTTCTGCGAGGTACTCAGCTCGAAAGTCCGCTAACTCGTTTCGAAGCCGAGCCTCGGTTGCTGCCAAGTCTTGCTTGGTGACTAGCTCGTCGTTCGCTTCGTCAATGAGGTCGGCCAGCTTCTCAGCAGTGGAAGAGGGCGCGTCCATCTCCTGGGCCAGGATGTTGTGGAAGGCGAACTTGTTGAGTGCCATGTCCCAATCTTAGCCCAGGCGGGTCATCCTCAGTGCGGGACGATGGTACGCTGACCCCCGTCGGAGCGTGGCGCAGCTTGGTAGCGCACTTGACTGGGGGTCAAGAGGTCGCCGGTTCAAATCCGGCCGCTCCGACCATCCGCTAGCCTGCGTGCGACAGCGGCAGGAGTAAGCGCATGACCACTGCTAACAGCACACCGGCAACCGTCGTACTGATTCACGGCGCCTGGCACGGGCCCTGGTGCTTCGACAAGGTCGTCGGGGGCCTTGAGGCTCGCGGCGTGCCGGTCGTCGCCGTCGAGCGGCGTCGAATGCACGAGCCCAGCGGCCAGCTCCGCGGCGTCACCGACTCCGCCGAGAATGAGGCGATCGTCCGCGCTGCGCTGGACGCGATCGACGGCCCTGTGGTGGCGCTGGGCCACTCTTTCGGCGGTGTCTCGCTGACCACGGCGCCGCTGGGCAACGACAACGTCAAGCATCTTGTCTACCTCACCGCGATCATGCCCGACACCGACGGCTCGATGCCTGACAACTTCGTAAATCCCGAACTCGCTACGGCCGTGATCGCCGGCGAAGACGGCTCGACTACGGTGCAGGACGACAAGATTCGCTACGCCTTCTACCATCAATGCTCGGACGAGGATTACGAGCACGCGCTAACTCAACTGGTCCGCGACGAGGCGGCGATCCCGCTTGAGGACGCTCCGCGCGACACCGCCTGGAGCAAGATCACGACCACCTACGTCGTCTGCACCGAGGACCAGGCGCTGCTCGCCGAGGGTCAACGCACGCTCGCCCGTCGAGCCGACCGGGTCGTCGAGTGGTCCACCGACCACTCGCCCTTCTTCTCCGCACCCGGTTTCATGGTCGATCTGCTGGACGACCTCGCCCGCGAGTACGCCGAGTAGAGCGCAGCATCCTGCGCTGCAGCGCCTACTCCTCCAACAGCCGATCCAGCAGCTTGGTTGGGCTGGCCGGCAGCGAGTTCATGCGGATGCCAGTGGCGTCGTAGATGGCATTGGCGATGGCGGCCAGCGGGGGCACGATCGGCACCTCGCCGACGCCTCGCACCCCGTAGGGATGGCTTGGGTTGGGCACCTCGACCAGGATCGTCTCGATCTCCGGCAGGTCGAGCGAGGTCGGCATGCGGTAGTCGAGCAGGCTGGCGTTGGTCATCCGGCCTTCCGGCGAGTAGACGTACTCCTCCGTCAGCGCCATGCCGGCGCCCTGAGCGACGCCGCCCTGCACCTGGCCTTCGACGTAGGACGGGTGCACCGCCGTGCCGACATCCTGGACCGCCGAGTAGCGCACGACGTCCACCTTGCCCGTGTCCTGATCCACCGCTACATCGACGATGTGGCAGGCAAAGGCGGGACCCGGACGATTCGGCGACACGTCCGCCGCGCCCTGGATCTGACCGCCCGTCCGCTGTAGCTGTCCGCAAAGTTCCGCGAACGGCATCGATTTGCCGTCTGGACCGTGCACGACGCCATTCGCGTACGAGACCGCGGCTTCGTCGCACTCCCAGATTCGCGCCGCGCGCGCTGACAGTTGCTGCTGCATGTCCAGCGCTGCTTCGTGGACGGCGAGGCCGCTGGCGTACGAAACTCGCGAGCCGCCAGTGACGTTGGTGAAACCGATCTGGTCGGTGTCGACGACCTGCGGCCGCACCTGCTCGTAGCCAATCCCCATCGACTCCGCAAACTGCATCGCCAGACCGGCGCGCTGCCCGCCGATATCGACCGAGCCCAACGACAGGTTGACCGTTCCGTCGGCGTTGGTCATGGCGTACGCCGATGACTCGCCGCCGGCGTTGTGCCAGAACCCCATTGAAACGCCGCGGCCGAGCAGGCGGCCGTCCTCGTCGATGCCGAGTTCCGAACGGTAGTGGGCCGAGTCCATGGCCGCCTGCATCGTCTCCTCAGCCCCGATCTGCGGCATCCGCGTCCCGTCCGCCCGGCGTGTGCCCTCGCGAGCAGTGTTTTGCGCGCGCAGCTCCATCGGGTCGCGCTCCAACCGCTCGGCGAGCTGGTCGAGCAGCGACTCGACGGCGTATGTTGCTTGAGGCGACCCCGGCGCGCGATAAGCGTGCGCTTTCGGCTTGTTGGTCAGCACGTCGAGCGCGTTGACATAGAGATTGGGCACGTCGTAGGAGGAGAACATGCAGGACGCGCCCGCGCCCACAGGCGATCCCGGGAACGCGCCGGCCTCGTACGCCAGCGTCGCCTCGGCGGCCACCAGCGTGCCGTCGTTCTTGGCACCGATCTTGCAGCGCACGTAGGTCGCCGATGTCGGACCTGTGCCGATCAGCACCTCTTCGCGGTTCATGTACATCTTCACCGGCCGGCCGGTTTTCTTGGACATGATCGCTGCGGCCGGCTCCATGTACGGCTTCGTCTTGCCGCCGAATCCGCCGCCGATCTCCATCGGCACGACTTTCACGTCCGCCATGGGAATGCCGAGCATGTGCGCGACCGTGTCGCGGATCGCGAACGGCCCTTGCGACGACGTCCAGATGGTCAGCGTGCCGTCGGGATTCCAGTACGCGGTGCCGGTCTGCGGCTCGATGTATCCCTGGTGCGCCGCCGCCGTTTCGTACTCGCCCTCAAGGATGATGTCCGCTTGCTCGAAGCCGGCCGCCGGATCGCCATGCTCAAGCTCGAGCTGCGAGGCAACGTTCGAATCACGCTCGCCTCGACCGTCGCCGGGTACGAACCGGGCAACCATCTCGACCGTCTTCATCCCCTCATGCAGGATCGGCGCGCCATCCGCCATTGCGTCGTGCACCGACAGCACCGGCGGCAAGACTTCGTACTCCACGTCGATCAGCGACAGCGCGTCCTCGGCGATGTGCGGATCGGTGGCGCAGACGCCGGCGACCGGATGACCCTGGAACAGCACCTTCTCGGAGGCGAACGTCTGCTCCAGCACCCACTTGTATGGCGACACGCTCTCGCCGAAGTCGAGGATCGCGTCGGATGCGCCGGGCAAGTCGTCGTGCGTGATCACGCAACGAACGCCGTCCAGCGCCTCCGCTTTCGACGTGTCGATGTTGAGGATCCGCGCGTGCGCGTGCGGCGAACGCAGAATCCGACCGTAGAGCATGCCCGGCAGTGCGATGTCGGCGCCATAGTTGGCGCGGCCGGTGACCTTGTCAACGCCGTCAGGCCGAATCGGGCGAGTTCCAACCACGTTGAACGCTGGCTTGGCTTCGGTAGTCATCGGCGGCTCCTCGATCTGCTGGGAGAGTGCTGATTCATCATCCTCAACAGGATATTCGCTGCAATCGCTTGGCGGTTTCGACCGTATTGACGCCAGGTTCCGGGAGCAGGACGCTCGCATGGAGTACAGGATTGCCCAGGCTGACGCCGACGCCGAACGCCGCGCCAATCGCCACACCGCGATCCTGATCGGAACGATCGCCGTCGCCGTGGGCGTCGTTGGAATCCTGATCGCGGTCCTTTAGCCCCCGGCCATTGCCTGGATGATGTGAATCTCCGCGCCCGCCGGTACCCGAGCCAGCAAACCCAGTGGCTGCTCGACGCTGTTTACGGCAATTGTCAGACTCGGTTTCAGGTGTCCGTCTTCGACCAGCGAGACGCGAAAGCCGGGATAGCGCGACTCCAGATCGTCGATTACCTGTGAGATGGTGGCGCCGCTGGCCGCAACGGTTCTCAGACCCCCGGTGAGCGGCCGCATACCGATCGGGACGAAGACCGTCAGGTCATCGGACATCGGACCGCGCAGTCAGATTCCCGCTCTCAGGCATCAGAGCTCGAGGCTGCCCTCGGCGACTACCGCGATGACGCCATTGTCCTTCTCCACCCAACAGGCGATGTCGCGGCGTGAGGGATCGTCGGAATTCGCGCCCTGCAATACGCCTTTGACAAGGACCGTCTCGTTCGGCCAGACGATGTTGGTGAACTTGACCAGCAGCTTGCCCGACGACTTCCACGCGTCGCCGAAGCGCCGATCCAACAGCTCGCCGATCAGCGACATCGTCATCTTGCCGCCCACGACCACGTCGGTGAATCCGAGCTCTTCCGACGCCTCTTTGTCCGTGTGGTAGTTGCGGTCGCCGTGAAAAAAGGAACCGCACATCTCCAGGCTGATCGTGCGCACGATCGGACCGAACGGTTTTCCCTGGGGCAGTGAGTAGGATCGCGCCCCCTCCTTCTTCGACGGATCGCGCAGCGTCACCTGGCCTTCGCTCTGGTCCAGCACGAAGGACTGGTGATGCCGCTGCACCACCGCCACGTCGCCCGACTCATCCTTGAGCACCGTCTCGGTCAGGATCACGCTGCGGTCGCGGCGCTGGTAGACGTCCAACGACCGCCCCGAGGCTTCGTACGTCGCGCCGGGTTGCAGCGGCTTGCGGAAGTCCCATTCCTGCCGCAGCCAGAGATTGCCGAAGTCGTTCTCGAAGTACATGCGCGTCGACATGTCGACGTTTGCAGCAACCATCGAGGGCGCGCTGGCGGCCTGGCCCGGCTGCTCGATCTCCAGTCCGCGGTAGTAGTCGTCGAGCGCTCGTTCGTCGATCACGATCTGCGCCGTTCCGAGGTCTACGCCCGGTTGCGGTTCCACAAACTTGCCGATCGCCATGGTCCTGCTCACTTTCGTCGTCGGATTGCCGGGGAGGTTGCCTCGATGATAGCGACGCTCGACCTGCCTACTCAGGCGCAGGCTGCGGCCAGTCGACGTCGGCGTCGTCGAGCAAGATCATCAGCGGCTGATCGTGAGTCAGCGTCCGCAGCGTGTTCAGGCTGGCCGGCAGTTCGGGCGCGTAGATCTTCCAGAACTGGCCTTCCGTGTCCCAGGCGAAGACGCGGAAGTTGCGCTGAGCCAACGCAGCGAATGCGCTGCCGACTCGGGTGCTGGACCCGCTCCAGGTGACCATGTTCCAACCGCTGCGCAGCCGCACGACCCGCTCAGCTCGGTACTCGAAAGCGTCCAGCGCGACAATCGGCCTCGCGTCTTCCACCAACAGCGCGATGTCTGCCAAGCCAAGCTCGCCTGCCGGTATTGACACGCTGACGCAGTCCGGCGACCAGAAGAGCACCCTGGCCGTCCGGTTGCCCAACCAGACTTGCGGAGCCGCAGTGTCTCGGGCGATGCCGGACCCGCAGATCTGAACCGTCTCGCCACCCTCGATGTATCCGAAGTCCGGAGTGACGCGGTCGATCTGGCCGGCCACCGCAATCCGGAGCACGTTGCTCTCCGATGTCGTCTGGTCGCCTGGGCGCTGCGCGAGGACCGAGAAGTGAGTTGCAGACGGTTCGACATCCATTCCGTCGAAGCGAAACGCGCCGTCCACGACCGGCGCTGCCGAGACGAAGTGGCGCACGCCGGCGGTGCCGGCATAGAGATGCGCCGTGGCCGCGCCCGGCGCTGTGCCGGACACGCTCACGCCGGCCGCGTTCGAGGAGAGTTCCGCAATCGTCGGCGCGGGCCATGGCGAGGTGATGTCCAACCGCTGCCCACCCACGTCGTTGCCCCAGACGAGCCGCGGGCCGCGCGGGCCGGCGGCTGAGTCCTCGATCACGATGCCTGCCTGGTTGTCCCGGATCAGGTTGCCTCCGCTCGGCGGATCGGTACGGCTCCTGGCGGTCGCGCTCACCGCTCGGAGATTGAGCGCCAGATCGCTGCCGGCGGTGAACGGCACGCGCTCCGCCACCGCAACGCCGTCGACCGAGAACCGAAGCTCGCTGCCCGGACCCGTGACCGTCGCACGGAAGCGCGATTGGTCATCGATCAGTAGCGAAGCGCTGAGACGGCGATCGAGATAGACATCGACCCGCGCGCCGGCTGGAGCAGGCAGGCCGTCGAGACTCACCACTCCTGTCAACTGCCGCGACGGCCCTGAGCGTGGTTGGCTCCAGGCCGAACTGACTGGCACGATTGGCGGCCAATCCTGGAAGCGAGGCGCGGCAACGGGCGGCTCGCCCTCCGGTCCGATCCGAGCGCCCAGCGCCGCGGCGGCGACCAACACGCCGGCGCCCCCGTTCGACTCGATCCTGCTGTCCTTCAGTTCGGCTGAACTGCCGTCGCCGATCCACACGCCGTGAGCGTCGTTATCTCGTACGTCAACCTCGACAATCAACGCGTCTTTGCCGTGTACCGCAACTCCGACCCGGCTGCCTTCGACGCCCACCCGACGCACCAGTGCATGGTCTCCGTTCACGCGTACTCCGGATTCCGCGCCGCCGCGAATCGTCAAGCCCCAGAGCTCGCAGTCGGCGCCAAGCGCGATCCCGGTGGCAACGCTCGATGCGTCAAGCGTCCAACCAGTGCCGTCGATGATCGTTCCCGAAGCGATTGGCGGAAGCGGCGAACGCAGCGAAATCGTTCGCTCTGGCGGCCTGCCGTCGAAGAGAATGAATCGCGCGCCGGAGGCCAACGCGGCACGCAACGTGTCAGGACCGTCGTCACGTGTGGACGACACGACGGCGGTGTCGCTGATTGCGGCATTCAAGGCTGCTTCCGCATTGACCAGTCCCGCGCCGGACGCTCGGTCGCGCCCGGGCGGCGGCAGGTCCGTCGCCGTTTCGGTCAGCAGATCGCGGATCAGGCGGCGTTCCAGCAACGGGTTGCCGCCGTCGGCCGCGAGCAGCGCAGGCTGCGCTTCCAGCAACAGCGCCGCGACCGCCGCCACATGAGGCGCGGCGGCGGATGATCCTCGGAAGCGCGGCGAATACGCCGTGATCTCGGACACCGTGACCAGGTCGACGGCAGCCAGGTCAGGCTTGTCGAGACCATTCAGCGTTGGGCCGCGGCTGGAGTATGCGGCGACAGTTTGCGCGCCGACGTTGACCGCGGCGACGGTGATCGCGCCCCCGGCGTCGGACTGCGCGAGCAGACTTGCGTCCGGTGTGAAGTAGGCAAGCTCTGGCCTCGGCCCGCCGGTATTGAAGACGAACAGGTCGAGCGTCGCCGGCGCCGCGTCGTTGTAGGGATTCTGGATCACCGCGTAGAGCGTCGCCTCCTCTCCCTGGTGTCGGTGCTCGATGTATTCGCGCGGCTCGTGATTCTCGCTGCCGATGCCTTGCGTCGTCTCGCCGGAGGCGATCACCTCGCCGTCGTCCGACACCAAGTAGAGGTTGTAATCATTGGACGAACGGTCCCAGGCATCGTCCCAGAACAGCACGACCAGAATTCGATCCCCGTCTTGGACTTGAAAGCCATTACCCGAGCCGAGCAATGGCTCTGCTCCATCCTTCTCGTTCGCCGCGCCGAATCGGTGCGTCGCTCCAGGGGTCGGCAGACCCAACCGGCGGCCGTCGACGCCGGGACGCCACCCGTCCGACCAATGCGATTCCGCCCAGTTGCCGGCCGAGGTGACGTAAACGCGCAGCGGCCAATCGGGATGTTCAAGCGCGGCCGTCGTGTTGCGCGACACCTCGCTGCGCTGATCGGCGGGCAGCGGGTAGGCGACGTCGTCGACGATGATGTCGACGATCTGGGCATAGTGTTTGACCGCGGCGATGTGGTCGAGGTCGGTCTCCACGGCGGCGAAGGAAATGGCCGCGCCCGGCGCAAGGTCGTGAATGACCTCGATCATCGCCGTGCCTTCCTCCCCGCCGCCCAGGCTGCCTGCGCCGAATGCTTCCGCATCGACCAGTTTTGGAGCTTCGCCGAGCTGCTGCGCCTCCTGCAGACCCACGATGCCGTCGGAGATGACGGCGATGCGAATGCCGGAACCATTGACATTGAACCGCGTTCGCGCCGCGGCGGCGTTGAGCGCCTCGTCGCCCTCGGACAACGCGCTGCCGGCGGCGAACCTGGCATAGCGCGGCGTCCTCACCGACAGTACGCCGTCGGCGCGGCGAAGTTCCGAAATCCGATCGGTCGAGACCCAGCCTTGCCAGCGGCTGAGTTCGGGCACCGCCAGTTCAATCTCCAGTCCCGCCCGCTGCAGGAGGAGCTGGGTCTCCGGCTTCACGCGCTCGACGCGCACATCCACGTGCAGGCGCAGGTCTGCGCGCGACTCTGCGCCATGCCCCACCCCGGCCTGCATGTACAGCGCCAGTGCGGCGCAGAGCGTGAGCAGGCAGATACGCATGAGTCGAGACATGCGCGGAGAGTAACTGAGGCGATGCAATCGCCTCAGCCAATCCTCTGCCTGTTCACTGTGCGCGGACTGCTGCACTGTGGCGGATACACTCGTTCTGTGCCGACTCTTCCCGGACTGCGCAGCGGGTTCGCCTGGTGGCTGCCTCCTTTGACGGCGGTGCTCGGCGCAATCATCGCCGTCCTGCTCTCGCAGACGACGGCCGCCGCCTGGAGCGCCGACGTTCATCTCTGGGCGCGAGATGGCCGTCCGCCGCAGCAGTACGCGGAACTCGTGCTGGATCGCTCGGTCCAGGAGTCCGCGACCCAGGGAATGATGGCCAGCGAGTCGGGCTTGCCTCAACTCGACGGCGTCGCGGTGGAACTGACCGACACGCTGATCCGGGTCACTGTGCGCGCCTCCGGGCAAGCCGACGCCGAGGCGCTCGCCCTGTCCCTGGCCAACGCCGCCGTCGAGGAGGCTCACTTCCGCTATGGCGACGATGCAGGGCTCGACCTGCTCGGCCTGGTCCGCCCCGGCGCGCGCAAGATCGCTCCGGCGACCGAGTGGTCGGCGGCCTGGGCCTCGGCGGTCGGGTTGCTGGTCGGTCTCGCTCTCGCCGCGGCGACCGCCCGCGTCGCGCGCACGCCGGCGTCCAACCTCGGCCGCGTCGGTCGGCTCGGCCTGCGCCCGATCGCGGTGGTCAGCGACGCCGCAGAGCGGGCGGCCCAGGCAGACCTCTTCCAGGTCTCAGGCGAACGGGTCGCTGAGACGACGGAGCGCGGCTCGATGCTCGACGACGCCGTCCAGCTCGCCAATGCGTTGAACCCGGTCTCTGGGATCGTCGTCTTCACTCCGCTCGATGAGGGATCCGATCTCAACGGTTCGTTGATTCGCGCGGCGCAGACGCTGGCTGCTCGCGGCAACGCGGTCACCTGGCTCGACGCCCGGCGTCCGGCCTTCGAGCTCACGCACACGCAGCCGCCGCACTGGTTGCACGGTGCGGGCTGGTCGCGGCCGCGCCGCTCCGAGCTGATTCTCCGCGAGGCCGCGCGAGTGCTTCGCCCCAACGGCTATGTGCTGTTGCCCAGCGATCCGCTCGCCGACTCCAGCGCCCGCGCAATCGCGCGTTCCGCGGTCGGCGTCATCCTGGTGGCGCGCGCCGATGCGTCGGACGAGCAACTGATCGAGGCCCGCGACGCGCTCCGCTCGGTGCCCTTGCTCGGCGTGGTTCTGAGCCACGCGCCGCCGAGTGATTTGCGCGAGTTTGCACTGGCGCATTCGACTGAATGACCATGCCCGATCCCATGCCGAGACCAGGCAACCGCAGCGAGAGGCGGATCCATGCAGTTTGAGTTGACTCCCGACCTGTCCGACTTGCAATCGCGCCTGCTCCAGTTCGTGACCGAGCAGATCGACCCGATCACCAGCGGCGTCGACCCGGAAGCGCCGCCGCCGGAGCTGCGGCGCGAGATTGCGCGGCGCTCCGAGGCCGCCGGCTTCTATCGGCTGGCGCTGCCCGAATCCGATGGTGGACTCGGCGGCGGACCTCGGCTGCTGACCGCGGCGCGTGAGGCGCTTGCCCTGAGCGGCAATGCCTTCGCCTCCGCCGCGCTCGGCGCCGGACCCGGCATCATGCGGCTGGCCGACAACCCCGCCCAGCGTGAAGCGCTGTACGAACCGGTCGTCCGCGGCGAGCGCCGCGCCGCCTTCGCCTTCACCGAAGCGCTGCGAACCGACGGCCGCCGCGCGCCGACCGAAGCGATCCGCACAACCCTGGCGGACGGTTCCGACGGCTTCCTCGTCAGCGGGGCCAAGGGATTCGTCACCGGCGGCGCAGACTCCGACTGGCTCGTCGTGGTCGCCAACGTGCCCGATGAAGGCACGGCGCTGCTCGTCGTCGACCGCGAAGCGCCGGGGGTCACCGAGGGCGAACTGGGCGCATCGATCGACGGCAGCACGCACTCGCCGTTTTACTTTGACGCCGTACCCGTTCCCGATTCGAGACTGCTGGGCAACGTCGGCGACGGTATGCCGCGGGCCATGCAGAACATCGATCGGATGAGACTCGGTGTCGCCGCCGATTGCGTCGGCTGGACGCGCTGGGTCGCGCGGGCGACGCTGGAGCGGATCGAGGGTCCGCACCGCAGCGGACAGCCGCTCGCCGAGCAGCAGCAGGTGCAGGCGATCTTCGCCGACATCGCGGCGGACAGCTTCGCCGCCCGCGCCGCGCTCTACCGGGCCGCAGAGGCGAGAGAGTCCGACGAGTCGACCGCCGGCACGCAGGTCGCCGCCGCCAAGTGGCTGGCGTCCGAATGCCTGCATCGCAGCGTGGACCGAGCCATCCAGTTGCACGGAGCCCAGGCGCTCCTGCGAGGCCACCCGCTGGAGCGTCTCTACCGCTGGAGTCGTTCGCTCAGGATCGCCGAGGGGCCAACCGAGCTGCTGCGACTCACGGTCGCCCGCCACATCCGCCAAAACGGTTCCGACGCGCTCTAGTCCCAGTCCCTGGCTTGCCCAGGGACCCGCTCCCTCTGGCGTCCGAGGCTGGAATTACGCGCCCGGCAGTCGCTCGGCGTCGGACTCGGGCAGGAATTGCTCGAACCAGCGCCGCATGGCGAAGACCGGGCCGTCGTCGCGGCAGAGCTTGGGTTGAGCCTGGAAGCTCTTGTTCTCCCAGATGTCGATGTCCTGCGGGAACTGCGAGACCCAGTTGCCGATCACCCACCAGACCAACCAGCGCGGCACCGACCTCGGGGCGTACCACTGGAAGTCAATCTGCTGTTCCAACGGACCAATCGGAAGAAAGGTCTTGACCATGGCGAGTTCGCCCCAACCGGGAAGCTCGAAGCGGAAGGTCAGCACGCTGCCGGGTCCGTGGTAGGAGACCCGCACGTGGGTCTCGCCGCCGGGCAGCGTCCGACCCAACGCCCGCAGCGACACGTCGTCGTCGAAGTGCATCATCCAGGGCTGGTCCTCGTCCAGCACCCACTTGGCGCGGTGAACGATTTCGACCCCCGGCACGCGGACCTGCGTCCAGGGCAGGTGCAGCTGACTGTGCAAGGCCTGGAAGTGCGCGGTATCGACGGCGTTTTCGCAGATCTCGATGATGTGCATCCGCACACGCCCCGCGTTCCGCTGACCTCGGCGCACGAAGCTGCCCTCGTCGACCTCGGCGATCCGCGGCACGTCGTAGGGGGGCGGTTGATCCGCAGCCCCCGGGTCCGCCTCGCTGCGGTGAAACAGGAACAACTGCCCGTGCACATCTTCCAACTCGTAAGGCCGGGTCAACACGCGCTCGGGCGGCTGTTCGCTATAGGGAATCCGCTGCGCCCGCCCTGTGCCGTCGAACTGCCAGAGGTGAAACGGACACTCGATGCAATCGCCCTCGACTCGCCCGCCGGCAAGATTGGCGCCGAGATGCGGGCAGGCGGCGTCCATCAAGTGAATCTCGCCGCTCTCCCGCGTTCGCCAGAGGACGAACTGCTTGCCAAGGCAGGTGATCGCGCGTATCTCGCCGGGTCGGATCGAGTCCGCGTCGGCGATCCGGTACCAGCCCGTCGGGTAGGGATAGGGATACGTCGCGGCGCGCAGCGCGTCGAGTGCGGTGAGGTCGTCCCTGCGTCGAGACCGCAGGCTCAGCATCATGACGCCTCGGTCGACTCCGGCTTGCGAGCGTGGATCAGGAAGCTGGGCGTGAAGATCTCCAGTTCGCCACCTTCGACCAGGGCGTCGGCGGCGACGTTCAGGAACCTGGCGGTCTCGCTCGTGCCAGACGGCGCAATGCGGACGAACTCGAGCAGCCTCGTCACCGCCGCCGTAAAGCCGCGCCCCATCGGCGTTCGCGCCCACGATGTGAACGAGAAGTCGCGTCCCTGCAGCGCCATGTACCAGGGAGCGCGCGGATCGCCAAACTCCGCCTGCTGATCAATCGCCTCGATGATCTCGAACCCTGCCTTCTGCGCGGTCTCCACCTGTTGCGTCGTCGTGAGCAGATCGGGGACCGCGTTGTTGGTCTCGATTTCACTGCGGATGCGCGCATGCCGCGCGTCGTCCGGGTCGAAGCGATCCGTGAAGCACCAATCGACGATGGCAATCTCGCCGCCCGGCCTGAGCAGCCGGTACAGCTCGCGGAAGAGCAGCAGGTTGTTGGGCGCGTGGCAGACCGCTTCAAACGAGTAGATCGCGTCAAACGCGCCATCCTCGAGCGGGACGTCCATGAAGTTGGCGTACAGGAAGCGGCAAGTGTCTTCGAGCCCCGCCTTCGCCACCAGTCGTTGGCCTCGCTCGATCTGCAAGGGACTGAAGTTGATCCCGGTGATGCTGGCTCCGGTCGCGCGCGCGATCGAGATCATTGGTCCGCCAACCCCACATCCAAGATCGGCGACCTCCATGCCGGGCTTGAGCCGCAGCGTCTCGCCGATCCCCTCGTCGTGCCGGCGTTGCGACTCGACCAGGCTCTCGCCCGGTCGGCGCGGCGAGAAGTGGAAGGTCGTACCCCAGCCAAACTCGTAGAACCGGGTTACGGCGTCATAGAAGCGGCTGACCAGCTTCGGCTGCTCCGCAATCCGGTCCTCATCCTCCTGCGATTCGCTCAGCCGCGTGATCTGGTGGTAGTCGCGAAGGGCTTGCTTCGGGCTGTCGGATGGATCGGCAACTGCGGTGCCGCGTGCATCGCCGGACCGAGGTGATTGTGGATGTTCGTCGGATTGAGTCAAGGCCGGTCCCCCGTGTTGATGTTGCTGCGAACCGGCCCGCGCAATCGGCAGGTTCCCGGTTCGTGTTCGCACGTTAATTCGGGCGGCGACAACTCGCAAGCGAGTCCGCATGCTGTGCACGCGCTCGCAGGGTCGATTTTGCCGATTATGCCGATTGTGGCCGGCTGGTCAGTTGCCCACGCCAAGACCCTCGTAACGCTGGCGATGGTGCAGATGCACGCGGTCGGTGAGTTGGCGGTTTGAAGCGCGCAGAATGCGGCTGAGCAGGTTCAGTTGCTCCACCGTCGACTCCGACTTGAGAATCTCCTGCTTCACCGTCGCCGGCGCCTCGATCCGCGAGGCGATGTGATTGACCAACGGATACGGCTGACGCGGCAATCGGTATGAGCGCTGCCACGAGTTCTGCAGCGCCAGCGCCAATCCCAGATGATCGCGATACAGGTCGGCCGCGGCGTCGTAGGCGACATAGGCTCCGTCCGAGTCGCGATCCGTCGGGTCGTCGAGATAATCCACGTCGGCGACCCAGTAGGGCCGTTCGCCCAGCTTTTCGACGATCCGAAAGCGCCGCTCGCCGATGCAACCGATGTTGAAACGGCCGTCGGGGAACACCTCGTTGGATTCCATCCGCACGGTGCAGCCGACCTCGTGGGTCGGCTCCCGATCCTCGGGCGTGGCAGCCTGTCGAGTGCGCTTGGTCAGCACGATGCCGAAGGGTTCGCCGCTCTCCAGCGTGTCCTTGACCAGTTGGCGGTAGCGCGGCTCGAAGATGTGCAGCGGCACGGTCTCGCCGGGAAAGACCACGATCTGAAGCGGAAACAGCGGCAGTTCCGGCATGAACGCTCCCCGAGAGCTCGTCGGCGGGCCCTTACCTGACGCCCGCCATTCTACCGGCGAGCCGCATCACCCGCCGCGCGCCGCCGTTCTCGTTGAAGGCGCGAAAGATCTGCAACCGCTCCGCCTGCAGCGATCCCTCGGCGTGAATCGCCAACACCTCCTGGTACGCGCCGTAGTCCGACGAGGTCAGGTCGCGAATGAAGTTGAGCAGCTTCATCCGCTGCGCGCCGTCGATCCCGTCGCGGCCGGCGAGGTACTTCTGCAGCAACGGCCGCAACTCCTCCGTCTCCCAGTCTTCGTCTCCCGGTCCCGTGACCAAAATGCCACCGGCCAGCTCCTGCACGTGCTGGACCGCCTCGTGATAGCCGTGCGCGAAGATCGACTTGGCCATGTTGACCGTCATCGGATCGGGCGCGACCTGGCCGTTGGGCTTGCCAATGCAGCGGTCGGCCGACTTCTCCAGCAGCGCCCGCGTCGTCTCGGCGTACTGGATCAGGTCAACAAACTTCTCGCGCACGTGCGACACGTTGAGAATCCCGTTGTAGTCCGCCGCCAGCGCCGCGCAGCCGCCCAGCGCATCGATCAGCGGCAGCTTGTAGGAGACCGCCGTGAAGCGGTGATATTCGACAAAGGTCAGCGCCAACTGGCCCGCCGCCTCGGTGTCGCCGTCGAGGAAGATGCGCTCGTTGGGCACGAACACGTCGTCGAAGACGGTGATCGTCTCCATCATCTTGCGCACCGCCGAGATCGGGCGCTCGCCGTCGTGCGTGGCGTTGTCGCCGAACGGCGACGCGATGAAGCGCAGGTTGGGCGTGTCGACCGGCAGCGCGAAGGCGATCGACCAGTCCTGCTCATCCGGACCCATGGCCCGCGTCGGCAGCACGATCACTTCGTTCGTATTCGTCACCACCGACGTGTGCGCCTTGGCCCCGCGCACCACGACGCCGTCGGGTCGCCGCTCTACGACCCGCAGGTACATGTCCGGATCCGACTGCTGCGACGGCCTCTTGACCCGGTCGCCCTTGACGTCTGTTTGTGCGACCGCCAGCGCCAGGTCGTTCGAGCGGCAATGCTCGTAGAACGCCTGGACGCGCTCGAAGTAGGTCTGATCCTCAAACTCGGCCGTCACCGCCAGCAGCGCAAACAGCGCGTCGGTGCCGATCTCCTTGATCAGCACGACCAGCGTGTCGCCTTCCGCGGTCGCCGCCTCGATCAACTTCGAGCGATTGAGCAGATCCTCAGTCGTCCTCGGCACCCGGTAGTAGGCCGAGTGCGTCTCGCCGTCCTCCTCGTAGGTGGCCAGCTCGCGGTATTCGTCCGACTCCGCCATCTCGTAGTCGATGCAGGCGTGCTTGACCGCCTTGCTGATCGTCGGATGCGTCGTCACGTCGTCGACTCGCTCGCCGCGGTACCAGATCTCGCGGCCGTCCCTCAGCGACTCGACATACTCGGCGGGCGTTCGCAGGCCCATGGTGCACTTCCAATCGAGAGCAATCGCTTGATCCTGTTGACGGGCTGGTTCGTGCAGCGATCCTAGACCACCTCGCGGATTCGTCTTCGCCTATCTTGCGTCCCACGACATGAACGCTCGCCGCCGGCTACCAACTGCCCTGTTTGCCCTGATTGCTCTGTTCGCCCTGATTCCTGCGCTGTTGCCCGCTGCATCGGTCGAAGCCCAGACGCCGGTACGTATCAGCATTGGCGCAACGGCGGTCTGCGCGCTCACCGACGACGGAGCGATCGACTGCTGGGGCTTTGATATTACTCTCGTACACAATGAACCTCAGGGCGTGTTCATCGATCTGAGCGTTGGCCCGGCCGACGCCTGCGCGATCAGCCTGGAAGGCGCGGCCGTCTGCTGGGGAGCCGGTTACCAGTACCTCCGCAACAACATTGACTCGTTGCTCAGCCGCAATCCCGATGCCGATCTCGCATTGGCCGGGCTGGACGGACAGCTGCCGCCAGAGCGGTCCGACCTCGTCCAGGTCGTGGTCCATCCCTGGCGGCACTACGCGTGTGCACGTACCGAGCCGGGCGAGATCGTCTGCTGGGGTCGGCCAATCCCCGACAGCCCGTCTCCCGCCGGCGAGGGCTTTGTCCAGTTGATCAGCACGGGAAGGGAGTTCTGTGCCCTCGACTCGGAGGGCGCGACGACATGCTGGGGCGGGATGAACTTTGAGGGCTTCGTCTCGGCGATGGGGTCGTTCGTGCGCATCGCCTCGAGTGGCAACGGACTTTGTGGAGAACTGGCAGATGGGTCGATCCGCTGCCGCACCGCGTCCTCCCGCGACGCTCCGGGACCGCCGGCCGAGTTCTCGCAGCTGTTCCGCAATGTCCATGTGATCGGCTCACAGGGCTGCGCCATCGACGCCGACGGCGCCATGCAGTGCGGTCAGGCCCACCACTGGTGCGACCATCTGGTGCCCAAGGAACTCGATCACTGTCCGTCGCCCGAGCTGATTCGTTACCAGGCGTGGGCGATCCCCTTCACCATCCTATTCGAGGGCGGACCGGATCGCGAGACCACCGCCGGACGAACCTACATGCAGCTCTTCGGCGATCGCGCAGCCTGCGCCATCACCTTGGAAGGCGCCATCGACTGTTGGAGCGACTTCCGCAGCGGCGATCCTCGCCTGGACGTCCCTGAGCGCTTCCGACCCCAAACGGACTCCGCCGAGACCGAGACACCGGACACCGAGCAGGAACGAACCGAAGATCCCGCCGGCCCCAACCCGTGACTTCCCGTGCTCACCTTGCCCACCTTGACCATGGCAGACGGAGGATTTCGCGTGTCCCCGTAACATGACACGCGGACGAACATAGTGAGCCAACGAACGGACCGTCCAGATGCGCAGACTCCTCGTCTTCTCGTCGATCGTCGCAGTGGTCGCAGCAATCGCGGCACTGGCCGCCTGGCAGTCGGCGCTGGCCCAGGACGATCCGGGCCTTTGTCCGCCAACGGACCTGGGCGAGCTGAGCGAAGCGAACAGCCCGTTGAGCGAGTTGAGCGACTGGAGCGGCGACGAATGCAACGAGTCCCGCTTCCGCGACGGCCGACCAGGCCGGCAGTTCCGCTTCTCGCTTGACGCCGAAGCGGTAGTGCGCATCGATCTGAATTCCAGCGACCGTGATCCGGTGCTGTACCTGCAGAGCGCGGACGGCAGCCTGATCGACTTCGATGACGACACCGGCGGCAGCAACGACGCCCGGATCGAGCGGAGTCTGCCCGCCGGGCAATACTTGATCGAAGCAAGTACCGCCGGCTGGGCGGGTCGCGACTCCGGATCGTTCCAGCTCTTCGTGCGCGTGGTCAGCGGTTGCCAGGAGGCCATCGACCTGGGAACGCTGGACGACTCGATTGCCACCGAGGGCGTCTGGTCGCACTTCGGCTGTGAGTCCGCCTTCCGCGCCGATCGCTCCTCGCAGCGCTATCGCTTCGAGTTGTCCGAGCAGACCAGAGTGCAGATTGACCTCACCTCGGCCGTAGCCGACCCCTTTCTCTACTTGCTCGACGCCGGCGGTGCGCTGCTTGAGAGCGATGACGACGGCGGCGACCGCTGGAACTCCCGTATCGTGCGCCTGCTGGGCGCCGGTACCTACACGCTTGAGACCACCAACTGGGGCGACCGAGATCTCAAGAACCTGCAGGAAGCCGGCTACCGGCTGAGCATCGCGGCGGCCGCCGATGGTCCGGTGATCAAGCTTGACGCAATCCTCGCACCCCAGCAGGCAGTGCTCAACTTGCCCTTCGATATCCACTACCGCGTAAGCAATCTTGGCGACGCCCCGCTGTCCTCGGTCGACGGCAATGCCCAGGTCCGAGTTCGCTGGCCGTACATCTCCGATTGGCGCACCTCAGCGATTGGCACTGACAGCGACGACGGCGAACTCTGGGGCGTCGGCGCGAGTTATCACAGCGACGAATCGCTGGCGGCGTTCGGCAGCCGTCCGCTGGAGCAACTCCATTCCTTCCGGGGACTCTTCACGTGGCGCTTCGGTCCGACGGACGTGATGCTCGAAGTCATCACACTTGACCCGGACGACGAGCGACTGAGTCGGCATGTGCTCAGCCAGCCGATCATGGTGCTGACCGGTTTTGATCTCGGCGCCTCGACGGTCAGCGTCGATGGCAGTGAGTACCGGGTGGTCTCGACGGTTGACGAAGATGGTGAAGTCAACACTGAAGTCACCGAGGTCACTACTGAGACTCTGTCCGGCGAGTCCGACGAACAACCGCCTGAACTCCCCGACGATGTACAGCTCAAGGCGATCTACGCGGCCGGCGTCCGGACCCAGGTGCTAAGCGATCTGTCCGAACTGACCACCACGCTGCAAGCCGCCACCGAGTCCCTGTTCGCACAAGTGTCGCGCGGCGGACTGCCGCTGACTGAGGTGGCCCCGCCGGCCGCGCCCACGCGCGACGCATTGCAGTCTGTTTCGGCCGCTGCTCATCGCGAGTTGCTTGACCGAGCAGGATTCGATCCGAGCCGCTTCCAGTCGGCCGAGACCGCCGAGGCGCTGGTCGTCCGCGCCGGTCGAGCGGCGGCGCTGCGTATCGAGCGTTCCATCGACGCATGGGCCTTGCTGGGCAGCGTCATCTCCGCGCAGGACGCGATCGCAAGCCACGCCAGCGTGTCGCTCTCCGCTCAGGTCGACGCCAGGCTGGTCGAGGCCGCCGCACTGGTCCTGCGCAAGCGCGACGCCGCCGACGGATGGCAAGATCCGGGTGTCGCGGCAGCGTTGGCCGATTACCGCCGCGGCATCGACTGCCGTGTCGACCGCGCCGCGCTGTCCTCTGGCGACGCCGTCCTCAGACACCTGTCGCCGATCTACGCGGCAATGCTCGACCGCGCATTCTGCGGAATTGCGGCAGCAGCCGAGAACCACGATCTGCTCCTGACCGGCCTCGGCCTCGAAATGAACCCGTTGATCCCGGAGCCCGAAGCCGAACTCCCGCCAAGCCGTACGCCTGACCTGCCCAGCGTGAGCTGGATCCTGGCCCGCGTTCATAATGATGGCCGGATCGAGTTCGGCGCTGAACTCTCGAACGGCGAACAAGTCTTGCCTTCGGACCGCATGTTCCCCGCCAACCCGGCGAGCAACGTCTGGTTGCGCACCGAACCGGTGATGATCGGCGAGCACGATCTGGGCCGGATCTACGCGCGCAGGCTCGGCTCGGGCGTCATCGAGGCAGCGTTCGTCGCTACAGGCGCCAGCCCCGCGAGCGCAGCGCGTTGGAGTCTGCCTGCAGATGCCGCCGCCGGCGTCTGGCTCTTCAGCGGCAGGATCGAGAGCGCCGCCCTCGGCTCAGGAGATGACCTTGTTCAGCGGGTAGCTGACCAGCCCGCTGGCGCCGGCACGGCGCAGTTCGGGGATCATCTCTCGCTCCTCTCGTTCATCGAGAACAATCTCCAGCGCAACCCATGAGTCGTCAATCAGCGGACTGATCGTGGGGGCGTGCTCGCCGAACTTGCCGATGATGGCGAGCACGTCCTGCAGTGATGAGCGCGGCGTGTTGAGCTTCAGGCCCACCTTGCTGGTCGCGCTAATCGCGCCCTGCAGCAACGTGTTGATCGCCTCGATCTTCTCGCGGCGATCGGGGTCCGACCAGGCGTCCCGGTTCGCGATCAGCCGCGGCGTGCTCTCCAGCACCTCGGCGATCACGCGCAGATTGTTGGCCCGCAGCGACGAGCCCGTTTCGGTCACGTCGACAATTGCGTCGATGATCCGCGCCTTGACCTCGGTCGCGCCCCAACTGAACTCGACCCGCACGTCGACGCCGCGCGCTTCGAAGAACTCACGCGTCGTGCGCACCAGCTCGGTCGCGATCACGCCGCCCTCAAGCTGCTCCAACTCCCGCACACTCGACTCGGCCGGTACCGCCAGCACCCAGCGCGCCGGTCGGCTGGTCGCCTTGCTATAGGTCATCTCCGCTACTTCAACCACGTCGGCGCCCGTCTCGATCACCCAGTCGTGCCCGGTGATCCCCACATCGACGACTCCGTCTTCCACATAACGCGCCATCTCCTGCGCCCGAAACATCGTGCAACTGATCTCGTCGTCGTCGATCTGCGGGAAGTAGCTGCGCGAGGACAGCGTGACGCCGAACCCCGCGCGGCGAAACAGGTCGAGGGTCGGCGTCTCCAACGATCCCTTGGGCATTCCCAGTCTGAGCATGTTGCGTTCTCCGTCGTGGAACCTGTTCGCAGCGTTGTGTTCCAGTCTGCTGGTCGTCTGCGACTGATCATCGCCCATGCGCGGGAACTCCGGTGTCGCGGGATACACTGGCCGCATGACGACGCTCGATACGCCACGCGCCCAGGTGCCGCTGACGGAGGAGCGCCGCGAGCGTCTGCGCGAGATGATCGCTGACGAGCTCGACGCCGCCTGGCTCTACGACCGCCTCGCTATGATGAGCAATCCTCCGCAGGCCCAGGTGCTCAGCCGCATGGCCGAGTCGGAGTTGGAACACGCCACCCATTGGGTGCGCCTGCTCGGCGACGAGCGGTTCCCGACCGAGCTGCACCGACCCTCGCTGCGCGTCCGCCTGATGGCCTTCCAGGCCCGCATCTGGGGGCTGGGCTTCGTCATCTCGCAGCTCCGGCGCGAGGAGCTGGTCGATATCAAGAAGTACGTCTCCGACCCGGACTCGGGAGACCTGGCCGAAGAGGAACGCGAACACCGCGCCGCGCTGGCCGAGCTTGCCCCGCAGTTCGGCGCGGTCGGCGCCGTCGGCGAAGGCCACGCCGGAGTCGGCGCCGACGGCGCATCGACCTTCCGCGCGGCGCTGTTCGGACTCAACGACGGCATCGTTTCGAATCTCGCCCTGATCGCCGGCGTCGCCGGCGTCGCGATCGGTTCCGAAGCCGTCCTCGTCGCGGGCATCGGCGGTTGGCTGGCCGGCGCGTTCTCGATGGCCGCCGGCGAGTACATCTCCGTGCGGGGTCAGTCCGAGGTGCTGCAGCGCCAGATCGCCATGGAGCGCGACGAAGTCCTGCTCGATCCCGAGGAAGAGAAGCAGGAGCTGGTCGCCATTTACTCTGCCAAGGGACTCTCCCAAGAGCTCGCCGAGCAAGTCGCCGAAGAGTTGTCGGCCAACCCTGAGTCGCTGATCGACACGATGGTGCGTGAAGAACTGGGACTCGATCCCGAACAACTCGGCGATCCCTGGAAGGCGGCCGGCAGTTCGTTCGCCGCGTTCTCCATCGGCGCGCTGATCCCGCTCGTGCCCTTCCTGATCTGGCACGCCTCCGGCTGGAACGTCGATTACTGGGCGCTCGTCACCGGCGTCGTGGCCAGCGTGGTCACGCTCGCCGTGGCCGGACTCTTCACGTCGCTCGTCACCAGCCGAAACCCGCTCTACGCCGGCGCTCGCTCCGTGTTCGTCGGGATGCTTGCCGCCGCCGTCACTTTCGGCGTCGGCAGCCTGCTTCCCTTCGACCTCTAGCGACCGAGCGGCGTTCTAGAACAGGCGCGACAGTTCCTCGTCCGGGTCGAAGTTGTCAACGTCGACCCCGAACTCTCTGGGCAGTTCCGCGCCAAACGCCTGCGCGTCGCGCTCAAGATCGAGTTGTTCCACCCTGGGATAGAACTCCGAAGGCGGCATCCGCTCCGGGAATCCCAGCGCGCACAGCCGTTGGCCCTGATCGGGAATCTCGCTCAGCGCCTCGAAGATCGCCTGGCCGTGAGCCAGCACGATGATGTCCGGCGCATCGGCCTCGCCGCTGTCGTCGCCGCGGAACGCCCGCGCCGCCAACAGCCCGCAGATGAACTCCTCGACCACCGGACGCATCGGCTGCGCATCGTCGAGCTTGACCGGGCTGGACGTATATCCGATGTCCTTGAGCGCGCGCCGGAATCCGGCGTGACCAGGCGCAACGTGCGCAAACAGCGCCTTGACGTCGCCGTCGGCCGTTTGCGCACGGCTGCGCGCAAACTCCAGCACGGTACCCCAGTCGGGCCGGGTCTCGGGATTCGGCTTCTCGCCCAGGATTTCTCCCAGCTCCTTTTCGATGCTGCGACCGTCGACGATCAGGAACAGCTCCCGCTGCTCGCCGACTTCCAGCCGCGTGAACACCGGCGCCGGAATCGCAGGCCGGGGCGCGCTCCGATCTAGTGTCGGCTGAAAGGCGTACTCATCGTCGGCCTCGAAGCCTCCGTTGCCCTCGTCGTCGAACTCAACCCGCGGAAGCGGCGTGCGGAACAGTCGAGCGTCGTCCTCGATGTCATAGAAGTCGACCTGCGCTTCAATCTCCGGAATCTCAGGCAGGAATTCGGTGAACCCGAACACGGAGATGCGAGCGGCCTGATCGGCCAGTTGCGGCAGCGAGGCGATTAGCTCCTCGTTGTGCGTCCCCACGATGATCTGCCACTCCTGGTCGGGCAACGCCGCTTCATTCAGCCTGCTGATCCGCTCGCGGATCAAGTCGGCGCAGCTCTGTCCGGGCACAAAGCGATCGCCCAGCGCGATCATGAATCCCGAGGAGCGCAGGAAATGCATGAACCCCTGCTGGCCCGGCGACCAGAACACGAACGTGGCGTGGTACGGCGCGGGTCCACAGGTCTGCTTGACGAACGCCTCAAGCCGCCGCCAGTCGGGGCGCGTGTCGGGACCAGGCGGTTGCCCAATCACGCGGCCAAGCGTGCCGTCAATTGATGGGCCGTCGATCAACACATAGTGTCCGCGCGGCGAAGCGGTGGGGTAGTCGGGATGCTGCAGTGTCATGGTGGCTGACTCGTTTGCGCTTGGATGGGCAATGCATGATCGATAGACGCGACATCCGACGGGTTGGGTAGTGGATGCGGCTTCGGCTGTCGGTCGAATCCAGCGTACCGTCAATCACGCAGGATCGCTCGCCGATCGACAGTTCGTGGCGCCGACGGAGCGGGCCGAACCATAATGCCGATGGCAATCGTGCTAGTCGGGAGTCGGCGACACCTCTGCCGTCGGCGGCGAGTCCGCTTCTGCCCGATGCAGCGCCTGGAGCGCTCCGCCGTCGTGCAGGAGCGAGGCCCAGACCGCGCCCTGCGGCACGTCCTCGGTGATCTCCGCCGGCAGGATCATCTGCGCCTCGTTCGCCGAGAGGCTGACCTTTGCGCCGTCGGCGATGTTGCGGGCTGCCGCGTCGGCAGGATGGATCTGCACCGAGCCGGACCGATGCAGCAGATCGGAATTGACATCGCCTCGCGCCGCCGACAGTCGGTCGGTGTACAGGTCGCGCCCGCTCAGCAGAGTCAGGTCTTGCTCGGCTCCCGGCGCGCCGATGTCTCCGACCGCGAGGAAGCGTTGGGTCGCCGCGCCGTTGATCGGCATCCGCGACTGCGTGGCTCCGGCCGCCGCCAGCGCCTCATAGCGGTTGTCGAGCGCGGCCAGCGCGGCGCGAGCTTCGCGCTCATCGGCCGGCTGTTGGGGCGCCGGTATCGGCTCGCCAGGATCGCCGTCTTCAGTGATCGTCGGCGTCTCGACCGCAGGCAAGCGGGCGGCGAGTTCGGCCAACCAGGAGATCAGCGTCCCCGCACCGCGCTGCGGAGCCGCCGCGCTGCGCAGGCGCAGGATCTGCCGGTCCGCATTGGTGATGTGGCCATCCTTGGCAAAGGCCGAAACGTCGGGCAGCACGTGCGTCGCTCGCTGCGACAGTTCGCTTTCCACTTCGTCGATCACGACCAGGCAATCGAGAGCGTCGAGCGCCGCAATCGTTGCGGCGCGGTCAGGATGCAGCAACACGGGGTTGTCCCGTGCCACCAGCAGCGCCTTCAGGCTGCCGCTGCGCGCCGCTTCGAGCATCCCGCCGATGTCCAGTCCGCCCTCGCCCGGAGCAATCCCCAGGTCGCGCAGACCGACCGAGTTCGCTTCCGGAGGCAGGACGTGAAGCGCCGCCGGCGCGTCTGCCGGTCCTGCCAGCGCGATCGCAAGGTTCGACGCTGCGCGTACCTGCGCGCCCGCCTGCGACGCGTTGGCGCGAGACGGCGCGACGACTATCGCAACCGCTCCCCCGCGACGGCGCAGGAGCGTCGCCGCGGCCGACTCGATGCCATCGACGGACCCGCTCATGTCGGCAAGTCCTTCAACAGCGGTTAGCCCCGTACGCACGTCGAGGTCCTTCAGCACGCTCGACGCCAGTGCTTGCGCGACCGACGCGAGATCGCCGTTGGCCGGGTGAATCGCATGCGCGTCGTCGACCGCGTATTCGGCCAACGGATTGCGCCGCGACGAGATGCTGATCAGCGATGCGCCGTTGTTGGCCACCGCGTCCTTGATCCGCACGCCCAGCACATTGTTTGAGGAAGAGATGTCGTCGCCGATGGCGACAATCAGGTCGGCCGATTCCACCGAAGTCAGCCGCGCAGGCAGATGCTCCGAACCGAAGGCGTCATTCAGCGCCTCACCGATCGCGGCCGTGATTGGCCCCAGCGAGGAGTCGAGATTGACGACGCCCAACCTGGCCGCGAGTGTCCGTAGCGCGTACAGCTCTTCCAGCGTCGCCTGTCCCGAGCCGAGGACGCCGACCGCCGACGGACCATGCTGATCAATCAGCGCCGACAGCGCAGCCGCCGCGTGCTCGACCACGGCCTCCCCGGATTGCTCGAAGGCGTCTTCCCCACGGCCAATCGACGCCGCGCGAAGTCGATCCTTGTCTCGCGTCTGGTCGTATCCGAATCGTCCGCGCACGCAGATCTGCGATCGCGAGACATCGTTTCCGTTGCCGGGCCGCACCTGGACGCCGCGCCCGTCGCGCACCCCCATCTGGATTGTGCAACCCATCGAGCATTCCGTGCAGGTCGTGGTTACCCACTTGTCGGGACGTGCGACCCACTTGTTCGGCGCTTCCATCAACGTCGCGGTCGGGCAGACATCGACGCAGGCGCCGCAGAAATCGCAGTTCGACTCGTCAATCTGCCCGCCCGCGCCGAACGCGATCCGGGTCGAGAAGCCGCGCCCCGCCAGCGTGATCGCCGTCGTGTGGCGCAGGTCGTCGCAGGCCCGCACGCAGCGCGTGCAAATGATGCACATCTGCGGGTCGAACTCGAAGAACGGATTGGCCCGATCGGGCTCCGGCTGCTGGAAGCGGTAGTAGGTTCGCGCTTCGTCGAGATACGGCTCAACGTTGGCCCGTCCCACATCGGCGGCGTCGCAACTGGTCTGCAGTTCGCAGCGGTAGTTCTTCGAGCAGGTCACGCAGCGATGCGTGACCTCGTTGTCGCGCAGGCAGATCTCGCCCGTGCGGCAGTGTTCGATCCGGTGACAGGTCAGGCAACGGTCGGAGTGATTGGCCAGGATCACCGCCAGGACTTCCTGCCGCATCTCGGTCACTTCCGGCGTGTCGGTTCGCACGACCATGCCGTCCATCACCGTGGTCGTGCAGGACAGCGGCAGTCCGCGCATCCCCTCGACCTCGACCGCGCAGGTGCGGCAACCCGCGTAGGGCGGCAGTCCGTCCAGGTAGCAAAGGTTCGAGATCGGGAATCCGGAGTTCTTAATCACCTCAACCAGCGGTGCGCCAACCTCAGCCTCAATCGATCGTCCATTGATCGTGATCGTCGCCATAGGGCCTCCCCAGGTGCAGCCGGGCGCATGCACGCGGAATCAGCCCGCAGTCTATCAGCAGGCTCCGATTTGCCCTGATCGCCACCAGCGCACAATCACCCCGTCCCCGACTCCGTGTTCCCGTCTCGGCGCCCGCCCAACGTGCGTTACGCGTTGGCCCCGGTCCGAGAGCAGGCTCCGAAACCCGTTACGCTGAGCGCATGAACCGAGCCTATTTCGACCACGCGGCGACGACCCCCCTGGACCCTCGGGTGCTGGAAGCAATGATCCCGGCGCTCGAACTTGGTTGGGGCAACCCATCGGGAATCTACCGCGAAGCCCAGTATGCGGCGGGACTCCTCGATCAAGCTCGGGACGAGATCGCCGCGGTGCTCGAATGCTCAGCGTCGGAGGTAGTGCTGAATTCGGGCGGGACGGAATCGGACAACCTGGCAATCCGCGGCGCGGCATTGGCGCAGCGCGAGCTGGGTCGCGGACGGCACCTGATCACGCAGGCCACGGAGCATCATGCCGTGCTGCACACGATGGAGCAGCTCGAACGCGAGGGCTTCGAGCTAACCGTGCTGGGCGTCGACTCGGATGGTTTCGTGGACCCCGACGCGCTGGCGTCGGCCGTGCGCGACGACACCACCGTGGTCAGCATCATGGCGGCCAACAACGAGATCGGGACGCTGCAGCCGATTGCTGAAATCGCGCAGTCGGTGAAGGCGCGGAACCGGCGCACGATTGTGCATACCGATGCGGTGCAGGCGGCAGGCGCGGTCGATATCCGTCCCGACGCGCTGGGCGTCGACATGATGTCCCTGACGGCCCACAAGATCTACGGTCCCAAGGGCGCGGGCGTGCTCTACGTCAGGCGGCGTACGCCGCTGCAGGCGCTGCAACTGGGCGGAGGTCAGGAAGAGGAACGCCGCGCAGGCACCGAGTCGGTGGCGCAGGCGGTTGGTCTGGCCAAGGCGTTGGCGCTGGCCGAAGAAGAACGATCGCTTCGCACAGGTCATGCATCCGAGCTGCGCAACAGCCTGTGGCGAGAACTGAACGAACGCGTGCATCCGCTCCGCCTGAATGGTCCTTCCGACTGGTCGCGCCGGCTGGCCAACAACCTCAACGTCAGCTTCCCCGGCGTCGAAGGGGAGAGCATCCTGCTGCAGCTCGACCTCGATGGCTTCGCGGCGTCGTCGGGCAGCGCCTGTTCAACGGGCAGCACCGAGCCGAGTCACGTGCTCTCGGCGATCGGTCTCGACTCCGACACCGCGCACAGCACCGTTCGTCTGAGCCTGGGCCAGTCCAATACCGAGGAGCAGATCCAGGGCATCGCGCGGTCAATCGAGGAGATCACGGCACGGCTGCGCGCGCTGTCGCCGGTCTAGGATTGGTGGCACTGGAGGAAATCGATGGTTACGGCGGAACGACCCAAGTCGCCTGCGGCGGGGCCAGCGAGTGAATTGCGGGCGGTTGCGGACGGCGCATTTCCGCTTCGAGTGCAACTGCCACGACTCTGGGAGTTGACGGACGAGCAGTTCCTTGAACTTGGCGCCCTGAACGAGGGCTGGCGGATCGAATCCGACTGCGAGGGAGGACTGTTGATCATGGCGCCGACTGGTCCGGACAGCAGCGATCAGGGTGGCCGCATCTACTCGCAGACGCTGATTTGGAGTGACACCAGGGCCAACGGGCGTGCGTTCGAATCGAGCGCCACTTTCATGTTGCCGAATGGAGAGCGCCGGATGGCCGATGCCGCGTGGATCAGCGATGCGCGACTGGCAGAGATAGCCGGTGATGGCCATACCATCTGGCGCGTGTGTCCCGACTTTGTCGTTGAAGTACGGTCGGCCAGTGATCAGCTTGCTGCCCAGCAGGAGAAGATGGAGATGTGGGTCGCGCAGGGCGCGCGATTGGGCTGGCTGGTCGACCCGTTCGACGCGTCCGTCTGGATTTACCGACCCGAACAAGAGGCGGAGCAGGTGGAACGGCCGGAGTCATTGACGGCGACCGAGATCGCCGAAGACCTGACCATCGACTTCACTCGGATCTGGCCGCAGCAGGATCCAACGCCAGAGACCAGTTGATCTCCGTACCGAGGAAGCGTCCGATCTCGGCAAACTCGGCGTCAAGCTGCGACTGCGCCTCGTCCGAGAGCGCCTCGAACGCTGTCACCGTGACCGCGAGTCCGCGCGCCCGCCGCTTGCGATCCCAGGTGCCCACGAGCCGCCCGTCAATCAGGACGCAGGAGCGGATCATCCCCCCGCCGGCGTTGATTCGCTTGAGCAACGAACCGGCCACGCCCAATTCGCGCTTCGCATAGCCGAGCAGATAGGGATCGAACGGTCCCGCGACGCGCACACGATGGTCGGGCGCAGCCAGCACCTGCTCTGTCTGAGCAGCCGCCTCGGACGTCATCCACATCGCGGTTCCCTCGACGCTGACCTCGGCAAGTTCGCCCGCGACAGCCTCGAATCCGCGCCTCGTGTCGGCGGCGGGGAGTCCGGTCCACCAGCGGAAGTCAGCGGCCGTGGCAGGACCGTAGGCGGCGAAGTAGCGGCGCGCGAGCTCGGCCGCGGGATCGGACGGCTCTAAACCCGGATCGGGCAGCCATTCGTCGATCAGCACGTGCGCCTCGTCGTCGTCGCGATCGGCGCCGAAGCAGATCACGCCCAGCATTGAGGCTGTGCGCAGCAGATGCCTCGGCGCCTGTCCGGCCGCCGGCAGTCCCGCAGCTTCGAGCGCGCCGGGAATCTCGCTTCGCACGATCGTTCCTCCGCCGGCGAGATGTCGGCGGAAGAGCTCCAGCACCCGCGCGTGGTCGTCTGCCGAGATTCCCAGGTCGGCGCGACGCTTAAGCGCCTTGGCGTCCATCTTCTCGCCGAGCAGTCCGAGCATCCAGCGGAAGTCGGACCCCGCCACCAGGTGCAGCGTCCCGCGCATCAGCCACGACCGCACCACCGACCGCTCCACGTTGCGCGCGTGGTCGACGTCGGCAGCCGTTAGCCCGACCGATCGCGTGCCGACGCCGAGCAGCATCCCCAGCCGGTCCTGCGCCTGGATCGCGCCGGCCGCGCGAACCGCCGACTCGACATCGGCCGCGCGCTCAAAGCCCAGGCCCTGCGCCTGGATGCGCAGCCTGCGTGCGTCGGACCAGCTCAGTTCCACGACAGCCCGCCTCCGTCCCTTGCGTTGTCTCAGGCTAGGGCGATGCAATTGCTAGGCTCACATCCGTGACCTCGCAACGACCCGACGGCTGGCAACCCGACCAGTATGCGCGCTTCCGCGCCGAGCGGGAGCAGCCGTTCTACGACCTCCTCAACTTGGTCGAGCCGGTGTATGCCGGGCGCGCCGTCGATCTAGGTTGCGGTACCGGCAAGTTGACGCAGGAGTTGCACATCCGCACGATGGCGGAGGAGACGATCGGCATCGACCGCTCGGAGGCGATGCTGGAGCACACGGAGCAGTATGCCGGCAGCGGCCTGCGCTTTGAACGAGGCGACATCGCGGCGTTCGAGGCGAGCAAGCTCGACCTGGTCTTCGCCAACGCGTCGCTGCAATGGGTGGAAGATCATGCTTCGCTGTTCCCCCGGTTAGCGGCGATGCTGCGCTCCGCCGGGCAACTGGCGGTGCAGATGCCGGCTAACGAGGACCATCCCTCGCACGCCGTCGCCCGCGAGGTGGCGCAGCAGCAGCCGCACGCCGACGCGCTCGACGGCTTCGTCTACCGACACGCCATCGAGTCGCCCGAGTGGTACGCCGAGCAGCTCGCCCGGCTCGGATTCGCCGAGCAGCACGTCCGCGTGCAGGTCTACCTGCATCGGCTGCCCGGTCCCGAGGACGTCGTCGAGTGGGTCAAGGGCTCGCTTCTGACCGGCTACCGCGACCGCCTGCCGACCCCGGACTACGAGGCCTTCGAAGCCGCCTATCGAGACCGCCTCCTCACCATCCTCCCCAACGACCGCCCCTTCCTCTACCCCTTCAAGCGAATTCTGCTGTGGGCCCGGAAGCCCGAACGCGCTCGGTAGACTGTCCACATGGTTGCGGCACATCCCAAGAGCAAAGCTGAAGAAGTGACGGCGCTGCTGGCGTCGCTGGGCATCGGCCCGCTCGCCCTGCGCCTTCCGCCCGACTGGGAACTGACCAACGAGAAGCTGCTTGAACTCTGCAGCCTGAACGAGACCGTGCCGTTTGAGGTGGACGAGACGGGAGCGCTGATCTTGAACATGCCAAGCGGTCACACCAGCGAGTGGATTGCCATGACGTTCGTCCTGGCGATCGGCAACTGGATGGATACGGACGCGGGAGACATGGTCTACGGCTCGGGCGGACAGTTCGAGCTGCCCGACGGCAACCGGCGAGTACCCGACGCCGCGTGGGTCAGCGCCGAGCGAATGGCGAGTGCCAACCTCTTCGACGGCGACCCGTTGCCGGTCGCGCCCGACTTTGTGGTTGAAGTACGTTCGGTATCTGACCAACTGGAGTGAGCACAGGCCAAGATGGATCTGTGGCTGCGCAACGGCGTCCGCCTCGGCTGGCTGGTCGACCCGTTCAATCAGCAAGTCTGGGTCCATCGCCCCAACGCCGAGCCAATCCTCCTGGAGCGCCCCAACGAGCTATCGGACGAGGAAGTCCTCCCCGGCCTCACCGTCGACCTCCACCGAATCTGGCGACCTCGGTAGCCGACCCGCCTACCAGTCAGCAATGTGCTCCCGCAAGACGGAGATGATGTCGCTGAAGTAGAGCTGGTTGGTCCAGTCGGTCATTGGGACACTGTATCGGGTGGGATGGTCCTGCTTGGTTGGCCACGGCAGTCTCTTCCGCCGAGAGATAGAAACGATTCCAAGTCAGGACGACACTCGCGCACTTCGCACCGACACCTCAATGGGACATCGACCGCACTAGAGCGCGGCAGGTGGCAACCTCACTCCGCCCAGTACCGAGGGCTCCCAAGCGTGGCGGTCGCTACGCGAGCGGAAGGCTTGCACATAAGGAAATCCTAGATACGCTCATGCGCAATGGAGCCACCCGCTGAGATGCTAAGGAACAGAGAGTGAAGAAGCAGTACATCTACGCACACACGAAGTTCGAGATCGAAAAACGTGATGGAGTCCTGGAGGTCTTTTGTGAGGGCCAATCAATCGGCAGGGCTGGCGGCACTTCCATCGCTAAGTCCTATGACAAGAGATTCACGAATTCAACTGGAAATCACGTAGTCGAAGATGGGTTGATTCGCAACACGGCTAACTACCATTCAATTGCAGACGCAGTGAACGATCTTTGCCAATGACAACTGGAGAGAATGTCCCCCGGCCCAGAACTTTCCCGCATTGAGGTAGACCAGTTCTTCAAGAGTCTAGAATAGAGGCCGGAACGAGTAGGGTGTATAATGACTGCAGCCGTCTCGTGAGAGTCTGTTAGGCGACAGTCGCCGTGCTGGTCTTTGCTTGATGCCTCTATGTTCTTCATTCACGGGAGTTCTTCAGTTTGAGCCATTAGTGAGCCGAACGTTATCCTCGACATTGGCTCTGTTGACGCGATGTTGAGGATATATCCGAATTGGAGCGTCGGTCAGAACGCCGGTGCTGTATCGGTTGCTGTGCGCGTGGGCCCGGTCTGGCGGAGTAAAGTGGGTGGACAGCGATCGGGAAGAGACGCGCAATTCCGGACGAAGAGAAGCTCTTGACCGTCGGCCAGGCGGTGCGAGGCGGCGGACCGCCGATGGACCCTGAAGAGGCCCGCAAGCTCCGCGAGCGCGTCTCCGGGAGCTGGGAGAAGTACTTCCAAGAGTATGCGGCGCTCGAGGAAGCCTACGGGCAGCATCGGCGGTCCAGCTCCGAGTGCGACTAGTCAGTGACAGCGTTTATCGACGGAAGGTTCAGGCAGTGAATCGGATTTACTCCAAGGACACCGACACGCTGATGTTCGTCTTCTCCGTCGGACGCATCACCGACATCGTCGATCTCGATCACCAAACGCTGCTCGAGCTGGACTGCGACGGCAACCCGGTCGCATTGACCATCGAGCACGCGCGCGAGCGGAACGTGCTTCCCGAACTCGACATCGAGCAGGTTCCCGCCTGACCGAGGCGCGGTTTCACCCTTGTCGATCGAGATCACCTACCATCGCCGCCCAGGTTGGCCGCTCCCGCCCACGGCGAACAATTTGAAGGCTCGTGTATCCTGACGCGGATGGCTGAACGGAGTTGGCATGGTTTCTCCGACGATTGACACTGGAGGGGCGCCGATCCCTCTGCTCGACCCGGTCACCGATGTCGAGGACGAGCTTCGTTCTCAAATCCTCGTCTCGACGGTCGACAAGGTCTTCGGCTGGGCCCGGCGGTCGTCGCTCTGGCCGGCGATGTTCGGCCTCGCCTGCTGCGCGATCGAGATGATCGCCACCGCTAACGCCCGCTACGACCTGTCGCGCTTCGGCGCCGAAATCTTTCGCGCCTCGCCGCGACAGGCCGATCTGATGATCGTCGCCGGCACCGTGACCTGGAAGATGGCGCCGCCTGTGCGCCGCATCTACCTGCAGATGCCCGAGCCCAAGTGGGTCATCTCGATGGGCTCCTGCTCCAACATCGGCGGACCCTTCGCCCACGGCTACTCGACGCTGCCCGGCGTCAACAACGTCGTCCCCGTCGATGTCTACGTGCCCGGCTGTCCGCCGCGGCCCGAGTCCCTGCTCGCCGGCCTGATGCTGCTGCAGCAGGTCGTCGACGACGAGCACGCCCACGGCGGCCGCAAGCGGCGGCCGGAGCCGACCGGCGACTTCTCGCGCATGCTGCCCGAGGGCGACCCGATCCGCCAGGAACTGGAATCGCTGTTCCCACCCTTCCTCAGCGCCGACGGCCAGCCGCGTGACAAGTGGACCGGCGCGCTGCCGCACGACCAGAACTTCTACACCAGCCGCTAGAAGGATTGCGACATGGTTTTCGGCAAAGGCATCGCCAAGGGACTGATGACCGTCGTCAAGCACGTGCGCAAGCCCGTGGTCACCGTGCAATTCCCCGAGGAAGAGCGCAACATCCCGCCGCGCGCGCGCACCAACCTCGTCTGGTTCGTCGAGCGCTGTACCGGCTGCTCGACCTGCGCGCAGAGTTGCCCCGACGGCTGCATCCTGGTCGACACCGAGCCGCGTGAGGACGGCTCCTTCCTCGTCAATCGCTACGAGATCGACTTCCGTCTCTGCATGTACTGCGGTCTGTGCGCCGAGGCCTGCCCCTACGAGGCGATCCAGGTCGGCGGCTCCTACACCAACGTCGTCACCAACCCCAACCGCCTCTACAAGGACAAGGAAGACCTGATCGAGCTGGCCAACGAGTATCTCGAACAGCACGACTGGGTCTATCCCAACGGCCAGAAAGCCGTGCAGCAGACCGTCCACCCCACGGACCGTCGCCAGCACCACTAGACAGCCGCCCAAGTTCCTGCTTCACGCAGGAACCCGCTTGCCCGCCCCTGCCTGCGTCGCTCGCGATGCACGATGATCCGCCAGGTGCGCTATGCTTGCTCATGTACTCGATCCATTGAGAGGACGCTCGCGATGGTCTTTCAGATGACTGAAATGCTGGATGTCACCGACCTGGCTGCCGAGAAGGCCAAGACCCTGCTGGTCGACAAGGGCTTCGCCGAGGGCGCGCTGCGCGTCTTCGTGGTCGGTGGCGGCTGCTCCGGTTACCAGTACGGCATGGCCCTCGCCACCGACGCCGAAGCCGGCGACCAGGTGATCGAGAAGAACGGCGTCCGCTTCCTCGTCGACGAGGAATCCGCGCCGCTGATCGCCGGATCGCGCGTCGACTACATCGACGACGTGATGAAGCAGGGCTTCTCGATCTCGAATCCCAACGCGTCGCACTCCTGCGCCTGCGGTTCGAGCTTCGACACGGCCGGCGGCGAAGGCGCGTCCCAGGCCCGCTCCTGCATCTAGTTCCACCCTCCTCCCTCCCTCTTCGCTTCCCCCCTGCGGGGGGAAGCTGCCGCGGAGTGACTGAAGGGGGGCGGCCCAAGGCCGCGGAGTGGAGTAACTCGTAATGGCCCGCATCTCGCAGTTGCTGGATGCGGGCCAAACGCTGTCGTTCGAGTTTTCCGCCCCGCGCGACGAGGAAGGCGCCGAGCGCCTGAGGCAGACCCTCGCCCGGCTTGCCGCACACCGACCGCAGTTCATGTCCGTCACGTACGGCGCCGGCGGCGCCACTCGCGGTCCGACTCGCGACTGGGTCCGCGCCATCCGCGAGGACTTCGCCGTCGAGGCGATGCCGCACCTGACCTGCGTCGCCCACACGCGTGACGAAGTCGCCGCAATTGTCCGCGACTACCAGTCCGACGGCATCGCCAACATCCTCGCCCTCCGCGGCGACGCTCCGCTCCCCTCTTCTTCGCTCCCCCCCAGAGGGGGGGAGCTGCCGAAGGCTGAGGGGGGGTCCCCTGCCTTCGACGCCGCCGCCGAACTCGCCCGCTTCATCCGCGAGCGGGCCGACTGGGATATCGGCGTCGCCGCACATCCCGAAGGCCATCCGATGGCGGCGTCGGTCGAGGCCGACCTCGCGCATCAGTCGACAAAGCTCGCCCAGGCCGACTTCGCCATTACGCAGTTCTTCTACCGCACCGAGTACTACGAGCAGTTCGTCAGCCAGCTCGATGCGCGCGGGGTGCGGACCCCGGTGATCGCCGGGATCATGCCGCCAACCAACGTGGCAAGCGTCGAGCGCATGTCGGCGCTCAACGGCACCGAGTTTCCGTCCGGAATCCACGACCGCCTGGAGCGTGCGTCGAGTCAGGCCGAGCGCCGCGAAATCGGCGTCGAGACCGCGGTCGAGTTGGGCCGCGAGTTGCTTGAACTCGGTGCGCCCGGCCTGCACATCTACACCATGAACTTTGCCCGCGCCGCCTCTGAGGTCGCCTCAGCGCTCGGCTGGCCGGCCGACTGACCCGACTGACCTAGGTGGGCTGCAACTGCGCCCGCAGCGCGTTCAGGATTTCCAGGTCCGACTGGTGCATCGAGCGCGCAATCGCCTCCACGCTTAGCTCGCCCTGGAAGCGATGATTTGCCACTCGTTCCCACTCGTACTCGGAGAGCATGTACAACACGCTCGAGATCTGCTCCCGCGTCTGGTACCACTCGCGGATCTGCTCGTAACAGTCGGGCCGGTTGACCTGCTCCAGCCACTCGAAGTCGTGCAGGGGCAGGTCTGCGACATCCTGGAAGAGCAGGTGTCCGAGTTGCCAGGCGGAGATCGCCCCGTCGCGCCAGGCCCGTTCGACCAGCGTTTCGGCCTCGGGCATCGAGCCGCGCAGCGCGCGGATCATCAGCTCGTGCATCTCGCCCGACGCTTCGCGCAGCGCCTTTGTCAACCAGCGGCGAGAGGTCTCGGGGTCGCTCATGGCGACATTGTGCCACACGCGCGCCACGCGTCCGACGCTGCCGATCAGCGCAGACGATCGCCGCGCATGGGATACGATTGCGCAGTACGTTCGTCTGGGGAGGGAAGCGATGCTGACGGAGTTCTGGGAAGCGGACGCCTTTACCGAGCGCCGCGAGGCGCTGCTCGACACGCTCGAGACCGACTATCCGTGGAGCAAGGGCGACGTGCTCCGCTTTCGGCGCGGCGGCCGCGACGATCGCTTTCGCGTCCTGCGCGTGCAGGTGGAGATCGGCGACGAGGGGTTGCGGCGCGAGGTCCTGCTGCTCAAGCTGGACGCGTAGCCCGCGGTGGATGGATCGGTGAGCGCTTCGGGAGCGTTGCCCTACACGCTGTTGCTGCTGCTGCTGGAACTCGGCGTCGGCGGCGTGTTGGTCATGCACGCCGTGCATCTGCGCGGTCAGGCGACCCCCGGATTCGTCCGCGCGACCACGATCATGGTGCCGATCGTGCTCGGCCTTGCCTTCTGGACGGCCTACACGCTGGACGGCGACGTCGTTGAGGGCTTCCTGATCCGCTCCGGACCGCGCGAGGCGCTCGTCTGGCTGCTGGCCGCGCTGACCGCCGCCTCCGTGCTGCACAATCTCGCGCTCTACACCGATCGCGACCGTTGGGCGCGGCGGCTCGGCTGGGCGCTCTCGGGCCTCTCCCTGGCGGCGCTGGGTCTGACCGCGGCGACGCTGGCCGGATCGCCCTCGGCACTGACCGCGCTCAGCCTCGCCTTCGGCGCGCTGGCGCTGGGACTCTCCGCCGTCGGTCTGGCGCTGGGCCACTGGTACCTGGTCACGCCGCGCCTGCCAGCCCGACCGCTGGTCGAGATCACGACTGCGTTCCTGTTCGTAGTCGTGATCCAGGCGATCCTGTTCGGCGCGGCGATGGCGGTTTCGGTCGACGAACCGATCGGCGGGCGCGATCAGTCGCTGAGCGGCGACCCGACCTTCTGGCTGCGCATCGCAATCGGCTTTGGCCTCACGCTGCTCTTCGGCTGGATGGCCTGGACGACGGCGCGCATGCGCTCGATGATGGCTGCCACCGGCCTGCTCTATCTGACGACGGCAGCGGTGTTGGCGGCGCAGATCGCGGCGCGGGCGCTGATGTTCGACAGCGGCCGCCCGCTTTGATCGCCGGGTTCCGCGCTATTCGACCACGTCCTGCTGCGTCACCGACAGGTTGAGCCCCGGCGGCAACACGGGCGTCATCGCCGCCTCGGCTTGCCAGCCGACCCGCGCCTGATCGAGCAGCGCGGCCACATCGCGAATCGCCGCGGGAGTCCTCGCGCCCCACCAGGTCAGGTTCTGGCCGTCGCAGAGATAAACCTGTCCGTCGCGCGCGGCAGACATGCCGTGCTGCGCCAGCAACTCCTCGGCGTGGCGCTCGCGGAAGCGGTATGGCTCCGAGGGCAGCAGGATCACCTCGGGATCGAGCTCGATCAGCTCGGGCAGGCTGAGGCGCGGATAGCGCCCGCTCGCGGCGTCCTCGCAGACGTTGATCCCGCCGCAGAGCCGCAGCAGATCGCCGATGTACGTGTCGCCCGACGCCGCCATGTACGGATTGCGCCAGATCAGCGCCGCGACCCGTACCCGTGGGCGGAGACGGCTGACATGCTGCTGTTCCTCAAGCGCCTCTGTAAGTGAGTCGGTCAATCTGATCGCAATCCCGCCCAGCAACTCGCTGAGCCGCTCGATCTCTGCCTTCGCCTGGTCGGCCGTACGCACGTCGCCGACGTAGACGTTCAGCCCCGCCTCGCGCAGCGCCTGCACATCGTCCTCGGTGTTCTCCTCGAGGTTGGCCAGGACCAGCTCGGGACGCAGCGCGATGATCCGCTCGATGTCCGGGTTCTTGGTGCCGCCGACCTTTCGGATCGGGGTGACCAGTTCGGCCGGTTCGACGCAGAACCTGGTCACTCCCACGAGCCGCGAGGACAGACGCATCTCGCAGACCAGCTCGGTGAACGAAGGCACCAGTGAGACGACCGTTCGAGCCGGGCGGTCGAGGGATAGCTCTGTGCCGCTCGCGTCAACTAGGCTGGGCATGAGCTTGAGGCTATCAGCGGGCAACGCCCTTCGGGCTCCTGGACAGTTCGAGGTTGCCATGACGATTGCACCGGTATCCGGAGCGGATGTCGCGATTCGCGGCGTCAGCGTCGGCTATCCCGGCCAGCCGGTCTTTGAGGACCTCACGCTGAACATTCCGGGCGGCGTGTTCACGGGCATCATCGGCGGCAACGGATCGGGCAAGAGCACCTTGCTCAAGACGATCGCCGGACTCGTCAAGCCGTCACGCGGCGAGATCCGGATCGGCGGCGAGCCGCCCCAGCGCGCGCGCGCGTTTCTCGGCTATATGCCGCAGGTCAGTAACGTCGATTGGCGCTTTCCGATCACCGTGCGCGAACTGGTCTCGATGGGCCGCTACCAGTTCAGTTGGTACCGGCGGCTGGGCCGGCTGATTCGCAGCCACGAGGACCAGATCGCGGTCGACCGCGCCCTGGCGATGATGGACGTCCAGGACCTCCAGGATCGCCAGATCCACGAGCTCTCCGGCGGTCAGCGCAAGCGCGCCCTGATCGCCCGCGCGCTGGCCCGCCAGCCTCGCATCCTGTTGCTTGACGAACCGTCCGCCGCGCTCGACGCCGTCTCCGACGATCATCTCTTCGATGTGCTCTGCGACCTGACCGACCTGGGCACCTCCGTGGTCATGACGACGCACGACCTCTCGACCGTGATCGAGCACTACTCCCAGGTCGTCTGTATCAACTCCGCCGAAGGCGGCGTGATCGCCCAGGGCGACCCCTCCAGCGCGTTGACCGAAGACGTGCTGCGCCGCACCTTCGGACGGGAACTCGCCATCATTTCGCGCGGCGACGTGCACGACGAGGCCGACCGCCAGGACGAACACCACACCTTCACGATTGGCGACGAACTCCAACTCCACATGGACGATCACGTCCATCAAGAAGGCCACCGCCACGGCTCCCCCTGACCTTCCCTCTCCCCCCGCGATGCGGGGGGAGATGTCGCGTAGCGACAGAGGGGGGGCGCTCCTTGCCTCAGATCAGACAGTCGCACGCTCCAGGAGCGCCACGACGCGACGCAGCAGCATCGTGAACTGCCCATCGTCTGAGGCCCGCTGCAACTCGGCGCGCCAGTCGTCGAAGCGCCGCGCGCGGACCTGCGCCGATTCGATCACCAGATAGCGCCGGATCGACTCCAGCACGTCCCAGGCAAGTCCGTTCGGTTTCAGCGTCTCGGCTGAGATCGTCGCGATGGAACTGCCGCTGATTTCCAGTCCCGCTTCCGTCGACGCGGCCCGAATCCGGCTGCGAAGCTGCTCCGGCGCGCCGCGCGTGAACGCCCGCACCAGGTGGCGCCCGACCTCGGCCTTGTCCGCCTGGAACCACAGGCCTTCCCAATCCGTCTGCACCACGAGGATCGGTCCGTCGGTCACCCGCGCGATCTCGCCCAGCGTCGCCGCCGGATGCCGCAGCCACTCGAAGACATCGACCATCAGCGCCGACCTGAAACTCCGGTCGTCGAACGGCAGCCGTTGCGCATCCGCCTGGATCACGCTCCATCCGACCGGCCCCAGCCAGTGGCCGGGCTCGGCCGTGTCGACGCCCACGCCGTGCAGCGGCGAGCCCTGCGTGATCGCCGCCAGCGTGAGTCCGTCGCCCGTGCCCACGTCGAGCACGGGCCGAGCCTCACGCGCTGGACGCCGGTTGAGCAACTGGTCGTACAGCGCGTCGTAGTGACGCTGCAGTTCGGCATGAATCACAGGCGCGCCGCCGCGGCGTACGGGTGGAGCGAGCGTGCGGTGATGGGTCATGCGACGCGCCTCAGACCCACTCGGACGCGACGATCGGCTGGCGTCCGGCGAAGCCGTCGGCGATCTCGTGCCACCAGCTCAGCGTCCGCTCGCCGTGTTGCCAGCAGAGGTACACCTCCCGACCGTCGCGTTCCGCACGCCAGTCGACCAGTCCCCGGCGGACATCCTTGACCTCCACTCCCTGCTCCTGGATGTGCTCGATTAGCGAGACGATCTGCCCTTCCAGCTTCGTGATTTCGGCCTGTATCTCCGAGTCGTCACCGACCACCTGACCCCCGTCGGCGCCGGAACTGCGCTGCATTGACGAGGAGATCGCCGTCAACTCGTCCAGCCGCAGCGCGCGCTTGCGCATCACCGTCACCACGGCGGCAATCGCGGGCAACGAGCGGCGAGCCTGCGAGAGCGTGTAGAGGCGAGGCATGACCCTGAGTCTAGGCACCCGATCAGCGCGTCGAAGCGTCGTCGTCCTGGCTGGTCGGCGCATGCGGCGGGTGCGGTAGGAACCACCAGTTGGTCCGCGATTGACCGCTTCGATTGACGAACAGCGACCGCACCGCGCCTTCCTCGGGCGGCACCGTCAGTACCACGGCCAGGTCGTTGGCCTCGAGCGAGACGTTGCCGCGCGGGATCACCACCTCGCCGCGCCTATGGATCGCCGTAATCACCGACGCCTCGGGCAGGGCCAGCCGCGAGACGGTCGTGGCTTCGGCTCGGGAGCCCGGTTCCACCCGACACTCGATCTCGACCGCTCCGACCAGCCGTCGCACCGGTGTTGGCGCGCCGCGTTGGTCGGGCGACCGATCGCTGGGTTGCGCGACTTCGCGCAGCACGTCGCGCTGGGTCAGCATGCCCACCAGGCGCGTGTTGTCCTCGCGCGCGACCACCGGCAACTGTCGCACGTCATGATCGACCAGCAGCGACAGCGCGTAGCGGAGATTGTCGTCGGGATGGACGAAGATCGGCGCGACGGCAGCCAGGTCAAAGGCCCGCCGACCGAGTTCCGCGCGCTCCACGGCCGACGTGACATCGGTCGCGCTGACCAGCCCGATGAAGCGGTTTTGGTTGTCGGCCACGGCGACGACGTTGCCGCGCGACTGGCTCATCGCCGCTGCCAGGTCCTGGATCGTCGCCAGCCGCGACACGATCGGCGTGTCCGTCCGCATCGTCGTCTCCACGGTCAGGTTGTCCAGCGGCGACGGCGTGTGTTCGTCGCGCACGTCGAGACCGGCGCGGCGCAGCCGCACGTTGTAGATCGTGTCCCGCGTGAGCAGTTGCGCCAGCGCCGTCGCCAGCGCGACCGCCGTCATCAGGGGTAAGACGAGCGAGTAACCGCTCAGCTCGAAGACGATGAACAGCGAGGTCATCGGCGCGCGCGCGGCCGCCGCGAAGACCGCCGCCATGCCGACCACGACGTATGTGCCGGTGGGACCCACGACCCCCGGCAGGGCGGACTCGAAGCCCGCGCCCATCAGCGCGCCGAGCGTCGCGCCCACGAACAGCAGCGGCGCGAACGCTCCCCCGGATGCGCCAGAACCGATCGTCAGCGAGGCGGCGATCAACTTGAGCACCATCAGGACCGCAAGCGTCGAGGTCGCCATGCCGCCCTCGGCAAAGAGGCGAATCTGGTCGAGTCCCGGGCCCAGGATGTTGGCCTCGATCAGCGCCAGCACGCCCACGGCGAACAAGCCAAGAATCGGCCGCACGGTCATCGACACACCCAGGAACTCGAAGACGTCCTCGGTGAAGAACCGCGTGCGCACGAAGAGAATCCCGGCGATCGCGGCCGAGACGCCGACCAGGGCGTGCAGGAACAGTTCCCAGTTGCTGCCCAAGTCGAGCTCGGGCAGGTTCAGGTCGTGCGCGCTGCCGTAGAACGCGATCGCGACGATATTGGCCACGACGGCCGAGACCACCACGACCGTGAAGTTGCGCACGTTGAACCGCCGCAGCACTACCTCCAGCGCGAAGAACGTGCCCGCGATCGGCGTGTTGAACGTGGCCGCAATGCCCCCGGCTGCCGCCGCCGCGACCATCAGCACCAGCATGTCGGACGGCTGGCGAGTCAATCGGCCGATCGTCGACGCCAGCGACGCCGCAATCAGGACAATCGGACCCTCGCGTCCTGCCGCGCCGCCTCCGCCCAGCGTGAAGCCCGTCGCGACGAGCTTGGCCGGCGCAATGATTGGCCGCACAAACCCGCCCGCGCGCTCGACCGCGACCATCACGTAGGGCACGCCCGCGCCCTGAGACTCGGAGGCCACGCGGGAGACGACGAACGCAACCGGAATTGCGGCAATCGCCGGGACCAGCATCAACGTCCAGCCGCCGGCGAGACTGTCCAGCACCGACTCAAGCTCGTCGAACACCGCGACCAGGCCGTCGACCAGCGCCGTCAAGACCACGGCGGCAAACCCGGCCGCCAGACCGACCGCCACCGCCAGCAGGAGCGGCGCCAGGTTGCGCGGAATCCGGACTCGCCCGATCAGCGGCAGCCGCCACAACAGTCCAACCGAGCGAGTCCCGAAGCGTCTCGATGGACGTCGTACCAGGGACATCGGTCACCCTACCCGTCGCACGCAGACCCCACAGGCACTCTAGCCGTATGAGACTATGCCCGAAGCAATCAGCAGGCAATCGGCAGGCGCGGACCGACCGGCCTATTCTCCCAGTTCGCCCGAGTCGTCATCGTCCGCTGACGCCTCGGTCCCGCCATCGGCAGAGACGCGCAACGCCTCAACGAGGTCGACGCCTCGCGTTGCAAACACGAAGGTGTAGCGCACCGGCGCCGACTCGTCCGTCGCCAGACCGCTGACCACGAGGTCCAACACGCCGTCGCCGGTCCGATCCTCGATCGCAATGTTCGAGACCTCCGCCACCTGCGCTGCCGAGCCGGTGATCGTCTGGTAGCCGTCGCCAACGGCCGACAGGATGTAGAAGCTGCTGACGCAGCCCGTCTCGTCGCAGGTGATCTCGCGGAACGTCAGGTCGCGGATGCCGTCGCCCGACAGATCGAGGTCCGAGAGTTGTTGAATGCCCTGCACCTCGCGGGCGTAGGCCTGCACATGGTCATAGGCGATGCGGTATCGAGATGCGCTGCCGGGCACCGGGTCGTAGACCACAAGGTTCGAGAACGGCACCGCCGCGCCGAAAGAGTTGGGGTCGGTGTAGACGATTGAGACGGAGAAACTGCCGAAACCGCCCGTGTCGACCAACACGACGCGGTCGCTGCCGACCGCGAGCTGCGGCATCGGCCAGGCCTTGAACAGCTCGATGATTGGCGTGACCTCGGCGATTCCGTGCAGCCAGGGCAATGCGGCCGCTCCGTACTGCAGGAAGTTGGCCGGAGGACTGGGGATCGTCTCGCTCGTCTCATCCGATCCCGGCTGCGGGAACTGGGTGTACGAGACCCGGGTCGGCGTCGCCGCCGGCACTGCCACGGTCGGCAAGGTCACCGCCGGCGGCTCGACCTGCGGATCGTCCTCTTCGTCCGACTCCTGGGACTGCTGCGCTTCTTCCGCGTCATCGACGCCGGTCTCGCCGCCTCCATCCGACTCTTCCGTGACCGGCACCTGCAGTACCTGGCCCACGCTGATTCGGTCGGGGTTCTGAATCCCGTTGAGCGTGATCAGATCGTCCAGCCGGACGCCGAGTCGGTCGGCGATGTCGGCCAGCGTGTCGCCCGCCTGCACCACGTACACGCTGCGGTCGGTCTCTTCTTGCTGCGGCTGGGCGGCCTGCGTTTCTTGCTCTGCTTCGGACTCCTGGTCGGGCGAGGTCGTGACCCGCACCGCATCGGACGGCTGCTCTCGCTCGTCGTCGACTTCGCTCACGGTTCCCGCGGCCGAGCTGTCCTGCTGCTCGGTCTGGGTTACCGACTCGGGCGGCTCGACCACGCTCGGCGTCTCGTCGTCGCCGCCGAATAGGCCGCAGCCGCTCAATACGAGCGAGCCGGCGACGAGCAAGACGATCAGCAGCCGTGAGCCAACGGCAGCGCGCCGGTCCGTCCAAGAATTTGATGACATCAGTGACACAACCGCCCCGTCGCCTACAGGCACTCTATACACAATGCGTGATTCGAGTGAGTGCCGGACGTTCGCCAACTCAGGAACGGTCGGAGTCGCGCAACAGGCCTACAGGCGCGCTAGCTGCTGCCCCAGCCAGGCGGCGGCCAGTCCGCCTACCGCCGAGACGACGAGATTGGTCAGCGCCCAGGCCCAGCGACCGCCGTTAAGCAGATGCAGCGTATCGAGCCACACCGTCGAAAACGTCGTGAATCCGCCCAGCAGCCCCACGGTGATGGCCAGGCGCAGGTTGTCGGGCACGCCCAGGCGGTCCAGAAACAACGTCGCCACAATGCCCAGCGCCAGCGTGCCGCTCAGGTTGACCACGAGGATGCCTAGCGGCAGTCCATCAGGTTGGCCGACCCAGCGATTGAGCACGTAGCGCAGCACGGATCCCGCAGCGCCGCCCAGGGCGATCGAAGCGATGGCGGCGACCGTCATCGCTCAGCGGCCAGTCGAACCAAAGCCGCCGCCGCCCCGCTCCGTCTCCTCCAACTCCTCGACTTCTTCGACCTGCGCGAGCACGACCGGCGCAACCACCAGTTGGGCGATTCGGTCACCGTGCTCAATCCGATATCCGCGTCCGGCCGGGCCGCGCAGGAACATCGAGACCAGCAATTCTCCGCGATAGTCGGCGTCGACCGTGCCCCAACCGATCTCCACGCCGCGCCGCGTCAGCCCGGAGCGCGGCCGGATCTGGATCTCGCAACCGTCGGGCGGCGAGCAGGCAATCCCGGTCGGCACCGCCTGCGGCATCTGGCTCAGCGTGACGGCGCCGCCCAACTCGGACAGTTCCGCATACAGGTCCAGACCCGAGGCCAGCTCGGAGCCGCGCGTGGGCAACTGCGCCGCCGCACGCAGTCGCCGCACACGCAGAGCCCCCTGCCGAGGCTCAAGCTCGCCGCCGTTCGTCACAGCCCAACGAAACGGCGGAAAGCGATCCGGCGGCGTGTCCGCCAACCCGGCCGGATCCTCGGGAGCCTGCCGCAGCAGCGCCGCCGCCTCGGCGATCATCGTCGTCACGTCCACCCCCAGGTACGACGGTGCATATGCAGCAAGGCGTTCAATTCCCGATGCCAACTTGATTCGCACACCCCGCGGACGATGCGTTCCGGTCCAGTGGTGCAGACCGGCGGCCAGCAGGATCAACCCCTGGTAGAAGCTGCGGATGCTGCGCCGCTCGACCTGCCAGATATCTTCCCAGGTCTCATGCGCGTCGAAGAACTGCCCGGCGTCCCACTCGGCCGCCCCGCGCGCAAGCTCGGCGCGAGCCTCCGCGCTGATCGTCGGTTCGATCGCCAGTTGCTCTGCTCGGGACGGAGTCTCGCGGACACGGGCCATGAAGCTGGATGCCCTCTTGTCGCTCAGCAACATTGCTCAGCGACATTGCAGTGTGCGTGGTCGAGTTGTCCCGCCGCCGTCGTTGTTCGACACTGTGCGCGACGCCGTTGGCGTTGGGAACAGCTTGAGGTAAACATCATCGCTGACTTTGTAAATGTCCAGGCCGCGCTGTCCGAGAACTTCGACGAACTGCGCGCCTTGCTCGACTCGTGCGCCGACGAACAGCTGGCAGAACGGCTCGCTCCGACCGAGTGGTCGGTGCGTGAAATCCTCTTGCATCTCGTCCACTCCGAGCGTTGGCTGCATCCCCAACTCATGCTGCTGCGCCGCGAGGTCGCGCCGCAACTCGCGGTGCCCCGAGTCGGCGGCGTCACATTGCCCGACACCGAGTCGGAGTCGTCGCTGCCGGAGTTCCGCTGGGCCCTGACCAGCGTGCGCGAGGACACCGAGCGGCTGCTTGCCGATCTCTCCGCGTCGCAACTGCGCGAACCGGCCAACATCGAGCTCGACGGTGAAGTACTGGATATGTCGCTGCGCACGATCGCGCTGACCGCTGCCGATCATCAGCTCTTCCACGTCCGCCAGATTCAACGCACGCTCGGCATCGCGCCCTGACGCCTCCGTTCGCCGGCATCGTCTTGTCATAATCGCTACGATCGACTCCAACCGGTTCATCTCGAAGGAGCGATCACATGCAGCGCGACGCTGACGAGTACCCCGCTCGGCTTGACATCGAGTACCCGCAATCGTTGGACCGCATCTCGACCCTGCTGCGTCCGCTCTTTGCCATCCCGATCATGTTCCTCATGAACTTCATGCCCGGCGTCATGGCCGTGCCGGTTCTGCTCATGCTGCTGGTCCGGCACAAGTATCCGCGCTGGTGGTTCGACTTCAACCTCGAGATGACCAGGCTCTGGAACCGCGTCAACGCCTACCTCAACCTGATGACCGATCAGTACCCCTCCACCGACGAGGAGCAGACGGTCAAACTCGATCTCGACTACCCCGACGCCGCCCAGCTCAGCCGCTGGCTGCCGCTGGTCAAGTGGTTCCTGGCGGTCCCCCACTACATCGTCCTGGCCGTGCTCGGATTCCTGCAGTTTCCGGTCGTGCTGATCGCCTGGCTCGCGATCATCTTCACCGGCACCTACCCTCGCCCGCTGTTCACCTACATGCTCAACGTCGAGCGCTGGCTGCTGCGCGTCGAGGCCTACGCCTTCCTCCTCATCACCGACCGCTACCCACCCTTCCGTTTGGGCTAGTCGCTCTCGTTCCCCTCTCCCCCCGCGCAGCGGGGGGAGATGCCGAAGGCAGAGGGGGGCTGCCCCATGGCGCCTATGCCGCCAGCCGCAATGCCCCGTGCAACTCGATCCGCCGCAGGAACCAGAGGAACGCGCCCAGGTTGAGCGCGAACAGGCCGGCCAACGCCCCGAACAGCACCGCCACGCCCGGCCAGTCGACGATGAATTGCAGCGGCGGCACGACGTCCCGGCCGTCCGGTGTGAGCGCAAAGAAGTCAAGCAGGATTGCGCCCGCTTGCGTGCCCACTACCAATCCCGCGCCAAGACCGATCGCGATCACAATCGACTGCTCCAGCGCGATCATTGCCAGGATCTGGCGCATGCTCATGCCCACGCTCTGGCAAACCGCGAACTCCACCCTGCGCGCCTGCGCCGTCACCGCCGTCAGCACGACCAGCCCGAACGCCGAGGCAATCGCCACCGCCGCCAGCGCCCCAATGAAGACGCCGTTCCACGAGGCCACAATCAGCGGATCGGCAGCCAAATCACTGCGTGCCTGGTCGAGCGTCAGAATGCCGCTGACCGTTGCATCTGCGTGTGGCACCTGGGGCGGCTGTTCCTCTGCTTCGCCTGCCGCAAGCTGCTCAATCTCCGATGTCGAAGCTCGTTCGTCATCCGGACGCACGGATCTAGTGATGATCGTGATTCCAATACGAGTAGTGACTTGCGTGTCGGAATCTTCATTGAACCGGTTGGCCTGATCGCTCTCCACCGCCGCATCTTGCTCAACGATCAGTGTCTGCCACTCCGAGATTGGAGCGGAAATCCACAACTCATCGTCGACCGCCAGCGACACGCCGGCCGACGCGCTGCCGTAGATGCGTCCGACCAGCGACGCGCGATCGAGGATCACGATCGGATCGTCGCGCTGCTCGTCGTACGTGGGGAAGGTCTTGAACTCTCCGACCACCTCGAACCGCATCGGCGTCGGACCAATCCGCAGCCGCACCAGCTCCCCGATCCGCAACCGGCCCTGCGCCATCGCCGCCGACGAGAGCAGCACCGGCAGCGGCTCGCTGTCGCCGCGGTAGTGCACCCCGCGCAGCGACGTCGGCGTCGCATCCCAGCGGTATCGCGAACCGCCCTCCACGGCCTCAAGTCTGTCGACCGCTTCCTCGCCCGCCGACAGCGGCATCGCCTCCCATTCGTCGAGATTGAAGTCGGCGATCACGCTCGTCTCGCCTGCGAAGCGGTACTCGAGCGAGTGCAGGACCACAGCTCCCGGCGCTCGCGCCAGCGCAACATCGACCGAGACCAACTGCAGCGGCCACTCGGGACGCTCCCCGACCCCGGGACGCCAGGCGCTGCGTCGCTCGACCACTCTCGCGCCTTCAAGCGGGATGTACAGCGTCGGCTCGCCGCCAATCGTGGCGCTCAGCTCAATCGTCTCGCTATCGGACTGCGACAACTCTCCCAGCCGATACCACCAGTACCGCCCGATCGCGTCCTGGACCTTGATCCCGAGCGTGACGCTCTGTCCGATGCCCACCGGAGTCAGGCGCAGACTGACCCGCCCGCCGGACTCAAGGATCGGTCGCTCGGCCTGCGAGATTGGCCGGCCGATCGTGTCGAGTTCCTGCGGCGACATCGACCAGTCGACCCCGCCCTCGCGCATCTGGCCCGCGACCGTCGAGGCGTCGAGAGCGACAATCTGCAGCTTGCCCGAGTCCTCGTCGCCGTCGAACGTGCCCGTGATCCGCTGCACCTGCGCCACCGGCTTGCCCGTCGACTCGGCAATCCGATCGAACGGCAGGGTCTGCGAGAGCGGCTCCTGCACGCGCACCACAGCGCCGACCGCATGCAACGCGCGATCGTCGTAGGACGCGTCGAGCGTGGTCCGGAACGACGCCGCGAACACGGCCAGCGCGCCGGCGATAGTGAGCAGCAACACCGTGCGTCCGTAGTGGGTCGGTGTCCGTCCCAGGTACCACGCGCCCAGCAACAGCGTGAGCCATCGCAGCGGCGACGCGGCGCGGGCCAGGCCCCGCATCGCCGTCGGAAACAGCCGCAGCACCGCCAGTCCGACCACGAACAGCAACACCGTCGGCGTCGCCACCGCCAACCAGTCCAGCCGCGTCTCCCCGACCAGCGGCGAATCGATCGGGTCCCCGGCCCACTGCAGCTCGAAGATCAGCAGCGCCCCCAGCGCCACAACAGCCGCGTCGATCAGAGCCCGCTGCGTCCACGACGCGGGCGGACGGCCTCGCTCTCTCCTTGTGGTCACCATCGTCTGGCGCGTCGCGCGGTACGTCGGCACGGCCTGCGCAATCAGCGCCAACGCGCCGGCGCCCAGCGCCAGGTACCAGGATTCGGCCGGAAGCGGCGCAGGCAGGAACGGGCCGAACCCGATCTCCCGAAGCGCCTCGTCGAACGGCGGCACAAAGCCGAGCAGGCTGACCAGCCCCACTCCGATCAGCGGACCGAGCACAATCGCCGGAGCGGTCAGCATCGCCGCCTCAACCAGGTGCAACACCGCCACGTCCCGTTGCCGCGCGCCGCGCGAACGCAGCCAGGCCGTGTCCTCGGTGCGCTGCTCGGCCAACATCGCCGAGGCGACCACCGCATAGACCAGCACCGCGCCCACGAGTTGCAAGACGATCATCAGCAGCGTCGATTGCGCGAACTGGAATCGCTCCCGGAACCCCACCAGCGTGTCGACCAACTCGGTCTCCTGCTGCACGCCGTCAATCGCCTGCGCGATCCGCCGCGTCATCCGTTCGAGCGCATCGGCAGCAGCCGACGCCTGCGTCGCCGAGACGCCGGCCAGATCGGTTCGGTAGCGCTGCAATACGGTCAGCCGCAGCGTTGGCGAATGGTCGGCCAGGATGCCGAGGATGCTCTCCCGGCTGGTCCAGAAGCGCAGTTCGGAGTCGCGCGCGGCCACCGGCAAGTACAGCGGGTCCAGCGTCGACCAGCGCCGCTCGTCCGTCGATGGCTCGACCAGGCCTACGATGCGCACCCGCGTCTCGTGCTGCGTGCCCAGCCAGAACGGCTGCGCCAGGCGCTCGTCGCCCACGACGAGTCCGAACCGTTCCGCCTGCGGCGACTCGACGACTACCTCGATCACTCCCTCGGCAACAGCCGGCAGGCGACCATCCGCCAGCAGCGATACATCCGCCAGGTCGTTCTGGGCCAGGAACGTCGCGTGCGGCGGATCCGGCGGGTTGAACGGCTGATCGTCGCTGCGCAACGTGAAGCCGCCGGTCCGAATCGCGCTCATTCGCTCGGAGCTGAGCGCTCCGAGCGCGCTGCCGGCCTCCGTTTGGATCACCGACTCAACCGAGCCAACCGATTCCTGATTGGCCGTGATGTTCGAGCGGACGACGCGCAGGTCAAGCGAGGCAGGATCGGCTTCGGCCAACGTTTGGCGAAGTCCCAGGTCCCGAACCGCCTCGATGAAGATCGGCGCGCTGCTGGCCAGACCGACCGCAAGCAGCGCGCCGATCAGCAGCACCGCCGAGAGCCGCGGTGCCGACGTGATCCGGCGGATCGCGAGCAGCGCCAACTCGCGCGCCGTCTCGCCCCGCCGGGGCGCATCACTCTGACTCTGTTGCGGCGTCGGCAGTTGGCGGGCCATCAGTCGGCGCCTTCCCGCAACAGCGGCGCGGCATCGCGTCCCGTCGCCCAGCGGGCAATCGCCGACGTACCCAGGATCGCGCAGGCGGCCACGACGCCTACCCCGATCCCGGCTAGTGCCCAGTCAATCGACAACGCCGTGGGCGGCGCGGCCGCGACACCGTCGCTCGTCACATCGAGGAATGCGAGCAGTGCGCCGGCGACGGCCCGGCCCAGTCCGAATCCCAGGCCGACTCCGGCAATCAGCACCAGGCCCACCTCCACCGCCGCCTGCGCGGTCAGTCCCGCCCGGCCCGATCCAACCGTCCGCATCAACGCGAACTCACGCGCCCGCTCGCTGCCGGCCGCCGCCATCGTGAACACCAGCGCCGCCGATCCGACCACCAGCAAGCCGATGAAGCCAACCACAAACAACGCCGCCGTCCCGCCCGAGCGCAGCGGATCGGACTCGGCCGCCGCAAGCTGGGCGTCGGCGTCGAGCACCGTGCTCGACAGGTACACCTCGTCCAGCAGTTCCGCCGCGATCACATTGGCAGCGCCGGTCTCTGTGCGCGCCCAGACTTCCGTGATCGGCAGCACGGCCCGCACGGCCGCGACGAGCGCCGCGCTGCGCAGCGCCAACAGATCGGCAATCAGGAATCCACCCTGGGCCGGATTCAAGGTCGGAAAGTAATCGACCGCTGCCGTGATCCGCACCGGAATGGTGGTATTGCTCAGCACGATCGGAACCACGTCGCCGACGTCCAGATCGGCCGTCTCCAGTGATCTCCGATCCATCGCCGCGTTCACAGGCAGGTTTGGAGATTCCCGCACGATGATCCGCTCGTCGTTCGCGTCGAGCTGCGACCAGCGGTACTCCAGGTTGCCGCCCGCAAACACGATCCGGTCCTGCCCAGCGCCGCTCGATGCCGCGAGCCACGGCGCCGCCTCATCGAATGCATCGACCGCGACCGACTGCTCTCCAACCCGAGCCTCGAGACCGGCGATGAAGAGCGTGCCCGTCGGCGCTCGCACGACCCTCGCCTGCGGACGCAGCACGATGGCGGCGATCCGAAGCGGCTGATTCAGCCCCGCGAGCGGCGCCTCCAGTGTCTGCCACTCGGAGTCCACGGTCGTAGCCGTGTTGCTGCGGAACTGCCTCATCTGGACCTGGCCGTGCCCGTCAATGACCCGCGCAGCCATCTCCAGGTTGCTGTTGTCGGGTTCGCTGCGCACACGGATTACGAGCGACTCCGCGCCGTCGGGCAAGGCCTGCCCGACCCGGCCCGGCTCACGCGCAATCGCCGCCAATAGCTGCTCCGACGGCACGCCGAGCAGATCGTCGTCGAGCAACACGGTCTCGCCGATGCGGCTGGTTTGCAGCCCCAACAGCACCACCCGACTGCCCTCGCGGTCGCCGCCGATTGAGCCGATCCCGCGGTACGCCGCCGCCGACGTGATCCCGTCTCGCCGTTCGAGCGGCTCGGTCACCCGGCCAATCGTCGAGTTCGACAGGTTGCCCCCGATCGAGACGCCGCGCAGGTCCGAACCGACCTGATACTCGATCCGTTCCCGCTCCACGGTCTCGATCGTCGACGCATAGGTAGCCGAGATCAGTCCGACCGCCGTGACAAATGCGGTCAACGCCGTGAGCAACATCGGACCGGTTGGATTGCGCGCGACGTTGAGCACGCCGAGATAGAGCCAGGATGGAATCGGCAATCGCGAGAGCAGCCGGGCAACGATGCCCCAGACGCGCGGCGCGACCCGCATGATCGTCAGCGCCGCGCCGAGCAACAGCAGCCCCGGGCTGAGCATCAGCACTGGATTCATCCCGCCCGACTCGAACGCCGAGAACGCGCCGCCCGAAGCTTCGGTCTCAAACTGCAGGAACAGCACCGTCGCCAGCGCCAGCAACGCCACATCGAGCCAGGCCCGCTGGAACAGCGAGCGCCGCCGCGGACGCCCCGCCGCGACACGCGGATTTTCCCGCTGGCGCGAATCGAACCAGGCGGGGGCGGCGAACGCGATCCAGGCGATCAGTGCGCCGGTCACGGCCAGAGCCCAGGCTTCCCAGGTCAGGCGCGTGTCAAACGGCTCGCCGCCAGACACACGCGCCACGGCGTCCAACCGGCCCGCGTGGCTCAATGCAAACGCAGCCAGCGGCGCGCCGAGCAACGCCGCCGGGACTGCCGCCAGTCCGCCCAGCATCGCCTGCGCCCCTGCCTGCTGCCATGGCTTCGCCCCGCGAGCCGCCAGCCGCTCCCGATCCACCCGCGTCCGCTGCGCCATCACCCGACCGACCAGCGCCACCCCGAACATCGCCACCGCCGCAATCTGCAGACCGGCCAGCAGCGACTGCCCGGCCGAGAACTGCGCCTCCCGCTCGAATCGCTGCAAAGTCGGCAACAACAGCGCCGAAGCCGAGCCGCCTACCAGTCGATTCGATTCCTGCTCCCACGCCGCCAATGCCTCAACCGCCTTCTCCACCTGGTCCGAGTTCAACCGATCGGGATTCAGCTCTGTCCGGAACCGATGCACCAGCGGCAGTCCGACTTGCTCGAGCGCCTCGACGCCGGCGAACATCGCGAAGTATGGAATCACGACCAGCCCGGCCAGGTTCTCCTGAAGCTCAAACCAGACATCGGTGTAATGCAGCGCCAACACGCCGCTGACGTCAACCGAGACCGGCTCGATTAGACCGACGATGGTGTACGGCTGCGCGCTCCCGAATACGATCGTGCTGCCGACGTCCTGGCTCAGTTGCTCCGCCAGCTTCGCGCCGATCACGACCTCATCTGCCGCCTGCGGCCAGCGTCCCGACACGACCCTCGCATGCGCGTTCAGGTCCTCGAACACGGTCAGATAGGCCAGCATCTCCTCCGTGATTTTGTTGTCGAGACGCGTGAAGCTCGATGTCACCTGCGGTGAGTCGAGGATCCGCTTCGTCGCGCCTTGCAGACCCTTGAAGGAACCCAGGTGACGTTCGCGCAGCTCGCCCGCCGTCGCCGCCGTCGCCACGACATCGGCCTGTGTCGCCGGACGATCCGCACGGGTGTGATCGACGAAGTGGACGGCGCGATTGGACTGCTCGATCGTCTCGCGCAGCGCGAGGTCGGCCGACGCGGCCCGAAACACGAGCGGCAGCGCGACCAATCCGGCCGCGATGATCAGCAGCGCCGACGCCGCCAGCATCAGCGCCCAGCCGCCGCGCAACTCGCGCAACGCCGCCAGTCTGAGCAGTCGCAGAAGTCCCAGCATGATGCCGTCATGCTACGACCGCACGTACTATGCACGGCCCCCGGCAGGGTCGCCCGACACCGCAGCCCACCCGCAATTGCCCAACACTCGATTGGCGCTTAGCCTGCGCCTAACTAGTTCGTCCGCCAGACGATCCAGGCACACTCAGACGCCAATTCCCCGGCAGGGATTCAGGAGCACGCGTATGACCACAGAGACAGAGACACACACGCAGATCGCCGTTGAAGTCGCGGGACTCAAGGTGAACGCGCTGCAGGACGGCAGCGGACCGAACATCGTCGTCCTCCACCACTCCACCGGCTCGCCCGGTTGGATTCCCTTCTACGACCTGCTCGCCCAGAACCACACCGTCACCGCGATCGACATGCCCGGCTACGGACAGTCCGAACGGCCGACCTGGGCGCGGCACCCGCGCGACATTGCCATGCTGCTGCACAGCGCCGTGCACAAGATGGGCATCGACAACGACGCCCACATGGTCGGCATGGGCTTCGGCGGCTGGGTCGCGGCCGAGCTTGCCGCCATGCACCTGCACGGCCTCGACAGCCTGGTCCTGGTCGGCGCCGCCGGCGTCCAGCCCGAGGAGGGCGAAATCGCCGACGTGATCTTCTACGAGTTCGAAGAGTACGTGAAGCTCGGCTTCTCCTCCGACGAGGCGTACGCCGAAGTCTTCGGCGACGAAGCCGCGCCCGAACTCAAGGAACTGTGGGACTTCTCCCGCGAGATGACCGCCCGCCTGACCTGGAAGCCGTGGATGTTCAATCGGCAGCTTCCCCACCTGATCGGCGAGGTCGAGACGCCTACGCTGCTGCTCTGGGGCGAGAACGACCGTGTGACGCCGATCGGCGTGGCCGAGGTCTACGACGCCAGCCTGCCCAACAGCACCCTGCAGGTCATCGAGGGCGCGGGACACCTCGTCGAACTGGAGAACCCGCAGGCCGCCGCCGACGCAATCAGCTCGTTCATCTCGGGACTCTAGGCGGGGCAGGCGGTTCGGGATCGCGTATCATTCTCAGCAGCGCACAATCGGCTCGGGCAATGCCGCACTGAGTCGGAGGAACAGGAACCGGAACCATGTTCATTGGCTATTTCACCGAGCGTCCCTACCAGGACTTCGAATCAGGCTGGGTCGGCGCGACCGGGCGTGAGATTGAGGACCTGGGCATGACCAACGGGGACTACGATCCCCGCATCGGCGCGGAACTCTACAACCGCTACCTCGACGAGAAGGTCTACGCCGAGGAGATGGGCTTCGACGGCCTGATGCTCAACGAGCATCACTCCACGCCTTTCTGCATGGGCGGCGTGATGAACGTCGAAGCGGCCATCCTCGCCCGCATCACCAAGCGCGCCAAGATCGTCCTGCTCGGCAACGTCCTGCCGATCTGGGAAGACCCGCTCTGGCTGGCCGAGGAGCTCGCCGAGATCGACATGATCTCGCGCGGCCGCCTGGTCACCGGCTGGGTGCGCGGTACCGGCCGCGAGTCCGTTGCCCACAACTCGCAGGCGCCCTTCAACTGGGAGCGCTTCCAGGAAGCCCACGACTTCGTTGTCAAGGCCTGGTCGACTCCAGGTCCCTTCCGCTGGGAAGGCGAGCACTACCAGTACCGCTACGTCAACCCCTGGGCCCGCCCCTACCAGGATCCGCACCCGCAGATCTGGATCCCCGGCGTGATGTCGCGCAACACCGTCAAGTGGTGCGCCGAGCATCGCTACCCCTACGTCATGCTCGCCACCGAGATCGAGCCGACCAAGCAGTCGTTCAACTACTACGACGAGGTCGCGCGCGAAAACGGCTACGAGGCATCGACGGAGCACCACGGCTACCTCTTCAAGGTCCACGTCGACGAGACCGAGGAACTGGCCGAGGAAGCCGGACGCAAGTACATCTCCGGTCCCGCCAACCCGTTCCTCGAGGGCAACCAGGGCACGGTTCGCAGCAACCTGCAGAACCTGCCCGGTCTGACCAGCCGCACCGCGCTGCTGCCGACGGTCACCACCTTCGCCGCCGCCGCTCGCGGCCGCCAGGCCGAGCGCGACGCCGCGCTGGCCGAGAAGGATGCCGAAACCGACAAGCAGGACGCTGACGCCTTCGGTACCTACGAGGAACAGGTCAACAAGTACTCGATCATCACGGGTACGCCCAAGACCGTAATCCCCAAGATCCGCCACGTCCTCGAAGAGTTGCGCCCCGGCAACATCTTCTTCTGGGACGGCGACGGCGCGATGAACCACGACGACGCCATGCGCTCCCTCCGCCTCTTCGGCGAGGAAGTCATCCCCGCCGTCCGCGAGATGGGCAAGGAACTCGACCTCAAGGGAGCCTTCGAAGTCAACACCGGTTCCGGAGCCGCCTTCCCCGGCGACTAGTCCACCACCCGGGTTCACCCAACAGAGACCCGCGCCCCGGCGCGGGTCTCTCGCGTTCCCTCAACCAACATCTCTGGTCTCCCCTCTCCCCCCGCGCAAGCGGGGGGAGATGCCGAAGGCAGAGGGGGGTTCCCCACCTCACGATCCAACAACGCCCGATAACCTCATCTCATGTCCGACAGCATCATCGTCATCGGCGGTGGACCAGGCGGCTCCACCGCCGCCACCCTCCTCGCCCGACAGGGCTTCAACATCACCCTCTTCGAGCGCGAAGTCTTTCCCCGCGAGCACGTCGGCGAGTCACTCCTTCCCGCCTCCATCCCAATACTTGAAACCCTCGGGATCATCGATGAGATCGAAGCCGCCGGCTTCACCCCCAAGTACGGCGCGACCATGGTCTGGGGCCGCGACCCCGAGCCCTGGTCCTGGCACTTCGCCGAGACCAACGCCAGCTATCCACACGCCTACCAGGTCTGGCGTCCGACCTTCGACCAGATGCTCCTGCGCAACGCCGAGCGCAACGGCGTTGACGTGCGCGAAGGCTGGCGCGTCACCGACGTCGCCTTCGACGGGGACAAACCGACCTCGCTGACGGTCGAGTCGCCCGACGGCGAGACGCACCGCTTCACGCCCGACTGGATCGTCGACGCCAGCGGACAGACCGGCTTCATCGCCCGTCGCCTCGAGACGCGCGAGCACGACGACTTCTTCCGCAACCTCGCCGTCTACAGTTACTACCGCGGCGCGCAGCGCCTGCCCGAACCCGACGCCGGCAACATCTTCATCGAGGCCTACGAGCACGGCTGGTCCTGGGCCATTCCCCTGCCCGACGACGTGATGTCGGTTGGCGTCGTCGTCGACGCCGCCTGGGGCGGCGCGCAACTCTCAGACGCCGGGACCGACATGTTCTACGCCGGACAACTCGGCATGACCCGCAAGACCTCGGCCATGCTCGCCGACGCCTCCCCGATCGACGAGCCGCGCGTAATCCGCGACTGGTCCTACACCTCGCAACGCCTGGTCGGCGACGGCTACATTCTCGTTGGCGACGCGGCCTGCTTCATCGACCCGCTCTTCTCCTCCGGCGTTCACCTCGCGCTTTCTTCGGCGCTGCTCGCCTCCGCCTACGTCACCTCTGCCTTGCGCGACACCGACATGCGCGGGCCCGCCGCCGAGGTCTACACCCAGCTCTACATGCAGCAGTACCACCAGTTCCGCGAGATGGCTGCTCTCTTCTACGCCTCCAACCGCACCTCCGACTCCTACTTCTGGGAAGCGCGCCGCATCGTACACGGCGCGGAGGACATCTCCCCGCGCGAAGCCTTTATCGCCGCCGTCGCCGGACAGCCGCCTCAAGGCTACGAACGCGTCGTCTTGGAAAAGGGCGAAGCGCCGCCCGACTTCGTCGACGGCGTCGCCGCCGTCGAGCAGGAGCGCCAGCGCCGCGACACCGAGATGGCCCGCCTGATCGACGCCGCCTGGCCCAACCGCAGCCCGATGCTCGACGCCGTACCCAGCCTCGCCGACGGCGTCCGGATCGAGCGCAAGCCGGTCATCGGCGAGGGACAGTTCGAGTGGGGCGCCGTGATCTCCTCCACCTCCCGCCCGCAAGGAGCGCCCATCTCGACACTGATCGCCGCGCTCGCCGCAAGAATCGACGGCCGCCGCCCCGTCCGAGACCTGCTCGACGACCTGCTCGAAGGCGTCCCTGATCAACAGCGAGCCCAACTCCTCCCCGGCCTCCTCTCCGCCCTCCGAGTCCTCTACGTCGACGGCATGATCGCCCACTGGCGCAGCTGATCCCTTCTCCCCCCGCGCAGCACGTGGAATGCCGAGCGCATCTTCCCCTCTCCCCCCGCGAAGCGGGGGGAGATGCCGAAGGCAGAGGGGGGCTCCCCTCTCCCCCCGCGCAGCAAGCCCTAGACTCGTGCCAATCGCGGAAGCATGGTGGAGAGCGACATGACCACACCGAGCACCAGGACCACCGGCCGCATCGAACAACTCAACGTCTCGCCCGGCGGCGTGCCCAAACGCGCCGTGCCCGAGGCGGTTGTCAACGAGTTCGGCCTGACCCGAGACCGCCAGCGCGACCGCCGCCACCACGGCGGAACCGAGCGCGCCGTCTGCCTCTTCTCCGCGGAAATCCTCGACCAGTTGCGCGCCGACGGTCACAAAATCGGACCCGGTACCACGGGTGAGAACGTCACCGTCCGCGGCCTCGACTGGAAGAAGCTGGTGCCCGGCTCGCGCGTCCACCTCGGCGAGCAGGTGATTGTAGAAATCACCTCCTACGCCGCGCCCTGCCGGATCATCGCCCACTGCTTCCGCGACGGCGACTTCAACCGCATCAACCAGGCCACCCATCCCGGTCGATCACGACTCTACGCGCGCGTCGTCCGCCAGGGCACGATGTACCCGGGCGACGATGTCATGATCGAAGTAGACTCGGCCGCCGACCGCGGCGCCCGCCTCCAGCCCAAGACCACCCGTTGGCGACCACCGTCAAGCTGAGGGTCCGCCTGAAACTCGTAGCACGCTTGCAATCGATTGCGTGCGCGCGGTGGTACTCTGCGCGCACGCGAACGCAGAGATCGGATTGAGCCGTCGCCAACGCGTCAGGACAGTGAAACGGGAGAAGATCGATGACCACCGAAGCATCCGCCCGCCAAGCCGCCCTGATCGCGCGGCGATACCCCAGCCGCGCCACCCTGCGCGGCGGCCGCGAGATCGACATGCGCCTGATGAGTGAGGCCGACAAGTCGAGATTCCTCGCCTTCGCCCGCTCGCTCTCCCGCGACGATCTGCTCTACCTGCCCTGGGACATCACCGACGAAAGCGTCGTCGACCGCTGGCTCGAGAACATCGCCGAACACCGCACCAGCACCGTGCTCGCCGTCGACAGCGGTGACATCGTCGGCGAGGCCTCGCTGGTCCACAACGAGGCCGGCTGGACCGAGCACATCGGCGAGATTCGCGTCACCGTCAACTCGCAAATCCGCGGTCAGGGCCTGGGTCGCTTCCTCGCCGAAGAGATCTTCGCGATCGCCGACTCGATTGGTCTCGAGCGCATCTCCGCGCGCATGACCCACGATCAACACAGCGCCCAGGCCGTCTTCGAGTCGCTCGGCTTCCAGGCGGTCGCCACGTTGCCCGGCTGGGTCATGGACCGCAGCGGCCGGCTCCGCGATCTCGTCATCATGGCCTACGACCTCCGAGCCCGAGGCGCCCCAACCTCCGCCCAACGTTGACCGCCCCATCGCCGCGGCATTGCGCCTATCCTGTCCTGACAACACATGGCACGACAGGACCTTGCATGACCACGCAGACAAATACGGAACTCCGACAGCAATCTCTGGAGCACCTCTGGATCCCGACCCAGTCCTACGCCGACCTTGCCGCCGATGACGGCCTGCTGGTGATCCGCAAGGGCGAGGGCATCTTCCTCCACGACGACCAGGGTCGCGAGTACATCGACGCCATGTCGGGACTCTGGCTCAACGCCGTCGGACACGGCCGCACCGAACTGGCCGACATCGCCCATGAGCAGATGTCGAACCTCGCGTACCAGAACACCTTCGCCTACGCCTCCGAGCCGGCGGTCGCGCTCGCGTCCAAGCTCTTCGAACTGACGCCCTCGACGATCCGCAAGGCCGTCTTCGTCAACGGAGGCTCCGAAGCCGTCGAGAACGCGCTCAAGATCGCCAAGCACTACCACCACATCCGCGGCAACGGCGAGAAGTTCAAGGTCATCTCGCGGATTGGCTCCTACCACGGTCAGACCGCCGGTGCGCTCTCGGTCAACGCCGCCGCCTACTCCATGCGCGCGCCTTACGAACCGCTCGTGCCTGGCTCGATCCACGTGCCCAACGTCAACTGCGACCGCTGCCCCTACGAGAAGACCTTCCCCGACTGCGACGTCTTCTGCGCCCGCACCATCGAGGACACGATCATGGCAGCCGGCCCCGGCACTGTCGCCGCCATGATCGCCGAGCCGATCTCGACCGCCAATGGTAGTTGGGTCCCCGACAAGAAGTACTGGCAGACGCTGCGTGAGATCTGCGACAAGCACGACATCGTGCTGATCGCCGACGAAGTGATCAACGGCTTCGGCCGCACTGGCAAGTGGTTCGGCATGGACCACTTCGACGTCGAGCCTGACATCATGACCACTGCCAAGCAGATTTCTTCCGGCTACTCGCCGATTGCCGCCACACTGGTCAACGACAACATCGCCCGCACCTTCGAGGAGGCCGGCAAGGACGGTACGATCGGCGGCATCACCTGGGGCGCCAACCCCGTCTCCTGCGCCGTCGCCCTGGGCAACCTCAACATCATCGAGCGCGAGGGTCTGGTCGAGAACTCCGCCCGCGTCGGCGAGCACGTCCGCTCGCGACTCGTCCAGTTGCGCGAGCAGCACCGCACCATTCACCACACCCGAGGCATCGGGCTGATGCAGGTCATCGAGCTGAAGAAGGACCCCGCCAGCGGCGAGGACTTTGACGAGGCCGACAACGTGCAGGCTCGGGTCACCCAGTACCTGCGCGACGAAGGCGTCCTCGCCAGGGGCGGCGCAGCTATCCCCTTCGCCCCGCCGCTGACCACCAACCTGGAAGAGGCCGACGAACTCGTCAACCGCATCTCCCGCGCAATCGCCAAGCTGGAGTCCGACCTCGGCCTCTAATCGCCGCGATGCACAGTCCCCGCTTCACGCAGGGACACGCTCCCACAACACGGGCCCTAGTCCCTGCTTCACGCAGGGGCCCGCTCGGCCCACGCTTGTCGGATCTCAGCCCCTAGAACGTGTTCAACGCCCCGGGTCGGTCATCGTGAATCGGGATGATCTCCGAGAAGCCGGAGAACTTGAACACTTCCTGGATGTGGTCCTGAACGGCGCACAGTGCGAGCTTCCCGGCCGACTGACTCGTTCGCTTGGCCGCCATCAGCAGCACTCGCAGACCGGCGGAAGAGATGTAGTTGATCCCTTCGAAATTCATCAAGATGTTGTGATCACCCGCATCGATGCGGCCCAGCAACGCCTCCTCGAACGCCTTGGCATTGGTTCCGTCGATTCGTCCTAGCGGATTGAGCACCAGCACGGTGTTGTCGTATTCGGGGTAGAGGTCGACCATCGGGCAACTCCTTTGCGGCGCTTGCAGATTCGCTGGCGAACCTACTCGCTGTCCTCGCTCGCGCTCATCCTCCGCTGTTTCAGCGTAGTGACGTTGCGGTCATTGACACGTTCATAGCTTACTGCATCGAACGACGCCACAATCAGCTGCAACCCCAGACCGCCGATCGGCCGTTCATCAAGTTCCAGTTCAGTGTCCTGCTCTGCCGCCTCCAGCGGATTGAACTCCGGACCGTTGTCCTCGTAGCGTGCCACGACCACATCGCCTTCGCTGCGCAGCGCGACCGTGATCTCCGCATCTTCCGTCTGGTCCGGGAACCCGTGCTCCAGCGTGTTGGTCAGCAGCTCGTCGAGCGCCAGATTCAGCCGGAACACTTCCGTCGCATCAAAGCCCTCCGACTCCGCGAACCGCTCGATGAACGCCGCGACCCTCGGCAGCGAGGTATCCAGCGACGGCTGCACAACCATCCGGCGCCAGCCCGACGCCAGCCTTGCATCGCCCTGACCCGGAATGTACGAGTCGAGCGACGCCTCGCCGCCGTTGAACTGCAACGCCATGCAGGTAATGTCGTCGAACTGCTTCGCATCGCCCCGGAAGTCCGCCAGGTCCTGCAGGATGTCGGCCATCAGTGCTTGCGGCGCTTCGGAAGCAAACTCGGTCAGTTTGTCCTCAAGCCGTTCGCGTCCAAACTGTCGCCCTGCCGCGTCCTCCGCTTCCGTGATGCCGTCGGTGTAGAGGAACAGCGTGACGTCGGGATCGAGCGGCAACGTGGTCTCCGCGTAAGACAGCCCGGGCAGCACGCCGAGTGCGATCCCCCCGGTGTGCGGAATCATCTCCGGCTTCCCGTTCGAGTTCATGATGTAAGGCGGATCGTGCCCGGCATTGACATAAGTCAACGTGCCGAGCCGCAGGTCGATCACTCCGAAGAACGCCGTGATGAACAGTTCCTTCGGATTCATCGAGCACAGCTGATCGTTGGTCGAGGCGATCGCCTCGCTGGGATCGGGATGTTGATTCGCCGCGCTGCGCAAGACTGCGCGGCCGACCGCCATCATCAGCGCCGAAGCCACGCCCTTGCCCGACACATCCGCGATCGAGAACGCAAGCCGCCCGTCGTCCGTCATGAACGCGTCGTAGAAGTCACCGCCGACATCGAGCGCCGGCGTCATGTAGGCCGCGATTCCCGCGCGCGGATCGTCCGGCAGCTCGGACGGAACCAGCGCGGCCTGCACCGAGTGCGCCATTTCGAGGTCGTTGCGAATCTCCTGCTGCGCTTCCTCAAGTTCGCGATTCTTGACCGACAGTTCCTCCGTTCGCGCCTCGACCAGTGCGTTCAGACGAATCTCGCGCGCCCCAACCTCGCGTGCCATGTCAAGGAACACGCCGGCCAGCTCTCCGTACTCATCCCTGGTCAGCGACGTGTTGCGCAGCGACGCTGCCACGACTGGTTCCGGCTGGCGGCCCAACTCGACCGTCCGTGCGGCCCGAACCATCAGGCCGATCGGCCGAGCCAGCCGCCGCGACAGGAACCAACTGCCCAGGAACAGCGCCACAAGGATGGCTGCCACGCCAATCAGGTACTCGGCCCGATAGACATCAAAGTGGTTGCCGACGCGGTTGCTGCTGAACTGCACCCTGACTGCGCCGGTGACGTCACCGTCGGAATTGCGCACGACGGTGGTGCCGGCGAAGTCGCCGCTCGGCAGGGTGTTCACGGTGGTCCCGCCGCCGTCGCGGATCGCTTGCCGCGCCACGGTAATCTCCGCGCGTCGCGCGGTTGGTGTGCCCGCCGACGTCGCAACCTGCCTCGCCTCCGGGTTGAACACCCAGATGTGGGTCAGGTTGGCGGCCTCTTCCTGCAAATCGCTCGCAGTGTTGAGCCGAATCAACGCGTCGACTTCCGCATCGCTGAGCCCGCGAATGTCCGCATTCAGCAACGAGCGGGCCACCGACTCGGCAAACAGTTCAGCAGAGCGCTGCCCGGACTCATCTTCCGCGTCGAACGCCAGAAACAGCAATACCGCCGCCGAGGCAATCACGCCGAGTAGCGTGAGCACGGTGATCATGCCAACGATGCGTCCTGCCATGCCTAGAGACTACCGATCCTGCAAACTTGCCGCTATCCAGGCAGGTGTGCAGGTACGTCGCCGATCAAGAGAGGTTGATCAGGCTCGCTGCCGAGCTCGCGCCGTATGCGCCCCTCCGGTCGCCTAGCACCGCCTGTGCCGTCGCAATCCCGTCACTCGCGCCTCTCGACACAATCCGCACATAGTGCCACTCGCCCTCCGGCACGCGGTTCAAGTGCAGCGTGATGTCGGCATTGACATAGCCGCTTCGTCCCGGTTGCATGTTGGCGAACGGCGAGACGAAGTCGGCGATGCTCGCGGCTCGCACCGTCGACGTGAACGGGGCATCGGCCAACACCGGCGCGTCGGCGCGGATCCAGACCACGGGCGGCTCCGATCCGCCCGGTGGGACCGCGTGGCGCATCTCCAGCGTGCCCGGATACGAAGTCCAGCGGTTGCCCGCTCGCTCCACCAGGCTCGGCGTCGCCTCCTCCGGCGCGCCCGGTGGCTCCGACGCGAACTCCGCGCCGACCGAACCGAGCTGACTCCCGGCACGCAGGCACAGCGTCGACGCCTGCGTCAGCAGCTTGCCTTCCGCGTGAATGAGCGTCTGGAACACCGCGATCCGTCGGCCGATTCGCACCGGCTCGATTGCAACGTCCAGTCGCGCGAACGGCACAGGACGGAACAGTTCGATCGTCTGTCGCGCCACCCGCAGAGAGCCCGTCTGTTCTCCCTCGCCTCCGCCCTTGCCGTTGCGCTCGCCAACGAGTTCGCCCAGGCGCCGCTCCACGCAGTAGGTAATCAGCGCCGCCACCGGACTGCCATGCAGCGCGTCCGGCGACCACGGACCGCGCGAACGATTAGTAGGCACGAAACATTCGCCCTCGAACGTGAACAGCGGATCGCCGGAAGTGGTGGTGGTCACAGGTTCAGGCCGGCCAGCCGGTCATCGCCGCGCGGATCAGTCAATCTGCCAGTCTGCTGGTCTACTGGATCGGCGATCGCGGCGTCGCCTCAAGCCGCTTCACCGAAATCGACTCGCGACTCATCATCTCCCCCACGCTGGGTGCGATCTCGGTCTTCCAGTAGTCCGAGTTGTAGACCGCATCGTAGAGTCGCTCGCGCTCCTCCTCCGAGTGGAACCGTCGGATCCAGACGTACGTGCGGTCGTCCTCTTCGGACACAAACGATCCGAGAATGGTCATTCCTCGCGCCGTCTGGAAGGGAATGATCTTCTCCTCCATCAGGCTGACGAACTCTTCTCTGCGTCCCTCGTTGATCGTGTACTGACGTAGCTCAAACAGCATGGTGTTCCCTCTTCCGCTTGCGTATCGACGCCGAGCACGCGCCAATGTGGCGGTCAAAGCCGGGCGCAATCCTGGCTAGCGTCGCCATGGTACCGGCTCGGCGCGCCGGGCTGCCCGGCGCAACCGAGCTAATGCGTTACTGCGAGGCCGTCGGTCTGCTGCCGAAGGTGGTCGTCGACCGCACCACCGGCGGACCGTCCGCGCGCACTGGCGCAGGCGTGGGTGTCGGCGCGGCCGCGGGCTGCAATCCGTTGCCCGAGGTGACCAGCGACCAGCGGTTGCGGCCGCGGTTCTCAATCTCGCCCATTTCCTTCATCCGCTGCAAGGTCGACTGCAGTGTCGGCATTGGCTTCGCCGATTGCGGCGCGGCATCGTTCTTCTCCAGGAAGGCCAGGATCTCGGTGGCGTGCACCGGCTGCGACTGCTGCCCGAGGAACTCTCGCACCTTGCCGGTGATCAGGCCGCGCGGCCGTCGCTGACGCTTGGCCGGGCCGCCTCCGCCGGCTCGACGCGAAGCGCGGCGCTTGGCCGGCGCACGGCCTGCGCCGCTCGACGACCCACCCCCGGACTCGTTGTCGAGCAGCTCTTGGATCAATCGGCGCTTGTTTTCAAGTCGTGAGATTTCCGAGTCAATCCCCTTCAGCTCGGATTGCAGTTGTGATGCAAACTCGTTCGCCATTGTCGTTGCTGTCCTCTCATGCCTGAGCGGTGCGATCCGCGTGTCACTGCCTGGTAACGTCGCTTCGGCACCAGTGCCAATTTGATTATATGCATCGCCATGGCCTGGGAGTCAACTAGTCGCCGGAACCGAGATAGAGTATGTCGCCACAATCATGAACCAGCCCGTCGGCGATCACTGAGTCCAACGCCAGTGTCACTCGCGACTGCTTGGCGCGCGCCAATCGTGCAACGCGCGCGATCACAACTGTGCGCTGCAGCGGTTCCTCGCTTGTGCGCAACTGTGAGACGATCAGTCCGCGAAGTTCCCGATGCGACCCTCGAAACGGAGGCTGCATTCGAGCCGCCTGCGCCTCTTCGCCGCCGGCAAATCTCGGATAGGCCGCGCAAAGCGTAGACAGCGGGCACTGTGCGCACCTCGGCTTCGCCGCACAGACCGCCGCGCCGAAGTCCATCAGCGCCGGATTCCAGCGTTCCGCCTGGTTATCTGGTAGCAATCGCTCGGCCGCCCAGCGTATCTGCGCCGCCGGCGTCTCGCGGACTGGTTGCAGGTCGCCGAACAGCACACGTCCCAACACTCTCACGATGTTTGTATCGATTGCTGCGGCGTCAATCCCAAAGCCGAAACTCAGCACAATCGCCGCGGAAAACGGGCCGACTCCGGGCAGCGCTAACAACTCGTCTCTCGTTCGAGGCAGCAAGCCGCCGTAGTGTTCACAAACGATCGTCGCCGTCTGATGCAGGTACAACGCACGCTTTGGATAGCCCGCCCGATCCCAAACCCGCAAGGCGTCGGCGTCCGACGCCGCAGCCAGGGCGTGGATCGTGGGAAACGCGGTCATCCAGCGATCGTAAATTTGCAACACACGCGACATCTGTGTCTGCTGAGCGCACACGGCCGCGACCAACGCGGCGTACGGATCGGCCGCCGTGCGCCAGGGAAACGGTTGCTCGTGCTCGTCATACCAGCGCAACAGCCGTCTCCGGATGGCGCCCAGACGCTGCGGCGGCAACGGTCGTGGAAGCTCCGGCTCAATCTCCCGTCGTGACTCTGCGCTCACGTCAGGCCGCACATGTCGTCGTAACAGTCGCGACCCACCGGAGTCACGTACACTCGATACCGATCTTCGCCCACATGAGTCAGATCGACCAGGCCATGCTCGGCCAACTTGGCCAGTACGCCGGGGTGATACCCGCGCCGCCGCAGGGCCGGCTGAAAGATCAAGCCTCGTGTCGACACACGCTCTTCGACGAACACTACCTTCCGCTCCGGCGCATCCTGGAATTCCAACAGGTCCTCAAGCATCGCGCAGTGATACTCGTTCAAACGCACATGTCGAAACTGGATCATCGCTCGCTCGGCCGCCTCGCCAACATTACAGGGAGCGCAGTCGCGTCTTGACAAACTCCAGCACATCCACGGCGATATCAATCGCCCGGCCGGAGTCAACCTGATCATACGCAAGATGCGGCACGCCGCCAGGCAGGCCGCTTGGATATCGAGTCGGCTGGTAATGCTTGTCCAACAGCATCGCCACCGACTTGATCACGTCGAACGACGTGTCCAGTTGCATCGCGTCCTCGCACAGGTCGGCCAGCGCGTGACCCCAGACGTGATCCGCCCCGCGCGCGAACAGGTAACCCGCCACCGCCTTCTCGGCCGACTGCTGACAGAGGAAACAGGCCAGCGCGTGAAACTCGCCCGCCGCCGCATGGCGAGCCGCATCGAGATCATGCTGCGACTGCTGCAACCAGCGGTCCGACTGCGACCGTTGTTGCTCGCCGCCGCTCAAACGATCACCTCGTCGCTCTGCGACGTGATCGCAACGATCAACGGGTCCTGCTCGCACAACTCCAGGAACTCGTCCGGTGTATAGACAATGAACCTCGTCCCGACCTGCGGACGCAGGTGCGTCTGAAAGAAATCGGAACGCCGCTGAAACGGCTGCTCGGTCTCATGCACGACCAGCAACTCCAGCTCCGAGTCCGGCCTCACGCGATCCATTGCCAGGTCGCCGGCCAACCAGAACCGTTCCGCGCCCAACTGACGCATTGAACCCGCGATCCTGAGAAACTCCGCCTCAAGCTGCTGCTGACGATGTGTGGCGAAGCCGAACACCATGGGCATGCGGAGCCCCCCTCTGTCACTCCGTGACATCTCCCCCCGCCAAGCGGGGGGAAAGGGAATCGGCTCACTACGTCGTCGACAGCGTCGGCGCCCGCAGCTCCGGCATGATCTGCGCCTCGCTCAGCGGCTCCGCGTCCTTCTTGTAGATCTGGATGCGGTGGCTGCCGAAATCGCAGATGTACAGCCGGCCGTCCTGGTAGCGCACGCTCTGCGGGAAGCGCAGCACCCGCTGCGGCTCCAGCGATGTCATCTCGCGCAGACGCAGCGTCTTCTGATTCGCGCGGATGTACTCGCGGCCCATCTTCGACAGCGTAGCCGCGCCCAGAAAAGACTCGACGTAGCGGCCCCGATGGTCGTACATCACGACCCGGTTCTGGTCCCGCTCGCAGACGTACAGGTCGCCGTGCTCGTCCACTGCCAGACCGCTCGGATGGCGCACCTCGTAGCCCGGCCGCGTGCCGAAGTCCATGATGTGCTCGCCCGACGTGGTCAGCTTCTGAACGCGGTCGTTGCGCCAGTCCGAGACGTACAGGTCGCCCTCGGCGTCAATCGCGATGCCCCAGGGCATGTTGAACTGACCCGGTCCGTCGCCGGGCCCGCCGAAACCGCCGATGTACTCGCCCTCGGACGAGAACTGCTGCACCCGGTGATTCTGCGTGTCGACGACCCAGGCATTGCCCTCGGCGTCGAACGCCAGCCCTGACGGACGGTTGAGCTGTCCCGGACCCGATCCCTCTTCGCCCCACTGACCCAGCTTCTCGCCGTCGGGCGAGTACGTCGTGACGTTGTGCAGACCCTCGTCCAACAGGTGCAGGTTGCCGTCGTCGGTGCGCACGAGCTGGACCGGCCAGAGGTGACCGGTATCCGCCATCGTGCCCATGTCGCCGTGCGTCAGGTCGTCGCCGAGCTCGTCGTCGGTCTTCAATGAGACCATGCGGATATTGCCGCCCACGCCGAGTTCGGTCCGGCCGATCACATAGATGCGGTCGTCGCCGATCGCAATGTCGACCGGAAACGTCGTTACTCGTCGCATCCCGAGCACCCGCTCGTACGGATATCCAGCCCGCAGCAACGCATGTGGAAACGCCATGTTCACTCCTCCATCTGTCGCCCCTGCAATGGGCGGCTCCGATCCCCTCTCCCTCTGTGAGAGGGCTAGGGTGAGGGTCCCCTAGTTCGCCAGCATCGTCCGCTCGAACGGCTGGACCTGCTCGAAATCTCCGACCACAATCTCCTCGGGCTCGATGCCCATCCACTGCTCCAGCATGGTGCCGTAGATGCCGCGGAAGTCGATCGTGTGGTAGAGGTCTTCGCCGTTCAGCCAGTCCTTCGGATCAATCGACGGGTACTCGGCGTAGAGGCCGCCCTTGACGTGCTCGCCGATGATGAACGCGCCGCCCCCGGAGCCGTGGTCGGTCCCCGAGCCGTTGTCCTTCATCCGCCGCCCGAACTCGGTAAAGACGAGAATCGAGACTTCCTCCGCCGCGTCGTGTTCGCGCAGGTCGGTCATAAAGTCGTCCAGCGCCCCCGAGACGTCGCGCAGCAGCCCTGGATGCACCGGCGGCTGGTGCGAGTGCGTGTCGTAACCGATGTGATTCGTGTAGAACACGCGCGTGCCCAGACCGGCCGTGTGAATCCGTGCTACGTCGCGCAGCGCCTTGGCAATCGGATTCGCGCCGTACTCGACCGAGGACTCGTACATCCCCGGCACCGGGGCCAGCAGGTCCGCGCCGGCCAGCGAGTCGGTCCCGGTCTGGCGCAGGTAGTCCATCACCATCCCCGCGCCGATCGCCGGCGTGTACATCCGCTTGAAGATCTCCAGGTCGCGGTTGCGATCCTCTTCCGCCTGGATGTCCGGCATCAGACCGTAGTTGTCCAGGTCGCCCACCGACGTCGCCGTCACGCCCGGCGCCGCCATCGCCCGCGGCAGACCGCGTCCGATGTTCACGCCCGTCAGCGGATTGGCCGACTCCGGGTCGAGCCGCTGGATCAGCTTGGCCACCCAGCCCTCGGTCGAGATCCGGTCCGGCTCGCAGGTGTGCATGATGTCCATGCCGCGGAAGTGCGACCGCGACGAGTTCGGATATCCGATCCCCTGGATCACCGCCACATCGCCGGCGTCGTACATGCCCTTCAGCCGCTCCGCCGCCGGGTTGAACCCTAGCGTCTCGTTGATCGGCATCACCTCGTCCTCGGGCACGCCGACCAGCGGCCGCGAGTCGTAGTAGTGACCGTTGGTGTACGGCACCAACGTGTTCATGAAGTCGTTCCCGCCCGAAAGCTGGACGATGACCAGGACGGGATCCTTGTGTCCGTTGCCGCTCATTGACGTGTTCCGTTCCGTTGCGTGTTCGTAGGCGTGTTCGTCTGAATGTCCGGTTTACGCGAACTGGTACTCGGGCGATGCAATCACCAGGCGCAGCGCCTGGGCCGCGCGCTCGCCGACTGCGTCGCGATCCTCGTCGCTGCCGTAGGACAGGTCGCCGCCCGCCGACGCCGCTTCGAGCAGCGCCGCGCGCGTGTTGTCCGATACGGCCAGCGGTCCGGCGATATCGAGCGCCGCGTCCACCAGCTCGTCGGGACTGCTCGCGCCCCGCTCCTGCAGCCGGCTGACCAGCTCCTGCACCACCGGCGTCGACGGATCGGAGACCAGTTTGGAGGCGAAGTTGATCCGCTCCATCAGCGTGCCGCCGTCGATCCATTCCTTGCCGGTGTGCCAGCCCTCGACTGAGGGCGGGTCCATCAGCGTCTGACCCATCGCGCCCATCGTCAGGTGCAGATTCCACATCTCCGGCTGCGGCATGCCCAGCTTGCCCGACAGCTTGTACGCGCCCGCCACCCATTCGGCCGGGCACTTGACGCGCTCGTAGCGCTCCTGCTTGAACCATTCGGCGTTGAACAGCACCCGCATCACCGCGCGCAGGTCGCCGTTCGACTCTGCAAACGCCGACGCCAATTCGTCGACCGCCCCCGGGTTGCCCGGCTCGGTCACTGACCAGGCCGACACGCCCGGCTCGTCTTTGACGAAGAAGTTGTACAGGTGCCGGCCGATGAAGCGGCCCGTCGCCGGCTGCTGCACGATGATGTCGATGATGTCGTCGCCGTTCCACTGGCCGGTCTGGCCCAGGAACGTCTTCTCCGAGTCGTCGTGCAGATCCTCGCGATAGACGAAGTGCGACGGGTAGCCGCCGTGCGGATAGAGCGGAATCGGCTGCTCAAAGGTCCAGCCCGTAAAGCTGTACGCCGCCGCCTTGATGTCGTCCTCGGTGTAGTTGCCCACGCCCATCGAGAACAGTTCCAACAGCTCGCGCCCGTAGTTCTCGTTCGGCGCGCCCTTGACCGACTCGACGTTGTCCAGCCAGAAGATCATCGCCGGGTCGCGTGACAGCTCACCGAGCAGCACGCGCATGTTGTCCAGGCCATGGTCGCGGAACATCTGGACATGCACCGGCATTGATGGCCCGTGCTCCGATTTGAACCAGGCCGTCGCGAACACGTGGTGCCAGAACAACGCCATCTTCTCGCGCAGCGGCGACTCCGAGTTCACCATCCAGTAGATCCAGCGCGCGCTCCACGGCCAGGGCGTGTCCGAGTTGGCCAGCGAGGGGAAGTAGCGGAAGATCAGATCGTCGTCCTCGTCCGCAGTCGGCGGCGGATTGATCAGGTCTTCGACAATCTCGTCATACGGCCGTTCCGCCAACGCGTCCAGTTCGGCCGGTGTCGCGCCGGCTCCTGCGCGACGCATCAGGTGAGCGACCAGCGCTCGTTGATCGTCAGACATCAAATCACCTTCCAAACGCTTCAGAAGTTACCGTCCGCGAGTACGCAGAGGCTGTCAAGCCCCGGCATTCGCTCTACAGCCGCAATATAGGACATTGCAGCATCGCCAAATGCAGATCGTTCCCCCGCTTCCTCCTCTGGAGGAGAGCCGCCGGCTGGTCCCCCGCTTCCCCCCTCTGGGGGGAAGCTGCCAAAGGCTGAAGGAGGGCTCCCCACCGATCCCCGTACCCATGCTCGCTATACTGCGCAACAGATTCAACAGTTCCAACTGCCTGGAGCGCTCCATGAGCCTGCACAAGACATCCGGCACCGGTGACAGCGGCGCATCCCCCGCCTACATGGACCGCAAGACCGCCGCCGCCTACGACCGTTATCGCAAGACCATCGTCGAGCGCGACAACACCTCCGCCCTGCAGCAGGCATTCGACCTGATCAAGGACGGGCGGCCCACCACCGAGATCCTCTCAGAGACGATCCGCGCCCACGCGCCCTACACCCACGTTCCCTATCACCAGCGCATCGACGAGGGCATCGTCCGCTTCGTCAACAACGACCACTGTCTGCTCTCCTCCCGCGCCACGCTCAACCTGCAGAACTACGTCTCCGAAGAACTGCGGCACCTGCCGCTGAGCCAGACCGCCTGGTACGTGCCCACCGGGCTCGACATCTGGAATCAGCTCAAGGGCAGGATGCCCGGCCATTACTCGCGCCGCACCTACGACCCCGAGCAGTACCCCGACGGCCCCGCCCCGCCCGCTGCGCACTGGGACGATCAGCAGCCGACCCGCTGGGACGGCTCACTCGAGGAAGGCCTCAACACCTGGCTCACGATGGTCCAGTACGGACACGTCGACGACGAGTACGCCCTCTTCCTCGGCCTCTGGGAGCAGTTCCCCGAGCGCCGCGAGGAAATCCTCGCCCAACTCGTCTTTGCCGGACTGATCGACGTTCAGGACCGCATGTACTGGAACCGCTCCTACACCACCGGACACAAGTCGTTCCGCGCCCGCAGCACCGTCGAGCTGGGACGCGCCATCGGCTGGGAGAACGCCCACCACGTCCTCTACGCCGGCGTCCCCGACATCGCCGTCGGCCCGCGCTGGTACTCGCTCTACGAGTCCGCCTGCCAGATCATGATGTACCACCTCGAAGAGGAGGCGCCCAGTTCCTCTCTCTCCGCGACCACCAGGTCGACCCGCGACCAGGAACTCTTCACCAACCAGATCCCGCTCTCCGGCCCCGAGTCGGAGATGGTCATCCGCACGATCATCAACGAGCCGCAGGAGTCCTACATCGCCCTGCTCTCCGACCTGCTCAAGGCCGGACGCTCGCCCAAGTCGATCCTCGACGCCATCCAGATCGCCGCCGCCCGGGTCGTCCTCGAATGCGGCCTGCCGGCCAACTTCTCCATGCCCCAGCACGGCTACGAATACTGCAACACCCTCGGCTGGTTCTACGAACACTTCGACCACCCGCACAAGACCAAGCTGCTCTTCGTCGCCGCCAACTTCATCAACCAGTGCGCGCACTGGGCGCTCAACTCCAAGGGCAACAAGACCCGTGGCGCAGCCACCTACTTCGCCGCCTACGACAAGGGCGGCGAAGCGACGCAGGTCTCCCAGGGCCAGGCGCTCAGCGAACTCAATGACGCCATGCTCTCGCTCGACATGGAGCAGTCCGTCTTCTGGGTCGAGAACTACCTCAGCCTCGGCTACGACGACGGACCGCTGGTCGAAACCCTCGCCAATGGCATCGCCAAGCAGGGCAATGACCCGCACAATCAGGAAATCGGCCTCTGCATGCTGGAGGACTACCGCCGCACCTCGTCCGAGTCGCGCAACACCCTGCTCATGGCCGCCGCCCACCACACCGCCGGCCACATGAAGTACGGCGACCAGTATCAGTCCTACCGCTACTTCGCCGACGCCTTCGACATGCAGGTCGAGGACGGAGCCCTGGGCGAGACCCCCGTCATCGAAAACCTCGCCGACGACGTCGAAGCCGAACTCCTCGTCTCCGAACCCACCGACTAACTCCGGTTCCCTCTCCCCCCGCGAAGCGGGGGGAGATGTCTCGTAGAGACAGAGGGGGGCTCCCCACGCTCTCTTCGCAGCGAGTGATACGATCTCACTACATGACAATCGCCGAGCCCTCCAGCCGCATCGACGACGACGACCCCGAGCCGCCACATAGTGTGATGCGGCTGTCCGATGGCCGAGCGTTGAGCTGGGCCGAGTACGGCGACCCCAGGGGCGAGCCCCTCTTCTTTCACCACGGCATCCCTTCCTCACGCATGGCGGCCGCCGTCATGGCGCCGGGAGCCGCCCGCGCCGGCGTCCGACTGATTGCGCCCGAGCGGCCCGGCTTCGGCTACTCCGACCCGCTGGCCGAGCGCACCATCCTCGATTGGCCCGCCGACCTGCGCCAGCTCGCCGACTACCTCGAGTTCGAGAAGTTCTCCGTAGCCGGCATCTCCGCCGGCCTGCCCTACACGCTCGCCTGCGCCCTCAAGATGCCCGAGCGGCTGCACCGCGTCGCCCTCATCTCCGGACTCGGCGCCATCGACTCTGGCGACGTGCTCGAAGGCATGTCCTACGAGTGGCGCCTGATCTACACCCTCTTCCTCAAGTCCCGCCGACTCGCCTCGCTCTGGATGCGCGGCTACGGACGCTCGGTCCAGAAGCGGCCTGACCGTGTCGTCGCCGAGCAGATCAAGCGCATGCCCCCCGTCGACGGCGTCATCCTCGGCTCCGAGCCCACGCTCACCAACCGCATCACCGACCTGCGCGAAGCGTTCCGCCAGGGACCCGCCGCAGCCGGCGACGAAGCCCGCCGCCATCTCGAGCCCTGGGGTTTCGAACTCGGCGACGTTCGCTTCCCGGTCATGCTCTGGCACGCCATGCTCGACGAATCCCATCCCATCCAGATGGGCCGCCGCATCGCCTCCGAACTGCCCGACTGCCGCCCGATCTACGTCGACGGCGTCGGCTCGCTCGGCTTCATCGAGCACGCCGAGTCAATCTTCGCCGCCCTCTTCAGCCAGCACCCGGAGGTCGTCACGCCCGTCGCCGCACCCGACGCCCGCCTCGCCGAAGAAGAACTCGACCCCTTCGCCCCCCTCCTCGACGTCCTCCCCGAACCCGTCATCGGCGAATAGCAAAGTCACCGCCCGGCTCCAAGTCCCTGCTTCACGCAGAGCCTGCCCCTGACTTGCTCAGGGGGACCCGCTCGGTTCCCCCTACTGCTCTCCCCGCGCCCCGCAAGGGGAGTTGCCTATTGCCTTCTTCCCCTCTCCTCCCGCCGTCAGGCGGGGGGAGATGCCGAAGGCAGAGGGGGGCTCCCAACAAGAAACGCCGACCGGTTGACGGTCAATCAGCCCCTCGACCAGCTCAGCGTGTTCCGCAGCAACTGTGCGTACTCCTCCGTCTCCCACGTAAACCGCAGCGTCCGAGGATTGTCCCCGTTCTCGTCCTTCGCGTTGTCCTCGACGAACGGCTGCGAGTTGGTCAGCGGCGAGTGGCAGTGACCCAGCGCGATATAGCACACCCCGCCCTCGCCGATCCCGCGCGTGTAGCCGAACACCCGCGTCACGCCGTCGTCCTCGATCGCCGTGTCCTCGTCGTAATCGAAGCCGAAGTCGGGCCAGTTGTCCGGACCGATCGGCGCCGTCAGCAGGATGTCCGTGTTCGGACGGTCCGTGATCTCAATCATGTACGGCTCGTCGATCACGTCGAACTGCTCCGGCAGACCCTCAAGGATCGGCGAGTTCACGTTCTGGACGTCCACCGTGAAGCGCTTGATCGGCGGGTGGTTGATGAAGAAGCCGCCGAGCGTCTCATGATGGTCCATCTTCACCATCTGCCGCTTGCCGTCGCCCATGCGCGCGGCCTTGCCGCCCGATGTCCCGTGCAAGCCAACCCAGTGCCCGCCATTGCCAATCCAGTCGCGCAGGATCTCATTCTGCGGATCGTCGGCGTACGGACCGGCCGTGTACGTGACCAGCACGTCGGTCACCTGCAGCCACTTCCACATATCGGTGAAGTCGTTGCCCGTCGTCGCGCGGACGTTGCCGTCCTCGTACAGCATCTCCAGCAACTTCAGCCGCGCGAAGTCCATGTCATGCCCGCCATGCGATCCGGGCGGAAACCCACCAGTCACTACATGTACACGGGTCGGAGCGCTGGCCATGGTGCCCTCTCTCTCAGTAGTCAGCAAGTGCGCCAATGATAGGCGAACCCCCTCTGCCTTCGGCGTCTCCCCCCGCCGTCAGGCGGGGGGAGATGGCATCCGTCTGCCTTCGGCATCTCCCCCCGCCTCCATGCCGGGGGGGGGAGGGCATCCGTCTGCCTCTCCCCCCTTCCAGGGGGGAGATGTCACGTAGTGACAGAGGGGGCGCCCCGCCCCGCTCACCAGCCGCCGGGAACCATCTCCGACCCTCTGACGTCTAACTCCCCAACGGGGCGACTGACGGTCGCAACTCAGACGCCCCTGCACACGTCGGTCAGGAGGCCACCATGACAACGATCCAGCGAACCCGCAGATTCCTCAAACGCAGCGCCGCAGCAATCGCCCTGCCGATCATCGCCGCCGCCATCCTGCTCGCGGCGTGCAGCGACGATCAGGACGCCCGGCAGTCCGTCCAGCAGGCCGAGCCGCAAGCGGAGCAGCCGACCGCGGTCGCGCAGGCGCAGCAACAGGAATCCCAGCAACCCCAGCATGTCCAGTACCAGCAAGAGCAAGAGCAGGCCGTGCAGCAACAACAGCAGGCCATGCAGCAGCAAGAGCAGGCCATGCAGCAGCAGGCCCAAGAACAGGCCCAAGAACAGGCCCAAGCACAGGCCATGCAGGAGGAAGCGGAGGAGGATAGCAGCGCCGCCTTCCCCAACTCCGGCGGGCCATACCCGGAGGACGAACAGGAGCAGGTCACTCTCCGTCCCCGACCCGGTGCGACCAACTTCGAGGACTATCCGACCCTCGGCTGGCGCGACACCGACCAGGACGACACCTCCACCTTCTCCCTCGACGTCGACCGCACCTCGTACTTCCTCGCCCTCAACTGGGTCCAGAACGGCTATGCCATCGATCCCGCCTTGGTCCGCGCCGAGGAATGGATCAACGCCTTCAACTACCGCTATGACGGTCCCGATGTCGATGACAGCTTCGCCGTCACCGCCGACATCGTCGAGCACCCGCTCAACGACGACCTCCACCTCGTCCGCATCGCCACGCAGGCGCCCGAGTTCGTCGACAACACCCCGCTCAACGTCACTCTCGTGCTTGACTCCTCCGGTTCCATGCGCGACGGCAACCGCGTCGAGATTGCCCGCGCTGCGGCCGAATCGATCCGCCGCGGGCTCGGCGACGACGACCGCATTGCCGTCGTGCTCTTCTCCAACGGCATCGTCGACCACGCCAGGCACGAGCGCCCGGGCGACCGCGGCATCCAGCGCGTCATCGACCGGTTGACGCCGCTCGACTCCACCAATGTCCAGGCCGGACTCAACCTCGGCGTCGAACTCGCCGACGACATCCGCCGCGAGCGGCCCGACGCCTACAACTACGTGATCCTCATGTCCGACGGCGTCGCCAACGTCGACGCCACCGACCCGTTCACCATTCTGCGCACGGCCGAAGATCGCAACGACTCCAACCCGTTACGACTGATCACGGTCGGCGTGGGCATCGCCAACTACAACGACGTGCTGCTCGAACAGCTCGCCCAGTACGGCAACGGCTGGTACCGCTATCTACAGGACGTTGATCAGGCCCGCTCAACCTTCAGCCGCGAGAACTGGCTCGCACTCTCGGTCCCATTCGCCGACCAGGCCCGCGCCCAGGTCCGCTGGGACGAACACGCCGTCGCCGGCTGGCGTCTCGTCGGCTACGAGAACCGGGTCACCGCCGACCGCAACTTTGAACAGGACCGCCGGGAGTTCGCAGAGATCCCGATGGGCTCGGCCACGACCATCTTCTACGAGGTCGAACTGACCGGCGATGCGCTAAACGACGACGTCGTAGATCTCGGTGAGATCGAGCTGCGCTGGCTGACGCCGATGTCGGAAGAGTCGAACCGCCAGCAGGTGGAGATGATCAGCGCCGTCTCGCGCTTCGGCGACGACGACCTGCTCGACCTCGGCACAGTCGTCGCCCTCGCCGCCGACCGCTATAGCTGGTTCGGTCAGGACGGCTTGAGTCGGGAAACGATGGAACTCGCTGCCGAAAACCTCAACGAGATCGCCCGGCGATATCGAGATCTCCCGGCGACCATCCTCGACTCACAGGCAGGCCGCGACTTCGCCCAGCTCCTCCAGGCCATGGGCGCCGTCGCCGAGGAGCGCCAATCCGAAGACCCCGGTTACGCCGGCTAACCCGCTCGGCTCCATCTCCCCCCGCCGAAGGCGGGGGGAGATGTCACGTAGTGACAGAGGGGGGCTCCCCCACGCCGGCCTAGGCTGGACGACTCCTAGTCCCTGTGACCACAGGGACCCGCTCCCTCTCCGCCCGAGCAGCGGCGGGAAATGCCGAAGGCTCAAGGGGCATCCCCGTCCCGCTCCGCCACCGAAACCCTACGGCGACTCGTGCTCCGCCATCGCAGGCGCGATCCACCACGTATAGCCCTCCGCTAGACGAGTGAAATCGGTCCAGAGGTCGAACCCTGTCCAGATGTCGGGAATCTCGCTCGCGTCGTCGCCCACATCCATTCCGCCTGCGCGCAGCATCTCAAGCACGCTCTCGGTCGCGGGAAAGCTCTCGAAGTAGATGATGAAGATGACGCGCCGGATCTCCCCGTAGTCCGTCGCCGAAAAGAAATGCAGCCGCCCGCCGAATAGCTGCTCCGCGCCCTGCACCTGGCCCTGGATGTTCTGGAACACGGCGTCGTAGTGCTCCCGCCGAACGTCCACCACATTGACCCCGTAGTACGGCGACGGGACCGACGGCATCTCCCGACGGAACCGACCGCCCCAGTCCGGCGCCTCCGGGCTGATCTCCGGAAGAAGCTGAAACGCAGTCTCAAACTCACACTGGGAGGACTCAAACAAAGACATGGCCCGCACCCTAACAGTTAGCCGCAGTCCCCCCTTCCCCTCTCCCCCCGCTGTCAGGCGGGGGGAGATGTCCCGTAGGAGCCTGCCCCTGCGTAGGCAGGGGACAGAGGGGGGCTCCCCGCTCACGCGGCACCCAAGTCAACCGCACAACAGACGACCCAATCCTGTGCGATGCTTCCCTAAACGTCCCTCAAACCAACCGGAGCACAACATGGTCAGCAGCCACGCACGCGCAAACATCAGCCGACCCCGCACAGTTCGTCTTGCATTGCTCGTCGGCGTCGGGCTCGTCGCCGGAATGGCTGCCTTTGTAAACGCATCGTTAAGTGGGGGGGGGGGGGGTAGCGCATATCTCGGCTGACGGCAACTGCGCCAGCCACTATCCCTACAAGGTGATCGATGGTCATGGACACGACCGCGACGGAGACGGCGTCGGCTGCGAATCCAACCCGCTTTGGCCTGGTACATCGACCGGATCCTCAGGCACAGGCCCCACCTCCTCCACCGGCTACGACCGCGACAACTGGAGTTACAACTCCAGCGCCGCCCGTGCCCGCCTCGGCTGCGCTTCATCCGAACACGTCGATCACATCGTCGCCCTGAAGGAAGCCTACGATTCCAGCGCCTCGACCTGGACCGCCGCCCAAAAGCGCCAGTTCGCCAACGATCCGCTCAATCAATGGTGTCTGCTGGCCAGTACCAACATCAGCAAATCCGACCATGATCTCGCTGAGTGGAGCGGCGGCAGTTGCGCCCAGCGCAAGCACATTGCCACGATCACCATCCAGGTCAAGGCAAACTACGGACTGTTGATCGATCCCGCGGAGCGCCTGGCTAATGAAGCGGCACTGGCCCGTGATTGCGCCGCCATCACGGTGGACCAGGACAGCCAGACCACCACGTCAACGTCTTCCGACGCAACAACCGCACCCATCTCCCTCCGCAGCGCTCGGACCGGCGAATCCGCGGCTTCCGTCCCCACTCCGTCCCTCGAGTCAGCCCCGCATTGGACCGCGGCCTATCTCTTCTCGCTGTTGACCGATTACAGCGTCGCCGCGCTCTGGAAGTGGAGCGGCGTCCGCTGGCTCGCCTACGCCGAGCGCGACGGGCGCGTCATCCCCGGCTCCACCAACTTCATCATCGTCGCCAACGACAGCGTCTCGATCACACATGAATAGTCCTCCAGTCAACCCCACCACACCCTCACACCCCACATCGAACACCAGTGTGCATAAGATCGAACCCCTGACACCACGAGCAGGAGTTCACCTCATGTCCCATGCCGCCAACCCACCCCTCCCCTTCACCAACGACGCCATCATCGACCAACTCCGACACCAGGCCACCAACGGCCCCGCCTACGTCCAGCACAGCGCCACCAAAGCCCTCGCCCACATCAAGGGTCTCTACGCCCAGGCCCACTACGAAGCCAGGCTCGCCTACGACACCGCCCGCGCGGCCTTGCACAACGACGCCAATGAAGTCCCCGAGGAGATCAGCCCCGGCTACAAACGGGTCGTTGAGATTCAGAACGGCTCGCCCCCGACCGAAGAAGAAATCGCACGCGCCGAAGCGCACTTCGGCATCGCCAGCGACGAACCGGAAGACGAGGACGGCTCCAACCATGACGATGATGAACCGCCCTAATCCCGCAGATTGGCCGCTGCGGGGCGTAGTCGAGCAGCTGCACGCTGAACGCCGTTTTTTCCAACCGACCGCCAGCGCCTGCTCTACGACGCGCTCTTCAGCGCCCCGTGCCCGCTTGACGACCACGATGTCGGCGCGGACCGCCCTCCCGCGTCCCCGCCTATTCCCCTCTCCCCCCGCCGTCAGGCGGGGGGAGATGCCGAAGGCAGAGGGGGGCTGCCCCACACGCCGATATCGTATGAGCGACCCGGCCCCAACTGATTGCGAGCCCCCAATGACCGACTCCACCATCGTCGACCTGCGCTACTACCTCGTTCACCCAACCGCGCCGGACAGCGGCCAGCCCGACCGCTACATCGCCGGCAAGAACCTCTGCTTCGTCCGACTCGAAACCGCCGACGGTCTGCACGGCTGGGGCGAGTGCTACACCCAGTCCGACCGCGACATCCAGATCACCGCCCACCTCGACGCCATGCGGCGCTACATCGTCGGCTGGGACGCCGCCCGGATCAAGCCCTGGACTGACGCGATCTACAACGACTTCGGCAACCGCCGCGGCGCGATGGACCTTTACTCCGCCGTCTCCGGCGTCGAACAGGCAATGTGGGACCTGGCCGGCAAGCGCGCGGGCCTGCCCGTCCACCAGCTCCTCGGCGGCGCGGTCCGCGATCGGCTGCGCGTCTACGCCAACGGCTGGGCCAGGATGGATGACATCGATGAGCTCCAGGCCCGCGCACGCGCCATGGTCGAGCGAGGCTTCACCGCCCTCAAGTTCGACCCCGTGCCCGGCAAGTGGCGGAGCTACGTCGGGATGAAGGAACTCCGCCTCGCCGCCGAGCGCGTGCGCGCTGTGCGCGAGGCCGTCGGACCCGACGTCGACGTGCTGCTGGAAATCCACCGCCGCCTCAGCCCGTCCAACGCCGTCCGACTCTCGCAGATGGTCGAGGAGTACGAGCCGTTCTGGTTCGAGGAGCCGGTCTGGGCCGAGAACATGACCGCCCTCGCCGCCGCCACCGCGCAGATCAACATCCCAACCGTCACCGGCGAGGAGCTCTACACCAAGTTCGAATTCCGCGAGGCCTTCGAGCAGCGCGCCGCCGAGATCATCAACCCCGATGTCGCCAACGTCGGCGGGATCAAGGAACTGACCGAAATCGCCGCTATGGCGGAGGTCTACTTCGTCGCCGTCGCCCCGCACAACTACAACTCGACCACCGTCGCCCTCGCCTCAACCCTCAACGCCGCCGCCACGATGCCCAACTTCATCATCACCGAGTACTTCGTCAACTTCGAACCCTGGGGCCAACAGGCCGCCACACCCGCCTTCCAGGTCGAAGACAGCCACATCGCCCTCCCCACAACCCCCGGCCTCGGCATCGACCTCGACGAAGAAGTCCTTAAAGCCCACCCCGCCAGGGACTTCCCAACCCGGACCATCGGGGACTGAAGATGTACCCTGTGATGAACCGTTCTTGGCAAAGATTGTCAATCTTTGCCAATGCCAAGAGAGTGATCCAATGAGCACAATGAATGTCTCCCTCCCCGAGTCACAAAAGTCCTTCGTAGATCAGCAGGTAGCAGAGCGAGGCTATGCCTCATCCAGCGAATACATCCGCGACCTGATTCGCAGAGAGCAAGACACTCACAAGCTGCGTGATCTGCTCATTGAGGGTATGAACTCACCGCCAGCGGGCGTGGCGGATGCGGAGTACTTTGAAGAGCTTCGTAGGCGTGTCCGCGAGCATGAACCGTCGTGAGCGGGAAGCCAATTGTTCCCAGGGACAGGGCGATGGCCGACATCGATCAGATCATCGCACACTATCTGGCTGAAGCGTCAGCGTCCGTAGCGCGATCCTTTATTGATGCCTTGGAACAGGCATACCTGCATATCGGCCAGCTTCCCTCCTCTGGATCGCCACGAATCGGACGCCGGCAGCGGTTACCCGGCGTTCGCGCGTGGCCGATTGGCGGCTTTCCGTACATGGCCTTCTACGTAGAGCAAGACAACCACATCGATCTCTGGCGAGTCCTGCACACTGCCAGAGACATTCCAGAATCGTTGACCGAGGGAATGGAGGACTGAACAAGTGCGATCCGTCAGTTCAATCCTCCCCGACGACGCCAAGACCTATCAGGGCGATCCCTGGGTCACCAGGTTCTACCTCTTCCTCTGCCTCGTCATCACCTTCCGAAGCTGCGTCCACGTCTTTCGCAAAGACGGTGGCGCCGCCTCCATCGCCGGGATAGACCTCGATGTCGCGGGCGGCCAGAACATCGTCGCCATCTTCGCCCAATGGGGACTCGAACAACTCCTCCTTGCCGGCCTCGCCTGGCTCGCCCTGATCCGCTATCGAGGACTGATCCCCCTGATCCTGTTGATCAACCTCCTGGACAACATCGGACGCATCCTCGTCGGCCGATCCAAGCCGCTCAACATCGACAAGCCGCCGCCCGGCGCCTATGGCCAGGTGATCATCCTGCCCTTCCTGGCCGCGGCGCTCTGGCGATCGCTGCCGGAACGCGAATGACGCTACATCAACGCCTCGTAGACGCCCTTCTCGAAGTCCGTCTCCAGGTACGCGGCCGGGTTGAACTGGTACATGAAGACGTGGGTGAAGAAGAGGCCGGCCAGGTTCTCGGACGGGTCGACGAAGAACCACGTCCCCGCCGCGCCGCCCCAGCCGTAGGTGCCGATGCTGCCCGGGTAGGCCGTCCCCGCAATCCGGTCGCGGACCGCGTAGCCGAAACCGAAGCCGTAACCGGGGCCGGTCAGGTCGATTTCGGTGCCGCAAATCGCGCCGAGATGATTCGAGGTCATCAGCTCGATCGTCTTCCGACCCAGCACGCGCTGACCGTCAAGCTCGCCGCCGTTGAGCAGCATCGCGGCGAATCGTGTGTAGGCCGCAGGCGTCATCAAAACGCCTCCGTAGAGGCCGTTGCCGGAGATCTGCTGCCCCACCGACTCACGCACCTTGTGCGAGTCCTCGGGACGCTCCACAGGGTTGAGCGCGTCCGTCTCGGACCAGTGGTGGTTGGTGACGAGGCGATCGGCGTCCTCGGGCGGGCAATAGAAGCCGCAGCCTTCGACCCCGAGCGGGCCGAAGATACGCTCCTGGAACAGCGCGTCGAGGTTCTGACCAGCGGCGCGTTCGAGCAGCAGGGTCAGCACGTCGAAGTCGGCGGCGTACTCCCAGGCCGCGCCTGGCTGCCTCGCGTTGGGCAACTGCGCCATCTGCAGCACGCGCGTCTCCGCCGAAACCGACGTATCGACGACGCCCGGATTGGTGATGCCGAACTCCGTCCCGCTCCAGGCCGGTTCGAGCATCGGGAACATCGCCGAGGGAATGTTGCTGAACGAAGGCAGACCCGAGGTCATCGTCAGCAGATCGCGAATCGTGATCTGCCTTGTCATCGGTACCGTCTGACCCATCAGCAGACCCTCGCCGCGCACCTTGTTGGGCGGATCGAACGGGGCCAGCACCTGCCGATGCTCGAACTCAGGCAGCCACTTCGTGATCGGCTCGTCGACGTAGAAGACGCCCTCTTCCTGCAACTGCATCGTCAGCGCCGCCGTGACCGGCTTGGTCTGCGAGTACATGCGGAACAGCGCGTCGAACGGCAAGGGAGTCTCCCGTCCGGCGTCGAGGTAGCCGTGCGCCGAGACGTGGGCAAGGTGTCCGTGCCGGATCAACACGGTCACCACGCCGGGCACTTCGCGGTTCTCGACCGCCTGAGCCATGCGCGCATCGGTGCGGGCAAGCCGATCAGGATCGATCCCCAACGACGCAGGTTCGGCAACGGGCAGGTTGGCAAAGTCGGTCATGTCGAAACTCCCTCTCTGAAGGAATGCGAGTTGAGGATAGCCCCGAGCGATCGCCTACCCTCCTCTGAGTCGAGGGAGGCTGACATGGCATACGAGTACGACCGCAACATCCGCGACCGCGTAGCCGTGATCGGTGTCGGCGAGACCGAGTACACGAAGCACGGCCGGGTCGGCCGCCCGGAGTTTCGCCTGGCGCTCGAGGCAATTCTCGCCGCCTGTGCCGACGCGGGACTCGAACCTCGGATGTTGGACGGCTTCTCCTCCTACTCGGCCGACCGCAACGACCCCAACCGCCTCTCGACCGCGCTGGATCTGCCCCACTACGCCTTCGCCTCGATGGTCTACGGCGGTGGCGGCGGGGGCGTTTGCGCCGCAATCGGCAACGCGGCGGCCGGGATCGTTGCCGGCTACGCCAACTTCGTGGTCGTCTATCGGGCGCTGGCGCAGGGCGAGTTCGGTCGCTTCGGTCAGTCGCGCCGCGGCGGTCGATTGCGCGGCCAGTACGCCTTCAACGTGCCGCAAGGTCTGATGTCGCCCGCGCAGTTCCTCGCGATGAAGATGCAGCGCCACATGCATGAGTACGGCACGACCTCGGCGCAACTCGGACAGATCGCCGTCGCCGCCAACAAGCATGCCCAGAACAATCCTCGCGCTGTAATGAACGGACGGCCGATCACGCTGGAAGACCACCAGAACTCCAGGATGATCGCCGACCCCTACCGCCTCTATGACTGCTGCCTCGAGACCGACGGCGCGGCAGCCATGATCCTGACCACGGCCGAGATCGCGAAGGACTTCACCGACACGCCGGTCTACCTCGCCGCGTCGGTGCAGGGATCCGGGCACCGCCAGGGCAATGTCGTCGACGGCTTCTGGCACGACGATTTCATGAGTTCGAACTACACGACGATGGTCGATCGGCTCTACTCGGCAGCCGGCATGGGACCCGACGAGATTGACTGCGGCCAGTTCTACGAGAACTTCACCGGTCAGGTGTTGACCTCGTTCGAGGATCACAAGTTCTGCGCGGTCGGCGAAGGCGGACCGTTCTGCGAGGGCGGCCGGCTGGAGGCGAGGCAGGTCGCCGATCCGAGCGCGCCGCATGCGGGCGAGTTCCCGATCAACACCTCGGGCGGCAATCTCGCCGAGGCCTACACGCACGGATTCAACCTCGCCGTCGAGGCGGTGCGCCAGTTGCGCGGCGACTCCACCACTCCGGTCGAAGGCGCGCGGACCTGCATCGTCGCGGCAGGCCCAGCCTCTGCGCCTATCTCTTCGGCGATCTTCCGCAACTGAGCTAGTACAGCATTCGCTTGAGGCAATGCCCTCGAGGAGTATGAAATTGCCCAAGCAGCCGGTCGGCGATCGCATTGGCGAGCGTCGCCCCGATCCGGTCCTGCAGCGCCCGTGAGCGGGACCATCCGAGACCGCTCTCCTGCATGATCGCAATGACGTATCGCGGCCGTCCGTCGAGCCACGGGGCCTCCAACCAGATCGCGGCGCTGTTCATCCGCACAACCTCATCCTCTGCCCCATTGAAGTCTGCTTGAGCGGCCCGATCCGCGGATGACTCCGGCGACGCGTCGGTTTCGCCGTCGATGTCTTGACTGTCGGCGCCGCCGAGAATGAAGTTGCCGGTCTTGATCAACGACTCCCATCCGACCAGTCTGCGCGTCGGAATCGTTGCTCCCCAGACGTGCTCCGGGACACTCTGGCGAAGGAGCTCGAATCCTTCGGCGCGGACCGCGTCCGGCACCTCCTGCGACACTGCCAGCGCAGCGAACAGCCTCGCCAGATCCGACGGGCTGGCTCGACCGGAACCCCATCGGCTCTCGTGCTGGAGCCTAGCCAGTTCGCGTACTCCGAGTCGGGCGTAGTACTCGCTCAGACCGGACAGTCCACCAATCATGCCGAGCAGGGTGTTGACGTCCGCGTTCTGCGACCAAGCAACCATGTAGAACAGCGCGTCGCGCTGCAACTTGGTCAGTTCGATCCCCTGTTCGTAGGCGTCGGTCATGATCGCCCAGGCGATCGCCGGTTTGACCATGCTGTGCATCGCGTACGGGCCGTCGACGCCGCCGGACCAGATAATCTGCGCGTCCAGGTCATAGACCGCCGCGCCGAGCGTCGCCCCAGACTGCATGACTTCCCGCTCGAAACTCGCGGCGAGACCGCACAGCGGAGGCTCGGCAAGTGCTCGCGTCGGTGCTGCCGCAAACAGCACAAGGCAGGCAGATGAGAGGATCGCAGCGGACCACATGCGTCGCATGGCAATAGAGATTATCTTCGCGCCGACACGTTACCCTCCGAGACATGACGACCCGACCCGCCTCAGAGTTCCTCGACGAGCCGTTCTTTCCCGATGGGATGACCGCGCCCGACCCCGAATGCCCAATCAACGCCGGCTACTTTGACGCCGCAGCCGAAGGGCGGCTCGTCGTCCAGTCCTGTACCGACTGCGTCGCTCACCAGTATCCGCCCGAGCTGATCTGCCACAGCTGCTACAGCTTCAACATGGATTGGGAAGAAGTGGCGGGTACCGGGACAGTCTGGTCCTGGGTCGAAGTCGTGCATCCGGCGCACCCCTCGCTGCGTGAGTTCGGACCCTACGTTGTGGCGCTGGTCGAACTCGACGACGTGCCCGAGATCAAACTAATGGGAACGATCGTCGACGCGCCCCTGGGCGGCGCGATGCAAATCGGCGCGCCGGTCCGGGTCGTCTTTGAGCGGACGGCCGACGACCTGGTCCAGCCGCGCTGGCGGATGGCATGAGCGCTCAGCCGACGACGAGCGCGGGGCCGGCGACGAACCGGCGCCGTTGGGCGATCCTGCTGGTGCTGGCCGGCGCGCAGATGCTGGTCCAGCTCGACGCGACGATCATCAACACCGCCCTGCCCGCGATTAAACGCGCCTTCGAGATGTCGGAGTCGCAATCGCTCTGGGTCGCCGACGCGTACATGGTGATCTTCGGCGGCCTGCTGCTCCTGGCCGGCGCGCTGGGCGACCGCTTCGGTCGCCGCAAGACCTTGATGATCGGCATGGGCATCTTTGTCGCCGCCTCGATCGCGGTGGCTTTCTCGCCCGATGCCAACTTCCTGATCGTCGGACGCGGTCTCCAGGGTCTCGGCGGCGCGCTCGTGATCCCGCAGACGCTGTCGATCCTGACTGCGGTCTTCCCGCGCGAGGAACGAGGCCGGGCAATCGGCATCTGGGCCGGCGCGATGGGATTCGGCATGGCCTTCGGCCCGCTGGTCGGCGGCGTGCTCGTCGACCTGATCGGCTGGGCGGGCGTCTTCTGGGTGCCCGCGCCGATCGCGGCGCTGTCGATGCTCGGCATGGCGGTGGTGCCGGAGTCGCGCTCGCAGTTGCACACCAAGCTCGACGTGCCCGGCGCGATCACCGGCACGATCGCCATGGTCGCCATCGTTTTCGCAATCATCGAGGGCATCCAGAAGGGCTGGACCGACTCGCTGATCGTGGGATCGTTCGCGGTCGCGATCGTGTCGGCGCTGCTGTTCATCATCATCGAGCGGCGCACCGATCAGCCGCTGCTGCCGATGGCGTTCTTCAAGCAGCGCGACTTCACCGGGTCGATGATCGGGATGTTCTTCATCATGTTCGCCTTGATGGGCGTCATGTTCTACATGCCGCAGTTCTTCCAACTGGTGCAGGGCATGTCGGCCACCGAGAGCGGCGCGCGGCTGATGCCGCTGGCGCTAATGATGATGTTCTTCGCGCCGGTCGCGGCGCGCCTGTTGCCGGTGCTGGGTCCACGCTTCATGCTCTTCTGGGCTCCTGCGATCCACGGCGGCGGGGCGCTGCTGTTGTTCAGCTTCGTCCTCGATATCGACACGCCCTACTGGATAATCGGCCTGGGCCTGGCCTTCCTCGGTATGGGCGGCGCGATGCATATGCCGGCCACCACCGACACGGCGATGGCCTCGGTGCCGGTCGACCTGGCTGGCAAAGCGTCGGCGGTCAACAATGCCGGACGCCAGCTCGGCGGCACGCTGGCGATTGCGATTCTCGGTTCCTTCGCTGCAGCCGTGTACTCCTCCGGGGTCAACTCAGGGCTTGCTCCAATTGGACTGCCGGAACAGTCCGTGGAAATCCTCGCGACCGGCATCGGGGCGGCGCAGCAGGTCTTGCCGACGCTGGATGCATCGCTGCTCCAGGAGACCCAACTCGTGCTGCGCGAGTCCTTCGTCGACGCGATCACCGACACGATGCGCTTCGGCATCATCTTCGCGCTCATTTCCGGGGTAGTCGGTTGGATCCTGGTCCCCAAGCGGCAACGTCAGACACAGATGCAGTGGGAAGACGGCAAGCCCGTCGATTCCTCATGCAAGTTGACCCTGGCCCCGGAGGCCGCCGCCAACGGCGCCTCGGCCAACGGTCGGACCGCCGCCCGACCGGCCGGCGCATCCGCCAACGGCGCGGGCGACCTCCGCCTTGCTGCGCAGGCAACGGCGTTGGTGCGTCCCCAGAAGTCGGGCGTGCCCTAGCGCGTTCGGTAGCCTTGCCGTAATGAGCATGCCTGCCAGGACCCCCGACCACGCAGCGGACGCGCCGTGAGTGCCGCCGACGGCATCGTCGCCTCCGTCGACGTCAGCCCGCGACGGCGCTGGGTCGTGTTGGCAATCCTTGCCGGATCGCAGACCATCGTCTCGCTCGACGCGACGATCGTGAACACGGCGCTGCCGACGATCAAGCGCGTCTTCGAGATGTCCGAGTCGCAGTCGCTCTGGGTCGTCGACGTCTACCTGGTGCTGTTCGGCGGCCTGCTGCTGCTGGCCGGCGCGCTGGGCGACCGCTTCGGCCGCCGCCGGATCCTCGGCATCGGTCTCACCGTGTTCACCATCGCATCGATCGGCGTAGCCTTCTCGCCCGACGCCAACTTCCTGATCATCGGCCGCGGATTGCAGGGAATCGGCGGCGCGCTCGTGCTACCTCAGACGCTGTCCACGCTGACCGCGGTGTTCCCGCGCCGGGAGCGCAGCAAGGCGTTCGGTATCTGGGCCGGGGCAATGGGTATCGGCATGGCCCTGGGCCCGTTCCTGGGCGGGACGCTGGTCGATCAGATCGACTGGTCGGCCGTCTTCTGGGTGCCCGCCCCGCTGTCGGCGCTGGCGCTGGTCGCCTTGACCATCGTGCCCTCGACCAAGTCCGTGTTGCACACCCGACTCGATGTGCCCGGCGCGCTGACCGGCACGGTCGGCATGCTGGCGCTGGTCTTTTCGATCATCGAAGGCATCCCGCGCGGTTGGGACGACCCGGTGATCCTCGCCACGATCACGGTGGCCGTGCTCTCGCTTTCGGCGTTCATCCTGATCGAGCGGCGCACCGAGCAGCCGCTGATGCCGCTTGGATTCTTCAAGCAACGCGACTTCGTCGGCGCAATGGTCGGCATGTTCTTCATCATGTTCGCGTTGATGGGGGTGTTGTTCTATCTGCCCCAGTTCTTCCAACTTGTGCAGGGCGTCTCGGCCGCCGAGAGCGGCCTGCGCGTGATGCCGCTGGCCGTCGTGATGATCGTCTGCGCGCCGATCGCCGGGTTCATCCTGCCCAGGGTCGGTCCGCGATTCCTGCTCTTCTGGGCGCCGACCATGCACGGCGGCGGTTGCCTGCTGATCCTGGCCCTGGTGCTGGCGGTCGACACGCCCTACTGGATGGTCGGACTGGCGCTCGCCTGGCTTGGCATCGGAGGCTCTCTGCATATGCCGGCCACGACCGATACCTCGATGGCCGCCGTGCCGGTCGACATGGCCGGCAAAGCGTCGGCGGTGACCACGACCGGCCAGGAGTTGGGCGGCACGATGTCGATCGCCATCCTCGGCAGTTTCGCCGCCGTGATGTACGCCTCCGGCGTCCGCGACGGCCTCAGCGGTCTGCCGCTCTCCACCGCCGACATCGACACGATGGCCTCGGGCATCGGCGCGGCCTATCACCTGCTGCCGGGACTCGATCCCGGCATCGCCGCAGACGTGCAGGCGACCCTGACCGACTCGTTCGTGCAGTCGATCAAGCGCACCTTCTTCTTCGGGATCAGCTTCGCCGTGGTCGCGGGCGTCGTCGGCTGGATCCTGGTCCCCCGCCGTCAACGCCTCGAGCAGGCCACGTCGCTGGGCGGTCCCGAGGCATCTCCACAGCCGGCACTCTCAGCCAACGGCTCCTCGCCGAATGGCGCAAGGGCGTTCGCCCCGCATGTCAGGTCGTTGGCATCGGCGAGGCCGCAGAAGTCGGGCGTGCCATAAGAGATTCGCGCGAGAACTTATGAATGAGTCGCCCCCGCGTAGGCGGGGGGCTGGGACCGATTGAGATCAGTCGCTCTGCATCGACTCCGCCACCCGCTCGCCGATCATGATTGCGGTCAGGTTGGTATTGCAGCTCACGATGTTGGGCATGATTGAGGTGTCGGCGACCCTGAGGTTGTCGACCTGATGGACGCGGCCTCGCTGATCGGTGACGGCCAGCGGGTCGGTCGGTTGGCCCATGCGGGCCGAGCCGCAGATGTGCCACGTGGTGGACGTGGTGCGGAGGATGTAGTCGGCCAGGGCGTTGTCGGACTCGATCACCTCGGGCCGCGGCGCGATCACGCGCTCGACGAACGGCATGATCGCGTCCGAGTGCATGATCTCCCAGGACAGCCGCAAACCGTCCATCAGCCGGCGCAGGTCTTCGGGATGCGAGGCGTAGTTCATGTCGAGCTGCGGCTGGTCGGACGGGTCGGTCGAGCGCAGCGTCACCGATCCTCGCGAGTTCGGGCGCTGGATCACCGCGCCGATCCCGAACGATGGATGCCGGCGCGGCGCCTCGGTCAGACCGCGCACCTGCTCCTCGTCCCAGATCGTCGAGATCGCGAGCTGCATGTCGTTGAACTGGTCCGAGCCGGGCGCGGTGTAGCGCACGCCGATCTCGGTGACGACGTCGGGATCGTGAACGACCTCCGGCCTGGGAAACGCCTGCACCCCGGTGCCAAAGTGGTCGATCAGGTTCTCGCCGACGCCGGGCAGCGCCGCCCGCTGTGCGATCCCGTGCGGGCCAAGCTTTTCGGCGGGTCCGATCCCGCTGCGCAGCAGGATCGCCGGCGACACCGCCGCGCCGGCCGAGACGCAGACGCGATCGGCGTGAATGACTTCGCCGTCGGCCCGCACGACGCCGTTGACGCGCGCGCCGGACTCGGCGTCGAAGCTCAGCCGGTCGACCAGCACGCCGTGGCGGATGGTGAGGTTGGGGCGGTCGCGGATGCCGAGCAGGTAGGCGATGTTGGTCGACATGCGGTTGCCGTTGCTGCGGTTGCGCGGCCAGGGCCCGACGCCGGTCGCGTCGGGCAAATTGTGGTCCCAGACATCGTCGAATCCGTTGTCGCGGCAGGCGTCGTAGAAGGCCCGCTGCAACGGCTGCCAGTTCTCTTCCGGCTCGCGCTCGATCGGCACAGGCCCCGACCGACCGTGGAAGTCGCCGCCTTCGGGATCGGACTCAAGACGCCGGTAGTAGGGCAGGACGTCTTCGAAGCCCCACTCGTCGCAGCCCATCGCGACCCACGACTCGAAATCGCCGGGAACGCCGCGCAAGGCGATGGTCCCGTTGACGGCCGATGAGCCGCCCATCACCTTGCCGCGATGCAGGGGGAACTCGCGGCCGTGGCGGGCGTTGGCCTGGAAGCCCCAGTCGTGGTCGCGCCACGATACCCACGGCTTGAGCAGGTCGCGCGGCATGTCCTCGACCCGCGTGTAATCCGGTCCCGCCTCCAACAACAGCACACGCCGGTTCGGGTCCTCCGACAACCGAGCCGCAATCACCGCACCCGCCGAACCCGCACCGATGATGATGTCGTCGTAACTCGCCATGTCGTCCTCCTGCTGTCGGCTGAGGATAGGTCAGGAACTCGGCAGCATCGGATAACGTGATGCTGAATCACACTGAGCATTGGGTGAGCGACGCAATGACCGAGGAGCTTGTTCCCGCTTACGACGGCCTGCTGGTGGTTGACCTGTCGCGGCGGATGTCGGGAGCGTTCGCGGCTCGGCTGTTCGCCGACCACGGCGCAGAGGTGGTGATGTTGGAGCCGCCCGAGGGTCATCCGCTCCGGCATGAAGCGCCCTTCCTCGACGACCAAGCCGGCGTCGAGCGCTCGGCGCTGCACGCCTACGTCAACTGGGGCAAGCGCTCGGTCGTAATCGCCGACGAGGCAGAGTCCGAGCCGTGGATCGCCGCGGCCGATGTGGTGGTGACGACCGATGGCCCGAGCGCGCTCTCGGATTGGCCGCTTACGGCGATGCGGCCCGACGCGGTTCATCTCTCGGTCACGCCCTATGGACTGGAAGGTCCGATGGCGAATGCGCCGGGCAGCAGCCTGACGCTGAATGCGCGCTGCGGCTGGGCGCACGTGAACGCACTCCAGGACGAGCCACCGCTCTCGCTGCCCTCGCGCCAGTTCGGCTACATGGGCGGACTCGCCGCGTTCGTCGCCGCGACCGCTGCCTTGCGTCGTCGCTCCGAGTCTGCCGCTCCTGAACTGGTCGATGTCCGCGAGATTGAGGCGATGACGCACACCGTCTACCCCTGGACCATCGGCGCGATCTACCAGGGCAGCGGCTGGTCGCGCGGCGCGACCGGCGGCCGGCCTCGCGGCGAGCCGGGACCGCTCTGGGACGCCGCCGACGGGCGGATGAACTTTGGCTTCGGCGACTGGCACAACTGGCGCGAGGCGATGGCGCTGTTCAATCTGCCCGACCAGGGCGCGCGCGAGGAGTTGCAGGCGCGCAACCAACGCTACTCGCAGGACTTGACCGCCGTCGTGGCGGGCGTGGCTCGCGAGCTGCCGGCGATGCAGAAGTGGCCGCTGTTCCACAGACTGGCCGCGCTGCGCTGCATCTCCGGGGTGCTGCAGACGATTCCGGAGCTGGTCGAAAACGAACAGTTGCAATCGCGCGGGTTCATCGTCGAGACAGAGATCGAGGGGCGGACGGTGCGCGCGTCGGGCGATCTGCATCCGATCTCCCCGCCAAGCTGGTCGCAAGGATCGCCGGCGCCAAGGCTGGGAGCGGACCAGGATCGCCGCTCTCCCCCCGCGAAGCGGGGGGAGATGCCGAAGGCAGTGGGGGGCTCACCGCCGACCTCGAACGGTCCGCTCGACGGCATCCGCATCCTGACCTTCACGCAGGCGTGGAGCGGGACGTTTGGCACGGAGCTGCTGGGATTCCTGGGCGCGGACGTGGTGCAGATCGAAGCGCTGCGTCGGATCGACATCTGGCGGCTGCTGCGGCCCTGGGTCGGCAAGGCGGTCCTGGACGAGTCGAAGACGCAACATCCCGAGAACACGCAGGGGGTCTACAACGCGGTCAATCTGAACAAGCGCGGAATCACGCTCGATCTGAACACCGACGAGGGCAAGGACATCTTTTGGCGCATGATGCCGAACTTCGATGTCGTCTGCGAGAATTTCCGGCCCGGCGTGCTGGACGGCTGGGGGATCACCCTGGACGCGTTGGCCGCACGGCGCCCCGACGTGATCCTTGCCTCGATCTCGGGCTACGGCGTGACCGGACCCTTCTCCGCCTATCCTGCCAACGGCGCGACGACCGAACCGATGTCGGGACTGTCCTCGATCCACGGCTACGACGGCGACCCGGGCATGAATACGGGCGGCCTGTATCCCGACTCGATCTCCGGCTATGCGATGGCCGCGGCCGTGATCGCCGCGCTGGCTCGCCGCGAACGAGTCGGCGGACCACAACGGATCGACGTGGCCATGCTTGAGGCGATGGGCGTGGTCGTCGGCGACGCGATCGCCGAGTACGACGCCACCGGCCGCTTGCCGGTCCCGCTCGGCAATCGCGACCGTGAGCGCGCGCCGCACAACGTCTTCCCCTGCGCGGGCGACGACGAGTGGGTCGCGATTGCGGTCGGCAGCGAGTCCGAGTGGACGTCCCTCTGTCTCGAACTGGGGGCGCACGAACTGGCGGCTGATCCGCGATTCATGGACGCCGCATCTCGCAAACGCAACGAGTCGGCGCTTGACGAGATCATCGGCGGTTGGACCTCGTCTCAACCTGCGGACTCCGTGGAGCGCCGACTCCTGGAGCTCGGCATGGACGCCGCACGGGTGGCGAAGCCGTACGAGCAGTTCATGGAGCCCGACCCGCTCTACCTGGCCAACGGATTCGTGCAGTCGGTCGAGCATCCCGAGGTCGGACCGTCGTGGCTGCCGGGCGCGCCGTGGCGATTCAGCGGGTCGGAAGATCGGCAGCTCAGGCCGTCGCCATGCGTCGGCCAACACTCGTTCGAGGTGTTTGCCCAGGAGTTGGGGATGACCGAGGCGGAGTACCGCTCGCTGGTCGAACGGGGCATCAGCGGGACGATGGACGATGTGCGGGCCGGCGAGAGGGTGGCCGTTGACTGACGGAGGGGATCGACTGTGCCCAGGTCGGCGCGGGAGCGGTTGACGATCCCGCTGATATCTTGACTTCACATGCCGTGATTCGACCGACCCTCCCTCTCTGAGTCTGGAGTGAACTCATGCCGCCGAGTAGAGCCGTGTCCAAGCTGTTGATCGCCAATCGTGGCGAGATCGCCATTCGCGTCGCTCGCGCGGCGTCCGACCTCGGTATCGGCACGGTTGCGGTCTACTCGCAGGACGACGACCGCTCGCTGCACGTCCACGCGGCGGATGAAGCGGTCGCGCTCGACGGACTCGGCGTGCCCGCGTACCTCGACATCGACGGGCTGATCGCCGCGGCGCAATCGGCCGGTTGCGACGCCGTCCATCCCGGCTACGGATTCCTGGCCGAGTCGGCCGACTTCGCCCGCGCCTGCCGCGACGCGGGCATCACATTCGTCGGCCCGACGCCGCACCTGCTCGATCTGTTCGGCGACAAGGTCAGGGCGCGACAGGCGGCCCGCGAGGCGGGCGTGGCCGTGATCGAAGGGTCGGACAAGTCGGTCAGTCTGAGCGAAGCGGCGGAATTTTTCGAATCGCTCGGCGACAGCGCAGCATTGATGATCAAAGCGGTCGCCGGTGGCGGCGGTCGCGGCTCGCGGGCGGTGCACCAATTCGATGAACTCGAATCGGCCTGGCAGCGCTGCGAATCCGAGGCGCAGATGGCGTTTGGTTCCGGCGCACTGTACGTCGAGCAGCTCATCCCCCGAGCGCGGCACATCGAAGTGCAGATCATCGGCGATCTACACGGCGGCGTCGCCCATCTCTGGGAACGCGAGTGCTCGGTCCAGCGGCGATTCCAAAAGATCGTCGAGATTGCACCGGCGCCGCACCTGGAACAAGAAACGCGCGACGACATCGTCGACGCGGCGGTGCAGATCGCCCGCGACGTCGGCTACTTGTCGCTGGGCACGTTCGAGTTTCTGCTTGACGCATCGGATGGTTCGGACGACCGCTTCTACTTCCTCGAGGCCAACGCGCGGCTGCAGGTTGAGCACACCGTGACCGAGCAGGTCACCGGTGTCGACCTGGTCCAGTCGCAACTGCGAGTTGCCCAGAGCGCAAGCATTGCCGACCTCGGCCTGGACGATCCCTCCTGGCTCCGGCCGCGCGGGTTCGCGATTCAGACGCGCGTCAACATGGAGACGCTGACCGCCGACGGCGAGGTCCGCCCTGCCGCAGGAGTGCTCAAGGCGTACGAAGCCCCGTCCGGCCCGGGCGTCCGCACCGACGGGTTTGGCTATGTGGGCTACCAGACCTCGACCGCGTTCGACTCGCTGCTGGCCAAGGTGATCGCGCACTCGACCACGCCAGACTTTGCCGACGCCGTGACCCGCTCGCTTCGGGCATTGTCTGAGTTCCGAATCGAGGGCGTCGCGACCAACATTCCCTTCCTCGGCAACGTGCTCCGTCATGATGATCTGGCCAGCGGCCGCGTGCACACGCGCTGGGTCGATGAGCAGATGTCGGAGCTGGCAGCCACCAACGGGACCGACCGCGTCCGCTACCTGAGAACCGATGCGCCTGCGGCCGACTCCGGCTTCGCCGGCGCGCGGGTCGACTCTCGCGATCCGCTGGCGCTGTTCGAGCACGACCAGCGAGTCAAGCAAGAGCAGTCAACCCAGGACATCGCAGAGGACGCTCCTGATCTCACCGGACCCGAGGGTTCGATCGGTCTGCCGGCGCCGATTCAGGGCACGATTGTTTCGATCATGGTCGAAGAAGGCCAGGAGGTGCGGCAGGGTCAGGATCTCGTCGCGATGGAAGCGATGAAGATGGAGCATGTGATCCAGGCCGATCGCGACGGCGTGATCAAAGGCGTCGCCTGCTCGGTCGGAGACGTGATCCGCGAGGGATTCCCGCTCGTCTTCATCCTCGAAGCGGAGGTCTCGGTCGAAGCGATCGGCGGCGGTGAACTGATCGATCCCGACTTCATCCGTCCCGACCTGCAGGAGAGTTACGAACGCCACGCCTACACGCTGGACGAGCACCGACCCGAGGCGGTGTCCAAACGGCTCGCGCGGGGCTTCCGGATGCCGCGCGAGAACATCGAGCAGCTCGTCGATCCCGGCTCGTTCCAGGAATACTGGCCGCTGATCGTCGCGCGCCAACATCAGCGCAACACTGATGAGCAACTTCGCGAGAACACGCCCGCCGACGGCCTGCTGGCCGGCACCGCGACGATCAACGGCGACCTGTTCGACGAGCAGGCGGCGCGGGCGATTGTGGTGCATTACGACTACACCGTGCTCGCGGGGACGCAGGGCGGTCGCAACCACTACAAGCAGGACCGCATGTTTGAGATGGCGCGGCGCTTCCAGTTCCCGATAGTCTTCTACACCGAGGGTGGCGGCGGGCGGCCGGGCGATGACCGCACCGGTCCCGGCGTCGCGTTCGACACTTATACCTTCACGCAGTTCTCCAAGCTCTCCGGTCTGGTGCCGCTGGTTGGCGTGACCAACGGCCGCTGTTTCGCCGGCAACACCGCGCTGCTCGCCTGCTGCGACGTGATCATCGCCACCGAGGGCTCAACCGTCGCCATGGGCGGTCCGGCGATGATCGAAGGCGGCGGACTCGGCATCTACACACCCGAGGAAGTCGGGCCGATGTCGTTCCAGGTCCCGAACGGGGTCGTCGACATCCTCTGCAAGGACGAAGACGAAGCGACCGAGGTGGCCAAGAAGTACCTGAGCTACTTCCAGGGTCCAATCGCAGACTGGACCGCGCCCGACCAGCGCCGCTTGCGGCACATCGTGCCTGAGAATCGGCTGCGTCTCTATGACATGCGCGAGATCATCGACACCATCGCCGATGAAGGCTCGGTGCTCGAGATCCGCGAGCAGTTCGGGATCGGGATCATTACCGCATTTATCCGCGTCGAAGGACACCCAATCGGCGTGATCGCCAACAACCCGCACCATCTCGCCGGCGCAATCGACTCCGACGGATCAGACAAGGGCGCGCGCTTCCTCCAGCTTTGCGACGCATTCGACATTCCCGTGCTGAGCCTGATGGACTGTCCCGGGATGATGGTCGGCCCCGACGTTGAGGCGACCGCGCTGGTGCGCCACTGCGCGCGGATGTTCAACACCGGCGCCAACCTCAGCGTGCCGCTCTTCGGCGTCGTCGTGCGCAAGGCGTACGGGCTGGGCGTCCAGGCGATGTGCGGCGCCAGCGCCCTGGTCGGCTTCTTCACGGTCGCCTGGCCGACGGCCGAATTCGCCGGTATGAACATCGAGGGCTCGGTCAAGCTCGGCTATCGCAAAGAACTGATCGCGATCGAAGACTCGGAGGAGCGGATCGAGACCTACGAGAAGATGGTCGACCGGGCTTACCACAACGCCAAGGCGGTCAACGCGGCCGCCGGCGGCGGCCTCGACGATGTGATCGATCCGGCCGAGACCCGCACTTGGATCACCAACGGCATCAAGCGGCTGCCGCCCACGCCGCATCGAACGGGCAAGAAACGCCCATACGTCGATACGTGGTAAGTAAACCAAAGAAATGGAAGCAGGTGGCGACCCCGAGCGGATTCGAACCGCCGATCTCCACCTTGACAGGGTGGCGTGTTAGGCCGCTACACCACGGGGCCGTAGGCCCCACTCTACGCCGACTGGCAGAGTACGGCAACACAGCGTAGGGTGATCGGCAAGCGTCGGAGGTTGCAGATGGCACGCGGATCACGACGAGGCAGAGGCGGCTCGAACCGTTCTCAGCAGGCAGCACGGCCGCAGGGTCGGCGAGGTCGGAGAGCGCGGGAAGATCGCTTGCCGACCGCGCAGGCGGGCGCAGCTCAGGCTCCTGCGGGCGCATCGCTGAGCGGCAGCGTCCAGCAGCCGACACGGATCGGCGCAGCGCGACAGCCCGGCGGACCGCGAGGCGCCGCCTCCGGCGCGCACGAGCGTCGCGACCGTCGGGCCCGCGCCGCCGCCGCGATGCACGACTTCCACTACGTCCGAGGCGACCTGCGATGGGTCGCGATCACGACGGTGGTCAGCGTCGGGCTGGTACTCGGACTATGGGCGGCGATTTCCCTCTGACGCAGGGACGCCAGGCCTGATCGCTAGACCTCGTCGGGCGGATCAACAAGGGCGAAGGTGAGCCGACCCTCGGCGGCGATGTCGCCGTCGACCGTGGCTCGTGCAGCGGCCCGGCCGATCCCTCGGCGCAGACGTTCCATCTCGACTTCGAGGCGGAGCTGATCGCCGGGCGCCACCTGGCGGCGGAAACGGACGCCGTCGATTCCCGCGAAAAGGCCCAGTTTGTCTTTGTACTCATCCGCCGAGAGCGCCGCGACCGCGCCCGTCTGCGCAAGCGCCTCCACGATCAACACACCCGGCATGATCGGATTGCCGGGAAAGTGGCCCTCAAAGAACCATTCGTTGGCCGACACGTTCTTCAGCCCCACGGCGCGCGCGCCCGGCTCAAGCTCGACAATCCGATCGACCAGCAGGATCGGGTATCGGTGCGGGATGATCCGCTGGATGGCGCGGACATCGAGCGGCAGCTGATAGTCGGTCATGTGGCGAGGTCTTTCATCAAGTCCAACAGCCGCCCGGCGGCATGGTCGGGGATCGGCACTGTCGCGGGCAGCATCTCGTCGGGGTGGATGCCATGGAAGTCGGAGCCCCCGGTCGCCACGAGACTAAGTCGACTCGCCAGCCGCTCGCCGTTCGCGACCACATCAGGCGGGTCGTTGCGATAGTAAATCTCGATTCCGTCGCCACCGGCCGCCGCGAAGGACTCGATAGATGCTTCGGTCTCCCGATATCGCGTCGGGTGAGCGAGCGAGGCGATGCCGCCGACGCCGTGAATCAGCTCGATCGATTCCTCCATGCTCAGCACCGAGCGCTGGACGAAAGCCGGGCCGCCGTTGTGCAAAAAGCGGTCGAAGGCCTCCTGGACGGACTCGACATGGCCCGCGTCGACCAGCGCCCGGGCGATATGCGGGCGGCCGATCACGCCTCCGTCTGCGTGCCGCAAGACCGCGTCTTCCTCGACGGCCGCGCCCAGATCCCGGAGCAGTTCGAGCGTGCGCCGCGCGCGGCCAACGCGCTCGTTGCGGTACTCCGAGAGTTTCAGTTCCAGGTTGACTAGTTCGTCGCGCGACGGCAGATAGCCGAGCACGTGCAGCTCGCCCAATGCCTGATCAATGACGCTGACCTCGACTGCGGCGACGACGGTAACGCTCAGCGGTTTGCCCGCTTCGCGCGCCTCTTCGACGCCGGCGAGGGTGTCGTGGTCGGAGAGCGCGATCAGCTCAGCGCCCTGCGCTGCGGCCTGTTGGACGACCCACGCCGGCGCGTGGCGGCCGTCCGAGCGGGTGCTGTGCATGTGCAGGTCCAGCCTGGCCACGCCTGCCTCGCTGGCTATCGCGCGTACTCCGCCGCGCGGGTTTCGCGCAGGACGGTGACGCGAATCTGGCCGGGATACTGCAGCGACTCCTCGATTTGCTTCGAGATGTCGCGCGCCAGCCGCATCGCGCCAAGGTCATCGACCTCGCGAGGGTCAACCACGACGCGCACTTCGCGGCCGGCCTGGATTGCGTAGGCCTGGCCCACGCCCTCGAACGATGTCGCAATGTCCTCAAGCGAGCGCAGGCGCTCGATGTAGCGTTCCACCGACTCGCGCCGCGCGCCGGGGCGTCCGCCGGAAATGGCGTCGGCCATCTGCACGATGATCGCTTCGACCGTGCGCAGCTCAACTTCGTCGTGGTGCGCTTCGATGCAATGGGCGATCTCCTCCGACATCTTGAAGCGGCGGGCGAGGTCGCCGCCAATGATTGCGTGCGTGCCCTCGACCTCGTGGTCGATCGCCTTGCCCACATCGTGCAGCAGCGAGCCGCGCCGTGTGATTTCAACGTCGGCGTGAAGCTCCTGTGCGATCATCGCGCCAATGTGCGCGGTCTCGACCGCGTGGCGGAGCTGATTCTGGCCGTAGCTGGTGCGGAAGCGGAGGCGGCCGAAGATGTCAAGCATCTCGCGCGGGAGACCGCTGCAGTGCGCTTCAATGGCGGCCTCATCGCCCGACTCGCGGATGATTCGGTCGACGTCCCGCTGGGCCTTGGCGACCGTCTCCTCGATCCGCGTGGGATGAATGCGGCCGTCGGAGACCAGCCGGCTCAGTGACAGGCGGCCGACTTCGCGGCGCACCGGGTCGAAGCCGGAGACGGTCACGACATCCGGCGTGTCGTCAATGATCAGATCGCAGCCGAGCGCGGACTCCAGGGCGCGAATGTTGCGTCCCTCGCGACCGATGATTCGGCCCTTCATTTCGTCCGAGGGGATCTGGACGATTGAGACGGTCGACTCGGTCGTGACCTCGGAGGCGACGCGCTGGATGGCGGTAGCCACGATCTTGCGGGCGCGGGCGTCCGCGTCGTCCTTGGCCTTCTGCTCGGCCTCGCGGACGAGCCGGCTCGCCTCGTCGGAGATCTCCTGTTCGACCTGCTCGAAGAGCACAGTGCGCGCTTCGTCCCGTGTGAAGTTGGATACCTCTTCCAGCCGCCGGTCGTGCTCCGCTTCGCGCTCGTCTAGCTGGGCGCTGCGGCGATCCAGCCGTTCACGGTCGCGATTCAGGTTGTCGTCTCGCTCTTCCAGCGAGCGGGCGCGATCGTCCAACGACGACTCGCGCCGGTCCAAGCGGTCCACTGCCCGCTGCAGGTCGTCGCGCGCGCCGCGCACGTCGGCCAGGATTTCGTCGCGTTCCGTTCGGGCTTGCTCCTGCGCCTGCTGTAGCCGCTCACTCGCCTCGCGATCGGCCCGTTCGCGGGCCTGTTGCATGATGCGTTCGGCTTCCAGCGTGGCCTCGATCCGCGGATCGGGCCCGCCGCGCAGGAGCCTCATCAGGGCTCCCCACATGGTGTCCTCGACTCAGTTGAAGTGGCATTGCGAAAGCGTTGCCGGTCATCACAGTTGCGTATTGATCGCCGCCGTCATCCGCCTCTCGGTCGGACCCGGGCGGCAGGGTGTTTGGGAGTCTCAGTTTACGACCCCTGACAATTCGGCGCCAGTAGCGGCTAACGCACATCCAACCACGCCTCCCGGCAGGCGGCGGAAGCGGTGCCCGAGCCGAACCCGCGCAGCAACAGCCTGCGCTGCTGCACGGTGTAGAAGCCGCTCTCGGTCAGGGAGGGATCGCGACTCAACAACTGGCGCAGTCCCTTGCTCGCGGCCTGACGCGCGACGACGAGATCATCGAGTTCGCCGCGCCCTTCGAGTTCGTCCAGCGCCAGGTCTGCAGCGCTAGCCGTGATGTCGCCATGGAGCAGTTTGTTGCGCATCTCGCGGCGGCTGTATCGCTGGCGGCGATTCAGTCGCTGCGCCTCGGAGAGCGCCAGGTCGCGGGAAGCCGATTCGCGCAGGCGAGCCACGAAGACATCGTCGATCTGCTGTCCACGACCGAGTTGCGAGCGACGCGCAAAGTCGCGCGTGCAGCGGAAGGACGTGCCGTCGTCGAAGTCGACGACGGACACGGCTCCAGTGGGTCGGACGGAGACGACGGCGGTCACGGCTCAGCCCAATGGCATGGCGCGCTGCTCACGACTCGCCGGGTCAGCTCGCGCGGGCGCGAGCCTTCTTCTTCGGCGGAGGCTTGGCGATCGGAGCAGCCGCGTCGGCGCCCTCCTCGGGAGTCAGCGTGACAGCGTTGGGCAGCCCTCGTTCCTCGCGGATGCGATCTTCGATCTCGACGGCTACGTCCGGGTGCTCGCGCAGGAAGGCCTTGGTCCGCTCGCGGCCCTGTCCGAGGCGGGTTTCGCCGTACGAGTAGAACGATCCCTGCTTCTTGATCACCGAGGGCGCTCCAGTCGGCGCGCCTGGCGCCGCTTCTGAGCCGAGGTCGATCAGGCATCCGGTCTTGGAGATGCCGTACTCCTCGGCAGTGAACATGAGATCGAACTCGGCGGTGCGGAAGGGCGGCGCGACCTTGTTCTTGACCACCTTGGCTTTGACTCGCGAGCCGATTACGAGTTGCCCGTCCTTGAGCGTTTCGGCACGGCGCAGCTCGATGCGGACCGAGGAGTAGAACTTGAGCGCGCGGCCGCCAGGAGTGGTCTCGGGATTGCCGAAGACGATGCCAACCTTCTCGCGAAGCTGGTTGATGAAGATCAGCACGGTCTTGGAACGCGACACGACGCCGGTCAGCTTGCGCAGCGCCTGCGACATCAGGCGGGCCTGGAGTCCAACCTGCACGTCTCCCATCTCCCCCTCGATCTCGGCGCGCGGGACCAAGGCGGCGACGGAGTCGACCACGACCACGTCGATCGCATTGCTGCGCACGAGCGCTTCGGCGATCTCCAGCGCCTGCTCGCCGGTGTCTGGTTGGGCGATCAGGAGTTGCGAGGTGTCGATGCCCAGCCGGCCGGCAAACTCGGGATCAAGCGCATGCTCGACATCGATGTAAGCCGCCTGGCCGCCGAGGCGTTGCGCTTCGGCGATCACGTGCTGCGCGACGGTTGACTTGCCGGCCGACTCGGGACCGTAGATTTCGACGATTCGGCCTCGCGGCAGGCCGCCGATACCCAGGGCGACATCGAGCGAGAGCGCGCCGGTCGGTATTCCGTCCACATTGAGTCGCGTGCCGGCGTCGCCGAGGCGCATCAGCGCACCCTCGCCGAAACGGCGCTCCATGTCTCCCAACAGATCCTCGACGGCGGGCGGTGGTTCGTTGGCAGTGGTCATGGACAAAGGCTCCTGTGCGGGCTCCTGCGTGTCGGTTCCCAGTGCGAGCGGCGTGTCGCGATCAACGGTCGTGGTACTCGTCATAATATGCGCTCCCTCCGGATCGTTCGCGGCTTTGGTTGAAGGTGTGCGAACGTCTGTGCTGCGCAAGCTACCGAAGGAATGGAACAATGTCAAGCAAACGTTCGAGAACTAGCTCGATGGGTGCTCAGGCGCTGTTGAGGACTGCGCTGCCGATCACCTGCAGCAGGATCAGCGCGGCAAGCGGCGAGAGGTCGATCATCCCGATCACCAGGTATCGCCGCAGCGGGGCCAGGACCGGCTCGGTCACGTCGAGTAGAAACTTGACCAGCGGATTGTATGGGTCGAGCGGCCGATTCGTGAACATCGGGATCCAACTCATCAGCACGCGCGCGAGCAGGATGAACGAGTAGATGTTGATCGCGATGCCGATGATGACCAGCACTTCACTCATGGTGATCCCAGCTCTTCCGCTCGTCGGTGCGCCGCGGCGACGGCGTCAATCAACGCGGCGCGCACCGCTCGCTGTTCCAACACGCGCAACCCGGCCGCGGTGGTTCCGCCCGGTGAGGTCACCATATCCTTGAGCGCCGCTGGATGTTGTCCCGAATGAGCCGCGAACTCGGCAGATCCGATCACGGTTTGCAGCACCATGCGGCGCGCGTCGTCCGGCCGTAGGCCGACCTGCACTGCCGCGTTAATCATCGCTTCGATGATCAGGAAGACATAGGCCGGTCCGCTGCCCGAGACCGCCGTGATCTTGTCAATCGTCGATTCGTCCGGCACATAGAGCTGCTCGCCCATCGTGTCCAACAGTGCGCCGACCAGGCTCCGGTCATCCTCCGTCACGCTCTCGGTCGCCGTCCAGGCGGTGAATCCCTTGCCGATTTGGGCCGGAGTGTTGGGCATTGCCCGCACGATGCGGTTCGCGCCGGTCGAGCGTTGCACTTCGGCGATCGTCGAGCCGGCAAGGATTGAAATCAGCAGTCGGGCATCGCTCCCCGAGCCGTCACTCAACGAGGCCAGGTCCTGCGGCTTCACCGACAGGTAGACCGCGTCGCTGCCAGCCACGGCCTCGCTCTGTGTGTCGGTCACGCTGAGGCCGTCGAACTCCCGCTCCAACCACTCCCGCCGTTCAGGCACAATCTCGCAGACCGTGAGGTCGGCCGCGACGACCAGCCCGGCGCCGGTCACGGCGCGGATGAAGGTCGCGCCCATGGTGCCGCCGCCGATCACGGCGATCCTGGTCATTGCGGACCTCCACTTGGCTCGCTCGGACGTGCTGCGCTGGGACGATCGCCGAAAATGGCTCGCCCGATCCGGACCATGGTCGAGCCCTCCTCGATGGCGACCGCGTAGTCGTTGGTCATACCCATGCTCAGCTCGGACAGCGACAAGCGCTCTGCCAGTTCGCGCAACTGGCGAAAGACCGGGCGCACATCTTCCGCGTCGGCAACCTCCGGCGCGACGGTCATCAGGCCGTCGACCCGCAGGTTCGGCAAGCTGGAGATCCGCGTGTACGCATCTTCGACGTCGCAGACGAGGAATCCTTCCTTGCTCGCTTCTTGCCCGACGTTGACTTCGAGCAGGATCGGCAGCTCCCGCTCCAATCGGCGCGCGATCGCCTCGGCCAGGCGCACGCTGTCGACCGACTGCACCGACGCGAACTGTCCTGCGTGCCTCGCCTTGTTGCGCTGCAGGTGGCCGATCAGGTGCAGATCAATGTCTGAATCGACCTCGATGCCGTGTTGCGGAAGCTCGGCGATCTTGGCCAGCGCTTCCTGTATCCGGTTCTCCCCGAACTGGCGTTGACCGCAGGCAGCCGCCTCGGCGATCGAGGAGGTCGGAAACGTCTTGGAGACGGCGATCAACGCGACCTCCGAGGGGTCGCGTCCGGCGCGGGCGCAGGCGTCGGCGATCTGATGGTTGACGCGATCGAGGTTGCTCGCGATCGACACGTCAGCCTCCGGCAACGGCTTCGAGCGGCACGATGGTGGGCGAGTAGGAGGGAATCTCGTTGCCGCCGCAGACGCCGCACATATTGCAGCCGATCTCGGGCGGCGGACAGGCGATGGTCGCCTTCTCCCTCAGGTGCTTGGAGAGTTCGCGCTCGAAGAAGCGCGCCGTGATGCCGGTCTCGACCGCCGACCAGGGGCCGGGTCCGCCGCCCCAGGGCAACGGTCCGTCGAGATTCCACAGGCTCGCGGCGCGCATCCACTCGCGCGCGGACGGCGCTTCCATCTCCAGGATCGCGTGGGCCAGTCGCTGGTCCGAGCGCGAGCAGATATCGTCGATTCGCGCCCAGGTCGGACTGTCGCCGCGCAGCCGAATGCCGGTCTTGCGGAAGGCCGACTGGAGAATCTGCTGGCGATGCTTGACCAGCCCTGCCTCCGACTGGACCAGCTCCTGGTAGGCCGTCGCCGGCTTGGGCACCAGCGGTCCGACCGACATCACCAGTTCGGTGCCGTGACCGTGCGCGTCGAGCCGCTCCTTGACGGCGAGACCGAGCTTGGCCATCTCATCGACGTCTTCGTCCTCTTCGTCGGGCAGGCCGATCATGAAGTAGAGCTTGAGCCGGTTCATTGCCGCCGCGCCGACCTTGTCGGCGGCGTCGACGATGTGGTCTTCCGAGACGGCCTTGTTGATCCGCTGGCGCATCCGCTCCGAGCCCGCCTCCGGCGCCAACGTCACCGTGCGGGTGCCGCCGCGCGAGAGTACGTCCAACAGTTCCGGCGCCAGATTGTCGACCCGCAGCGAAGAGACGGAGACGCGGCCGCCCATGCGGTCGGCCTCAACGGCGAGTTCGGCGAGCTGCGGGTGGTCGGCCACGGCCGCGCCCAATAGTCCGACGCGGTTGCTGCGCTCGAGTCCGGCCTCGACCTGGTTGAGCAGCGACTCCAGTGGCCGATATCGGGGCGGCCGGAAGACATAGCCGGCGATGCAGAATCGGCAGCCGCGTCCGCAGCCGCGCGCCGCCTCGATCAGCGTCATCTGGTTGAACTCGGTCTCGTCGGTCAGGACCAGCGACATCGCCTCGGTGGTCGATATGTCGCGCACCCACTGACGTTCGACTCCCGTTCCTGCGCCTCGAGCGGGAACGAACACGCCGGGAATCCTTGCCAGGGCGTCGAGCTGGTCGGCTCGCGGGCTGTAGCCATACTCGTTCAGCGTGTCCACCAGCTCCTGCAGGATCGGCTCGGCCTCGCCGATCACGAAGGCGTCAAAGCAATCGGCCAGGGGCAGCGGATTGGTGATCACGGCTGCGCCGCCGGCGATGATCAGCGGGTCGCCATCGTCTCGGTTGATGCTCAGCGGCTCGATCTGCGCCGCTTGGAGTGATCGAACGACGTGGTAGTAGTCGATCTCATAGGTGAGCGTGTAGGCGACCACGGGAAAGTCGGCCAGCGGCCGTTGTGATTCGATCGTGACCGGACCCAGCGCAGGGTCGTCGCCGCGCTCGCTCTTGTGCGGCGGGTCGTAGAAGGCGCGTTCGCAGACCACGTCCTGCCGCTGATTGAGCAATCCGTAAATCGTCTGCAGGCCCAGATTGGACATCCCCAGGTAGTAGCTGTTCGGGTACACCAGCGCGATCGGCAGGCGGCCGCCCCAGTCCTTGCGTACCGTGCCGGTCTCGGCGGCAAGCCGGCGGCGCGCCTCTGCGATGTTGCGGGCAAACGAGCGTTGGGCCATGTGGTTCAGTGTAGGCGCGTGGACCAGCGCGGCTTAGCGCCCAGTGCGCAGTGCTCAATGCTCGGTGTCTAATGTTCCGTGTCGCCGCCGATTAGTTGCAGCGCATGCGGCAGAACCGGTACCAGTGAGTCGAGGTTCTCGCGGACGGCTCGCTCGGAGCCTGGCAGATTGACGATCAGCGTGCGGCCGGCAATGCCGCAGACGCCCCGCGACAGCGCGGCCATCGGCGTATGGCGCAACCCGTCGGCTCGTATCAGCTCGGCCAGACCCGGCGCGTCGCGCTCAATCACGCGTCGCGTCGCCTCCGGCGTGTGGTCTCGCGGACCGAATCCGGTGCCGCCGGTAGTGACAATCAGCGAGACCCCGGCATCGATCCAGCGCTGGAGCTGAGCCACGATGCCGTCCGGATCGTCGGACTGCATCGCATGCTCGACCACGGGAATTCCCAGCGATTCTAGGCGCTCCACAATCGCCGGACCCGAAGTGTCGGCGCGCAGTCCCGCCGCTCCCTGGTCGGAGAGCGTCAGCACCGCCGCATTCGGAGTTTGGGATGCGCGTGCATTCATCGCTGCCGCCATTGTTCCAACAGGTTTCGCGGAGAACTGCGCAATGAGCGTTACGTCGTCTCTGCGGGCACGGCGTTTCCTCGAATTTACGGGCATCGCGACGTGTTTCCACATCGCAAGTAGACAGGATCGTCGCCGATCCCGGCGACGGGAGCACTTTCCCAGAATTTTCCCTTGCATTCCGCTGTTAGTGCTCCTACAGTCATGAAGTACCCACGAAGTGGGGAACAGTGGTTTGACCAGTCATAACGAGAGACCGACACTCGAAGAGGGCATCTCCCGTGGCAACGCTCGATTTCACAGGGGAGTACGAACATCGCGTTGACGACCGCGGTCGTCTGGCGATTCCGGCCGCCTACCGCCTGCTCTTCGAGCACGGCGGCTTCCTACTTCCCGGTCCCGACGGACAACTCGAGCTCTACACACCCGACGGATACGCCCAGGAGAAGCGGACGCGCACCGTGGGCGACAAGCTGAAGGCCACCGATCGGCGACTCGCGCGAAGTTTCTTCGGACGAGTGCGCCGGGTCGACCTTGACCGTCAGGGCCGAATCGTGATTCCGCAGCCGTTGCGGGAACAGCGCGATCTCCACGGAGATACGACGATCATTGGAATGGGCGACTACCTGGAGATCTGGAGCAGCGACGCCTGGCGAACCGAACAATCGGCGATCGACGACTCCTACGCGCAGTTGTTGCAGGACCTGGCGGACTCGATGGCCTCCGCCGACTCGTTCGATCCGAGCGAGGCGTCGATATGACATCCTTGCCCGTCCACACCCCGGTGATGCTCAATGAAGCGCTGGCCATGCTCGACGTGAAGCCGGGCGGGCGCTACCTCGACGCGACCGTGGGACTCGGGGGACACGCCCAGGCGGTGCTCAGCGCCTCCGCACCCGACGGTCGGCTGTTGGGTCTGGATGCCGACCCCGACGCGATTGAAGCCGCAGGCCGGCGCCTGGCGCCGTTCGCCTCGCGGTTCACGCTGGCCCAGTGCTGGCTCGACGACGCGGCAGACGCAGCCGCTGAGGCGGGAATGACGCCGCTCGACGGCATCCTTTGCGATCTGGGCGTGTCCTCGCTCCAGTTGGACAGTCCCGAGCGAGGATTCTCATTCCGCTCCGATGGGCCTCTGGACATGCGCATGGGACCCCAACAGGGGGCCGGCGCGATCAGCGCGCAAGAGATCGTCAATGACTGGCCGGTCGACCAGTTGGCCGACCTGATCTTCGAGTACGGCGAAGAGCGCCGTTCCCGACGCATCGCGCAGGGAATCGTCCGGCGCCGTCCAATCGAGACGACCGCCCAACTGGCGCAGGCCGTGGTTGATGCCGTCGGCGTTCGTCCGGGCGCCCGCACTCATCCGGCGACTCGCGTGTTCCAGGCCATCCGGCTCGAAGTCAACCGCGAACTCGAACGTCTCGCCGCCTTTCTCTCCCGAGCCCGAGGCACGCTTCGAGTCGGCGGCCGACTCGTGGTAATCGCATTTCACTCGCTCGAAGACAGGATCGTGAAAGACGTCCTTCGCGAGCAGTCGGCCGCTGAAGCGCCGACGTTGCACACGCTGACGCGTCGCGTCATGCGTCCTTCCACAGAAGAGATTGAGCGCAATCCGCGCGCCAGAAGCGCCCGGATGCGAGCGGCGGAGGCGACCTGATGCCTCACTCGTCAGAGCGCTCCGTGTCATTCGCGTTGGTCGCGACCACAGGGAAAGGAGACCGCGGGCGCCGCTCGGGCGCTCGGAGATCGTTGAGCGGATCGTGCGCAGGGGACTACCTAACAGCCACTACAGTGAAGGAGAAGCCCCGCCGCCAAACCACTGGAACACGGTTGCGCGTGACCATCGGTCATGACGATCGTGGACCACGTCCCCCTGTCTGCGCGCACGGTCCGCTCAACGACCGCCGAGCGATTTCGCCGAGCCCGCTCGCGAGTCCGTCTCACTCTAGGCTCCGCCGCTGCCGACTGCCTGGAGCGGCGGCTACTTTCCGTAACACGACTATCGCAACACCCGACGCGTGGTCCGACCCGTGGTCTCCCCCACGATCGCGCTCGGGAACTTCTCAGCGGCGGACGGCGTTTCAATGACGACGGCCAAACCCAGCACGACGCTCGACGCGTCGCTGCCGACCTCGGCCGCCAGCGATGCCTGGCACGCGCTGCCGCGTCCGCTGTTGCCGCGCAGGCCGCGCTACACCGGCAGAATGCCCGCTTGGGCCTGGCTCGCGGTGATCGGGCTCTGCATTGCAGCCGTCTTGCCGGTGTTGCGCACATCCAGCGTTACTGAGAGCGGCTCGGAGTTACGCGCATTGGAAGCAGAACGTGAGCGGCTGAACTCCGAGATCCGTTCGTTGGCCGCGCACGTCGGCCAGCTCGGATCGCTGTCTCGAGTCCAGCAGCAGGCGGTCGAGCGTTTCAACATGGTGCCGGCCCGTCCGACGGTCGTCCTGGACGTGAGTCAACCTCCGCCGGCGCGGACGATGCCGACTCGCTTCCTGCCGACTACCGCTGGCACTGACGCGGACTTCGGCAAACTGCAAGCGGGCGGCTCCATCTGGCAAGCGATGATCGACGCATTGGTCTTCAACTGAGAATCGTCAAGCGAGGCACAGCGACGGAGGAGCAGGGCATTGGCGAGTCCCTCCTTGGGCAGCGGCTTCGAGTCGGTCTCGACCTGGCGAATGCGCGCAGTCATCGCGCTCTTTGTCGCGCTGGCCGCCGTTATTGTGGTCCGGCTGGTCATGATCCAGGTGCTCGACCACGAACAACACGAAACTTATGCGGACCGCACCTGGGCAATTGAAACCAAGGGTCCCCGCGGCGCTATCCTCGACCGCAACGGTTTCCCCCTCGCCACTTCGATCGACGCCTGGGAAGTTCATGTCGACACGCGGCTCTGGGCGCGATCACAGTTTCAAGCAACCGACGCCTCGCGGCGGCTCGCCGAGCTGCTCCGCGCGGATGAGTCGGTGGTGCTCTCCCTGGCTGCCCAAACCGCAGCGCAGGGCGGCCATGACGCGCTGATCGCTTACGGGCTCTCGGGCGCGCTCGGCGCGCAAATTCACGCCGAAGCGTTACACGGCGTGCAGGTCCGCAAGACGTCATCGCGCCGATATGTCGAAGGTTCGATGGCCGCGCAGGTGATCGGCCTGGTCGGCCGCGACGAGCAGGGGCTGGCCGGCCTTGAGTACCAACTCGACGAACTGCTCGGCGGCGAGGCGGGATTGCTGGTCCAGGAAGTCGACGGGCTCGGCAATCCGATTCCCTTCGGCCCGCGCGCCGAGCTGCCCTACCAACAGGGCGCGTCAATCGTCCTGACCATCGACCGCAATCTGCAGTGGATTGCCGAGGCCACCCTGCAGCGCGCCGTCGAGGAGTGGGACGCGAGCGGCGGACACATCATCATGATGGACCCGCGCAACGGGGACATCCTCGCGTTGGCTTCGTTGCCGACCTACAACCCGATGACCATCGATCTCGAACTGCCGGAATCGATCGCTCTGCTCAGATCACGTGCGGCGTCGGACATTTACGAGCCCGGATCGACGATGAAGGTCGTCACGATGGCGGCGGCGCTCGACACAGGCCTCGTCTCGCCCGAGACCACGTTCATCGACACCGGCGCGGTGGTGATCGAGGACCGCACGATCAAGAACTTCGACCTGAGCTACCACGGTGAGCAGACGATGACGCAGGTGCTCCAGCGATCGTTGAACACCGGCAGCGTCTGGGTGGCCCAGCAGCTCGGCGCGCGCACGTACTACGAGTACCTCTACCGATTTGGTTTTGGGGCCAGTACCGAGTCCGGCCTTCCGGGTGAGATTGGAGGGGTGGTCACCGACTCGACTGACATTCGCTGGTCTCCGTCGCAACTCGCGACCAACTCGTTCGGCCAGGGCATTGCCGTTACTCCGCTGCAGATTCTCCAGGCCTACGCGACGATCGCCCGCGGCGGCGTGCCCGTGCGTCCACGACTGGTGTCGGCCATCATCACCGACGAGGGCGTGCAACACTTCGAGCCGCGAGTCGAGGACCGCGCGATCAGCCGAGAGAGCGCGGCCACCGTCACGCGGATGATGCAGGCGGTGGTCGACGGAGTCCTGGGCCACCCCGCCCAGGTCGAAGGATGGCCGATCGCCGGCAAGTCAGGCACCTCGGATGTGGTCGAGGACGGCATCTACCTCGAGGACGAGTCGATTGCATCATTCGCCGGGTTTGCGCCGGCCGACGATCCGCGCGTCGTCGTGTTGATCCGCATCGATCGACCCCAGGGCGAGCTCTTCGGCGGCATCGTGGCCGCGCCAGTCTTCTCCGATCTGATGACCGTCGTCCTGCCTTACCTCGGAGTGCCGCCGACTGCGTACATCGCTGATCCCACATCCTGGAACACCGCACCGTCAGCTGCCCTGGATCGTCCAAGCGATGAGCCGGATGACCAATCCGCGCTGACCGCCACGGTCGACGCCGAGGACCAGGTGTCGCCGGTCACATACATCGTCGACCAGGAAGAAGTCGCAGGCCAGGAGGAAGTCGAGTGATCTCCTCGCGCGACCTGGGTGATCTGCTCCAGCCGTTGCTGCACAGCCGGCCGCAGACGGACGCCGCGCCGTTCTCGAACATTGTGATCGACTCCCGCGATGCCACTCCGGGCAGTCTCTTCGTGGCGCTGCGCGGTGAACACATGGATGGTCACCGGTTCGTCGACGACGCATTGGCGCGTGGAGCCTCTTCGGCGTTGGTCTCGACGGCATCGGGACTGAGCGGAGATCGCCTGTTCGTGGTTGACGATCCGCTCACAGCGCTGCAGGCGGCAGGGCGGAACTGGCGCGCGCGCATGGACGCGCAGGTGGTGGGCATCACCGGAAGTGTCGGCAAGACCACCGTGCGCGAGGCGACTACCCAGTTGCTTGCTCGCCACGCGGCCGTGCACGAGTCGCCGCGCAACTTCAACGGCGACATCGGACTGCCGATTGCCCTGCTCGGCATCGATCCGGCCGATGCATGGGCCGTAATCGAGATCGGCCCTTACTCGCAGGCTGAGATGGAACTGCTCGTCTCCTCCGCGCAGGCGGACATCGGCATCGTCACCAACGTGGGGCCAACGCACCTCGAACGCTTCGGCACGTTGGACGACACGGAGCGGATCAAGGGCTTGCTGCCCGCCTCGCTTCCGTCGAGCGGACTGGCCGTCCTCAACGGCGACGATCCGCGAGTCCGACGGATGTCGACACGCGCGCGCGCCGAGACCGTCACCTACGGCCTCGGCGAGGACTGCGATCTGCGGGCAGTCAACGTTGAGGCGCGGGGATTCGACGGCGTCGAATTTACGCTTGTCGATCAACGAAGTGCGCGCGAGCAGCGCATTGCCACTCCCTTGCCCGGCGCGCACCAGGTGATGACGACGCTGGCGGCGGCCGCGGTCGGTTTGCGAGCAGGCCTCGAACTCGCCCAGATCGACGCTGCCGTTCGCAGCCTGTCCTCCGGATCGCGCCTCGTGCGGCGGACCGCCTGGAACGGCGCCGGCATCATCGACGACTCCTACAACGCAGCGCCGCTCTCGATGCGGGCTGCGCTTGACCTCCTCTCCGAATGTCCTGGCGGCCGTGTCGCCTTGTTGGGCGATATGTACGAATTGGGCAGCGAAGAACTGGCCGCTCACCGCGAAGTGGGTGAGTACGCCGCTGCGCGCTGCGACTGGTTGATCGCGGTTGGCACGCGTTCGCAGGCGATCGTCGACGCAGCCCGCGAGGCTGGGCATCCGCGCGCCTGCTGGGTCGAAGACGCCGAGCGGGCCGTCCAGATACTGCGCAGCTCGCTGGAACGCACCGACACGCTGCTGGTCAAGGCATCCCATGCCATGCACCTGGAACGGGTGGTTGAGAGGCTGGCCGCCTCGTGACCACGTTTTCGCTCGGCACGGCCGGAATCTCGTTTGTGATGGCGTTGGTCATCGGGCCGTTCATCATCCGCTGGCTCGAACAGCGCAAGTCGGGCAAGGCGATTTCCGACGAGGGGCCGAGCAGCCATCAGGTCAAGGCCGGCACGCCGACCATGGGTGGGCTGATCTTCCTGATCCCGATCGTCGTCTTGACCATCGTCGCCAACCTCGTCGAAGGCGACCGCTGGTCGATCCTGCTGCCGCTTGTCGGTGTCATCGCGCTGGGTGCGCTGGGATACGTGGACGATCTCGGCACGCTTGTCGACCGAGTCCAGAACGGCTTGACCTGGAAGCTCAAGTTCACGCTGCTCACCCTGTTCTCCGTCGCCGTCGGCCTCGTGTTGTACTTCGCGCTCGATGTACAGTCGCTCAACGTGCCCTGGCTCGGACAGTTCCAACTCGGTCCCGCCTACGTGGTGATCGCCGCGGTCACGGTGTTCGCTACCGTCATCTCAGTGGCCATCTCCGACGGGCTCGACACGCTGTGCGGCGGCACCGGCGCGATTGCGATTGCCGCATTCGGCGTGATCGCGGTCGGACAGGAGCAGGACTTCCTCGTCCGGTTCGCCTTCACGACCGTGGGCGCTGTGCTCGGGTTCCTCTGGTTCAACGCGCATCCGGCCAAGATATTCATGGGCGACACCGGCGCGATGGCGTTGGGCGGCACCCTGGCGATCATCGCGCTGATGACCGGTCACTGGCTCTTGCTCCCGGTCATCGGCATTGTGTTCGTGCTCGAAGCGACGTCCGACATTCTGCAGGTCGGCTGGTTCAAGTGGACCCGCAGGCAAAGCGGAGAGGGTCGCCGCATCTTTCGCATGGCGCCGCTGCACAATCACTTCGAAATGGGCGGTTGGTCCGAGCCGCAGATCGTCACCCGCTTCTGGTTGGTCGCGATCGCGGGCGGCATTCTCGGCGTCGCCCTGGCATTGCAGGTGCCCAGATGAGCCTGCCAATGCCGGTTGAAGCCCCTGCCTCGTTTGCCGGACAGCGTGTCGCAGTCGTCGGGATGGGCATCGAGGGCCGCGACGCGTTCCAGTTCCTGGTCCGCGAGGGCGCGGAGGTGATCACCGTAGATCGCAATCCTCGCCGTGCCATGCGCTCGCAGGACGACCTCTCGTTGCTCAAGAACCTCGACGCACTTGTGGCGAGCCAGGGCGTGCCATGGGATTGCACGCTGCTGGCCGAGGCGGGCAAGCGTGACTTGCCGGTCTTCGGCCCTACCCAGGTGTTTCTCGAGCGCTGCCCCTCGGATCGGGTGATCGGCATCACCGGCAGCGCAGGCAAGACGACCACCACGACGATCGTGCACGAGTTGCTCAGCCGCGCCGGCATCGACTGCGTGGTCGGTGGCAACATCGGCCGAGGACTGCTGGGCCAGCTTCCGGAAACATCCGAGCAAACCACCGTTGTCGCCGAGCTGTCGCACACCCAGCTCTTGCGCACGACCCGCAGCCCGCAAGTCGCAGCAATCACCAACATCACGCCAAACCATCTGGATCAGTTCGAGTGGGACGATTACCAGTCATTGAAGTACCGGATCGTCGAGTACCAGACAGCGACCGACCAGGTCGTGCTGCCGTTCGACGAGCCGCGCGCGGCTCGCGCGTCCCAACTGACGCCCGCCGCCGCTGCCTGGTTTGGCGTCGGCGAGTCGTCCTGCCGCGCGGCCGCACATTGCGACTCCGGCAGGGTCATCCGCGGCGACCGGCACATCCTGGATGCCGCTGAGCTGAAGATTCCCGGCGAACACAATCTGCGTAACGTCCTAGCGGCGCTCGCGATCGTCGGCGACCTCGTCGCTGACCAGACCGCTGCGGAGGTGCTGTCAGCGTTCAGTGGCGTGCCGCATCGGCTGGAGTTGGTCGCCGAAATAGACGGCGTGCGATTCATCAACGACTCGATCGCGACCACCCCTGAGCGAACGCTGGCCGGACTCAAGGCGATTGATGCGCCAATCGTGTTGATGCTCGGCGGTCGAGACAAGCGCTTGCCCCTCGATCCGCTCGCCGACGAACTGCGCCGTCGCGTGCGCCGGGTGGTGCTGTTCGGCGAGGCCGGAGAACAGTGGGCGGCCTGGTGCTCCGCGCAACGCATCGATGCGCACTACGCCGGAGATCTCGAGTCGGCATTCGGTGATTCCGTCGGGGTTGCGCAACCAGGCGATGCGGTCCTGCTCTCGCCGGGCGGCACCTCGTTCGACGCCTACCCAAACTTCGAGGCCCGGGGCCAGCACTTCCGCAACCTCGTCGCCGTACTGCGGCGGGAAGGGAAGCCGGACCATGAGCGTTGATCGCGCCGCCGCGCCGCAGGTTCAGTCAGACGCAACCGGAGTGCTGGGACGGGTTCGCGTGCCGGGCCGCGCAACGACCGCAACGCCCGGCACTGACAATCGCCTCATAGTCGGCAAGCGCATGATCCGCAGGCTGCGCCGCCCCGCCTCTCCACCCGACTGGGTGCTAATCGTTTCCGTGTTGGCGCTCGTCTTTATCGGCCTGGTTTTCGTATTCTCGTCGTCGCTCGCGATCTCGCAAGAACTGCACGGCAACACGCACCACTTCGCCGTTCGCCAGGTAATCGGCGCCGGAATCGGCCTGATTGCATTCGGCCTGTTGGCCAACATCGACTACCGCCGCTGGCAGTCGATCTCATCATTGATGATCGGCGGCGCACTGGTCCTGTTGATGCTCGTGCTGGTCCCCGGTGTCGGACACGAAGAGAACGGCGCGCAGCGCTGGATCCAGATTGGCTCGCTGCCGGCGTTGCAGCCGTCCGAGTTTGCCAAGCTCGCCATCTGCATCTATGTCGCAGCCTGGCTCGCGGCAAAGGGCGACGAGATCAAGCGCATTCCACTTGGTCTGGTCCCGTTCTGCTTCATCATCGGCAGCGTGGGCGGTCTGATCATGCTGGAGCCCGACCTGGGTACCTTCGCAGCAATCGCGGCCACGGGCGTGGTCATGTTCTTCCTCGCCGGAGCGGCGCTGAAGCACATGGTGATCCTCTTCATCGGCGGCAGTGGCGTGCTCTTCCTGATCATCGGCCTGTTCGGCTACGGCCTGGAGCGCGTGCGCACCTTCTTCAACGCCGAGGAGTTCGCGCAGGACGCCGGATTCCAGATCATCAATCTGGTCTCAACGCTCGGCTCGGGTGGCTTGACCGGCGTCGGACTCGGCGCGTCGCGGCAGAAGTTCTTCTATGTGCCTTCGGCCCACACCGACGGCGTCTTCGCCATTATCGGTGAGGAGACGGGAATGCTCGGCGCGATGATAGTCTTGGGCATCTTTGCCCTGTTGATCTATCGCGGCATTCGCGCCGGAGTACGCGCCGAGGATCGATTCGGCACACTGCTTGCCTTTGGCATCGTCGCCTGGTTCGCGCTGCAGGCATTCTTCAACATCGCCGGCGTCACGCGGACGATCGTCCTGACCGGCATCCCCCTGCCCTTCCTCAGTTTTGGTTCGTCGGCGCTGATCGCATCGATGGCCGCAGCGGGCATCCTCGTCTCCATCTCTCGCTACGGGCGAGGCGAGCTGCCCGTCTCCGCCGATCCGCCCCTCGACGACCCTACGCCGACCCGCGATGTCGCCCCGCGCCCGCAGCGCCAACGCAAGCCGTCTCCCTTCCACAGCGGACGAGGGGACGGCGAGTAGTGCGGAGTCTTCGCGTACTGCTATCCGGAGGCGGCTCGGGAGGCCACGTCTTCCCTGCCTTCGCCGCTGCCGACGCGCTGCGCCGCAAGGCGGATGAGCAAGACGCCGAGATTGAGTTTCGCTTCGCCGGCACGGCCGACGGCGTCGAGTCGGAGCTCGCCGTTGAGTCCGGCCTCGCCTACGCGACGATTGCCGCCCGCGCGCTGCGAGGGCGCAATCCGCTCTCCCAGCTGCTCTCCATTGGTGCGACCGCTACCGGCGTGCTCGATGCGCTGATGTTGATCGCCCGCTTTCGGCCTCATGTCGTGTTTCTCACCGGCGGGTATGTTTCTGCGCCGGTCGGCATCGCGGCCTGGTTGATGCGCCGACCGATCGTCCTGCTCCAGCCCGACATCGAGCCGGGCTGGACCCTGCGCCTGCTCGCGCCGTTGGCCAGCCGCATTTGCGTCACCCACGATCGTGCAGCCAGGAGCTATCGGCCGGGCAAAGCGGTCGTCACCGGATATCCGTTGCGCCAGGGATTCCACGACCTCGACAAGCCGCTCGCTCGGGCACACTTTCAGCTCAACGGCGGACCCGCTCTGCTCGTGACCGGGGCCGTTCGCGGCGCGCGGCGAATCAACGACTGCATCGCCGAGCGAATTGAGGATTGGCTCACCCAGACCCAGCTCCTGCACATTTCCGGGCGAGACGACTATGACCGACTCGCCAGGCTGCGCGAAGCGCTGCCGCCCAGGCTTCGCTCCCGCTACCGGCTCTATTCCTACATGTCCGAAGAGATGCCTCTGGCGATGGCGGCCTGCGACCTCGCCGTGTCTCGCGCCGGAGCGTCCGTGATGGGCGAGTATCCCGCCGCTGCGCTCCCGGCCATCCTCGCGCCGCTCGGCGAGGCCGGTGGCCACCAGCGATACAACGCGCAACTCCTGGCCGATGCCGGCGCGGCCGTCGTGATCGAGGACGAGTCCGTCGGCGATCAACTCTTCGACCTCACCGCCGCGCTCCTCGCCGACTCAGAGCAACTGGAGTCAATGCGCGATGCCATGCGGCGGCTTCGGCGCGTCGATGCCGACGTGCGTATTGCCGAAGTAATCATGACTGTGGCAAAGTGACGTAACGATGACGATCAACGTTCACTTCGTCGGTATCGGCGGCATCCACATGTCGGCCCTTGCCCACATTCTGTTGGACGATGGCCTGGTGGTATCAGGTTGCGACCGATCCGACGCGCCAATCCTGGACTCGCTGCGCAGCCGCGGCGCGAGGGTCCTCATTGGACATAACGAACACCACGTCACGATGGCGACCCAGGTTGTGCGCACTGCCGCCGTCCCTGAGTCGCACCCCGAGATTGCCCGCGCGCTCGAACTGGGCATTCCGGTTCAGACCCGAGCGGAGCTACTCAGCGACATCGCCGCGCCGCGCAATGTCATCGCGGTCGGCGGGACCCACGGCAAGACCACGACGACGGCAATGATCGCGCACGCCATGCGAGCCTCCGGCCGCGACACCGGCTTCGTGATCGGCGGCGAAGCGCCGGACTTCTGCGTGCACGCCCGACGTGGCACCGATCCCTGGCTGGTGCTCGAAGCGGACGAGTACGGTCGTGCGTTTCATCACTACACCCCGGCGGTCGCAGTGCTGACCAATTGCGAAGCGGACCACCTCGACTACTACGGATCGCAGGACGCGCTCGAAGCCGCGTTCCTGGACTATGTGGAGACGCTCAAGACCGGCGGCACGCTCGTTGTCGGCAGCGACTCACCGGCGGCAGCACAGATCGCGCAGCGTCTCAGCGTCCGGCGGCCGGATGTGCGAGTCGTCACCTGCTCGGCAGACGGCGACGCCGACTACTCCATCCGCGAGCGCGCCGACGGATTTCTGCTCACGACCTCCAGTGGGCAACACATGGGTGCGCTACTCCAACCAGGCCGGTACCAGCTGCAGAATGCCGCTGCCGCGCTCGCCGCGCTGGAACAGTCCGGCTTCGACCTTGGGGAGTCAGTCGAGGCGCTGCGAGCCTTCCGCGGAGTCAACCGGCGCTTCCAGTTGCACGGCGAAGCGGGTGGCGTGATCGTTCTCGACGACTACGCGCATCACCCGACGGAGGTGTCCGCCGCGATTGACGCCGCAAAGCAGCGCTGGCCCGATCGCCGCATTGTGGTGCTGTTTCAGCCGCACACGTACACGCGCACGTCATACCTGTTGGACGGCTTCCGTACCTGCTTCGATGCAGCCGATCTTGTCTACACGGTCGATACCTACGCGGCCCGCGACATGAGCGGCGACGAGATGAACTCGGAGCAACTCGCAACCGAGATTTCCGCTTCAGCCGCATACGGCGGCTCGATCGATCAGAGCGCGCGCGTCGCCGCAAAGCAGGCGCTGCCCAATGACTTGATCATCACGATGGGCGCCGGCGACATCGACGCGGCCGGACCGATCATCCTGCGCGAGTTGCGCCGATCGATCGGCGGCGCTGCGTGACCCGCAATCAGATCCTCCAGGCGCTGCTCCAGGAACACAACGCGCGTCGCAGCGAGCCGCTCAGTCGTCACACGTTCGTTCAGGTCGGCGGCGCGGCCGACTGGTTTGTCAACGTTCGCAACGCCGACGCGCTCTTCGATCTGGTCAGGACCGTTCGCTGCTCGGGAACTCCGCTGACCTTGCTTGGCGCAGGCTCCAACGTGCTGATCCGCGACGGCGGGATCCGCGGCGTCGTGCTCAAGAACGAAACGCGCGGCTGTCGACGTCTCGACGATGATCGGATTGAGGTCGAATCCGGAATCCGATTTGCAGCGCTGGCCCGTTCAACCGCGCGCGCCGGGCTCTCCGGGCTTGAGTGGGCCGCGGGCATCCCCGGCGCAGTCGGCGGCGGCCTGCCAACCAACGCCGGGGCGTACGGATCCGACCTCTCCGACGTGCTGGTCGCGGTCCGCGCCATTGACCAGAGTGGGACGCTCGTCCAGTTCGAGGCCGCGGATCTGGAACTGGGCTACCGCACGTCGCGACTGCGCGATGGCGACCTCAGCGACCACATCGTCACTTCGCTCACCCTGCAGCTACGCGAAGGCGACGTGTTCGCCTCGCTGGCCGAAATCGATCGCGTGGAGTCCTTGCGCAAAGCCAACGCGCCGAGCGGACCTTCGCTCGGTTCCACATTCAAGAATCCACCGGACGATCCGCGCTCGGCCGGACAGTTGATCGATCAAGCCGGACTCAAGGGCGCGAGCGTAGGCGCAGCTTGCGTGTCCCAACTGCACGCCAACTACATCCTCAACACCGACGTCGCCGGCGCGTGCGCCAGCGACTTTCTCGCGCTCATCGCTCAGGTTCGTGAGACGGTCGAGACGCGATTCGGCATAACCCTGGAGCCGGAAATCGCGGTGACCGGCGAGGAGGCGGCGAGTGACTGAGGCACGCCGAAGATTGGGCGTGATTTTCGGCGGCGCGACCGTCGAACACGTGATCTCGATCCGCTCCGCGCAGGCGGTGATGGCTGCGGCCAGCACGAAGCGCTGGCAGATCATCCCGTTCGCAGTCTCGCGCGACGGCCTCTGGCTCACACCCGACGAATCGAGCCGAGCCCTGTCAATCATCCAGAAGGGCGGTCGCGAGGAGATCGCCGCTCCCGCTGCGCCTCGGTCCAATCGCGTCCCCCAGGCGACGCTCGCCGCCCTGGTGGCGTGCGATGCCGTCTTTCCCCTGATCCACGGCACGTCCGGTGAAGACGGCGTGCTCCAGGGATTCATCGAGACGCTCGACGTGCCCTACATTGGCTCCGGCGTCGCCGCCTCCGCGCTTGCCATGGACAAAGCGCGCTGCAAACAGATTCTGCGCGAGGTCGGCATCCCCGTTGCGCCCGGGATCGCGGTCTCGTGCGCGGCATGGCGCGACGACTCTGTAGCCGTCATTCGGAACGCCTCAGAGCTCGGCTATCCGTACTTCGTCAAGCCGTCCCGCGGCGGGTCCAGCATCGGCGCCGGCCGCGTCGACTCGCGAGAGGAAGCCGCCGACGCCCTGGCCGCCGCCTTCGCCTGCGACTCCGAGGTGCTGATCGAAGAGGCAATGCCGTCGCCGCGCGAGATCGAGTGCGGCGTGCTTGGCTCGCCGGACGGCCGACCTCCGGTCGTCTCGCCGTTTGGCGAGATTCGCACGCAGCGAGCGTTCTACGACTACATCGCCAAGTACGAAGACCCAACGACCGAGCTGATCGCGCCGGCGGAACTCGACATCGACCTCGCCAAACAGCTTCGGCACACAGCGGTCGAGGCCTGGCACGCCGTCGGCGCCGAGGGCATGGTCCGCGCCGACTTCCTGGTCGACGCCAACGGTCGATTCTGGCTCGGTGAACTGAACACAATCCCGGGCTTCACTTCGGCCTCGATGTACCCGCGCGTCTTCGAAGTCGCCGGAATACCGCTGAGCGAGCTGATCGACCGACTCGTCGCCCTGGCCATCGAGCGCCGCAGCAATGCGGCCGACGGCCGCGCCTCACTCGATCGCGAGGCGCGTCAGTGAACAACATGCACTTAAGCGATGAGCGCAGTAATGACCAACATCAGCCGCCAACGGAACAGTCCCCGCCGGTAGGCGACGTGGTCGTGCGTCCGGTCCCGCCAGGTCGGCGTCGAGCGTTCATCACTCGCCTGGCGTCGGCATCGGCGGCACGCGCGCGGGCTCCGTTCAGGATTCGTTGGCCGCTGCTCGTGTTCGCCTCACTCGTGCTCGCAATCGCTGCCTTGGGCGCAGCGCTCGCGATTCTCAACTCTCCGCTGCTGGACATCAGCCGAGTCGAAGTCGAAGGCGCGAGCGTCGTTTCCGCCGCCTCGGTGAAACAGCTAGCCGGAGTGAAGGGCCAACACGTGCTGCTGGCCGACCTGGATGCCGCGCGTCAACGAATTCGCGCGCTGCCGATGGTCAAGGATGTCGAAATCAGCCGGGACTGGCCAAACGGCATCAAAATCGTCATAGTGGAGCGAGCGCCCTGGGGCCGGTGGCGGGCCAACAACACGGTGTGGGCAATTGATTCAGACGGCATCGTCCTTGAGGGCCCCGCGCCCTCGTACGACGGACCGATAGTGACCCAGATTTCGGCCTTGCCTGCGATCGCCGCAGGCGCGCAGGTCGACACGACCGCGCTGCGGATGGCGGACGAGCTACATCAGCGTGGCGCGCCACTGCCGCTGCCGGCCATTCTTGCCTTCGAGTGGTCGCTCGTCGACGGACTCGTAGTTGTCACCGAACACGGACGGATCGTGTTCGGTGGCGCTGACGGACTCGACTTCAAGTACACCGTCTGGGAGCTACTCGAAGCGGAAGCCCAACGCCGCGGACAACCACTGCTTTTCGCCGATCTGCGATTCGGGCTTCGTCCGCGGGTCGAAATCGGAATCAACCTTGGTCGAGGCGTCCTCAATCGCGACTCCAGCGCCGCGGCCGTCACCACCACTCCGGAACCGCCGAACCTGCTCGCAAGCTCGGCGACGGCGCCCACTCAATAGCAACTGAGAAACACGAATCCAGGAGCGATCATGCCGCCAACTTCCAACGCCAGCGTTGCGATTGATCTGGGAACATCCGTGATCACGACGGTCGTCGGCGAGCGCGACGAACTTGGGCAGCTGCACATTCTCGGCGTCGGACAGGCGCCGTCGAGCGGCATCGAAGCCGGACAGATCAGCCACGTCTCGCGTGCCGCCGACTCGATTCGCGCATCGTTGGACCAGGCTGAGGCATCCTCCGGTCGACAGATCCTCTCTGTCGGCATCGCCGTCTCCGGAGCGCATCTACAGAGCATGAACAATCGCGGCGCGGTCGCCTTGCCCTCGCTGGGAGAACCGATCCGCGATGCCGATCTGGTCCGCGCCATCGATTCCGGACGCGCGGTCACGATCAACCAGGTCTCCTCGCTGGTCCATGCGATCCCTCGCTACTACGTCGTCGACTCCGAGCGCCGCTCGTTCGATCCACGCGGACAACACGGGCAGCGGCTCGATGTCTCCATGCACCTCGTCACTGCGTCGCACAGTGCAATCCAGAATGCCGCCCACTGCGTGCAGAATGCCGGGGTCGATGTCGAACTCATCGCCGCCAAGCCAGTCGTCGCCGCCGAGCGCGCCGTGCGCAGCGACGAAAAGGAGTTCGGCGCGCTGGTGGTCGGACTCGATGCCGGCACGACGACGTTGACCGCTTTCGAAGACGGCGCAATCTCCCATACTTCCGCCCTGCCCATCGGTACCTCGCACATCGCCCGCGATCTCTCGGTCGGACTGCACTGCGCCAACGACGAAGCATTGTCCGTGATGCGCTCGCACGGCTGGGCAATTCCGCAACTGGTGCCGAACGATGAGGCGGCGATTCAGTTGCGCGGATTCTCGGCGAACGGAGGATTACACAGCGCCGATCCGTCGTTGGTCGCCGAGATCATCAACGCCCGCTCCAGCGAAGTGATCAGCATGATTGCCAATCGAATCACCGAGTCGCAGCTCCAGCAGGCCGTTGCCGGCGGCATCATCCTGACCGGCGGGGGCGCATCCCTGCGCGGAATCGATCTGCTGTTCAGCAAGGCGCTTGAATCGCCGACACGCATCGGTGAGCCGGGCGACCTCTTCGGACTCGCCGACAAGCTGCGACACCCCGACGCGTTGGGCGCGGTCGGGATGCTTGATTGGATGCTCGACTCCGGCGACGCGATCTCCACCGGTCAGCCCGGCACGCTCGGTCGGCACAAAGAGCCGGGCGGTTCGCTGCTGGTCCCACTGGTGTCCGGTCTGTCCCGCTTCGTCCGCGTCTTCAACCCGAACAGCTAGGAACGCACGAACATTCACACCCTGTTGAGCCACTACAACGTAGAGAGAGGAGCGCCGAATGGTCATTCGTAACCGCAACAGCCGAGACGAGGGTATCCCGCCAATCACCGTCGTTGGAGTCGGCGGAGGCGGCTGCAATGCCGTCAACCGCATGATCGACGACGAGATTCGCGGGGTCGAATTCGTCGCCGTCAACACGGACAACCAGCAGTTGTCCGCCGCTCAGGCGGAGACGGTGATCCGGATCGCCGATGCGGAGTCCGACGGTCTTGGTGTCGGCGGCGATCCCGAGCGCGGCGCTCGCGCGGCCGAGAACAGCCGTGACGAAATCCGCGACCTGTTCAGTGATGTCGACATGGCATTCATCACCGCCGGTATGGGCGGCGGCACCGGGACCGGCGCTGCGCCAATCGTCGCAGAGATGGCGCGTCAGGCCGGCGCACTGACGATCGCGGTCGTCACTCGACCCTTCGAGTTTGAGGGAGTGCCTCGCGCCGACGCGGCGCAGGACGGCATCGAGCGCCTCAACGAAGTCGCCGACACCGTAATCGTGATCCCCAACCAGCGGCTGATCGACAAGAACGACCGCAGCCTGACGGTGACCCAGGCATTCGGTCGCGCCGACGACGTGCTGCGCCAGGCCGTGCGCGGCATCTCCGACGTGCTGACGGTGCCGGGCGAGATCAACCTTGACTTCAATGACGTGAAAAAGGTCATGGGCGGCGGCGGACACGCGCTGATGGCGCTGGGTCATGGCTCCGGCGACAACCGCGCGATCGACGCCGCGGAAGAAGCGATCCACTCGCCGTTGCTCGAGGACAGCATCCACGGTGCGACCAGGGTGCTCTACAACGTCACTTCGGCAGGAGACCTGGGCATGCTGGAGCTCCAGCAGATCGCCGACTTCGTCCGCGAGAAGGTCCATCCCAACGCCGAGATCATCATGGGAACCGTGATCGACGACACGCTTGACGGCGATATCCAGATGACGCTAATCGCCACCGGCTTCGAGCCGGCTCACCAGGCGCAAACGCATCCGGCAGCAGGCTACGAGCAGGCTCCGAACAGGCAGACGGCCTTCGCCATGCTGTCCGACGAGCCTCGACAGCCGACCCGCGAAGAAATCCTCGACAACCTGACCTTCAAGCCGGTGGCGCCGCGCAGCCTCGACGAGCTCGCCACGCCCACCTTCCTCCACAGTCGGCAGGCATCGGCCAATTCGGCGGCCGGCTCGAACGGCACTCGCCGCTGGGACCCCGACGCCGCGCTCGGGCGCGAATGAGAATCGATCTGGTCACAATCTTCCCGCCGCTCGTTGCGGGCGCGTTTGAACACAGCATCGTCAGACGCGCCCGCGATCGCGGAATCGTGGAGATCTACGTCCACGACTTACGTCGCTACACCAGCGACCGACATCGCACGGTCGACGACTATCCCTACGGCGGCGGAGCCGGCATGGTGATGAAGCCGGAGCCCTGGTTTCGGGCCGTCGAGCACCTGCGCGAGCAAGGCAATCCGGGACGCTGCATTCTGCTCACGCCGCAGGGCCGACGGCTCGACCAGGCGCTCGCCCGCCGGCTCGCTGCCGAAGAGCGGTTGATCATCCTCTGCGGACGCTACGAAGGAGTAGACGAACGGGTCCGCGAGCATCTGGCGGACGTCGAAGTCTCAATCGGCGACTACGTCCTCTCCGGTGGTGAACCGGCAGCCGTCGTGCTGACCGATGCAGTCGTTCGTCTTCAGCCCGGGGCGCTGGGTTCCTTGCAGTCGACCGTCGAAGAGTCGTTTGCGGAAGGGCTGCTCGAGTACCCGCAGTACACGCGTCCGCCCGAGTTTCGCGGCTGGCGCGTTCCCGAAGTCCTGCTCAGCGGCGATCACGGCGCCGTTGAGCGCTGGCGTCGCGAGCAGCAGCGTCAACGCACTCGACAGCGCCGTCCCGACATGTTGGCGGAGCTGGGTGCGGATCTCGGCGATGTGTCGGAGGCAACGAGCTAGGCCCCGGCTCAGGACGGCGCTTCGCTGGAATGCAAGCCTGATCGCGCCATAAGATGGAGACACGTCCGTTTCCGCATTGTCCTGTCCGGAGTTGTCCCCATGGACCGCAGTGATCTTCTGACCTATGAACGCAACCCGGCAATTGAGGATTTCCAGCCCGGCGACACCGTCCGCGTCCATGCCGTGATCGTCGAGGGCGACCGAGAACGCACCCAGGTCTTCGAAGGCGTCGTGATCCGGCGCAAGAAGCAAGGAACGTCGTCCAACTTCACAGTCCGCCGCGTGACCAAGGGCATCGGCGTCGAGCGCACGTTCCTCTATCACTCTCCGCGCATCGAGAAGGTTGAAGTCACCCGGCGCGGACGTGTCCGCCGCTCCCGCCTGTACTACCTCCGCGACCGCACCGGCCGCGCCGCACGGATTCCCCAACGCCCCCGCAACTCCAAGCGCGCGATCCACTCCTACTAGAGCCTTCGCTTCTGCGCCGGGGCCGTGATCCGGAGGCAGCTGGACTAGGTCTGCTGATTGCCGTGACTGCCGTGCAGGGACACTGCGTCTGAGACCAATGAGCGGATCGCTGTGCCAGGAAACGCTCGGTCGCACCAGACTTTCAGGTGTCTCATTCCCTTACCCGTTCCCTCCAGTCTCGACTCCGAGCCTGGCAACTCGGCGCCCCGGAAGAATTGCAGTCGGACATAGCCGTTGGCGCCCATGATGCTGCACATGTTGCCGCGCTTGCCCGAATGCACCCAGGCGGGATAGCTCCATTTGGTGGTTTCCGAGATGCGCGGATTCGCTCCCACGGCCTCGCGGACGGCGTCGCGCACGGCGAGCGCGACGCGCCGTTCTGCATCGCCCAGCTCGTCGAAGTAAGAATCGAAGGCGCTAGGACTCATCGTCTTGTGGTTCCTCTTGCGGCGACGGGTCCGCTTCCAGCGACTCGACAATCGCCGTCAGCCCTTCGGTCCCGACGACCGTAATCGTCGCGCCCTCAGGTATCTCCATGCCGGCGGCGGACCGCGCCGACCACAGCTCGGCGTCGATCATCACGGTGCCGCCCGGCGCGAGCGTGTTGTGCGCATGACCTTCCTTGCCCACGATTCCTTGCCGACTGCGGTACGTCCACTTTGGCCTCCGCCGATCCACCGCGATCAGTGTGCCCAGCCCGAAGACCACCAGGCCGACCAGGCCCGCCCCGACGATCAGCGCCCAGATTGACACCCGTTCCGCGTCGACCGACGCATCGCCGATCAACAACAGTCCACCCAGGATCAACGCAATGATCCCGCCGATCCCGAGGAAGCCAAAGCCGGCGACAAACACCTCCGCGATCAACAGAATGATGGCCAGCACCAGCAGCGCAATGCCGGCCGGGTTCGTGTCCAGCGGTCCGAGTGCGAAGAAGCCAAAGATCAGCATGATCGCACCGAACACGCCTGGTCCGACCAGGCCGGGCGAGAATGCCTCGATGATCAGCAACAAACTGCCAAGCGACGTGAAGATGAATGCGACGTTGGGGTCGGCAATCACATCGAGGACCGACTCGGCGAAGTTGTAGTTCGTTTCGACGATCGGCGCATCTTCGAGCTTTAGGATGACGTTGTCGCCCTCCGGATTGAGTTGCACAACGCGCCCGTCGATTTGATCGAGCAGGTTGCCAAGGTTGGCGGCAACGAGATCGACGACATTCAGGCTGACCGCCTCATCGCCGGTGATCGATACCGACTTGCGCACCGCGTCCTCGGCCCACTCGGCATTGCGGTTGCGGTGCCGCGCAATTCCCCGGATGTCGGCGGCGGCGTCGTTCGTCACCTTCTCTCTGAGGTCCCCGTCGATGTCCTCGCCGCCTCCGGCGATTGGATGCGCCGCGCCGATTTGCGTGTTGGGCGCCATCGCCGCGATGTGGCCGGCCATCGTGATGAACGTCCCGGCCGACGCCGCGCGCGCTCCCGCCGGTGCGACAAAGACCACGACGGGAATCCGCGCGGCGAGGATTCGTTGCACGATGTCGTCGGTCGAAGAAATCAGCCCGCCCGGCGTGTCTAGCACGAGCACCCAGAGCGCCGCGTCCTGCTCCTCGGCCCGGTCCAGCGCCCGCTCAATGAAGTTCGCCGAAACCGGACCAATGTCCTGGGCCAGCTCCGACACATGGATCGCCCCCGGCGGATTGTCCGAGCCGCATCCGCTCAGCATCGCCGAGCCCAATCCCAGGCAGACCAGGACCAGGGCTAACGCTCGAATCGGTCGATGCTGCAGCCAGTTCACATCCTAAGAATACGCAGGCGCGATAAACTCCGGTCATGCCTCCCCTCGTGACGCACATGATCGCCGCCGTTCGCAGCGGCGGGCAGGTCCACGCCAACGGACTCAATCTCGATCGCTCAAATGGCGACTACCTGCTCGGCGCGACCACGCCCGACATTCGCGTGTTGACCCGTTGGGATCGCGAGCGGACGCACTTCTTCGACATCTACAACGACGGACACCAGGACTGCGTCGAGAACTTCTTCGCAACCCACCGCCCGTTTCGCGATCCGTCGAACCTGACCCCTGAGACTCGGGCATGGGTCGCGGGCTATCTCAGCCACGTGATCATGGACCAGGAGTACGTCCTGCAGATATATCGACCCTTCTTCGGCAACCGATCCGTCCTGGGCGGAGGGTCGCATGCCAACCTGCTGGATCGGGTGCTGCAGTACGAACTGGATCGCCGCGAACGCGAAGCCTCGGACGAGATGCGACAACTGCGCGGCGCACTGTTCGGTTCCGCCGTCGAGATTGACGCCGGATTCGTCGATCGTGGCTTGCTAGAGCAGTGGCGCGACACGACCGCCGCGATGACTGAGCATCCGCCCAACTGGGACCGCTTCTCGTTCATCGCGTCTCGCCACCTGAAGAGCGCCGGGATCGAGAGCGAGGCCGGGTTGCGCGAGTTCATGGAGACGATCCCGGAGCTGCTGGACGACACCCTCTCACGTGTCGACCAGGGAGCGCTTGACGGCTTCTTCGAGTCCACGGCCGAACGCACGGCAGATGTCCTGCGCGAGTGGCTGGGCGCCGCCTGATGGACAGCACCGCCGACACGCAAATCCCGATCTGGCGCGGTGCCGATGAGGCGCGCCGGCAACTCCTCTCCCGCCGCCGTCCCGATGACGACGAGCTGAGCGAGGTCGAACAGCAGATCCTGCGTCGGTTGTTCGACGACGGGCCTGAGTTCGAAGAAGCCGTGCGCCGGATCATCGAGCGCGTGCGCGTGGGCGGCGACGCCGCCGTTCGCGAGATCGCCGGGGCGATTGACGGCGCTGCGCCCGAGTCCCTCGTCGTGACCGATGAAGAGTTCGAACGCGCGCGAGACGAAGTGCCGGCTGAGTTGGTCTCGGCCCTCCAGCACGCTGCCGACCGAGTGCGCCGCTACCACGAGGTGCAACTCGAGCATGCGGCCAAGTCGTTCTCGAGCGACGGGCTTGGGCAGCTCGTCCGCCCGCTCGCCCGCGTCGGCCTGTATGTGCCCGGCACCGCCGCCGTGTATCCGTCGACGGTGTTGCACACCGCGATCCCCGCGCTGGTCGCCGGAGTGGCGAAAGTGGTCATTGCATCGCCGGCCGTTCCCGGGGATGACGGCGCTGCAACCGTTAACTCACTCAAGCTCGTCGCCGCCCAAATTGCCGGGGTCGATACGGTCTACAAGGTCGGCGGGGCGCAGGCGATCGCCGCGTTGGCTTACGGCACGGAGTCGATCGGCGCAGTCGACAAGATCTTCGGCCCGGGCAATCGGTTCGTCACCGCCGCGAAGCGGCGGCTCTACGGCGCGGTCGGCATCGACGCGATCTACGGACCCACCGAGACGATGATTATCGCCGATCACACCGCCAACCCCGAGCTGGTCGCCGCCGACTTGCTCGCCCAAGCCGAACACGATGACCTTGCAGCGCCGATCCTGATTGCAACCAGCGAAACGCTCGCGGACGAGGTCGCGCGGCAGCTCGTCGAACAGTCCGACGACCTGCCGCGCCGACAGATCGCGCTCAACGCCCTGGGCAATCGAGGCGGACTTGCATTCGTTCCGGGTCTAGACGACGCGCTGGCGATCGCCAACGAATACGCGCCCGAGCACCTGGCATTGGTCGTCGAGAACGCACACCAGCGGGCCGGAGACGTGCGCAATGCGGGCGGCCTGTTCGTCGGCGAAGCCTCGCCCGAGGCACTCGGCGACTACGTCGCCGGCCCGTCGCACGTGATGCCGACCGGTGGCTCGGCTCGATTCTCCTCGGCGCTCAACGTGGGCGAGTTCATGAAGATCACCACCGTGGTCCAGGTCAGCGATGAGCTGCTGGACGAGGTCTCCGCCGACGCCGAAATGATCGCGCATGCCGAACGCCTCGACGCCCACGCCCGCTCGCTCGAACGACGACGGCGCGACCAATGACCTCCGACCCGCCCCGAGTCCGCCGGCATCTGGCCCGCTTGTCCGGCTACGCCCCGGTCGTGCCCCTGGCCGAGCGCGCCCGGATTGCCGGTCTGGAGCCCGAGGACTGCCTCAAGCTCGACGCCAACGAGAATCCCTATGGCATGCACCCCCGTGTCCGCGAAGCCCTGGCGCAGGCGCTGTCCGACCCGGGTTTTGGCTCCATCTATCCCGACCCCAACCAGGCCAGCCTGCGGCAGGCCCTGTCCCGCTACACCGGACTCGACCCGTCGATGATCCTCGCCGGCGCCGGCGCCGACGAACTGCTCGACCTGGCGCTGCGCGCGCTCCTGCCTCCCGGCGGCGCGGTTGTCACCTGTTCGCCCGGGTTCGGGATGTATCCGTTCCTGGCCGACATCAACGAACTCAGGCTGATCGACGTGCCACGCGACGAGCGGTTCATGTTGCGCGACGACATGCTCCTGCGCGCCGCCGAGACATCCGGCCGCGATGCCGTGGTGGTCCTGACCTCGCCGAACAATCCGAGTGGCGACATGATCCCCCGCGAGTTGCTCCTCGCGCTGCTGAACCGGGGAGCCACCGTGATGCTGGACGAGGCGTACATCGAGTTTGCCGGCATGGACGCTTCGGCGAAGGACCTGTTGACCGAGTTCCCGCGGCTGATCGTCATGCGCACGTTCAGCAAGTGGGCGGGCATCGCCGGACTCAGGCTCGGGTACGCCCTGGCCAACCCCAACCTCGTCACCGACCTGATCAAGGTCAAGCAGCCCTACAACGTCAACCAGGCCGCCGAGATCGCCGGAATCGCCGCCATCGACAACGCCGCCGAGATCGGCGCGCAGATCGACACCATCCGCGACACCCGCGACCAGCTCTTCGAGGCGCTGCGCAACGTGGAGGGCCTCACGCCGCTGCCGTCGCGGGCCAACTTCATCCTGATCCGCGTTGACCCGAACGTCGGAACCGGCCGCGAGCTGCACGACCGCCTCGCCGCGGTCGGCGTCTTCACTCGCACCTACAGCGACCCGCTGCTGACCAGCTACCTGCGCATCTCGGTTCCCCGAGCCGACCAGCTCGACACCCTGATCCAGCGCATCGGCGCCGTGCTCTGACGCACTATCCTGCGCTCGCTGCCTTGAGGCGAGGAGGATGCGATGCGCCTGACCGAACCGCGATTGCCGCCGTTGACGATTGAGACTGCCGAGGGCGAGTCCAAAGCGCAACTTGAACGCGCCGAGGCTCGCGGCGGGCCCGTGCTGAACATCACCCGCACCCTCGCTCATTACCCCGAGCTCTCGTCCGCCTGGGGTCGATTCGCCCGCCACGTGCTGGGCGAGTCGTCGCTGCCGGAGCGCGAGCGCGAACTGGTCATCCTGCGCATGGGCTGGAATTGCCGGTCCGGTTACGAGTTCGGCCAGCACCGACGCATCGGTCAGCAGGCCGGCCTCAGCCTCGAAGAGGTGGAACGGGTCAAGCAAGGTCCCGAGCATCAAGCCTGGTCCGCCCACGAAGCCGCATTGCTGCGCGCCGCCGACGAACTCCACGCCGACGCCTTCATCTCGGACGAGACCTGGAACGCGCTGGCCGAGCGCTACGACACCAAGCAAATGATGGACGTCGTCTTCGCCGCCGGTCAGTACAACCTCGTCTCGATGGCGCTCAACACGCTTGGCGTGCAACTCGAGCCGGGCACACCCGGTCTCGATCTCGAGTAGGCAGACGCCATGCCGGGACCGCTCAATGGCCTCCGAGTCCTCGACTTCACCTGGGCGCTTGCCGGACCCTATGGGTCGATGATCCTGACCGATCTCGGCGCGGACGTCTACAAGGTCGAGCATGTCGAGACGAACGAACGGCACCGCGGCGCGGGTCCGTATGTGCACGGCGTCTCGACCTATTTCTTCAGCGTCAATCGAGGCAAGAAGTCGGTCACGCTCGATCTCAAGCATCCCGACGCCGTGCAGATTGTCAAGGACCTGATCGATCCTGCCGCCGGCGGCATTGATGTCCTGACCGAGAACTTCCGTCCCGGCGCGATGGCGCGGCTGGGACTCGGCTACGACGATCTGGCGGCGGTCAATCCACGCCTGATCTACGCCTCCACCTCGGGTTTCGGTCACACCGGTCCCTACCAGCACCGCCCCGCCGTCGATGTCATCGTCCAGGGCATGGGCGGCGTGATGAGCATCACTGGACATCCCGGCGGTCCGCCTGCGCGGCCGGGCTACAGCATCGGGGACATGGCCGGCGGGATGTACACCGCGATCGGCGTGCTCGCCGCGATGCACGAGCGAGAGTCGTCCGGTCTCGGCCAGCACGTCGACGTCGCAATGCTCGACGCGCAGGTCGCGCTGCTTGAAAACGCCGTCGTGCGCGCCGCCAACACCGACGAAGTCCCCGGCCCAATCGGCACCCGCCACCCGCTGGTCACGCCGTTCCAGGCCTTCCCCACCGCCGACGGCTGGATGGTCATCGCCGGGGTCAAGGACTGGCAGCTCTTCTGCGCCAAGATCGAGCGCGACGACCTGCTCCACGACGAGCGATTCCAGACCAACCCCGACCGCACCGAGCATCACGCCGATCTCGAGCCGATTCTCAACGACGCCTTCAAGCAGCGAACCACCGCCGAGTGGGAGGCCGAACTCGAAGGCGTCTGCATCGCCGCCCCGATGAACACGCTGCCCGAGATCATCAACGACCCCCACATCGCCGCCCGAGGCATGATTGCCGAACTCCCCGTCGCCAAGTCGCAGAAGACGATCAAGGTCTCCGGCTCGCCCGTCCACCTCTCCCGAACCCCCATTCACCTCAAGCGAGGCGCATCCGCCATCGGCCAACACACCCGCGAGGCGCTGGAACTGATCGGCCGCTCGGCTGTGGAGATCGATCACTTGGCCGAGACAGGCGTCGTATCGCTGGACAAGAACGGGCTGTAATGACCAATCGACAACACTTCGCCAACCTCGTCCGCTCGGGACAACCGATCCTGGCGCCGGTGGCCCTGGACCCGCTCTCTGCTCGGCTGGTTGAGTCGCTTGGGTTTGAGGCTGCGTACCTTTCCGGGGGTGGATTCGGATTCCAGCTATCCGTGTCCGAGGCGCTGCTGACGATCACCGAGGTTGCGGGGCTGACGCGGCAGATCACTGCTCGCTCAAATGTACCGCTTATTGTCGACGGCGGGGTCGGCTTTGGCGACGCGCTGCACACGACGCGCGCGGTTCGGGAGATTGAGGCGTCCGGTGCGGCGGCGATTGAGATCGAGGACCAGGTCGCGCCCAAGCGGGCGCATCATCACAAGGGTGTCGAGCACCTGGTGCCCATGCCGATGATGGTCGACAAGGTGCGCGAGGCGTTCGACGCTCGGCGCGACGACGACTTCATCATCATCGCCCGCACCGGAGCTGTCCGCAACGAGTCCTTCGAGCGTGCCCTCGAACGCTGCGCCGCCTACCGCGACGCCGGTGCCGACGTGCTCATGCTCTTCACCAACGACCCCGAGCAGATCGCGGAAGCGGGGCGCGTGCTCGGCGGTCCGCTCTCGATGATGGCGCCGGCCGACCGGCTGGATCGCGAGGCGTTGGCCGGACACGGCTTCAACGTCCTGATCGATCCGTTCACCGGCCAGGTGGCGGCCTATGGCGCAATGCGGGATGCGTATCGCAGCATCGCCGCGAGCGGTGGATCGGGCCGCGAGGTCGACGAGCTGATGTCACTGTATCGCGAAGTGCAGCAGATGGCGGGGATGGACGAGCTGTACGCGATTGAGGAGCGGACGACGGAGCGGCCGGGGTAGCCCCCCTCTGCCTTCGGCATCTCCCCCCGCGGAGCGGGGGGAGAAGGGAAGGGACTGCGACACTCTCCGCGGAGCGGGGGGAGAAGGGAAGGGACTGCGACACTCTCCGCGGAGCGGGGAGGAGACAGCGACACTCCCAGCGGAGCGGGGGGAGAGATGATCACAGATCCCAATGACGCAGGATGGCTTCGGTTTCCTCGACGTGGCTGGTTTCGTCTCGGATGAAGTCCTCGAGCGTGACCTTGAGGGCGATGTCGCCGAAGGCTTCGGCGTCTTGCAGTCGTTGCGAGTAGCGGCTGACGGCCTCGCGTTCCATGGTCAATACACACTCGAGCATGGCGCGGTTGCCATTGGGCAGCGGCACGTCGGCGGGGACGGTGGTCGGCTCGCCGCCGAGCGAGACGATCTTGTTGGCCAGGTAGCTCGCGTGAATCTGCTCGCCGCTGACCTCGGCCGTGAAGAACTGCGACAGTTGCGGCCGGTGCGGGCCATCGACGCGGGCGGCGTAGGTGATGTAGGCGACAATCGCGGCCAGCTCCGCCGCCAGGTCGATGTTGAGCTTGTCGATCAGCTCGGCACGTTCCATGTCGTCTGCTCCCTGCGCGTTCCTTCTCCGCCCTGGCGGAGCCGAGCCCGGCGTTCAGTGTACGTCCGTACTGGACAATGCCCGCCATCTGCGACACAGTGAGCGCATGCGCACATCAACCGTGACACGCGAGACGGGCGAGACCTCCATTCGCGTCGAGCTGAGCCTCGACGGTTCGGGCGACGCCGACGTCAAGACCGGCGTCGGGATGCTCGATCACATGCTGCACCAGCTTGCCCGGCACGGCGGACTTGACCTGTCCGTGCAGGCGAGCGGCGACCTGCATGTCGACGCGCACCACACGTCCGAGGATGTGGCGATCGCCGTTGGGCGAGCGCTCGACGAGGCGCTGGGCGATCGCGCGGGGATTGCCCGCTTCGCCGATCGCACTGTGCCGCTGGACGAGGCCTTGATCCAGGTCGCGCTCGACCTGAGCGGTCGGCCCTACGCGGCGATTGATCTTGAGTTTCCCGCACCGATGATCGGCGAACTGCCGTCCTCGATGGCGAAGCACATCCTCGAGACGATTGCCCATGAGGGCCGCTTCGCGTTGCACGTGCGGCAGCTCGCCGGCGAGAACGAGCACCACATCATCGAGGCGACGTTCAAGGCGCTGGCCCGTTGCCTGCGCGACGCGGTGCGGGTCGTGGAGGAGTCGGGCGCGCCGAGCACCAAGGGGACCTTGGGTTGAGTTCATCTGCCCCCCCTCCGTCACTACGTGACACCTCCCCCCGCAGAGCGGGGGGAGGTGCGAGCCTGGTCCGCTGCAACTAGTTCCACCCGATAGTCCTCGATCACCGGGTTCGCCAACAATCGGTCCGACATGTCATCGGCAAGGCGCTGGGCTTCTTGCGCCGAGTCTGCCTCCAGCCAGACTTCGATGAACTTGCCGGCTCGGACGGACTCGACGGTCTCGAATCCGAGCGAGTGCAGCCCGCCGCGGATGGCCAGGCCCTGCGGATCGTTGACCGTGCGCTTGAGGGTGACGTGAATCTCGGCCTTGTACTGCATCGTCGGAAGTTTGCTCAGCCGGCCGTGATCAGTTCGCGGCCGGTGACGCGCTCGTAGGCGGTTCGGTAGCGGCTGCGAATGTCCTCGACCACCTCGTCGGGCAGCGGCGGACCGGGCGGTTCCTTGTCCCAGCCGGTGCCCGAGAGCCAGTCGCGCAGCGGCTGCTTGTCGTAGGACGGTTGGGACTGTCCCGGCTTGTAGATTTCCGCATCCCAGAAGCGTGAGGAGTCGGGCGTCAGGGCTTCGTCGATCAGGATGACCTCGTCCTCGCCCTGCTGGTTCTGGGTGACGCCGAACTCGAACTTGGTGTCGGCGAGGAAGAATCCGGCTTCCTGGGCCCGCGAGAGACCGTAGGTGTAGAGCGCCATCGAGCGGACCTTGACCGTGTTGGCGACATCCTGGCCGACGATGCCGACGGCCTGCTCGTAAGTGATGTTTTCGTCGTGCTCGCCGACTTCGCCCTTGGTCGAGGGCGTGAAGATCGGATTGGGCAGGGGCTCCGACTCGGTCAGTCCGGGCGGCAGCGGGATGCCGCAGACGGTTCCGTCGCGCTGGTACTCGGCCCAGCCCGAACCGGCCAGGTAACCGCGCACGATCGCTTCGAGCTTGACCGGCTCGCACTTCTTGACCAGCATCGAGCGGCCGATGTATTCGGGACCGAGCGGGACCGGGATGTCGGGATTGTCGGTCGAGTCGATCACGCGGATCATGTGGTTGGGCACGACCGACTCGGTCGCCTCGAACCAGAAGGCCGACATCTGGGTCAGCACGCAGCCCTTGTCGGGGACGCCGGTGGGCAGGACCACGTCGAAGGCGGACATGCGGTCGGTGGTGACCAGCAGCAGCCGGTCGCCGAGGTCGTAGATATCCCGCACCTTGCCCGAGTGCCTGGGCAGGTCGAGGTTGGATTCCATCATCACGCTCATCGCAAACTCCTCTTGCGCGATCTTAGGTCAAGTTGACAGAATAATCGGCCTCCGTGGAGTGAGAAACTCAGCGGTCGGTGATGAGGGCGGGGCGGCCGAGCGGCGGGAAGTCGAGGTTGATCCAGCGGGGACGGACGGGGCGGGGCACGTGTTGGAGGAGTTCGTGCATGTAGCGGTCGGCGTCGAGCAGGTCGTCGTTGCGCTTTCGCGGCCGGGGATCGGCGTCGTCGCCGGTTTGCCAGACGTACTCGCTCATGCGCCGGGGGAACTGGGTGAGCTCAGGGGTGTAGAAGGATAGGGGCGGGTCGGCGGCGAGGTACTGGTAGACGAGGTTGACGCCGTAGAGGACGGAGCCGGGCGCGCCGGAGGCGGGGACGACGTCGATCTGCTGTCGGCGCTGGTGGTCGATCCAGGCGGATTGGGAGCGGTCGGCGGCCCAGCGGATGCTACCGAATCGCTGCTGGCAGCGGCGCTGCCACTGTTCGAGGCGTTGAATGACGCCGGGACCGCGGTCTTCGAACTCGGCGATGCGGATGAGGGTGTAGGGGTGGGATGGGGCGTGGGAGTGGTCCGCGCTGTCGGCGAGGGAATGCCGCCCTCTGTCTGCGTGGGCGTGCCCCCCTCTGTCCCTACGGGACATCTCCCCCCGCCGGAGGCGGGGGGAGAGGGGAGCGGAGGGGGTGAGGCCGGCGAGGATGGCGGCGGTGTGGTGGGCGGTGTCGGCCTGGCCGCCGAAGTCAAGGCCGCCGATCAGGTGGGAAAAGCGGGGCAGTGGCGCGTGCCAGCAGTGGCGCTCGGGGTCGAAGTCGGGGTAGACGCGGTTCATGAGCGCGTCAAAGCGTCCTTCGAGGAAGCGTTCACGCCAGGAGGGGGGCATCAGGGCGTGATTGATCTCGGCGTAGTTGACGGGCAGATAGGGGTTGTCGGCGATCCTGGCGGGGACGAAGGCGAGCTGTCCGCGGGCTGCGTTGAGCGCGTCTTCGGGCAGTTCGCGTCGGACGAACCAGCGCTGGAACCAGCCGGGCCAGGGGTTGGAGGCGGCGACGAACCAGCGCTGGGGCTGGGCGGGATGTCGGAGGCGGGTGAGCAGCATGAGGGCGGCGTCTTCGTCGACCTGACCGGCTTCGTCGATGAGGACGGCGCCGTATTGCTGCGAGCCGAGGCCGTGCCAGTCGGAGAGGTGGCGGAAGTTGACGGTCGAGTACCGTCCCGAGGGCCAGCCGGGCAGGCGAAGCTGGACGAGGCTGGTGGGGGCCTGCCGGCGGCGCTGGATGAGATGAGGCGGGCAGACCTGGAAGAACTCCTTCATGGTGGTGGAGGAGAGGTCGGAGAGATGGTGACGTGCGACGAGGACGTTGTTGCCGGGGAAGGCGAGCGCGGCGTCGATGGCAAGTTCGGCAATGGCGCGGGTCTTGCCGCCGCCCATGGCGCCGCCGTAGCCCAACAGGGTGAGCGAATCGGACACGCGGGACTGTTCTCCGTCCTGATCGGCGTCAGTTTTGGAGTAGGGGGCGCTGAGGAGCTGCTGAAAGAGCTCGCGCTGGCGTTTGGTCGGGAAAAAACGCCGTTCGCTGTGTGCGGCGGCGAGCGCCGCGGGCGACAGGCGCGTGCGGACATTAGGGAGGTTCATCTTCCTGCTCCTCTGGGTGGTCTTCGTCGCCATCGTCGGCCTGAGCCGGGTTGTCCGGCTCGAAGTGGGCGAGTTCTTCGGGGGTGGGCTGGAGGGTGCCGTTGTTGAGGCCTTCCATGCGCTTGGCGAGGCACATCTTGCCGTCGTCGGCCCGCTGCGTGTCGGTGGCGGCATCCGCGACAGAGTCGCGTAGAGCGACGCGGGCAGTGTCGTAGGCCAGTCTGGCCTCGTAGTGGGCCTGGGCGTAGAGGCCCTTGATGTGTGCGAGGGCCTTGGTGGCGCTGTGTTGGACGTAGGCGGGGCCGTTGGTGGCCTGGTGTCGGAGGCGGTTGATGATGGCTTCGTTGGTGAAGGGGAGAGGTGGGTTAGCGGCGTGGGACAACGGAGAACTCCTGCTCTTGGTGGTGTCAGGGGATCGATGGTATGTGAACGGGTGTTCGATGTGGGGTTGTGGTGTGTTGTGGGGTTGACTTGGGTGTTGGGGAGCCCCCCCTGCCTTCGGCATCTCCCCCCGCCGGAGGCGGGGGGAGAGGGGAGTCGGAGTGCACCTGAGTCTGTCTGGCATACTGGAGCGGAGGAGCACGCGATGTCGAAGTCCCGGCCTGCCGGAGAGATTGCCCGTCTGGGCGACGACATTTACGAGCGTGTGGTGCGGGCGCAGGTTGAGCGGGATCATGAGGGGGAGTACGTCGCGATTGACGTGGAGAGCGGCTGCTGGGCGCTGGCCGAGGACCTACGGGCTGCGTCCAAGAGTTTGCGCGCGCAGCAGCCGGAGGCTGTCGACGTTTGGCTGCTGCGGGTTGGGCATCGGACGCTGCATCACATGGGCGTGCTCTGGGACGGGCAAATGCGCTACGGCCTGGCGGACGCTGCGGCCACGACGCCTTTGGTGGGCATGTCGCTGCTTCGGGGTTACGAGCTGCACATTGACGTCGAACCCGGCGGGAGAGTCGTTGTGGAGTCGCGCTAGGAGTCCGTCTTCGCCGGCTTCGTAGGGCCTCTGCCGAGCTTCGGCGTTGCGGGGGAGGGGAGCCCCCCTCTGCCTTCGGCATCTCCCCCCGCCGGAGGCGGGGGGAGAGGGGAAGTGGGCGATTGGCATCTGCCCCTTTGGAGCGGGGGGAGAGGGGAATCGAGCGGGTCCCGGCTCGGGGGCCGGGACTGGGGATTACAGACCCAGGCGGGCGAAGGAGGCGTCGATGTGTTGGGTGAAGTAGGCGGGGTCGAAGACGGCGTCCATGGCTGCCGGGTTGAGGGCTGAGGTGATCACGTCGTCCTGCTCGATCAGGTCTCGGAACTGGATGCCGTTGTCCCAGGCTTGCATGGCGTAGGCCTGGACTCGCTTGTAGGCGTCGTCGCGGCCGACGCCGGCCTCGGTCAGGGCGAGCATGACCCGCTGGCTGTAGATCAGGCCGTAGGAGGATTCGAGGTTGGCCTGCATCCGGTCGGCGTCGACGACGAGGCCGTCGACGATCCAGGCGAGCATGTCGGTGATGTAGTCGAGGGCGAAGCAGGCGTCGGGGATGGCGATGCGCTCGGCGGAGGTGTGGGAGATGTCGCGCTCGTGCCAGAGGGCGACGTTTTCGAGCGCGGTCAAGGCGTTGGCGCGGATGGTTCTGGCGAGTCCGCAGACGCGCTCGGCCTTTTCCGGGTTGCGCTTGTGGGGCATGGCGGAGGAGCCGGCCTGGCCCTCGGCGAAGGGTTCGCGGACTTCGCGCACCTCGGTCCGCTGGAGGTGGCGGATCTCGGTGGCGAAGCGCTCAAGCGAGGCGGCGATCACGGCGAGCGTGGAGAGGAAGTGGGCGTGGCGGTCGCGCTGGACGACCTGGGTCGAGATCGCCTCGACGCCGAGTCCGAGCTCGCGGCAGACGCGCTCCTCGATGTGCGGCGGGACGGTCGCGTGGGTGCCGACCGCACCGGAGATCTTGCCGACTGCGACCGACTCGATCGCGTCGGCGAGTCGGCGTCGGTTGCGTCGGGTTTCGTCGACCCAGCCGGCCAGCTTGAGGCCGAAGGTGGTCGGCTCGCCGTGGATGCCGTGGGTGCGTCCGATGCAGAGGGTGTGCTTGTGCTCGACGGCGCGCTTCGTGATGGCGACTTCGAGGCGTTCAAGGTCGTCCTCGATGATCCGCGCGGCGTCGCGGATCTGGAGTGCGGAGGCGGTGTCCCAGACGTCGGAGGTGGTGAGTCCGTGATGGACCCAGCGAGATTCTGGTCCCAAGGTGTCGGCCACGGACTGCAAAAAGGCCAAGGTGTCGTGGTGAATCTTGACCTGGTAGGTGTTGATGTCTTCGACGTTGTAGCCGGCGTTGGCAGCGATGAGTTGGGCGTCTTCGCGAGGCACGACGCCCTCGTCGGCCCAGGCGTTGACGACAGCGATTTCGACATCGAGCCAGCGCCGCCACTTGGCGTCATCGGTCCAGAGCGCGGCCATTTCCGCGCGTTGATAGCGGGGGATCATTAGGGGATGTACTCCTCGCGGGCGGGGGAGAAGATGTCTAGCGCGACGGCGTCTTCGAGCGCGGTGACCTCGTGGGGGACCTCGGAGGGGATGATCCAGGAGTCGCCGGCGGCGAGTTCCTTCGTCTCGTCGCCGAGTTCAAACTTGACGCGTCCGGAGACCAGGTAGCCGATCTGCTCGTGCGGATGCGTGTGCATCGGCACGACGCAGCCTGCGGCGATGTTGATCTCGTGGATCGAGGTGCGCTCGCCGGCGTTGAGGGTGCGCCGCGAGACGCCGGGAAACATCTCGATCGGCGGGACGTCGTCGTGGATCTGCAGGTTGGGTTTGATCGTGCGGGTGGTCATCGTGGTACCTCTCTGAGGGCGATGTCGGTGCGGTAGAATGCGCCGTCGAACGTGATGCGGCGAACATTGTCGTAGGCGATGCCGCGCGCTTCGGCCAGCGTATCGGCGACGGCGGTGACGGCGAGCACGCGTCCGCCGGCGGTGACGGTGCGGCCGTCGTCGTCGATGGCGGCGCCGGCGTGGAAGATGTCGACCGAGTCGTCGACGGCGTCGAGTCCGTGGATTGGTCTGCCGGTCTCGTAGGGTCCGGGATAGCCGCCGCTGACGACGGCCACACTGACCGAGGCTCGGCCGGAGTGGGATATGGCGTCGCGGGGCAGCGCGTGGCCTCGGGCGGAGGCTTCGAGCACAGGCAGCAGATCGCCGTCGATGAGGGGGATGACGGCCTGGGTCTCGGGATCGCCGAAGCGGGCGTTGAACTCGAGCACGTTGAGGGCGTTGTCGCCGGTCGTGTCGTCGATCATGAGTCCGGCGTAGAGCAGGCCGCGGAACTCGCAGCCCTCGGCGGACATCTGATCGGCGACGGGTTGGTGGATGGTTGCGAAGAGGTCGTCGGAGTCGCCGACGAAGCCTGGTGGGGCGTAGACGCCCATGCCGCCGGTGTTGGGTCCCTGGTCGCGGTCCATGATCCGCTTGTAGTCGCAGCTCAGCGGGAGGGGCAGGATGTCGGTACCGGAAACGACGGCCATGGCCGAAGCCTCCATGCCAGAGAGTCGATCTTCGATCACGACGCGCTCGCCGGCCGATCCGAATGCGCCGGCAAACATCTGGTCGACGGCGGCGTGGGCATCGTCGATGTGGTCGGGGACGATCACGCCCTTGCCGGCGGCGAGACCGTCGGCCTTGAGCACGGGCAGGTCGTCGGGGCCGAGGATTTCCAGCCACTTGTGGGCGGCCTGGGCGGAGTCGAAGAGCTCGCCGCGGGCGTGGGGCACGGCGGCGGACTGCATGACCGACTTGGCGAACCACTTCGAGGACTCGATCTGCGCCGCGGCTTGCGAGGGTCCGAAGGCGAGGATGCCGCGCGCGTCGAGGGCGTCGACGAGTCCGGCGGCGAGCGGGGCTTCGGGTCCAACGACGACGAGGTCGATGCGGTTTGACTCGGCGGCGTCGCAGATGGCGTCGAGGTCGGAGTCGTGGATGGGGATGTTGCGGCCGAGCTCGGCGGTGCCGGCGTTGCCAGGCGCGGCGATGATGGCCTCGCAGGAACGGGATTGAGCCAGCTTCCAGGCCAGGGCGTGTTCACGCCCGCCGCCACCGACGATCAGGATGCGCATAGTGCGAGGCTATCCCAGAACGGCGGCGGTGTCGGCGGGGATGCGGCCGAGGTCGCCGTTGAGGACGATTGGGTCCATGGCGAGCATTTCGGAGCGGTAGGGGGACTCTGGGACGTCCTGCATGAGGTAGATGGGGATGTCGAGGATGTGGGCGAAGCCCATTTCGAGGAAGCTGTTGCCGCCGATGTAGCGGGGCTTGCCGGGCAGGTCTTCGTTGAGCACGAGGATGGCGTCGGAGCGCTTGATCTTCTCGTAGTGGGTGCGGATCAGGTCCTTGTCACGCTTGAGTTCGGCTCGCTCGTGATCGTCGGCGCCCTCGTAGTCGAACTCGCGGGTGTCGACCGGGGTGAGCACTTCGTGTCCGGCTTGTTCGAGGGTGCGGCAGATGTCCGCCAACCGGTGTCGGAGGGACATGCTCATGCAGATGGTGATGATCAACGCGGGTTACTCCCACTCGATGGTGCCTGGGGGCTTGGAGGTGATGTCGTAGACGACCCGGTTGATTTCGGGAATCTCGTTGACGATGCGGTTGGCGATGGTGGCGAGGAGGTCGTGAGGGAGGCGGGCCCAGTCGGCGGTCATCGCGTCGTCGGCGGTGACGGCGCGGATGGCGCAGACCCAGCCGTAGGTGCGGGCGTCGCCCTGGACGCCGACGGTGCGCGTGTCGGTGAGGATGGCGAAGGACTGCCAGAGGTCGGCGTAGAGGTCGGCGTTGTGGACTTCGTCCATGACGACGGCGTCGGCGAGCTGGAGCACGCGGACCTTTTCGTGCGTGACGGGTCCGATGATTCGGATCGCGAGGCCGGGTCCGGGGTAGGGCTGGCGGCCGACGATTTCATCGGGCAGGCCGAGTTCGCGGCCGACTTCGCGGACTTCGTCCTTGAACAGGTGGCGGAGCGGCTCGATCAGCTCGAAGCGCAGGTCGTCGGGCAGGCCGCCGACGTTGTGGTGCGATTTGATCATCGCGGTGGCCGAACCGTGGCCCGAGCCGGCGCTCTCGACGACGTCGGGATAGGTCGTGCCCTGGACGAGGAAATCGACGCCGTGGTCGTCCTTCGTGATCTCCAGCGCGGTTTCCTCGAAGACGGAGATGAACGTCTCGCCGATGCGTTTGCGCTTGGTCTCGGGATCGTCGACGCCGGCGAGTTCCTCGAGAAAGCGGTCGCCGGATCGGGCAACGCGGAGGTCCATGTGCATGTTGCGCTGGAAGGTGTCGACGACCTGCTCGGTCTCGCCGAGGCGCATGAGGCCGTTGTCGACGTAGATGCAGGTGAGCTGATCGCCGACGGCGCGGTGGACGAGCGCGGCGGCGACGGAGGAGTCGACGCCGCCGGAGAGTCCGCAGACGACATGGTTGGCGCCGACCTGTTCGCGGATTTCGGCGACGGTCTCGGTGATGAAGTGGGCGGCGTCCCAGTCGCCGGAGCAGCCGCAAATGCCGTGGACGAAGTTGCTGAGCAGGTGCAGTCCGTGCGGCGTATGCACGACTTCAGGGTGGAACTGGATGCCGAAGCGGCCCTGATCGTCGCCCATCGCCGCGATCGGGATGCTGTCGGTGCCGGCCAGGGCGCGGAAGCCGGCGGGCAGCTCGTCGACGCGGTCGCCGTGGGACATCCAGACCGGCATCGGTCGGGGCAGGTCGTCGAGCAGGCCGGAGCCTTCTTGCGGATAGATGTGGGCTGCGCCGAATTCCCGCTCGCGACCGGCGGCGACGAGGCCGCCAAGCTGGTTGGCCATCGTCTGCATGCCGTAACAGATACCGAGAACCGGCATGCGGCCGTCGAGCGCCCAATCGGGCGCGCACGGCGCGCCGTCGTCGTGCACGCTGGCCGGTCCACCGCTGAGGATCACGCCCCTCGGGTTGAGTTCTCGGACGCGGTTCCACTCGGCGCTGGGCGGCACGAGTTCGCAATAGACGTTGAGTTCGCGCACGCGCCGGGCGATCAGCATCGCCGTCTGCGAGCCGAGGTCGACGATGACGATTGATTCGTGTCCCGATGTCTCTGTCTGCACGTCATAAGGATACGCGCCAGTTATGCTGCAGATGTGTCGTTCGGTGAACTTGATCAAGCAGTTAAACATTTGCGTATGGGCGGCGTGGTCGCGCTGCCGACGGATACGCAGTACGCGCTGAGCGCCGTCGCGAGCGACGATCTGAGCGTGGCCGAGGTGTTCCGTCTCAAGCGGCGTCCGGGCGGCGAGAATCTGCCGGTCTTCCTGCCGCCCGCGACCTGGCGCGCGCACCTGGAAGCGATGGCCGAGCCGCTCGACGAACGGCTGAGTTCGCTTGCCGAGTCGGCCTGGCCGGGCGCGGTCACGTTGATCGTGCGCAAGCGGGACGACTGGCCGACGCGGGCAGTTGACGGCGCGACGATTGCGCTGCGGATACCCGACCATCCTGTGGCCGCCGAGGTGCTCGACCTGATCGACGCGCCGCTGACGGGAACATCGGCCAACATTCACGGAGAAGCGGCGTCGCTGTCGGCCGACGATGTGCGCCGGCAGTTCCTGCCCGGCCCGGCGTCGGCGCGGCTAAGTGAATCACTTCACATTCTTGGCGAAGCGGGCATAATGCCTGCGGGTACGGCCTCGACTATCTTGGACTGCACAGGCCAGATACCCCGAGTGCTGCGCCGCGGCCCGATGCTCAGCGCGCAGGTCGGAGAACTGCTCATGCGCCACTGGGGGCTCTCCGATTTGGATTCGGTTTCCTGAAGTCATGGCCTGACGGTCTGGATGGGGGCAGACATCGGTGCGAATCGCGATTGGCAGCGACCACGCCGGATTTGAACTGAAGGAACGCCTGCGTGAGCGACTGGCCGCGCAGGGTCACGAGCTCCGAGACTTCGGTCCCGTATCCAACGAGCCAACCGATTACGCCGACACGGCTGCTCCGCTCGCCGAAGCGGTCGTCGACGGTCAGCACCAGCTTGGCATTGTGATCTGTTCCAACGGCGTTGGGGTCAGCATCGCCGCCAACAAGGTGCGCGGCGCGCGTGCGGCGCTCTGCGCGGACCCCTGGTCGGCGCGTCGGTCGCGAGAGCACACCGATTGCAACATCCTTGCGCTGGGCGCATACGTGACCGGACATGCGCTGGCCGCAGAGATCGTGGATGCGTTCCTGGCGGCCGAGTTTGAAGGCGGCCGCCACGTGCGGCGTCTGGCCAAGCTGGCGGCCGTCGAAGCGCAACACTCGGAGCCGACAGAACGACCCGTTGAGAATGAGGCGCAATCCGCTTCGGCCGAACGTTCGACTGAATTGTCGCCCATGGCATGAGCGCCTCGGCGCGGCGGACGTGCCCGAGTCGAGAGCCGCCTGCGCCTCCCTGGATTGAATCACGATGAGCAAAGTCTCGATTCGCCACCTGGACCTTGCAGGCAAGCGGGTGCTGATTCGTCTCGATCTGAACACGCCGCTGGACGACGGCCGCGTACTCGACGACACGCGCGTGCGAGCGGCCGCGCCGACAGTCAAGTTTGCGCTCGAACGGGGCGCTTCCGTGATCGTCTGCTCGCACCTGGGCCGTCCCGGAGGCGAGCGCGACCCCGCATTCGATCTCACGCCGGTCGCGGTGCGTCTGGCGCGGGCCTTGCGGATGAATGTGAGCATGGCGCCCGACTGCATCGGCGACGTGACCACGCAGATGGCGCGCGACCTGCAGGCGGGACAGGTGATGGTGCTACAGAATCTTCGCTTCCACGAGGAGGAAACGGAGAACGACTACGACTTCGCCTCGCAGCTTGCCGACCTGGCCGATGTCTATGTGAACGACGCGTTTGGCGCGGCGCACCGGGCGCATGCCTCGACCCATGCCATCGCGCAGATGCTGCCTTCGGCCGGTGGACTGTTGATCGAGAGCGAACTGGCGGCGCTCGATCCGATCCGCAACGGAGAGGCCGGCAAGCTGGCCTTCATCTCCGGCGGGGCCAAGGTGTCGGACAAGCTGGGTCTGCTCGAGCGGCTGGCGGAGATTTCAGAGGTCATCGCGATCGGCGGCGCGATGGCGAACACGTTCTTGCTGGCACGCGGCCTGCCGACCGGCGACTCGCTGCTGGAGCAGGACATGGTCGAGGCGGCGAACGAGATATCGGCGATTGCCGAAGCGGAGCGTTGCCGCCTGCTGATTCCTACCGACTGCGTGATCGCCCATGGCGCCGATGAGCCGCCGCGCGCCAAACCGCTCGTCTTTGGCGAGGAAGCGATGCCGGACGACTGGCAGATTCTCGATGTGGGGCCGGCAACGGTGGAACTGTTTTCGGAGGCGGTCCAGGAATGCGACACAGTCGTCTGGAACGGTCCGCTGGGGCTGTTCGAGCGCGAGGCGTTCTCGGGCGGCACGCGGGCCATGGCGGAGGCGCTGGCCAAACTGGAGGAAACGAACACGGTGATCTGCGGCGGCGAGACGGCAGCGGCGGTCGCGCAGTACCGTTTGAGCAGCAAGATGTCGCACGTTTCGACCGGCGGCGGGGCGGCGCTGGAATACCTGCAGGGACTCGATCTGCCCGGCATCGCGGTGCTGCCCGACGCCGAGCCTGAGGATCCGAACGACGACGAGGAGGACGACTGATGGCCAGAATCCCGATCGCGGCGGGCAACTGGAAGATGAACGGAACCAACGCCGAGGCGCGAGCATTGTGCCGCGGGCTGGCCGGAATCGAGGAGATTGAAGGCGTCGATGTAGTGCTCTCGCCGAGCTTCACCCAGTTGCCGCTGGTCTGGGACTTCTGGTGCGGCACGGAGGTGCACATCGCCGGACAGAACATGCACACGCAGCCGTCGGGCGCCTACACCGGCGAGGTATCGCCGGCGCAGCTCGCCGAGGTCGCCGACTGGGTGATTCTCGGTCACTCGGAGCGCCGCCAGTTCTTCTGCGAAGACGACCAGGCGCTGGCGCTCAAGTTGCGGGCGGCGGAGGCGCACGGTCTGACGCCGATCCTCTGCGTCGGCGAGTCGGAGGCGGAGCGCGAGAATCGACGTACCAACACCGTGCTCTCACGACAGGTCGGCATCGCGCTGGGCGACGATCCCGCGCCGGCCGGACTGGTGATCGCCTACGAGCCGGTCTGGGCGATCGGCACGGGCCGGGCGGCAACGCCCGACGAAGCGGAATCCGCCTGTGCTCACATTCGCTCGGTCGCGGCGGACAAGCTTGGAACGGAGGATGCCGACGGCGTGCGCATTCTCTACGGCGGCTCGGTGAATCCGTCGAACGTTGCCGAGTTCATGTCACAGCCCGACATCGACGGCGCGCTGGTCGGCGGCGCCTCGCTCAAACCCGATGACTTCCTCGCCATCACCCGAGCCATCTCAGCCGCGTGAGCCTGCCCTGATCGCGGTCGTCGGGCTGACCGCCAGCGGCAAGTCCGAGTGGGCGCTGCGGATTGCGCGTGAGCTGGGCGGCGAGATTGTCTCGATTGATTCCCGGCAGATCTACCGGCGGCTGGACATCGGCACGGCCAAGCCGAGCGCCGCGATGCGCGCGGAGATTCCGCACTGGTGCATCGACATCGTCGAGCCGACCGAGCGCTACTCGCTGGGCGCGTACCTGAAGGCCGCGCGGGCGGCGATCGAGGAGATTCGCGGGCGGGGCAAGCGTCCGATCGCGGTGGGCGGCAGCGGCCAGCACATGCGGGCGCTGCTGGAAGGCTGGCAGGTGCCGCCGGCGGCGGAGGATGCGGAGTTTCGCGAGTCGCTGGCGGGGGAGTCCGGCGGCACGCTGCACGAGCGGCTGAGCGAGGTCGATCCCGAGGCGGCGGCGCAGATTGGGTCGACCAATGTCCGACGGCTGATCCGGGCGCTGGAGGTGTTTCACCTGACCGGCAGGCCGATCTCGGCGTGGCAGCAGTTGCGCGAGCCGGTGAGCTATCGCGCCTGCGCTCCGGACGTGGACCTGGAGGAGCTCGACGAGCGGATTGCGGCGAGGACCCGGGCGATGTTCGCGGACGGGTTTGCGGGCGAGGTGCGAGGCCTGCTCGCTGAGGGCGTGCCGGAGGACTCGCCGGGATTCGATGCGATCGGCTATCGCGAGGTGCTGGCTCATCTGCGCGGCGAGACGTCGTTGGAGCAGGCGGAAGAGGCGGTTGCGCAAGCGACGCGGCGCTTCGCCCGGCGGCAACGCGCCTGGTTCCGGCGCGACGATCCGTCGTTCTGTTGGTCCGCTGATGTTCCGCTGGCGACGCTTGAGTAAGATGCAATCAGTTGCCGGAGAACACGCATGTCTACTTCATCGCTCAATGTGCCGTTTCTCAAGGTGCAGGGCGCGGGCAATGATTTCGTCCTGATCGACGCGCTGGGCGAGAACGCCCACCTCAGCGACATCGATTGGTCGTCGCTCGCGCCACGCATCTGCGACCGGCACCTCGGCGTCGGCGCGGACGGCATCCTGATCGCACAGGACACCGATGCCGCCGCTGCGCGGATGGTGATTGTCAACGCCGACGGCTCGGACGGGGAGATGTGCGGCAACGGCCTGCGCTGCTTTGTCAAGTACCTGATTGAGCGCGCCGGCATCAGACCGGAAGGGGATTCGCTCTCGATTGAGACCGGCGCAGGCGTGCTCGAGGCGTACATCTTCGATTGGGAAGACGGCGACGTGGACATCGTCACAGTCGACATGGGACCCGCGCTGCTTGAGCCTGACCAGATTCCGGTGCGCCACGATGGTCCCGGTCCGGTGCTGGAGCACCTGATTGAGTTCCCGCTTGGTCCGGTCGACTTCACCTGCGTCAGCATGGGCAATCCGCATGCGGTCTGGTTCATGGACGGCGAGTATCAGGATGTGGACGACTTTGCGCTCGACGCGTACGGACCGATCGTTGAGACGAACCGCGACTTTCCGAACAAGACCAACGTCGAGATCGTGAATGTGCTGTCGCGGTCTCAGATCAAAATGCGCGTTTGGGAACGGGGCGTCGGTCTGACCCAGGCCTGCGGGACCGGCGCGTGCGCGGTCATGGTCGCGGCGCGGCTGCGCGGGCTGGTTGACGAACAGGCCACCGTGTCCATGCCGGGCGGCGATGTTGACATCCTCTGGCAGGGCCGCGAAGACCCGTCCGAGTCGGTCTTCATGACCGGTGAGGCGCGATTTTCCTTCGAGGGCGTCCTCGATCACAATTTGCTGACTCTTCCCGACAAACGAATGGACAACTGATGGTCATCCCCGACTACACGCGGCATGCGCAGGACGTTGCGCCCGGCATGGTCCGCGACCTGCATGAGACGCTGGCCTCGAAGCAGCTTGCGTACCGTAACCAGCCCGACCTCGACTTTGACGAGCTCGTCCGTCTGCCGCGGATGCTCTCGACCCAGTGCGACGACGGCTACGTGATCGGCGTGCCCTACGGCCGACACCTGCGCATCTTCTACGAGTTCGACACGATCAATCACATCCGCCTGCACCTGACCAATCTGCTCAACGAAATGGGCGAGTTGGCCACGGAGCACTCGGACTGCGAACTGATGGTGATCGACTACACGGACTTTCCCCATCGGCACTACGTCGAGCCGATGATGATCGGCGCGGGGTTTACGTCGCCGTCCGAGGTCTCGGTGATGCGCTGCCGCGACGTGCGCGATCAGGCGCTGCCCGAGGTCGGCGACATCACGGTGCGCGACGCCTCGGCCGGCGACGACGAGGCGATTGTCGAGATCGAACGGGAGGCGTCGGGCGAGGGCGCGCACGCGCCGCCGCTCGCGAATCAGTTCTTCGGCGACGCTGAGTGGGTCGGGATCGCCGAGCGCGGCGGCTCGGCGGCGGGCTACATCCGCACGCTGCCGGCCGAGAAGCGCGGCGTCACGGCGGAAGAACTGATTGTGCATCCGGAGCACGACCACACCGAGGTCTCGCGGGCGCTGCTCGCGGCGGCGATGCAGCGCGGCGCGGAGGAGAACCGGCGGGCGATGACGCTGCGAGTCGCGGGCGAGAGCGTGGGCGATCCGCTGCTGCGCGAGTTCAACTTCCGCCACGTGACCAACGAACTGACCTATCAGCGCCCCGCCGATCCGGCCGAAGTCCAGCGCCGCTACGACGAGAAGGTCGTGACCTACGTCAAGGTCGGCAAGATCTGGGGCAAGTTCTAAATGGTACGAACCGCACAACGAGTCCGCGACCTCCCTCCATATCTATTCGTCGAGATTTCGCGCAAGATTGCGGAGCAGCGCGAGAAAGGCGTGCGCGTGATCTCGTTCGGCATCGGCGATCCCGATCTGCCGACGCACGCGCACATTCTTGAGGCGCTGCACGAGCACGCCGACGTGTCCGCCAATCACCGCTATCCCGAGACCGAGGGTCTGCCCGAGCTGCGCGAGTGCATCGCGCGCTGGATGGGGCAGCGCTTCGAAGTGTCGCTCGATCCGGCCACCGAGATCGTGCCGCTGATCGGGGCCAAGGAAGGCATCGCCAACTCGGCGCTCTGTTTCATCGATCCCGGTGATGTGGCGCTGGTCCCCGACCCGGCCTATCCGGTCTACGCGATCGGCACGATGTTCGCCGGCGGGACGTCGCACTATCTGCCGCTGACCGAGGCGAACGACTTCCTGCCTGACCTGGGCGCGATCCCGGCGGACGTGCGCGAGCAGGCGCGCGTGCTGTGGATCAACTATCCCAACAATCCGACCGGGGCGCTGGCCGACATCGACTTCTTCGAGCGCGCGGCGCGGTTCGGCCTGGATCACGAGATTGCGGTCCTGCACGACAACGCCTACTGCGACGTGACCTTCGACGGCTACGAAGCGCCCGCGTACTTGCAGGCGCCGTCAGGCAAGGCGGCGGGGATGGAGTACTTCTCGCTCTCGAAGACGTTCAACATGACCGGCTGGCGGCTGGGCTGGGCCTGTGGCAATGCCGAGCTGGTCGACCCGCTCCTGCGGGTCAAGTCGAACATCGACTCGGGCATTCCCCAGGCGATCCAGCAGATGGCGATCGCCGCGCTGGACGGCGACCAGTCGGTGATCGAGGCCAACAACGCGATCATCCAGAAGCGCCGCGACAAGGTCGTCGCCGCGCTGCGCTCGATCGGACTTGAGGTCACGAACCCCAAGGCCTCGCTCTACATCTGGGCCAGAATCCCCGAGGGCGATACCTCAGCCGACTTCGCCGCGCGGCTGATCGAGGAGCAGGGCGTCGTGGTTACGCCCGGCAACGGCTACGGTCCCGCCGGCGAGGGCTACATCCGGCTCTCGCTGACGCTGCCCGACGAAGAGGTCGACGAAGGCGTCGAGCGGATCGCGGCGTTTACTTCCGGCTAAGCTGGATGCAACGCACCGAACCGGGAGGTCCGCTCCGACATGTTCAGCTAGGCTCCGTCACTTTGCCTGACTAGACTGCACCGCGCCCGACGGCATCTGCCGCGCGGGCGTAGCGACGGAGACTCCTATCTCACGCATACGCAACCGAAGACCGAAGAGCGGACGCTCCCGGAGACACCCCACCCATCCACCTCGCGAACGCGCCATCCTGGTCGGCGTCGACGCCCGGCGCTCGGCGCACTGGAGCATCGAGGCGTCGCTTGAGGAACTCTCCCAACTCGCCATCACCGCCGGCGCGATGCCGCTCCAACGGGTCAAGCAACGGCTGAAGCATCCGGACCCAAACTCGTACGTGGGCAAAGGCAAGCTGGAGGAGATCGCGGAGCTGCGCGACGAACTGCGCGCGACGGTGGCGATCTTCGACGACGAACTGACGCCGGCCCAGCAACGCACGCTCGAGCAGCGGCTGGGAATCAAGGTGATCGACCGCACGGCGCTGATCCTCGACATCTTCGCCCAGCGCGCCCGCACGCGTGAGGGCGTCGTCCAGGTCGCGCTGGCCCAGCACGAGTACCTGCTGCCGCGCCTGACCGGACAGTGGGAGCACCTGGAACGGATGGAAGGCGCGATCGGCTCGCGTGGTCCGGGAGAGACGCAGCTTGAGACCGACCGCCGATTGATTCGCAACCAGATCAAGCGGCTGAAGAAGGACCTCGATCGGGTCCGCACGCACCGGCAGCAGCACCGCAACAAGCGCGACCGCGCCGGCATTCCGCTGGTCGCGCTGGTCGGCTACACCAACGCGGGCAAGTCGACGCTGATGAACGCGCTGACCAACGCCAACGTGCGCGCCCGCGACCGGCTGTTCGAGACGCTCGATCCGACCACGCGGCGCTGGCGGCTCTCCGAGCACCAGACCGTGCTGCTCTCCGACACGGTCGGCTTCATCCAGAAGCTGCCGACGCAGCTCGTGGCCGCCTTCCGGGCGACGCTGGAGGAGCTGGAGGAGGCCGACGTGCTGATCCACGTCGTCGACGGCACCTCGCCCGACGTGCTGGAGCAGATCGAGAGCGTCGAGGGCACGCTGCGCGATCTCGGCGTCGATCAGCGTCCGACGCTGACGGTGATGAACAAGATCGACGCGCTCGAAGACCCGCTCGACGAGGTGCTGGACGAACTCAGCGCCGAGTTGGAGTTCCGCCCGATTGCCGTGTCGGCGCAGGAGAAGCGCAATCTCGACGAGCTGCGGGCGGCCATCGAGCGGCTGATTCCCTCGCTTGAGGGCGTGCACATCATTCATCGGCGGTCCGATCACGCGGCGGCGGCGAGCTGATCGCGTCGTCCAAGTCGCGTTGCGTTCCACCGTTCCCCTCTCCCCCCGCGCCAGCGGGGGGAGATGTCCCGTAGGGACAGAGGGGGGCACTCCGCGTCGTGCTGGGGCGGCCCCCTTCTGCCTTCGGCATCTCCCCCCGCCTGGGGGCGGGGGGGAGAGGGGACGTAAATCCGGTATTCGTCCTCCCATCTATCATTCGTCTCATGACGACTCAAACCGCTGCCGGACCGCTTGCGCCGTTTCGGGTGATTGACCTGACCAACGAACTGGGGCAGCTTGCGGGGCGGATGCTCGGCGACCTCGGTGCGGAGGTGATCAAGGTTGAGCCGCCGGGCGGGGATGAGTCGCGCTTCATCGGGCCGTTCCGCGGCGATGTCGTTGACCCCGAGCAATCGCTGCACTGGTGGACGTTCAACAACAACAAGCTCAGCGCGACGCTCGACTTGACCACGGCTCGCGGTCAGGAGCTGTTTACGCGCCTGCTTGACGGCGCCGACTTCCTGGTCGAGACATGCCCGCCCGATGCCGCCGCCGCGCTCGGGCTCGGCGTCGAGGCGCTGCGTGCGTCTCATCCGGCACTGGTGCATACCTCGATCACGCCCTTTGGTCGCGACGGACCTTACGCCAACTGGAAAGCGACCGACCTGGTCGGCACGGCGATGGGCGGGCTGTCCTCGCTCTGCGGCGCGCCGGGTCGTCCGCCGATCCGGCCGACCGCTTCGCAGGGGTACACGCAGGTCTCGGCGCAGGCGGTGGTTGGATCGCTGGTCGCGCACTACCAACGGACCAGGACCGGAACGGGACAGCACGTGGACCAGTCGATGCAGGAGGCGGTCACGTTCACGCACGACAACGCCTCGCCGACCTGGGACATCCGCGGGATCAACAACGGCCGTCCCGGCAACGGTCGCGAGATCGGCGGCTACAAGTCGGGGCAATACGTCTACGAGGCGGCCGACGGATACGTCGCGGCGCTGTCCTACGGCGGTCTGTTCGGACTGACGGCGCGCCAGACGATTGACTGGCTCGACCATCACGGCATGGCCGGCGACCTGACCTCGGACGAGTGGATGGCCAAGCTCGACGCCACGCAGGGCATCCTGATCCCGCCCGCCGGCGAGGACGCCGACCATCTCAACGAGGTGCTGGTCGACTTCTGCAAGCAGTTCACCCGCGCCCAGCTTGTCTCGGAAGCACAGCAGATCCGCAACGGCTGGGGGATCGTGCATACGCCCAGGGATCTGCTCGAGAACGAGCATCTCGCCGCGCGCGATTACTGGGTCGAGCTTGAGCACGAGGATGCGCACGTCACCTATCCGGGTCCGTGGGCGAAGCTGAGCAAGACGCCGATCCGCGTGCGTCACCGCGCGCCGCGCATCGGCGAGCACAACGACTACGTCTACGGCAATCTGCTCGGTTGCACCGACGACGAGATTGCCGAACTTGCTGCGCAGGGCGTGATCTAGGAACCGCACATGACCGCCGAACAGACCGACCGCGTCTTCGAAGGCATTCGCATCGCCGACTTCGCCTGGGTCGGCGTCGGACCGCTGGTCTCGAAGTATCTCGCCGATCATGGGGCGGAGGTGATCCGGATCGAGTCCTCGGTGCGTCCGGAGCCGCTGCGCCGGGCGCCGCCGTTCGTCAACGACGAGCCGGGACTCGATAACAGCGGCTACTACGCCGACTTCAACTCGTCGAAAAAGTGCGCCTCGCTGAATCTGCAGCATCCCGACGGCGTCGCGATTGCCAAGCGGATCGTCGAGCACTGCGACATCGTGACTGAGTCGTTCACGCCCAAGGCGATGCGCGCCTGGGGCATGACCTACGAGGACCTCTGCGAGATTCGTCCCGACCTGATCATGATCTCGATGCCCATGTACGGCCTGACCGGTCCCTGGTCGATGTGGCAGGGCTACGGACACGTGCTCCAGGCGGCGGCCGGCATCTCGCACCTGACCGCCTATCCCGGCGAGGAGCCGATCGGCACCGGCGTCGCCTACACGGACTTTCTCGTGCCGCACTTCGCTGCCTCGGCGCTGCTTGCCGCGCTGGATCATCGGCAGCGCACGGGAGAAGGGCAGAACATCGACTTCGGCCAGATGGAGGCGGCGATCCACGCGACCGAGACGATGGTGCTCGACTACACGGTCAACGGCCGCGAGCAGCAGGCGCTGGGCGCCGGACATCCCGAGCATCGGCCGTACGCCACGTACCAGTGCGCGGCTCGCGGCGACGACGATGACCGCTGGATTGCGATCACCGTGACCAACGACGCGGAGTTGGCAGCGCTGGCGGATGTCGCGGGTGAGCATTCCTGGACATCGATGGAGTCCGACGCGCTCGACTCGGCGATCGCCGCCTGGACGCGGTCGCAGCAGGCCGAGGAGTTGATGGAGCGGCTGCAGAACGCCGGCGTGCCGGCAGGCGTCGTGCAGACGCCCGAGGACCTGCGCAACGACCCGCAGCTCGCGCATCGCGGACACTTCTGGATGCTCGATCATCCGACCATGGGTCATCGGGCCTACGACGGTCCCTCGTTCCGGCTCTCGGAGACTCCGGCGGAGTTGACCAAGGCCGCGCCGCTGCTGGGCGAGGACAACGAGTACGTTTACAAGGACATCGTCGGCATGTCTGACGAGGAGTACGTCGAGCACCTGGTCTCGGGCGCGTTTGACTAACTCGTGACTCCGAGCGGGCTCCTGCGTGAAGCAGGAACTGGATATCTATCTACCCATTCGCCAGCGGGCTTCGAGCAGGCGCTCGGACCTTGCGGCGTCGAGCCGATCGATGAAGGCATCGACCAGGGCGTGGGCGACCGAGTCTGCGCCCTGGGTCATGAGCATTTGCAGCAGGCCTCGCTTGGGACGGACCAGCGTGGTGCGCTTTTCGATGCCGGCGGCGTCGGCGGCCCACTCGACGGCGTCGTTGAGGTCGCCGAGCCGGTCGACCAGGCCGATCTCGTGCGCCTCGGCGCCGGTGTGTATCTCGCCCGAGGCCAGGCTCGCGACCTGATCGCGTGTGAGTTCGGGCCGGCCCTCGGCCACGATGTCGACGAAGCGCTCGTAGACGGAGTGGATCAATGCGTCGAGCTTGGCGTCTTCCTCAGGGGTGGTCTCACGGAACAGCGAGCCCATGTCCTTGTACTCGCCGGCGGCGCGGGTGCGCATCTTGACGCCGACGCGATCGAGCGCCTCGGAGATCATCGGCGCGGTCCAGATCACACCGATCGAACCGACGACCGAGGTCGGCAGCGCGAAGATCGGGTTGGCGGCGCAGGCGATCATGTAGCCCCCGGACGCGCCGACGCCGCGGATTGCGGCGGCGACCGGCTTCTTGTCGGACAGCCGCTTGGTGGCCAGGTAGAGCGCCTCCGAGGCGGCCGCGCCGCCGCCGGGCGAGTCGATATCGAGCACAACCGCCGGATAGCGCGGATTCGAGCGCACGCTGTTCAGGGTGCGGCTCAGTTCACGCGGATTGAGTCTCGCGCCGATCTGTCCGGTCACCTCGATTACGGCCACGCGCGGAGGGTTCAGATACTGCTCGAAATCCATGGCTTACCGTCCGTTCTTCAGCAACGCCAGTTCAGTGTATGAGTCGAACTGCGATCGCAAGCATCCGCAGTTTGCATTGACCGATGATGTCGCTGGCGCGATGATCAGATCACAGGCGTTGAGCGCCGCAAGCGCAGGGAGGCCACCGTGACCGAGACCGCCGTCTGTCCGCTGTCGGAACTGCCGCCCGGCGAAGTCACTGCCGCCGATCTCGACGGCACCCGCGTCTGCGTGGCCAACGTGCACGGTGAGATCTTCGCCGTCCAGGACAAGTGCCCGCACCTCTTCGCGCCGCTCTCGGTCGGCGATCTGAAAAACGCGCACATCGTCTGTCCCTGGCACGATTCCGAGTTCGACATGCGCACCGGACAGACCAAGTCGTGGCTGCCCAACGGCGTCTGGAACATGATTCACAAGATGCTGCCGACCCCGCCGCCGTTCATCAAGAACAAGATCGAGCCTGATTACATCCAGACCTTCAAGACCCGCGTGTCCGACGGAACCGTCTACGTCTCGGACGAATAGCGGCAGTTCGGTCGTTACTGCCCCTCCTCTGTCGCTACGCGACATCTCCCCCCGCTCTGCGGGGGGAGAGGGAATTCCGTGCAGAGTGGGTTGTTCAGCAGCCTGTTAGAACCCCTGGAAGTTGGGCTCGCGCTTCTCGGCGAAGGCGCGGGGGCCTTCGATCGCGTCCTGGGTCGAGCGGGCGATGACCATGGCGTGGTCGGCCATTTCGAGCGACTCGTGCAGGCCGGTTTCGGCGGAACGGTAGGCGAGGCGCTTGATCATTTGCACCGAGACCGCGGGCATCCTGGCGATCTGACCGGCCAGGTCGAAGGTTGCCGGCATCAGCTCGTCGTGCTCGACGACCTGGCTGACGTAGCCCATCTCGAGCGCCTCTTCGGCAGTGAAGATCTTGCCGGTCCACATCAGTTCGAGGGCCTTGGACATGCCGACGATGCGGGGCAGGTAGTATGCCCCGCCGTCGCCGGGGATTAGCGCCATGCGGACGTAGGCCATGCCGAACTTGGCCCGGTCGGAGGCGATGCGAAGGTCGGCCATCGAGGCCATGTCCATGCCTGCGCCCACGGCCGCGCCGTTGACGGCGGCGATGTAGGGTTTTTCGCAGTTGAACAGGGCTCGCGGGACGCGCTGGACCGAGTTGCGCAACGAGTTGCGGTTGGCGGCGGGCGCGTTGGGGTCGCCGCCGAGCACGTCAGCCCCGGCTCGCTCGCGGCCCACGTCTGCGCCTGAGCAGAAGCCGCGGCCCTCGCCGGTGACGACGATTACGCGCACGTCCTGGTCGACCGAAGCGCGGGTGATCGACTCCTGCCAGGCGTCGAGCATCTCGTTCGAGAACGCGTTGAGCTTCTCGGGCCGGTTGAGGGTGATCACGGCGATGTGATCCTGGACGTCGTAGAGCAGTTCTTCGGTCATTGCGCGACTCCTGTGGGGCTTGTGTGACGCAGGCGGACGATGGGCTCGATTCAGTTCATCCTCATGCCGCCGTCGACGTTGAGCGACTGTCCGGTGATGTTCTTGGCGTCGTCGGAAGCGAAGAAGACGGCGGCTTTGCCGATGTCCTCCGGGGTTTGCTCTCGTGCCAGCGGCATGCTGTTGGCGACGACGGCTTCGAAGCGTTCTCGGCGGTCGACGACCTCTTCGGTGTGATCGCCGGCGAACATGCCCTCGATCTGCCGCCAGAGATCGGTCCAGAGCAAGCCGGGACAGATCGCGTTGACGTTGACGTTGAAGCGGCCGTACTCGGCAGCCTGCGACTGGGTGATGCTGATCGCGCCCGCCTTGGACGCGGAGTAGGACGACATCCCGCCGCCGAGACGACCGGCGATCGAGGCGATGTTGACGATCTTGCCCTCGTTGCGCTCCTTGAAGTGCGGCACGACCGCAGTGGTGACCTTCCAGATGCCCTTCAGGTTCACCTCGTAGCAGCGGTCCCAGTCTTCCTCGGTCTCATCGGCGCCGAAGTTGTCGGGCGGGACGCCGGCGTTGTTGACGAGGATGTCGATCTTGCCCATCTGGCTGATCGCTTCGGCGACCCGGGAGGCGACGGAGTCGTCGCTGGTGACGTCCATCTCAAGTGCGATGGCAGTGACGCCGTGTCCGTTCTGCAACTCGCCCGCCGTGCGGAAGGCTTCGTCAATCAGCAAGTCGCAGATCACGATGTCCGCGCCCTCTTTGGCGAGTTCCGTCGCGATGCCCTTGCCGATGCCTCGGGCGGCGCCGGTGACCAGGGCCACCTTTCCATCCAAACGACCCATGATGCAGCTCCAGTTCTAGCTAGCGATCAGCCTACCGTCCGACCGCGTACACGGGTCAGGAGGACGAGCAATAAGAACGTGAGCGCGTTCATGGCCGCGATCGCGATCAGCACCGGCTGGTAGTCGCCGGCGACCGAGTCGAGCAGCACGCCGGCGGCGAAGGGACCGATCGCGAGCGCGACATTGCCGGCGGATGTCTGGATTGCCATCAGGGTCCCGAGCCGGCGCAGACCGTAGACCTCGGACGCGATCAGTCCCTGCAGCGGCATCGTCTGACCCCAGACCAGGCCGGCGATGATCGCCGAGAGATAGATCCACCAGAGCGGACCGGCGGCGAGCAGGCAGAGCGTCCCCAACAGCATCACGAAGTAGCCCGCGCCCAGGGCGGGACGCAGCCCCAGCAGCGTCGCCATCGGCCCGATCAGCGCGCGGCCGGGGAGCGAGAGGAAGCCCCGCAGACCGGTCAGCGACGCGCTGGCGGTCAGCGACAGTCCGGCGGCGACGGCCGCCGGCACGAAGTGATTGAGCAACGCGCCGAGGGCAAAGGAACTGGCGATCACCATGGCGATCGTGACCTGTACCTCGCGAGAGCGCAGCGCCTCGCCGACGCTGGCGTAGCCGTAGCGGTCGACCGAGGTCGCCTGCTCCGAGCTCTGCTCCGGCGGAGGAATGACCGGCAGCCGCCGGACGGTGAGCACTGCCGGCAGCGAGAGCGCGGCGGCCAGGACGAGCAGGATGCGCACCGCCCAGCGCCATCCGAATTCCTCGGTGAAGAGTCCCGTGAGCGGCATGAAGATTACGGAAGAAAACCCGCCGGTGGTGACCAGGACGGTCATCGCGGCGGTCTGACGCTGGGGATAGAGCCGCGCCGTGATTGGCATTGTCACGTTGTAGAAGAGTCCGGCGATTGTGACCGCGCCGCCGAGCGTCCAGAAGACGATGAACAGCCAGACGCTGCCGACGTAGGAGGCGGCCATCAAGAAGATGGTGCCGACGATCAGTCCCGACCAGAGCACCAGGCGCGGTCCCAGAACATCGAGGACGCGTCCCGAGACGAGCGACGCCGCTGCGCCGAGCAGGTAGGAGCCCATGAAGGCGGCGTTGACCAGCGCCGAGGACCAGCCCTCGTCCTCCTGGATCGGGCCGGCAATGATGCCGAATCCGTAGAGGACGAGTCCGTAGGCGCCGCAGGTGAGAATGCCGAGCAGGATTGCGGGCTGCCAGGTCTTGAGCCAGGAGGCGACGGTGCTCAACGACGGCAGCTTCATGGGCGCAGGCTAGGCGGTGTCTGCGCGGACTCACGGTAGGCTGCGGTCATGGCAGGACAGTCAGGATCCCACGCCGTCACCGTCGAGCGCCAGCGGCTGCGGTTTGCCGCCGGCCACTTCGCCACCTTCGCCGACGAACTGGAGCCGATCCACGGACATAACTACGACGTGTTTGTCGAGGTCGTGGGTCCCTTGACCGATGAATCGTGGGTGATCGACTTCTCCCTGCTCAAACGCCTGACGCGCGAGGTCTGCGAGTCGCTGGACCACAAGTTCCTGCTGCAGATGGAGTCGCGCGCGCTGACGATCAGCGACGACGACACGCACTACGTGATTCAGTACCGGGACGATCATCCCTACCGGCTGCCGAAGCACGATGTCGCCGCGCTGCCGATCGACAACAGCACGGCGGAGCGTCTGTCGCAGTACATCGCGGGCCGCCTGACGGAGTCGCTTGAGGTCTCGGGCCCGCCCGGACTGGCGCGGCTGCGGGTCGGCGTGGAGGAGATGCCGGGCCAGGCGGCGTGGTTTGAAACGGACCTCTGATGCCGACCGATGCGGGCGATTCCGTGGTGCTGGTGTTGTACGACTCGCAGGGCCTGGTCGCGGAATTGGCGAAGTCGATCGTCGAGGGCGCGGCGTCGGTCGACGGGATCGAGGTCTGGGATCGGCCGCTGGATATCGCCGACAAGGACGAGTTGGTCCGCTGCGACGCGCTGATCCTGGGCAGTCCCAACTGGACCGGGATCACCGGACGGCTCAAGCACTGGTGGGACTACACGGGCGATCTGTGGGAGTCGGGAGAGCTGGCCGGCAAGCCGGCTGCCGCGTTCAGCGCCGGCTGGAGCCCATCGGGCGGGCTGGAGGCGACGCTGCTCCAGCTCGTGCATCTGCTGATCGGTCACGGGATGTTGATCGTCGGTCTGCCCTGGACGACGACGATGAATCACTCGGGCAGCTACTACGGCGCGACGGCGGTCAGGAAGGTGACCGATCTCGATCGCGAGCAGGCCCGCACGCTGGGCCGACGGGTGTCGGAACATGCGCTGAGGCTCGGTAAAGTAACGACTTGATGGCAGATTCCTACGATCCGCACGAGTTGCTGGGACTGACTCTGGCTGCGAGCGAGGAGGAGATTCGTCGCGCGTTTCGGCGCAAGGCGAAGTCGGTGCACCCGGACGTTTCGGATGCGCCCGACGCGGCGGAGGAGTTCAAGCGGCTGAAGGATGCGCACGATCTGTTGATCGAGCGGCTCAGGAATCCGCTCGCCGCGCCGCCGCAGGCCGGGGAAGACCTGTATAGGCCGTCGAAGGCAGTGAGCGAGGAAGATCGCGAGTCGATCATCAACGCGTTTCGCAGACGTCGTCAGGCCGAGCAACGACGCAGGTCGCGGCGGCGTTCGGCGGTCAAGGGTCAGGCGAGACGGGCGGAGCGGCAGGTCGACGCGTTCCAGGAAGAGATGGCGCGCCGTCGTGCGGCGTTCGAGTCGCGGCAGCGGGAAGAGTCGCAGCGAGAACAACAGGAGCATCAGCGAGCGGAGCAGGATCGGCAGCGCGCGTTGGACGAGGCTGAGCGGCGTCGAGTCGAAGAGTTGCGCAGGCTTGAGCAGGAGGCGCTCGATCGCGTGAAGCGAGAGCGCAAGTCGCGCGAGCGAGCCAGTCGTGAGTCGAACGGGCGCGGTCAGCAAACGCGATCCGTCGACGACGCGCCGCTGGAGTGCGCCTGGAAGGGCTGCAAGCGCACGGACGATCTCGCTGAGCCTGTCGAGACCGCGCTGGGTCTGCGTCGATTCTGCCGAGCGCACTACGACGAGTACGCCGATTTCCGCCGCAGCAAGCAGCGTCAGACATCGCTGCGTTAGACAAGAGTGCGGGCAGCGGACCTCTACTACCATGCGGTCATCTGCTGGAGGAGAGGCCGATGACCGACTATGAAAATGTGCTGGTCGAGATTGACGGGCCGGTGGCGACGATCAAGCTGAACCGGCCGGAGAAGCTGAACGCGATCTCGGGCGGGCTGCGCGACGACCTGGAGGGCGCGCTGCGCGAGCTGAATCCGGGCGACGAGGTGCGCGTAATCCGGCTCAAGGGCGCGGGCCGCGCGTTCTGCGCGGGCTACGACCTGACGCCGGGCGGCGGCGCGATGAACTGGCGTCCGAATCAGCGTCGCGGCGACCAGGCATGGGAGCTGGGCGAATCGCGGATTGCGCTGGACCGCGAGAATCTGCGCGTCTCGGTCGACCGCTGGATGTGGATGTGGGGCTACCGCAAGCCGATTGTCGCGCAGGTGCACGGTTGGTGCCTGGCCGGCGGCGGCGAGATGATCGGCGCGTGCGACATCGTCTTCGCCGCCGAGAGCGCGCGCTTCGGACATCCGGCCGGCCGGGCGATCGGCATCCCGCCGACGCTGGGTCTGTGGCCGGCCAAGATCGGCATGCTCAAGACCAAGGAGCTGCTGTTCAGCGGCGACACGGTGGACGGGATCGAGGCCGAGCGGATCGGGATGATCAACCGCGCCTATCCCGAGGAGCAGTTGGACGAGGAAACGATGGCCTGGTGCCAGCGGATCGCCAACGTGCCGCTGGACGGCCTGACCGTGCACAAGCACTCGACCAACCGCTGGTTCGAGCTGATGGGTCTGCGCACGGCCGCCTCGGAGGGCGCGGACTTCGACGCCATCTGGCACGAAGCGCCGAGCATCGACGAGTTCACCACGATCGGCCGCGAGAAGGGTCTCAAGGTCGCGCTCGAGTGGCGAGACGATCCCTTCGGAGACGGCCGAGGCGCCATCCGGCGCCGGACGTAACCGGCGATGCGTCCTCAACCCACTGCATCAACTGATCTTGTCCGCGGATATGGGCTGCGGGTGTGGGAGTGGGCCTCATCCGGCGATCCGGTGCGGACGGCGGTGCTGATTCATGCGACCGGATTCCATTCGCGCACCTGGGATGATGTCGTGCGGATGCTGCCTGAGGACTGGCGCGTGTTTGCGCTGGATATGCGCGGGCACGGCGCGTCGCAAGCGCCTGCCGACAAGTCCGGGGCCGACTGGCGCGAAATGGCCGCCGACCTCAACGAATGGCTGGCGCAGCGCGATCTGACCGATGTGGTCGCCGCCGGACACTCGATGGGCGGCTGCGTCTGCACGATTGCCGCGGCGACCGGGACGCGGATCGAGTCGCTGGCGCTGATCGATCCCGTGCTGGTCAATCCTCGCGGTCCAATGCCTCCGATGCCTCCGGACAGCCTCTCCATCGCGGCACGCAAGCGGCGTCGCATCTGGTCCAGTCCCGAGGAGATGTCGGAATCGCTCACCGGTCGCGGCGCGTTCACGCACTGGCCGCGCGAGGCGGTCGAGCGCTACGTCCGCTATGGACTCAATCCGACCGCCAGGCTGGGTGAGTGGGAGCTGGCCTGCGATCCGGAGGTCGAGGCCTGGTGCTTCGAGTACGCACCCACGGTCGATCCCTGGCCGGAGATGGCTCGTGCCTCCCAGCCCACGCTCATCCTCCGAGCCGGCGACGCCTCGGGCCACGGTTCGCCGACGGGACAGAGCGCGGTCGACGTCTTCCCCAACGCCTTCGAGGAAGTGGTCGAGGATTCGGACCACTTCATCCCCATGCGCCGTCCCGACGCCGTGGCCGAGACGATGATCACGGTCGCGCAGGACTGCTCAACAGTTACCCAGGACTGAACCCGGCCTCGCCCTCGCGGATGTTCGGCGCGAGTTCGAAAATCAGCGCCTGTCTCGCTTGTTCATAGGCTGCGCCGTCCCAGTTCAATCGCTCGGCCAGTTCGAGAGCGGTCTGTCCGGTGCCGCCACGGAATCGGCCGGCGGTGGGACTGAACGACTCGACGATGAATCGCGACGCTCCGGTCTCGGCAACACGGTGGGCGAACGACGTGGGATTCTCGACGGGCAGCAGCGGCGTCATCGTGATCGCGACCGGTAGGCCGGCATCTGCGATCTCACGCGCCGCGTCAAGCCGGGCCGCGATTGGCGGGTTGCGCGGCTCGAAGGCTCGGCGGACGGTCTCGGAGTCGGTGGTGATGCTGAAGTTGACGCAGACCTGCTTGAATCGCTGCAGCAGGTCGATGTCCCTGGCCACCAGCGGACTGCGCGTCTGCACAACGAGCCGGGCGCCCCTGTCGGACAGGACGGGCAGTAGCGATCGGGTCAGCTCCAGCCGGCGCTCAATCGGCTGATACGGGTCGGTCGCGCTGCTCATGTACACGGTCTTGCCGTCGAGCGGTCGCCGCAGCCGCGACAGCTTGAGCGCGGCGTTGCGTTTGACTTGGACCCAGTCGCCCCAGGACGCCTGACGCTCGGGCGGAGCGAAGAAGGCTGCGTAGCAGTAAGAGCAGCCGAACGCACAGCCGACGTAGGGATTGAGCGAGTAGTCGTAGTCGCGCAGATAGCCAGAGCCCGGCGTGAGGATCTGATGGGCGTCGTAGGACTCAATTGCGGGCGGCATGACCGTTGACGTCTTGATCTCGCTGGCCCCGCCTTCGCGGGGCCGACTTTGGATGGATTACGCAACGGCCTCTTACAGCGTGCGCATCATCTTGGGGCCGTTGATGATGTCGTCGGCGTGGCCGTTGTCGTGCGAGGCCCAGGCTTCCAGGAGCGAGAGGGCGTTGCCTGCGAAACCCATCCGCATCAGCACGTGGTCCTCGCTCAGCGCGGCGAAGAGTGTGGTCGACTTCTCAGAGCCGGCCTGCAACTCGGCCGCCAACTCGGTCACGGGCCGGCCGACAAAGCGCTCGGTGCCGATGGCGTTGGCCCGATCCAGATCGGGACCGGGCTGGGCCGGATCGGGGGCCCATTCCTCAAGCGGCGATCCGTTGAGCGCGGCGATCAGCACGTCGTGATAGCGGCGATCCGAGGCGGCCAGGTGGGCCAGCACATCGCGGCGCGACCAGTCGGGCGCCGCCGACTCGCGCAGCCACTGCGTCGCGGGCAGGGTCTCGACCATCTGGATCAACCGCCGCCGCGCGCGCAGGGCTCGGGTCAGCGGGACCCACAGCGCGGGCACAAAGTCGTCGGCGGGCAAGGGCGGATCGGTCGCCAGCAGCGGCCGGTCGTCCATGCTCTGCACGCACATGGGCCGCGTTCCCGAGACTTACCAGCTCATCGACGGATCGGGCGGGCCCATCTTGCGATAGTTGCCGCCGTAGAAGAGGATCGGTTCTTCGTCCGAGAGCTTCTCGAACGCCTTGACCTCGCCCACGACGATCTCGTGGTCGCCGCCGTCGAGCACGGAGTGGATGCTGCAGTCGAAGACCATCGTCGCCTGCGCTAACCGCGGCTGGCCGGTCTCTCCGATGACGTGGTCGTGCTCGTCGAACTGGTGCGGCGGCGGCGGACGCTTGCTGCTGGCGAAGTAGTTAGAGGTGTCCATCGCCGTGTCGGGCAGGATGTTGACCGTGTAGGCGCCGGTTTCCTTGAGCAGCGGCAGCACGCTTGCGCCCTTGTCGACGCAGACCAACACCAGCGGCGGGTCGAGCGAGAGCGACGAGAACGACTGCGCCGTCATGCCGACGAAGTTCGGCTCGGTTCCGGTCGTGATCACCGTGACGCCGCTGGGGAACATGCCCAACGCGTTGCGGAACTCTCGGTCGTCGAAGCTCATGGCGATTCCCTCTCAGCCTCACGCCTGCGGACCGTCAGTTTAACGCAGCGGCAGATCGAGCACCGTCATCAGACCGCGCCGTGTGTGCGGGATCACGCGAGCAGCCCTCAGCACCGATGCCGCGGTGGCGTCGTCGCCGAAGACGCCGCCCTCGAAGTGCAGCTTGAGCGGGGGCGTGCCATCCACGACGATCTCGTCGTACTCCTCCTCGACCGACGCATTCGCCTCGAAGTGCAGGCGCACCGTGCGGCCGTCGAACGTCGAGCCTTCCAGCGTCTCCAGTGTGCCGGCAACCAGTTCCTGTCCCGGGTCCTGGCAGGGGACCATCTCGTGCCGCCAGTCGACGATCTTCCAGCCCAGCGGATAGGCAAGCAGTCTTGCCGACTCCAGCAGTCCGACGTGGCCGAATCCTCCCGCGTCGCGCTTCGCCTCCCAGGCTGCCGCCGAGATACCCATGCCGACTTTCTCCTGGAACGGCACGCGCCGACGCGACGGGTCCTGCACTCGCTTGACCGAGACCGATTTGATGCTGTGCGAGATCGAGGACAACGAGGCCGGCAGCGCGTCCATGAGGAAGCCGGGATTGACTCCCGTGCCGACGACCGTGCGCTCAGCGCGGCGGGCCAGTACGTCGAGTCCCGCTGCGATCTCCGGGTGACTGGCCTGCGCGAAGGCCAGCTCCTCGCAGGTCGAGACCACGTGCAGGTCCTGCCTCAGCGCTTCTTCGATCTGCGTTGAGACCTGTTGCAGGTAGGAGCCGGTGCAGTGCACGAGGATGCCGCCGTCCGAGCGGGAGTCGACCCGTGCCGCAGCGACCGACTGACGAATCACAATCTGCGGAGCGCCCTCGACGAAGTCGGAGAGCGGCTTTCCGACCATCTCCGGGTTGATCTCGACAGCTCCGACGACTTCGAGGAACGCGTCGTTGAGCGCGGCCTCAACGATGCGCAGGCCAATCGGCCCCAGTCCTTGCACAATGACGGGCAGCGGTGCGCTCACGTTAATCTCCCAGCGCTGATTCGGGATACGGTGAACGTCCAGGCGCATGCGCGCAGGGCGTCTGGCAGTCTGCGCATACCGTAGCAACGAAACCGAGACCGGCATGGTCGACTACCCGGATCACAACGCCGAGTCGCTCGCCGCCTGGGACGCCAACGCCGAGTTCTGGGACCAGGCCCAGGGCGACGAGGGCAACTACTGGCAGCGGACACTGGTGTTTCCCCACACGCTGGAGCTGCTCCAGCCCTTGCCGAGCTCGGTGCTCGAGATCGCCTGCGGCAACGGCAACTTCGCGCGCCAGTTGGCGAGACTCGGCGTCGCCGTTACGGCCAGCGACGGTTCGGACGCGCAGCTCGAACAGGCCAGGGAGCGTTCCGACGGGCACAACATCCGTTGGATCCGACTCGACGCGACCGACCGCAGCGCGCTGGCCGCGCTCTCCGGCGCATCGGGCGCGCCATTCGGCGCTGTGGTCTGCAACATGGCGCTGATGGACATCGCCGAGATCTCGCCGCTCTTCGACATGCTCCCGCTTGCGCTCTCGGAAGGCGCACCGTTTGTGTTCTCGGTGCTGCATCCGGTCTTTCGGCCCGGCCCGCAGGTGCACCTCTACGAGGAACGCCGGGAGACCGAGGACGGACGGTTCATCGAGGAGTCGGGTGTGAAGATCACCAACTACCTCAACACCGGTGTCAACCACGGCATCGCGGTCAAAGGGCAGCCGGCGATTCAGCCCTACTTCGACCGCACGCTGACTGAGCTCTTCAGCACCGCATTCGACCGAGGCTGGGTGCTTGACGGCATCCGAGAGCCCTCAATCACCGACGGCGGGGACGGCGACTCGCCTCATCGCCTGAGCTGGGATCAGCTCCCGCAGATCCCCCCGGTCATGGTTGCGAGACTCCGCCATCGCGGCTGAAGAGCGCCAAGACGCCGAGCCTGCTCAGCGTGCTTACGGCTCGCGCGACGCGGATGGCTGAAAATCGCGGTCCTGCTCGACCCCGAGCGCATGGGCGACCTCCTGCAATCTCCGCAGACTTGCCGACGTGTAATCCGTGGCTTCGTACTGCTGAATCTGCTGCTCTTTGAGGCCGAGCCGTTGTGCCAGATCCTTCTGGCTCAGGCGATTGGCGATTCGAGCCTTAATCAACATCGTCGCCAACTCGTCAACCAATACCAACTGTCCGACCTGGAACTCGCCGCGTCTCAGCGCCTCATAGTCTTGGATTTCGTCTTCCAGGTCTGTCAGTTGACTTGCTACGGCATCAATCTGCGCCTGAGCGATCCGAGGATGAAGACCCTCGGCTGCCCTTCCTCCCTGCTGCAATTCCTCCAGGGTCCGTCTGAATCGGGAAGCCTGAGCCTTCGAGATCCGATACTGCCGCTCGTTCTTGATCATGACATTCCCCCAAGGTCGATCGCGAGGATGCCCTTGCGTTTTCCCATCTCACGGTCTGTCTGAAAGAACTCCAGAAACGACGAGCCTTGAGAGTCCGCAACAGCGCTTACGGGAAACAGTTCTCCGAGATACTTGTCCTTCTGCGCCGTCCGTCCGGCATCGAATGTCAGGAGCACGGGGTCAAGTACATCGGGATCTACACCGGCCTCTTCCCAACAGGCGTCATAGTCGTTCGGATTCTCCTTGGCGGTGACGAAGCTCCCGTCGATGTATAGCGTCTGGCAGCCGGCAATCTTCAGGCTCTGCAGCGCAGCAAAGAGTCCGTCCAGCAGCTTCCTGCGCCGAGGACTGTGGCTAAACCGCTCGGTCATCTCGCTCCACGAGACCCAGTAGATCCCCGGCGGCAGGAGTCCGTTGTCGCTGAACTCGGGAATCATTTACCCAAGGATATCATTGTCTCATCTGGAGTGCGGCGTTCCCAGACGGAGATCCCGCCTGATTGCCTCTACGGCATCGGCGACCACTCGGTGGGTTGGAGGATTCGGTTTTCGATGTGATGGACGAGCGGGCCGTCTTCCTCCGATGCGGCGCGGGCGGCCACCCACTCGGGATCGGAGGCGAAGTTGCGCCAGGCTTCGTCGCGCTGGCCGGCGCTCTCAAAGCTGATGATGTACCACAGCTCGTCCGAGCGGCCGCCGACCGAGTTGATCCAGTAGCCCACGTTGTGGATGCCGTGGCGCTCGAACAGCTCCATCGTGTGGTCGCGGAAGCGCTTCATCAGCGCGCCCATCTTGCCCGGATGCGCCGTGTAGATACGCAGTTCGTAAATCATCGATCGTTCCTCTCTCTGTTCGCTCAGGCTTCCAGGACGTACATGCGCAGCGCCGAGGGATGCTCGCCGCCGCGGCGAATCCGGTTGATCGCGGTCTGCATCTCGGTCGCCGAGTTGACCGAACCGCCGTCGTTCGAGTTCGCCATGAAGCGAGGGTAGTTGCTGCTCGACACTTCCAGTCGGATCCGGTGTCCGACATCGAAACGGTGACCCAGCGAGGCCAGGTCCACGGTCAGCTTGACGACCTCGCCCGGCGTGAGCATGACCTCGCGATCGAATCCCTCGCGGAAGCGGGCCCGCGTGATTCCGTCGACCAGCGAGACCGGCTTGCCGTCGGGGTGCACGTCGACCAGCTTGGCCGTGATGTCGGTGTCCGGTTGACTGCTGGAGAGCCAGATGTCGACTTCGACCGGTCCGGCCACGTCGATTGGCGCCGTCAGCGGTTCGGTGGTGTAGCAGAGCACGTCATCGCGGCTCTCGGCGTGGGACTGGTTGCGCGGGCCGGGCAGGCCAATCGCCTGTTGCAGGGTCGATCCGCCTTCGGTGATCACCGGCTTGTAACCCACGTAGGTGAACTCGTCCCAACGCATGTCGTCGTCGGGACACTCGTCCGTCAGGCGGCCGTCGCCGTAGTGCAGGTTGCCGCCTCCGTCCGAACCCAGGTACCAGCTCCGCTCCTCCGCGCTGGGCGGCGGCCAGGACTCGTCCGTGCGCCATTCGTTCGCGCCCATCAGGAACCAGCGCACCGTGGCGACCTCGCGTTTGCTGCCCTTCAGGTGCGTGTCGAGGAACTTATTGATGTCGGCCATCACGTTGGCCGCCGCTGCGGCGCCGGTCGGACCGAACTCCATCTCGCCCAGCCAGCGGTCGTAGTTGGTGTGCGCCCAGGGACCCATGATCAGATGCTGTTTTGGATTGCCATCAGCCGTGATGCCACGGAAATTCCTGACTGTGCCGATCCCGAAGATGTCGAACCAGCCGCCGATGTGCAGCATCGGCACCTGGAAGCGTGAGTAATCGGCCGAATGCCGGACCGATTCCCAGTACTCGTCCCGCGTCTCGTGTTCGAGCCACTCGTGCCAGTAGGGCGCGACGCCATCCTGCGAGATGCCGGGCATTGCGTTCAGCGGACGACTGCCGAGCAGGCGGAAGGCGTTGCCCATGATTGCCTCGGTCATGTCCGCCTGCGCCTCGGCCGGCCGCTTGTGATCTTGTTGCAAGTAACCAGTCGCGGCCAGTCCGCTGCCCCAGAGTCCCACGAATCCAAGCTGGAACGCGCCGCCCTGGTAGGTCCAACCGTCGTAGTAGTCGTCGGCGGTGATGATTGGTATCGCGCAGCGCAGCGACGGCGGCCGCTCGCGCGCGGCCAGCATCGTCGTCGCGCCGACATAGGACGGGCCGTAGATGGCCGTGTTGCCGTCGCACCAGGGTTGCGCGGCGACCCACTCGAGCGTGTCGTAGCCGTCGGGACCTTCCTGGTGGAACGGTTTGAAGTCGCCTTCCGAGGCATAGCGTCCGCGGCAATCGCAGACGACGACCGCGTAGCCGCGCTCGGCCAGTTTGAGCGCGCTGGGCATCACCGCGACCAGGCCCGCGCCCGACATCTCCTTGTCGTACGGCGTGCGGGTCACGACGCCCGGCACCGCGCGTCCCGGCCGATCGGCGTCTTCCGGGCGGTAGAGGTCTGCCCGCAGGATGATTCCGTCCCGCATCGGGATATCGATGTTCTTCTCGACGATGACTCGTTCGACCGCCATGTCGCGCTCCCGTCACAAATCCAACCTGACCGAACGCTATGCTAGATAATGAGTTCGGGACGGGAGCAGGCAATGACAACCGAGGCGCTGACAGGCGATCTGGGCATCACCTTTTCCGAGGTGGCTCGCGAGAAGTTGGTCGAGGTCTTGACCGGTTATCCGGAAGAAGTGGCGGGTCTGCGGCTGAAGATCAACGGCCGCACCTCTGAGGGCTTTGAACACGTCCTGACGATCGTCGAGAGAGGATACGAGCCCTCCGGCGACGCGATCGTGCAGTACCCCGATTTCCTGCTCTACGTCGAAGGCGAACGGATCGAGGACCTACGCGGCACTGCCGTCCACTACGAGTTCAAAGGCCCCAACGTCTCCGGCCTTGAGTTTGCGAATCCCAATCCCGTCTGGCGCGACCCGCTGGCTCAGGAGATTCAGCGCATCTTCGACGAGCAGGTCAACCCGCAGATCGCCGCCCACGGCGGCTTCGTGCAGTTGCTCGAGGTGCAAGGTTCCAGGGCCTACATCGAGATGGGCGGCGGCTGCCAGGGCTGCGGCATGGCCAATGTCACCCTCAAGCAGGGCATCGAGGTTGCGGTCAAAGAGCAGCTCCCCGAGATCGAGGAACTGGTCGACGTCACCGATCACCAGTCGGGCGAGAACCCCTACTACAAGCCCTCGAAGAAGTAGGCCGGTCGACAGCCTGGACAGCCGTCCAATGGCGCGCGTCCTCCTGATTTCCACGTACGAGCAAGGGCACCAGCCGCTGGGGATTGCCGCGCCTGCGGCGGCCCTTCGAGCGGCCGGTCATCAAGTCTCGGCGCTTGATCTCGCCGTCGAGTCGGTCAGCGCCGAGCGGCTCGCCGAGGCCGCTGATGCTGCGGACCTGATTGGCATCTCGACGCCGATGCACACGGCGGCGCGGCTCGGCATCCGCATCGCACGTCAGATCGAATCGATGTCGGAAAAGATCGTGTTCTACGGACTCGCCGCCAACTCGCTTCGCGAGCTGGGCATCGGTCGTGCGATCAGCGGCGACACCGACCTGCAACTGGTCGCGCTCGCCAACGGAGGCGATGCGCCGACTGTTCCCGTCTTCGACCGCGATGCGAGGCCTGTTCCCGATCGCACGCTGCTGCCTGCGTTGGACGAGTACGCCCGTTACATGGACGCCTCAGGCGTGGCGCACCTGGCCGGCCATGTCGAGGCGACGCGCGGCTGCGCGCACCACTGCACGCACTGCCCGCTGACGCCGATCTACGCCGGGCGACTGCGACTCAACGGCGCGGAAACCGTGCTCGCCGACATCGATCAGCAGATCGGCGCCGGCGCCGAACACATCACGTTCGGCGACCCCGACTTCCTCAACGCGCCGCAACTGGCGATTGATCTGCTGCGCCGCTCGGCCGAGGCGCATCCGGGACTGACCTTCGACGCCACGATCAAGGTCGAGCACCTGATCGAGCACGGCGACATGCTGGCCGAGATGGCCGAACTCGGCGTGACGTTCATCACCTCTGCATTCGAGTCCGTAGACGACCGCCTGCTGGAGGTGCTCGACAAGGGCCACTCGGCATCGGACCTGGACGAGGTGCTGCAGTCGACACAGGCGGCCGGCATCGCGTTGCGTCCGACATGGTTGCCGTTCACACCCTGGACCTCGGCCGAGGACTACCTCGCGCTGCTGCGGTTCGTCGAGTCGAGAGCGCTCGTCGGCCTGACGCCGCCCGTACAACTCGGCTTGCGACTACTCGTGCCCGCGGACTCGCCGCTGGTCGTGCCGATGCGCGAGATGGGCGCGCTGGTCGACTACGACGCCGACGGTCTGACCTGGAACTGGCGGCACTCCGACGCACGCATGGATGCCCTGCAAGGGCAGGTGGCCGCGCTCGCCGAACGCGGAGCGTCGTTCGCCGAGATCAAACGCGCCGCATGCGATGCACTGGGCGCGGAACCCTGGCCCGACATCCCCGCGCCGCATCTGCACCAGCCGGGCCTGACCGAAGACTGGTTCTGTTGAGCCGAACCCACGGGGGACCAGTTGGCCCCCATGAGCGACACAAGGGACAGCGCGGCGATCAGCTTGATCGAGACCTAAACCCCTTCAAGCTTTCGCAGACGATTGACCAGCAGCTTCGCGTCGTCGATTACTGATTGCTGATGCGGCTGCAAGTCCTGGCCGCCCGCTGTAGCCGAGTTGTCCTCGAACGGGTCGCCGGCGATTGACTTCTTCCCGCTCAACTCCTCGACCACGGCGAGACCGCAGAATGGCACGTAGGTCGGGCTGTAGCCGCCCTCGTGGCTGAGCACGAAGCGGCCGTCGCAGAGTTGATCGGCGGATTCCATCAGCAGGCGCGTCATCTCGCGGAAGGTCTCCGAGTAGGCCATCATCCGGCCCAGCGGGTCGTACATGCTGCCGTCGAAGCCCGACGGCACGACGATCAGGTCCGGCTGGAAGGCCTCGAGCGCGGGCACGACGACCTGGCGGACTGTTTCGATGTACGCGCCGTGTCCAGAGCCCGGCGGCAGCGGAATGTTGATGTTGTAGCCGTCGCCGTCGTCCGCGCCCTGCTCGTCCATCGCCCCACTGTCTCGCGGATACCACTGGTCCTGATGGATCGACATCGTCAGCACGTCGCTGCGTTCGTAGAACGCCTGCTGCGTGCCGTTGCCGTGGTGGACGTCCCAGTCGAGTGTGGCGATCTTCTCGATCCCCCGCTCGGCCAGCGCGTGCATCGAGGCGATTGCGACATTGCCGAATATGCAGAAGCCGCGGCCGCGATCGCGCTCAGCGTGGTGTCCCGGAGGACGCGTCAGCGCGTAGGCGTTGTCGACCGTACCGTCCAGCACGGCGTCGACCGCCGTGATCGCGCCGCCGGCCGAGAGCAATGCAATCTCGTAGCCGCCGTGCGAGAACGGCGCGCCCTCGCCCGCGTCGCCGCCGTCCTCGGCTGAGAGCGCCCGCACCCGGTCCACGTACTCGGGCGTGTGAAATCGAAGCACCTGCTCCTCGTTGGCCGGCCTCGGCTTGAGCTGGACCAGCTCCTCGGAGAACTCCGAGATCTCCAGCAAGTTGTTCAGCCGCCGCTTCGTGTCCGGATTCTCCCAATGCTCCCAGGACTGCATCCATCGACGCAGTTCGGGATCGAACGCGCGCGTTCGGCCCGTGTCGTGCCACATGTACGCCTCGTGATAGACCCATCCTGTCTTGCGCTCAGTCATTGCGCTCCCTCTTCCCGGCGGCTTGGTAGGTTCGGTGAGTTCGGTGGCAGTCTAGACAGCTGCGCGATGTTGGCCCGGTGATCTCGGTCGTATGCTGAATCGGCTCTCACCAGCCAACCATGACCAGACAACCAACGGTACGCAACGACATCAGCCTGGCGCCGCAGCGGCCGCTGGCCGCGCGGCTCTTGCCGTCCGGCTTCTACTACGGGTGGGCGATCGTGTTCGCCTGCGGAGCGCTGATGTTCGTCTCCGTCGGCGTCGGCTACTACGGGCTCGCCGTCTACCTCGGTCCGCTGCAGGAGATGCACGGCTGGAGCAACGGCCTGGTCTCGCTGGCGACGGGCATGTACTTCGTGTTCTCGGGCATCACCGCTGCCTGGGTCGGACCACGGATCGACCGCCAGGGCGCGAAGCGCTGGATGGCGCCCGGTCTGCTGCTAATCATCGTCGCCGCCTGCGCCGTCGGCCAGGTGCAGGAGTTCTGGCAGCTCTTTGCCGCCTACGTCGTCCTGGCGGTGGGCTCGGGGATGAGCGCCGGCGTCGCGGTCAACGCGACGCTCACGCGCTGGTTCGTGCAGCGCCGGGCCTGGGCCATGGCGATGGCGTCGACCGGCGTCTCGCTCGGCGGCGTCGTGCTCTCGCCGCTCAACGGCTTCCTGATCGAACAGTTCGGTCTCAGCGTCGCGACCCCGGTGATGGCCGGTTTGATCCTCGTGATCGGTCTGCCGATCGTCTTCTTCGTCCTGGTCTGGGACCCGCGCCAGATGAACCTGCCCCAGGACGGGCTGCGTCCTGCCGTCCGCGTGGCGACGAATGTGGCCCGATCCGCCGCCAATCAGACGCGGACCTGGACGGTGAGTCAGGCCGCCCGCACGGTACCGTTCTGGGCGATCATGACCGGCTTCCTGATCGTCCTGCTCGCCCAGACAGGATTCATCCTCCATCAGACCGCGCTGCTCGAGGAGCGGCTCGGATCGCTGACTGCCGCCACGACCACGCTCTCGATCCTCGCCTTCGGCAGCATTGTCGCCCGGCTGGTGGTCGGACGCTTCTTCGCCGACCGCGTCGACCTGCGCATCTTGACCGTGATCATGTTCGTCGTTCAAGGCACTGCGGCGCTGGTCGTGATTCAGTTCGAGAGCGCCGCCATGACCTATGTCGCCGTGCTCACCTTCGGCTTCACGATTGGCAACGTCTACATGTTGATGTCGCTGCTCACCTCGGATGTGTTCGGCTACGTCAGCTTCGGCGCGGTCTACGGGATGATTGCCATGGCGACGCAGATGTCCAGCGGGATCGGACCCTGGCTGATCGGTCTGCTCGACGATCTGACCGGTTCCTACGACGTCCCCCTGACTCTGGTCGCAATCCTGACCTACGCGGCCGTCATCCCGATCTACTTCGCCCGGCCTCCAGGAACAGCAGTAGAGTCCATTGCAGTCAATCGGCTGATTCCCCGCTCCGCGCCACAGCGTTGATAAGATGTCTGTGAGATGACCGGAGGGAACGGCATGGCAAGCAGCAAGTCGAGTGCCTCCTCTTCCAACATTGCTAAGAATGCCGACAAGAAGAGTCTTTTGCCCCTTAAGATCGTGAAGAAGAGCCTCTGATCAGGCAACTGAGGTGATGACGCTTACGACAATCAGCAGACCTTGCACGATGAGGAACCTCGTCATCACCTTGAGCGCGGCGACGCGCCGCACATAGACCACGTCGTTGATTTCGTTGGCACGCAGCAATGCTGCCAGACTGAGCGTGTGCATCGATAGTCCGCCAGTCAAGTCCGATCCGACGTACCACTGCGCCGAGATTCCCATTGCCATGTCCCGAGGCCAGAGCGCGTAGGCTCCAGCCAGCAACACAATGGTGGATGCAGCGATTGCGAGCAGAGACGCTCTCCCTTGGGCGCTGGTCGATATCGAAACGAGATCGGCGACTGCCAATGTGCCAATCCCCACGAGAGCCCATCCAGAGATGGCGACAACTCTCGATTCTTGCGTCGCCGCGATGTCGATGCCAGACCGGTGTTCTGGGACGGCGAGTTCCAGCAAGTAATCCCGCTGCGGCGCAGGCAGTTCTTGAACCCAGGAGATGAGCTCTTGTTCGTTCACAGCACAAACTCGATCTTCGACCATGCCTCTCGCAGCGCCGACTCCACCTCAGCGGGGTCTTCGCCTCGGGCGAAGATGAAGCCGGGATAGTCGGCGCCTTCGGGCAGCGGGACCAGCATGTCGCCGACCCGGGCCTCCATTTCGATCTCCTCGATCAAGGGAACCGCTGCGGCTTCGTCCAGTCCTCGGATCGCGCGGATGCGTCCCCGGCCGACGATCGGCATCATCATCACGCCGGCCGCCCTTGACTCGCGATTCAGCGAGGCGAGCGGCGCATTGATCGCGTGCCGCAACACGATTTCCTCCAGCGACATTCCCGCCCCGAAGCGCAGCGTCCGCGCGCACAGCCCGCCGATCGTGCGAGCAGCGACATCGACCGGCCAGGCGCCTTCGTCGTTGAGCCGCAACTCCGCGTGCAGCGGTCCGTCGTGCAGGCCCAGCGCCTGCGCCGACATCCGCGCGGTCGCCACGACTTCTGCGATCTGCGTTTCCGGAAGCCGCGACGGCGTGACGTAGATCGTTTCTTCGAAGAACGGTCCGTGCAGCGGGTTGGGTTTGTCGAACACTGCCAGGGTGTGCAGCTCGCCATCGCGCAGCAGCCCCTCGAGCGCCACTTCCGAGCCCGGGATGTAGCCCTCGATCAAGTAGCGATCGGCCAGTTCGCCGCACTCCTCGGCGGCAGACTTCGTGCTCAACAGCAGGCGCAGCCGCTCGATCGCCCGTCGCAGCGACGCTTCGTCGTTGGCCCGGATTACGCCGCGCGAGCCGTTCAGGCCCAACGGCTTGACCACGACCGGAAACTCCAATCCGTCGAGCGGCGGCTCGTCATCGAAGCGGCAGACCTGCCAACTCGGCGAGCGCACGCCGTGCGACTCCAGCGCGCGGCGTAACTCTGACTTGTCTCGCGTGCCAATCACCGACTCCGGTGAGTTGCCGGTGAGTTGCAGCTCGGCGCTGGCGTGGGCGGCCAGGATGGCGCCGGGATCGTCGACGGCCACGACCGCGTCGAGGGGAAAGCGGTCGGCGTATCGGGCGACCGCCTGCGCGCCGCGGGCGATGTCGTGGTACGGCAGCGTGAGCCAGCGGCCCGGATACATGTCGGCCAGCGGCTGATCGATGTCCGAGGCAACGACCACGTCGAGACCGAGCTTGTCCGCTGCCGACATGAAGTCGGGCGCGCGATAGGAAGCGGTGGGTATCAGGAGCATCACGCGCGGCATGTGCTCAGGCTACCCGCAGTCGCAGCGACATATGCTGCAATCGATGACCACGGCCAACGCGTCACGGACCGAGACCTTGCGCATCGACGGAATGCACTGCGCCGCCTGCGTGCGGCGAGTCGAGCGAGCCCTGGTCAAGGTGGACTGCGTCGTCGACGCTTCGGCGGATTTTCTCGCCGGGCGTGCGGTGATTGGAGTCGACGGCGACCCCGATCGCGCCGCGCTCAGCGCCGCGATCAGCGGCGCGGGATACGAACTGCTCGATCAGGCGGACGATGACGGCGCGGTCGCAGCCCCGGATCTACTCCCCATGCTCAGTCGCGCGTTGCCGGCGTTAATCGTCGGCTGGGGCATCTTCTTCGCGATGCAGGCGAATCGTTGGGGCGAGTTCGGGTGGAGTCCCGACATCCTGCATCCAGTCTTGCTTGCCGTCGCTTCGCCGATCCTCGCCTGGAGCCTCTGGCCAATGCTGCGTCGGGCCTGGCTCGCCGCCATGCGCCGCAGCACGGACATGGACACGCTGATTGTGATCGGCGTGTTCGCCGCCTGGGGCTACGGCGCGGCGGCAACGCTCGTGCCCGCGGCGTTTGAGTCGGCCGGCGCGGCGCGCGATGTGTTTTTCGACACGGCGTTGATCATCGTCGGCTTCGTCGGTCTCGGCCGCGCGCTCGAGGCTCGCGTGCGGCAACTGGCCGCATCTGCATTGACGCGCCTGCTGGAGCTCGCTCCGCAGACCGCGCGCATCTCGTCCGACGGCGTCGAGCGGGACGTACCTGCCTCCGAGGTCGAGGTCGGCGACCTTGTGCTGGTCCGGCCCGGCGAGCTGATTCCGGTTGACGGCACGGTTGCCAGCGGTCAAAGCTCCGTCGACCAGGCCGCGCTGACCGGCGAGAGCTTACCGGTTGCCAAGGGTCCCACCGACGGCGTGTACGCAGGGACGATCAATCTCGATGGCGCGTTCAGCTATCGGGCCACGCAGGTCGGAACGGAGACCGCGCTGGCGCGAATCACGGCCGCGGTCGAGCGGGCGCAATCGTCGAAGGCTCCCGTGCAGAGACTCGCCGACCGGATCGCGTCCGTGTTCGTGCCGATCGTGATCCTGGTTGCGGTCATCACTTTTGTTGCCTGGGGACTACTGGGTAATGACGCAAGCTGGACCGGCGCCGTGCTCAGCTCGGTCGCGGTGCTCGTCGTCGCCTGTCCCTGCGCACTGGGTCTGGCGACGCCTGCGGCAATTGCGGCCGGCGCGGGACGCGCCGCATCGCTTGGCATACTCTTTCGCGACGCTGAGGCGCTGGAGGCAGCCGGCCGGGTAGACACCGTGGCCTGGGACAAGACAGGCACCCTGACCAGTGGCCGGCACGAAGTGACCTCGGTTGAAGCATTCGGCGTGACCGAGCAGGAGTTGCTTCAGCTCGCCGATTCGATTGAGCGGCAATCCGAGCATCCGCTTGCCGCTGCAATCGTGGCTCATGTCGACAGCCTGGAACTCTCGCCGCTGGATATCTCCGGGTTCACATCACATCCCGGGAGAGGCGCGAGCGGCCAGATACAGGGGCGCGATCTCGCAGTCGGCAACGCCAAGTTGATGTCCGCGTTGGGCATCGAGGTCAGCGAGGAAGAACGCCCGACGACGCCCGTCTACGTCGCCAGTGGCGGCGAACTGATTGGCGTGATCCAGCTCGGCGACTACGTCAAGGATGGAGCGGCAGAGGCGGTTGACTTGCTGCGCAGGCGCGGTCTGGAGTCGGTTCTGATCAGCGGCGACACTGAGATGTCGGCCCGTGAGGTCGGTCGTCAGATCGGTATCGACCGGGTCCATGCCCAGGTCTTGCCGACCGAGAAGTCGGCCCTGGTGGCGGACTTGCAGGCGAGCGGCAAGCGTGTTGTCATGGTCGGGGACGGCGTCAACGACGCGCCTGCGCTTGCCGAGGCCGAGTTGGGCATGTCGATGCGAACGGGCTCCGATGTCGCCGTCGAGACCGCGCAAGTCACCCTGATGCAGTCCAATCCCTTGCGAGCCGCGCAGGCGGTGTTGCTTGGCCACGCGACTCGACGCGTGATCCGCCAGAATCTGGGCTTCGCGTTTGGCTACAACATCCTCTTGATCCCGCTCGCCGCCGGGCTTGCGGTACCGATCTTCGACGCGCTCGGCGGCGTGTCCGGCGGCCTGGGCTGGTTGTTCGGCGAACGCGGGCAGTTCGAGCCGATCGCGGCGGCCCTCGCGATGGTGGCCAGTTCCATGTCGGTGCTCGGCAACGCGCTCCGCCTCGGACGCTGGAGGCTCCCTGCCGCCGGCTGACGGCGACTGACCGCGAACCTACTCGGACTCGGCGGCTCGCGCCGCGCCAGTGGTCGACATCTCGTTCACGTCGGGATTGAGCACGACATAACTGCGGTGCAACTCGGCGAAGTAGTCGCGCACGGCCTGGTCCCGCACTTCGTCGGACCATCCGAGCCGCCGAGCCATGATTGCCGCAGTCGGGGCGGCGGCGCTGCGACCAAGGTCCCTGGTCAGCCCGATGATCGTGCGCCGGAGCAGTACATCGGCGACCGTCCGCGCGTTCTCATGAGCGACGGCGTACTGCACCTGGGCTCCGATGTCGCGGTGGTGCCTGGAGACCGGTTCGGCCAGGGCCGGATCGGCCGCCGCGTAGGCTGCCACCTGGGGCGCACGAGGACCGTAGACCATGCGCAGATGCTCCTGGGTCTCAGGCGGCAAGAACACTGCCCGACTGGTGGGAATCTCAGGCAATGCTGCGATTCCGCGCGCTCGCGGACGACCGATCCGCTGCGCCACCGCAGAACCAACCTTGTGACCGAGCGCCGTAGCGGTGGTCAGCTTGCCTCCGACGATCGAGAGCAGCCGCCCGACTCCCTCCGACGAATGGTCTACCAGGAACGAACGCCGCGAGATCGCGCCCTCGAACACTCCCTCGCGCGCCCGCGCCAACGGCCGAACCCCCGAATAGGCATAGAGCGCATTGCGATGCTCGATGCCGAGACCTGGGAGGATCCGCGCCGCCTCCGCGATCAGGTAGTCAATCTCCCAACCCGCGGCCCGCACGTCGGACGGATCGTCGTCGTCGCGCACATCGGTCGTGCCGATGATGTGGTGATCCAGCCAGGGGGTGACGAATATCGGCCGTCCGTCCGACTGCGCGCTGGCCAGCACGGCATGTTTGGGACCGCGGCCCTCGAGATCGAGCACCAGGTGAGATCCCCGCGTCCCGCCGATTCGCTTTTGCAACGATCGGCCGGTGGCGTCGAGCACTGCATCGACCCAGGGGCCCGCTGCGTTGATCACCAACCTGGCCGAGGCCGTCGACCGCCGTCCGGTCAGCACGTCATGGAAGTCGACGCCGCGTGCCCGCTGCCCGTCGACAATGAGGTAGTCGACCGAGGCGTGGTTGCGCAGATCCGCCCCTGAAGCGCGTGCTTCGGCGAGGTACTCCAGCGTCAGCCGCTCCGGAGACCAGACCTGAGCGTCGAAGTAGAGGTAGGCCGCACGCATCCGGTCGGTCGAAATCGACGGCTCGAAGCGCTGCAACTCGCGCCGCGAGAACGAGGAGTGCCACGGTGACACTTTGCGCGGCGAGAGCAAGTCGTAGAGCGCCAATCCGGATCGGATGTACCAGGGCGGACGCGAGTCGCCCTCGTAGACCGGCAGGATGAACCCCATCGGCCTGACCAGGTGCGCGCGTTCGCGCAACAGTTGCTCGCGCGATTGCAGGGACTCGTGGACCAATCGCGCGTCGCCGGTCTCGAGGTAGCGCAGACCGCCGTGGATCAGCTTCGTCGATGCCGACGTCGTGCCGGAAGCGAAGTCGTTCTGTTCCAGGACCAGCGTGCGGTAACCGCGAGCGGCGACCGACGATGCAGCGGCCGCGCCGTTGATCCCGCCCCCGATGATGATGACGTCGTAGTCCGGCGTAGTCATGGCCTGAACCATACTCAGTTGGCCCCGAGGTGTTGAATCGCGCGCCGAGCCGATGTCCAGCGATCGAACTCTCGCTCCAGTTCGCCGTTCGGTTCGAAGCGATCCTTCGCATCCTCTGCGTCCTTTACGTCGAGCGAGCTACCCGCCGCCGTGGCGGCAAGCCTTGCCGCTCCCAGCGCAGTGGTCTCCTGGATCGCCGGCCGGATGATGGAACGTTGCAGCGCGTTCGACTGAATCTGGAGCAGGACGTCGCTGGATGACATCCCTCCGTCGACCCGCAACTCCTCGATCTGCCCGCACTCCGCCTCCATCGCTTCCACCACTTCGCGGACGCGAAACGCGATCGATTCTAATGCCGCGCGGGCAATCTGAGCCGGAGTCGTTCCTCGGGTGATGCCCAGAATCGCGCCGCGAGCGTCCGCGTCCCAATGCGGCGCGCCCAATCCGGCCAGCGCCGGTATCAACATCACACCCTGAGAGGATTCAGCCGCTACCGCCATCGATGAGATATCCGGCGCCGTGGGCGCAAGGCGCAACTCGTCGCGCAGCCACTGCACCACCGATCCGGCGGTGAAGATTCCGCCTTCGTATGCCAGTCCGCCGTCCGCCGACGCGGTCAGCAGCAGGCCCGAAGCGGGCGCCGCTGATTCGATCGAACGGCCGGCGTGAGTGAGGATGAATGCGCCGGTGCCGTAGGTGCACTTGGCGCGTCCCGGCTCAACGATGCCATGCCCAAACAGAGCGGCCTGTTGATCGCCCGCGACCGCCAGGATCGGCAGCGGCGCGCCGAACAGCGACGCCGCCGTGTGTCCGTACTCGTGCGCGCTGGGATGCACCTCGGGCAAGATCGTTTCGGGGACCCGCTGCCAGCGGCAGAGGTCCGCGTCCCAGCGTCGCTCGGTCAGATTCCAGAGCATCGTCCGCGACGCGTTCGTCCGATCCGTCGCGAACACGCCGCCGCCGGTGAGGTTGGCCAGCAACCAGCTATCGACGGTGCCCGCGACCAGGTCGCCCTGGGGCGCGCGCTGCCTCGCTCCCGGTACATGGTCGAGCAACCAGGCGATCTTCAAGCCCGAGAAGTAGGCGTCGGGGCGCAATCCCGAGCGGCTGCGGACCTCGTCTCCGTGAGCGTTGAGCAGGTGGGCCGCCGCGCCCGCCGTCCGCCGGCATTGCCAGACAATCGCAGGGCCGATCGGATCACGCGATGCACGATCCCAGATCAGCGAGGTTTCCCGCTGATTCGCAAGCGCCACGGATCGGACGTGCTCAATCCCGACTTCGCGCACCACTGCGCGCGCCGCTTCGAGCTGAGACTCCCAGATGTCACGGCCCGATTGCTCCACCCAGCCCGGCTCCGGGTAGCGCGAGGCTACCGCCCGCTGCGCGAGCGCAACGACTCGTCCCTGTTCATCCCAGGCAAGCGCACGGCTCGACGAGGTGCCCTGATCCAGTGCCAGGATCAGTGAGCTGGCTACGCCTCATCCTCCGCGTCGCGGCGTCGGCCCATCACGACGCGGGCGATAGCCGCCAACGCCGCGAGCACTGCACCAATACCCAAAACTCGCTTCATGATTGCGCTCCGTTCGAATGGGCCGCGTGATCGGAAGCCCGCTAGCTCAGCGCCACGATATCACGACGGCTGCGTCGGGTCGCAGACGAATCGCGCTGCACACTCGGCTAGCGAGGCAACAGGGTCGGCGGGATGACGACGCGGTCACCCAGCTCGATACCGAGCGCTGCAAATCGTCCGCGCGGCATCTCCATGACGAAGAAGTACGGTTCGGCCGGTCGTTTGGTAGTCGAGTCACCGGCGATCAGCACGGTGAACTCCATGATCGAACCGTCCGCGTCGAGCCATGCCACGTCGAGATCGATCGGCACATTCGGATTCCAGAAGCCGCCCGTTTGCGCGCGAAGGTTCTCCCAGATGAAGATCATCCCGCTCTGCTCGGGCAACCCGCTGCGATACATCATCCCGCGCGAGCGGCGCTCGTTGGTGTTGGCGACCAGAACGCCCACGGTCAATGTCCCGCTGGAGCGTTCGAATTCGACCTCCGACCAGGGGAAGTCGACATTGTCGACACCGTCGGGAAGCTGCAGGAACGAGTCGATGCCGGCGGGCCGCTCGGTAGCCGGCGCGATCACGCCGCCGCCGTTCAGCGCGCCCGAGTCCTGTGTTGGCCCGCAAGCCAGAACCAGGAGCGCCGCCAGCGTGATCAGCAATCCCGACGCCGCTCGACATCGCATGCGCGGATCGTAGCCGACGGCTCGATACAATCAGAGCATCCCGGGCCGGTAGCTCAGGGGTCAGAGCAGGCGGCTCATAACCGCTCGGTCGCTGGTTCGAATCCAGCCCGGCCCACCAACGCGTACTGGACTGAGAATTGGCGACGCGCGCTGAACCGCGCGTCGGCATCGAGTCGATGCTCCGAATGGCGGCCGAAGCTGCGCCTGTCTGAATTGACGGGAGCGGAAGGCAGTGTCTCCTGATTGGGTGACGGCGCCATTACCTTTTGCACGACTTCCTATTATGTGTCATGACCTTGGAGATGACAGTGCAACGCAACGAGCACGAGGCACGGATCGCCCAACTGGAGGATCGCCTGTCCCGTTTGGGCGAAGCCAGCCTGCGCATCTCGGAGAGCCTGGACTTTGACACCGTCCTGCAAGATGTCGTCGACAGCGCCAAGGCGCTGACCGGCTCGCGCTACGGGGCGATCACGGTGTTGAGCGACGACGGCCAGACGTCCAACCTGATCGTCTCCGGCGTCACCGCGGACGAACGCGAGGCGCTCCTTGAGATGCCTGAGGCCCCGGCGTTCTTTGCCTACCTCAGTGCAGTGGACGAACCGCTGAGAATCCGCGACATCGACGCGCACATGAGCGCCGAGGGATTGCCCAGTTTCCGTCCGCCGCTGCCGGCGGCGTCGCTGCTCGTGGCTCCAATCCGACACCAGGGTGTCGGGGTCGGCACCGTCTACCTGGCGCACGACCAGGCAGACCGCGAGTACACCAGGGAGGACGAAGAGACGCTGGTCATGTTCGCGTCCCAGGCGGCGCTGGTGATCGCCAATGCCCGCCGCCATCGGCAGGAGCAGCAAACCAGGGCCGACCTCGAGACGCTGATCGAGACATCGCCGGTCGGCGTGGTGGTCCTCGATGCCACGACCGGTGCGCCCAAGTCGTTCAATCGCGAAACGTCGCGAATCGTCGATCGCCTGCGCGATCCCGGCCAGTCGGCGGTGGAACTGCTCGAGGTGGTGAGCTGCCGGCGCGCCGACGGGCGCGAGTTCTCGCTGCGCGAGCTGAAGATGACCGAGCTCTTGGGCGTCGGCGAAACCGTGCGCGCCGAGGAGATCGTACTGACAGTCGCCGATGGACGCCGCGTCACCGTGTTGATCAATGCGACGCCGATCGTCTCGCCCGCGGGCGTCGTCGAGTCGGTTGTTGTCACGATGCAGGACATGGCCGCGGTCAAGGAGCTGGAGCACCTGCGCTCCGAGTTCCTGGCCATGGTCAGCCACGAGCTGCGAGCGCCGCTGACCTCGATCAAGGGATCCGCCGCGACGGTGCTGAACTCAGACGTCGAGCTCGATCCGGCAATCGTGCGACAGTTCTTCCGCATCATCGAGGATCAGACCGACCACCTGAACAGCCTGGTCTCCGACCTGCTCGACGTGGCACGGATTGAGACCGGCGACTTGCCGGTCAATCCCGAGCCGGCGGAGATGCAGGTCCTGATTGATCGCGCCCGAACCGCCTTCACGAACACCGGAGACGGGAGGTCGCTGCAGATCGATCTCGAACCGGAACTGCCCCTGGTCATGGCCGATCGGCGGCGCATCGTCCAGGTGCTCGTCAATCTGCTGAACAACGCCGCTCGCAACTCTCCTGAGTCATCGCTGATCAGTCTGAACGTCGCGCGAGACGCGGTCCACCTCGCCGTCTCGGTGTCGGATCAGGGTCGAGGCATTCCGGCCGAGAGTCTGCCGCTGCTGTTCCGCAAGTTCTCGAGCGCGCAGAACGAGGATCAGGGCGGAGACGCCGGACTCGGACTGGCAATCTGCAAGGGCATCGTCGAGGCGCACGGCGGACGCATCTGGGCCGAGAGCGAGGGGCCCGGACTCGGCGCTCGCTTCACGTTCACCCTGCCCACCGTCGAGGCCGCCGCAAGCGCACCCGTGGCGGCTGCTCCGGCGCCTGCCCGCAGCGAGGTCCGGTCCGCGCGGGCGGCGCTGACCCGCGTGCTCGCCGTGGACGACGATCCGCAGGCGCTGCACTACGTGCGCGACGCGCTGGTGCGGGACGGATTCGAGCCGCTGCTCACGGGCGATCCGCGCGACGCGCTGCGGCTGATGGATCGGGAGCGGCCCGACCTGGTGCTGCTGGACCTCGTCCTGCCCGGCGCCGACGGCATCGAGCTGATGGGCGAGATGCTCAAGATCGCCGACGTGCCGGTCATCTTCATCTCCGCCTACGGACGCGACGAACTGATCGCGCGGGCCTTCGAGAACGGCGCCGCCGACTACGTGGTCAAGCCGTTCTCGCCGACCGAGCTTGTGGCGCGGATCAAGGCTGCCCTGCGGCGGCGCGAAGTCTTCGAGCCGCCGCCGCCGTACCTGCGCGACGGCCTCGCGGTCGATTACATCGAACGCCGCGTGACGCTGAACGGCGAGTTGGTCCGGCTCACGCCGACCGAGTACCGGATGCTGGCCGAGCTCTCGGCCAAGGGCGGACAGCTCGTGACATACGAGGAGTTGTTGACCAGGGTCTGGAACAAGGAGCCCCACTCCGATCTGCGGCCGATGCGCACGATGATGGGCAAGCTGCGGCGCAAGCTGGGCGACGATGTCGAGCAGCCGCGCTACATCTTCACCGAACCGCGCGTCGGATTCCGGATGCCGAGGTCGGACGCGCCGACTGAAGCGCCGAGCGAAGCACCGGCCTAGGCAGGCAGGCCTAGAAGCCCGAGGCCAGGCTGCGGCGCGCGCGGTCGATTAGGAAGAGGAAGACCGGCGTGCCGATCAGCGCCGTGAGCACGCCCAGGGGCAACTCGGACGGCGCGACGATCGTGCGCGCCGCAAGATCCGCGCCCAGCACCAGGATGGCCCCGGCGATGGCGCTGGCCGGCATTAGGCGGCGGTGATCGGGACCGACCGCGAGGCGCACCATGTGCGGCGCGATCAGGCCGACGAATCCGACCACGCCGGCAACCGCCACGCCGGCGCCCGTGGCCATCGCGGCGGCGGTGACGATAAACAGTTGCGAGCGCTGGACGCGCAGTCCCAGGTGGCGGGCCTCGGCGTCGCCGAGCGAGAGCAGGTTGAGCGCGCCCGACTGGCGGATCAGGACCGCCACGGCGAAGAGGATCAGCGGCGCGGCGGCGAGGACATAGCTCCAGATCGAGCCGGCCAGGCTGCCCAGCGTCCAGAACACGATGTCGCGCAGCTCGGCGTCGTTGGAGAAGGAGAGGATGAAGCTGATCGCGGCGGCGAGCAGCGCGTTGACGGCGATGCCGACCAGCAGCATCGTCGCCATCTGCTGGCGTCCGCTGCGCCGCGCGAAGGCGTAGATCAGGAAGGTCAGCGTCAGTCCGCCGATGAACGCCGCCAGCGGCTGCACGAACGATCCCCAGGCAGTGATCCCGAGCACGATCGACAACGCGACGGCGAACGCGGCGCCGCTGGAGACGCCGATCAGGCCCGGATCGGCCAGCGGGTTGCGGAACAACCCCTGCAGCGCCGCTCCGGAGACGCCGAGTCCGGCCCCGACCAGCGCCGCCATGACCATGCGCGGCAGCCGGATCACCCAGACCACGGCCTCCTCGCGGCGCGTGTACTCGATGCCCAGATCGATGCCGGCCTTGTCGAACAGCAGCCCCACGATGCGCGGGAACTCGACGTCGAACGCGCCCAGGACGAGGTTGGCGGCGACCAGCGCCAGCAGCGCGGCGGACAGCGTCGCCCAGGCGAGAATGCCCAACAGTCCGGGCAACGGCGTCTCGCCCGCGTCGGCCCACTCAGGGCGACGCTCGCGGAGTTGAGCGAGCGGTCGGTTGGCCACGAGTTGTACGCCCGCTTACGCTGCCCCCGGCCCACGCCGCAGTCCCCGCCAGCCTACAACCATCCAAGTCCCCGCTTCACGCAGGGACCCGCTCGGCCTCCGGTCCCTGACTCCGCTCAGGGACCCGCTCGGCTTCGCCCAGTCGCTCACCCATTCGCCGGACCGACCTTGGCTTGGGGTGCAGCGGGCAGTCAGTCGCCCAGCGCTGTGGACTTCCAGAGACCCGGAGTGGCGTCGATCAGCTCCTGTACTACGTCACCCGCGTCCAAGTCTCTTATCTGCGCGAGGACCCACAGCCGGTACAAGTCTGTCGCCAAGACGTGAACCGCGCCGACGTTTGAGGCAGCCTCTCCTACGTTGCTGCTGGGAGATGGGCGAGACGAGGGATCCTTGTGGCGGAATGGATTTACGATCCACAGAGTCAAGTCAGGAGGCTGACCCTTCTCAGAGATGTAGTGTTCACGATGCTCACGAATCTGGCGGGCGTCGTTCGTTCGAGTGCCGTTGGTGTAGCCCTTGACCTCAACCATCCCTTCCCAGTTGCGCCTCTGCGGCACCGTCAACCGTAGGTCTTCATGCCTTTGCTCATTCGGATCTAGCCCAGCATCCATATCTTGAACCTGAAAGCCGAGGTCAGACAGAATCTCGCTGACCGCGGCGACCAGCTCTTCACCGTCCTCCCAGATCACTCTTCGTGTCTCTCGATCGGCCCCCTTACCAGCACTGACTAGTTCTTCCTGAAGCAGATCGCGTTTCTCGACCATTTGCCTGATGTCTACGGATGCTCTATCAATCTCCGCCGCCAGCGCTCTCTCTTTCGGCGTATACCAGTCCGAGGCTCTCTGGAGGCGTGGTGGTGGCTGGGGCACACGACGAGGATCGTGCACGTTGACATCAACTAGGAATGCTGTGAACCAGGCGGCGAGATTGTACACTCGCGGAAGCAGCAGGGCTGTTGGGCGATTGAGCGTGACAGCATCGCCGACTTCTCGTTGTGGTAACTCAATACGCAACGCGACAGGATGACCCGATGTCGTCTCGATGATGGCAGTGTTATCCTCACGGGAAGTCGTTAACACAGGTGGTGGTTCCTTGCCATTGGCGATCTGATTGGACAACCGCACAGCGAGTGAATTGTAGTTGTCTGGGCAAGAGTTAGGTACGCTGACTTCTCTCTCAGTGTTGCTACGTCTTGTATACGCTCTGTGCTGAATCCGACGCGTTCGAGTGCTATAAGTGTCTCTCCAGGACAGATTGGTATGACCGGCAATCATGAGATTAACGCCAGGATCGACTTGATCATATCCGAGCTCCTCGGCGACGACAACGTCTGTCTCTCTCCAGTTGTAACGCTGGAGATACTCGGCCAAAGTGTCAGCATGTCGGAGGTCGCCGCAGAGCATAGAGATGGACTCAAGCTGGGCATCACTCATGCCGATCGCAGCAACTCGGGGGCGTCTGGCTTGGGTCATGATCCCTCTCCTCAGGTCAGTTACTCATAGGCGAATCAAGCCATGGCCTTCACAGGTGGCGATCCGCCTGGAAGCTCACAACCGCTGATTCGAGACCACCGGCTCCGACGCCAACAAGCGCCTCAGCACGGCCAAGTCGGGCAAGTCCAGAATCTCGGAGAGGCCGTCGTCCAGGGCTTTGCGGGCGGGGCAGTCGACCATTGCGGGTAGGCGCTCGAAGCTGAGGTGGGCGCTTGAATCGAACAGGTCAGCGAGCTGGGATCGCTGCTCTGGATAGAGCTCTCGCGGATCGAGGACAGGTAGCTTCCCCAGGTCGGCTTTCTTGCTGGCGACCCAGCCAGCACGCGTGCTCGTGCGCTGCCCTAGGAGCGAGATGATGCCTAGCGTTGGGTTCAACCAGACAGCAAGTGCCTTCTCAGTCTCTTCGTCCTCTACCCGCACCTCCCACCAGACGTTGGAGAGCACCGCTTGATCGCAATGCATGGCTAAAACGCGAGTCGTGTTCAGCCAAAGTCGCTCTGCGACGAGCAGGCGGCTCGACATCTGCCAGAGCCGGTCGCCGTAGCCAGGACGCTGCCCGCCTTTGGGGACAGCGAGCGGGGAGAGGTAGGCGTCTGGTGCACAAGTCATTGACGTGCGGTCGTCCGTGTCATGACCTTCCACCATCGGATAGGCCGTGATGGTTGACGTCCGCTCGAATCCGTCGATCAAGCGCCGGCGATCAGGGCCGATTGTTGCGATGTCTAAGAGTTCGCAGAGGGAGATCGTGGCGGCTCGGCTTGAGCCTGGCAGGCTGATTTCGCCGGTCTCAGTCAGGCTCAAGGCGGCACGGGTGAGATCGGCGCGGGAGAACTGGATGGCGGCCCACTTGCGGTTGTTGTAGCGCGACATAGGGATCGACGTCGCTTCGCCGACGTGTTGTCCTCCGACGCTGAGCAGCGCACAACCAAGCGACTCGATTTCGGCGGGCGAGGTTCGGGCGATGACGTCGGCGGTTCGCTGGGCGTCGAGCACGCTGTCGGGGTTCTGCCACAGATTGACGTAGGTGGTGCGGTGTTGCATGCCGATCTCGCCGACCTCGCGCCTGGTGGCGATCAGCAGGACTTCAGAGAGGTCGGTGCTGTCGGAGAAGTTCCAGCGCAGGGGATCGTGTGAGGCGATGACCATATCGAGCTTGAAGTCGCGCTCAATCAACGAGCGGGTCTGTTGCCAGGATGACCCAGTACAGAGCGTGGCGGGCAACACCAACGCCAGGCGGCCTTCGCCCGGTTGCAGCCTCGGCGCGGCGGTGGCGACGAAGGCCGCACCGAGGCCAGCGATCGCGGAGCCGCTGCGTGAGCGCAATCGGCGCGATAGCTCCTGCTGAACCTTGCGGCGATCGGCTTGCGGCAACATCCCGAACAGCATCAGTCCGGCGCGTGTAAACGGCGGATTCATGATCGCAAGATCGAGTTTGGGCAGTTCTGCAGTCTGCTGAGTCGGGGAAGACTCCAGACCTCCACCGGTCACTTGCTCCGCCGCCTGCTCGGACAGGCCGAAGGCATGGGCTGATAGAGAATGCTGGATTGGGGCTTTGCCCTCTTCGAGGAAGTCCAGAGAGCCGAGCGAGACCTGGTCGCCGTTGACACCGAGTGGCATGACGTAGAGGTTCATGCGGTCGAACTCAATGTGAGGGTTGAGCATGGCCAGGCTTGTGGCAGCAAAGTGGATCGCAGAGAGCTGCACGTCGTAGCCGTGCAAAGCCTGTTCGACTAGCTCCTTGTGCAACTGGCGTGCGTCGCTTCCCCCTGCATTCAGATGCCGGCGTTCGGCTTCGGCGGCAACTGCCATGAGCAAGGTGCCAGTACCGCAGGCAAGGTCGGCGATGTTGAGCGCTGACGGGAGCTCGTGGTTGGACCAGTCAACGCCTTTCGGCCAGTCCTCGAAGACCAGACGGGAGAGGATGGTGGCAGCTGGGACGGACGTGTAGTAGGCGCCTGTGAACTTGGCGTCGGAAAGCAGGGTGTGGAACAGACGGCCCGCAAGATCGTGCCCCTCGATTCGAGCGGTCTTTCTTACAGCCCTAACCAGTGGCACGATGGCGCCGTTCTGGATGTTGCCAGGGGCATCGCTGAGGATGCCCAGGATCTCTGCGGCGATCTCGAACACTGGGACGTAGTCAATCTCGCGACAGATCGTGAGCCAGATGTCGCGCAAGTCGGCTGCGCCGGCGTTAAGCACTTCCTGCGCCGTTGGCACGTCTTCATTGAGGGCGGAGAGGCGATCCTGAAACGCGAGCGCATTGAATAGCACGAGGCAGCCGATGCGCAGGGCGGCCGCGCGGTCGCTCTCCTTATCCGCTTCGGCAATCACCTCGGAGATTCGGCGTCCAATGTTGGCGTGCTTGTTGATGGAGGCGGCGGCGTCTTCCAGTGCGAGTCGCACGTCGTCTGCGGCCTGGGTGATGAGGTCGTAGCCCTCAACCTCCAGGAGGATCGGCCGGAGATGGTCGGCGAGTTGATCCAGACCGCCGTCGCGGATGGGTGGGTCGGCGTAGGTCTGCTGTCGGGAACTGTGGAGGAACCACTGGAGGTTGAGGGTGTGTTCGAGTTCGTCCTGGATATCGTCGACGTGCTTGAATGCGTCGGGATAGAGGACGCCGACGCGGGCGATTGCGTCGGGGAAGTCGGTCAGTCGGTCGTTGAGCTGGTCGAGCAGGTCGGCGTGACCGGACTCCCACTTGCATTCGAGCAGGACGAGTTCGCCGGTCGGCAGTTCGTAGCGGATGTCGGGCGTGTCGCCGCGGCTGCGTCGTTCGGCGCGGGCGGGGATGCCGCGCTGTCGGAGGAGCTGTCCGAGCAGCGGGTTGACGGCTTCCTCGCGTGCGGTTTCGGTGGTCATGGGTTGGATTGTCGCACAGGTTGGGCGCCCCCCTCTGCCTGCGGCATCTCCCCCCGCGAGGCGCGGGGGGAGAGGGGAACGGAGCGGGTTCCTGCGTGAAGCAGGAACTGGGGGCGGGTTCCTGCGTGAAGCAGGAACTGGTCAGTCCGCGGGGTCGAGGCCGATGGATTGGGCGAGGGGGGCGAAGGGGGCGGCGGACTGCTCGACGGCGTGTTCGATGGCTTGCTGCCAGAAGCTGGAGATCGGCTCCAGCTCATCGGCGCTGAAGCGGTGCTCGGCGGCTTCAAAGGAGTCGGCGCGGTAGACGACGGCGTCCATCGGCGGCCCGACATCGGCGGAGCTGGCCTCGGTCGAGTTGAACGAGAGCACGCCCAGCCGCAGCGATTCTTCCAGCGAGGCCTCATAGCGCAGGGTGCGATCGAGGATCGGCTTGCCAAAGCGGGTCTCGCCGATGATCAGGTAGGGCGTGCCGCGCGAGACTTCAACCCAGTTGCCTTGCGGATAGAGCAGGAATAGATGCGGCGCATCGTCCTCGGTCATCTGGCTGCCGACGATGCAGTGCAGGTCGAAGTGCAGTCCGGCCTTGAGCAGCCACTCGTTGTCCTCGTTGTAGACGCGCCGCATTTCCTCGGCCAGCGCGTTGACGGCCTGGTAGGAGCGGGTCAGTTCGTGCTCGTTGCGCCGCAGCCGCTCGGCGAAGTAGGTGATCGCCTTGTCGCGCACCGAGCGCAGTCCGCTGGTGAGGATGAACATCGTGTGTCCGTCGCCGCGGTGGACGGCGATCTTCTTGGCCGTCGAGACCTCGGAGCCGCTGGTGATGCGGGTGTCGGCGATCGCAATCAGGCCGTCGCGGCACTTGATGCCCAGGCAAAAGGTCATCTCAGCCCTGCTCCGCTGTAGCCAGTTGCTGCGACTGCTCGGCGTTGGGTTCGGCGCGAAAGATGTCGTCGGTGATCGAACGGTCGATCTCGATCAGGCGCTGCTGGAAGTCGTCGATGAACTCGTGCAGTCCATCGTCGACGAGTTGCTCCATGTCGCGCGCGCCGATGTCCAGGTGCAGCAGCGTGATGCCGCGCTCTGCGCCGGCTCGGCGCCGCTTGGGCGTCTCGCCGGTCGCCTGCTGGAAGTGCCGCTGCAACGCCTGCACGCAGAAGGCGAGGCTGCGCGGGAACTCCTGCGAGAAGATCAGCAGATCGGCGACGACGATGCCGTCAACCTCGCTGTTGCCCATCCGCCAGTAGGCCTCGCGGGCCGAGGCGGATCGCAGCACGGCCATCCACTGGAAGCGGTCGAACGGTCCGCCGACGTCGTCGCCGCGGGGCAGCAGGATGTGGTACTTGGCGTCGATGATCCGGCTGGTCATGTCGGCGCGTTCGAGATACATCCCGCAGCGGAACCACTCGCGCCCCTCGTCGCGCAACACCGTGTTGTCGTAGAGGCCGAGGATGGTCTGGGTGCGCCGCTGGGTCTCGGTGCAGAACTGTTGGATGTCGCTGGCGATGTACTCCTTGCGCAGGGCGAGGTAGAGATAGAGCGCGTTGATCTCCTCCCAGACCTCCCGCGAGATGTGCTCGCGCAGTCCGCGCGCCAGCTCGCGCGCGCGGACCAGCGTGGCGCGCAGCGAGGCGGGATTCTGCATCGAGTAGATCAGGAACTCGGAGTGGGTCAGGTCGGGCGAGTCGGCGAGCGTGTCCCAGAAGAGCTGATTCGACGCCGTCGTGCTGACCAGGCTGTGCCAGATTTCCTGGCCGCTCTCCAGCGACACCTCGTGCTCGACGCGCGCCATGCGGGCGATGTTCTCGGCCCGCTCCAGGTAGCGTCCGAGCCAGAAGAGGTTCTCGGCGACTCGGCTGAGCATCAGTCGGGCCCCTCGTTCAGCACCCAGGTGTCCTTGCTGCCTCCGCCTTGCGAGGAGTTGACGATGTAGGAGCCCTCGCGCAGGGCGACGCGGGTCAGTCCGCCGGGAATCACCCAGGTCTCGCGTCCGGAGAGAATGAACGGCCGCAGGTCCGAGCGGCGCGGCTTGAGCAGATCGCCGTCGAAGGTCGGGATCGAGCTGAATTCAAGCAGCGGCTGCGCAATCCAGTTGCGGGGCTCCGCCTCGACCTGGGCCAGCGTGTCTTCAAGCTCGGCCGCCGACGCCTGCGCGCCGATCAGCACGCCGTAGCCGCCCGATGCGTTGGCCGGCTTGATCACGAGTTCTCGCGCGTGGGCGCGGATGTGGTCCAGCTCCGACGGAATCAGCGCCGAGAACGTCTCGACGTTGGCCAGGATCGGTTCCTCGTCCAGATAGAAGCGGATGATGTCGGGCACCCAGCGGTAGACAACCTTGTCGTCGGCGACGCCGGCGCCCGGCGCGTTGACCAGGCTGACGTGTCCCTTGTGGTAGGCGCGCATCAGTCCCGGCACGCCCAGCAGCGAGTCAGGTCGGTAGAACTCGGGATCGAGAAAGTCGTCGTCGATCCGGCGGTAGATCACGTCGACCCGCTCAAGTCCGGTGGTTGAACGCAGATAGACGAAATCGTCGTCACCGACGGTCAGGTCGGAGCCTTCGACCAGCGGGATGCCCATCTGATTGCTGAGGAACGAGTGCTCGAAGTAGGCGGAGTTGTAGAGCCCCGGCGTCAGCAACACGGCGCGCGGCGGATCGCTGCTGACCTCGGGTCGGACGGAGAGCAGCATCGACATGAGCTGACTGGGGTAGTCCGCGATTGCGCGGACGCCCCAGCGGGGAAACAGGTCGGGAACCACGCGCAGCATCACGGCCCGATTCTCGAGCACGTAGGAGACTCCCGATGGAGTGCGGAGGTTGTCCTCCAGGACGACCATTCCCTGCTCACGGTCGCGGACCAGGTCGCAGCCGGCGATGTGCGCGTAGATGTCGAGCGGCGGGCGAAAGCCGGCCATCTTTGGCTGGTAACCGGGAGAGCTGAGGACGATCTCCTCGGGAATCACCTGTTCCTTGATGATTCGCTGCGTTCCGTACACATCGATCAAGAACATGTTCAGCGCCTGGAGCCGCTGCTTGAGTCCCGATTCGATCTCCGACCATTCCTGCGCGCCCACGATGCGAGGGATCAGCGAGAACGGGAAAATGCGCTCCGTGCCCTCTTCCTCGGAATAGACATTGAACGTGATTCCGGCGCTGAGCAGAGCGAGGTCGGCACGTTCCTCGCGTTCGAGATGATCGTCCGCCGTCCATCGCTGCAATAGCTCGCCCAGTTCGCGGTACTCCGGCCGGAACTCGCCGGCCGGATCGAACATCTCGTCGCAGGCGGTACCGTCGTCGGCGTAACCGTCGAGCAGATGGTTCGTCATGCGCGCTTCCCGTCGGCGCAGATTGTATCGCAGCGCCGGGAGAAGCCGGCTTGGGTGGGCTGAAGGGGAAAGTCTCTCCCCCAAAACGGAAGCGGGACTAGAACGCCTCGAGCGCGTCGTTGCGGTCCCCATGAATCTGAATGATCTCGGCGAAACCGGAGAACTTGAAGACGTCGTGAACCTGCTCCTGCACTTCGCAGAGGATGAGGTTGCCGGCGGACTCGCCGGCGCGCCTGGAGGCCATCAGCAGCACCCGCAGGCCGGCGGAGGAGATGTAGTTGATCCGCTGGCAATCGAGCAGAATCTTGCTGTGGCCCGCCTTGATCCGATCCAGCAGGGTTTCCTCGTACTCCCTGGCGTTGGCGCCGTCGATTCGGCCGGTCGGACTGAGCACCAGCACGTCGTCCTGGAGTTCGTCTTGCATTTCGATCATGCCGATCCCTCTCCTTCGCTCCTCCGGTTCGTTCCACACAGAATAGACATTCCCCGACCGACCTCTGCTCCGAGACGCGGTCCACACGCGCGTTGCGGCTGTGCTAGCTTGCCATTCCCAGCAAGGCCTTGGAGACGGATCATGAGTGGGCATCAGGAACGAGTCGAGGCGGGCGCGATCGCCTTCGCCATGCGCTATCGCGACGACATTGCAGGCGACGAAGGGTTGTGCATCGAAGTGCGCGCGGCCGTGGACGGCGAAGACACGGAACTGCTCAGGTTCGACTGCTTCCGTGTCGCGCCGCACTATCACTACGGACCGCAGTCCGACGACGAGCGGCTGATGCTCGACCTGACCGCCGCCGGCGACGCGCTGGATTGGACCCTGGACTGCTTCGAGCGCGGCCGCCTGGGCCCGATGATCGAGCGGGCCGGATATCCGGGCGTGGCAGAGTCGCTGGATGCAGCTGAGCTGGAAGCCGCAATGCCGGGCGTAGTCAGCGCGGCGCGTGAGATTGCGGCGGCGCGGCAGTCGTAGGCTCCTGCAGCGCGTCGAGTACGACTTGCCCTCGGGGAGACAGTCGGTAGCCGACTTCGAGGCTGATCGTCAGGCCGAGCGCTTTGAGTTTGCGCACGTCGGTCTTGAACTTCTTCGTCTCGCGCGACTGCGCAGCGGCGAGTTCGGCGGCGCGTCGACCGGGCGCTTCGGCAATCGCCGCCAGCGTGGCCCGTGTCCAGGGACCGTGCTGCGAGCGCGCGTCCATCTTGTTCAGCCGAGCAGTCAGTTCGGCGATGTCCTCCGATTGCAGCGCATCGTCAGCGGCCAGCGCAGCCCGAGGATCCGCCTGCTCGCCCAACGAGCGGAACTCGATCCAATAGAGCGGCGCCTCAGGATCGCCCGACGAGCGTTGATTGGCGCGGACGGCGTCGAGTGCAGCCTGTGGAGAGTCGTGACCTGCGGCGCGGGCATCCGCGACTGAGATATCGGAAGGTTCGACCCGTTCGACTGACGTGACCTCGATCACGTGAGATCCGACTCGATAGCGTCCACCGACCTTCGCCTGCGGCCGCCGCCAGCGGCGAAGGGTGAGCGTCAGTTCACCTCTGGCGATCGCTTCCTTCTGACCTTGCCGGAACTGCATCTCAGGCGCCTCCTGCGACGAGACGATCCTAGTCCACTGCGATCGCGGGCGGCCGACACCGCAGGGTTGCCCGGCTCCTAGACTGCGAAGAGGAGCCGTTCGAGGTCAATCCGGCGGTCGAAACTTACGAAGTGACCTGAAGGAGCGTGAGATGACGGAATCGCAACAGCCGCAGTACGACGCCGTCGTGATCGGCGCGGGAGTGGCCGGCATCTACCAGATCTATCGGCTGCAGGAGCTGGGCATGAGCGCGACCGTGCTTGAGGCGGCCGACGGGCCGGGCGGCACCTGGTACTGGAATCGCTACCCCGGCGCGCGGTTCGACTCGGAAAGCTACACCTACGGATACTCCTTCTCCAAGGAGCTGTTGGCCGAGTGGGACTGGAGTGAGCACTTCGCGGGTCAAGCCGAGACCTTGCGTTATCTGAATCATGTTGTCGACAAGTTCGACCTGCGGCAGCACATGCAGTTCGGCTGTAAGGTCAAGGCCGCGACGTTCGACGAGGACGGATCTTTCTGGAGGGTGCGGCTGGAGGACGGCCGCGAGTTCACGGGCCGCTTTCTGCTCACCGCGATCGGAATGCTGTCGGCGGCGACTCTGCCGAGGATTCCGGGACGCGACAGTTTTGAGGGCGATGCCTGGCATACCTACTACTGGCCGCACGAGCCGGTCGAGCTGGCGGGCAAGCGCGTGGCAGTAATCGGCACCGGCGCGACCGGCGTCCAGGTGATCTCGGAGATCGCGGACAAGGTCGGCGAGCTGACGGTGTTCCAACGCCGACCGAACTGGTGCGCGCCGCTGCACAACGACGAGATCGATCCCACAGATCTCGCGGACATCAAGTCGTCGTATGACGAGATCTTCGAGATCTGCCGCCGCAACGCCGGCGGATTTCTGCACAGCCCCGATCCACGCAAGATGCGCGACGTACCGCGCGAAGAACGGCTTGATCTGTGGGAGAAGATCTACGCGGCGCGCGGCTTCAGTGTCTGGATGGGCAACTTCATCGACGTGGGCATCAATCCTGAGGCGAACGCCGAGTACTCGGAGTTCATCGCCGACAAGATCCGCTCACGGGTCCATGATCCGGTCACGGCCGAGCGGCTGATTCCCAAGGACCACGGATTCGGCACTCGGCGCGTCCCACTGGAGACTCGCTACTACGAGGCCTACAACCGCGAGAACGTCCGGCTGATCGATATCAACGAGACGCCGATCGAGCGGATCACGCCGACGGGATTGACGACGTCGGAGCAGGACTACGAGTTCGATCTGATTATCTACGCGACCGGCTTCGATGCGATCACCGGCGCGTTCGATCGGATCAACATGACCGGCTCGGGCGGTGTGGCGCTGCGCGAGAAGTGGGCAGAGAGTCCCGACACGCTGCTGGGCATGCAGACCTCAGGCTTCCCGAACCTGCTGATGCTGAGCGGCCCGCAGGGCGGCTCGGTCTCGACCAACTACCCACGTGGGATTGAGACGGCGGTCGATTGGATCTCCGACCTGCTCGGCTACATGCGTGATCACGGATACCGACGGATCGAGGCGAACGCCGAGGCGGAGTCGGCCTGGCGGCAACACGTGCAGGAGATGTACCAGTTCCAGTTGATGAGCAAGGTCAAGAGCTGGTTCACGGGCTACAACTCCAACGTCGACGGACACGGCAAGCACGATCACCAGCGCTACATGATCTATCCGGGAGGCGCGCCACGCTATCGCGAGCGCCTGGAGGAGGTCGCCGCCAACGGCTACGAGGGCTTCACGCTCTCCTAGCGCATTGCTCGGCTGCACAGAGTCAACACATCGCGGCTACTGGTGAACAGCGTGTAGTGACCCGAACGCGGACACTGTGGCGGGTGCGCGCCCGTGGCGCGGCGCGGCCACCGGCAAGGAAAGGGCAACGCAGTGAGCGCTCGGATGAAGCCATCGATCTCATTGCTGTTGGGGCTGCTGTTATTGGTTGCCGTCGCCGGCTGCTCGAACGATGCGCCCCCTTCCGAGCGACCCGCTCAGGTGGTCACACCGCAGACCGAGCAAGCAGATCAACCTGTCGCGGCCGAACAGACTGCGCAGGACGAACAGGAGAGCGCAGAGGAGCAAACGGAGCAATCGGCAGAGAGCGAGCAGCCGGCTCAACCGGAGGCCGAGCAAACAGAACAAGCAGATCAGGCGCAGGCTGCAGCAGAGGTCGAAGCGGAAGAGTCGGAGGAAGATGCCGAGCCGGAACTGCCCGTATTCGATCCTGACGATCCGCTGCCGTTCGATCCCGACGTCACGGTCGGAACGTTGAGCAATGGATTGACGTACTACATTCGCCAGAACTCGGAGCCGCAGGGTCGAGCGCATCTTTCGCTTGTGGTCCGCGCCGGGTCGGTGTTGGAGGAAGAGCAGCAGCGCGGGCTCGCTCACTTTGTCGAGCACATGGCGTTCAACGGCACGGAGCGCTTCGAGAAGCAGGAAATCGTCGAGTACCTGGAGTCGATCGGCAGCGACTTCGGCGCGCACCTGAACGCCTACACCGGACTGGACGAGACGGTCTACTTCCTCGAAGTGCCGACCAACGACGCCGAGATCATGGAGACCACCTTCCATATTCTCAGCGACTGGGCCTATGCCATCGCGTTTGATCCAGAGGAAGTGGAGCTGGAACGCGGCGTGGTGATCGAGGAGCGCCGCCTGTTCCAGGGATTCGATTCCCGCTTCTACAGCAATCTCTACCCGCTGCTCTTTGGCTCGTCTCAGTACGCCGAGCGCGATCCGATCGGGTTGCTCGAAGTACTCGAAACCGCGCCAGCCGAAGAACTGCGCGCCTTCTACGAGCGCTGGTACCGGCCGAGCCTGATGGCCGTGGTCGCCGTGGGCGACTTCGAGGTCGCGGAGATGGAGTCGAGGATCAGGCGGCACTTCGCGCCGCCGCCCGAGGGCGAAGCGAACCAGGAACGGGCGGCCGTTGCCGAAGCCGTGGAGCGGCCGCTGTTTGACGTTCCCGGCAACGAGCAGCCGCAGGTCGACGTGTTCACCGATCCTGAAGCGCCCTACACGCAGATCGTGCTCGTGCGCAAACTGTCGCCCGAACGGGGTCGCGATGTGGCTGCGTTGCAGCGCAGCCTGACCAGCGGACTCGCCTTTGCCATGCTCAATGCGCGGCTGTTCGAGCGCGGCCAGGAGGCCGATCCGCCCTACCTGGGCTCATTCGCCGGATTTTCGCCGTTCGTCCTGACGCTGGATATCGAACAGTTTGCCGTTGCCACAACCCAGGAAGGCGTCGAGCGCGGCGTCACGGCCATGCTGGAGGAAGTCCAGCGCGCCGGACAGCATGGGTTCACCGCCTCGGAGCTGGAACGCGAGAAGATCAACCTGCTCAGCGGGGTCGAACGCCAGTACACCAATCGCGAGCAGATCGATTCCTCGCAGATTGCGATTTCGTACCGGTCGCACTTCCTCAGCGGCGCGCCTGCAACGGGCATCGAGGCGCAGTGGGACCTCACCCGCGCCCTGCTGCCGCAGGTGTCGCTGGGCGATGTCAATGCGGTCGCGCGGGCCTGGACCGAGGTTCGCAACAGCGTGCTGTTGGTGCTGGGACCGGAGGGCATCGACCCGACCGGCGGCGAAGCGCTCGAAGCGGTATTGAGCGCACAGCTTGTCGACGCCGGCTCGATGGTCGTTGAGCCCTACGCCGACGAATCCAGCGACGAGCCGCTGATTGCATCGATTCCTACGGCCGGCCGCATCGTGGATGAAACGGAGATCGAGTCGATCGACGCGGTCCAGTGGACCCTCTCGAACGGCATCACCGTGATAGCCAAGCAGACCGACTTCAAGGACGACGAAGTGCGATTCACCGCCTTTAGTCCGGGAGGCACGTCGCTGGTCTCGGACGAGGACTACGTGTCTGCACTCTACGCGGACGACCTGATTCATGGCAGCGGAGTCGGCGAGCACGACAGCGTCGCCCTGGACCGGCTGCTGGCCGGCGTGCGGGCGAGCGTGACTCCATACATCAATGAACTGATCGAGGGACTGCGCGGCGAGGCGTCGCCGCAGGACCTTGAAGTGATGTTCCAGCTCATCCACCTGTACGCGACCGCGGCCCGACTGGATCCGGACTTCTACTCAACCTTCGAGGAGCGGCTGCGCAGCTCCGCGGAGCTGCGTCCAACCCAGCCGGATGCCGTGCTGTTCGACCGGGTCAACTCGCTGCTCAGCCAGGGTCACCTGAGAGGACGGCCGTTCAGCCTCGAGGTGGTTGACGAACTGAACATGGAACGAGCGGAGGCGGTCTACGCCGACCGCTTTGCCGACCTTGGCGATGCACGGTTCGTGTTCGTTGGCGCGTTTGACTGGGATCAGCTGCGAACGCTGAGCGAGACGTACCTTGCCAGCTTGCCGACGACCGGCCGGGTCGAGGAGTGGGTCGACCACCACGTCGACCCGCCGCCGGGAGTGATTGACGAGACCGTGTACAGCGGCATCGAGGCGCGCAGCAACACGGTCTGGGTCTTCGAAGGCGAGGGCGTCTGGACCCGTGAAGAAGCGCTAGCAGTCGAGGTCGCGGGAGAGATGTTGGGAACCCGTCTGCGCGAACGGATTCGCGAGGCGTTGGGCGGCACCTACAGCATCTCGGTCTGGGGCAGGCTGAGTTCAATACCGGACTCCGAGTACCAGGCGGCGATTATCTTTGGCAGCGATCCGGATCGCGTCGAGGAGCTGCTGGGCGAAATCGAAATCGAGCTGGACTGGATCCGCGACGGCGGCGAGCAGAGCTATCTCGACACGGTCAAGGAGCAACTGCGTGTCGCCTACGCGGAAGACCTGCGAGAGAACAGTTACTGGGTGAGTCAGATCGAGACCGTGCTGATCCGCGGTGAGTCGTTCGAGTGGATCACCAGCTACGAGGAGCGGGTCGATGCGCTGACGCTCGACCAGGTGGTCGCCGCCGCCGGACGCATCCTGCCGACGGATCGCTGGGTCCGCGTCGTGCTCTATCCCGAGCAGGAGTAGGAACGTCAATGACCACCGAACCCGACACGAGCGCTTGGAAGCAGACCCCGGACGGAATCGCTATCCCGCCGCCGTCGCCCGACGACGTGCGCTATGAGGCAGCCGGGGGCGTGGCCCGGATCACGCTCAACCGGCCGATCGTGTTGAACGCGATCAACAAGAACGTGACCCGCCTGCTCGACCAGGCGCTGGATCGCGCCGAGTCGGACGACGATGTCCGCGCCGTGATCCTGACCGGCGCAGGCCGGGCATTCTCGGCCGGCGGCGACCTCTGGTCGTCGCTCTATCCCGACGACGATCCCGCTCCCAACTCCATCGACGTGATGATGCGCATCTGGTCGTTCGCCAAGCCGGTGATCGCGGCGGTGCGCGGACACGCGGTCGGTCAGGGTTGCGAGCTGGCCGGCGTCTGCGACCTGACCGTGGCCTCGGACAACGCGAAGCTCGGTGAGATCCAGATCCGCCACGGCTTCGGCGTCCCCGTCCTGATCACGCCCTTCCTGGTCGGCCAGAAGCAGGCAAAGGAAGTGCTGCTGCTGGGCGAGGTCGTGGGCGCGCAGGACGCGCTGCGGATGGGTTTGGTCAATCGCGTCATGCCGGACGATCAGCTTGACCAAGCGGCGGACGAGATGGCGCGCAAGCTCGCGTCGTTGCCGCCGTCGGTGGTGCGCCTGAACAAACGGCTCGTCAACTTGGTCTACGAGCAGATGGGTCTGATCGACGCTGTCGGCTATCGCGACCACGACGCGCTGCGCGAGCTGATGGAGGCCGACGACGCGGTCGGATCGGACCGCCAGCGCGTCCGCGAGGAGCAGGGCTGGGCAGCCTTCAAGCGCGAGCGCGATCAGGGCTACGACGAGAGCGGCGCCGGTCGGTGACGTAGGCTGGAGGGCGACGAACGAGGCGCTCGCGTAGATGCGCGCGAGCAGGGACGGTGGACATCGATGCCCGACTATGTGGACCAGGAGCACGAGGCCGCGGCGATTGCCGAAGTGCGCTCGGCTGCGGCTGGCCATGACATCCAGACGCTGCCCGAGGACATCGGTCGCTGGCGGGCGGCGGTGTTGATCGCCCTGTTGCCGTACGACGACCCCGAGGTCGTGCTGACGGTCCGCTCGCACGAGGTTGAGCATCACAAGGGTGAGATTTCTTTCCCCGGCGGCGCGCTGGACTCGGCCGACGAGCACCCAATGGCTGCGGCGCTGCGCGAGGCGGACGAAGAGGTCGGCCTTCGGGCGGAGCACGTGGATGTACTCGGCGAGCAGTCGCACTACCGCACGATGTCCGACTTCCACGTCACGCCCTATGTGGGACTGATCGATCGCGCGCCGTACCCGTTTCGCCCGCTGGCGATCGAGGTCGGCGAGATCATTACGCCGTCGCTGTCGCAGCTGCTGGACCCGTCCAACGTGGCATTCGAGCGGCGCACGCGCGACGGGCAGGTGTTTCACATGCGCGAGTACTGGTACGAGGGACACCGCATCTTCGGAGCGACGGCGACGATGCTGGGCCGCTTCCTGGACGACCTCGCACGGCTGCGCGGCTTGCCGATTCCTGAGCCGGGATAGCCCCTTTCACCCGCTGCGCGGGGATGTGAGCACCACGTGGCCGCTGCGGGCGACCGTGAGCGTGCCGTCCTCGCCGAAGCGGGCGATGCACTCCAGTTCGTCGATGACTTCGACTTCGCGCACGCCCTTGACGACCCACATGTGCGGTCCGACGGTCACGTCGATCCGGTCGATGGCGGGCCAGAGCAGGATGCGGATGTTGCCGGTCTCGGCGCGGTAGAGCACTTCCCAGACGCCGACTGAGTCGTCGGGCAGATTCCATTCCTGGCGAACGGGCTCCGCGCCGAAGAGCTCCGCGACGGCCTCGACGGCGGGCATGGCCAGTTCGGGAAATCGCTGTCTGGGCTTCACGGCTGCACATCCCGCTCGGAGGGTCGGTAGTAGGCGGCGCCCGAGAGCTCGTCGGGCAGGTGCTGCTGATCGGGCGCGACGCCGCCCTCGTAATCGTGCGCGTACTGGTAGTCCCTGCCGTAGCCATGCGCGGCCATCAGTCCGGTCGCCGCATTGCGCAGGTGCAGCGGCACGGGTAGTGCGCCCGAATCGCGGACCGCGCCCAAGGCGGCCGAGTAGGCCTGCATCGCCGAGTTGCTCTTGGGCGCGCGTGCGAGATAGATGGCGGCTTCCGACAGCACGAGCGTGCACTCGGGCATCCCGATCAGGTGCGTCGCCTGCTGCGCGGCGACGGCGACCGACAGCGCCTGCGGGTCGGCAAGGCCGATGTCCTCGGCGGCGAGGATCACGATCCGCCGGGCCACGAACATCGGGTCTTCGCCGGCTTCGAGCATCCGCGCCAGCCAGTAGACGGCGGCGTCGGGATCGGAGCCCCGCACGGACTTGATGAATGCGCTGATCGTGTCGTAGTGCGCGTCGCCGCCCTTGTCGTAGGGCAGCGCCCGCTGCGCGACCTCGGAGACATCGTCTACCGTTACGGCGCGGTCCTGGCCCGAGACGCTGTCCACGGCCGCCTGCAGCGTGTTGAGCGCTACGCGCGCGTCGCCGCCGGCGACGTTGGCGACGGCATCAAGCGCGGGCTCGTCGATCGACGGCGGATTCTTGCCGAGTCCGCGGTCCTGATCCGCGATCGCCCGCTCCAGCAGGCGCAGGATATCGGCCGCGTCAAGGGGCTCGAGCTTGAACACGCGCGTCCGGCTCAGCAGGGGCGCGATCACCTCGAACGACGGATTCTCGGTGGTCGCGCCGATCAGCGTGATCGTGCCGTCCTCGACGGCGTGCAACACGGCGTCCTGCTGGGCTTTGTTGAAGCGGTGGATTTCGTCGATGAAGAGCAGGGTCCGGGCCAGGCCGTCGCGGCGGCCGGCCTCGGCGGCCGCGATCACCTTGCGCAGGTCGGCGACGCCGCTGGAAACGGCCGAGAGCTGCGTGAACTGCGCCTGGGTCAGACGTGCAATGACCTGGGCGATGGTCGTCTTGCCGCATCCTGGCGGTCCCCAGAGGATGCACGAAGGCGGCGCGTCGGCCTCGATCGCCCGCCGCAGTGGCGCGCCGGGACCGACGAGCTGCTGCTGACCGACAATCTCGTCGAGGCTGCGCGGTCGCATGCGGGCGGCAAGGGGCGCGGCAGGGTCGACCACGTCGGCGTCGTCGAACATGCCTCTCATGCCGCTGCCTTGCGTGGTCATGGCTTGAGGGTAGCTGTGCCGCAAGCGCCCGTTCTTGGGCGAAATAGTCAGATAATCCGCCGGCCCTGGGATCGGCGCGACTGGGACCAGCCTTCGAGCAGCATTTCTGCCCGGCCCTGGGCCTTCTTCCATGCCACTTCGGGGCCGTGCTGCTCGACCTGATCCGGATGTGCCGCGCTCCAGGCGGTGCGAACCTGATCGGAGCGCAGTTCGCCCACCATTGCGCCGCGCAGCAGCGCGAGACGGAGGATCTCGGCTGCCTGGTCGGCGGGCACCAGCGGCGCGCCGGTTGCGTTGGGCGGCTGGAACAGCATCACGGCGGCATCGACAAAGCCGACTAGCGAGTCGGCGTCGATGCCGTCGAGGCTGTCCAACACCTGCTCGGCGGCTCGCTTCTCCTGCACATACGGCTGCACGGCGGCCTGATCGACATAGACCTGCCCGATCAGCGTCATGGCGAACCGCTGACGGCGCTGGCTGAGCAGAGCCATGCTCCAGAAGGCGGGATGGGCGAGATTGGAGACGTCCCAACCGCTGACGCCCCAGTTGCCGGAGCGACCCTTGCGCTGCGGCAACTGCTTGACGAAATCGTCGGCGGCGAGCTGCAGAATGCTGCGCCGCACACGCGCCGTGTTGGGGCGGCGGTCAATGGCCTCGGCGATGCGTCGCAGGACCATGCGAGTCCGAATCTATCCGACCAGGGTGACGATGGTCACGCCGTCGCCGCCCTGCTTCGGCTCCGCGCTCTCGAAGCTGGTGACCAATGGATGCCGACGCAGCAGATCGCGGACCGCTCGGCGCAGCGCTCCGGTGCCCTTGCCGTGCACAACTTCCAGCCGGGTCTGTCCCGCGCGGTAGGCGACATCGAGGAAAGAATCGACCATCGGCATTGCGTCGTCAGTGACCTGTCCGCGTAGATCGATCTTGGAGCCCGGATCGACCGGAGGGCGCGGCAGATGGTTCGCAGTTGCGCCCATTCCGCGCAATGGACGCTTCCCGTCATCGCTTCGCGCGCCGGCCGGTGCGAGGCGCTCGATTTGCTCGACCCGGACGCGGGTTCGGAGCGATCCAAGCTGCACGTCGAGCGCGCCGTCCTCGACCGGCGTGAGCACTTCGCCCGGCTCGGGCAGTCCACGCAGATAGATGAAATCGCCGCTGTTCAGGCCGTCGGGATCGAATGAAGATTCCTCGGGCCGCCGGTCGGCGCGTCTGCGGCGCTGTTGGGCTCGTTCTCGGCGGACTCGCTGCAGCCGCTCACGTCCCTGTTCGGCTTGCTGCTCGGACAACTCCTCGGCTCGCTCACGCGACTGCCGCCGTTCGAGTTCTTTGAGCGAGGCTCGCAGCGAGCGCCGGAACTGAGCCAGCTCGTCCTCCATCGCGCGCTCGGTACGGGCGAGCACGGCGTCGCGCTCCGCCTCGATCGCCTCACGACGCTCGGCCAGGTTGGCCCGGATCGCTTCGGCTTCCTCCCGCGCGACCCGCTCGGCGCTGACCTGGCCCGCAATGGCGTCGCGCTCGTGCTGCAGCTCGGCGAGCAGGTGTTCGAGCGTGGCCGCCTCGGTCGTCGCGTCGCTGCGGGCCCGCTCGAGGATGCGCTCCGGCATCCCCAGCCGCTGGGCGATGGCCAGCGCGTTGGAGCGTCCCGGCGTACCCATGATGATCCGGTAGGTGGGCTGCAGCGTCTGTGTATCGAACTCGGCCGACGCGTTGACGATGCCGTCGGTTGCGTGGGCAAAGACCTTGAGTTCGCCGTGGTGAGTCGTGGCGACCAGCAGGCAGTCGAGGTCGAGGAACTCCTCCAGCAGCGATCGAGCCAGGGCCGCGCCCTCCGACGGGTCGGTGCCGGCGCCCAGCTCGTCCAGCAGCACCAGCGTGCCCGGCCCTGCCGCATTGATGATCCGCACGATGTTGGTCATGTGCGCGGAGAAGGTGGAGAGCGACTGTTCGATCGACTGCTCGTCGCCGATGTCGGCGAAGATGTCCTGCAGCACGGGCAACCGTGTCCCCAGTTCGGCCGGTATCGGCAGTCCGGCCTGGGCCATCAGGCAGAGCAAGCCGACCGTCTTCAGCGCCACCGTCTTGCCGCCCGTGTTGGGACCCGTGATCAGGACGCAGCGAGTGTCGGAGTTGAGCGCGGCCGAGATCGGCACCACGTCGCCGCTCAGCAGCGGATGGCGGGCCGAGTGCAGGATCAGATCGTTGGACTGATCCGAAATCCAGTTCAGCGAGTCCTTGTCGGACGGAAGCGGGGCGTCGAGGTCCGAGCCGACCCGCGCTTTAGCCTGGGCGAGATCGATGGCCGATATACAGCGGATCGCCGCGCGGATTGCCCCTGCTTCTTCGCCGATCAACTGACAGAGCGCGCGCAGGATCCGCTCGACCTCGCGCTCCTCCTCGCGCCGCGCCTCGCGCAGACGGTTGCCAGGCTCGACCACGGCCAGCGGTTCGACGAACAGGGTCGCGCCCGAGGCAGAGACGTCATGGACCACACTGGGCAGTGAGCCGCGCAACTCGGCCTTGATCGGGATCACGAAGCGGCCGTCGCGCTCGGTGATCAGCGACTCTTGAGCAATGCCTTCGGAAACGGCGTGCCGCAACGTCCGTTCAAGCTGGCGTTCCAGGCGCTCCTGCAATGTGCGCACCCTGGCCCGGGCCTCAGCGAGCGCAGGCGAGGCATCGTCGGGCACTTCGCCCCGCTCATCAATGGTCGACTCGATTTGCCGGATCAGTGGCGAGAAGTCGTCGATCCGCTGGGCAAGGCGGGCGAGTTGCGGCAACTCGCGCGAGAGCGGCGCGATCTGGTTCCTGGCGTGTCGCGCGGTGCGAAGCAGAATGGCAACCTCCAGGATGTCGGGCGCGGACAGGATCGCGGCGCGCGACGCCGCGAGCAACGATGCTTCGATGTCAGGCGCCTGGCCCAGGTGGAAGTTGGGCTTCAGCGAGGCGAGCTGGCGAGCCTCGGCGGTCGCCGCGAGTCGGCGCCGAACTTCGTCCCCATCGGTGCTGGGTCGGAGTTGCAGGGCGAGCTCACGTCCGCCCGGACTACCGCATCGATCGGCCAGACGCTCGATGATCTTGGGAAATTCCAGGACGGCGATGCTCTTGGCGTCCACGGTGATGGGTCCTAGCCGAGTTCGATCAGGGACGTGACATAACCCACACCCCAGGGATGCTCCGATGCAAGGATATGCGGATTGACCGCGCGATCGCGACACGCGCCCATCAGGATCAGCGTGGGCGAGATCACCGACTCGTCAACTTCGCGGCGCAGCGTCTCGTCGATCGCGCACAGGGAGTCGGGACTCCAGTCTGCCAACGCCGACTCGTACTGCCGCTGAACCTCATCGGCGCGTCGGTGATGGCCGTACGCCGAGGCTTCCGAGAGCGTATGCACCGCGTCGCCCGAGGCGAGAATCGCGGTCGGCTCGTCGAACTGCTCCAGGGCCGCGCCGATGGCCTCCCCAATGCGCAAGTGATCCTCCGGCGGCCGAAAGCTGATGCTGACTACGGCGATACGGTCGGGTATCGCGCCATCGAGCAGCCGCAGCGGCACGCCGAGTGAGTGATCGGACTCCTCCCAGCCGTTCACCGCGGTTAAGGGCACGTCCGACTCGGCGGCGGATCCGATCAAGGCCTCGGTCAGCTCAGGGTCGATTGCATGCTCAACGCTGACGCCGGGCACGCCAAAGCGGGACAGGTTTCCGCATAGCCGCTCGGACAGGATGTGGAATCGATTGAGCGTGACGATGCCGTGCGTCGAGATCATCAGCACCCGGCGGATGCCAAGTTCGCGAATCCTGGCGGCGACGACGCTGTAGGCGTCCAGCGTTGCCTGCGCCGCACGCTCGCGGCCCTGTCCAATCTCGGGCAGCAGCACGGGCGGATGCGGCAGCACCGCGCCGAGAGCGATCAAGACGCCGCTCCGATCACAGTTCGCAGGGCATCGATCACGCAGCCGTCTTCGCCGGGCAACACCGTGCGAGGGTCGAGCACCAGCCGACCACTCACGACCCGTGCGATCACCGGCGGCTCGTGCGCTCGCAGCAAGCGTGCAGCCTCCGATGGGCGCGGATGCGCCAGAGCCAGGACTCGCGTAGGTCGGGTCTCCGCCGGCAACGAACCGCCGCCGATCGGCGACTCGGCCGACTCGACTTCTCCCTCGTTGATCGCATCGCGCCAGGCGCTGGCTCGGGCGTCCAGCTCATCGAGATCGGCGGCGATCATCCGCCAGACCGGGATTGCCTCGACTGCCTCGTCGGCCGCGTAGTGCCGCAATGTGGCGGCGAGGCCGGCGATTGCCGCCTTGTCCAGCCGCAGCACGCGCATCAGCGGATGCCGGCGCAGCGGGTCGATTGACTCCGACCGGCCGACAATCAGGCCCGCCTGCGGGCCGCCGAGCAGCTTGTCGCCGCTGAACAGGATCAGGTCTGCGCCGTCGGCAGCGCTGTCTTGCGGGCGCGGTTCGTAGCTCAGCCCGAAGCGGCGAGTATCGAGCAGACACCCGCTGCCGAGATCGTCGATCAGCATCGCGCCGGCCTGATCGGCGACTTGCCGCAGCTCTCTGAGCGATGGTTCCTCGGTGAACCCCACGATGCGGAAGTTGGACGAATGCACTCGAAGAATGGCGGCGGTGTCTTCGCTCACGGCCTCCGCGTAGTCCTCGGCGCGGGTTCGGTTGGTGGTTCCCACTTCGATCAGTCGCGCGCCGGACTGTCGCAACACATCCGGAATGCGGAACCCGCCACCGATCTCGACCGCCTGACCGCGTGAGACGATGACCTCGCGTCCCGCACAGAATGCGTGCAGGGCGAAGTACAGCGCCGCTGCGTTGTTGTTGACGGCGATGCCAGCCTGCGCGCCGCTGACAGCGCAGAGCAACGACTCCAGGTGCTGCGAGCGGGAACCGCGTGAGCCCGACTCGACGTCGTACTCGATATTGGAGTAGCCCGACGCCGCGCGGCTCATCGCCTGCTCGGCTGCGTCCGAGACCGGCGCTCGGCCCAGGTTCGTGTGCACCACGACGCCGGTGGCGTTGATCACGCGGCGCAGCGAGGGTTGCACGAGCGGACTGAGCGACTTCGCCGCCAAGCGGGCGAGCGCCTCGGGATTCGTCGGTACGTCGCGAGCTGCGAACAGCGCGTCGCGCGACTCCGCAATGACCCCTCGTACCGCCTCGGTGACATCGCGGCGCGAGAGTTGTTCCAGCATCCCGGCTAACGCGGGGTCTGCGAGCACGCGGTCAACGCTCGGCAGCGAGCGCAGCTTCGAGCGGTGATCCGTTGCCCCGTGAGCAGAATGCGTCATCCGCAGCTCCATCGGGAAGTTCGCCAGGCAGGAGTCGCTGATACGCTTCGAGCGATCCATCTCCAGCCGCCGGCCCGTCCGGCGCACATCTTCATCCTAGAGAACGGTTCGTTTGCAGTATGACCACGAATCTCAGAATCCCCGGCCCGACGCCCTGTCCGCCTGAAGTCCTGGCTGCGGCGAGCGGAGAGATGATCAATCACCGAGGACCGGAGTTCGCGGAACTGCTGGAACGTCTGACCAGCGGAATCCAGCCCTTCTTCGGCACCGAGCAGGAGATCATGATCCTCTCGGCGTCCGGTACCGGCGCGATGGAGGCCGCAGTCGTCAACACGCTCTCGCCCGGAGACAATGTGCTGTGCGTCACCGTCGGCTCCTTCGGCGACCGATTCGGAACGATTGCCGAGCGCTACGGAGCGACCGTCACCCGCTCGGTTATCGAGTGGGGCGAGGCCGCGACTCCGGACCTGGTCGCTGAGCTGATCCAACAGGACGAGTACGACGCGCTGCTGATCACGCACAACGAAACCTCCACTGGCGTAACCAATCCGATTGGCGAGATCGCCGCCGCCGTTCGCGCAGTCGCCGATCCGCTGATCATCGTCGACGCCGTATCGTCGCTCGGCTCGATCGAGATGCGGATGGACGACTGGGGCCTTGACGCCGTGGTCACCGCGTCGCAGAAGGGTTGGCTGTCGCCGCCCGGAATCGCGATGGCGGCGTTGTCCGAGCGCGGCTGGGCGGCGGCCGAACGCTCGACGATGCCCAGCTTCTACTTCGATCTGACCACCCACCACGAGTACGCCGAGCGCGGGCAGCCGCCCTGGACGCCGGCCTTGCCGACGATGTACGCGATGGACGCGGCCCTGCCGATGTTGATCGAGGAAGGGCCGGAAGCGATCTTTGCCCGCCACCACCGCTTCGCGTCCTGGACTCGCGCGGCAGCCAGGTCGCTGGGGCTCGAGTTGCTGGCCGAGGAGCGCTATGCCTCCGACACTGTCACTGCGATCAAGGTGCCTGACGGCATGACCGGATCGGCGGTGTCCCGCCGACTGCGCGAGGAGCATGACGTTGTGATCGCGGGCGGACAGGGCAAGCTCGCGCCCTCAATCTGGCGCATCGGCCACCTCGGATATCTCGATGAAGCCGAGTTCAGCGCATGCTTCGCCGCGCTGCAGCAGGCGCTGGTCGCCGAGGGCTTCGCCGCGGCGGAAGGCGCCGTGATCCCAGGCATCGACGGATAACGCCCAACTCAGCGGAACGAGAGCCGCATGGCTCAAACCCTGGCTCGCATCCTGATCAGTGAGCGGCTCGCCGACGAGGGTCTCGCCATCCTCGGCCGCGAAGCGGACATTGTCGACGGCGTTGGCCGCTCGCGCGACGACTTGCTCGCCGCCATCGCCGACTGCCAGGGATTGATCGTGCGCAGCGGCACGCAGGTCGACCGCACACTGATCGAGTCCGCGCCCGCGCTTCGGGTGATTGGTCGAGCCGGAGCCGGCGTCGACAACATTGATCTCGACGCGGCATCCGAGCGCGGGATCATCGTGCTCAACGCGGCAGGGGGGAACACCGTCTCGGCGGCCGAACTGGCGATCGGTCTGCTGCTCTCACTGTCCCGACACCTGGCGGCCGCCAACGCGTCCCTGCGCTCGGGCGAGTGGAATCGTTCCGCCTTCATCGGCGCGGAGTTGCGCGGCAAGACGGCCGGCATCATCGGCCTGGGACTGGTCGGCGCGGCGGTCGCGCGGCGCTTGCAGGCGATGGAGATGCGCACGATCGCCTTCGATCCGTTCGTCTCCGAGGAACGCGCCCGCAGCGTCGGAGCCGAGCTCGCGACGCTGCCCGAAGTGCTGGCGCAGTCGGATGTGATCACGCTGCATTCCTCCGCCTCGCCCGATGCGCCCCCGCTGTTGGGCGCCGAGGAGCTGTGCGCGATCAAGTCCGGCGCGCTACTGGTCAACACCGCACGGGGCCGACTGATCGACGAATCGGCGCTGGTCGAGGCGCTCGACTCCGGCCGCCTGGCCGGCGCGGCGCTCGACGTGTTCGCCTCCGAGCCCGCGCACGAGAATCCGCTAGTCCGCCATCCTCGCGTCCTCGCGACCCCTCACCTGGGGGCATCGACGCAGGAGGCGCAGGAACGCGTCGCGGTCGAGATTGCCACGGAAACGCTCAAGGTGCTGGCCGGACGCCCCTCGCAGGCGGCGGTCAATGCGCCGCTGATCGATCCGGAGTCGTTGGAGGCGGTTGGACCCTATCTCTCGGTGGCAGAGATGTGCGGGCGGCTGGCGACCCAGCTTGCATCCGGCCAGTGGCGCGACATCATCATTCGCTACCAGGGCGAGATCGCCAGTCACGACGTGACGCCGCTCAAGGCGTCGGTGGTGGCCGGACTGCTCGCGCCGATCTCGGACGAGCACGTCAACCTGGTCAACATCAACAACGTGATTGCGCATCGAGGCTGGCGCATTGTCGAGCGCAAGTCGCCGGACGCCGAGCCCTATACGTCGACAATCACCGTGGAGCTGCGCACCTCCGCGGGGCAGACCTCCCTGATGGGCACGTTGGAGCACGGCCGGGCCGCGGTGGTCGAGATCAACGGATTCCACGTGCACATTTCGGGCCCGCGTTTGCGGCCCGGAGAAGCGGGCGAACATCTGCATCTCCTGGTGCTGCGCAACGAAGACCGCCCGGGGCGAATTGGCGAAGTGGGCATGGCGCTGGGCCGCCTCGATGTCAACATCGGCGCGATGGACGTGGGCTTCAGCGCGGATGATCCGTCGGAAATGTCGCTCATGGCGCTGACCATCTCGCGCGCGCTGTCGGTGGGCGAGGTAGGAGTGATCAACGAGATTGACGGAGTCGAGGACGTGTCGCAGGCGCAGATGTAGCGGTGTAGGGGCGCAGGAGCGGCCGGATCAGTCGAGGGCGTGCATGACCAGTCCGGTGGGCAGCTTGGGCACGAAGTAAGTGCTCTTCTGCGGCATGAACGAGCCCGCGTCGGCGGTATCGATCACATCCTGGAGCGTGGGCGCAGGGAGCACAAACCCGGCGGTCGCCGATCCATCATTAACCGCTCGGAAGAGCTCATCGAGGTTGTGCGTGTACGTGACCGCCTGACCACCGGCAAGCGCCCCGGCGTCGATGCCCAGCAGCGGTTCGAGCACGACGTGTTGGAGCACGGCGGGCGCAAGGTTGCGCCAGGCGTCGGGCACGTCGTCCGGCATGGATCGGCCCGCCGCCTCCGTCGGTTCGAGCAGCCACGCGCCATGCGCGGTCACCAGGCCCAGCGACGAGCTTCCGTCAGGAAGGCTTGCGGCGAGGTCGGTCGGGTTGGACTCGGCAATGCGGAAGTTGCGGCCAAGCTGGGCGAGCAGGCTGGCCGGGACCTCGCCGTGAACGATGCGGTGGGTCGCCCCGACGACCAGGGCGGGATCGTCGGCGCAGGCAATGCCCATCAGCACGTATCGCGAGCCCGGCCGATCGTCGATGGCGTCCAGCGCCGACTCATAGCGATGGTGCCCGTCGGCCATGTAGATGGTGTCGTTGGCGAATGCGTCCCCGATCCGCATCACAGTGTTCGCCCCGTCGATGCGGCGCAAGGTGTGCGCGTCGCCCATTGGGTCGGTCCCTTGACTGAGCAGGGGGAGTTCAGCAGCGAGATCGAACAGTTCCGCCAGCGCGCCGTCGGGATCGGGAACGAACGCCATCAGCGGGGAGACATCCGCTCCCACGACCGATCGCAGCGCCGTCCGGGTCGCCTTGGGACCGGGCATCGTTCGCTCGTGGGCCATCACGCCGTCGCCCCAGCCGGTGAGCTCGACCGCGCCGAAGATCACTCGGCGGACGCGACTGTCTAGTCCGTCGCCAAAGCGGTGCTCATGCAGGTAATAGGACGGCGCGTCGTCCTGGACAATCGCGCCGGCGTCGCGCCAGGCGCGGAGTGTCCGTGCGGCCTCGGCGATCTCGTCGCCGGCGGCGGTCTCGATGTGGGCGACCTGGTAGCGACTGGACGCCTTGAGCCGGTCGGTCTGGTCGGCGTCGACGATGTCGTACGGCGGGCCGAGCACGGCGCCCCAGTCGCCGACAACGTCGGGGTTGTAGCGGAGGCCTCGGAGTGGTTGGACGTTGACCATGAGTGGACATCCCCAGGGAGACGGGCCCGAGCAGGTTCCCGCGTGAAGCGGGAACTGGAACAGATCGTATCTCACCCGTTTGCTCAGGCCGGAGAATGGTGCGACGCTGAGCCTCATGCCCAACAAGCCCGGCCAGCGCCCGTCGCGATTCTGCGTCTTCTGCGGAATCGCCGACGGATCGGAGTCGGCGCTCTTCTTTCGCGACGGCGAGCGGCGCTTCATCGACTCCCGCCGCGGAGATCCGTCCGTCCCCTGGTCCGACTCGCGACCGGACGTGTTCGTCTTCGAGAATCAGTTCCTCTTCTTCGACCTGACCTCGCTCGTGATTCCTGGCTGGCACTCGGACTGCGTCACACCGTTCCACTGTCAGCAGTACGAACTCTGGACCGACCTCGGCGAAGTCGGCGCGACGGCGCGCGATCACGGCGAACAGGCGGTCGCCTGGCTGCAGGATCGCAACCCCGACCGCGCGCCATTGGGATTCCGAGTGTTCTGCAACTTCGGCGCGATGGGCGAGCAGTCGCAGCCGCACGCCCACCTCCAGGTCCACGCCGCCAGAGAGCTCGACCGCTCGCGCTTGGCGCCGACCGGCGAGCCGTGGCTCGACGCCGTGACCGGAGACGGCTCAACCGTCGTCCATGAAACCGACACGACCGTCTTCTACGACGCGCTGCCCACGCTGGAGGCCGGGCGCTCCAATCTCTGGCAGGTGACCGTCTCCGTCGGCTTCTCCTCGCCCCATCGCTCCTTGCCCCAGATGGCGCTGCTCGCCGTGCCTAAGGAGCCGGCGTCGCAATGGGCGATGTGGCAGGATGTCGGCCAGGTGGGAGCGGATGTCGCCGCCTATGGACAGGAAGCCTCCCCGGGCGGATTCCGCGTGATGAGCAACTTCCCCGGTCAGCAGGCCGACGAGGAGTACGGCCCCGGACACGTCCTGCTGATCGGCGGCAGCCACCTCGGCCTCTACGCCGACTACTTCTAGGCTCCGATGGCCGACCGCTGTGCCGCGAACATCTCCTCCAGCGCCGACTGCGCCGCCGCGACCATCTCGCCAAGCTGCTCCGGTGTGAACGACTCGCCCTCAGCCGTGCCCTGCACCTCGACCAGCCCGCCGTCGGCCAGAGCAACGATGTTGCAGTCGACGTCGGCGCCTGAGTCTTCCTCGTAGTTGAGATCGACCAGCACCTGCCCTTCGCGGATGCCGACGCTGACCGCCGCCACGGCCGCCCGGATCGGCGAACGCTCATAGGCCAGACCGCCGATCGCCTGCGACACCGCGACGAACGCCCCTGTCACCGCCGCCGTGCGCGTGCCGCCGTCGGCATTGAGCACGTCGCAATCGATGTTGAACGTCCGCTCGCCCAGCGCGTCGAGATCAACGGCGGCTCTCAGACTGCGTCCGATCAAGCGCTGGATCTCCTTGGTCCGTCCCGCCCCGAGCACGCGCTCGCGGCCCGATCGCGTGTTCGTACTGGCCGGCAGCATGTTGTACTCGGCGGTCAGCCAGCCGCGTCCCGTGCCGCGCATCCAACGCGGGACCCGTTCCTCGACCGTGACCGCGCAGAGCACCTGCGTCTCGCCCAACGAGACGATGCAGGAGCCGTCGGCGTGGCGCTGCACGTCGAGTTGGAAGCTGAGTGGACGTAACTCGTTGGGCTCGCGTCCATCGGTGCGTAGCATGTGAAGCAGCTTACGAGAGGACGCACTAATGACCATTCAGGGATACTCGGACTTCGACGGCGTCGAACTGGCGCGCATGGTGGCCGACCGTGAAGTCTCGGCAATCGAACTGCTCGACGAAGCCATCGAGCGCGCCGAGCGGGTCAATCCGCAGATCAACGCGGTCGTCTACCCCTGGTACGACCACGCCCGCGAGAACGCGCTGCGCGGATTGCCGGAGGGTCCGATGCACGGCGTGCCGTTCCTGCTCAAGGACCTGGGCACGCTCTACGCCGGACAGCCGATCTCCAGCGGCTCCAAGGTCTTCGCCGACACGATTCCCGATCACGACTCGGAGATGGTGATCCGTTACAAGGCCGCCGGCCTGTCGATCTTCGGCCGCACCACGTCGCCGGAGATGGGCATCACCTCGACCACCGAATCGCAGTTGCACGGCAAGACGCGCAATCCGTGGAACCTCGATCACACCGCCGGCGGATCCTCGGGCGGCGCTGCGGCGGCCGTGGCCACCGGCGTCATCCCCGTCGCCAACGCCTCCGACGGCGGCGGATCGATTCGCATTCCTGCGACCTGCAACGGGCTGTTCGGTCTCAAGCCAACCCGCGCGCGAACACCGGCGGGACCGGACGTCGGCGAGGGCTGGGCCGGCATGTCGACCGTGCATGCCGTCTCGCGCTCGGTCCGCGACTCTGCGGTGCTGCTCGACGCGACCGCCGGCCCCGACATCGGCGCGCCCTACTACGCGCCGCCGCCCGAGCGCCCCTGGGCGGACGAAGTCGGCCGCGACCCTGGCAAGCTGCGGATCGGGATGATCGTGCAGCCGTTCAACGAGTGCGAGATCGACGGCGATTGCATCGCCGCCGCCGAGCACTCCGCCGCACTCCTGCGCTCGCTCGGTCACGAGGTCGAGGACGCCGTGCTGAACATTCCCGAAGAGGTCCGTAACCCGCTCTTCGACATCGTCCGACCCTCGACCAAGCTGGCCTTCGACCAGAAGGCGGCCGAACTGGGCCGCACGCCCAATCCCGAGGACATGGAGCCGCTGACCTGGCGCATGATCTCGGGCGAGATGCCCACCGCGACCGAATACATCGCCGCGACTCGCGCTGTCCACGCGATTGGCCGCTATGTCGGACGCTGGTTCGCCGGCGTCGACGGTCCCGGCTACGACGTGATGCTGACCCCGACGATGGCCACGACGCCGCTGCCGCTGGGCCGGCTGTCGCTGGATCGGGACGATCTGGCGGCGCAGGGCACGGATGTCCAGCGGACCGTGGGCTTCACCTCGCTCTTCAACGCCTCCGGCAACCCCGCTGCATCGGTCCCGCTCTACTGGAACGAGGCCGGCCTGCCGGTCGGGACGCAGTTCGTCGCTCCCTACGCCGACGAAGCGACCCTGATCCGCCTGGGCGCGCAGCTCGAAGCGGCCCAGCCCTGGGCCGGCCGCAAGCCTCCCGTACACTCCGACTAAATCGCCAGGGAGACCCCACCATGAGAACCGCAAACGCCATCGCCGAAATGCTCAAGCGGGAGGGCGTCGACTTCGTCGTCGGCTACCCCGTCAACCCGATCTTCGAGGCGGCCGCCGAGGCCGATATCCGCACGATCATCGTGCGCCAGGAACGCACCGGCATCCACATTGCCGACGCCTTCGCCCGCATGAACTCCGGCGACCGCGTGGCCGTCTACCTGACCCAGAACGGCCCCGGCTCCGAGAACTCGTTCGGCGGCCTCGCCCAGGCCTGGTCCGAGTCCGCGCCAATGGTCGCCATTCCCGGCGGCTACGCCCGCGCCCAGACCAACGTCGCGCCCAACTTCTCCGGACTGGTCAACTTCCAGCACGTCAGCAAGTGGACCGAGCAGCTCACCGACCCGGGCGACCTCGCCAACGCCGTCCGCCGCGCCTTCACCCACGCCAAGAACGGCCGCCAGCGGCCGGTCGTGCTGGAAATCCCCGGCGACCTCTGGGGCGCGGAGATTCCGGAGCCGCTCGACTACACGCCCACGCCTGCCTACCGCTCCGGCCCCGACCCGGCCGACGCGCGCAAGGCCGCTCAGACCCTGGTCAACGCCGAACGGCCCGTGATCTACGCCGGACAGGGCGTCCACTACGCCCGCGCCTGGGATCAGCTCCGCGAACTCGCCGAACTGCTCGAATCGCCGGTCACGACCTCGCTGCAGGGCAAGAGCGCCTTCCCCGAGACGCATCCGCTCTCGCTCGGCTCCGGCGGCCGCGCCTTCCCCAAGGCGGTGCACGAGTTCCTGCGCGACGCCGACGTGATTTTCGGCATCGGTTGCTCGTTCGCCAAGACCGGCTTCGGCCTGCAGATGCCCAAGGGTCCGTACTACATCCACTCGACGCTCGATCCCGAGGATTTCAACAATGAGGTCGAGATCTCCGAGGGAGTGGTCGGCGACGCGGCACTGGTGCTCGACGCGATCATCGCCGAGGTGCACGAACTGATCGCCGGCCCGCGCGGCCGCGCCGACGCCATCGCCGCGAAGATCGCCGAGGTCAACGGACAGTGGCGCCAGGACTGGGCCCACAAGACCGACTCCGACGACGCGCCGATCAACCCGTACCGCGCCCTGCGCGACCTGCACGCGACCCTGGACGAGACGGTCGGCATCGACAATGTTGTCGCCACCCACGACGCCGGCTCGCCGCGCGACCAGATGTCGCCCTTCTGGAACTCGACCACCCCGCTCAGCTACATCGGCTGGGGCAAGACGACCCAGCTCGGCACCGGGCTCGGCTACGCGATGGGCGCCAAGGTCGCCAGCCCCGAGAAGACCTGCCTCAATGTCTGGGGCGACGCCGCGATCGGCATGACCGGCATGGACTTCGAGACCGCCGTGCGCGAGAACATTCCCATCCTCAGCGTGCTGCTCAACAACTTCTCGATGGCGATCGAACTGCCGATCATGAAGACCGCCACGGAGAAGTACCGGGCCACCGACATCTCCGGCCACTACGCCGACATGGCCAAGGCCTTCGGCGGCTACGGAGAACGCGTCGAGTCCCCCGGCGACCTCAAGGAAGCCTTCAAGCGAGGCATCCGAGCCACCGAAGACGGCCAGGCAGCCCTGATCGAAGTCATCACCTCGAAGGAGATCGACTACTCGGTGGAGAGGTAGGACATCTCAGGACAGCGAGGCATGTCTAGCCTGAGCCACAGTTCGTTGCCCCAGCGTATGCTCGCAGTCTTGGCCGCTCTGGTCCTGTCGATTGCGGCCGCTCCTGCCCTAATCACCATTGCCGATGACGGTGACTCATTGGATTCCGATCCTGGGGTGGTCCTTGACGACGCTCGGCCGGAAGTCCAGTCGGTGGACTTCGCGGTCAGGATCGCGGCGCGCCTGACTGAGGACGATCGAGTCGAGTTTGGATACCAGTTGCTCGATCGGAGCGGCAGGCCAGGGACGCTGCTGTTGCCCGAACAGCGATACTTCCCGCTGCGCACGCCGCATCACGACTGGCTCAGATCTCGAGGATTCCCGTGCCAGTCCCTTCCCTACACCGATACCAACGCTAAGTTGGAAGCAGAACTGCAGCAGCAGTTCGAGACAACCATCGTCCACATATATGCCAGAGTTCATCCCACAAGGAACGCAGTAGAGTTTGCGCTTCGCTACGGCTTGCCATACTCGGAGGACGGACCGGCGTTGAGTGACCCGCTGTATCCCCAACGACGGTTCTTCCCGAACGACATCGGCCACCACAACTGGGTGTACTCCTCGGACATCCTGTTCACGGTCCTCTACGGAGCCGAAGGCTACATGGAGAGCACCGCGACGTTCGAGACGATCGAAGGCCAGGTGGAGCCTGACTGGGAAGGCATCTACGAGTGGCGCGGTCCTCCGGCAGCGCTCTCCGAGTGTCTCCATACGCTGGACGACAACGGCGGCATCTACCTGAAAAGTAGCTGCATCATCACGATGATTCGACACTGCAGAATCGACCGTGAGACTCTGGAGTGCCGGAACTTCAGAAGCCGCTGGCCAGAGTTTGCGATCGCCATTGACCTGGACGAGCCGTAAGGATCGCGCAGCGCATTACTCAATCACCCCTTCCGACTCCAAGCGCTCCACCTCCAGCGCCGCGATTCCCAGCCAGTCCGACGCCACCGACAGGTTGGACTCGCCGAAGACCTCCGAGCGATTGTAGACGGTGGCGGGAGTGCGCTCGAACTGCAGCGGCAGCCGATCGCCCTTGAGCGGACCAATGTCGGGATGCGGGTCGTCGAAGTCGAAGAACATCCTCGAGTGGGCGAGCTGCGGATCGCGCTCGGTCAGATCGAATCCCGTCTGCACGACGCCGGCCGGCACGCCGGCCGCCTGGCAGCGATCCATCAGTTCGTATCGATCCTGGGTGCGTGTCCACTCGCCGATCCGGACGTCGATCTCCGCCTGCCGCGCGCGACGCCCAGCCGCGGTCTCCAACGAGGCGTCGTCGAGCCAGGCGTGAGCTTCCATGAGCCGACATAACGCCCGCCATTGATCATCGTTGACGACCGCGATGGCGCACCATTCGTCGTTCCCCCGGCAGGGATAAATCGCGTGCGGCGTCCAGTCCTCCCAGGGCGGGTCGTTGCCGACCGGCTGCGCCTCGACCCCGTTGGCGAAGAAGTCCAGCAGCGCCGGGCCGGAGAACGAGACCCCGACCTCGAACTGGCTCATATCGATCTGCTGGCCCCGCCCCGTCGTGCGCCGAGCCTCGAGCGCCGCCAGGATCGCGACCGCGCCGTGCAGTCCGGCCATGTGATCGTTGTAGCTGAAGCCGATCCCGATGTCGTTGCGACCCGGCACGCCGGTCAGGTAGGTCAGCCCGGCCAGCGCATGCACGGTCGGCGCGTAGGTCACGTAGTTCGACCACGGCCCCGACACGCCCATGCCCGACATGCCGATATAGACCACGCCGGGATTGTCGGGGCTGACGGCGTCGTAACCCAGTTCCCAGCGATCCAGCACGCCGACCGAGAAGTTGTCGATCACGACATCGGCCTCGACCGCCAGCTTGCGGGCGATCTCGCGTGCCTCGGTACGGCTGAGGTCGAGCTGGAAGACCCGCTTGTTGCGATTCCACATCGTGTGATACGGACTGTCCAGACCGCCGGCAAGTGAGACGCGCGTTGCGGACATCACCTTGACCACGTCCGCGCCCATGTCGCCCAGCACCCGCGTCGCAAACGGCCCGGCCAGCACGTGCGTGAAGTCGAGCACCCGGATGCCTTCGAGGGGACCTGTGGTGCGACGCCCCCCTCTGCCTTCGGCATCTCCCCCCGCAGAGCGGGGGGAGATCGGATGGGAGTCTGTCTCTCCCCCCGCGAAGCGGGGGGAGATGTCACGTTGTGACAGAGGGGGGCTCCCCGCTCCGCCGATCCTCCACGAAGTCTCCGAGAAGTGATACGGCGCCCCTGGTCCGATTGCAGTCGCCCCGCCGGCCGGATAATCGGTCCACCAGTCGCGCGCCTCAAGCTGCGGATTCTCCGCCACCTCGGGCGTCGTCATCACCCAGCCGTAGGGATGGTGCCGCGCCTGCGCCTCGTGGAAGAACAGCTCGACTTCCTTGCCCGCAACCCACTCGCGCAGGGTCTGCATCGTCAGCATGATCATCTCGGCCACGTTGGCCGGATCGCTGAAGCGCTCGTCCAGCAGCTCCAGCCCGGTGCCCTCCTCGACCAGCCAGGCGACCTGGCGCGAGAAGTCGGGCGTCGGCGTGATCATGATCGAACCGCCCACGGCCTGCATTACGACGTATGCGCTGGACCAGTGCAGCGACCCCTGGCGCGGCAGCACGGGACCGTCGGCGAAGGGCACGTGCTCGTGGTACCAGGCCCACATCAAGACGTGCTCGAGGATCGTGCAGAGCGCCTCGTGCACGCTCAGCCGCACGATCTGGCCCGCTCCGGTCTCGCGAGCGTGTCGCAGCGCGGCCAACGCCCCGATCGCCGCGTACACCCCTGCCACAAAGGCGTACTGGTCGCCGTACAGCTTGAGCGGCGGCGTGTCGGCGTCGCCCGACGTCGCGGCGACCCCGCCCAGCGCCTCGGCCACGAGCCCCGGCGCCAGGTAGTCGCGCCACGGACCCGAGCGGCCGAACGAGGTCACGTCAACGATCACCAGCCCCGTATTCGCGGCCAGCAGCGCCTCAGGATCCGCCAGCCGCTCGCAGTCCAAGACGATGTCAGCCGACTGCGCCAGTTCCGCAGCCGCGTCCCAATCGCCGCTCGTGAACTGCCGCGAACTGGCGAAGAACGCGTGCCACAGCGACGACCCGTTCTCATGCAACGGCGCACGCCTTCGCAGCGGGTCGCCCGCCGCAGGTTCGACCCGGATCACCTCCGCGCCCAGGTCGCCCAGCAGCTTCCCCGCATAGACCCCGCGGTCGTCGGTCAGGTCGATCACCCGTACGTCGCCAAGTGGTCCCGCTCTGTCAGGCATGAGAGAGAGTCTAGTGGCGAACCGCGGGCCCTCTGTTAATCTGACCGAACGGACCAATCGCGGCGGGAGCACGATCATGGACTTCAAATTCTCGGCGGAAGACGTGGCCTTTCGCGAGGAGGTGCTGGACTTCCTCGGCGAGCAGTTGCCTCCGGGCTGGGCCGACCTCTCCGAGGGACCGGCCGAGGACGGCGCGGCCAACCGCGAGCGCTGGGAGTTTACCCGCGGATTTCACCGCGCGTTAGCCGACCGCGGCTGGCTGACCCTGGGCTGGCCGGTAGAGCACGGCGGCGCCGGCGCGGGACCGATCCGCCAGGCGATGTTCAACGAGACCATGGCCCACCACCGCGCGCCGGTCTACAACCAGGGCGTCGACCGGGTCGGACCGACGGTGATCATGTACGGCTCGGACGAGCAGAAGGAGTTCTTTCTGCCCCGCATCCGCTCGGCCGACATCCAGTGGTGCCAGGGATTCTCCGAGCCCGGCTCCGGCTCCGACCTCGCCTCGCTGCAGACCCGCGCGATCCGCGACGGCGACGATTACATCATCAACGGCCAGAAGATCTGGACCTCGGGCGCGCAGCACGCCGACTACATCTTCATGCTCGCCCGCACCGAGCCGGATGCGCCCAAGCACCGCGGCATCTCCTTCTTCCTGCTCGACATGAAGACGCCCGGCATCACCGTCCGACCACTGGTCAATATGGCCAACCGCCACCACTTCAACGAGGTCTTTTTCGAGGACGTCCGCGTCCCCGCCTCGAACATGGTCGGCGAGGAAAACCGCGGCTGGTACGTCGCCACGACCACGCTCGACTTCGAGCGCTCCGGCATCTCCCGCGTGGTCTCCGGCGTGCGTCTCCTGGGCGAGCTGACCGAGCTGGCCAGCCAGCCGCGACCCGACGGCACGCGGCCCGACGAGGACCCGCGCGTTCGCCACAAGCTGGCCGACCTGCAAATCGAGTTCACCGTCGGCCGCTGGCTTGCCTACCGCGTCGCCTGGATGCAGTCGCAGGGCCTGGTGCCCAACCACGAGGCCTCGATGTCGAAGCTCTACGGCACGATGATCAATCAGCGCCTGGCTGGCATGATCAACATGTTCGGCTTGGCCGGCGGCCTCTCGGGCGAGCAGGCCCACGCCCCGCTCCACGGCCGCCTGCCCGACGAGTACCTCAACGCCGTCCCGCTCACCATCGCCGCCGGCACCTCCGAGATCATGCGCAACATCATCGCCACCCGAGGCCTCGGCCTGCCGCGCTAGGTCAGTCGATCTCAATCAGCAGGCGGCAGTGGTCGCTCGCGCCCCACTCCTCGGGAGAGTTCAGCGCTCGCACCTTGATCCGCTCGTGGAAGCCTCTCGACGCGAACACGTAGTCGAGTTGGCTCTGCGCAGTCTCCGGTGTCTGACGGCTTGATTTGAACGTCGGTACGTTACGCGTGTCTGCCGGCAGCCCCTCCGGAGTTGGGGATGCTTGACGGCCGCCGGGAGAACGCGGTCCCAGCAGCTCCAGGCCCAACGCCTCCATCCGGTCGAAGATGGTTTGGTCTCGAGCCGCGAGCGCTTGTGGGTCGTTCGGTTCGCTGCCGAAGACCGTGTTGAGGTCTCCGGCAGCGAGGATTCGATGTGTGGCGGGGTCCGCGTTGCCGATGAAGGCTGAGAGGTCGGAGATGATCCGATGCGCTGAACCGTCCGAGTAGCCGACTGACCACTTGCTTCCCGTTGATGGGTGCGGACTCATCCAGCGTGCGTACATCGAGATGACGATGAATGGCTCCGTCTCTGAGTCCTGAGGAGTCACTCGTGCAGCGGCGATGGTGCCGATGCCACTCACGGCAATCTCATCGGGAGCGACAAGGCTGATCGGGCTGACCTGCTTGAACCACTCAATGTCGACGAGGTCCGACAGCTTGACCACCTTCGGCCAACGCTCAAGCAGGTGAGGGAATCGCTGTTCGTCCCACCAGCGCGCGTTCCACAAATGCGAGTCCCAGTGCGCATCCGGACCGGGCGTCACACGACTCGCGACCTCTGGCGGAACCGTCCCCGCTTCCTGCAACAGCGCGACATCGACGCCCTCCATGGCAACGAGTTCATGCCACGTCTGAATCCGCTTGGCAATGTTCCAGCACACAAGTCTGACTGACACAGGCATCCCTCCCACTTCGGGAGAGCGTACCTCGACACTCAGGACCCACCCCGCGCATATGCATTCCCCAGCGCGCCCCAACTCGCCACCAGGAACGGGACGCAGTAGGTCAAGGGGATCTTCCAGGCCAACTCCGATGTCCCATCGCCGCCGACGATCACCGTGCCCTGGTTGATCGCGACCAGGATCGTCCCCACCACCGCCGAGGTCAGCAGCGACCGACGCAGCATGCCCCGGTTGCGGCAGGCGCAGCGCCAGCACTCCCGCCCGCTCTTCATCCGGAAGTGGCGGCCGGGGTCGGCCTCGTTCAGGTGGCGGCACCACGACTGCAGGGTCCGGGCTGCATGCGACATGTGCCGCTAGGCTAACGTTCGTGCGCCCGCTCAACATCTTCTTCGACGTCGACGGCTGTCTCGTCTCCTGGAACCTGCACCTGCGACCCTACGCCCGCGAGGTGCTGGAGCGGCTGCAGGAGCGCGGACACCACGTCTACATGTGGTCCGGTTACGGCGCGCGCCGCGAGGTCGCCGACAAGCACGACCTCTGGCCGCTGCTCGCCGGGATCATGGGCAAGCCGATCTTCCAGTACCGCCAGCGCCTGTACCTGTTCACCGACATCGTGCCCGACTTCATCATCGACGACCACCGCGAGATCGTCGAGGCGCTGGGCGGCGCGGTGATTAAGCCGCCGCAGGAACCGCTGGCGCGCGATCGCGAGATGGTGCGCGTCTACCGCCGCATCCTCGAGTTCGAACGGGAACACCAACGCCGCTGGGCCTGATCTAGCCGCCCGCGTCGTCCTCCGCCTCCGGCTCCGGCAGAGCTCGGTCGGTCGGATAGGACTCGTGGCCGGTGTCCAGCCAGCTTGTGCTCACGCGGTCGGTCGACCAGGCGTACTCGAACAGGCGCGGGTCGGGATGCAGCCAGGGCTGGTGCAGGCCGAGTTGGATGCCGTTGATCAACGGAATCTGCCACTGGACGGCTTCGCCGCGCAGCAGCATTTCCTGCACCTGGTGACCGAGGTCCTGGCGTGCGCCGAGATTGAACGTGGTCCGCATCTGCTCGATCAGCGCGTCGAGCTCGGGACTCGCCCCGCCGCTCCAGCGGCGCGCGCCCTGCGAGTGCAGCGTGTCGAGCCAGATATCGGTCGGATCGGCCTGCTGCGGCGCCGCGCCCCAGCCGAGGAAACAGAATCGCTCGCCGGCGCGCATCTGGTCGATCGCCTCGGCGAAGGGACGAAACTCGAGCGCCACGTCGAGCCCGCTGGACTCGGCGATCATGCCGCGCGCCGCTTCGCCTGAGCCGGGAAAGAAGCCCTCGAACAGGTCGGCCACGACCAACGGAATCGGCACGCCGGTCGCACCGCCGGCGCTTGAGACCAGCGCAGCGACTTCGGCGAGGTCTGCGTCGCGATCGCCGCGGTATCCAGGCAGCGCGGACAGCAATCGTTCGCTCAACGTCCAGCCTTCGAGGAACCAGGGCAGTGGACCCGACGCGCGGCCGTGTCCGTCGTAGAGCCGCTGCAGCAGTTGCTGCCGGTCGACGGCGAGGCCAATCGCACGGACGATGCGGGGGTCGCCGAGCGGCGAGCCGACTTCGTCCGAGAGCGGCGCGAGCAGTTCGACCGCCGCCGCGAGCGGCAGCTCGACCGCCGGGTGCTCCGGATGCCGCTCGCGCAGCGCTTCGACGGTCTCGTTGGTCAGCGGGAAATCGGCGCGATCCACGGCCGATGTGTCGTAGAGACCGGCGATGCCGTTGGGATCGCCGGACGTGAACGTCACGCCGTCCGCCCAGGCGGAGTCGCCCCGCCACCAGTTGCTGGATCGCGCCAGGGTCAGTTCGACGCCGTTGTAGAGCAGCGGCGTGTAGGGGCCACTGCCGCTGTTGAGAAACACGTCGGACGGATCGTCGCGCCAGGCGTCGCCGAACTGTTCCGCCGCCTCGGGACTCGTGATCCAGGCGAATGGCGACGCGTGCACCGATCCGAGGTAGGCGGCGTCGGGTTCGGCGGTGGTCAGGCGGATCGAGCCCTCGGAGCTGACCTCGGCGGCGGCGGTGCGTGCGTAGCCGGCGCGGCGGAAGAAGTGCGGATCGGGCAATCCGTCGGCGTCGAGCGCGGACTGCTGGCGCTCGATGTTCCAGCGGACATCCTCGGCCGTGACCGCGCGCCCGTTGGCCGGCTCGTTGTCCCAGAAGACCGCTGCCGGATCGACCGTGAAGATGTAGGTCGTCTCGTCGGGCGTCTCCGGCAGCGCGCAGAGGTCGGCCTCGAGTTCGCCGGTCGATACGGACGCCGGTCGGATCAAGCGGTTGTACATCAGGCTGTGCATTGCCTGCGTGTAGCGGAAGCGGGAACGGTGCGGGTCCCAGCGATCGTGCCGCTCGACCGGCAGCCAGGCGCGGATGATCCCGCCGCGCGCAGGACCGCTGGGCGGCGGCCGATTGCCCTGCTCGCCGTCCGGCGCCGAGCCCGATTGCTGGGCGGATTGCTGGGCCGACTGCTGCGCCGCTTGCTGCTGAGGCTGGGGCGCGTCCTGTTCCGCATCCTGGAGCGGCTGCGCCTGCTGCTCGGGCGCCGGCTCCTCGTCATCCGAGCAACCGACCAGCGCCAGTCCCGCTGCTCCGACCCCGGCGCGTGCGGTGGCGCGAAGCAGCGTGCGTCGTGAGAGGCGGCGGCGGCGCAAGGCGGTCCAACGACCGCGCGAGAGTCTCGTTGACATACGCGTTATCGTATCCGCGATTGCGCTATGGGGGCATTGGACAGTATCCATTCGATCAGGCGCCTAGACGGAATGGGCGACTCGGGCGATACTTGGACAAGCCGTTCAAACCGTCGCCGCCCCAGTGAGCGAAGGGAAGTTGCGATGCCACCCCTGGTTCCCTCCTTCATGATGCCGCAGTGGCTCAAAGACGCGCCGATCCCAATCCAGTTGGCGCTGCTGGCGCCCGGCCTGATCGTCGGCAACATCCTCGCCATCGCGGTCCACGCGATTTTGATCAACCTCGGCGCGGGTAATCAGCACCTCTCCTCGGCCGACGGCGGCTTTGACGCCTGGCTGCTCTGGATCATCATCGGCGCGGGCCTGTTCATCGGCCTCGCCGCCGGCGGCTTCGTCTACATCGGCGTCGGCCTCGGCGCGGACAAGGAGTCCGAAAACGAAGCCGACGAGGGCGAAACCGGCATGCTGGAGCTCTAGGGCCCGACTCAGCGGACGCTCACACGAAACGCCCCCTCGACCGAGGGGGCGTCGCTCGTGCCCGTCCGGCGAAGATCGAGGACTTACGCCTGCAGCTCGGCGGCGGCGGCGGTCGGTCGGCTGAGACGACTCAGTGTTCGGCGATCGTGTCAGTTCCTCCATTCCTCCAGTAGGTCGCGACGTGTCGGGTGCGACGGTCGAAGGGCGGGAGCATCTGATCGCCACGGCCTATTCGAGCAGGTCGTCAGGCAGCCCCAGTCGGAGACCCTGGTTGACGATCCACGCCGAAGGGAGAGGCCTGTAGAAACTCTAGGAGGGCAGAGTTCGAAGTGTTATCGGTCCCGGACTTCGAGGATGATCTTCAAGTCCACGGACTTACTCGAGCCCTCTGCATAGAACCCAACCTCGCCATCGCGGCTATTGGCCACCGTATCGAAGCCGCCCGATTCTTCGATGACCTGTGCAACCAACTCGGGTAGGATGGTCAGCCAGCGTAGCGAGTGCAGTTCACTCCACGAATCGTCAAGGTCTTGTTCTGACTCGGTTCCCAACTCTTCGAGCGTGCCCTTGAGTTCTTCAATCTGGTACTGCGCCTCACCTGCCTGCACGAATTGTCGAATCAGTCTGTCAAGACGGGCGGCACGCCGGCGTCGCTCTCGTTCAAACTTCAGCACACCTTGCCACGCACCTTCTTCTTCGCTCCTCGGAACACCTCCGCCTTCAGTCGAACCGGATGCCCTGGCTTCGTCGCTCGGTGGGCAGCCAGATGGCGCGCCTGCGTCAATTGCTGCCTTCGGCAAGTCAGCGCCTCTATCTAGCGTCTCCGGCTGTGCACTGCTCAGGACAACTTCTGAAACGGAGTCAGACGACTCTTGTAGGACCTCCGGGGTCATCAGCAGTTCTCCGAGTTGATCGGATGCAGAGGAATCAAACAGCTCAACGACAGCTTGACAGGCCTGAATGATGTCGGTCACTTGGTCTTCCGACACAGGCTGGTAGCTGTGTGCCACTACGTCGTTCCGGTAGCCCTTGATCTGCCGAAGTCGCTTCAGGACTGTGTTGCGATCTTTCAGCCAGTAACGAAATGCGCCCCAGTTTTCCTTCACGATGTGTGGGAAGTGTGCTTCTTCGAGGAAGCGCTCCGGACCGTCGTCGTCTTGACCCCCTCGGCTGACGATGACACCACTTTCGGTAGCCTCTTCTACCCGCTGCTTCAAATGCTCTGCTGGGGGTCCAGAAAGGCTCGGAAGCACGAGATCGGCAAACCAATCGCCAGTGCCACCATTTTGAGTCTTCAGCGCACGAGCGATGAATCGTCGCGTTGCGGTCTTATAGATCAGTAGCGCGGCGCTTGCCCGGCTGTGGTTCGTAGTGTCAATCACGATGCCTCGTCTTCAGCAGCTCGCGTCTATAACCGTTGGGGATCGAGGCTGGCGCTGAGGTCCTTACGCCTGCAGCTCGGCGGCGAAGAAGGCCTTGAGCCTCGTCCAGGCGTCGGCGGCGGCCTCGGGATCGTGCACGTCGGGGCTGGTGTCGTTGAAGAAGCCGTGGTGCGAGTCCGGGTACATGTGGATCTCGTTGCGCACCCCGGCGCCGTCGAGCGCCGACTGAATGCCCGACACGACCTCGGGCGTGATCCAGTCGTCGTGTCCGGCGTAGAAGCCCATCACTGCGCCCTGGATCTGGCCCGCGTCGCCCATGCCCGCGCCGGGCACGCCGTAGAAGGGCGCGGCCGCGGTCACGGCCGGGTTGTTCATCGCCAGCAGCAGCGACATGCCGCCGCCGAGGCAGAACCCGGTCACGCCGATCCGATCGGCGCGGACCTCGTCGCGCGCCTGCAAGGCGGCGACCGCGCCGGACATGTCGACCAGCGCGTTGGGCTCCTGCAGCGACATCATCAGCTTCTGCGCCTCGTCCGGCTCGGCCGTCACCGAGCCGTGGAAGAGGTCGGGCGCGAGCGCGACATAACCCTCGGCCGCGATCCGGTTGGCGATGTCGCAGATGTTGGGATTCAGCCCCCACCACTCCTGGATCACGACGACGCCCGGATAGGGTCCGCCCTCGACGGGACGGGCCAGGTAGCCCGAGGCGCTGCCGCCGTTGGCGGCGAATTCGATGTGTTCGTGGGCGAGGATCGCCATATCTGGATTCCTTCCGGATCGTGGGGGGCGGGGAGAGTGGGAACGCCTCTAACGCGGGGCCTGTGCGGGCCAGGGATTCTTCTGCGAGCCGAGGTAGGACTGGGCGGCGACGCGGTCGAGTTCGTCCAGCGTGAAGCCGGTGCCGGAAGCGAAGACCGCCGCCTCGACCGTGGGCAGCGAGTACATGCCCACTTCGTTGCCCCAGACAAGGAAGTCGCGCCCGTTGATGTTGGCGGCTGCGTCGGTGCAGAGCCAGACGGTGAAGGGCGAGACGTTCTCGGGCGCCATCATCGCCTCGCGGTCGGCGCCGAAGTCGATATCGCCCGCGTCGCCGGCGGCCAGGCCCGCCTCGCGCGCGCGGCGCTGGGCCTCGGCCAATTCCTCGGTCAGGGTCAGCCGCGTGCCGGCCCGGGGCCGGATCGCGTTGGCGGTGACGCCGTAGCGGCCCAGGTCGCGGGCCAGCGTGCGGGTCAGCCCGACGATGCCCTCCTTGGCGGCGGCGTAGTTGGCCTGTCCCATGTTGCCCAGCCCGGACTCGGAGGACGTGTTGACGATCCGGCCCGAGCGCTGCTGGCGGTAGACCTGGGAGGCGAACTTGGTCACCGTGAAGTGACCCTTCAGATGCACGTCGACGACGACATCCCACTCCTCTTCCGACATGTTGAAGACCATCCGGTCGCGCAGGATGCCCGCGTTGTTGATCAGGATGTCGAGCCGGCCGAAGGCGTCCAACGCCTGCTGGACCATGCGCTCGCCGGCGTCCATGTCGGCTACGGAGTCGTAGTTGGCCACGGCGTCGCCGCCGGCGTCCTTGATCGCGTTCACGACCTCGTCGGCCGGACCCGCCTCGCCGTCCAGTTCGCCGCCCTGCGAGCCGCCGTAGTCGTTGACCACGACGCGCGCGCCCTCCGAGGCCAGCAGCAGCGCGTGTCCGCGGCCGATTCCGCGTCCCGCGCCGGTCACGATCGCGACGCGTCCCTCAAGTCGATCGCCCATAACCCTGGGTCCTTTCTGGCAGCAAACGGTTCAGTAGGCAGGATACTAGGCCGCCGCCGACTTGACGGAACGGGGAAATCCTTGCTAAAGCGGTAGTGGCGGTTGGACGGACGGTTCTCCTGGACAGAGGGTTTGATGGTGACGACATCTGCGGCGCCCGCAGCGGCGCCGGTTCCCTGGTTGGCCGAGCGGGACGGTGGCGCGGTCAACGACGAGCGGCACGCGCAGGCGGCGACGGCCGACGCCGCGATCCGGGCGGTCGCCTGCACGATCCTGACGCCGTCGGGCGCGCTGCTGGCCCGCGCGATGGTCAGACCCCGGCCGTCCTCCTTGCCGGCCGACACCTACGCGGTCGAAGTCAGCCAGGTCGAGCCGCAAGGCGCGCTCGAGCCGCTCCTGCGCACCAATCCACAGGTCGTGCTGCGCATGCCCGAGCAGGCGCAACTGGCGCTCTGCATCGATCACATCATCGGCCCGCGCGAGCGGCGCACCTACTATCTGCAAACGCCGCCCGCCGCGAGCGGCTAGCATCGCGGCAGACGTTCCGACTTCTGGAAAGCAGACCGTAATGGATTTCGTCGAGCTGGCTTCGGGGCTGGAGTTTCCCGAGGGCCCGATCGCCATGGATGACGGCTCGATCCTGCTCACCGAGATCGCGCGCGGCACGCTCTCGCGGGTGACGCCCGACGGCCGGGTCGAGGTCGTGGCCGAGACCGGCGGCGGTCCCAACGGGGCGGCCGTGGGGCCGGACGGCCACGTCTGGATCACGAACAACGGCGGCTTCGAGTGGAGCCGCGCCGGCGGCCGCCTGCTGCCGGTCGGACAGGCGCGGGACTACACGACCGGTTCGATCCAGCGCGTCAACATCGAGACCGGCGCGGTCGAGACCGTCTACACCGAGTGCGACGGGATCTCGCTCAAGGGCCCCAACGACATCGTCTTCGACGCCGCCGGCGGGTTCTGGTTCTCCGATCTGGGCAAGAACCGCGAGTTCGACCGCGACCTGGGCGCGCTCTACTACGCAACGACCGACGGCAACCGCATCTCGCGCGCCGTCTTCCCGATCCCGGGCGGCGCCAACGGCGTCGGCCTGGCCCCGGGCGACAGCCACGTCTACATCGCCGAGACGCCCACCGGGCGGCTGTTCGGCTGGGAGATCGCCGAACCCGGCGTGCTCACGGCGGACCACGCCGCGGCCGGGTTCAACTCGTTCATCGCCAACGCCGGCGGCTACACGCTGTTCGACTCGCTCGCGGTGGAGGAGTCGGGCAACGTCTGCGTCGCCACGATCGGTCCGGGCGGCGTCACGGTGATCGATCCGGCCACCGGCGCGGTGCAGCACGTCGCGGTGGGCGACGATCCGCTCACGACCAACATCTGCTTCGGCGGCGCGGACATGCGGACGGCCTACATCACGCTCTCGACCACGGGCCGGCTGATCTCGTGCCAGTGGCCGCGTCCCGGTCTGCGCCTGCACTACCAGGCCTAATCTCCTTCGGCAACGGCAGGCGGTTTGTTCCCAAGCTGTCCTCAACTTGTTCCCAATTGGACGCGCCGATAGCATTCTCGGTAATGGGCTGAGCGACGGGAGCAGGGATGGAACGCTTTGCCGGACTGCTTGAGCAGTTGCCTCGCCAGCAGGGCGAGATGTTGCGCGCCCTGCACTTGGCGCAGGAAGAGTTGGGCTGGATCTCGCGCGACGCGATCCGGCTGATCGCGCGTCACCTGCGGGTCTCGGAGGCGCAGGTCTACGGCCCGGCCACGTTTTACGCCGAGTTCCGCCACTCGCCGCCGCCCAAGACGCTCGTGACCTGGTGTTCGGGTCCGTCCTGCCGCGTGGTCGGCGGCGATCGCGTGCGGCGCATCTTTGAGGCCGAGTTCGGCTGCCGGCTGGGCGAGAACACCGAGGACGACGAACTGGGGCTGTGGCTGGGGCAGTGCAACGGCACCTGCGAGCGCGCGCCGATGGTCTGGGTCAACGGCCGCGTGGTCGGCCCGCTGACGATGCTGGAGACGGTCAAGCTGGCCCGCCGCCTGAAGGACGGCGAGGACCCGATTGCGTGGCCCCGGCGGCCGATCAAGATCGCGCCGGCCACCTTCGTCGCAGCCGAACAGGTCTACGGCGCTGAGCACGGCTCCGGGCACGGGTCGGGCGCGAGTTCGGAGGGGACGGGCCAATGAGCAACGCCTACGACGAGCTTCGCGAAGCCGCCGAGCTGGCCGCCGCGCCCCGGCGCGCGCCTGAGCGGCCGCTGGTGCGGGTCGATCTGTCGACCTCGTCCATCGCGGCGGAGGCCGATCGGCTCTGGGAGGCGCTCACACCCTTGGCCGCCGCGCGCGACGCCGACCTCGTCCGAGTCGGCACGCTGGGGCTGTCCTGGCTCGAGCCGGTGGTCGAGGTCGAACGCCCGGGCTCGGGCGCGGTGGTCTACGGACCGGTCCGGCCGGAGGAGGCGGCGGCATTCCTGGAGGCGGCGCTGGGCGAGAATCCGGCCGAGGACGCGGCGGCCTGGCTGATCGGCGCGCGCCTGCCCTCGCCCGGCGTCGCGCCGCTCGCCGATCACCCGTTCTGGGCGCCGCAGCAGCGGCGGCTGATGCGGCTGATGGGCGTGATCGACCCGGAGTCGATCGACGAGGCGATCGCCGAGGGCGCATACGAGGCGCTGGACCGCGCGGTCGAGATGGAGCCGATGGCGATCTGCGACCTGGTCCTGGCGGCCGGCGTGGGCGGCCGCGGCGGCGGCGGATTCCCGGCCGGACAGAAATGGAAGTTCCTTTTGGGCGCGCCGGGGCCGAGCAAGTACCTGGTCTGCAACGCGGACGAGGGCGACCCGGGCGCATTCGTCAACCGGGTGCTGATGGAGTCGGACCCGCACCTCGTGATTGAAGGCATGGCGATCGCCGGCAAGGCGACCGGCTCGGACTACGGCTTCATCTACATCCGCGACGAGTATCCGCTCTCGATCGCGCGGATGCAGTTGGCGCTCGAGCAGGCCCGCGAGCGCGGGCTGCTGGGCAAGGATATCTTCGGCTCGGGCTTCGACTTCGACCTCGAGATCACGCGCGGGGCGGGTTCCTACGTCTGCGGCGAGGAGACGGGCCTGATCGCCTCGGTCGAGGGCATCCGCGGGATGCCCAAGATCCGCCCGCCCTTCCCGGCCCAGCGCGGCGTGTTCGACCAGCCGTCGAACGTGAACAACACCGAGACCTACGCCAACGTGCCGCTGATCGTCAACCGCGGCGCGAACTGGTACCGCGAGTACGGCACCGAGTCCGACCCGGGCACGAAGATGTTCTCGATCTCGGGCGCGCTCGAGCGGCCGGGCATCCTCGAGGTGCCCTTCGGGATGGGCATGGACGAACTGCTGCTGGGCTGCGGCGGCGGCCCGCCCGACGGCTACGCGCCCAAGGGCATCCAGCCCGGCGGCCCCCTGGGCGGGCTGTTGCCGGCCTCTGACTTGGGGCTCAAGCTTGAGCGTCCGCCCTTCACCGAGCGCGGCGTGCTGCTGGGCTCGGGCGGACTGATCCTGTTCGACGAGCGCGCCTCGGCGGTCGACCTGACCAAGTACTTCTCCGAGTTCTGCGAGGACGAGTCCTGCGGGCGCTGCACGACCTGCCACGGCGGCTCGCAGCGGCTGGTCGAAGTGCTGGAACGCATCCTGCACGGGGACGGGCGCGAGGAGGACCTGGAGCGAATCGGGGCGATCGACAAGACGCTGCAAAACGCGAACTGCCTGCACGGCCAGTTCACGCCTTACGCGGTGCGCGGGCTGGTCAACTACTTCCGCGACGAGCTCGACGTGCACATCGAGTCCAAGCGCGATCCGGCCCAGGTGGCGCCGGGGCTGATCCGCTACCTGGTCAGCGACCCGCAGTCCGCAGCGCTGCGCGAGGCGCAGGCGTTCTGCCCGACCGCGGCGATCGTCGAACGGCCGGCCGCAGGAGAGCCGGCAGAGGACGGCGACGCAGAGGCGGCGGCCCCGACCGGCATGCCCGACTTGATGATCGACGACGCGCGCTGCATCCGCTGCGACGTCTGCCGCGAGCTCGCGCCCGAGGCGGTGCGGGTCGAGGATCGCGTGATCGAGTTGCTTTCGGTCGTCTGAGCGCGCCGCGGTCCGGCCAACTCATCCACAAGTTCTCCAGATTGCGGACCACCTCCGTCGATTCCTGTGCCGCCACGTCCGGGATATTGATAACCTGCCTGTACCAGTGAGCGGTACAGGCTTGCGATGCTACACGGTAGCGTGTAGCATCGTCGGATGGGAATCGGCAGGGTGACTCCGGTCAGGCGCCAGTACCTGGAGCTCAAGGCGCGCCATCCCGACGCGATCCTGTTCTTCCGCCTGGGCGACTTCTACGAGACGTTCGACGAGGACGCCAAGCTGGTCGCGGCCGAGCTGGACATCGCGCTGACCTCGAAGCCGATGGGCGCCGGGCTGCGCTCGCCCCTGGCCGGGGTGCCGGTGCGCTCGGTCGAGCAGCATCTGGCCCGGCTGGTCGCGCGCGGCCACCGTGTCGCGATCTGCGAACAACTCGAGCGGCCCTCGGCCGCGCGCAAGCTGGTCCGCCGCGGGGTGGTGCGGGTCGTTTCGCCGGGCACGGCGCTGGAACCGGCGCTGCTCGAGGCAGGCCAGGCCTCGGCCTGCGCCGCGGTCTGGAGCGAGCGCCCGCGCGGCGCTCGCGGCCGCCTGCGGCTGGGCATCGCCGCGGCCGACATCACAACCGGCGGCTGCCACCTGGTCGAGCTGCGCTCGGCGCGGGGCGCGGACGAGGCAGACGAGGCGGAGACGCAGGCCTTCTGGCAGCAGGCGGCCGATCAGCTGGCGCGGCTGGGCGCGCGCGAACTGATCGTGGCCGAGGGCGACGACGAGGCCGCGCGGCGGCTCGCCGATCCGGCCGAACCGGGCGCGCCCGCGCTGACCCGGCGGGCGGCGCACGAGTTCGGAGTCGGCCGGGCCGAGCGGGCGATCGAGCGGCAGTACGCGGCGCCGGCCGCAGCCTTCGACCTGGAGCGCGGCTCGGCGGCCTTGCCGGCCCTGGGGGCGCTGCTGGCCTATCTGCGCCGGGCGCTGCCGGAGGCCGGAGCGCCGCCTGTGCAGACGGACGAGGAGCAGTCGGACCCTCAGGCGGCAGGGCGGGACGGCGCGGGCGGCGGCGAGGGCGGCCTGGCGCACCTGGCCGCGCCCGTCTGGCTGGACGCGGGCGCGCGCCTGAGCTGGGACCGGGCAACCGGGCGGGCGCTGGGCATCGTCGAGACGGACACGGCCCGCGCGGCGCGTTCAGGCGCGGCCGAGACGCTGCTCGGATCGCTCGATCGCTGCGCCACAGCGCCCGGCCGCCGCTGGCTGCGGGCCGCGCTCGAGGCGCCGCTGCTTGATCTCGATCGAATTGCCGTGCGGCTGGATCGGGTCGAGGCCCTGACCCGTGCGCCGGCGCTGAGGCGGGCGCTGGCCGCGCGGCTGCGCGGCGTGGCCGACATCGAGCGGCTGCTGGGCCGGGCGGCGTCGGGCCTGGCCTCGCCGGCCGAGCTGCGCGCGCTGGCGGCCGGTCTGGTCGAGGCCGGGGCCTTGGCCGCGCTGATCGGCGGGGCGGCGGCCTCGAACGCAGAAACGCATGCGGAATCGGGGACAGCGGGCGACTCGGGCAAGGTTGGCGGCGGGACGTGGATCGCCCCTCCGAGCGATCCGATCGAGACGGCGCTGGCGCGCCTGGCCGGGGCGCTGACGCCGGCGCCCGCGCCGGCGGCGGCGCTGCTAGAGGCGTTGCGCGAGCAGCCGGCCGCCGAGTTCGGGCGCGGCGTGGTGCGGGCGGGCGCCGACGGCGCGGTCGACGCCGCGGCCGAGCAGGTAGACCGCTGTCGGGCGCGGCTGTCCGCGCTCGAGGCGACCCTGCGCGAGGAGTCGGGCATCGCCACGGCGACGATCGGCTATCACCGCACCTTCGGCTATCAGATCGAACTGACCCGCGGCCAGGCCGGGCGCGCGCCCGAGAGCTGGGAGCGGCGGCAGTCGCTGCGCGAGCGGGAGCGCTTCACCGAGCCCCGCCTGCGCGCGCTGGCGGGCGAGTTGGAGGACGCCGAAGCGCTCTTGGCCGAGGCGGAGCGCGGCTGCGTTGAGCGGCTGCGCGAGGCGCTCGTGGCCGAGGC
>JAJEJC010000004.1 GCA_022828105.1 Dehalococcoidia bacterium | reverse complement strand
CCGCGACCTGAAGGCGCCGCGCCGCCTCCGCCGCCCGCAGCGGCGCCGGCTGCTGCTGCGGCGGCAGAGCCGGCGGCCTCGCCTGCGCCGGCGCAGGATGACCGTCCGCCCGCTCCGCCGCCGCCCGAACTGCCAACCATTCCCGACGCCGAAGAAGACCCCGAAGGCCGCGCCGCTGCCCAGGCGGAGCGCGTCCGCATCGGCCGCGAGCTCGCCGCCGCCAGGCGCGCGCAGCTGCGCGGCGACTAACGGGATACGAAGGAGAAGACCACGTGGTCCAGCAAACCTTCGAGGGCGAAGTCCTGACCGAACCAGTCGTTGTCGAGCGCGAGTTCGAGACCGTCGATATGAACATCAACATCGGGCCGCAGCACCCTGCGACTCATGGCGTGTTTCGCATGGTCCTCACCGTCGACGGCGAGATCGTCAAGGACGCCATTCCCTACATCGGCTACATGCACCGCGGCGGCGAGAAACTCTCCGAGAACCTCGATTACCGGGGAGCGTTGGGCTACCAGGACCGCACCGACTACCTCGCCGCCTTCAACTCCGAGTGGGTCTACGTCAACGCGGTCGAGCGCCTCGCCGGGATCGAGATTCCCGAACGCGCCGAGTACATCCGCCTGATCCTGGCCGAGTTCAACCGCATCCTCTCGCACTTCATGTTCATGGGCGCCTTCGGCACCGATGTCGGTTACTTCGGCACCGCCTTCACCTGGACCTTCAAGGAACGCGAGCGCATCCAGGACCTGTTCGAGGCCGTCTGCGGCGACCGCATCATGTACAACTACTTCCGCGTCGGCGGACTCGCCTGGGAGCCGCACGAGACCTTCATCGAGGACTCGCACTGGGTGCTCGACCAGGTCGAGGTTGGCATCGGCGACGTCGACGAGCTGATGACCAACAACGAGGTCTTCATCGCCCGCTGCCGCGACATCGGCGCGATGACCGCCGACGAGGCGATCGCCTACGGCGTCACCGGACCCATGCTGCGCGCCTCCGGCGTGCCCTTCGATCTGCGTGTTGACGAGCCGTACTCGATCTACGACCGCTTCCACTGGGAGATTCCGGTCGGCGAGCGCGGCGATGTCTACGACCGCTACCTCGTGCGACTGGAAGAGATGCGCCAGTCCGTGACCATCCTCCGCCAGGCACTCGATCAGATGCCGACCTCGGGACCGATCGAGCCCGAGCGCATGCCCGCCCGTCTGCGCCCCGAACCCGGCGAAATCTACATGCGCCAGGAGAATCCGCGCGGCGAGTACGGCATCTACATGGTCTCCGACGGCACCGACAAGCCCTGGCGGGTCAAGATGCGCTCGCCATGTTTCCACAACCTCTCCTCGCTCAAGCCGCAAGTGATCAACACCTACCTCGCCGACGCCGTCGTCGCGCTCGGCTCGATCGACATCGTGCTCTGCGAGGTTGACCGCTAATGTCAACCACTCCGTCATGTCCGCGCTCGCGCGGACCCCGACTCACGCTGCCGAACGGCAATCGTGGTCATTCCCACAGGATGGGCGTAAGCCGGATCGCGTGTAACCTGCGTGAGTTGCCGCAACTGCGGGTGGGGATGCGCTAAATGGTCCTGAGCGAGTTCGCCGGCGTCAGCATGCCCGACTGGATTGATGCGCTCCTGCGCATCATCTTCATCGTCGCACTGATGACGATCATGGCCTTCGCCCTGATCTACCTCGAGCGCAAGATCCTGGCCCGCTTCCAGGCTCGCGTCGGCCCGACCCGCACCGGACCAATCGGCACGCTGCAGTCAATCGCCGACGCGCTCAAGCTGGTCACGAAGGAAGATGTCCGGCCGATCACGGCCGACCGCTGGGCGTTCGAACTCGCGCCCTACATGGCATTCGTGCCCGTCTTCCTCGTCTTCGTGCCGATGCCGTTCACCGAGACCTGGTTCATCCGTGACCTCAATCTCGGCCTGCTCTTCGTCTTCGGCGTACTGGGTCTGAACATCGTCGGCGTCGTCATGGCCGCCTGGGGCTCGGACAACAAGTACGCGCTGCTCGGCGGCGTCCGTGCCGCGGCACAGGCCATCTCCTACGAAATTCCCATGCTGCTGATCATCGTCGCTGTGGTGATGGTCGCCGCAGGACGCCTGGCCGTTGATGGCGACGCCTCGGCCGCCGGCTCGATCAACGCGATTGTGGGCGATCAGACCACGACGCCGTACATCCTGCTGCAACCGCTTGGCTTCTTCATCTTCATCATCGGCATGCTGGCCGAACTCCACCGTCCGCCCTTCGACATGCCGATCGCGGAATCGGAAGTCGTCGGCGGCTACTTCGTCGAGTACTCCGGCATGCGCTGGGGCATGTTCTTCCTCGCCGAGTACACCGCGCTGTTCCTGCTCGTCGTGCTCGCCTCCTCGCTCTTCCTCGGCGGTTGGAACTGGCCGTTCGGCGCCGATGTCGGCCTGGGCCTCCAGATCGTGCTGACCTTCGTCAAGACCTCGGTCATGATCGTGCTTGTGATCGGATCGCGGGCGCTCTTCCCCCGGCTGCGCATTGACCAGCTCATGTCCTTCTCATGGAAGGTCTTGCTGCCCTTCTCCATCGTCCAGGTCATCGCCAACGGCATCATCCTCGCCTACGGCGGCCCCGATTGGGTCGTGGGCCTCGTCTCCTTCGGGCTGCTGGTCGCGCTCGGCGGACTGGTCTACTACATCATGAGCCGCAAGCAGGGCGAAGGCGCCCGAACCGTACAAACCACGCCGGCCACGCCGCGTGTGATCACCGCCCCGGAAGTCACCCCGGTCGAAGCTGGCGGCGACTAGTCATTCAGAGCAGAGGGAGAGAGGTCCAGTGGAGGACGGTGTAACCGCAACCCAGGTGGTGTTCTGGATCCTGGCCGTGGTCATGCTGGTCTCCGCGATCGGCGTGGTCACCGCCGGCAACATCGTCTACGCCGCGCTCTTCTTCATTGCCTCGCTCGGTGGCGTCGCCGGCATCTACCTGATCCTCACGGTCGAGTTCATCGCGCTCGTCCAGCTCCTGATCTACGGCTCCGCAGTCGTCATCCTGATCCTCTTTGCGCTCATGCTGACCCGCGCCCGAGAGCGGCCCCAGGCCCTCTTCGGCCGCTCACGGCCGCTCGGCATCGCCGCCGCGCTGGGACTGCTCGCCGCGCTAATCGGCGGCATTGTCGCCACCACCTGGACCACGCCCGAATCTTCAGCCGCTTTCGAGCCGGTCGGTCTGCAGACCATCGGCGACGCAATCTTCACTCTCTGGATCGTCCCCTTCATCATCGTCGGCGTACTGCTCTCGATCGCGCTTGACGGCGCGATCATGCTCGCCTCACCTGACGAGGACGACAACTGATGCCGCCACTTGAGCACATCCTGGTTGTCAACGCGGTGCTCTTCGCGATCGGCGTGATGGGCGTGCTCACGCGCCGCAACGCCGTGCTGATCCTGCTCTCGGTTGAGTTGATGCTCAACGCGGTGTCGCTCAACATGGTTGCCTTCGCGGTCTACGGACACGTCGACTTCGGCAACATCACCGGCATCGTCTTCGCCTTCTTCATCATCGTGATCGCGGCCGCCGAGGTCGCGCTCGCGCTGGGCATCGTCGTGCGGACCTTCCGCAACCGGGCCACCGCCAACGTCGACGAAGTGAATCTCCTCAAGTGGTAAGCGGGAGCGTGCGCTGATGATCTGGGCTGACCACGCGTGGATTCTGCCGGCGATCCCGGCCATCGCGTTCGTCGTGCTGTTCCTCTTCGGTCGCAAGCTGCCGCGCGGCGGCGACTTCATCTCCGTCGGTGCGGCGCTGGCCGTGTTCGTGCTCTTCTTCTTCGTGCTCGAGTCGCATCTCGACTGGCTGGGCGCGGGACTCGGCGGCATCCGCAACGTCGGCACCGACTGGATCAACTTCGACAGTTTCGTCGTCCGGCTCGGCTTCACCGTCGACTCGATCGCGATGGTGATGGTCTTCGTCGTCGCGACGGTCGCGTTGATGGTCAACATCTACTCGACCAACTATCTCCGCCATCACGGACGCCCTGAACCGCGCTACTGGTGGTACTTTGCCGTGCTCTCGCTGTTCGTGGCGATGATGCTGACGCTGGTCCTGGCCGACAACCTGCTGCTCATGTTCGTCGCCTGGGAAGGCGTCGGTCTCTGCTCATTCCTCCTGATCGGCTTCTACTACGAGCGCCGCTCGGCCGTCGAAGCGGCCAAGAAGGCGTTCGTCACCACGCGTCTCGGCGATGTCGGGTTGTTCATCGGCATCATCCTCTTCTGGCGCGCCACCGGCTCGTTCCAGATCTCCGACATCATCGCCGCCGCCGAGGCAGGCCGGGTCAACGACCTGCCCCAGGTGATGGGCGACGGCTATCTCACGCTCTCCACCCTGATGCTCTTCCTGGGCGCGGCCGGCAAGTCGGCCCAGGTGCCGTTCCATGTCTGGCTGCCCGACGCGATGGAAGGCCCCACGCCGGTCTCCGCACTGATCCACGCGGCCACAATGGTCGTTGCCGGCGTCTACCTCGTCGCCCGCCTGCTGCCCGTCTTCGAGGTCACCCCGGGCGCGTCCAACGTCGTGTTGGGCGTTGGCCTGACCACGGCGCTGCTGGCCGGGATCATGGCGCTCGCCCAGAACGACATCAAGCGGGTGCTCGCCTACTCCACTGTGTCGCAGCTCGGATTCATGTTCGTCGCCCTGGGGGTCGGCGCAGTCGGCATTGCCATGTTCCATCTGCTCACGCACGCCTTCTTTAAGGCCTGTCTCTTCCTCGGCTCCGGTTCCGTGATCCATATGACCGAGGAGCAGGACGCGCGCAAGCTCGGCGGACTCTGGTGGCGCATGCCCGTGACCGCCTCGACCTTCATCATCTCCTCCGTCGCGCTGGCCGGCATCCCGCCGCTCTCGGGGTTCTTCTCCAAGGATGAGATCTTCCTCGCCACGATCGGCGGCGCCAACACCGCGGTCGCGATCCTGCTCGGCATCGCCGCCTTCCTGTCTGCGCTTTACATGGCCCGCCTCGTGATCATCACCTTCTTCGGACCGCCCAAGGACCTCGCCGTGATCCGTCGCGCCCGTGAGGCCGCCCCAACGATCCTGATCCCGCTCGTCTTCCTCACCGTGCTCACCTTCCTGGTCGGTTTCGTCGCGTTCGACCAGGTCGGCGACGCGCTCGGCTTCCCCGGCGGAATCAACAGCTACATTTACTTCCCCGAGCCGGAGAGTTTCCACTTCTCCAACTCGATTGCCGCCGTCACCGGCACCGTCTCGCTGCTCGGTTTCCTTACCGCCTGGTGGTTCTTCTGGGGCAAGAACTCCGAGCGCGCCCGAGCGGTGCGCGAGTTCCAGCCCCGTCTGGCCGCCGTGGTCGAGAACAAGTTCTACTTCGACGAGGCCTACCAGTGGGGCATCGACCGAGCGATGCTGCCGCTGGCCCGCGTCGTCGCCTGGTTCGACCGCATGATCGTCAACGACACGGGGATCAACGCTCCCGCCGATGCGACGCGCTACGCCGCCTACTGGCTGCGCTACCACGTCACCGGGAGGATTCCCGACTACGCGCTGCTGATGGTCGTCGGCGTCGCCCTCGCGGGCGGCCTCGCCTTCCTCTTGCGCGGATAACGAACGAAGCAGAAAGAAAGAGGCGCACAGCGTGGACGCAGGCGAAGCACTCCTCCTGCTCTTGCTGATCCCCGGGGCAGCGATGCTGCTCACGATCCTCGTGCCCTCACGGCACGCGAACGTCGTGCGCTGGATCGCCTTGATCGCGACGACCGCCACCCTGATCGACTCGATCTGGATCTTCGCCGTCTACGACTTTGCCGAAGGCGGCTACCAGTTCACGCTCCAATATCCGTGGATCGAGAACATCGGCTTCCTCGGCGAGAACGGCATCTCGCTACATCTCGCCGTCGACGGAATCGCCGCGCCGATGGTGCTGCTCAACGGTCTTGTCGGCTTCGCCGGCGTGCTCGTCTCCTGGAAGATCACGCATCGGGTGAAGGACTTCTTCATCCTCTTCATGGCGCTCTTCACCGGCGTCTACGGCGTCTACATCGGCCAGGACCTGTTCTTCTGGTTCTTCGCCTACGAGCTCGCCGTGCTGCCGATGTACCTGCTGATCGTGGTCTGGGGCTCGACCAACAAGGAATACGGCGCGATGAAGCTGACCATGGTCCTGGTCGGCGGCTCCGTGCTGATCTTCATTGGCATCTTTGCCGTCTTCGCCGAGGCCGGCGCCGGCACCTTCGATATGGCGGTCTTGCGCGATATCGAATTCGATCGCGGCTTCGCCAACACCTTCTTCCCCTTCTTCATGATCGGCTGCGGCATCCTGGCCGGTCTCTTCCCCTTCCATACCTGGTCGCCCGACGGCCACGTCGCTGCCCCGACCGCCGTCTCGATGCTGCACGCGGGCGTGTTGATGAAGCTCGGCGCGTTCGGCATCATCCGCCTGGGCATGGAGATCCTGCCGGCCGGCACCGACTTCTGGATGCCCGTCCTGCTCGTGCTCGGCGGTGTCGCCGCGGTCTACGGCGCCATCTCTGCCATCAACCAGACCGATCTCAAGTTCGTGATCGGCTACTCCTCCGTTTCCCACATGGGCTTTGTGCTGATGGGCCTGGGCACGATGAACAACATCGGCGTCAACGGCGCCGTCTTGCAAATGTTCTCGCACGGCGTGATGACCGCCCTCTTCTTCGCCATGGTCGGCGGACTCTACGACCAGGCTCATACGAGGGACATTCGGGTCTTCGGCGGACTGGTGCGCAAGATGCCGCTGTTCGTGATCTTCTTCGGCATCGCCGGCCTGACGTCGCTCGGCTTACCTGGACTGTCGGGATTTGTGGCGGAGTTCCACATCTTTGTCGGCACGATTGATACGTTCCCGCTCTTCGCGGCGCTGGGTATCCTCTCGGCCGCGCTGACCGCGATCTACGTGCTCAGGCTGATGGGCCGCGCCGCGCTGGGTCCCTTCAACCCGCGCTGGGAGAACCTGAAGGAACTCTCTCGTTGGGAGATTGCCGCAGCGATCGTGCTGATTGCGCCGATCATCGCGATGGGCGTCTGGCCCGACCCGTTCATCGACCGCATCGCGCCAACCGTGGCGGAGCTACCCAAGATTGATCAGATCGGCGGGCTGTTCACACTCAGTTCGCTGACCGGACGGTGACACTGATGGACCTCGAATATCAGCTGATCATCCCCGAATTCGTCATGGCCGGCCTGGCCGTGGTGATCATTGCCGCTGCATTGGCCTTCCGCAACGTCGACCAAAAGTGGTTCGGCTACGCAACCGCGATCGGACTGGCGATCATCGCGGTCATCACAGCCGTCGCCTACTGGGACACCAACGACGACTTTGGCGGCGTGCTCGCGGTCGACCACTTCACCGTCCTCTTCCGCGTCTTCTTCCTCGGCATCGCCTTCTTCACGGTCATGGCGGCCGTCCAGTTCGCCGGCGAGCGACTCAAGAACCACGCCGAGTTCTACGGCCTGATCGTCTTTGCCACGTTGGGCATGATGCTGCTTGCCGCCTCGCGCGAGCTGCTGACCGCCTACCTCTCGCTCGAATTGCTCTCGTTCAGCTTCTACATCCTCGTCGGCTTCAACAAGCTCAACCCCTTCTCCAACGAGGGCTCGCTTAAGTACATGCTGCTCGGCGCGTTCTCATCGGCGCTAATGCTCTACGGCATCTCGCTGATCTACGGCGTCACCGGCAGCACGACCTACTCCGCCATCGGCCCCGACGTCGTCGAGGGCACTCGCAGCATTGCCGGTCAGCTCGCCTCATTCGCCGGAGGCAGCGGCGGCGTCGATCCCGACGGCGCGCGGCCCGGCCTGCTGATCGGGCTCGTACTGATCACTGCCGGACTCGGCTTCAAGGTCTCGGCTGTGCCGTTCCACCAGTGGACCCCCGACGCCTACCAGGGCGCGCCGCTGCCAATCACCGCCTTCCTCAGCGCCGGCGGCAAGGCCGCGGCCTTCGCCTTCTTCCTGCGCCTGTTCTCCGAAGCCTTCCTGCCCGCCGCCGCCGAGTGGGTCTGGTTCGTCGGCATTCTCGCCGCCGTGACCATGATCGTCGGCAACCTGATGGCCCTGCAGCAAACCAACTTCAAGCGCCTGATGGCGTATTCCTCCATCTCGCAGGTCGGCTATCTGCTCGTCGGTATCGTCGCGCTCGACGCCGCGAACATCACCCAATCGCAAGACGCCGCCTCGGCCCTGGTCTTGCATCTGATTGGTTATGTCACAACCAATATCGCCGTCTTCGCGGCGATCATCGCCTTCTACAACCGCACCGGACGCGACGACATCGTCGATCTGCGCGGTCTGGCCGAGCGCCAACCGTTCCTCGCGTTTGCCATCGCTGCGGCGCTGTTCTCGCTGGCCGGAATGCCGCTGTTCGCCGGATTCGCGACCAAGTTCATCATCTTCCAGGCCGCGTTCAACAACGGCTTCCTCTGGCTCGGCGCGATTGGCGTGACGGCCTCCTTCGTCTCGCTCTACTACTACCTGATGGTGATCAAGCAGATGTACCTTTACGAACCTGAAGGCTCCGACCGGGCCCGCTTCCACGTCTCGCGACCGCTTGCCGGAGCGCTGGTCGTGCTGGTCGCCGGCGTGTTGTTCATCGGCCTCTACCCGACCCCGCTGTTCGACGTGATCCACAGCTCGACTGCCGGGTTGTTCGAACAGGCTGCCGCGATCTCCGCCGCCGCAGTGGGAAACTAGCGCCCGCGCAGTCCGGCCGATGCCGGACTGCTTCTCACACGTCGTCACGCGCAGGACACAGTGAGCATGCGATTCCATACCCTCCCACAACTGTTGAAGGCGGCTTACCAGGGTTCGAATGTCCGCGAGCGGGTTCGGGATTTCGACGGCTGGATGGACCGAGCCGATGCGAAGGACCGCAGCGGCGCAAGCTACAACCACGCCGAAACGGTCAAGGAGTACTACGACCTCTGCAGCGAATTCATGGTCTTCGGTTGGGGCGAATCACTGCACTTCGCGCCGCTCTTGCCGGGCGAAAGCCTGGAGGACTCACAGATCAGACTCGAGCACCGGATGATCGAGAAGTTGGACCTGCAGCAGGGCATGTCGGTCATCGATGTCGGCTGCGGCATTGGCGGGCCAATGCGCCGCGTCGCACGCGAGGCCGGTGTGCGGGTGCTCGGTGTCAACATCAACGAAGGCCAGTTGGACCGGGCCAGGTCGCTGAACACCGAAGCCCAGCTTGACGACATGGTTGAGTACCTGGCGGCCAGCTTCATGGATATGAGCGCTATTGCCGACGACACCTTCGACCGCGGCTACGCCATCGAATCGACCTGTCACGCACCGGACAAGGTAGGCGCATTCGCGGAGATCTATCGCGTGCTTAAACCCGGAGCGCTCTTCTGGGGTCACGAGATGTGCATGACGGATCTGTTCGATCCCCGCGATCCTCGGCACCAGGTGATCAAGCAGAAACTGATGCGTGGGATCGCACTGAACGAGATCGCCACGACCGAAGAGGTTGATCGGGCGCTCGAGGCAGTGGGGTTCGAGATTGTCGAGGGCAGTGATCTGGCCCTTGAGCAGCCGGGCGCGAGCACCCCGTGGTATCAACCGATCCAGCGCTACGCCGGCGCGCGGAGCGGAGAGAGCATGTTCAGGAGCCTGTTGGGCCGCCGGGCGCTCATGGCTGGAACGAAGCTCGCGGAAACACTGCGGATTTTCCCGAGGGGATCCGCTGATGTGGTTCGGATGATGGATCGCACCGCGCAGGCCTATATCGAGGGTGGTCAGACCGGGATCTTCACACCGCTCTATTGCTTCTTGGCCCGCAAACCTGAATAGGCGACGCGCGCTGCAAGGGTTTAAACGCGACCGCTAGAGCACGGCCAGATAGCGACGCAGCTCGTAGTCGGTGACCTGCGAGCGGTATTCGTCCCACTCGAGGCGCTTGTTTTGCAGCACCGTCGACCAGACGTACTCGCCCAACACACTCTTCATCAGCTCGGACTCCGAGAATGCTTCGATTGCGCGACCCTGGGTCGTCGGCATCTCGACGATGTTCCGCGCTTCCCGCTGGGCGGGAGTCAGCTCAAAGACGTTGTCTTCCGCCGCCGGAGGCGGGACTAATCCCTCGTCGATTCCGCGCAGTCCGGCCGCCAGGAACGCCGAGAACGCGAGGTACGGGTTCGTTGCCGAGTCGGCGCCGCGGTACTCCAGCCGCGTCGACTCGGAATCGCCGGGCTCATAATCCGGGATTCGCACCAGGTCCGACTGGTTGGCGTGTGACCAGGTCAGGTAGACGGGCGCCTCGGTGCCGGGCGCGAGCCGCTTGTAGCTGTTCGACCACTGGTTGGCGATCAGGGTGAACTGCGGCGTGTAGGCGAGCAGACCGGCAAGGAACGCGCGAGCGATCTCCGACAGTCCGCCGCCTTCCTCGTAGAACAGGTTCTGCTCGTGGTCGAACAGCGAGAGGTAGACGTGCATGCCCGACCCGTTGACGCCGTTGAGCGGCTTGGGCATGAATGTCGCATGGACGCCCTGCTTGATCGCGACTTCCTTGACCACCAGCCGAGTCGTCATGACCTGGTCGGCCATCGTCAGCGCATCGGTATAGCGCAGGTCGATCTCGTGCTGGGACGGCGCTGCCTCGTGGTGCGACGATTCGACTCCGATGCCCATCTCTTCCAGGGTCAACACGGTCTCGCGGCGCAGGTCGGTCGCGGTGTCGAGCGGGGAGAGGTCGAAGTAGCCGCCCGAGTCCAGTGGCGACGGATCGTCGGGCGCGCGGAAGTAGAAGTACTCGATCTGCGGCGCGACGTAGAAGGTGTAGCCGCGCTGCTGGGCCGACTCGAGCTGGCGTCGCAGCACGCGCCGCGGATCGCCCTCGAACGGCTCGCCGTTGCGCCGGTGAATGTCGCAGATCAACCGCGCCACGCGATGCTGTTGCGGCCGCCAGGGCAACACAACGAACGTGTCCGGATCCGGGATCGCCACCATGTCCGACTCGTCGTGCCGAGCGAACCCCTCGATCGACGCGCCGTCGAACTCGACGCCCTTCTCCAGCGCCGCCGGCAGCTCGTCGATCGTGATCGCGACCGACTTGAGCTGTCCCAGCAGGTCCGTGAACCACAGGCGCACAAACCGCACGTCATGCTCGCGGCAAGCGTTCAGCACATGCTGATGCTCACTGGGCGGAGCATTCGGGTCTGTGTCGAGGCTGGTCATGGCGATGGTGAACTTTCGCTTCCCCCCTCTGGGGGAAGCTCCCGCGTAGCGGGTGAAGGGGGGGCTTCCGCGCTAGTCGACGGACCCCCCTCTGCCTTCGGCATCTCCCACCGCTCCGCGAGGGGAGAGCGCAATTGCTTCGACATCTCCCCCCGCGAAGCGGGGTGAGAGGGAACCCCGTTGCTAGATGTGGTAGTAGTGGAAGAACTCCGCCGCGACCGGGTGCATGAACACGTCCCGCGCCTCGGTCAGCTTGAAGTCCTGGTACTCGTCGATCAAGTCCTGGGTGAAGACTCCGCCCTCCATCAGGAAGTCGTGGTCCTCGGCCAGCGCCTGCAGCGAGCCCTCCAGCGAATGCGGCACAGACGGGATGCCCGCGGCCTCTTCGGCGCTCAACTCATAGATGTCCGTGTCGACCGGGTCGTCCGGCTCGATCCGGTTGCGGATCCCGTCGAGGCCGGCCATCAACATCGCCGAGAAGGCCAGGTAGGTGTTGGCCGAGGCGTCGGGCGGGCGGAACTCGATCCGCTTGCTGTTCGGCGAAGTCTCGTATGTCGGAATGCGAACCGCCGCCGAGCGGTTGCGCTGCGAGAAGGCGAGGTAGATCGGCGCTTCGAAGCCCGGCACCAGCCGCTTGTAGGAGTTGGTCGTCGGCGCGCAGAAGGCGAGCAGCGCCGAGCCGTGCTTGAGCAGGCCGCCGATGTAGTGGCGGGCCGTGTCCGAGAGCTCGGCATATCGCCCTGCCTCGTAGAACAGCGGTGAGCCGTCCTTCCACAGCGACTGGTGGCAGTGCATGCCCGTCCCGTTGTCGCCGTAGAGCGGCTTCGGCATGAACGTCGCCGACTTGCCGTTGGCCTTGGCCACGTTGCGCACGATGTGCTTGTACCACTGCGTCTCGTCCGCCTTGGTGCGCAGCGTGTTGAAGCGCGTGGCGATCTCACCCTGGCCGCCGGTCGCGACCTCGTGGTGGTGGACTTCCAGCTCCATCCCGACCGCTTCCATTGCGTCGGCCATCTCCCAGCGGATGTCGCTGAGCGTGTCGAACGGGGCGGTCGGCGAGTAACCCTGCTTGGGCGGGATCTTGTAGCCCAGGTTGTTCTCCTCTTCGTCGCGGCCGCTGTTCCAGTCGGCTTCGTCCGATTCGACCACGTAGAAGGCCTGGTTGATCGACATCTGGAACTGCACGTGGTCGAAGAGGAAGAACTCGAGTTCCGGGCCGAAGAAGGCCTGGTCGGCGATTCCCGAGTCGACCAGGTACTGCTCGGCCTTGGTCGCGACGTACCGCGGGTCGCGGCTGTAGCGATCGCCGGTGACCGGGTCGTGTACGTCGCAGATGAACTTCAACGTCGGCACGTTTTCGGTCGGGTCGATCCGCGCGGAGTCGAGGTCGGGTCGGAGCAGCATGTCCGACTCGTCAATGCTCTGGAAACCGCGCAGCGAGGAGCCGTCGAAACCCTGGCCACGGTTGACCAGGTCCTCGTCGACTTTCGACGCCGGGATGCTGAAATGCTGCCAGCGGCCGATCAGGTCGGTCACCAACAAGTCGACGCGGCGAATGCCCTGATCCTGGATCAGCGCCTGGATGTCGCCAAGGGTTGCCATGGGCCTGTGCCTCTCAATCTGTCTTCGTGTTGCGCGGGGAACGGGGCCGGTTGGTCTCTCACGCAGGCATGCCGCCTGCCGCGCAGCGTCAATGAATGCTGGGAATCATCCTATGGCCAGGGCTGGGCTGGTCCCGTTCTCTTGGGTTACACCTGAGTTACGCACTGCCGGCTCGCGCCTTCCGCTCAAGTTCTGTAGCCGACTTATCGAAACCGAACAGGATCAGCGCAGCGGCAGTGCGAATCGGTAGCCCACATTGCGGACCGTCTCGACGTAACGCTGCCCGCCCGCCTCAAGCTTCGAGCGAAGCCGGCGGATGTGTACATCGACCGTGCGCGAGCCGCCGTAGTAGTTGTATCCCCAGACCCGATTGAGCAGCGTTTCGCGGGTAAACACCTGCTGGTTGTGCGTCATCAGGAAGCGCAGCAGTTCGAACTCCTTGAAGGTCAGCGAGACCGACCGCCCTCCCTCGAAGACCTGGTAGTTCGAGGTATCGACGACCAACTCGCCTGCCTCGAGCGTATTGCGCGTGAGCGCCCGTCCGTGACGCCAGAGCACCAGTTGCACCCGCGCCACCAGCTCCTCGTCGTGGACGGGAGCCAGTACAAAGTCATCCAGTTCGTGCGTCGGTCCCAGGAGACCGGTGTCCGACGGTCTCAGCGCGGCGAGGCGCATCGCATCGGGCCAGGCCAGGACTTCCGCAGGCCTGGCGATTGGCAGCGTTGCCCGCCAGTCCAGCAACAGGACGTCGGGAGCGGCTGCGGGATCGGGTTCGACACCCTCGGCCGGTGCGAATCGAACCACCTGGAGACCGGCGCGCTCCAACGCCGGCTGAATCGGCGGGACGAAGTCATCGTCAAGCGTCGAGACGGTCAAACGGAACATGCGCGCACCATAGAACATCCAACCTCGCCGCCTCTGCGCCAGCCTGTGCAGTGTGCAACGCCGCAGGCACGCAGGGACGGCTCAATGTTGCGATACGATCTCAGTCGGGATGCTGCCGGCGTAGCTCAGTGGTAGAGCAACGGTTTCGTAAACCGTAGGCCGAGGGTTCGAATCCCCCCGCCGGCTCCAGCGCGCCACCACACATCCAGACCCCAGCTTGGCCTCCAATCCCTGCCTCGTGCAGGGACCCGCTCGGCTAGGTCGCCTGAACCGCGCCTATCCCCCCGCTTGCCCTGGCAACGGCTCCGATGTCTGCTCAACGTCCGCCCCGCCGCCGCGATCTTGCAAGTGCGAGATCGGTACCGCCGGCATCGTCGTGATCTCCCCGCGAATCTTGGATGAGAACGCGATCGACCAACGCGCCGCCGAGTCGTTGTCCGGCGCGTCGATGATGGCCGTGAAGTCGTACGGCCCCAGCACGGCATAGATGCCTAGCGCGCTTACCCCGGGCACCGACACGCTGCGTTCAGCCTCCAGCGGCATCTGGGGATTCTGGAGCGTGGCGTCGATGCCCTCCGGCGTCAGCCGCACCAACAGGATGTACTGCATGTCGCCCTGCCTGTCCTTCCTGGCTTCAGTTGCCGAGCCGACTCCACCCTCGCGCCGCCAGTATCGCGCCTTCGACCCGCATTCGTGAATGCCTGGTGTGGGATACACTCCGAACACCATCCCCAGACGCCAACCAAGGGCTGACGCGACGCCATGGCCGCTGCTCAGCCGTGTCGTGACAGCGACGGGAGCCGAGATGAACGTACGCACGCTGAGCCAACCACTGCGCCGCCGCGGGCTCTGGTTGTTCGCGCTGTTGATTGCCTCGGCGTTGGCGCTCAGCGCGTGCGATCTGGTCGGCACCGATGACGAAGACGAGCAGCAACAGGCCCAGCAACAGGAGACCCCGCAGCAACAGGCCGCGGCAGCGACCCCGGCCTCGCGCCCGGCCGCACAGCCCCCGCAACAGCCTTCCGGTCCGCCTCCCCCGCCCGTTGCCCGAGGCGGCGGCCAGGGCGAACTCGCCTACAGCATCGTCTTCCCCAGCGTCGCCCGCGTTAGCACCGGTGACGCGGTCGCGACCGGTTTGGTGATCACCCAGGGGTTCGTACTGATAGACGGCGCCCTGCTCGGCGGCGCGGCCTCGGCGGACGTGCAGCTATCCAACGGCGACACCCTCGAGTCGCTGCCGGTGGTCGGCCGAGATGCGCTCACCGGACTGGCGTATCTGGGACCCGTGGAAGCTTCCCTGATCCGACTGTTGCCCGGCGCACGGCTCGGCGACGGCGAGAGCGTGCGCCCGGGCTCGTCGGTCTATGCGGTTGGATACGGCGCATTCGACAACCCCGACGCGCCTCCGGCCGTGTTCTCGGGTGTGATCAGCGGATTTGTCGAGTGGGAACCCGGCGAACGGACGATCTTGAGGACTGACATTGCATTGCCCGGCGGATCCACCGGCACGGTGCTGGTGGACGCAGCCGGCACGGTCATCGGAATGGCTCCGGCGTCGGTGGCAGGCGGAGGTCTCTACATTTCCACTGGCGATCTGGTGCGCAGCCTCGCGGCCGACCCGCTGTCCGACCGCATGGCGTCGGCCGCGGTCGCATCCGCGACTGAGCACACATTGACACTGGCCGAAGGTCAGTCCTTGGTCAGCCTCTTCGTCGGCGATCAGGCGGACGTGGACCAGGTCCTGATCACGGTGCGCACCGAGACTGCTTCAACGCTCACATTGTTCGACGGCATCGGCGAGCTCCAGCAGGAATCGAACCTAGTCAGCGGAACCACGATCGTCGCGCTCCAACGCGGCACGGTCGGTCCGAATGAGATTGTCATCGCCCCCGTCCCGGCAACAGATGGCATGGAGGCCGACGAGGCCGGCGAGGCCATGCCCGAGCCGGCGTCCTACGAGATCAGTGCCAATGTCCCCTTGATGGTGCTCGCCGAGGCCGAAGACATGGCCGTCCTGACCCCGGATCAGCCGTTCCTTGGCAGCATCGACCTGCCTGGCGATGTCGACACCTTCACCCTGCCCGTGCGCGCTGGCGCGGTCTATGAGGTGCTCCTGCAGAGCTTCCTTCTGGACACCTACCTGATGGTCGAGGGCGCGGGCATCGACGCCGCCGACGACGACAGCGGCGGCGGTCTGTTCCAACTCGATTCGGCCCTCACGATCGAACCGACTCTGGACGGCGTCGTCCAGGTCACTGTCAGCGATCGCCTGAACTCGCAGAGTGGTTCGTACCTGCTGACCGTGACGCAGGTTGCCGGTCCGTCAGTCGATTCCGCCGCGGAAGCGGCGATGGAGGACGATGACGACAGCATGATGATGGCAGCGACGCTGCCGTCCCCGTCCCCGCCGCCCACGATTTCATTGCGCGGGATCGGTGGCGCTGATGGACTCCAGGCGACTCTGCTCGGTCTCGGCTCCCAGTCGGTCGGCAACGGACTGCTGGTCGACGACGCCGACGGCGCGTTCGAAATCATCGTCTCGGTGATCGGCGCGGACAGCGCGCTGGGACGCCTGACCGTGACCAACGCGCAGGGCGTCGTCGTCGTCGAGGGCCGCGTGCTCGTGTCCTGTCCCTCGGGCGATCAGTGTCTGGCTCAGGCAATCTTCGTCGGCAATGAGACGGGAGGCGGCCCCTGGACCGTCGAGCTCAGCGCGGACGAGCCGGGCATCAGCGAATGGCAGATCGAGGTCGAGCGCCACGAGTAGCGGTCGCAGGACGCCTAGTACATCGCCGACTTCTGTGGTCGAGCCAGGACCATATGCAGCGCCACGCCCAGCAGGCGACGGACTCTGGTTCGCACCGGAATCGGTGGATCGATTGTCAGGCCGGGCAGCAAGTTGTCCAGCCAGCGCGGCAGGTACCAGTTCGCCGGCCCCGCGATCTGCATGAACGCCGGGACGAGTACCAGCCGCACCAGCGTGGCGTCGATGAAGATCGCGAACGCCATGCCCATTCCGAACTCCTTCACGGCCCGCTCATCGCCAAAGAATGCGAAGCTGCCGAACACCGCGATCAGGATCGCGGCCGCAGCCGTGATCACCCGCGCTGACGCGCCGATCCCGAACGCGACCGACTCTCCCGAATCGCCCGTCTCGAGCCAGTGCTCGCGAATGCGGGAGAGCAGGAACACCTCATAGTCCATTGAGAGGCCGAACAGGATCGCGAACATGAACATGGGTATGAACGACTCGATCGGTCCAGTGCGATCGAGGCCGATCAGCTCGATACCCCAGCCCCACTGGAAGATCGCGACAATGAAGCCCAGCGCCGCACCGATCGCGAGCATGTTGAGCGCGGCCGCCTTGAGCGGCACCAGGATCGAGCGGAACGCCATCATCAGCAGCAGAATCGAGACCCCAATCACGATCGCGAAGAAGTAGGGCAGCCGTGAGGTCAGTTTGGCCGTGACGTCTTCAAACGCCGCGGTCGTCCCGGCGATGTAGATCGTGGTGCGTGGAGCGACTTCGGCAAGCGCGTTAGGTACGGCGGTCTCTCTCAGCCTGTTGACCAACTCGCGAGACTCCGCTTCTTGCGGCGCCGTGCTCGGGTAGAGGTAGATCAGCGCCGTCTCGCCGCTCTGTGTGGCATTGGGCGGCAAGACCGCTGAGACCCCCTCGGTCGCGGCCAGCGACCGCCGCACCGCGTCCAGATCCGCCTGGGACAGTCGTTGTCCCGCATTGTCGACGACGGCAAACAGGGCACCGTTGACGCCCGGTCCAAATGCGCTCGAAATCAGGTCGTAGGCGCGGCGAGAGGTGTACGTGGTCGGGCGATTGCCATCGTCGGAGACGCCCATCTCCATGTCCAGCACAGGGAAGGCGAGCGCCAGCAGGATCACCGTGCCCAGGGTCAGGTACAGCCATGAGCGACGCTCGATCCGGCGTGAGAATCGATACCAGCGCCCATGCTCGCCTCCGGCCGTATAGCGCAAGCCGGGAATCGAGAATCTGTCAATGCGTGTCCCGATCAGCACCAACATCGCCGGGAGCAGCGAAATGGCAACCAACATCTCCAACAGCACCACCAGTGCCGCTGCCAGCCCGAGATTGGCAATCAGCGGAATGCCGATTGCGAACAACCCAACCAGCGCGACCACCACGATCGAGCCGGCAAACGCGACCGTGCGCCCAGCCGTGGTGACCGCGGCGCGAGCTGCCTCACGCGCATCAATGCCGGTGCTGAGTTGTTCGCGAAAGCGGGCGATGACAAACAGCGCATAGTCGATGCCGACCCCGATTCCGAGCATTGCGCCAAACGTCGGCGCCACCGTCGAGATGTCGAGCACCGCCGCCGCGAGTGCAATCCCGATCGCCCCCACGGCGAGACCGACCAGCGCTGACACGACCGGCATGCCTGCGGCAAACACCGAGCCGAAGCCGATGATCAGGATGATCACGGCAGCGGCGAGGCCGACCAGTTCGGCAGCGCCCGGCGCTTCCGTTTCGTACTCCCGCACTGGCTCGCCGGCGAAGTCGATTTGCAGCGTGTCCGACCGCAGCGCTTCGCCGGGCTTGATTACCGCGGCGATGCTGTCGTGCGAGAGATCATTAGCCCAGCGATCGAAAGCAACGCGAACCAGCGCCGTACGACCATCGCTCGAGACGCTCCCGGGACGCTCCTCAGGCCGGGTGACGACCGCAACTTCTGCAACCGTTGACGCCTGGCGAGCAAACGCGTCGATCGCCGATTGCGCCTCGGGTCCCTGGACGGTCCCCTCTTTGGTGTGGAATACGGCCACCAACTCGGAACCGGCTCGTGCCGGAAAGCGCTCCGCCAAGAGATCAAACGCCGCCTGTGACTCGGTGCCCGGGACGGTAAAGGCGTCGGTCAGCTCACCGCCGAACCGGCTCAGCAACCCGGCGGCAACCACGACCAACACGACCCACATGAGGACGACGCGCCACGGGTGCTCCGCAACGAATGCCGACCAGCGTTCCATCCAGCAGACCCCCGGCCTCGGTGCCCGCCAACGGCGGGCGCATCTGGGAAGCCACCTCGGAGGTGAGTCGGCGCCTAGGAGAGAATGGAATCAACGGAAGCAGGGCCGGCGCCCAACAGAATCAAGCTTATACACGCGAAGACCATCAGTACATCCAGCTCGTAACCCTGCTTGTCCGAGGATCCCTGGAATGGCAGGCCCTCTTTGAACTTGTTCACATAGGTCGCGACAATCATGTTGATCGCCAGCGGGATCGCGATCCACGGCACCAACAGTCCGGCCAGCAGCAGGATCCCGCCGACCAATTCGATCGCCGCCACCCCAGGCCCGGCGAGACGCGGGAACGGTACGCCCAGCGACTCCAGCCAACCGGAAAACCCGCCGATCCCCCGCCGAAACTTGCCCAGTCCTGCGTCTATGAAGATGATCCCGAGCACGATCCGCAACGGAATCGGTGCCCATTCGATCAGTTCGCTGCCAAATGGAGCGGTCAGCCAGTCACCGACGTCCATGCGTCACTCCGGTACTGAGCGAGATCACGACTCTGATTTAGGCTGGATTCTACTAGAGTCAATATCCGTGCTCAGCGGCAGGATGGAGGAGTGCAGCGATGGGCAAGTTTGCAGACGCGATACGGGATCGGCGCAAGGGCGGTCAGCGGCGGCTGGGATTCGGCGCCGCCTCCGACGAGCGCCAGCCGACGATGCTGGTCGGGACGATCGGCATCGTTGAGGGCGCGGATTTCTGCCTGGCGCTCGACGACGATGACCGCTCTGCAGCAGCATCGTCCGATCTGGCGGTCTGGGGCACGCGGCTCGATGCGCTAACCGCCGACAGCGTCGCCGCCGCCAAGGACGGCGGGGCTGCCTTCGTTTCGTTTGAGTTGGATGGCGCGCGCGCTGACGCCCTGCTCGACGAAGAGGTGGACTACGTCGTCCGCCTGGGCGACCTGCGGATTGACGAGGCGGACGCGCGGGCGTTGGGCAGCCTGCGGCCGGCCGAGCTCGCGGTGGAGGTCGAGTTTCCAGTCGGGCTTAGCGCGATCCTGGAACTGCGTCGGTTGGCCCTGTTGACCTCCGTTCCCCTGGGAGTGAAGTGTCCCACCGATGTTTCGGCTGGTGACATCGAAGCGCTGCGGGATTCCGGCGTCGCCGTGTTTGTGCTCGATCGACACGTGACCGCTGACGACGTTGCGGCGGTCAAACAGCGGATCGTTGAGCTACCGGAGCGAAAGTCGAAGCGGAACGAAGACGCTCAGCCGCTTATTCCGACAATGCGCCTGGGCGGGGACGAAGGAAGCGGCGAGGAGTAGCGGATCGGTTCGGTCAGTCGCGGAAGACCGAGCGGTTGGTCGGCTCGAGCGAACTGCGCGAGTTGCCTGTTGCCATTCGCAGGAAGTAAACGAGCGCGCCGGCCACGGCGATGCCGAGCAGGATCGCGATTGTCCACAGCACCAGCGCCTGGCTGGACTTCTCCGCCGCCGCCTCGACCGACTCGCCGTCGCCGGGTGCGAGGTTGTGGTCGACCGAGAAGCGGTAGGACGAGCTCGCATCGATGTATTGGTCGGCATCGACCAACAAGACGTCATAGGTAACCTCGAGCTGGCCGTCGCCCTTGGCCGAGATCGGAACGATCAAGGTGTGCAGGCTGTAGCCGGAGATCTTGGCCTCGCCGTCGTCGACGCGGTAGCCATCGGCGTCCATGACTTCGACGCGATGCTGGCCGGCGATCTGGGCCAGGGGCCTGTCAAAGGTGAGCAGCAACTGGTGCGGCGCCTCGGCGACTGTCGCGCCGCTGGCCGGCTCTTCGTGGATCAGGTAATCGCTCGCACCGCCAGGACTGGACAACAACGCCGCCGCAGCGAAGGCGGCAACACCGATCAGAGCAATCATCACGCGGCGCGAAGCAAGGGAGCGGAATGTCATCGGCATATCTCCGCTCTTGATCCTACGAAGCGTTGGGGTTGTCGACAAGGGACTCCCCGACAGACGCTCCGTCGTCGCCGTCAATAGGGACGCGCCGAACGCGGGCGGCGATGCTCGTGAAGACTTCGTAGGGAATCGTGTTCAGCCGCCGAGCCAACTCCCAGGCCAGGATCGTCTCGCCGCCGTCGTCTCCGATCAGCGTGACGACATCCCCGACTGCTGCGTCGGGAATCTCGGTCAGGTCGACCATCGTGCTGTCCATGCAGATCGCGCCGCGAATGGGCGCGCGCCGGCCGCGAACCAGAACGCTGCCGCCGGGAGAGAGCGCGCGCCGCAGTCCGTCGGCATAGCCGACGCCGAGTACGCCGATCCGCGAGTCATGCGGCGCCGTCCAGAGTCCGCCGTACGAGACTGTCTCGCCCTGTGCCACGTCCCGCACCGACAGCAGGGTCGCGCGCCAGGACAACACCGGACGCAGCGACGCTGCGCCAGCGTCTCCCGCCTCCGGAGCCGGGTCGACGCCGTACAACGCGATGCCCGCGCGAACGAAGTTCAGTCGACTCTCGGAGAAGCGGAGCGCTGCCGCGGAGGCCGCCGCGTGGCGCTGACGCGCATCCATCTGCTCGGCGACCCGAGCGAACTGCCGCAGGGCGAGCAGCGTCGCTTCAGGATTGGGATTGGCGGCATCGGGGAGGTGCGTGAACACCCCCTCCAGTTCGAGCGCTTCGCTCGAACGGATGACCTCGGCCAGCGCTGGGACCTCGTGGTGCGGTCGTCCGTAGCGCTGCATACCGCTGTCCACGTTTATGTGAACCCGCATCCGCGAGCCGCGCTCCCTTGCGGCGCTGCTCAACCGTTCGGCGCGTTCCGCCGAGTCGACGACGACCTCGATGTTCAGCGCGGCAGCCCGTCCCATGTCGTCCGGCAGCAGCGGTCCCAGGACCAGAATCGGCGCGTCGATCCCGGCCTCCCTCAGCGTCGCCGCCTCGGCGACGGTGAACACGCAGAGCAACGTTGCGCCAGCCTCCAGCGCAGCCCGCGACACCGTCACCGCTCCGTGGCCATAGGCGTCAGCCTTGACCACCGCCGCAACTGAAGCCGGCCGAACCGTCCGAGCCAGCACTGAGACGTTATGTCGAACCGCCGAGAGGTCGATCTCAGCCCAGGTTGTCGCTGAGACGGCCGGAGTCGAAACGGTCGAGATCTGGGTCATGGCGCTAGAGTGAGTTTGGGTAAGGGCAGGGGAGATCCCGAGATCGTTGTGATACTACCGGTCCTGGCGGTGATTGCCCGAATGCATCGCGCCCGCCGTATCGTCATCTGGTCGCTCAGCCTCGCGCTTGTGTGCTCGGTCGCCCTCGGGTTGCTCGCTTGCGGTGGTGACGAGGCGCAGCAGTCCGTTGCGACGCCGACGCCGAGCCCTGCGCGCCCTCAATTGGCATCGCCGCCCGACGCGCAGGACCCTCAGGACCAGCAGGCGGAGCGCGACGCCAGCCCTGAGCGCGCTCCCGGCGATCCGGTCCAGCTTCTGATCGCCGAGGCAGCCGCGCTGGAGCTCAATGGCTTTTGGGAACAGGCGCTCAGCGTCCGTGACTCGGCAATCCGCTCCGGGCAGACCCTGGAGAGCGATGCGCTGACCTCGCTGAAGCTCGATCAGGCGCGTCTGCTGCTGCGCCTCGATCGCCCCGACGCTGCCCTGACAATGATCGCCGAGATTAACGAGGACGGCCAATCGCCAGGGGCCGAGCGTCGAGTGCTCCTGTTGTCCGCTCGCGCCGCGCTGATGCTCGAACAAACAGAAGCGGCAGTTGAGGCCTTGAGCGAATATGTCAACTCGGACAGTCCGGCCTGGGATGTCGTCGCGCTCGAGGTCGCGCGAGCGCTGCAGCGGGCCGGTCAGGGCGAGGAAGCGATCGCCTGGGCCGAGCGAGCGCTGACCGGGCGGCTCCCATCACAGGACCGCCTCACGGCGATTCACCTGGCGGCGACCGAGTCGGACATCGCCGGCGAGGCCGAACGGGCGCTGGCCTACTACGAAGAACTCCGTCGCCTCTCTCCCTGGCGAGACGATCAGGCGGTGGCTTTGAGCCGAATCGGGGCGTTGCAGGCCGAACTCGGGAACACCGACGCTGCCGAAGTCGCCTGGCGAGTTCTGGTCAACGAGTACCGCGACCATGCGGAAAGCAGCAATGCGTTGACCTCATTGCTGGAAGCCGGCGCATTCGTCGACCAGGTGGCGATTGGGCAGGTTCGCTTCCGCGAGGAGCGATGGCAGGACGCGCGCAACGCGATGCTCAATGTGCTGGGAGGCTCGGACCAGCGCGCCGAGCGCGTGCTCGGCGAGTTCACGATCGCCGCGATCCACCAGGCCAACGGCGTCCGGGATAGCGCTGCCCTCGGTTATGTCGCCGTCGTCGCGCGGGACGCAACGGATCCGCTCGCAGCCGAGTCGATGATGCGGCTGGCCGATTTCGCCGTCGCCGACGGCGATCTGCAGACCGCTGAGGAGTACTGGCGGCGCGTCGCGTTCGATCAGCCCGCTCATCGGCGCGCGTCGGAGGCGGCGAGGCGCTGGGCGATGCTCGCCGTTGGCCGCGAACAGTGGTCGGAGGCCGCTGAGCGCTTCCGCGACGTCGCCAACGCCGGAGCCGATCACTGGACCGAGTCGAATCGCGCAGAACTGCTCTACTGGTCCGCGCTCATGCACCAGGAGTCGGGAGATGTCGAATCCGCCGCCGACCTGGCTGCGAAAGTGATTGAGCAGAGTCCTGGCAGCTACTTCGCGCTGCGGGCTGCCGAGCTGCTCAACCAACCGGCGCCGCGGCCGCTCGAGATTTCCATTGCCGACTGGCTGACGCGGCTGACAGGCGAGAAGGATGCTCCCGTTATCGAACTGGAGTCGGCGTCGGAGTGGCGCGCGGCGCACGATCTTCGGCTGGGCGGGTTCGACGATGCCGCCAATCGGATGCTGTCCAACTGGCTCGATGCTCTGGCCTCCGATCCCTGGGCGCTTGTCGAAGCCTCGCGTTTCCTCGCCGCGCATGACGAGTTCTCCGCCTCGGCCAGCGCCGCGGCACGGGTGCTGGACCTGTTTGAACTTGAGTGGACGGAAGCGCCGGTCGAACTGCTGCTACTCGCATATCCGCGGCCATGGCCCGAGGTGATGACCCTGCACGCTGCTGCAGAGGGTCTCGATCCCCTGCTGCTCTGGTCGCTGATCCGACGCGAGAGCTTTTACGACGCCGACGCGACCGGATTGGCCGGAGAGATCGGCCTGACCCAGGTGATCCCCTTGACCGGATCGGACATTGCGGCCGGCCTGGGCGTTGCCTACCAACATGAAGACCTGGTGCGACCGGAGCTCGCAATCCGGTTTGGCGCCTGGTACCTCGCGCGCCAGCTGGAGGGCTTTTCGGAAGAGCCTCTGATTGCGCTTGCGGCATACAACGCAGGACCGGGAAACGCCGCCCGTTGGGAGACCGAGGCGTTGCTGGCCGGCTCGGATGCGTTCCTGATCGCCATGGACTTCAACTCGACCAGAACGTATGTACAGTGCGTGCTTGAAGCGTGGCACGTCTACCGAGCGCTTGCTGACGAGACCGAGTAATGGAGTCATGACGCGCCAGTGCAAGATCGGGCAGCGCTGCGCAGCGCAGGCAACGCCGCAATCGAACCGGGCTGGCCTATACTGAGACGTACTTGCCCTACCACTCTTCGACCTGGGCGGTGTGTCCGGTGATGTGTCGAGGGAAGCGATGCCGAAACGCACGTATCAACCGAAACGAATTCCGCGCAAGCGGGAGCATGGATTCCTGAAGCGAATGTCAAGCCGCGGTGGCCGGGCGGTGCTCAAACGCCGCCGATCGCGCGGCCGAAGGCGACTTACGGTCGTCTGAGTCTCGGATGTGTCGTTTGGACTCCATGTCAGGCCGCTCGCCTGGCGCGTCAGCGATTGCGCGAGCGGTCAACCGGATCGATCAGGGCGTGCCGACCAGCATGCAGAGCAATCAGCCGCCGTCAATGCAGCCGACCAGGCCGACCGTCAAGCGCACGGAGCAGCGGCTGCGGCGCAAGTCGGACTTTGACGCCGTGTTCCGCGAGAGCGTGAGGAGTTCCGCCGGCGTGCTCGCCGTGCGGGCGAGGTCGCGCGTCGCCGTGGCGGACACACAGGAGCCGGACGTTTCACGTGAAACAACTAATGTCGGGCAATCGCCGGCCGATGCTCCATGCCGGTTCGGATTCGCGATCAGTTCGCGTCTGGGCGGCGCGGTCGTGAGAAACCGGATTCGGCGACGGCTGCGGTCATCGGCGGATCGGTTGAATCGAGAGGGCGACTGCCGGGGTCTCGATGTGGTGGTGGTCGCGCGGCAAGGAGCGGCGGCGGCCGATTACGACAAGTTGGACTCGACGCTATCAAGTCTGGTGCGCCGCTTGATGCGGCAGTTGCACGGTACGGAGGACGCCTCGCCGGAGGGTGCAATGTCCGATCTCCATGGGTCGCGAGGTGAGTGTTGACGTCAACCGAAGCCACGCGCCGATGGATCGCGCCCCCGCGAGGACCGGCGCGAGCGACCAACCGCGCGGTGATCGTGCTGCTGCTCGGCTATCAGCGAGCGTTGTCGCCGCTGATGAGTGCGATGGGCTCGCAATGCCGGTTTGAGCCGTCCTGTTCCCAATACATGATCGACGCCGTGCGAGCCCGCGGTGTGCTGATGGGGATCGGTCTGGGGCTGTGGCGGCTGGCGCGCTGCAACCCACTCAATGCCGGCGGATACGACCCCGCGCCTGGAGTGCGCGAGCGGCGTAACGAACGTGCTGGACATGCGGCGATGCCTCGCGAGCGAGATGTTTCACGTGAAACAGCCTGAGTCGCGTCGGCCGCTCGCGCGCCTCTGGGCGCTGCGCTCCTTGCGGGACCGATCGCGAATCCTCCGCCGCCGAATCTTGGTAAGCGCAGCGTTGTTGCTGGCTATTCCTCTGATCGCGGCCTGTGACGTCGCCGACCAGCCGGACGGATGGGCCGCCCCGACGCCCGATCCCGTCCAGCCCGAAACCCGCCTGATCGCCCCGACCGGCGACAGTTCGGTCGTTGCCGTTGAACTGCTCGACGGCAACCTCGGCGCCGCCGTCTGGCAGTTTCCCGACGATGACGGTCGTTTTCCCGGGCTCGACGCCGAGATCGAGCCGGTCGCCTTCTACGCCGATCCAATCTGGGTGCCCGAGACGGACGAATGGCTGTTGGCCGGCTATTCCGATGGCGTCCTCTACGCCGTGCAGCGCGACGGCGAGTCGGCCCGGGTCGTGTTCGAGACCGAGGCTCGGATCGTCGCCGATTTGATTGTGCAGGGCACCACCGTCTACCTGGCAGATACCGGCTATCGCGTGCACGCCGTGGACATCGAGCAGCCCGGGGCGTCGCTCTGGTCCTGGAGCGGCGATTCGGACCTGCAAATCTGGAGCGGACCCGCGCTGGTCGAGACCGAACGCGGCCGCCTGCTGATCGTGGCCGGCCTCGATGGTCGGGTCACGGCCTTGCACCTGGACGGCGAGGCTGCGGGCAGCGAAGCATGGCAACTGGTGATCGAGGCCGGCATCGCCGGCTCCGTGGTCGCGGCCGAGGGCATCGTCTACGTCGGCGGACTCGACCGAGTCCTTTACGGGCTCGACGCCGCGACCGGCGCGCAGGTCTGGACCGCGGAGGCGTCGCACTGGATCTGGGGCACGCCGCTGATTCGAGACGGGGTGATCTACCTGACCGACCTGCGCGGCAACGTCTACGCGCTCGATGCCCTGACCGGCGCGCCCCGCTGGTTGCAGCCCTTCGCAGCCGATGATCGCATCCGCGCGCAACCGTTGTTCGTCGAGTTCGAAGATGATTCGGTCGACGGAGGCATTCTCGTGATTGTGGCGCGCGGGGGCATGATCCACCAGCTCAATGCCGCCGACGGCACGTTGCTTCGCCAGTTCCGCCTCGAGAAGGCCAAGGACTTGATGGCCAATGCGCTGCTGCGGGACGACCGCGTGCTGGTCGGCGACGAGGACGGCGTGCTCTACGCCGTGCTGCTCGGCGCCAACTCGGCCGTCAGGTTGTATCCCCCCAACTAGCATCCCAGAGACAGGCGACGATGGAAATTCTCGACTTCATCTGGAACGACATCCTGATCGGCCCGATCATGAACGGGTTGATCGTGATCGCTCATGCGGTTGACGACAACTACGGGGTTGCGATCATCCTGTTCACGCTGATCGTCCGCGTAATCACCTATCCGTTGACGCTGCGGCAGCTGCGGGCGACTCGCTCGATGCAGGAAATGCAGCCGCGGATGCAGGAGATCCAGAAGAAGTACAAGGACCCTCGGCGGCGCCAGGAAGAGCTGATGAAGGTCTACCGCGAGGCGGGCTTCAATCCGCTTGGCTGTCTCTGGCCGCTGCTCGTCCAGATGCCGATCTGGATCGCGCTCTACCAGGTACTGAGACGGACGCTGGGCGACACGCCCGAACAGCTGCTGCGGCTCTCGAGCGACCTGTACGACTGGGCCTACATCACCTCGGCCATCCCAATCAATCGAGACTTCCTCTTCTGGGACCTGGGTTCATCTTCGCTCGAGCAATCGCTGCCGCTGGCGCTGATGGTCGGCGCGACGGCATACATCCAACAGAAGGTATCGACGGCGCGCATGGGGCCTCGCGACGAGCGCTCGGAGTCGATGAACCGCACCATGCTCTGGATGATGCCGTTCATGTTTGGGTTCTTCACGCTTCAGGTCCCCGCCGGACTGGGGCTGTACTGGTTGGTCACCTCGGTCTTCACGATCCTCACGTCCTGGTACTACTACTTCTACCGCCAGGGGCTTCGCTGGTCGTGGAAGTGGCTGTTGTCCTCGGAGCCTCTGCCGGCGCCGGCAGCTGCGCTCGCGGCCGATGGCGGCGCGGCCGTGGAGATCACCGCCGAGACGATTGAGGAAGATGATCCGGAGCCGGAGCCACAACGACCGGCGCGGCGCGAGACGAGCGCAGCGCGCCGCCGTCGACAGCGAAGACGGCGCGCAAGCCGTTCGCGCTGAACCAAGAACGGAGAAACCGCGCGTGTACGGCGACCAACCAAAGCGCTGGCCGCCGATTGACGCGCGACACGAGGCTGAGCTGGAGATGCGGCAATGACGAAACGCGATCCCATCGAACAATCCGGACGGACCGTGGACGACGCGGTCCAGGCGGCGCTTCGCCGCCTGGGACTGTCGCGTGCGCAGGTCGATGTCGAGGTCCTCGACGAAGGACGAACGGGCATCTTCGGAATCGGACACGCCCAGTCGCTGGTCAGGGTGACCCCGAGAACCAGCGGCGGTCGGCCTTCCGCGGCGCCGTCGGCGCCGGCGCTGCCCAAGATTGACGACTATTCCGATCTGACGGAGGTGGAGTCGGGCGGCGGGCCGCGCTCGGGACGCCGCCGTGGCCCCTCTCGCCGCGCCGTGAGCTCAGGCTCGGCGGACGGCGCAGAAGATCAGGGCGAATCGCAGCAGGACGTGCAGCCCGACCATCGTTCCCGTTCTCGCAATCGCCAGTCGGCGTCCTCGGGCAAGGGCCGGAACGAACAGCGGCGAGGACGCGGCAGCCGAGGCGGCCGCACGCGCTCTCGTTCCGACTCCCAGGAGCGGCAGCCCGCGCGCGCGGCCATTGGCCCCTTCGAGCTGCTCGCCGACCCCGACTACGAGCCGAACGACGACCCCCGCGCATTTGCCGTTGAGGTGCTGACCGACATCGCTCGACAGTTGGGATTCGACGTACAGGTCACCGCGCGAGACCCGTCCACGCCCATGGACGGGCTGGGTCACGCGGTGGCGGTGCTCGATGTCACCTCGGCCGGGGATGACGATCTCGGCCTGCTGATTGGTCGGCACGGCTCGCACGTGGCGGCGTTGCAGTATGTGGTCAATGTGATTGTGAGCCGCGCCCTGGACGGCAACAACCCGATCACGGTCGATGTCGACGGCTACCGGCGGCGTCGCGAAACCGCGTTGGTGGAGATGGCTCAGCGCGCGGCGACGGAAGTGCGCGAACATGGCGAAGCGGTCACCCTCGGCGTGATGCCGGCGGCCGAGCGAAGGATCATTCACTTGCAGCTCCAGGACGACCCGGAATTGCGAACGGAGTCCTTCGGCGAGGGCACGTCGCGTCGTGTGCGGATTCTGTACCGTGACGAGTAGCCGAGGCTACCCGACGTAACGGGTTGACCGTTATCCTCGGAACACGACGTTCGGAGGCCGGCAAACGTGAGCGTGGTAGCGGTCGCGAATCAGAAGGGCGGCGTGGGCAAGACGACGACCGCCGTCAACCTGGCCGCCGCCTCCGCCGAGATGGGCCGCCGCACCCTGGTCATCGACGCGGACGCGCAGGCCAACGCGACATCCGCGCTGGGCGCGCAACATGCCTCGCTGAGGATGTTCGACGCACTGCTGGGCGAGGCTCCGCTGCGCGACTGCATCGTTGCCACTTCCTGGCCCGGTCTCGACGTTGCGCCCTCATCCATGGACCTTGTGGCGGCGGAGATGGAGCTCGCGTCCAGGCCGGAACGCGAGTACGTGTTGCGGAGCTTGCTGCTCGATGTAGCGCCTCAGTATGAGCTTGTCCTGATCGATTGCGGACCGTCGCTGGGTCTGATGACGCTCAACGCGCTGGCCGCGGCAGACGGAGCCATCGCGCCCGTGCAGTGCGAGTATCTGGCCCTCGAGGGCTTGACGGCGCTGCTGGAGACCATTCGTCGCGTGCAGACGCATGTGCATCCCGGCTTACATCTTCTGGGTGTGATCGCGACGATGTACGACGGTCGCACACGGCTGTCGCAGGATGTCGCTGCACAGTTGAAGTCGCATATCAGTTCGACGTTTGATACGATTATCCCGCGCTCGATTCGCCTCTCGGAGGCGCCGAGCCATCAGCGACCGATCATCGACTATGCCCCGGCATCGCGGGGCGCCGAGGCGTATCGGGAACTCGCGGGAGAGTTGTTGCGCCGCCTCGCAGCGCTGCCGCCGTCGATGCTCTACCAAGGCGGCGTCGTAGACGGAGTGCAGGCATGAGCGAGTCAGAGTCCGCTACCGATTCGCCGCGGATCACCACCTTCGGGTCGCGACCGCCGCCACCGGAAAGCGAAGAAGATCGACGCAGGCGGCGTCTCGGCCGGGGCCTGGACTCGCTGATCCCCTCATCGCCCGACGAGGGCTCGGGTGACGGTCGATTGCAGGCGCCGATCGGGTCGATCACGCGCAATCCGTCGCAGCCGCGGCAGGAGTTCGACCGCGAAGCGCTGGACGAGCTGGCCGCCAGCATCCGCGAGCACGGGGTGTTGCAACCGCTCCTTGTTCGGACAACGCGCTCGGGCGGCTATGAGTTGATTGCCGGCGAGCGGCGCTGGCGGGCGGCCAGCCTGGCCGGTCTCAAGACCGTTCCCATCGTCGTCCAGGAGGAGCTGGAAGAGGATGAGGCGGGGCTCACGCTCGCGCTGGTTGAGAACCTGCAGCGCAGCGATCTGAATCCGATCGAGATGGCGACGGCCTTCGAGCGGCTCGCGCAGTCGGGTTGGACACAGGAGCGGATCGCGCAGGAGATCGGCAAGAGCCGAACGGCGGTCGCCAATCTGCTGCGGCTGCGGCGCTTACCCGAAGCGATCCAGTCAATGCTGGCCGCGGGAGACTTGAGCGAGGGTCACGGTCGAGCGCTGCTGGGCGCGCCCGAGACGGAGCAGGCGGGACTGGCCCAACGAGCAATGCAGAGTAGCTGGACCGTGCGTCGACTGGAAGACACGGTGCGCTCGATGGCCAAGCCCGAGCGGGAGACTGCGACGCGGGCGGCTTCGCCGGCCATGCTCGAAGCCGTTCGGCGGCTGGAGTCCGCGTTGGGAACCAGGGTGGAAGTGCGCTCGAGCGCGAAGGGTCAGTCCGGTGGCCGAATTGTGATTCACTGGTATGACGAGGAACAGCTCAACGCGCTCGCTTCGCTGTTGACTGGCGAGGGCGCGCCGGACGAAGATGACAGCGGCGAATTCGCCATCTGAGGCAGGCTCAGTCGGCAGGGTCGTCCGACTGTTCGGGCCGATTAACCGGCTGTCGCGCGCGCCTGCGGCGCTGCCTCGACCGGCCGGATTCGTCCTCCCGTCGTTGCAGCTGTGGCGCCTGGTCGTCCGGGCCGCCTTCTGAGGACGGCCGATCCTGGTTGACGACCTGCGACTTTCCGCGCCGTCGCCGGCGGCGCGAACGCTTGCGCGGCCCGGCTTCAGCGCCGCCATCTGCCGGTCGGTCGGCGCTCTGCCGGTCATCCGATTCACGATTCGGATCGACCTGCCTGGCGTCGGACTGTTGCTTGCGTGAGCGGCGTCGCCGGCGTCGCTTGGGCGCGCGGTCGCTCGACTCGCCCGACTCACTCGCATCGGAACGGTCGGGGCGGTCCGCCTCCGGCGGCGCGTCGGTCGGTGCGGCGGCGCGGCGCAGCGCGGCGGCCCGCTCGTCCGCGTCACGCCGTTCGCGCTCGGCTTCGATCAATGCCTGATTGGGCGCGTCTTCCGGGCGGACAGCGAGTCCGATCTCGTCAGCCGGCACATCGACCCGCTGGGGATGGTCGTCGAGCGCGATCGTGACCTTTTGCTGCAAGACGTTCAGCTTGATCACTTTGCCCATCCCGGCCGGAGTGCTGACTTGCTTGCCGACGCGCGGCAGCGTGCCGCGCATCTCGCGGTAGACCTCGTGCTCAAAGGTCAGGCAGCAGAGCAGGCGCCCGCAGACGCCCGAGATGCTGTCGGGGTTGAGGGAGAGGTCCTGGTCCTTGGCGACGCGTATGCCGACGTGCGGGAAATCGGTCATCCAGCTCGAACAGCAGAGCCGCAGGCCGCAGATGTCATAGCCGTCGACGAGCCGGGCACGCTCACGCTGATTGGCCTGCTGCATCTGCAGCGTGACCTCGTACTTGTCCTGAATGCCGTCCAGCAGCGAGCGAAAGTCAACATGGTCGGGAGCCTGGAACCAGGCGGAACCGCGGTCGCCGTCGAGGTTGAGTTCCACGGCGACCGGATACAAACCCAGCTCGTCGCGCACGGCTGCGGAGCGCATGTCCTGGAGAATCTGGTCGGCGCGTTCGGACTGCGCGGCGGCGCGATCGCGGTCGTCGGCGTCGGCCAGGCGCACGATCGGCCGCACGTCGCGCGGGACCGACCGGCTGGGCGTGTCGTCGTCGGGCACGGTAACGACCCTGGCGAGCTGGTTGCCCCGGGCTCGGTCGACCACGACATAATCGCCGACGAAGACCGCTCCGCGCGGGGCGGAGAAGTGATAGATGCGCGAGGCCTCGCGCGTGCGGATGCCGATCACCACGCGGTCGTCCTGCGACTCGGGCGCCGGTTCGCTGGCTGCGGCGGCGACGCTGGACTCGGCGGGCTGCTCAGCGGCGTCGCCGGTCGTGGACTCGACCGGCTCGTCTGCTGGGTCTGGATCCTGGTTCATGGTGATGTCCTGGCGGAGGGGATGCTGAGCAGCAGCACATCAAGCGCGAGGCGGGCATTGACGCCCTGTTGCAGGAGTGCGCGAGTGCGTTGGATCTGCTCCAGAAACTGGGTGATGTGTCGTTGATCGTACATGGGCGCGATCTGTTCGATGCGTTCCCGCTGCGAAGTGTGCGTCAGCGAGTCGGCGCCGTTGCCGAGACAGAGCCAGAGATCTCGCCACCAATCGCTCCAGGCGTCGAGGATCAGTTCGATGTTGGCGACGGTCTGGGCGGTCGCCGAGCGGCCGCTGAGCTGGTCTGACCAGTTGAGTCGTTCGGCGCGGTCGGCGGAGGCAATCCGCACGGCGTCGTCGATCTGTGCGGCCCGCAGCGCGACCGGGTCGCCGGCGCTGAGGCCGGCCTGGAGCCAGCCCGGCCGTCCGCGCGCGAGACGGGTGAGTTCGGCGCGTCGCTGCGGCTCTTCGGGAATCTGGACGCCGGCCGTGCCGGCCCAATACTCGAGCCAGGCGTCCAGTTCGTCGGCCGGCAGCGGAGCCAGGGTGATGCTGCGACAGCGGGAGCGAATGGTTTCGGAGAGCTGGGCCTCCTGTGCGGTGAGGAGAATGAAGTGGACCGGCTCGGGCGGTTCCTCAAGCGTCTTGAGGAAGGCGTCCGCGGCGTCGGCAGTGAGCGCGTCGGCAGGATTGACGATGAAGATGCGGCGATCGGCTTCAAACGGTGTCAGGGTCGCGACATGCTCAATCCGCCGGATCACGCAGATGCCAATCGTGCGCGTGTTGCGATGGTCATGCGTGGGCTCAGCGCAGAGCGTACCGGGACCGATCACTTCGACGTCGGTGTGCTGCGGATCGAGGCTTGGCTGGCTGGGATTGTGCAGGCGTTGGCAGGTTCGGCACTCGCGGCACGGTCCTTGGGCGGGTTCAACGGACTCGCAGAGCAAGGTCTGGGCGACACGGATTGCCAGGTCGCGCTTGCCGACGCCGACCGGCCCGCTGATCAACAGGGCGTGGGGTAGACGATCGGCGGCGATCATCGCCGCCAGGCTGCGGACGGCCGGCGTCCCGGCGTGCGGTCCCCAGTCGCCGCCGAGCGGAGTCGTGTCGACAGGTTGAGCGTCGGTCATCAGAGTTCAAGATGTAGCAGATCGTCGAGCGTCTGGCGCCGACGCACGAGGCGTGCGTCCCCATCTTGCACCATCACGATCGCCGGGCGCAGGGCGAGGTTGTAGTTGCTCTCCATGGCGATTTGATAGGCGCCGCTGGCCGGGATGGCGATCAACTCGCCCAGTTGCAGCGACGGCAGTCGCACATCGCGGACGAGCACGTCGCCCGACTCGCAGAATTTGCCGGCCACGGTCACGGTGAGGCTGGGAACAGTGTGCATCTGCTCGGCGGCTGCGGCTTCGTAACGGGAGTCGTACATGGCGGGACGGATGTTGTCGGCCATGCCACCATCGACCGTGACATAGTCCCGAGTCTCGGGAATGTGCTTGCGGCTGACCACGGAGTAGAGCGCGACGCCGGCGCGGCCGACGACGGAGCGGCCCGGTTCGATGTGGACATCGGGCATTGGCAGGCCGTGTGTATCGCAGGCGGTGTGAATCGCCTCGGCGATCTGGGCTGCATATCGCTCCGAGACCGGCGCCGTGTGGTCGGCGGTGTAGGTCAGCGCCATGCCGCCGCCCGGTGAGAATTCGCGCCATTCGTAGCCGTGGCGTTGCTTCATCTCGGCGGCGAACTCGCCGATGGTGGCGATGCCGTCGGCGTAGGGCTGAATCTTGAACAACGGCGAACCGAGATGGATGTGAAATCCGGTGACATCCAGGAACGGGGCATCAAGCGCTCGAACCAGCGCGGCTTCGGCCTGGCCGGAGGGCAAGGGGAAGCCGAACTTGCTGTCGCGCAATCCGGTCGTGGTCTTGGCATGGGTCTGCGCATCGACGCCGGGCGTGATCCGCAGCATGATCCGCTGCTCGGTCGCGCGTGAACGGGTCAGATCATCGAGCAGCGCGAGTTCGTCGTCGTTGTCAACGATGATCCGTCCCACGCCGGCCTCGAGCGCATACTCCAACTCGGCGGGCGTTTTGCCGTTGCCGTGGAAGCCGATCTGCTCGGGGTCCATCCCTCCGGCAAGGGCCACATGGAGTTCTCCGGCCGAGACGACGTCCAGTCCGAACTCTTCCTCCACCAATACGTTGACGAGCGCCGGGCTGAGCCAGGCCTTGGAGGCGTAGTGAGCCCGCGCGCCGGGCATCTGCGAGCGGAAGTCGCGCAGATAGTCGCGGCAGGTCTGGCGGATCGTGTGCTCGTCGTAGATGTAGAGCGGAGTGCCGAACTCGCGGGCGAGTTCGCGAACGTCGCAACCGCCGAGTTGCAGCGCGCCGTCATCGCTTGCCGCCGCACTGAGCGGCATCACATCGCGGAGCGCGTCGATCGGTGTCTGATGAGTCATGGAGGTGCCTCCGCGCTAGCTACACTGCGGACATTATCGGAGTGCGTCTGACTGACCTGACGAACTGGGGTGCGACGTGAGCATGGAATTGCACGCGGAGTCGCGTCTGTTGCGAGTGTATTGGCGGACGGTGGTGATGCAGATGTCGTGGGGGCCATTCGAGAACAATGCCTTTGTGCTGGTTGACAAAGGCACGGGCGACGCAGCGATTATCGACGCGGTGGCGCAGCACGAGCTGGTGAAGGCCGGCGTCGAGCAGTCGGGCGCCACGCCGAAGATGGTGCTCTTCACCCACTCGCATCCCGACCACATCAAGTCCTACAACGAGCTTCGCGAATGGTTGGGTCCAAACGTGCCCTTCTACATGCACACGTCGGACACGGTGGCCGACGAGCAGCACCCCTGGCTGGAGACCGACCTCGAGATCGACATCCACATGCAGGGCGGCGAGACGATCCTGCTGGGTGGGACCGAGCTTGAGGTCCTGCACACGCCAGGCCACACGACCGGTTCGGTGTCCTACTTCATTGCCGACGCGGACGATCCGTACTGCGTCGTGGGCGATACGCTGTTCCCCGGCGGGCCGGGCAACTCGAGGGGAATGCCGCAGGTGACCCAGGAAGTGCGCTCGATCGTGACCCAGCTGTACGGACTGCCCGAGCACACGCTGACCTTCAACGGCCACGGCGACGACACGACGATCGGATCTTCGATCGACGAGTTCGTCGGCGGGGCGATGGCGCACACGATTGTGCGCGACGAATCCTCGGGCGACACGACCTGGGGAGCGGAGTAGTGGCCGCCGAGGCGGCCGCGGCGCGGCGGTTCGACACGCTCGAGAACGGATTAAGGGTGATCACCGAGCCGATGGCCTCGGCTCGGTCGGCGGCCGTGTCGGTCTATGTCGGCGCCGGGGCCCAGTATGAGCGAGACGAACATGCCGGCGTCTCGCATCTGCTCGAACACTGCCTGTTCAAGGGATCGAAGTCGTTTCCGACTGCTGCCGAGCTGTCGATGGCGATTGAAGGCGTGGGTGGATACATGAACGCGGCGACCGACCGGGAGATGACGGTCTACTACGCCAAGGTGCCCGGTCCCGACTGGCAAGCGGCGGTCGACGTGATCGTGGACATGGTCTGCCGGCCCAACCTTGATGCGGCCGAGATGGAGCGCGAGCGATCGGTGGTGTTGGAGGAGTTGGCACAGATAGAAGACTCGCCGTACCAGCTTGTCGGCGAACTGCTGGCCGAGCTGATGTGGCGCGGCTCGCCGCTGGGCCGCGACATCGCCGGGACGCCGGAGTCGGTCAAGGCAATCCGGCACGAAGACACCGTCGCCTACTGGTCGACGCAGTATTCGCCGGCCAACGTGCTGGTATCGGTGGCGGGCGATGTCGATGCCGATGCCGTGTTGGCGCGCGTATCAGAGTTGACGCAGGATTGGTCGACGACCGAGGCCGCCAACCGCTTGACTGCCGGCATATCCGAGGACGGTCAGCGCGTCGCGCTGCGGATTAAGGAGACCGAGCAAACGCAGATCACGATCGGCTTGCCGGGCATGACCTCGCGGCATCCGGACCGCTTTGCGCTGGGGTTGATGACGGGGATGCTGGGCGACGGCATGAGCTCGCGGCTGTTCCTCAAGGTGCGCGAGGAGCTGGGTCTGGCCTATGACGTCGGCGCGGCGCTGGCGATGTATCGAGACACGGGCGCGATCCAGGTCTCGATGGGCGTCGATCCCGAGAACGTGGAGCAGGCGCTTGCCGCGACGCTGGGCGAGCTGTCGCGGCTACGCGACGGCGTCCCGGCGGAGGAGTTGGAGCGGGCCAAGCGGCTGGCGGCGGGCAGGATGCTGATGGGCATGGAAGACAGCCGCGCCGTGTCGGCCTGGAACGGCGGGCAGTCGCTGCTGCACCGCGAGTTGAGATCGGTCGATGAGGTGTACGAGGACTACCGGGCGGTGACGTTGGACGATGTGCAACGAGTCGCCAACGAGTACCTGCGCGAGGACGAGTTGCGCCTGGCGGTCGTGGGGCCGGCGGAGGAGGCTGAGCGGCTGGAGGACTTGCTGCGGTTCTGAGCGACCGCGCTGCCGTAACGCGGGAACCGGGCGCCGATGCTGCTGCCCTACTGGACCTGGTGGATGAGCGCGCGGAGATGGTTGATTTCCCCGGCGTGGTAGACGTCGTGCACCGCGATGGCGTCGAGGATGCGGCGCGTCTCCCATTGCTCACCCCAATAGGTGGGTCGCGTGGCGTCGAGTTCGCCGTCGGAGCTCAGGGCTTTGACCGACTCGATGACCTGTTCGTGACCTGCCTCGAGCCATTCCAGCAGGTCTTCGAAGGAGGCGTCGCTGACCGGCTCGTCGCCTTCCCAGGTGTTCCAGAAGGTGGCGCTGGCGTCGCCGAAAGCGTGGTTGGCGTGCATGTACTTGACTGCAGCGCAGTGGACGATCAGGTCGCGCATGGTGCGACCGCCACCGGGGACGACCTGATCGAGGTCGTCGGTGGTGACCGAGGAGAGATTCTGGATCAGGGAGTGTTCTTTCTTCTCCTGGAATGATTGGTTGAGGCTCCAGATGAGATGTTCCAGGACGTCTCTTGACATAATGATGCGAGCCTCTGTTTCGCTACAAGACGCTGATCAGTTCTTCGGACGACGCCCGACGTGTGGCGATCAGGTCGCCGAGCTTGAGTTCGCAGAGTTGGGCGGCGTGTTCCATGCCGCAAACGTTGCAGCCGTCGCGGCAGTCGGCGATTGTGAGTTCCTTCCAGGTGCGCTGCCACTCCTTGCGCAGGAAGGCCTCGGAGACGCCGGATGCGATGTGCATCCAGGGGAAGCGCTCCCAGAGGTCGCGCTCGCGGTGACAGTAGAAGGCGGGGTCGAGGCCTTCACGGGCCATCGCGTCCCACCAGAGGTTCTCGCGGAAGTGCTCGCTCCAGGCGTCGAAGCGAGCGCCGTTGCGCCAGGCGGTCTCGATCACGGGCGCGAGGCGGCGGTCGCCGCGCGAGAGTACGCCCTCGAGGATCGACTCCTGGGGGTCGTTCCAGCTCAGGTCGAGCCGAGCTCGGCGGGTCATTTGCTTGAGCAACTGGTGCTTGGGCTCGAGCTCGGCAGGCGTTTCCTGTCGCGCCCACTGGAAGGGAGCGTGGGCCTTGGGCACGTGGTTGGAGGTGGAGACGCGGACGCGGGCGCGGTTGCCGACGATCTGGCGGCCGATCTGCTTGACCTGCGCGGCCCAGTCGACGATGCCTTCGACATCGGACATCGTCTCGGTCGGCAGGCCGACCATGAAGTAGAGCTTGATCGAGGTCCAGCCCTGCTCGAACGCGTTGCGGGCGGCGTCGAGCAGATCCTGCTCGTCAACGACCTTGCTGACCGCGTTGCGCAAGCGCTGCGAGCCGGCCTCGGGAGCGAAGGTCATCGAGTGCTTCTTTCGCGGCGAGCAGAGCAGCGCGACATCGACACTGAAGCTGTCGACGCGGGTCGAAGGCAGGGAAACGCCGATCTCATCGCCGAACTCGGCGCGCAACGCACGCACGATCGACTTGATTTGCGAGTGATCGGTGGAGGAGAGCGAGACCAGCGAGAGGTCATCGAATCCCGTGTTGCGGAAGAGTTCTTTCGCGCCGGCGACGACTTCTTCGGGCGTGCGTTCACGCAGGGGTCGATAGATCATCCCGGCCTGGCAGAAGCGGCAGCCCTGGGTGCAGCCGCGCTGGATCTCGATGCCGGCGCGGTCGTGGACGGTTTGCAGATACGGCACGATCGGCTTGGTCAGGATCGGCGGGAGTCCCTGCAGGAATCGCTTGACGACGGGCACGGATGCCGCGTCGTCGGTCGCGAAGACTTCGGCAGGGGTGCCGTCGGCCTCGTAGCGCCACTCGTAGAAGCGGGGTACGTAGACGCCCGGCGTTCGGGCGAGGGCGCGCAGCAGGTCGAGCCGGGACGCGCCCTGAGTCCTGGCTTCGTGGAGCAGTTCGTTGATTTCAAGAACGACGTCTTCGGCTTCGCCGAGCACAAAGGCGTCGATGAACGGGGCCAGCGGTTCGGGCACGAGCGCGCCGGAGCCGCCGGCGAGGATCAGCGGATCGTCCTCGCTGCGGTCGAGGCTGCGGATCGGGATGCCGGAGAGGTCGAGCATCTCGAGGATGTTGGTGTAGGTGAGTTCGTAGGAGAGCGAGAAGCCAAGCGCGTCAAAGTCGCGCAGGCTGCGGCGATTCTCGAGCGAGAAGAGCGGCTGACCGTGGGCGCGGAGGCTGTCGGCCATGTCGGGCCAGGGCGTGTAACAGCGCTCGGCCAGCGTGTCCGGGGTGTGGTTGAGGATGTCGTAGAGGATAGCCAGCCCGCCGTTGGACTGTCCGATGTCGTAGAGGTCGGGGTAGATCAGCGCCCAGCGGACGGCGCGTTCGTTCCAGTCGCGCTCGATCACGTTCCACTCGCCGCCGACATAGCGGGCGGGCTTGGAGACTCCCTGCAGGAGTGGATCGATGTCGACCGTCGGCATTGTGGACTCACGCTATCAGAGGACGGGGTGAGGCGGCGCCGGTCCAGAATGGAGTCCGGCGCGGGGTATGGGGCGCTGAGGCCGACTCGACTGAGCGTGACATGGCCGCTCCCGAAAAAAGCGGAGGCCGCGGGGTTCGCTCGCTCTTATGGAGGTTCATCTTCCTGCTCCTCAAGGTGGTCTTCGTCGTCATCTTCGGCCTGAGCCGGGTTGTCCGGCTCGAAGTGGGCGAGTTCTTCGGGGGTGGGTTGGAGGGTGCCGTTGTTGAGGCCCTCCATGCGCTCTGCGAGACCCATGCTGCGGTCGTCGGCGTGGTCGCTGTCGTTGGCGGGGGCGTCCTGTACCGAGTCGCGCAGGGCGACGCGGGAGGCTTCGAAGGCGAGCCTGGCTTCGTACTGAGCCTGGGCGTAGAGGCCCTTGATGTGAGCGAGGGCCTTGGTGGCGCTGTGCTGGACGTAGGCGGGCCCATTGGTGGCCTGGTGTCGGAGACGGTCGATGATGGCGTCGCTGGTGAAGGGGAGGGGTGGGTTGGCGGCGTGGGACATGGGGTGGGCTCCTGCTCTCGTGCGCTTGGAAGTTCGATCTTATGCGCACGGGTGTTCGATGTGGGTGGCGGTGTGTTGTGGGGTTGACGGGGCTGGGGAGTGCCCCCCTCTGCCTTCGGCATCTCCCCCCGCCGGAGGCGGGGGGAGAGATGGGAACAGTGGGAAGGGCCCTTGCCCTGACCCTCTCGCTCGGTGAGAGTGGCCCCGGATGGGACGGGCGTGTTGGAATCCTGTATGATTTGAGGTGCGCAGGGATGCGCCTGGAGTTATTGGGCGGATGACCGCTCTGGACTAATTGGCGGCCGCATGGCCGCCATTTCCATTTGGGACGATTGAGGCCTGGGGCCATGGAGACGCTCCGGCAACTGCTCGACTGGACATTGCGACCACTGTGGTGGCTGCGCCAGGGCATCTGGCGCTCGCTGTCCACGTTGGAGATTCTGCTAGGCGGGTTTGGCCTGGTCGCGGCATTGGTGGCGGCGGCGCTGCTGTCGCCGGTGCTTGGCGCGCTGCCGGGCGCGGCCGGAGAGTTCGCGCCGATCGGCGTCGCGATCCTGCTCGCGCCAATCGGCATCGGTGTCGCGCTGGGCCGCCGGGCCGAGGTCGAGCGCTTCGTCAACACGGTGCGAGGCCGAGCGGATGAAGTGGCGGAGTCGGTCGCACTCGCACGGCCGCCTGCGCCCTCGGAAGTGATTCTCGACACCTCGGCGATCATCGACGGGCGGATCATCGACGTGGCTGCGAGCGGATTCCTGCTGGCGGACATCATCGTGCCTCGCTTTGTCCTGGACGAACTGCGCCGCGTCGCCGACAGTTCTGACCCACTCCGCCGAGGGCGCGGCCGAACCGGCCTGGAGCTGCTGACTCGACTGCAGACGGAGGAACGAGTGGCGACACACGTGATCGACGACGAGTCGACCGAGGCGGACGGCGATGTGGATGCGCGGCTGGTGCGGCTGGCGAAGGAGCGCGGCGCGGCGCTGGCGTTGACGGACTCGAATCTGGCCCGGGTGGCCGAGCTGGAAGGCGTGCGCGCGCTGAACCTGAACATCCTGGCCAACGCGGTCAAGACCAACGCCTTGCCAGGCGAGAGCCTGAGCATCGAGGTGATTGAGGCCGGTCGAGGCGAGGACCAGGGCGTTGGCTATCTACCGGACGGCACCATGGTCGTGGTCGAGGAAGGCGCATCGGCGATCGGCGAGTTCCGCCACCTGACCGTCAAGCGGGTCATTCAGACCCAGGCCGGGCGGATGATCTTCGCGCAACTCGCGGCCGAGGAGGAGGTCGCGTGAGAGTCGGCGCGATCGTCCTCGCGGCGGGCAGCAGCAGGCGGATGGGCGGCGGAGACAAACTGTTGGCCGATCTGGCCGGTCGGCCGGTGCTCAGCCGCACGCTCTCGGCGTTCGAGGCGTGTCAAGCGGTTGATGATCTGGTGGTTGTGACATCGGCGGCGAACCGCGCGGCAGTGAGCGACATCTGCCGCAACCTGGACAAGGTTCGCGCACTGGTCAATGGCGGACGCGAACGGCAGGACTCGGTCTGGGCGGGATTGTCGGCGTTGCGCAGGGTCGATGTCGTGGCCGTTCATGACGGCGCGCGCCCGCTGATCACGGCCGACGGGATCGCCGCGTGCATCGATCTGGCGAAGGATGGGATCGGTGTGATCGCCGGAGGTCCGGCGGTCGACACGATCAAGGTGGTTGACGACCGGGAGCTGATTCAGGTCACGCCGGAACGGGCGACGCTGCGCGCCGTGGCCACGCCGCAGGTCTTTCCCGCCGCCACGTTGCGGCGCGCGCATGAGGCGGCGCGGCGAGACGGCGTATTGGCGACGGATGATGCGGCGCTGGTCGAGCGGCTCGGCGAATCGGTGCTCGTGCATGACCTGGGCGCGCCCAATCCGAAGATCACGTCCCCGCAGGACTTGCGGATCGCCGAAGCGCTGCTGGACGCCGGGTACGACGTGCGAACGGGAATCGGCATCGACTCGCATCGATTCACGGAGGGTCGCCGGCTGGTGCTCGGCGGGGTCGAGATTCCCAGCGAGGTCGGCCTGGACGGCCACTCGGACGCCGATGTGCTGACGCACGCGATCATCGACGCGTTACTCGGCGCGGCTGGGCTCGGCGACATCGGGGCGCAGTTCGGGACTGCGGATCCTCAGTGGAGAGACGGGAACTCGACGCTGATGCTGCGAGCGGCGGTCGCAATGCTGGCCGAAGCAGGCGCGCGTCCGCAGTCGGTCGATGCCACGGTGATCGCGGAACGCCCGCGCCTGCGTCCGCACATCGAGCAGATGCGTGCGATGCTTGCCGAAGCGCTGCAACTTGACATATCGGCGGTGAACGTCGCCGCGACGACGGCCGAGGGGATGGGCGCCTTAGGTCGCGCCGAGGGCATTGCGACGCACGCGGTGGCCACGGTGCGCATGCGTCGTGGGGCCAACTCCGACGTTGGCGTGGAGTTCGGCGCGGACGTATAGGCTGCTCCCATGATGTTGCTGCAACGCCTCTCCGCTGTCCTGGACTGGTACTGGTCGTTCGTCGACGACACCTGGGCGGACATCCAGTTCGCGATCGAGCGCGATCCGGCCGCCACGATCTGGCTTGAGGTGTTGCTCGCCTATCCCGGCATCCACGCGTTGATGCTGCACCGGGTCTCGGGCGCGCTGCTGCGACTGGGCGTGCCGGTGCTACCGAGGCTGCTGTCGCACCTGGCGCGCAATCTGACCGGGATTGAGATTCACCCCGGCGCGCAGATTTCGGCGCCCTGTCTGATCGACCACGGCATGGGCGTGGTGATCGGAGAGACGGCGCGGATTGGCCGGCGTTGCCACTTGCATCAGGGCGTGACGCTGGGCGGCACGTCGACGATGAGGAAGCGCCGGCATCCGACATTCGGTGACAACGTGTTGGTGGGGGCCAACGCGGCGATCGTCGGCGCCGTGACCATCGGCACCGGCGCGCGGATCGGCGCGGGGGCGGTCGTGGTGTCGAACGTGCCGCAGCACTCGACGGTAGTCGGCGTGCCGGGACACGTCGTGGCCTACTACGACCCCGGCGACGACACCGTGCTGCGCCTGCCCGACCCCGAGCACGATCGGATTGAGGCGTTGGAGCAGGCAGTGTCGGAGATGCGCGTGGAGTTGCTGCGGATGAGCGAACAGGCGGCGGCCGCGGAGTCCCGGGCGGGGGAGACGGCGGCGGGCTAGGTCTGTCGTTCGTGCGGCGCGTGTTGGCTTACGCTTTGACTGACGTACGTTCTGTGAGTTGACTGCATGTTGGGGGTTGGTCCGTGGAGTTGTACAACACATTGACGCGCCGCAAGCAGCCGTTTGGACCGGTCGATGATCCGATCTCGATGTACGTCTGCGGGATCACCCCATATGACGACGCGCATCTGGGCCACGCCATGTCGATCATCATTTTCGACACGCTGCGGCGGTTCCTTGAGTGGCGTGGCAGGCGAGTGCGGCTGGTCTACAACTTCACCGATGTCGACGACAAACTGATCGCCCGCGCGGCGCAAGAGGGGATGACGGTCACGGAGTTGGCCGAGCGCCAGATCGCCTCGTTCATGGGCGAGTGGCGCGAGCTGGGCATCGCGCCCGCCGACGTGCATCCCCGAGCGACCGAAGAGATTCCGCAGATGATTGACCTGATTGACGGGTTGATTGAGCGAGGGATGGCTTATCCGGCCGGCGGCGACGTGTACTACCGCGTGCGGGAAATGCCCGGATACGGCAAGCTCTCGGGTCGCACCCTGGACGACATGATCTCTGCCGAGCCGACGGACATCGGGGTCGAGAAGGAACACCCGATGGATTTCACCCTGTGGAAGGGGGCCAAGCCCGGCGAACCGCAGTGGGAGAGTCCCTGGGGTCCCGGCCGGCCGGGCTGGCACATCGAATGCTCGGCGATGTCGATTCGCTACCTGGGCGAGCAGATTGATCTGCACGGCGGCGGAATGGACCTGATCTTTCCGCACCATGAGAACGAGATTGCGCAGTCGGAGGGATTCTCGGGGCTCGATCCGTTTGTGCGGCACTGGATGCACAACGCGATGATGCAGGTCGGCGGGGAGAAGATGTCGAAGTCGACGGGCAAGATCGTTCGGCTGCGTGAGGGGCTGGATCGGTACGGAGCGGACGGACTACGGATGTTCGTGCTGGGTGGACACTACCGATCGCCGTTGACCTACTCGGAGGAGTCGTTGATGTCGGCCGCGCGGGGGGCGGAGCGCTTGCGAACCGCGGCCACGCTGCCGCTGCAGGACGGAGACGGGGAGATCGATCCGAGCCAGGCCCGGGAGACGTTTATCGCATCACTCGAGGACGATCTCAACACGCCGCAAGCGCTGGCAGCCCTGTTTGACCTGGCCCGGGAGATCAATCGAGCGCGCGCCGAGGATCGACCGGCGGGCGCGGCGCGTGATGCGCTGGTGGAGTTGGGCGGAGTGCTGGGGCTGGGATTCGCCGGCGTGTCCACTTCGGCCGCGTCGGACGCGGGGCCGTTTATCGATCTGCTGGTATCGATCCGCCAGGAGCTGCGTGGCGCGAAGCAGTACGAGTTGGCCGACTCGGTGCGTGATCGACTGACCTCGCTGGGCGTGGCGCTGGAGGATACGCGGGAGGGCACGAGATGGCGCCGGGTCCTGCCCGAGCCGGAGGAGGCCGAGGAGGCGCCCGGCGCCGATTCGCTGGTCGAAAGCGCGCTGCGCTTCTAACGGATGACGGTGCGTGTTTGGCGCTGGCGTCGCTGCAAGGCGAATGCGCTGACGAGCCCAAGCGCGGCGACCGTCGCGAGCGCCACCCACAGTCCCGTCCGGTCGTTCGCGTCGGCCAGTCCGCCGGTCCCGGTGGTCGGGTAGGCGGCCGCGGACGGCTCACAGGGGAGGATTTGGATGTGGGGCGGGACGGAGGCTCCAAACTGCGCAAGGAGCGCCAGGGCATCGGAAGGCGAGTAGGACTGACCGAGCACGTCGACACTGGTCAGACGGCCGTTCTCGCCGACATGAATGGTGATGTTGTAGGTCTGACCGCTGGCGCTGACCGATTCCTCGTAGCTGCCAGGCTCAAGGTTGAGGCAGAGTTCGCCGCTGCCCTGTCCGCCGGATGCCATGCTGTCGGCGGCGGCTTCGCATTCGACGATGGCGACGCCGTCGGGCAGCGGGTATGCGTCTGCTCCGGTGAAGATGTCGAGCAGGGCGACGGGCGGAATCGACTGTCCGCCGGGCTCGACGAATTCAGTCACGACGCCGCCTTCGCCAACCGTCACGCGGAAGATGACGTTGCCTTCGCGGTCTCGGGCCGGAGCGGAGATTTCGTGCTCCCCCGGGGCAAGCGACAGGCAGACGGACGGTCCGCCCGGTTGCGCGGCGGCGGGCTGGGTGGCGGCCAGGCCCGCTGAGCCAATCAAGAGGGCGGCGGCGAGCATGGCAATCATGATGCGGGTCATGTGCGTCCTTTGCGTAGCGTTCGAATGAAGAGATAAACGCACTTGCGAGGATAGGGACTGAGTTTGTTTCGTCAAGTGCAAGAAACCCCGGCCGGACGAACTGATCGTAGGATTGAGTAGTGCCCAGGTGGCGCAATTGGCAGCGCAGCCGATTTGTAATCGGCAGGTTGGGGGTTCGAATCCCCCCTTGGGCTCCACTCAAACCACTCCAGTTTGCGTGCTGGTGAACAGATGACGCTATTGGTGGTCGTGCGGAAGCGGGCGAGAGGGTGCGCAGGTAGGGCTAAGATGTGAAGAGTGTCGGGGTGGGTGAGTGGCTAATACCACCGGTCTGTAAAACCGGCGCCGAAAGGCTTCGCAGGTTCGAATCCTGCCCCCGGCACCAGACATTGACGTACAGCCGCCGTGGCAGTTTGCGCTGCCGTCGGCGGTTGCGACGTGAAAGCCAGCGCAGCAGCCGGAGCAGTGCATCGAGAGATCCGGGCCCGCATAGCTCAGTCGGTAGAGCGCGTTCTTGGTAAGAACGAGGTCTCCAGTTCAAATCTGGATGCGGGCTCCATCCGCCGCTGGGCGGCACTTCACTGCGAACGAGACGACAGGCAGGAGAGCGAACGATGGCGCGACAGGTGTATGAGCGGACGAAGCCGCACGTGAACGTGGGGACGATTGGGCACGTGGATCACGGCAAGACGACGCTGACGGCGGCGATCACGAAGACGCTGGCGTTGAGTGACGAGAAGGTGTCGTTTTCGAGTTTCGACTCGATTGACAACGCGCCGGAGGAGCGAGCGCGGGGGATCACGATTGCGATTGCGCACGTGGAGTACGAGACGGAGGCTCGGCACTACGCGCACATTGACGCGCCGGGTCACGCGGACTACATCAAGAACATGATTACGGGCGCGGCGCAGATGGACGGGGCGATTTTGGTGGTGGCGGCGCCGGACGGGCCGATGCCGCAGACGCGGGAGCACATTTTGTTGGCGCGCCAGGTGGGGGTGCCGCGGATTCTGGTCTACCTGAACAAGGTGGACATGATGGACGACGAGGAGTTGCTGGATCTGGTTGAGTTGGAGGTGCGGGAGCTGCTCTCGGACTACGAGTTCCCGGGCGACGACGTGCCGGTGATTCGGGGTTCGGCGCTGGCGGCGTTGGAGAGTGAGTCGACCGACGCGGAGTCGTCGGAGTACGAATCGATTGTGGAGTTGATGGCGGCGGTGGACGAGTACGTGCCGACGCCGCCGCGGCCGGTGGAGCAGCCGTTCTTGATGCCGATTGAGGATGTGTTCGGGATCAAGGGACGTGGGACGGTGGCGACGGGCCGGATCGAGCGTGGGGTGGTGAACAGTGGCGAGGAGATTGAGATTGTGGGCATCAAGGACACCCGGACCACGGTGGTGACGGGTGTGGAGATGTTCAAGAAGACGCTGCCGACGGGCGAGGCGGGGGACAACGTGGGTTGTTTGCTGCGGGGCATCGACCGCGAGGAGATCGCGCGCGGGCAGGTGTTGGCGGCGCCGGGTTCGATCACGCCGCACACGGCGTTCACGGCGGAGGTCTACATTTTGTCGAAGGAGGAGGGCGGGCGGCACAGTCCGTTCTTCCCGGGCTACCGGCCGCAGTTTTACATTCGCACGACGGACGTGACGGGCGAGATTGGCTTGCCGTCCGGGGTGGAGATGGCGATGCCCGGCGACAACGTGCAGATGGATGTGCG
>JAJEJC010000010.1 GCA_022828105.1 Dehalococcoidia bacterium | reverse complement strand
CCAGCGGTTGAGCTTGCTGACGTCGGGCGTGTAGAACCGGCCAGAGGGCAGGATGCGGGCGCCGCCTTGCGGCCGGAAGGCGACCTCGACTCGACCGGAACTGACCCGCCGCGCCTCCATCCGCCCGGTCACCGTGGGCGGCGCGGTGACGGTCACTGACAAGCTCACAGTGGCGCTGAGGTCTGTGTGAGCGGCGTCAGTGGCCTTGACCGTGATAGTCTGCGTGCCCGCCGTCTGTTGACAGGTCAGCTCGGCGGAGCTGCCGGCCTGGGCGCTGCCGTCCACGGTCACGCGGTAGGAGCCGGTGCCGCCGCCGGCGGTCCAGGTCACGGTCAGCGGATCGCCGGGCTCGCAGCTGGTCGGACTGACCGACGCGGTCAAGGTGACTGGTTCCGGCTTGGTCTTGATCGTGATCTGGGCCCAAGCTGATGAGCCGCCGCGGTTGGAGGCCTGGACGGCGAGCGTGTAGCTGGTGTTGGGGCTGAGCTTCGTAAACTGGTGGCCGCGCGGCGGCTGGTTGGGCGGCGTGCTGCTCCCGGTCCCGATGCGGACCCGGTAGGCGGTCGCGCGGGGAGCGCCGTCCCAGCCCAAGGTCAGGCTGTCCTTGGTCGCGGTCGCGCGGAGGTTGGTCGGCTTGTCGGGGACCTCTGGCAGCGCCGTCTCCGTGACGCTGCTCCACGGAGACGCGCCCCAGGCGTCGCGCGCTCGCACCTGCAGGCTGTAGCTGGTGCCGGCGCTGAGTCCGGTGAACGAGTAGGAGACGGTCGTGACCGGGTCCAGATTGAGGCTGCCGCGCCTGAGGTCGTACTGGCTGGCGCCCGTGACCGCCTGCCAGCTCAGCCTGATCCGGTCAGTCGTAATCTGACTGGTCGCGAGCCCGCTCGGCGCCGACGGACAGACCGGCGTGCCGCTCGACTGCGCATCGGCCTGCGCGAGCGCGTCTGGAACCGGGCTGGGCGTCTCGCCGCTCAGCGCGCCGCCCTCCGTGCCCGGACCGGCATTGGTCGCATCGGGCGTGTCGTCGAGCAGGTTCCGCACCGTGGGACCGTTACCCGCCGACTGTTGAGCAGAGAGCGAATCAGAGCTGCTCAGGGTGATCGTGAACTCGCTGCCGCTGAACCAGCTCTCCGCCTCGGCGTCGGTTCGCAGGAACCGTTGTTGGGGCAAGCTGCGCGAGCCCGCGGCCGGCAGGAAGCTGAGCTCCAGGCGCGAGGGGCATCGGTCGTTCTCGAGCCGCACGGAGATCTGGCCCAGCGTGTAGCTGCGGCCTGCGATCGTGGCGCTGAGCGCCTCGCTCTGCTTCCAGCCGCCGCTGGTCATCAACGGTGGGTTGGCGAAGCGCTTCGTGACCGAGACGTCGGTGCCGTCGGCCAGGCGCAGGCCCAGCTCGAAGCGGTTGTCCGTCAGCCGCCGCGCCCTGAGCGTGGCCGTGACCGTGCCAGGCGGTTTGGTCACGGTCAGCGTGAGCTGTTGCGTCTTCGTCCGCTTGTTGTCTGCCTTGTCGGTTGCGACGACGCTGACGGTCTGGGCCCCGGCCGTAGCCTGACAGCTGACCGTGGTTGATGAGCCGCTCTGCTTGGCGCCATCGACAGTGACGCTGTAGGCGCCGGAGCCGCCGCCGACCGTCCAGCTCACGGTGACCTGCCCGCCGGTGTCGCAGCTGGTCGGCGAGGCCTTCGCCGCGAGGGTGAGCGGCGGCACGGTCACGCTGAGATCGAGCGTCTCTGTCTTCGTCAGCGTAGTATCGGTCTTGTCTGTGACGACGACCGTGACGGTCTGCGTCCCCGCCGTCGACTGGCAGGTCACTGTGGCCGAGGCGCCGCTCTGCGATGTGCCATCGACGGTCACCGTGTAGGTGCCGGAACCGCCGGTCACGGTCCAACCGACCGTCACCTGCCCACCCGTCTCGCATCTGTTCGAAGAGCTGGTCAGCGTCAGAGTCAGTTGCGGCTCCTGACCGTCATCGTCGGCCACCGTCACCGTCGCTGTCTTGGCCGCACCCAGCTGATAGCCCGTGCCCGCGAGCAGCGTCGCAGTGACCAGGCTGTCGTCTTCGTCCTGCTCGTCATCCGCAGTCGCGACCGACACGGTTGCCGACTTCGCAGCCTTGGCGATGGTCACTTGCGTCGCCGGCGTGCCGCTGAGCATGGCGCCGCTCTCGGTCACCGAGAGCTTGACATCGAGCGCTGTGATCAGCGTTCGGTCGCTGGTCACGGTGAAGCTCGCGCTCCCGCCCTCGTCGACCGGCGACGCGCTTGCGGCGATCGTGATCACGGGCACGGGCGAGACCTTCGTGCGCACCACCTTGCTGCTCCACTCCGACGCGCCCTGCCAGCTGCGGGCGCGCACCTTGAGCGTGTGGCTGGTGTCGGCGGCCAGGCCGCTGAAGTCGTACGAGGTCTTCGACGACGCGAGCTGAGTTGACGCGCCATCGCCCACAGCGATGTCGTACTCGCTGGCGGCGGCGACCTTGCCCCAGCTCAGCCGGGCGCCACTGCTCGTCAGGTTCGACGTCGCCAGACCGGTTGGGGCGTCGGTGCAGGTCTTCACTGACTGCTGGCGCTGCGCGTCGGCTGGCGCCTCGTCGCCCAGCATCAACCCGCCCTCGCGGCCGGGAACGGGACTCGCGCCCTCGGGCGCCGCATCCATGCTGTACACCGCGCCTCCCTGGCGCACGGCGTCGCTGGAGGGTGTCTCCACCAGCGTGACCTCGAACTTCGATGTGACCGCCCACAGGTTCGCCTCGCGGTCGACCGGCAGCTTGTACTTGGTCGGCGTAATCCGCTCACCTTCGGTGGGCAGGAACGTGACCCAGACCTGGGCCGGACAGACGGTGTTGTCCAAGCGAACCGAGACCACGCCCAGCCGGTAGTCGGTCCCGTCGATCGCAGTGGTGAAGGCGCCGCTCGAGTACCAGCGGCCGGCCACGACGACGGGCAGGTTCATGAAGCGCTCAGCCGTCGTCAGATCCGTCCCGTCCCCGAGCCGCAGCCGGAACTCCACCCGGTTGTCCGACAGGCGCTGCGCCCGGATCTCCGCCGACACGGTCTGACTCGCGGCCGCGGTCACGGTCAGCTGCACCCGCTGGGTCACCGATGCGACACTTGCGGCTTGATCCGTCGCGGTCACCGTCACGGTCTGCGTGCCAGGTTCGACTTGACAGGTCACGGTGGTCGAGTCGCCACTCTGCTTGACCCCATCGACCGTGACCGTGTGCGTGCCCGATCCGCCCCCGACCGTCCAGCTCAGCGTCACTTCGCCGTCCGTCTCACAGCTCGCCGGACTGGCTGAGGCGCTCAGCGTCAACGGCGGCAGGGCACTCACCGTGAGTTCGAGCGTCTTGGTCTGGGTCTGCGCCGTGGGCGTGCTTGAATCGGTTGCCGTCACCACAATCTGCTTCGTGCCCACGGCGTCGCATTCCACCTTGACAGGGCTGTTAGGGTCTTGCTGGCCCGCCACAACCACGCGGTACGGCTTCGTGCCGCCAGAGACGTTCCAAGTCAGCCTGGCCTGCTGACCAACATGACACGTATCTGCATCTAACGACGCTGACAGCATTAGTGGGGGCGGGATGATCGTCAGCACTAGCGTCTTCGATACGGACTCCTCTGGCTCTGTGGCATCGGTCGCCTCAACGACAATCTGCTTCGAGCCAACTACGTCACAGTCCACCCGAACCGGCCTGGGTGATTCCAGATCCCCGTCCACCCTCACGGTCACCTCATACGGTGCAGTCCCCCCTGTCACTTCCCAACTCACGCCGGCGATCTGACCCACTTCGCAACGCACCGGGTTCACGCTCGCGGACAGGGCCAGCTCAGCCTTGGGCGTCGTGAACGTAGTCCCAACCCAGTCGGTGAAGCCACCCCGCTTACTGCTATAGAGCCGAACTTCCACCGTGTATGTCGTCTCGCCCTCCAAGCTCAGATTACCGAGGGTGGCTTGAGTTACATGCGATCCTCGGTCTTCGCCCAACACCGTATCGCCCGACCGCACGCGCACATGATGCAGCAGCTGAGACTCATACGGCTCCAGGGCTATCCAGTTCAGCTTGAGTCCACTCGTCGTCACCTGCGAGATCTCAAGCGCGCAAGGCCCCAGGCAAGCCAGCGCTCTGCCCGGGTCCGAGGCATGACCGCCGCTGTTGCGCGCCTCCACTGCGATCTCGTAGACAGCGTTTGCGCTGAGACCGCAGTACCGCAGGGTGCGTTCGCTCGTCGGAGCGGCGCAATCATCATCCTCCGCCGTTCCGATCACCACCGCATCGATCGGACTGCCTGGACTGACATCAATGATCTCGCCCAGATACCCCGCGGCCCCAACTGTCTCCGCCCAGCTGACCAGAACCGAGTACATCCCACCCGAGGCTCCGGCCCAGGCATCAAACTCAGCTTTTGCCTGGGGCGCCGGCGGCGCCGTCCTCATGCTGGCCGGCACGCTCTCGTTGCTCGTTTCGCCTTGCGCCAGCGCTTGCACCGTGAAGCGATAGATCGTATTCGGCCGCAACCTGGTGATTGTCACCGGCGGTCGGTCGGTCTCAACGGTGTCCCTGCCGTCAAGATCGGCTGGCGATAACTGCACCCGATACGACTCCGCGCAGACCTCTGACCAGGTCAGACTGATCGCGCCGGAACCGATCCCGCCGACCTGGGCGAAGGGCACCGAGGGCGCCTGGAGCGGCAATCCACAGGTGACGTTGAGCGCGACGGGCGCGCTGACCGTCCTGCCGACGCCGTCCGTCACCGTGATCGTCAACTCGGACGGGCCGTGGCTCGATGGACAGCGATAGCCGAACGGCCAGGTGCTGCCAGGATTGTCTTTTGTCCGCGACACGCCCAGTCGATCTGTGTACGCATAAGGACCACTGCCGCCCGAGAGATCAAAGTTGGTCGTCGTCTCCTCCCCGGCGACGCAGTTGCGTACGAATGACACCTTGGACAGAGTCAACGGCTGGGTCTCGCTAGCCGTGACTTGCCGCCCGCCGCCGTCGTGGCGCAGCACCCACACCTCGACCGAACTTCCGGTGGCCACACCTGCCGGGCAACTGACCACGAGCGGAGACGCCGTCGCGCTCTCGTCGTAGGCAAACACGGTCAGCGGAGCGCCGGAATCGGACGTCAACTTCCAGCCGATCGAGACCGTGTCGCCGGGACTGCAAGTGCCGGGCGCGGCGCTGGGCGCGATGTCGAACTTCACCGGCTTGGGTCGTGCAATCACCTGCACCGGCAGAGTCACCGAACGTGACGGATCGCCCGCTTGAGTCCCCCAACGTGCCGAAACCGTGAAGCTGGTGGCACCAGCGGTCAGATCGCACTGGGGTAGAGGAGGCAGACCCTTGAGCGTCGGCGGGGGAACGTGCCCACCGATGATGACAACAGTCATGGCACTGCCGCTGTCACCGCCTGTTGCCAAGTAGCTGATTGGTGGCCTGACGGCACCGGTCAGGCAGTACGCCTGGTTGATGCTGGCCGAGAGGATCTGGGGGCACGCCTCTCCGCTATCACACCAGCCTTTGTTGTCGGGCTCGTTCCAAACAGCTACGCCGGTCACATGCGCGGGATCGCCGATCGGATGCTGCACCAGCGCTTGTGCCGACAGATTCGGCACGCAGGGTAACGTCCAGACTGAATGGCGCGACGCCGTCGGGGCTGCCAGCGAAGCGTCATCGACAAATGCGCTCAGACCCATCCGAAATGCGGAACTGCCGACCAGGCGGTACTCCGCCGCTAACCCGCCGCAGTCGCGGACCGTCATCATCATTCTGCGCTTGCCGTCCTTGTCGAAGACCTTCGCCGCGCCGATCGTTGACCAGCCGCTGGACGTCTTGCGCTGCGCCAGAATGTGCGTCGCGTTGTGGCTCAACTCCTCCCCACCGTCCTCGCCCCAATGGAAAGTCGCCGTCACCTGGTTCGACGATGTCACCCTGACATCCCCATCAAGCCGGACATTCGCCAAAGGACCAATGTGATACGCCTCGTACAGGTCGCGCAGGTCGCGGCCCGTGATCACACCGTTGGTTTCGCAGGCCGTCGTCCCAGCCCGCGGTCGTGAACTCATAGCGGTGAAGTGGTCGCCGAGAGGATTCACTGTCGAATCCCTGAGTTGGTCGCAGTGATCCGCACCGTCGTAGTGGGACAGTCCCAAGATGTGACCCAACTCGTGAACCATTGTGCCCACATGGTCAGCGCTACTGGGTTGATGCGACAGCGCTTGGTAGACCAAGACTGCACGATCCTCCAGGACGGAAGCATCCACCTCCTGTTCAGATTTGAACAGTTTGCGCGGTGGAGATGATGTTGTCCTGTGCTTGTAGCACGCCCGCGGGCTGCCTCCTATGGCGGGGTCGAATGCTCCACCCTTGCACTTAACGCTGATGGAAGAGCCGTTGACCAAAAGTGTGTTCTCTACGACCTCGACCTTGGCGCCAGCACACGCGGGCAGCGTGACCCGCTGGAAGACGTGATGGTCGAATAGTGCGTCTGCGTCGATCTTCCCATCGCCATCCGAATCGGGGCTCAGTCTGTCGTGCCAGACCTTAATCGCTTGCGACAGCACCTGCACTAGCCGTGGATTCGGGCTGCGCGTACAGATGGTCGTCGGCTGCCCGTGGATCACGTTGGGGTTGAGAAACACTTCCTCGTCGCCATCAGTGTTGCTGTCATCGTGAGCGGCAGGGATGGCCGAAGTCGACAAACCAGACGTTGGCGTCGTGCTGTTCGCGCCCGACGATTCGTTGATGGCGAAGCCGAGGACTCCGGCTCCGAACGCCAACCCCAGGACGATCGCGGCGAGCGCGCGTCGCATCTAGGGAGCGCCCACGGCCGGTGGTTGACCGACTGAGTCAACCAGCTCGTCGAAGAGCGAGTCTAAGGAGGCCTCTGGGGCATCTTGTTCGGCCTGCCCGCTGATGGCGGCGGTCGCGCTGGAGAGCCGTCCGATTGAGCGATTGCCGATCTGAGTTCCGCTGTTGACCCCGAAGCTGGCGATGCCCTTATGGCCGTCACGATAGAAGACGATGTCGAAGGTGGTCTCGCCCCCATGGGACTCCTCGTATCCACCGATTCTCGCTTCGACACCGTCGGGAATCGTGAACAGGGTGCCATTGAGCCGGTACGTTTCGCCCGCAGTCAGCGGCGTGTCTGAGTCCGACGCTTGAAGAATCACGTAGATGTCGATTGACGCAGTCGCGGTCGCACCGGCGGCGTCGGTGACAACGGCACGAATCGTCTTCGGACCAGAATCAATCATCGGGTCTTCACGGTAACGCCGCTGTTCCTCGTAGTCGTCGTAGAAGACCTGGCCCGGATTGGGAGCGCAACTGACTGAGGCGATGCCAAATGCACCCTCATAGGGACCGCGGCCGTCCCTACGTTCGTTATCGATCGTCAATCGGTACGGCGCAGTGCCGCCTGTAACGGTCCAACGAACGTCCGTCTCTGCGATCCGGCCGTAGCCGAGATCCACATTCGTGCGGCCTACCGGGTTGCCGTCGTCGTCGTACTCGAACACCGATCCAGAGAAACCCACACCTCCGCCGGTTTCGCAATAGGGAGCGGCGCCCAACGCCAGCTCCAGCTTCCGGATTGACTGCTCAGGTTCAGATTCCTGAGGTCCAGCAGCAGGGTCAGACTCCGGTGGTTGGCTGTCGACGGGTTGCGCCGCAGGCTCTCCACTCGCAACCTCCCGCACCGCCGCCGCCTCCCTGCCAACACCGAGTTCGCGCCCGATGACGACGACGGACACGGCTACAATCGCCGCGATCAGCAGGAATGCGCCCGCTTGTCGGACCCCGATGCGCATCAGCCTTGCTTGCATCCAGCCAACCTTCATCCAACTTGCGGACAGCGATGGTATCACAGCGCCACGCGATTCCATCCCGAGGCGGTTCAAGCCAAGTGACCTCCCTGCGGCGAAGCGAACTCAGCAGGGTGGATCTCGGCAACGAGCGGAGTCGAATCTCCACTTGCTAGCCGCACGGCGGCGTCGGTGAAGTCGCGACCTGCCACACGGCCGAGCCAGCTGTCCGCCTCAGGGGATGTCGCAGCCATCTCCGTAGTCGGCCCTGACATCGGCTGCAGAGGACGAATCATTGATGCGGGAGCCGCTTCGGTTCGCACGCGCGTATGTTGACTAGAGAACCACTGTGGCGCATGTCTCCGCATCGCTCCCAAAAGGAAGCTCGTCGCACAGCCTCTCGCTGGAGAAGGGACGCACCTCTTGCGATTTGTCGAGGATTGGGAACGCACGAAGGGTGTTTCGCTATGGCAGTTCCATCTCCCAAACGAAAGTTCGCAGTTCGGTACACGACGGCCCCCCCGGGAGGACTCGAACCTCCAGCCTACGGATTAGAAGTCCGTCGCTCTGTCCGGTTGAGCTACGGGGGGTCAGCTTTGCGGACGGCCCGCCTCGTAGAAGGCAGCGCCTCGCTTGTCCAATGATATGGCGACCGTGCGGGTCTCCGGTGGCCGGTCGGGATAGTGGAACTCCAGCTCGATCCGGCCTCGATGCGAGCCCTCGGGCACGCCGTCGGCGGCGGCCATGATCGAGATCACCGACTCCCCCTGCCCGCTTGCGAAGTTGTAGCCGCTTCCCCGCGCGACGCCTGCCTGGACGTTGACCTCCAGCCAGCTAGGCAAGTCCAGCACTCGCCAGGCCAGCAACCCGCTGCCCTCGTTTGCTATTCGCAACTGCGCGCCGCGCGTCGAGAGCTCGCTCGACGACAGTTCAAGCTCACTATCCAGGTCACTGGGCTGCGGCACTCCAAGCAGCGCCTCGCGATCCGGCAGCGCGCCGTTGCCGGACGCCGCAGGAACCGCGCCCGAAGGCAGGGACATGCTCATCCGCTGCCGCACCTGGTCGAGCGACTGCCAGAACAGATCGGGATCGAGCGCGCCGCCCGGCGCGGTCATCGCCGGGATGTTGGGCGGCATCACCTGAAGCGGTTCCCACAACCGCCCTCCGCCGAGGATCGGCGGATTGATGACGCAGCCCAGCACGCGCTCCTGGTATGGGTAATCCCAGTAGTCACTGGTGTCTTCGTCGCAGTCGTACGTTCCCCGCCCGGCGCTGTACATCGGGTTGCCGGGATGGTTAACCCAGGCCCAGCCGTTGTAGGCCCAGAGCGCGAAGTACCACGACTCGATGAAGGCGGGATCGCTGTCGCCCACGACCGGGAAGTAGTCCTCGTTCCACTTCTCGGCCAGGATTCTCGCGCCGGCCGCGATGTTGTAGGCGAAGTGAGTCGCGACCAGCGCTTCGTAGCGTGACGGCAGTCCGCCGTCGTTGTCGATCGTGCTCGTAATCTGCATGATCCCGTAACCGCAGTCAGGTGATGTCTTCACGTCGCCGATTGCGCCCCAATCGACCTCGTACTCGGCCTGCGCGATCTTGCTCTCAACCCAGGCGATGGCGTACAGAAGCTGATCAGGAATGGCCGCCGAAGCGTCCGCCGTCCGAGCTGCGCCAACCTTCAGCGACGGCCGTTGGAAGTCTGGATCGTCGGGAACGAGCTGGTTGACCGCAGCGAGGCTGAGCGTCTCCAGGTAAGTCCGCCGAGGTTCGTCTGCCTCGAACGCCTTCACGGTGAATGGCGGGCCGCCGCCGAACGGGCAACTGGACGACGCGGCGACCGCGCCGGCGGGACGCAGCACCGCCAGCAGGCCCAATGCGAAGACTACGAACAGCGCGGAGGCGCCGATCTGCGCCCAGCGCGCGCGCCGGCGGCCGCGCCAATGCCCGGCTCCATCCACTCTCGTCATCGCCCCGTCGGCCCCGCCAGAGCCTCGCGCTGCCACGCGTTCCGACTCTATCACGGTCCTCGCTCCCCTTTCGCCGAGCGCTGCTGCGATATCGTGAGCGACAGGCGCAGCGCGTCTGCGAGATCGGCGAGTACAGGAGGCCGACGTGGCTCGGATTGCGATACTTGGATTGGGCTACATCGGCGGCTCGATCGGCATGGGACTGCGTACCGCGAAGCTGAAGGACACCGAGGTCGTTGGCTTCGACGACTGGCGCGCGGCCCGCAATGCGGCCGGCAAGCAGGACGCCGTTGACAACGTGTACTCATCGCCACGCGAGGCGATCGACGGCGCGGGCCTGGTCGTGATCGCGACCCCGCCGGCGGCGACGGCGGAGCTGATGGAGGAGATCGCTCCGCATCTCGGCCGCGGCGCGGTCGTGACCGACACCGCGGCTTCCAAGGTCCAGATCGGTACCTGGGCGCAGCAGCACCTGCCGGCAGGCGTCTCCTTTGTCGGCGGGCATCCGATGGCGGGCGACGCCTCGGCATTCGGGATTGACAACGCCAGCCCCGAGCTGTTCCGAGGCAAGCGCTGGTTCCTCAGTCCCTCCTCGACCGCCTCCGAGTCGGCCGTGAGATCCGTCCTCGGCATGGTCCGGGAGCTCGGCGCGACGCCGCACTTCCTCGATGCGGCCGAGCACGACTACGTGATGGCCGGCGTCTCGCACCTGCCGCTGGTCGTGTCCTCGGCCCTGTTCACGATGCTGCGCGGCTCCGACGGTTGGCCGGACTTCGGCCGCGCCGCGGGCGAAACGTTCCGCGCGATGACCGCCTACAACTCCGGCGATCCGAGCCTGACCACGGAGATCGCGGTCACCAATCGCGAGCAGGTCAAGCACTGGATCGATCGGCTGGTGCTCGAACTCGACCGGATGCGCAATCTGCTCGACGAAGCCGAGGAGGACGTGTTCCGCGAGTTCTCCACCGCCCAGATCAACCATGCCCGATTCCTCGGCGGCGACGACATGGATCCCGACGCCGGCTCGACGCCGGAGATCCCCGACGCGACCGCGCAGATGGCCTCGCTGCTGGTCAGCCCGCGGCTCTACGACCGCGTGCGACAGATGACGAAGCGCAGCGAGGAGCGCGAGAAGGAGCACGAGGCGCGCCGCGGGCGCTGGAGGCGCGGCTGATCGATGACCGACGAATTCGTTGTCCAGCCCGGCGGCCCGCTTCGCGGCACGCTGCGAGTGCCCGGCGACAAATCCATCTCGCACCGGGCCCTGATCTGCAACTCCCTGGCAGCGGGCGAGGCGGAAGTCAGCGGGCTGCTCGACAGCGCCGACTGCCGCTCGACCATGGCCTGTCTGCAGCAATGGGGAGTCGAGTTCGAGCAGTCGGACGACCGCATCGTGGTCCGCAGTCCGGGACAGGACGGCTTCCGTCCCTCCGAGCGGGTGCTCGACTGCGGCAACAGCGGCACCTCGATCCGTTTGCTCAGCGGAGTGGCTGCCGGCTTGCCCTTCCGCAGCCGGTTCGACGGCGACGAATCCCTGCGTTCGCGCCCGATGCGTCGGGTGCTCGATCCGTTGGCGCAGATGGGCGTGCGGGTCGACGCTGCTGCAACCGCGCCATTCTGGGTCGATGGCAGCGCCGTGACGCTGCGCGGATTCGATGGCGAGTTGCCGGTCGCCAGCGCTCAGGTCAAGAGCTGCATCCTGTTTGCGGCGCTGCGCGCCGACGAGCCGAGCCGGATCGTCGAACCCGGTCCGTCGCGCGATCACACGGAGCGCATGCTTGCCGCAATGGGCGCGCAGGTCGACGTGGACGGCGCGACCATCCGCGTGCATCCCGGCGCACCGCTGCAACCCCAGGACGTCGAGGTGCCCGGCGACATCAGCGCGGCGTCCTACTGGATGATCGCTGCGGCGATGACTCCCGGTTCTGAACTCAGTCTGCCCAACATCGGCGTCAATCCAAGGCGCACCGGAGTCATCGACGCCCTGCAGGCAATGGGCGCGCGGATCGAGTTGAGCAACCCGCGCGAAGTCTCGGGCGAGCCGGTCGCCGATGTCCACGTAAGCGGCGCACAGCTACATGGAGTCCGGCTTGACGATCAGCTGATTGTGCGCGCCGTGGACGAAATCCCCACCCTGGCCGTCGCTGCGGCGCAGGCACAGGGCGTGACCGAAATTCGTGACGCGGCAGAGCTGCGGGTCAAGGAGTCGGATCGCATTGGGGCGACTGCCGCGCTGCTCCGCTCGATGGGGGTCGAGGTCGAGGAGTGGCCGGACGGCATGCGGATCGTGGGCGGGCAGTTGCGCGGCGCGTCAGTCGACTCGCAGGGCGACCATCGCATCGCAATGTCTGCCGCCGTCGCCGCGCTGGCCTCAACGCCCGAGTCCGGACCGACCACCATCCGGCGAGCCGAGGCCGTTGACATCTCGTATCCCGGTTTCTGGCGCGACCTGGATCGATTGCGCCATGTCGGAGTCTGAGCCCACGCCGCTGGTAGTCATCATCTCCGGGCCTTCCGGCGCGGGCAAGGACACCGTGATCAACTCAGCGCTGTCGCGCGACGAGTCACTCGCCAAGGTTGCGACGGCGAAGACGAGAGCGCCTCGTCCCGGAGAGGTCGACGGCGAGCACCACGTCTTCCTGACCGACGATCAGTTCGATCGCTGGGTCGCCGAAGACGCATTCCTTGAGCACGTCGTCTCCTACGGTCACCGCAGCGGAGTGCCGCGGGCCGCGGTGGACAAGCTCCTTGGGCAGGGCCGCACCGTGATCCTGCGCACCGACGTCGAGGGCGCGAGAACGCTGCGGGAACGGCTCGACCAACCGCTGTTGGTGTTCCTGACCGTTGCCGATCGGGCGGAGCTGGAGCGGCGAATCCGTGCGCGCGGCGCCGAGGGGGAGCAACAGATCGCGGTCCGTCTGGCCGAGGCGGAAGCGGAAATGGCGGAGTCGCACTGGTTCGATGTCGTGATCGTCAATCACGAAGGACAACAAGATGCCGCTACGACCGATCTGATCCAGGCAATCGACGAGGAACGCCGCCGGCGGGGTGAATCCAGCAGTTGAGACCGCTGTCCAGGGAAGTCTGGCGCGCGGCTGCGGGCCACTCCGAGTTGCGTCAGATCGCGGCCGTGACTTCGCGGACGGAGTCCTCAACGATCGTCAGGATTTCGTCGACCTGCTCTTCGGTCGCGACCAGAGGCGGGGCCAGGAGGTACCCGTCGTTGCGGACGCGGCTGATCAGGCCCCGGCGCTGGCAGGCCTGGAGCAGCTTGGCCCCCATCGCGTCGGAAGCGGGGAAGGCTTCGTCGGTCTCGGGGTCCTTGAGGATGTCGAAGCCGCACATGAAGCCGAGGCCGCGGACATTGCCAATGTGCGGATTCTCGGTCAGGCGTTGGAGGCCGGAGAGGAGCTGGTCGCCTCGTGCGGCCGCGTTCTCGACCAGGTGCTCATCTTCGAAGATCTGCAGGTTGCGCAGTCCAACGGCGGCGCCGGTGGCGTGGCCGGAGTTGGTGTAGGCGTGCATGAACTTGCCCGGACCCTCGGTGATCGTCTCGTGGACTTCGTTCGACCACACGGCGGCGCCCATCGGGACGTATCCGGAGGTGATCGCCTTGGCGATCGACATCATGTCGGGCTCGACGCCGAAGTGTTCGAGCGCGAACCACTTGCCGGTGCGGCCGAAGCCGGTGATCACCTCGTCGGCGACGAGCAGGACCTCGTAGCGGTCGCAGACCTCGCGCAGGCGGGGGAAGTAGTCGTCGGGTGGCGGGTACACGCCGCCGGCGCCCTGCACGGGCTCAGCAATCACGGCGGCGACCGAGTCGGGGCCCTCCTGCTCGATCGTGGCGACGATGTTGTCGATCATCAGGTTGCCGCGGTCGATCCGTCCCCCGCCGGTTGGCACCGCGTCGGGCGTGGCGGCGTTGATGATGTCCGGCACCGGGCGGCCGAACTGGGGCTTGAAGACCTGCATTCCGGTGGCGGCGGTCATGGCAACCGTGTTGCCGTGATAGGCCTCGACGCGGGTGATGATCTTCTGCTTCTCGGGCCGGCCCTTCTGGATCCAGTAGAAGCGGGCCGCCTTGACGTTGGTCTCGTTCGACTCGGAGCCGGAGTTGGTGAAGTAGACCGCCTGCATGTTGTCGTAGGCGAGTTCGATCACTTTCTTGGCCAGACGAATGGCAGGTTCGTTGGTGTAGCCCTCGTAGGAGTTGGAGAAGCCCAGCTTGGACATCTGCTCTTTGGCCGCCTCGCCCAGCTCCTCGCGGCCATGACCGACGGCGACGTTCCAGAGCGCGGCCAGACCGTCGATGTAGCGCCTGCCGTCGGCGCCGTAGATGTAGACGCCCTCCCCGCGCTCGAACATCACCGGCTCCTGGTGGAAGTCGGGATGGAAGAGCGGGTGGACCCAGTGATTGAGGTCGTCTTCGACAAGGGCGCGGTACTGGGCGTTGTCCATTGGTCGGCTCCAGACAGTTCGGCAATCCGGCAGTTCGGGGGGGTCGATTCGCTCAGGCTATTGGCTGACCGGCTAGCGCGACAGCAACTCGGCGACGAGCGCCCGCGCAACCTCCCGATCGTCCCACGACTCGACCCGATCGGCGTAGATCATGGTTGGTTCCGCGCCTTTTCCGGCAATCAGGACCAGATCGCCGGGCTGCGCGATTGCGAGTCCGCGCCGGATCGCCTCGCGGCGGTCGGGCTCTCGGTCGAACGACCGGCCGCCCGCCTCGACGAAGTGCGCCGCGATCTCTTCGACCATCTCGACGGGGTCCTCAGTGCGTGGATTCTCGTTGGTGATCACGGTGTGGTCGGCGTGTGTCGCCGCAGCGCCAGCCATGGCCGACTTGCGAATCGGGTCGCGCTCGCCCGCGACGCCGAAGACAAGGATTAGTCGGCCCTCGACCCGGGGCTTGAGCGTCTGCAGCGCGAGTTCGAGCGCCGGGCCGGTGGCGGCGGCGTCGACGATTACCGTGAGTGGTTGTCCGACGTCAATGGACTCCATGCGTCCGGGCACGGGTCGAAGATCGTTGATCGCTGCCTGCATCGCGACCGGGCCGACGCCGAGCGACCAGGCGGCTCCGGCGGCGAGGGCGGCATTGCCGAGGTTGTAGTCGCCGGGTATGGGCAGCCGAGCGCCGAGTGCGCCGGCGGGCGTGACGACGCGGATGTCGGAGCCTCGGGCGTCCTGCGACGAGGCGAGGATGCTGACGTCGGCGGTGGTGTTGGGGGTTGCGGTTGCGATCACCGTCTGCTGTTGGTGGGCAGACTCGATGGTGTCACGCAGCGGGTCTTCGGCTCGAACGACGGCGGCCCGTCGGGGAGCCCCCCTCTGTCGCTCCGCGACATCTCCCCCCGCTTCGCGGGGGGAGATGGGATGATCAGCCGCCCCCGCTGCGCGGGAGGAGAAGGGGACTTGATGGTCATCGAGGGATTGGAAGAGCTTCAGCTTGGCGGCGAGGTATTGCTCGCGGGTGCCGTGGAAGTCGAGGTGGTCGTCGGAGAGGCCGGTGAATACGGCGACGCGAGCGTTGATTTGGTCAACGCGGTGGAGATCCAGTGCGTGGGAACTGACCTCAAGGACGGCGTGGGTGTCGCCGGCGGCGACCATCTCGGCGAGTTTGGCCTGGATGAAGTCGGCTTCGGGCGTGGTCTCGCCGGTCCCGTTGCGGCTCCATTCCCCGCCGATGTGGAATTCGACGCCGTTGAGCAGGCCGGTCGGGTGTCCGGCGGCGGAGAGCATCGCGTGGATGAAGTAGGTCGTGGTCGACTTGCCGTCGGTGCCGGTGACGCCGACGACGGTGAGTTTGCGGGCGGGATGATCGTGGAAGGCGGCGGCGATCTGAGGCAGGGCGGCCCGCGTGTCCTCGACGCTGACCACGGCGATGTCGGGATACGCGTCTGCGACTGGCTGCCAGAGCTGTCTGCGGTCAGTCTGGACGATGAGCGCGACCGCTCCGTTGGCGATAGCCGCGTCAAGGTATTGGTGGCCATCGACGGTGAATCCGGGGAGAGCGACGAATACCGCACCCTGTGTGACAGAGCGCGAATCCTGGGTGACATCGCCGACGACGATGTCCGGCAGACGACTGTCACTAGACAGTGAGATTGAACTGACGATCTCGCGGAGCGGCTTGCTCGTCATGCGCTCGCTCTCACTCTTGATTCGCGTCAATCGCCAGGCCGCCTGTAAGCCGGGTTCTGTACCCGACGCCATGGATTGCTCCCGGAGTCGGGCGGCGGCCATCCATCTGGGACGGCGGTTACCCGCCGCCTCGAGCGACCTACCCGGAGGCGGCCCGGGACGAGCCGTCGCCTCCCTATTTGGTCTTGCTCCGGGCGGGGCTTGCTCAGCCGGCCGGTCGCCCGACCGCTGGTGCGCTCTTACCGCACCATCTCACCCTTACCGCCGTCCCCAAAGGGACGGGTAGGCGGTGTGTTTCTGTGCGCTTTCCGTCAGCTCGCGCTGCCTGGGAGTTACCCAGCGCCCTGTCCCGAGGAGCCCGGACTTTCCTCGATCCCCGAGCAGGTCGAGCCCGTTCGGAAACCGCGACCGCCCGGCGGCCTGGCGAGATTCACTGTAGCGCGGTTGCCCCCCTCTGCCTGCGGCATCTCCCTCCGCAAAGCGGGGGGAGAGTAAATCAGGTTCGGTCGAGAGCTTCGTTGGCGAGGGCGTCGGCTCGGGTGTTGAGTTCTCGCCGGACGTGGGTGGGTTGGAAGGCGTCGAGCTGATCGATCAGGGCGGAGAGTTGCTCGAAGAGGGGCTTGAGCTGCTGGTGCTTGACCCGGTAGCGGCCTTCGAGCTGACGGACGATGAGTTCGGAGTCGAGACGGAGTTCCAGCTCCGTGGCGCCTCGTTCGAGCGCCGCCTCAACGGCGGCGATGGCGCCGTGATACTCGGCGACGTTGTTGGTGGCGCGACCGATGGGATTACCCCAGGCGTCCAGTTCCGCACCGTCCGCGGTGTAAAGGGCGGCTCCATAAGCGGCAGGGCCGGGATTTCCCCTGGATGCGCCGTCGGCGTAGGCGATGAGGTGCATGTTGGGGAGGCTAGCTAGGCCTTGAGCTGGGTCGTGACGGCGTGGTCGAAGACGACGACTCGTTCGACAAGGTGCTCGATCAGGTCTCGGCGCTGGAGGAAATTGAGCTGATCCCATTGCTCGTGGACGCGCTGGATGCGCAGGTCGCGTTGACGGCGGCGTTCCGCCTCCCGGTCCTGCGCGGCGGCGCGGAAGCGAATCTGGGCGAGATCGGAGTTGGCGGCCTCCCATTCGCCGATCAGCTCAGCGCCGGCGTCTTGCAGCCCGACGGGCGGTGGATCGCCGGAGGCGACATCTTCGAGCAGCTGACCGAGTCGGCGGTCGATGGCGCGCAAGCGGGACTCGGCGTTGGCGACGGCGACGACGGTTTCGGCGGCCAGTGCGCTGTCGTCGCGACCGATGGCGAGCACCGAGGACTCGCCGCCCTCGCGCTCGCCGCGGATGTGGGCCAGCACCTCGGCTTCGAGCTCGTCGGCGTGGCGCGTGTGATAGCTGCCGACCGACTGATTGGTCCGCGCCTCGGACTGGTAGTAGCGGTAGACGGTCTCGCCGGTCTCGCCGCCGGCGCCTTGCCATTGTCGGCGGCGGGTGACGCCGATCATGCGCGACTGACCTTCGCCGCACCAGACCAGACCGGAGAGGAGGAAGTCGGAGGGATGGCTGACGCCGGGCGCGGTGCGGCGCTGTTCCATCTGACGGGAGACGGCCTCAAAGTCTGGCTCGGAGACGATTGCGTCGTGGTTGCCGGGAACGGAGACGCCAAGCTTGTCGTAGCGGCCGATGTAGACGGGATTGCGCAGCAGGTCTCGGATCGTGACCATGCTCCAGTTGCGTCCGCGTCGGGTCTGATAACCATCCGCGTTAAGCCGTTGGGCGACGCGACGGATACCGAGACCGTCGTGCAGATAGAGGTCGAAGATGCGCCGCACGACCGTCGCTTCCTGCTCATCGACCTCATAGCGACCGTCATCGCCAATCCGGTAACCGTAAGGCGGACGGCCAATCGCCTGTCCGAGCCGAGCTTTCTCCTGCAGCCGCAGGCGCCGGCGCTCGGCGTCGCGATCGGAATCGCTGTGCAATCGCCAGAGGTCGACCAGGGTCGAATCGTCGATCGGGCCTTCTTCGAGCGAGATCAACTGGACTCCGCGCGAGCGAAGCTGCAGGACCGTGCGAACTGCCTGGGTGGCGTCGCGGCCGAGATGGTCAAAGCCCTGGACGATCACGAACGTAAATCCGCGCACCTCTTCATTGAGGTATCGCAGCAGTTGACGCAGGCCGGCGCGCTCGCGATGGGGGGCAAGGTCCGAGTCGAGGAAGGTCGCGGTCGGTTCGAAACCGTGTTCCTGGCAGTAGGCGAGGAAGCTGGCGTTCTGCTCGATCAATCCGGGTCGAGGGTGGTCGGCAACGTGTCCGTCCGCGCCGTCGCGATCACGACGGTGCAGATGATTGACAGCCTGACTGAGATACCCGATGGCTTGCACAATTGGATGCTATGGCGTTGGGCAAGGGCGTACTAGCCAACTCGCAGCAAGCATCCACATGATGGACATTCGACCGAGCGGACACCGCGTCGGGCGCGATTGACGACGATCGTCGGCAAGGTAATGCGGCACTCGGCGCAGACGCCTCCCGCTACGGTTGCGACCACGCGAGGACGGCGCCGACGGTACTGATCGTAGACATCGAGGTCTTCGCCGACCATCTGGTCGCGTAGGATTTCCACCTGGCGCGAGAGCTCGTCGACCTGCTCCTGCACCGTGGAGCGCTCGACTTCGAGCTGGGACTGTCGCTCGTTCCAGATGTCGAGCGCGCCGGTGCGCAGGTTGTGCAGCCATGTGCCGGCGTTGTGCGCCTGCTCGGCGTCGTACTGAGCGCGGGTCTCGGCCTCGGTCAGGGGCGGCAGTTGTTGACGCTGGCTGTACAGGTCGCGTTGCAACTCTTCGAGCGTGCGATGATCGGTGATCGATCCGGAGTACAGTCGGCGGTCGGTGACCTCGATCCGCCGCTCAGCGGTCTGTACGACCGCGTGCGCTTCGCGTACGGCCTGATCGGCGCGACTGGCTTCCTCTTCTTGATTGACAATCTCGTCGTCGAGCGCGCCGACAAACGGGGGGTCGGATATCTGATCAAGGATGTGCTGAAGTTCGCGCTTGGCCTGGTCGCGTTGGATGTCGACTTCCTGGAGCTGCTGCATCCCCTCAAGGTCCATGACGGCGGCTCATTTTCAGTTGGCAATACGTGTGTGGGAAGCGGATCAGTCCGACCGCTGCACTGAGTGTATGCCCGACCACTGCGATAGCCAACAGCGAGCGCGGGGGAGGGACGGCCACGGCGAAGGCGCTGATAGGCTTGGCTGACCATGACTGCCGAGAGCGGAATCGCGGGGCCCGCGGTCCGGCGGATGACTTCGTTGCTGATCAACGTATCGACGCTGCTGCAAGAGCAGATCGGATCGCTGCGGCGCTACGAGTTGGTCGACGCGCGGGCTGCCGGCCTGGAATCGGCCGTTTCCGGTTCGCTGCGGCTGTTGCGTACGGATCAGTCAGTGCTCGCGACGGCGGCGCTGACGACATCAGTATGTGATCTCTGCGGCAGATGTCTGCAAGAGTTGCAGTTGCCGGTTGCGCTGGCATTCGACGAGGAGTTCTGGCCGGCCTCGGACGCGGTACTGGGCGTCGCAATCACGCCGCCGCCCGAACGGGTGGGGTTTGCCGTCATCGACGGACAAATCGACCTGTCGGAGGCCGTGCGACAATACCTGGAGATGGAACGACCGATGAGCCCGCGCTGCGGAGAGGACTGCCCTGGATTGCAGGACGACAAGCCGCAGGAAGCGCCGATCGACGATCGCTGGTCGGTGCTGGCGGCGCTGAAACTTGAAATCGAGCAGGACTGAGGCGCGACTGCCGGTCCGACGCGAGAAGGAGACGAAGACCATGCCACCGCTTCCGAAGCGCAAGTACGCCAAGACCCGCCAACGGCTGCGACGCCAGCACCACCGCGTGCAGCGGCCAAAGCTGGTTGTCTGTCCCGACTGCAACGAGACGCACCAGGCGCACCACATCTGCTGGGCCTGCGGCTCGTACCGGGGACGAAACGTGATCGAGCTGGAGGACTAGCGTGTCGGACGGCGGTCCCGCTACCGCATGGTTGTTCCCCGGCCAGGGCGCGCAAGAGGTGGGGATGGGGCGCGACCTCTACGACGCGTTCCCCGAGTCTCGTGAGATCTTCGAGGAGGCCGACGAAGCGCTAGGGCGCTCGCTGTCGAGCGTGATCTTCGAGGGGCCCGATGAGGTCCTGCGCGAGACCGTCAATACACAACCGGCGATCCTGGTCGCGTCGTTGGCGGCCTGGCGCGCGGCGACTGTGGCAGGTCATGCCGCGCTGGAGACCGCGCCGATCTGCGCGGCGGGTCACAGCATGGGCGAGTACTCGGCCCTGGTAGCGGCTGGGTCGTTGACGGTATCGGAGGCGGTGCGGCTGGTCTCCAGACGCGGCGAGTTGATGCAGGCCGCCGGAGAACAGTATCCCGGAACGCTGGCCGCGGTCCTGGGGATGGACGAGGCAGACGTCGAGGCGGTCTGCGCCGAGACCGGCGCCGAGGTGTGCAACCTGAACGCGACCGGGCAGGTCGTGGTCGGCGGGACGGTGCCGGCGGTCGAGCAAGCAGCCAAGCTCGCTGAGGAGCACGGCGCTCGCCGCGTGGTGATGCTCAACGTGGGCGGCGCGTTTCACTCGTCGCTGATGACGCCCGCCGCCGAGGCGATGGCCCCGATCATCGCCCGAGCGACGGTCTCCGAGCCGGCCACGCCGGTGGTCGGCAACGTGGAGGCCGAGATGCTGGCGACCGCGGACGACGTGCGTTCCGACCTGACGGCGCAGATTCGGCGTCCAGTGCGCTGGCGCGACACGGTGTTGCGGATGCATGAGATGGGGGTCGCCCGCTACGTCGAGATGGGACCGGGCAAGGTGTTGACCGGGCTGGTCCGCACGACCCTGCGTCCGCTCAAGCCGGCGCAGATGCCGGAACTGGTGAACATCAGCGATCGGGAGAGCGTTGCCGGCTAGCGCGAGACAGGCGCCAATACGTCCCGACGCCGAAGACAACGCGCGGGTGCGCGCCTTCTGCGCACTGTTCGAGGCGGAGTTCGGTGTCATCCGCGCGACGACGGCGCTGCGCCGGGCTCACGAGGTTGCCCCAATGTCGGGAGAGCACGCAGAGCGCGCCGCGCGGCTGGTCGCCGGAGTGATCGAGCGGCGCGACGAACTGGACCGGACGATTGACGAGACGGCCGATCGACTGCCGCTGGAGGAGATGGCGCTGGTCGACCTGACCGTGTTGCGAATTGCGCTGTATGAGATGCTCTTCGATAATGGCGCGGTACGCCCGAACACAGCGGTTCGGCAGGCCGTGTCGCTGGCCAAGCGATTCGGCGACGACGGCAGCCGCCGGTTTGTCAGCGGTGTGTTGGGCGCGATCACACGGAACCGTCTGCAGGCTGGGACTGCGGAGTAGACGAAAGACGGCGGTATGGCACTGTTTGATCGAATCAAGGACATCATCGTCGATCAGCTCTCGGCCGAGCCGGACGATGTGACGCCGGAAGCGTCCTTCGTCGATGACCTGGGGGCAGACTCGCTCGACCTGGTCGAGCTGATTATGTCGTTCGAGGACGAGTTTCGCGATGAGGTGCCGAACCTGGAGATCTCAGACGAAGACGCCGAGGGGATTGGCACCGTGCAGGACGCCATCGACTTCCTCGTCGGCAAGGGAGTGCCGAACGAGTAGCGCGCCATAAGTCGAGGGCGTTATGGGAGCCTCCGGCACGACGCCGGCCATGCCGGTGGACGCGCGCTAATCGGGTACGCTGACTGCCGATGAACATCTTCGGCGTCGGTATTCCTGAAATCCTGGTCGTGCTGCTGCTCGCGGCATTGATCTTTGGTCCGGGCAAGCTGCCGGAGATCGCCGGTCAGTTCGGCCGCGCGATCCGCGAGCTGCGCGAGTACGCGCGGGACTTCCGTGACGAGTACCTGACCGATTTCGAGGAAGTCCGCGAGGAGTTCATTGAGCAGCGCTTCGAGTTCCAGCAGATTGACGCCGACATCCGGGCCGACCTGCAGCAAGCGGAGCAGGATGTGCGCGGAGCGGTGCGCGACGCCGAGACGATGACCGAAGAGGCTATCGAGGCGGCACGCGACGGCGGCGATGACGAAGAGTCGGCGGCGGCCGCGGTCAACAACGCCGGTGGCAGCGTGACCGAGTCGGAGATGCGCCGCACGCGGCGAGTGCGGCGACGCCCGGTCGTGCGACCGCGAAGAGCAGCCGCGACGGCCGTCGATGACGGGGCCGACGCGCGCGAGGTCGCGGAGGCGGGCGAGCCGGTTCGACCGTCAAATGTGATTTCGCTCAACCGCAGGCGGCGTGAACCCGACAGCGACGACCGCCCCGAACGCGATGCCCGCTAGCGCGATGTCGAGATTCACACCCCGGGTGGTTGACTGCTGATGGCTACGCAACCTGTTCCGTCGCCCGAGATCCCGGAACCGCCAGAGATGGCGGAGTTGGACGTCGTCGCAGGTGAGTTCGGCGACCAGCCGCCGGACAATCCCGAGGGTCGGGAGCTCACGCTCGGCGAGCATCTCAATGAGATTCGTCAGCGTCTCACGGTCACCGTGCTGACGCTCGTGCTGACGACCGTGATCACGCTGGTTTTCGCCTCGACGATCCTGGACTACCTGCTGGAGCCGGGGCGAGAAGCGTTGCCGGAGTTCCGGCCGATCTACACGGAGTTACTGGGCTTCATCGGCGCGTACATCAAGATCTCGTTGATGCTGGGACTGGCCGGGGCGATGCCCGTGATCGTCTACCAGATCTATGCGTTCATCCACCCCGGACTGACGCGCAACGAGCAGAAGTGGATCATGCCGATCGTCGGGTTGGCCACGATCGCGTTTGCCTGCGGCGGCGCGTTCGCGTTCTTCATCGGCTGGCCGCCGGCGCTGAACTTCCTGCTCAACTTTGGCCAGGAAATCGCCGATCCGCAGGTGCGGATCAACAACTACATCGACATGCTGACGCGATTCGTGGTCTGGACCGGGATCGTGTTCGAGTTGCCGCTCTTTCTGATGGGTCTGGGGGCAATCGGATTGGTCACCTCGAAGCGTCTGCTGGGCATGTGGCGATGGGCGATTATTGGTTCGTTCCTGCTTGCAGCGCTGATCACGCCATCGATTGATCCGGTCACACAGACCTTCGTGGCCGTGCCCACGTTGGGACTGTTCATCCTCGGCGTGGCGCTGGTGCGGCTGGTCGAGAATCGGACGGTGATCCCAGTGATCGAGTCCGACCTCGATGACGACGAGCCCGACGGTCAGCCGGCGTAGCTCGCGTAGAACTGCGCGGATGGTTGGTGGTCGTAGACTGACGGCGTGGATGCTCAACTCCTGGAATCGTTGAACGCGAAGATCGCTGGCTGCACAGCGTGCCGACTGCATGAGGGTCGGACTCTGACGGTGCCGGGCGACGGCGATCCCGAGGCTGAGCTGATGTTCATCGGCGAAGCGCCGGGCGCGAACGAGGATCGACAAGGGCGGCCCTTCGTTGGCCGCGCGGGCCAGTTGCTGGACGACCTGCTGGCGGGGATCGAGCTCAGCCGAGCCCAGGTCTTCGTCGCCAATGTGGTCAAGTGCCGCCCGCCCGACAATCGCGATCCGATGCCGGACGAGATCGGCTGCTGCGAGGTCTACTTGCGGGAACAGATCGAGGGCATCCGTCCGAAGCTGATCGTGCTGCTGGGACGGTTCGCCACTCAGTACTTCTTGCCCGACGCGAAGATGGGAGAGACGCGAGGCCAGCCGTTCCAGGCCGGACCGTGGTTGATCCTGCCCGTCTACCATCCCGCTGCGGCGCTGCGCAACTCCAACCTGATGGAGACGATGCGCCAGGATTTCGCGCTGATTCCGCCGCTGCTCGCACAGGCGGAACGTCCGCAGATCGCTCCGGTCCAGATCGGACACTCGCACGGATCGACAGAGGATGACACGTCAACACGTTCGCTGTTGTAGCGCTTGCTGCACGTATGAAGATGGATTGAGGGGCGTGTGGCTGATTTGACCGACGTTGCCGAGGACGCGCTGCGCGTGGTGCCGCTGGGTGGACTGGGTGAGATCGGCCGCAACATGATGGTCTACGAGACGGCCGAAGACCTCATCGTCGTCGATGCCGGACTGCTGTTTCCCTCCGACGACATGCACGGGGTCGACTACATCATTCCCGACGCGTCCTACGTGCTCGAGCGGCGCGACAAGCTGCGCGGGTACTTGATCACGCACGGCCATGAAGATCACATCGGCGCCCTGCGTTTCCTGCTGCCGCAGTTGCAGGCGCCAATCTACGGACCGCCGCTGGCGTTGGGCCTGATCGGCTGGCGGCTGGAAGAATCGGGCATCCTCGACGCCCACATGATCGAGGCGGGCACGGGATCCAGCTTCGACTTCGGCACGATCACCGCCGAGTTCTATCCGGTCGCGCACTCAATCCCCGACGCCTTCGGGATCGCCTTGCGCACCCCAGCCGGACTTGTCGTGCATACCGGCGACTTCAAGATCGATCACACGCCGGTCATGTCGGAGCCGACCGATTTGCAGCAGCTCGCCGCCTATGGCCAGGAAGGCGTGCGCTTGCTCTGCTCCGATTCGACCTATGCCGACCAGCCGGGCGTGACGCCTTCGGAGAGATTGGTCGGCGAGGCGCTGGAACAACTGCTCCTGACCGCGCCCGGCCGAGTGATCATCGCAACGTTCGCCTCACAGATCGCGCGTATCCAGCAGATCGTTGATGCGGCCGAGGAGTCCGGTCGCGTCGTCTACGCAACGGGGCGGTCGATGGAGAAGAACATCGAGATGGCCCTCGAACTCGGGTACGTGGCGGCGGATGAGCGACGTCTGCGTCCAATCACTGATTTGGGCTCGGCGCGGGACGAGAACACGGTGATCATCTGCACCGGCGCACAAGGCGAGCCGATGGCGGCGTTATCGCGAATGGCGACCGGTTCGCACCGAGAAGTGACGCTCAGGCCGGGCGACACGGTGGTGTTGTCGTCGTCGCCGATCCCCGGCAACGAGTCGGCGGTCAACAACACGATGAATAATCTGTTCAAGCGCGGGGTTGACGTGGTGTCGGTGACGTCGGGGCACGAACACGTCCACGTACGAGGTCATGCGGCTCAGGAGGAGCTGAAGACGGTGATCTCGCTGACCGACCCGCAGGCATTCGTGCCAATCCACGGCGAGTATCGACACCTGGTGATGCACGCCCGGCTGGCGGAGTCGATGGGCGTGCCGGACGACGGCCTGCACATCCTGCTCGACGGCGACGTGCTGGAGCTGACGGCTGACGGATCGCAGGTGGTCGATCAGATTGCGGCGCCGTACATCTACGTCGACGGCGAAAACGTGGGCGGCGTCGATCGCTCGATCATCCGCGACCGGCAGAAACTGGCGGACGACGGCTTCATTCTGATCGCCGTGGCGGTCAATGCCGAAACGGGAGCCATGACCGGCGAGGTCGAGGTGGCGTCTCGAGGTTTCGCAGAGATTCACACCTCGGAGAGCCTGGCCGCGGGCGCCGCGCAGGTAGCTCGTGACGTGTTGCGCTCGAAGCCGAACGCGACCAAACCGACAACCTGGGAGAAACGCAAGCGCCAGGTGCAGCAGGAAGTCTCGGCGTACCTGCGACGCGAAACGCGGCAACGTCCTATGGTGGTAGTGGTGGCGGTACAGGTTTGACCAACGCTCCGATTGGCGATCCTGTACGCGGGGCGATACAACGGCTATATGGCGAAACGATCCGCTCCTGCTCGGGCGCTGCCTGACCGCGTGTCCCTCTGGTTGACGACTCACCTGCAACACGTAGGCGGGACGCTGCTGATCGGCCTGGCGATCGCGTTTGCCGCCTGGGCGACGATTGGTTCGCTGCCCTTGGCCGGCCTGCGCCGGAACCTGATCGAAGCCCTGGGCGGCGGAGTGTATCTCGTCGCGCTGGTCGTGGCCCTGGCCGGATTACTGCTGGCGGTTGAGCGGGTACGGCAAGGCGTCCGCAAGGATCGTCGGCTGCTGCTGCGCTGCCTCGGCGGCGCGTTGACGCTCTTGGCGTTCTGGGGCATCGCCGGCGCAATCTCGCTGGAGCAGTCGCTGGGCGGCGTGTCGCTTGCCCGTTACGGCGCGGGCGGACAGGTCGGCGGTTGGCTGGACTCGCCGGTCGGTTGGCTTGTGATCGTGTGCGCGTTGGTTGTCGCCTTCGTCCTGATCGCGCCGGGCACGACCATGCAGATGTTGGGCTCGGCCAAGCGCGGGATCGAAGATGGCGCGAAACGCCTGGTCCGTGAAGTCCGAGAAAAGGGGCCGCTTGCCCTGGCTTCGCTGGCGCGCGGTCTGTGGCGCGGCTTCGTCTGGCTGCTGCATCAATTCTGGCTGCTATTGGTCTGGATTGGACGGGAAGTGTGGGAGTCGGTCCGCACGCTTCGCGATACCCGCAGCGACGACGCTGCAGCGCCGCGCTCGATTGCGCCTCAGGCTCCACCATCGCCGCGTTCGCCTGACCAGACGCAGACCTTCGAGCAGCTGCCACCCCGCGCCGAGGAGGCCTGGCCTCCGCTGACACGGGAACCGATCGAACCGCCGCGAACCGAACCGTCCGATCCTCCGGACGAAAGTTCTGGCAAGCCATCGCTGCTTCGCACGCTCGATCGGACGGCCGGGGACGGCTGGCGGTTGCCGCCGATCGAGCTGCTGGACGAGGACCCGGCTTCGACCGTCCGGTCGGGCGCGGAGGATCAGGCGAGGATCATCATCGAGACCCTGGGCTCGTTTGGCGTTGACGCGCAGGTCACGCAGATCAACGAAGGTCCGGCGATCACGCAGTTCGGGGTCGAGCCGGGCTGGGAAGTCAAGACGCGGCAAGTCCCGGTCAGAGACGCCTCGGGTGCGGCTGTCGTCGATCAGCGTGGGCAACCGGTCACTCAGACGGAGGAAGTCTCGCGGACGCGGGTTCGGGTCAACCGGATCACGCGGCTGGCCGACGATCTGGCGCTCGCGCTGTCCGCGCCCTCGATCCGGATTGAAGCGCCCGTGCCCGGTCAGCCAATCGTGGGCGTCGAAGTGCCGAACGCGGACCGGCGGATCGTCGCGCTGCGCGGACTGATCGAGTCCGACGCGTTCTCCGCCATGGCCAGCAACGACGGGCTTCCAATCGCGCTGGGACGAGATGTGCGCGGCAATCCGGTCATCGCCGATCTGACGCGGATGCCGCATGTCCTGATCGCCGGCGCGACCGGATCGGGCAAGTCGGTATGTATCAACACGATCATCTCGTCGCTGCTGATGCAGAAGTCGCCCGAGGAGGTCCGCCTGATTCTGGTGGACCCAAAGCGGGTGGAGCTGACCAACTACGGCCGCGCGCCGCACCTCGCGTTCTCCCACGTCGTGACCGAGCCTGATGAAGTGGTCTCGGTGCTCGGCGTGGTCGTTGCGGAGATGGAACGGCGCTACCGGCAGCTCGAAGAACACCAGGCGCGCAACATCATTGCCTACAACCAGCTGGAGGGCATCCAGCGCCGGATGCCGTTCTGGGTCGTGGTGCTGGACGAGCTGGCCGACATGATGATGGCGGCTGCAGCGGACGTCGAGGGCCAGTTGGTCCGGCTGGCGCAACTCGCCCGAGCGGTCGGGATTCACCTCGTGGTGGCGACGCAGCGGCCTTCGGTCGATGTCGTGACCGGGCTGATCAAGGCCAACTTCCCGACGCGGATCGCGTTTGCGACGACCTCGCAGACCGACTCGCGGGTAGTCATGGATCGCGCGGGCGCCGAGAAGCTGATGGGGCGCGGCGACATGCTCTACATCTCGTCTGACACGATCAAGCCGCGCCGGGTGCAGGGGGCATTCGTGTCGGATGCGGAGATCGAGCGAATCCTGGACTCCTGGACAGGTCCGTCGCAGGCTGAGACCGAACAATCGTCGCTCGACGAGATGCTGGAAACGCTGTCCGTGGAGTCTCCGGCGGCGCAGGTCGAGGCGGAGGCGCGAGCGGCGCAGGCGGAGTTGCAGTCGCTGACCTCGACACTGGAGTCGGCGCTTGAGGCTGACGGATCGGAGGAGGCGCCGGACATCGTCGTAGAGGCGGAGCCCCCTCAGTCGCTCCGCGACAGATCTCCCTTGGAAGGGGGGAGCGGGGAGGCGTTGGATTCGCGACTGGGAGAGGCGACGGAGTTGGCTCGCGAGTACGAGCGGGTGTCGGCGATGTTGCTGCAGCGTCGGATGCGGATTGGCCGGCCTCGGGCGGAGCGGCTGATTGAGCAGTTGGCGGAGGCAGGGGTGATCGAGGAGTCGGACGGCGGACGGTCGCGTCGGGTGTTGGCGCGGAACGAGCGCTGAGTCAGGCGTCGACCGCGGCAGTCTCCGGTTCGCCGAGCACCGCGTCCACGGAATCGATGGATTCGCCGTTGCTGATCGTGATGCGCTGCGGGCGCGGTCTGCCGCGCTCCTGCTCCAGCTCCAGGAAGTCGCGCCAACGGAGCAGATACAGTCGCTCCCGACGGTCCAGGCCGCGGATCCGTCGCGCGCCAAGGCCGTCCCAGAGATCGGCGCCGACTTGCCGAATCACGTCGTCGTATAACGCCTGCGAGACGACGATCGAGCCGCCGCGTCCCTTGGCCATGATTCGCGCGGCCATGTTGACGGTGCGTCCGAGGATGTCGCCGCCAGGCCGCAGGATGACATCACCGCGATGCACGCCCATGCGCACCGAGACCGGCCAGCTCGCGCCGCGCAGTGCGGCGATCTGGGTGACCTGATCCTGGACGCGGGCGGCGCAGCGCAGCGCACTCATCCCGTCGGCAAACGCGATCAGGAAGCCGTCGCCGGTCAACTTGACTTCAAAGCCCGCGTGGCGGTGCAACTCCTCGCGCACAATCTCGTTGTGCTCGTCGATGATCCGCTCCCATTGCAGATCCCCGAGTCGCTCGGTCAGGTTGGTCGAGTCTTCGATGTCGGTGAACAGGACCGTCAGCGACTCGCCCTGCTGGGGCAGCAGCGCGGCGGTGACGGCGCGTCCGCAGTTGGGACAGAAGGACGAAGCGGGCGGCGGCACTTCGCCACAGAATGCGCAGGCTCGCGCTTCCTCCTGTTCGGAGCGTCCGCCCAGCCAGGACGGCGGCGCGTCGACATTGGTCTGCCGCCAGCGTTCCGGTTCACTGCCTGCTGCCACGAGTGCACACTCTCACGAAGCCAGCCGTTACAGGCGCGCAGATGATAGCAGCGCGGGCGTAACCGCGTCGGCTTGACGGTATCAAGAGAGTCGCAGGACGGCAAAGCGGGCATCCACCAGATTCGACGGTTAACGCTGGCGTGACACTGGCTCGCGCCGCTTGAGCGGTCGGCGGCGCCGGCCGTAGGCCTGGTCGCTCCACTCCTGCAGGTCCTCGCCCAGCGCGGCCTGATCACGGCGCAACTCCACAATCTGATCGCGCAGCGCGGCCGCTTTCTCGAATTCGAGGTCGCGGGCAGCCTGCTTCATCCGTGATTCGAGCTCGCTGATCATCCGGGCAATCTGGTCGGGAGTCAGGTCCTCGGGAATGTTGGCGCCGAGTCCGGCCTGGTAGGCGGGGCTGTCCTCGGCCACCGCCCGCAGCTCGAACTCGTCGCGGACCTGATTGGCCACGTCGCTGGCGATGTCGCGGATCTCCTTGGTGATCCCGACCGGAGTGATCTGGTGCTTGAGGTTGTATTCGTGCTGGGTGGTCCGGCGACGGTGGGTTTCGTCGATGGCGCGCCGCATGGAATCGGTGACGCGGTCGGCATAGAGGATGGCGTGCGAGTTGACGTGCCGTGCGGCGCGGCCGATGGTTTGGACCATGGAGCCCTCGTTGCGCAGGAAGCCTTCCTTGTCGGCGTCGAGCACCGCGACGAGCGAGACCTCAGGCAGGTCGAGACCTTCGCGCAGGAGGTTGATCCCGACGAGGCAATCGAACACGCCCAGGCGCAGGTCGCGCAGCACCTCGACGCGCTGGAAAGCGTCCTGCTCGGAGTGCAGGTAGTAGGTGCGGATGCCGACCTCGCGCAGGTAATCGGCGAGATCTTCGGCCATCTTCTTGGTCAGAGTGGTAACGAGCGTGCGCTCGCCGCGCTCGGCGCGAGTCTTGATCTCGCTGACGAGATCGTCGATCTGCCCGTCGGTGCCGCGCACCTCGACGTCGGGATCGAGGAGTCCGGTCGGGCGGATCAACTGCTCAACGATCTCGGCCGAGTGATTGCGCTCGTAGGCGGCGGGCGTCGCCGAGACGTACACGACCTGGTTGATGTGACGCTCGAATTCGTCGATGTTGAGCGGCCGATTGTCGATTGCCGAGGGCAGGCGGAAGCCGAAATCGACCAGGGTCTGCTTGCGCGACGTGTCGCCGCCGTACATCCCGCGCACCTGGGGAATGGTCATGTGCGACTCGTCGATGAACAGCAGCCAGTCCTCGGGGAAGTAGTCGAGCAGCGTCCAGGGCGTGGAGCCGGCGGCGCGGCGGGCGAGATGGCGGGAGTAGTTCTCGATCCCGGGGCAGTAGCCGGTCTCGCGCAGCGTTTCGAGATCGTAGCGGGTGCGCTCTTCGAGCCGCGCAGCTTCGAGGATGCGGTCGTCACGGCGCAGTTCCTCGAGCCGCTGGGCCAGTTCCGCCTGGATGTCTTCGACGGCGGCGGCCATGCGCTCGTCGGTGGTGACGAAGTGCTTGGCCGGATAGATGTCGACGCGGTCGCGCTCGGCCAGGATCTCGCCGGTCAGCGGGTCAAGCTCAACGATCCGCTCGACCTCGTCATCCCAGAACTGGACGCGCACGGCGAGGTCCTCGTAGGAGGGATGAATGGTGAGCGTGTCGCCGCGGATGCGGAACTTGCCTCGGCTCAGCGTCAGTTCATCGCGCTCGTACTGCTGATCGACGAGCCGGCGCAGGATCAGGTTGCGAGAGTACGGCTTGCCCACTTCGAGGCTGAGGACCATGCCCTGGTAATCCTCGGGCTCGCCCAGACCGTAGATGCAGGACACGGAGGCGACGATCAGCACGTCGCGCCGCTCGAATAGCGCGCGCGTGGCGGCGTGGCGCAGCTTGTCGATCTCGTCGTTGATGTCCGATTCCTTGGCGATGTAGGTGTCCGAGCGGGGAATGTAGGCCTCGGGCTGGTAATAGTCGTAGTAGGAGACGAAGTACTCGACCGCGTTGTTGGGGAAGAAGTCGCGGAACTCGGTGCAGAGCTGGGCGGCGAGCGTCTTGTTATGGGCCAGCACCAGGGTCGGGCGGTTGAGCTGCGCGACGACGTTCGCCATCGTGAATGTCTTGCCGGAACCGGTCACGCCGAGCAGCGTCTGGGCCTGATGTCCGGCCTTGAGTCCTTCGACCAGCCGATCGATCGCGTACGGCTGGTCGCCGGTCGGATGGTAATCGGCGCTGAGTTCAAACGGCTTCGAGTTGCGGACGGGTGCGGAGACGGTGGTCATGAGCAAGAGCTTATCGAGAAACAGCGCCGAGCGGCAGAGCCGATCTCAGGCGGTCCGGCCTCGTAGCGCCGATTCCAACAAAAACTCATATGAAGTTAGGGATGTAGACCCACATTGTCATGTGTCAGTGATATCCGAATGGATACGTCTCGGAAGAGTAACGCCGGTAAGCGGAACGGTTGGCATGGTCTGTGCGGAGCGACAATCCGACCCGACTGAGGCTGCTCGCGCTTGCGCGTCGCCGCAAGTCACGCTGCCCCCCCAACTCTTCTCTTCCTGTTTTCGCTGCCTGGCAGCCTCGCGCCCGACGGCTCCGCTTTCTATTGCGCCTGGACGCCGTTCCCGGAGCAGCTCTGGGCCGCGATCCGGGATTCATCACGGCTCTACGTGCTCGTCTTCGGCGACCGCTCGTGGCGCATGGCCGAAGCGTTTGTGAGCCGGATCAATCTGCTCCACGTGGTCAAGCAGCTTGATTACTGCGGCCAGGACGAGCGGGCTGAAAGCAAAGACGTCTAGCTCCCCGCTCCCCCCTTCCAGGGGGGAGCTGTCCCGTAGGGACTGAGGGAGTTCCCCTGTGCAGGTCAGAGGGAGGCGTTCCCTTTTCGCATCCACAACGCGCCCCCCTCTGCCTGCGGCATCTCGCCCCACTTCCGCGGGGGGAGATGGGAAGGGAGCGGTATCTCTACCCGCTTGCGCGGGGGGAGATGGGAAGGGGAGGGGAGGTCAGGGGGCCGTGCCGATGTGCTCGAGGACGGCTCGGAGGAGTGATTCGGTGGAGTCGGGTGGTTCGATGTCGGGCGCGCCGAGGACGGCGGCGATCCAGCGGTCGGCGTCGCGGCGGGTGTAGCCGAGACCGACCAGGGCTTCAGTGGCGTCGGCGGCAATCTCGTCGGTGGGCCGAACCGGGCGTCGAGCCCTGGTGTCGAAGCCCTCGTCGACAAGCATTGCCTCCTCGATCACCTTGCCCTTGAGATCGGCGATGATCCGATCCGCCTGGCGGGAGCCGATTCCGGGCAACTGGGTCAGGGTGCGGCGATCCTCTGCCTCAATCGCCTGGGCGATGGTGGAGACTGATGCCGCCAGCGCCTGCTGCGCCTTGGTCACGCCCATCTGGGGCACGCCAATCAGCTTGCGGAAGAAGTCGCGCTCGATCGGCCGGAGAAAGCCGATCAGCACGGGAACCGGGGCGCGATCGGGCACGTGGTAGTGGGTGTAGAGATCAAGCACGTCGGGGCGGGCGTCCTCCAGCGCCAGCCAGACGGCGGTCGGCAGGCGCACCTCGTAGGTCAAGCCGCCGGCCTCGGAGCCGATCTCGACTTCGACGCTCTGGCGATCCTCGTGCCAATCGACGGCGCGGCCTCGGATGCGGGAGATCATCGGGTCTCCAGGGCCTCGACCGCCTCAACTGCCTCGATGGCGGGCGACATCAGGTGATGGCAGAAGGCAACCGCGAGCGCGTCGGCGGCGTCAGCCGGGGCGTCGAGCTTGGTCAGTCCGAGGCGAGCGGCGAGCGCCTGCTTGACCGCGGCCTTGTCGGCCGAGCCGAGTCCGGTGACCGCCTCCTTGACTTGTCGGGGCGGGTACTCGTGGACCGGCGTGTGGGCCGCGGCGGCGGCGATGATCGCGGCTGCCTGCGCCTGTCCGAGCATCACCGCCGTCTTCACGTTCTTGTGGTTGAAGGGTCGCTCAACGGCGAGCGCGTCGGGGCGGTGGCGTTTCAGCAAGTCCGACACCGCGTCGTTGATCACGTGCAGGCGTTCGGCGAGCGGCCCGTCCGAGGGTCGGATCGTGCCCCAGCGCAGATTGGCGGCGCCGTCGGGCGTGATCTCCAGCAAACCCCAGCCAGTCGCGTTGAGGCCGGGATCGATGCCGAGGATTCGGGTCATGCTGCGAGTCTACGCCTCGACAAGAGCGGCGTCGGGGAAGTCGGCGTTGGTGAAGACGCGCTGGACGTCGTCGAGGTCTTCGAGCGAGTCGATCAGGCGGAGCAGCTTGGTGGCCTGGTCGGTGTCGACGGGCACGGTGTTGGTCGCGCGCATGACGACTTCGGCGGAGGCGACGGGCGTGCCCAGTTCCTCGACCGCGCTGCGCGCCGACTCCAGGTCGGACGGCGCAGTGATCACCTCGACCAGACCCTCGTCGACGGCGACATCCTCGGCGCCGCCGTCAATGGCGGCGAGGGCGATGTCGTCGGGGTCGGTTTTCGTATCAACGTCGATCGCGATCACGCCCTTCTGCTCGAAGAGCCAGGCGACGGCGCCAGACTCGGCCATGCCGGTGCCGGCCCGGGTCAGGGTCGCGCGAACCTCGGCGACGGTGCGGTTGCGATTGTCGGTCAGCGAATCGATCAGCAGGGCCGCGCCGCCGGGTCCGTATGCCTCGTAGCGAATCTGCTCGAGCTGCGAGCCGTCGGCGCCGCCGGAGGCGCGCTCGATGGCGCGATCGATGTTGGCATTGGGCATGTTGGACGCTTTGGCCCGCTCGACGGCGAGCCTGAGCGCGGAGTTTTCCTCGATCTTGGGTCCGCCGGAGCGGACGGCCACGGCGATCTCGCGGCCCAGCTTGGTGAAGAGCTGACCACGCTTGGCGTCGGTGACGCCCTTCTTGCGCTTGATCTGGGCCCACTTGGAATGGCCGGCCATACTCGAACTCCCGTACGAACACGCAGCCTGAGGTCGGGGTTTCAGTCTACCGCTCGGCCCAACAACTCGTCGCCGTCGCCGATCACGCCGGCGGCTTCGACCAGCTTTGCGTGGAACGTGAGATCGTTGTGCAGCGGCGTGACCGAGACCGAACCGTCGAGGATCACAGCGACATCCGTGTCGGGCGCGATCTCTGCGCCTGGACGGAGGACGAGCTGCCGGTGGGTCGCGCCCTGCTCATCAATCCGATCGATGACCCGGGAGGGCGAGACGTCGGCGACGGGCGTAACGCGAACGCCGTTGAACTGTTCGAAGGGCAGGTCGGGGGCGTTGACGTTGAGGAACTGGACCTGTCCGCTGTCGAGCAGCCGATGGGCGATGCGTCCGGCGATGAGGGCAGCGCCGCGCAAATGAGTTTCCTCGAACGACCACAGCGAGGCGGCGACGCTGGGCAGGTTTCGCAGGTAGCCCTGCATCGCGGCCATGACGGTGCCGGAGTGGAGGATGTCGCGGCCGACGTTGGGTCCGGGATTGACGCCGGAGACGATCATGTCGATATGGCGCGGCGCGAGGTGTCGGATGCCGTGCAGGACGGCGTCGGTGGGCGTGCCATTGACCTGGAACGCGTCGATGCCGTCGAGCTGCGAGTGGGCGCGCTCGGCTTCGAGTTCCTGGCGCAGCGTGAAGGCCGCAGACATGCCGGACTGGTTGAAGGCGGGCGCGACGACGAGCACGTCGGCGAACTCGGATACTGCCTCGGCGAGATGCCAGAGTCCAGGCGCTTCAATCCCGTCGTCGTTGGTGGCCAGCACGAGTGGTCGTTCAGTCATGGCGGGAGCGTATCAGCCGATCTCATGAGCGGAGGCTCGCCAGTCGGAGACCGACGGCACGCCGGCGAGGGATTGTGCCTCGCGGACGCTGCGCAAGGTGGCGCGGGCGACGGCCTCGGCGGCCATGGTTCCGGTGAGGGTGAGCATCGCGGGGATGCTGGTGACGTCGACTTCGCCGGTGGAGAGGGTGAAGACGGTATCGCCGTCGCCGGGCGTGAAGACGGGATTGATCGTTCTGGCGAGTCCGGCCGAGCCCATGATCGCGATTCGCTTGGCGGTGCCCTTGTGCAGTTTGGCGTTGGTCGCGATCAGTGCGAGCGTGGTGTTGGCGCCGGCGCGGTCCGCGCTGACGGAGGACCGGGCCTGTTGGAGGGCCTCGAACTCCTTGACCGAGCGGTTGAGCAAGGTCTCCGACGAGCGGGTCATGTCGCCGGGCTCGGGTCCCCTGGGTCCCGCCACGAGTTCGCCTGTGAATGGATCGACGATGTCGCCGACGGCGTTGGCGGCGACGATCGCGCCGACGATCAGGCCAGACTCGTGGACCAGCGAGGCGGTGCCGACGCCCGCTTTGAGATTGGTCTCGGGCGGACCAGTCTTGGCGACGGTGCATCCCGTGCCGACGCCGACGGTTCCCTGGCGCATGGGTCCGGAGCGGGCGGCACGGGCGGCGTTGCGGCCGTGGGCGGCCTGCGGATTGGCCGGCTGACCAACGTGCAGATCGAAGACGACCGCTCCCATCACGATCGGCAGTGGCGGCTGTTCGGGGAGCATGGGCAGGCCGACGTCCTGCTCGCGCAGGTATCGGCGGACGCCGGTTGAGGCTTCGAGTCCGAAGATGCTGCCGCCGGTGAGCAGCACGGCGTGGACGTCCTGGACCGCGTTCTCGGCGACGGCGAGGTCGGTGTCGAGCGTGCCCGGCGCGCCGCCGGGTTGAAAGACGCCGGGCGTCGCTCCGGCGCGGGCGATGACGACCGTGCAACCGGTGGCGTTCTGCAGATCCGTGTAGTGCCCGACCTCGATGCCGGGCACGTCGGTGATGGCGTCGTAGGGTCCCGGCTCAGCCATGGGGCTTAGTCATCGATCACGACGGGCGGCTTGGGCCGTTTGTCCCAGTGGAGTTGGAACACGTCGGGACGGGCATAGTGGCCGGCCGAGTCGACCCAGCGCTTGGACTCGATCGTCGATTCAAGATCGATCTCGGCGTAGATGACTGTCTCCTGATCCGTGACCGGCTCGACCAGGTACTTGCCGCCGGGCGCGATAATCGCCGAGCCGCCGGACGCGTGCCAGAACGGTTCCTCGGCCAGCGGCGTGCCGACTGGCAGCAGCTCGGGCGACATGGTTTCGCGCGCAACGATCACGTAGCAGGCGTTCTCGTAGGCGAGATGGCGGGTGGCGGCGTCGATCACGGGGTGGAGCTGCTCCCAGCCGGGCCAGACCGAGGCGTGGACCTGGATGCCGAGGGTCGAGAGCGCGTAGCGGGCCGGAGCCATCTGGTGCTCGTAACAGATCAGTCCGCCGAGGCGGCCGACCTCGGTGTCGTAGACGTCGAGGTCGGAGCCGTCGCCGTAGCCCCAGATCAGCCGCTCGGAGAGGGTCGGGACGAGCTTGCGATGCTTGCCCAGCAGCGCACCGTCGGGGCCGATGTAGGCGAGCGTGTTGTAGACCGTGCCGGCGTGGGGTTCGCGCTCGTTGACGCCGATCACCACGTGGGCGCCGGCGTCGGCGGCTGCCTCGGCGATGCGGTTCCAGTCGTCGCCGGGGATGGCGATGCTGTGCTCGAAGGTGCGCTGGTAGAGCTCGCTGAAGGCCTGCCGCTGGTTGCCCTGGCCGTGGTAGTAGGGATAGGAGGGGATCCACGTCTCGGGAAAGACAATCAGACTCGCGCCCTCGCGGCCGGCTTCCTCGATGGCGGCGACGGCCTTGTCGACGCCTTGCTCAAGGGTCAGGCCGGGAGAATGCTGGACGGCGGCGGCGAGATAGGTCATTCGCAGCTTCTCCTAGCGGGGATCGAGCGACCAGAGGCCATAGCCGCCGGTGACGGGAACGACCGTGCCGGTGATGTAGCTGGCCGCGTCGGAGAGCAGGAATGCGACCGCACCGGCGACCTCGTCGTCGGCGCCCAGGCGGCGCATCGCCGTGTGCGACTCGACCCGCTCGCGGTACCAGGCGGGCATCGGCTCGGTCAGGGGAGTATCGATAAAGGCGGGCGCGACGCAGTTGGCGCGGATTGGCGCATCAAGCGAGTGCGACCACTCAGCGGCGAGCGTCTTGGTCATCGCTTCGACGGCCGCGCGGGTCATCGAGTACGCGGCCTGCCGGGGCAGGCCGTACTCCGCGCCCACGCTGGAGATCGTGACGATTGAGCCGCCGCGCCCGGCGTCGATCAGGCGGGAGGCGAAGTTCCGGGTGAGAAAGAAAGTGCCGCGCTGATTGATGTTCTGGATCTGGTCATATTCCTCGGGCGTGATCCGCTCGCCGCGCTGCAGAATTGGCGAGATGCCGGCCACGTTGACCAGACCGGTCAGCGGTCCCACGGTGTCCTCAACGTCGGCGAGCAGCGACGCATGGTCCTCGATTGCCGCCACGTCGGCGCGGAACGCCCAGGCCTGTCCGCCGTCGTCGCGGATTCCCTGGGCAACCTCTTCGACCTGAGCGACCGTGCGCGCCGTGATCGCCACCTTCGCGCCCATCTGCGCGATCAGTTCGGCGCAGGCGCGGCCGATGCCGCGGCCGGCGCCCGAGACCAACACCACCTGTCCGTCAAGACTGAACGGTGACTGGGACATGCGCGCCGCCTTACGTCGTTCCCGGCTGAGGGTCGTCCAAAGCAATCGTGTCGCGCACGTGAAGATACAACCAGATCAGATCACGGGCCGCTCCGGTGATCTTGTCGATGGCGTCGATAAAGACTTCGAGCTGGGGCTCATGGATTGCCAGCGCATGCGTGAGCAATACTCGCCGGCGTTGATTGAGCACGACCAGCGCGACCTGATCCGGATTCATCGCCCGATCGGGCAACCAGTCCATCTTGTGAGTCAACGCGGAGGACTGCTTCAAGCCGTCGGCGAGCTCGAGCAGCACGCCCTGGTCGACCTTCTGCACCCGTTCGATCCCGTTCGAGATCGTCAACACCGCGCCAGCGAACTGGCGCCAGTCCTTGCGCGGAATCTCGCCGCGGGCGGCGTCGACGTCGGCCAGCGTGGGAAGTTGCAGATCGCGCAGCAGGTCGTCGGCGCTGCGGCCTGAGGTGAGGATGCGAAACGCGGCGACCGAGGGGGCGTTGAGCTCGAAGTTGGTGAAGGTGGTCAGCAGCGGCTGTTCGTGCCGGCGTCGCAGCGCGACGTAGAGCGCCATCAGGTCTTGCGCAGCGTTGAGGTACTCCTCGACGATCCGCATGCCGATCACCTTACGGTCGTCGGGATCGGCGAGGGCCTGGGAGCGGAACAGCGCCTCGGCGACGGTGCGGTGGGCCTTCGCGCCGAACTTGGCGTAGTTGTCGAGGAAGGCAGTCTCGATTGCGTCCAGCGACCGATCCCAGCAGGGCGCGCAAACCTGCGTGCGCGGATCGGAGGCGGTCAGGTCAAATTCATCGCCGCATTCCTCACAGTTGGCGATGGCGATGTCGTGGCGGCCGTCGGAATCGGCCCGGTAGGGCTGTCGCGGATAGGGCTCGGTGGGTCGTCGCGTGCTCATCTCGGCTTGAGGGTACCGCCAGCGCGCCGCGGCCGCGTCGACTTGACCTGCCTGTTCCGGTGGCGGACGGGTTGGCACTTCGGACAGAAGTGCGTGGCGCGCCCGCCGACGACGATGCGGCGGATCGTGGCGTCGCAGTCGTCGCAGGGCTCGTCGGTGCGGCGAAAGACGCGGACGAAGTACTGTTGCTCGCCTTCCGCGCCGTCGACATCGGTGTAGTCGCGGAAGGATGCGCCGCCGTGAGCGACGCCGTCTTCGAGCACGCGTCGTATCGCGGCGTGCAGTTCGCGGCGCTCGGCGGGGCGCAGCGAGCCGGCGGGTGCTTCGGGGTTGAGGCGAGAGAGAAAGAGGGCTTCATCGGCGTAGATGTTCCCGATCCCGGCGATGTTGGCCTGATCGAGTAAGGCTGCCTTGATCGCGATCTGTCGTCCGCGCAGTGCGTGCCAGAGCGCATCAACCGTGAACTCGTCCGACAACGGCTCGGGACCGAGCTCGGGCAGCGCTTCTTCCATTCGTTCAACGAGGTCGATGGTGCCGAACTTGCGCACGTCGACGAAGCGGAGTTGGTCGCCGCCATCGAGGTCGAACGCCGCGCGCGTGAACGCCTCTTCTTCGTGTCCGGAGGCGCGAAACCGCAGCGAGCCGGTCATCCGCAGGTGGACAACGACGACCTGGCCGTTGTCGAGATTGAGTCCGAGATACTTGCCGCGTCGCGTTACCGACGTGAATGTCCGGCCGTTGAGCTGGGCGTCGACCTCCGGGGCGGATCGTCCGCGCATCAACCGTTCCGCGCCGGGCATGACGCCGAAGCCAAGCACCTGGCGCCCGGCGATGAGCGGTTCGAGCTGGCGGCGGACGGTCTCGACCTCGGGCAGTTCGGGCATCGCGGCGGACTAGTTCCGCTGCATGTAGGCGTCGGCAAGCAACTGGCGGTCGAACCACTCGCTGCCCTTGCCTTCGGCAACCCACTCGTAGAGCGCCGCTTTGAAGATGCCCTCCATCGCGGCGACCGAGGCGATGGCGATGCCGCCGAGGATGACACCGACGATGATCGCGGCCACAGGCGCGATGAACACCAGGATGACGACCGGAATGGCCACGATCAGGATTGCCAGCAGGTAGATCAGGAAGAAGGAGAAGCTGGCGGTGAGCTGTTCGCCCCAGCTCTGACGCAGCAGGCTGCCGGAGCGTCGGATGGCGGTGATCGGTCCGACCCGCTCGACTACGAGGATGGGGATGACGAAGAAGGTGATGTAGGCCCAGGCAGTCTGGAGCAGCGAGACGAGGATGATCGCGACGATGCGCATGACGCCGTGGGAATTCTCGCGAGCCATGCTCTGCAGGGCCTGGAGGATCAGTCCGACCGTGCCGGTGATCAACGTCCAGCCGAGGATCGCCAGCCACATCCCTCGCACCGCGCGGATGCCGGACATGACGTTGGGATCGCCGCCTTCGAGCCGCTCGCGCGCGGCGGCGACCAGGGCTGAGTTGAAGAAGATGACCATGTAGAGACCGCCGAAGTATGCGACCAGGGCAATGATCAGGTCAACGACGTTGAACTCGGCATCGCCGGTACTGCCCAGCCGGTCGAAGGTGCCGGTCGCGCCGAACACTCCTGCCGCAACTGCACCGACCAGGACTGCGCCCAGTGTGCCCATGATCGGAAAGAAGATCAGTTCGCGGTCGAGTTGCAGGACCTTCCAGGAGAGCTTGGTGATCTGCCAGGTGTTGCCGATGGTGCGGAACATCAAATCTGCCTTCCGTTCGTTCGTTCCTTCGGACCGTGCTCGCTGCCCCCCTTCAGTCGCGTCGCGACAGCTTCCCCCCAGAGTGGGGAAGCGAGTTCAACTGATCTCCAGAGGCTCGAGATCGCGCCAGTTGTCAGCGCTCTTGACTTCAATATTGAGCGGCACCACGAGATCGAGCGCGGCGGGCATGACTTCGCGCAGGAGCGCGGCCAGCGATTCGATCTCCTCGCTCGGCGCCTCGAAGATCAGTTCGTCGTGGACCTGGAGCAACATGCGCGACTTCAACTCCCGCTTCCACAACGCGTCGTGGAGCTCAATCATGGCGCGCTTCATCACGTCGGCGGCGGTGCCCTGCACGGGCATGTTGACGGCCATCCGCTCGGCTGCATTGCGGCGCTGGAAGTTGCGCGAGTTGATCTCGGGCAGATAGCGCCGCCGGCCCATCAGGGTCTCGGCGTAGCCGCGGTCCTTGGTCGACTCCTTGGTCTCCTCGATCCACTGCGCGACCCGCTCGAACCGGCCGAAGTAGGCGTCGATGAAGGCCTGCGCGTCGCGACGTTCCATCCCGCTGCGCTGCGACAATCCATGCGCCGAGAGACCGTAAATGACGCCGAAATTCATCATCTTGGCCACGCGGCGCATTTCCGGCTGGACATCGTTGATTGCGACACCGTAGGCGCCCGAGGCGGTGGCCGCGTGGATGTCTTCGCCGTTGCGGAATGCGTTCAGCAGTCCTTCGTCCTTGGAAAGGTGGGCGAGCACGCGCAGTTCGATCTGGGAGTAGTCGGCGGAGACGAAGCTGACATCGGCACTGGGTGTCAGGTCGTCCCACGGCTGCGCGACGAATGCGGCGCGAATCTGGCGGCCCTGCGCGGTCCGAACCGGGATGTTCTGCAGGTTGGGTGACTCGGACGACAGCCGACCGGTTGCGGCGACGGTCTGGTTGTAGTCGGTATGGACTCGGCCGGTGGACGCGTGGACCTCGTTGGGCAAGGACTCGACGTAGGTGCTGCGCAGCTTGGTCAACTCGCGCCACTGGAGGATGCGATTGACGATCGGATGCGCGTCGACGAGGCGCTCCATCTGCTGGGCGTCGGTCGAGTAGCCCTGCGAAGTCTTGCGAGTCTTGGGCAGTTCGAGTTGCTCGAAGAGCACGCCGCTGAGTTGCTTGGGCGAGGCGATGTTGAACTCGTGACCGGCGTCCTCGTAGATCTTCGTTGTGACCGATTCGATTTCCACATTGAGCTGCTGGTCGAGGTCATCGAGGATCCCGGTATCGAGCGTGACTCCGGCCAATTCCATGTCGACGAGGATCGGAATCAGCGGCAACTCGAGTTCGCGGTAGAGCGTCTCCAGCACCTCGTTCTTGGCCAGCTCGGGCAGCAGGAGATTGGCGAGCCGCAGCGTGATGTCGGCGTCGGCGGCGGCGTACTTGCCAGCTTCGTCGGCCGAGACATCAACCATCGAGAGCTGGTTGCGGCCTTTGCCGATCAGCTCCTCGATGGGCGTCATCTGGATGCCGAGTTCGCTCAGCGCCAGCGACTTGAGGCCGATGTGCGACTTGTTGAGCACGAAGGCGGCGACCATCGTATCGTCGTGCAATCCGCGCAGGTTGATGCCGTGGCGGCGCAGCACCTTGATGTCGAACTTTGCGTTGTGCAGCAGCTTAGGCACGCCCGAATCTTCGAGCACGGGCCGCAACGCGGACTTGACCAACTCGTGGTCGAGCTGATTCTCGTCACTATGGTGTCCGACCGGGATGTAACAGCCCTGACCCTCCTCGTCGGAGAGCGCGTAGCCGGCGATATCGCAGTCAATCGTGTCGGTTGACGAGGTCTCCAGATCGACGGCAAGCAGAGGCGCCTTCGCGGCGCGCTCGATCCACTCCTGCAGCTTCTCTTCATCGATGATCAGGTCGTAGTCCTCGACCGAGGGCTGCTGCATGATCGGCTCGTCTTGGTCGTCGAGCCCGGGAATCTGGTCCATCAGGGTGCGGAACTCAAGCTCCTGGAACTTGGCCACGACATCATCTCGGTCGAAGGCGGTCACGTCTGCCGCGGCAACGTCCAGGTCGACCGGTGCGTTGTGGCGAATCGTGGCAAGATCTTTGCTCATGAACGCACTGTCACGATCGGCGAGCAGCTTCTTCTGCGTGCCGGCCGGGGTGATTTCGTCGATGTGCTCGTAAATGTTCTCGACCGTGCCGTATTCGTTGAGCAGCTTGACCGCGCCCACCTTGCCGACGCCCTTGACTCCGGGGATGTTGTCCGACTTGTCGCCGACCAGCGCCTTGAAGTCGATGATCTGGATCGGATCGACTTCATATCGGGCGCGCACGGCGGCCGGACCGTCGTAGGCCGTGTATTCGCTCTTGTAGGGGTTGTAGAGATAGACCGATATGTCGTCGGTCACGAGTTGGAGAATGTCGCTGTCGAGCGTGCAGATCCAGGTGTCGAATCCCTGAGCCACTGCCTGATCGGCGAGCGTGCCGAGCACGTCGTCGGCCTCGAAGCCGGGCTCCTGGTAGATCGGTACCGAGAACGCTCCCGCAATCTCGCGACAGCGCTGAATCTGCGATGGCAGGTCCTCGGGTATCGGGTCGCGGTGCGCCTTGTAGTTTGGGTCGATTTCGCGGCGAAAGACGGTGGCGTCGTCGACATCGAAGGCAAACGCTGCATGGGTCGGTTCCAGCGTGCGGAAGATGTGCAGCAACGTCGCCGTAAATCCTCGCACTGCGCCGGTCGGTTCGCCCGCGCTGGTGCGCAGATTGGCTCGCTGCATTGCGAAGTAGGCCCGGAAGATCAGGGCGTAGGCGTCGAAAATCACGATCCGCTTCAACGGATCGGCGGATTCGCGCGGCTCTTCGGGCGCTGTCATCAGTGACGCCTGCTGTGCCTGGCCGGAGTTGCTGGTGCTCATGGGTCGAGTATAGGTAGCGGCAGTGGGTTCGAACCCCTGCTCGCGGTTGGGCTACGCTGAGCAGGCTGGTTCAGCCAGGCAGCTTGGGCTGAACAGTCTGGTTCAGCCGGGGAGCTTGGAGAGCAACTGGTGCCGTCTGATCGGATCCTGGTTCGCGGCGCGCGGGAACACAACCTCAAGGACATCGATGTCGCACTGCCGCGCGACCGGCTGGTGGTGATCACCGGGTTGTCCGGGTCGGGCAAGTCCTCGCTCGCCTTCGACACGATCTACGCCGAGGGCCAGCGTCGTTACGTCGAGTCCCTGTCCGCCTACGCCCGCCAGTTCCTGGGTCGAATGGAGAAGCCCGATGTCGATTACATCGAGGGGCTGTCGCCGGCGATTTCCATCGATCAGAAGACCGGCTCGCGCAACCCTCGCTCAACCGTTGGCACTGTGACCGAGATCTACGACTATCTGCGCCTGCTGTTCGCTCGGGCCGGCAGTCCACACTGTCCGATCTGCGGTGATCCGATCACCCAGCAAACCGTCCAGCAAATGGTTGACGCAGTCTTGGGTCTGGGCGCGGGGCTGCGGCTGATGATCATGGCGCCGGTGATTCGCGACCGCAAGGGCGAACACAAAGGGGTGTTCGAGGATGCGCGAGGTCGCGGATTCGTCCGCGTGCGCGTGGACGGAGACGTGCTCTCACTGGACGACGAGATCGAGCTCAAAAAGAACAAGAACCACACGATCGACGTCGTCATCGACCGGGTCGCGCTGCCTGCGGACGAGATCGATGAGGACGAGCGCAACATGCTCGCCAACCGGCTGGCCGACTCGATCGAGCAGGCGCTGGGATTGGGCGACGGAATCGTTCGGGTGCGACCGCTGGACGCGGAAGACGACTTGATCTTCTCGGAGCAGCTCGCCTGTCCGCGGGACATGTTCGCGTTGGGCGAGATCGAACCGCGCTCGTTCTCGTTTAACACTCCGCACGGCGCATGCCCCGACTGCACCGGGCTGGGAATCACGATGCAGGTCGATCCGGCGCTGATCATTCCCGACCGCTCAAAGTCACTGGACCAGGGCGCGATCGCACCCTGGTCGCGGTCGACCACGAACACCGGCTGGCACCGACGGATGCTGGAGGCGGTCTTCGTGCAGTTCAACGCCGAGACGGACGTGTCCTTCAACGAGTTGCCCGAGGAACTGATCGACGCCGTGCTCTATGGATTGGCTGAGCCGATCGTCGTCGACTTCGTCAACCACCGTGGGCGGCACCGACGTTACGAGACGCAGTTCGAGGGCGTGGTCCACAATCTCGACCGACGGTACCGGGAGACCGACTCCGATTGGTCGCGCTCGGAGATCGAGCGCTACATGACCGCCGTACCTTGCTCGTCCTGCGGCGGCGCGCGGTTGAAACCGGAGTCGCTGGCGGTGCTGGTGGATGACCGTTCGATCGTCGATGTGACCCAGATGTCGGTGGCGACCGCGGCGCTGTGGGCCAACCATCTGAGCGGAGAGGAAACACCGCTCAGCCCGCGCGAGATGGCGATCGCGACGCAGATTCTCAAAGAGATTCGCGAGCGGCTGACCTTCCTGGTTGATGTCGGACTCGACTATCTGACGCTCGATCGCACCGCAGCCACACTCTCGGGCGGCGAAGCGCAGCGGATTCGCCTGGCGACCCAGATCGGCTCGTCGCTGATGGGCGTGCTCTACGTCTGCGACGAGCCCTCGATTGGCCTGCATCCGCTGGACGACGAGCGGTTGATCCGCACGCTCAAGCGGCTGCGCGACCTGGGCAACACGGTGCTGATCGTGGAGCACGACGAAGCCACGATGCGGGCGGCAGACTACATCGTCGACATGGGACCTGGCGCCGGCGAGGCAGGCGGGCGGATCGTCGCGGCGGGTCCGCCGTCGGCGATCATGGACCACCAGGACTCGATGACCGGCGCGTACCTCAGCGGACGACGCAGCATCCCGATGCCGCCTCAGCGTCGTCCCGGCATTGGTGAGTCGCTGACCGTGCTGGGCGCCTCGGAGCACAACCTGCGGGAAATCGACGCAACCTTCCCGCTGGGCACGTTTATCTGTGTGACCGGCGTCTCGGGCTCGGGCAAGAGCACGCTTGTCAACGACCTGCTGCACGCCTCGGCGGCGCAACAACTGCACGGCGCGCGGCGGCGTCCCGGCGCGATGCGCGGCCTGCGCGGCCTGGCTGCGATCGACAAAGTGATTGACATCGATCAATCGCCGATCGGGCGCACGCCGCGCTCGAATCCGGCGACATATACGGGCCTCTTCACGCCGGTGCGCGAGCTGTTCGCTTCGGTGCCGGAGTCCCGAATGCGCGGCTACAAGCCGGGCCGCTTCTCGTTCAATGTCAAGGGCGGACGCTGCGAGGCATGCAAGGGCGACGGCTACAACACGATCGAGATGCAGTTTCTGCCCGATGTCACGGTCCCCTGCGAGGTCTGCCACGGCAATCGTTACAACCGCGAGGCGTTGGAGATTCGCTACAAGGACCAGACGATCGCCGACGTGCTGAACATGACGGTCGATGAAGCGGCGGGGCTGTTCGACGCGCATCCGACGATTTCACGCAAGCTGCGCACACTGCAGGCGGTCGGCCTGGGCTACATCAAGCTGGGTCAACCAGCGACCACGTTGTCGGGCGGCGAGGCGCAGCGAATCAAGCTCTCGACGGAGCTCTCCAAGCGCTCCACTGGGCGCACGCTGTATCTGCTCGACGAGCCCACGACCGGCCTGTCGTTCTTCGACGTCGAGGCCCTGCTCGAGGTGTTGCAGCAACTCGTCGACGGCGGCAACACGGTGGTCGTGATTGAGCACCATCTCGACGTGATTAAGAACGCCGACTGGATCATTGACCTGGGGCCGCTGGGCGGAGATCGGGGAGGACAGGTGGTGGCCGAGGGCACGCCCGAGGACGTGGCCCTGGTGGAGGCGTCGTACACCGGTCGATTCCTGCGCGACGTGCTGGCTCAACACGGCTGGCGCAGCTCGCCCGAAGCGGTCGCCGCGTCCTGATCCGACCTCGAGCGGATCGCTCCTCCGGGCGGGTAAACACCATTGTTTGCAGCAAACTCATTCGCCTATTGCGAAGAGTGGAATGCCGTCCTATAAGTGGGGTAGTCGCGTTTGCATCAGCGACGGCGCGACGCAGGACGAGTGGACGAGAGGATGATCAGATGACCTACGTAATCGCGGAACCCTGCATCGACGTGAAGGACCAGTCCTGCGTCGAGGTCTGCCCGGTCGACTGCATCCATGCGGACGATGATGATCGCATGTTGTACATCTCGCCGGACGAGTGCATCGACTGCGGGGCCTGCGAGCCGGCCTGTCCGGTGACCGCGATCTTCTCCGAGGACGACGTGCCCGACGAGTGGCAGGCCTTCACCGAAATCAACGAAATCTGGTTCGAGAACAAGGACGACGCGCGGGCGAAGGTCGCCGAACTCGCTCCATAGCGGCGGCGTCCCGACCAGGACAAACCCACAACACACGAACGCTGCCCAGCGGCGGTCCGCCATTTGCTAGGCGAAGCCCCCGTTTGCGGCAGCGTTCTTGTGTCTCCAGAAGCGGGACGTTTGCCAGGAGACAAGCCTGACGGCGGATGGTTAGAACCCCAGCCGATCGCGCAGCGCGTCTACGAGTTCTTCGCGATTGACCCGCACCTGCTCCTGCGTGTCGCGGTCGCGAATTGTGACCGAGTTGTCCTCGAGCGAGTCGAAGTCGACGGTGACGCAGAGCGGCGTGCCGATTTCGTCCTGACGGCGGTAGCGCCGACCGATTGACTGGGTGTCGTCGTACTGCGTGGTCCAGTGAGGACGGAGCCGTTCCCAGACTTCGCCGGCGAGATTGGCGACCGGCTCCTTGCGTGAGAGCGGCAGGACGGCGACGGTGACGGGCGCGACCCGCGGGCTGAAGGCGAGCACAGTGCGGTCGTCGCCCTTTTCGTCGGGCGTGACGGTGTAGGCGTCGCAGAGCAACGCCAGCATGATCCGGTCGACGCCTGCGGCGGGCTCGATCACGTGGGGCACGATGTGCTCGTTGGTCTGCGGATCGAAGTATTCCAGACGCTTGCCCGACGACTCGCCGTGCTGGGTCAGGTCGAAGTTGGTTCGGTTGGCGATGCCTTCGAGTTCGTCCCAACCCCACGGATAGCGGTACTGCAGGTCGGTCGTGCCGGCTGAGTAGTGTGAGAGCTTTTCGGTTGGGTGCACGTCGCGGCGGATGTTGGCCGGGTCGATGCCCAGGTCGACGTACCACTGCTCGCGCAGGTCGATCCAGCGGCCGTACCACTGATCCGACTCGTCGGGCGCGACGAAAAACTCCATCTCCATCTGCTCGAACTCGCGTGTGCGGAAGATGAAGTTGCCCAGCGTGATCTCGTTGCGGAACGACTTGCCCTGCTGGGCGATGCCGAACGGCAGCCGCCGCCGCGTGGAGGTGAGCACGTTCTCGAAGTTGATGAAGATGCCCTGCGCCGTCTCCGGCCGCAAGTAGGCCTGGGAGCCCTCGTCAGCAACCGGACCGACCTGAGTGCGGAACATCAGATTGAACTCTCGCGCCTCGGTGAACGACTCGGAGGCGCCGCACGTCGGGCAGTCCGGACCTTCAAGGTGGTCGGCGCGGAAGCGGCCTTTGCACTCGAGGCAATCGACCATCGGGTCGTGGAAGTTCTGCACGTGTCCCGACGCTTCCCAGACGCGCGGCGACTGGATGATGGCCGAGTCGAGACCCACCACGTCGGAGCGTTCGCGCACGGTTGAGCGCCACCAGAGGTCCTTGACGTTGCGCTTGAGCTCGACGCCTAACGGCCCGTAGTCGTAGGTCGAACCGAAGCCGCCATAGATCTCCGAGGCGGGAAAGACGAAGCCGCGCTGCTTGCAGAGGGAGACGAGGGTATCGAGAGAAACGTCAGACATTCGAGTCGCCTTTCTGGAGGGGCTATCGGCGGTCGTATCGTGGAGGCTGACGACAGCGTATGGGGGAGGCGACTTATGCGGTTCGTAATCGGTCTGTTGCTCGGCCTGCTGATTGGCGCGGTGTTAACAGTCCTGGCCACCGGCAACGCGGGACGCGCGCTGCAGGAGCAAATTCGCGAGCAGGCGGATCGGCAGCGGGATGCAGGGTCGGATGGAAACGAGCTCGGCGGCGGATCAGAATGATCCGCCGCCGACTCAGGTTGATCGAACGGTCTAGAGGAAGAGCGGGCCGAAGACCACGGCGACGATCGACATCAGCTTGAGCAGGATGTTGAGCGACGGGCCGGAGGTGTCCTTGAACGGGTCGCCGACGGTGTCGCCGACGACGGCGGCGGAGTGGGCGTCGGAGCCCTTGCCGCCGAAGTTGCCTTCCTCGATGTACTTCTTGGCGTTGTCCCATGCGCCGCCGGCGTTGGCCATCATCAGCGCCAGCATCGCGCCGGCTGCAATGGAGCCAATCAGCAGACCACCCAGAGCCTCGGCCGAGATTACTGCGCCGACGAAGATCGGCACGATCACGGCGATCAGGCCGGGGATGATCATCTCGCGCAGTGCGCCGTCGGTGGAAATCGAGATCGCGCGCTCGTAGTCCGGGTCCTGGGTGCCGTCCATGATGCCCGGCATCTCGCGGAACTGGCGGCGCACCTCCTGGACCATCGACTCGGCCGCGCGTCCGACCGCGCCCATCGAGAGCGCCGAGAAGACAAACGGCATCAGCGCGCCGATCAGGACACCAATGAGCACCTTGTAGTCGAGGAGCGAGAACAGGGCCACCGAGCCTTCGCCGGTGAGCAGTTCTTCGATCTGACTGGTAAAGACGGTAAAGGCGTATGTGACGAGCAGGGCCAGCGAGGTCAGCAAGGCCGAGCCAATCGCGAAGCCCTTACCGGTCGCCGCTGTCGTGTTGCCGAGCTGGTCCAGCGCGTCGGTGCGTTCACGGACCTCCGGATCGAGTCCGGCTTGCTCCGCGATACCGCCCGCGTTGTCGGCTACTGGTCCGTAAGCGTCCGTGGCAAGGGTCACGCCCAGCGGCGCAAGCATTCCGACTGCGGCAAGCGCCACAGCGTAGAACGCACCCAACTCGAAAGCGACCACGATCGCGACGACGATGGTGATCAGCGGAATCAGCGTGGACATCATGCCCAGACTCAGGCCGCCGATGATGATCGGCCCCGTGCCGGATTCGGCCTGCTGGCTGAGATTGACGGTCGGGGAGTAGCGGCGTCCGCCGAGGGCGAATCCCTCGGACGAGGTGTAGCCCTCGGTCACGGTTCCGATGATTTGGCCGGCTATCAGTCCGACAAGGATGGCGAAGAACAGGTTCCACTTGTTGCCGTCGAAGGAATCCAGGTCGAGGATTGCAATCGCGACGATTCCGCCGATCAGCACCAGTCCGGATGCGCCAAAGACGCCGGCGCGCAGTGCCCAGAGCAGTCGTCCCTGGTCCGCCTGTTCTCCGGTGCGGACGAAGAATGTGCCAATCACGGCGGAGATGATGCCGATACCGGCGATCAGAATCGGCAGGACGAGCAGCTCGTCCTTCCAGCCGAGACCGCCAAAGACGACGGCGGCCGTCCCAGCCAGAGCCATGGTGGCAACCATCGAGCCGACGTAGGACTCGAACAAGTCTGCGCCCATGCCGGCGACGTCGCCGACGTTGTCGCCGACGTTGTCGGCGATTGTGGCGGGGTTGCGGGGGTCGTCCTCGGGGATGCCCGCCTCGACCTTGCCGACGAGGTCGGCGCCGACATCGGCGGCCTTGGTGTAGATGCCTCCGCCAACGCGGGCGAAGAGTGCGATCGAGGACGCGCCGAAGGCGAAGCCGGCCAGCGGGGCGACGTCCTGCCAGATCAGGTACATGATTACGAGACCGAGCAGGCCCAGGCCGACGACGGTCATGCCCATCACGGTGCCGCTGCCGAACGCGACGCGCAGCGCGGGGTTCAATCCCTCGCGAGCCTTAGCCGCGGTGCGGACGTTGGCTCGCACGGCGATCAGCATGCCGGCGTATCCGGCAGAGGCGGAGAGAATCGCGCCGATGATGTAGGAGATTGATGTCCAGCGATGTGCCGTGCCATTGAACTTGTCGAGCACGTCGAGGTCGATGAAGATCAGCAGGATCACGAAGACCACGGCAACGAAGGCGGCGAGGAAGGTGTACTCGCGCCTAAGGAAGGTGGCGGCGCCGGCCTGGATCGCGCGGGCGATCGTCTTCATCAGGTCGGTGCCTTCGTCTTCGGCGAGGACGTCGCGGACGCGTACCGCTGCAAACAGCAGCGCCACGACCGCGGCGATGATGGCGAAGATCAGGATTTCCATGCAGGTCCCCTCACGAACAAGTCAAACTGGTCGAACAGTTCGCACCCGAGCAGTTCCGGTATTGGCCGGGCAGACGGCCCCGCCAGACGGCAGGCTACCGCGCAAGCGATCACGCGGCAATTTCGTGATTTACAGCCCTAGAGGTCCTTGACCGGATCGGGGAGGTCGCCGTCGCGCGCGGCGTCGATCATCTGCTTTGCCTCGGCGGGCATCTCGACGCCCATCTGATCGAAGCGCTCCTCGGCCCAGCGGCCGATCTGACGTGGATCGCGGTAGGCGTCGGGTCCTGCGCCGGGGCCGGGCGCGCCGTATTGCTCCAGCACCTGCGACTCGGTCTTGGGCGTGGCGAAGCGTGAAATGACCCGCTCCATCTCCTTGGACGGGCAGGTCTCGCAGGACGGCACGACTGCTCGCTCCAACGAGCGATGGAACTGTTCCTGGACATGCCCGCACTGCTGACAGCGGTATTCGTAGATCGGCATCGGACAGCTCCTTCGAGGCTGGAGTTCAGACCAGGTCGGCGGGCAGCTCGGGCGCTGCCCCGGCCGATTGCCGCCAGGCCGCGACCGACTCCGGATCGTCGGCGTCGACATCGTCAAGCGTGTCGAATCCGGGGAACGAGATCTCGGTTCGCGAGCGGAATCGCGAGAATCGGGTTTGCAATTCGCCGCTCTCGCACTCGGGACAGGCCGGCAACGGATCGTGCTCAGCGCGCACGCGGCGTTGAAACACCTCGACGGTGCGCGTGCAGTCGGCACAGAAGTACTCGTAGATCGGCATGCTCGGACGCCCCTGCTCAGCTTAGTCGCCAATCTCCTAGCCCTCGATCGCGTCGATGATGTGAGCGACCACGGACAGCCGGCCGCTGCGGTCGGGCGCGACGATCATCACGTCCACGCGCACATCGATCTCCTGCTCTTGCTCGGCGATCAGGCCGAGCGCCAGCCGCACCAGTTGGCGTTGCTTGCGCGGACCGACCGATTGCGCCGCCTCGACTGCATAGCGGCGGTTGCTGCGCGAGCGGACCTCGACGATGACATGCGTGCCGTCGTCGGCGAGCGCGACGATGTCGGCTTCGCCCCAGCGCCGCCGGTAGTTGCGCTCGAGGATGCGGTAGCTGCGCTGCTCGAGGTATGCGGCGGCAAGATCTTCTCCGGCTGCGCCGAGCGCTCGTCGCCGATCGGCTGGCCGGTCAGGATGCTGCGGCATCGAAACTGAACCGGGACTGGCGCAGCGCGGCGACCGGCGCGAATGAGTGCCGGTGCTCGGGGCAGGGACCGAACTCACGCAGGGCGCGCACGTGTTCAGGCGATCCATAGCCCTTGTGTTGGGCAAAGCCGTAGCGGGGATAGCGGCGGTCGAGCTCGACCATCCAGCGATCACGCGCCACCTTGGCCACGATCGAAGCCGCCGCGATCGACGCCACCGAGGCGTCGCCCTTGACGATCATCTCGGTCGGGCAATGCAGCCGCAGATCGTCTCGGCCGTCGGCGAGGACGATGTCGGGACGTTGATCCAGCTGCTCCAGGCTGCGGCGTACACAGAGGCGCAACGACTCAGCCAGGCCAAGCTCGTCCAATTCGGCGGCGTGGACCCATCCGATCGCGCACTGGGCGGCTTCTGCCTCGATCAGAGGAGCGAGCGCCGCCCGACGCTGTGCGCTCAGTTGTTTGCTGTCCCTGAGGTCGCGAAGCCATTCGGGGCGACGATCCTGCGGCAACACCACAGCGGCCGTGACGAGCGGCCCGGCCAGCGGTCCACGTCCCACTTCGTCGACGCCGGCGACGCAACTCGCGCCGTTGCGCCAGTGATGCAGTTCGCGGCGTCGGGTTGGGCGTTGCAGGGACACAGCAGGAGGCTAGAGCCTGCACGCTGTTATGTCAGGTCGGCGCCGCTTCGGGAGCGCCTTCAACCTGGACGGTGACGATATCGACGCCGTGGAACTTCTGGTGCCGCACGGCGGCGGCGTGGTACCTGAGCAGACGCAGCGAGAGATCGTTCTCTGTCGGGATCGGCGCTTCTTCGGTCAGATAGGCGAGCTGATCCTCGATGTTCTCATGCCGCGTCGTCGCGACGAACTCCAGCTCAACCATCATCGGTTGAGGCCGAGCGACGATCCTCAGGCGCGTCTGCTCGTCTCCCTGCGGCTGGCCATCGAGCGTAGCTTCTTCGCGGACCAGCAAGGTGGCGAGGGTCTCTTCTCCGGCCGAGCGCAGTCGCACCGTGGACGGATCGTCCCACGTCATCCTTGACGCGAGGCTGGAGAGGAACTCGTCAATGGCGGGCAGCGAGGCCATGTCCAGCGTCACCTCAAGCCGCGAGCGGCGCGTCGCCATGGCCTCAAGCAGCAGCGTCATCGCAATCGCGACGATGGCGCCGATCGTGACTCCGTTGCCGATCAATCCTCCGACCTCATCACCAAGGAGGTCGGTCATGATCGGGTGGCCATGCAGTCCCAATCCCAACGCACTCGAAAGCGCGACCACCAGCACGCGTTGCGGGTCGAGTCCATCGCGCGAAATCGTCTGCCAGCCGCTGACAAACAGCATGCCCATGGCGAGCATCAGAAACGCGCCCAGCACTGGACCGGGAACGGAGAGCAGCAGGGCGGCAAACTTGGAAAAGAACGCCAGCACAACGGTGACGGCGGCGACGCCGATTCCAACTCGGCGCGCTGCGACTCCGGTGAGCGTGACCAGCGTGTTGCTGTACGAGGCGTTGGAGGCCGGGGGCAGTGTGGTCGCGAGACCGGCGAGCAACATCCCGATCCCGCTGGCGCCGACGAGGCCCTGAATCTGGCGAAAGTCAATCGCCCGCGGCCGACGGCGGGAACTCTGTTGGATTACGACCCCATCGCTGATCGTCTTGAGCGTGAACACCAGGGTGAGGATCGCGAAGGTGGGCAGCAGCGCCCAGAACTCCTTGCCCGGCGAGATGTCGAAGCCGATGTCGGGCAGTTCCGGTACGCCGAACCATGCGGCGTTCGCGATCCGGTCCACTTCGAACACGCCAAACGCGACCGAGACTGCACAGCCGATCACAATGCTGATCAAAGGCGCGATCAGCCGCCAGCGGCCGCTGACCCGCAGTGTCACGATCACCGAAGCCAACAGGGTGACGCCGGCAATGACGGCGCCCGCGCTCGGCGCGGCGCCGGAAGGCACGTTCTGGACGCTGTTGAACGCGATTGGCAGGACGTTGACGGCAATCAACATCGTCACGGTGCCGGAGACCACCGGGGTGATGATCCGCCGCAAGGTCGGCAGCCACCTGGCGAGCGCAATCTGCACCAGGCTGCAAATGATCAGCAGGCTCGCGAACGTCTCGGGCCCGGCGGCCTCGACGGTCGTTGCGAGGATGGCAAGGAAGATTGCCGACGACCAGGAGAGGACAACGTGCCCGGTACCGAACTGCCGAATCCGGAAGACCTGCACCGCCGTCATCGCGGCGCAGGTCAGCATTCCAGCGAATACGCCCCAGACGAGCCAGGTCTCATCCAGTCCCGCCGCGCGAAACCCGATTGCCACGTTGAGCACCGTCGGCGCAAGGACGAGTGCGGCCCCCTGGAAGCCGACGATCAACGCAACGATCGGTGGACAGGCCTCTTCCGGCTCGTACTGAATAGGCTGTTCGGCGCTGCGAGTGGCCAATGCGGATCCGACCGTCTCATCGTTGCGTCTGGCGGTGGCGCGGGCGGCGGCAACCTGTTGGCGAGGACGCGACCGAGCTACTGAGGTGTGAGGGTAACGGCGACCGACTCACCGCCTGCGGCCGCGTGGGCGATTACTCTGGGCGCAGCGGCGACTTTGCGCAGGGCGAAGGGAGAGGTGCGTGGTGGAAATGGAGTTCTGGAACTGGCGCGTGTCCGAACCGACCGGGATCGCCGAGTTCGCGCGGCGATCCGAAGCGCAGGGCTGGGACGGGATTGGGCTGGGAGACTCCCAGAGCCTGACCGGAGACCCGTACCTGTGCCTCGCACTCGCGGCTACCGTCACGGATCGGCTCGGTCTCTCGACCTCCGTCACCAATCCCGTGACCCGTCACGCATCCGTCGCTGCGACGTCCGCCTTTGCCGTCCAGCGCCTGTCGCGGGGCCGGATGGTGCTCGGCATCGGCCGCGGCGACAGCGCGCTTGCGCACCTGGGCCGCGCTCCGGCGCGCCTCGGGTGGTTCGAGACCTACCTCGAGCACTTGCAGACCTATCTCTCCGGTGGCGGCGTCCCGCTCGACGGCTCCGGCATTCCCGACGAGGCCGCGCCGCCGGTAGAGCGGCTCAGTCTCGCGCAAGCGCCCGAGACCAGCGCCATTCGCTGGGTCGACGACGGTTCGGACGAGCGCAAAGTGCCCGTGGAAGTAGCTGCCACCGGGCCTCGCGTGATCGGCATCGCGACCCGCCAGGCCGACCGTGTCATGCTCGCCGTCGGCGCCGATCCCAGGCGCATCGCCTGGGGCATTCAGACCGCGCGCGAGGCCGCCGGAGAAGCGGGAATCGATCCCGACTCGCTCAGCATCGGCGCCTACGTCAATGTCGTCTGCGACGACGATCCGGCCGCAGGCCGAGAACTCGGGCGTCCGTCAACGGGGCTGTTCGCGCGCTTCTCGGCCATGTACGGCGAGGTATCGGGACCGACGGACGAGAATCAGGATGAGGTCTTCCACGAACTGCACCGGCGCTACGACATGAATCTGCACGGTCGCGAAGGCGGCCACCAGATCACTGCGCTCACCGATGACTTCATGGACGGCTACGCAATCGTCGGCCCGGCGGAGTATTGCGCCGAGAAGCTGACTGAACTCGCGCAACTTGGCGTGACGAAGTTCGGCATTGTCGGTCCGGACTTCGTCAGACCGACCGCCGAGGCCGAGGCCTCCGCCGCGCGATTCACCGCCGACGTGTTGCCGCTGCTCAGAGATTGAACGCGGGTCGGCCACGCCGGCGACGCAACCTTGCCCGGCTCGCACTAGAGCGGAGAGGTGCTGAATGGAACACTCACTGCTCCAGCTTGAAGGAAAATCGGCGCTGATCGTCGGCGGCGGCGAGGGCATCAGTCTGAGCACGGGGCGGCTGCTCGCGCAGGCGGGCTGCGGGGTCGCGGTCGCCGACATCAACGCTGAGCGTGCCATCCACGTGGCCGCCGAGGTCGATCTGCTTGGCCAGCCATCGGTCTCCCTCGTGGCCGACATGCTCGACGACGTGCAGGCCGCGACCGTCTTCGAACGCGCCGAACAGGAATTGGGCCAGATCGACCTGTTGGTCACGATCATCGGCCAGGCGTCGTTCAATCCGATTGTCGAGATGACGACCGCGCAGTGGGATCGCGATCACCGCATGAACCTGCGCTACTTCTTTGTCAACGCCCAACTGGCCGCCCGATCGATGATCGCGCGGGGCGCGCCGGGCAGCATCGTCTGCATTTCCTCGGTCGAGGGGGCGCAGTCCGCGCCCAACCACTCTTCGTACGGCGCGGCCAAAGCGGGCTTGATCAACTTGGTGCGCAGCATGGCGGTCGAGCTGGCGCCGCACGACATTCGCGTCAACTCGGTCGCGCCCGGCAGCATTGCCACGCCCCGCATTCCAGCCTCTCCCGAACGCGTCAAGCGAACCGCCGAGGGCCTGATTCCGTTCAAGCGTCTCGGCACGCCGGACGAGGTCGCCAATGCCGTGGTCTTTCTGCTCTCCGACATGGCCAGCTACATCACGGGACACACCTTGCTGGTCGACGGCGGTTGGATGGCCGCCAACACCATTGGCGTGCCTCCGATTCCGGAGGGCGGCGTGCTCGACGCACGCAGGCGGACGGACTGGTCGGGACTGGCGAAGATCAGCGGCGTCCAGGCCGGACCGAAAGAAGCTTGACCCACTTGTCCTCGTTCCGGACGTGCGGTTGGCGTAGGATTGCGGAATTCACGCAATCCTGACACGGGCCGATCGGGAGTTGCGATATGCTCGAAACTGACTGAGACAGTTGCCGGCGCGATCCGGCGTCGGGTGCGCGCTGCTTTTGAGGGATGGCGATGGGCGGCTCACGGTTCAAGCGCAGTTTCCTGATCTACCTGCTGATCTTTGTGGTGCTGATCATCGTCGTCTTCTCCGTGTTCCCTCGCGGGGGCGGCTCCAACGAGATCCCCCTGGCCGGCGGCACCGAGTCGTTGCTCGGCCGAATTGAGAATGGCGCCGGGCTGATCGAGACGATCAAAGTGTCGTCATCGAAGGTGACGCTGATCCAGCGTGACGGTTCGCAGTCATACGAGACCAACCTGCCGGAGACGGGCTTCGACTTCTTCGAGTTTCTTGCCCGCGAGGGCATCGACGTTGGCTCGCAGGGCTTCCCCGACGTTGAGGTCTCGGGCGGCGGCGGCTTCGGTTCGACGATCGCCGGCCTCTTCTTCAATCTGCTGCCGATCCTCCTGATCGTCGGCCTGATCTTCTTCTTCCTGCGCCAGGCCCAGGGTCAGGGCTCGCAGGCGATGTCGTTCGGCAAGAGCAAGGCGCGGATGGTCACGGCCAACCGGCCCTCGGTGACCTTCAACGACGTGGCCGGTTGTGACGAGGCCAAGGAGGAATTGCAGGAAGTCGTCGAGTTCCTCAAGTTCCCCGAGCGCTTCGCCTCGCTCGGTGCGCGGATTCCCCGCGGCGTGCTGCTGGTCGGGCCGCCCGGCACGGGCAAGACGCTGATCGCACGCGCGGTCGCCGGCGAGGCCGGCGTGCCGTTCTTCTCGATCTCCGGTTCCGAGTTCGTCGAGATGTTCGTCGGCGTCGGGGCCAGCCGCGTACGCGACCTGTTCGAGCAGGCCAAGCGCAACGCGCCCTGCATCGTCTTCGTCGACGAGATCGACGCGGTCGGCCGTCAGCGCGGCGCCGGCGTGGGCGGCTCGCACGACGAGCGCGAACAGACGCTGAATCAGATCCTGGTCGAGATGGACGGCTTCGACACCAACACCAACGTGATTGTCGTGGCTGCCACCAACCGGCCCGACATTCTCGACCCGGCGCTGCTGCGTCCGGGCCGATTCGACCGCCGCGTCGTGCTCGACGCGCCCGACGTCAAGGGCCGTGTGGCGATCCTTGACGTACACGTGCGCGGCAAGCCGTTGGCTGAAGAGGTCGATCTGACCACGATCGCCAAGGAGACACCGGGTTTCTCCGGAGCGGAACTGGCCAATCTGCTCAACGAGGCTGCGATCCTGGCTGCGCGGCGACAGAAGAAGCACATCACGCAGGCCGAGGTCGAAGAGGCCGTGGACCGCGTGATGGCCGGCCCCGAGCGCAAGTCGCGCCTGCTGGTCGGGCGCGAAAAGGAAGTCGTGGCCTTCCACGAAGCGGGCCACGCCCTGGTCGCCTCGCATGTTCCCGGCCACGACCCGGTGCACAAGGTGACCATCGTACCGCGCGGCATGGCCGGCGGCTACACGCGCTACCTGCCCGAGTCCGAGCACCGTCTGGCCGGCAAGAGTTACTACGAGGGGTTCATGGCCTCGGCCCTGGGCGGCCACGCGGCTGAGGAGGTCGTCTTCGGCGAGATGACCACCGGCGCCCACGACGACCTGAGCAAGGTCACCCAGATTGCCCGAGCGATGATCACCCAATGGGGCATGTCGGAGCGGCTGGGCGCGCGCACGTTCGGCAAGAAGGAGTCGATGGTCTTCCTCGGCCGCGACATCTCCGAACAGCGTGACTACTCGGAAATGGTTGCCGAGCAGATTGACGAGGAACTGCGCGAGATCATCGACCGGGCGCGCGACCGGGCGCGCACCATCTTGCGGCGCAATCGCGAACAGCTCGACCTGCTGGCCACGCGGCTGATGGAGGTCGAGACCCTTGAGGGCGACGACCTGCGCGCGATCCTGGCCTGGCAGCCGGGCGATGCGATTCCCGAACCAACTCCGCCGCCGCCGGCTCCCGATCCCGCGCCGCCACCGGCCGCGCCGCCCAGCGGCGAGGCCGACGAGGAGCGCGAACCGCTGATGCCGCCCAAGCCCGGTCTGGCCTGGGGCGGCAACCAGAACAGTTCGTCGCTCGAGTGAGGCCCGGCTTGTAGAGTGCGCTCTGTGCGCTGATCGCTTGACGGCATAGCGGCACTGACTACGCTGGATTACTCAGGAACCAACCGCTCCGTCCGAGATCGAAGCGAGACAGCCATGAGCACTGAAGCGCCAGACGTGTATGCCGTAATCCGCAGCGGCGGCAAGCAGTACCGTGTCTCGCCCGGACAACGCCTCCAGCTCGAGCGGCTCGACGGCGCGGCCGGAGACCGGATCACCTTTAGTGATGTTCTGCTGGTCAGCGGCGACGGCGAAGTCGCGGTCGGTACGCCGACCGTGGAGTCGGCCAGCGTTGCCGGCGAGATCATCGAGCAAGGCCGCGGCCGCAAGATTCGCGTCTTCAAGTACAAGAACAAGACGCGCTACCGCCGCCTGCGCGGACATCGCCAACTACACACCTCCGTGCTCGTGGACGAAGTCACGCTGGGCGACCAGACCTGGACGGCGCCGGTCAGGGAAGTGCCGGTCGAGCCGGAAGCCGAAGAGGTCGTCGAAGCCGAAGAAGCCGCCGAAGCAGTCGCGAGCGATGAATCGGTCGACGAGCCGACTGCCGAACTTGAGGACGACGCGTCCGAGGCGGCCCTCGAGGAATCCGCCGACGAGAGCGACAACGGCGACGACGCCGCTGAGAAGTCCGAGGACTAGGAGAGCGCGATGGCTCACAAGAAAGGCGTCGGCTCGTCCCGCAACGGGCGCGACAGCAACTCGAAGCGTCTGGGTGTGAAGCTGTTCGACGGCGAACTCGTGCTCACCGGCGGGATCATCGTGCGTCAGCGGGGCACGCGCATTCACGCCGGCGACAACGTCGGCGTCGGCCGTGACCACACCCTGTTCGCACTCACCGACGGCACGATCAAGTTCTCGCCCTACGCACGCAACCGGCGCAAAAAGGTCTCGGTGATCCCGGCCGAACTCGAGGGGGTAGGGACGTGAAGACGGAGATTCATCCCGAGTACGTCGACGCCACGATCACCTGCGGTTGCGGCGAGAGTTGGCAGACCCGGGCGACCAAAACCGACATCCGCATCGAGATCTGCTCGACTTGCCACCCGTTCTTCACCGGCGAGCAGCGGATCGTCGATACCGCCGGCCGAGTCGAGCGCTTCCGCCGCCGCTACGGCATCACCGAGGACGAGAACGAATAATCCGGGCCGTTGCTCAAGGGTCAGGCGCAATGCCTGATCAGTCTTCGCCAAGGTCTCGATAGAAGCAGGATCGTGCGCCGGTGTGGCAGGTCGGGCCATGGGGCACGGCGCGGACCAGCAGTGCGTCGACATCGCAATCCTTGCGGATGCCGACCAACTCCAGCACATTGCCGCTGGTCTCGCCCTTGGTCCAGTACTCCTGCCGGCTGCGGCTCCAGAACGTGACCAGCCGTTTCTCCAGCGTCATCGCGAGCGAGCGCTCGTTCATGTAGCCGAGCATCAGGATTTCGTTCGTCGCGTCGTCTTGCACGATGGCGGGGATCAGGCCGGCGTCGTCGTACTTGAGCTCGGGCACTGCGAACTCGGTGGGGTCAGAGGACGTCGTCATAGTCCGCGTGCTCCATTCGCATCGGGATGCCGGCGGCCTGCATCTGGCGCTTGACATCGAGGATCGGGTGCGTGCCGAAGTGGAAGATCGAGGCGGCCAGCACGGCGTCGGCCTTGCCCTCGGTGATGGCGTCGATCATGTGCTGCGCGCTGCCGGCCCCGCCCGAGGCGATCACCGGCACGCCGACCGCGTCGGAAACCGCGCGGGTCAGGGCGATGTCGTAGCCGTCCTGGTGTCCGTCGGTGTTCATTGAGGTCAGCATGATCTCGCCCGCGCCGCGCTCGACCACTTCTCTGGCCCACTCGACCGCGTCGATCCCAGTCGGACGCCGGCCGCCGTGGGTGTAGACCTGCATCGAGCCATCCGGCTCGGTTCGCGCGTCGATTGCGACGACGATGCACTGCGAGCCAAAGCGGTAGGCGCCTTCCGAGATCAGCGCGGGACGCTCCACGGCCGCGGTGTTGATCGTGATCTTGTCGGCGCCCGACTCGAGCATCAGCATCATGTCATCGTCGGAGCGCAGCCCGCCGCCGACGGTGAAGGGAATGAAGACGCGGTCGGCGGTGCGGCGCACCATATCGACCACTGTATTGCGATCCTCGTGCGAAGCGGTGATGTCGAGAAAGACCAGTTCGTCAATGCCTTCGTGGTCGTAGAGCGCAGCCAACTCAACCGGGTCGCCCGCGTCGCGCAACTCGACGAACGAGATGCCCTTGACCACGCGGCCCTGGTCGACGTCGAAGCAGGCGATGATTCTCTTGGTCAACATCTGTTCAGCATGTCCGCTCGCGCAGGCCGGCCTCGGCCGCGTCGAAGGCGTCGGCCAGCGTCAAGCGGCCGTCGTAGAGGGCGCGACCGAGCACGACCCCGGCGGCGCCGTTGGCGGCCAGCCGGCGGACCTGCATCGGGTGCGCGATCCCGCCGGCGGCGATCACGGGCACGCGGGTCGCCGCGGCCACGCGCGCGAACTCGGCCTCGTCGTGGCCGCCGAGCATGCCGTCGGAGGCGATGTCGGTGTAGATGAACCGCTTGACGCCCAATTGCTCAAGCTGAGGAATCAGTGCGACCGCCGGCAGCTCGGACTCTTCGGTCCAGCCGTTCAGTGCGACCCGCCCGCCCCTGGCATCGACCGACACCGTCAGGGCCGCGCCGCAAAGCCCGACCGCATCGCCGAGGAACTGTCGGTCGGTCACCGCCGCCGTGCCCACGATGATCCGCGCCGCGCCGCAATCGAGATAGCGCCGCACCGTATCCAGCGTGCGGATGCCGCCTCCGACCTGGACCGGCTTGCCCAGAGCGGCGATCTGCTCCACGACTGCTGCATTGACCGCGAGACCCTCGCGCGCGCCGTCGAGGTCGATCACGTGCAGCATCTCCGCGCCTTCGTCAATCCAGCGTTGCGCCGGCGCGATTGGGTCGTTGTCGAAAATCATTTCGCGCTCGTAGTCGCCCTGCACGAGCCGCACGCAGCGCCCGCCGCGGATGTCGATCGCGGGCAGCACGTCGATCATGTTGGCGGTCATTTCGAGGCTCCGTTGGACGAGTGCTGGAGCAGGAAGTTGCGATAGATGCGCAATCCGTAAGCGCCGCTCTTCTCGGGGTGAAACTGCGTCGCGGCGAGCCGGCCGCGCTCGACCACCGCCGTTACGTCGGTCCCGTACTCGGTCGTGGCCACCACCTCGTCACGGTTTGCCATGTCGCAGTAGTAGGAGTGCACGAAGTAGAAGTGCGCGCCATTGGGAATGCCCTCGAACAGCGGCGTCGGACGCCGATGCTCGACCCGGTTCCAGCCCATGTGCGGAATCTTGCGTCCCTCGGGCAGACGCACGACGCGGCCCTCGAGCACGTCCAGGCAGGGATGCTCGCCACCCTCTTCCGAGACCGTCAACAGCGCCTGCAATCCCATGCAGACACCGAGGAAGGGCCGGTCGGCCTTGATGTAGTCGCGGATGGGTTCGACCAGGCGGCGCTCGCGCAGGTTGCTCATCGTGTCGGCGGCAGCGCCGACGCCGGGCAGGATCACGACGTCCGCATCATCCATCGCGGCCGCGACCGCGGCCACTTCGGGCTTTGCGCCCACGCGCTCGACCGCGCGGACCACCGAGCGCAGGTTGCCCGCGCCGTAGTCGAGGATGATGACGTCCAGGTCGGCCAGCCGTGGGTCGCTCACAAGCCGAGCGTACCAGCAGGATCGGAGCGGCCTTCGTTTCTATAGTGAACTCGATGTCAACCGCACCGACCAGTGGAGACGCCGAGGTCATCGCCGCCCGCGATCGGGTCGAGCTGTTACGCGGCGAGATCCTGCGCCACAATCATCTCTATCACGCGCTCGACGCACCCGAAATCGCGGACGCCGAGTACGACGAGCTGTTCAACGAGCTGCGCCGACTAGAAGCTGACTTCCCCGAGCTGGCCTCGGCCGACAGCCCGACACAGACCGTCGGCGCCGTGCCGGGTCGCACCTTCGCCGTGGTCGAGCACCGATTGCGGATGCTCTCGCTGGGCAACGCCTTCAACGCCGAGGAGTTGATCGCCTGGCGGCAGCGGGCCGCCGATCTGCTCGACCGCGAGGAGTGGACCTACGTCACCGAGCCCAAAATCGACGGTCTCGCGATTGCGCTGGTCTACGAACGCGGACGGCTGGTCCAAGCGGCGACCCGGGGCGACGGCCGGGCTGGGGAGGACGTGACCGCCAACCTGCGCATGATCGACGGCGTGCCCAACCAACTCTCGGGCTCTCCCCCGCCGCGCTTCGAGGTGCGCGGCGAGGTCTTTATGCCCAAGGCGGGATTCGAAACCATGAACGGGGAGATCGCGGAGGAGAACCAACACCGCAGGGAGCAGGGCCGGGCCGAGCTCACGCTCTACGCCAACCCGCGCAACGCGGCGGCCGGATCGGTCCGGCAGAAGGACGCCTCAGTTACCGCGACCCGACCGCTCAGCATCGGCATCTACCAGCTCGGTTGGTGCGAGGACGTGGTCACGCCCGACACGCACTGGGAGACGCTCGAATGGCTCGCCGAGTTCGGCTTCCCCACGACGCCCGAGGCCGCACGCCACGACGGCATCGAGTCCGCCCTCGCCGCCTGCGAGCAGTGGACCCAACGCCGCGACACGCAACCCTTCGAGATGGACGGAGTCGTCGTCAAGGTGGACGATCTCGGCCTGCAGGCCGACCTCGGCATCGTCGGCCGTGAGCCCCGCTGGGCGATCGCCTGGAAGTTCCCGCCGCAGGAAGCCTCGACTGTGCTCGAACAAATCCTGGTCAATGTCGGCCGTACGGGCAGCATCAATCCCTACGCGAGGCTGCGTCCCGTCCGCGTCGGCGGCGTGCAGGTCACCAACGCGACCCTGCATAACCTCGACGACATCCGCCGCAAGGACATCCGCGAGGGCGACACCGTCGTGATTCGCCGCGCCGGCGAGGTCATCCCCCAGGTCGTGCGGCCCGTGCTCGAACGGCGGCCCGAGGACTCGGTCGAGTGGGAGATGCCCGATACCTGCCCATCTTGCGACGCCAGGACCGTGCGGAATCCCGACGACGCCATGTACTACTGCTCGAATCGAGCGTGCCCGTCGATTTTGCAACGCAGTCTCGAACACTTCGCTGGTCGAGGGGCAATGGACATTCGCGGTCTAGGTGAACGACAGATTGCGTTGCTGTTGCAGCATCGTTTGATTGAAGACGCGGCTGACATATTCGACTTGCCGCACAAACGAGAGCAAATGGGACGGATTCCCTCGCTCGGGCAAAAGGTCAAGCGAGATGGAGAAGACAGCTACGAGCCCGGCAAGCGAATCGAGAACCTGATCGCCGCGATCGAGCGCTCCAAGTCGCGCGGGCTCGCCTTCCTGCTGGTCGGGCTCGGCATCCGCCACGTGGGTGGAGAGAATGCCAGCCTGCTGGCCGACGAGTTCGGCTCGCTCGACGCAATTCTGCTCGCTCCGGCTGAGACGCTGGCGGCCGTCGACGGCGTCGGCCCGATCATCGCCGACAGCATCGTCGACTGGGCCATGGACGGCGACCACTGGTGGCTCGTACACCGACTCCAGCAGGCGGGAGTCGAGGACGAGATTCAGCGCAGCGAAGAGGACGAGCCCGCGGAGACTCCGCTCGAGGGCTTGCGCTTCGTGCTCACAGGCCGCTTCGCCTCCATGACGCGACCGCAAGCAGAGGCACAGCTCAAGTCGCTTGGCGCCGCAGTCGGCTCCTCGGTGAGCAAGAACACCTCGGCGCTCTTCGCTGGCGAGGCGGCCGGTTCCAAGCGCCGCAAGGCGGAGTCTCTGGGCCTTGCGATCTGGGACGAGGACCAGCTCGTCCAGGTGCTCGAACGTCCCGGTCTCGCGGCCGAGTGGCTTCGCGAAGCCGCGGCCGCGGAACCTTCCGGCGCGGATTGACGTTCTACAGCTACCGGCGACAACGGGATAACCGGTACGCTGGACTATGTCGAATTGCGCCTGCGGCTGAGGCGTATCGTTGACAGGCGGTCGCGACCGTCAGCGACCCGAGCTGCCGGAGCTTGAGGAGTTCTGATGCGCTGGTCGCCGTTCGGTTGGTTGGCCCGACGGTTCTCACCCGATGTCGGCATCGATCTCGGCACTGCCAACACCCTGGTCTACGTGCGCGGACGCGGCATCGTCGTCGACGAACCCTCGGTGGTCGCCATCAACAGAATCGACAACTCGGTGCTGGCCATCGGCAAGCAGGCCAAAACGATGGTTGGCCGCACGCCGGCCCACATCGTCGCCACGCGGCCGCTGCGCGACGGCGTCATCTCGGACTTCGACGTGACCGCGAGGATGCTCAACCACTTCATCCACGAGGCGCTCCAGAAGAGCGGCATCGGCATCGGCCGACCGAGGGTGATGGTCGGCATTCCCGGCGGCGCCACGGAGGTCGAGAAGCGCGCCATCTTCGAGGCCACTCGTTCAGCCGGGGCGCGCGAGGTGCACCTGATCGAGGAGCCGATGGCGGCCGCGATCGGCGCGGGCCTGCCAATTTTTGAATCGACCGGCAGCATCGTCGTCGATATCGGCGGCGGCACGACCGAGGTCGCGGTCTGTTCGATGGGCGGTATGGTCGTCAGCACCTCGACCCGAGTCGCCGGCGACGAGATCGACCAGGCGATCATCGCCTACGCCCGGCAGGTCCACAACATCCAGATCGGCGAAGCGTCGGCCGAACAGATCAAGATCGCCGGCGCTTCCGCGTTCCCGCTGGAACAGGAGCGAGACGTGACGATCAGCGGCCGCGACCTTTCGACATCGATGCCCAAGATCGTCAACGTGACCACGGTCGAGTTGCGCGACGCCATCTCCAGCGCCGTGGCGTCAATCATGGAGGCCGTGGTCCGCACGATGGAAATCACTCCGCCAGAATTGATCCCAGACGTGATGCAACAGGGGGTCGCCCTGGCCGGCGGCGGCGCTCACCTCGCGGGTCTCGATCGGCGCATGTCTCAGGAAACCAAGTTCCCCGTGTTCAAGGCCGATTCGCCGCTGACTTGCGTCGTTCGCGGCTGCGCGGAGGCGCTGACCGAAACCCGCGCGCTCGCCGCCGGCGACGGACGGATGTTGGCCGGCCGCCGGTAGGGACCGGCCGCTCACGATTGGCGGGTTGACGTGCCACTGGTCGGCGCTCTGGTTCGATTCCTTGGCGCGCGCACCCGTTGGCTGCTCGGCGTCATCGCACTGACCGTGCTGCTGGCCGTACTCGGACTGATCGGCTGGGGAGCGACGATCGAGGACACCGCCGCCAACGCGCTCAACCCGGTCCAGCGCGTCTTCCGTCAGGCAGGCGAGCCAATCTCCAATCTGCTCAACGACCTGGACAACTTCGGACGTCTGGACTCCGAGAACCGCGCCTTGCGCTCGCGTGTGGAACAACTCGAGGCAGAGAACGCGCGGCTGCGCGAAGAGCAAATCCAGGTGCGAGCGCGCCAGGCGCTGCTCGAAGTCCAGGCCGAAACCGACGCCGTCACCCTGACCGCCTACGTCACCACTCGAGACTTGACCGGATTGCGAACCATCATCGGCATCGACCGCGGCTCCAACGACGGCCTTCGAGTCGGTCTGCCGGTGCTCGCCGGGGGCGGCACGCTGATCGGCCAGGTAATCGACGTGCGTCCGCACACCGCGTTCGTCCGCCTGATTACGGATCCGGACAGCGCCATCCGCGTCTTCCACCAGCCCTCGCGCAGCGAGGTGGTGGCCACGGGCGACACACTCGGCAACCTGGAAGTGCGCATTCCCTGGACCTCCGAAGTTGAGCTCGGTCACATTTTCGTCACCTCGGGTCTCGACGGCGAGTTTCCGCAAGGGCTGCCCGTCGGCCGCGTCTCCGCCGCCGAGGGCACCGTGCAGGATGCCTTCCGCCACGTCGTACTCGAGCCAATCGCCCCACTCGAGCAGCTTGAGCAAGTGCTGATCCAGCTCACGATTCCTCCACCCGAGCTGGACATCCTCGAGCCCGAGGCCAGCGCCGCGGACGGAGGCTGATGATGGCGATCCTGCGCTGGCCGCTGCTGTTGGGCGGACTGTTCCTGCTGGTCATCTTCCAGACATCCACAAGCGGAGCGTTCGCCATCTTTGGCGTCGGTCCGCATCTCGTACTGATCATGCTCTGCTGCTGGGCGATCGTGCGCCCGCCGATTGAGACCTTGACACTGATTCTCCTGGCCGGGGTGGGTCTGGGCTTGCTGGCGTACCAGGGGATGGCCGAGTCGGTGGCGGCGCTGGCTCCGATCGGCTTCGCCGCGCTGACCTGGAGTTCCGCGTCCGCCTCGGCGAGGTCGAGGCCCGTTGCGATTGAGTGGGCGCAGACCATCCTTCTGATCGGCGTTGCCACGTTGCTTCACTTCACCGCGCACGCGATCTCGGTGGAGCTCTCGACGAGCGGAGTGAACTGGCTCGCGGCGCTGCGCACGGTGATGCTGGGCGGACTGTTGGAGAACGTACTGGTCGGCGCCGTGGTCTACTGGTTCGTGCGCATCCCCACGACGGCTGCAGCCTCGCTCGGGTCGTCCTCGAGATTGGCGTCGTACTAATGCAGCGGCGGCCACGACGCGGCAAGTCCGAGGGCGTTGCCCGCGAGTACGCCCAACACCCGGATCACGGCGAAGGCTCCCCCGTCCGCTTCAAGATCTGGCTGCTCGCCGGGTTCATCCTCCTGCTGTTTGGCATCCTCACGGTCCAACTCGTGCGCTTGCAGATTCTGCAGCATGACCAGTACGTCGCGCGGGCGGCCAGTAACCGGGTGCGGACGATCTCGCTGCCGCCGGCGCGTGGCTTGATCTACGACGCCGACCGCAACCTGCTCGTCGAGAACGCGCCCGCCTATCGGATCACGCTGATCGCCGCCGAGATTCCCGACGAGGAAGTGACGGACGTGTCGGCCGAACTCGCCGAACTGTTCGATCTTCAAGCCTGGAGCATTGAGCAGCAGATCTGGGACCGTAAGTATTCCAACGATCCGTTCCTCCCACTCCTCGTCCACGAAGAGCCGACCCCGGCCCAGGTGATCGACGTCACCTCTCGTCGATCCGCGCTCCCTGGAGTGAAAGTCGATACGGTCTCGGTTCGACGCTACGAGTACGGCCAGTTGCTCGGCCACATCCTGGGCTATGTCGGCAAGATCACCGAGGCGGAGTACGAGGAGCTCTCGAGCCAGCGCTATCTGTACAGCGACCAGATCGGACGGGCCGGCGTCGAAGCGGCATACGAGCGCCAGCTTCGCGGCATCGCGGGCCGGGAGATCGTCGAAGTGGACGCCGTCGGAAACGTGCTGCGTACGCTTGACCACTCGGCGCCCACACCAGGACTCAGCGCCGTCTTGACGATTGACATCGAGTTGCAACAGCGGATCGAGGACATACTCAATGAGCAGATCGGCGCCTCGCTGTACGCCTCGGCCGTCGTCCTGGACGTCCACAGCGGCCAGGTACTGGCGATGGTCTCGGTGCCCAACTATGACGTAAACGTCTACGCGGAAATCACGACGACGGAGTACCAGGATCTGCTCGACGACCCGGGACAGCCGTTGAAGAACCACGCCGTCCAGGACCAGTTCCCGCCCGGCTCCATTTTCAAGGTCGTCACCGCAATCGCCGGACTCGCCGAAGACGCGGTTGATCCCGACACGCAGATCTATTCACCGGGCATGCTTGAAGTCCACCATGAGCTCTCGCCCGGCATCATCTACCGCTTCGGCGACACGACACAGGGCGTCTTCAACATCCGCACCGCGCTGGCCGAGTCATCGAACGTCTACTTCTACTACGTCGCAGGCGGGCATCCCTACCGCAACCCGGAGAATCCTCCCCGACACCCGTCGGAACAGGAACGGGTCGATGAATTGGCCGAGGACGGCATCGTTGCCGGCGACGTGGAGTTCGACGGCGTCGGCAATCAGGCGTTGGCCCACTGGGCCCGCGAATTGGGATTCGACGCACCCACTGGGGTCGACCTCGCCGGCGAAGCTGCGGGCGTGATTACCTCGGCTGAGCAGAAGCTGCAGGCATTCGGCGAAGAGTGGCGCGACGGCGACACGTACAACATGGCAATCGGCCAGGGATTCACCACGGTCACGCCGCTGCAGATGGCGGTCGCGACTGCCGCAATTGCCAACGGCGGCACGGTCTACGAGCCGCGCGTGGTCAAGGAACTGATCGACACCGAAGGCCGGGTGATCCAACCCTGGCAACCGGTCGTCCGCAATCAGCTCGACGTCGACCCCGAGATACTGCGCATCGTCCGCGAGGGCATGGCGCTCTGCACACTGATGGGCACCTGTCACGACGCGCTCGTGGCGCTGCCCGAGATGCTCGTCGGCGGCAAGACCGGCACCGCCGAATTCAATCAGACGGGAACCGCCGTATCCGGCGCGGAGGAGGGTCCGACGCACGGCTGGTTCATCGCCTTCGCGCCGTTCGACGAACCGGAAATTGCCATGGTCGTCTTCTTCGAGTTTTCCGCCGGATATCTGGTGGCCGGCGCCGGCGGCGAGATACTTCGAGCCTGGGCGGAAACCAGCGGCGCACTCGCCTCGGCGATTCCGCCACCGTACGCGCGCGTCGCCATTACGGACGAGGAGTACGAGCGACTCTACTCCGCAGTTCGCGAGCGATCGGACTAGGGACGGCTGATGATCGGTCACTCCTGGCGCCACTTCGATCCGCTGATTCTGATCGCTGCGCTTGCCCTGGCCGGCTACGGCGCATTGGTGATTTACTCCGCTTCGTTGCCTCGCGGCGCAGAGGGCATCGTGCTCTCCAGCGCGGTGCAGCGGCACATCATCTTCGCGCTGGTCGGGGCGCTGGCGATGATCGCGCTGACCCGCGTCGACTACCGGTTGATCGACGCGCTTGGCTGGCTCGCCTATGGATTCGGGATCATCGTCCTCGTCGCGGTGCTCTTTCTGGGCAGCGACGAATTCGGTTCGCGACGCTGGTTTGATCTTGGCTTCACCGTCGTCCAGGCGTCCGAGATCGGCAAGCTGATGACGATCATCGGGCTGGGCAAATTCCTCACCGACTTTCGCGATCGGTTGGCGGAGTTTCGCATTTTCCTGATTTCACTGGGCATCGCCGTGCTCCCGGCTGCACTGGTGTTCATCGAGCCCGACGCCGGCTCCGCCGTCGTCTTCATGGCCCTCTGGCTGGTCATGACGCTGTTCGCCGGCGCGCGCCTGCGTCACTACGCGACGCTGGCTGCGATCGGCCTTTGCCTGGTGCCGGTCGGGCTGGCCGCCGGCGTTCAGGACTACCAGCGCGACCGTATCCGTGCGTTTATCGATCCCGAGTCCGACCCTCAAGGCGCAGGCTTCAACGTCATTCAGGCCGAGACATCGGTCGGCTCAGGCGGCCTCTGGGGACAGGGCCTGACCGAGGGTACGCAGACTCAGCTCGACTTTGTCCGCATCCAGACCACCGACTTCATCTTCAGCGTGCTCAGCGAAGAACTCGGCTTCGTCGGCGCCATGGCGCTCTTCCTGCTCTTCCTCTTGCTGCTCTTGCGCATGCTGCGGATCGTCGGCAAGGCCGGCGAGCCGCTGGGCCAGTTACTGGCCGTCGGCATGATCACGGTGATTGCGATTCAGGTCTTCATCAACGTGGCGATCAACATCCGGCTGATCCCGGTCACCGGGCTGCCGCTGCCGTTCATTAGCACGGGCAACTCGTCGCTATTGGTATTCTTCTTCGGTCTCGGCATGCTGCAAAGCGTGCTCGCATGGCAGGACGACGCACGCCGAGGCCCCGTCCCTTGACCCGATGTCCCGTAACCTGCCAACCAGAGAGGCTTTCCTGATGTCCGTTCGACTCTCAATCGTGCCAATCCAGGTGTCAGACCAGCAAGCGGCACTGCACTGGTACACCGAAAAGCTGGGCATGCAAAAGATCATGGACGATCCGATGGGGCCCGAGCTCCGCTGGATCACCGTCAAGCTGCCGCAGGACGAGGTTCAGTTTGTGCTGGCCAACTTCGGCGCCTTCGATCCCGACGGCGCACAGCCGGGATCGAGCAACGGCTATGTGCTCTGGAGCGACGACATCCAGGCCACCTACGAAGACTGGTCCGCCAAAGGCGTCGAGTTTGCCGAACCGCCGACGGAGCAAATGTGGGGCATCCAGGCCCTCTTCCGCGATCCCGACGGGAACGGCTGGGTCCTGGTGCAGCGCCCTGCAGGCGGCTAACTCGCCGCCCCGCTGGGCACGCGCCCCCAAGAGCGGCATTGGGGAGAAGTCTGAGAACTAGGAGGTGGCGACTGCTTCGCCTTCCTCCTCTTCCTCTTCCGACTCTTCAGACTCAGACTCGTTCTTGGCTGCTTCGACCTCGGCGGCGAGCTCTTCGGCTCGCGAGAGACCCTCGATGCGCTCGTAGTGCAGCATCTCTTCCTCGACGCCGTTCTCGTTGAGCTCCTTGACCAGGTCGACGCGGATCGTGTCGCCGGCCTCGAAGTCGCCGCGCAGCAGGGCCTCGGACAGCGAGTCTTCCAGCCGCTCCTGGATCACGCGGCGCAATGGCCGCGCGCCGAAGACGGGATCGTAGCCCTTCTCGCCGAGCCAATCGCGGGCCGCCTCGGTCACATCGAGCTCGACCTGCTTCTCCTTCACCCGCGAGTCAACCTCGGTCAGCATCATGTCGACGATGCTGCGGATGTGCGCCCGGCTGAGCGGGTGGAAGACGAGCGTCGTGTCGACCCGGTTGAGGAACTCGGGCCGGAAGACGCGCTTCATTTCCTGAAGCACCTTGTCCTTCATCTTCTCGTAGCGCTGCTTCTCCGATTGCTCCTCGTCGTTGACCGTCGAGAAGCCGATCGCCGACTCGCGCCGGATCAGGTCGGAGCCGACGTTGGAGGTCATGATGATGATCGTGTTGCGGAAGTCCACCTGCCGGCCCTTGGCGTCGGTCAGGTGACCGTCATCGAAGACCTGCAGCAGCATGTTGAAGACTTCGGGGTGCGCCTTCTCGATCTCATCGAGCAGGATCAGGCAGTAGGACTTGCGCCGCACGGTATCGGTGAGTTGTCCGCCGTCGTCGTAGCCGACGTAGCCGGGAGGCGCGCCGACCAATCGCGCGACCGTGTGGCGCTCCATGAATTCCGACATGTCGAGCCGCACCATGTTCTCGTCCGAGCCGAACATGAAGTCGGCCAGCGCCCGTGCCAGCTCGGTCTTGCCGACGCCGGTCGGGCCCAGGAACATGAACACGCCGATCGGTCGGCGCGGGTCCTTGAGTCCCGCCCGCGCGCGGCGCACAGCCTTGGCCAACGCGACAATCGGCTCTTCCTGGCCCACGATCCGCTCGTGCAGATCCTCTTCCATGCGCAGCAGGCGCTGCGATTCCTCGGTCGCGATCTGAACCAGCGGGATGCCGGTCCACATCGAGACGACCTCGGCGATGTCTTCGGCGAGCACGTCGGTGGAGTCGCGTTCCCGCTGCTGGTCGAGGTCCTGCTCAAGGTCCGCGATCCGTTGCGTCAGCTTTAGTTCGCGGTCGCGCAGGTCGGCAGCGTATTCGTACTGCTGCTGGTTGATCGCCTGCTCTTTCTCCTTGCGGATGCCTTCCAGGCCGACCGTCGCCTCTTTGAGCGACGGCGGTGTGTAGGAACGGCGGATTCGCACCCGTGAAGCGGATTCGTCGATCAGGTCGATCGCCTTGTCCGGCAACGCGCGGTCGGAGATGTAACGCGCCGACATCTCTGCCGCCGCGACCAGCGCGTCGTCGGTGATCGCGAGCTTGTGATGCTCTTCGTAGCGATCCTTGATGCCGCGCAAGATGTCGACGGTTTCCTCGATTGAGGGCTCTTCCACGACAATCGGCTGGAAGCGCCGCTCGAGTGCGGCGTCGCGCTCGATGTGCTTGCGGTAGTCGTCGAGCGTCGTGGCGCCGATTGTCTGCAGTTCGCCCCGCGCCAGTGAGGGCTTGAGGATATTGGCTGCGTCGACCGCGCCCTCGGCCGCGCCCGCGCCGACCAGCATGTGCAGCTCGTCGATGAACAGCACGCAGTTGCCCGCGCCCTTGATTTCTTCGACGACCTTCTTCAGACGCTCTTCGAACTCGCCGCGGTACTTCGTACCTGCAACCAGCGAGCCGATGTCCAGGGTCAGCAGACGCTTGCCTTGCAGCGTCTCGGGCACGTCGCCCGATGCGATGTGCTGCGCCAGCCCCTCAACGACCGCGGTCTTGCCCACGCCCGGCTCGCCAATCAGGACCGGATTGTTCTTTGTCCGCCGCGAGAGAATCTGGACGACGCGCTGGATCTCTTTCGAGCGCCCGATCACGGGGTCGAGCGTGCCGGCCCTGGCGGCGGCCGTCAGATCGAAACCAAGCTGGTCGATCGTGGGCGTGCGGGTCGCAGAACGCGAACCGGAGCCGCTGCTCGCGCCTGCGCCGGCGCCGGCCGTTGCCGGACCGCTCTGCGAGAGAATCCGCGTCGTCTCGGCGCGTACGCGCTCCAGGTTGACGCCCAGCGACTCGAGCACGCCGGCCGCAATGCCTTCGCCCTCGCGAACCAGACCGAGCAGTAAGTGCTCGGTCCCGATGTAGTGGTGATTCAGACGCCGAGCCTCGTCCACCGCCAGTTCGATCACCTTCTTGGCTCGCGGCGTCAGCCCGATTTCTCCCAGCACGGCGCGGTCGCCGCGACCGATGATGAATTCCACCGCCGAGCGCACCTTGGCGAGCTCGACGCCCAGGTTGGAGAGCACCTTGGCGGCGACCCCGTCGCCTTCCCGCACCAACCCCAGCAACAAGTGCTCGGTGCCGATGTAGTTGTGGTTGAAGCGCTGGGCTTCTTCCTGGGCGAGGGTCAACACGCGCCGCGCGCGCTCGGTGAACTTGTCAAATCGGTCTGCCATGGCAGTCTCCAGTACACGATGCAGCCGCAATCCAGCCGCTCGCGAGATACGGTCAGCCTATCAGAGCCAACCGCGTTCAAGCCCGTTGTTCCCCAGTCTCGGCCTCCGCGTCAGGACGCGCTCGCACAGCGCGCCCAAGCTCACGAGAGTCCGCAGAAACGGCCGTCGCTCCTCTCCCCCGCAGCGCGGGGGAGATGTCCCGTAGGGACAGAGGGGGCATACCACATCAGCAATGACGCTTAGCGCTCGCCGTCGAAGTCCTGCTCCGTCACGCCGGCGCGTTCGAGCGCCTCCTGCATTGCAGACACGGCGCGGACCGGCTCCTCGGGCGCCTCCTGCGGTTGCGCGTCGTCGGTCCCTCGGGACGGATCCGAAGTCGGTTCGGGCATCGGCGGCGGCTCGGGCATTGGCTCTTGGGAGATACCGAACCGCTCGGCGACATCCTCGGGCAGGCGCGCGATGCCGCCCTCGTTGTTGAACATCCAGCCGGCCCGTTCCGCATCCGACCGCGCCTGGCGGAGCGACAGACCGAGCCGGTGCCGGTCGCGCTCGATGCGCACGATCTTGGCCGGGATGATGTCGTTCTCCAGCACCACCTCGCGCGGATGCGTGATCCGGCGGTCGGCGAGCTCCGACACGTGTACCAGGCCCTCGACGGGACCTTCGAGTCGGGCAAAGGCGCCAAATGTGACCAGCTTGGTCACGACCGACGGCACGATGTCTCCGACCTCAAACTTGGCGACGACCTCGTCCCATTGCTCAGGCGACGCCCGTCGGACCGACAGGCCAATCTTCTTGGATTCCTTGTCGATCTTGGTGATGTACACGTCAATCGACTGGCCGATGCTGAACATCGTCTCTGGATCGACATCCCGTTCCCAGCTCAGTTCCGAGAGGTGCGCAAGGCCATCGGCACCGCCGAGGTCGACGAAGATACCGAACGAGCGAATGCTCGTGATCCGACCGGTGCGGATCTCGCCCTCCTGAAGCTCCTCCAGCAGTCGATCCTTCTGCTCGGCGCGCCACTCCTGCACCGCCGCGCGCTCGGAGAGAATCACGCGGTTGCGACGGCGATTGATCTCAATCACCTTGAATCGCAACGAGCGACCCTCGTACTCGGAGAGCTGCGCGATCGCTTGCTCGCGGTCGCCGGTGATCTCCACAATCTGCGAGAGCGGCACGAAGGCGTTGACGCCCTCGACGTTGACCAGCAGGCCGCCTTTGTTCGATCCGGTCACGCGGGCGTCGAAGACTTCGTTCTCGTCGAACCGACGCTGTAGCTCGTGCCAGCCTTGCTCGCCTCGGGCACGGTCGATGGACAGCTCCAGCGAGCCGCCCTCCGACTCGGAATCGGTGACGAACACATGGACCGGGTCGCCGGTCTTCAGCGCTTCGCGCTCGCTGTCGGTCAGCGAACGCATTTCCTCGAAGTGGACGACGCCTTCGGACTTGGCCCCCACATCGACGATCAGGGCCGAACCGGACCAGTGCACGACAATGCCCTCGACAATGTCGCCGCGTCTCGGATTCAGCGGCTCGCGACCAGGTTCGGCCAGGAGCTCGTCCATGGTGGTGGGTTCGCCGGATGGCGTGGGAGGCGCCGCCTCGTGCGCAAGGGCCTCGGCGGCAGTCGGTTCAGTTTCAGTGCTGGGTGTCGTCAAGAGTTCGGGGGTTTGGGACTGGGCAAAACACAGACAAACCGCGCGCCAGCCCCTCTCCTTTCTGGGGTTTGCCGAATCGTATCACAGCCGATCTCGCGGAAACGAGAACCGCCCGACGCGAGGTCGGGCGGTCGGTTGAAGAGGAGCGAGCTGGCAATGGCCTATTTTCCGCAAGGGGTTGCCCCCCCAGTATCGTCAGCGCTGCGGCGTTTCACTTCCGTGTTCGGGATGGGAACGGGTGGTCCCACCGCGCTCTAATCACCAGCTCACGAGAAATCGTAGCACGCGGGAAAGCGACAGACTGCTCAGGTCAGGTGACCTGGATTACGCTCGGCTACACGAGCGGCAAGGGTGTCGAAGAATCCAGCGAAGTCATCCGCGCCGGCAACCACCGATGGGGTCTGACCAAACGTCGCTTCGACCAGCGCGTACGCCTCAATCGTCCCGGGCGCCCAGGCGGGTGCGCCGCGACCGGAAAGGCCAGCGAGAGAATCCCTGAGCCGCTGAGCCCACCTGCCGTCCTCCGTGTCGCGTCCGCGGTTGATGATCATCACGTAGCCCAGCACGACCTCGGGCGATTGCAGTTGGACGTTCGCCACTTCCCCCATTAGATCGTCAACGCGGTTCGGCACCGTCCCCGCGATGTTGCTGAGAATCGACTTCAGCGAGATAGCAAGCCGCACCTTGCGGTCATAGCTCCAGACCACGTCCCAGTTCTTTTCGCGTCCGAATCCGGGCACCCTGGATTCCTTCGTGGTCCCGCTCAACCCGCGAACCTCCAACTCCTGGATACAGAAGTTCGCCAACGTGTCGAGCCGCGACGGCGATGTCGGCTTCCCTTCGACGTAGACGATCCGATGTAAATCGGCGATGGTGTCGTGGATAGAGATCATGGCAGGATTCGCGCCGTCGGCACACCGCTCAACCGCTGCCTTGAGTGTTCGACGTACGCCGGTTCTATGTCGATACCGATCCCGTTGCGGCCTGTCCGTGCCGCTGCCACGAGCGTCGTTCCGGTACCCATGAACGGGTCGAGCACGCGGTCGCCAACGAAGCTGAACATCCGGATCAGCCGCTCGACCAGTTCCTCGGGGTACGGCGCAGGATGGTCGGGCGACGACACGCCGGGCGGGCCGTGCCAGACCTGCTGAAACCACTCGCTGTGCTGCGCTTTCGGGATCACGCTCAACACCCGCTGCTCGATCCCCACGGACCGGTAGCCGCCCGGCTTACGCTGCATCAGGATGTATTCGATGTCGTTCTTGATCACCGCGTTTGGCTCGTATGGCTTGCCCAGGAACCCGGCCCCGTTGCCCTCCGACTCCATCCGCGCATTGGCGATCTTGTACCAGATGATCGGCGCGAGATTGTCAAAGCCGATATCGCGGCACTGCTCCTGGATCGACGCATGCAGAGGCACCACCGTGTGCCTGCCGCCATTCTGCCGCCGAGAGAGACACACATCCCCGACCACGACGATTAGCCGTCCGCCCGGGACCAGGGCCTCGTAGCACGCTTCCCACGCCGGACGCAGTCCGGCCAGGAATTCTTCGTAGTCCTCAGTCCAGCCAAGCTGCCCGTCGCGGCGCGGGTACTCCTTCAAACTCCAGTACGGCGGCGACGTTACAACGAGATCCACGTCCCCAACCTGGTCGCGCCACCCGTCCGGCTCCGTCGCGTTTCCCTCAATCAGCTTGTGCTCCGTCGGCAACGACGCAATCGTCGAGGAGATCCAGGTCGTCGTCAGTTCGTCTTTGGCAATCCGCGGCAGGTCCCGCCGAGGGTCCTCCAACTCAAGAAGATGCCCCGGCAACAACTCCGCAAGCCCGCTCCGCTGAACCATGTGACGTCCCTCAGCCCATCTCAACCGGCTCGCCGAGAATATAACACATTAGTACCAACAAGAGGACGTTATCGACTTCCTTCGCTCAGTAGGATGCGTCTCTCGAAGCTGGTACGGACATCCTCAAACCTCACACCCGCAGTACCGGCTGGTCCGGCGACTGACTGCGGCGCCCGTCTCTCATAGCGCCAAGCAACCCAAGACCAAAGCGGTGGTGGAGCCGAGGGGATTCGAACCCCTGACCTCCGCCGTGCAAGGGCGGCGCTCTCCCGGCTGAGCTACGGCCCCGGGAGCTACAGCGTATCGCGTCAATCCGTTGTCTCGGCCCGACCGGGTCGGATCGCTTGCAGCAGGCGCGACGAACTGCGCGCATCGCATGACCAAGGCGTACGTGGCATAATGCTCGGTAGCAGCGTTACGTCAACTAGTGTGCGGCGGAGGTGCGGCCATGCTGAGTGCGGCGGTGACCCTGCTCGGCGTCTGGCTGCTGACCATCTGGTGGACGCCCGTCGCCGGCCCAGGCTTTCCCGAGACCGGTCGCGTTCCAGCCGCAAACTCCCTCGCCGCCGTCGACGTGGACGCCCGCACCGAGGTTCCCGTCCGTCCCGCAAGCCGGGCCAGTTCGCAGAGCAGTGCAGTCGACCCTGCGGTGAATCGCGCATCACTCGCGCTGCCCACGAGTTCGCCAGGGCCACGCGGAGCGCCCGCAGCGGAGATCGTGTCGTCACCCGACCGGCACGACGGCGGAGCATTCGAGGTCACGATTCGGTTCGCCGATCCCGTCGCCGGCACGCCGCTGCCCGACTGGCCTCACTCGCTACATGTCGAGGCGGGCGAGATTCGATCGCTCTCTCCACTCGATCCGTCCGGCTTCGAGTGGAGCGCAAGCATCACGCCGCAGGGTCGGCGCAGCGTGAACCTCTCGATCGCGCGGCGAGGTTCGTGCGAAGGATTCCCGTCCTCATGCCTTGCCGCCCAGTTGTTGTCCGAGCGCGAGGCCGGAGTCGTTATCGCCGGACCGCCGGTCAGGGCGCGAGTCGTGGAACTGCCAACCCATCACCTGGCTCAACAGCCGGTCGAATTCCTGCTTGAGCTGGACGAGCCGGTCTGGGCCAGCCTGCGGGAGATTCGCGACCGCGCCTTCCGGGTCGCGAACGGACGCCTGATCGGCGTCAACCGGGTCGACGGGCGCCACGACCTGTGGCGAGTGACCCTCAAGCCCGATCCCGGCGCCGATGTCAGGGTCGTGTTCAGTCCCCAGGCGGGCTGCCATGCGGGGTTCCTGGGCTGCAAGGGCGATCTCAATCGGATTGTGAACGAGTTGGAGTTCTCGATTCCGGCCGCCCGGCTCTATCTGACGTTCGACGACGGTCCGCATCCTCGCTACACGCCGCAGATTCTCGACGTGCTGGCCCGCTACCAGGCCAGGGCGACGTTCTTCGTCGTCGGTTCCAGCGCTCTGGCTTATCCCGAACTGATCGACCGGATTGTGCGCGAAGGCCACACGCTCGCCAACCACACCTGGGACCATGAGTCGCTGGACGGCATCTCCGAGCAGCACTTCAACGAGACGATTCGCCGCACCCAGGAACTGCTTGGCGAGCACGCCACCGCTTGCATGCGTCCGCCCTACTGGGCTATGGACGAACACACCGAGTCGCGCGCGGCGAAGCTGGGACTGCGGATCGTGTTGGGCGAGATTCGTCCGCGCGACTGGACGCAACCCGGCGCGCTTGAGATCGCCAACCGCCTCGTCGCCAGCGCAAGGCCCGGACGGATCGCCGTCCTGCACGACGGAGGCGGAGATCGGGACCAGACGGTCGAGGGCCTCGAGCTGGCGCTCGCGTATCTCGAGCAGTCGCACTACGTCTACGAACCGGTCTGTCAGTGACGGATCCCGCGATTCACACGCTCGGTCGCCCGCTGCTACAGCAGGATGCGCTTGGGCGCCCCTGAAGGTTGGCGACGGAATCCGTCGATCAGCAGCCGTTGCCGTCCCTGATCGACAATCCACTCGGCTCGGCAACGGCGTGGATCCTCCAGGATGCGGTCACTCTGCCGGTGCAGGCGCTGGTACTCCTGGCGATCCTCCGCTTCAACGCCGAACAGTCCACTGCCGATGGCAAAGCGGCACTGCCGATCCTGGATTGTGATCTGCCAGCCGAACAACAACTGCGCCCAGCCGAGATGAAACGCCTCGTCGGCCCAGTTGACCAGGAATCGCTTGTCGTGTGAACCGTCGGCGGTCAGCAGCGCCGACGCGCCGAAGTGTGAGCGCGAGAGTTCGGAAACGGCACGGTATGCGTCGGCGGTTTCCGGGGCCATCGCGATCTGCTGGCCGGCCATGTACTGGCCCATGCCAATCTCGGTGGCGTGGTGCTCCATATTGTTGGACCACGCGTTCCGCAGCCAGTCCTCGAACTCGATCTGTTCATCGCCGACTACCGCCTGCTCCGCGCCGAGCCATTCCATCGCGGCACGCAGCAAGGCGAGGGCCGAGGAGTACGCCGCGCGGGCGGTCAGGGCGCGGGCTTCGAGTCCCGCGCCGTACACCCGGGACCAGAACATTAACGCGGAGGCATAACGGCGATTGCGGAACGACGAACCATAAGACTGTTCGACCACCTTGCGCTGGAGGCGGAACGCGTCCTGCAGCCACTGCAAGTCGAGCGCCAGGGCGAAGCCGGTCTCGCGCAGCGCGTCGCGTCGATGCTGCGGTTCGTCTTCTCCGGCGCGGGGCGGTTCTGGAGTCTCGGACGGAAAGGTGATCGGCGAGATGCGCTGGCGCGGCTCGGAGCTCATGACTGAGACGACCCGGTCTGCGGCGCGTCGAGCAACAGCTCCAGCCAGTACAACAGTCGTTCCGACTGCACGGCGATGTAGGGGTCGTCGGGATGCCAGTCCCAGAGCTCGCGCACAACCTCAAGCGTCGACCACATACTGCCCTCGCCGCCGGAGCCGATCTGGACCAGGCGTGACGCCACGTGGTCGGCGGTCCAGACCAGGGGGCGCTCGTAGTCCAGCATTCGCGTGCTCTGGGTCAGGGCGCGGATCCAGCGCTCAACGGTATCGAAGGCGACGCGCCGATCCATGAGCAGCGCACGCAGCGCCAACACTTCGGGCAGGTCGACGATCCGCGCGGGAGGACGATCCGGTGGAGGCACCGGCTCGGGTCCATCGTCGTTGGGCAGGCGCGCCAGGGCGTCCGCCCAGGTCTCGGACGGCACCCGACGCAGTTCGTTGTAGACCAGTGCCCCGCCCGATCCGGCCTCCCACCACGCACGCAGTCGCTCATGGCGCGGATGCGCAGATTCACTGACGCCTGAATCGGACGAGATTGAAGAGGCCACGAGCCAAGGTTATCGCAGCAGTTCTGTTCGCTGCGTGTGCGCGCGAATTGTTGCCCCTGCGTTAGCTGGAACAACAGATAACTGGCATTACCGAACCCCCACGCGGTCGTCGCCCGCGGCTTGCTAGAGCGGGATCAGCGCCGACGCCTGTTGTCGGCGCCGCCACTACGTACGCATCGCGGGCCGTGATGCGGGTGAAGGAGATGAATCAGCGACATGGAACACGAAATCCAGCAGTTCCTGACCTACATGGCGGCCGAGCGAGGCGCATCGGCCAACACGATCTCGGCCTATCGCAACGACCTGGCCCAACTGCGCGCCTACTTCCTCGAGCAGGCTCACAGCGGCGGCGACGAGCTGTCGTCGAGCGTGCCGATCGATCGGATCGATACCGAACAACTGCAGGGCTACATCGTGCACCTTCGCGAGCAGCAGTATGCAGCAGCGACGGTCGCGAGAAAGGTGGCCGCGGTCAAGAGCCTGTTCAGCTACCTACACGGCGAAGACATGATCCCGGACAACCCCGCCGAGCAGCTTTCGTCGCCCAGGGTCGGCCGAAGTCTGCCGCGAACGCTGACGATTCAGGAGGTAGATGCCCTCTTGGAGCAGCCGAGCCGCTGGAACACGCCCGAAGCCGCTCGCGACCAGGCCATGCTGGAGATGCTCTACGCGACCGGGATGCGGGTTTCGGAGTTCGTCTCGCTCGACCTGTCATCGATCGAACTGCAGGGCCAGCGGGCTTCGGTGCGCTGCATCGGCAAGGGTCGTCGCGAACGGCTGATTCCGATCCACTCGGCCGCTGTCGCAGCACTGCATCACTACTTGCAGGAGGCGCGACCCAAGCTTGCCCGCGGCCGGCGTGAAGTCGCGCTGTTCATCAACCGTCGAGGCGAACGTCTGACTCGCCAGGGGGTGTGGCTGATCATCAAGCATTACGCGGAAGAGGCCGGCATCAAGGGCGTCACGCCGCACACGCTGCGTCACAGCTTCGCCACGCATCTGCTGCGCGGCTCGGCTCCGTTGCGCAATGTGCAAGAACTGATGGGACACGCCAACATCTCGACCACACAGCTCTACACCCAACTCACCAATGAACACCTCCGCGATGTCTACGATCGGGCACATCCCCGCGCCAGTTGACGATGGAACCCGATCGGAGGCGAGTATGGCGTCAACCAGCATCGTGTCGGTCCGCGCGCGCGAGATTCTCGACTCGCGCGGCAATCCCACCGTCGAAGCCGACGTTCAACTGCAAGGCGGCGCCAAGGGCCGCGCGGCCGTGCCGTCGGGCGCCAGCACGGGCTCCCATGAAGCAGTTGAGTTGCGAGACGGCGAACGTGAACGCTATCGGGGCCGAGGCGTGCTCCACGCCATGGCTGCGGTCAACGGCGAGATCAGCCGCTCCCTGCGGGGAGCGGATGCGGCGGACCAGGACGCCATCGACCGCGCGCTGATCGCCCTGGATGGGACCGAGCAGAAGTCGAGGCTGGGCGCGAACGCGTTGCTCGCGGTCTCGATGGCGTCGGCCCACGCGGCGGCGGCCGCATCGGGGCAGCCGCTGTACCGCTCGATCGGCGGCGACGAGGCGGTGCTGCTGCCGGTGCCGTTGGCCAACATCCTCAACGGCGGCGCACACGCCGACAACGGGGCCGACTTCCAGGAGTTCATGGTCGCGCCAATCGGCGCGCCGAGCTTCGCCGAGGGCCTGCGCATGGTCGTCGAGGTTTATCACGCGCTTGCCGATGAACTGCGCTCGCGCGGGCTGGCGACCGGTCTGGGCGACGAGGGCGGCTTCGCGCCGGCGCTGCCGAGCAATGAGTCCGCCCTGGACATGATCGTCAACGCAATCCGGACGGCCGGCTATAAGCCGGGACGCCACGTCGCGATCGCGCTTGATCCGGCGGCCAGCGAGCTGTGGTCGGACGGGCGTTACCAACTGCATACCGAAGATCGGTCATTGAGCAGTCAGGAAATGGTCTTGCTCTGGCGGGACTGGTGCGAGCGCTTTCCCATCGTCTCTATCGAAGACGGGATGCACGAGGACGACTGGGACGGCTGGCAATCGCTGACCCGTGAGATCGGCTCGCTGGCGCAGACGGTGGGCGACGACCTGCTGGTCACGAATCCGGCTCGGCTCCGGCGCGCGATTGAGCTGAAGGCGGCGAACAGCATCCTGATTAAGGTGAATCAGATCGGCACGCTGTCGGAGACGCTGGAAGCGGTGCGGATCGCGCAAGAGGCCGGCTGGACGGCGATCATCAGTCACCGCTCGGGCGAGACTGAGGACACGACGATTGCTGATCTCGCGGTGGCGACCAATGCAGGCCTGATCAAGACGGGCGCGCCGGCGCGGAGCGAGCGGACGGCGAAGTACAACCGACTATTGCGGATTGCGGAAGAGCTCGGCGATCGGGCGGAGTATGCCGGGATGGGGGCGATTCCGCAGGCGTCGCGACTGATCTGAACCGATCTGAGTGGTGGTCAGAGCTCGGCCTTGAGCTGCTCGGCCAGGCGGCGGGTCATGCCCGGGGTGGCTGCGAGGTCGTTGACCTCCGCCTCGCGCACGGCCTGGAGCGTGCCGAACTTCTTCAGCAGGGCCTTCTTGCGGCGCGGGCCGATTCCCTTAATCCGATCCAGGGTGCTCTGCGAGGTCTGGCGGGCGCGCAGGCGGCGGTGATAACTGATCGCGAAGCGGTGCGCTTCGTCGCGGATGCGCTGGACCAGGTAGAGCCCCTGCGAGCGGCGGTCGAGACGGACGGGATCCGACGAGTCGACCTGGTAGAGCAGTTCCTCGCGCTTGGCCAATCCGGTCAGCGGGATGTCGTCGACGGCGAGATTGCGCATCACGTCGTGCGCGGCCGAAACCTGACCCTTGCCGCCGTCGACGATGACCAGGTCGGGCACCGCGCCCCAGCCCTCGGATTCGGAGTCGGACTGGTCGTCATCGCCGGAGCCTGAGATCGGCGGCTCGTCGGGCACGTCGTAACCCTCTGACCGCTCGGCGCGGCGCTGCTCGCCGAGCCGCTTGAATCTGCGTTGGATCACTTCGGCCATCGAGGCGAAGTCGTTGGGCCCCTCAGTTGTGTCGACCGCTTTGATCCGGAAGCGGCGGTACTCGCTGGTCGCGGGGCGGCCATCGAGAAAGACGACCATCGAGGCGACGACGTTGGAACCCTGCGTGTTGGAGATGTCGTAGCACTCGATCCGGCGCGGCGGCGCGGGCAGGCTGAGCGCTTCTTCCAGTTCGACCAGCGCGGCGTCGGTGCGGCCGCGATCGGCCATCCAGCGCACGCGCGACATGGCCAGCGTCTCCGACGCGTTCTCGGCCGCCATCTCGACCAGCCGGCGCTTGTCGCCGCGGCGCGGATGGCGGACCTCGACCCGCGTGCCCCGTTTCTCCGAGAGCCAGTCCTGCAGCAAGTCGAGGTCGTCGATTTGCGCGGGAATCAGCACCAGTCTCGGCGGCTGCAGGCCGCTTTCGTAGTGCTGGCGGAGGAACGAGGCGATCACTGAGCCGGTCGACTCGTCCTTGACGCCGGCGAGCGTGAAGTGGTCCGAGCCGGCCATCTTCTGACCGCGGATGAAGAGCACCTGCACAACCGCTTCGTCGCCGTCAACGGCGAGGCCAAAGACGTCGATCTCGGCGGCCGAAGTATCGGCGGTGAGTTGCGTTTCGGTGACCCGCTCGACGGCGCCGATCTGATCGCGAAGCTGCGCGGCCCGCTCGAAGTTCAACTCTTCCGCCGCGTCGGTCATCGCGGTCTTGAGTTGCTTGACGACAGTCTCGCTTTTGCCGTCGAGGAAGAGCATGGTCTGGTCGATCACCTCGCGGTACTCGTCCGGGGTACAGAACGAGGTACAGGGCGCGATGCAGCGACGGATGTAGTACTCGAGGCAGGGACGCGGATCGGAGCCGGTGATCACCTTGTCGCAGGATCGCCAGGGGAAGAGCTTCTTGACCAGGTCGAGGGTGGTGCGGACCGACTTGGCCGAGGCGTAGGGGCCGAAGTAGCGGCTGCCGTCTCTGGCCACGCGGCGAGTGATGGTCACGCGCGGCCAGGGCTCGTCGACGTCGATCTTGAGGTACGGATAGTGCTTGTCGTCCTTGAGCCGGACATTGAAGAAGGGCTGGTGGCGCTTGACCAGCGTCGCCTCGAGGTGCAGCGCGTCCTGCTCGGTGTGGGTCGTGACGTACTCCAGGCCGGCGATGCGCCGGGCGAGCACGCGAGTCTTGCCCTCGAGCGATCGGGGCGAGCCGAAGTAACTGCGCACGCGGGACTTGAGATTCGCCGCCTTCCCGATGTAGATGACGCGGTCATTGGCGTCGCGGAAGGTGTAGACGCCGGGTCGCGCGGGCATTGCCGCGACCTGCGCCTGGAGTTGCGCGCGGGCGTCGTCGGGCGACGTCGGTGCGGTCTGATCGGCGGCGTCGGTGGTCACGAACTCAGATTAGCGAAGATCGAGGCGCTTCCGGTTTAATCTCACAGGGAAGCGTTGCACGCCAGGACCCAGAGAAGTCGCCCCCGCTTACGCGGGGGCGCCACAACCGGATGGCCGCTGCATGGCCCCGCCTGCGCGGGGCCGACCTTGGTTGGATTGCGCGCAGGTCTCCTCGGGGAGAGGGGCTTGATGGGGGACGAACGAAGGCAAGTGAGTGGCGCGCCCGGCAGGACTTGAACCTGCGACCTCTGCCTCCGCAGGGCAGCGCTCTAATCCGCTGAGCTACGGGCGCGGGAGAAGCGGAACGTCGAAGTCTGCGGTCGCCTCGATTGCTGGTGCCGACGGAGGGATTCGAACCCCCACGAGCTTAAGCTCACTACGCCCTGAACGTAGCGCGTCTGCCAGTTTCGCCACGTCGGCAACGAATCAACGCCGGACTGACCCCAATCTGTCTCGCGTTCCGGTACCGGCCAGCTTATCGGAGGATCGGGGCCGGACGTGTGTGGTGGGCGATGCAGGACTTGAACCTGCGGCCTCTCGGATGTGAACCGAACGCTCTAGCCAGCTGAGCTAATCGCCCCCGGCGTGGTTGCGTGGTAGCAGCGGCAGGACTCGAACCTGCGACACGGGGCTTATGAGTCCCCTGCTCTGCCAACTGAGCTACGCTGCCACGCCGGATCAGCGTATCTCACGCGTCGGCCCAATGTCTGCGCCGAATGCGTCACGGCGGTGCTTGAGCGGGTCTCAATCGCATACTCTGTGGCAGATCGAACGCAGCAGCACGCGACGGAGCCCGGCGATCGTGTCCATCGAGTGGCGGCCGAACGACCCCGAGTCTTCCCTCTCCGGAGCCATTCTGGTCGCATCGCGGCACCTTGCCGATCCCAACTTCTTCCGAACTGTCCTGCTGATTCTGGAGCACGGCGACGGCGCGCTCGGCGTCGTGCTCAATCGTCCCACGGCGATCACAATCGCCGACGCCGTACCGAACTGGGCGGCACTCGTGGCTAAGCCCGCGGTCGTGTTCCAGGGCGGGCCGGTCGAGCGCACCGCGGCAATCGGGCTGGCCCGACCAAGCGGGACGTTCGATCCCGACCAGAGCTGGTTCTCGCTGTCGATTACGGAAACGGGGCGCGAACTGGGCATCGTCAACCTGGGCGCAGAACCGTCCGACCTGGCCGGCGTCGTGCGCGATGTACGCATTTTCTCGGGATACGCTGGATGGACTGCGGGGCAACTGGAGGGCGAGATCCAGGCGGGTGGATGGCTGGTCCTGGACCATGAGGCGTTCGACCCGCTGACCAGCGATCCGGCCACGCTCTGGAACCAGGCCTTCAGCGCCGCTGCGAGCGGACAGGGAGTACGGGCCATCGACGGGCCGTTGGTGCAGGACAACTAGCAACGCAGGGAAGTCCGTCGAAGGGCGGCACGGGTAGGGAGGAGGCACGCGACATGGACGACAGTTTGCTAATCCGACTTCGGCGCAGACAGCAGTCGTGGGTCCTGTTTACCTTCCTGCGCCGGCCGTACTCCGCGCGCGACGCGATCAATCGGGGCCTGGTCGTTGCGGCGGTGGCCGCGGCGATCGTGGCGCCGATCTTCATCGGCGGACGCGGCGGCGACGCGGCGGAAGGCGCGGGCGAGGCATTCAGCGCCCAACTCGCGGAGCTGGAGGAACTGCGCGCAGAGCGCGACGCTGAGGGCGGCTCGGACGAGCTTGACGCGCGGATTATGCAACTGGAGGACGCCACGCAGCTCGGTTACCTGGAGCGCGACGGCGACGCCTCGGACAAGGGCGCGCTGGCCCCGGACTTCCGGCTGCTGGACCTTGAGGGCGAGCCGCACCGGCTCTCGGAGATTCCCGGGCCGATCGTGCTCAACTTCTGGGCCAGTTGGTGCGAGCCCTGCATTGAAGAGATGCCCGAGTTTGAGGAAGTCAGCCAGGAGACCGCCGGGCGCGTGACATTCATCGGCATCAACGACGGCGAAAGCCTGGAGACGGCGCGCGAGTTTGCCGACAACGTCACCGGGGTGACCTACCTCGTGCTGCTCGACCCGACCAAGTCGATGACCGACGGTCCCTATCCGCTGGTCGGACGTCCCACGACGTTTTTCATCGGCGCGGACGGGATCATCAAGAAGCTGCGGGTCGGGATCGTCAACCTGGAGACGCTGCGCGAGCTGGTCGGCGATCTGATCGGTGAAGAACTCGGCGCCGCCGAGCAAGCGATGCCCGCCGAGTACGGCGAGGCGGCGCGCAACATCATCGACTCGGCGAAGGCGAACTATGCGACCGCCGACTCCGAACTCCAGCGCTGGCGCGACAATTCGGCCGTGTTCGCCGATCCCGGCTGGCAGCGCAACATGCTGGCCCAAGTCATGATCTGGTCCGATCTGAACGAGCAGTTCACCGAGCTCAGCCCGCCCGCGCAGTGGGACGAGCTGCACCGCAAGGTCGGCGACGCGCTGGCGCAGATTGCCAACGCCGCCGGTCCTCTGGTACGAGGCGCGGTGGAGAGCGGCAACGAAGCAGACCTCGAAATCGCCGTCAGCCTGTTCGAGACGTTCCGCGCAACATTCGACAGCGCCGCCCAGAATCTCGCCGGTGTGATAGACACTCAGTAGTGGACGGCAATGGGCCGCATCCACACGCTTCGATGGGCGATTAGCTCAGGTGGCCAGAGCGTCCGGTTTACACCCGGGAGGTCGGAGGTTCGAGCCCTCCATCGCCCACCAGCGCCGTTCAATCGCGGATCATGACGTAGAGCAACGCGTCGACTGTCTGACCCTCTTTGGTGATGCTCTTGCGGAGTCTTGCTTCGAGCTCGTAGCCGGCCTTCTCGAGCACGCGACCGGATGCGGGATTCCATTCGAAGACCTCGGCGTAGATGCGCACGAGGTCGAACTCGGCGAAAGCCCAGTCGGTCATCGCCTGCAGAGCGGCGGTCGCGATCCCCTGACCCCAGTGCGGCTCGCCGAGCCAGTAGCCGATCTCGGCCGAGCGGCGGTTGACGTCGGACTGCAGCACGAGCCCGATGCCGCCGATCACTTCGCTCCCGTCGGCAATCGCGAAGTTGGTCCGCGGCGACTGCGCGGTGGCAAAGTCAATCCAGGCGCGCGCGTCCGATCGCCGATAGGGGTAGGGAAAGCTGTCGCGCATGTTGCGTGACACGTTGCGGCTGTTGGCGTTGCGCGCGAGCGACTCCGCGTCGCCGTCGCGGTAGCTGCGAATCTGCCGGGAGCCGATATCAAGCTGCATGTGGCGTTGCCTATTCGTCGGATCAATGGTTGGCAACAACCCAGTTGTCAGAGGACGTATGCTCAGGGCAATCGACGAGCGAACAGGAAAGGGATGCGGATATGAAGCAGCTTGAAGCCGACCTCTGGCAGACCTCGAAGCGCCGCCTGCTGGACGGCGTGCACTCGCACGCCTACGTGCTGACTCGGCCGCAGGGCAACCTCTTGATCTACAACCTGGGCGAGGATCAGCAGGACGACCTGGACGCGATTGAGCGGTTGGGCGGCGTGGCGGTGCAGGTGCTGAGTCACCGCGACGAGTCGGGTCCGGCGCTGGAGCAAATCCGCGAGCGCTTCTCTTCGCGCCTGGCCTACCACGAAGCGGACGACCACGCGATTCGCGGCGACGCTGAGGCCGACCTGCACGTCAGCGCAGAGTGCGCGGATCCGGCGCTGGAGGGGATCGACGTGCTGCACACGCCGGGTCACACGCCGGGCAGCGTCTGCCTGCGCTACGAGTCGCCGCACGGTAAGTCCTATCTGTTCACGGGCGACACGATCGTGCCGAACGGCGCAAGTTGGGCGACGGGCGTGTACCCGGAGATCGAAGGCGACGCCTCGGCCCTGGTCGAGAGCCTGACCCGCTTGCGGGACCAGTCCGCCGACCTCGTGATCAGCAGCGCCTACGGCGGCGACAGCGGCTACGTCGAGCTGACGCCCGACGCCTGGCGCGATGCCATTGACGGCCGGATCGAGAGCTTGCGGAAACGGTTCAACTGCTAATCGCGCTGAACGGATCAATCACGCGCAGACCGGCGTAGTCCTGCCGGTCGCTCAGGTCTTCGGAGTAGACCTCGTCGCAGCCCATGGCCAGTGCGGCGGCGAGGATTGCCGCGTCCCAGTACGAGAGTTGGTAGCGCTGGCAAATGTGCAGGGCAGACGCAATCAGCGCTTGATCGAGGGGCTGTACGGGAATCGCGTTCAGCTTGTCCAGGAAGTCCACCGCGTCCTGGTGGGTGAGACGACCATGACGGGTCGGTCGAGTGGCCTGGTAGTAGAACTCCTGCAAGACCTGAACGGAAAGGCAGAGGTCATCTTGTTCGAGCAGTTCCAGGGCGATCCGGGTCTTGTCTTGCTCGCTCGGGTGCAGACTGGCGGCGTACAGGAGTACGTTTGTGTCAGTCAGACGCATGGCGCTCGTACAGTTCGTCCCGCGAGACATTGTCGGCCACGCGGAAGTTCGGACTGTTGCGGCGAATCTGCTCCCTTACTTCGAGTAGCCCGCGCATGCGACGCTCGGATGCGGTCTCCAGTTCCTGGAGCTTGGGACCAGAGTCGGAGAGGCTTCGCAGATACTCGCGCACGAGCGCTGAGACGGATGTGTCCAGTTCGGCCGCGCAGATGCGCGCCTGACGGTAGGTCTCGTCATCGACGGAAACGGTGATGTTCCTCATGGCCGACTCTCCTGGCACAGTTGCACAGTTCCTGTGGCTCACAGTATCCATTCAGCATGCTAGTCGTCAACGCGCGGTTGGCTGCGGCTTCGTCCGCATTCATGCCGCATGACTTGGGCAGACGGCGTTGACCTGCTGACGGGCTCTACGTAGCCTCTGGGTATCCGCGTCCGCCGGAGGGAGCGTTGCGATGTCCTCGAAACTCCAGGATTGGCTGGATGGTCCCTACGCCAAAGCGACGGATCGCTTCCCCGAGCGGCGTGAGGCGTTTCGTAGATCCTCGGGCGATCCGCTCGCGCCGATCTATGTCAACGGCGAAGACGATCCGCTGCCGGGCGAGTATCCGTACACGCGCGGCATCCAGCCGACGATGTACCGCGGGCGGCTCTGGACGATGCGCCAGTACGCCGGACAGGAAGACGCCGAAGCCTCCAACCAGCGCTACCGATTCCTGCTCGACCAGGGACAAACCGGACTTTCGGTCGCCTTCGACTTGCCCACGCAGATTGGCTACGACTCGGACGCGCCGATGGCCGAGGGCGAAGTGGGCAAGGTCGGCGTGGCGATCGACTCGATCGACGATATGCGCACGCTGTTCGATCAGATTCCGCTCGATCGCGTGACGACCTCGATGACGATCAACTCGACGGCGAACATCCTGCTCTCGCTCTACGCGGCCGTGGCCGAGGAACAGGGTGTCGGTCGCGACAAGATCGGCGGCACGGTCCAGAACGACATCCTCAAGGAGTACGTTGCGCGCGGCACCTACATCTATCCGCCGCAGCCGTCGATGCGGCTGATCACCGACAGCTTCGACTACTGCACGCGCGAGGTGCCGCGCTGGAACACGATCTCGATCTCCGGCTATCACATGCGCGAGGCGGGCTGCACGGCGGCCCAGGAGATCGGCTTCACGCTGGCCAACGCGATTGCCTATGTCGAGGCCGCGCTGGAACAGGACATGGCCTTCGACAGCTTCGGTCCCCGGCTCTCGTTCTTCTTCGCCTGCCACAGCAACTTCCTTGAAGAAGTCAGCAAGTTCCGCGCCGCGCGCCGGCTGTGGGCGAGCATCGCCCGCGAGCGGTTTGGCTCGGAGAATCAGCGCGCCCAGATGCTGCGCTTCCACACCCAGACCGGCGGCGTGACGCTGACCGCGCAGCAGCCCGACAACAACGTGATCCGCACCACGCTGCAAGCGCTCGCCGCGGTCCTGGGCGGTACCCAGTCTCTGCACACCAACTCGCTGGACGAAGCGCTCGGCCTGCCCTCGGAGCACGCGGTCGAGATCGCGCTGCGCACGCAACAGGTGATCGGCTACGAGTCGGGCGTTGCCGACGTGATCGATCCGCTCGGCGGCTCCTACTACGTCGAGCAGACGACCGACGCGTTGGAGGCGGAAGCGCGCAACTACATCGATCAGATCGACGCGCTGGGCGGCGCCGTCTCGGCGATCGAGCAGGGCTATCAGCAGGCCGAGATTCTGGAAGCCTCCTCGCAGTTCCAGCGCGAGGTCGAGACCGAGTCCGAAGCAGCCCGCGAGGGCGACCGCTCGGCCGGCACGCGCGGACGCGTGATCGTCGGCGTCAACCGGTTCGAGACGGATGAGGAGAGCGACGTCGAGATCGTCCGCGTCGACCCGAGCGTGCGCGAGCGGCAGATCGAAAAGCTGGAACGCCTGCGCGACTCCCGCGACGCAACGGCGGTTTCGGCAGCGCTGGACGCGATCCAGCAGGCGGCCTCCACGGACGAGAACCTGGTCCCCCTGATGCTGGACGCGGTCAAACAGTCGGCGACTCTGGGCGAGATCTCCGACGCGCTGCGCGCGGTCTGGGGCGAGTACCAGGAGCGGATCGTCGTATAGAGGCGGGCTGGGAACGCGTCGTGCCGTTTGGACGAAAAACCATGAGGCGAAGATCGGCGGGCCGGCCGGACCAGGATTGGTCGGACGCACAACGGCTGCGCTACTGGTGGCAGGCCGAGCGCGAACTGCTGCTCCGCGCGCTCAACGCCGTGCCGCCCGACGACGCGGCCACGCCGCTTGCCGACGGCGCATGGTCGCCCCGAGGCATGGTCGCGCATCGCCTCTTCTGGGAGGCCGAAGAGCGGGCGGCGATCGAGGAATACCTGGGCGGCGCGTTTCCTTCGCTGCTCGATTTCCCCAACGGACGGATCGACTCGACCAACGCTTCGGCGGTCGAATCGCTCGGCGACCGACGGTTGACCGCGTTGGTGCGGGCGCTGGCTGATCTGCGCTCGCGCACAGCGACCCTGGTCGAGCGCATACCCGACGAGGATATCAACGCGCAGGGCAATCCGGCGCGCATCCTCTTGGGCGTGGCGCTGGAACATGACCGGGAGCATCGGCGAGAATTGGAAACACGATTCGGCGCAGCCCGCAGCGACGGCTGAGCGGCGCCGCACGACACTGGAGCGATATGGCACTCACGAGAATTCACCACATCGGCATCGCCGTGCACGACGCGGACAAGACGGCCGAGATCTGGCGCGACACGTTCGGACTGGAGACGGCGCTCGACACCGAGCTGGAGTCGCAGGGCGTGCGTGGCGTGATCTTCCCGCTCGACAACTGCGAGATCGAGTTGCTGCAGCCAACGCGTCCCGACACCGGCATTGCAAGGTACCTGGAGAACAGCGGCGAGGGCTTTCACCACATCTGTTTCGAGTCAACCGATGTCGCGGGCGACCTGATCGAGGCCAAGTCGAGCGGTATGCAGATGATCGACGAGGAGCCGCGCGAGGGTCTGACCGGGATGATCGGCTTCATTCACCCACGCTCGAATCACGGGGTCCTGATCGAGTACGCGCAGCCGCCCGACGACGCGCCGCAGCATCGTGGACCGAGCTCGGGGCCGGGCCCGCACGCGCTGCATCACATGACGGTCGCGGTGAATGAAGTAGCGCCGGTGACCAACGCCTGGACCGAACGCTACGGCCTGGTCGGACGCGAGCCGTTCAGCGCCGACCACCTGGGCCTGGAGGGTCAGTTCCTCGACCTCGGCCCGACCGCGATCGAGCTGGTGCGACCGCTGCCGGGCAGCGGCGGACCCTTGCCGCGCAAGCTGGAAACGTCGGGCGAGGGCCTGTTCATGCTCGCACTGACCGTCCGCGACGCAGCCGCGTCGGTCGACCACCTGAGAGGCGAAGGCTGGACCGTCACCGACGCCACCGCCGGCGCCTTCATCTCCCCCAAACACACCTACGGTGCCCGCCTGCGCCTGTCGGAGGCGTAGGGCAGAAGGACGGAACCCCGACTACTGCTCATTCGAATCGCTCCTGGACGAACAGGACTGCTTCCTGAGCTGACAATTCATGTGTGGCGTGCCCGGTCCTGACGAACAGTCGCTTTGCCTTGTCATACACCACTTGACTGACAGGCTCGCATCGAACGGCCATCACCCGCGCCGAGCCAAAGTCCTCGAAGTTCGCGTGGATGTTGGCCCACACCGCTTCGCCAAGCTGCGAATTGACAAGATTGGTGAGGTGCAGATTCATCTTGTCCTCGGATCCGAACTCGTCTGCCTCCACACCGACCGCAGTCCCATCGTCATGAACTCCGATGATGAGCGTTCCCCCTTTCTGGTTTAGGAACCCTGCGATCGTCTTGACCACAGCGTGTTCCATCGCGGAGTCTCTCTTTCCTGTGTGAAGGTTCGTCCGCAGCGTTGACTTGAACTCGACATCGTCACCCTCACCGCCTGCGACGAGCGCTTGGATGTCGAGGACAGGCTGGGGGGTAGCAAGCGACGGCTCAAGCGCTCCAATCCGCTCAAATCCTTCTCTGATCAGTGCCGCCATGAGTTCCCGTCTGGCCGCCAAGAACTCCTTGTACTCCATCATCTGCCATCCGATCGGCAGTGCGTGCAGCCGATACATGTGGTGAATCGCCGTTTCGGCAACTGATGCGGCTCTCATTGCCGCTTCAAAGTGAGGGACGTAATCAATAGGTGCGGAGGCGCCAATTTTGATGTTGTCGGTCCACTCGACGTAGGCATAGTTGGCAATCTGGTTCGTGTCGGTACGGGCAGTCACCCCCAGCTCGCCAAGATATGCCTTTGGGAACAGATGATGCCGCTCAATCGACTTGGCTGGATTGACAAACGGATCGAGCCAGTCAGCGATGTTCGTGTCGGAGAACAGAACTGGGGCCTGGAGCAACACTTGGGCAGCGTGGTAGGCGGTCAGCGACGGACTGCGCGCCGTGGAGGTGGCAAGTTCGTTGGGCAGCGTAACTGTCCAGAAGTCGCTGGTCAGGGCGATGTCGCAGGCTTGCTGAAGTGTGCCCAGGAAGCTCTCGGCAGTCTCAGCGGACCGAATCATGGCCAGATCGGACTCCATGGCCGACTCTGGCGAGCCGGTGTAGCGCCCGGTCATTGAGGACATGAAGAACCACTGCGCAATGGCCGTTCGAAGCGGTTTCGGCTGGACCTTCAGCTCCGTGCGACCGATTAGGAACAGCGTGTACGCGAAGAACAGGGCAGTCTCGGAGTTGACCATCCTCCTGTTCCTGTAGCCGGCTTGGGTCAAACACTGCAGGAAATCATGCCAATGCGTGAGATTGAGTGCCTTTTCCTGCGCAGCCTGCAAGCGGTTGAACTGCTGCTCGCGGAGGTTGTCCGAGAACTCCCCGGTGTCAGGATCCTTGCCGCGCAGGATCGAGTAGACGTACTCCAGTCGAGCCCGACGGAACGCGAGCCCGACCCCAACGCGCAGCAGCCGATCCGGTGTTGGCTCGATGAAGGGATTGAACGGCGATGGCTCGGTGACGTTGGGTTGCTTCGATAGTCTCGCGAACTCCTCTAGCGCGGTTCTTCCTTCGTCCCAGAAGACGGACATCAGTGTGAGGATGAAGTCGGCTTGATTGAGCGGCTTGCCCGTGCTGTTGATCCTGACGAACACCTCCGCCACGTGTTCTTCCTGGACATTGCTGGCGAGCTGCAGCGCCGTGAGCGGGAAGGTCGACAGTCCCTGCAACCTTCCCAACGCTTCCTCAGCCGCCCCTCTTTCTGCGTCGGACACCGGGCGAGCGTCTTCGAGACGAGTGATGTAGTCATTGAAGGTGGCAATCAGATTCCGTTGACCGCTCAGCAAGGGAGTGATGTCGGGAACGAACGAGCGGTCGTTTTCCGTCGCGGCGCTGGCGACATCGAACCGGCCGTTGAGCGGGTTGAACGCGATGCGAATCCGTTCGCGCGTGAAGTCGCCGCGAACCACCTCCTCGCCGGTGAAAACTGCGTACAGCGAGGTCAGGCGCTGCTGCCCATCGACGATCACGAGCGACGGGGCGACCTGTTTCTGGTTGCCGCCGATGGTGCGATTTGTCGGTTCGACACCAGTCTGCCAGAGCAGGAGGTAGCCGACCGGATAGCCTCGGTACATCGAGTCGAGCAGGTCGCGCACCTTGACATTCTTCCAGACGAATGGACGCTGGATGTCGGGCAGGCCAATATGGCCGGTCTTGATTTGCCCGAGTAACACACTGAGTGGAAACGTCACTTGCTGGAAGACGGTCTGGTCCATCGGCTTACCCCTACGGGATACGGGTTCGTGTTCGGTTCCCGCGAAGTCTATTGCCATGACTGGGTGAACCAGACGGGCGGACCTTCTAAGCTGAACCTGATCCACACTCGTTGAGGTGAAGCTATGGCCGAAACTGCTGTTGAACAGATCCGAGTCCTGGTGGCGAAGCCGGGGCTGGATGGGCATGACCGGGGGGCGAAGATTGTGGCTCGGGCGCTTCGCGACGCCGGGATGGAAGTGATCTACACGGGCATCCGCCAGACGCCGGACATGATCGCCGAGGCGGCGCTGCAGGAAGACGTGCACGTGGTGGCGCTGTCGGTGTTGTCGGGCGCGCACCTGGAGCTGTTCCCGCGCGTCGTCGAGGCCTGCGGGCAGCGTGGGATCACGCCGGACAACACGCTGTTCCTGGGCGGGGGCATCATCCCCGTTGAAGACGCGGACCGGCTGAAGGCGGCGGGATTCTCGGCCATCTTCGGTCCCGGCGCGCACACCGGCGACATCGCCGAGTTCGTCCGCGCGCAGGTGCCCGAGCTCGACCGCTCGTGACCACCGAGACGGCCGACGCGCCGCAGAGCGAGCTGAGCGGCCGACTTGCCGAACTCGAGGAGCGGCTGCTTGCTGGGGATCGGCGGGCGCTGGCTAGAGTGTTGAGTTGGGTCGAGAGCGGCGATCAGCGCGGCCGCGAGATGCTGCGCGCGCTGTATCCGCGCAGCGGACGCGCCCGCACGATCGGGCTGACCGGCTCGCCCGGCGCGGGCAAGAGCACGGTCACCAACGAACTGGCCAAGTCCTTCCGCCGGCGCGGCCAGACGGTCGGCATCGTCGCCATCGATCCGTCGTCGCCCTACACGATGGGGGCAATCCTCGGCGACCGCGTGCGGATGACGGAGTTGTACTCGGACGACGGCGTGTTCATCCGCTCGCTGGCCTCGCGGGGAGCGCTGGGCGGACTCTCGGCGGCGACGCAGGACGTGGTCCACGTCCTCGACGCCTACGGCAAGGACGTGATCCTGATTGAGACCGTCGGCGCGGGACAGGACGAGGTCGATATCGCCGGCGCGGCGCAGACCACGATCCTGGTCAACACACCGAACATGGGCGACGAGGTACAGACGCTCAAGGCCGGGATCATGGAGATCGCCGATGTGCTGGCAGTGAACAAGTCGGACCTGCCCGGCGCCGACCGGATGGTCTCGGCGCTCAAGGCGCTGCTCTCGCTCAATCCGGACCGAGGCTGGGATCCGCCGGTGGTGAGGATCGTCGCGACGCAGGGCGAGGGCATTGAACAGTTGACCGAGGCCTGCGACTCGCACTTCGAGGAGTTGCAGTCGTCGGGCAAGCTGGAGGCGGGCGAGTTGGAGCGGGCGCGGCAGCAGATCACGGCGCTGGCCCGAGCCAACGTGCTCAACCGGCTGCGCACGGAGACGGGCGAGCAGCGTCTCGCCGACCTGAGCGGCGCGGTCGCCAACCGCACGGCCGATCCGCACACCGCCGCCGCGGCCTGGCTGGCGGAGTCATGAATCATCCCGAACCGGCACAGCGACTGCAGATCCGTTTCGGCGCCGACGGACCCTTGAAGTACGTCTCGCATCTCGATCTGATGCGGGTCTGGGAACGAGTCTGCAAGCGGGCCGGTCTGCCGCTGGCGACGTCACACGGATTCTCGCCGCGGCCGAAGATCGCGCTGGCGGCGCCGCTGGCGGTCGGAGTAACGTCCGAAGCCGAGCTGCTCGATCTGCTGCTGACCGAACGCGTCGACCCGGCAGAGACGATGCGCCAACTCTCGGCCGAGTTGACCGCAGGACTAACGCTCTTCGAGGTCCGCGAGGGGCCGCTGAAGCAGGCGTCGCTGCAATCGATGCTCAAGGCGGCCGAGTACGTCGTCGACGTGCCCGACCCACGCACAATCGAAGAGTGGCGAACCGCGATTGCGGCCTTGCTCGGCAGAGACGAGATTCCCTGGAGCCATCAGCGCGGCAACGAGACCAAGTCGTACGACCTGCGCAAGCTGGTCTTCGATCTCGATGTCGTCTCGGCGCAGGACGGCGTCGCAACGCTGACGATGCGTCTGCGCAACGACGAGCAGGGTGCGGGGCGTCCGGAGCAGGTCGCGCTGTCGCTCGGCGCGAGCTCGGAGCCGACGCGCATTCATCGGACCGCCATCGAACTCTCGGCCGAGCCAGTGCCGGCATGAACCGGATTCTGTTGATCCGTCACGTCGAGTCGGAGGCGAACCGCTCGGGCGTCGGTCTCGGCCGGGCCGACTCGCCGCCAACCGAGATGGGACTCAAGCAACTCGAAGCGACAGTCCAGGCGTTGACCGACGAGCCCGTCACGCGAGTCCTGACCAGTCCGCTGTCCCGCGCCCGACTGCTGGCGGAGCGCATCGCCGAGTCCCACGATCTTCAGGCCGAGTCGTGCGAAGCACTGATCGAGCTGGATGTCGGCGAACTGGAAGGGGTCGAGTGGCCGATCGTGCGCGAGCGCTTCGGCGCATTCCTGCGCGACTGGCGCGGCGACGACTCGGTCCGCGTGCCGATGCCGGGCGGAGAATCGCTGCTCGATGTGCTCAATCGCGCGCGGCCTGTCTTCGACGAACTCGTGAGCGACCCGGCCGACGGCGCCGGCGTAATCGTCACGCACAACTTCGTGGTCAAGATGCTGGTGGTGCACGCCCTCGAGATGCCGCCGCGCGCCTGGCGGCGAGTCGACACCGGTCTCTGCGGCATCACATTCTTCCGAATCGCCGACGGCATTCCGGCGGTCGAGCGGCTGAACGATCGACACCATCTGCGCCACCTGTAGGGTCCTGCACATCGACGGCGCATCGACAGTCCTGCAGGTGTACAGTGCCAACGGCAGCGGCGCGAACCACGCAGCATGGACCAACCGGATCGCAATACGGCAGGCCCGCCGGTCGAGCATGTCCTGACGACGGATCCGGCGATGGTCTCGGCCGCTGGACCAGACCCGCTGGCCTGGCTGATCCGGAGGATTGCGTTCATCGGATCGCTGCTGTTGGTTGGATTCGTAGTGTTCAGCGGAGTCGAAGGACTGGTCCAGGCCAACTCCCTCGACGATCGCATCAGCCGGACGCGAGCCGAAATCGTTGAATTGCGGCACGACGCCGATCAGCTCGCGGCGCTGATCGCCTGGTTGGACTCCGATGCCTACATCGAACGCATCGCCCGCGAAGATCTGGGCATGGTCCGTCCGGGCGAGGAAGCCTTCGCCGTCCACGCGCCGGGGCGCGGACAGCTTGAAGTCAACCGCTCCCCGTGGTGGGCAAATCTGTTGCCCGAGGGCGCCGACTAGCGCTCGGCTGGAGCGCCGACCGTGACGCTACCCGCCGACCGACGGACTCGCGAGATTGCGCGCACGGCCGCGAGGTCCCTGGTTGACCAGCTGGGACACGGATCCGGCAGACCGCTGGTCGTCGCCGTTTCGGGCGGCGCGGATTCCTCGGCGCTGTTGCGCCTGCTGACCGACACGCAGTCTCGCCACGGTTGGCGCACTCGCGCCGCCCACGTCGATCACGTCATCCAGGCTCCGTCCGTCCGCGCGCGCTTTCGCGAGGCGGCACGCGAACTCGCGGCGGCCGCCGACGTGCCGCTCGACATACGCGAGGCCGACGCCCGGGCGGAAGCGGAACGGTCTCAGGACGGACTCGAAGCCGCGGCGCGGCGCGTGCGCTATGACGCGCTCGCCCGGATCGCGAGCGATCGCGGCGCGCCGGCCGTCGCCGTCGCGCACACGCGCGACGACCAGGCCGAAACGGTAATCATGCACATCCTGCGGGGCTCCGGCCTCGACGGTCTGAGCGGCATGCCGCCGCTTCGGCCGCTGGGAGATGGTCTGCAGCTCGTCCGGCCGATGCTCGACGTGACACGCGAAGAGACCGAATCGGTCTGCCGCGCCTACGACTGGGTCCCGGTTCACGATCCGTCCAACGACGACCAGGTCCACACGCGCAACCGCATCCGCCGCTCGCTGCTGCCCCTGATGCAGGAGATCAATCCCAACGTCGCCCAGCGCCTGGCACAGCTCGCGCGCTCGGTCGCCGCCGACCGTGAGTTGCTGGAGCTGATCGGCCGAGAGTCGCTGTCGCAACTGCTGGAGGCGGACGGCGCGATGGCGCGGCGCTCGTTCCTGGCGCTGCCCGGACCGCTGCAGATCCGGGTGATTCGGGCATTCTGCCGGTCGCACGACGTCACGCTCAGCGCCGAACGCACCGCGGCGGCAATGCAGGTGATTCAACACGGTTACGGGGTGGTGGAGCTACCGGAGGGTGGACGGCTCTCTGTGGCGGGCGGCACAATCGCCTTCGAGTCGGGCTGTCCACCGGCGGGTGATTGCGGTTGACAGCGCGGATCGCGGCGGTTTACGATGTGGGTCTGCGCAAAAGCAGGGCGCACTTCTCGGCCAGAGACCGAGGCGTCAGGCGGACGGCAGGCCTTGACAATTGAAGAGCGGAAGTCCAGTGTGCTTGGGGAGCCCCCCAAGTCCGGACGCGGAGCGGTCGCGCTTGCGCCTTGTGCGGGAGCGCCGGCGGCGACGATGTCCGAACAATCTCTACCTTTGCAGCCGGCACGACCGGCTGATCCAATGGAGAGTTTGATCCTGGCTCAGGATAAACGCTGGCGGCGTGCCTTATGCATGCAAGTCGAACGAAGCCCCTCGCTTCGGTGAGGGTGACTGAGTGGCAAACGGCTGAGTAACGCGTAGGTGATCTGTCCCGAGGTGGGGAACAACCCGCGGAAACGCGGGCTAATGCCCCATACGCCCATCGGTTCGGACCGATGGGGAAAGTTCCGGCGCCTTGGGAGGAGCCTGCGTCCGATTAGCTGGTTGGTGAGGTAACGGCTCACCAAGGCAACGATCGGTAGCTGGTCTGAGAGGATGATCAGCCAGACTGGGACTGAGACACGGCCCAGACTCCTACGGGAGGCAGCAGCAAGGAATCTTGCGCAATGGGCGAAAGCCTGACGCAGCAACGCCGCGTGGGTGATGAAGGCCTTCGGGTTGTAAATCCCTTTTGTCGGGGAAGAACTTTGACGGTACCCGGCGAATAAGCCACGGCTAACTACGTGCCAGCAGCCGCGGTAAGACGTAGGTGGCGAGCGTTATCCGGATTTACTGGGCGTAAAGGGTACGTAGGCGGCGCCGTAAGTCTGCCGTGAAATCTCCCGGCTCAACCGGGAGCGGCCGGTGGAAACTGCGGTGCTCGAGGGGCGTAGAGGCAAGCGGAATTCCCGGAGTAGTGGTGGAATGCGTAGATACCGGGAGGAACACCAGTGGCGCAAGCGGCTTGCCAGACGCATCCTGACGCTGAGGTACGAAAGCGTGGGTAGCGAACCGGATTAGATACCCGGGTAGTCCACGCCGTAAACGATGGATGCTAGTCGTGGGGGGTATCGACCCCCTCTGTGACGCAGCTAACGCAATAAGCATCCCGCCTGGGGAGTACGGCCGCAAGGCTAAAACTCAAAGGAATTGACGGGGGCCCGCACAAGCAGCGGAGCGTGTGGTTCAATTCGATGCAACGCGAAGAACCTTACCTGGGCTTGACATGTTCCGGACCGCGGGTGAAAGCCCGCTTCCCTTCGGGGCCGGTTCACAGGTGCTGCACGGCTGTCGTCAGCTCGTGCCGTGAGGTGTTGGGTTAAGTCCCGCAACGAGCGCAACCCTCGTCGTTAGTTGTAATTCTCTAGCGAGACCGCTGCGTACAACGCAGAGGAAGGTGGGGACGATGTCAAGTCAGCGTGGCCCTTACGCCCAGGGCGACACACACGCTACAATGGCCGGTACAACGGGCAGCCACTGCGCGAGCAGGAGCGAATCCCTCAAAACCGGCCCCAGTTCGGATAGCAGGCTGAAACTCGCCTGCTTGAAGCCGGAGTTGCTAGTAACCGCAGGTCAGCCATACTGCGGTGAATACGTTCTCGGGCCTTGTACACACCGCCCGTCACGTCATGGGAGTGAGTAACACTTGAAGTCGGTGCGCGAACCTTCGGGACGCAGCCGCCGAAAGTGGGACTCGCGACTGGGACGAAGTCGTAACAAGGTAGCCGTAGCGGAAGCTGCGGCTGGATCACCTCCTTTCTAGGGAGATCTCCCCGCACTCGATGCGGGGAATGCCGACCGGCGATCCCATCGCCGGCCGAGCTCCCAGGTCGATCCGCCAGTCCCCGTTCAGTCGGGGACGCCTCAAGGCCAACACCCCTAACCCGGGTCGCGGTCACGAGGTCAACGGCGTGTCCGGCTCCTCGATTGCATTGGCTTCCGCTCTTCAACGGTTAAGGCCGCCGCCCCCGCCTTGCGGGCGCGCATCCGCCGAAAGCCATCCCGGGCCATTAGCTCAGCAGGTTAGAGCGCAGTCCTGATAAGACTGAGGTCCCTGGTTCGAGTCCAGGATGGCCCACCACCTCTTCACCTCTTCGTACAGCTCCAACACGGCCGACGCAGTCTGGCCATGTCGGCGTGTGGGCGTTAACGCTGCGTTTCGGCCTGTTAGGCGACGTATCTGCTGATACCCTCCAAGTCGTGCCCCGGTGAGCGATGTCTCGCGGAAGCGATCAGGCCAGGAAGGCGCCGCTGACGAATGCTGACTCGCTTCATCGTCGCGGTGATGGCGTTGCTGGCCGGATGCACGCTGCTGGCATGTTCCGGCGGCGAGTCGCGGGTCCTGAACATCCTCTATTGGCAGGCGCCGTCGGTCAGCGTGCCGTACCAATCCAGCGCATTCAAGGATCGTGACGCCGGCGCGGTGACGCTGGAGCCTCTGGCGCTCTATGAACCGGACGGCTCGCTCGCGCCGGTCCTGGCAGTCGAGATTCCCACGATCGAAAACGGCGGCGTCGCGCCGGACCAGCGGTCAATCACGTGGACGCTGCATTCAGGAGTCAAGTGGTCGGACGGCAGCGAGCTGACGGCCGAGGACGTCGTGTTCACCTGGCGCTACTGCACCGACGAGGCAACTGGCTGCACGGCGGCAGACCTCTTTACCGGCGTCGAGTCCGTCGAAGCGCTCGACGCACATACGATCAGGATTCACTTCGACGCGCCGACGCCTTACCCATATCAGGCGTTTGTTACCACGGCCGCGCCAATCATCAGCCGCATCCAGTTCGCGGAGTGCGTGGGCTCGGACGCGCGATCGTGCGAGCAAGAGCACACGAAGCCGGTTGGAACGGGTCCATACCGAATCATCTCGTTCACCCCCGAGCGCGAGGTAGTCTACGAGCGCAATCCACACTTCCGCGGTGAACAACCGTACTTCGATCGAGTAGTAATCACCGGCGGCGGTGACGCGGAAGACGCGGCTCAAGCAGTGTTGCAACTGGGCACGGCGGACTACGCCTGGAACCTGCAAGTGGAGCCCGACCTACTTCGCGAGTTGGAAGAGGCGGGACACGGAACCGTGATTTCCGCGTTCTCCGATCTCGTCGAGCGAATCGTGTTCAACCAGACCAATCCCGATCCTGAACTGGGCGCGGATCGCTCCGAGTATCTCGACGGGAGCAATCCGCACCCGTTCCTCACTATTCCTGCAATCCGCCAGGCCATGTCACTTGCGATCGACCGCAGCCAGATCGCCGCGCTGTACGGATTCGCCGGTCAGCCCGAATGCAACCTTGTCGCCGGCCCTGAGCAGTACCGCTCCGCTGCCAACGACGACTGTCTCGGGCAGGACATCGATGACGCCCGACGACTGCTCGATCGACATCAGGTCTTGGACACCGACGGCGACGGCATCCGGGAACACCAGGGCGTGCCGCTGCGGATCGTCTACATGACCTCAACGAACTCGATTCGCCAGGCGACACAAGAGTTGATCCGCGACTGGTGGAGGGCGATCGGGATCGAAACGATCCTGGTCGATTATGACGCCAGCGACTACTTCGGCGGCGATCCTGTCGAGCATGCGGATCGCTCCTACCGCAGGTTCTTCGCCGACGTCCAGATGTACGCAACGGGCGGCGGGATTGAGCCCCAGGCGCATCTGCTGGAACATCGGTGCGACCAAATCCCCACGCGGAACAACTATTGGGGCGCAGGAAACCACGCTCGCGCTTGTAATGTCGAGTACGACAGCGTCTTCGAATTGTTGCGGTTAGCTTCGCCGGGCCGGGATCGCGACGCGCTCGTCAAGCGATTGAATGACATTCTTGTGCAGAGCTACGTCCAGATCCCGCTCGTGCGCCGGGGCATCGTTTCGGCCCACGCGCAGACGCTTCAGGGTGTGGATCTGAATCCCTGGGACAGCGAACTGTGGAACATCGCCGAGTGGCGCCGCTGATCGTCGGGGGCGCCGCAGGCCGGCTCGCAGGCTCGAGCTGGTTCGGTCGGACAACGATACGATTTGTTAGCGTTAACCAGCGGCTGCTCGGCCGATGTCGAGCGGGTGTCGCCGTTCCCGTCCGGGTAATCGAGAGGACCGATGAGTGAGCACGACAACGGATTTCTCCCACTTGCCCGGCCGCCTGATCGTGGTCGAAGGGATTGACGGCTCGGGCAAGAGCACGCAGCTCGATCTGCTCCACAAGTGGCTCCGCAGCGAGGGTTATGTCACGGTCTTCACCGAGTGGAACTCGTCTCCCATCGTCCGCGATACGACCAAGCGCGGGAAGCGCAAGCAGCTGCTCACGCCGATGTCGTTCAGCCTCGTACACGCGGCCGACTTCGCCAGCCGCACCCACGAACAGATTCTGCCGGCGCTGCAGGCCGGCGTGATCGTCCTGGCCGACCGCTATGTGTACACGGCGTTTGCCCGCGACGCCGCTCGGGGCGTGAACCGCAACTGGGTGCGCGATCTCTATTCGTTTGCCCCCCCGCCCAATCTCGCCCTCTACTTCCGCGTCTCGCTGGACGAGTCGATTCGTCGAATCGCCGCCGCGCGGGCCGAGATCAAGTTCTACGAGGCCGGCATGGACCTCGGCCTCTCGGACGACTTGCAGGACTCATTCAGATTGTTCCAGGGCCGCATCCTGAAGGAGTACGACAAGCTCTGCGAGGAGTACGACATTACGCGGATCGATGCGTCTCAGCCGCTGGTCAGCCAACAGGTGCAGGTACGCAAACTGGTCGAGCCGCTGATCGCGGATATGCCGCGCCGTGAGATTTCAAACGTGCCGGCCCACATCCAGACAGGTTTCGCCTCGCTCGCCGCCGGAGGTGGCCGGTGACCGAGGTCAGGTTCTACGGGGAGCCGCCGCCGGGGATCGAACAAGAGTGGCTGCCCGGTCGACTGGTCGTGATCGAGGGCACCGACGGGGTCGGGCGTTCGACGATCATCTCGATCCTCAAGGACTACCTGGAGGCGAGCGGCTGGGGCGTGGTCGACAGCGGTCTGCGACGCTCGCCGCTGGTCGGTCCCGGGATCGATCAAGCCAAAGAAGGTCACACGCTCGACCCGATCACGCTCAACCTCTTCTACGCGACCGACTTCTGGGACCGGTTCGAGCGGATCATGCTGCCGGCGCTCCAGGCGGGCATGGTCGTGCTGGCGGATCGATACATCTTCTCCTTGATGGCCCGGGCAATCGTGCGCGGCGCGCCTCGTGAATGGCTGGAACAGATCTATGGATTCGCCTTGATTCCTGACCAGGTCATCTATCTCGACATTGACGCGGAAGACCTGGTGCTGCGCGTGCTCGAGCGAGGTTTCGATTTCTGGGAGTCAGGCGGCGACTACCTGCATGACCGCAGCATCTATGACGGATTCATGCAGCACCAGCGCGAACAGCTGCGCGAAATGTCGGAGATGGCCGAGCGTTACGGCTGGGATGTGATCGATGCGCGCGGCACCATCGAGCAGGTCTTCGAGGGAGTGCGCCGCGCAGTCATGCCGACCGTCGAAGCCATGCCGCGCAGTTGACGCGCAACGTGGCGGTCGTGCTCGCGTCTCTCTGGCTGCGTCTGGCCGCGCAGGCAGGGTATATGCTGATTCCGCTGTCCGGCCGAGGTAGCTCAGTTGGTAGAGCACACGACTGAAAATCGTGGTGTCGGCAGTTCGACTCTGCCCCTCGGCACCAGCCATCCCATCGCGCGTTGAGCCTCAACGGCGCACCCGATCACTTCAGCGCCTCCGCCAGGTACTCCACCACATGCCTCGGCTGCGCGGTGGTGAAGTGCCCAATCTGTTGCCGACAGGAGACGCCGGTGATCGCGACGGGCACGCTGCTTGATGCGCGAATGGCGGGGAAGAGCCGCAGCTCGCCCATCCGCCGTGAGATGTCATAGTGCTCCGCCTCGAAACCGAATGATCCCGCCATCCCGCAGCAACCGCTGTCGATCGCCTCGGGCTCGTACCCTGCTCGCCGCAGCACGCCAAGCGTCTGATCGAATCCGGCGAGCGCCTTTTGATGACAATGCGCGTGAAACAGCAGCCGACCATGGTTGCCGGCAAATATCTCGGGCGCGTCGTTCCGCTGCAGTTCTCGATTCAACCACTCATCAAACAGGAATGCCTGGCGGGCCACCGCCGCTGAATCGTCGCCGGGCAGCAGCAGCGGATACTCATCGCGAAGCGACAACAAACATGACGGTTCAGCGCCGACGATCGGCGTCCCTGCCTGCGCGTGGCTCAGCAGCGCGTCGAGATTCTGACGGGCCTGGGAACGCGCGCGATCCAACAAGCCCTTAGAGATCGAAGGCCGGCCGCAACACGTGCTCTGCTCCACCCGAACGGCCCGATAGCCCAGAGCCTCGATGAGCATCACCATCGCGGCGCCGACTTCGGGATGCACATGGTTGGTGAACGTGTCGTCGAACACCACGATGTTGCCGCGCGGAGCTTGAGGGGTCGCGCGATCGCGGAACCAGCGATCGAAGGTCATGGGCGCGAGGCGAGGAAGCGGGCGGGCGCGTTGAATGCCCATCATTGAGAGCAACGCGCGAGCAGGCAGCGACGAAGCGAGCGCATTGGCCAGTCCGGGCGCAATCGAGCCCATGCGGAGCAACGCAGAGATCTGCGCGAAGCCACGATCCCGCAGGGGGGTGCGTCGAGCCTCGCGTCGATGCGCCAGCACCTCGTACTTGATCTTGGCGAGGTCGACGCCCGAGGGACACTCGGCCTTGCACGCCTTGCACTCAACACACAGGTCCAGCGCCTCATAGAGGCGATCGCCCGAGAGTTCTTCCAGCGGCATCGCGCCGTTGAGAATCTGGCGCAGCAGGTTGGCCCGGCCGCGCGTGGAATGCTCTTCGTCCTGCGTGACCATGAACGAGGGACACATGCCGCCGTCGAACTTGCGGCACGCTCCCTGGCCGTTGCACATCTCGACGGCCCGGGCGAGTCCGCCCTCGGCGCTGAAGTCGAGCCAGCCCTTTGGTTCGGCGTTGACCGTGTCGGGGCTGAGTCGCAGGTTGTCACGGAAGGGCGGGGTATCGATGATCTTGCCCGGATTCAGCAGCCCGTCCGGATCGAAGATGCGCTTGGTCTCGCGGAAGGCATCGACCAGGCGTGGGCCGAACATCTTCTCCAGGAACGCGCCGCGAACGATGCCGTCACCGTGCTCGCCGGAGAGCGAGCCGCCGAACTCAACCACGAGGTCGGCGATCTCGAGCGCGAGCGCCTCAGTCTGCTCCAATCCGGCCGGGTCCTTGACGTTGACCACGGGTCGAATGTGCAGACAGCCGGCGGCAGCGTGGCCGTAGTACCCGGCGCGCAGCCCCTTGCTCCGCACGGCGGCGTCGAATCGAGCGACAAACTCCGGCAGCCGCTCCGGGGGCACTGCCGTGTCTTCGACAAACGCCGCCGGCTTGGGATCGCCGTGCACTGACATCAACAGACCGAGCCCGGCTTGCCGCATCTGCCACATCCGAGCTTGAGCTGCAGGGTCGGTCTCGATCAGGCTGGCGTAACCCATGGCGCGCGATTCGAGATCGGCTTCGATCGCGCGCAACTGATCCGAGAGGTCGGCATCGGAGTCGGCGAAGCACTCAATCAGCAGGATCGCCCCCGGCTCACCGACGACGAAGCTGGCCAGCGGCGCGTAGCCGACGCTGGAGCGGCAGCGCTCGATGATGATGTCGTCGACCAGCTCGATGGCAGCCGGGTTGCGAGCGTTGGCCACAACCGACGCTTCAGCCGCCTCAATCAGGGTACGAAAGTGAGCGGCCAAGATGCCGCGGCGACGCGGCAACGGAGCAAGTTGCACGGTCGCCTCGGTGACCACCGCGAGCGTGCCCTCGGACCCGACCACCATCTGCGAGAGATTGACCCCGTCGGGAGCAAGCAGCGTCTCGAGGTTGTAGCCCGAGACCCGGCGCGGGATGTCGGGGAAGCGCCGGCCGATCTCGTCGCGCTCGCGCTCGGCGAGATCGCGCAGGTCTCGATAGAGCCGACCTTCGCGTCCACCGGCGTCGATCAGCGCGCGCAGGCGTCGCTCGTCGGTGTGATCGAAGCGTAATTCCTCGCCGTCGGAGAGGATGACATCGACTGACTCAACGACATCGACGGTCTTGCCGTAGAGGCCGCTGTGCGTGCCGCAGGAGTTGTTGCCGATCCCGCCGCCGATCGTCGCGCGGTTAGCAGTCGAGGGATCGATCGGGTAGTGCAGTCCGTAGTGGCGGGCGGCCTTGTTCAGCTCGGAGAGGACGAGTCCCGGCTGGACGCGAGCGATGCGGCGATCGGGATCAATATCCAGCACCGCGTTCATGTGCCGGGTGAAGTCGAGCACGACGGCGTGGTTGACGCCCTGTCCGGCCAGGCTCGTCCCGCCGCCGCGCGGCAGCACCGGAACGCCGTGCGCTCGGGCGACCTCGACCGCGGCAGCCGCGTCGGCCGGCGTGCGAGGGAAGACGACCGCGACCGGTTCCATCTCGTAGAGCGACGCATCGGTCGCGTAGAGCAGCCGCGAGGGCCGGTCGAACAGGACATCGGAGGGAAGCCCGAGCGCGCTGCGGAGGTCGTCGGCGAGCGGACCGAGCGCGTTCTGGCCGTTGTTTAGCATCGCCCGAGCACGACTGACGGAGCCGAATCCGGAAGGGGACCGGCCCTCGATCACCTTCCGCAAGGGAGCGTCGGTGGTCATGCGGGCAGACTACTGTGCAGCAGGTAGGCGGCTTCGGCCGGGTCGTCGGCGCTGAGAATTGCGGTCCGCACGGCGACGCCCCATGCGCCCGCGTCGACGGCCCGGGGCGCCCGCTCGGCGTCGATGCCGCCGATGGCGTAGCACGGGATGTTGCACAGCGTGTCGCGCAGGTTGGCCAAGTGCGCCAGTCCCGCGCCCGGTCGCCCGGGATGGGACGCCGTCTCGAAGATCGTGCCCACGACGGCGTAGTCGACTCCGGCGTCCAGCGCCCGAAGCGCCTCTTGCTCGTTATGTACCGACCGGCCGAACAATGGGTAGCGACCTGCGGGGCTGTCGGACGACGCCGGCAAGTGGAGTCCGATCTCGAGCGCGGTCGCGACGTCAGGCCGATCGTTGACGATCAGCGTGGTCAAGGGCGGCATCCGTCGTTGGACGGCTCGGATGATCGCGATCAGGTCCGCGTCGCGCAGGTCGCGTTCGCGGAACTGGACGACGAGGCGGCCGCCGACGCCGTTGGCAGCGCGCACGATCACGTCGGGGAGCGGCTGTCCGGCCGAGCCCTGCTGGTCGGCGATCAACATCAGTCGGTGGAGGATCATGGCTCGCGCCTCTGGAATCGCCAGGGGATGACGCGGCGTTCGAGCAGCACCACGGCGAGGAACAACAGATAGCTCATCATCGTGACCACGAAGATGGCGCCGAAGACGAGGTCGGTGCGGAACGAGAGCCGCGACTGCTCAAGGAAGATGCCGAGCCCGTCGGTTGCGCCTGCCAGTTCGCCGAAGATCGCGCCGAGGACGGCGTAGATCGCGGCGATGCGCAGGCCAGTGAAGAAGTCGGGCAAGGCGGCGGGAATCTTGACGTAGCGATACATCTGCCAGCGCGACGCGCCGAACGTGCGCATCAGATCGGTCGTCGGACGCTCGGTCGCGGCGAGACCGGCGGCGAAGCCGAGCACGATCGGGACGAAGGTGAACAGTCCGATCACGATGATCTTGGGCGTCACGCCGAAGCCGAACCAGACGATCATCAGCGGCGCGACGACGGGAATCGGAACCGCCTGCGAGGCGACGATCAGCGGATAGACAGCCCGCCGCACCGTCGCCGACATGTCCAGGAGCAGTCCCAGCGCCAGTGCGCAGACGATGCTGATCGCGAAGCCGGCGGCAACCTCGGACATGGTGACCAGGGAGTGTTCCCAGATTGCGCCCGCCGATTCGATGCTCTCGCGCACGATGCGAATCGGTCCGGGCAGCGTCTGCGGACGGATATCGGACAGCCAGACGTAGGCTTGCCAGCCGAGCAGGACGACGAGGACCAGGCCGACCGGCGCGGCCACGCTGACGATCAGCTCGCGTTGCAGCGGCCTGCCGTTCACGCCGACGCTCCGGCTGACTCGGTCTCGTGTCTCAGCGCGTCGATCAGCCGGTGCGCCGCCTCGGTTTCCGCAGCGCGGGCGGTTCGCGGACGCGGCAGGTCCACGTCAAGCACGTTGGTGATCCGGCCGGGCCGGGGCGACATCACGTAGACGCGGTCGGAGAGGGCGACCGCCTCGTGCGGATCGTGGGTGACGAGCAGGGCGGAGCCGCCGATCCGGTTCCAGGTCTCGGCGAACCAGCCCTGGAGTTGTCCACGGGTAATCGCGTCCAATGCGCCGAACGGTTCGTCCAGCAGCAGAAACGGTCGCCCGAGCAGGTAGGTGCGGAGGAAGCTGGCGCGCTGCCGCATCCCGCCCGAGAGCTCGTGCGGTCGGCGCTGTTCGAATCCGCCGAGACCGAACTGCGGAAACAGCTCGGCCGCGCGATCGCGGGCTTCCCGTGCAGGAAATCCCTGGACTTCAAGCCCGAGCGAGACGTTTTCCAGCACCGTCCGCCAGGGGAACAGCATGTCCTGCTGCGGCATGTAGCCGAAGCGTGTCAGTCGATCCTCGGGCGCGGGCGTTTCGCCGTCCACGACGATGCGGCCCTGGTCGGCGTCGTCGAGTCCGGCGATCAGGTTGAGCAACGTCGTCTTGCCGCATCCTGAAGGACCGACGAGCGCGGCGAACTCGCCGTCGGCGACGGTCAGGGAGACATCCTCGAGCGCGACGACGGCGCCGTCGTCCGAGCCGTAGCGCTTGCCGACGCTCTCAACCTGTAGCATCAGCCCCTGCCGCTCTTGCTACTCTCGCGCCGCCTCAATGATCTCGCTGTCGAAGTGGGCCGACCAGTCGGGTTCGGACGACAGGGGAACGCCGTTCTCGTCGGTCAGCAGGCCGTGTTCATACAGCCATCCGGGATACTCCGACCACTGCGACAGGGTTTGCGTGCCCCAGCGGCCGTCGGCGGCGACGTAGTACTCGTTGGCCAGCAGGCTCGCCGATGCGTAGACCAGTTCAGGGTCGGGGAAGGCGTCCTCTCCGGCGGTCTCGATCAGCAACCGGCCCGCCTCTTCGGGGTCGCCGACGGCGAACTCGTAGCCGCGCAGCGTGGCTCTCATGAATCGGACGAGCGCGTCCTCCTTCTCATCCAACGCCTCGCCCGAGGTGACGAGCAGGACGGCCGGACGGTCGGGGACGCCGAAGTCGGCGTGACGCCAGGTGCGGTATTCGATCCCCTGCCGATCCCAGTCGAGGCCCTCCCAGGTGACGAAGATCTCGACCGCGTCAACGCGACCGGCGAGCAGCGCGTCGTAGGCGCCGGTGTCGAGCACGACCAGCTCGGCCGTGCCCTCGCCGCCGTCGGCCTGGATCACGGTGCGCCACTGGGGCAACTCGTAGGGCAGACCCCAGCCGGCGTAAAGCCCGCCGTCGAGGTCGCGCAGTCGGGTAATCGGCCCGTCTTTGAGCACGGCAATCTCGGTCGGGCTCTTCTGCAGGACCGCAGCGATGCTGACCACGTCCAGACCCACGGCACGGGAGAAGGGCACGGTGGTCGCAAACGAGAACGCGACATCGGCGACGCCCTCGGCCACGAGCAGGTCGCCGTTCGCACCGCTGTAAGGCAGGATTTCGACGTCGACGCCCTCGTCCTCGTACCATCCCTGCGCGAGCGCGACGTAGACGCCGGTGTGATTGGTGTTCGGGGTCCAGTCGAGTTGGACGCGGATCAGGTCGGGCTCGTCCTCGCCGCAGGCGGCGGCGAGCACACCGAGCAGGATCAGCAGACCTCCCAGCAGGACGGCGGCAATGCGATGGAGGCTCACTGCGAGTCTCCGTTCACCCAGGCCGAGTCGAAGAAGTGGTACTCAAGCTCCATCGCCGTGCGGAACTTGATCGCTTCGGCGGCCGAGTCCTCACCATGCTGATCGAGCATGTCCATGATGATCTCGACCTTCTCCAGGTAGCCGGGACCGGAGTACATGTCGATCCAGAATCCGTATCGCTCGTCGTAGGGCTGGTCGGCGAGGCGCGCGCCGAGCCAGCCGTAGAGCTTGGCGCAGGGCGCCATCGCGGCCAGATGCTCGCCGATCGTGCCGGTCGCGGCGGTGGCGAGGAGGAAGTCCGTGTACTCACGGGCCGCCGGCAGCGGCTGCACGTCTTCGAGCGAGACGCCCAGCTCGGGCGCCGTCTTCTCGTGCAGCGTGCCTTCGGTGAGGATGCCGGCGAGCAGCGAGCCGAACTGGCGGCGAGTCCCCCAGTCGTGCGCTCGAACCGCGCCCCAGGCGTAGGAGCGGGCGTAGGCGTCGAGGTAGAAGTGGTCCTGCTGCGCGAACAGGCCGTAGCGCGATTCGGACAGGCTGCCGTCGGCCAGTCCGACCAGGAAGGGATGCTCCAGGCACGCTTCCGCGAGGTCGCGGTTGTCGTCCCAGAGACGTTGCGCCAACGATGATTCCGTCACGGTCACACTCCTGTTCCATTCACTATCCGCTTCGCACGGTGGTTCATGAGGTTTCGAGGGGCGAGATCATGCCCTCGGCCGGCGACGAGGCCTCGGCGTAGAACTTGCGCGGCATGCGCCCGGCCAGGAACGCGTCGCGGCCGGCGCGGGCGGCGGCGTTCATGGCGCGTGCCATCCGGACAGGATTGCGGGCGCGGGCGACTGCGGTGTTCATCAGCACCGCGTCGCAGCCCAGCTCGAAGGCGATCGCCACATCGGAGGCCGTACCCACGCCTGCGTCGACGATCACGGGCACGCCGGCGCGTTCCTTGATCAATTGGATGTTGTGCGGGTTGCGGATGCCGAGTCCCGATCCGATTGGCGCGCCCAGCGGCATCACCGCGGCGCAGCCGATGTCCTCGAGCTTGCGCGCGGTGACGGGGTCGTCGTTGGTGTAGGGCAACACGTCGAAGCCGCGGCGGATCAGTTCCTGCGCCCCTTCGAGCAGCCCTTCGGTGTCGGGCAGCAGGGTGTCTTCGTCGGCGATCACTTCCAGCTTGACCAGCGAGACGCCCAGCGCCTCGCGGGCCAGCTCGGCGGTCAGCACCGCGTCGGCGGCGGTGAAACAGCCGGCCGTGTTGGGCAGCAGCCCGTAGCCGCGTTCGGTGAGCAGGGTGTAGAGATTGGTCGGGTCCGAGCCGTCGGCGGAGCCGACGTTGACGCGCCGCAGCGCGACGGTGACCAGCTCCGTCCCGGAGGCCTCAAGCGAGGCGAGCAGCGTCTCCTGCGAGGGATAGCGGGCCGTGCCGAGAATGACACGAGAGCGCATCTCGCGTCCGGCGAGGGTCCAGGTGTCCTGCTCGACTGCCTTGGGTGTGGAAACCATGACTCGACCTATCCGCCCTGCTTTGCGCCGACGATGTCGATCCGGTCGCCGTCGGCGATGCTGGTCTGTGGCCACTCGCTGCGCGGGACGACGGACATGTTGATCGCGACGGCGATGCCCTGCTGCTCGGGGTCGTAGCCGAGTTCGCAGAGCGCCTCGGGTAAGGACGGATTTGCCAGCATCAGCTCTTCGCCGTTGAGCGTCACCGCCAACGATGTCTGCGCCTGGGTCATGAGGCTGCCTCCAAACTCTGCGGCTGCGCTTCCAGTCGATCGACGCCGTAGGGAGCGATCATCGTGGGCGTCTCGCCGCGTTCCATCGTCTCGGCCAACCAGTGAGCGGTCGCCGCCGCAAGCAGGATGCCGTGCCGGTAGTGACCGGTTGCGATCCAGAGTCCGGGCCGTCCGGCCGAGCCGATGATCGGCATGTGATCGTCAACCGCCGGCCGCAAGCCGACGCTGTGTTCCTCAAGCTCGACATCCTGCAATGCGGGCAAGACGCCGTAGGCGCGGCGCAGCAACTCGTCCCGCGCTTCGTCCGTAGGCGAGAGGTCCCAGCCTGCTTCGGGCTCCTTGGTCGAGGCGACGATCAGTTCGCCGTGCCGTCTCTGCGCGATATCGATGTTGGTGGTGCGGATACAGCGGTCGATCAGGCCGGGTCCGCGCAGCCGGAGGAGTTGCCCCTTGACTGGTCCGACGCCGCTAGGTGCGAGCGGGTTGTTCGTTTCGCGGGTCGGGCGTGCGATCTGATCGCACCACGGACCCGCCGTGACCACGATGTTGCTGCATTCGGCAATGACCTCTTGGCCGCTAGCCAGCGCCCAACGATCCTTCGTCTCGTCGAAGTCGCCGTGGGAGACGGCCTGCTGCTCGATGATGCGCACACCCGACGCCTGCGCGGCACGTGCGAGCGCGGGTAGGAGTTGGCGAGGATCGACCTGGACGTCGTCGTCTACGAGCAACCCGCTGACCAGGTCTCCAATGAGATTGGGTTCGAGCGCTTGCACCTCGGCGGCGGCGATCCGGCGCGAGTCGAGTCCGCGCTGCTGCCGCTCTTCATTCAGCTGGTCGAGCAGCGCGTCTTCCGTTGCGTCGCGAGCGATCCAGAGCGTGCCGTCGGTGCGATAACCGGCGTCCATGCCGCTCGCCGACTCGACACTGGCGACGAAATCGGCGTAGCGGCGGAGGCTGTCGAGTTTGAGCGGGTAGATGTCGTCCTGCTCGCCGAGCGGCAACGCCGCGGTGCCGAGCAGACCTGCAGCGACGGTGCTGGCGTGTTGACCGGGGCGGTCGCGTTCGATCACTACGACCTCACGGCCGCGTCGGGCCAGCTCGAACGCGATGGACAGGCCAATGACGCCCGCGCCGACGACGGCGACATCAGTGGCGCTCGTGGTGTGGTTCATCCGGCCGCCTCCTGCTGTGCGCGCTGGCCGAGGAAGCGATCAAAGCTGAACGGCTCCAGATGCTCGGGCACGTCGGCTGTGGTCATCACTTCGGCCATCCAGTGGGCCGTGGCGGCGGCGAGCAGGACGCCGCCTCGATAATGGCCCGATGCCATGTAGATGCCGTCGGTCGTGGTCGGACCAAGGACCGGCATGTGGTCGTGGAAGGTGGGACGCAGACCGACATCGATCTCGGCGACGTCGAGGTCGTAGATGCCGGGCAGGACCTCGAAGCCGAAACGCAGCAGGTCGAGTGTGCCGCCGGCGGTGGGATTCATGTCGAAGCCCTGCTCTTCCTCGGTCGCGCCGATCAGCAGTCTGCCGCCGTGACGGGGGACAAGGTAGACATCGCTGTTGCGCAGCACATGTCGCGCCAACGGCTCGCCCTGCAGATGGACGATTTGTCCCTTGATCGGCCGCATGCCGATCCTGGGCAGCGGAGTGATCAGGCCGTCTTCCAGCCAGACGCCTGCGGCCAGCAGGACCTGTTCGGCGTTCAGCGTGGAGGCGGACGCCTCGTGTTCCAGCGTGAGTTGCAGCGATCCGCGGGCTCGCTCGACCGATTTGACGGCCGTTTGCGTGCGCAACTCAACGCCGACCGCATGGCAGGCGGCGTGGAGCGCGGGGACGAGCTTGCGGCTGTCGACCTGGTGGTCGGACTCGACCAGCAGTCCTCCAACGGCGCGCGGCGAGACATACGGCTCGACCTGTCGTACTTCTTGACCGGTCATTCGTCGGGCGGGCAGGCCTCGCTCCTGTTGAATCTTGAGAATGTGATCGAGTTCGAGTTCGTCGTCGCGATGTCGCGAGACCCAGAGCGAGCCCTCGTCGCGGTAGCCGCAGGACTGTCCGCCGGCCGCCTCGATCTCGCGGACGAACTGCGGGTAGCGGCGCAGGCTGTCGAGCTGCAACTCGACCAGAGATTGCGGCGTCAGCTCGACCTCAAAGGAAGGCGTCAGCATGCCGGCGGCGACGGTCGATGCGCCGAAGCCGGGCTGTTCTCGCTCAAGCACGGTGACCGACCTGCCTCGCCGCGCCAGCTCGAAGGCGCAGGAGAGTCCGATCACACCGCCGCCGACGATTGCGACATCGGTCATGAGGTCACCCGCGCGATCTCGTCGGCGAAGGCGCTCGTCGCGGCTTGCGGATCGTCCTGGCAGACGACGGCCGACAGCACGGCGACGCCGAATGCGCCGGCGGCGAGGACATCGGCGACGCGGTCGACCGTGATACTGCCGATGCCGATCACGGGTAGATCGACGGCGGCGCAGACTTTGGCGAATCGCTCCAGGCCGAGCATCGGCGCGGCGCGGTCGCCCTTGGAAGTGGTGCCGAAGACCGGTCCGACGCCGAGGTAGTCGATTGGCTGTTCGGCGACCTTGACAGCCTCCTCGACGGAGTTGGCGGTGCCGCCGATGATGGCGTCGGGGCCGAGGATCCTGCGGGCTACGTCGGGAGGCAGATCGTCGCGGCCGAGGTGGACCGCGGTCGCGCCGACGGCGGCGGCGACATCGACGCGGTCGTCGATCAGGATCGTCGCGCCGTGCTCCCGGCAGGCGACGCTCATCAGTGCGCAGACGCGGATCAACTCGTTGGTCGATGTCGGCCGCTTCTCGCGGTACTGGATCACGTCTGCGCCGCCGGCTGCGGCGGCAGCGGCGAGCTCGACGTGACTGAACCTGGTCTGCAGCACCTCGTCGGTGATCACGTGCAGGCGGCCGATCCGGCTCTTGGCGTCAGTCATCGCGCGTCATCCAGAAGTGATCGGTCGGACCGACGCCGCCGCCGATCTCGATGCCGCCGCGGATGGCCTCGGTCACGTAGTCCTTCGCCCTGGCGACGGCGGTCGTCAACTCTTCACCGAGCGCGAGCCGCGCGGCAATGGCGGAGGCGTAGGTGCATCCGGTGCCGTGGGTGTGGCGTTGGTCAATCCACTCGCCCTCGAAGATCTCGATCGAGTCCCTAGTGACGAGCACGTCCGTTGCCGGCGCGCCTTCCAGGTGGCCGCCCTTGACCAGCGCGGCCGAGGCTCCGGCCTCGACCAGCAGCTCGCCGGCCTGCTGCGCGTCGTCAACGGTCTTGATCGACAGTTCGGTCAGCGCCTCCGCCTCGTGCACGTTGGGCGTCACGAGCGTCGCCAGCGGCAGCAGGCGGTCGCGCAGGGTCGAGGCGGCGTCTTCTGCGAGCAGCGCGAACCCGGTCTTGGAGATCATCACCGGGTCGACCACGACGAACGGGGGCCTGCGATGCTCAAGTTCCCGGGCGACCAGCTCGATCATGTCCGAGCCGCCCAGCATGCCCGTCTTGACGCCGGCGATGTCGAGGTCGTCGAAGACGGATGCGATCTGCTCTGCAACCGACTCGAGCGGGAGCGGCCAGGCGCCCTGGACGCCGAGCGTGTTCTGCGCGGTCACTGCGGTGATCACCGTGGCGGCATACGCGCCATTGGCTGTGATCGACTTGAGGTCGGCCTGGATACCGGCGCCGGCGGAGGAGTCGGATCCGGCGATGGAACAGACGACGCGCATTACGAGTCCCCGCTGTGGGGCGGTCGTCGGTTGGTTGGGCGGGCCTGAAGTTCGCTGCGCTCCCTGCGCCGGCATTACCCGGATCAGGTTCGGCGGGTGTGTTCTCAGGCCCTGGACCCGTCGTCTCGACGGTGGACCACCCCGGCTTTGTTGTGGGTCAGGTTAACACAGCGGAACGGCAGTAGGGCCTCGCCCCAACCCTCTCCCTCGGGGAGAGGGAGAAGGGAGGGGAGGCGTGCATTAGTCGTCGGAGACGAGGACGAGCGTGCCGGTCGTCGAAAGGGAGCCGCCGGTGCCGTTGACGACGCAGCTTCGGGCGCTGGTCTGCTTGCCCGGGTCGCCGGAGAAGCCGTCGTCCTCGGCGGTGCCGGAGAGCTGGCGGTAGGCCTCGACCAGGAGCTGCATGCCGTACATGCCGGAGTGGTTGAAGCTGAGTCCGCCGCCGTTGGTGTTGATCGGCAGCCGACCGCCCGGAGCCGCGTGGCGGTCCTTCCAGAGCCGGAAGCCTTCGCCCTCGGGGGCGAGGCCGAGCATTTCAGCGGTGATCCCGGCAGTGACCGTGAATGAGTCGTAGATCATGGCCATTTCCATGTCTTCGGGACCCATTCCGGCCATCTTGTAGGCCGCGGCCGCCGAGCGGCCGGCGGAGGTCTTGGTGAACTCGCCCATTTCGAGCATGTTCCAGTGCGAGATCGACTCGCCCGCGCCGGCGATCCAGACGGGCGGGGTCTTGGAGGTCCTGGCCAGCTCGGGGCCGGTGATCAGGACCGCGCCGCCGTGGTCGGTGACCAGGCAGACGTCGAGCAGCTTGATCGGCCAGGAGATGGGGCGGGAGTTCATCACGGTGTCGACGGTGATCGGGCCGCCGAAGGTGTGACCGCGCTTGCCGCCGCCCCATTCGCCCTTCTCCAGCGGGGGCAGGTCGCCCTCGCCCGCCTTGCGGTACATGACCGCGCGGGGGTTGAGGGTCGCCCATTCGCGGGTGACGACGGCGATCTCGGCGAAGTCCTCCTGCGTCGTGCCGTAGCGGGCCATGTGCCGGTTGAGCGCGTGCGAGTAGGAGGTCGGCGCGCCGCCCAGGCCGTAGGCCATGGTGTGCTGCGTGCCCGGGTCCCAGGGGTCGCCGGCGCCGCCCGGACGGCCGGTGCCCTTGCCCTGCGTGAAGCGCTGGCTGAAGCCCATCTCGCCGTGCGTGACGAGCGCGACGTTGATGACGCCGGCGTGGATTGCCGCCAGCGCGTGATGCACGTGCATCTCGAATGAGCAGCCGCCGACGGCGGTGGTGTCGATGTACTTGGGGTGCAGACCGAGATACTCGGCGATCTGCGGCGACCAGCCGGCGGAGAAGATGCCGTCGATGGCGGCGATCGGGATGCCGGTCATGTCGCAGACGTTGTTGATCGCCTCGATGTGGAGGGTCAGGGACGACTTCGGCGTCTGCGGGTAGCCGATGTCGTTGGCTTCGGCGGCGCCGATGATCGCGGCGGCCTTTGATGCTTCACCAGGCATGTGATTCTCCTGTGTGTTTCAGAGTGATGTCGTTTGGCGCGCTCAGACTGGCCGCCAGAAGGGGATGTGAACGTCGTCGGAGGCTTCCTCGAACTCGATCTGTACGGCGCCGCCGATCTGGATGCTGTCGGGGTCGTTGGGGTCGACGCCCTTGAGCACGGTCAGCATGCGGTCGCCCTCGGCGAGGTCGATGTAGGCCGTGACGTAGGGCACCTCATCGCCCCAGCCGCGGGCGACGAGGCCCTTGTTGTGCTGGACGGCGAAAGTGTGGATGGTGCCTCGGCCGGTGGCCTCGACCCACTCGATGTTCATCGAGTGGCAGAAGGGGCAGATGACTCGCGGGTACCAGTGGACCCGGTTGCAGTCGTCGCAGCGGGGCAGCATCAGCTTCCCCTCTTTGGCCCCGTCCCAGAATGGTTGCGAGACCGGATCCGGGCTGGGAATCGGCTTGGTGTAGTCGGCCACCGCGCTCCCCTCTCAACAATCGTGCGTGTGGGCCGCGCAGCGCTCCGCTGCGCGAACATGGCTTGATCACGTGATTTCATTCACGCAGCCCGCAGTGTACCAGCGACCTGCCTGGGCTCGACAACCGGTTGCGCTATCGGGCACGGCGGGGCTGCGGGATGGCGGGAACCCCTAGAGAAAAAAACAGCGGCCGAAAAGAGAGCGAAGATTGGCGATTACAACGGGTCGTCGTCTTCCTCGGGCGATTCCTCGCCTTGTGGGGAGCCCCCCTCTGCCTTCGGCATCTCCCCCCGCTCTGCGGGGGGAGATGGGAACAGGTCGGCACGGTCGTAGAGGTCTCGGAGTTGGTGGCGGGCGACGTCGTAGGGGTCGGTGGCGAAGTACATCTCGTGATTGAGGCGGGCTCGCTCGGTTGGGGCGAATATCTCGCGCAGGATGGTGTTGAGGGCCTTGAGACGGATGTAGCCAGGGTTGTGGGCCTCGGAGCGTCGCCAGAGGCGGTCGATTCTGGCTCGGAAGTGATAGGGATTGGGCATGGTCGCCTCCTTGATGTGGATGGACGTATGTTCTGATCGTATCCGGGTTTGTTGGGGTGAGGTTGGGAACATTGCAAAAGCGCGGTACGTTTCTTGCTGTATGAGGGTGCTGTGGCTTTGCCGTTTGGTTGTGCTTGCACTGGCCGTATCGGCATGCGGGGGCGAGGAGCTGGATTCGGTGTCGGAGCCACAGGCTCAGCCACAGCAGGTGGCGGGAACGGCAGGGGAACAGGAAGCTCAAGGGCAATCGGCGGCGCAATCGATGGCGCGGGCCGACGACCCTGATCCGGCTGCGGAGTCAGTCGAACCACCGGCGAGACAGGAAGAGAACTCCGTGCCGGCGGAGAGATCGACGGTGGAGGAGGACGCGCAAGCATCCGATACTCCATCCACCGAGGCGGCTGCGACATCGGCTCAGACAGAGAGCGAGGAAATCGAGCCGGCGGACGAGGAACCGGCGGAGGGCCTGACCGACGTGCCGGGGGTTGTGCTTGCGGATGCAGATGTGCGCGTGCGGCCGGGACTGGCCTGGCCGACGGTTGATCGGGTGGCGGCGGGTGAGTCGGTGCTGGTGCTATATGGCGGAGGCGGCTGGTACCGAATCTCGTATGGGGACGGGCTTGAGGGTTGGATTCGGTCGACCGCGGTGGATCTGGGCGAGATCGACGAACGGTCGGTGCTACGTCAGACAGCGCCGGCAATCCTGGCCGAGTGGCGAGGGGTCGAGTACGGCGTCATGGGCCAGTCTGCGGACGGCGCCGAGGTGCGGCTGCTGGCGATCGATGACGAGCAATCGAAGATCCTCGGCGCTCCGAAGGACGAAGTGTCCCTGCTGGCGAGCGACATCACGATCGACGACCTGCCCGTGCTGATCGGCGACGAGACAGTCGTGTTCCCAGGCGACGATTTCCAAGCGGGGCAGGGCAAAATCCTGCCCAAGGCGAACGAGTGGATGTGGTTGCCCTGGGGTTGGCTCCTCGCCCACAACGACGAGTACATCTGGCAGTGGCGTCCGGAGACGGACCAGTTGGAGTTTGTTCGCCGGCCGCCCGGACTTGCGACGCTGTCTCCTGATGGTCGGCATCTAGCAATCGATCACTTATGCTTGCCGGCGGGACCAGACTGCGACGAAGGGCACTATGCCCTCATTCTGCCGCTCAATGGTTCAGCGCCGGTGTCGCTGCTTGCGCAAGTGCGCAACCACGGGCTCACAGCAGATTCGGTGTGGAACAGCAACTGGTTCCTTGCTCCGGAGTGGGCTCCCAATAGCCAAGCTGTCGCGTTCTCGGTCTTTGTGCCAGGTCGGGAGTATGTCGTACCAACCTCCATAATCCTGCACGTAGATGGCCGCGTCGCAGTCTTCGACCAGCTTGGGTCGCACGTGCTCGGGGACCTCGACTGTGTAATGACACTTCCATACCCCGGGGGCTACGACAATCCCTGGGAGCTTCGAGGCGACAGCACGATTGCCGCACCTGGGAGTTGCACCGACGCGAGCGGTGAATCTAGAGGGGGCGAGTTGGTGTTCTCGCTAGACGGCGAGTTTCTCGGCGTCAGCGATTCCACCTGGTCGTGGGAGCGGAGCGAAGGCGCCGATCTGTTTCGCACAGCTACCGGCGGAGGAGATCTGAGTGAGAGACTTCTGACGAGTTGGTCGTACGGCGATAAACACGCTCTGTTCGTTGACTTGGTCGCTGGAGACTTCTGGACTTACGACGCTGTTCACCACGAGATACGAATAGTGGAATTTGAATCGAGCGACCCAGTTCAGTCCAGACTTGCGAGCCTGCTTAAGGATTACCGCGACGATTTGGACAGCATCGACATCGAAGCGGTGTGGTGTGAGGGGCGGGTCAGCGCTGTGATCAGATGGCGGTGGTTTATCGCGGCTCTGATACTTGTCGATACGGCAACCAGTGAAGGTATTCATGTGGATATCGGAGGACGTGCCTGGCACAGAGGCTTGCGCGACAACTACGGCTGGAATCATGACGGGACCATGAATCACTTCGCGTCGGACAGCTTCGATCTGACGGACGGGTTGGCCATGAGGGCGTGGAACAGCTCGCACCTAATCGTTGTCGACCGAGACGGCAACCACCTCGGGTTGGTCAACATCGCCAACACCTGCCGAGACCCTGCGAGCGAGGGCGTGTTGCGGCATCGGGCCGCCTGGTCATCAGATGGCAAGTGGCTCGCTATCGGTGGCCAGAATCTTGGCGGCGTTTTCGCTTGTCCCGATTGGCTGGAGTGAGCATTGCGCACTCAGAATCGGCAAAGGGCGACCCATGTGGGTCGCCCTTTGGCTGGATTCCTCGTGTCGGCTGGGTTAGCGGCGGCGGAGGAAGTGGTCGTTGAACATGTTGTAGACGGGGGAGAGGGAGCCGGCGACGGCTCGGCCGGGGCGGAGTTCGCGGATCAGCTTGACGCGGTCCAGGGAGAGCCGGCGCTGGCGGCGGCGGCGCTGCTCCTGCTGCGCCTCCCAGCGGCGGCGAGCGACCTCGCGCATGTGCGACTCCCGCGCCTGCCGCTCGGCGGCCGTGCTGGGTGCGAACGGGTTAGGGTCGGTCGGGGCAATCATGGGGCGCGCTCCTCGCGATTGATTGAAGTCCGGCTGACGGCACCGCGCCGTCGGTCCGATCCCTTCACTTCCGACGCTATGCCGCTTTGTGACGCGTGGAACGAGCGAACGGCGAACACCGGACAACGCGCCCACAAAGCGCTCATGCGGCACACTTCGCTTGACAAGCAGGTCTCAGATCGGCGGTAGCCTGCGCAGGAATCAGTGCCGAGGAGTTCGATCATGCTGAAGCAGTTTGCCGTTCCCGAAGAGATCGCCGTGCGCGTGCCCGGAGATGCGATGCGCGGCGCGGTGCACGAGATCTTCACCACGCTGGGCATGCCCGAGGACGACGCGGCGCGCAGCACCGACACGCTGCTCTACGCCGACCTGCGTGGGATCGACTCGCACGGCGTCTCGAACATGCTGCGCGCGTACGTCTCGGGCATCCAGGCTGGCGAGATCAACCCGACGCCGAACTGGACCGTCGAGCGCGACGTGCCGGCGGCGGCGACGATCGATTGCGACCGCGGTCTGGGCCTGACGGTCGGTCCGCAGGCGATGGAGCTGGCGATCGAGAAGGCGCGCAACCAGGGCGTGGCGACGGTGGTCTGCAACAACGGGCGACACTTCGGCGCAGCGGCCTATCACGCGCAGATGGCGCTGGAGCACGACATGATCGGGCTCTCGATGACGGTCGGCGGGCTGTTGGTCGCGCCGACGCACGGGGCGCAGGCGATGGTTGGGCTGAATCCGATGAGTATCGCCGCGCCGGCCAACGAGGAAGCGCCGTTCATCTTCGACGCCTCGATGTCGTCGGTGGCGGGCAACAAGATCCGCCTGGCGCAGCGTCTGGGCGAGGACTTGCTGCCCGGTTGGGTGGCGACGGCGGACGGGACGCCGATGATGGAGTCGGGTCAGACGCCGGACGAGTTCCTGATGCTGCCGCTGGGCGGGACGCGCGAGATCGGGTCGCACAAGGGCTACTCGCTGGCGGTGATGATCGACATCCTGAGCGGGATCATGGCCAGCGCGGGCTCGGCGCTGTTCCGCTTCAACGGCGTGGGGCATCATTTCACGGTCTTCAACATCGCCTCGTTCACCGATGTGGACGAGTTCAAGGGACACATGGACGAGTACTTGCGGGCGCTGCGCGAGACGCCGACGGCGCCGGGCGAGGAGCGGGTGATCTACGCGGGTCTGGAGGAGCACGAGCAGGAGATCGAGCGCTCGGAGCGGGGCATTCCCTATCACCCTGAGGTGATCGAGTGGTTCCGCTCAGCGTTCGGCGATCTCGGCATCCGCGACCACTTCGCCGGCATCGCCTGATGCTGGGCCAGACTCCTGGCCTGAGTCGCCGGGGTCTGGGCGCAGGCGCTCAAGGGCGACCTCGCGCGTGGCGCGGCGGAGGCTGTTGAAGGTCCAGAGCATCAGCAGCAGGCCGAGCCCCCAGCCGAGGGGCAGTCGGATCAATGCGTACGTACCGGCGCTGACCTGGTCGAGGATCCACCAGCGCAGCACGCCGGCGAGCGCGATGTAGAGTCCCCAGACGATGGTCAGACGGATCCAGACGCGGTGGTCGGCCGGCATGCGTTCGCGCAGCTCGGGAAACGTCTCGCGGACGAGGGCGCTAACGATCGGGCGGCCGAGGAAGACGCTGAGCAGGAAGAGGCCGCCGAGCACGAAGTTGTCGATGAAGTCGCGGGCCCAGTAGACCTTGCCGTCGCCCTCGACCAGTCCCCAGACGCCGAAGCCGACGTTGAAGGCGACGCTGAAGACCATCAGCCAGCGCACCATCGTGATCTGCGGGCGGTAGTGACGCTGAATCGCATAGACCGCCACGCCGACGATAACGGCGGCCGCGATCGCGGGTCGGACGCCGGCGATGGCATTGAAGATCAGATAGAAGAGCGTCGGCGCGGCGCCGAGCACGGCAACAGGGTCGACCTGGGGAATGCTGTCGGCTTTCTGCAGCCAGGCGGGGAGGTCCGGGTCGGGGGGTTGTGGATCGCGTTGCATGGTCGGAGCCTCGGCCCCCCCCCTCTGTCACTCCGTGACATCTCCCCCCGCAGAGCGGGGGGAGCGTTGGATTGGCTAGTGCTTCCAGAGTGGTGAGGCGACGTTGAGGGAGACGTCGGCGGCGGACTCGCAGACGGCCTTGATCGTGACGGTCTGGACGACGTCGGCCTCGGGCGACGAGCGGGCGTGCTGCTCGGGGTACCAGTTGACCTCGGCGATGCCCCACTCGTCGGAGTCGACAGTTCGCTCGCGGCCGCCGGCTGAGGCCAGGGTGCCGGGTCCGTCAACGATCGTGAAGGCGACGGGCGCGCCGGCCAGCGAGCCCTCGCGGTTGCTGATCGAGGCCGAGACCATCCGGTAGCCGACCTCGCCGCGGTCGGCCATGCGCACGCTCACTTCAATCGTGTCTTCCGGCATTGCCCCACTCCTGAACTTGCTCAATGCAGTCAGACTATCAGCGCCCCCCGATGGGATATCCTGCGTCCACCGCCCAGCACTACTCGGAGCCTCCTCATGGTCCGCACGTCCGACATGCACCCCGACATGGCCAAGAACCTGCTCAGTCTGCCATTGCCGGAGATTGAGCCGCAGCCGTGGATTGCGCCGCGACCGCTGTCGGAAACGACGGTGGCGATCGTCACGACGGCCGGCATGCACGCGCACGACGACCGGCCGTTCAATCCGGGATCGGTCGAGTACCGGCTGATTCCGGGCGAGATCGACTTCGCCGACCTGCGCATGTCGCATCTGTCGGTCAACTTCGACCGCTCCGGATTCCAACAGGACATCAACACCGTGTTTCCGCTCGAACGGCTGCGCGAGCTGGCCGAGCAGGGCGTGATCGCGGGCGTGAGCCGCTATCACTACTCGTTCATGGGCGCGCAGCCCGATCCCACGCGGTTGGAGAAGACGGGAGAGGAGATCGGCCGGTTGCTGGCCGAAGACGGAGTCAACGCGGCGTTCCTGACACCGGTTTGACCGTTCTGCACGCGCGCCGTGTGCGCGCTCAGCCACTACATCGAACGCGGCAGTGAGGGCCGCGTGGCGACGACCGGCGTATCGCTGATCCGTGAGCATGCCGAGGGCATGAAGCCGCCGCGTTCGTTGTTCGTGCCGTTCCCGCTCGGACGCCCGTTGGGATCGCCCGATCAGCCCGACTTCCAGCGCGACGTCCTGCGCACGGCGCTAGACCTGCTGGAATCGGCGTCCGGAACCACGCTCGCCGACTACCCGCACGACGCGCCGACCTCCGGCGACGACCCGTGGGCCTGCGCGGTCGCGCTGGCTCCGCCGGAGCCGGCCGACGAGGCCGAGGTGCTGCGCGACCAGCTGATCGGAGAGATTCGCCAACTCGCGCCCTGGCACGCCGAGTCGGTCAAGCGGCGCGGGCGATCGACGGTCGGCATCTCCGGTGCGTCGTTGCAACAGGTGGAAGACCTGGCCGCGCTGCTGGCCGACTTCGCCACGGGCGCCGAGCCGTCTGACGGCGAGATTGACTGGAATCACCCGATGCCGGTAAGGCTCAAGTTCGCCTCGGACGACCTGCGCGCCTTCTATCACGAGGCGGTGACGGCTCAGCCGGGCGCGAACTATCCGACCGATGCGGACCTCAACGACTGGCTGTTCAACCAAACCCTGCTGGGGACGGTGCTGCGACAGATCGTAGGTCGGATGCGCGAGAGCGAGGATCGGCGAGTCGCCGGCCTGGTGATCGGGATGATCCCGGCCGGCTTCGCGCGATAGTTCCCGGTTGGGGCGTCCCTCGTGGTCGCTCTTGCTGCCCCCCTGTGCCTTCGGCATCTCCCCCCGCTATGCGGGGGGAGAGTAAAGCCCGTCATTGGAGGGGACGCAGGGGATCGTGCTCGTCGAATGGGTCCGTGAAGCGAGTGCCAACCGTGCTGAGGTCGCCTTGCAGGTCGTCGCCGGGGGGCACCAAGCCGAAGCCGAGCCAGGCGACGATGCTGGTGATCGCGCCGAGTGACTCCCGCTCGGAGAAGTTGCAATGTCCGGCCCGGCGGACCGGTTGGACGACGAGGTTGGCAGCGTTACCCGTCTCGGCGAGCAGTCTCTGATAGTCGCGGGACAGGTGAATCGGCGTGAACAGGTCGCCGGTCGTCGTCATCGTGAGCAGCGGGACCGTAAGAACGCCGCTGGGCAGTCCGATCCCGGGGTCGTGGCGGCGCACGGGATCCGAGGCGACCCGGATCACCTCGGCGTTGAGCCGTTCCAGGTCAATGCCGGCGGCGGAATCCGCCGAGTAGACGTGGTCGCGGGTGTCGGCGGGCGGTTGTTGCCCAGCGATCTCGACCACGGATCCCGGAGCGAGCGTTCCCGTGTCGACGATGTCCGGCCAAAGCACCGCGCCGAGCGCGAACGATACGTTCCACTGCTGGCGCAGGCCCTCCTCGAATCCCCAGCGCTCGCCCCCGCTGAAGTCCTCGATCAGCGCGGCAAACTGCTCGCCGAGCGCGCTGAGATGGAGTCCCGAGTCGTCGGCGACGCCCAGCGTGGAGCTCCAGTCGATCATCCCAGTCACATCGAGCCGTTGCGGTTCGCTGCCGATCAGGTAATGCGCGAGCGCGTGCCAGGCGACGAGGTAGTCAACGACCCAGACGTTGCCCATGGCCGGGCAGAAGGCGAGGGCGGCCGCGATCTCCTCGGGGAACTCCTGAGCCATGAGCTGCGCAGTCGCGCCGCCCATCGATCCGCCGGCGATGTAGGTGCGGCTCGGCGGTCGAGCGACTTCCGCGACGCGGTCCTTGACCCGCAGCAAATCGTCGACGCCCAGGCCGGGCACGTAGCCATTGGCGCGGTACGTCGATGTCGCCCAGCCGTACCCCTGCCCAATTGTCACGTCGCGCGCCGGGATGTCGTCGAAGCTGAGCCGGTTGCTGTAGCCGCTGCCTTCGTCGTTGAGGCCGCGGAATCCATGCGCCCAGAGGACGAGCTCGCCGTTCCACTGCTCGGGCAGTTCGATCCGGTAGCCCGCGCCTTCGATCACTCCGTAGTCGACTCGCGCTCCGGCGACCGGGTCGAACGCGGGGTCCTGTAGTTCGTAGTCGCCGACGGGCAGGTCCGGAACGAGCAGGCGCCGCTCGGGACGCGGTTCCGGCTGAGCAGGTTGCGGCTGGGCAGGTTGCGGCTGGCTCTGAGGCTGCTGAACCTGCTGCGGCTGTGACTCTTCGTCCGCGACCGGTTGAGGTTGCGGGGCGACTTTCTGGTGCGGCTGCACCTGTTGGTCGGGCGCGGTCAGAGCCTGTTGCGATTGCGGCTCTGGTCGAGGGTCCGGCTGCGGCGCGGTATTCTGGACTTGCTGGTCCGGTTCTTCGCCGCCGCAGCCAACCAATGCGGTTGCACTCAGTCCACCGAAGACGACTCCGATTCGCCTCAGCAGCTCACGGCGCGGCAGTCTGTGACCGTGCAGGTCGTTCAGTGTCATGAGCAATTGCCCAACGTTTCGGGCGCAGCTATGTTCGGTATCGACGGTATCCGGAATGCACTCATGCAGGCACGACCAGCTGGCGGGCGACGATGAATATCCACGAGTATCAGGCCAAGCAGATCTTCAAGGCGCACGGCGTGCCCGTGCCCGACGGAGGTCCGGTGACCGACGAGCGTGAAGCGCGCGATCTGCTCAAGGAGATTGGCCCCGACGTAGTGGTCAAAGCGCAGGTCCACGCCGGCGGACGCGGCAAGGGCCGCGTGGTCAAGCGTGATCGCGCCGGCCGCGTCTACGCCGAGTTGATCGCCGATCCCGAGAAGAGCGAAGGCCAGATTGTCGGACGCCGCCGCGGCGGCGTGCGGCTGGCGAGCGGCGTCGAAGAGGCGCTCAAGGAATTCCGGCCGATGATGGACAAGGACAGCCGCCTGGTCAGCGTCCAGACCGGAGCGGACGGCGTTCCGATCTCGGCCGTGTTGATCGAGCAGCAATCGTCGATTGCGCACGAGTACTACTTCTCCGTGCAGGTTGACGGCGCCAACGGCCAGCCGTTGATCATCGCCTCGGCCGAGGGCGGCCAGTCGATTGAAGAGGTCAACCGCACGAACCCGCGCGCCGTGCTGCGGGTGCCGGTCGATCCGGTCGAGGGTTTCCCCGCCTTCCGCGGCCGTTCGCTGGCGAGCCGGCTTGGGATTCCGACCTCGGCAATCCGGGCGGCAGGCGACATGTTCGCCAATCTCTACCGCGTGTTCATCGACATGGACGCCTCGCTGGTCGAGGTCAACCCGTTCGTGCTTACTTCTGAGGGAACCGTGCTGGCGATCGACGGCAAAGTGGGCGTCGACGACAACGCCGCCTTCCGCCACGGCGGCTACGAGGAATGGCGCGACCGATCGCAGGAGAACCCGGTTGAGATCGAGGCGGAGGAAGCCAACATCGGCTCCTACATCAAGCTGGACGGCAACATCGGCTGTGTCGTCAACGGCGCGGGACTGGCGATGGCGACGATGGACACGCTGATGCTGCACGGCGGCGAGCCGGCCAACTTCCTCGACATCGGCACGGTCAACCGCAAGGACCGCGTCGTCGAAGCCCTGCGAATCATTGTCAACGACCCCGACGTGAAGACGATCTTCATCAACATCTTCGGCGGGCTGGCGCGCGTCGACATTGTTGCCGAGGGCGTCGTCGACGCGGTCAACGAGCTGAAGATCACGCAGCCGCTCGTCGTCCGACTGAATGGATCCAACGTCGAAGAAGGCCGACGCGTGCTGCACGACTCGGGCATTGCCGTGCAGACCGCCGATGAACTTGGCGACGCGGCCGCGCTGGCGGTCGAAGCGGCCCAGTCGGGTCGCCGCCGGTCACGCTCCGACGGCTGATATTGGTGTAAGGAACCGACGCATGAGCATCCTCCTCAACAACCGCACGCGGCTGCTGATCCAGGGCCTCGGCAACGAGGGTCAGAACCAGATCCGTCGCTCGCTTGATTACGGCACCACTGTGGTTGCCGGCGTGCATCCGGGATTCCGCGGCGGCGACACATTCAATCACGGCTCGCACGAGTTTCCGGTCTATCCGACCGTCGTCGAGGCGGTCTCGAAGACGCGCGCGAACTGCAGCATCATCTACGTGCCCGCGCCGGGCGCCGCCGACGCGATCCTGGAGAACATCGCCGCCGAGGTACCGCTGATCGTGTGCATCACCGAGGGCGTCCCGGTCCACGACATGATCCGCGTGCGGACGGCGCTGGAGGGCTCGAAGAGCCGCTTGATCGGTCCGAACTGCCCGGGCATCATCCAGCCGGCCTCGCAGTGCAGGGTGGGAATCCATCCGCCCGACGTGTTCATGCCCGGCAATGTGGGTGTGGTCTCGCGCTCGGGCACGCTGGTGTATGAGGCGGTCGACCAGCTGACACGCGCGGGCATCGGTCAGTCGACCTGCGTTGGGGTGGGCGGCGATCCGATCATCGGCGAACAGCAACAGGCGATCTTGCGCCGCTTCCAAAGCGACCCGGACACGGACGCGGTGGTGCTGATCGGCGAGATCGGCGGACTGGCCGAGCAGGCGGCGGCGGCCTACATCAAGCGCAGCATGACCAAGCCGGTCGTCGCGTTCATCGCGGGCGCGACCGCGCCGCCAGGACGTCGGATGGGTCACGCGGGCGCGATTATCGAGGGCGAGGCGGGTACCGCCGAAGCGAAAATCAAGGCGCTGGAAGAGGCGGGCGCGGTGATCTCGCGCAGCCCCGCCGAGATTGGCTCGACGATGCGCCGGGTGCTGGAGGAAGCGGGCAAGTACCAGCCGCCTGGTGCGGTCGAGCAGGCGTAGGCGATGTCCGAAGGTCCGCTCAGTCCAAGGCAGCAGGGTCAGATTGCGACACTGGCCGGGCTGATCGCGCCGCTGGTCGGCATTGCCTTGATGGTCATCCTCAGCCTGACGGTCGATGTGGTCGTGGGGATCGTTGTCGGCGCGGTCTCGGTGATTGTGCTGGTGCCGGTCACGCAGCGACTGCTCCGCAAGCGCGCGAAGTCTTGAGTTCTCAAACCAGACCAGGTGAGTCGGCCTGACGGTCGACCGGGAGCGTCAATCCCGGGTTGAGTCGTCCTCGTCTACGTCGTCTTCGTTGTCCTCCGGCGGCCAACACTCTTCGTCGGGGTCGGCGTCGGGAGCCAGGTTGCGCTTTTCCTTGCCCAGGATGCCGTTCGGATCGGCGAGGAAAGCCAGTACCTCGCCGACCGCGTCCGGCCCAATCTCCGCATCGTCGAGGATCTCCGTGCCGTGCAGGTCGGTCTCGTAGATCACAAATCGGACCGGCTCGCCGGCGGCGCGGAAGTAGCGGTTGGACTGCCAGTAGGCGCACTGGTTTCGAGCGCCGGCGATGAACAGCTTGGGCGCCTGGATCTCGCCAACGGTGCTCAGTCCCTCGATCTTGTCGAAGCCCTCATCGGTCGCGCGGTCGGAGTCCTTGGGCGGCTTGTTGGGAAACTGGTTGGGGCTGGAGATGGCGCTGACTGCGCTGAACTCGTCGCGATAGGCGGCAACTTGCATCAGGCTCGTCCCGCCCATGCTGACGCCGATGCCGTACAGGGTCGCGGCGCCCTGATCGATGGCATAGTCGATCGCCGCTTCCCACTCGCGGTAGATGTCGGGAACGTCTTCGATTGGCCGGTCGCTGTAGACACAGGGCGACTCGCCGTGACAGCGGAAGTCCCAGCGCAGCACGCGGTAGCCCTCGACAACCAGGCGTTCGGCAAACTGGTCCCAGATGCCCCGATGCGTGGGCTTGGTGTTCTTGGTCGGATACATGTGGCCGAGCAGCACCCAGACGTCGCCGTCGCCGTTGACTTCGGCGACGAATCGCGCCCCGTCGGACGACTGCAGCACGAACGCTTCTTCGGAGTCGACGCTGGTCGCCAGCGAGAGCGCGACGGCGAGCGCCAGGCCCGCCGCCAGGGCAACGAATGCGCCCAGGAACGGCGTCCATCGACTGGCGAGCATCGCTGTCGGGCTCGCCTGGGCGCGCACCGACTCCAGGACCCGAGTGAGCCGTTCTCGCATCGCCAATCCGCCTATCTTGTTGCCCAAAGTGTGGCCTCATTGTCCCGACACCATGCGCTGCTCAGCGCAGGATATGTCGCCTGCGCTGCTAATCTGAATCCGGAGGGTTCGCATAGTGGCCTAGTGCGCCCGCCTGCTAAGCGGGTTCGGGGGAAACTCCGTCGAGGGTTCGAATCCCTCACCCTCCGCCACGCTGCCCTCCCTTCTCCCCCCGATGTGCGCCGGGAGTTACCGAATGCCGAGTGGGAGCTTTCAGGAACGAGCAATGTCGCAGTACCACATCTGGACCGTCGGTTGCCAGGTCAACACGGCCGACTCGGCCAAGCTGGCCGCCGGTCTGCGGCGGCTGGGCATGGAGCCGACTGACCAGGCGCGCGACGCCGACCTGATCGTGCTCAACACCTGCGCGGTGCGCCAGCACGCCGAGGACAAGGCGCAAGCCAAGCTCGGATCGCTCAAGCATCTCAAGCGAACGAATCCCGATCTGAAGATCGCCGTCATGGGCTGCATGGTCGGACCGCACACGGCTCGCGGCGACGATCCGATCACGCGGCGCTTCGACTTCGTCGACACCTGGGCCCAGCCGCAACGCTTCGACCAGGTCGTCGGACTGCTCGACTTGCCAGGCATCCCTGAAGCGGAGGACGACGGCGGCGAGTTCTGGCCGACCCAGTGGAATGAGGTGTTTCCGGATGAGACGCGGCCGACCGCGTTCGTGCCGGTGATCGAAGGCTGCGACAAGTTCTGCACCTACTGCATCGTGCCGCTGCGGCGGGGACGGGAGCGCTCGCGGCCGATCGATGAGATTACGCGCGAGATTGAGGCGCACACGCTGCGCGGCGTGCGCGAAGTCACGCTCCTGGGGCAGACGGTCGAGGCCTACGGCAAGGATCAGCCGCCGGTCGATCCGGAGACCGAGCGTGCGGATCTCTCAGACCTGATGCGCGCAATCCACGACTTGCCGAATCTGCGCAGGATCCGGCAACTGACCAGCTATCCGCCCGACATGACCGACCGCATCCTGGAAGGAATGGCGGAACTGCCCAAGGTCTGCGAAGCGTTCTCGCTGCCCGTTCAGGCAGGCTCGGACAATGTGCTGACCAACATGCGCCGCGGCTACAGCGTTGCGCAATTCCGCGATCGGGTCGAGAAGGTGCGTTCGCTCTGGCCGGAGGTGAGCATCTCAACCGATGTAATCGTGGGCTTTCCGGCAGAGTCGGACGCTGACTTCCAGGAGACCTACGACCTGCTCGAGGAGTTGCGATTCGACAAGGTGCACGTGGCGGCCTACAGTCCGCGAACCGGGACGTACGCCCAGCGCAACCAGCCCGACGATGTGCCCCACGAACTGAAGATGGAGCGGCTGCACCGAATCGAAGACTTGCAGCGGGAGATCTCGTTCCGGATCAACAATCGCTATCTGCTCAATGATGTCGAAGTGCTGCTGGAATCGACCAGGCCCTCCGAGCATGAGGGTCTGGAGCGCCACACTGGACGCACGAGAACGATGAAGCTGGTCCACTTCGACGCCGCGGCCGGCGCCTACGCTCCCGGCGACATGCTGAGCGTGACGGTAACGCGTGTCGGACCGTGGAGCCTGCAGGGTCAGCCCGTCTGACCGCGACGACGATGAGATGACGACTCCAACGACTCAGCCCTCAAGCAGCGGCCAGGCGCAACCGCGCCGGCCGGCGGTCGCGGTGCTGGTCGTGATCTTCACCGTCGTCGAGGGCGCGCTGCAGGTGCTGTTGATCGAACGATCGGCCGCTCCGGCCGAAGGCCGGTGGGCGATTCCGGGCGGGGCGCTGCAACACGGCGAGTCGCTCGAACAGGCCGCGGTTCGCAAGCTGGCCGAGGAAACGGGCGTGACCGACGTCTTCCTCGAACAGCTCTACACGTTCGGCGATCTGGACGCCTCGCCGCACGAAGGCAGCGTGGGCGTCGCCTGGTTCGCGCTCGTCGATCCGGCCCGCGTGCGGCTCGCACAGCGCACGGCCTGGCGTCCCGAGTGGTGGAGCCTGGCTGAGATTCCGCCGCTCGCGTTCGACAACGAGCTGGTGATCGACGTGGCGCGCACGCGGCTGATCGGCAAGCTGCAGTACACCGACGCGGCCTACTCGCTGTTGCCGACGACGTTCACGATGCGCGAGCTGCAAGAGGTGTACGAGGCGATCCTGGGCCGGACGCTGGACAAACGCAACTTCCGCCGGCGACTGCTGGCGACCGACTTCATCGCGGCGACATCGGAGTTGCGCAGCGACGGCCGGCATCGTCCAGCGCGGTTGTATCGCTTCGCCAATCGAAGCTGAACGCTCGGCGACGGTTCTCTTATGTCGAGTGCCGTTTGATCCACGATCTGATTTACCGTCTCTTGACAACCCCCCTGCGGATTTGCAACACTGATCAAGATTGATAGTGTCACACTGACACTAAGTGATGGGTTTGACGATTATGAGTGAAGCCGTCGTCGTCGAGACAAGCTATGTACCGGACACGCTGCCGCCGGACCTTCCCGACGAAGCCTGCGAGACCGACATTGCGACCATCCCCCTCGTGTCGGAGCCGCACCTGCCCAACTGGCAGCCGGAGATTCCCGATCAGTACTTGCAACTCTCCGGCGACGAACTGCGCGAGCGCATCCGCGCCGCGCGGGCAAGGCTCGGCGAACGGCTGCTGATCCTCGGGCACCACTACCAGCGCGACGACATCATCGAATTCGCCGACTTCCGCGGCGACTCGTTCAAGCTGGCGCAGCAGGCGGCCGAGAACGCCGAGGCCGACTACATCGTCTTCTGCGGCGTCCACTTCATGGCCGAGAGCGCCGACATCCTGACCTCGCCCGAGCAGACCGTGATCCTGCCCAATCTGGCGGCCGGATGTTCGATGGCCGACATGGCTCAGCCGGAAGATGTCTACGACGCCTGGGACGACCTGGGCGAGGTAGTCGACACCGACCGCGTGATCCCAATCACCTACATGAACTCCGCCGCTTCGTTGAAGGCGTTCGTAGGCAAGAACGGCGGCGCGGTCTGCACCTCGTCGAACGCAATGGCGGTGCTGGAGTGGGCCTTCGAACAGGGCGATCAGGTCCTGTTTTTCCCCGATCAACACCTGGGACGCAACACGGGCAAGCGGCTCGGCATCGACCCACGGGCGCAGACCGCCGTCTGGAGCCCGCGCAAGGTCAACGGCGGGCTCAGCGAGGATCGCATCCGCGAGAGCAAGATCCTGCTCTGGCAAGGCCACTGCTCGGTTCACATCCGCTTCCGCGTCGATCAGATCGAGCGCGCCCGTGAGGAGCATCCCGGCGTGCGCGTCGTGGTCCACCCCGAGTGCACGCAACAGGTCGTCGACGCCGCCGACGCCGACGGCTCGACCGAGTTCATCATCAACTACGTGCGCAACGGCCCGCCGGGGGTGTACGCAGTTGGCACGGAGATTAATCTCGTGCACCGGCTCAACGAAGAGGTTGCGTCGGAAGGCAAGACCGCCTTCTGCCTCGATCCGGTGGTCTGCCCCTGCGCGACTATGTACCGCATTCACCCGGCCTACCTGGCCTGGGTGACGGAGTCGCTGGTTGCGGGACGAGTGGTCAACCCGATCACCGTCGACGACGACACCCGCAGGTGGGCCCGCGTCGCGCTCGACCGAATGCTGGCGATCACCTAGGCAAGCGCGGCAACGACCAGCAATCATGCGCATCCTCGTCATCGGCAGCGGACTGGCCGGCATCAATGCCGCCCTGCTGGCGTCGGAATTCGCCGACGTCACGCTGCTGAGCAAGGGTCCGCTTGAGCAGACCAACACGCAGCGGGCGCAAGGCGGGATCGCCGCAGCCGTCGCGGCGCTGGACGATCCGCGCCGGCACGCCGAAGACACCATCCGCGCCGGCGCCGGGCTGTGCGATCCGGACGCAGTGCACGCGCTCACCGGCGACGGTCCCGAGGCGATCGAACGGCTGCTCCAGCTCGGAGTGGAATTCGACCGCAAGGCGGACGGAGCTCTGGCGCTGGCGACCGAGGGCGCACACACCATTCCTCGCGTCCTGCACGCCGGCGGCGACCGGACGGGCGTGCACATCCAGTCGGCCTTGGTGGCTCGACTGGCCGAGTGTGATGTCGATGTCCGCACCCATGTGACGGTCAGTGAGCTGATCGTTGAGGCGGGACGTTGCGTCGGCGTTGTCACGGACGGGCGTGAGACGCTGCTCGCCGACGCCGTGTTGTTGGCCACCGGCGGCGCGGGCGCGCTGTATCGCACAACGACCAATCCTGCCAACGCCACCGGCGACGGAATCGCGCTCGCGTTCCGAGCCGGCGCGGTCGTGCGCGACCCCGAGTTCGTGCAGTTCCATCCGACCGCGCTGCTGGGCGCAAACAGCGCTTTTCTGATCTCCGAGGCGTTGCGCGGCGAGGGCGCGGTGTTGCGGAATGCTGCAGGCGAGCGATTCATGATCCAGGTTCATCCCGACGCGGAACTGGCGCCGCGATCCGTGGTCGCGCGCGCGATCACCGAGACGATGCACCGCGACGACGCCGATCACGTGATGCTCGACATCTCGCATCTCGACGCCGATTTCTTGCGCGAGCGGTTCCCCGGCGTCTATCGCGGCGCGCTGAATCGCGGACACGACATCACCGCCGGACCGATCTCGGTCGCGCCAGCGGCGCACTATCACATGGGCGGCGTGTACACGGACGTTGCAGGCCGGACGACGGTGCCGGGCCTGTATGCGGCTGGCGAGTGCGCCTCAACCGGCGCGCACGGGGCGAACCGCGTGGCATCCAACTCATTGCTCGAGGCGGCAGTCTTCTCTTCGCGGGCGATCGACGCGATTCGTCGGGAGCCGGGCCCGGCCCGAGCGCCGAGCGGCGAGATGCGCACACTCCACTGGCGACTCGAAGGCTGCGCGCCGTCGCTTGAACGCCTGCAAGCGACGATGAACGATCTGGTCGGGATTACTCGAAACGAAGCTGGACTGCAGAACGCGCTTGATCGATTTAGCGAATGGTCGGCCGAACCGCCGACGCAGGTGGACCCATCGCTGCCGCTGGCGACGTTGACGGCGCGGTTGATCGCCGAGGCTGCCCTGCAACGCACCGAGTCGCGCGGGGGGCACCTGCGCCTCGACCATCCCGGCGAAGACCCAACCTGGCATCGGCACAGCCTCTGGCAGTTGGCGCGAGAATGACCGCACTCGATCTCAACGTCGTCCAGCGTCTCGTTGACACATCCCTGGCCGAGGATCGCGCCGACCTTGACCTGACCACGGGCTCACTGAGCAAGTGGATTGACTGGCGGCAGGGCAACGCGCAACTGACGGCGCGCGCCGAAGGCGTGATCTGCGGGCTTGATTTCGCCCTCGCCGCCTTTGCCGCGCTGGATCCGGACGTGCGCTTTCTGCCCCAGGTCAGCGACGGCGATCCGGTTTCGGCGGGCCAGCCGATTGCCGACGTCGGCGGGCAACTTGATCCGCTGCTGCGGGCCGAGCGCACCGCGCTCAACTGGCTGCAGCGTCTCAGCGGCACGGCAACGCTCGCGGCCCGCGCGGTCGCAGCGGCCGGCTCGCGCACGAGGATTCTAGACACCCGCAAGACCACGCCTGGACTCAGGCCGGTCGAGCGCTACGCCGTCCGCTGCGGCGGTGGACTCAACCATCGCGATTCCCTGGCCGGTGGCGTGCTGATCAAGGACAACCACATTGCCGCCGTCAAGCTCGCCGGAGGCAGCCTCGGCGACGCCGTCCGCGCCGCGATTGCCAATGTCGGACCTGCGACCGGGGTTGAAGTCGAAGTGACCAACCTCGAAGAGGCGCGCGAAGCGCTCGACGCGGGCGCCGGCGCACTGTTGCTGGACAACTTCGCGCTCGAAGACCTGCCCCCCGCCGTAGAGGTCGCGCGCGTCTACAACGCCCGCACCGAGGCCAGCGGCGGCATCACGATTGAGCAGATTCCCGAGATCGCCAGAGCGGGCGTGGATTTCATCTCGCTGGGGTCGTTGACGCATTCGGCTCCGTCGCTGGACATCGCGCTCGACATCGTCGTGGACTGACCGGTCGCGGATTGGGCGCAGGCGAACCAACCACTAGCCGCGACGCGAGCGCTCCAGGTCGGCTGAGTCGATCACTATCGTGAACGGTCCCTCGTTGACCAGCTCCACCGACATCAGCGCTCCGAACTCGCCCGTCTCGACCGGAACTCCATGGGAACGCAGCGACTGCGCGAAGTGGTCGACCAGCGGCTCGGCTACTTCCGGTCTGCCGGCTGCAGTGAAGCTGGGGCGTCGTCCCTTGCGCACCTCTGCGTGCAGCGTGAACTGACTGACCACCAGGGCCGACCCTCCGATGTCGCGCAGGCTCTCATTGATGCGGCCCTCGGAATCGGCAAAGATGCGCAGGCCGGCGACCTTGGACGCGAGCGCCTGCGCCTGCGTTTCGCCGTCTCCGGCGGCGACGCCAACGAGAATCAGCAGCCCGTCGTTGATCGCGCCGACCACTCGGTCGTCAACTATCACCGACGCGCGGCTGACGCGTTGCAGGACGACTCTCATCGCGGGTCAGTTCGGGCTGCGATGCGGGCGAAGTCAGTCGGTTGCCGCGGTCGAGGGTTCGCGCTCGGAGGAGCCGGCGCCGTCATCGGACGCGGCCTCGCGATCCGAGCCTGCCTCGTCGGCGCCGTCGGGACCGCCGTCGCGGTCTTCGTCGCGGCGCGACTTCCAGTTGCTCTTCTTGCTGTCAGTCGAGTACCAGCCGGAACCCTTGAAGACGATCGCCGGCGGGCTGGGGATGCGCTGCAGCGTTTGGTCGCACTCGGTGCAGGGTTGCTGCGCGGGAGCGCTCCAGCCCTCAAGCTTCTCGACCGTGTGACCGCACTCGAAACACTCGTACACGTAGCGGGGCACGAACTTCCTCCGCAAAGAACATGGGACAACACTGCGCAAGCTATCACGAAGCCGCGCTCGATGCGCTTACGCGCGACACATGCGTATACTCGATTCCATCGCCCCTCCAGGGGACGGACTGCACGTGACTTGACGCGAGAAGCATCTGAGGAGCCGGATGACGACATCGATCTCAATGCGCGACCTGCTGGAGGCCGGAGTTCACTTCGGTCACCAGACGGGGCGCTGGAATCCGAAAATGGCGCCTTACATCTACGGCGCGCGCAATGGGGTCCACATCCTCGACCTCGCTCAAACCGTCACTCGGCTCGAAGAGGCGACCGAATTCGTCCGCGAACTCGCCGCCTCCGGGCAACAGGTCCTCTTTGTCGGCACCAAGCGGCAGGCGCAAGACGTGATCCGCAATGAGGCCGACCGCGCCAACATGCCCTATGTCGTCACCCGCTGGCTGGGCGGCACGCTGACCAACTTCCCCACGATTCGCAAGCGCGTCGATTACATGATCGAACTCGAGCGGCGCGAGGAAGCAGGCCAGCTCGATCTGCTACCCAAGAAGGAAGCGCTCAAGCTGCGTGACAAGCTCACCCGGTTGCACCGCTACCTGCGCGGACTGCGAGACATGAACCAGACGCCCGGCGCGCTGTTCGTCGTTGATGTGCCGCGCGAGCACATCGCCGTGGCCGAGGCGCGGCGGCTGAAGATTCCGATCATCGCCGTGTGCGACACCAACTCGGATCCAAACCTGATCGACTACCCGATTCCTTCGAACGACGACGCGATCCGCGCCGTCCGTCTGCTCACCGCACAGATCGCGGACGCCGCCCAGGCCGGTGGCATGATGCGCCAGAGCGCCGTCGAGGGTGACGACGGGTTCGAGGAGAGCGAGCCGGCCCAGGCCGTCGCCGTGGATTAGCCGCTTTGCGCCGCTCGACGGATCATCCGCTGCCCAACCATTGTCCAGAGGAGCAACCAACGTGCCCGTAACGATTGACCAGATCAAGGAGCTGCGCGCCGAGACCGGCGCCGGGGTGATGGACTGCCGCCAGGCGCTGACCGACGCAAACGGCGACATGGAGCAGGCCCGACTCGCGCTGCGCGAGAAAGGCATCGCCACCGCCGCGAAGCGCGCCGACCGCGCCGCTGGCCAGGGCGTCATCCACAGTTACGTTCACGGAGACCGCATCGGCGTGCTCGTCGATCTGCGCTGTGAGACGGACTTCGTCGCCAAGACTGACCAGTTCCAGGACCTGGCGCACGACATCGCGCTGCAGGTCGCGTCGATGAATCCCGCCGCGGTCCGCGCCGAGGACATCCCCGCGGACGCTGACGAGGGCGCGATTGCGCTGCTTGACCAGGAATTCATCCGCGACGGGTCGCAGACGATCAACGACCGGATCAACGACGTGATCGCGTCAATCGGAGAGAAGGTCGAAGTCGCTCGCTTCGTCCGGTTCGAAGTGGGCGAGTAGGTTGGCGTCTCCCCGAGTCGTCCTCAAGGTCTCCGGAGAATCGCTGCAGGGACAGCGCGACTCAGGCATCGACCCGAGCGCGCTCAACGAGATTGCGCGGCAGATTGTCGAATGCCGTAGACGCGGCGTCGAGATGGGCGTGGTGGTGGGCGGCGGCAATCTCTTCCGCGGACGGCTCGCGGCCGAACTCGGGATGAGCGAGGCAACCGCGCACTATGCCGGCATGCTCGCCACGGTGATCAACGGCCTCGCGCTGCAGGACGCGATCGAGGCGGCGGGCGGCGAAGTGCGGACCATGTCGGCGCTGCAAGTGCGACAGGTCTCCGAGATCTTCATCCGGCGCCGCGCCATCCGCCACCTGGAGAAGGGCCGGATTGTGCTCTGCGTGGGCGGGACCGGAAATCCCTACGTGACGACCGACACGGCCGCCGCACTGCGCGGTATCGAGCTTGACGCCGACCAGCTCCTAATGGGCAAGCATGGCACCGACGGCGTGTACACGGCCGACCCGGCCGTCGATGCAACGGCCGCCCGCTATGCGCAGCTCAACTATCGCGACGCGCTCCAGCAGAATCTTGGCGTACTGATGGACGCCTCGGCGCTGGCACTCTGTGAAGAGCACTCGCTGCCGATCGTCGTGTTCAACATCGAGGCGGCTGACGCTATCGTGAAGACGGTGATCGACGGTCCCGACCTGGTACGCGAGGGCACACGCGTCGATCACGGGGATACGCGTCTGGCCGGCTAACGCCGCGCCGGTCGCCAGCGAGCGACGGGAGCGCAAGATGCCGGAGAACGAGCTACTCGACCTTGCCTTCGACGACGCCAACTCGCGAATGGAGGGCGCGGTCAGCGCGCTGGAACGAGACCTGATGGCGGTCCGCACCGGACGCGCGCACACCTCGCTGGTCGACCAGCTTCGGGTCGACTACTACGGCACCACGATGGCGCTCAATCAGTTGGCGACCATCTCGACGCCGGAAGCCCGGTTGATCGCGATCCAGCCATGGGACAAGAACGCATTCGACCCGATCACCAAGGCGATTCAGACGTCGGACATCGGCATCAACCCGCAATCGGACGGCATCCTGATCCGACTCGCCCTGCCAGAGCTGACCGAAGAACGACGGCGCGACCTGGTCAAGGTCGTGCACCAGAAAACCGAAACCGCTCGCGTGGCGATCCGCAACGTGCGCCGACACATCCACGATGATCTGCGCGGCATGCAACGCGACGGCGATCTGTCGCAGGACGAGGAACATCGCGCCGAAACGCAACTCGACACCCTGACGAACCAGTTCATCGCTAAAGTTGACGCTGCGGGCAGTCAGAAGGAGCGCGAGCTCCTCGAGGTCTAGTTGTGTCCACTCCTCTCGCCTCCAGCGTTGCCGCGCCCGCCCTGCCTGCGATTCCGCATGACCTGTCACACACGTCGGCGAATGGCGCGCATCCGGGCGACTCCGCGCCGATTCCCCGGCACGTCGCCGTGATTATGGACGGAAACGGCCGTTGGGCGGCGCAGCGTGGTCTGCGGCCCACCGACGGACATCGCGCCGGCACTGAGAACATCCGCGCCGCAATCGAGGCGTTTGCCGAGCGCGGCGTCCGCTGTCTGACCCTGTTCGCGTTCTCCACGGAGAATTGGAAGCGGCCCGGCCCCGAAGTGCGCGGTTTGATGCGCATCCTGTCCTCGACGATTGATCGCGAGGTGCGGCCGCTGCATGAAGCAGGCGTCGAGCTGCGCTACATCGGTCGGCTCGACGCCCTCGACGCACGGCTGCGGCGCAAGATCGACGAGGCGATCGCGCTGACCCGTCACAACGATCGCATGACCGTCTGTGTGGCGTTCAACTACGGCTCCCGCGCTGAACTCGTCGATGCGGTGCGCCGGATCGTAGCCGACGGCGTCAGCCCCGACGACATCTCCGAGCGGATGCTCTCCAGGTACCTGTACACCAGCGAACTGCCCGATCCCGATCTGATCATCCGCACCGGAGGCGATCAACGGGTCTCGAACTTCCTGCTCTGGCAGGCGGCCTACGCGGAATACCTCTTCTCCGACACGTACTGGCCCGATTTCGACGAGCAAGATGTCGACGAAGCCCTGGCGGCATTCGCCCAGCGAACCCGAAACTTCGGCGGACGACCCGCCAATGGCCAGTAGATTCTGTCGGCTCCAAACGCCTCTCTCCCCCCGCTTGGCGGGGGGAGATGCCGAAGGCAGAGGGGGGAGTTCCTCACGAGCCGCCCCCCTCTGTCACTGCGTGACATCTCCCCCCGCTCCGCGGAGGAAGAGCGAGAGTGGTGAGGCATGAGGGGCTTGGTCGCCGGCGGGCTTGGACTGCGGCTGGCCAGCGCCGCGGTCGGCATGCCGATCATCGTCGGCGCGATCCTGATTGGTCCCAACCTCTTTGCCGCGCTGATCGCGCTGGCGCTCGCGATTGCCCTCGGCGAGATCGCCGTGATCGTCGGCGTCAAGCCGCGCAGCGCCCTGTTCATCGTCGCCGATGCCACGGTTGCGGCAATCGTTGCCGCCGCCGTACATCCCAAGCTGCCGGTCGTGACTCCGCTGATCATCGGCACGCTGGCGATCGCTGGTGTGACGACGATCTCGGCTGTCGCGCGGGTGTCGACACCCGATCCTCAGCAGTTGCGCAAGGTCTTGAGCGGCGGGCTGGCGATGATCGGCGGCGTGCTCTATCTGGCCGTGCCGGGAGCGGCGTTCATCTTCGTCCGGGGATTCGATCAAGGGATCGAATGGGTGCTGCTGGCGATGTTGGCGGTAATGTCAACGGACGCGGCCGCCTATGCCGGCGGGCGTCTGCTGGGGCGGCATCAGCTCGCGCCGTCCGTATCGCCGAACAAGACCGTCGAGGGCGCACTGTTCGGTTGGCTGGGCGGATTCGGGGCAACCATCGCGCTCGATCAGATCTTCGGCCTCGACGTCGCAGTCTGGCCGCTCGTCCTGCTCGCGATCGTGCTGCCCGTGCTCTCGCAGTTGGGCGACCTCGTCGAGTCGCTGTTCAAGCGGGCAATGGACGTCAAAGACTCCTCCAACCTGATTCCCGGACATGGCGGAGTGCTCGACCGACTCGATTCCCTGCTCTTCGGGCTGCCCGTCGTATATTTCTTCGTGCAATGGACAACGTGACGCAACCGCCCGTGAATCTCGTACTGCTCGGTTCAACCGGCAGCATCGGTCGCCAGACGCTCGACGTAGTGCGGGCGATGCCGGAACGATTCCGCCTGCTCGGCCTCGCGGCTGGGCGCAATCTCGACGCGCTCGAATCGCAAGCGGGCGAGTTTCGGCCAACGTACCTCTGGGCCGCCTCCGACGATGAGAGGCGCCTCGCTCAGATCGCGCGCGACAGCGGCGCGTCCGTGCTCTCGATGGATGAAATGGCCGCCGATCCGGACGGCGACGTGCTCGTGGTGGGCACGGCGGGACGCGCGGGACTCGAACCGACCCTGACCTCGCTCGAGCGCGGAGGCGCCGTCGCGCTGGCGAACAAGGAGGTCGTGGTGATGGCCGGTCAGCTTGTCCGCGATGCCGTTGATCGCGGCGGCGGACAACTGCGCCCGGTCGACTCCGAACATTCGGCCATCTGGCAATGTCTGTGGGGTGAAGACGGGCACGAGATCCGCCGCATCCTGCTCACCGCCTCGGGCGGCGCATTGCGTCATCTTCCCGCCCACGAGTTGGCCGATGTCAGCCCGGAGCAGGCGCTCGACCACCCCACCTGGAACATGGGCGACAAGATCACGATTGACAGCGCCACATTGATGAACAAGGGCATGGAGACGATCGAGGCCAAGTGGCTCTTCGATGTGCCCTACGAGCGGGTCGAGATTGTGCAGCATGCCGAGTCAATCGTCCACTCGCTGGTCGAGTTCGGCGACGGCTCGGTCAAGGCACAGCTCGGATATCCCGACATGAAGCTGCCGATCCAGCTCGCGCTGTCCTATCCGCAGCGGCTCCAGCCGACGGTCGAGCCGTTGGACCTGGCATCGGTCGGCACGCTCAACTTCTCGCGGCCCGACCTCGACCGCTATCCCTGCCTCAAACTGGCGCAGCAGGCGGGACGAGCCGGCGGCACCTATCCCGCCGTGATGGCCGCGGCAGACGAAGTCGCCGTCGAAGCGTTCCTCGAACGACGGATTCGGTTCACGGAAATCGCGGAGTACGTCAACCAGGCCATGGATGCGCATCGCAATACGGCCGATCCCGACATCGACGCAATCGACGCCGCCGACGCCTGGGCGCGGGGCTTCACCACCGGCAGGATCGCCGCGGCCGTCTGAGCGTCATCGAGCACTGAGCGTGCGCCGGGGACTGAGCGAGCTGGGACGCCGCGAGAACGACACTCCGAATCCACTAGTACGCTGACCCCATGGTCTTCGTCGAGACGATTCTGCCGTTCATCGGCATCCTGCTGGGCCTCGTCATCCTGCACGAACTTGGACACTTCGTCGCCGCCAAGCTGGCCGGCGTCCGAGTCGAGGAGTTTGGCGTCGGCCTGCCACCGCGAATCGGCAAGGGTTGGCAGTTCGGCGAGACGCTCTACTCATTCAACTGGCTGCCGATCGGAGGGTTCGTCCGACTGACCGGCGAAGAGGCCTCGGGCCTGCTGATCACCGCGGTCGATCGCGACTCGCGAATGACCAAGCACTTCGTACCCGGCGACCGCATCCTCCAGGTCAACGGCAAGCGGGTTGTCTCGCCCGACCAGTTCATTGAACGCATGCTGTCCACGATGGGCGAAAACAAGCGCGTGATCGCCTTCGACCACACCGAAGCGGACGGTCGCAAGACCAGTTGGTCACTGACCTTGACGCATGAGGAACAGCCTGATCACGATCATCCACGCCCGCGCAACTACGACACGACGCCCGAGATTCGCTCACAGTTCTTGAACGACAAGGGCGAAGCGGAGATCGGCGGTCTGACCGTCGGCATCGATTCGCGATCGCTGGGAGCCAAGTCGCGGCTGACGCGGATTGGCATCCTTGCCGCGGGCGCGGCGGTCAACGCCATTCTGCCGCTGTTCCTGTTTGCGCTCGGCGCGCTGATTCCGGACAACGTCTCCGCAGGACCGGCGGTGATCACGAGCACGATCGAACACGCTCCCGCGCACCAGGCGGGCCTCAGAGCCGGTGACCGCATCATCGCGGTTGACGGAAATGAGATCCGCAACTCGCTGGACTTGCAGCGCGCGATTCAGCTCAACCTGGGCGAGAATCTCGTCTTTACGATTGAGCGCCCGACGACCGACGCGCTCGCCACAGGCGGCGCCGCGCAGCCTCCTGAGCGCTTTGAGGCCGTGGTCCATGCCCGACTTGCCCCGCAACCGTTGGAGCATGTGGTCCAGGCCGGAGATTCGGTGCACGAGATTGCGGACCGGCTCGGAGTTTCCCCAGCATCCGTGATTGCAGGCTGGGGCATTGAGACCGAGGAACTGCGCGAGGGGCTCGATCTGGAGTTCCCCGGCGGCGTCACATACACGACCGAGGAAGGCGACACGATGCTCAGCATCGCCATCGACGAATCGGTTCGTATGGCCTCCGTGTACGCCGCGCTCGACATCGATCCCGTGCATCCGCCGCCGGGCGCCAGGATCGAGGTGCCCCAGGGCGCAACCGGCATCTCCGTCGCCGACGCCTCGCGGGTCATCGAGCGACACAGTCCATCGCTGGGCGAGGCCGTCGTAGCGGGATGGACCCAGACCCGCGATACGTTCATCCTCGTCCGCAACCGGATCCGTTCGTGGATCGCCGGCGGCGACCCGATCGAACTGTCCGGTCCGGTCGGCATCGCCCGCGTGACCGGAGAAGTCGTCGACCGCGCCGGCTGGACGCGACTGATCGAGCTGGCCGCGCTGATCTCGCTCAACCTGGCGATCATCAACATCCTGCCCCTGCCGATGCTCGACGGCGGGCGGATCATGTTCGTTCTGATTGAGATTGCGCGGCGCGGCAAGAAGATCAGTCCCGAGCGCGAGGGCCTGGTTCACATGGCCGGCTTCGCCGCCCTGCTCGTGTTCGTCGTGGTGATCAGCTACTTCGACATCATCAAGGCGATCTCGGGCGAGCCGGTGATTCCCTAACGAGTCATTGCGCGCATCCGAGTGTTGCGGCCGTTACAATGCGCACAATCCGTACTCGCCCAATCGAAGGAGTCCACATGGCGTTCCAGACATTCATCGACGCCGACACCCACATCACCGAACCCGCCGACCTCTGGACCTCGCGCGTCTCCTCCAAGTGGGGCGACCGCGTGCTGCACGTCAAGCAGGACGACCAGGGCACGAACGCCTGGTTCGTCGGCGACGACAAGGTCGCCAACGCGCCCTCGGGCGTGTTTGCCGGCTGGAAGGGCAAGTTCCCCAGCTCGCCACCGACCTACGAGGAAGCGCATCCGGCCTCCTTCGACGTGCACGAGCGGCTCAAGCTGATGGACGAGACCGGCGTCTACGCGCAGGTGCTGTATCCCAACGTGGCCGGCTTCGCCTCACAACGCTTCCTCTCGCTCAAGGATCCCGAGCTGATGCTCGACTGCGTGCGCGCCTGGAACGACTTCCAGATCGACTGGATCTCGGTCGCGCCGGAACGCTTCGTGGCCAACATCTCGATTCCTTTCTGGGACATCGATGCGTCGGTCAAGGAGATCGAGCGAGTGGCGCCCAAGGGCATGCGCGGGATCCTCTTCACCGGCGACCCGCAGTCGCACGGCCAGCCGTTCCTTGGCGACCGGCACTGGGACCCGCTCTGGAACATCGCTACCGACACCGGCCTGCCCATCTCGTTCCACATCGGCTCCGGCGACTTCACCGACGGCTTCACGCCCGATCGCCTGGCCGTGGACGGTCCCGAAGTGACCTACGCGCGCACGTCGACGGTGCTGTTCATGGCCAACGGCCTGCAGATGACCGACCTGTTGCTCTGCGGCGTGCTGCCGCGCTTCCCTGAGTTGAAGTTCATCTCAGTCGAGTCGGGCATCGGCTGGGTGCCGTTCTGCCTCGAGAGCTGCGACTATCACTTCCTCGCGGCCGATATCCGCAAAGCGCGGCCGGAGTTCGAGATGATGCCCTCGGACTACTTCCGCCGCCAGGTCTACGCCTGCTACTGGTTCGAGAAGATCGCGCCGCAGAAGCTGATCGAGGACATCGGCGCGGACAACATCCTCTTCGAGACCGACTTCCCGCACCCGACCTGCCTCTACGGCAACGTGCAGGAGACGATCGAGGCCGGCCTCTCCGGTCAGCCGGAGGACGTGCAGCGCAAGATTCTCTGGGAAAACTCGGCCAGGCTCTACAACATCGACATCCCCGAGGTGATGCCCGCCGGCCTCGCCGCAGCAGCCGCCGCCGGCGGCGGGGGATAAACCCGGGTTCAATCTCTCCCCCCGCTGCGCGGGGGGAGATGTCCCGTAGGGACAGAGGGGGGCTCCCTCAAACGTTCAGAGGCCGCTCCAGTTGGAGCGGCCTCTCGCATGTACAAACGGAGACACACACATGGAGATCAACGGCAAGGTCGCGGTCGTGACGGGATCGTCCTCCGGCGTCGGCGAAGCGACGGCCAAGCTGCTCGCCTCGCTTGGCGCTTCGGTCGCCGTCAACTACTTCCGCGGCGCGGACGCGGGGCAGCGCGTCGTTGACGAGATTCAGGCAGCAGGCGGCGCGGCCATCGCGGTGCAAGCCGATACCCGCGCCGACGCCGACTGCCGCAAGTTGATCCAGGCAGCGATTGACGAGTTTGGTCACCTGGAGATCCTGGTCAACAACGCAGGCATGACTCACTTCATCGCCCACGACGACCTGGAGGCCGTGACCGACGAGGTCTGGGACGACATCCTCGGCGCGAACCTGCGCGGCGTGTTCAACTGCACCCGCGCCGCCGCGCCGCACATGAGGGCGGCGGGAGAAGGCGCGGTTGTGAACGTCAGCAGCGTCGCGGGCGCGGGCGGCGGCGGCTCCTGTATCCCGTATGCGGCGAGCAAGGCGGGCGTGAACGTGATCACCAAGTCGCTGGCACGGGTGCTGGGCCCGGAAATCCGGATCAATACCATCGCTCCCGGCTTCATCGAGGGCCGCTGGCTGCGCGGCGGCCTCGGCGAGGACACCTACGAAGCAGGGCGGCAGCGTCTCGGTCAGACTGCCCCATTGCGAGGCGTGGCGACCCCGGAGACCTGCGCCGACGCCATCGTCGCCCTGATCGAGCGGAACGTCTTCGTGACGGGTCAGACGATCACCGTCGACGGGGGCGCCACGCTGTAGCTGTGGCTGCCCTCTCTTTCAATCGGAAGCCCCCTGTCTGAGCTGTCTTGACCACAGGATGGAGGCAGCGCGCCCCGACCAAGATCCTCAAGGCGCTACGACTCTGACGAACATCTGCCTAGAGGAGAGCTTCGCTGGCAGAGAATGCTGACAATGCTGTGCACAACGCTTGACAGGCCCTGAAAGTCCGTGCTAACATTCCTATATAGCCCAGCAGAAGGAGAGGCGACATGGCACAGAACGCTACCAGCGGGTTCCAAGAAGGCTTCGTCGAGATCGTCAAGGAGCAGATCAGGGCCTTACAGCAGTCGATCAAGGAATACGACGCCGAGATTGCGAATCTAGAGAGAGGCCTAACCACGGCACGCGATGGACGTCTCGAGGCGGCTCACCGGGTTGACCAGCTACGGAGCCTATTGTCTAACGACCAGTCAAACGGCAGTGCCGTCCCAGGCAGAGTCGTCCGACGACCGTTCGCCGATGCAGACGCTGTCGTAGACCTCATCCGTGAGCACGGCGCACCAATGCACTACGAGAAGATTCACGAAGTTCTGGTCAATCGGGGGTTTGAGATTGGCGGCAAGGGAGAGGCAAACACATTGCTGTCTCGCTACTTCAATGACCATCGACTTACAAGAGTTTCCAGAGGCACCTACGACCTCTCGCGCAGAGCTCCAGCCCGAGAAGTCAGGGCTCAACGCCTCGAACACTCTGCGTCCTCACGAGACTCTTCCTTCGAGAGCCTTGCCGTTCCAGAGGGAGTACCCCTCGTGGAGAAGATCGCCTTCGTCCTGAGCCGCGCAGGAGAACCACTGCACTACAGAGAAATCACTGACCGACTGTTGTCATCCGGAGCGTGGAGGACCACTGGAAAGACCCCAGAAGCAACCGTGAACTCCCGCCTTGTCGTCGAGATCAACGAGAACGGCTCCCGGTCCACCTTCATTAGAACTGCTCCTGGCGTCTACGGACTTCGAGCATGGGACATCGTCGCCGACTGATGGCCCACGCATACATGTCGGGTTGACTAGCTACGCACCGAGTACGACACCGGCAAACGCTTGATCCCACCAATCAGCCCCGACGAGAGCCGCTCGACTTCGCCGTCGATGGCGAAGTCGTCGAGTTTGTCGATCAGGTGGCGGAAGATGGAGCGCATTTCGAGGCGGGCGAGGTTCGCGCCGAGGCAGAAGTGCTCGCCGAAACCGCCGAAGGCCAGGTGGTCGTTGGGCGACCTCGTGATGTCGAAAAGGTCGGGGTTGTCGAACACGTCCTCGTCGCGATTGGCCGAGGGATACCACATGGCCAGCGTCTCGCCGGCCTTGATCGGCACGCCGCGGATTTCCGTGTCCCGCGTCACGGTGCGGGCGAAGTGGACCACTGGAGACGTCCAGCGCAGCATCTCCTCGACGGCGCTGTCGAGGAGGTCCGGCTGATCGCGCAGTAGCGCAAACTGGTCGGGATGCTCGATCAATGCCTGCATCCCGCCCGAAGTGGCGTTCCGAGTCGTCTCGTTGCCGGCCAGGATCAGCAGAATCGCGTAGGAGAGAATCATGTGGTCGGGCATCGGCTCGCCGTCGATCTCGGCCTGGACCAGCGTGGTCATCACACTCTCGTCCGGCTGACGGCGCTTGCGCTCGATGTGGGCCAAGAAGTAGCCCTGCAGGCCGCGCATCCCCGAATGCCAGGTCTCGCGGCGGGTGCGTCCCTGCTGGTACTCGGGGTCTTCCGAGCCGAGGAACTCATTGGTCCAGCGGAACAGATCCTCCCAGGACTCGCGATCGACCGCCAGCAGTTCGCAGATGGCTGCCAGCGGCATGCGCGCGGACACATCCCGGACGAAGTCCATCTCCCGCCGATCGGTGAGCTGACTGACCAGGTGGGCCGCCGCGTCGTCGATCACGTCCTCGGCGATCTCGTCGATTCGATCCTCCAGCAACCGCATGCCGCGCGGAGAAAATCGGCGGCTGGTCGCGTTGCGGTACTTGCCGTGCTCGGGCGGGTCCATGTTGATCAGATTGGGCACCGTCAGCGAGGGATCGGTGGCCCCGCCGTCGCCCGAGCCGGCCGAGCGGATCACGAGGCGTTGGCTGCTGATGAACGTCTCCGGATCGCGGGAGATCTGCTGGATGTCGTCGTACTTCGTGATCGCCCAGAACGGCGTCACGTCCGGTCGGTCGTACCAGTAGACGGGCGCCTCGCGGCGCAGCAGCTTCCAGTCGTCCCAGGGATAGCCTTCGCTGCCGTAGCGTTCGGGCGTGACCAGGTCGATCCGGTCGAGTCCGCTGGCCATTGTCGTCATGATCCCTCTCCCGCTCGATGCTTGCGGCGCGGGTATCCTCACTCCGAGCGTATCAATCTGTACTGGCCCGTACGTGCCCAGTGAGGAGCAATGCCATGTCAGACCAACAATCCCAACGATCAATGCTCGGCGTCTACGAGGGTTACACCGAGGTCGTCGCCGACGGCTACGAGCGAGAGTCGTTCTACCTGACGATGCAGGACGGCTGCCGGATCGCCATCGATGTCCTGCATCCTGCGCTCGACGGTCGGCGGATCGAGTCTCCGTCGCCGACCGTGCTGCATGCGACGCCGTACCGCCGCTCGTTCGTCCTGACCGGCGAGGGCACGTCGGCGGCGCGCTACCAGCACGAGCTGCGCGCGATTGAGCCGGGCGAGCTGGTCACGCAGTACGAGGAGCGCCCCATCGCGCGGGACCTGATCCACCACGGCTATCGCTTTGTCTCGCTCGACCTGCGCGGCACCGGCGCTTCCTTCGGCGAGCTGTACAACGACTCCTGGCTGGCCGGCCATGACATTGCCGAGGTGATCGACTGGATTTGCGCACAGGACTGGTCGACCGGCCGTGTCGGCATGGTCGGCATTTCCTACGAGGGAATGATCCAGTTCTTCACGGCCGCGCACCAGCCCGAGGGCCTCAAGTGCATCGCTCCGCAATACCCGGGGCTGCCGCAGTGTTATGTCGACGGCGGCCTGGCAATCAGCAGCTTCGCCCGCGTCTGGGAACAGTTGCACAAGGGCCTCTCCGAACACGAACAGTCCGCCCCCGTTGACGGTCCCGACGGCGACGCTCTGCAACGAGACGCAATGGACTCGCACTCGCCCGACGGGTATCGCTGGGTCGAAGCGTTCTCGGAGATGGACCCGCGCGATGTCACGCGGATGTCGTCGTACGACGGCCTGATGCGTCGCCAGCCGCGACCTGACATCGGCCTGGGTGAGGTCGGCAGCGGCTGGTTCGACTCCACCGACCTGATCAACGCAAGTGGTGTGCCCACATATCTCGTCACCGGCTGGTGGGACCTGACATTCCCTGGCTATCTGATCGACGCGTTCAATCGTCTGGACGTCCCCAAGAAGATGATCGTTGGTCCCTGGAATCACGGACAGGGCGGCGACCCCGAGTTGCTGCGCTGGTTCGATTACTGGCTCAGGGACGTCGACAACGGCGTGATGGACGATCCGCAGGTTCACTACGGCGCAAGCGAGCCGTCGGGCGCGACGCAGTGGAAGTCAGCCCCGCGCCTTCCGCTGCCCGAGGCGCGCAGCCGGTCGCACTGGCTCGGCGCCGACGGCGCGCTCTCCGACTCTCGCCCGAATGCCGCTGAGCAGGTCACGTACGAGGTGGACCACGACGTGAGCCTGGGCACAATGAGCCGGCACAGCTACTACAGCCAGGATCTCTACGTCAACACGGTCGACCTCAACGCGCGCGCCGAGAGCTGCCTGAGCTTCACCAGCGAGCCGCTGGCGGATGACGTCGAGATCACCGGATGGCCGGCCGTCCAGCTTGAGCTCGCGACATCTTCAGACCGCGGCGCGGTCGTCGTGACGTTGGAGCAGATCGCCGCGGACGGATCGGCCGCCTACCTCTCGGAGGGATTTCTCAACTTCGCCCATCGCCGAGTCGGCGACGATCCCGGCGGTCACGAGGGTCCGGTCTGGCATAGCTGGAGCAAGGCCGACCTCGCGCCGGTCAACCCCGGCGAAGCGATGGACGTCCAGGTCGAGATGTATCCGGTCTCGGCCATCGTCCGGGCCAGTCAGCGCGTCCGCCTGACCATCGCGGCCGCCGATGCGGACAACCTCGTCGTCCCCACCCAGGGTGACCAGGCGACGCTGACCATCAGCATCGGCGGCGAGCGGGCGTCAAGGCTGATCCTGCCAACCGTCAACGAGTCGGTCACGCCAACGGCACAGGTCGTCGAGGGAGGCTTCAACGGAAACTCCGACGGCTTCGCCTTCCGCCGCCCGTCCGACGCGCCGATGTCGCGCTAGCAAGCCGCTCGGCTATTCCCCGGCGAACTCTGCTGGGCGGCGCTCGAAGAGAGCTCGGATGCCCTCTTTGGCGTCGCTGGAGTTTCTGGCCGCGGCGACGAGTTCGTCGACATCCTCATGCGGGATGTGATCGCGGAAGTCCATTTCTCGGTTGATCAGCGCCTTCATCGCGCGCAGACTGAGGGGGGCGTTCTTACTCAGTCGCTCGATCACGGTTTCGGCTGCTTCTTCGAGTTCCTCGGCGTTCGCGACGCGGGCGATCACGCCCCACTCGTGCATCCGCCAGGCGGGAATGCGGTCGCCGAGCAGAAGGATCTCCTTGGTCGCCACCGGACCGGCGACTTCGATCAACTTCTTGGCCAGGAACCAGGACGGCGCGAGGCCAATCTGGGCCAGCGACATGCCGAACTTTGCCTCGACATCGGCGACGACGAAGTCGCAGTGCAGGGCCAGCTCGTTGCCGCCGGCGATGGCGTCGCCCTGGACGACGGCGACGACCGGCAGCGGCCAGTGCTGGATCGCGTCGAGCATCTGCTCGATCGAGACGTCGCCGCCGGGCAGGCCTTCCTCGCGTTCGCGCAGGTCGAGTCCCGCGCAGAAGACGGGTCCGTTGGCGCGGACCACCGCAACACGCTCGTCCGCCGACGGCCCGCCGGCGAACGCGGCGTGCAACTCGGTCAGCATCTCGCTGTTCAGCGCGTTGCGCTTCTCCGGTCGGTTCAGCGTGACGGTTCGCACCGCGCCATCTACGGCAACTTCAATGATCTCGCTCATGTGATGGTCCTGTTCGTTGAATCGTGCGTACGTTAGCCGCTGCTGCCTCGGCCGAGGAGGTCGCGGGCCATGATGATCCTCTGGACTTCGGAAGGACCCTCGCCGATCCGGCGGATGCGCATCTCTCGGTACCAGCGCTCGAGCGGCAGGTCCTTGGTCACGCCGATGCCGCCGTGAATCTGGATGGCGCGGTCCACCACGCGGCTCGCACCCTCGGTCGAGGTCAGCTTGGCCATCGCGGCCTCGAATCGGAAGGGCTCGCCCAACTCCGCCTTTTCGGCCGCGGCGAGGTACATCATCCGTCCGGTGCGAATGTCGATCTCGTTGTCGACAATCATCCACTGAATCGCCTGGCGAGACGCGAGCGCCGCTCCGAAGGTCTCCCGCTGTTGCGAGTAGGAGATCGCCATTTCCTGCGCCGCGACGGCGACGCCGACGCAGGTCGCCGAGTAGGGAATTCGCTGGCGGGTCAGGTTGTTGTTGGCCAGGGAGAAACCGCCGCCCTCTTCGCCGACCAGGTTCGCAGCCGGCACGCGGACATCGTCGAAGGAGAGTTCGGTGCCGTAGTTGGCCGAGCGGAGGGTATGCACGACGCGTCTGACCTCGAAACCGGGCGAATCGGTGTCGACCAGGAAGGCGGAGATCCCGCGCCGCCCTTTCTCCGGGTCGGTGCGGGCGAAGACGAGACCGAAGTCGGCGCGGTCGGCGCCGGAGCTGAACAGCTTCGAGCCGTTGAGAATCCAGTCGTCGCCGTCCTTGACCGCCCGGGTCTGAATCGCGCGGGCGGGATCGGAGCCGCCCGACGGCTCGGTCAGTCCGAAGAAGGCCTTCTTCTCGCCGCGCAGCATGGGGTAGAGATAGCGGTCCTTCTGGTCGTCGGAGGCGGCGTAAAGCTGCGCCAGACCAGCCGAGCCGAACGCGCCGTAGCAGGGCAGGTAGAGCCCGGCGCGGTGCTGGGACATCTCTTCGGCGACCAGGCCGCGGGTCGGCAGCGGCAGTCCCGGTCCCCCGTAGTCCTCCGGCACGTCGATGTGGTAGAGACCCATCTGCTGGACGATGCCCTTGAGCCGTTCGAGCTCGCCGGGCGGTAGTTCGACCGCATCGGGGTCGAGGTCTCGCTCCAGCGGCTGCACTTCCTCGCGGACGAAGCGGCGCACGGCTTGCGTGATCATCCGCTGCTCTTCGCTCATCAAGACTTCCATCGGAGTGCTCCTCTATCCCCGTGACTGGCCGACCTGCTGCGACCGCCTCAAGCGACCGAGCTGCGGTGTGTCTCGCCAGTCGCCGGCGGTGTGGGCGGGCGGCCACTCAACGCCCTCGTCTCGTTGGTATTGCATCAGCATTTCCAGACGCTTGGTCGTGTACTGCTGGTTCGCCTCCCAGCGAAACTGCGCCGCCCGTTCGCGAAGCACCGGATTCGGATCGTCACTGCTGGCGTCAAGCCCGAAGTGCAGCCCGATGCGTGTGCGCAACCCGAACGGCTCCCGGCCGCCGGCCTGTCCGATGTAGAGCAGGTTGCCTTCGGCGTCCGCGATCTCATACACGCCGACCACGGCGGGAATGGCTCGGATCGTCTCGGCGGACGGCTGTGTCCAGGGTTTTCGGATCGGCATCGTCACCTCGTTCTCGGGATCATGGGTGTTCCTGTAACCGGTCGCTGGCCGCGCCCGTCTCAAACAGCTCGGCGATGCGCTCCTCGGAGTATCCCAAGACTTCCCGCAACGCGGGAATCGTGTCGGCCGCAAAAAGGGGCGCGGCGTTCTTGGGCGGCGCTGGCGTGTCGGATAGGCGGAAGGCGGCCTGCGGCGCGGGCGACAGTCCGACCTGCGGGTGTTCGAGCCCGCCGACCGAGTGGCGGGCCAGCACCTGCTCGTCGCGCAGCAGCGCCCGAGGACCCATCACCGGCGAGGCCGGCACGCCGGCGCGCTGCAAGCGCTGCGACAGCGCTTCCGGATCCTGACAGCGGGTCCAGTCTCGCACGAGCGCGTCCAACTCGGCGCGGTGCTTCCAACGGCGCAAGCCGGTGGAGAAACGGCGATCCGCGCACAGCGATTCATCGCCCCAGACGCTGAGCAGCGACCTCCACTCGGCATCGGTTCGGCAGGCGATCGCGATCCACGAATCCGGATTGCCAAGCAGCGGCGCGGCCGGATAGACGCCGTGCGGCGCGGCCGACGTGTGTTCGTTGCCGATTCGGACGGGCTCGCGGCCGGAGAGTTGCTGGCCAACCATGGCATCACCGATGAGCTGCAGTTCGCCTTCGAGCATGGCCAGTTCGACAGTCTGTCCCCCGACCCGGCAGCGAGCCATGATCGCGGCCACGGTCGAGAGCGCAGCCAGCAGACCGGCATTCTGATCGCAGTAGAAGTTGCCCGGCTTGAGCGGCGAACCGTCGGCGTAGCCGGTCAGCCACGACAATCCGCTCATCGCATCAATCCCGGGTCCGTACGAGATTCGGTCGCGCCACGGACCCGACTTGCCGAATGCGGGCATCGCTACATAGACGATCTGCGGATTGCGCTCGCTCAGCGTGTCCCATTCGAGCCCAAAATTGCCCATCACGCGGGGCGAGAAGTTCTCCAGGACGACGTCGGATCGCTCGACCAGGTCGAGGAACGTCTCGCGGCCTGCGTCCGTGGTGAGGTTGAGGGCGACGGAGCGTTTGCTGTTGGCCAGCTCGTTCTGGCGGGGCTCGCGGTTCCAGGGCTCGTCTGGAGTCTCGGTTCGATGCGGCAACGCCGAGGACGGGTTGCGCGGTTTCGCCCATGGAGTCTCGATGCGGATCACTTCCGCGCCGAGCGCTCCAAGCAACTGGGTTGCGACCGGTCCGGCCACGGCTGAGGTCAGATCGAGCACGCGGATCCCGTCCAGCGGGCGTCGCGGCGAATCAAGGAACGGGATTAGCGAGGCTTCAGGCAACACCGGCGCGCCTCCAACGTGCGCGCTCGGCGGGAGTCCCGAGGCGAGCGTTGTCCTGACCCAACATCGGCGCTGTTCCATCGGCCCAGCAGGTCTTGCCGAAGCGAACTGCGGGACCCGGCGTCAGAAGTCCACCGTCGCGCGGATGCGGCGTTGACTGCCAGAAGTCGCGCGAGGCATGGTGGCCGTCGATGTCCGAAATCACCTCGGACGGCGCGAGCACTTCGGTGAACGGGATCCGCATCTCCTGCGCGCGTTGCACCATCTCGCGGCGCGGGGTCTGCATCAGCGTGGGCACCATCAACTCGTCGACGTCGTCGGCCCGACCCATCAGCTCGGCCAGCAGATCGGGTTCGGCCAGGCGCGGCTCATCGAACAGCACGGCCATGGCCTCGGGATAGCGATTGTTGCAGTGAGCGTGGACCCAACCGTCGGCACAGGGACGGATCGTGGAAGGATACAGATGTCCCGGTCCAAAGCCGACCAGTCGCGCGCCATTGCGGACCGGGTCGAGATCGTGGAACCAGGCATGCTGGTAGCCGCCGCCCTGCAGGAACGACAACGCCTCAACCGTTGCGGTGTCGATCAGCTGACCGTCGACATCTGCATGCAGCGCAGCGACGATTCCCAGCGCCGCGTGCAGGCCGGCTTGCAAGTGACCTTGTTCACCCCAGGCCTTGACCGGCTCGCGGTCCGGCTCGCCGCCGATTCGCAGATATCCGCCGGCCGCGTAGAGGGTCAACTCCGAGCCGCGCCAGTGCGACTTGGGGCCGTCCAGTCCGTACGGCGTGATCGTGCACACATGAAGCTGTTGATGACGTCTGCGAAGTGCGTCGGGGTCGATGCCCCACTCGCTCCAGCGGCGACGGTCCACGTCGATCACGGTGACATCGGCCTTGGCAAGCTCCTTGTCAATGAGACGTCTGGCCGTAGCGCTGCGGAGGTCCAGACGCAGCGACTGCTTGCGTCGATTGAGATGCAGGTGGGACGCGCCGCCCTCGAAGTCGGGTACGTCCGCGCGAAACGGTCCATTGCGTCTGATCCGGGAGCCTTCAGGGGGTTCAATCATCGTGACCGTCGCGCCCATCCCGGCCAGCAGCCGCCCGCAATACGCGCCGGCCGGCGTGTCCGAGACTTCGACGACCTTCACGCCGTCCAACGGCCCTGGTGCTCGATCGGGGTCTCGCTCAGTCACCGACGCAGGATACCCCGGACCCGCGTTACCCTTCCCGTCAGTTCACTCCAGAGACCAGGCAGGAGAGTTGCGATGACCGACGTGGGATTCATCGGGGTCGGCAACATTGGCAACCCAATGTGCGCCAATGTGATCAAGGGCGGCCACAAGGTCGTCGTGCATGACCTGGTCGAAGCGCAGGCCGAGAATCTGATCGAGCTGGGCGCGACCTGGGCGGAGTCTCCTGCTGCCGTCGCCGCGCAGACCGAGGTCGTGCTCACCTCGCTGCCCGGACCTCCTGAGGTCACGTCGGTGCTGCGCGGCGCGGAGGGCATCCTGGAAGGCGCCGACCCGGGACTGGTCTGCTTCGACCTCTCCACGAATCTCCCTTCGACCGTCAAGCTGCTGGCCGAGCGCGCCGCAGAACAAGGCGTGCTGTTCCTCGACTCGCCGGTGTCAAACGGCGTCCAGGGCGCGATCGACGCGACGCTCGCCGTCATGGTCGGCGGCGACAAGTCAGCGTTCGACGCCTACCGGCATGTACTGGAGTGCATCGGCTCTCACGTCTTCCACATGGGCGAGCTGGGTATGGGCGCACTGGCCAAGATCACCAACAACATGGTCTCGATCGGCAGCGGTCAGCTGCTGATCGAAGCCCTTGTCATGGCCGAGGCGGCGGGCTTGGATGCGGAACAGGCCGTTGAGGTGATGAGCGTCGCTTCGGCCCAGAACTATGTCCGCAACGCCTCAACGCTGCTGGAACGCAACTTCGACGACGCTCCTTTCTTCCTGCAATGGGCGGCCAAGGACGTCTCGCTGGCAGTCCAGGTGGCGAGGGAGCAGGGCATCCCCTCGCCGATGGCGTCTGCCGCGAGTGACATGCTCAATCGGGCCAGGAATCGCGGTCTGGGCATGAAATCGCCGATGGCCACCATGCTGTCGGCAGAGCAAGACGCCGGAGTCTCGCACTAAGCCAAGCTTGCGCCCCCGGCAGGGACGTTGACGTACACTTGAGCACATGGCGGTCGCAACTGGGACGGTACCTGGCGGAGGAACGACGGCGCGTCGCGTGGTGTTTCTGCACGCCGCCGCGTTTGTGCTCGGGTTCAGCGTGGTCTTCGTGGCGCTCGGCGCGCTGCTCGGCGCGCTGGGATCGGCCTTCCAGAACGAGCTGATCTGGTTCCAGCGCGTGGCCGGCGCCATGCTCGTCGTGCTCGGCCTGCACCTGGCCGAGGTGATTACGATTCCCTTCCTCTATCGCAGCTTCCAGGTCGGCGCACCGGGAGCGCCGGCAGCCGAGACGCCGGAAGGCGAACCCTCCCGAGTCCGCGCCGCGGCCGACTACGGACGCTCGCTGGTCGTTGGCGTCGCCTTCTCCGTTGGCTGGACGCCCTGCGTGGGTCCGATCCTGGCCGGCATCTTGGTCCTGGCATTGGACTCTGCCTCGCTGTTCCAGGCCGTGATTCTGCTGATTTGCTACGCCGCCGGACTGGGGATTCCATTCCTGCTCGTCGGCGCGACGTTCGGGGCATCGACCCAGTTCCTGCGCAAGCTCAATCGATGGATGCCGCTGATCGGCGTGGTCTCCGGCGTTTTGCTGGTCTTTGTCGGGATGCTGATTGCGCTCGACCGCGTCGTCGTGCTGAATGAGGCGCTGGGCAGCTTCGGGGTCGACATCGTGGCCGGTTCCGACGGATCGTCGACCGAGATGCTCGACCTCAACGCCGGATCGGCGGCGCTCGCATTCGTCGGAGGCTTCGTCAGCTTCATTAGCCCCTGCGTCTTGCCGCTCGTCCCGATCTACCTCGGTCATCTCGCCGGCATCGGCTCCGAGCAAGCAACCGTTCGCTCCGCCTAGACCGTTCGCTGCGACCGCCGACTCGCTCGCACATCGATCAACCATCGATGACGGTTGCGTTGCTGGAAGCGGCTGCTCATCAGCGCCACCGAGGCCGGCTCTCCGGCCAGGGTCAACCGATCGTGCATAAAGATCGAGGTGTCGCCGGTCGCCACCGATGACTCGCCCTCGCGCATCACGACCAATACGCGGACATCGCCTTCGAAGTCGATCTCCTGCAGGGTGTGGCCGTCGAACTCGCGGTTGAGCATTTCCACTTCCACCAGTCCCGACTCCGGGTCGCTGCGCGCCGTGTGCAGGCCCGGCCGCAACACTGCTTCTTCCAGTGCGAGCGCGGTGACATCCGACAGCGAGTGCGCCTCGACATCGAGTTGCTCAAACTGCACATCGTGTTCCGACACCCAGGTCACGACTCTCAACGTCGGATGAATCCGCCGCATCGACCGCGTGTAGTCGATGACCTGATCGGGCTCGTCGAAATCGACGATCACCGCCACGTCGGTCTGCAGCAACCGCACGCTAATCAGGGTCAATGCGTCGAGCGGGTCGCCGACGACGCTCTCTACACCAAGCGGCCGCCATTTGGTTGCGGCGTCCGGATCGCGATCCAGGACGATCACCTGCCGTCCGCCGGCCATGAGCCGTTCAGACAGCGTCCTGGCCAGGTCGCCGCCGCCCACGATCAGCGTGTGGCCATCCTCCTGCGTCGGCGCACGACCGGCGATTGAGGAGAACATCATCGGCGCCAGCACGGTGGTCAGCAGGGCCATCAAGAGCAACGCGCCGTGCAGGCCCTCATCGATTACGCCGAGGTCGGCAGCGATTGCGCCCGCCGCCAGCACCAGTGAGAGGTTGGCGCTCAGCAGCGAGCCGCCGGCCAATCCGGGCCTTAACCCCCAGGCCGGCGCCAAACCCATGAGGGAGGGCGCCATCTTGGCCCCGAATGCGACCAGGAGCAGGGCCGGGACCAGGATCAGCGACTCGGCCGAGTCGAAGACCGCGCCCAGGTCCAGGGTCGCGCCGGCGTGGATGAAGAAGATCGGTACGAAGAATCCGTAGCCCAGCGCGTCGAGCTTGCCGCGCAGGGCGGAGCCGTGCCGGGGCGAGACGACCGTGACCGCCAGTCCGGCGACGAATGCGCCCAGCACCATCTCGGTGCCGGCGACCTGCGACAGCGCCACGAAGATCACCAGCAGGGCAAGGGAGGCGCGGATCTTGAGTTGGGAGGATGTCTGGGCGAGTTCGTGCATGGTTCGAGGAATGATCGGGAATCGGCCGCTGCCGACTCTTGACAACCAGACCATCAAGATCAGCGCCGCCGGGACCGCCAGGATCAGGAATATCTTCCAGCTAATGCCCTCGCGTTCGAGCGCCGCCACGACGCCGACGCCGACGATGGCGACGAACTCCAGCAGGAATCCGCCGACCAGGAGCGACTGTCCCATCCGCCCCAGGTCGGGACGATCCTTGAGCACAGGCACGATCACGCCGACCGCGGTCGCGATCAGGATGAAGAGCAGCATGGGAATCTGGCTCGAGTTGATCAGATCGACCGCGCTCATCAGGTGCAAGCCGACATAGGTGAACACGATCACGAGGATCAGCAGCACGACCCCGGAAATTAACGGATGGCGCAACGCGATTCCGGGCACATACCAGCGCCGCCCAGGCGACTGTCCCAGCAGGCTGAGGTTGATCTCCAGCCCAGAGAGGAACATCAGGTAGGCGAAGCCGAACAGCCCGAGGAAGGTCAGCCATTCGTTCTCGCTGGTGATGATCCCGAGGACCGGTTCGCCGAAGAGGATGCCGACCAGGACTTCGCCGACCACTGCCGGGAGCAGGCCGCCGGTCAGTCTCCAGGCGACGAAGGGGACCGCGACGGCCAGGATGCTGACCAGCAGGAGGGGAGTGAAATCAACGGACTCCTCCACCGGTCAACCTCCCTGCGACATTCATCCGTCCAAGAATTGCTCCAGGAACCCTATGGAGATTCTATTGAAGTCGTCGGCTGCGCTGATGTTGACGGCGTGCGTGGCGGGGACGCGTTCGACTCGGAAGTTGCCTGCGTTCGACTCGACCCACTCGCGAGCGGCGGTGAAGCCTTCCTCGCGATCGCCCGCGACTAGCAGTGTGTCGACCGGATTGTCCGGCAGGCGATGGCGCAGCGGCGTGTGGGGCGAGGTATACAGCATCGTCCGCGCGATGCCGTCGGCGGAACTCAGCAGCATGGCGTCGTCGAACCGAGCGCGTTGTGCGTCGCTAAAGGCTCGGGCGCGCCGCGGGTTGAGCGGGTGGCGCATGACCGCATCGATCCCGCCGTCGATCATCATCTGCGCCCGCTCCCGGGCTGCCTGGGGATTGCCAATCCGGGTCGGGTCGCCGAAGGCGGAATGCGAGTTGGTCACGACGTGGGCGATTACCTCGTCGGGACGCGACATCGCATAGTTGAGCGTCAGCGCGGCGCCCAGCGACTGGCCGACCACGAACCAGCGCTCGGCATCGACGAGCTCTCGCAGCGCGCTGAACCGCTCCGTGTATCGGTCGGGATGGTATGCGGCCTCGTCCTCGGGCGAGGGAGACGAACCGTGGCCGAACAGGTCTACAGCGATGCTGCGGAAACCCGCGTCGTGGAACGCGGGCAGATTGAGCAGCCAGTGCGCCCGGCAGGTGAGAATGCCGTGGACAAAGAGCACGGGCCGCCCATCGGACGGCCCGTCGATCTCGTAGTTGATCTCGATCTCGTGCGACACCACAGCGCAATGCTACGTGCTGATTGTGTCGCGAGAGCGACTAGTCGCGATCGGTCGCGGTGGTGCCGGCGGCTGCGCCTTCGACCAGCGCCTCGGGGTTGAGCGCCTTGAGCAGCGGGTCCTGCGTGACCAGGCCGAGGATGGTCGCCGTTTCGCCGATCCGGTCGAAGCCGTGCTCGTGCAGCCGGTGCAGGTAGTCGTGGTACTGCTTCTCCCGCAGCTTGCGCAGTTCCTCAACACCGGCGTCGAGCCGCTCAACGCCGTCGGCATAGAGGACGGCCAGCGCCTCGCGCTCAAGCGGCGACTGAGCCAACTCGGAGGAGAGACCGCCTTCGGCCTTGATGAAGAAGATCGGCAGCTCCAGGTCGGCGCGCTCGGCGTAGCGGTTGTACCACTCCAGGTGCTTGAGGCCGTACTCGAGGTGCCGCTTGCTGTCTTCGGCGAGGCGCGCGAACAGGTCACGGTCGAAGTCCGAGCGGGCCCAGTCGGTGGCGCACTCGAACGCGGTCAGTTCGTAGGACTTGTAGACGACGTCCAGCGCGATGATCATGTCGGTGAACGTCAGGGCGTTGTACCAGCTCTCGGTGACGTCCGAGAGCGGCGCCTTGCCGATAATCCCGGAGCCGTGCAGGGCGCGCTTGCGCAGCGCCTCGACCTTGCGGCCCGCGTCGTAAACCTGGGTGGCGAGGAACAGCTTGACCTCGTGGAAGCCGTAGGAGATCTCCTCCAGCCACTTGGAGATGATCTTCTGCTCGGCGATGCCGTAGGTCGAGTAGATCGCGCAAAGCTGGCCGGTGGCGCGCTCGACCTCGGGCGCGAGTTCCTCGCGGTTCTCCCAGTCGAGGTCGGTGGCGGGGACCCAGCGGTCGCGGATGGCGTCCTCGTAGAGGTCGGCGACACCCTCGGCCCAGACTTCGGTTCGGTCGTAGATCGCGTAGCCGGCGGGCATGTACATGCCCGGCACCGGGCGCGTGCCACGGGGCAGGTCGTTGCGGTAGCTCCAGACATCGGGCACGTGGCCGTATGAACCGATATCGACATCGCTGAGCCTCATGCCGTCCTCGGAGGCGGTCGGCCTGAGACCCGTCTCGCCGCCGTTCTCGAACATGATGAAGCTTGCCTGCGCAAACGGATGCTCTGGATCGTTCTCGACGAAGTCCAGCCATTTGCTGACGCGATCGGGCTCAATTGCGATGTTGAGGATGTTGTCGAGCTGTGTGCCCGTGGCAGCGGACTGCTCGGCGCGCTCGATCAACTCGGCGGACCAGCCACGGACCTGGGCGCGCATCTTTTGGGCGGGTGAAAGGGCGGGCATGGGGATCTCCCGTGTTTTTCAGGTCGAGCGGCGTCCAGCTGGCTCGATTCTGGTCAATTCTGGTCAGACTTTGTCCGGATTGAGGTCAGATTCTGCTCGGTTCTGCCAGGTTTGACTCGCTTAAGTCGGCAAATGGGCATCCCCCTCTGCCTTCGGCATCTCCCCCCGCTTCGCAAGGGGAGAGGGCAGCGCGGGGAGCCTAGACGGTGATCAGCTCGCGCAGGTCGGGCGCCATGCGGTCGAGGCGGTCGCCGAGGCCGACCACCTGGAGGCGGTGGTAGTACTCGTTGATCTGCTTCTTGCGCATCAGCATGAGCAGGTTGTAACCCTCGTCGAGGTACTCGATGCCGCCGCCGGCGAGCACGGCCAGCGCCTCGCCCGTGATCGGGTTGGTGGTCAGGCCGGCCTGCGTGTTCTGCACGGTCTCGTTGATGTCGAGGTAGTGGTGCAGTTCTTCCTTGCGCCAGGGCTGCGTCTCGACGGTGTACTTGGTGTGCGTCACACCGAACGCGAGGTGACGCGACTCGTCCTGCGCGGAGAGGCGGAACATGCGCTTCTCGGCCTCGTTCTGGCCGATCAGCTCGCCCATGCGGAAGAGCGACTGGACCAGGCCTTCGGCGAAGAGGTGGAGGATGGCGGTCATCTCGGTGAAGTCGTCAATGGCGAGCAGGCCCACGGCGCCAAGTCCGGCCGGCGACATCCCGCCGCCATTGACCAGTACGCGCTTGCGGAAGACGTCGAGGTGGCGCGCTTCGTCCATGAGCTGGGTTCCGAGGAAGAGCTGAGACTCGAAGAAGTCGGGGTGGACCGACTCGAGGAATCGGCCGGGCACGTCGCCGGCGATGAACTCGACCTGAGTGAGGAACGTGCAGAGCGTGCACATTGCCTTTTCGATGTCGTCGGGCTGGTCGCCAATCGTGTCCCAGGGGATGTCGCGCGCCGAGGACCACTGCCGCTGCAGCGCCTCTTCGTAGAGCAGCATCGCCGACTCGGACCAGACATCGCCCTTGTCGCGGTACTGACGGGCGTGGGCGTTGGAGCGCGGGTCGGCCTCGATGCCGCGCGGCGCGAAGGAGCGCCAGTCGGCCTGGTCCACGCCTTCGACACCGGCCATGCGCTGGTTAATGGACTGGAGAGTGACGCCCTTTCGGCCGGTCTTGATCTCGAACTCGTCGTCCGTCTCCAAGTTCAGCCAGTCAAGGTTGAGTCCCGGGTTCTCAATAGCGGTCACCATGGTCTGGTCCTGTCTTCCTCCAGCGCTGCGCGCCGATCTGCTCGGTTGGCTCAAGCCTATCAGCTAGCGCGTACTCACCGGGCTGCCGGGACATCAAAACTCGCGCGGAGGAAGTTGACCAGATCCCATCGCTCCTGATCGGAGAGCTGGGGCGACCAGGCGGGCATGCCGGTGCCGCGAATGCCGTCCGTGATCCACGCGAACAGCACGCCGTCGGGATGGAACGGAACATGGACCGTGAAGTTGGCCGGAGGCGCTGGCAGCGTGTCGGCCAGCGGACCGTCGCCCGCGCCCTGTTCGCCGTGGCAGGAGACACAGTTGCGGGCGAACAGCGCCTCGCCGCGCTCGACCGACTCCTCGCTACGCAACACGGGATTGGCCAGGGTGCGTCCAGGCTCGACGTGCAGCCCGGTTAGCAAGACCACCGCGACGATTAGTCCCAACACGCCGCCGGCGAAGGCGGCGTCACCGCCGCGCGGACCCCAGCGTGCGCGGATGTGGGGCCGATTGATCCAGGCCAGCGCCGCGATCAGGAACGCCCACAGCGCGCCGACCCCGTTCCAGTCCATCTGCGTCAGCGGCAGGGCGAGCGCGCCGCCTCGGTCGGCGGCGAACGGCGAGGCCTGGTAGCCCGACTCGACGCTCGCGCGGACGCCGCCGACCAGATCATCGCCGGATGCCCGGCGCATCTCCATCTCAACCGTCCAGTCACCGGGTAGGCCAAAGTACGCGCCTTCGAGCTGGAACCGGTTCTCGCCGATCTTCGTCGCGGCGACGGTCACCGGCCCGACGCTGCGATCCTGGTAACGGAAGCGCAGCAACATGATCTCGACCGGATTCTCATCCGGCGCATCGATGGTCGCAGTCCAGGTGTTGAATCCGACCAGGTTGGGCGAGATCTCCAGCGATGCGAGGACATCGCCGCGAGCGATCGTCTCGACGATCGTGTTGTCTTTCTGTTGGACCTCGGGCTGGGCGCTCGCCGGCGAGGGAAGCTGGGTCAGCACGCCGGAGACGGCGATCACGGCGAGCCCAAGGACGAGCTCGGCTCGCATCATTCGGGAGAATCTGCGAACCAGGACCGGGTCCGCGCCGGAAGCGGCTGCGTCGCGGGGCCGCAAGAAGAACGCATTGGCGCCGGCGGCGCCAAACAGGAGGGCCAGGCCGATCATCTTGACGATGAAGGCTGCGCCCCAATCGGTCTCGACGATGCCGTCGATGTCGGGAATCTGGATCAGCGCCGAGAGCAGACCGGCGGCGACGAGGATCGACACGAGCAGCGCGGCGACGACGGAGAAGCGGCGGACCGATTCGATCCGGTCGCCGGGGTTGGCGCGGACAGCGATGAGTAGCGCGGCCAGTCCGCCGATCCAGACGGCGACCGCCGCCAGGTGCAGCGCATCGAACAGCGTGCCCCAGATCCAGCCGGAGCCGATCGCCGCGCCGTGCGAGATGGCGGAGGACGAGGCCAGCCAGACGGCGGCGATCAGGGCCAGGATGAGCAGCAGCATGCGGTGGGAGCCCCCCCCTCTGCCTTCGGCATCTCCCCCCCTCCGGGGGGGAGAGGGAAGAGAGTTGCGATTTCCACGCTCCAGGAGGGAAGAGGATCGAGCGAGGCGCCAGGCGAGTAGCAAGGCAGCGACGATCAGGACATACCAGCGCTGTTGCAGCCAGAGGCCGTTGCGGGAGTCGAAGAGGATATCGCCAAGGAATCCAATGTCACCGAGCCTGAGCGCGCCCGCGACGGTCTCGTAGCCGGTCGCGGCGAGACCGACGACCACGGCCACGGCCATCAACGGCGTGAGCGCTGATACGGGCGAGGGACGCAGCAGCGCCGAGACGCACACCGCGCCGACGAACAGCACCAATGCGCCGAGTCCGATGGCCTTGACGACGGAGTCGGCGGCGACCGGCGGACCGGGTCGATCCAGGTCGATCTCAATGCCGCTGCCGGCCGGCGCGGAACCGTCGGGATTGAGCACCGAGAACACATAGGAGCCGGTCCAGGTGTGACCGTCGACCTCGGAGAGCGTCTCCCAGGCCACCGTGTACACGCCGGGGTCAAGCCGCAGCACGCGGACGCTCATCTGCGTGGGTACGGCGTCGGAGAACTCGGCGCCGCCGATGTCGCGGCGCTGGCCGCCGCTGTCCAGCACCTGTACGGAACTGTGCGTGCGCTGGAGCTGCTCGGTCATGAACAGCGTGATCCGAGTCGGCGACTCGCGCAGCGAGGCGTTGATCGGCGGATCGGCGCGGGCGAGCAGCGCGTGGGCATCGGCGTCGCGGGCAAACAGGAACAGCGTCGCGACCACGGCCACCAAGACTGCGGCGAACAGACCGACGCGCTTCATTGCGCCACGCCCGGAGTCTCGAAGACCGACTCGCGGATCGCCGCCCACTCCTCGTCGCTCACGGTTCCGATCCAGTCGATCCAGCCGTGAAACTCGCCCGGCGCGACGGCATAGGCAGGCTCCGCGGTATTGGTGGAGATCAGGTAGGTCCCGAACGCGCCAAAGATCAGCGTGTGGCGGCCGTCGGCGGAGAGCGAGAAGTCGGGCTGGTCCTCGCTGACGGCCGCGAGCAGCCGCAACTCACCGGCAGAGAGGTCATAGCGCCAGATGTCCTCGGGACCGTTGCGTGTCAGCGCGACCGCCGAGACCTGCGGCAGGTACTGGCCGGCGGAGAACAGCACGCTCCGGCCGTCGGCGCTGAAGCGGGGAATGCGGAACGGTCGCGGTTGCCAGGACCGTTCCGGATCGAGCACGGTCTCCGCGCCATCCGCCAACCGTCGCACGACCAGATGCGGGTCGCCGCTGTAGGGAGCGCTGACGAACACGATCCGCGCGCCGTCGGACGAGATGTCGGCATCGCGGGCGTCTTCCCGCAGCAGTTCGACCGATCCACTACTCAGGTGCAGCCGTTTCACGCTGATTGGCGCGTCGCCCGGTTCGTGCGTGAAGATCAGCCCGTCGCCGTCGGGAGTCCAGCGTGGGTTCCAGAAGAACTCAGCCGCAGCACTGCGCTCAGTGACGACCTGCTGCGAGGGTTCGGTGATGCTGGAGACTGCCAGGTCGGTGCCGATCGTCGCTCCTTCCGCGTGCGTGAGTTGGAACACGACGTAGGCCACTCGGGTCCCGTCCGGCGAGATGGCCGGATGGAGAAGCTGCTGGTCTTGTGCTGCTGCGATCAGCAGGCGCGAACCATCCTCGTCCTGGATCCAGAGGTCGACGCCGACCGTGTAGACCAGCAATCCAGGTACTGGAATACGGCGCTCGGCCCCGGTGTCGCCGGAGCCGCAAGCGAGCAGCGCGCCGGAGAGCATCGCCACGGCGAGCGCGGCAGCAGTGCGCATGGCAATGTGCATGGCAGTGTGCATCATGCGCCTCGTCTCCGCGAGCCGAGGTGGTAGCCGAGCGCGCCAACCAGGACCAATCCCGCCGCAATGCCGACGCCGAGGAAGAGGATCGGTCCCATGCCCAGTCCCGGATCAGGCGTGTCGTCCGCGCGCACGACGGCGGGGGCGGTGGGAGCGGGCGTCGGATTCGTAGATGACGGCTGCGGTTCGTCGCCGGGATAGGAGATCAGCAAGTCGGCGGCGATGCGGCGATCGTCGGACTGTTCCGCGTCGGTGGGTTGGCTGGCCACGTAGAAGGGAAACGTGCCAGAGTCTTCGTCGCCGTCCTCGGCCGACAGGTTGATCCAGGAGACCAGATAGCGTCCGGGCGCGAGCGTGTCTCGCACGCCCACCGCCATGAGTCGACGGTCGTCATTGGTGATCACTGCAGGTCCGACGGCAACCTGGTCACCGGAATCGGCATGTTGGACGCTGATTGCGTTGGCTCCTTCGCGGCGAAAGAGTTCCTGGCTGAAGCGGATGCTGACTTGGTCGGGCGACTCGTCGAGCACTTCGGCGAAGGCGGGCGAGGATGACTCGTAGGCGGCGTGGGCCGCGGCGTCGGGCGCGAACAGACAAGCGGCCGCTGCGCTGAAGAGCAGACCGAGCATCAAGTGCGTGAGCAGGCGTCGCTTATTCGTCGTGGCCGCCATGAGTATTGTCGTGCATCGGAGGTTCCAGGCCCGCCAACTCGGGCACGGCCGGGAGCGATTCGCTGCTCAGCCATGCTTCGAGCGTCGCCTCAAAGGTATGCGCGAGCGCGTGGGTGATTTTCGAGGGCTCGGCGGCGGCATGAGCGTCGTCGTTGCGCATGGCGGCGAGCAACGAGTCAAGCCATTCGGCATACTGCTCGACGTGCGCGTCGAGTTCGACCGGCCAGTCGACCCAGTTCAGCGTCTCACGGGCGCGGGTCGCCCAGATCACGGCGTCGGCCGGAATGCGTCCCTCGTGGCGAATCGTGGCATCGTGGTGGTGGTAGCGGAGCGGATCGAGCGGCTCAAGCGCGGCGAGGACCTGGGCTCGTTGCGCCGATTCGGTCGCGCGGGCCACGTCGTCCGCGAGCTCGTCAATGTCGTCGGCCAACGGCGGTCGGCAGGCGCTGAATCCGAGCGCCAACACCGACAGCAGGGCAATCGTCAGGAGAGTTCGTGGTCGGCTCATCTAGACTGAGCTTACGCGCATATCCATCGAATCGTGCGGCGTAGTCCGATTGCACGTCAACCTCTTACCCACAGCGAACACGATGCGAGGCAAGCCATGTACCTGGCGATGAACCGATTCAATGTCAACGTCGAGCGGGAAGCGGAGTGGGAACAGATTTGGAAAGAACGCGAGTCATACCTCAAGGAGGTGCCGGGTTTCGTCCAGTTCATGCTCCTGCGCGGCGCAGAGCCGGGGGACTATATCTCCTACTCGGCTTGGGAAGACGCCGCCGCCTTCCATGCCTGGACGCAGTCGGAAGCATTCCGCAAGGGACACGCCCAGGGCACCGTCGCCGGTGTGCTCCAGGGTCCGCCGCAACTCGGCCTCTACGAACCCGTCGTGAGCGAGACGCCCGAATCTCGGGAGCTCTCGGACTCCGCGCCGGACCCAAATCGCCGCGGTCCGCGGCACTGACGACCTCCCAACCTGCGGGAGTGCTCTGGCCATCGGAAGCTATCGAACCGCGATGGTAGCCTATGCGTATCTGTGAAATTTTTCCCGCTCGACCCAGACATCACCGGGCGGGCAGAGAGGACAACTCGACATGGGAATGCTTGATGGCCGCGTGGCGATCGTCACCGGCGCCGGCCGCGGGATCGGGGCCGAGACGGCCAAGCTGTTTGCCTCCGAGGGGGCGAAGGTCGTCGTAAACGACCTGGGCGGAGCCGTCGACGGCTCCGGCGCGGCAGCCGCGCCCGCCGACCAGGTGGTCGCCGAGATCCGCGACGCCGGCGGCGAAGCCGTGGCCAACTACTCCTCGGTCTCCGACTACAACGCCGCCGAGGGCATCGTCAAGGACGCACTGGACAACTTCGGCGACCTCGACATCGTGGTCAACACGGCCGGCATCCTGCGCGACCGGATGGTCTTCAACATGACCGAGGCGGAGTGGGACGCGGTCGTCGACGTGCACATGAAGGGTCACTTCAACCTGACCAAGTACGCCGCGATCCACTGGCGCTCGGAGCGCAAGGGTCACTACCGACTGATCAACTTCTCGTCGGTCTCGGGCATCTTTGGCGCGCCCGGTCAGCCCAACTACGCAGCGGCCAAGATGGGCATCGTCGGCTTCACCTATAGCTGCGCGAACGCACTGGGACGCTACGGCGCGACCGCCAACGCGATCTCGCCGGGCGCGTCGACCCGGATGACCGACACGGTGCCGGAAGAGCGGCGCGGCGCG
>JAJEJC010000003.1 GCA_022828105.1 Dehalococcoidia bacterium | reverse complement strand
GGCCAACTCGCGGGCGCGGGCGACGCGCTCGGCCTGTTCGGCGCGGCGCTGCTCGCGCTCTTCCTCGGTCATGTCCTCGACGCGCTTGCGCTCGGGAGCGGCAGCGGCGGCCGCGTCGGCGGGCGCCTCTTCCTCGGCCGGTTCGGGCGGCGGGTGCTGCTTGGTGAAGAACTCGACATCGACGCCCTGCTCCATCTCGACCGGCGCGAGCGGATGGCTCTTGCGCAGCGGATGAATGTCAATGTCTTCGTCGAGCAACAGGTTGCGGGGGTCGGGATGACCAATGAATTCGATGCCGAACATCTCCCGGCACTCGCGTTCGGCCCAGTCGGCCATCGGATAGAGGTCGGCGACGGACTCGACGACAGCGCCTTCGGACGGCAGCCAGGACTTGATTGTCACGGCCTGGCGCAGGGGAATCGAGTAGAGGTGATAGACGATCTCGAGGCCGCGGTCTTCCCAGTCGACGGCGGTCTGATTGCGCAGCAGGTTCATTTGCAGGCGCTTGTCGTCGCGGCCGCGTTCGAGCACTTCGTGGATGGCGTCCAACGGAATGGTCAGCGCGACATCGTCGCCCTTGGTCAGCGCCGCGTCAAAGTCAATCAGGGGCATGACCTCGCGGTAGGCTTCGGCGATCGAACCGGGCGGCGGCTCGTTGCTCGGCGGCTCTACGGGAGCGACGGGAGTGCGTCGTGAGGTCATGGCTGATCAGTAACCCCGCGCGCGTTCCTCGACGATCTTCTCTTGCAGAGCAAGGAGACCGTCGATCAATGCCTCGGGGCGAGGCGGGCAGCCGGGCACGTAGACATCCACCGGGACGATGTTGTCGACGCCCTGAACGACGCGGTCGTACTGGGTGTAGGGTCCGCCGTTGGTGGCGCAGGCGCCCATCGAGATGACCCACTTGGGATGCGGCATCTGCTCATAGAGGAGCTTGACGGCGGGGGCCATCTTCTTGGTCACGGTGCCGGCGACGATCATCACGTCGGACTGCCTGGGCGAGGGCCAGGGCACGATGCCAAAGCGGTCGAGGTCGTGGTTGGCCATGTAGGTGGCGATCATTTCGATCGCGCAGCAGGCCAGGCCGAAGGTCATCGGCCAGAGCGAGGACTTGCGGGCGGCAGAGATCAGGGCCTCAGCGGGAGCTTGCATGACACCGGGCAGCACGACCTTGTAGGGCACGGTCGGCGGCTGGTCGTCAATCGCCTGCAGACGCAGCGACTCCGGCGAGATGATGACGGGCGTCGGATCGTCCATGTGTGGTGGCTGGGAGGTCGTCATGCGCGGCTCTCGCTTCGTTAGTTTCGCTGCCAGTCGAAGACGCCTTTGCGCCAGGCATAGGCGAGGGCGATCAGCAGCGTGCCGATAAACAGGACCATCTGCCAGAGAATCACCTTGCCGAACTCCGCCCCGTCCATCAGTCCGAGGAAGGAAACCGCCCAGGGCAGCAGGAAGACTACCTCGACGTCGAAGACGAGGAAGAGCAGCGCGTAGGTGTAGTAGCGGACGTGGACCTGGGCCCAGTTGCGGCCGATCGGCAGCATGCCGCACTCGTATACCTGGCCCTTGAGCGCCGTGCGCCGCTGCGGCGCAAGCAGCTTCGTGGCCAGCAGCGCGGTGAGGACGAGCATGGCCCCGACCGGGATCGCAATCAGCACCGCGCCATAGTTCTCGAACAGTTCGGACACGTCTACCTGCCGTCACCCGCTCTGAAGGTACGCACCAGATTCCCCGATGCCGAACAGATCGTACCCGCGCGGTGTGATCAGGGTCAATGTCTGGGGGAGCGTTCACGCTCAGAGTCCGAAAGGTCGCGCTCGTACCTGAACTCGACGGTGTCGTTGACGTCGTCGAGCTTGCGGCTGCCGGACTTGACGTAACCAAGGCGCTCGTAGAGCCGGTGGGCGTCCTCGAAGCGGGTGTCGGACCAGAGTTCGATCCGCCATGCGCCGTGTTCGCGCGCCCACTCGACGGCAGTCTCGACGAGCCGGCGGCCCAGGCCCTTGCCGCGCAGGCGGGCGTCGAGATAGAGGCGATGCAGCTCGACCGTCGGTCCGTCGACCCGATTCGCCGCGATGGAGCCGACGACCGTACCTGACTCATCGCGCATGACCCAGAACGCACCGATCGGCGCGCGATAGGGGAAGGCCTGCTCTTCGCTGAGCAGATCCCAGAACTCGTCCTCGGGATCCCAGATGAAGCCGTACTCGTCGAAGACGCGGTGGATCAGCTCGATCACGTCCGGCGCAGCGTCGTAGCCGACCGACTCAATCGCGTAGGTCACGGCGCGTTACCCTGCTGCTATCGACGACACGACACACGTTTCGCACGTGAGGAGCACGATATGGGACCGCTGAGCGGCATTCGGATCATTGAATTCCAGGGCATCGGACCGGGCCCGTTCTGCGGGATGATCCTGTCCGACATGGGCGCGGACATCGTGCGCATCGACCGCGCCTCGAATGCGCCGTCGGAGGCTCCGGCCAATCCGCCCGGCGACCTGCTGGCGCGGGGCCGGCGCTCGATCGCTCTGGACCTGAAGAACCCGGAAGGCGTCGAGGTGGCGCTCAAGCTGATTGCGGACGCCGACGCGCTGTTCGAGGGCTTCCGCCCGGGCGTGATGGAGCGCCTGGGACTGGGACCCGACGTCTGCCTGGAACGCAATCCGAAGTTGGTCTACGGACGGATGACGGGTTGGGGCCAGGAGGGTCCGTACGCGCATATGGCGGGTCACGACATCAACTACATCTCGCTGGCCGGCGCGCTCGCGCCGATTGCGCGCAAGGGCCAGGCGCCGGTGCCGCCGCTCAACCTGGTCGGCGACTTCGGCGGCGGCGGGATGTACCTGGCGGTCGGCATGCTGGGCGCGCTGATCGAGGCGCAGCGGTCGGGCAAGGGACAGGTCGTGGACGCGGCTATGGTTGACGGCGCGTCGTCGCTGATCACGTCCGTGCACGCGGGCCTGGCGACGGGCGGTTGGCGTCGCGGTCGCGCGGCCAACGTGCTCGACACCGGGGCGCACTTCTACGACGCCTACGAGACGCTGGACGGCAAGTACGTATCGATCGGCTCGATTGAGCCGCAGTTCTACGCCGAACTGCTGCACCTGCTCGGACTCGAGCACGAGGAGTTGCCGCACCAGATGGACAACACGCGCTGGCCCGAGCTGAAGGAGCGGGTAACGGCGATCTTCCAGACCAAGACGCGCACGGAGTGGGAGGCGATCTTCGAGGGCTCGGATGTCTGCTTCGGTCCGGTGCTGGAGCCGTGGGAGGCGCCGAATCACCCGCACGCCAAGGCGCGCGGGGCGTTCGAGGAGGTTGCCGGCGTGGTCCAGCCCGCGCCCGCGCCGAGGTTTAGCCGGACGAAGTCGGAGATCCAGGGTCCGCCAGCCTACCCGGGCGAGCACACGGACGAGATCCTGGCCGAGATCGGGCTCAACGGCTCGCAGGGCGAGGAACTGAAGACGGCGGGCGCCGTTCGCTGACGGTCGCGCGGCAGTCTCGAGATTGGGGGTGCGAAGAGCCCCCGACGCTTGGCGTCGGAGGCTCTTCGATTGCTCCCGGGAGCGGTTGGACCTAGTAGTCCATGCCCATGTCCGGCATGCCGGCGGGCATCATCGGGGCCTCGGGGATTTCGGCGACGAGCGACTCGGTGGTGAGCACCATGCCGGCGATCGAGACGGCGTTCTCGAGTGCGGAGCGGGTGACCTTGACCGGGTCGACGATGCCGTACTCGACGAGGTCGCCGTAGCGGTCGAGCTTGGCGTCGTAGCCGTGGGTGTCGTCGTCGACCTTGCGGATGCGGCCAATCACGACCGATCCTTCCTGGCCGGCGTTGAAGGCGATCTGTCGCAGCGGCGATTCGAGCGCCGTGCGCAGCAGGCGGACGGCCGTGCGCTGGTCGCCGGTCGAGGACTCGTCCATTGCGGCGAGCGCGCGGTCGGCGCGCAGCAGGGCGCAGCCGCCGCCGACGACGATGCCCTCTTCAACGGCCGCGCGGGTCGCGGAGAGCGCGTCCTCGAGCTTGGCCTTCTTTTCCTTCAGTTCGACCTCGGTCGGCGCGCCGACCTTGATCACTGCGACGCCGCCGGCCAGCTTGGCCATGCGTTCCTGCAGCTTCTCGCGGTCGAAGTCCGACGCGGTGACGTCGATCTGGGCCTTGATTTCCTTGATCCGATCCTGGATCGCCTCGTCGGAGCCGGAGCCTTCGACGATCGTCGTGTCGTCCTTGGAGGAGACGACGCGGCGGGCGCGGCCGAGGTCGGCGACCTGGGTCTGCTCGAGCGTGCGGCCGAGTTCCTCGGTGATCAGGGTGCCGCCGGTCAGCACGGCGATGTCTTCGAGCTGGGCCTTGCGGCGCTCGCCGAAGCCGGGCGCCTTGACGGCCAGCACGTTGATCGTGCCGCGCATCTTGTTGACGACGAGCGTGGCGAGCGCTTCGCCGTCGACATCGTCGGCGATGATCACGAAGTTCTTTGTGATCTGGAGCAGTTTCTCCATCAGCGGGACGATGTCCTGCACGGCCGAGATCTTGCGGTCGGTGATCAGGATGTAGGGGTCGTCGATCGCCGCTTCCATACGCTCGTTGTTGGAGACGAAGTAGGGCGAGACGTAGCCGCGGTCCAGCTGCATGCCGTCGGTGAACTCGGTCTCCATGCGGATCCCTTGTCCCTCTTCGACGGTGATCACGCCGTCCTTGCCGACCTTCTCCATGACGTCGGCGATGATGTCGCCGATTTCTTCGTTGTCACCGGAGATGGTGGCGACGGCGGCGATTTCTTCCTTCTTCTCGACCGGCTCGGCCATGTCGCGGAGTTCGTCCACGACGGCGCGGAGGCCCTGGTCGAGTCCGCGCTTGAGGGCCATCGGGTCGGCCCCGGCGGCGACGTTGCGCAGGCCCTCGGTGACGATGGCCTGAGCGAGCACGGTGGCGGTGGTGGTACCGTCGCCGGCGACGTCGTTGGTGCGGATCGAGACTTCCTTGGCGAGCTGCGCGCCCATGTTACGGAAGGGCTCGTCGAGTTCGATTTCGCGGGCGATGGTGACGCCGTCGTTGATGATCAGCGGCGCTCCGAACTTCTTGTCGAGGACGACGTTGCGGCCGCGCGGTCCGAGGGTGACCTTGACGGTGTCGGCGAGCGCGTCGACGCCTTCGCGCAGGGCCTTGCGCGCGTCCATGTCGAAGGCGAGTTGCTTACTGGCCATGGTTGCTCCTGATTGTGTGCTGTTGGAGTGTTGGCTGAGCTACAGCGTCGGCTAGACGATCAGCTTGGCCAGGACCTCGCGCTCTTCGAGCACGATCAGGTCCTCGTTGTCGATCTGGATTTCCTGGCCGGTGTACTTCTTGTAGAGGATGCGGTCGCCCATCTCGATGTCGAGCGGAACGCGGGTGCCGTTGTCATCGCGCTTGCCCGGGCCGATGGCGACGACTTCACCCTGCTGCGGCTTTTCCTTGGCCGAGTCGGGGATCACGATGCCAGAGGAGAGCACCTGCTCCTGCTGGAGCGGCTTGATCACGATGCGGTCGTTGAGCGGCTTGAGCTCGGTGGCCATAGTGCGGTCTTCCATTCCCTGTAGCTGATTGCTTGCCTGATTGGTGACGTTAGCACTCGAAGTGCGAGAGTGCTAACGAGTGCATCGTAGGCAAGGAGTTGACCTGCTGCAAGAGAGCGGGGGGAAACCGAAGCCGCCATTACGTCGAGCCGGCGCAGCGCTGGCGTCGTTGCGTAATCCACTGCACTGAGCGGCGGGCATGGCGAGGCCGGGGTCGGGTGATTCGCGTGCTGACGGGGAGCCCCCCTCTGTCTCTACGAGACATCTCCCCCCGCTTCGAGCGGGGGGAGAGATAACGGGGATGTGTCCACCGGATGGTGGTGTATAGCCTTGACAAGCGGGTTTGCAGCGTGAGCGTCTTCGGGGTGTGAGATAACTTGGCGGCGGGAGGTGCGTTGCGATGAGTCGGTATGTCGGCGATCCGGTGGTGTTTACGGGCAACGCGCATCCGCGGTTGGCGCAGGATGTCTGTTCAGCACTGGATGTCGAGCTGGGCTCGGCCAACGTCTTCGACTTCGCCAACGGCAACACCTTCGTGCAATTCCTGGAGAACATCCGCGAGCGGGACGTGTTCTTGATCCAGCCGGGGGCGAAACCGGTCAACCATCACCTGGTCGAGCTGCTGATCATGATCGACGCGGCGCGGCGGGCGTCAGCGGGTCGGATCACGGCGGTCGTGCCGTACTTCGCCTATGGGCGATCGGACAAGAAGGATCAACCTCGCGTGCCGATTACGGCGCGGCTGTTCGCCGACCTGATCCAGACGGCGGGGGCGGACCGGATGCTGACGATGGACCTGCACGCGGGCCAGATCCAGGGCTTTTTCCACATCCCGACGGACGAGCTGACCGGCCAGATGCTCTTGATCGAGCACTTCGCCGAGCAGGAGTTCGAGGGCGTCGTGGTGGCGCCCGACCTGGGCTCGGCGAAGCGGGCGCGGGCAGCGGCAGATCGGCTGCACATGCCGCTGGCGATCACGGAAAAGCGGCGCAGCGGCAACGAGGATGCGGCGGAAGTGATGCAACTGATTGGCGAGGTCGACGGCCGCGACGTGCTGATCATCGACGACGAGATTGATACGGCAGGGACGCTCTGCAACGTGGCCGAACTGCTTCGCGAAGAGGGCGCGCAGCGAATCTACGGGGCGGCGACGCACGGGGTGCTGTCGGATCCGGCGCTGGAGCGGCTGGACGCGAGTCCGTTCTCCAAGGTTGCGGTGACGGACACGCTGCCACCGAAGTGCGACGGCGAGGGTTGCGGGCTGGAAGTGGTCTCGATCGCCCCGCTGCTGGGCGAGGCGATCCACCGCATCCACGAGGGCGATTCGGTCGGCGCGCTGTTCCGGTAAGGGAACTTTGGCGGAGACAGTAGCGTTCCTCTGACATGGGTCCGTTTGTTGTCCAGTCCTTTGCTGCCGCTTTCGTGCTGGCCATGCTGGTCGCTTCAGCCTGGAGCGGCGCCAGCGTGGAGAGGGGCAATGCGGTACTCGCCGCACCTCCGCCGACCGAGCAACCTGTCCGGGCGCATCAGTGGTTCGGCAACTGCTGTCCGTTTGCGTATTCCGAACCGGGCGGGGAGCCACTCTTTCGGGTCAATCTGCTGCTCAGTCCCACTCCGGTGTTTGGGCGCAGCTATGACATGCAGTGGGTCGCCCTACGACTCGATGCGATCCATCCAAGCCTCATCTGGGTTCAAGCCAACGATGTCCTGCTGGAACCCGCGGGAGTGAGGTTGGCCGATCTACCGATCTACGTCACGCATCCTGTGGAGCTGTTCAGTTTCGACTCCGCTGGAGCGATTGCCGATCACCAGACCTGGGATACGGAGCTGTTCCACTGGCGGTGGCGGGCGGACGGCAAGGTCGTTGCCGGCACTTACGGCGACCCGCTCCTATGGAATCCGGCTGACCAAACGTCTCGCCGGATCATGGACGCCTTCGCCTCTACGGTCTTCAATCAATCGCCTGGCTGGCTGAGCGTGTCGCCTGACGGCCGGTACATCGCGACTGGAGCGCAGGAGTCGCCGACGGAGGACGGATATGGCAGATCGCACGTTTCGATTACATCGGCCAACAGCCTGAGCACAGTTCGCTTCGCGGACACAGGTGGATTCCTCTTGCACCGAAAACATGAGAGCATCCACGACCCAAGACTGATCTGGTCGCCGGATGGGACGGCAGTGTTGAGCTGGCCCGGCTATCTGCCCAGAGAAAGAGACGGCGCGCTTGTGCTCCACCCCGACGGTTCGAGTGTTCAACTGTCAGCAACAGTTCGATGGCTGCCGGATTCAACCCTCATGGATGCTACTGGGCAGATTCATCGGACCGATGGCTCGCTCGTGCGACAGATATCCCTTGACGGGCTCGACATCGGTTTTGACTATCGCGGCGAGCCAAGCGCACACTTCGTGTCAACGACTGACATGTTGATGCTGGCGCAGGAGACCGGAGGGTCTAGCGGTTGGTTGCTCATTGACCTGTTCGACGGACAGCGTGAGGCATTGCCGCCGACCAAGGGCGGCGCCTTGAGTTATGACTGGCAAACAGGCTGTGGCTGGCGTCCGGCGAAAGATCTCAGTTCTCTTGCGCTGTTCCATTACCGCGGATCCAGTGACAGATGCGAGCGACCCGGAGACGCCGCATTGCTCTATCTCTATGACAGCCGCGACCACTCACTCCGCGCCGTTCCAGATGTGCGGCGAAACAGTTGGGATTCAGGTCTCGAGATTCTTTGGTCGGACGACTCGTCACGCTTGGCAGTTGTCTGGGACGACAGCCCGATCTACCTGATTGATACCGACTCAATAAGCGCGACTGCAGTGCCGCGTACCGAAGACGACGAGCAACTGTATTCGCAGCTAGATCTGCTTGAGTGGTCGAAGGACGGGGAACAGCTCATGATTCGCGAGCGGCTGACCTATGCCGCCCTGGGCGATCATCCCGGATTTGCGGCGACGATCGACGTTTCGCTCTATGCAGCGCAGACGAGCAGGTTTCGCATCGTTTCAGGCACAACCGGCTCCACCCTACACACCTTCCACGTGCATCGGGAGTCGTGCCTCTCCAACGACAGACGTATCGCGCGGTGGTCGTTAGATGGCCGCTCACTCGTGTTTGCGGGCGAATGGTCCCCCTGCGAGCCGCCCCACTGAATCTCGCCGTTACACTGGATGGGTATGCCCTGATGTGGGGCTGAGTGATTGGGGACTGCTGGATGGGTTTGTTTGATCGGGCGAAGCAGCGGGCGGGGTCCCTGATCGGCGATGCGAACGCTCGCGAGGTGAAGCGGCTGTCGGGCGCGGTGGACGCGGTGGCGGAGTGGGAACCCGAGTTCGAGCGTCTGCGCGACGACGAGCTGGCGGCCAAGACGGCCGAGTTCATCGAGCGGCTGGAGGACGGGGCGTCGCTGGACGACATCCTGCCCGAGGCGTTTGCGGTCGTCCGCGAGGCGGCCAAGCGGCAGGTCCAGATGCGGCACTACGACGTGCAGATCGTGGGCGGGATCGTGCTGCACCAGGGCAAGATTTCCGAAATGCGCACCGGCGAGGGCAAGACCCTGGTGGCGACGCTGGCGCTGTATCTGAACGCGCTGGAGGGCGACGGCGCGCACCTGATCACGGTCAACGATTACCTGGCCAAGCGCGACGCACAGTGGATGGCGCCAATCTATCACTCGCTGGGGCTGTCGGTGGGCGTGCTGCAGCATCGGGCGGCGTTCATGTTCGATCCGTCGGCGGACTCGACGGTGGATGTCGAGAATCCGGAGGCGATGGACGCGGAAGAGCTGCAGCGGCGTCGGGAGCTGGGCGATCTGAAGATGCTGCGTCCGGTGACGCGGCAGGAGGCCTACAACGCCGACATCACGTACGGGACGAACAACGAGTTCGGCTTCGACTTCCTGCGAGACAACATGGTGATGCAGGCCTCGGAGAAAGTGCAGCGGCCGCTGGCTTTCGCCATCGTCGACGAAGTCGACAACGTCCTGATCGACGAGGCGCGGACGCCGCTGATCATATCGGGGCAGGCGGAGGAGTCGCTGGATACGTACCGCGTCTTCGCCAATCTCGTGCGCGGTCTGCAGCCCGAGGCGCACTTCACGCCCGACCCGAAATCGCGCACGATTGCGTTGACCGAGGAGGGCATCGCCGAGGTCGAGGATTCGCTGAGCATCGACAACCTGTTCGAGGGCGAGAACGCGCGGCTGACGCGCTTCCTCGATGCGGCGCTCAAGGCGCAGTTCATGTACCAGCGCGACCGCGACTACGTCGTGCGCGGCGGCAAAGTGGTGATCGTCGACGAGTTCACGGGCCGGATGATGGACGGGCGGCGCTACTCGGAGGGTCTGCACCAGGCGATCGAGGCCAAGGAGGGCGTGTCGGTCGAGCGTGAGACGGTGACGCTGGCGACGATTACGTATCAGAACTACTTCCGCATGTATTCGAAGCTGGCCGGGATGACCGGCACCGCGGCGACCGAGGCGGAGGAGCTGCACAAGATCTACGGACTCGACGTGATCGTGATTCCCACGCACCGCGACATGGTCCGCGACGACCAGGCGGACCTGGTCTTTCGCACCGAGCAGGCGAAGTTCGACGCGGCGATCGAGGAGATTGCGGAGTTGTCGTCGGACGGGCGTCCGGTGCTGGTCGGCACGGCGTCGGTCGAGACGTCGGAGCGGCTCGCCTCGATGCTCAAGCGTCGCCGCATCCAGCACGAGGTGCTCAACGCGAAGCAGCATGAACGCGAGGCGCACATCATCGCCGGCGCGGGCGAGCCGGGCGCGGTGACGATCGCGACGAACATGGCCGGTCGCGGCACGGACATCAAGCTGGGCGAAGGCGTCGCGAACCGGGGCGGGCTGGCGGTGATCGGTACGGAGCGGCATGAGTCGCGGCGGATCGACAACCAGCTTCGCGGCCGGGCCGGTCGCCAGGGCGACCCGGGGTCGTCACGCTTCTACGTCTCGTTCGAGGACGGGATCATGAAGCGCTTCACGCCCGACTGGCTGCCGGGGATGCTGGAGAAGGCGGGGCTGGAGGACGGCACGCCGCTGGAGTCGGGGATGGTCGGCAAGGCGCTGGAACAGGCGCAGCAGAAGGTGGAGACGTTCCACTTCGACATCCGCAAGCACCTGGTCGACTACGACGACGTGATCAATCGGCAGCGCGAAGTGATCTACGCGGAGCGGGACAAGATTCTGACGGCGAAGGACGACTTGCCGGCGATCGTCGAAGACATGCTGCTGCAGACGATTGACGACCTGGAGCAGGCGTTTGCCGAGGAGTTGTGGGACGAGACGACGGCGGACGAGTTCTGGCAAGAGGCGGCGCAGGTGCTGCCGCTGACCGGTCTGGATCGGGACGCGCTGTACGGGGCCTAACTGGACGAGTGCGTCACGGCATTGCGCGAGCATGCGGCGACAGAGCTGCAGCGGCTGGCGGAGCGGATCGATTCGGAAACCGCGGACGGCACGTCGGTCGAGCTGCTGCGGAGCATGCTCCTGCGGACGATGGATCAGCTCTGGATTCGGCACCTGACCGAGATCGACGGTCTGCGCCAGGGCGTGGGCTTGCAGGCCTACGGTCAGCAGGACCCGCTGGTGACCTACAAGCGCGAAGCCTTCGACATGTTCGATCAGCTCGTGGCCGCGCTGCGGCGCGAGGTGTCGGCCTCGGTGATGCATGCGACCGTGCGGATCGAACAGGGCGGCGGACCGGCGATGCCGCGCCGGGCGCGGGGCGTGGCTCCGGCGCAGCGCGGCGATCCGGTGCGGGTCAGCAACGTGCGAGAGTCGGGCGGCGGCTCGGGAGATTCCGGCGGCGGAGTGGCGGTCGCCGCGCGTCCGGCTTCGAAGCCCAGCGGCCAGAAGGTCGGACGCAATGCGCCATGTCCCTGCGGCAGCGGCAAGAAGTTCAAGCGCTGTTGCGGCAAGGCGGCTTGAGCATGGCGAAGTCGGCGCAATCGACGGAGTCGGCAGGCGACATTCCGTTTCCGCACCTGGCCGAGCGCGAGGGCAGGACGGACACGGGCTTCGCCCCTGATCACGATCCGGTCGAAGAACATGGCCTGGACGGCGAACTGATCGAGATTGGACCGGACACGTACATTGCCGCGTTCGTGACCGAGGTGGCCGGCGGGCGGCCGTGGTTCGACGCGTTGTTGGACTGCATTCGCGACTGGGAAGCGCCGAGGGAGATTGTCGACGGACGCGAATACCTGTACCTGATCGAGCATGAAGCCTTCGACTGGCTGCTTCTGGCGGAGCGCATCTGCGACGCCGCGCCGGCGGGATTGCTGCCGACGCACGAGGTCGAAGCGATGCTGGTCGACGAGTCGCCGCCGGTCGCGCTGAGCGAGCCGGAATTCCAGGAGCGGCTGGGCACGCCCAAGTACTGGGCGCATCTCAATTTTCTCTACGGAGTCCGCGTGGAGCAGGCGCTGCAACTGGCGATGGAGCGGGTCCTGCAGAAGGAACGCAGCGGACTCTCGTTCTCGCACCAACGCAACGATCTGGACGCGGATGTGTTCGGCCGGGTCTACGGGTCGCGCCAGGCCGACCTGTTGCGCGAGTACCGGGCGGCCAACAATCGCGAGCACGCCGATCCGGAGCGGATCGAACACGCGGAGTGGCAGGCATTCACCTACTGGCTGTTCCGGCGTCGGCTGGAGCGGCAGGACCCGGCTCGGGTCGCCTCGGACACGCGCCAGGGTCTGGACATGCTCTACGAACTGGAAGCGGCCCGGCAGCGGCGTCGACGCCGGCGGGCGGCGCGGAACGAGCGGCCGCCGGCGGAGTCCGATGTGATTGACGGCGTACTGGTCGGCGTAGGCTAGGTTCGGCGCGTTCACGGGCTGCCTCGCGCCGGACCGCAAGTACGCTCAAGCGGCCACCGACCACGTCCCGTGTAGTTCCTGAACAAGCGGAGTTCGACAGTGACCAGGTCCGATTTCGATCTCTCCATCCTCAGCGGCCTGACCGGGGCCTACGACGCTTCGGTCGTGGAAGACCCGATCTATGCCTTCTGGGAGGACAACGGCTGGTTCCGTCCGACCGACCCCCTCAGTCGCTCAGCGACAGCTCCCCCTGCGAGGGGGAGCGATCCCTTCACGGTGATCATGCCGCCGCCCAATGTGACCGGGGTGCTGCACCTGGGTCACGCGGTGACGCTGACGATCGAGGACGCGCTGATTCGTTGGCACCGGATGCTGGGCGAGCCGACGCTGTGGCTGCCCGGGCTGGACCACGCCGGGATTGCCACGCAGAGCGTGGTCGAACAGCAGCTCGCGCGGGAGGGCATGACGCGGCACGACCTGGGCCGCGACGCGTTCGAGGAGCGTGTCTGGGACTGGGTCGGCGTGACGCGGCCGCGGATCACGTCGCAGGCGCGGCGGATGGGCGCGTCGTGCGACTGGGAGCGGACGGCGTTCACGCTCGATCCGACGCCGCGTGCGGCGGTGCGCAAGACATTCGTCGACCTGTTCGAGGACGGCAAGATCTACCGCGGCGCGCGGATCATCAACTGGGATCCGCAGATGCTGACGGCGCTCTCCGATGTTGAAGTGGAGTACGAAGAGGAAGAGGGCAAGCTCTGGCACGTGCGCTACCCGTTCGTGGACGAGCGCGGCAACGAGCTTGAAGACGGCGTGGTGATCGCGACGACGCGGCCGGAGACGATTCCCGCCGATGTCGCGATTGCGGTGCATCCCGACGACGAACGCTGGCAGCCGCACCTGGGCCGCCTGGTGCGGCTGCCGCTGCGCGGCTTCAACCGACTGATCCCGCTGGTCGCCGACAGCGCGGTCGAGCTGGAGTTTGGCACGGGCGCGCTGAAGATCACGCCGGGTCACGACCAGCTCGACTTCGAGATTGGCGAACGGCACGGACTGGAGCCAATTCGTGTGGTCGACTGGGACGGCACGATGACGGCCGAGGCCGGCCTCTACGCGGGCATGGATCGCGAAGAGGCGCGGACGCTGGTCGCGCAACACCTGGAGGAGGACAGCTACCTGGTCGAGACCGAGACGCACATCCACAACGTGGGGCACTCGCAGCGCTCGGGCGTGGTCGTGGAGCCGCTGGTTTCGAATCAGTGGTTCGTCGACACCGACGAGATGGCGGCCGAAGCGGCGCGGGTCGTGCGCGAGGATGAGGTTCGGATTGTTCCTGAGCGCTCGAAGAACGTCTATCTGCAGTGGATGGACAACATTCGTCCCTGGTGTATCTCGCGGCAGCTCTGGTGGGGTCACCGCATCCCGGCCTGGTACTGCCGAGCTTGCGACGCAGACGCGATCATCACGGGCGACGACGGCGAGATCACCATCGACGAGGACTCGCACCCAATCGTCGAGCTGGAAGACCCGACGGTCTGCCCACGCTGCGGCGGCTCGGACCTGGTCCAGGACCCGGACGTGCTGGATACCTGGTTCTCATCCGGACTGTGGACGCACTCGACGCTGGGTTGGCCCGACACGACCGACGACCTGTCGCGCTTCTATCCCTCCTCGGTGATGGAGACGGGTTACGACATCCTCTTCTTCTGGGTCGCGCGGATGATCATGATGGGTTGCTACAACATGGGCGCGGCGCCGTTCCACACGGTCTACCTGCACGGGCTGGTGCGCGACGCGCAGGGCCGCAAGATGTCGAAGTCGCTGGACAACGTGATCGATCCGCTGGAGAAGGCCGACCAGTACGGGATGGACGCGCTGCGCTTCACCCTGGCCACGGGCTCGACGCCGGGCAACGACATGCGCCTGACGGACGAGCGGCTGGAGGGCTCGCGCAACTTCGCCAACAAACTGTGGAACGGCGCGAAGTTCGTCCTTGGCGAGATCGTCAGCGCCGAAACGCTTTCTCCCCCCGATTCGCGGGGGGAGACGCCGCAGGCAGAGGGGGGCTCCCCCCTGGAAGATCGTTGGATCCTGTCGCGGCTGCAGGCGGTGACGGACTCGGTGGACGAGTTGCTGCGTCAGTACCAGCTCGGCGAGGCGGGGCGGCAGATCCAGGACTTCCTCTGGGGCGAGTTCTTCGACTGGTACGTCGAGGCGAGCAAGGTGCGCCTGCGCAACGGGGATTCGTCGCCGCTGCCGGTGCTGACACGGGTGCTCGACGGCGGCCTGCGCCTGTTGCATCCGTGGATGCCGTTCGTGACCGAGGCGATCTGGCAGCAGCTCCGGCCGCATCTCGGCGACGACGCCGACGCGACGGCGCTGATCGGGGCGCGCTACCCGCAACCGGGCGATGCCACGCGGGACATGGAGGCTGAACAGGCCTTTGCGGCGGTGCAGGAGATCGTGACGGCCGTGCGGCAGGTGCGCGCCGACTATCGCGTACAGGCGGGACAGTGGGCCGAGGCGTATGTGCTGCCACAAAAGGAAGTGGCGTCCGCCGTCTCGGCGGCGCAGCCGATCGTCGAGGTGCTGTCGCGCGCGCGTCCCCTGACGATCGTCGGCGACCGCAGCGACGCGCCGAGCGAGCAGATCGCGTCGGCCGTGTTGCCGTCGGCGGAGATCATCCTGCCCCTGGGCGGTCTGATCGACCTGGAGCAGGAACGGGCGCGGTTGAGCAAGGACCTGGAGAGCATCGCCAAGCGTCTGCGCGGAGCAGAGGCGAAGCTGGCCAACGAGGGCTTCCGCGCCAAAGCGCCGGCCGAAGTCGTCAAGCAGGCTGAGGAGTTGGCCGCCGACCTGCAGCGTCAGCAGGCCGACCTGGAGTCGCGGATTGGCGCGCTGGGCTGAGCAATCGCCTAGAGCGAGAGCCTGGACAGCGCGGCGCGGAACTCGGGGACGTCGGTGCGGAAGTCGTCGGCGTTGACGTCGTCGTTTGCGGCGAGGTGTGCGGCGAGCAGTTGGGCAGGCACGACGGCGGGGATACCGAGCAGCTCGGGCGAGAGCTCGGGCAGCGCGAGATGACGGGCGGACTCGGGCGCGGGCACGCTCGGCGGCGCGATCCAGGCGGCCGAGCAACCCATATCCGTCGTGAGCCGAGTGATGACGCGCGACCGCTCGGCCGACTCGTCGCCGGCGGCGAAGCTGAGGATGCGGTTGCTATCGAGCAGTTGCACGACGGGCCCGTGCAGGAAGGACTCCGGTTCCTGGTGCCGGATCTGGCGCCGCGATGCTTCGGCGATCTTGATGTGGGCTTCCTCGGCGGCGGCCAGCATTGGACCTGCGCCGAGCGCGATCAGGTCGCCCGAGGACCACTCGGCGGCGAGCTCGGCGATTTCGTCCTCGAGTGCGAGCGCCGAGGCCAGTGCCGAGGGAATCTCGGCCGTGTCGCCGATTGAGCCGGGCGAGACGTGATCGGCAATCGCTGCCGCCGCCGTCATCGCCGTGGTGTGGGAGACGGTGTACATCGAGGACGGATCCTGCGTGGTCGTGTGCAGGACGGTGACGCTGTCGGGGAAGGAATCGAGGTCGAACTCGGTCTCGATCTTGGTGATCAACACGGTCGGGATGCCGCGCTCGATACACAGATCGAGCGAGTTGCCGCTCCAGGTTTTGCGTCCGGTGTGGGCAAAGAGCAGCACAGCGTCGCCGTCGGCTACGGTCGGCCAGGCGGCGAATTCCAGGCTGGTCATCGGGCGCGCCTCGAGTCCGGCGGCGCGCAGCATCCAGTTGGCGGCGTTGGCCGCGTTGTAGGAGGTGCCGATGCCGACGGTCCAAACGCGCGTCGCCTGCGAGAGCGTCGTTGCGGCGCGCTCGAAGGGTTGGGCGCTGCTGAGCAGCTTGGCGCACTCGGACGGTTGCGCCTGGATCGCGGGATAGAGCCGGTAGTCGCTGACGGAGGTCATCTGGATTGCGCTCTCCTCGGCTCCGTCCGACTTGTGTCGCGGTATGACGCCGCGGCGGAGCCTGATCGAATGGGATGCGACAGGGGCACTCCCGCGCGGCGGAAGCGCCCCTGCTGGAGGAGCCGTATCGTTCGCGGCTTACTCGTCGGGCATGGCGATGTAGCCGCCCTCCTCGTCGAAGCCGCTGGCCGAGACACCGATGCCGTCCAGTTCGTCCTCGTCCTCGATGTTGAAGCCGAAGTCGCCGAGTTCGTCCTCTTCGCCGCCGTAGACGCCGGAGGGGCTTGCGCCGGGCAGACCGGCCGCGAGCGGCAGCGGTTCGGGCGCGGGCAGCGGCGGGACCTCGATCTTGGCCCGGGCGGGGATCATCTTGCCGATGATCACGTTCTCCTTGAGACCCGTGAGCTGGTCGACCTGGCCGTTGATCGCGGCCTCGGTGAGCACGCGGGTGGTCTCCTGGAAGGATGCGGCGGCGAGCCAGCTGTCCTGCTGCAGCGACGCCTTGGTGACGCCGAGCAGGAGCGACTTGGCGGTCGCCTGCTGCTTGCCCTCGGCCGCCAGCAGGCGGTTGAGCTGCTCGTACTTGTGACGGTCGATGAAGTCGCCCGCCAGCCACTCCTCGGAGTCGCCCGGGTCGTCGATCTCGACCTTGCGCAGCATCTGGCGAACGATCACCTCGATGTGCTTGTCGTGGATGTCGACGCCCTGCGATCGGTACACGTCCTGGACCTCGGTCACGAGGTATCGGTGCACGGCGCCCTCGCCGAGGATGCGCAGCATGTCCTGTGGATCGAGCGGGCCTTCGGTCAGCGGCTCACCGGCCTCGACTTCGTCGCCGTCGGCGACGCGCAGGCGAGCGGTGGCGGGCAGCTCGTACTCGCGGGTGTCGCTGGTCTCATAGGAGATGGTCAGCAGGCGCGAGCCGCGGCGCCGGCTGACGCGGCCGCCGACGCGAGCGCGGATCTGGCGCGACTCGGGATCCTCGTCCTCTTCGCCGGACTGGGGCTTGCGGGCGAGCAGATACCCGGCCTCAACTTCCTCGCCGTCCTTGACCAGGACGCGAGTCTTGACCGGCAACTGGTACTCGTCGCGGTGGACTTCATCGGCGGTCAGGCGCAGGCGGCGCAGCTCGCCGTCGGTGAGGACGTCGACGCGGCCGTCGATCTCGGCGATCAGCGCCTGTCCCTTGGGCGATCGAGCCTCGAACAGCTCCACCACGCGGGGCAGACCGGAGGTGATGTCGGACACCCCGGCGATGCCGCCGGTGTGGAACGTGCGCATCGTGAGCTGGGTACCCGGCTCACCGATGCTCTGGGCGGCAATGATGCCAACGGCAGCGCCCAGTTCGACCAGCTCGCCGGTCGCCAGGGACTGTCCGTAGCAACGCTGGCAGAGACCGCTCTGCTCGCGGCAGACCATCGGCGAACGGACATGGAACGACTTGACATCGTGGTTCATCACGAGGTTCTCAACGATCGGCTCGTCGAGCATTTCGTTGGCCTCGAGCAGCACCACCGACGGATCGGACGGGTCGGTGACGGGCGCGGCCGTGTAGCGGCCCATCACGCTTTCGCGGAACTTGGTGATGACGCGTTCGTTGTCCTCGCTGCGATCCTCAATCGTGATGCCGGGAATCATGTCGCCGTCCGAGATGCATTCGTGCACTCGAACGATCACGTCCTGGGAGACGTCGATCAATCGGCGGGTGAGGTAGCCGGAGTCGGCGGTTCGCAGCGCGGTATCGGCCAGTCCCTTGCGGGCGCCGTGGGTCGAGATGAAGTACTCGAGCACGGACAGGCCCTCGCGGAAGGAGGAGCGAATCGGCAGCTCGATGATCCGGCCCGAGGGGTCGGACATCAGCCCGCGCAGACCGGCCATCTGGGTGACCTGGGCGAGGTTGCCCTTGGCTCCCGAAGTGACCATCAGGCGCAACGAGCCGGGCTCGTTGAGCTGCTCATCGATCTTGTCCTTGACCTGTTGGGTCACCGTCTGCCAGACGTTGACGGTGGCGGCGTAGCGCTCGTCCTCGGTCATCAGGCCGAGGCCGTAGTCGTCGCGAATCGCTTCGACCTGCTTCTCGGCATCGGACAGGAAGCCGACCTTGGCGTCGGGGGCGCGCAACTCGTCGATGGCCATGGTCGTGCCGGACTGCGTGGCGTAGCGGAAGCCGATCGACTTGATCCGGTCGGCCATCAGCGCCGTCTCCTCGGGACCGAGGAGACGGTGGCACATAGTGATCAGTTCCTTAAGTGCCTTCTTGGCCAGCTCGTGGTTGATCTCTTCGAAGGGAATCTCGTCGGGGACGACGGTGTCGAAGATCACGCGGCCGACCGTGGTTTCGACCAGATCGCCGTTGGTGCGGGCCGCGTCGCGGACGAGGATGCGGTCGTGCAGACCGACGGCGTGCAGGTCGTAGTGCAGGCGGACATCCTCGAAGGAGGGGAAGCTGCGGGCCGACTCGTCGTCGCCGTCGGTTGGGCCGGCGCCGTTCGTCTTGATCGCGCCGGGCGCGGCCTCGGGCTCGAGGGTGAGGTAGTAACAACCGATGACCATGTCGAGCGTGGGGGCCACGGTCGGCTCGCCGTTGGAGGGCAGCAGCAGGTTCTTGGTCGAGAGCATGACCTGGCGCGCTTCGGTCACCGACTCATGGCTGAGCGGGACATGGACAGCCATCTGGTCGCCGTCGTAGTCGGCGTTGAACGCCGAGCAGACGAGCGGATGGATCTGGATCGCGGAACCGTCAACGAGCACCGGCTCGAAGGCCTGGATGCCAAGCCGGTGCAGCGTGGGCGCGCGGTTGAGCAGGACGGGGCGCTGCTTGACCACGCTTTCGAGCACCTCCCAGACATCGTCGTGGGCGCGCTCGACCATGCGCTTGGCCGACTTGATGTTGGCCGCCTTCTCCTCCTTGACCAGGGCGTACATGAGGAACGGCTTGAACAGTTCGAGCGCCATTCGTCGAGGCAGTCCGCACTGGTGCAGTTTGAGTTCCGGGCCGACGACGATCACCGAGCGACCGGCGTAGTCGACGCGCTTGCCGAGCAGGTTCTGACGGAAGCGGCCCTGCTTGCCCTTGAGCATGTCGGAGAGCGACTTGAGCCGGTGACTGCCGGAGCCGGTCACGGGGCGGCCGCGGCGACCGTTGTCGATCAGCGAGTCGACCGCTTCCTGCAGCATGCGCTTTTCGTTGCGCACAATGATCTCGGGCGCGCCGAGCTCGATCAGGCGCTTGAGCCGGTTGTTGCGATTGATCACGCGGCGATAGAGGTCGTTGAGGTCGGAGGTCGCAAAGCGGCCGCCGTCGAGTTGGACCATGGGTCGCAGGTCGGGCGGCAGGACCGGCAAGGCGCGGAAGAACATCCACTGCGGTGAGTTGGTCGACTTGCGCAGCCCGTCGACGACCTTGAGTCGCTTCATGGCCTTCTTGCGGCGCTGTCCGGCCTTGGTCTGCACCTCCAGCTTGAGCAGTTCGGCGGTCGCGTCGAGGTCCATGCGCGAGACGAGCGAGAGTATCGCTTCGGCGCCCATCTCGAAGCGGACGACCGAGGGGTAGTTCTGCATCAGTTCTTCGGCGCGCTGCTCGGTTTCGATGGCGGCGTCGAAGTTGCCCGTGGTGACGGGGTCGACGAGCGGATCCAGGTCGTCGCGGATGCGCTGCTCGACTTCTTCCTCGGCCCGCCGTTGGGCGTTGTCGAGTTGCTCGCGCAGCCGCTCTTCCTGCTGGGCGACGTTCTCTTCCACTTCCGACTTGTCGGCGTCGGCAAGGGCGTTGATCTGGGCGATCTCCTCGTCACCGATCGCCTGCTGAGCGGCGATCGCCGCGGCGAGCTGAACCTCGAGCTCCTTGCTCATCACCTCGGAGATGATTGGGTCGCCGCGTTTGGCGAACACGTCGTCGCCGAGCTTCAGGTTGCGGCGCGCCTTCTTGCCGTCGAACTCGGCGATCGTCTCGCCGATCGCCGCGGCGTCGTCGCGCAGAGCCTTGAGGATCGCGCGGATGCGCTCCTTGACTTCGGCCGTGTCGGCCTCGGTGCGCAGGTCGATCTCGGCGAACAGGCGCTCGCGCGCCTGGGTCAGTTTTTCGAGCGTGTCGAGCAGCTTCTCGCGGTGGTCTTCGAGCGCGTCCTCGGCGTCCATGCGGAGGTACTCGATCGCCTTCTGCTTCTCTTCCTCGTCAACGTGCGTGATGATGTACTGCGCGAAGTAGACGACCTTTTCGAGCTTGCGCGGGGAGAGGTCGAGCAACAGCGCGATACGGCTGGGCGTGCCCTTGACGAACCAGATGTGGGAGACGGGCGCGGCCAGTTCGACATGGCCCATGCGTTCGCGGCGAACCTTGGATCGGGTCACCTCGACGCCGCACTTGTCGCAGATCACGCCCTTGTAGCGGACCCGCTTGAACTTGCCGCAGGCGCACTCGAAGTCCTTCTGCGGACCGAAGATCTTCTCGCAGAAGAGTCCGTCCTTCTCCGGCTTGAGGGTGCGGTAGTTGATCGTCTCCGGCTTCAGGACTTCGCCGTAGGACCAGTCGCGGATTTTCTCCGGCGAGGCCAGGGTGATCTGCATGGTCTCCGTGCTGCGGGTCTCAAGCACCGGTCACATCCTCTCCTTCGAATCCGGACAGGTTCACGCCGAGCTGCGGCATGTCGTCGCGGCTCGGCACCTCAAGCACCATGGCTTCGTCTTCCTGGTTGCGCACTTCGACGTGCAAGCCCAGGCTCTGCAGTTCGCGCAAGAGCACACGGAAGGATTCGGGCATGGCCGCGTCGACGACCGGATCGCCCTTGACGATCGCTTCGTAGGCCTTGACCCGTCCGACGATGTCGTCGGACTTGACGGTCAACAGTTCCTGCAGGATGTTGGCCGCGCCGTAGGCCTCGAGCGCCCAGACCTCCATCTCGCCGAAGCGCTGGCCGCCGAACTGTGCCTTGCCGCCCAGCGGCTGCTGCGTGATCAGCGAGTAGGGGCCCGTCGAGCGGGCGTGGATCTTGTCCTCGACCATGTGCGAGAGCTTGAGCAGGTAGATGAAGCCGACGGTGACGGGCTGGTCGATCAGTTCGCCGGTGCGACCGTCGACCAGGCGCTGCTTGCCGAAGACGGGCCGCGAGACGCGCTGCTCGCGCTCGATCCGGGTCGCGTGTTCGACCAGCGTGGCCTCGCTCCAGTTGCGGGTCGCGCGCGATTCGCCGTGGTGGATCAGCCACTCGGCGAGGGCGATCCGGCTGGCCGCGCCGGTGGTGTCGCGATCCTGACGGTCGAAGGCGACGCGGATGGTCTCGGCATCGTATCCACGCTGGGCGAGCCAGTCCGACGTGCGCGGGTCGATGCCGGCGCCGAGCACCGAGGCTTCGGCGGTCTGATCGGGTTGACCGTCCTGACCCGGCGTGTCCGAGGCGGCGGCGCCGTTCTGCGAGCGCGCCGCGTGCGCCTCGCGCACGATCCAGGCGCGGGCGAGGGCGTCCTGCAGCTCTTCCTCGGAGGCGCCGTCGAAGACCGGAGTAATGGCGCGGAAGCCGAGTTCCCTGGCGGCCCAGCCGAGCTGCGTCTCGAGAATCTGTCCGAGGTTCATGCGCGAGGGCACGCCGATCGGCGAGAGGACCACGTCGATCGGGGTCCCGTCCTCGAGATGGGGCATGTCCTCGACCGGCAGGATGGTGGAGATCACGCCCTTGTTGCCGTGGCGTCCGGCCATCTTGTCGCCGACCTGGAGCTTGCGCCGTTCGGCGATCGTGACGCGAACCAGCGTCTGCATTCCGGCGGGCAGCTCGTCCTCTTCGTCGCGGTTGAAGACGCGCACATCGACGACGACGCCGCGAACACCGTGCGAGACGCGCAGCGAGGTGTCTTTCACCTCACGCGCCTTCTCGCCGAAGATCGCGCGCAGCAGTTTTTCTTCGGCCGTCAGCTCGGTCTCGCCCTTGGGCGTGATCTTGCCGACGAGGATGTCGCCGGGCCTGACTTCGGCGCCGATCCGGACGATGCCCTCGGCGTCGAGCTGGGCGAGCGATTCGTCGGCGACGTTGGGGATGTCGCGGGTGATCTCCTCGTTGCCGAGCTTGGTCTCGCGCGCGCCGACCTCATGCTTGGACATGTGGATCGAGGTGAACTTGTGGTTCTGCACGAGGCGCTCGGAGACGATCACGGCGTCCTCGAAGTTGTAGCCCTCCCAGGACATGAACGCCGCGAGCACGTTCTGGCCCAGGGCGAGGCGGCCCTGGTCGGTGGAGGAGGAATCGGCCAGCGGCTGTCCGACGGCGATTCGGTCGCCGGCCGAGACGATGGCGCGCTGGTTGATGCAGGTGCCCTGGTTGGATCGCAGGAACTTGAGCAGCGAGTAGCTGTGCAGTTGTTCGCCGCGCACGGGCTCGTCGTAGTGGACGACGATTGCCTCGGCGGTCACATGGCGGACCTCGCCGTCGGCCTCGGCCGAGAGCACCTGGCCGGAGTCGCGGGCGGCCGGCTGCTCCATGCCGGTGCCGACCAGCGGCGCCTCGGGCCGAACCAGCGGCACGGCCTGGCGCTGCATGTTGGCGCCCATCAGGGCGCGGTTGGCGTCGTCGTGTTCCAGGAAGGGGATCAACGAAGCGGCGACGGAGACGATCTGGCGGGGCGAGACGTCCATGTACTGGATGTCCTCGCGGGCGAACTCCTCGAAGCGGCGGCCGAGGCGGCCCTCGACGCGGTCGTCGAGGAAGTAGCCGCGCGCGTCGAGGCGCGCGTTGGCCTGGGCGATGACGGCGTCCGCTTCGTCGTCGGCGGTCAGTTCGACCACATCGTCGGATACGTAGGGCAGGATGCGCAGCGGCGCGTCGTTGGCCGCAGCAATCCGCTCGGTCAACTCGACGGTCAACTCGTCGCCCTCGTCGGCGATCAACGCGCCGCCCTCACCCTCTACGGGTTCGGCCAGGACGCGGCCGATCAGATCGGGATGGTCGGGAGCCAGCTCCGAGACGACGCGGCGGTACGGCGTCTTGATGAAGCCGTAGTCATTGAGCACACCGTAGGTGGCGAGCGAGCCGATCAGGCCGATGTTGGGCCCTTCCGGAGTCTCGATCGGGCAGATGCGGCCGTAGTGGGAGTAGTGCACGTCGCGCACGTCGAAGCCGGCGCGGTCACGGCTGAGGCCGCCCGGACCCAGGGCAGAGAGGCGGCGCTTGTGGGTCAGCTCGGCGAGCGGATTGGTCTGGTCCATGAACTGCGAGAGCTGGTGGCCGCCGAAGAATTCCTTGACGGCGGCCTGGACCGGGCGGATGTTGACCAGCGCCGAGGGCGCGGCCTGATCGGGGTCGATGATCGTCATGCGCTCGCGGATCACGCGCTCCATGCGGACCATGCCGATGCGGAACTGGTTCTGCAGCTGCTCGCCGACGGCGCGGATGCGGCGGTTGCCGAGATGGTCGATGTCGTCGTCGCTCTGGATGCCGTTGTTGATCGCGACCTGGGTGAAGACGATGGCGAGCAGGTCGCGCATCCAGAGCGCTTGCTCGCGGGCGTCGTCACCGGCGCCGCGGTCGGCGTCGAAGCCGAGCTGTTCGCAGCGCGGGTCAAGCTGCGCGTGCATCGCGCGCAGGCGATTGTTGACCTTGTAGCGGCCGACGCGGCCGAGGTCGTAGCGGCGGGGGTTGAAGAACTGGCCTTCGAGCATGGCGCGGGCGGCGTCGAGCGTGGGCGGATCGCCCGGCCGCAGCCGCTTGTAGACCTCGATCATCGCCCATTCCTTGTTGCGCTGATCGGGTCCGACGCTGGCCGCTTCCTTGTCCAGGGTCGTGGTCAGGAACTGGTGCTGGGATTCGTCCAGGTCGATGCCGTCGAGCATCGCGCGGATGCGTTCGTCGGTGCCCAGCAGGTGCTCGAGTTTCTTGCCCTCTTCGACGTCGCCGTTCTCGTAGAAGGCGGGGTCGGTCGAGTCGTCCAGCGCGCGCAGCAGGGTGGTGACGTGAATCTTGCGCTTGCGGTCAACCTTGACGGTGAGCACGTCGCGGTTGGAGGACTCGAATTCGAGCCATGCGCCGCGCGAGGGGATCAGTTTGGCCGAGCACAGGGTGCGGCCGGAGGCCGAGTCGACGGAGGCGCCGAAGTAGACGCCGGGCGAGCGCACCAGCTGGGAGACGACGACCCGCTCGGCGCCGTTGATGATGAAGGTGCCGGTTTCGGTCATATGCGGCAGGTGGCCGAAGTAGAGCCACTGCTGCTTGCTCTCGCCGGTCTTCTTCGAGGTCAGACCGACCTTGACCCGCAGTTCGCCCTGGTAGGTCTTGTCCTTCTGGCGGCATTCGAGCGGCGTCTCCTTGGGCGGGACGTACTCGTAGCCCTGCGTGCCGTCGTCCTCGCCGTCGTGCATGAAGTAGAGCTGCATGCGGTTGCCGGTGAAATCCTCGATCGGCGACATCTCCTGGAGCAGCTCTTTGAGCCCCTCCTGGAGAAACCAGTCGTAAGAGTCGCGCAGCAACTTGATCAGGTTGGGCAGCGGGTATGTCTCGGGCAGACGCGAGTAGTCGACGACCTCGCCGTCCGAGGTCGAGAGCGGGACGATTCCGGACCGGTCTTCGATCGGCGCCAGTACCATCAGCGATCCTCCTTGATGCCTTGCCTACCACTCGTGCCGCACATTGCCTCTGGCGCGGCTTGCCCCGCCTGCCGGATCGCGGCGCGGATCCGGATGCCAACATGTCACCACACGTCAACCGCAGCGCGTCGAAGCGCAGCGGCCGCAGCGGCGGTCGAGCCGGCGGCCGTTACCGTGAACGCGCCGCAGGCACACGCGGGTGAATCGGCAGGCGGCGATCGATGTGGAGCCGCCGAGGCCGGGCCAGCGCGCAACATGCAGGTGCCGTGACGTTCTGGGGCATAGGTTGAAACCTCATCGTATGTGCGAACATCGGCTGCGTCAATGAGGGATCGACCAAGAACGGCCAAATTGCGGCGGAACGGTCGCAACGTCAACCGCGGCCGGGCTTGAAACCCGAAGTTGCTACACGTTACCGTGTAGGAAAGCGGGAGGAAATGTACAGTGGGCGTCAGCGACGAGCGTCGGCGCAAGGACGAGAGCTGGGACGCCGAGGCGATTCGACGTCTGCGGCGCCACGCCGGACTCAGCCAGCAGGCGCTCGCGGAGGAGTTGAACGCCCGTCAGCAGACCGTCTCGGAATGGGAACGGGGCGCATACGCGCCGCGGGGTACGGCGGCTCGGCTGTTGACGCGGGTCGCCGAGGACGTAGAGTTCCCGTTTACGCCGGGTGATCCGCAGGCAGCCGAAGCAAGCGCGGGGGAGACGAACAAAGACGGCGAAGATGACGACGACGAGGGCGACGAAGATGCCGGACCGGACTGAAGCCGAATCGGATCGGCCCGACGAGTCGCTGGAGCGGGGCGAACAGGCGCTGCAGCGGCGCTGGGCGGAATCGCGCTGGCCGACGCCGTTTCTCTACCCGGAACGGGCGCAGGGAAGCGCGGTGAGCGGCGAGCCGGTCCGAGTGATTGCTCCGGGCAGCTGGAATCACGGTCCGGGACCGGATTTCCGCGGCGCGCAGATCCTGGACGGCGACGGTCGAGCCCGCCGCGGCGACGTCGAGCTGCACCTGCGGCCCAGCGCCTGGCTACAGCATGGACACGCGGAGGACGAAGCCTACGCCGGCATCCTGCTGCATGTCGTCGAGCAGGCAGCACCAAGCGGAGCCGCGGGGGCTGGCGATACTCGCGTGCCGACCGCCGTGCCGCTGCCGGAACAGGCGGCGAGCGGCGAGGGGCGGGCCGACGGCGGACTGCCCCGCTTGCCTTGCCGGGAGATTGTCGCCCAGGCCGGGCGGTTCGCGGTCGATGCACGGCTGCAACGGATCGCGGCGCGGCGGTTCCAGCGCAAAGTGCGAGCGCTGGTCAGCCTTGATGTGCCCGACGGCCCGGGCGAACCGCGCGACCGACGCGCGGTGCTGGCCGCGGCCCGGGCGCTGGGCCAACCGCACAACGCCAAGCGCGCCATGGCCGCGGCGCGGGCGGCGGTTGCGGACCGACGTTGCTGGTCGGAGGTGCGGCTGGAGCGGCTGGAGTGGCTGCTGGACGGCTCGACCGAGTGGCGGCGCGGGCGCGGCGCGCTCGGGTCCGCGGCGGGACTGGCTCGAGTGCTGGACACGCTGATCGGACGCTGGAGCGCGGGAGGCGGGGCGCCGGGTACCGCATTCGAGCGGTTGGCCGAACTGCCAAGCGAAGCGGCCGTCGGCGAGCTGCGTATCCCGGGACAGTTGGGCGCCGGGCGGGCGAGGCAGCTCCTGGCCGACGCCGTCTATCCGTTGACCGGCGCCTGGGCTCGCTGGCTAGAGCTGCCGGGCGCCCGCTATCGACGCACCGACGAGCTGCGCGAGCGCATGGGCGACGGGCTGCGCTGGCGGCATCCACAGACGCAGGCGCTGCTCGAACTGGAACAGACGCGCTGCCGCCAGTGGGCCTGCGCGATCTGTCCGCTTGGCGCGCTGGCGCGGGGCGGATAACGGGGCGACTGGATCAGTTGCCAGGCGAAAAGACCTCGGGACCGGACGTCGAAAAGACGTCGATGTCGAGCGGCGCGCGAGTCTGCCGATAGCAGGCGGCCGCGCCGATCATGGCGGCGTTGTCGGTGCAGAGGCGCGCCGGGGGCACGCGGACCGGCACAGCGCAGCGATCGCGCAGGGCGTCCCGCAAGGCGCCGTTGGCGGCGACGCCGCCGGCCACCACCACGCAGGCCGCGCCGAGCGACTCGGCGGCTCGCGCCGTCTTTTCGGCCAGGACGTGGGTGACCGACTCCTGGAAACGGGCGGCCATCGCCGGCACGTCGATCGGTTCGCCTGCGGCTTCGGCCTTGCGCACGCGGTTGAGCACCGCGGTCTTGAGGCCGGAGAAGGAGAAGTCGTGCGTGCCGGGCAACCAGGCGCGAGGCAGCGGATCGAGCGCGGCGATCCGCTCAGGCGTGGCCTGGCCGGCGGCGCGCTCGATTTCCGGACCGCCGGGGAAGGGCAGGCCGAGCAAGCGTCCGACCTTGTCGAACGCCTCACCCGCCGCGTCGTCGCGGGTTTGGCCGATTCGCTCGACGCGCTCGTGATCCTGCATCCAGAACAGTTCGGTGTGCCCGCCGGAGACGACCAGGGCGACGAGCGGGAATGGCGGCGGCGCGTCGTCCCAGTCGTCGCGGGCGGGACGCAGCCAGTTGGCGTACAAGTGTCCCGCGATGTGGTGCACGGGGATCAGCGGCAATCCTCTCGCCCAGGCGGCCGCTTTGGCGGCATTGACGCCGACCAGCAGCGAGCCGCCGAGCCCCGGTCCCTGGGTGACCGCAATGGCGTCGAGATCGTCCCAGCCCAGGCCGGCCGACTCCAGCGTCGCCTGCATGACCGGGGCAAGGTTGCGCAAGTGCTCGCGCCCGGCGACCTCGGGGACGACGCCGCCATAGCGGGCGTGAATCTCGGCCTGCGTGGCGACGACCGAAGCGAGTACCTCAATGCCATCTTCGATCACGGCGCCCGCGAACTCGTCGCAGGACGACTCCAGGGCCAGCACGCGAAAGCTCATCCGGTTCCTCGTTTCTGCCGTGTCTGCCGTTTGTGCGTTGTACGATTGCGCGGCCGCTACTCCTGGCCTGAAGGCAGGCGTCCGATCAGAAGGGTATCGGGCAGGGCGTAGATGATCCGCCCGCTCGTCTCGTCGACCCAGGCGCCGCGCAGTTCGGCAATCTCGGCCGACTGGATCTGGCTGATCACCGAGCCCTCGGCGCCGACGGCCACGATCCGGCCGCGGCCGCGGTCGACGACGTAGATCAGTCCCGACTCCGATCCGAGCGAGATCGAAGCCGGGGCGAGCAGTTCGCGCCGGAGTTCGAGTGCGAGCGGCAGTTCTTCGTTGCCGCGGAAGCGGCGCAAGCGGCCGTTGTTCGATGCGACGAGGAACTCGACGATGCCTTCGGCGTTCACGCTGGCCCGGAATTCCGACGCGTTGAGCAGGTCGGTGCGGCCCACGGCGCGGGCCGGCTCGCCCAGCCCCGCGCGCTCGACGGCGAAGCGCCAGACCGCGCCGCCCGATTGATCGAGCAGGAACACGCTGCCGGTGGTCGCGGCGATCGCGTCCACGGAGCCGAGCCGGTCCAGTTGCGGGATCGGAACCAGCAGCACGCCCGAGTCGGTCCAGCGGAAGAGTCTGGCGTGCGAGTCGAGGATCCAGAGTCCGTCGCCGGCCGGCAGGCCGTCGGCGGCGCTTGCTTGACGAGGTTGCCAGGCGATCGAGATCGGCCGGCCGGCGCGCAGGCGGCTGCCAAGCCCGAGCGACTCACCCTCCAGGAAGATGACCTGCGCGGCCCCGTCGCTGTTGACGGCGAACACGCGGCCGCCGGCGTCGTCGAGCACGAAGGCGCGCTCTGCGCCGACGCGCACCGCGCCGAGCGCAATCGCGGGACCGAAGCCGGACAGATCGGCGAACGCGCTCAACTCTCCGGTCGAGAGGACGAGGTTGAGCTCGCTGAGCACGGCCTCAATCTCCTCGCGCAGCTGCAACGCTTCAGGGGCGAGGGGGTTGAGGTCAAGCGCCGCCTCGACGTCCAGCCGAGCGTCTTGCAAGGCGAGCCGCGCGGTCTCGGCCGTGCCCGCCAACTCGGAGGCGGCGAGGCCGTTGCGGGCGCGTTCAATGCTGGAGCGGAACTGGTCGTCATCAGAGCGCCAGAGCGACGGCCCGAGCAACACGGCGGCAATGCCAACGAATAGCGCGATCATCCCGATCAGCACGATCCCGACACGGCGAGCCGAGGCGCCGCGGGCGCGCTGCGCGGAGTGGCGGAGCTCGGGCAAATCCGCAGGCTGATCGCGCCCGGCTTCGCCGAGCGAGGGCAGCGCCCGGCGCAGGTCCATGATCGGTTGTTGCAGCGGACCGGGCGGCATCACGATCCGGGGCAAGACGCCCTCCAGGCGTTGGAGGTCGGTGAGCGCAAACGGATTGACGGGCCAGCCGACGGCTTCAAGTTCGGCTATCGGCGCAGGATCGAATCTGAGCGCCTGCGGCGAGCTGAAGCGAGCCTGGGCGACGCGGGGCGCGAGGCGCTGCGATCGGTCCTGTGGGTCCTGGGCGCGCTCTTCGGCAGCCGTTGGCGCTTCGCGCCGGCTGACCTCGCCTTCGGTTCGGTCAGGCTGGTCGGGCTCGCCGAAGCCGGCTGCGTCGTCGGATTGCTCGGGCTGCGCAGGGACGGCGCGCGCCGCGCCCTCGTCCGGCCTGGTCGACGTGGTCGGCGTGGTCGGCGCGTCCGACTCGGCCGCCGAGGCCGTGCCGACGGCAAGCGCCGCAGCATCGCGCAGATGCAAAATGACCGGGTACAGGTGAGGCAGCGTCTGCTCGATCGCAAGGCGACTCAAGGCGACGCGGAGTTCGGGATCGAATAGCGGCGCCGCATTGGACGTGAGCAGCAATGCCCAACCGGGACCAGGGTCGGGAGCGCCGGCAAACTCCAGCGAGAGCGGCGCGTCGCCGCCGATCGGGACCGCGACGGGGTCGGACCGCTGCAGATAGGCCGCGGGCGCATGAGCGTGAAAACTCAGGCGCCGCAGGCCGGCCGCTCCGGCAGGACCGGCGAGCAGCGCCGCCGAGGGTCCGCACTGGGCGAGCAGGGCAGGCTGATCGGCCCGCTGGATCAGGCAGGAGAGGCCGTACATCGCATGTTCCTGGGGCAGACGCTGGCGGTTCCAGTTGCGCAATTCCTCGTGGGCCGTGTCCACGGCGAGCTTGAGCGCGCCAGTCAGCGAGCGAGCGGCCGGGTCGAACAACTCGCTGATCCGGCGCACGAACTGATCCATGAAGGCGTCCGCGCCGTCCGAGGCCGGCTCGGCCAGGATCGAAAGGCGGACGACGCGGCCGATCTGATCGTGCTGCTCGGTGAAGCCCAGTTGGGGCGCGTCGTCAACCGCGCGGCCGGCCGCGATGCGAAGCTGCGAGCTCCAGATCTGCCCTGGATCGCGCTCGTCGTTGGCTGTCGGTTGGGTCATCCATGCGTCCTATGTGTCAACCTCAACGTGCGCCCGTCCCTCGATCATCGTAGCTACTCGACCGCCGGCGGCCTGCGCAGCGGGTGGGAGTCGACCAGGGCTCGACGGGGAGTCGTCGGTGAGTCGCCAGGTAGTCGCCTGGCTGACCGCCGCTGAGCACGCCCCTGCGTATACTCATATTTCAGCAAGATGAAATGATTGCGCCGCACTGACCGGACGAGCGAGCATCATGTCCGATCCCAACTCAGCGCCCAGTTCAGCGTCCGCGACCCAGCGGGCGGTGCGTACGCAAATGCGCCAGCGGCTGGCGGACGAAGCCCTGTCGGCGGCGGCCGAGCAGGTCGAGGCGTTGCTGCGCGAGGCGGCACTGGAGTTGAGACCGTTCCCGCCCTTCCCCGGCGCGTTCTTCACGATGGGCGTCGAGGTCGAGCCGGACGGCGTGCGTGACAAGAACATCGGCTGCGTGATCGTGACCGAAGAAGGGGCGCTGCGCGAACTGCAGCTTTCATTCGACGATGAAGGTCCCGCCGCGATCCTGGGCGCCAACGACCCGGTCTCGATGCGCGACGAGACCCTGGCCGAGCTGGACGCGCTGTCCGCGCAAGATCGGTTGACGCTGGCCGTCAACGGCCTCGCTGCGGTCAGCACGCTGCTGGAACAACAGACGTCGTAATGCTGGAACCTGGACATCGCCGTGCGGGAACAGCAGACGTTGTAGTGCGGGACGCACGACCCGCGTGACGCCGGAATCGCGATCCGCCGCAGCGGCGGGCGCGCCGAGCTGAGGAGAACCGCCTTGCAATTCATCGCCATCGTTTTGCGCGTCCTCTTGCCCTGGGCCGCGATCCTCTGGATCTACCGCGCGCTGCAATCGCAGCAGCGTCTCGAGCGCGAACTCACCGAAGAGCGGATCGACCACCTCGAGCTGCAGTTGCGCAACGAGCGCGCGCGACGCGAGCAGGCCGAACTGATGGCGCGGCAGATTGCCCAGGCAAGCGGCAGCGAGCCGTCGGCTGCGGCAACAGCCGCGCCTTCGCCCGCGCCGAGCCGGCCGCTGACGGCGCCGTCCGCGGAGCGAGCACCGACAGCGCCGCCGACCCCGCCTCAACCGGCCGCGGCTCCGCCGCCGGTGCCGCCGCCTGCGCCGACGCCAGCTCCTGCTCCGGCCGCGACGCAACCGGTAGCACCTCCAGCTGCGCCCGCGCCACCACCAGCCGCGGCGCCTGCTGGGGCGCCTCCGCCGGCCCCGCCTGCTGCGACCGAGCCGGCCGCCGCGCCGGAACCGCCGCCAGCCCCTGCCGCAACGGCAATGCCGAGCGAGCCGCCGCCGGTCGCGGACGCTGCGCCAACGATTCCGGCCGAGCGCAGCGCCGCTTCGCACCTCGACGAGGGCAACGCCTACTTCGGCGCCGGCAACTACGACGCCGCGGTCAACCAGTACGCCCGGGCGATCGACCTGGACGCCAACTCCGCCGCCGCCTACTACAACCGGGCCAACGCGCTCGTTCGGCTCGACCGGACCGAGGAAGCGGCCAGCGACTACGAGCGGGCGATCGAACTGGCGCCGGACGATCCGGACATCTACGTCAACCGCGGCCTGTTGCGGCTGTTCGGTCGCGACTTCGACACGGCCGAGGGCGACTTCCGCCACGCGCTGCGTCTGCGGCCCGACGACGGGGCGGCGCACACCAACCTGGGTCTGACGCTGCTCTACGAGGACCGGGCGCAGGAGGCGCTGGAATCCTTCCAGTCGGCGGTGCGGCTGGAGCCGGATCAGCCGGGCGCGCACTACGGCCTGGCCTCGGCAGCGGCGAAGCTCGGCCAGGCCGACGATGCCGTCGCGGCGCTGCGCCAGGCGACCCAGCTCAACCCGCGCTATGCGGAAGCCGCGAGGACCGACGATCACTTCGACGGTCTGCGCGGGAACCAGGCGTTCGAGTCGCTGGTCGGGGCGGGAACCTAGTCCTTAGGCCAGCCGCACGGAGCCGGAGCGGCCGCCGTCCTTCTCGCGCAGCCTGACTGCGTCGATGCGCATCCCGCGATCGACGGCCTTGGCCATGTCGTAGACGGTCAGCGCGGCGACGGAGACGGCGGTCAGCGCCTCCATCTCGACCCCGGTCTTACCGCTGCAGCGGACCTCGGCGCGGACGGCGACCGAGGGCGGGTTCTCGACCAGGCTGAGTTCGACCAGGATCCGGTTCAGCGCGAGCGGATGGCAGAGCGGGATCAGCTCATGCGTCCGCTTGGCCGCCATCACGCCGGCGATTTCCGCGGTCGTCAGGACATCGCCCTTCTTGAGCGCCGAGTTGCGGATCAGATCGAGCGTCTCGGGCTGCATCAGGACGCGGCCTTCGGCGACGGCGCGGCGCTCGGTCGCGTCCTTGTCGCCGACGTCAACCATGCGCGCGCGGCCCTCGGCGTCGAGGTGGCTCAGCGCGTGCTGGGTCTCGGATGTCCCGGATGTCCCGGAGGATTGCTCAGCCGCCAATGTGCGACATCTCCACTCGACCCAGGCGCGGCAGGTTATCGGTCATCGCTGCGCGCAGCTCGGAATAGCGATCTTCGCGCTCGGACCAGATCCCGGCAATGCGCTGGTACAGCTCGTCGTCGCTTGCGCCGTCGCGCAGGGGTCCGCGCAGGTCATGGCCGGTCGAGGCGAAGAGGCAGGTGTAGAGCGAGCCCTCGGCCGACAGCCGGGCGCGGGTGCAGTCGCCGCAGAAGGGTTCGGTGACCGAGGTGATGACCCCGATCTCGCCCGAACCGTCGCTCCAGCGCCAGCGGCGGGCGACTTCTCCGCGATAGGCGGCGGGGACCGGTTCGAGGCCCTCGACCTGCTCCAGCCGCTGGATAATCTCGCGGGCAGGGACGACCTCGTCCAGCTTCCAGCCGTTGGTCGCGCCGACGTCCATGTACTCGATGAAGCGGACGATGTGTCCACTGCCGCGGAAGTGGCGCGCCATGTCCACGATGCCCGCATCGTTGACGCCGCGCTTGACCACCGCGTTGATCTTGATCGGGCCCAGCCCGGCCGCGGCGGCTGCCTCGATGCCGTCCAGCACCCGCTCGTGCGGAAACTCGACGCCGTTCATCTCTCTGCAGACTTCCGGATCGATCGAGTCGAGGCTGACGGTGACGCGGTCGAGTCCGGCCGCCTGCAGCTCGCGGGCCATGACCGCGAGCCGCGAGCCGTTGGTCGTGAGCGCGATGTCAACCTCGGGCAGCGTGTCGCGCAGCATCCTGACGAGCGTCGGCAGTTCGGCTCGGACCGTAGGCTCGCCACCGGTCAGGCGCAGTTTGCGCAGCCCCAGCCGACCGAAGACCGCGACGATCCGGACGATTTCCTCGAAGCTGAGGATCGCCGAACGGGGCAGAAACTCGTAGCCCGGTCCGAAGATTTCCTTCGGCATGCAATAGGGGCAGCGGAAGTTACAACGATCGGTGACCGAGACGCGCAGGTCGGCAAAGCGGCGACCGAGGCGGTCGACATGGTCGACGTGGAGGTCAGCCGGCATCGTCACGATGAGCGATCCAGTGTGTGCGCCATGGCGTCGAGCGCCCAGGCGGCGTTGGACAGGGCCAGGGCGCGGTGCGAGATTCGGTTCTTTTCGGACAGTTCCAGCTCCGCCATGCGGCGGCCATCGGGTAGGGCGAAGACGGGGTCGTAGCCGAAGCCGAGGTGGCCGCGCTCATCCATGCCGATCGATCCTTCCACCACGCCCTCGCCGAGTCGCACATTGGTGGTGTACGGGAAGGCGAGGGCGATCACGCAGCGGAAGCGCGCCGCCCGCCGCTCGGTTGGGATGTTGGCCAATGCCCCTAAGAGCTTGGCGCGGTTAGCGGCGTCATCCGCTGCCTCACCAGCATATCGAGCGCTGTAGAGGCCGGGCGCGCCGTCGAGGGCATCCACTTCCAATCCGGAATCGTCGGCGAGCGCGGGCAACCCGCAGGCATTGGCGTAGGAGCGCGCCTTGCGGCCGGCATTCTCGGCATAAGTGTCGCCGTCCTCGACGACGGTGAAGTCCTTGAGGCCAACCTCGGCCGGTGCGACGAGCGTCCATTCGGAGTCGACGTGCGCATCGAACAGCTCGCGAAACTCGCGCAGCTTGCCGGGATTACCGGTGGCGATCAGCAGTCGGTGGGGCACTGGTTCCCGGCGCCTCGGCCTAGCCGGCGTACTCGCCCTTGCGGGCGGCGGAGGTAAGCCTGGCGCGCTCCTGGAAGGCGGCCTGCGCGGCTGCGACGTTTTCGGGCTTGCCGCCCCAGACCGACAGCGGGGTCGCCTGCAGTCCGCGGCCGTAGGAGAAGCTCAGTTGCCACGGAGCGGAGCTGGAGCCGGCGGCTGCCTGGTTGATCGCGTTGAGGTTGACGGTCGCCTCCTCGTCGGACTGGCCGCCGGAGAGGAAGACGCAGCCGGGCACGGAGGACGGCACCGTGTCGGCGAAGACGCGCAGCGTCTCGGAGGCGACGACCTCGGCCGGAGCGCGGCTGGCGGCGCCCTTGCCGGAGAGGACCATGTTGGGCTTGAGCAGTGTGCCCTCAAGGTCGACCTGCTGGACCGCCAGCGCCGCGTAGGTGGCGCGCAGCGCAGCTTCGGTCGCCGAGGCGCAGGCGGCGATGTCGTGTTTGCCGTCCATCAATACTTCCGGCTCGACAATCGGGACGAGGCCGGCTTCCTGCGAGAGCGCCGCGAAGCGGGCCAGCGCGTGCGCGTTGACGTCGAGGCAATAGTCGGTCGGCCGGTCATCTGCGATGTCGATCACCGCGCGCCACTTGGTGAATCGGGCGCCCTGATCGCGGTAGAGCTCGAGCCGTTCGCGCAGGCCGTCGAGGCCCTCGGTGACCTTCTCCGCCGACGAGCCGGCGAGGTCCTTGGCGCCCTTGTCAACCTTGACGCCGGGTATCACGCCGTTCGAGGTCAGCACCTCGACGATCGATCGGCCGTCGGAGGCATCCTGGGCGAGCGTCTCCTCGAACAGAATCACGCCGGAGATCCAGTCGCCGATTCCATCCGAGGTGAACAGGAGCTGGCGCCAATCGCGTCGATTGGTCTCGGTCGATTCCAGACCGATCGTGTCGAAGCGCCGCTTGATCGTCGGCGCCGACTCGTCGGCCGCGAGGATGCCGCGTCCCGGCGCGACCAGGGCGCGCGCGGTCTCGTGCAGTGTGTTGCTCATGGAAGTTCGCCTCTCGGTTGATTCGGTTGATGTACTGGGAGAGCGGTTCGGGCCATGTGCGGGTGCTATTCGGCGAGTCTGGCCACCACGCGTTCGACCACGTCGGCATTGCCGACGATCAGCGGCGTGCGCTGGTGCAGGATCTCGGGCTGGACGTCGAGGATGCGCTCGGTCCCGGTCGATCCGGCGCCGCCGGCCTGTTCGGCAACATAACAAAGCGGGTTCGCTTCGTAGCCCAGGCGCAGTTTGCCGGCCGGCGACTTCACGTCTCCCGGGTAGAGGAAGATGCCGCCCTTGAGCAGGTCGCGGTGGAAGTCGGCGACCAGCGAACCCACGTAGCGCAGACCGTAGTCGTCGCGCAGCTCGGCCACGGCGGCCTGCATCTCGGGATGCCAGTTGCCCTGGTTGCCCTCGTTGACCGAGTAGGCCGCGCACTTGGCCGGTATTCGGATCCGGTCGTGCGAATGCAGGAACTCGCCCGAGGCGGGATCCAGCGTGAAGCCGTCGACCCGGCTTTCGGTCGCGACGACGAGCACGGTCGAGGAGCCGTAGACGACATAGACGGCAGCGCACTGTTCGCGGCCAGGGCGCAGCAGCGACGCGTCGGTAACGGGCGAGTCGTCGGCACGGCGGTAGACCGCGAAGATGGAACCGATTGTGACCGCGACATCGATGTTGGATGAACCGTCAACGGGGTCGAAGAGCACGAGATAGGGATGGTCGACGCGATCGGAGACGAAGACGGCGTCCTCGAGTTCTTCACAGGCAAGGGCGGCGACCGCGCCGCAGTCGCGCAACGAGTTAACGAAGGCATCGGTGCCGGCGGCATCGAGGACCTGCACGATCTCGCCCTGCACGTTGGTCTCGCCGGTGTCGCCCAGCACGCCGGCCAGCGCCGCGCGCCGGGTGAGAGCATCCACGCGCCTGGCGCCGTCGGCGATTGCCCCGACGACCGTGAGCAATCCGTCCGCGACGAGCTCGGCCGGGGCGGTCTCGCGCACCACATCGTCCAAGGTCTTCAATCCGTTTCCCGCTTCCGACATAACCACTCCGCCAAACTGACTCTGTGAATGTCTTGCAGTTCAACCTGAGGATACGCAGGGGTGCGCGTCCTGGCCGCGCGACCCTCTGGCGGATCGTCGCAGCATGACATGGACTGATCAAGTGTGGCCTGATTCAATGGCATTCAGTGGCGTACGATGAAGCCAACGAGACGCGAACGGGTGGATTTAGAGCGGGAGCGAGGCAGATGGGGTCGACGAGAGGTTCCGATTCGCGAGTCGGCGAGCCGATCCGCAGCCACGCTGAAGCGGTCGACTGGCTGATGTCGTTCGCCGACTTCGAACGCGGATCGGGTCCGCGCCGCGCCAAGGGCGACTTCGCGCTTGATCGGATACGTTCGATTCTGCGCCGGCTGGGCGATCCCCAGCATGGCCGCACCACGATCCACATCGCCGGCAGCAAGGGCAAAGGTTCGACTGCGGCGATGATCGAGTCCGTGCTGCGGGCGGCGGGATTCCGCACCGGCCTGTTCACCAGTCCGCACCTGCACGACTTTGCCGAACGCATCCGCATTCTGGGCGCGCCGTTGCCGGAGCAGGAGTTCGCCCGCCTGGCCGAGCAGATGCGTCACGTGATCGAGGCGGAACTCGCCGACGATTCGGGACACATCAGCACGTTTGAGATTCTCACGGCGCTGAGCTTCCACGCGTTTCATGCGCACGATGTCGATGTGCAGATCGTGGAGGTGGGACTTGGCGGTCGGCTGGACAGCACCAACGTGTTTTCCAGTACCGACGCCGCCGTGATCACATCGCTCTCCTATGAGCACACCGACATTTTGGGCGACAAGATCACGCAGATTGCGGCCGAAAAAGCGGGCATCATCAGCGCGGCATGCCGCTCGGTGATCCTCGCCCCGCAGCGCTACCCGGAGGCGGCGGAGGTCGTCGTCGCCGCGGCCGACGATATGCCCGTTCCGCTGGTCGATGTCGGCGGCGCCTATGAGTCCGAACCGGCCGGGGTTGAGCAGTGGGGCCAATGGTTCCGGCTGCGGCGACTGCAGCCGCGACCGGGCGAGCAGCCGCATGCCATGCACCTCCTGCCGCTGCTGGGACGCCACCAGATTGACAACGCGCTGACCGCGATCGCGACCATCGACGCGCTGGTCGCGGCGGGCAGCGTGGCGGTTCCGTCGGAGGCGCTGCACAAGGGACTGGCGACCGTCCGCTGGCCGGCGCGGCTCGAGTCGTTTGGGCTGCCCGAGGCATTCGCCGCGAACGAGCTCGGCGGGCCGCCCAGGGTCGTGCTCGACGGCGCGCACAACGCGGAGTCGGTCCAGCGCGCGTTGGACGCCTGCAAGGAGTATTTCCCTCACCGGGAGCTGCACGTCGTCTTCGGCGTCCTGGGCGACAAGGCGCTGCTCGACATGGCGCGGCTGATCCAAGCGCGCAGCGATCACGTCTACGCGACGACGTCGGACCATCCGCGCGCGCGGTCTCCGCAGCAAGTGGCCGACGCGTTCGTCAACGGCGACTGGCAGGGCGCGCTGAGCGTGCATGAGGACCCGCACGCTGCGCTTGCGGCAGCCGGCCAATCCGCGCAGGGCAGCGATCTGATCCTGGTGCTGGGATCGCTCTCGCTCGCGGCCGACGCGCGTCGACTGCTCAGCGACCCGCCGGCCACGGCCGTCGCTCGCCGAGCGGAGGACCCGACCGTATGACAGACGCAGGCATTGCTCAGGGTCGCTCAGACCGACCGCGCGTGGTCGTCAGCGGCATGGGAGCGGTCTCGCCCTACGGCCCGAGTGTCCAGTTGATGTGGGAGAAGTTGCTCTCGGGCGAGAGCGCGATCAAGCCGATCGAGAACTTCGACGTTTCGGGTTTCAGTTGCACGATTGGCGGGGAGATCCGCGATTTCGAGCCGCGCGACTTCATCGATCGCAAATCGGCGCGCAGGATGGCGCGCTTTACGCAGTTCGCGGTTGCGGCGGCTCGCGAGGCGATCGAGGATGCGCAGCTCGACCTGGACTCCATGGACCGCAGCCGGATCGGGGTCGTGCTGGGCAACGGCGCCGGCGGTTATCCGGAGATCCAGGCCACCGCGAGCACGCTCTTCGATCGCGGCGGGATGCGGCTCGATCCGCTTTTCCTGCCCAAGGTGCTACCCAACATGGCGGCGGCCAACATCGCCATGCAGTTCGGTCTACTGGGCTACAACACCACCGTGGTCACGGCCTGTGCGGCCGGCACCCAGGCGCTGGGCGACGCGGCCAACGTGATCCGCAACGGGCAAGCCGACATCGTCATCTCGGGCGGCACCGAGGCCGGGTTCTGCCAGCTCGGGCTCGGCGGATTCGCAGTGATGCGGGCACTGACCACGCGGAATGAGCACCCGACCGAGGCCTCGCGTCCATTCGACGCCGATCGCGACGGCTTCGTGCCCGGCGAAGGCGCCGGGATCATCGTGCTCGAGTCGGAGGAGTCGGCGCGCAGACGCGGCGTCGAGGCGCAAGTCGAGTTGGCCGGTTTCGGCTCCTCGGCCGACGCGCATCACCTGGTCATGCCCGACGCCGACGGAGCGGGCCCGATCCGGGCGATCAACTGGGCGATGGAAGACGCCGGCATCGCAGCGGAAGAAATTGACTATGTCAACGCGCACGGCACTTCGACGCCGCTCAACGACGCGTCCGAGACACGCGCGATCAAGGTCGCCCTGGGCGAAGCGGCGCGCGGCATTCCAATCTCGTCGACCAAGTCGATGATTGGTCACATCTTCGGCGGCGCGGGCGGGTTGGAGTCGATTGCGGCGATCAAGTCGATCATGGACGGCCGGGTACATCCAACGATCAACTACACGACGCCCGATCCGGATTGCGACCTCGACTACGTGCCCAATGAGGCGCGCGCGACCGAGGTCAACGCCGTGCTCAAGAACTCATTCGGCTTCGGCGGTCAGAATGCCTGCCTGGTCTTCCGTCGAGCGCGGTAACCGGCTCACCGATCCACCTTGGAGGCGTCGGAGCGCTACTTCCCGCTGGGGAACGCGGGACGGAACGCCTCGGGCAGCATCTCATCGAGAATTCGTTCCAGCGCCATCGTGTGCGAGCAGGTGTTGGCGTCCTGGAAGAAGTGGCAGTCGCAATCCCAGCCGCTGGGACTCAACTCCGCTGTGTGGGTCGTCGAGTCGCCGCGCACGTCGCAGCGCAGCGACGTGACCTGAAACCGCTCAAGCTGCTCCGCGTAGATCCGCGCCTTCTCAATCTTCGAGATCAGGCTGCTCTGCATCGCTGAACTCCCTCGGAATCCGCCGCCGGGCGTCTCGCCGTATGTCCAAATGTTACAGGTCTATGCGCGCCAATCGTCGATAGCGCGGACCATCCGTCAACAGTGTGGAATGGACCAACGCGACCTGCTTAACCGCCGATCGCACACGGAGCGGTTCGGCGCGATCAACCGCCTGCCGGATCGCTGTCAAATCATCATGCGACGCCTGCCGACGCACTCGTCCAAGCGTCAGGTGCGGCCGGAAGGCGCCTAGTTCGGGCTCGATGCCCACTGCGTCAAGCGCCGAGTCCAGGTCCGAGCGCAACATCCTCAGTCGCTGCAGGCCGGCGTCGGCGGCGAAGCCGACCCAAATCACCCGTGGACGCCGACCGCCGAAACTGCCGATCTCGTCCAGTTGCAGCTCGAAGCCGCCCGAGCCTTCGAGCGCCGCCAGCGACTCCATGATGGCAGAGGCGCCCTCCTCTTCCACTTCGCCCAGAAATCGCAGCGTCAGGTGACTCGCCTCGCGGCTGACCCAGCGAACTCTCCGCTCGGGGAAGGACGGATCCGCCGCCAGGGCTCTGCCGGCGGACCAGCACGCCGCAAGCGCCGACCGATCGAGCACGGCCTCGACGAATAACCGCATACGCTCCGGCTCTCCCTTCCGAGTCAAGGCTGCCGTTCGACAAGGCCGCTGTTCCACAGTGCGCCCCAGCGCTCCACAGCGTCTCACGCCGTCCGCTGCCGCTCGGTATCGGTAATCGCGATCCCGCATTAGCATTGGCGTGCGATCCCCGCACGCCAACCCAGAGGCTAGATTCCTCACGCGATGACTACTTCGACCGTGACGGCAGCCGACACCAGCGCGCTGCTCGATGTCTGCAAGCGCATTCGCCGCCACATCGTGGAAATGACCCACGCAGCCCAGTCGGGACATCCGGGCGGCTCGCTCTCGGCGACCGAGATCTTCGCCGCGCTCTACTTCGGCGGCGTCGCGCGGCACGATCCGGCCAACCCGCAGTGGGGTCGGCGCGACAGAGTGATTCTGAGCAAGGGCCACGCGACGCCGGTGGTCTACGCGACGCTGGCGGAGGCCGGCTACTTCGACCGCGAGGTCATCCCCACCTTCCGCGCGCTGGGCACCGAGCTGCAGGGGCACGTGGTGCGCAACAAACCGCCCGGCGTCGAGATGTCGGGCGGCGCGCTGGGCATGGGCCTGTCCTTCGCCGTGGGTATCGCGCTTGGACATCAGCTCGACGGCTTGGCCGACGACGAAGGACAGATCTTCGTCGTGGTTGGCGACGGCGAGCTCAACGAAGGTCAGAACTGGGAGGCGATCATGTCGGCCTCGCACTTCGGCCTGCATCGGATCACGGCGATCGTCGACCGCAACCACTTCCAGAACGACGGACCGGGCGACGAGATTATGCGCATCGACCCGGTCGGTGACAAGTGGGCCGCGTTCGGATGGGGCGTCCAGCACGTTGACGGTCACGATGTCGAAGCGGTCCGCGACGCGATGCTCACGGCCCGCGCCCGTAGCGACGCGCCGCAGGTCGTGATCTGCGAGACCGTCAAAGGTCGCGGCGTCTCATTCATGGCCGAGAACCCCGCCGGCTGGCACGGCAAGGGACCGTCCGACGAGCAACTCGCGCAGGCGCTCGAAGAGATCGATGGAGGTCTGACATGACTTCCTCGAGCCCTGCCGCGATTCCGGTACCGCCGCCTGCAGCGGCGCGCGAGGCCTATGGACCCGCCCTGGTCAAGCTGGCCGACGCCGGACACGACATCGTCGCGCTCGACGCCGATCTCTCCGCCTCGACCGGCGGCAACAAGCTCGCCGCCTCACACCCTGATCGCTGGTTCACAGTCGGCGCCGCCGAGCAGAACATGATCAGCATCGCCGCGGGACTCGCCTCGACCGGCAAGACCGTCTACGCGGCCTCGTTCGCCGTCTTCATGCCCGGACACTGCTTCGACCAGATCCGCGTCCAGATCGCTCAACAGCGGATGAACGTCAAGCTGATCGCCTCGCACGGCGGCATCTCGGTCGGCGAGGACGGCGCTTCCGCGCAGGCAATCGAGGACCTTGCCCTGATGACCTCGCTGCCAGGCATGAACGTGGTCGTGCCCAGCGACGCGGTCGAGGCCGACTGGGCGATCCGCCGCGCAGCCGAAGACAACGAACCCTGGTACATCCGGCTGGGCCGTCCCAAGCTGCCGATCATCCATCTCGATGAGTCGATTTCGCGCTTCGAACTCGGACATGCGGAACGCATCCGCGAGGGAGACGATCTCACCCTGATCGCCTGCGGACTGATGGTCGAACCAACGATCCGCGCCGCCGACGCGCTCGCCGACGAAGGCGTCGGCGCTCGCGTACTCAACATGGCCTCGATTAAGCCGCTTGACGAGGAAGCAGTGATTCAGGCCGCACAGCAGACCGGCGCGATTGTCTGTGCCGAGGAGCACAATGTGATCGGCGGCCTGGGCTCGGCCGTCGCCCGCACGCTGGCGGCGCACTGTCCTGTGCCGATGGAACAGGTCGGGATCGAAGACCGCTTCGGACAGTCCGGCCCGTGGACGGCGCTGCTACAGGAATACGGGCTCACCGCGGAGTCAGTCGCCGTCGCCGCCAAACGCGCACTTGCGCGGAAGTAATCAAACAGTCGGCAACTTCAATTGGCCGACGCGGCTAAACCAGACTCACCGCGCTCCGCCGATACCTCCTGCGCATCGCTCAACCCTCAAGCCACTCGGCCACTCCCAGCAGGTCCTCGCACCAGACCACGTTGCCATTGAGACCGGCCGGGCGTGGACGGTCGTCTTCCTCCACCAGCACCGCGCTCATCCCCGCCGAGAGCGCGCCTTCGACGTCCGACTGGATGTTGTTGCCGATATGGACGCACTGGCCGGGATCGACGCCCAGGTCGCGCGCGGCGTGTTCGAAGATGCCCGGCTCCGGCTTCCATACTCCGACCTCTCCGGAGATATAGACCCCGTCGAACTGACCCTCGAGACCGGCGCCGCGGATCTTCTGCCGCTGCATCGGGCCGTCATTGAAGTTCGTGATCAGACCAATCGGACCGTGCCTGCGGGCTGCCGCGAGGGCTTCCCGCCAACCCTGGATCGCTTCGGCGCGGTCGCTGCGCTCGTCGCGGTAGACGCGGCCCAACTCCGCGAACTCGTCCTCGCTGACCGTGATCTGCTCGACCGCCAGGCTGCGCTTCATCCACTCCTCGGCGTGCAGCCAGAGCGGCCACTGCCAGTCGTTGTCCTCCATGATCCCGCCGATCACCATCTCGATCGTGTCGGCGAAGGCCGTGGCGGGCTTGCTGTAGAGGCCGAGGGCGATCAGCCGCTCGCCGACCGCCGTGCGCGCCTCGCGGACGCCGCTGCGTTCGCTGACCAGCGTGCCGTCAAGGTCGAAGAAGACGGCCGCAAAGCGGCCGCCGCCGTTGCCGTGCAAATCCCGATTCGTCACTCGTCGTCCTCGTCTTCGCCCAATGCTTCTCCTTCCTCGAGTTCGTCCTGGTAGATCTCGAGCGGCCAGATCGGCCAGTCGAGAAACTGCTCGGGCGGATCCTCGGTCGCGCCCTCGGGATGCTCGACATCCGGTTCGTGGTCGGGAACGTATGTCTGCAGCGGATTCGCCTTGAACTCGATCCCGTCCTCGTGGGTCACGATGTTGGCCAGCGAGTAGCCGATCCAGGCCAGGCAGCGGCATTCCAGCCGGAACGAGACGGCGAAGCGCCGCCGCATCAGCGCCTCTTCGCGGATGAAGTCGTGGAACTCCTCGAGCTCTTCCGGCGGCAGCATCACGTCGACGTGACCGTCGAACAGCATCTGCAGCGCGTCTTGCGCCTCGGCCTCTTCCGCCGCGTCCTCGATTTCCAGTGTCTCGTCAGTCATCTGCGCTTCCCTCTTCCTGCGAATAGACGCCCACTTCCTGGCCGCGCCAGACGGTGACGATCAGGTCGTCGCGCAATGGATCGGCGGTCAGCGCCCAGCGATCGTCGGCGTCGGCGATCACGTCCTGGATGTCTTCCTCCGCCCAGGATTCCGGCACGCAGAGCGTCGCGTAGACGAGCGGCGGGGCGAAGTGCAGGTCGATCCGCCCGCGCGAACCCGTCTCGTTCTCGATCACGTAGCACTCCGAGTGCGCCGTCCGGCTCTCGCGTTCGTAGTGAAACATCCGCTCGACGCCTCTTTCCCTTGATACTCAGACGGGCCGGATGTGTCCGTCGCCGCGAATCACCCACTTGTACGAGGTCAGTTCGCGCAGACCCATCGGTCCGCGCGCGTGCAGCTTGCCGGTCGAGATGCCCACTTCCGCGCCGAGCCCGAACTGGCCGCCGTCGGTGAACTGCGTCGAGGCGTTGACGTAGACCGCCGCCGCATCGACCTCGCGCAGGAATCGCCGCCCCAGCGCCTCGTCGGCCGTGATCACCGCTTCCGAGTGCCCGCTGCCGTGCTCGGCGATGTGCGCCAGCGCCGCATCCGCGCTGTCCACGACCCCGACCGCCGCCGTCAGCGAGAGAAACTCGGTATCGAAGTCGTCCTCGCCGGCAGGCGCGACACAGGCGGGCGTCCCGGCCAGCAGCGCGGCCGCCCGTTCGTCGGCCCGCAACTCCACGGCGGCCGGACCATCCGCGTCCCAGCGCCGGCCGAGTTCCGCCAGGAAGTCGGCCGCGACCGCCTCGTGGACCAGCATCACATCCAGCGCGTTGCAGATGCTCACCCGCCGGCGCTTGGCGTTGTCGACGACGTTGAGCGCCATCTCCAGGTCGGCGGCGGCATCGATGTAGGTATGACAGATGCCCACGCCGCCGGCGACTACCGCCATTGACGCCTCGCGGCTGACCCGGTTGATCAGCGCGTGCCCGCCGCGCGGGACCATCAGGTCGATCAGGTCGTTCATCGCCAGCAGCTCGCCGACTAGCGCCCGATCCGTGTTGCGCACCAGTTGGATCGCGTCGGCCGGCAACCCCTTGTCGGCCAGCGCGTCGCGCAGGACCTCCGCCAGCAGACGGTTGGAGCGCAGCGCCTCGCGCCCGCCGCGCAACACCGCTGCGTTGCCCGACTTCAGACAGATCGCGCCGATGTCGATCGTCACGTTGGGCCGCGACTCGTAGATCGACGCGATCACGCCCAGCGGCACCCGCACCCGCTCAATCTCCAGCCCGGACTCCGTCGTGGTGCGGTCAATCGTCTCCCCGACCGGATCGTCCAGCAAGGCCAGCTCCTCCAGCGAGACCGCCAGCGCCTCGACCCGCTCCGGCGTCAGCCTCAGCCGGTCGATCATCGCCTCGCTCAGATGCCCGCTCGCCTCGGCCACATCCTCCTCGTTCGCCGCCACCACCTCCGCCGACCGCTTTCGCAGCAGTTCCGCCGCCCGATGCAGCACCGCGTCCTTCTGCTCACGCGTCGCCCAACCCAGCGACGGCGACGCCGCCTTGGCCGCTTCCGCCTGCGCCCGCAACTCCGCCGATGCATCCACCGCCTGTGCCGTCGCCATGTCGTTCGGTCCTGTCCGCTCTCGTCGCTCTCGATGATCGTAATCGCCCGGCGCCCTCAGCGCCGTCGTTTGCGACCTCCCGCGTCAGGCGGATCGCCGGAGCCGATAAAGCTGTACTCATCCGAGGTCACCCCAAGCCGCTCCTCGAAGCCGTCGATGATCTCGATCCGGCTGCCCTCGCCCTCCTCGCCCCGCGGCCGCAGCACGTAAACGCCGCCCAGCGAATGCTCGGGATTGGACAGCGAAGAGAGCTTGCCTCGCCAGCTTCGCTCGCGTACGTCGCCGTTGCGCGTCGTTTCGATATCGACGATCGCAAAGCACTCGGTCAGCAGCGACCCGCGCGTCGTCAACAGATCGGCCTTGAACTGCCGCCGCCGGCGCATGGTCGTCATCGCGCGCCTCCATCCCGACTCAGCCTAGTCAACCTCGCGCTCAGCGTGACCGCTGCGGCGCGAATGTGGCCGCCACCTTCGGATCAGACCCGGACAACCGGCGGATGACCACTGGCCAGATCAGGATCGCCAGCAGCATCAGCGCGGCGGCCTCGATCACGACCGAGATCACGCCTCCCTGGATGCCGAACCACTCGAACATGAAGAAGACCTGCAATCCGGTCACCGGCCCCATCCCGATCACCATCGAGAGCACACCCATCACGCGGCCTCGCATCTCGGCGGGGGTGCGGGTGACCAGCAGCGAGGTCTGCATGATCGCGAAGGCGGAGAATCCGAAGCCCATGCAGAACGAGATCAGCATCGACAGCTCGTACCAGGGCGAGAGCACCATCCCCGTCACGCAGCAGAGGAACCAGGCCGTGCCTGCGTAGTAGATGCGGCCCGACTGAGCCCAACTGCTCCAGCCCGCGATCGCCAGCGCGCTGACGAACGATCCCGCGCCGACCAGCGCCTCCAGCACGCCGATTCGCAGCTTGTCGACGCCCAGCAGCTCCTGGCCGATGTCCGGCAGCGCCGCGTTGTAGGCGGGGAAGAGCAGGTTGAAGGAAAGCGTGACCATCAGCACGCCCAACAGCAGTTCGCTGCGCCGGATGTAGCTGAAGCCGTCGCGGATGTCGCGCCATGTCTCCCGCGCGACTGCCCCGAATCCCTCCGCAGCGCTGCTCCTGAGCGGCTTCTGGTAGCTCAGCGTCGAGGCGATGGCAGCCGAGGCGATGAACGCGCAGGCCGTGAACAGGTAGGCCCACTCGGCGCCCAGCTCCTGCAGCAGGCCCGCGCCGATCAACGGACCCGGAATCCGCACGATCGAGTCCGTCGACCAGTCCAGACCGACCGCGCGTCCGACCTGGTGCGGCGCGACCACGTCGGCGATCATCGCCCGGCGCGTGGGGAACTCCACCGACCACACGATCCCCGCGATGAAGACGAAGACCAGCAGCGTCCAGAAGTCGATGCCGATCAGCATCACGTACGCGGTCAGCACGAAGTACATGACCGAAAGGACCAGCAGCGCGCCGATCCAGATCTTCTTGCGGTCGAAGCGGTCCGCGATCGCGCCGACGAACATGCCGAACAGCAGCCGCGGCAGCATCCGGATCAGAAACGCCAGCGCAACGAACCCGGCCGCCTCGGCGAGGTCGCGCGCGAAGAGGGTCAGCACCAGCATGTCCAGCCAGCGCACCATGCCGGTGATCGCGCCGGCCGCCCAGACACGGCAAAAGCCGGTGTTCTGCAGCAGCGAAGTCCGCGACGAGGGGAGCCGGTTGCTCACCCGCTCAGGCTATCTCTCAGCCTGAAACTCCCGATCCGCCCGCTTGCCTCGATAGACCGTCAGGTCGATGGCGCGCCAGACCTGCGGCGTCACGCGGAACAGCATCCGCGGTTCGGTCTGCATGTTGGCGAAGAAGGCGTCGACCGCGTCGTCGTTGGCCGGATCGCCCCGGCCGACGTACTTTTCGGCCAGCTTGCGTGAGATCGGCCAGATGTCGAAGTCGGGCAGCGTCATTGCTTCGGCCGTGCCGTCGATCTCGACGTGCTGGGCCGGCGGACCCGAGTTCTCGATGCAAAATGACATGCGCGGGTCGTTCCTCAGTTGCCTGCACCAGATGCGGCTCAAGGTGCCGGTCAGCCAGAGGTGACCGCGCGGGGGATTGCGCAGCGAATGCGCGTCGTCGCCGATCTCGCCGTCCCAGAGGAACCACAGCGGGATCGTGTAGGGCCGCCCGTCCTGCCTCAGCGTCGCCAGCACGCCGCTATGCGGCTGCTCCATGAACTCGCGCCACGCATCGCCGCGCATTCTCGGCATCACAGACTCCTTCGCTCATGAACTCGGACCGGACCGTTCAGCCGTTCCGCCCTCACGGCGACGACGGCAGACCAAGCAGCTCACGCGCCTCCGCGGGCGACGCCACCGGACGCCCGACTTCGTCGCACAGACTGACCGCCTCCTCCAGCAACTCCGTGTTGTTCGGCGTGCGGTCGCCCTGGTAGAAGTCCTCAAGCCCCACCCGCAGGTGCCCGCCGCGCTCCAGCGCGATGCGGGCGAATCCCGAGCCGACGTTGTCGCCGCCCAGGATCGCGACCGACCATTCGAGCCCGGTGCCCTCGAGCATCGAGAGGTAGGCGTTAAGGCAAGGCTCGGTGGGGAACATGCCAAAGCCCAGCGGACCGCGCTCCGTCCCGCCGAAGTAGAGCTTGACCAGCGATCCCTGCGGGACCAGCCCTTGCGCGTGGTAGGCCAGCACGACGCGCAGGAAGCCGGGCTCGAAGATCGAGATCGACGCCCCGCGGCCCATCCGTTGGCAGGTCTCGAACATGTAGCGCGCGTCGCGGTAGGTGTTGATGTATAAGTTGTCGGTCGGCGCCGGCAACCCATGCTCGTCCGCCGGACCAAGCCCGACGCAGCCCGGGTCGATCAAGCCCTGGCCCAGCACTCCTGCCTCGTGCAGCGCCGGCAAGTGCGAGTAGCGCACCTCGATCTCCGAGTCGCGACCGCCCGAGCCCATCGTGGGATAGAGGATCGTGTCCGGCCGCTGCGACAGAATCTCGCGCCAGGCGTCGATGTAGGGCTGCGGATTGTGCCAGCCGGCGGTCGTGCGCGTGCCCGCGACGACGACCGGATCGTCGTTGTGGTTGTGCACAATCGACGCGCCGGCATCGACGGCGCGAACACCGTCTACCGCGATCTCCTCAACGGAACGCGGCGAGTTCGGGTTGCGCGACTTGGGAGTCGCGCCGTTGATCGCGGCTTCGATCACGACCGGCTTGGACATTTCAAGTTCTCCATCCTGGCGAACAGACACGCAGTCTACGCCGCCACATCCGTCCCCCTCAGCCCTGGCCGTGACCGCCTAACGCAACTCCTCGACGATTTCCGCCAACTCGGCCATGGCCTGCATCTGTTGATCGGGCGGCACGTCCCAGTTGGGGGTGCGGTAGGCGGGAATGGAGAGCGCGTGGTCGAGGCCGGCTTCCTCGTAGCTGCCGAGGGTGTCGACGATTTCGTCGCGAGAACCGCCGACCACTGCGGGGAAGCCTCGCACCGATTCGACGTCGCCGTCGAGCAGCACCATTGGTCCGAGCATTGAGATCTCCAGCTCGTCCATGTCCCGACCGGCCTGTTCCATTTCTTGCTCGACGATCGTCAGCTCCTCGCGGATCTGGTCGGGCGTTGAGGTGATCGTGTGGTAGCCGTTGCCGTAGCGGGCCACTCTGCGAGCGGCGATCCGGCCTTTGCCGCCCACCCAGATCGGGACGTGCGGCTGCTGGTAGCAGGCCGACATGCCGCCCAGGTTCTCGAACTGGCGGAAGTGCCCCTCGTGCGAGATCGGCTCCCGCTGGACCCCATGCGTCCAGGCGCTGATCGCGATCGACATCCACTCGTCGGTCATCGCCCCGCGCCGAGTGAACGGCTCGCCCTCCAACCCCAGCGCCACGAACTCTTCTTCCATCCAGCCGACGCCGATGCCGAGCAGCACCCTGCCCGCGGAGAGTTGATCAATCGTCGCAATTGCCTGCGCCTGGTAGAGGGGGTCGCGGTAGGGGATGATCAGCACCGAGGTGCCGATCTGGATCTCCGACGTGCGGATCGCCACTGCCGACATCACCGCCAGCGGATCCATGATGTCCTGGTGGTAAGCGAAGCCCGCCACCCCCGAGTCGTTGTACGGATAGCGCGACGCAATCCGCGCCGGCATGAAGATGTGGTCGTGCACCCAGACCGAGTCGAAACCGAGCAGCTCCGCGCGCTCGGCGATGTCGACTACGTCGTTGATGTCGCCGTACTTGCCGGCCGTACCGAAGTTCCCGATCGGGATTCCGAACTTCATCGTTATGCTCCTCGACTAGGCAAACGCCGGCAGGATCTCGTCCGAGACGAACTGCATGCTGTTCAGGACGCGTTCGACGGTGGTGTCGCCCATTGGACTGACCATCATCGGCGTTGCGATCAGATGCTCGACACCGACCCGGCCGAAGGCCAGCAGGTCCGACGCAATCTGGTCGGGCGACCCATGCAACAGCGGACGGTCGTCCTCCTCCAGCGCCGTCTCGGACGGCCGCATGTTCTGCAGCAACTGGATTTCCAGCTCGTCCGGATCGCGTCGATCACGCTCGCAGGCGCGGCGCACGCCTTCGACCTCGTCGGCCATGGCGTCCACTGTCTGGAATGCGGCGTGGAAGCCGTCGCCGTAGCGCGAGGCCCTGCGCCAGGCATTGATCCCGTTGCCGCCGATCACGATCGGGATCGTGCCGCCGTCCTCTCGCTGCGCCGGTTTGGGATAGGCGCCGACGTTGTGGAACTCAACGAAGTCGCCATGGAACGAGCACGGTCCGGGATTGGTCCACATCTCGCGCATGGCGCGGAGGTACTCGTTGGTCACCGCGCCTCGCCGTCGGTAGTGGACCTCGGGCAGTCCAAGCGCCTCGAACTCCTCGCGCATCCAACCGACGCCCGCGCCGAGCACGATCCGTCCGCCCGAGACCTGGTCGGCGGCGGCCAACATCTTCGCCACCACGGCAGGATGCCGGTAGGGAATGACGAGCACCGAGCAGCCGATCTCGACCGACTGCGTCGCCTCGGCCATCGCGCACATCACGACCAACGGATCGAAGCACTGGATCGTCGACGGCGCAGGAAACTCGCCCAGGTCGTTGTAGGGGTAGCGCGATTCGATCTGAGTCGGAACCACGATGTGATCGTTGGTCCAGACCGAGTCGAAGCCAAGATCCTCGGCCGCCTGGGCGACTTCGATGCAGGCGTTGGGTCCCGACTCGTCGTTGAACCCGTTCATGTTGCCCACGGTCACGCCGAAGCGCATATCGTCCTCCCTCCGCTCTCGAACGCGACGCTCGCCGCCGCGCTGTCCGTGAATGGTAGGCGTTCGTGGATAGACTGAACGACGGGACGCGGACGCAGCAGAGATGCAGCAGAAAGGCCGGGGCAACGTGTCAGAGTGGGCCCGAGGCGACGGTCCGAGCGATGCAGAGCGTCCTGCCTCAGGCCCGACTGCGCCTGCGTCGCAAGCGGTCGCGGTGGCCGAGCCCGAGACGCTACCTGCTCCGTCGTTGTCCGAGGACTCGCCCTTGGCCGCGCTGCGCTCCGAAATCGGGCGCGTGATCGTCGGCCAGGAGGGACTCGTTACCCGATTGCTCGTCGCGTTGCTCTGCGACGGTCACTGTCTGGTCGAGGGCGTTCCCGGACTGGCGAAATCGCTCACCGTCTCGACCCTCGCGAGTTGCCTGCATGCCTCATACACCCGCTTGCAGTTCACGCCCGACCTGCTTCCGGCGGACCTGACCGGCTCGGAGATCTACAACGCCGCCGAGTCTCGCTTCGAAGTCCGCAGAGGTCCGATCTTCACCAACGTCCTGCTGGCCGACGAGATCAACCGCGCGCCGGCCAAGGTCCAGTCGGCGCTGCTTGAGGCGATGCAGGAGCGCCACGTCTCGATCGGCGGCCAGACTTTCCCGATGCCTGCCCCGTTCCTCGTCCTGGCGACCCAGAATCCAATTGAGCAGGAAGGCACGTATCCATTGCCCGAGGCCCAACTCGACCGCTTCATGCTCAACATCCAGGTCGGGTATCCGGGCGAGCTGGAGGAGCGGGAAGTGCTGGATCGGACGTTGTCCGGCGAGGCGGCGGAAGTCGCGCCGGTGATGGAACTGAGCGATGTCCTGGGCGCCAGATCGGCCGTGGCCGAGGTTCGCGTCGAGCCGCGACTGCGCGACTACATCGTGCAACTCGTCCGCTCGACCCGCGCTCCCGGCCGGCTGGTCCAGGAGTTGTCGGCATACGTTGAGTTCGGGGCGTCGCCGCGCGCGACCACGGCACTGGCGATGGGCGCGCGGGCGCTGGCCTGGCTCTCGAGCCGCGACTACGCCACGCCCGATGATGTCAAGGCAATCGCGCTGGATGCGCTGCGCCACCGGATTGTCCTGACCTACGAGGCCGAGGCCGACGAAGTCTCGCCGGACGACGTCATCGCGCAATTGCTCACGGCGCTGCCGGTGCCCTGACGCCGGCTGGACTGGTCTGGCAATGTCCCGAGCGCCGCGCCGAGCATCTCGACTCAGCCGCATCCGCGAATGGATCGCGCCCCCGAACCCGCCGCCGCAGGCGGAGCCGCTCGGCGTCGACGAAGTGCGCAGACAGGTACGGCGGATTGAGATTCGGGCGCGGCGAGCACTGCGCGACGCCCTGGCCGGCGAGTACCGCACCGCGTTCCGAGGTCGGGGGCTGGAGTTTGCCGACTTGCACCCCTACCACCCGGACGACGATGTCCGCGCGATCGACTGGAAGGCGACGGCGCGATTGCGCACCCCGGTGGTGCGGCGATATGCGGAGGAGCGGGAGCAGACGGTGCTCATCCTGGTCGACGTGACCGCCTCCATGGCCTACGCCGCCTCGGGCGTGTCGGTGCGGGACCGGGCGATCGAGATCGCCGGCGCGCTGGGTCTGGCGGCCGCCGCCGCGAACGACCTCGTCGGTGTCGCGGCGTTCGCGACCGATGTGCTGCTCTCGGTCCCTCCGGACAAGGGTTCGCGCCACGTGCTGCGCATCCTCCGCGATCTGCTCAGTCTGCCCGCCGGCGGCCGCACCGAGCTCGCGCGCGCCCTGCGCTACGCCGGTCGCGTGATGCGCAGGCGTGGGGTGGTGATCGTGATCTCCGACTTCGTCGCGACGCATCCCGATCACGTCTGGGAGTCGGCGCTGGCGCAGCTCGCGAGGCGGCACGATGTGGTCGCCGTCTGCCTGCGCGATCGTCGCGAAGTTGCGCTGGCCGATGCCAACAGCGAGGGATTGGTCCACTGGGGCGGCTCGGAGCGTGGCGACACGGTGCTTGCCGATCTTGAGACGGCCCAGCGGCAGGAACTCGCCCTGCGCGCGGAGCAGCACGGGATCGTCCAGCGGCTGCGGCATTGCGGCTGCGACGCGGTGCTGATCAGCACCGAGGATGACTGGCTGCCGATCCTGATTGGCCTCTTCCGTCAACGCCGGAGCCGGCAATGACGCGGCTCGTCGTTGTCCTGGCGGCGCTCCTGCTCGGTCTCTCGGCCGCACACGCGCAGGAGCCGGCGGCGCAGGTCGAAGTCGAACCGTTCGTCGGTCTCACGGTCGGCGATCCGGTGTCCATTCGAGTCACGATCAGCCACGATGCCGGTGAATCAGTGGTGCTGGATGACTCGCTGGTCGACATGGGTGGGATGGAACCATCGGCGCCGGTGATCCGCGAGATCAGCGAGATGCAAACGTTGATCGTGTTCGGCACCCGGTCCTTCTCGACGGGCACATTCGAAGTGACGTTGCCGCCGATCTCGGTGCGCCGCCTGGACGGCTCGCTCAATGCGGTTGCGCTCAGTCCGGTCCTGGTCTCGATTGGCTCGGTGCTCGCCGACGATGCACAGCCGAGGCCGAACACTGCACCCGATCTGCTCGAAGCCGAGGACCGCACGTTCACGCCCTGGATCGTGGCCATCATCGGCATCGGTCTCGGTTTTGTCGTGGCCCGGATCGCTCGTGGTCGGATCCGAACTGCGTCGCCGGCCGAGTCCCAGGTCGGCCAGGCCGCGGAGGCGCGGCCGATGGTGACCTTTGAGTTGGACGAGTCGCTTGACGCCGCCGAGCAGTGCCGCCGGCTCTCAGCTTCGGTGCGAAGCCGCCTCGGCGATGACTGGTCGTTGCCGGCGGACGCCTTGACGGCATCGGAGATTGGACCGGCACTGGCCGCGGCCGGCGCTCCCGGAGTGGTGATCCTTCGAGTGACGCGACTGATTGAGGCCTGTGACCGCGTGCAGTTTGGAGGCGAGCAACCCACGCCCGAGCGCTTGCGCGGCTACCGGCAGCTTGCCGAGGCAATCTGGGAGGACGGTACGCCGTGAGACTTGACGATCCTGCCCTGCTGGCGCTGTTCGCCCTGCTGGTTCCCTACGTCTGGCTGCTGCGGCGCGAGTCGCGGACGCTCCGTCCGCGATATCTGCTGCCGCAACTGATCGGCGCACCGCCGCTCGTGGGTCCTGCCAGCCGACGATTGCGGGCGCTGCCATTGCTCGGATTGCTGCGATTGCTGGCGCTGGCGCTGATCATCATCGCCGTGGCGCGGCCCCAGGCGACGAGCGTTGAGGCGGTCCAACCGGCCGAGGGGATCGACATCGTATTGGTGATTGACGCGTCCTCATCGATGGCGTTCTCGCGGATTTCCGGCAACGAGACACGGATGGATGCGGCGCGCCGAGTGGCGCGAGACTTCGTCGCCGAGCGCGAGGCGAGCGGTTCGGACCGCATTGGTCTGGTCATGTTCCAGCGGCGGGCGCTGGTCCTGAGTCCGCTCACGTTGGACCTGGAGGCGATTGACGCGATGATCGATGTCTCCGTGCGCAGCGGGCTGATTCCCGACGGCACCGCGCTGGGCGTGGCGACCATGGAGGCGATCGATCTGCTTCGCGGATCGGACGCCGCCTCCCGGATCGTGGTGGTGCTGACCGACGGCGTGAACAACGTGCCCGACATCACGCCCAACCAGGCGACCGCCGTCGCACGCGCGGTGGGCGTGCGTCTGTACACCATCGGTCTGCCGACGCATGTCCGTCAGGTGGGCGTGGACTTGAACGAACTGACCCTGATTTACATGGCCGACGAGACGGGCGGCGTGTACTTCCGCGCCACCGACTCGCGAGAACTGGCCGACGCCTACCACTCAATCTCGGACCTGGAGCGGGAACGGGTCGGCGATGAAGTGTTCCTGTCGACCAGGGAGTTGGCCCCGTGGTTGCTGCTGGCGGCGGGGTTGTTGATCGTGTCTGAACTGGCGCTGCGCTCGACCAGGTGGAGGAGGCTGCCCTGATGGCGCTTGGCTCCGCCGAGATGCTGGCGCTCCTGGCCCTGATTCCCGCAGCGGGGATTGCCTGGTGGTGGCTCTGGCGTGCGCGACGGTTGCACCGCGCAGCGGTCGGCGCGGCGGTTGAGGGCCATCGGCAGGGCGCAACGCTGTCGAGGTTGTTCCTCGTGCTGGCCCTGGCATTGATTGGAGTGGCGGCGACGCGGCCGATGTGGAGTCCCGGCGCAGAGACGCTCGGTCGTCCCGATTTCCCGCTCGTGATCGCCCTGGATGTCTCGCTCAGCATGGCGGCGGAGGACGTTGGCGCGCAGTCGGGCGAGCCGGTTAGCCGGTTCACGGCGGCACAGGCCGAGATTGGGCGTCTGATCGACGGCCGACGTGGCGATCGGATTGGTCTCGTGATCTTCGCCGGTGATGCGTTCCTTCGTTTTCCGTTGACTCGCGATCATGAGGCGGCGCTGGAAGTCCTGGCCGCGTTGCAGCCCGGCGAAGCGCTGTCGCGTCCCGGCTCCCAGATCGGCAGCGCCATCACTCTGGCGACCGAGACGATTGTGCGCGCGGCGAGCGCTGAGGCGGGCGAATCCGTCAGCGGCGCCATCGCCGTGGTCAGCGATGGAGAGGAGATTCTCAACCAGGCGCCGAGCGTGGACGCGGTCGCTGCGGCGCGTGCGGCGCGAGAACTGGGCCTCAGGGTCTTCACCGTCGGGGTCGGTTCAACGCAGGGCGCTCACATCCCGTTGCGCCGCTTGACGGATGCGAAAATCGATCCGCGCAGCGGCGCGCCGGTGGTGACCAGGCTCGACGATCAGCGGCTGCGCGCGGTGGCGAGCGCGGGAGGCGGTCGCTTCATTGAGCTGGACTCGCCGGGTGCGGTACTGAGGCTGAACGCCGACCTGGCGGCGTTCGACCGGGTTCGGCAAGTAATCGTCGTGGAGGCGAGCCTGGCTGAGCAGTTTCAATGGTTCGGCGGGGCTGCCGCCCTGGCGCTGCTCCTGGCTGTGGCTGCTCGAGCGTTCGGTTGGACGCTCGGGGGCGGACGCATTCCGATGTCGCTCGGAGCGCTGCTGGGCCTGGTGCTGTTTGCAGGCGCATGCGCGGGAGCGGACGTCGAGCAACGGAACCGCGAGGGCGTGACGCGATTTGAGGCAGGCGACTATCGCCAGGCGCTGGACGAGTGGCGCGAAGCGCAGCGAGTAGCGCGGCGCACGGACTCGGGCGTCGATCCGCGCCTGCATCTCAACGCCGGCCGAGCGCTACACCGCTTGGGGGAGTTTGAGAGCGCGGAGACGGAGACGCTCTCGGCGCTGCGCGCCGACGAGTCGCGGCTGCGCGCGATCGCCTGGTTCCATGTCGGCAATCACCGCTGGGCGGGTGACGATCTGCTCGGCGCGCGTGCGGCGTTCATCGAGGCATTGCGAGAGGCGCCGTGCATGCTCGACGCCAAGATCAACCTTGAACTGGTCACCAGCATCCTCGATTCGCTTGAGGAGGACGCGGTCGCTGAACCTTCTGAGCCTTCTGAGCCTTCCGAACAGTCGGGCGGCGATGGGCAGACAGGCGGATCGGCGGGCGCAGAGTCGGGTCAAGAGACGCAGCCGGACCCGGCGGCCGCCGGCGAGCAGCGTCCCGGCCAGGAGACCGCAACCGCGTTGCCCGGACAGGACGGGGGCGCGCGGCCGACGACGCCGAGCTTTGCCGAAGCGGGAGCGCTGAGCGAACGCCGTGACCAGGCATTGCAAGACCTGGAGGCCGCGCTGAACGAGCTGCCGCTGGAGAACGCCAGCCTCGACCAGGCGCTGGCTGTGCTGGACGCACTCCGCGCAGTACCGGGCCAGCCGCTCGCTGCCGGACGACTCGACCAGGGCACTCAGTTGCTTGATTGGTAGCGGCCGAGATCAGTCTCCTGCCGGCGCCGGAGCGGCGGAATCGAGCTCGTCATCGGCAGCCGGCGCCGGTCGGACGGGGATCCGCAGCGCGCGGCGCAGCATGGACGAGCGCAGGCGCTTCCAATTGTCGATCGTGGCGGCCTGTTGTTCGTCGCTCAGCGACTTGCGGCCGAATCGCGTTGCGGCGTACTGATCGGCCAAGTCGAGCGCCAGGTCGCCCAACCCGAGACGTTCGTCGATCGCCCGGGCGTGCTCCTGGGGCGTCGTGGACGGATCCGCGCGCACGCCGATCCAGCGCGCGAGCCGGGAGGCAGACACCCAGAGCCGCGCGGTCGGCTCCAGTCCTCGCAGCGACAGCCACCAGCCAATCCTCAGGAGCAGCAACACCGCGAACAGGATCGAAGCGGCGATCGTTGGTCCCAGCCAGTACCAGCGACTGGGTCCCTGCGCCAGCACGGAGTCCTCGCCCGGAATTGTGCCCGCGGCCAGGTATTGGAGGATGTCCGTCAGATCGAGGTCGGACAGAGGGGAGCCGCCTGCGCCGGGACGAAGGTCGAAGCGGGGGGTCATGAGCCGTTGCGCCGCGATCCGGCGCGCGCCCGCGGTTCCGCCGGCAATCGAGGCGAGCGTCTCGTCGGCCGAGGTGCTCGGCGTCGGATCGAAGTCGACCCAACCGTAGTTGGGGAAGTAGACCTCGACCCAGGCGTAGGAGTCGTGACCGCGCACGATGTAGTTCTGCGTGCGCTCGTCGTAGTTGTTGGCGCTGAGCACGAATCCGGTGGCAATCCGGGCCGGAACGCCGGCAACGCGCAGGAGCACGACCATCGACGAGGCGTGATAGTCGTAGTATCCGCCGATTGGCCGGCCATCCTCCTGGTTCTCGAACAGGAACCAGTAGACCGCGTCCGACTTGGCCGGCGGCAGTTCGATCTCGGTGGTCAGGGGATACAGCGGCAGCGGCTCGCCATCCTCGTTGCGAACGACGCGTCCGTGCTCGTCAATCGCCGGCGCCGAGCGCAGATAGGTCTCGACGGCGGCGGCGATCGAGTACGGGTTGTAGCCGCCGTCGCTGCGCTCGGGATCGGCGGCGAGCGCGAAGCTTGCGGCGATCGTGTCCAGCAGGCCGTCCAGGTTGGCCCGTTCTTCCTCCTCGTACTCCGGCAGTTGCAGGAACGTCTCGGTTACCCAGAGCGGATAGTCGTCGCCTGCCGACGCCAGCGCTTCTTCGTTCGCGCCCGAGACCGTGCCGGTGATCTGGTAGGTGAAGCCGGCTCGGACTCGCCGCTGCAGCGGGCGCAGCGACAGTACATCGGTCTCCTCCGGATTGGAACGCAGCATCAGGCCGACGGGCAAGCCGCTGGCGGCGTCCAGATCGACATCGATCAGCGAATACTGGACCGGCACATAGGTCGCGACTTCATCGGCGGAAGGTGGCTCGATGTCGTCGTCGGGATCGGCGTTGCCGGCGGCGATCCGATCGGCGATGGCTTCCAGCGCCGGCTCCAGGTCGGTGCCGTCGAAGCGCGAGGCGTCGGAGAAGTCGACCTCGAAGTCGACCGAGGCCAGCGTGTCGACCCGCGTGTCCTTATTGGCCAGCACAGGCGCGCCGAACGAAAACAGCACGGCCGGCGACCGCTCAACAGAGATCTGCGCCGCGACCGGCCTGCGGTCGAGATAGTCGGAGGTCACGACCGTGGCCTCGTTGGCGATTGATGTGTCGTCGGTCGGCTCGGACCCGCTGATCGGTTCCAGTTCGCGCACGGTTCGTGAAGTTGAAGGCGACTGACGCCAGCCGCGGCCGGTGTACTCGTCGTAGACCGCGCCGCGCAACAATCCCGGTTCGGTCGCTGCGGCGCGCATGATGATCGCGTCTCCGGGGTCGATGTCGCCCTGCATCACGAGGAAGTCGTCGAACGAGTGGACCGGGACGCCGCGCCGAGAGTCGATGCCGCTGAACAGGCGGCGAAAGTCGTCGTTGAGCCCTTCGAACGGCTCGGCGATCGTCGCCCAGGCGTCTTCCAGGGCTTGTGATTCGTCGGGCCGGGGAATCACGCGGGACAGCGTCAAGAGGAGCACGACGGCGAGCATTGTCGCGCCGAGGAACGAGAGCGAAATCCAGTCCGGATAGGCCGAGCCCAGGCTGCGCCAGCGGTCCATGCGGCGCAGCAACGAGGCACGCATCAGCAGCAGCATGGCGCCGGTCAGGAAGAATCCGTAGGACAGGTTCCACTGGCGGTCGGAGAGATAGGACACGTTGACCGCCAGCAACGCGCCGAGCAGGATCATCGCCACCCACGGATTGCGCCAGCGCGCCACGGCGTACGCGCCGAGAAACGAGGCGACGAAGACGAAGACATCGGTGAAGAAGACGAAGGGCAGGTTGTCGGTGGTCAGACCGGAACTGAACGCCTGGTTGAACCAGTCCTGGAAGCGGAAGCCGAAGTCGGTGAATCGGTCCCAGAATAGAGGTTGACCGCCCAGCGTCTCGAGTTGCGTGACCTGGCCCATGATGATCAGTCCGCCAACGACGAAGCCGATCAGCATGGCGCCGATCACGCGGATGCGCCGTGCGCGTCCCATGATCAGTGCGAGCAGCACGCCGGCCGTTGCCGTGACGCGCAGGTCAGGCATGTCCTCGACCCAGTTCGCGATGTAGATGCTGTTGGCGGTCGAGAGGGCGACGAGCAGCAGGATGCCGAAGGTGATCGTCGCTTCCAGTACCCGTTGCGTGGAAGAAAACACACGGGTCTCGCCCGAGACGACGAGGGTCTCGGCCGAGCTTCTTCGGGCGAAGAAGCTGCGCTCCGCCTCGGCTGCCAGCGTGGCCGGCGCGTCGGGTTGCTCGGCCGGGTCCTGCTGCGGCGGGCGGTTCATGGCGGTCCCGCCTCGTCATCGGGAGCGGCGGCGTATCCCGCCTCACCTCCGAGAGTTGCCGCGCCTACCTCTTCCAGGTCCATCTGCGCGGTCGCCGCTGCGCCGTCGGCGCCGTTGGGTGCGCCGGCGGACATCGCAGCGGCCGACGCCGCTGCGCCGCTCATCATCGGCCCACCTGGAATCTGCCCAACCATGACCGCCGGGATGTAGTCGCCCTGTCGGACCACGTTGACCTGGACGCCCAGGGCGCGAAGCTCAGCCGCCGTGCCTACTGCCCCCGCGCGACCGCCCCACGACTCCAGGTCGAGCAGGGCGACGGCGACCTTGACGCCGCGCTGGGTCAGCGTGCGAATGGCGCCTTGCCAGCGCGGATCGGTCGACGCCGTCACGACGATCACCGTCGTGTGCCGCCCCCAGCGGCGCGACTGTTGATACAGGATCGAGGCGACCGGCACGGAGCCGATCGGTTGGGCGACGGCCAGTGACTCGAGGATGCGCCCGAAGTGTTGGGAGCCGCGATCGGGTTCGATCACATCCAGGCGATCGCCGAACATCATCAGCCCGACCGAGCGGCTCTGGTTGATGAACAGGCGAACGACCGACGCGGCCACGGTCACTGCGGTCTCGATGGTGGCGTCGTCGCCGCTGCCGATGTGATCCTGGCTCGAGAGGTCGAGGATCACCCACAGGTGCGAGGCCGGGTCGAGCTCGAACGTCTTGACCTTGAGCGAGCCGGTGCGCAGGCTGCTCTTCCAGTGAATGCGATTGACCGAGTCGCCCGCTTCGTAGTCGCGGATGCCCGAGGCGTTGGGCGTGACGTAGTGGGTGCGGCGGCGGAAGCGTCCCTCGCCGGGCAGGTTGGCCGGCGGCGCCGAGTAGCGAGGCAGCTCAAGCGCGCGCGGATAGACCACCAGGCCGCGCCGATGGCCGAAGCGTATCTCGCGGCTGAAGATGTCGAAGGGGTCGGAACTGCGCACCGTGATCGGTCCCAGGTTGTAGACCCCCCGACGATGACAGGTCGTCTGGACGCGCCAGTTGCGATGACTGGAGCTGGAGAGCGAAGTGACGAACTGCGCGGTATGTCCGGGCAGATCAGACTCTTCCGCCACTTCGAGCCAGAGCTTGGGAATGGCCGAGTCGTTGATCACCTCGAAGCGTTCGATGATCGACTCGCCGGCCTGCACCCGATCGCGCGAGCGCGACATGCGCACGCGTACGCCTTGCCCCGACGACCAGGTCCAGAGCGCGGCCAGGGCGAGACCGAAGAGCAACGTGTAGCCCAGCCGTTGCGGCAGCCAGTAGTTCGAGGCGAAGCCGACCGCAAATGCGACGATCGTCAGGGTTACGACGATGCTCAGCGAGCGCCGCGTGCCAAAGGTCGCGCGCCAGGCGCGACGGAAGGGTCTGGCGATGGCTGCGCCGAGGCCACGCACGGTCCGTTCCGATCTGCATGCCGCCTACGTAGTTCGGACTCGGACGCAGGATAGGCAGGTTACGAGGCCGCGCGGGCGCCGGGCACCGCGACGCGATCGAGCACATCGTCGATCACGGTTCGCGCGTCCTGGTTGCGCACCTGCGCCGAGGGGCTGAGGATGATCCGGTGGCCCAGCGCGGCATGCGCCAGCGACTTGATGTCGTCGGGGATCACGTAGTCGCGGCCGTAGAGCAGGGCCGAGGCCTGGGCGCAGCGGAACAGGGCCAGTGATCCGCGCGGCGAGGCGCCCAGGTAGACCGCCTCGTGCGAGCGCGTGGCCGCGACCAGTTGCACTGCGTACTGCTTGAGTTGCGGGTCAACCCAGATGTCACGCGCAACGCGGTGAATCTCACGCACCTCTTCCGGCGACGTCACCGGGCTGAGCGACTGGATCGGGTGTTGCTGCTGCTGACCCTCGAGCACCGCGACTTCGTCGTTGGCGTCGGGGTAGCCGAGGTGGATGCGCAGCAGGAAGCGGTCGAGCTGCGCTTCCGGCAGCGGGAACGTGCCTTCGTACTCCACGGGATTCTGCGTCGCCATGACCATAAACGGCGGCGGCAAGGCGCGCGTGACGCCATCGGCCGTGACCTGGCGCTCTTCCATCGCCTCCAGCAGCGCCGACTGCGTCTTGGGCGTGGCGCGATTGATCTCGTCGGCCAGGACGATCTGCGAGTAGATCGGTCCCTGGCGCCACTCGAAGTCCTGCGTCTTCTGGTTGTAGACCGAGACGCCGGTGACATCCGACGGCAACAGGTCGGGCGTGAACTGAATCCGGTTGAACGTGCAGCCGGTCGAGACGGCCAGCGCTCGCGCCAGCATGGTCTTGCCGGTGCCGGGCACATCCTCGATCAGCAGGTGACCGTCGGCGACCAGCGCTACCACCGCCTGCCGGACCTCCGGCGTCTTGCCCAGGATGACCCGCTCCACGTTGGCGACCACGCTCAGCAACACGGTTCGGGGATCGTCCATCGCGAAACTCTCCGCTCACAGCTTGCCAAGAGCGTAACTGATGGATGTACAGTGGAACCGTCCAGATGCTCGATTCACCCGATCCTGAGCGCTTGGTGTCCGGTCCGGTGCGGCTCACCCGGCGCACCGTGCTGCGCGCCATCGTCGGCGTCGGCGTCGGCGTGCTGCTCAGCGCCTGCGGCGGCGAGGAACTGGATCCGTTCGCCCAGGGCCGCCAGACATCCCCCGAGCCCGCCGCAGGGGACGATCCGCAGGCTGCTGCTCAGACCTCACAAGAGGCAGTTGACGAGCAGCAGGTCTCCGCGCAACAGCAAGCGCTCGCGCTGCCGGAAGAGCTGCCCGAGCCGCTCGTCTACATCCTGCCCAGTCCGGTTTCGCAAGGCGAGACGGTCCTGGTCGTGGTCGAAGCGCCGGGCGCCACGGCGGCCTCGCTGTGGTGGCAGGGACAGTCGCTCTCGCTCCTGCAGCGCGAGAACCGGTTCGTGGGGTTCTTCGGCATCGACGCCAACGCGCAGGTCGGGCCGCGTGCGTTGGGCATCGGCGTCTGGGGTCCCCAGGGGGAACAACTGCTCTGGCAGGAGACGGTGATCGAAGTCGTGGCGTTCGACTGGACCGTGGACGACATCCAGATCGACGGACCCAACGCGGCGCTGCTGGATCCGGCCGTGCGTCGTGCAGACCACGATGCGCGCCAGCCGCACCAGGTCGGGCAGTCGCAACAGTTGCATTGGCTGGGCGTCTTCGACCCGCCCTCGGACGGACAGATCACCGCGCTCTACGGCGAACAGCGCTCGTTCAACGGGGGACCGATCACGGAATACCACACGGGCATCGACTTCGGCGGCGAGACCGGCTCGGCGATCCGGACGGCCAACAGCGGCGTGGTCAGTTGGGCCGGCCGCACGCGCCGTCGCGGGAACGGCATCATCGTCGATCACGGCGCCGGCGTATTCTCCGGCTATTACCACCTCTCCGAGGTACTGCGCACGCCGGGCACAGTCGTCGAGCAGGGCACGCTGATCGGGCGGATGGGCGCCACCGGCCTCGCCACCGGGCCGCATCTGCACTGGGAGGTCGTGGTGCGCGGCGTGACGGTCAACCCGCTCCCCTGGATCCGACTGTTGGAGTTTCCCGACCCGTTCCAGGACCTCAACCCGGCCGGCGCGCTGCAATCGACCAACCTGGCCCGCAGCTAGGACCGAGCCGCCTCCTGGGTCAGCGCGACGGCGACGATGGCCGCGGTCTCGGCGCGCAGCGGCCGATTGCCCAACGAAATCGGCAGCCAGCCGCGCTCGCGCGCAAGTCCGGCCTCCTCGGGGGTGTAGCCGCCCTCCGGGCCGACCAGCAGGTGAACGACATCGGGCAGCGGCTGACCACTGTGGCGCCGCTGCTGGAAGATTGGCGATATTCGCTGCTCGGGCTCGAGCGCCGAGGCGAGCAGGCGCAGCGAGTTGGGCGCCGGTTCCTCCTGGATCAGCTCCGTTACCTGGGTCGGCGGATAGATCGTCGGACGATACTCGCGGCGACACTGCTCGGCCGCCTCGGTGGCGAGCCGTCGCCAGCGATGCAACCGCTGGCTCGCGTCGCCCTTGATCAGCGCGCGCTGCGACCAGACGGGGCGCACCTCGTCCACCCCAAGCTCCGTCGCTTTCTCGATCATGAAGTCGTAGCGCTGCGGGCGGATCAGCGACGCCGAGAGCACGATTCGCGGCGGCGGCAACGCGCGCCGCGGGCGGCACTGCAGCACGCTGCAGATCACCTCGTCGCGAGTCACCCGTTGAACGACGGCCTGGTACAGATGGTCGCTAGGCGGATGGACCAGTTCGAGCGGATCGCCGCGGCGGATGCGCATCACGCGCTTGAGCCGGTTGGCCTTGCCGCCGGTGATCACGATGGCGTCGTCCTCGACACGCGCGGATTCGTCGAGGAAGTATCGCGGCACCAGGCTTGCGCCTGGTTCGCCCTCGCCGGCCGGCGCGCCGTCATCGTGATGAGTCATGCCGCCGCCCCTCCCCTGGCCAGCGCTAGACTCCGCTGGGACACGCACAATAGCGGATTCGGACCAGATTGGACGGCGGGTCATGGAGCTTGGGCTACAAGGGAAGGTGGCGATTGTCACCGGCGGATCGGAAGGCATCGGACGGGCCACGGCGGTGGTCCTGGCGCGCGAGGGCGCCTCGGTCGTGATCGGCGCACGGCGCCAGGCGCCGCTGGACGAAGCGCGGGCCGAGGTCGAGGCGGCCGGCGGAGCGTGCGCGGCGGTCGCGATGGACGTCACCTCGGACGACGATTGCGCGCGCCTGGTCAACACCGCCGTCGAACGATTCGGCGGAGTCGACATCCTGATCAACAACGCCGGTCAGTCGTCCTCGGGCCGGATCGAATCGCACGAGATCGAGACCTGGGCGGTCGACCTCGACCTCAAGCTCTACGGCGCGATCCGCCTGGCCAAGCTCTGCATCCCGCTGATGCGCGAGCGGGGCGGCGGGCGCATCATCAATCTGCTTAACATCGGCTCGAAGACGCCGGGCGCGGGCTCGATGCCGACGGCGGCGTCACGCGCAGCGGGACTGGCGATGACCAAGGCACTGAGCAAGGAGGTTGCCGCCGATCAGATCCTGGTCAACGCAGCCTGCATCGGCTCGGTCGAGTCGGCCCAATGGCGCGGCTTCCACCAGCAGCGCATGCCCGACGCGACCTACGAGCAGTTCCTCGACTCGGTCGGAGAAGGCATCCCGGTCAAGCGGATCGGCACATCGGAAGAAGCGGCCAACATGCTCGTCTTCCTCGCCTCCGACGCGGCCAGCTTCATCACGGGCTGCGCGATCAACATCGACGGCGGCGCGTCGGCGGCCTGGTGAGCCGGGGTTGCCGCTAGCGGACTGAGCTTCGCAGCAGCATCGCCCGCCATTCGTCCTCCCGCTCGACGGCGAGCAGCTCGAGTCCGACGCCTTCCAGGGACCCTTGGACTTCGCTCAGCCGCGTCTCGATCAGTCCGCTGACGATCAGCCGTCCCGAAGGCCGCAGCGCCGCCGCCAGATCTCCCGCGAGGTACTGCAACAGGTCGGCGGTCAGATTGGCCGTGATCAGATCGAACTGCTCCGTTGCGGGAACGGAGTCCTCGCGCACCTCGATCCGGTCGGCTGCCTGATTCTGGCGCGCGGTCTCGCGGGCGGCGTCGACCGCGATGGGATCGACGTCCGTCGCGGTGACCGATGCGGCCCCGAGAGCTGCTGCCGCGACGGCGAGGATGCCGCTGCCTGTGCCGACATCGAGCACTCGTTCCCCGCCCTCAATCACGCTCGCAAGCAGGCGAAGGCAGAGCCTCGTGGACTGGTGCTGGCCGGTGCCGAAGGCAAGGCCGGGGACCAGGTCGATCACCACTTCGCCCCGCTTCGGGTCGTAGGCGATGTGCGGCGGACGGACGACGATTGGCCGCGCGCCGGGAATGCGGACCAGATTGAAGTGATCGTGCCAGGCGGTGCGCCAGTCCCGCTCGGGCATGCCCCTGACGGCGATCTCCGGCTCAGCGTCGAGCAACTCTCCGAGCGCCGCGCGGAGCGGAGATTCCATTTCGGCCCACTGTTCCGCCTTGAGGTAGGCAGCGACCTCGGCTCGATCGCTGCGCTGGTCGTGGCCGGGCCAGGGCTCTTCGCGCGGCTCGTCGAGGCCGTACTCGATGCTTGAGTGGCGCACGCCTGCCAGCTCCCAGGCGGCGACGGCGAGTTCGGCCTGGTCCGAGGACACGCAGACCGCGACCCTGAGCAGCTTCGTCGAACGGCTAAGGCTAATTGGTGAATGCTCCGCGAATACGCGAGAAGACTCCGTTGTCGTCCCCTGCGCCGTGGGTCGGGATGTCGAGTTCCTCGGCGAGTTGTTCGAACAGCTCGCGCTGCCTGCCGGTCAACTTGGTCGGCGTCTCGACCACGACATGGACGCGCAGGTCGCCGCGACCGCGCCCGCGCAGATGGGGCACGCCCTGTCCACGCAGGCGGAACTCGTGACCGTGTTGGGTTCCGGCCGGAACGTTGAGCGGCTGATCGTGGCCGTCGATGCCGGGGATGTCAACCTCGTCGCCCAGCGCCGCCTGGGCGACGTTCAGGTGCAGCGGCAGGATCAGGTCGTTGCCGTCGCGCAGGAACATCTCATGCGGTTTGACGCCGATGTCGACATAGAGGTTGCCGGCCGGGCCGCCGCGCAGGCCCGCGTCGCCCTCGCCCGAGAGCCGCATTTGCGCGCCGTCGGTGACGCCCGCAGGGATTTTGACCTTGAGCCGTCGGTTGCGCTGCTCACGGCCGATTCCGCCGCAGGCGGTGCAGGGATGCTCGATCACGGTGCCCTCGCCGTCGCACGGCTCACAGGGCGCGACGTTGACGAAGCGACCGAAGACGCTGCTCTGCGTGCGCCGCACCTCGCCCGAGCCGCCGCACGGCTCGCAGACGACGCGCTGCGTGCCGGGCTCGCCGCCCGAGCCGCCGCAGATCGTGCAGTGCTCCAGCCGCGAAGCGCGGATCTCTTCCTCGCAACCGAAGATGGCTTCCTCGAAGTCGAGCTCGATCTGAATGCGCAGGTCGCCGCCGCGGATCGGCCCGGCGGCGCGGCGTCCGCCGAAGAAGGCGTCGAAGATGTCGCCGAAGCCGCCGAAGTCGAAGCCCTCGAAGCCGGCGCCCTGGGCGAACGCGCCGGCTGAGCCGTACTGGTCGTACTTGGCGCGCTTCTCGGGATCGGAGAGCACCTCGTAGGCCGCGGCGATGCGTTTGAACTTGGCCTCCGAGACCTCCTTCTCCGCCGGCTCGGTCACGCGGTCGGGATGATGCTCCATCGCCAGCTTGCGGAACGAGCGTCGAATGTCGTCCTGCGACGCGTCCCGCAAGAGGCCAAGAATCTCATAGAAGTCGTCGGATTGAGCCATGTTGCGCAGCCTATCGCGAATTTCCTCTCACGCGCTCCAACTGTTGCGGACGACCGTTGCCCAGCTTGCCGTAGCATGAGTGCATGAGTTGGGCGATCACTTTTCGGGCGCGAGTTCGGCGACTGCGGGATCGCTGGCAACGACGCCGACGGCTCGTGTTTGCGGTTGACCTCATCTTGGGCCTGTTGATTTGGCTGGCAACAGCCGCGATCTTCGATCACCTGTCATGGCTTCCACTGGCAGCAGTGCTGATCGTTCTGGCGCTCTGGCACCGATTCTGGCCGTATTGGAAGCCTCCACTGGTCATTGAGCTGGCGTTGTATGCAGCACTCTTAGCGTTGCTGCACATCGCAGTGGCGCCCTCGCCGTGGATGACGACGTTGGCTGCCATAGGAACTGCTGGCTACGTGGTGCTCGACCACTGGACGCGGCCGCCCAAGCCGGGTCAACTCGACGGCGTTGGACCACCACTAATCGCCGCGCCGGCACCTCAGGGCCGACAATGACAAGACGACTCGCTCTATTGGTCTGAGTTGGTTGTCGCGGATAAGCGTCGCAGCGCGACACCTTCCCGCGCATGCCATGCGCGGATCATCGTGGCCGAACTGACGCCATGTTGTCCAGCGGCTTTGCCGCTAGACCTCGCGGAACTCGCCTTCGACGGTGTCGTCGTCGGGCGGCGGAGTAGCGCCTGCCGCGCCAGCGGCGGCGCCGGCGGGTTCTTGCTGGCCGTAGATCTTCTCGCCGACCTTCATCAGGGTCGTGTTGAGGTCGTCGAGTGCGGACTGAATCGGGGCGGCGTCATCGGACTCCAGCGCGCCGCGCAGCGCCTCGATTTTGCCCTGCATCTCCGTTTTCAGCTCGTCGTCGAGCTTGTCTTCCTGATCGCTGAGGATCTTCTCCGCTTCGTACGCAGTGGTCTCGGCGCGGTTGCGGACTTCGACCAGCTCGCGCTGACGCTGGTCTTCCTCGGCGTGTTCCTCGGCGTCTCGCTGCATCGCGGCGATCTCGTCTTCGGACAGACCTGAGGAGCCCTGGATCGTGATCCGCTGTTCCTTGCCGGTGCCCTTGTCCTGCGCGCCGACATTGAGGATGCCGTTGGCGTCGATGTCGAAGGTGACCTCGATCTGGGGCATACCGCGCGGGGCGGGCAGGATGCCGTCGAGAATGAACTTGCCCAGCGGCTTGTTGCCGGCCGCCATCTCGCGCTCTCCCTGGAGCACGTGAATCTCGACCTGCGACTGGTTGTCGGCGGCGGTCGAGAAGACCTGCGACTTCGAGGTGGGAATCGTCGTGTTGCGCGGGATCAGCGGAGTCGAGACGCCGCCGAGGGTTTCGATGCCCAGCGTCAGCGGCGTCACGTCGAGCAGCAGCACGTCCTTGACTTCGCCGCGCAGCACGCCGGCCTGGATCGCGGCGCCGAGCGCGACGACCTCGTCCGGGTTGACGCCGCGGTGCGGCTCCTTGCCGAAGAACTGCTCGACCTTCTGTTGGACCAGCGGCATACGCGTCTGACCACCGACGAGCACGACCTCGTCAACCTGGTCGCGCGAGATACCCGCGTCATCGAGCGCGTTGCGGCAGGGCTCGAGGGTGCTCTCGACCAGGTCGAGCACGAGCTGCTCAAGCTGCGCGCGGGTCAGCGTGTGGGTGAAGTGCTTCGGGCCCGAGGCGTCGGCCGTGATGTAGGGCAGGTTGATCTCGGTTGACTGCGTGGTCGACAGTTCGACCTTGGCCCGCTCGGCCGCTTCCTTGAGCCGCTGTAGCGCCATGCGATCCTGCGAGAGGTCGATCGCCTGCTCCTTGCGGAACGCGTCGACCAGGTAGTCCATCAGGCGCTGATCGAAGTCGTCGCCGCCCAGGAACGTGTTGCCGTTGGTCGAGCGGACCTGGAACGTGCCCTCGCCCAGCTCGAGGATGGAGATGTCGAAGGTGCCGCCGCCGAGGTCATAGACCGCGATGTAGTGGTCGTTCTCTTTCTCCAGCCCGTATGCGAGCGAGGCCGCGGTCGGCTCGTTGATGATCCGCAGCACGTTCAGACCCGCGATCCGCCCGGCATCCTTGGTCGCGTTGCGTTGCGAGTCGTCGAAGTAGGCGGGCACCGTGATCACCGCTTCGGTGACGGTCTCGCCGAGATAGGCTTCGGCGTCGGCCTTGAGCTTCTGCAGGACCATGGCGGCAATCTCGGGCGGCGAGTAGGGGTTGCCGCCCATGGTCACGCGGGCGTCGCGATTCTCGGCTGCGTCGACCGTGTAGGGCAGGCGCCCCACGGCGCCCTGCACGTTGGGATCGTCAAAGCGGCGGCCCATCAGCCGCTTGACCGAGAACAGCGTGTCCTCGGGGTTGGTCACCGCCTGGCGCTTGGCGGCCGTGCCGACGATCCGTTCGCCGGTCTTGGTCAGCGCGACCACGGACGGCGTGGTGCGATTGCCTTCGGCGTTGGGGATGACTGTCGGCTCCCCGCCTTCCATCACGGCGACGGCGGAGTTGGTCGTGCCGAGGTCGATGCCAATGACTCGTCCGGGCATGGAATGTCTCCTAATCGGTGGCTTCTGCTTCTTCCGGGTTGTCTGTCTGTGACGGTGGTTCGATCGAGCCGTCGCCGACCATGACCTGGGTCGCGCGCAACACGCGCAGGTTGCTGTTCGGGCCGATCGTGTAGCCCGTGCGCAGCACGGCGACGATCTCGTTGTGGCCGCCGGGCAACTGGCCGACGGCTTCGTGCAGTTCAGGGTCGAATGACTGCTCGACCGTGTCGATCCTTGACACCTGCTGTTTGATCAGCAACGCGTGCAGTTTCTGCGAGATCAGTTCGACCCCTTGCCGCCAGGCATCCCCGGCGGCGGCGTTGTCGCTGGGCGCTTCGCGTTCGGCGCGCTCGAAATCGTCGGCCAGATCCAGCAGGTCGAGCAGGATGCCGCGCTGCGACTGCTGCACGCGATCGCGGACATCCTGAGCGCTGCGACGTTTCAGATTCTCGTAATCCGCCTGGGCACGCTGCCAACCGGCGAGGTTGCGAGCCGACTCCTGGCGCAAGGACTCGATTTCATCGTCGGGCGCCGGCGCGGCGCCTGCCGCAGGCTCGATCTCTTCGACCTCGTCAATCTGCTCGGCGGCCTGCTCGTCTGCGTTCATCGACCTGCTCCATACACGGCGTCGATCATCTCCTGCAGCAGTCCCGAGTAGAAGCGTGCGGCGGCGATGCTGCGCGGATAGTTCATTCGAGTCGGACCGACGATCCCGACATAGCCGGGAATCTCCGGGCCGGCCGGCGGGCGGTCGGCGTGCAGCGTGGCGCCGACGGATGAGCCATACGGGGCCAGCACGAGCGAGCACTCCTGCAACATCTCGACGGGATAGTCGTCGCCGATCAGGACGTGCATTTCGCCGGCGTGCATCGAGTCTTCCAGCACCTCCGGAGGGATCAGGTCTTCGGCGGCATGCTGGTCGACGAGTTCGATCAACTCCAGCGAGCGTTCGGGTTCCTGCTGGAACTCGGGCTGCGAGACCATCCCGCCCAAACCGGCAATGGCCGGCACGCCTGCACGCCGGGCGTCGCGATGAAGGACCTGGGCCAGGGTATCGAGGACGAAGTGCTGGACCGGATGGGAGTCGGGCGAATCCAGCGACGCGCGCGCGGCCTCCCGAACTTGATTGGCGGACTGTCCGCGCAGCGTTCCCGACAGTCGGGCGGCGAGCTCATCGAGCTCATCCACTTCGACCGGTTGCGGCAGCGGCATCAGTTGGCGGATCATCCGCGCTTCCTGGACCACCACAATCATCAGCACGAGCAATTCGTTCAGCGAGATCAGCTCGACCTGCCGCACGCGCAACTGCTCAGGATGCGGCGGGGCGACAATCACGAGCAGGCCGAGCGAGCGTGCCAGCACGTTGGCGGCCAGTTCGACCCATTCGTCGACCGAAGGCGCGGCCTGAAAGAACTGATGCCGCACCTGTGCCTGCTCGGCCTGTCCCAGCTCGGCATGGCCCATCAGCGACTGAACGAAGTGCCGGTAGCCGAGGTTCGACGGCACGCGGCCGGCCGAGGTGTGCGGATGGGTCAGATAGCCGTCTTCTTCGAGCGCATGCATCTCGTGGCGGATCGTCGCCGGCGACGCAGGCAACGCGTACTTCTCGACCACGTGACGCGAGGCGACCGGCGTTGCGGTCTCGATATAGTCCTGAACGACCAGTTGCAAAATGCCGGCGCGCCGCCGGGATAGCTCGCGTGAAGACATGGGGGAGGACATGGCTCGAATCGCGTCGGGTTTCAGTCCTGAAGCTCGGTTAGGCTGGCGTTAGCACTCTACCTCCGAGAGTGCTAACGCGGTCATCGTAACAGCGTTTTGGACAATCGGCAAAGCCAATCATCCACGTCTGAGGGTGTCGTGACACACCTCACGCGCGGCGCCGCGAGAGGGGCAGAGATGGTCAGCGGGAACATCGGCAGGGGTGTGAGAAGCGAAGATGCCGGCGAGCGCCGCCGCGTGGTCGTCACCGGCCTGGGCGCGGTGACGGCGGCCGGCTTGCATGCCACCGACTTCTGGACTGCGCTGTGCGAGGGTCGAGTCTGCACCTCGCCGCTGACCGCCTTCTCGCCGCCGCGCGCGGCCGCGGCCGGCCAGATTCCCGACACCTGGAGTGGACCACCGGACGCGCCGCCGTGGCTGATGTCGCGCCTGGATCGGGCGTCGCAGCTCGCCCTCGACGCCGCGATCCAGGCGCAGTCCGATGCGCGCATCGAATTCAACCAGCAGAACGCGTTTGCGGTCGGCGCAGTGACGGGCACGGCGCATCCGGCGATCGGCGATGGATGGGCGAGGCTGGGCTCAGGCCTCTCCGGCGCATCGCTGGGCCTGGACATCGCCGGGCCGGTGTTCACGGTCTCGATGGGCGGCGCATCGGGTCTCGCGGCGACGGTCCTCGCCGCGCAACTGATCCGCGCCGGCGTGGTCAGGGCGGCGCTGGCGATCGGCGCCGAAGCGCCGCTGCGCCCGGAGGTCTGGCAGGCCTACGAGTCCATGGGCCTGCTCGATCGGACGGACGATTTGCGCGCGCAACGGCCGTTCGACGCCAAGCGAACGGGTATGATCCTCGCTGAGGGCGCAGCGGCGCTGATGCTGGAAGACCGCCAACTCGCGACTCAGCGCGGTGTTCACGTCTATGCCGAGATTGGCGGCGAAGCGATTACCGCAGGGCCGATGGGCGATGGACTCGGACCGACCGACGTGGAGATCGCGCGCCGCGCGACCGGCGAATCAATGCTCGGCGGTGAAGTGTCGCCCTCCGACATCGACGTCGTGGTCACTGCCGGCCTTGGCTCGCGAGCAGGTGACGAGCGGGAAACGGACATTATCGAGCGCGCCTTTGGTCGACGAACGCTCGACATGTACGCCGCCGCGGTCACGCCCAACGTTGGCTACACGGTCGGCGCGTCGGGCGCGCTCTCGGCCGTCGCGGCGGCGCAGATCGTGGACCATCGCATCATCCCGCCGCACGCCACCCTTGCGGAACCGGACATCGCCTGCAAGCTGGGCTTCGTACAGGAACAGATCGAGGACCGGATTGTCGGCGCTGCCACCGCGGCCTATGGCGCGCACGGCCAGAACGCCGCAGCCATCTTCCTGCCGCACGTGCCGGAAGCCGGTGACGAGCTCCAGGTGCTGGTCATCTGATCGACTGAACGTGTCGCCGCTTCTGCGTATAGGTCGTCCGCTTCGTAGGCTGTGGCTATGGATATCGCCTGGTACGGTCACGCCGCATTCCGACTACGAGGGCGCGAGGCCGCCGTCGTGATGGATCCTTGCGTCCCGGAGACCGGATTCCGTCTCAACCGGCCCGGCGCAGACATCGTCACGGTCTCGCGCGCCGCCGATCCTGCGCACAACTGGATTGACGGCGTGGCGCTCGAGGCCGCCGGCCTGGCGCGTCCGCTAGAGGCGCCGGGCGAGTACGAGATCAAGCGCGTGCTCGCGACGGGAGTCAAGACGCCCGGACCTGACCACGCGCGAAACGTCGCGTTCGTGATTACGATCGACGAGGTCATCGTCGCCCATCTCGGCGACTTGCAGGGTCTGCCCCAGGGCGATGCGCTGGAAGAACTTCGGCGCGCCGATGTCGTGTTGCTGCCTTGCGGCGGCGGCGCACACCTGTCACCGCAGGCGGCTGCCGATGTCGCCAATGCCATCGCCGCGCCGCTGGTGATCCCCATGCTCTATCAGCCCGAGTCGGCAACCGAGGTCAGCACCGGACTGGAACCATTGTCGGCGTTTCTGCGCGAGATGGGCGTCAGCGTCGAACCGCCTGCCGACAACCACATCAACGTCACGCGCTCGTCGATTCCAACTGCGCCGACCGTGACCCCGCTGCTGGCACGAGGAGCGTGAGATGAGCAGTCAACACTCGAAGGCCGAGTACGACGTGGTGATTCAGCGCAACCGCCGCGTCGCGATGCGCGACGGGGTGACGCTTGCGACCGATGTCTATCTGCCCGCCCGCGACGGCGTCGCCCTTGATGGGCCGTGGCCAACCCTGTTGACTCGCACGCCCTATGACAAGCTCGGGTTCACCGCCGACGGCGAGTGGTGGGCGCGTCGTGGATACGCGCGCGTGATGCAAGATGTGCGCGGCCGGTTTGCGTCGGAGGGCGACTTCTACCTGCTCAAGAACGAGGCTGAGGACGGCTACGACACGATTGAATGGCTTGCCGACCAGCCCTGGTCGACCGGCAAGGTCGGGACGGTGGGAACCTCCTACATGGGTTGGGTACAGTCCGCCGCAGCGACGCAGAGTCCGCCGCACCTCTCGGCGATGTGGGTCAACCAGGGCGCGTTCAACGGGCTGACCTCGTCGCTACGCCAGGGCGGCGCGCTGGAGCTGCGCTGGCTCGCCTGGGCCTTCTGGAACGCCCCGGTGAGTCCCGAGGCCGTGGCCGATCCGGCCCTCTACGCCGCGCTGGACCGGGCCGCGGTCGACCTTCGCGGCCACCTGAACAACTTGCCCTGGCGCGAAGGCGACACACCGCTCTCGCAGACCAAGGACTACGAGCGCTGGGCGATCGATCTGCTCACCCAGGCGCGCGAGGACGATTGGCTCTGGCAACTGCCGTCGATGAATTTCGAGAGGTTCATCGGCCAGACGGCCGATGTGCCCAGCGTCTACTCGGGCGGCTGGTACGACAGCTACACGCGCGCGACCTGCGAGTCCTTCGTCGCGTTCTCCGAGGCCATGTCGTCGCCGCAGTACCTGCTCATGGGTCCCTGGACGCACGGCGAAGCGACGCTCGACCGCAGCTGGTCGGGCGACGTCGACTTTGGCCCGACCGCGCCCACGTCGGGCAACCTGGCAGCCAGCATCTCCGACCTGCGTCTGGAGTTCTTTGACCAGACGCTCAAGGGTCTGGATAGCGGCTGGGAGCAGCGGCCGCCGGTCACGATGTTCGTGATGGGCGGCGGTACGGGCCGCCAGTTGCCTTCGGGCCGCATGGACCACGGCGGCGCGTGGAGCGAAGCCTCGCAGTGGCCTCCCGCAGGCGCGGCGCAGTCCGAGATGTTCCTGCAGCCCGGCGGCGGTCTGCATTCGGAGCCGGCCGGCGAGGACGGCGGTTCGTCCATCTACCTGTTCGACCCTGCCAATCCGGTGCCGTCAATCTCCGCCAACGTCTCATCGCTGCGCGAGTTCGCGCCAGAGGATCCCACCCTCAGGCAACAGATCTGGCCGCCGACCCAGCGCTCGAGGGAACTGATCCTGCCGGGCGGCGCCGACCAGCGCACGCGGCCCGACGTGATGGGCGCCGAGCCGCCCTATCTGCGCACCGCGACCCGGCCGGATGTGCTCTCCTTCCAGACGGACCCGCTTCACCAGGACGTGCAGGTGACCGGACCCGTCACGGTGCGACTGTTCGTCTCGAGCGACGCGCCGGACACCGACTTCACAGCGGCGCTGCTCGACTGCTACCCGGCCAACGCCGACTATCCCGAGGGCTACCACTTGCGCATCTCGGACAGCATCAAGCGGCTGCGCTTCCGCCACGGCTACGACCGCGAAGACTTCATCTCGCCGGGCGAGGTGGCCGAGCTGACGATCGAGCTCTACCCCACGGCCAACGTGTTCAAGGCCGGCCACAGGATCGGCGTCGAGATCAGCAGCAGCAACTATCCCCGCTTCGATGTCAACCCCAACACGGGAGAACCCATCGGTCGGCAGACGCACACCCGAACGGCGCTGAACACCATCTGGCACGACGCCGGCCGCGCGTCAAGGGTCGAGCTGTCGGTGGTTCCGAGTTAGCCGCTATTCCTCGCCGCGGATATAGCGTTGCTGGCGCTTGCTGAAGCCGGCGAGGATTCGCTCGTAGGAATCGACGATCAGTTCTTCCAGTTCGTCGTCGGGCAGATCCAACTCAAGCGTGACTGCAATCCAGTGCGACTTGTTCAGGTAGCTGGGCAGCGCGACGGCCTCGTACTGCTGATGCAGGGCGGGGACGATGGCTGGGTCGCACTTAATCGAGATGGCCTGAGGCTTGCCTTCGGTCGTCCCACCGCCGAGGAAGCAGAAGATCTTGCCGCCCTTGCCCTCGGCGTTGCGACTGCCCAGCTTGTAGACGAGATCGTCCTCGGCCCACGGCGAGTCGGGCCAGGCGCCGGGCAGCGATTCGCAGAGGTCGGCGACGTCGTCGCGGTTCATGACTACGCCTCAGCGGCGGTGAGATTCTCAAGGAACTCGATGTTGGACTTGGTCTTGGCCAGGCGGTCAAGCAGGCGCTCGGTCGGCTCGGTGGCGCCCCCGCCTGAGCCGGCGAGCACGGACATCATCCGCCGCAGCAGCCAGACGCGTTGCAGTTCCTCGCCCGAAAGCAGCAATTCCTCGCGCCGCGTGGACGAGGCGGCGATATCGATCGAGGGGTAGATGCGCCGCTCAGCCAGCTTGCGGTCGAGCCGCACCTCCCAGTTGCCGGTGCCCTTGAATTCCTCGAAGACCACGTCGTCGAGGCGGGACCCGGTATCGACCAGGCAGGTGGCAATAATCGTCAGTGAGCCGCCCTCTTCGGCCTTGCGTGCTGAGCCGAAGAAGCGCTTGGGCGGGTAGAGGGCAACCGGATCGATGCCTCCGGAGAGGGTGCGGCCGGTGGAAGGCATCTCGAGGTTGTAGGCGCGGGTCAGGCGGGTGATCGAGTCGAGCAGGATGACGACGTCGCGGCCCATCTCCATCAGGCGCTTGGCGCGCTCCAGGCCGAGCTCGGCGACGCGGGTGTGTTCCTCGACCGGCTCGTCGAAGGTCGATGCGATCACCTCGCCGCGCACCGAGCGCTTCATTTCGGTGACCTCTTCGGGGCGCTCGCCGATCAGCACGACCATCAGGTGCACCTCGGGGTGATTCGACGTGACCCCGTTGGCGATCGATTGGAGCAGCATCGTCTTGCCGGCCTTGGGCGGGCTGACGATCAAGCCGCGCTGACCGCGTCCCATCGGCGCAACGAGGTCGATCACGCGGCCGGACAACTCAGCCGGGTCGTCGGTCTCCAGATCGAAGCGTTGGTGCGGGAAGACCGCGGTGAGATTCTCAAAGTTGGGCCGCGCGGCGGCTTCGTCGCCGCTCACCCCGTTGACGAGGTCGACGCGGGACAGGCCGTAGTACTTTTCGCCCTGCTTCGGAGGCCGCACCGAGCCAATCACGTAATCCCCGGTGCGCAGGCCGGAGCGCCGGATCAGGCCTTGCGAGACGTACACGTCGGTCGGCGCGGGGAGCAGCGACTCGCCGCGCAAGAATCCGTAGGAGTCGTCGACGACTTCGAGCACTCCGCCCGAGAGTATGTGGCCCTCGGCCTCGGACTGTGCCTGCAGAATGCGCAGCACGATGTCTTGCTTCTTCAGGCCCGACAGTCCGGAGACGTTCATGTCGCGTGCCTGGGCGAGGAGTTCCTCGCGGGTCAGGTCCTCAAGATCGGGAATGCTCAGGGTCGTCATCTACTACCTCGGTTGCGGGGCGTTCTGCGGGCTCGGCGTTGGGTCGCGTCTCGGTCTGGATGTCTGCAGGTGCGCGAACGGACAGCGTCTGTTGGCGATCTGGGTCTGATCTGGGCTTCGCGCTCAACGGCGCCGTGTCTATTGTCTGGCGCGGTGCGCGGGAGCCGTACTCAACGGGACAATCCCAATCCTAGCCTCGTGCGCGATGCAAAGGCAAGCATCGCGATAACCAATCGAAGCAGATCGAAGCAGATCAATGCAGCCTGCCGCAATCAGGACACGGAGGGCGCGGGCTCGGCTTGCGCCGAAAGCTGAGCTTCGGCCTTGTGCCAGTCATCGAGGAACGACTGGATGCCTTTGTCGGTCAGCGGATGCTGCTGCATCTGCTCCAGCACCGAGAAGGGGATCGTGGCGATGTGGGCGCCAACCCGGGCCGCCTCGGCGGTGTGCTCGGTGTTGCGCAGCGACGCCGCGATCACCTGCGCCGGCAGATTGAATCGGTCGAGCAGGTTCACGCTGTCGGCGACGAGCTGGATTCCGTGCTCGCCAATGTCGTCCAGCCGGCCGACGAAGGGCGAGACATAGGCCGCGCCCGCGCGCGCCGCGAGCAGCGCCTGATTGAGCGAGAAGATCAGCGTCGTGTTGATTCGGATGCCTTCCTGCGAGAGCGCCTTGATCGCCGCGAGACCGGGCCCGTCGATCGGAATCTTGACGACGACGCTGCTGTGCCAGCTCGCCAGTTCGCGCGCTTCCTCGATCAGCTCGGACGTGGTGCGGGTGACGCACTCGGCCGAGATTGGCCCGTCAACCATGTCGGCGATCCGCAGGATGCGTTCGCGGTAGCCGATCGCGCCTGGGCCCTCGTGGGCAACCGCCCGCGAATGGAGTGACGGATTGGTGGTCACGCCGTCGCAGACGCCCCAGTCGACGGCCTGCTGGATTTCGTCGAGGCGGGCGGTGTCGAGAAAGATCTTCATGTCGTCGAGGTCCTTTACGTCGTCTATGGCTGCAAGGTAACGAGCGCAACCTGAATCGGCAGCAAGATGACCATCAACACGGCGAACACGAGCGGTCCACGATCGTTGAGGGCGTCGGTCAGCTCGTCCGAAACCTGCCCGCTCTTGCGCGCCTGGAGCGAGAGCAGGCGAACGCGCCGCACACCGGCGAACATTCCGGGTACGAGCACGAACAGCGACACCAGGTAGAGGACCTCGACGGCCAGCAGCCAGCCGGTCTCAATCGGATCCACCGAGTCGGCGCGAATGCCCCAGAGCGCGCCGAGGACGCCGATGGCGATGATGCCGGGCAGCAACATGCGCGTGTGGGCCCGATCTGCGGAGCGGAACAGGACGTCGCGCTCGACCGCGTCCTCTGTCTGCCAGGCGCGGGTCAGGGCGAGGGTCAGGGCGGCGACGCCGCCGGCATAGACGAGCGCGGCGACGGCTGTGAAGAAACGGAAGATGTCGTCTTCACTCATACCGCTCAGACCGTCCGGTTCGTGGCGCCGGCGGGGTGGCGGAGAGCGGTCTCGGATTCGGCGAGGACTGAATCGATGAAACCGAGGAAGAGGGGGTGGCCGCGTTCGGGACGGGACTTGAGCTCGGGGTGAAACTGGGAGCCCATCATGAAGGGATGATCGTGGACTTCGCCGATCTCAACCAGCGCGCCGTCGCGGGACGTGCCGCTAGCGATGAGGCCGGCTCGTTCGAAGCGGTCGCGGTAGTGGGGATTGAATTCCCAGCGGTGGCGGTGGCGCTCGTGTGCGAGTTCGGACTCGTAGAGCTGGCGGGCGCGGGTTTCCGGATGCAGTTGGCAGGTGTACATGCCGAGCCTCATGGTGCCGCCCTTGTCGCTGACCTCGCGCTGTTCGTCGAGCAGGGCGATCACGGGCGCGCCGGTGTCCTCGTCGGCCTCGGTCGTATTGGCGTCGGGCAGGTCGAGGCGCTCGCGGGCGAAGGCGATCACCATGTTCTGCAGCCCGCGGCAGAGTCCGAGATAGGGAATGCGCTGTTGCAGCGCGAAGCGGGCCACGCCGACCTCGCCTTCGATGCCGCGTTCGCCGAAGCCGCCGGGCACGATCACGCCGTCGACATCGGCGAGCGCGGCAGCGATCTCGGGCTGACCGGCGTCGTCCAGATCGTCGGACTGGATCCAGGTGATGTCCACGCTGGCATGGCGCTGAGCGGCCGCATGGATCAGCGCTTCCTTGACCGAGAGATACGCATCCCGCAGCTCTACATACTTGCCGACGATTGCGACCCGGCAGACCCGATCGGTTTGTTCGAGGCGGTTGGTCCACTCGGTCCACTCGCGGATCGACCTTCCCGGCACGCATGGCCTGGGCTCGAGTCCGAGTCGGTCGAGCGTGAGATCCGTCAGCCCTGCCTGCTCGAGGATGGATGGCACCTGGTAGATCGAGCGGGCGGTCTCGAGCGTCATCACCGCTTCGGCCGGGACGTCGCAGAACAGCGCGAGCTTGTCGGTGATCGACTCGTCGGCAGGGATGTCGGTGCGCGAGATGATCACGTCAGGTTGGATGCCCATGCTGCGCAGGGTGCGGACCGAGTGCTGGGTCGGCTTGGTCTTCAGTTCGTTGGTCGCCTTGAGGTGGAAGAGCGGCGTCACGTGGATGGCGAGCGTCCCGTTGCGGGGCTCCTCGTAGCGCATCTGACGGATCGCTTCGAGGAATGCCTGGCCCTCGATGTCGCCGACGGTCCCGCCGACCTCAACGATGAGTACGTCGACTCCCGACTCTCGGGCCAGGCCGCGCACGCGTTCCTTGACCAGGTCGGTGACGTGCGGCACGGTCTGAATGGTGCCGCCGAGGTAATCGCCGCGGCGCTCGCGCTCAATTACGGCAGCCGAGATCTGGCCCATCGTGACGGAGGAGGCGGCGGTCAGGTTCTGGTCGAGGAAGCGCTCGTAGTGACCGAGATCAAGGTCGGTTTCGGCGCCGTCGTCGGTGACGTAGACCTCTCCATGCTGGTAGGGCGACATCGTGCCCGGGTCGACGTTGAGATAGGGATCGAGCTTCTGGACGGTGACGGAGAGTCCGCGCGATTGGAGCAATCGCCCCAGCGACGCGGTGGTGATGCCCTTGCCGACGGAGGAGATGACACCGCCGGTGATGAAGATGTACCTCGCTGACGGGTCGCCGCTGCTCACTGTCTCGCTGATCCACCCTGCAAGTTGACAAGCAGGTCGACTTCGTCGCCGTCGTTGAGCGGATCGTCCGGCTGCGCCTGGACGGAGTTGATCACGACCGCGATTGCTTCCTGATCCTGCTCGGAGAATTCCTCGGAGGCGAGAATGTGCTGCGTGGTAATCCCGTCAAACCAGTCGACGGAGAGGCTGGACTTCTTCGATTTGGAGAGCGGAACCAGAGTCATGAAGAGCTTGACGCTGATGGCCATCGCGGACTCCGTTGCGGCTTCGTTGGGAGTGTATCAACGGGAGCTGTTCAGCGCGTCGGCCGCCTCGTGCAGAATGTGGACTGCGGCACTGCGCACGCCGGGACTGTTCGGCTGGCCGCCCATTGGGTAGGGGAAGAGGGTCGCGTAGCGAGAGAGCGTCACCGCCATCTGTTGGGCCATCGGTGAATAGCGGTCGTCGCGAACCTCGCGCCAGAACGTTGCCGCCTCTCCCCAGGTCGCCGCGAGCGCCTGGGCCTCATAGGAGAACCGCTGCGGCTCAAGCTCAACGGCGCTGTCCAGCAGTTCGGTCCTGTCGCGCAGGTCGCGTCGCACGCGATCGAGCGAACCGGTCAGCGCGTCGGCGGCGGCCTGTTCGATGCGCTCGACCGCGGGCGCTCCGCTGCGGCGGGCGGCGATCGCGATCACTACCGGGGCGGCGTTGAATTCGGACTCGGCAAGCCAGGGCGAGACCTGCTCGGTCATCGGGCCGTCGCGTCGCCATGCGCCGCGCTCGTCGTCGACGCCGACGATCAATCCCCAGACCGGACCGAACGCGGAGACGCCGACGCCATGGGTCGTGACCGCTCGGCCGGCTCGCAGCTCGTGGCGGATGCGCCGGCGCGCGCGGTATCGCTGCAGTCGATTGGGGCAACTGAAGTTCGTGATCCGGGCGGAGACGCCCAGGGCGGCGAGTCCTTCTTCAAGCAGGGCTGGAAGCTCGGCGTCCTGCGGCGGCTGAAAACTGATTCCGGTCGCCGCGCCGATCACGTGGCTCGGCTGGGAAGCGCCGAGATGGTCGAGCTGTCCGACCAGGCATCCGAGCAGCGGCGCCCAGTGATACTCGTAGCGCGCCTCGACGAATGCCTGCATCGCCCGCCCTCTCCCGGCTGGATTGAGCATAGGCAGGCGCGAGTATGCTGAGACAGCCCATGCCGAATCCCACCGCACCCCAGGCGTCGATTGAGCCGGCGATCACCACGCTCGGCAACGGACTTCGCGTGGTGGTAAGTGCGATTCCCCACTCGCAGGCAGCGGTGCTGGCGGCGTACGTCGGCGTCGGCTCACGCGACGAAGCGCGCGAGACGCTGGGGCTGTCGCACTATCTCGAGCACATGCTGTTCAAGGGCACCGAGTCGCGCCCGGAGCCGACGGCGATCTCGGCCGCAATCGAGGGCGCGGGCGGATCGCTGAACGCGTTCACCTCGCGCGAACTGACCTGCTACTGGAACCGGGTGCCGTTCGATCGGTTGTCGCTGGCGATGGACGTGCTGGCCGACTCGGTGCGGCATTCATTGCTGGCCGAGTCGGAGATTGAGCGCGAGCGGACCGTGATCTGCTCGGAAATTCGCCGCGCCCACGACCAGCCGGGACAACGCGTGTCGCAACTGCTGACCCAGGCGACGTACGGCGAACAGCCGTTGGGCTGGGAGATCGCGGGTGATCTCGAGTCGGTCGGGGCGGTGACTCGCGAGCACCTGGCCGAGCACATCCAGACGTTCTACCGACCATCCAACATCGTGCTCTCAGTCGCCGGCAATGTCGAGCGGGAAGCAGTGGTCGAGCTGGCCGAGCGTCACTGGGGCGACGGTTGGCCGGATGGCGCTGGCGAGGCCTGGCCGACACGGTCGGCAGCCCGGGACGCAATGTCGGACGAGCCGGCGCAGGTTGAAGTGCGCGACCTTGAGCAGTGCAGCCTGGCGCTGGCCTTGCGGTCGATTCACCGACTGGATCCGGATCGTTACGCGATGACGCTGCTCAACGAGGTGCTGGGCGGCGGAATGACTTCTCGGCTGTTCACCGAGATTCGCGAGAAGCGCGGACTGGCCTATTCGGTCGGCTCGCATCCGACGGCGTTCGACGACGCGGGCCACCTGTCGATCATGGCAGGCGTGACGGCGGAGCACGTGCTGGAAACCGTCGATGTCGCCCTGGACGAGCTGCGCAAGCTGACGGCGGAACCGGTCGAGGCGGAGGAACTGCAGCGGGTGCGCGAGCACGCCGTCGGCTCGTTCCGGCTGGGGCTGGATGCGGCGGCGAGCTGGTGCCACCGGGCCGGCGGGATGCTGCTCTCGAATGGGTTCATCGAGTCGGTCGAGGAGACGATCGCCGGATACGAGGCGGTCACGACGACCGACATCCAGCGCGTTGCACAACGAGTCGTGCGCGAAGACAATCTCGCCGGCGCTGTCGTCGGTCCGTTCGACGGGCAGGATGAGCTGCTCGAGCGGATCGACGGATTCAGCCCCAACTGACGACTGCAAGGTGGATCGCCGCCATGGATGACGTCCGCGCCCTGCTCGCCGTGCTGCCGGATGCTCCGCTGCCGAGCGAGGCGGAGGTCGAACATGCCGACGCGCTGATCATCGTGTTTCCGCAGGACGAGAGCGAGTACGGGGACGCGGGCGAGCGTGTGGCGGCCGCGATCGAGCTTGGTCCGCCGGTCTACGTCGTGATTCCGCCGCTTGATTCGGGGCTGGCTCGGAAGTATCTGCAGTCGACGCTGCGGCCGGGGGTGTACGGAGTGGCGGTACAGGCGGCGGCGAGCGTCGACCAGCTGCGCTACCTCGAGGGCGTGCTGGAAGAGCTTGAGATCCGAGCGGGCATCCGACCCGGACTGACCGCCATGGCAGTCGGCTTCCATGACCCGCGCGCGATCAACATCATGTCCGACGCGCTGGCGGCGATGCGCGACTCCGCCGACCGAATGACCTGGATCGCCTTCGACCATGTCGAACTGGCCGGGTCGCTGGGCGTCCCGCCCGACAGTCCCACGGTGGCGGCCTCAAGCTCACAGGTCGTGTTGGCGGCGGCCGCGTACGATCTGCCGGTGGTTTACGGATCGCCGAGCGACGCCGCGTACGCGGCGTCGCTCGGCATGCGCGGTTGCGCCACCGGCGATCCGCAGGACCTTGCCGGGCTTCAGGCAGTCTTCACGCGGCCGGACTCGGAGCAGGACGAGCAGGAGGAGGAATCGTAGTGGCAGCCACCGTGATGCGATCGATGTTGTCGGTGCCGGGCATTCGCGAGCGGTTCATCGAGAAGGCGCGGGAGGCCGAAGCGGATGTGCTCTGCTTCGATCTGGAGGACTCGGTCGCCTGGGACGACAAGCCGGCGGCGCGCGATCTGCTCTGCCGCGTGCTGCCCGATTTCCCAAAGCGCGGCCGACAGGTGTTCGTGCGTACCAACGGCTACGACACGGGTCTAATCGAGCAGGAGCTGCACGCCATCACGCAGCCCTGGCTGGACGGCGTGAGCGTCTCCAAGATCGAGTGCGCCCGCGACATCCAGCGGATCGACGACTACCTGACCCTGCTGGAACGCGCGCGCGGCCTGCCCGACGGTCAGGTCAAGCTGGCCGCCTGGATCGAGAACGCACACGCGGTGGCGAACGCCTACGCGATTTGCGCAGCCTCCGAGCGGCTGGTCGGCATTTGTGTCGGCGGCGAGGATTACGCCGTCAGCATCGGCGTGCGGCGGACCAAGGGCGGGGCGGAGCTGGAACTGGCCCGCCGCGCCTCGGTCAACGCCGCGCACGCGGCCGGCATCGTCCCGCTCGACACGCCCTGGACCGACATCCGCGACCCTGAGGGCTACAAAGACGAACTGCGGCGGATGAAGGAAATCGGCTTCCAGGGCAAGTTCTGCATTCACCCCGATCAGCTCGGCCCGGCCAATCGCATGTTCACCCCGCCGGCCGAGGATGTCGACTGGGCACGTAGGGTCGTCGACGCCTACCAGGACGGCGTCGAACAGAACCTCGGCGCAGTCGCCCTTGACGGCCAGATGATCGACAAGCCAGTCCTCGAGCAGGCCGAAAACGTCCTCGTCTGGTCCGAGCAGATCGCCGCAATGGAGTTGGCGCGCTAGAAGCCGCCGGGCGCCGTTCTGCCCAGGCGGAACGCGCCGGTGCGCTCGTAGGCGACGTCCGACACGTAGATGTGCTGGCTGGCGACGAGGATGTCTCGCAGGGCCTGCTGCAGCGGGCTGTCTCTGAACGCGGCTGCGCCGCCGCCCTGGTGGTGCGCAAAGCGAACCACGTCGACACAGGTATCGGTGACCCAGGTGACCATCGCGCGGATTCGCGCGTCGTAGGACGGCTCGATCGGCTCGCCCGCTTCGCGCTGCGCCATCGCGTCGTCCAGGGTGGAGAGCGCGTACGCCCGCGCCGCCTCGTAGCGGCAGGACGCCTCGCCGAAATCTCGCTGGAACGCCCCGCGATCAGCGACCGAGCTCGCCTGTCCGAACCGCGTCCGGTTGCTGATCTCGCCGCTGAGCAGCTCAAGCGCTCGCCTGGCAGACCCCAACGCGATACCGGTGTGACCGGGACTGAGGAAGGTGATCGTGGGATTCGAGAACCAGGGACCGCCGCGGTAGGAATGCACGCCGCCGAACGAGGTCATGAAGGGCCGCTCGACAATCACGTCGTGGAGCTGATAGTGACAACTCCCGGTCCCTTCCAACCCCATCACGTCCCAACTGTCCTCCACCTGCACCTGTTCCATCGGCGCGAGCGATCCGACGACCGGCGGCAGCGCGTCGTCCCGGCTGGGCCGCGAGCCGTCCTCCTTGTGCACGATCGCGTTGGCCAGCACCCAGCCGCAGTGTCGGATGCCGCTGGCGAATGACCAGCGCCCGTTGAGCCGGAATCTGCCATCGGGCAAGGCCGTGGCGACCCCCTCGGGATTGGCCGTGCTGGCGATTCGGGGGAACGCATCGCCGAAGACGGTCTCGAGACCGACGCCCTCCGGCAGGTGCGAGGCGGCCAGAGCGGACGATTCCGCCTGGATCATCGCGACCCAGCCGCTGGAGACGTCGGCCGAGGCGAGCTGTTCGAACGCCTCGACCTGGGTTGCGGGGTGGACATCGAAGCCGCCGACCTCTTGCGGTGAGGCCATGGCGAAGAACCCGGCGTCCTCAAGCGCGGTCACAGACTCCGGGGCGAGCGTCTTCGCGGCTGCGGAGGCGTCGGCATGCTCGTTCAGCGCCGGGCCGACGGCTTCCGCCCGCGCAATCCAGTCGGAACGTTCACGTTGCCGTTCAGGGCTGGTGCGGCTCATGGGAGCAGATTAGTCCTGCGCGAGCCGTCGTGCGCCGTCCAGTTCGTAGTTGATCTCCGAGACGATGACGTGATTGGCGGCGGCCAGCATGTCGCGGTGCAGTTGGTCCATTGGGTGACCGACGAAGTTCGCGGACGCGCCCAACGCGCGCCAGGCGAAGCGCACCGCATCGAGGCACTGGTCGCCGACCCACGAACCCATCGCGCGGATGCGCGACTCGTCGGCGCGGGAGATCTGCTCCCCGCGCTGGCGCTGTTCCCAGGCTGCGGTCAGCACTTCTGCGGCGTAGATCCGCGCCGCCGCGACCCCATGCGCCGCGACGCTGTAATCGTGTCGAATCGTCGTTCGCACGCCAAGCGCCTTGCCCGTCGAGAATCGCTCGAGGCTCGCGTATTCGCGGAACAACTCCAGCGCATGTTCGGCCAGGCCGATGCAGGACGCGGTCACGCCGACGACGAGGAACGTCGTCATCGGAATGCTGAACCACGCGCCGCCGCGTACCGGGTCGCCGCCGCCGAAGGGCATCCGATGGTCGGCACTCAGCAATAGATCCTGCGCCCGATAGTGCGGACTGCCCGTGCCCGACAGTCCCGTCACGTGCCAGCTGTCCTCGATCTCCACCAGGTTGGTGGGAATGGCCATCGCGGTATCGATCGGGCGTCCATTGGGGCCGATACGCGGCTCCCCCTGCTCGTCCAGCAGCTTCACGCCGGCCAGCGTCCAGCCGCAGTGTCGGATCCCCGAGGCGTACGACCAGCGCCCATTGACGAGCCAACCACCGTCGACCGGCTGCGCCGTGCCCTCGGGATTCGCCGTGCCCGAGAACCTGGGATAACCGTCCCCGAAAGCCGCATCGAAGACCGCGCCCTCCTGCAGATGCGCGCCCGCGAGACCGGCGACCATCGACTGGACCATCGTGCACCAGCCGGCCGAGATATCGGCGCGGGCCAGATCGGTGAACGCCTCGAGCTGCGTGCGCGGATGCGCGTCGAGCCCGCCGACTTCACGCGGTCCCGAGAGTTTGAACGCTTCAATCTCATCGAGCGCGGCGACCGACGCCGGGGCGAGCGTGCGCAACTCCACCGACTCGGGACCGTGCGCACGGAGCATCGGCGCGATCGACTCGACTCGTTCGCGCCAGTCGGCAAGCTCGCGTCTCAGGCTGCGGTCCATCTCGATCACCATGCAGGATGCCTTCGTAACAAGTCTCAGAGGCCCGGGCGGACCGACATGCCCAGCTGGTGCTGGCCGCGGCGGATGTAGGCGGACTGCGTCTGGATTACGTGCTGGCTGACCGTCTGGATGTCGCGCAGCAGGCGGGCGAGCACGTTGTCGCTGTAGACGGCGGGCCCGCCGGCGTGCTCGTGGACGGTGCGGACGACGTCCTCGGCGGCCTGGTGCGCCCAGCGCAGGGCGGCGCGGGCGCGGTCGTCCATCCGCACGGCAGCGTCCAGCGAGTCGACCGGCGCGCTGAGCAGTTCGTCGAAGAGGTGGTGGCCGTAGCCCTCCATCGCCTCGACCAGGGCCACGCAGCGTCCGAGGTCTCCCTGGAAGTGCTGCTGCTCGGAGATGGACGCGCGCTGGCCGGTGCGCGTGTGCGCCGTGGCTTGGGCGGTGATTTCCTCAACGGCTCGCTTGGCGATGCCGAGCGGAAAGCCATAGCCGGCTGCGGTGAGAAACGTGACGGTCGGCCGCGCCAGCCAGCCGTCGCCGCGCAGCGGCGGCCGCTCGAAGCCCGCCAGGCACATTTCGTCAGGCACGAAGACGTTCTCGTAGCGGTAGTGGGTCGATCCCGTGCCGCGCATGCCCATCGTGTGCCAGGTGTCCTCGACGACCACATCTTCCCTGGGCGCCGCGACCGTGACCAGCGGCGGCGGCTTGCCCGGCTCCGGCTCCTGCGAGGGAATCCGGCACTGAGCGAGGACGTAATCCGAGTGGTGAATGCCCGAGGCCCAGCCCCAGCGACCCGTGACCATCCAGCCGCCTTCGACCTGCTCGGCCTCGCCCTCAGGCGCGATCGAGCCGCTGGTCACCGGCCAGCGTTGGTCGGCGTTGGCGAAAATCCGCTCGACGGCGCTGTCGGGCAGGCGCGAGGCGAGCCAGGCCGACTCGTGCGCGCCGATCAGGGCGCACCAGCCGGCAGAGGAGTCGTGCGCCGTGATGTCGGCGATCACCTGCGTTTGCAGTCGAGGATGCGCGTTGATTCCGCCCAACTCTTCGGGGGAGCAGAGCTGGAAAGCGTCCACGCTGCGCAGCGCCGCCTCGGTTGCGGGCGAGAGTTGGCGCAACTCCTCGTTGGTCTGTGACTCCGCCCGCAGTGTGTCGCCGATCGCAGCGATCCGCTCGCGCCACTCCGCCCGCTGGTCGGCCAATGTGCTGGTCATGGATCCCCTCGCTCCGCTGGCTGCGTCTAGGGTACGCGGGGCGTTCAGATTCCCGGCGCAACCTCGAGCCCCAGCCGGTGCCGACCCAGGCGGACGTAGGCGCTGTCTCCGGGCATCACGTGTTGGGACGAGGTCTGGATGTCGCGCAGCAGGCGCTGGATCATGCTCGATTCGAACACGTCGGCGCCGCCCATGTGATCGTGCACGGTCTTCACGATCCGCTCGGTGGTCTGGTTGCACCAGCGATAGGCGGAGCGTGCGTGATCGCCCAGCCTGACGGCTTGCTCCGTTGAATCCAGGGGCGTGTCGTGCAACTGCTCACAAAGATTGCGCCCATATCCCTCGATCGCGTCGAGCATGGCCTGTGCCTCGCCAATGTCGTGTTGGACCCGCTCGCGCTCCGCGATTGAGCCTCGGTAGGCGCGTCGTTGGCCCGACGGCGCGTGGGTTGCAAACTCCTCCAGCGCTCTGCGCGCAATGCCGAGGCTGGTCGCGCACATCGCCGGAACGAGGAAGATCGGATTCGGCCGGGTGACAAAGCCCTCGCCGCGCAGCGGCGGCAGTTCCAGGTTCGCCAGTTCCATCTCGTGCGGCACGAAGAGGTCGTCGAATCGGTAGTGGGCAGAGCCGGTGCCGCGCATCCCCAGCGTGTGCCACGAGTCTTCTATCTCGACCTGCTCTCGCGGAGCAGCGACCGTTACGCGCGGCCGTTCGCTCGTCGGCGCCGGTTCGTCCGAGGTGACGTAACTGTGAATGAGTACGTAGTCGCAGGTGTGGATGCCCGACGCCCAGGCGGACCGTGCGTTGACGATCCAACCGCCCTCGACGGGGCGCGCTTCGCCGACGGGGGCAAGTCCGCCGGCAGCGACGGGAAAGCGCCAATCGCTTCGCTTCGGGTCGAACAACCGCTGAGCCGTCGCTTCGGGCAGCCGTGTCGCGAGCCAGGCCGACTCCTGGCAACCATTCATCAGGTTCCAGCCGGCCGCCGGATCGGAGCAGGAGACGGCGGCGACGACCTCCAACTGGGCAACCGGATGCAGGTCGGAGCCGCCAAGCTCCTCAGGTGTGCAAATGCCAAACGCGTCGATGTTGTGCAGCGCGTCCATGGTCGCCGCTGAGAGATGACGGAGCTGTTCGTTGCGATCGGCTTGCCCGCGGAGCACCGAGTCGATCGACTCGGTCCGCTCGCGCCACTCGCGCAGTTGCGCGGCCAACGTGGAAGGCATCCGACACTGACCCTCTCGACTGTTGGAGTCGGGGCTGACCGTACCGCGCATACACTGGGTTCGCAACGCCGCCAGGTCAGCAAGCGGCGGATTGGAGCGCGCTCATGGCTGGGGTGTCCGATGTGCGGGAGATCATCGCCGGCGACGGCGAGACGGGCGTGGAGATCACGCGCAACGTACGCCGCTGGGTGGACGAGCAGGTCATCCCCAACGCGACCGAGCTGGAGCACTCGGGCGAGTTCCCGGCCAGGATCCACGCCGATATGTGCGAGATGGGCATCTTCGGCATCACGTTCCCGGAGTCGCACGGCGGCCTGGGGCTGTCGTTCGAGACGTACTCGGCGGTGATCGAGGAGATCTCGCGCGGCTGGATGGGACTGGCCGGGATCATCAATACCAACGTGATCGACGGCTGGATCATCGACGAACACGGCACGCAGGAGCAGAAAGACCGCTTCCTGCCCGGCCTGGCGACGGGCGAGAAGCAGGGCTGCTTCACGATCACCGAGCCCAACGCCGGCTCCGACGCGCAGGCGATCCGCACCACGGCTTCGCGCGACGCCGACGACTACATCCTCAACGGCAACAAGCTGTTCGTGACCAACGGCGACCGCGGCGACGTCTACCTGGCGATGACCAAGACCGATCCGTCGGCGCAGCCTCGGCATCGCGGGATTTCCGCCTTCCTGGTCGAGAAGGACACGCCGGGATTCTCAGTCGCTCGGACGATCGACAAGCTCGGCTACAAGGGTCCCGAGACGGCCGAGCTGTTCCTCGAGGACGCCCGAGTGCCGGCCGACAACCTGCTCGGCGGGTCTGAGGGTCGCGGCTTCCAGCAGATGATCTCCGGCCTGGAGATTGGCCGGATCAACGTCGCCTCTCGCGCGACCGGTGTCGCACAGGCGGCGTTCGACGCGGCGATTGTCTATGCGCAGCAGCGCGAGACGATGGGTCAGCAGATTGCGCAGCACCAGGCGATCCAGCTCAAACTGGCCGAGATGGCGACCAAGATTCGGGCCGCACGCTTACTCACGCGCGACGCCGCACGCAAGAAGGACTCGGGCCAGCGCTCCGACCTCGACGTCGGCATGGCCAAGCTCTTCGCGACCGAAGTGGCGCTCGAATGCAGCCTCGAGTCCATGCGCGTGCACGGCGGCGTCGGCTACACCAAGGAGCTGCCGGTTGAGCGCTTCTACCGTGACGCCCCGCTGATGGCCGTCGCCGAGGGCACCAACGAAATCCAGCGCATCGTGATCGCGCGGCGCCTGCTGGAGCTGTACAAGGTCGAGTAGCAACCTTCCCTTCTCCCCCCGCAGGGCGGGGGGAGATGTCCCGAAGGGACAGAGGGGGGCACGCCCGACGCCGCGCAGAACAACACGACGCAGAGAGGGATACGACCATGCCGACGAAGGAACTGTACGGACGCTACCTCGACGAGTTCGAGGTCGGCGAAGTGATCGAGCACTGGCCCGCGCGCACGGTGACCGAGGCCGATGACTTGATGTTCTGCATGCTGACGATGAATCATCACCCGCTGCACACGAACAAGCAGTTCGCCGAGGACACGCAGTTCGGTCAACGCGTGGTCTCGGGCCCGTTCGTCTACTCGCTGGTCTTCGGGATGACCGTGCCGACGATCTCAGGCAAGGCAATCGCCAATCTCGCCACCTCGGACCTGCGCCACACGGCTCCCGTCTTCCACGGGGACACGCTCCAGGCCCGCACCGAGGTGCTGGAGGTCCGCGAGAGCAAGAGCCAGCCCGACCGCGGCATCGTCACCGTCCACACCACCGCCGCCAATCAGGACGGCACGGAGGTCCTGTCGTTCCATCGGGCAGTGATGATCCCGAAGCGCCCGGAGTAAGCTGGGGCCATGATTGAGATTAAGTCGGGGGCCGACCTCGAGAGAGCAGTGGCAATGGTAGGTGAGGCGCTAGGCCTGGAGGTCGAGCGCCAAGTAGTCATGGGCGATCGCATTTGGGGACCACGACGTCATGTCGATGTCGTGCTCAGCAAGCCGGACACTGAACGAATGCTCGGCATCGAGTGCAAGTATCAGAGGGCGAAGGGCACTGTTGAAGAGAAGATCTCGCTCACGGTCGAAGACATGGAAGATTGGCCGATTCGAGGAATCGTTGTCTTGCACGGCGATGGATTTTCTCGGGACTTCAGGCCATTTCTGAAGGGACGGGGCCACATTGTCGAGTTCAAGCGGCTCGCTGAATGGCTTCGTTTCTACTTCAGACTGCCGAGAGAGAGAGCACAGCAGGCTGAGTTGCTCTTGAATGGCAGCGATTGAAGGCGGATCGGGGGATGAAGAACCACTGGGAAGTCGTATCGCACGTTGCTGACTTGGCCCGAAACCTAGGGCTCGAGACTAAGACCAGAGTGTCAATGGGCAGAAAGATATGGGGACGGAAGAGGACGGTCGATGTCGTGGTATCCGACCCGAGGCAGCGCTTGCGGCTAGGTATCTCATGTATGTTCCAGAGTGAACAAGGAACCGCAGAAGAGAGAGCGCTAGCCACATTGGAGGATATGGAAGCGTGGCCGATCCGTGGACTGTTGGTCTTTGCGGGCGACGGCTACTCCCCTGGCTTCACCGCTTACTTGCGCGCCAGAGGGAGCGCGGTTGGATTGGAAGAGCTGGAGACGTGGTTGCAGTTCTTCTTCGACCTAGAAGTGGATGGCGCCTAGAAAATGTGCGGGTTCGGGTATCAGCTTGGGTAAACGACGTGACACGAGGTCGAAAGATCACCTCCTGCCGTTCTCGAATCAAATGTTCCGAGATCGAGCCTCTTGCTGCCGAGTCTGAGTTGATCAACCTAGGTGCATCGACACTAGTGAGTTCGAAGTCCGCGGCAGAGTAGAGAGCGACGATATCTGGATGGCCAGAGTTGGACAGTGCCACATTCACTCCTCGTCGTACCAGACCGGCCGCAGTCAGCGCCAGTCGCTTTTGCTCTGGCCCGGAGAATGCTCCAGCCGTGTACGACGTGAAGTTTGAGGTGTCGCTAAGCGGGACGTAGGGCGGGTCGAAGTAGACGAAGTCGCCGACATCGGCCCTACGGGGAGCAGACGAAAAATCTCCGAACACCAGCTTGACCCCTTGAAGCGCTTCCGATGCTGCTAGCAGACTTGCTTCGTCGCAGATGGTGGGATTCTCGTAGCGGCCGTGGGGGACGTTGAATCGTCCCTTGCTGTTGACGCGATAGAGCCCGTTGTAGCCCGTCTTGTTCATGAAAATCAGGTTGGCAGCGCCACCAAGGCTGCAAGTAAGCCGCTTGGCGCGAATCTTGTAGTAGTACTCCGCCCGATCCTCGGCGGCGCGGTACTTGCGCTGATGCACCTGCAACGCCCGGATCAGGCCGTCGACGTTGTCGCGGACCTGCCTGTAGGCGTTGATCAGTTCCTTGTTGCTGTCAGAGAGGACGGCTCGCTCGAAGCGCCCTTCGGCCTGGAGCGCGAAGAACAGGGCGCCGCCGCCCAGGAACGGCTCGTAGTAGGTGTCGATCTGCCCAGGCGCGGCATCGAGCAACTGCGGCAGCAACGCCGTCTTGCCGCCCGCCCACTTGAGGAATGGTCTGGCCATCTCAGACGCCCCCATTCCGCACGGACTCGACCGCTTGCTGGACCGCCTCGTCGATCCGCTGCATGAGCAACTCGGCCTTGGAGGCGTACAGGTCTCGGGTCCACTCGATCCGCCAACGCTGCTCGAGCGTGAGTTGACGCTCCGCGATTGCTTCTTCCACCTCATCCTCGTCTTCGATCGTGACCTCGCCATTGGGCCGGATCAGCGCGTCGAGCAGCAGGTCGTGGAACTCGATCCGATCGCCGTCGCAGATCACCTGGTCGACGGTGTCCAGCCGGTAGATGCGCAGGGAGCCGTCGGGCCGGTGCAGGCGGTAGGCGCTGTAGGGCCTGGCCGGCCACCAGACGCCCCAGCTCGTGAATCCGCCGGCGCCCGGATAGCGGTCCATCGCGCGCGGATCCCGGTCGGCGACCCAGCGTCCGACGATCAGCTCAGGCGTGACCAACCATCGTTCCAACGGGAACTCGAGGATGCGGCCGTCCAGCGCGACCTTGCGCTCAATCAGTCGTTCCGGGGGCGCAGGCGGCAGGTCGAGACAGCCGGCGGACTCGCTCATGCGGGCAGGGTACCGCCACCGGCGGCGTGCTACGATTGCCTGCGGATTACGGTGGCTCAGTTCTTCACCGTCTAGCACGAGCGGCGTTTGCCAGGCAACGGGCAACGCCAGAGTCGGAGTGCGCGATGCCGGCAGTGGTGGCGATTGGCGGACAGTGGGGCGACGAGGGCAAGGGGCGAGTGGTCGATCTGCTCGCACGCCATGCGTCGATCGTGGTGCGCTACTCGGCCGGCAACAACGCCGGTCACACGATCGTCAACGACAAGGGCAAGTTCGCCCTGCATCTGATTCCGGCGGGCATCTTTTATCCCGACAAAACGGCGATCATCGGCAACGGACTGGTGATCGACCCGCAGGCGCTGATCGACGAGATCACGATGCTCGAAACCCGAGGCGTGAGCACGGAGCGGTTGCGGGTGTCCGACCGCGCCCACCTGGTCATGCCCTGGCATCCGATCATCGACCAGCAGGAGGAACAGTTCCGCGGCAAGTCGGCCGTCGGCACGACCGGCAAGGGCGTTGGTCCGGCCTTCTCCGACAAGGTCGGGCGCTGGGGGATTCGGATGTCGGAGCTGGCCGACGCCGAGGGCTTCATGTCGCGGCTGCGGCTCGTCCTCGACTACAAGAACGAGATGCTGACCCGGCTCTACGGCGTCGAACCGCTCGACTTCGACCATGTCTACGAGACCTACCGCGAACACTGGGCGCGGCTCGCGCCGTACGTGACCGACACGTCGCTGATCTGCCACGAGGCGCTGCGGCGCGGCGACCGCATCCTGCTCGAAGGCGCGCAGGGCTCGCTGCTCGATCTCGACGCCGGCACCTACGACTACGTCACCTCCTCCGTGCCGACCTCGATGGCCGGCGGCGCGGCGGTCGGCGCGGGGATCGCGCCTCGCGACATCGACCGCGTGGTCGGCGTCTACAAGGCCTACCAGACGCGGGTCGGCAACGGTCCGATGCCGACCGAGCTGTTCGGCCGCGAGGGAGACCGCCTGCGCGATGCGGGCCAGGAATACGGCACCACGACCGGACGCCCGCGCCGTTGCGGCTGGTTCGACTCGGTCGCAGGGCGCTACACGATCCGACTGAACGGCTGTCACAGCATCTCGCTGACCCGCCTTGACGTGCTCGACCGCTTTGAGATGCTCAAGGTCTGCGTCGCGTACAACATCAACGGCCGGCGGGTGGACGAGTTTCCCAGTTCGCGACTGGCGCTTGAGGCTGCGGAGCCAATCTACGAGGAGTTGCCGGGCTGGGAAGCGAACACCAGCGACTGCCGCCGGTTCGACGACTTGCCGAACAACGCGCAGCGTTACGTGCGCCGGATCGAAGAGTTGATCGGCGCCCCGGCGGCCCTGGTCAGCGTCGGACCCGAACGCGACCAGGCGATTATCGTGGATCCAATCCTCTGATTACCCTGACTCTCTCTGTGGGAGACGGAATCGGAGTTGCGTGATGTCTGAAACGGTCATCTCGATCCTTGTCTGGCTGCACGTGATCGGCGTGGCGATCTGGCTGGGCGGACAGATCGTCACCGCGGCCTGCGTGATTCCCGCTCTGCGGGCCGTCGGCGATCGTACGGTCTGGCTCGACGCGCTTGAGGGATTCACGATGCGCTTCGGGCGCGTGGGCATCGCGGCGATGGTGGTGATCGTGATCTCGGGCGGCGCGATGATCGATCCGCGACTGGACCAGGTGGAGAACTTTGGCTCCGACCTCTACGCGGCGCGCTGGGGCTACATTTTCGTGATCAAGATGGCGCTCTGGGCGGTCATGATCGCGCTGATCGGCCTGCACCAGTTCGTCTTCGGACCGCGACAGCTCGAGCTCGCTCGGCAGACCGCCGAGGAGGATGAAGACACGCCCGAGCTGCGTCGCGTCCGCACCATCACCATTGCCCTGTCGATCTCCGGGCTGCTGATGACGCTGCTGGTCGCCGGCGCGGGCGCGTTCCTGGGCAACCACAACTTCTCGATGCTGCCCGCCTGATGCGCACCCACCGCCTGTTCGGCCGCTCGGCGGCGCTCCTCGCCCTGCTCGCCTGTGTCGTCGCGCTCGGCGGAGTGTTGGTCCTGCTCTCGCCCGCCCAGGCGCAGTCTCCAGCGCTGCGCGCCAGCGTCGCGATCTGGGTCTCCGATCAGGGCACTGCCGAGTTCTGCGCCGATCTGCACGACCCTGACGGCCGAACGACCCGACAGTGTCCAGAACGGCGCCGAGTAACCATGTCGCAAGCGCCCGAGGGGCGCTGGCTGCGTTCCAATGACCTGTCGGTCGCACCCGAAGTCGAGATCTACTTGCGCGCTAATCGCAGCGGCAACCAGATGCGCTACGGGCTCGGAGTGCGGATCGAGGGCGTCGCGCGAGGACTGCGCGCACACGACTGGGTCTTCGACATTGATACCGCTGAGGCCAACTACTGGATCGTCAGTTCCTCGGTCCGGCTGCAACTGCCTGTCGCGCCCCACCCCGAACTCTGGCCGCTCGCCAGCGGGATGGTTCCCGGCGCACATCGGCTGGAAGTCGGCAAGCCCGCGCCCGAGTTTCTGCTACCAGTGCTGGGCGCCGAAGATGGATCGTTGGTGTCGCTGTCCAGCGCCCGCGAGGGTGCGAGTCAACTCACGCTGATCGTGTTCTGGGCCTCCTGGGCGCCCTTCGTGGACGAAACGCTCAGCCAGCTCGCCGGGATCGCCGCCAGAGACAGCGGCGTGCAGGTGATTGGCGTCAACGTGTATGAGGTCGAGGAGGGCGGCGCCGAGGCGTTCGTCCAACACACAGGGTCGAACCTGCTGCACCTGGTCGACTCAAGCGGCGCGGTGGCGCAACACTACCGCGTTGACGGCTTGCCCGAGCTGTATGTGCTCGACCGCGACGGCGTCTACGTGGGAGTCATTCGCGGCGCTGCGCCGCTCGCGCAGATTCTGAGTGTCGTTAGCGTGGACGAGTGAACTCGCCGCTGTCGGTCGGATAGCCTGCGAAACGAACACGTCCCCATGACGCTGCATGAGTGGCGTCCACCCGGGGCGAAGCCTCAGGAGAACCTCCATGACCGAGTACGAAGACATCCTCTACGAAACCAAAGGCCGACTGGGCATCGTCACGCTCAACCGTCCGGAGAAGATGAACGCGCTCAGCCATCGGCTGCGAGCAGAGCTGTTCGACGCGCTCAAGGTCGCCGAGGCCGACGAGGGCGTGCACGTCGTGATCATTCGCGGCTCGGGGCGCACGTTCTCGGCCGGCTACGACATCACCCCGGTGCCAAACCTGTCCGAGTCGGATTACCTCGACTACCGCTCCGGCCTGCCCTCGGTTGGACCGATCCATCCAGGCCAGGGCCAGTGGCCGCAACACCTGCTCTCCGGCTACTGGCAGATCTGGGAGTTGACCAAGCCGGTGATCGCTCAGGTGCACGGCTACGCGCTGGCCGGCGGTTCCGAGTTGGCCTCGATGTGCGACCTGATGTACGTCGCCGAGGACGCAATCATCGGGTATCCGCCGGTTCGCGCAATGACGACGGTCGACATCCTCTACCATCCCTGGCACATGGGCATGCGCAAGGCGCGCGAGTTGCTCTACACCGGCGACTCGGTGACGGGGCTCGAAGCGGTCGAACTGGGCTGGGCGAATCGGGCGTTTCCGGTCGAGCAGCTCGCCGAGGAGACCGAGCGGATGGGCGAGCGGATTGCCAATATCGCCCCCGACATGGTCCAGATGTCGAAGCGCGGCCTCAACCGCGCCTACGAAGTGATGGGATTCCGCACCGCGTTGCAGGTCGGCGCCGACATCCAGGCGCTGTCGACCTATCGTCCTTCCGCCGGCGACTTTGGCCGCATCGCGCGTGAGAAGGGACTCAAGGCCGCCCTCGACTGGCGCGACGGTCCCTTCCAGGACTACGGCGCGGCCAAGTCGCGCCCGTCCGCTCCGGGCAGCTAGGACGAGCGGCAATCCTCCAATTCCACCTAACCAGATGCTGCGGTAGGATGTCTCGGAGTCGTGCGCGTGCATCCGTTTGGGCTGCACGTGCGCGGAAGCGAAGCAGCGAGACGAAGTAGGAATCTATGCCCAGTCGCACCGGCATACCTCAGTCGTTCGGCATCATCATCGTGTTTGCCCTGCTGACCGCGGGGATCGTGGCGCTGGTCGGATTCGCCATCCACAAGGGCGCCGACCGCAACGTCGTTGAAGCCAAGGCGCTCTCTGAGCTGGCCGCCGTCGAGGGCTGGGAAACAGGGCTGTTCTGCATCGAGGACGGCAAGGAAGACCATCCCTCGCTCTCGCTGACCGAGCGGCCGCCGGAGACCTGCGCTGAGGCCGAGCCGCTGCCGATTGAGAACCTGAGCGACGACGAGTGGGGCGGCGAAGACGCGGTCCGCGCCGCCGCCAACGCACTGCGCGGCGCGGAACTGTATGTCGCCAACGGCTGCCAGGTCTGCCACGGTGAAGTCGGCGAGGGATTGGTCGGACCGACCATCGCGCAAACCGGCCTTGACATCCAGGGCGTGATCGCGCAATACCGACAGCCTCGCGGCATCATGCAGGAATTCCCGGCTGAGGACGTATCGGTCGCCGATATCGCCGATGTCTGGACCTGGCTGCAGACCTTGCCCGCCGTCGATCCGCTCGTCGACCCGAACAACGATGCGCTCGGTCACGAGAACTACGGTCAGTGGGCGCAGTAACCCGCTCCCAGACCTGACGACCCTTATCCTCGGTGGCGGATGGGAGGTCTGCCATGGGTAATCACGCCACACCGACGGCGGCGTACTGGTCGTTCTTCGAACGCTTCAATGCCAAGGATGCGGACGGCTGGGCGGGCGCGATGTCGTACCCGCACGTTCGCGTCTCGGCCGCCCTGCATCGGGTGCGCAACGCGCAGCCCGGCGCGCGCACTGCCTCGGGCGCCTATCCGACTCCCGGGGACTATGCCGCAATGGCGTCGGATGCCGGTTGGGGACGCTTCGAGGCCACCGGCTGGGTGCGGACGCAGGGACTCACGCCGCGCGTGGTGCACTCGTCTTCGGAGAAGGTCCATCTCGCCGGCGGCTGGACCCGCTATCGCGCCGACGACTCCGAGATCCTCACCAACCGCGTGCTCTACGTGATGACCCTCACCGACGAGGGCTGGGGCATCCAGGCCCGCTTCGGCGTCGACGGCTATCGCGCTGGCGCGGACCGCAGCGGGGAGTCCGACGCCGCGCTCGGCGCATTGGCGCGGCTGATGCAGACGCTCGAACCGGGCGATGTCGAGCCCTGGCTCGATTGCTTCCACTATCCGCTCACCCTGATCGGCGGGCCGGGTGAAGTCAACACGATGGACGATGTCGACGCGATGCGCGCCGCCTACGGAGACTGGGCCGGGCAGCCGCTGCCGATCAGTTACAGCGCCGAGGTACTCGCCGCCGGCGACAGCGGCGTCACCGTGGCGCAATCGATCACGCGCGGCGACGAGAGCTTCCAGCAGGCGTTTCTGGTCGCCGAGCGCGATGGCGAATGGAAGATCCTCGCCGTCACTGCCGTCCGCTAACCGACCCGCGCAGCAAGGGGCCAGCCATGGGATCGTACGAATCAGCCGAGGCCGCCTACTGGGCCTTCTTTACGACCTTCAACGCCCGCTCGGCCTCGGGTCGCGCAGGCGTGATGTCCTATCCGCATGTGCGAGCTTCGGCTGCGACTATCGCGCCGAGCATCACGAACACGGCAGAGGAGTTCGAAGCCTCCGCCTCGTGGGAGGCCTTCGATCGCGCCGGCTGGGCCTGGACCCAGCCGATCACACCGCGTGTGATGCATCGCTCGCCCGACAAGGTCCACTTCGCCGGCGGCTGGACCCGGTTCCGCGCCGACGGCTCCGAAATCAGCCGGAATCGACTTCTCTACATCGCCTCGGAGATGGAAGACGGCTGGGGCATTCAAGGGGCATTCGGGGTCGATGACTGCCTGAGCGGGGAGGCCGCACGCGAGCCCAGCCAAGCGGCGATGGGGCTCGTCGAGCGGATGATGACCACGCTGGCAGCCGGCGAAGTCGATGCCTGGCTGGACTGCTTCCATTACCCGAACCTGATTGTCTTCGCACCGGGACAGATCGAGTGTTACGAAACGCGCGAGGCGGTGGATCAGGCGTATCGACCGTTTTTCAGCGCTCCCACGCCGATCTCACACGAGACGCGGATCGCGGCGACGGGTCCGGGCGCCGCGCTGGTTGAACAGTCGATTACGCAGGGCGGAGTCTACTTCGAGCAGTGCTTCCTGGTCGTCGAGCGCGACGGCGTCTGGGCTGCGTCGTCCGTATCGGCCGTGCGGCCCAACGGGTAAGAAGCGTTCCGTGGGGCACTACGAGTCGCCGGAGGCGGCCTACTTCGCATTCCTCGAGACCTTCAACGCTCGGGACACCGAGGGCTGGGCAGGGGTGAACTCGTGGCCGCACGCGCGAGTCTCGGCGGCCGCGCCGGACAGCACGGTCCACTGGCGCCCGCCGACTCGGGTGTTCAACACGGCCGAGGAGTATCTCGCCGAACCGCTCTGGGACGATCTCGAAGCGACCGGCTGGGCGCGCAGCGAATCGATGCCGCCCGCGGTCGTGCAGGCGTCGGATGTCAAGGCGCACATCGCCGGCGGCTGGACTCGCTATAACGCCGGCGGCCGCGCGATGGCATCGAACCGGATCGTCTACGTGATGACCAGGACCGAGGACGGCTGGGGCATGCAGGCGCAGCTCAAGACCGACAGCTTCGTCGAGGGCGTCGACTTCTCAACGCAGCAGGCAGCGGCTGTTGACGCGGTCGAGTCTGCGCTCGAACTGTTAGGTTCGCGCCGAATTGAGGCGTATGCCGATTCGCTGGCCTATCCCTTCACGCTTGTCGGACCGCCGGGCGTCGTGTTCACGATCGAGTCGGCGGCGGAGATGGCCGAGGCGATGCGCGGCGTCGGCGACGATCGGCTCGACGCCCCGGCAGGCTCCGCGCAGATCGTCAACTGCGGGAGCAGCGGCGCCAACGTCGCGTTCCGCGTCGAACGCGGCGTCGTCGTCCGGCGCGCGCTGGCGCTGGTCGGGCTGCGCCTCGGGGTCTGGCGAATGCTGGCGGTATCAGGGATTTGAGACGGGAACGGTCAATCGCCTTCGAGCGCGCCGCGCAGGCGTGGGTCGAGGACGTCGCGGAGCCCGTCGCCGATGATGTTGAGGCTCCAGACCAGGAGCGCGATACATGCGCCGGGGAAGACCCAGAGCCACCAGCCGCTGCCGGTGATGATCACCTGGCGGCCCTCCGAGACCATCCCGCCCCAGGTCGGCTCGGGCGGTCGAATGCCGAGACCGAGGAAGGACAGGCCGGCTTCGGCAATAATCGCGAATCCCGCGCCGAGCGAGACCTGGACAATCACCGGCTGGAAGCTGTTGGGCAGCACGTAGCGCATCATGATCCGCAGATTGCTGGCGCCCACGGTCTGGCCGGCGAGGACATAGTCCTGCTCACGCACGGAGAGGGCCATCGACCTCGCAATCCGCGCGACCCAGGGGATGTTGGCGATCCCGACGGCGACGATGATGTTGATGATGTCGCGTCCCAGTACCGAGACCAGGGCCAGCGCCAGGATCAACCCGGGGAAGGCGAGCACCGCGTCCATCAAGCGCATCAACGCCTCATCGATCACACCGCGGGCGTAGCCCGCCGCGATCCCGATCGGCAAACCGAAGATCGCCCCGAACAGCGAAGCGCCGAAGCCCACGGCCAGCGCCGCCCTGGTCGCGTGCAGCACGCGGGAGAAGGTGTCGCGGCCGATCTTGTCGGTGCCGAATGGATGATCGCCGTTGGGCGACTGCCAGGAGACGTAGAGGCCGTTCTCGTCCGTCGCCTGTTCCTCGAAGCCCGGCACCGGGAAGACATCGACGAAGATGGCGATGATCCCGAACACGACCAGGATGAACAGGGCCGGCCGCACCAGACGCACGCGCAGGAAGCGGCGCATGAAGATGCGCAAGGGTTCAAGCCGGTTCGCCTCGTCCGGAACCGGGTAGCCCGCAGCGGTGGTTTCCGCCGTTGCCTGCTCAGCCATAGCGGATCCTCGGATCCAGCACGCCGTAGGAGATGTCGGTCAGCAGGTTGGCAATCACGATCGCGATCGCGATCACCAGGATCATCGCCTGGACGATTAGCAGGTCGCGCTGCAGCGCCGCCTGCACCAGCCAGCGACCCATGCCCGGGATGTTGAAAATCTGCTCAACGATCACGGCGCCGGCGAAGACCCGGGCGAGCAGCAGCCCGACGATCGTGACCACCGGCAACAATCCGTTGCGCAGCGCGTGCAGCGCGATGACGCGACGCTCGCGCAGCCCTTTGGCTCGCGCCGTGCGGACATAATCCTGACGCATCACTTCCAGCATCGAGGAGCGAGTCTGCCGCGCCACGATCGCCGAGAGCACCCAGCCGACCACCAGCGTGGGCATAATCAACGATCTGATCGAGGCTGCCGGATCGTCCCAGATGCGAGCGAATCCGGCCGCCGGCAGAACATCCCAGGTCACGACGAAGAGCAGGATCAGGATCAGGCCCGTCAGGTAGTCGGGAATCGCGACGCCGCCCACCGAGAGCATCGTCACCAGCCGGTCGGCGAGCGAATTCGGCTTGATCGCCGAGAGCACGCCAGCCGGGATCCCGATCACCATCCCCACGATGATCGTTGCAAAGCCCACGTGCAGCGTGTTCTGCAGACGTTGGATGAGCTCTGAGCCGATCGAGCGGTTGGTCAAGACTGAACTGCCGAAATCGCCCGAGGTGACGATGTCGCCGATCCACTTGCCGAACTGCTCGGGCACCGACTTGTTCAGCCCAAGCTGTTCCTCAACCTGGGCGCGTCGCTCAGGCGAGATCGCTTCGCCCTCGCCCGAGAGCGCTGCCACCGGGTCGCCGGGCAGGATGCGGAAGATAGCAAACGAGGCAATCGCGACCATGATGACCACGACGATCGATTGCAGCACCCGGACCGTGATGTACGTCCACATGGCAGCGAGTTAGCTCTCCCTGTGCGTCATCTGCGGATGCTCCCACTCCCCCCTCTGCCTTCGGCATCTCCCCCCGCGTTGCGGGAGGAGAGGAAGGCAGGGTGTTCAGCCTCTATTCACTAGAGGAGCGGGAGGGGACGATCGCCTAGGCCTCGTCGCTGTGCAGCCAGCGCGTCTGCCACTTGCCTTCACCGTTGAAGAGGGTCTCCTCAGCGTTCTGGATGGCATTGCGCACGCCGGTGAAGTTGACGCCGTAGAGCATCGTGTAGAAGTGACCCTCGCCGACGATGATGTCGTTGATCTTGCCGTAGATCTGGCGTCGCTCTTCGACATCGAAGGTCGAGCGCCCGTCGGAGACGAGCTGGTCGAGATCGGGATGGATCGGACTCGCCACGTCCTGCGCCGCGGTGGGGTTGTAGACCCCGCTCTCGGTGTAGGCAAGCGAGGCGATCCAGTCGGGCTCCGGGTAACGCGACCAGCCGGTCAGGGTCATGTGGTACTCGCCGTTCTCGAAGAAGGCGGGGATGAACTCGACCAGCTCGAGCGGCTCGAAGTTGACCTGGATGCCGAGCACTTCCTTGATCTGGTTGGCGTAGGCCTGGCTGGCGTCGATCTTGACCTGGTTGACGTAGGTCGTGAGCGAAATGCCGCCCTCGGCGTTCAGCGCCTCAACGTCGACGCCGGACTGCGCCAGCAGCTCCTGCGCTCGCGCGCGCCGGTCGGCGATCGCCGGGAAAGCGACCTGCGGATTGCTGGGCACTTCGCTGTAGGCCAGCGTGCCGTTCGGCCACTGTCCCCCGAACGCCTGGATCATCAGGTTGTTGTGCACGGCCTGGTTCACCGCCTCGGGGTGGACGGCGTGCATGATCGCGAGACGCAGGCTCATGTTGTCCAGCGGCGGCTTCTTCGAGTTGAAAACCAGAATCTCCGAGACGAACGCGCCCTGCATCTCCACGATGCGCCAGTCGGGATGCTCCTCGACCTGCGGATTGAACTGCGGCTCGGGGATGAACATCGTGTCGAGGTCACCGGCCAGACCGGTCGCGATCAGCGTCGAGTTCTCGGTGATGATGTTGTACTTCAGCTCATCGAAGTAGGGCACCGGGCTGCCGGTCTGTGAACCAGGCGCCGGGCCGAGCATCCAGTGATCGGGGTTGCGCTTGCCCAGCACGTGCGACTGGTCGACCCACTCGACGAACGAGTAAGGTCCGGTGCCGACCGGGTTGAGGCCGTACTCATCGCCTAGTTCATCGGCGGTCGGCACGTGGATCATCGCGCCGGCGCGGTCGCCGAGCAGATGCATGACGGCCGCGGACGGCTCCGTGAGCAGATAGGTCGCGGTGCGCTCGTCCGGTGTCTCGACGGTGTGCACGACTTCGAAGTTGGCCTTCGGCGTCGAGGCCGGATGTCCGGTCACGCGCTCGAGGTTGAGTCGCACGTCCTCGGACGAGAACGCCTCGCCGTTATGGAAGGTCACGCCGTCGCGCAGCGAGAAGATGATCGTCGTGTTGTCGGGGAACTCCCAGGCCTCGGCCAGCGAAATCTCCGTGAGCTGGTTGTTCTGCGTGTCATGCATGACGAGGTAGTCGTAGAACGGCTGGAAGTAATAGGCGTCGGTGCCCGAGGTTCCGGTGTGCGGGTCGATACCGGTGGTGTTGAGGTGCAGTCCGGCGTTGTAAATCGGCGCAATCGCGGGTCCGCCGGCCTGCGCCTGGGCTACCGCTGCCTGTTGCTGTTGCGCCTGTTGCGCGGCGTCCTGCTGATCCTGCTGTTGGGCCTGCTGATCGGCCATCGCTTCCTGCTGGTCAGCCTGTTGCTGAACCTGTGCTGCGGCCTGGCCGTCGTCATCGTCGTCGCCGCAGCCCACGAGCGCGAGACCGGCTGCGCCAACTCCGGCGCGCGCCGAGGCTCGCAACAACGAGCGCCTCGACATCTTGCTGCGCTTCATCCGAGTCCAATAGTTGCGGGTCGCCATTCGGTCGTCCTTTCCCTCGGCGCGCGTATCACGGGCAGATGGGCCCTGCACGATGTTCTCGCCACACGCGCCGCGACGGTGCAAGGCAGGCTAGCACTCTGGAGACAGGCGTGTGCCGGCGATTATCTGGTAACGGGTCTAGTTGGCCGGATTCGAGAACTCAATCGGTCCGCCGGCAAGCGGGAAGATGCTGGCGGTGAACCGCATACCGACCTCGTCGGTCTGAAACTCGGCGGTGATGTTCTGACTGATGATCTCGCCGCTCGCGCCGTTGATCGTGAGGACCGTCGAGAAGTATTCAATCGACTCGATGCTCGAACTCTCGGCCAGGAACTCGGACGCCTCGGCCTTGATCAGGTCGACGAGTTCAGTGAAGAAGTCGTCGCCCGGCCAGCGCGGGCCGCTTTCGATGACCAGCTCGTAGATCGGCGGCCCACCACCCTCAATCGTGCGCGTCAACCAGGAGAGGTCGAGCACCGTCGCGTAGGTCCCGATGTTGTCGATGTCCGGCTGGGCGAGGAACTCGTCCACGGTCAGCCCGGCGAAGCCCTGCAACTCCGGCGACGATGGCTGATAGCTGAAGTCTTCCGAGCGTCCCTCGCCGACCCAGATGCCGTCTCGGTTCCAGAGCAGTCCGAAGCTGTGTGTTTGATCAAGGACCGTCGTCACCTCGATGATGCCTCGGGATCGCGAACTGGAAATCACCGTTGACGCCTCGCGCGGATCGTCGCCCACGAAAGCCCGCGCTTCGACCAGCACTTGCAGCTCATCGACCGTGCCCAACCATTCCGAGGCCAGCGCGATCAGCTCGTCGGCGGTCAACAACTCGCTCGACGCCAACGTCGCTCCGCTGCCTGGCTCGCTGGCCGAGTCGGATGCCTCATCTTCGCCGAAGAAGCTGTCGAACACGGCGGCGTCGATCAGTGGCTCCGGCGTCGGAAACTCGACCGGCTCGTTCCAGCTCCGCAGCGTAGCCACCGAGGTGACTTGTGAGGCCGCATCTTCCTGCTCATCGGCGTCATCGCCAGTGTTCAGACCGAACGGATCGGCCAACGTCGAGGTCGATTCGACAAACAGCGGCGCGCCGCTCGAGCGACTGATTGCCATGCGTATGTGCAGTGACTCGATCCCCGCCTCGATCGGATCGACGCCCATTTCCTGCAGGAATCGCTCCGCCTCGGCCATTGCGGCCACCACGTCGATGGTGCAGTCGATCAGCCAGATGTCCACTCCGTCGTGCTGGCCAAGGGTCACCACTCCGCCCGCAGCCTCAACACAGCCCAACGTTTGCCTCAATCCGGACGGGTCGACGAGCGAGGTCGGATCGCCGCCGGGCAACACGGACAGCGCGCCGAGTGCGCCCTCGGAGACATCGCTCTGCTCGACCCAGCCGCCGAGACCGGGCAAGGACAGGTAGGCGGTCGTGTCGTCCACCAACAGCTGGAGCACGAGCGGCTCGTCCAACTGCTCATCATCCGGGTCGGAAAACGCCTGAGCCACTCCCAACAGCGCCGACACGTCCATGGTGATCAGAACGCCGAGCGGTTCGGCTCGATACACGCCAACCGCCTCGACTTCGGCCCCCAACCCAAACAGACTGAACTCGACGGTCACATCCAGGACCATCGTCTCCAGACCGGCGGTCCAGGCCTCCATCGCGGCAATTGCATCGGCCAGCAGCGGGTCGGCCGGCTCAGCCGACTCCTGGTCAGCGGCGTCCTGCGCAGCGGATTGCTTGTCATCTGCCGCCGCCTCGGTCGACGACTGGGCGCGTTGCGCCTGGCCCGCGGCCGACTGCGACTCATCGTGGGCCGTTGACTCCTGCTCGGTTGGCGCTTGCGGTTGCGGCGGCTCCTCTTCACCGCCACAGCCGACCAACAGCAGACCGAAACCGATTGCAGCGGCGATCAGGAACGTCAGCAACGCGCGCACGAACTTGCCTCCCACTGGATAGCGATGTGCGATTCACTGTATCGCGGGATCTGGCCCGGAGCGGTTGGAGCGATCAGGCCGTCGACAACGCCAGAGCGCGAATCTCGCCGAACTCGCGCTCCAGCTTGCGCCATGACGCGCCGCCGTCCTCGCTCAGATAGACGTAGCCGTGCAGCGTCGCCGCGGCAATCGTGTCGGGCGCGTCGGGATGGCTGGCCAGCCAATAGAACATCGAGTTGGCCGGGTTCGACAACTCGCACGGCGCCCAGCTCGCGCCGCTGTCGGTCGAGCGCTGGATCACTCCGGATTCGCCCGGGCTCGTGTCGCCGCCGGCCACGAAAATCGTGTTGGGGTCGTCGTGTTTGACCAGCATCCCGCGGCAATAGACTCGCAGCGTCCCCTCGCGCAGCGCCGCAAACTCGTGCTGCTGCCACGACTCGCCTTCGTCGTCGGAGCGCGCCACACCGAACGGGTTGGTTGCATACATCACCGCGCCCTCGGGCCCGATCGCGCGCCCCATGTGATGCACGTCCTGTTGGAAGAACTCGGCGCCTATCGGGTTGCCGCGCGACCATGTGTCGCCGCCGTCCAGCGATTTGTGTACGCCGTCGACCTCGATCCCGGCATAGATGCGTCGCGAGTCGAGCGGATCGATCACCACCGACGTCGTACGCGGTATCCCGGCCCGGGCGTCGCGCCGGATGTCGAGCGCCAGGTCTTCCCAGGTCGCCCCGCCGTCGCGCGACCGCCGCAAGCCGGGATGTCCACCGGCGAAGATCGTGTCGGGGTTCGACGAATCAATGGTGATCGACCAGATTTGCTCGCCGCCCTCGTAGCCCGCCACGACCTGCCAGCTCTCGCCGCTGTCCTCGGAGGCGAGCAGCGCATGGTCCGCGCCGGCCAAGAGCCGCTGGGGCCGGTTGGGGAAGACGGCGATCGAGCGCACCGCCGCCTCAACCTGTCCACGCCCCATCTGCCACGTCTGCCCGCCGTCGAGCGAGCGAAACGGCCCCTGCCCCATCGTGCCAACGTGGATCGTGATCTGCATAGGCATGGCCCTCTCCTTGGCCGCTACGGCATGTATGGATACGGCGACGGACCCAACTGCGTCTTCAGGATCGCTTGTGCGTCCTCGACGAAGTCGCAGAGCAGCGGGCGTGTATCGGCCGGATCGATGATGTCCTGGCCGGTCGCCTCGGCCGTGCGGAAGGGCGAGGCCAGGTCCTGCAAGCGCTGCTCGATCTCTGCCCGCTTCGCGTCGGGATCGTCCGACTCGTCGATCTCGCGCCGGTAGGCGGCCAGTGCGCCGCCCTCGATGTGCATCGAACCCCAGCGGCCCGAGGGCCAGGCCCAGCGCTGGAACATTCCCGTCGGCCGGTGCTGGCACTGCCCCGCGACGCCGAACAGCCGGCCCATCACGACCGTCGCCCAGGGCATCCGCGACTGGCACGTGGCGATTACCAGCCTCGCCCCTGCCCGCTCGATGCCCAGCTTCTCCGACTCGACCCCCACCATGAAGCCGGGCTCGTCAGCAAACGAGATCAGCGGCAGGTGGAAGGTGTCGCAGAGTTGGATCAGGCGGATCACCTTGCTCCCGCCCTTGACGTCGGTTGAGCCGCCCTCGTGCATCGGATTGTTCGCCATCACGCCGACCGGATAGCCGTTAATCCGCGCCAGGCCGGTAATCCGCGAGCGCCCGTAGAAGGGCGCGATCTCGAAGAACGAGCCCTGGTCAACGCACCAGTTGATCGCCCGGTGTCCGTCGTAGGCGCGCCGCCGGTCGCGCGGGACGAGACGACGCAGCCGCTCCTCGCGACGGTTCGGATCGTCGCTCGGCTCCACCCGCTCCGGCATCTCGTGCACGCTCTGCGGCAGGTAGCTGAGGAACTGCCGGATCTGGCGGAAGGCGTCCTCCTCGTCCTCGGCCAGGTTGTCGACCGAGCCGGACTGGTACACGTGAATCCGCTCGTCGCCCAGGTCCTCCTTGGTCACGTCGTAGCCCAGCGCCGCCTTGACCACCGGCGGCCCGCCGGGGAAGAGCTGCGAGATGCCCTTGACCATGATCGTGAAGTGAGCCATGCAGGCGTTGACCGCCGGCAGGCCGGCGACCGATCCCATCACCGCCGAGACCACCGGCACCTCGCGCAGCAGGTCGGTGTCGATGGTCGACCACATGTTGCCGTCGGGCAGATACGTGCGGCCCAGCGTCTCGAAGCCGCGCACCGATCCGCCAGCCGCGTCGAGCAACCGCACGTACGGCACGCGCCACTCGAGCGCGCGCTGGTTGGATCGCTTCTCCGATCCCAGCCCGTCCGATCCGTCGCCGCCGCCCGAGCCGCCGCGCACTGTGAAGTCGCCCGCCGAGACAATCAGCTTGCGTCCGTTGACCTTGCCGAAGCCCTCGATTGCGCCTTTAGGTGTGAAGGCGACCAGTTCGCCCGCTTCGTCATAGTCGGGCCGCCCGACCAGCGACATAAACTCCTGCAGCGAGCCCGGATCCAGTAAGCCGTCGACTCGCTCGTTGACCAGCAGTTTGCCCCGCCGCCGCTGACGCTCGACGCCCTCCGGCCCGCCCCGTGCCTGGGCCAGTTCCTTCCGCTTCGCAATCTCCGCAATCTCGCGTTCCCACGTCATTCAGCCTGCTCCGTCCATTGATAACTCTGAACGCAGGCTACGTTGCCGCAGCGAAAGCGGGACGCCGCGAAGTCAAGGAATGGCTGGCGCGAGACATCATCAAGGAGCTGAACACCTCGAGTGAGTGACTGCACGCCGCTTGTATGCGGCGCTCGGTTCAGCGTGCCGCGGCGATGGCCGACTGGGCGCGTTCCTGGAGGTCGAGTTGCGGTGACCACTCGGTGTCGATCCGCGTGCGGATCATGGTCGCCTTAACTGCCGACGCGAACTCCTGCAGTGCGAGCTGTTGCAAGGACTCGGTCAGCGTCTGTTCCGGGTCCTGCGCCAGACGCCTGGCCCGCGTCCACCAGGCCTGTTGCATCGTCTCGTCCGACGCTTGCATCAGGATCTCTTCGGTGACGGCGCGGTGCCGCACCAGCGCGTAGAGCACTTGCACCGGCGTCTGCGGTAGATCGAGCTGGGCAGGCGGCAGGTCTTCGGGCCAGATCAGGCTGGCCTCGGCGCTGCAGGATTCGATCGCGCAGTCTGCGAGCGAGCCGAGCGGCGTCGCCTGGTGTAGCTGCGCCTCGGTCGCGCCGGCCAGCGCCGTTGTCAGCACCCGCCGCGTCAGCAGCAGCGCGTAGCCCCAGGCCTCGGCCGCGTCCGACTTCATCCGAGAGTCAGATCAGGTCCTGGCCGCCCGCGACCTCAAGCGCCGAGCGGATCGTGGCCTGGATCTCCTCGTCAGGCTCAACCAGCGGAGCCCGGAGCGGCCCCGCGTTGAAGCCGATGTCGTTCAGCGCCCACTTGACCGGAGCCGGATTGCCGATCAGGAACATCGCCTTGACCAGCGGCGCGAGCTTGACATGCAAACGGCCCGCCTCGGCGGTGTCGCCGCGCTCCCAGGCGTCATACATCGCCTTGAGCTGTCCGCCGACCAGGTGCGACAGCACCGACACGGTGCCGTAACCGCCCATCGCCAGGAGCGCAAGGTTGTCCTGATCGTTGCCGCTCCACATGCGAAAGCCTGGCGGCGCAGTGCGGATAATCTCCGCGATCTGCTCCAGGTCGCCCGACGCCTCCTTGACGCCGACGATGTTGGCACAGTCCTCCGCCAGACGCACAACCGTCTGCGCCGTCATGTTCAGCCCGGTCCGTCCGGGCACGTTGTAGAGCATGATCGGCGTCTCGGGCACGGCGTCGGCGACCGCCTTGAAGTGCTGGTACAGGCCCTCCTGCGACGGCTTGTTGTAGTACGGCACGACCTGCAGCAGCCCGTCCACATCGAGCTTCGCCGCCTGCTCCGAGGCCTCGACCGCAGTCGCGGTGCTGTTCGAGCCGGTCCCCGCGATCAGCGTGCCGCCGGCGTCGTGCACGACGGGCGCCAGCTCGCGGAACAGCACCCGTTCCTCCTCGTGGGTCAGCGTCGGCGACTCGCCGGTCGTGCCGGCCACGACGACGCCGTCGGAGCCCGACTTTAGCAGCGCCGAGGCCAGGTGCTGCGCCTGCTCGACGTCGATGCCGCCAGCCTCGGTCATCGGCGTCACCATCGCGGTGTAGAGGCGTCCCCAGTCAGGGGCGTCATTCGGCTCAGTCATGATTCGGGCTTTCCGTCGGTCACAGTCTGACCAACAAGGCTACTAGGTCGGAGAAGCGGGTTCGCCGACATCGCGCGCTGTCTTCAGGCGTCGCAACCGCTACAGGCAACCGTCGTCGAGCATCCACTCGACCATCTGGATGATGTTCAGCGCCGCGCCCTTGCGCAGGTTGTCGGCGACGACCCACCAGGCGAGTCCGTTGGGGTTGGTCACGTCGACGCGGGCGCGGCCGACCAGCGTGTCGTCGATCCCGTCGGCGTCGAGCGGCGTCGGCCACGCGCCGGCGGCTCGGCCGTCGATCACGCTCAGCCCCGGCTGGGCCGACCAGCGCCGGCGCGCTTCCTCGGGCGTGATCGGCCGGTCGAAGTCGGCGTGGACCGCGATCGCGTGGGCGCGTTCGGTCGGGATGCGGACGCAGGTCGCGGAGAGCGGCAACTCGGGCTGGTGCAGAATCTTGCGCGACTCCACCAGCATCTTCCACTCTTCCCTGGTGTAGCCGTCGTCAAGGAAGACATCGACCTGCGGCAGGGCGTTGTTGGCGATCTGCTTGGGATACTCGTTGAACTGCTCCGCGCCGATCTCGACGCCGCCCACGATTGCCTCGTTCTGCTCACGCAGTTCGGTCACCGCGGCGCCGCCCGAGCCGGAAGTCGCCTGGTAGGTGTCGGCGATGATCCGCGTCACCGCGCGATCCTGGATCAACGGGTGCAGCGAGAGCACCAGCGGAACCGTGGTGCAGTTGGGGGTCGCGATGATCCCGTTGTGTTGCCGCAGGTCCTCGGGGTTGACCTCAGGCACGACCAGCGGCACACCCTCCTGCTGGCGGAAGGCAGAGGAGTCGTCAAAGGCGACCGCGCCCTTCCGGGCTGCGACCGGGCAGAGCTCCTTGGAGGCTGCCGTAGAGGCGGAGATGAATGCGACATCCGCGCCGTCGAAGGCGTCGTGCGTGGTCTCCTGGACCACGTGCGTCTCGCCGCGGAATGTGAGTTCGCGTCCCTCGGAGCGCTTCGTCGCGAGCAGCCGGAGCTCCTTGACGGGGAACTGGCGTTCTTCCATGCACCTGAGAAACTCGGCCCCGACCACGCCGGTCGCGCCCACAAGGGCAACGGTCAGTTCACGTCCCACGGTTTCACTCCCTGTTGCTGTCTGTTGTTCGCGGTCTGTCTGTGGAGTCGAGTCAGTCGGTTCGCAAGCCGAGCAGGCGATCCAGCCCAATCACAAGCCGATCGAGCTCGGGCGCGGCTCGGACGGCGCGGAGGATTTCGGGGATGAACGATGCGCGGCTCATCGAGTCGTGGCGAATGGTGAGCGTCTCGTCGTTGCCGCCAAAGACGATCACCTGGTGCGCGACCAACCCGGGCAAGCGCACCGAGTGCAGCGACGCGCCGCCAAGTTCGGCGCCGCGTGAGTCGAAGCCCTCGACGTTGTGGCGCTCGGCCTGCTTGCGGTTGAAATCGCGGTTGCGGGCGGCGCGCATCGATAGCGCCGTGGCGACTGCGGTACCGGAGGGCGCGTCGACCTTGCCGTCGTGGTGCTGCTCGATGATCTCGACTGAGTCAAAGAGGGGCGCGGCGACGTTGGCGAGGTGCATCATCAGCACCGCGCCGAGCGCGTAGTTGGCCGCGATCACCCCGCCCAGACCGGCCTGGTTGACCCGGCGTTCGGCGTCCGCGATCACCTCGTCAGAGAGTCCGCTGGTGCCGATCACCGGTCGCACGCCCGCTTCGACCGCGGCTGGGATGAGCGCCACGGTCCACTCCGCGTTGGAGAAGTCGATCACGACATCGGGCGTCCATTCGCGCAGCGCGTCGAGCGAGTTGCTGAGCGGGACATCCCGGCCTGCGACCTCGACCGAATCCGTGCCTGAGAGTCCGTCGAGCGCGCCGACCAACTCCAGGTCGTCGGCTGACTCGACGGCGGCCATGATCTGGCGGCCCATGTTGCCGGCGCCGCTCATCACGACTCGGATCACTGGGCGGGGCATGGTTCACCTGCGCTGAACGCTGTTGCCGCGCTGCTACCGGCTGGGCGCGCCGAAGTCGCTGCGCGGCGGCGGGGGCGGCGGGGGCGGGCCGTCCGACTCGGGCTGGCCGCGGCGAATGTTGACGCGCGAGAGGATGCCGCCGCGGCGGCGGGGCGCGATGTTGGAGTCGGGTTGCCGCTCCTCCTGCTCGCCGCCGCCAACCGCTGCGCTGTCGGAACTCGACGCTCCCTCGCGCTGGGTGTCCTGACCGGACTGGCCGTCGCTGCCCGAACCCTGTTGTCCGGTGTTGCGGCGACGCCGCCGACGCCGGCGTCGCGGCGCGCCTTCGCGCGGCGGCGCCACGGCGGCCGAACCGTCGGCCTCGGTCTCGGAGGGGGTCTCGGCGTGGGCTTCGGAGGGAGCCTCTGCCTGGGCGACGACCGGCTCCTCGTCAGGGATTGGTGGTTCATCGACCACTGGCGCCTCGAGCGCAGGGCTCGGCGCCGGCTCGACGGTTGGCTCCGGGTCTACCGCTTCCTGGTCGCGAGCCACGCGCGGGCGGCGCTGTCGGGGTTCGCGCGGCTCTCGTGGCTCTCTTGGTTCGCGCGACTCACGTGCGTCCCGCGCCTCGCGGCGGGGCGGCCGGTCATCGCGGCTGCGACGCTCGCGCGGCTCGCGGTCGCGGGGACTGGAGTCCGTGTCGCCGTTAAGCAACGCCTTGCGGGAGGCGTTGACGCGGCCGAGGTTGTCCACCTCGATCACGATGATCTGCATTTCGTCGCCGACGCTGACGATGTCCTCGACCTTGTCGACGCGGTAGTCGGCGAGTTCGGAGATGTGGACCAGCGCGTCCTTGCCCGGCACCATCTCGACGAACGCGCCGAAGGGCAGGATGCGCACGACCTTGCCGGTGTAGATCTGGCCCGGCTCGATGTCGCGGGTCATGGCCGAGACGCGATCGAAGGCGGCCTGACCCGAGGCCTGGTCAACGGCGGTGATGAACACCGCGCCGTCGTCCTCGACCGAAATCTCGGCCCCGGTGTCGTCCTGCAGCGCCCGAATGTTGCGACCGCCCGGACCGATCAGTTGGCCGATCTTGTCCTGCGGCACGTCGATCCGCAGGATGCGCGGTGCGTGCGGCGACATCTGCTCGCGGGGAGCCGCGATGCACTCGGTCATCACGTCCATGATCTCCAGCCGCGCATCGCGCGCCTGGTCAAGCGCCCGACTGAGAATCTCCAGGTCGATGCCCTTGACCTTCATGTCCATCTGCAGCGCCGTCACGCCGTCGCGGGAACCGGCGACCTTGAAGTCCATGTCGCCGAGATGGTCTTCCATACCGACGATGTCGGTCAGGATCGCAACCTCATCGCCTTCCTTGATCAGCCCCATGGCGATTCCGGCGATCGGCGTCTTGATCGGGACGCCGGCGTCCATCATCGAGAGGACCGAGGCGCAGACCGAGGCCATCGATGTGGAACCGTTGGAGGCGAGCACCTCCGACACGATTCGGATCGTGTACGGGAACTCGTCAGACGGCGGGAGGATCGCGGCCATCGCCCGCTCGCCCAGCATTCCGTGTCCGATGCTGCGGCGCGAGGGATTGCCCACCCGACCGGTCTCGCCGGTCGAGAAGGGCGGGAAGTTGTAGTGGTGCATGAAGCGCTTCGAATCCTCGGGGGTGAGGTCGTCGAGCCGCTGCGCCATGCCCGAACCGGCCAGCGTCGTGAAACTCAGCACCTGCGTCTCGCCGCGCTGGAACAGGCCGGAACCGTGGGTGCGCGGGACCAGGTCGACCTCGGCCGAGAGCGACCGAACCTCGCTCAGGCCGCGACCGTCGGCGCGCACGCCGTCGTCGAGAATGCCGCGGCGGACGACCTGCTTCTCCAACGCGTCGAAGGCCTCGGCGTACGCGTCGGCGTTCGCCTCGTCACCGAGCGACTCCAGCAACGACGCCTTGACTCCGGCGCGGCGGCTGTCGCGGTCGGCCTTGTCCTCCGCCTCGCGCAACGCCGCGCGCAGGTCGTCGCCGGCGCGCTGCTCGACTTCGGTGAGGATGTCTGCCTCGACCGCCTCTGGCGTGTACGCCCGCTTGACCGGCTGTGCCTCGGCGGCCAGCGCCTCCTGCATCTCGCAGATCGTGGTGATCGCCTCCTGGCCCAGGGCCAGTGCCTCGACCAGCAGCGCCTCGGGCACTTCGCCCGCCTCGGCCTCGACCATCGTGATCGCGTCCTTGGTGCCGGCGACGACGAGATTGAGATCGGACTCCTCAAGCTGCGCGAAGGTCGGCTGCAGCACGAGTTCGCCGTCGACGTGGCCGATGCGAACCGAAGCCACCGGGCCGTCGAACGGGATGTCCGACACGCAGAGCGCCGCCGAGGCGGCAATCGTGCCCAGCGTGTCGGGCGGATTCTCCATATCGACCGCAAAGATCGTGATGATCAGCTGGGTGTCGTCGTTGTAGCCCTTGGGAAAGAGCGGGCGAATCGGCCGGTCGGTGAGCCGCGCCGAGAGCACGGCCGTCGTCGTCGGGCGACCCTCGCGGCGGAAGAACGAACCGGGAATCCGGCCGGCCGCGTAGAGCCGCTCCTCGAACTCCACGGAGAGCGGGAAAAAGTCGATTCCGGGCCGAGGCTTGGATGCCGTGGCCGTGCCCAACATCATCGTGTCGCCGTAGCGCACGGTCACCGCGCCGCCGGCCTGGCTCGCCAGTTTGCCGGTCTCGATGGATAGGGTGCGTCCGGCAATTTCCTGCTGGACGGTTCTGGTGGTGATTTCCATGTCTGGGATGGTTCCTGTGCTTTCCTGTGCTGCCGGTCTCTCACCGGCCTGATTTGCGCCTTGTGGAACTACGAGAATCTGAAGGCGGTGCTGTTGCCGCGCCTCTGGCGACTCCCGCTGCGATGAGCGTCCGCCGCCGGCGCAGTCGGCTGCCTCGAACGCCTAGCGTCGCAAGCCCAGCTCGTTGACCAGCGTGGAGTAGCGGTTCACGTCCTCGCGATTGAGGTAGCGAAGCTGGCGCCGGCGCTGGCCGACCAACTTCATCAGCGCCCGACGCGTGTGGTAGTCGTGCCGGTGCTCGCGCAGATGGTCGGTCAACCGCGAGATGCGCTGGGTGAGCTGCGCAATCTGCACTTCCGGCGAGCCGGTGTCTTGCTCGTGCTGCCCGAATCGGGCCACGATTGCCGATTTCTCTTGCTTGCTCAGCATGTCTGCTCCGCGCCATAGGGCGAGTTGGGCGCGACGGGATTGCCGGGGTGTGTAATCGGTCTGCCTGTGGTGGCGTCCATCGGCGGCTCTCCAAGCCGTCCGTTCCCCGCCGCTGCGTTGCCGCTGTCTGTTCGTTGCCTAGACGTTACCAGACGCGCATTCGGGCCTGCTCCGGCAGGGTGGCGTATGCGACACTGCGGGGCATGACGGTCTTGATGCGGCATCCGATCATGATTGTGCGGGCGCGGCTCGACCCCACCGTGCTGGACCAGTTCGAGGACTGGCACCGACGCACGCACCTGCCTCACGTGCTGGAGATCCCGGGCATCGTCTCCGCCTTCCGCGTGCGCGCCGCCGATCCCATCGCCGGCGCCCACCTGATGGGCTACACCTTCGAGGACGAGACCGTCGTCCAGGCCGCCCTCTCCTCCGAGCAGGCCCAGGTTGCGCGCAGGGACTGGGACTCGTGGGCAGATCAGGTCTACGAACTCTCGGTGGAGATCTACGCCCCGTTGGCCCCGCTACCGATCTTCCAGCATCACAACTAGCAGCACCACAACTAGCGTTCGTCCTTACAGGTCCAGCGCCACCTCGTCCTTGATCGCGGTCTTGCCCTCGGGCAAGGTGAAGAAGTTGCAGAAGCAGGTGCCCTCGAAGTCGACCAGGCCGTTGAGCACCGGCTCGCAGACGCAGATCGTGTCGTCGTTGTTGGCCGGTTGGCAGGGACAGTAGAACTTGCCGAAGCGCAGGCGCATGCTGACGAAGTCCTCGATCGTCTGGTCGGCGTTCATCAGGATGTAGCCGCGCTCCTCGCAGAACTTGTCGGCGAGCTCGGTCATTTCGGCCCGGTACTGGTCGCGCAGGGCGCGTTCCTCTTCCTCGGGCAGATCGGTGAGGCGTTCGAACTCAGCCATGGTGCGGCCTTTCCCTGCGTGGTCTGTTCAGGTTAAGACGCGCCGGCGGCCGCGCGGGCCTCGGCGAAGCGAACGAGCGATCGTACCGGCACGCCGCTCGCGCCCTTCACCTGCGTGCCGCGCGTCTTCGCGGCGTCGTCGGTACCGGCCATGTCGAGATGCGCCCAGGGCGTCTCGCCGGCGAAGCGCTGCAGGAACTTGGCCGCCGTGATCGCGCCGGCCAGCCGACCGCCGGTGTTCTTCACGTCGGCGACCTGACTGCGAAGCTGTTCGTCGTACTCGTCGAACATCGGCAGTTGCCAGAACTTCTCGCCGGCGACCTTGCCCGCGGCGATCACTTCAGCGGCGAGATCATCGTCGTTGGCCATCACGGCCGTCGCGACGTCGCCGAGGGCGACGGCGGCCGCGCCGGTCAGCGTGGCCACGTCGATCAGCGGCGAGAGTCCCAGGTGGTTCGCGTAGGAGAGCGCGTCGGCCAGGACCAGCCGGCCCTCGGCGTCGGTGTTGATCACTTCGATCGTTGCGCCGTTCATCGCGGTCAACAGGTCGCCCGGCTTGATCGCGTTGCCGCCGGGCATGTTCTCGGTGCAGGGCGCGAGCGCGGTCACGTTGATCGGCAGCTTGAGGTCGGCGATCGCGCCCATCGAGGCAACCACCGCCGCCGCGCCCGACATGTCCTGCTTCATCGCCTCCATGTTGGCGGCCGGCTTGATCGAAATGCCGCCGGTGTCGAAGGTGATGCCCTTGCCGCAGTAGCCGAGTCCGGGCTCGTCCGCGCCGCCTCGGTGGCGCAGGATCAGGAACCTGGCAGGCTGATGTGACCCCTTGGCCACGCCGAGGAACGAGCCCATACCCAGCTCGGCGGCGGCGGCCTCGTCCATGACTTCGATCTCGACGTCATGCTGGCCGGCCCAGGCCTCAGCGCGACTGGCCAGCTCGGTCGGGGTGAGCAGATTGGACGGCTCGTTGGCCAAGTCGCGGGCGAAGTTCGCCGCCCCGGCAAGCGATCGACCCGCGGCGATACCTGCCTCGACGGCGTCCACGCTGTCCGAGTGCAGCGTGACGCGCTCGAGCACGTTGGGCGTCTGCTTCGGCGCCTGGTGGCGGTCGAACCGGTAGAGGCCCATGTCCAGGCCCTCGGCGATCGCGCCCGCGATCTCTTCCGCGCTCAGGCCGCACTCCTCGCCGTCGACGGACACCGCAAGCGTGCCCGAAGCGAGCGAGCGCGCCTTGCGCCCTCCCGTGGCCGCTGCATGACGAATCTCATCCAGTCCCATCCGCTCGGCCGGCCCGAGTCCGACGATTACGACGCGCGGCGCGGTGGTCTTGCCGAAGCTGTGTACCACCACCGTCTCATTGACCGCGCCAGACAGCTCCCCCGAAGCCGCGAGCGGCGCGAGTCCGCCGTCGAGGGCGTCATTGAGCTGGCGAAGCGCGCCGCCCTCGAGCATGTCATCGTCCTTGGTGGCGAAGATCAACAGGTGGTCGGCCTCGGCGTCGAGCGCGGGCTGACCGCTGGCGTGGATGTCCATGGGAGTCTCTCTAGGCGTCCGCGTTGGGCCTCGACACAGCGTCGAGGCAATCCAGATCATCCTAACGATCAGCCCGAATACTGTGGCCAAATGCGGGAATTCCTACGCGAACTGGCGGCCGTGGCCGTAGCCGCGCTGGTCTACTACCTCGTCCGCGGCGCCGTCTCCGACCGCGCCGCGGAGGCGTTTCAGCGCGCCCGCGACATCCTCGAACTCGAAGTCAGGCTGCGGCTCGACTGGGAAACGGCGATCCATGAGGCGATCCTCGGTTCCGACCTGCTGATCGACCTCGCCAACGGCGCCTACTTCTGGGGCCACATGCCGCTGCTAATCGTCTTCGCCGTCTGGCTCTGGCGTCTCGACCGAGGCGTCTGGCGGCTGTTCCGCAACGCGCTGCTGATCTCGGCGGCCGCGGGCATGGTCTCGTACTACCTGTTCCCGACCGCACCGCCGCGCCTGATGCCCGAGCTGGGCTACATCGACACCCTTGCGCTGCGCGCCGCGCCCGCCTACCAGGCGCAGGAGGTCGGCCTGTTCGTCAATCCCTATGCCGCCTTGCCCTCGCTGCACGTTGGTTGGGCGTTGCTGGCCGGAATCGCGCTCTGGCGCGTGTCGACCCGCCCGAGCGCTCGGCTCCTGGCGATCGCGATCCCGCTGACCCAATGCTGGGCCGTGGTCGCCACCGCGAATCACTGGACGCTCGACGCCGTCGCCGGCATCGCCGTCTGCGCCGCTGCGTGGCTGCTTTCCGTTTGGCTCCATAAGCTGAATCCGCATCTGCGAAATCTGTTTGCGAGGAGTTGAAGATGCTGATCGTGACAACCCCGACCGTGGCCAACCGCGAGATCGACGAAGTCTACGGGCTCGTCTCGGCCAACTCCGTGCGTTCGCGCAACGTGGGACGCGACATCCTGGCCGGCATCAAGAGCCTCTTTGGCGGCGAGATTCACGCCTACAAGCGCCTGATGCGAGAAACCCGCGAGCAGGTCCTGGCCGATCTCGTCGCCGAAGCCGAGTCGTTGGGCGCCGACGCCATCGTGATGACCCGCATGGCGTCCAGCGACATCGGCCAGAACCTGGCGGAGGTCTACATGTACGGCACCGCAGTCAAGCTGAAGTAGGCGCAACCATGGAGCTCATCCAGGGTTGGGAGGCCTTAGCGCTGACGCGCTGGCCAGCGCGGATGCGACTTCAGCCGCTCCAGGATTCTGACGCCCACGTCGTACTTGTGCAGCAGCGGTAGCCGCTCCGCCTCGCCGGAAGCGTCGAGCAGCACGACCCGGTTGGTCTCTGCCTGGAATCCGGCGTCGGACTCCGTGACGTCATTCGCCGCAATGAAGGCGAGACCCTTTTTCTCGATCTTGGCCCGGGCGTTGGCGATCAGGTCATCGGTCTCCGCCGCGAACCCGACCTTGAGTAGGTGCGGGGCATCGATCGACGCGATCACATCCGGGTTCTCGACCAGCTCCAGCACCATGCCGGGCTCTTCGGCGTCCTGCTTCTTGAGTTTCGACTCGGCCGCCTCCGCAGGCCGGTAGTCGGCCACCGCCGCCGCCATGACCAGCGCGTCGGCGCCGCGCGCGGCCTTCCGGATCGTTTCCTGCATCTCCAGCGCCGTGTCGACACGGCGCACAACGATGCCGTAACTGCCCGCTGGCGGAGACTGAGTGGTGACCAGCGTCACCGCCGCCCCCTGGTCGCGGGCCGCCTCGGCCACCGCGACGCCCATTTTGCCGCTCGAATGATTGCCCACGAAGCGCACCGGATCGATCGGCTCGCGCGTGCCCCCGGCGGTCACGATGATGTGCCGCCCGCGCAGGTCGCCGACCGTGCGGCCGATTGCCGAGCGCACCGCCGCCGCCAACTCAACCGGCTCGATCAGCCGTCCCAGGCCGCTGCCGCCCGACGCCAGCCGGCCGATTGCCGGACCGGCAATGAACACGCCCCGTGCCTTGAGCAACTCCAGGTTCGCCTGTACTCCAGGTTGGGCGTACATCACCGAGTCCATCGCCGGCGCGACGACCAGCGGCGCGCTCGTTGCCAGCGCAGTCAAGGTGACCGGGTTGTCTCCGAGGCCCTGGGCCAGCTTGGCGATCGTCGTTGCCGAGGCCGGCGCGACCAGCATCGTGTCGGCCCGTCGGCCCATCGCCACGTGCTGCTCGGCCGGGGCGGACGGGTCCCAGAGGTCCGCCGCCACCTCGCCCTGCACCAGCGAGCGGAAGGTGAGCGGCGGGATGAACCGCGCTGCCGACGGTGTGAGCGCGACATCGACGAGCGCCCCTGCATCCTCCAGCCGCCTCGCCGCCTCCACACTCTTGTAAGCGGAGACGGAGCCGGTCACGCCCAGCGTGACCCGACGGCCGCGCAGCGGCATGGGCGCGGGTACGGCGTCGGCCGCACTCATGGCGTGCCTTCAGCGTTGTAGTAGTAGAGTTCGCGCAGTCCCCAGAGGATCAAATCCTCGTCAACCACATCGAGGATCTGCGTCTCCTCCGCAATGCGTGGCGCCCAGCCTCCGGTGGCCACGACCCGTGCGTTGCCCAACTCCTGGCGGAAGCGGCCGATGATGCCCTCGACCAGGCCCACGTAACCGAACAGGATGCCGCTCTGCAGCGCCGTCTCGGTGCGCGTGCCGATCGCCGCCGGAGGGCGCTCGAGATCAATCCGCGCCAGCCGGCTGGCGCGGTCAAACAGCGCCTCGGTGGAGATGCCGATGCCGGGCGAAATCGCGCCGCCGATGTAGACGCCCTGTTCATTGATTGCGTCGAACACAGTCGCCGTGCCGAAATCGACCACGATCAGCGGCGGCGGCCCGTAGCGGGAGACCGCCGCCACCGCGTCGACGATTCGGTCGGCGCCCAATTCCTCGGTGTGTTCAATCGCGACCCGGACCGGTTTGCGCATGTGTGGCGAGACCAACAGCGGCTCGGTGCGCAGGAATCGGCGGCAGACCTCCTGGAAGACTGGCGCCAGCGCCGGCACCACGGAGGAGATGATCGCGCCGTCGATCTGCTCGATCCGAATGCCCTCGTAGCGCAACAGCGAAGCGACGAAGATGCCGTACTCATCGGACAATCGATCGTGGTGCGTGGCGAGACGCCAAGTGTGGACAATTTTACGATCGTTAAACACGCCGATCTGGAGGGTGGTGTTGCCGATGTCGATCGCAATCAGCACGATTCGATCCCCTCGTCATCCGCCGCCGAGCCTTCGCCGGCGCCGCGTGGCGTATCCGCGATCGCGACGCCGCGCGATTCGCGTTTCCGATCTCGTGCATTCTACGCGCCCGACCACACTGCGCCCCTCTCGCCACCCGCTGAGCCAGGCAACATCGCCGCGGCTGCCAGAGAGTGGCTGGCAGAGATTGTCAAGGGGATCGCACGTCGCGGTGGAGGAATTGGGGAGCATGTGGATGAGCCGCTCTGTCGTGCGGTCTTCGCAACCGAATGCGGCGTCGCCTGTTGTCACCACAGCGAGTGCTTAGTATGTTCCCTCAAGCGACCCCATCGAACTTCATCGTATCTGGTCGTTGCCCGGAATCTCCCCCACCGCGTGGCGGACGCGTTGCTATCAGGAGGGTCGAACGGCATGGTCTCGAGATCAGTTCGCTCGTTCAACGATCCCCACTCCGATCCGCGCGCGATCTGGCAACGCGCACTTGAACTGCTACGCAACTCCCTCGGCCGCGACACCTTCGAGACCTGGTTCTCCGACACACACGCAGTCGAGATTCGCGGCGGCGTGCTTCACGTCGGCGTGCCGACCGTGTTCAAGCTTGAAACCCTGCGCGGCAGCTACTACCCGCACCTGGCCTCCGCCGTCAGAGAGGCCGCAGGGCGGAGCATGGAAATCGAACTGCGCGTCGCTCCGCGACCAGAGCCGGGCGCGCCGGCACTGAATCTGTCCTCGGGACAGGGCGCGGATGCCGGGCGCAGCCAGCCGATCCAACCGGCCCGCAGCCGCCCGTCAGTCTTGGGCCAGGCAACGTTCGATCGCTTCGTTGAGGGCGCTTCCAACCAGATCGCCGTCACCGCCGCGCGGCGCGTCGCCTTCCATCCGGGCGAAGACACCAATCCGCTCTTCATCTACGCCAACTCCGGCCTGGGCAAGACCCACCTGTTGCACGCCATCGCCCACGTCACGATGCAGCGCCACTACACCGTCCTGGTCGACACCGAATCCTACGTACGCCAGTTTGTCAACAGCGTCGGCGCGGGCGAACGAGCCGCATTCCAGGAGAAGTATGAGTCGGCCGAGGTGCTGATCATCGACGACGTGCAGAAGCTCGGCGGCAAGGTCCAGACACAGGATGAGTTCTACAACGTCTTCAACGCGCTGCATCAGCGCGACCGCCAGATTGTGATTGCCTCCGACATGCCGCCGCGCCTGCTCACCGGTCTCGGCGAGCGGCTGGTGACGAGGTTCGAGGGCGGGTTAGTCGTGGAGATCAATCCCCCCGACCTGGAGTTGCGGATCGCCATCCTGCAGCGCACCCTGAGCAACTGGCAGATGGAGATTGACGACGGCACGTTGCTGATGGTCGCCGAGCGCGGCGGCAGCAATGTCCGTGCACTGCTCGGCGCGCTGCAGCGCGTCCGCATGTACTCCGAGATGGAGCGCAGCCCGGTGACGCCGGCAATCGTGATGAAGGCGCTGGCCGGGCACGCGCCCGAGGAGTTGCGCAAGGCGAAGCCGACCGTGCCGGAACTGATCGCCGCCACGGCCGATCTGACCGGCGTCGCGCCCGACCTATTCACTTCGTCGCGCAAGGACCGGCGCACGGCGCGAGCTCGCCAGATCGTCATGTACCTGGCCTGCCGGCACACCGACCTGTCGCTGCACGCGATCGGCGAGGCCCTGGGCGGCCGAGACCACTCCACGGTCCTTCATGGCCGCGACAAGGTCGAGCGCCTGCTGGCTCAACCCACCGACGCCGAGTCCCAGTGGTGGCTACAGCAGATCTCCGAGATTCGCTCCCGCCTGCATCTCTAGGGCTCCGCCTCTCCACGGCGCTCGGTGCAGGGTGTACGTCGCCTGCGATCCGGCCGATCCGTCTCCACGACCCATCCACCGCGCATCCAGCCGCGACGGCCGGCGTTCCACGTCGCGCCAACGATCGATATCGCGCCAGCGCGTGCACTGGTTGGGCCCGTACGGCTTCATCCCCAAGCTCCAGAACGCAGACAACAGCAGCTACGGACTCTTAACTACAACTCATTACCTGGCAATTCCCTGATCCGGAGCAGCTACGGAACTTGTGGATACACTCGCTCCATGATTGATGCCGTCGAAATCGATATCGAAGCAGGCTCCGGCGGCCGCGGCGCCGTTTCGTTTCGGCGCGAGAAATTCGTGCCTCGCGGCGGACCGGACGGCGGCCGCGGCGGCCGCGGCGGCGACGTGGTGGTCGTTGCCAACGGCCAGCTCAACACGCTCAGGCGCTACCGGCGCCAGCGGCGGTTCCGCGCCGAGTCGGGCGCGAACGGCGGCACGAACCAGCGCCGGGGCCGCAGCGGCGCAAGTCTGCTGCTGGAGCTGCCGGTCGGTACCACCGTCAGCGGCGTTGCAGCCGCCGGCGAGACGGAACAGCTCGTGGATCTCGATGCCGACGGGCAGTCGCTCGTGGTCGCCTGGGGAGGCCGCGGCGGGCACGGCAACATGTACTTCCGCAGCGCCACCAACCAGACGCCGCGCGTCGCCCAGAAGGGCGAGCCGGGCCAGCGCCGGCGGTTGAAGCTCGAACTGCAGGTGATCGCAGACGTGGGCGTCGTCGGCCTGCCTAACGCGGGCAAGTCCTCGTTGCTGCGTTACCTCAGCGCCGCTCGCCCGCGCGTGGCCGACTACCCGTTCACCACGCTCGAGCCGCATCTCGGCGTCGTCTCGGTTGGCTGGGACGAGTTCGTCATGGCCGACTTGCCCGGCCTGATCGAGGGCGCGGCCGAGGGCGCCGGACTTGGCCACGACTTCCTCCGCCACACCGCGCGGACGCGCGTGCTGGTCCACCTGATTGACGGCTCGCTCGACGACCCTCGATCCGCCAAGACGTTGGTCGATCGCGAGCTGGCGGGCTACTCGGAAGAACTGGCCGCGCGGCCGCAGATCGTTGTGATCAACAAGGCCGACCTCGAAGACGTCGACGTGCTGCGCGATGAGATTGCCGAACGCTTCGCCGACCTCGATTGCCCGCTGCTGTTCTGTTCGGCCGTGTCCGGCGAGGGCACGGACGCCGTCGTCCAGGCCTGCGCCTCTGCGCTGTCCGCCTGGCGCGAAGCGCAATCGCCGCCGGAGCGCAGCGCGCCCGTCGTCCGTCCGAGGCAGGACGGCCGCCGCTTCGAGGTCGAAGAGACCTCCGCCGGCGTCTTCGCGGTGCGCGGCTCCTCGGTCGAGCGCTTCGTCGCCATGATGGAGCTCGACAACGACGAGGCGCTGGCCGAGACCTATCGCTGGCTCGATCGCCGCGGGGTTGCCTCCGCCCTGCAGCGCGCCGGCTGCGCTCCCGGCGACACCGTGCGCATCGGCCGGGCCTCGATTCGTTGGGAGTGGGAGCGCTAGAGGCCGTGACGGGACTCGCTGGACTCTCGGATCTGCAGTTCGAGCCGCACGAGCGTGTCGGCGCGCTGGGCGGCACCTTCGATCCGCTGCACCGCGCCCACTTGCATCTCGCCGACGCTGCGGCCCAGGCGCTTGAGCTCGACCGGTTGATCCTGATCCCGGCCGGCGATCCGTGGCGCAAACACGACCGCAGCGTCACCCCGGCGGCGCATCGGTTGGCTATGACTGTTGAGGCCGCCCGGGCCCGCCGCGGCGGACTCGAGGTGTCCGACATTGAGGTACGGCGCGATGGCCCGACCTACACGCTGGACACCGTGCGGGAACTGCGCGATCGCGGCGCGAGCCAGCTCTGGTGGATCATGGGCGCCGACGCCGTGCTCGACCTCCCGCACTGGCACAAACCGAACGAGATCCTCACCTGCGCCCGGATCGCGGCCGCGGTCCGACCCGGAGCAGAACTCGAACGCCGCCAACTCGACCGCCTCGTGCCCGGGCTCGGCCGCTGGCTCGACTGGGTGCCGATGCAGCCGATCGACCTCTCCGCCTCCGACATCCGCGATCGCATCCGCCAGGCCGAAGACGTCTCGGACGACGTGCCGGCATCCGTCCTCGACTACGTCCGCGAACATCGCCTGTACCGGTAGGCGCTACTCTCTGCCGACGACGTCCGGCGTGTAGTGCTCCTTGCGCACCAGCACGGTCAGCCTGGGTCCGGGCGGAAACAGGAAGGGACGCAGGGGCAGCGTCTGCACCCAGGCGAAGCCGGCATCGTAGGCGAGCTTTCCCACCTGACCGAACGTGCGCAGGGCCGGAGTCGTCCCGTTGCGCCCTAACGCCTGCGACCAGACCGCGTTGACTGTGTCCGACCGTGATGCCGCGATCTCCCACATCACGGCGACCCCGTTGTGCGCCAGCACCCGCCACAGCTCCTCCAGCGCCCGCAGTGTGTAGGCGTCGTCCCAGCCTCGGAGTTGGTGCGGCAGTACAGCGAAGTCGATGCTGCCCTCGTCCAATGGCAGCCGGTGCGCCTCTGCGCGGATCGTTGCAACACCCGGTACCTCCTCGCCCGCCCGCCCGTCGGTCAGGACGGCCAGCGGAGTCGGTTCCAGGTCGGCGGTATCAGCGAGCAGCGCCGCCAGCGCAGGCGCGGCCGGCCCCAGGACCATGAGCCGCTCAACCGGCGCCATCGCCGTCAACGACACGAGCTGCGCCGCGGGCGAGTCCTCCAGCGCCAGGCGAGGTTGTCCGCGCCACCAGCGTTCCAGGGCGGGAGGAATGCGAACGAGAGGACGCGAGCCGCCGGACACCGGCTCAGACGTCGATCCGCGCGAGGTCGGCATGCTGCTCGATGAAATGGCGGCGCTTGGCCGGATCGTCGCCCATCAGCTTGACGAACAGATCGTCAGCCGCGTGCTCGTCGGCGATCGCGACCGACCACAGCACCCGAGCCGCCGGATCCATCGTCGTCTCCCAGAGCTGGTCCGCGTTCATCTCGCCCAGGCCCTTGTAGCGCTGCACGGAGACCTTCTTCTGGCCTTCGCTCTGCTTCTCCATGAACGCTTCCAGGTCGGCGTCCGAGTAGAGCCATTCGGCCTTCTGCCGCCCGGCCTGGACCCGGTAGAGCGGCGGCTGGGCGATGTACAGCTTGCCGTCGTCGATCAGCTCGCGCATGTGGCGGAAGAAGAACGTCAGCAGCAGGGTGCGAATGTGCGCCCCGTCCGAGTCGGCGTCGGTCATGATCACGACCTTGTGATAGCGCAGCTTGGCCAGGTCGAAGTCCTCGCCGATGCCCGTGCCCAGCGCCGTGATCAGTGTGCGGTACGCCTCGTGGCCCAGCAGCTTGTCCAACCGCGCCCGCTCGACGTTGAGCACCTTGCCGCGCAGCGGCAGGATCGCCTGCGTGCGCCGGTCGCGGCCCTGCTTCGCCGAGCCGCCCGCCGAGTCGCCCTCGACGATGAACAGTTCCGACAGCGCCGGGTCGCGCTCCGAGCAGTCGGCCAGCTTGCCGGGCAGCGACGCGCCCTCCAGGGCGCCCTTGCGCTGGACGATTGCCCGCGCCTTGCGCGCCGCCTCGCGGGCTCGCGCCGTGGTCAAGCACTTCTCCACGATCCGCCGGCCCTCGCGCTGCTGACCGTCCAGATATTCGGCCAACGCCTCGGCCGTCGCCGACTCGACCAGGCCCTTGATTTCCGGATTGCCCAGCTTGGTCTTCGTCTGTCCCTCGAACTGCGGCTCGCCCAACTTGACCGAGATGACGGCGGTCAGACCCTCTCGTGTGTCCTCGCCGGTAATGTTCGGGTCCTTGTCGCCAAGCTGCTTGTTGCGCCGCGCGAAGTCATTGATCGCCCGCGTCACTGCCGAGCGGAAGCCGGTCAGGTGCGCCCCGCCCTCGTGCGTGTTGATCGTGTTCGCAAACGCATAGACCGAGTCCTGGAAGTCGGCGTTGTACTGGATCGCCACCTCGACCACGACCGGCGAACCATTGCCCGAGACCTCGCGGTCGAGATGAAACGGCAGCGGTTGCAGCACCTCGCGGTCGCGGTTGAGGAAGCGCACGTAGGACTGGATGCCGCCCTCGAAGTAGAAGTTCTTCTCGTCGGTCGGCTCTGAGCCGACGCTCTCGGCGAGGTTCCGCTCGTCGCGGAAGCAGATCCAGAGGCCCTTGTTCAGGTACGCGATCTCGCGGAAGCGCTGCGCGAGCGTGTGGAAGTCGTACTCGAGGTGGTCGATCACCTCGTCGTCGGCGATCCAGCGGACCATCGTCCCGGTCGGCGGCGCCGCGCCGTTGTTCAGCTTCTTGCGCTTGAGTTCGCCGGTCGGTACTCCCCGTACGTAGCTCTGCGTGTGGGAGCGGCCGTCGCGCCGTACTTCTACTTCGAGCTGGGACGACAGCGCGTTGACCACCGAGGCGCCGACGCCGTGCAGGCCGCCCGAGACCTTGTACCCGCCGCCGCCGAACTTGCCGCCCGCGTGCAAGACGGTCAGCACCGTCTCCAACGCCGAGCGGCCCGTCTTCGAGTGTTTGTCGGTTGGAATGCCGCGTCCGTCGTCGCGGACCTGGACCCAGCCGCCGGGCTGCAAGGAAACCTCGATCCGCGACGCGTGACCGGCCATCGCCTCGTCGACCGAGTTGTCGACGATCTCGTACACGAGGTGGTGCAGCCCCGCCTGACCGGTCGAGCCGATGTACATGCCGGGCCGTCGCCGGACCGCTTCGATGCCTTCCAGCACGTCGATGTCGGAGGCGTCATAACTCTCGGAGCCGTTCGGCGAGGACGCTTCGGCGATCGGCGGCGGGACGGCAAGTGACTCGGCAACGGGAGGCGGAGCGGACGGCTGCGCGGGCGCGCGCTCCGGGCCATCGGCTTCCCGGTCAAGTGGCAGTTCGGGCTGCGCAGCATCCTGCGGTGTGGTCAAAGCAATGTCCTGAACAGGCGAAGTGCGCCGCGCAAACGCTGTCAGCTCACGGGCGACGTGGCAGTAGGCTGACTACGTCCACGTTATCACTGCCGGCACGCTGGGAACATCGCGAATCCTGCGTGATTTGCAAGGCGAAACACTGGGGATACACGTCGGGCAGACAGCGGCAAGCACTGCGAATCGAGGCCCTCATGACAAGCTGGAGAGAGCGGCTTCGGTTGGTCGATCCATCAGTCGCTCGCGACGCCGCCCTGCACAATCTGCCGGACCGGATCGAAGACCTCGCGCCGGTCGCCGTCGTACGCAACGCGATCAACGACACCTCCGGGCGGGTCTGGGCGCAGGTCCGCTCCGAGCTCGTCTTTCGACCCGAGTTCGAGCCGGCCCTGGAGGGGCTTGCCGGCTTCTCCCACCTGTTCGTGATCGGCTGGATGGGTGACGTAACGGATGAGGGGCGGGCGCTACTCAAGCTGCATCCCTCTGGCGGGTCCGACACGCCCGAGGTTGGCGTCTTCGCCACCCGCACCGCGCACCGCCCGAATCCGATCTCGATCTCGATCTGCCCGCTCGAGTCGGTCGACGGCCCGATCGCCAGGGTGGTCGGCCTCGATCTCGTCAACGGCACTCCGATCCTCGACATCAAGCCGTACGTGACCTTCTACGACTCCTACGACGCGACCATTCCGAAATGGGCGGAGTAGCGCGGCTCGTGCCCCGGATTCGCAGCAACATCATCGCCGTCTACGTCGCGCGTACGCTCCCGCACGAAGACGGGATCGAGTTGCTCATGCTCCAGCGGCCCGACGGCCACCGCTTTGCCGGGGCCTGGCAGACCGTCGGCGGTCACATCGAAGAACGCCGAGGGGAGACCGCCTGGCAGGCGGCGCTGCGTGAGTTGCAGGAAGAGACCGCGGTCCCGGTTGCGCGCTGGTTCCGCATCGATCGCCCCGAGATCTTCTACAACCCCGAAAACGACAGCATCTATCTTGTGCCGGCGTTCGTCGCACTCGTCGCGACCGATGCCGAGCCAACACTCTCGGAAGAGCACCAGGATTACCGCTGGCAATCGCCGCAGGACGCCGCCGCAAGCGTCGACTGGGCGGCAATGCGCGACTCGATCCTGCTGGTCGGCGAGGCGCTTGCAGTGCCCGAGCGTCCGGGCCTGGGTGTGACCGAGTTCGATCCCGAGAGCCAGCGATAGCGCCCTGCGCGACTGACCGTTGACCGCGGCCGTGCAACGATACGGCCATGACCACGATCGGGCTGATCGGCTTCGAGCGATCGGGCAAGACGACCCTGTTCAACGCGCTGACCGGCGCAGGCCGGCCGACCGGCTTCGCCGCCCACCAGGAGCCGCACGAAGGCGTCGTGCCGGCGCCTGATGTCCGCCTCAACCGCCTCTCCCGGCTCTACGAGCCGAAGAAGACCACGCCCGCCGTGCTCGACGTGATCGACTTTCCCGGCGCAGGATTCTCCGGAGCGCTCGGCGGCGGCAACGAGCCGCCCTCTTCCCGACTGTTGGACCGGCTCGCCCAGCTCGACGCCCTCGTCCACGTCGTCCGAGCCTTCGACAACGACGCCGTCCCCCATCCGGCTGAGCGGGTGGATCCCAACGGCGACATCGAGGCGATGCAGCTCGAACTGACCTTCGCCGACCTCGCGCTGATCGAGAAACGGCTGCAGCGCATCGCTCAGGAGACCAAGTCGATGAAGGCCGCTGAGCGCGTCGCGGCCGACCGCGAGGTCGACCTGCTCAGCCGGCTTCAGACTCATCTTGCCGACGGCGGCACGCTGCTCGACGCGCCGATCTCGGAGCTCGAACGGGCCGACATCCGCCACTATCGCTTTCTCACCGAGCGACCGATGCTGACCGTGTTCAATGTCGACGAAGACGCGGCCTCGGCAGGCGGCGGGGAAGGCATCGCGCTCTCCGCCAGGCTGGAGGAAGAGCTGCTCGACTTCGACGATGACGAGGCTGCCGCCTACCGGGAAGAACTCGGCGTCGGCGCCGGGGCGGTCGAGACGGCATTGCAAGAGACGTTCCGGCTGCTCGGCCTGCGGTCCTTCTTCACCGTCGGCCCGGACGAGTGTCGAGCCTGGACGACCCGCTCCGGCGACACCGCGCCGCAGGCTGCCGGACGCATCCACACCGACATGGAACGCGGCTTCATCCGCGCCGAAGTCGTGCGCTGGGACGACCTGCTCGAATGCGGTTCCGCCGTCGGCGCATCGGGCGCCGAGGCCGAGGCCAAGAAGCGAGCCCTCTCCCGCACTGAGGGCAAGGACTACAAGGTCCAGGACGGCGACGTGCTGCACGTCCTCTTCAACGTCTGACCACATCACTCGGGACGTATCCTCTAGCCATGACAAACCCCGCAGAGGTTGCACGCGCACTGCTCACGGCCGCCCGCGAGGGGCCGGCCGTCGCCTCCTGCACCGTCATGGGCGCAAGCGACGGCGTCGACGTCGCCCTGGGCGCCAAGATGCTCGTCTACGCCGACCGTCTGCTGGGGGATCTCGGCGGCGGACCGCTCGAGGCTGCCGTTGTCGAGTTCGCACGCGACGCCATCCCACGCCACCTGGTCCAGACCTGCGCATTCACGCCGGCCGGTGAGTTCGTCGAAGGCCGCCGCGCGATCGAAGCGGCCGACGCCATCGTCGAAATCCTGGTTGAGGTGATCGAGCCGGCCGCCACGTTGCTCGTCGTCGGCGGCGGACATGTCGGCCTCGCGGTCGGCCAGCTCGGCGCGATGCTGGGCATGGAGGTCGCAATCATCGACGACCGTGAAGACTATGCCAACGAAGAGCGCTTTCCCTACGAGGCTCGAGTCATCTGCGGCGACTTCGCCGAAGAGCTCGAACGCTTTCCGATCACCGCCAACACCTACATCGTGCTGGTTTCGCGCGGCCATAAGGTCGATGAGCTCGCCCTGCGCACGGTCGCCGAGCGCAATGCCGGTTACGTCGGGATGATCGGCTCCAAGCGGCGCACCCGCACCGTCCTCCAGCATCTGGCCGAAGAAGGCGTCGACAAGGACGAACTCGATAAGGTGTTCACCCCGATCGGCCTCGACATCGGCGCGGAGACCCCCGAGGAGATCGCGGTGTCGGTACTCGGAGAGATCATTCTCGTTCGGCGCGGAGGAGGCGCGCAGCCGATGTCGGAGTACGGACGCTTGCTGGCGACGACGCGCCGCTAGACTGATCAGTAAGAAGCAGGGGAACACCATGCCGCACGATGAGGTCTTTGAAGCGATGTCCACCGCGTTCGAGGGAGGCGCGCCCGTGGCGCTTGCCACCGTCGCGCAGACCCTGGGCTCGACGCCGCGCAAGACCGGAGCCAAGATGCTCGTGCGCGAAGACGGCACGTTCGTCGGCACGATCGGCGGCGGCTGTGGCGAGGCCGAGGTCTGGCAGGAAGCGATGGACGCGCTCGAGGACGGCGAGGCCCGGATCGTCACGGTCGATCTGACCGAGCCGGTCGATGGCGAGGACAAGATCTGCGGCGGCATCATGCGCATCTTCGTCGAGAGGCTGGAAGCATAAGCAAGCGCCGCCCAGCCGGCAGGCTGAACCGCTCAGCCGGGAGGCTGATAAGCTAAGTCACAGCCGCCCGTACCGGGCCTCGTCGACGTTGTTCCGCCGGCGAGGTAGACCGAGGCGACACGCCGCAGCCAACGAGCGGCGCGCGCTGAGCGCAGGCGGCGCAGCAGGAGTTCGGTATGGCACTGATCGGGTTTGGTCCTGTCGAAGCAATCGTTGTTGTCATCGTCGTGCTCGTCGTCTTTGGCGCCGGTCGTCTCGCGGGCGTCGGCAAGGCGCTCGGCACCGGCTTGCGTGAGTTCCGCGAAGAAGCCAAGAGTCCCCTTGGGGAGGAAGGCGAAGACGGAGCCGCGGACGAAGCCACCGTCAGCTCAAGCTCGTCCGACGAAGACAAGCCGTCGTCGTCCTCCTGACGCCGAACCACTGACGCCCAACCATTGCCCCAACGCCGCCGGATTCACGCCGTCGCCCTTGACCTCTGGGGCACGCTGATCGTTGACGCGCCCGGCGGCGGCCGGCGTCGCATGCGACGCCGCGAGCGAATGCTGTGCCGGGCCTACGAGCAGGCAGGGGCAGGCTCCGGCGCTGCTGCGGCGGTGCCGCTGGCTATCCGCGAGGCGATCGACGAGCTGGTCGTCGCCCACCAATCCAACATCGACCTCTCCGGCGACGATCGCATCAATGCCGTCCGGCGCTCCATGCTCCGTCAGTGCCCGAACACGCTGGAGAGCGACGAGTTGCTCGCGGCGCTGAACGAGGCAATCGGCGAGAGCGCGAGTTGGGAGCAGCCCGACATCATCAGCGGCGTCGAGGCCGAACTCGATTGCCTGAAACAGTATGGACTGCGACTCGCGGTCGTCTCCAACACAGGCCTTGCGCCCGGACGCCGCGTCGAGCGCGCGCTGATCGAGCGCGGCTTCGACCGCTGGATCGACCATTGGATCTGGTCCGACGAAGTTCTGAGCTGGAAACCCGGCCAAGCGATATTCGAGGCGGCGCTGGACGCGCTTGGCCTTGAGGCCGGACAGGCCGCATTCGTCGGCGACACGCCCGAGGCCGACATCCTCGGCGCCCGTCACGCCGACTTCGCCGCCTGCATCCAGGTCGGAGACAAGGCGGATCCCGCTGTGCAGCCCGACATTCATCTGCCGACGCTCGCAGGATTGACAAGCGCGCTCGAAGCGAAACAACTCCTCGCTATCTAGCCCTTCTGGAGTCCTGAGCAACTCACGAATGGGCGCTGCGTTACCGCTCCGCTCCCAGGTTCATATGCTGGATGTATGCGATTCGGATTCTTCGGCGGCAACGGCATCAAGGTCGGACAGATACTCGGTATTCCGATTCGGCTCGACCTGTCCTTCTTCCTCGTCTTCGCGCTGCTCGTATTCGTCATCGCGACCCAGGCGCGGATCCTGCCCGACGACCTGGACGGTCTGGGCGGCGCTGAGCCCTGGCTGTACGGCGTCGTCGGAGGGCTGGTCTACTTCCTGTCCCTGCTCATCCACGAGCTCGCCCATTCAGTCATGGCGCGACGATACGGCATGGAAGTCTCGTCGATCACGCTCTTCTTCTTCGGCGGTGTCTCGCTGATTCGAGAGGACTCCCAGCGCCCAGGCCAGGAGTTCTGGATCGCCATCGTCGGGCCGCTCGCCTCGCTCGTCCTTGGACTGGTCTTCTTGATCATTGCGATTGTGGCGTTGACGCCCGATACCGCGCTGCACAACATCGTGTTCGTCCTCGGCATCCTCAACTGCTTCCTCGCCGGCTTCAACATGCTGCCCGGCTTCCCGCTCGACGGCGGACGGGTGCTGCGCTCCCTGGTCTGGCGGATCACCGGCTCTCGTCATCGCGCCACTCGCGCCTCTGCGCGTCTGGGCCAGACCCTCGGCGCGATCATGATCCTCTACGGCGTCGGCGGCATCGTCACCGACGCCGCGATCTTCGACGCCGGACTCAACTCGCTCTGGGTCGCGCTGATTGGCTTCCTGCTCATGACTCAGGCCGCACAGGGAGTGAAAGCGGCTGATCTCGAGCGCGATCTCGCCGGGCTGCGCGTGGGCGAACTAATGCTCGAGCCGCCCATTGCGCGCACCGCCGAGGCGGAACTCGCCGTACGTATCCTGGCCCCATCCCGCTCGCAGCTCGATCAGCAGGACGTCTTCATCGTCACCGAGGGCGGCGTCGCCGTCGGTATCGCCTCGGCGGTGCAGATCATCCTGCTCGACGAAGAGCGCTATCAGAGCGACCGCCTGCGCGACATCATGCTCGACGCCAACCAGGTGCAGCCACTGGGCCCGGACGCTCGAGCCGACGAAGCCCTGCGCCGCCTGCAGCGTGAGCGCACGTTCGTCCTGCCGGTTGTCGAGCGGGGCCGTCTGCTGGGCGTCGTCGGCCTCGAACAGATCCTCAAGGCGCTGGGCCAGGGACCTTCGCCGCGGCTCGATCCCAGCTCAGGCGCATGATCGTTGGGGCGATACAGTCGAAGCCGTGACCTCTCCTCGACTCACCGCCGCCATCCTCGCAGGCAAGTCCACTCGGCTTGCGATGCGTTCGCTCGGTTCCGGCGGCACCGCGCTGCCCGGACTTGTCGTCGAGCGTCTGCATGACGGCGCGGCAGGCGCCCTGGCCGGCCAGCTCTCAGCAACCGCGTTAATCACCGGAACCAACGGCAAGACCACCAGCGCGGCGATGCTTGCCCGCATCCTCCGAGCCGACGACCGCGCCGTGATTCACAATCGATCCGGTTCCAATCTGATGCGCGGCGTCACCGCCTCCCTCGTCGAAGCCGCCAGCTTGCTCGGCACACTGCCCCGGCGCACGACCGCCGTGTTCGAGGCCGATGAAGCCGCCCTCTCGGCGATTGCCGCCGCCGCCCCGCCTTCGGTCGCGGTCTTCACCAATCTGATGCGCGACCAGCTCGACCGCTACGGCGAGATCGAGACCATCGCCCGGCGCTGGACAGAGGCGCTTGGCGGTTTTCCCGGCGACGCGACGCTCGCGCTCAACATCGATGACCCGCTGATCGCGTCGCTTGAATCGCAGTGGTCCGGATCATCCGTCCGCTACGGCATCGAGGACCCGGACGTGCCACCCGCGCCCGAGGGCGAAATCATGGACGCCGTCTGGGACCCTGAGACGCAGGACGAGTTTCGGTACACGCGGCGCTACTTCGCCCAGCTCGGCCGCTGGCACACCGATGCCGGCGCCAGACGGCCGGTTCCGCAGGTCGCCGCCGACCAGATTGACAACGCCGAACAGGGCGTCAGCTTCACGCTGCGGTTTCCCGCGGGCGAGCGCACGCTCAGCCTGCCGGCTGAGGGCCTGTACAGCGTCTACAACGCCCTCGCCGCCGCCGCCGCCGCAACCGCGCTCGGCGTCCCGCCGGACACCATCTGCAGTGCGCTCGAGTCCCATCAAGCCGCCTTCGGACGCCAGGAAGACCTGCTCGTCAACCAGCGGCGCGTCCGTGTCCTGCTGGGCAAGAATCCATCCGGCCTCAATCAGGCGCTGCGCACCCTGCAAGCGCCGGGCGAGCGCCACCACCTGCTGATCCTGCTCAACGACGGCGTCGCCGACGGCGTCGACGTCTCCTGGATCTGGGATGTTGACTGGGAGTCTCAGGCGCCGCACTGCCGCTCCGTGGTCGTCGGCGGCGATCGGGCGGCCGACATGGCCCTGCGGCTGGAGTACGCCGGATTCCCGGCGCCTCGCGCTGAGGTCACCAGGGACACGGGCGAGGCGCTGAGTCGTGCGCTCAGCGGTGTGCCTGAGCACGAGCAACTGGTCATCTTGCCCACATACACGGCCATGCTCGAGGTGCGCCAGCGCTTCGGCCGGATGGGCGCCTCCCGATTGTGGGATGTGGCCTGATGTCGGCCAACTGGCGCTTGAACGTCGCGGTGCTCTATCCCGAGCTGCTCAACCTCTACGGCGACCGCGGCAATGCGCGAGCCCTCGAACGGCGCTGCCAGGCGCGCGGCATCGACGCCGAGATCACGCCGGTCGTGATCGGCGATCACTGGTCCCCCGACGATACGGACATCATCCTCGTCGGCGGCGGCCAAGATCGCGAACAGCGCCGCGTCCAGTCCGATCTCCATCGGCGCGGCGCCGCCCTGCGCGACTACATCGAGGACGACGGCGTCGTTCTTGCCGTCTGCGGGGGATTTCAACTGTTTGGTCAGCATTATCGAGGCTGGGACGGCGAGATCATGGAAGGCATCGCAATCTTCGATGCCGTCGCCGCCCATCCCGGACCGTCGATCCAGCGCTGCGTGGGCAACGTCGTCGCAATCTGGGAGGGCGAGACTGTGGTTGGCTTCGAGAATCACGGCGGCCGCACGTATCTCAATGAGGGACAGCAGGCCTTCGCCAGCGTCGTCAGCGGATTCGGCAACAACGGCGGCGACGGACTCGAAGGCGCGCGGCGCAGGAACGCCTTCGGCACGTATCTGCACGGCGCCGTGCTGCCCAAGAATCCCCGACTCGCCGATCGCCTGATTGCGCTCGCCCTGCAGCGCCGATACGGCTCGGACGCGCCGGCGCTGAGTCCGCTCGACGATCGTGCTGCACTTCGCGCCCATGCCGAGGCCCTGCGCGCCGCATTCTCGCCGGCCGAGTCGGCGATCGGGCGGCGCTTCGCATAACCTAGAGTCGAACCAGTGCATCTTGAACGGGAAACCGCTATGGCCGAGACCACCACGCTGACCCGCACCGCGCCCGATATCTCTTGCGACCACTGCGCCAACGCGATCACCGGCGCGCTCTCGAAGCTCGGCGGCGTTGCCCGCGTTGAAGTCAGCGTGGAGGAACGCCGCGTCGACGTCGACTACGACGCCGCCCTCACGACGACCGACCAGATCGACGCCGCCCTCGAGGAGGAAGGCTATCCGCCGCTCCGATAGCCCCTGGACCGACCAGGGAAGTGGATCCGGGCGCCAGCCCCATCGCCGCGATCGGAGGCATGCGTACCCCGAGCGCCAGTCCGGCTGGTTGATTGGCCCGACCTGGCTCTACATCTCCCTCGCCGCCGTCATCTTCATCGCCGCTGCGGTAATCGCCGTCGTCCAGGCCACCGACTCCGATGACCCGCCGCCCGTCATGGCGGGCGACGCTGACGAAGTTCAGGCCGTCGAGCAAGTGGAGCAACAGGCGGCTCAGCAACAGCAACCCCAGCCTGCTGCGCAAGCGGCCGCTCAGGCCGACGAGCAGCAACGCTCGCTCGATGAACCGGCCGAGCAGGCGGCGACGCAAGCGCAGTCCGTCCAACAGGAACAGGAATCGCCGCATTCGCAGTCGGCAGTCGACGAACCCGCAGACGATCCGCTGCTGGGTTTCATTGTGCCGATCGCCGATGCCTGCATCTCGCGCCATGAGGGGCATCTGCCAGGCGCGAATCGCGCCTACCGCAATGACGGCGTCCACGAAGGGCTGGATTTCTACGAGTGGGCCTCATGCGTGCTGATCGACGAGTTCACCCCCATCCTTGCAGCCAAGGACGGTCTCGTAATCCGCGCCGACCTCGACTACATCGACATCACGCCCGCCGACTGGGCCCGCTTCGAGGCCGCCAACTGGGAGGGCGAAGAGATCCTCGACGAGCTGCGCGGACGCCAGGTGTACATCGACCACGGCCGTGGCGTCGTCACTCGCTACGCTCATCTCTCCGCCATCGCCCAGGGAATCGCCGTCGGCGTCCGGGTGCAACAGGGCCAGGTCATCGGCTTCGCCGGAGAATCCGGACAGCGCGAGGTCTACACCGACGAGAACGACGTCCACTTGCACTTTGAGATCCGGGTCGGTGACGGCTGGCTCGGCCAGGGCGCGACGCCGGAGCAAGGCCGCGAACTCTACCTCGAAGCCTTCGGCCTCTCCGGCAACTAGCGCGTGTTTGCATAGAGGTGGTGGACCGTCGTGTACCGAACTGCGAACTTTTGAGTGGGTTGTCGACATAGGAAGTTGAGCGTGTCTGAGCATCTCAATCTCGACCCTTGAGCGGAAGAATATGTGCTCTGCTAGGGATGGTCACTCCCCGCGGAATCGGCGTAACTCCTCTTCCAGTCTCCTCAGATGTGCTTCAGCGTTCTCAGCGCGGGCGCGTTCTTCGAGAAAGGTGGGAATATGCTGACCCGTCCGTGGATTGAGCCAGCCAAGTCGGCCGTTTCGCCATTCCAGTTCAACACCCAGCGCGACGCTGTAGCCCCGAAGCCTGTCGTCGTCATGTTCCTGTATCTCGATTGGTTCGTATGTGCCCTCCGTCAGCCGGTCTCCAGCCAACCTCACGCCGTGGAACATGCCGCTCTCGTCGAAGCGCCAGTACTCGCGGATGCCGAACGACTCGTAGTCGTCGCGTTTCGGACCGACATCGATGCGGCCTGTGCTCTGCGAGGCCACTTCCAGGACGAAGTCCGGGGGCTTGCCTTGCTCGGCAATGATGTAGCCGTTGCTCCCCTTGTGAGCCTCAAGATCGACGTCGAAGGCGACCATCAGGTCGGGGTAGCGCCGACGGCGCAGGAAGTCCTCCGCGTCTTGCACGATCCAATGATCGGCTGTGACCAGCAGCCGCTCGGGATCAGCGCCCTGAGCGACGAGGTGCTGCCGCAGGTGAAAGGCGTTACCCTCGTGATGTAGAGAGTCGTAGGTCGTCACTTCGTCCGGGTTCCGTTCGGGAATATCGGGCAAGCGGATGCGGCCGTTGACGACCTGCGGCAGTTCTTTGGCGGTGACCATCAGAGCCCTCCGAGTAGGCAGAGTAACAGTCTGGCGATCGTCACGTCTGACAGAGCGAATGCGGCCGGCCCCGATATCGCTGCACCGGCACATCGCTGTGGTTGTAGTTGAAGCATCCATGCACGCGGTCGCCGTCAATCAGGAACACTGAATCGAGCGGCCAGACGTCGGCACCTGAGAGACCGGCGATTGCACTCTCGAACTGCGTCGTCGAGAGCATGTGCTGGTGTTCCCCAGCGTGGAGAGCCACAGCGGCCTTGGCCCTGTCTCTGCCTCGCTGGAGCTTGGCCTTCCCATGTTCGACCGCCTGTTGGACGCCGCGAATCGCAGCCGATTCTACAAAGTCTCCGACGAAGCCAAGAACCGACACCCCGCCTCGCCCTTGGGCGGGATCCCTGAGCCGTTGGAGTTCCCACTCCTCGTGCCATTCGACTGGTACCGGACACTGCTAGCGGCTCTGCGAGCACGCTCTGAGCAGAACGCGTTGAAACTCCGACTGGCGCTCAGCAGTCGCGAACTGGTGATCGTGCCTCCAATCGTCTTGCAGAAAGTAGACGCCGCTAACCTCTGACGAGAACTCGCTGAGCGGCCAAGTGACATCGTGATGACACGCCAGGTAGCCGGGTGCGCATTCCCGCATGAACTTCAAAATCCCTCGACGCGGAACAGCGACATGCGCCTTGTCACCGACACGAAGTCCAGGTGCCGCACGCCTGATGGCGCGCCGTAGCTGCCTCACTTGTCGCGGGTCCAGACGCAACAGGTGGGGCGGCGGCAGGAACACGCAATAGCTTCTCTCCGGGTCTGGTGAGAGCGCCCGAAACAAGCGCTGTAGGTTCTCATCGTGCCTGCTGAATGCTGGCCCGTCGGATAAGCGGGTGATCTCGACCAAGAGACTCTCCAATCCGTCGCTCAGTCGGAGGTCGAAACTTGGCGCGCTGTTCTCGAACCCGTCATTCCACTCGGCTACTTTCCAGGGTCGGCCAGTTCGCTCCCTCAGACAGCTGCACACAGCCTCGGCGCAACGCAATTCTTGTTCACTCGGCAGCGTCACAACCCAACTCCCGTCGCCGCTCAATCAGCGGTGGTATCGCCGCCCGTTGAGCCTGCCTGTTCGGCCATCGTATCTGCTGGTGCACTGGCCTCGAAGCAATGACTGCCCGAACAGTGAGCCGCCTGAGGCATTGCGAACCGATGCAGGCCGAGGTCGTTGAGCGTCGGCAGGTCCGACAAGAGGAAGCTGAACGGATGGGGAAGGCCCCACTGGAAGTACTGGCGAGACCGTGTTGTCCGTTTGCGGTGTTCTGGTGCAGTCGAGTCGCGGTCACAGCTCCGACGTGGTGTCTTCGGAGTCGAGCGAATCCTGATTCTGCTCCCAGACTTCCCGCGTCAATGGCAACGGATTTCTCGACGCCTCGCGACGAACGCGCAGCAGCAAGTCGACGATCGGTCGCTGGAAGCCATCTGCGAATCTGGGCGATGCGATTGCCACCTCCGCCAGTGCTTGGGCCAGGTCTGGTTTCTTGAGGTCAGCGCCAGTGCGAGTCCTATAGACGTGGGCCAGGCTCTTCGTCTGCCATGCGGACCGTACCGCTCGGATGTCCGCAGCATCAAACTCCGCGCGATGTTCCGCTGCGACCGCCATCGCCCTCACGAGTTCTTCGTCCGTGAAGTTGTCTAGCTCGAAGTTCTGCTGCCACAAGTGAATCCGGTCCGGGGATATCACCCGCTGCCGGACTCCAAAGATCGATCGCTTGTGGGCGGAAGCTTCCTTGAGCTTGTTCGCCTGGTTTTCGTTGTCGAGCATGAGGAACACGAGTGTTTGGTGATCGAGCAGATAATCGACTAGCCGGAAGATGGCGTGGAATCGGTCGTCCCGCCTGTTGCCGGTTGCCTGATTGACGCCGCCGAGGTTCAGGATCTCAATCCCCGACACCCCCTGATGCATGTGGAACAGCTCTCGGAATATCGAGCGAGTGAACACGACTTCGCTCTCGCCCTCGACTAGGAGTACCGCCTTGGGTTGCGGATTGAGGTCGTACTGGTTCGCGACGAATTGCAGATGCTCGCGCGGGTCTTCGCGCACGGCGGGCTCTGGGATCAGCGATGACTCGCCCCGGAGCGCGTCTTCGGGCGGTCCGAGATCAATCCCGTAGAGGTCTCGGTGCAGTCGCCGGAGCATCTCCGCGCATTGGCGGTAGAGCTCGGCCCGCAGGGCGTCCCCGCGCAACTCATCGCGCTTGCGCTGGTCGACGAACTGCAGCAGGTTTCGCCAGCGCCACAACGGATCGCACCGATGCATCGCGCTCACCATCCGCCAATGGGCGCGTTCGAGGGACTCCTCGCCCAGCGCAAAGGGCGCGACGGACGCGGCGGGATCCCACTCCTTGCGGCACCCCTGCCAGTCCCATGATCCACTACCGAAGACCATCCACTCGTTGCTGAAGTGCTGCGCGTCCCTCACCTGGTAGCTGCGCTGATTACTGAGCGCGTGCGGCAGATAGCGGTTGGAGATCGCCTGGCAGAGGATCGGGATGGCGGTCAGCTCGGCATCGGCGCACAGGCGCACGACACGATCGTTCGCCAGCGCGCGCAGCCGAACCAAGCGTTTGTCCCAGTCCGCTTCCTGAGCCCCCGGTCCGGCGAGCTCGTTCAGTTGGAAGGTGACGCTCGTCTCCGCGAGCACCCATTCGAGGGCCCATATCTGAAACTCCGAATAGAAGGGCATGGTCTCAGGATCATTGATGGCCGGCAGCGAGTAGTTCGCGCCGGGAGCGCTGCAGTCGACGACCCAGCCGGCGGCGAAGTCGGGCGCCGTGGGCTTGTCGTCGACATGGAGAATCCGCCTGTCGCCGCGCGGCCGGTAGACGCGAATGAGCGGCGTGAACACGCGCTGTTCCTCGAGATGTTGCAGCAGTTCGGCCGAGACTTTGAGATTGCGCTCTTGGCAAAACTCAAGAAACTCCTCCCGGGTCAGAAGCGGTCGCAAGCGCACCGCCACATGGTCGAGAATGAGTTGGCCCGGTTGCGGCGGAATCTGGATCATGGTGTGATCGTATGGGCCTGCGCCGCGCGGTGGATCAGGCTTATGTGCTCTCGACAACGTCCGCTAGCGCCGCTCGATCCTCCGTCGACTCGACACAGAAGGGGCGTTGGTCGATGGGGTTGCGATCGATGCCAGCCGACTGGACCAGCCGTGCCTCATCCAGCTCGTGAGTGTCCGCAACAGACGAGAGTCCGCCGCAAGGTTCGGCCGGACTTCCCGGACTTCCCAGACGAAAGGGCGAACTCGTCATCGAACCTCGCGCCTGGGATCGCCACGAGATAGCTTTCTTCACCTACGCCCATTCGGCTTCATCGAAATCCTTCCGGACGTATCGATCGAGGTTCAGTTTCCTATAGAAGGCTGCCGAGAACTGGTGGCGGCGTAGCTCCATTCGGTGTTGGGTGCCGTGAGCTACTGCGTGGTTCACGAGCTCTTCGACACAACTACGCTTCCACACCAGGCCGAGGTCCGAGTCAGCGCGCAATCTGCCGGAGTAGACACCGACGAAGTAGTTTATCGGTCTTTTCGCCTGCCAACTCTGTCCCTCATGCTCGACGACGGCTCCCGCGCGAAAGTGCGCGAACACAGGAGAACCAGACTGACCGGGGCGCGACCGACAGTCGATGAGAAACACCGGCAAACCTGAGATGTCAACATCGGGTTCGGACGCGATGAACCCCTTCGACCAGATCGGAAATGGTCCGCCGATCTGCCCGTACGGGTAGCCGATGACATGCAGTTCGCTGCCGATGTCCCATCGATGCCAGTCACCCTTCAAGGAGACGCTGTTCATCTCTCCGACGATGTTCGTCATCTCCTTGACTGGCAGGGCGACGATGTCCGCCCTAACTTCCAATGTCGGGTGTTCGGTCCAAGCGGGCGCTTCCGGATTCGTGTGGTCCGTCAAGTCGATGTGGTAGTGCACCTCACCGGGACCATGCATTGTCACCACGGCGTGGTCCGGTATGCCGCCTTGCCGGTGCAGCACTTCCCCGGTGAAATTGTCACGCCCGGTGAAGTTGTGGCGGTTGGTGACCAGTACCGGTCCGTCCTGAGACATCACGAAGAAGCAGGTTCCACTTCCAAGCAGGGTCTGTCCGTGGTACATCCTTATGAATCGCGACACCGCAGAGAGGCTGTCGTAGTAGCCAGCAATCTGGAGTTCGTCCTGGTTGTTCATGGAGTCCGCCCCTACTGGCAAGCTGAGCTTCTCTCCTCGACAGCAGTGTCGATTGCCTCGGTGGGTGGTACCGACGGCGCCTGACCTGAAGGTCCATCATCGGACTTGGCCTGGCGAGGATCGCCGTCGAGCAGCCCGCATTCCGGCTGCCAGCGGTCTTGGTGTCGCACCATATCTCGTCGAATGATAACGACCGAGATCGGTTCGTTCATCGCGAGTGAGTCGGCCAATCTAATCGCTCCAGGGTCCAGAACGCCTCGACGCAGCCCTCAGCGACGAACGTCACGTCCTGGAGCTCCAAGCCGACGTTCCGGTCCACGACGATGTCCGGTTGGTCGCTCAGCGTCGCGCTGGCAACGTAGACGATGCGTTCGTAGGTGATGTCGGTCTGCTCCCCCACGGCGGGGAAGCGGACGGCCCAGAGGCCGCCTTGCTCGATCCGGATGACATCACAGGGATGCGCGCGGTCGCGCGTGGCCGTGATGCTGATGCCGTACCAGGCCGCGGGCCAGTCGGCGAGCGAGAGCGGCTTGCGCAGCGCGGGCAAGTACTGGTTGCTGACGGCCGCGAGACGCTCGCCCTCGAGCGCGATTGTAACCTCGACGGTCAGCCGGCGGGAGACGTACCAGACCGGCTCGCCGAAGTGGAAGCCGAGGCCTTCGGCGGGCAACCGCCCGACGAACTCGCGGTCGGTCCAGATGGTGTTCGGGTGAGATCGCTGCCAGGCGAACTCGACCGACCCGTCGTCGGCCTTGTGGGCGGCGATGCGGATTTCGGTGGAGACCGTCCGACGTTAGCCGGCGGCGTCGGCGCATTGGCTGCCGATCATCAAGACGAGCCGGGTGACCCCAGCAGCGATCAGCGCGTGCGTCAGAGTGGACGACGATGGGAACGCGGACTTCGGCCTGGGTGTTGGGAGGTCTTGGACGGACGCGTGGCCGTAGAAGGCGCGTCTGATGTTCTTGGGGTTCACGTCACTCTCCATCTATCATCAGGCGCAGCTCGTCGTCGGACTGCTCGACGATCAAGAGGATTTGCGATGGATTTCGCCCAAAGGACCCTAGCAGGCTGCTGAGCTATGGATAGATGAAGCCAGATCGGCATGCGTTGGACGGCAGATCGCGTTGCGACACCGAATGGTGCGGCGGTCCTGTAGGTCGGAGGGTGCGCCTCTTGACGCGAGATCGGCGTCTGAGCCGTCCCCACGGTTCGGCTACGCGGCGGCCGCCTCGAGTCGGGCCAGGGGGGTGAGGTTGTAGGCGGCGGCGGTCAGTTCGAACCAGAGTTTGTTGCGGGACCGTCCCAGGTAGCGCAGCTTGCCGCCGGTGCCGACGGTCTTGATCCAGCCGAAGACCTCCTCAACCCGCTTGCGCCGGCGCTGACCCTGGCGGTAGCCGGGATGACGGGTCGTACGCCGGTCGATCGCGCTGCGCCGCCCCCGCGCGTTCTGCGCGATGTACGGCGTCACGCCCAGGCCGCGCAGGTCCCAGACGAAATCGCGCGTGTCGTAGGCCCGGTCGGCACCGA